>NZ_JQLV01000001.1:0-4011492 GCF_000744395.1 Halomonas sp. TG39a
GTACGGGTACGGACACGCCACAGCGTCGCTCAAGCCAGTGAGCCAGCCAGCTAACCCCTTGGCGTGTTTTATGTAATGGGCGACGCTCTTGCCAGTGTGGAAAGCGTAACCGCTCACGCTCCACCGCTACAGTGTTGAGCTCATTACCATCGGTGCCGATGGCGTGTGTTCTTGCCCGCGTCTCGACCACAAATACCCCGTGGGGTGTGACTACCACGTGATCAATCGTGAAACTATCGGTGGGCACATCATGAAACACATAGTAAGGGTGCGCATCAGGGCGGACCAGGCGCTCCAGCTCTTGGCCAACGGCAAGCTCGCAGGCTAAACCTAGCTTGAGTCGCCGGATACGCTGATAGTCGCGGACCAGCAGCAAGGAAAATGTCAGCACAAGTAAGGTGCTGAGTAGGCCATACAGTGCCCACTCGACCCAATCCTGCTTGTCAACAAACAGCATGCGCCCCATTCCGTAAACAAGCGGGGCGAGGCTGATAATGGGGCCTAATGCGGCGTTTAAAAATAGGCTGGAAAACGCTTGGTCAAGGCGGTAGCGCAGTGCTTGGCCCGGTTCATGAAGCGGAGCATTGAAGGGGGAGTGAACGCGAGCATCGTGCAGGCTGCGCAGCGCAAGGACAATGCTGGCCATTGCCGCCATGGGGAATAGAAAAATCAGGGGTAGCAAGTATTCCAGCCAAGCCATTGCAGTGCCTTGCTTTATAGCGACTTACCCGCAGGTAAGTCAGGGTGGTGTAGAGGCCTAACCTCCAGCGAGTTTAACCTGGTAGCCGAGTGCGCTTAACGCTTGATGCAGGGTATCGCGGTGGTCGCCTTGAATTTCAATAATACCCTCTTTAACGGCTCCCCCCGTTCCGCAGCGCTTTTTAAGCGTTTTGGCCAAGGTTTTAAGCTCTTCGCTAGGCAGGGGAATGCCACTAATGGTGGTAACGCCTTTGCCTTTCCGACCACTCGTTTCACGGCGAATGCGCACCACGCCATCAAGTGCCGCCAGTCGCTGCTGTTCGCTCAGCTCATCGCATTGGCAGGCATCAAGTGGTTCCCTGCAGGTGGGGCAGGTTTTGCCATGTTCAGTGGAGTAAACCAGCCCGCCGAGCTGGTCACGTAAAGAGGGCATTATCATCCTCCCATTGAGTGTTGAGGCACAGGGGTTTGCCAATACTCACGCGTGAGTCGCTCCACCACGGCAGGCAACTGATACATATTGCTGATCATGATAGCGTTCTCAGGCGTTGTCTCGGCATCAGGAAAACGGTTTAAGTGAATCACCGTCATTCCCGCTTGAAGCGCCGCACGCACACCGACCAAGGCATCGTCTATAGCAATGCAGTCACGCGCTGAATAGCCCATGATACTCGCTGCGTGTAAATGTAAACAGGGTTCGGGCTTCCAGCAATTGGCGGTATAGCCACTGAAAAAGCGTTTGCCAAAATAGTGACTAAGTCCTGTCGCCTCTAAAGCCGTGCGAATTTTGCTTTCAGGCCCATTAGACACCACGGCACTGGGATAAGCGGCCAAAATATCCAGCGCTTCGTGGGCGCCAGGTATCGTCGTTAACTCCTGAGCAAGCCGTGTAGCTAAATTGGCCCGCATAGAGATTTCCATGTGTTCAAGCTGGACAGGATCAACGTCACCATGGCGTTGTTGCAGTTCAGCCACGATACGTCGAAAGCGCGCCCCACGAAATTCGCCTAGATAATCAGTAACAGCGAAAGGCAGGCCTACTGAATTAAGTCCGGCGGCCATCTCTTCGGCCAGTAGCGGCTCGCTATCGACGAGGGTGCCATCACAGTCAAACAGCAAAAGTGGGAGCGGCATTGCGGTTCCTTGCAGCGGCTCAAGCGCTGCCAGTGTTAGTTGAAGCCATCCATACTGCTATTGAACGGGATTTTACGCCATTTGTGAACACTGTTTTGTAATTTTTTGCTTGCTTGCACGTTACTCTTGAGCCAGCTTAAACAGCTACGCTCATTTTGGCGGCCGCTGGTGTATGTCATTTAGGCTTCAGGACACGCTGTAGCGCTAGCGTTAGAAACAGCCAAGCTGCGCTGAAGAGATAGTAGGGATACACTATTCTGTTATAACCACAACATGGAGAACACCCAATGCGACTAGCCCCTTGGTTTCTACCCTTTGCACTCAGCGCTGCGTTGCTAACGACGACTGGTTATGTGCTTGCTGATAATCATGACGCAGAGGGCGAACAGCACGAGCCTCTGGATGATGAGGCACTAGAAGAGGAGTACGGTATTAAAGCGGGGTCGGTAAAACGCGATGAAGAGACGTCCTCTAGCGATTCCGATGGCACTGATGAGCAGGCACGCGCTCGTGAAGAAGAGGAGGAGGAAGAGAAGGGCGAAGAAGTCGCCACCAGCGCGGGTGAAGCTGATGTAGAGCTAGAGCCTGGCAAGAGTGAAGAGCGCAACCCAGAGGCTGGCACAGGCGGTACGGGGAGTCCTGACGATGCTATCCATAGCAGCGAAGAAGAGAATAGTGAGGATGATGAAGAGGGCACCGACGATAATGAGTAGCGTCAGTGCCCCAGCGCTACTTGGCGAGTCGCCGCGAGTTAGCGCTACTACGCTGATGGTAGGGTTTCATCGTACGCTGGCTGGTAACCCACCAGGGGGCTTGCTGCCCGCTCATTGAATTGAGCAGCGCTTTTTGCATGACGAGGCCAGCTTCCATGCTGGCCTCGAGTTTTTCGGTGACCATGCGCTGATTTTCTTGCATCATTTTAGGACTGAAAAACGGCTGTGTTTGCCATAAATGATTTCGCATAGTGATCGTCGACAAAGACGTCGACCATAGCTCGAAGGCCATGATGCCGACTTTCCATATATCGAACATTGCTACCGGAGTAGTGGGCAGTAGGGACAGGGGAGTCGTCAATTTCATAAGTGTTGTGGCCTCCTTCCTTGCTGGAACACGAAACGTCGTGGCCTCATTACCAGTGTTAAGGTATCAATGCTGCATTGCAACATCTATTTCGTTAGCCATAACCTGTGTTATATAAAAAGAGCGGCCAAAAAAAGACGACCCGAAGGTCGTCTTTTTCGAGGCGTATCAGCTACCCGTTTATTTTACCTTAGGCGCCAGCTCGCCACGCTCATAGCGCAGGAACATCTCTTCCAGGTTGATTGGCTTAATCTTACTGGCGTTGCCCGCCGTACCAAAGGCTTCGTAGCGAGCGATACACAGATCACGCATGGCGGTAACGGTCTCTTTCAAGAACTTACGCGGATCGAATTCAGACGGGTTCTCCGCCAGGAAGCGACGCACTGCCCCGGTAGAGGCTAAGCGCAGGTCGGTATCAATGTTGACCTTGCGCACGCCGTGCTTAATACCCTCAACGATCTCTTCGACGGGAACACCGTAAGTTTCAGGGATCTCTCCGCCGTACTGGTTGATCACTTCGAGCCACTCCTGGGGCACAGAGGAGGAGCCGTGCATGACCAAGTGAGTATCTGGAATCCGTGCGTGGATCTCTTTAATACGCTGGATGGAGAGCGTGTCGCCGGTCGGTGGCTGGGTGAATTTGTAAGCACCGTGGCTAGTGCCAATGGCAATCGCCAGCGCGTCTACGTGGGTCGCTTTAACAAATTCAGCGGCTTCTTCCGGGTCCGTTAGCAGCTGCTCCATATCCAGCTTGCCTTCCGCACCGATACCGTCTTCTTCGCCGGCCATGCCGGTTTCCAGGCTGCCCAGGCAGCCCAGCTCGCCTTCTACGGAAACGCCGCAGGCGTGCGCCATTTCCACCGCGCGGCGGGTAACATTGACGTTATAGTCGTAGTCGGTGGGCGTTTTACCATCTTCGCCCAGCGAGCCATCCATCATGACCGAGGAGAAGCCGAGCTGAATAGAGCGCTGGCAGACCGCCGGGCTAGTGCCGTGATCCTGATGCATCACCACAGGGATATGCGGAAACTCTTCGACGGCTGCCAAAATCAGATGGCGCAGGAAAGGCGCACCCGCATACTTGCGCGCGCCCGCAGAAGCTTGCACGATGACGGGCGAGTCAGTGGCATCAGCGGCTTCCATAATGGCGCGCATTTGCTCAAGGTTATTGACGTTGAACGCCGGAATGCCGTAACCGTATTCGGCGGCGTGGTCGAGCATTTGGCGCATGCTGATCAGAGCCATAAAATTATCTTACCTGTTTGCGTTGTCAATTGGGTTATCTGAACGAGCACCATAAGCGCCCAGGTTCAAGTTGCTTTATGTTAGCTGCGTTTGGCCGCTGCTTCGAGTGCTGCCACGGCTGGCAACTGCTTGCCTTCGACATACTCAAGAAAGGCGCCGCCGCCGGTGGAAATGTACGAGACGCGATCCGCAATGGCGTATTTATCAATGGCCGCTAGGGTATCGCCGCCACCGGCAATAGAAAAGCCCGCGCTATCGGCGATGGCCTGGGCGATCACCTGGGTGCCTTTACCAAACTGATCGATTTCAAAGACGCCGACGGGGCCGTTCCATAGGATGGTGCCAGCGTCTTTGAGCATGCTCGCCAAATGAGCGGCGGTATCTGGGCCGATATCCAAAATCATCTCGTTGTCAGCCACCTGATCCACGGGCTTGACTACCGCTTTGGCCGATTCAGAAAACTCGGTGGCGACGACCACATCGGTCGGGAGCGGAATTGACACCTTCTCCATCAGCGCTTTCGCCTGGCCCACCAAATCGGCCTCATGGAGTGATTTGCCGACATTGTAGCCTGCAGCGGCAATAAAGGTGTTGGCGATACCGCCGCCGACAATCAATTGATCGCATTTTTCCGCCAGCGCGGTGAGTACATCCAGCTTGGTAGAGACCTTCGAGCCACCGACGATGGCGGCCATGGGCCGGGCCGGATGCGCCAGTGCTTTTTCAAGCGCATCCAGCTCCTGGGCAAGCAAAGGCCCCGCGCAGGCGCTAGGGGCAAAGCGCGCCACGCCATGGGTGGAGGCTTGGGCGCGGTGGGCGGTGCCAAACGCATCCATCACAAAGATATCGCACAGCGCGGCGTACTGTTTTGCCAGCTGTTCATCGTCTTTTTTCTCGCCGCTATTAAAGCGCACGTTTTCCAGCAGCACCACGTCGCCGTTGGCAAGCTCAAGGGTTTCGCCAAGATATGCTTTGACCAGCGGTACTGGGCGGCCTAATAGCTCACCTAAATGTTCCGCCACCGGCGCGAGGGAAAACTCCTCGGCGGGTTCGCCTTCGGTGGGACGGCCCAAGTGGCTCATCAACATCACTTTGGCCCCAGCCTTCACGGCTGCCTGAATCGTCGGCAGCGCGGCCCGCAGGCGGGCGTCGCTGGAAACGCGGCCATGTTTGATGGGCACATTCAAGTCTTCACGGATCAGCACGCGTTGTCCTTCCAAGGGAAGGTCAGTCATCTTCTTCACGTTCATGTGAGCGGTTTCCTCGTGTTTAGGCCGTTGAACTAAATATAAACAGCTAATGCAAACAGGTTACGTCTGTGCCGAAAGGCTGGCCAGCCGCTGGCTAATATCGAGCATACGGTTAGCGAACCCCCACTCGTTATCAAACCAGCACAGCAGTTTGATAAGGCGCTTGCCAGCCACCCGGGTTTGGGTAGCGTCCAGAATGCCTGAACGCGGGTCGTGATTAAAATCAACCGATGCCATAGGGGCTTCAGTATAGCCAAGCACGCCCTTTAAACGCTGCTGACTGGCAGCCAGCAGCAGCGCATTCACATCGTCTCGGTGGGTGTCGCGGCTAACCGTGAGCGCTACGTCCATGGCAGAGACATTGATAGTCGGTACGCGTACGTGTAGGCACTCAAAGCGGCCTGCAAGATGGGGCATCAAGCGGCTAATGCCGAGCGCCAGACCGGTATCCACTGGCACTATGGAGTGCATCGCTGAGCGGGTAAGGCGCAGGTCGGTCTGGTGATAGGCATCGATCACTGGCTGGTCGTTCATCGCCGAATGAATCGTCGTGGTGACACCATGTTCAAGACCGAGAGCTTCATCCAGAACGGTCAGCAGCGGCACAAGGCAGTTGGTAGTACAGGAAGCGGCAGAGAGAACGCGCTGGGACAGCGCTAGCTTGTCCTCATTAATGCCCCACACAATGGTGGCATCGACATCGTTTTCCGCTGGCTGGGAAAAAAGTAGCCGCTTAGCGCCAGCCTCTAGGTGTAGCTCAGCGGTGGCGCGATCTTTAAAGCTTCCTGAACACTCCAGTACCAGATCCACATTAAGCGCCTTCCAGGGCAGCTTGCGTGGATCTTGTTCGCAGAGTACCTGGATGCGCTGGCCGTTGACGATAAGGGCCTGGCCGTCGTTATCGACGTCACCGGGAAAGCGACCATGGGTCGTGTCGTAACGGGTCAGGTAAGTGATCGTCGCAAGGTCAGACAACTCATTAATGGCGACCACTTCAAGTTCGGGGTGGTACCGCTCAACGAGCGCCCGCAGCACGCATTGGCCAATGCGCCCGTAACCGTTAATGGCGATGCGATAGCTGGAAGCTGAATTAGCCATGCAGAAGGGTGGCTCTTAAAAGTGAATCGACAATGATCTAAATAGGCTAGAACTCGTTGCGATGATAACGTATTTCAGCGGGCGACTGTTATCGGCTAACTGCGCCTATCAGCTGGCCATGCCTATCAATCGCCAGGCAAGTGGCAGCAGTACCGCGGTGAATATACCCGTGAGGCTCATGCCCAGTGACGCGAAAGCGCCGGCCGTGGGGCTGATCTCAAACGCTCTTACCGTGCCAATGGCATGGCCGTTAAGCCCCAGGGCAAAACCGATCAAGCGGTCATCCTCAATATGTAGCCAACGCGCCGCTAGGCTAACACAGGGAATCGTTATCACACCGGTCACCAGCAGTGCGCCCAACAGTAGTGCCGTGGTGCCGCCCAGCTGCTCGGTAATGCCAATGGCGATAGGTGCGGTCACCGATTTGGCGGCAATGGAAGCGAGTATGGTATCCGTACTGCCCAGTAACCAAGCAATGGCCAGCGAGTAGCAAGCCGCCAATGTGGCGGCGATGGGTAAACAAATCGCCAAAGGTCGCCATAGCTCAACGATGCGCGGCAACTGTTGATAAAGCGGCATCCCCAGCGCCACCGTGGCGGGCCCCAATAGCACCGTTAGCCAAGTGGCACCCTGCTGGTAGGTGGCGTAGGGCAGCCCTATCAGCGCTAACGCCCCCGCCAGCAGCAGCGCCGCAATCAAAATGGCGGGTAGCCAAGCAGGGCGCTTTAAACGTTGGAATAGACCACTACCCAGCAAATAAGCGGCGAGCGTTAAGCCCACCGCAAATAGCGGGGTAGTGGTTAACAGTTCGAGTAGCGGTGTATTAGCGTGCATGGGGCTGCCCGATTAGGCGTTTGAGCAGCCAAAGCGTCGTCGTCACGCTGAGTAACGTGCCCACCACTAAGGCAATAAGAATGGCGCTCCACTGGCCAGCCAGCTCACCGATGATGAAAAACACCCCCACAACGCCGGGCATAATCAGCATGGCCAGTAGTGCAATGAGCGGCTGGGCGGCTGCGGCAATACTGCTCGGGACACGACCACGCACAGCGAGCGTTGCGCAGAGCAGCAGCATGCCGATCACGCCTGACGAGATCGGCAGACCGGTGAAGTGGATCACCACTTCACCGATCAGCCAGTAGCTAATCAGCCATAGAAAGCCACTGAGCGCGGGCATGGCTTAGCCGAGTAGTTCGTTGGCTTGCTTGACCACATTCTCGACGGTAAAGCCGAAGTGCTTGAACAGATCCCCCGCCGGGGCGGATTCGCCGTAGGTGGTCATGCCGATCACGCGGCCTTCCAGGCCCACATACTTGTACCAGTAGTCGGCGTGGGCGGCTTCGATGGCGATACGCTTGGTGACCGCTTTGGGCAGTACACTTTCGCGGTACTCCGCGTCCTGGCCGTTAAAGCGGTAGGCTGACGGCATCGAGACTACCCGCACCGCTTTGCCCTGCTGCTCAAGCTCGGCGGCGGCGTCCATCGCCAGGGCGACTTCTGAACCGGTGGCAATCAGAATCAGCTCGGGCGTCCCTTCGCTATCTTTCAGGACATACGCCCCGTTTTGAATCGATGCCAGCTGCGCTTTGGTGCGCTGCTGATGGGGCAGATTCTGGCGAGAGAGTACCAACGCCGTGGGGCCCGAGTGACGCTTAATGGCCGCATCCCAGGAGGCTGCTGTTTCCACCGCATCACAAGGGCGCCAGGTATTGAGGTTAGGCGTGGTGCGCAGGCTGGTCAGTTGCTCGATAGGCTGGTGAGTCGGCCCATCTTCCCCCAAGCCAATGGAGTCGTGGGTAAATACGTAAATCACCTGCTGGCCCATCAACGACGCCATACGGATCGAGTTACGCATGTACTCCATAAAGATCAGGAAGGTCGCGCCGTAAGGCACCAGGCCGCCGTGCAGGGCGATGCCGTTCATAACCGCCCCCATGCCAAACTCACGCACACCGTAGTGCAGGTAGTTGCCGCTGGCATCTTCCGGGGTGATCGCTTTGGCGCCTTTCCAGAAGGTCAGGTTAGACGGCGCCAGATCGGCACTGCCGCCCAGCAGTTCCGGCATTTGCGGGCCAATGGCATTTAACACTTCAAAGGAGGCTTTACGCGAGGCAATGGTCTCGCCGCGCTCTTGGGCCTGCTCAATCAAGGCTTCGGTGGGCAGTTCCGTCGGCAGCTGGCGCTTCATGCGGCGGGTAAATTCCCGCGCTTCCGTGGGGAAGGCCTCTGCGTAGCGAGCAAAGCGCTCCTCCCACTTCTGCTGGGCTGCTTTGCCAGCGTTGCGGGCATCCCAGGCCGAGTAAATCGGCTCGGGGATATGGAAGGGCGCGTGGGGCCAGTCGAGCTGGGTGCGTGCCAGCGCCACTTCGTCATCGCCTAGGGGCGCACCGTGGGCGTCCTCTTTGCCCTGCTTGTTGGGCGCACCAAAGCCGATAATGGTTTTGCAGATAATCAGGCTCGGCTTATCGTCGTGGCTCTTGGCCAGCTCAATAGCGGCTTTCACCTCTTCAGGCTTGTGGCCATCCACATTGGGCACCACGTGCCAGCCGTAAGCTTCAAAGCGCTTGGCGGTATCGTCGGTAAACCAGCCTTCCACTTCGCCATCGATAGAGATGCCGTTATCGTCGTATACAGTGATCAGCTTACCCAACTGCTGGGTACCGGCCAGGGAGGCGGCTTCGTGGGAGATACCTTCCATTAAGCAGCCGTCACCTACAAAGCACCATGTGTGATGGTCAACGATGGTGTGGCCGGGGCGGTTGAACTGCGCCGCCATGGTTTTTTCCGCGATGGCAAAGCCCACGGCATTGGCAAAACCCTGACCCAGTGGGCCAGTGGTGGTTTCAATGCCGGGCGCGTAGCCGAATTCCGGGTGGCCCGCGGTGGGCGAATGCAGCTGGCGGAAATTCTGCAGCTGTTCCAGGCTTAGCTCGTAACCACTGAGGTGGAGCAGCGAGTAAAGCAGCATGGAGCCGTGACCATTGGAGAGCACAAAGCGGTCACGATCGGCCCACTTGGGGTCTTCGGGATTGTGCTTGAGGTAGTCATTCCATAGCACCTCGGCGATATCAGCCATTCCCATGGGGGCGCCAGGGTGGCCGGACTTGGCCTTCTGAACGGCATCCATGGAGAGGGCGCGAATGGCATTGGCTAGCTCAAAACGGGACGGCATGGGGGTGCTCCTCGCCTGAAAACAGAAATTATAAAGGCGCTATTGTCGCTGACTTCCCATGTTGCGGCAAATGTGACAGCAAATTCTAGGAATCACGTTCTGGGAAGCATCGCCGACAGCGTGTAGACTCTGCCTCCCGAAGTGATGAAGAACGTCATTACTTCGCTAATATGGGCAGGGGACACCTGCCATGATTTCCTGCTGATGCTGTGGGTTACCTACAGCCGTCATACAGAGGGTAGAGTGCGCGATGAGCGAATATTCCCTGTTTACCTCCGAGTCCGTCTCCGAAGGTCATCCCGATAAGATTGCCGATCAGATTTCTGACGCGGTGCTAGATGCCATTATCGCCCGCGATAAACAGGCGCGTGTTGCCTGTGAAACCATGGTGAAAACCGGGGTGGCGATCATTGCGGGTGAAATTACCACCTCCGCCTGGGTCGATTTAGAAACCCTCGTGCGTGATGTGATTATCAGCATTGGCTATAACTCGTCCGACGTGGGCTTTGATGGCGCGACCTGCGGCGTGGTTAACCTGATCGGTAAGCAGAGTGTCGAGATTGCCCAAGGCGTTGACCGCAGCAAACCGGAAGATCAGGGCGCTGGCGACCAGGGCCTGATGTTCGGCTATGCGACCAACGAAACCGATTCGTTTATGCCGGCACCGATCCACTACTCGCACCGTTTAGTCGAGCGTCAGGCCGAACTGCGTAAAAATGGCCTACTGCCATGGCTGCGCCCGGATGCCAAAAGCCAGGTGACCTTCCGCTATAACGCCGAAGGCCAGCCCTGTGGTGTCGACGCCATTGTTCTTTCTACCCAGCACGATCCTGACATTGATCAAGAAGACCTGCGCAAAATGATCAAGCGCGAGATCATTGAGCAGGTGATCCCCGCTGAGTGGTTGGATGAGAGTACCCAGTACCATATCAACCCGACCGGCAAATTCGTGATTGGCGGCCCGGTGGGCGACTGTGGACTGACCGGTCGTAAGATCATTGTCGACACCTACGGCGGCATGGCGCGCCACGGCGGTGGTGCATTTTCGGGCAAAGACCCCTCTAAAGTTGACCGCAGCGCCGCCTATGCCGGCCGCTACGTGGCCAAGAACGTGGTGGCCTCAGGCCTGGCAGACAAGTGCGAGATTCAGGTCTCCTACGCGATTGGCGTGGCCGAGCCGACCTCGGTCTCCATCGACACCTTCGGCACCGGTAAGGTTGACGATGCCAGGATCGTTGCGCTGGTTCGCGAGCACTTTGACCTGCGCCCCTACGCGATCACCAAAATGCTTGATCTGCTGCACCCGATGTATCAGCTCACCGCCGCTTATGGCCACTTTGGTCGGGTGCCGTTTGAGCACAGCTACACTTGGAGCGACGATAAAGGCCAATCGCATACCGAAACCTTTACCGCCTTCCCGTGGGAAAAGATTGATAAGGCTGATGCGCTGCGCAAGGCCGCCGGTTTGTAAGAGATTTGCTATTCCGTTTGTAAGCAATGTATGAAATTGCCCCTTTGGCTCTGGCCGGGGGCTTTTTTTGTGCCCTGTATCAGCACTCTGCGCTAGGCTGAGTTTGTTGGCTAATTATTTTTTGTGGAGGCGAGAGATGACGAGAGGCGTCGTTGGGTGGGTATTCGCTGGCCTTATCGGGCTTGTCACTTTTTCCGCACAGGCTGCCGAATGCCCTGATTGGTCGCAAGAGCGTTTAAGCCGTGAAAGCCAGGCGCTTGCGGAACATGTTGAATATTGGGATATCGCTTACCATCAAGAAGGCGTTGCGTTGATCGACGATGCTCTCTACGACCAAGCCGTGGAGCGACTAGCCAACTGGCAGCGCTGTTTAGGCGCAGAACCGGATCATCGCCCGCTGACGCGGGTGACCAGCAGTAGCGGCACCCTAGAGCACCCAGCGGCCCAGCGCGGTCTCAATAAAGCCGATGACGATGGCGTCAGGCGCTTTACCAGTCGCCGCGAAGACCTGTGGATCCAACCCAAAGTGGACGGCGTAGCGGTGACGCTGCGCTATGCCGATGGTGAGCTGGTCGAAGCTGTTAGCCGTGGCGATGGCGAAAGAGGGCAAGACTGGACAGCCCGTGCCCGACAGTTGCCTGCCGTTCCCAATACGCTACCCGAGCCGATTTCTGCGCTACTCCAAGGCGAGTTGTATTGGCGCTTGGAAGCACACGTTCAGTCGCGCTCACCCTCTTCGGGTGCCCGAGGCGCCGTGGCAGGCGCCATGGCGCAGTCTTCGCCTGAAGCGACCACCCTTGAGCGTATTGGCCTGTTTGTGTGGGGCTGGCCTGACGGCCCGACCGACATGGAAAGCCGCTTAGCCCAACTGAGTGCGCTGGGCTTTGATAGCGCCGACTACACCTATCCCTTGGATGATCGCCGTGATGCCGCCTACTGGCGCGATACCTGGTTCAACGGCCCGCTGCCGTTTGCCACTGACGGCGTGGTGATTAAACAAGCCGAGCGCCCTGGCGTGCGCCGCTGGTCTTCGTCACCACCGGAGTGGGCCATTGCCTGGAAATACCCTGCCCAGCAGGCGCTGGCGGAGGTGCGCGGCATTGAGTTTCGCGTTGGGCGCACCGGGCGCGTAACGCCGCTGGTATGGCTCAATCCCGTACTGTTAGAAGGGCGGCGCATTAGCCGCGTTTCACTGGGCTCCTTGGATCGCTGGGAATCACTGGATGTCCGCCCCGGAGACCAAGTGGCGATTTCGCTAGCGGGGCTAACGATTCCCCAGCTAAGCGAGGTGGTGTGGCATACCCAGGAGCGCTCGCCACTGACTCCCCCGTCACCGCAGCGCTACCACCTGCTGAGCTGTTTTGAATTAACCCCCGGCTGCGAAAGCCAACTGCTATCGCGGCTTACCTACCTGGGCGAGCAGCTAGGCATGCAGGGTATCGGTGAAGGTACTTGGCAAGCGCTGATGGAGGCGGGCGTCGTCACGCAGTTACTCGACTGGCTGAACGTTGAGCCACGCCAGTTGCGCGAGGCCTACGGCATTGGCGAGGCCACTGCCGCCTCGCTCACTGAGCAATTTCAAGCAGCCCGTGGTCAACCATTTGCAGCTTGGCTAAGTGCGCTGGGCGCGCCGCCGGGCAGTGACGCGGCTCGCGGGGATTGGTATGAGTTAGCAGGCTATCGGCGCGAACAGTGGCAAGCCGTGCCAGGCGTTGGCCCTGTGCGTGCTGACGCGCTGGTCGCATTTTTCAGTCACCCGGAAATGCAGCGCATGGCTGCACAGCTTAACCAAGCGGGTGTTGCCGGCTTTTAGCCCAACCCGGTGAGGCGCAGCATTAAACCGAGATAGAGTGGAATCAGCAGTGGCGCAAGCAGCGTGGTGACCAGCACCGCTAACGCGCCTTTTTGTGGCTGAATACCCAGTTCCATCGCCACCACCACCACATTAGCAGCCATGGGCACCACGCCTATCAACAGCAGCGCTAGGGCTAACTCTGTGGAAAGTGGCGTGACCCACTGCAGTATTAACACGGCCACTAGCATGACCAATGGCCACATCAGATAGCGTAGCCCTAAACAGGCGGCTACAAAGCGCGTATCCCAGGCGGAAAGCGTCACTTGGCTCAGCGTCATACCAATAATCATCATACCCAGCAGGGTATAGGTGGCAGGGAACACTTGCAGTGAGCTCATGACCGCGGCGGGTAGGGCGACGTCAAGGGTGCTAAGCAGTAACGCTAACAGGAAGGCGTAGATAAGCGGTAAGCGCGAAATTTTGATCAGGCTTTCGCGCACCGAAAAACGCCCGCGTGCGCTGAGATAAAAGCCCACGGTAAATTCGTAGATATTAATCCCCAGCATACAGAACAGGTAAAGGGTGACACCTTCGGGGGGCAGCAAGATCAACGCAATCGGTAAACCAAAATAGCCGGTATTGCCCGTTCCTGAAGAGAACGCCAGCAGAGCGGCTTCCTGTTCACCAAAACGGTGGCGTGTGATGCGTTGCACCACCAGCGCCATTAGGCTCGCCAGCATAAATAGCGCTAATGTGAGTAACAGGTAGCTAGGGGTTGGGCCACCGTTCATCAGCGCGCGAAAAATCGTAAAGGGGGCAATGAGGTACACCAGCAGCGTCGCAATCGGGCGGGGATCTATTTTTAACCGTTGTGCGGCTATCCAGCCTAGCCCGACATACCCCAATAACATCAGCAGTGGCCCCATTAAGGCGCTGGGTGCTAAATCCATGATGGCTCCCGGTAAAATGATATGAACGGCTAACATGAGCCGAATTAAAGGCCAAGCGTGGAATCTTTCATTAGCCCCAGCGCGATGGAACAGCGAGAATACCGCAAAATATCACCACTATTAATCACTAATAAGGAAGTCCCATGAGCAGCCACGAGCATCCGCTAGGTATCAGCTTTGAATTCTTTCCGCCCAATACCGATGCTGGGCGCGACAAGCTGATCTACGTTCGCGATGAGCTGGCCGCCCGCAATCCGCGCTTTTTTTCGGTGACTTACGGTGCTGGCGGGTCTACCCAGGCGCGTACCCGCCAGGTGGTGCGCGAGGTCAGTGAGAGCGGCATCACGACCGCCCCGCACCTTTCCTGCATCGGCAGTGAAAAAGCCCAACTGCGTGATCTGCTGGCGCAGTACCGCGAGGAGGGCGTGGATAGCTTGGTCGCGCTGCGTGGTGACATGCCCTCAGGTATGGGAAGCATTGGCGAACTGCGTTATGCCAATGAACTGGTTGAGTTTATTCGCGCAGAAACCGGCGATCATTTCGATATTGCGGTGGCGGCCTATCCTGAATCGCATCCACAGGCGCCCAACCTTGATAAGGATGTGGAAAACTTTGCGCGTAAAATGAAGGCGGGGGCCAATATGGCCATTACCCAGTATTTCTTTACCGCCGATGCCTATTTTAACTTCGTCGATAAAGCCCGCGCGCTGGGCGTCGAGCAGCCGATTATTCCCGGCATCATGCCGATTACCAACTACACCAAGCTGGCGCGTTTTTCTGACGCCTGCGGTGCCGAGATACCACGCTGGATTCGCAAACAGTTAGAGTCCTATGGCGACGACAGCGAAGCCATTGCTGCCTTTGGCACCGATGTGGTGAGCCGTCTTTGCCAGCGATTGCTGGATGGCGGCGCGCCAGGCCTGCACTTCTACACGCTTAACCAAGCGGCGCCGGTGCTGAAAATCGTCGATAACCTGACCGATTAACCAAGCCTCTTTTCTTTGCCTACCTTGCGCTCATTAAAAACCCCGCTCAACAATTGTTGAGCGGGGTTTTTAACGCTTAGCGTTTAGCGGCTTAAATCAATCAGCCAGCTTGCGCCGTTTTGCTACCACCACCGTGCATCTTACGCTGCATCATGAATAGCACGATACCAATCGCAAGGCCGGCAATGTCGGTATAGATACCGCCGTAGATTAAAAACAGCGCGCCTACCAGCATGACGACACGCTGCACTAGGTTAACGGGGCCAAAGAACCACGCTTGAACCATACCAGAAAGCAGCACAATACCTAGCGTCGCAGTTAACCCAACGCGCAGAATCTGCATCGGTGAGCCTTCCATCAGCATGGCCGGGCTGTAGAAGAACATAAACGGTACGATAAACGCAGCCAAGCCAATCTTGAACGAGGCCACCGAGGTGCCCATGGGGTTATCGCCAGAGATACCGGCGGCGGCATAGGAGGCCAAGGCAACGGGCGGCGTAATCGCTGAGACGACCGCAAAGTAGAACACGAAGAAGTGAGCAATTAGCGGCTCAATGCCGATATTGATCAAGCCTGGCGCGACCACAGAAGCGGCCACCGCATAGGCGGCAGTGGTCGGCATCCCCATACCCAGCAGAATACTAATCAGCATGGCGAACACTAGCGCCAATAGTTGGCTAACACCTGCTAGTCCCAGCAGTAGCGATGAGAAGCGCGCGCCAACACCGGTCAACGAGATAACCCCGACGATTAAGCCCGCACAGGCACACACGGCGATAATCTGAATCGACATGGTGCCCGCTATTTGCAGCGCTTTAAGAATCGCACGAAATCCCATTTTATTGGGTGAAAGCCAGCTAACCACCGCGGCTGAAGCCGTCGCCAGGGTGCCGGCGCGAATCACCGAATAGCCCATAAACAGCGCGACAATCAGGATAATAATCGGCGCAAATAGGTAGACCTGCTTGACCAGCTTAGAGAACAGCGGGATCTCATCTTTGCGCATCCCGCGCATGCCTTTACGGGCGGCTTCAAAGTCGACCATAAAGTAGATAGAGGCAAAATACAGAATCGCCGGAATGACCGCGGCAAGGGCAATTTCGGTGTACGGAATGCCGGTCACTTCCGCCATGATGAACGCACCCGCGCCCATAATCGGCGGCATGATTTGCCCGCCAGTTGAGGCGGCGGCCTCAATGGCACCCGCGCTACGTGCGGGGTAGCCGACTTTCTTCATCAATGGAATGGTCAACGAGCCGGTGGAAACCACGTTACCTGCCGAGGTGCCGTTAATCATACCCATCAAGCCAGAGGCAAAAATAGCCACCTTGGCCGGGCCACCACGGGCGCGGCCTGCTGCGGCAAAGGCAAAGTTAACGAAGTAATCGCCGACTTTAGAGGCCTGGAGGAAAGCCGCAAAAATAATGAACAGAATAATATAGGTCGACGACACCGCAGTGGTGGGGCCGAGAATACCGGCGTCGGTATACACCTGACTAAAGAAGCGCTGCAGTGACAGCCCCGGATAGCCCAGAAAGCCCGGCAAATAAGGGCCGGCAAAAACGTAGGTCAAAAAGATCGCGGAGATCACTACCAACGCTAAACCCGCTACCCGGCGGGTGAGCTCCAGAATCAGCAATGAGCCCGCGATGGCCGCCCAGGAGATGCCTGAGGGGGCGAAAGAAGTGCCCGTCGACATACGGATATTGGTGTTATACGCCACCAGTAAATAGCCAGCGCTGGCCAGTGCACAGACCATCAGTACCAAATCGGCAGGGTTGAAGCGATGCCGTGCCTGACTATAAAACCATGACAGGACAATTGCCCCCGCGGTGGTCGCCATGAGCGGGTAGCCGTAGTGCCAGTTTTCGACGCTCGGGTCGATACGCATGGCACCGCCGCTGAGTGTCTGATACATCAAAAAGACTTGCGCCAGAGTGTAGGCGGCGGGTATCAGTAACGCGTAGCTCACCCACTTAATCCAGGCACCTGATGCTTGGTGATCGTCATCGGCAAAGCGGGCACCGGCAAATAGCCCGTAACCGAGAATAAGCGCGCCGGCAATATGCACGATACGAAACGACCAGGTTTCCATCGGATACACGTTGAGTGAAATCAGATGGAAACTTGAGTAAGCGATCGCTAATGCCGCAAATAGCAGGAATTGCCAGCCGGTAAACAGGCGGCGATTGGGTTCAACAAGGTCTTCATCGACACCATCGGCAATGGACTCGGGTATCGCTGACGCCGCGTGGGCATCATCTTTGAGGTCATCGGGTTCTTGGTCGGTTTTGTGACTCATTAGAGTTCACCCTCACAGCAAAAGCAGACAAAGGGGTAGTAGCAGCGAAAGCTGCCCCGCCCGGCAGGGCCGGAAACGGGGCAGTTAGAACGTTGAAGGTTGCTTAGTTGATCATGTCATCATCAATTTCATAGCCGTTCTCTTCGTACCAGCGTGCCGCGCCGGGGTGAAACGGCAGCACGGTGTTGTGCTTGATGTTTTCTGGAATGGTGGTTTCAGCACTGCGGTGCACAGAGCGCATGCGGTCATTGTTTTCCATGGTGGCCTTGGTGACTTCGTAGACGAAATCTTCCGGCAGGTCGCAGCCCGCAATAGCGAAGTTCCACATGGAGACAGCGCGAGCGTCCTCTTCCAGCGTTGTGTAGGTGCTGGCCGGGATCATGAATTCAGCAACGGGGAAGTTTTCTAGCACCGTGGCCAGCTCTTCTTCGTTAAATTCGATGATATTGACGTCAGTTTGTACTTCCAACTGGCTAACGGCGGGAATCGGAATGCCGGCAGCGAAGGCAACAACGTCAAGCAAGCCATCCTGCAACTGGCCGCCCAGATCTGACCAACCGCCGTTGCGGCGCTCAAAGTCAACGCCTAGCGTTTCTAGGATTGCTGGGAAGTAGGTGTCAGAGGTTGAGGCAGCCGGGCCAAAGCCGATGCGCGCGCCATCAGGAATGTCGGAAATTGACTCGATACCGCTGTCAGAAAGCGCGGTAATGGAGAACGGCGTTTCGTACATGGGGAACATGGCGCATACATTGTCCATTGCCATGCCAGGCGCTAGCGGGCTTTCACCTTTAACGGCATCAGAGGCGGGGCCCATGGTGGTTAAACCAAATGCCATGTCGCCCGTGTGCACAAGTGCCAGGTTTTGAGTGGGGCCGCCGGTGACTTCACCGCCGCCAGATACGCCTAACTCATCGGCAATAAAGTTCGCCCAGCCTGAACCGTAAACGAAGTAGGTGCCACCTTGGCTAGCGGTGCCAACAGTGAAGTTGTCGGGCCACCCGGAACGGTCTTGAGCCTGGGCGCTGCTGGCCGCTGCGACAAGCAGGGCGCTGCTGGCGAGGAGAGTGAACGTTTTAGGCATATGTTTGCGCATGGCGAAAATTCCTAGCTGTTATTGGGGTTATATACTGACGGCCTCTATTAATACCGCCAGTGGATACTGCATTAAGCAGGTATGCCTGTATATAACAGCGATAGTTGTGCCATTTAAAGTTTGTTCTTTTAAAATCAGTTATTTATAAATTTTTTATTCAACTTTGGTGGCAAGTGCTAACAGCTGAAGTGTCCGAGTGTTCGCACGATGACGGTTTTTTTGTGTGCGGATAACCGCACACAAATTGAGTTGTCCGTACGCTAACGGCTATAAGTCGGGTCGTAAACGTAGGGCTACCCGGCTGGTGAAAGTTGAATAGGCCAGCCGTGGTGGCGAGGAGATAAGGGTGAGGGGATAGAAATGAGGTGTTAACGCGAGGGTTTACCTGGATCTAGAATGCGCACGGGCTGCACATCCTGCTGCTTCTGATCATCGCGTACCTGATTGACCCGGGTGGTCATTTCGGTAAGTGCGTCTTCCTCAATGGGTAGTTGCTCGAAGAAATCGCAGCTGACGCATTCCCGGTAGCGAATACCGTTTTGCTCCCAGGCGCGGACACGGTCCATCGCCGCACATCTGGGGCAGGTAACACCGGCGATAAATCGCTTAATAGTCGACATGAAAGACTCCTAGGTTCTTCATACACGGCGCTCACAAAAGACGCCGCGCATGAAGAAAGTGTTTAAAAGCGTGCTTGAAAGCGCATTAAGCCGCGCGAATGCCGCTATGGCGCAGCAGTGGCTCAACGCTCGGCTCACGGCCCCGAAAGGCGACAAACAGGTCGGCGGCATCGCGGGCGCCGCCCTGCTCAAGAATTTCGCTGCGAAAGCGTTGGCCTGTTTCGGGATCGAAAATCCCAGCCTCTTCGAAGGCACTCCAGGCATCGGCTGACAGTACTTCCGCCCACTTGTAGCTGTAGTAACCGGCCGCGTAGCCACCCGCAAACACATGGCCAAAGCTATTCTGGAAGCGGTTGAACGGTACTTTCGGCAGCACAGAGACCGCTGAACGCACTTCATCCAGCAGCGCTTGAACATCGCTGGCGCTGGGGGCGCTAAGCTCATGGTGTAAGCGCAGGTCAAACAGCGAAAACTCGATTTGGCGCATCATGCCCATGGCCGACTGAAAATTCTTGGCTGACTGCAGGCGCTCAAGAAGCTCTGCAGGTAGCGGTGCGCCGGTATCTACGTGCTTGGCGAGTAGATCTAAGCCTTCACGCTCCCAGCAGTAATTTTCCATAAACTGGCTGGGTAGCTCGACCGCATCCCAGGCGACGCCGTTAATGCCGGAAATATCGGCGATCTGCTGCTGGGTTAGCATATGGTGCAGGCCGTGGCCAAACTCATGGAACAGGGTAGTGACTTCATCGTGGGTGAGCAGTGCAGGGCGGCCACTTACCGGGGCAGTGAAGTTGCAGGTAAGAAAGGCGACCGGCAGTTGCAGCCCCTGCTCCGTTTGGCGGCGTACTCGACAGTCGGCCATCCAGGCGCCACCGCGCTTGCCTTCGCGGGCGTAGAGATCGAGATAAAAACCGGCAATCGGCTGGCCATTTTCGGTGATACGGAAATAGCGCACGTCATCATGGTAGCGAGGCGCCTGGGTATCTTCTGCAAAGCGCACGCCGTATAGACGTTCAACGACCTGAAACAGACCATCGACCACTTGGGGGGCCGGAAAATAGGGGCGTAGCTGTTCTTGGGAGATCGAATGGCGCGCTTCGCGCAGCTTTTCACTGGCATAGGCAACGTCCCACGGCTCCAGCGTCTCTAGGCCTAGTTCGTCTCGGGCGTAGTCACTGAGTTCAGCAAACTCTTCCTTCGCTTGAGGCAGCGCACGGCGGGCCAAGTCGTTGAGAAAATCGAGCACCTGCTCGGGAGAGTCCGCCATCTTGGTGGTCAACGAGTAATCGGCGTAGGTGACAAAACCCAGCAGCTGGGCCATTTCACTACGTAGCGCCAGGATCTCTTCCATGATCTCTGCGTTATCGAACTTGCCCGCATCCGGGCCTTGATCAGAGGCACGGGTAACGAAGGCGGTATACACCTCGCGGCGTAGCTCGCGGTTATCGGCGTAACTCACCACCGGAAAGAAGCTGGGGAAGTCTAAGGTAATGCGATAGCCCGGCACGCCTTTGGCCTCGGCGGTGGCTTTCAGGGTGTCGAGAGCACTTTCCGGCACCCCCGCTAATGTTTCTTGGCTATCGATATCCTTGTGCCATGCCTGGGTGGCATCTAGCACGTTATTGGAGAACTGGTTGGATAGCATGGAAAGCCGTGACTGAATTTCGCCATAGCGGGCTTTCTTATCGGCGGGTAGGTCAACGCCGGCCAGGCGGAAATCGCGCAGGGCGTTCTCTACAGTACGCCGTTGGGCGGCCTCCAGGTGCTCCCATGCGGGGCCATCTTTCAACGCTTGCCAGCCATGGAACAGGCCTTCATGTTGGCCTACCCAGGTGCCAAAGTCGGAGAGCTTCTCAAGGCATGCCTGGTACGCTTCGCGCATTTCCGGCGAGTTCATGGTGCCATTGAGGTGAGAAACAGGGGACCACATCTTGGTGAGCCGATCATTCACCGCTTCAAGGGGGGCCGCAAAATTGTCCCAGCTGGGCGGGGTGGCGGCTGCTTGTTCGGCGAGGTGATCAATGGCCTCGCGGCTTTCGCTTAGCAGCGTGTCCACGGCAGGCTCCACGTGCTCAGCGCGAATCTGGGCAAAAGGGGGGAGCTCGTGCGTTTCAAGCAGCGGATTGGTGGACATGGGTACCTCGATTGGCAACATTTTTAAGATCGTTAGGGAGCGCAAAAACACGCAACAATAATGACACAGTGCGGGCGGTTAAGCCGTGTTTCAATACTAGGTTCAACACTGGGTTTAATGCGACGTTCAATGCGGGACACAATGTTAGGTTTAATCTCAGGGTTTGGCCTGCGCGCAAGTGCCTGCTAGTCTTGCCGCCTTTTAATGCCACCAATGGCAGGAGCATGTGATGAGCGAGACGCTGGAGCGCTGGGGGTCGAAACGGGCCTTTATCTTGGCGGTAACAGGTGCTGCGGTGGGGTTAGGCAACATCTGGCGCTTCCCTTATGTGGCGGGAGAGAACGGCGGTGCGGCGTTCCTGCTGATTTACGTGGCGTTTGTGCTGCTGCTGGGTATCCCAGTCATGATGGCGGAGATCCTGATTGGCCGCGCCGGCCGGCGGGGGCCGATGCAAGCCTTGGGTGCCCTGGCAGCCGAGGCTGGCGCATCGCCCCACTGGCGTTGGCTGGGGTTGTTCGGGGCATTCACCGTCTTCTGCATCTTGTCGTTCTACTCGGTGGTATCGGGTTGGTCGATTGAGTTTTTGGTCGCGTCTGTTAACGGCAACTTCAATGGTGCGAGTGCCGCTGAAATTGGCGCTGGTTTCGAGGCTTTTTTAGCCAACCCAGGGCTGCTGATCTTCAATCACTCGCTGTTTCTGTTTATGACCATGACAGTTGTCGCGGCGGGGGTCGCCAAGGGGCTTGAGCGGCTCAATAACCTGCTGATGCCGCTACTCTATCTACTATTGCTGCTATTGGCGGGCTATGCCGCGACCACCGATGGTTTTGCGCCAGCGTTAGCGTGGTTATTCCTGCCCTCTTTCGAGGCGCTGACCCCCTCAGTGGTGGTGCATGCCATGGGCCATGCGTTCTTTACTCTGGCGGTAGGGGCCTGTGCCTTGATGGCCTATGGCGCTTATATGCCGGAAGAGCAAAGCCTGCCTAAAGCCGCGGTCGCGGTCGCGGTGCTTGATATTAGCGTGGCGTTACTGGCAGGGATCGCTATTTTCTCGGTGGTATTCGCCCAAGGGATGGATCCCACCGACGGCCCAGGGTTAATGTTTG
Organism: Halomonas sp. TG39a; assembly: GCF_000744395.1. Classification (NCBI taxonomy): domain Bacteria; kingdom Pseudomonadati; phylum Pseudomonadota; class Gammaproteobacteria; order Oceanospirillales; family Halomonadaceae; genus Halomonas; species Halomonas sp. TG39a. The sequence goes on from NZ_JQLV01000001.1 coordinate 22,136, forward strand.
TCACCCTGCCGATTGCGTTCGCTGAGCTGCCGTGGGGCTCTGTGTGGTTAAGCGTGTTCTTTTTATTGCTGCTGCTGGCCACTTGGACATCGGCGATTAACCTAGCGGAGCCGATGGTCGCCACGCTGCAGGGCTTGGGGCTACGGCGCAGTATCTCGACGGCGATCGTGGCGCTCAGCGTCTGGTTGATCGGGCTGCTATCAGCCTTCTCTTTTTCAACGCTGGCGGAGTTTCGGCCGCTATTTGGGCGCAATGTCTTCGAGCTAGTCAGCAGTATACCGCCGGATGTTTTCCTACCCCTGGGCGGGCTGCTGATCGCGATTTTCGCGGCCTGGGTAATGCCCCGTGAGAAGGTGGTGAGCGCGTTAGGTGTGGGTGAAAGTGGTTATTTGGTGTGGCGCAATATCATCCGCTGGGTGTCGATTCCGCTGACCTTTATTGTTCTATTGGCGGGGTTGCTTTAACGAATTGCTATAGTGAGTTGATCAATGTCTCCGTTTTCCATCCGACATCTCAGGAGCAAGTTATGAGCAGTGCATTACGGCGCTATCAAGGTATGGAGCCCCAATTGGGCGAGCGCGTTTATATTGATCCGGCCAGTGTGGTCATCGGTGACGTGGTGCTGGGCGACGACTGCTCCGTGTGGCCGATGACAGTGATCCGTGGTGATATGCACCGCATTCGCATCGGCGCACGTACCAGCGTGCAGGATGGCAGCGTGCTGCATATTACCCATGCCAGTGACTTCAGCCCGGATGGTTTTCCGCTCACCATTGGTGATGATGTCACCATCGGCCATAAAGCGATTCTGCATGGCTGCACCCTGGGAAGCCGGATTCTTGTCGGTATGGGCGCGATTGTGATGGATGGCGCGGTCGTTGAGGACGAGGTGATTATTGCCGCGGGCGCCGTGGTAACGCCGGGTAAGCATTTGGAAAGTGGCTATGTGTATGCCGGTAATCCGGCTAAAGCGCTGCGCCCACTGAAAGATAAAGAGCGTGCCTTCTTCCCTTACACCGCAGGCAACTACGTTAAATTAAAAGATCGCTTTCTGGCTGAATCCTCCCTTTAGGTGCCTTAGCTAAATCAACCCTAAGCGGTTGGCCTAGCAACCTTTTTTCTTTATTAGCCATGTCGCGGACGGCAAAAGTCTGTTAATTTATACAGTTTTCTGTTTTGCAGACTTTGGGATGCCGCGTCATGGCTAATTTTCGCACGCATATTACGGTGGCAGCGGCGGGCGGCATGCTGGTAGCTTACGCAGGCTGGAAAGGCCAATGGTGGCCGCCCTCCCAGGCGGTGGTGATGATTGCGCTGGTCACGTTCGGGGGGATTTTGCCCGATATTGATGCCGATCGATCCCATTCTATCCGCTTGATATTCAATCTTCTTTCGGTGCCCGCTCTGGTGTTGGGCGTCCTGTTGCTGCAGCCATGGTTGACGCCGGGAGCGTTGTTGATTGCCTGCGGTGGGATCTATTTTAGCGTGCGCTATTTGGCGGGGGTGCTGTTCTCGCGCTTTACCGTACACCGTGGTATTTGGCACTCGCTGCTAGCGGGTGGACTATGTAGTCTGCTCACCGCTGCGCTAAGTTTTAATTTACTCAACCAGCCAGCGTGGCTGGCTTGGTCTCACGGTGCTGCCACCTTGGTAGGGTTTTTGATCCACTTGAGTTTGGATGAGATATACAGCGTTGACCTTGAAGGCGCGCGGCTTAAGCGCTCGTTTGGAACGGCGCTTAAGCTAGGCGATAGCCGTCGGCCAATGTCCAATCTGCTAATGCTGATTGCGACACTGACCTTGGTGCCTTGGGCGCCGCCCTGGTCGGTGCTGGGCGAGTTGCTGCATCAGGGCTCGCTGCTGTGGCGATAGTCATCGGCATGGAGACCATGCTTTTTAAGCTTGTCGTAAAACGTTTTGCGTGGAATGCCCAAGTGGCGGCAGACGTCGGTTACCCGGCCATGGTAGCGCGACAGCGATTGGCTGATCAGGCTCTTTTCAAACAGCTCTACCTGGCGCGGCAGAGTCGGCTCTTCGGTATCAGCGTTGACCCCTTCCAGAAGCGCATCCAAACGATAGTCAAAGGCAGCGCCCAGCAGCACGTAGCGCTCGGCAAGGTTGCGTAGCTCGCGCACGTTGCCGGGCCAGTCATGGGCCAGCAGAGCGGCAATTGCAGGGCTATCGAGGGTCGGCGCTTCCAGTCCGCTGCGGTTAGCAGCGACCACGGCAAAGTGTTGGAACAGTAAGGGAATGTCCTCCCGCCTTTCACGCAGGGCGGGCAATGGCAGGGTGACGACGTTTAACCGGTAGTAAAGGTCTTCACGAAAATGTCCTTCCTCTGACGCGGTTTTGAGGTCCACCTTGGTGGCTGCAATCACGCGGATATTGAGCGGCACGGTTTCATTGGCGCCTAGCCGCTCGACGCTGCGCTCTTGCAGTACCCGCAGCAGTTTGACTTGCAGCGCCATGGGCATCGACTCAATTTCATCCAAAAACACCGTGCCACCGTTAGCGTGCTCGAACTTGCCGATGCGCCGTTCGACGGCACCTGTGAAGGCGCCTTTTTCGTGGCCAAACAGCTCGGACTCTATGGTGTTCTCGGGCACCGCGCCGCAGTTAATCGCCATAAAGGGGCTGTTACGCCGCCCGCTGCGTTCGTGAATGGCACGGGCAACCAGATCTTTACCGGTGCCGGTCTCACCAAACAGCAGTACATCTGCTTCGACTTGGCTGATGCGCTGAATCATGGCGGCCAGCCGCGAAATGATCGGTGTGCGGCCCACCAGTCGTGGCCCTAGCGCGGCTTGCTGCACCTCCAGCTCGGCTTTAAGACGGTGGTTTTCCAAGCTGAGCTGGCGCTTCTCAATGCCCCGGCGCACCACATCCAGCAGTTGATCACCGGCAAACGGCTTTTCGAGAAAATCCCAGGCCCCGGCGCGCATGGCTTCTACGGCTGTGGAAATATCGCCGTGTCCGGTGATTAAAATAATCGGCAGAGTGGCGTCGCGGCTGTGTAGCTCATGGAGCAGCGCCATGCCATCCATCCCCGGCATGCGAATATCGCTGACAATGACCCCCGGAAAGTCAGGCGTCAACGCCGCCAGCGCTTGTTCTGCGGATTCAAAGCAGTAGGGCGTATAGCCGGCAAGTTCGAGGGTTTGGCTGGCGGTGATCCGCAGATGCGGTTCGTCGTCGATCACCATGACCGGCAGCGTCGACGGCTCATGCATAAGAGGGGATCTCCTGAGGGTGGGTTAACGGTGAGTGGGGCAGGGTAATGGTGAAGCTGGCGCCGCCATCGGGCTGATTAGAAGCCTGCAGCTTGCCGCCTAAATCGTCCATGATACGCGACGAAATCGAGAGCCCCAGGCCTAAACCACTCCCCGGCGCTTTGGTGGTAAAAAAGGGTTCAAAAATCTGCCCTAAGTGCTCCTCGGGGATGCCGGGGCCATTATCGCTAACGCTAATAATGACCTGCTGCTGGTGGCTATGGGCGCCCAGGGTAAGCTGTGGGGCAGGTACGCTTTTCATCGCCTGCAGCGCATTGCCGATTAAATTCACCAATACCTGCTCCAGGCGTACTAGGTCACCTTTGACCCATAGCGTTTCAGCAGGCCAATCCTGAACAATGGTGATATTGCCTTCGCGCAGGCGGCTTTGAAATAGGCGTAGGGCGTAGTCGATACAGGCTTGTACCGAAATAGTTTCCTGGCGCTCGCTGCTCTTACGCGAAAACTGGCGCAGCTGCGCGCTGATATCCGCCATCCGTTCGGTTAGCTCAACAATCTGTTCAAGGTTGGCATCCGCCTTGTCGTGGCGGGCCAGTTCCATAAACCGACGGGCGTTTTCAGCGTAGGCGCGAATAGCCGCCAGTGGCTGGTTAAGCTCATGGTTAATGCCCGCAGCAAGTTGCCCCAGTACCGCGAGTTTGGCCGCTTGAATCAGCTCATCCTGGGTCTGGCGTAGGTTGGCTTCAGCGCGGCGGCGCTCTTCAATTTCATCCGAAAGGCGTTGGTTGCTGGCCACTAGGTCTCGGGTGCGGCGTTCCACGCTGACCTCTAATTCATCACGAACGCGTGCCAAGGTGTTGCGCTCCCGCTCGGCGAACGCTTCACGCTCTCGGCGCAGCCTCAGGCGCTGCCAGCCAATGCCCGCACCGAGAGTGACCACGCCGTAAAGACCACCTGCCATAAGGGCGGCGATCCATTGGGCGCTTATCACCGGCGTTAGCGGCTTTAAAATATGCATTTGCCAACCAAACTCGGGGATATGCCGGGTCAGGCTAAGGTAGTCGCCGTTGCTTAGCGGGCCCTGGGAGAAACTGACCAACTGACTGCCCTGCCGGTAAGGCGCATCGACTTCGATGCCCGAAGGCGTCAGCGGCTCCATGGCATAGCGGCGTGTTGCCCGCAGGCTTTGGCGTTGCTCATCGGTGAGCGGGTAGAGTGCGTTCATGCGCAGCTCGGGGTGGCTGGCCATAAAGATAATGTCGTCACTATCGGTGACAAAGAGCTCGGCATCTTGCTCTGCCCAGCTCTCTTCAACGTCATCTAACAGTACTTTAACCACTAGCACGCCGTCTGGCTGCGCATCGGGCGAGGTGTTGTCTAGCCACACGGGGGACGAAAAGTAGTAGCCCCGCTCAAGCGACTTGATGCCTAAGCCAAAAAAACGCCCCTGGCCCCCGGCAATGGCATCGGTGTAATAGGAGCGAAATGCATAGTTCTGACCTATAAAGGTGTTGGGTCGATGCCAATTACTGGCGGCGACCGTGTCACCATCGCGATTGAGTAAATAGACGTCCGATACCCCCGCTGTAAAACGGAAACGATCCAGCAGCATGTTCAGGGGCATTGGGTCTTGGTTATCGGGAGAGGCCAAAAAACGCTGCACGCCTTCCCGGGTGGCAAGCATTTGTGGCAAGTAGTCATAACGTAACAAATAGCCGTTTAAGTTGGCGGCAGACAGGCGAAGCTCATTTTCCGCTTCGTCCTGTAAGTTAGACAGCGCTTGTTCACGGGCTAATTGGGCGGCCTGCCACATACAAAATAGTAAGCCAAGTGCAATGAGCACCAGCCATAGGCGTCGCCAGCGTGGCGGTAAAGGGGCCGGCGCTTGGCTGTTGATGCCAGCAGCGCTGTTCATGCCGACGTCTTACCACTGCCTTGGGCACGGCGAAGGGCGCGCTGAGCCCGTGTCTCAGCCTTTGCCATCTCAAGTAGGCCTTCTTCAACAAATACCAAGTGTTCATGGGCGCGAGCACGGGCGTCTTCTGCCCGTCCTTCCAAGATGGCGTTGAGCAGGGCTCGGTGTTGCTGCATAAGCTGGGTTCGCGAACCCTCCTTGGCAAACAAGTGAGCCAAGTTATTCACAATGCTCTTTTCCAACAGGTGGAAAATGCCGCGAATGGTATGTAGCAGCAAGACATTGTGGGCGGCCTCAGCAATCGCTAGGTGAAAGGCTGCATCTAGCTTAGCTTCTTGGATAGGATCCGCCCCGGCAAAGCCGCCGTCGAGTTCCTCAAAGCGCTGGATCAGGACGGCCTTATCAGCAGGTGTGGAGCGTAGCGCAGCGTAGTAGGCGGATATCCCTTCCATGGCATCGCGAAATTCAAGTAGATCCAGGTTAAATTCGCCGTGACGGGAAAGCATTTCCAGTAGCGGGTCGGTATACCCATTGCTGAGGTCGTCGTTAACAAAGGTGCCGCCGCCTTGGCGGCTGGTCAGTAAGCCTCGCGCGGCTAATTTCTGGATGGCTTCCCGCAAAGAGGGGCGCGAGACGCCAAAGCGTTCGGCTAACTCACGTTCAGGGGGCAAGCGCTGGCCTGGCTTTAGGCTGCCTTCCAGCATCATGGCTTCTAAGCGCTCGGTAATAACATCGGCCAAGCGCTGTTGGCGGAGCGGTGGGTAGCTCATATTTAATAGCTCATGTCGATTAGCGTCCGCAATTGGTAAGACCAATATTAAAAGCTTTGGAAGTCGATCTCAAGCGTCTGAAGGATGAGCTTTGGCGTTTGTAATGTTTGTTGGTAGTGCATTTAAACTAAAGTATAGCGCTTTTAATCGTTATCACTGTTTGACACGCTTAGGGTGGCTCACTACTGTTAATGCTAATTTTTTGTAAATTGGTAAAACCAATTTTCCACTTTGGAGCGTCAGTGTTTAGCGCATCCATCGCATAGGGCTCCTCATGATCATTTCAGCATCTACGGATTACCGCCAAGCCGCCAAGCGTCGTATACCTCCCTTTCTTTTTCATTATGCCGACGGTGGATCCTACGCGGAGCATACGCTGCGCCATAATGTTCAGGATCTTGCCAGCATCGCATTGCGCCAACGTGTGCTGAAGGATATGTCGTCGCTGTCACTTGAAACCGAGCTGTTTGGTGAAAAGCTTGCCATGCCGATTGCCCTGGCGCCGGTGGGGCTGGCGGGTATGTACGCCAGGCGCGGGGAAGTGCAGGCGGCGCGGGCAGCGGCTAATAAAGGTATACCGTTTACGCTGTCGACGGTATCGGTATGCCCTATTGATGAGGTGGCTTCGGCAATTGATCGGCCCATCTGGTTTCAGCTCTATGTGCTGAAAGACCGGGGTTTTATGAAGCATGTGCTGGAGAAGGCCAAGGCTGCTGGCGTCAAGACGCTGATTTTTACCGTTGATATGCCTGTTCCTGGTGCGCGTTATCGCGATGCTCATTCTGGTATGAGCGGAAAGAGCGGGCCAGTGAGGCGCATGCTTCAGGCCGCAACACATCCTTTATGGGCTTGGGACGTGGGTATCCATGGTCGTCCTCATGATTTGGGTAACGTGTCTGATTATCGCGGTAAACCAACGGAGCTTGAGGACTATATTGCCTGGCTGGGTGATAACTTTGATCCGTCCATCTCCTGGAAGGATTTGGAGTGGATTAGAGAGCAATGGGATGGCCCTATGATCATTAAGGGCATACTTGACCCCGAGGATGCCCGTGATGCGGTTCGCTTCGGTGCGGATGGTATTGTTGTTTCCAACCATGGTGGCCGCCAGCTCGATGGTGTTCCCTCTACTGCACGTGCGTTGCCTGCTATCGCCGATGCGGTAAAGGGTGACTTGGCCATTTTGGCCGATTCCGGCGTGCGCAGCGGGCTCGACGTGGTGCGGATGATCGCCATGGGGGCTGACACCGTATTGATTGGGCGAGCTTTCATCTATGCGCTTGCCACTGCTGGAGAGGCCGGGGTGACTCATCTGCTTGAGCTATTCGAAAAAGAGATGCGGGTTGCAATGACGCTCACCGGAGCGCATAGCATTGCTGATCTTGGTACGGACTCGCTGGTTCCAGATTCGATCCGCCACCTTGGATAAGAGTACTGATTCTTTTAATTTTAAAAACCCCTTGCCAACCCGTCAGTGAAACCGTAAAGTACGCATCCGCTGCCGGGGACGCTAAGCGTTTCCAGCGGTGAATGAAGGTGAAAACCTTTGGTTTGTCAACGAGTTAGCGGTTTTGAGAGTCGCATATTGACAACCGCCAGGAAATGCGTAGAATACGCCTTCCTCGCTGCGGCAAGCCAGTTCAACGGTTAGCCAGTCAAGTACAGCGAAACAGCTCTTTAACAATTTGATCAGGTAATTCATGTGGGCGCTTGCTGGCGTTGGTGACAAATCACCAAATATCAAGGCAAGCGACTCAAGCAATAAGGTTTTAAAGGATTCGTCCTTTGGGATCTGTTTTGAATGAATTCGTTTGAACCTTGAGCCAAGTTTGGTTCGCTTCTGTCACTTTCGAGTGGCGGGTAAGAACCGCATAGATCTTAAACTGAAGAGTTTGATCATGGCTCAGATTGAACGCTGGCGGCAGGCCTAACACATGCAAGTCGAGCGGTAACAGGGGTAGCTTGCTACCCGCTGACGAGCGGCGGACGGGTGAGTAATGCATAGGAATCTGCCCGATAGTGGGGGATAACCTGGGGAAACCCAGGCTAATACCGCATACGTCCTACGGGAGAAAGGGGGCTTTGGCTCCCGCTATTGGATGAGCCTATGTCGGATTAGCTAGTTGGTAAGGTAATGGCTTACCAAGGCAACGATCCGTAGCTGGTCTGAGAGGATGATCAGCCACATCGGGACTGAGACACGGCCCGAACTCCTACGGGAGGCAGCAGTGGGGAATATTGGACAATGGGGGCAACCCTGATCCAGCCATGCCGCGTGTGTGAAGAAGGCCCTCGGGTTGTAAAGCACTTTCAGCGAGGAAGAACGCCTATCGGTTAATACCCGGTAGGAAAGACATCACTCGCAGAAGAAGCACCGGCTAACTCCGTGCCAGCAGCCGCGGTAATACGGAGGGTGCAAGCGTTAATCGGAATTACTGGGCGTAAAGCGCGCGTAGGTGGCTTGATAAGCCGGTTGTGAAAGCCCCGGGCTCAACCTGGGAACGGCATCCGGAACTGTCAGGCTAGAGTGCAGGAGAGGAAGGTAGAATTCCCGGTGTAGCGGTGAAATGCGTAGAGATCGGGAGGAATACCAGTGGCGAAGGCGGCCTTCTGGACTGACACTGACACTGAGGTGCGAAAGCGTGGGTAGCAAACAGGATTAGATACCCTGGTAGTCCACGCCGTAAACGATGTCGACCAGCCGTTGGGTGCCTAGAGCACTTTGTGGCGAAGTTAACGCGATAAGTCGACCGCCTGGGGAGTACGGCCGCAAGGTTAAAACTCAAATGAATTGACGGGGGCCCGCACAAGCGGTGGAGCATGTGGTTTAATTCGATGCAACGCGAAGAACCTTACCTACCCTTGACATCTACAGAAGCCGGAAGAGATTCTGGTGTGCCTTCGGGAACTGTAAGACAGGTGCTGCATGGCTGTCGTCAGCTCGTGTTGTGAAATGTTGGGTTAAGTCCCGTAACGAGCGCAACCCTTGTCCTTATTTGCCAGCACGTAATGGTGGGAACTCTAAGGAGACTGCCGGTGACAAACCGGAGGAAGGTGGGGACGACGTCAAGTCATCATGGCCCTTACGGGTAGGGCTACACACGTGCTACAATGGCCGGTACAAAGGGCTGCGAGCTCGCGAGAGTCAGCGAATCCCTTAAAGCCGGTCTCAGTCCGGATCGGAGTCTGCAACTCGACTCCGTGAAGTCGGAATCGCTAGTAATCGTGAATCAGAATGTCACGGTGAATACGTTCCCGGGCCTTGTACACACCGCCCGTCACACCATGGGAGTGGACTGCACCAGAAGTGGTTAGCCTAACGCAAGAGGGCGATCACCACGGTGTGGTTCATGACTGGGGTGAAGTCGTAACAAGGTAGCCGTAGGGGAACCTGCGGCTGGATCACCTCCTTAAACGATGCGTCACAGTCGGTAAGCGTCCACAATGAATTACCTGATCAAAGATAGAGCAAACGGTAGTTAATTTAGTTGCTACAGGTTCTCAAGATCTGTAATGGCTGAATAGCCGGGTCTGTAGCTCAGTTGGTTAGAGCGCACCCCTGATAAGGGTGAGGTCGGCAGTTCAAGTCTGCCCAGACCCACCAAATTTGCGTGATACGTCGTTGCTTCACTACTCGCATAGCAGGCTATGCGTCGCACTGAAGCGCCTAGTCTCACACAAATTATATTTTATTCAGCACTGCGTTATTTTATGACTCGCATAGTCAGGCTATGCTTCGCCATAAAATGCCTTGTTCTGAATAAAATTTCCCGGAAAAGTTATGTATTAATGGGGCCATAGCTCAGCTGGGAGAGCGCCTGCCTTGCACGCAGGAGGTCAGCGGTTCGATCCCGCTTGGCTCCACCATTTAGTACTACTTTTTAACTTAAATACCGTTTGTGAACGTTTCGTGACCATTGATAAGTCGCTGCGCTGTAGTCGCTATAAGTGTTGTTATAGCTACAGAATGCCGCTTTATCACTGTTCATTGAACAGTTGCTCTTTAACAATGTATATCATGCTGACAAGAACACTTCGCAAGAAGTGGTCTTAAATTGTGATACGCGTCAGCGTATCCGGCAAAATGAAACGTGATCATTGCGAGTCCAGACTCCTTCGGGTTATAGGGTCAAGCAATGAAGCGCACACGGTGGATGCCTAGGCAGCCAGAGGCGATGAAAGACGTGGTAGCCTGCGATAAGGTTCGGTGAGGTGGCAACAACCTGTGACCCGGACATCTCTGAATGGGGAAACCCACTCATCATAAGATGAGTATCGTGCACTGAATACATAGGTGTACGAGGCGAACCAGGGGAACTGAAACATCTAAGTACCCTGAGGAAAAGAAATCAACCGAGATTCCCCTAGTAGCGGCGAGCGAACGGGGACCAGCCCTTAAGCATGTGACTGATTAGGCGAACAGATTGGGAAGTCTGGCCGTAGCGGGTGATAGCCCCGTAGTCGAAAATCTGATCATGTGAAATCGAGTAGGTCGGGGCACGAGAAACCTTGACTGAAGACGGGGGGACCATCCTCCAAGGCTAAATACTCCTGGCTGACCGATAGTGAACCAGTACCGTGAGGGAAAGGCGAAAAGAACCCCGGAGAGGGGAGTGAAATAGATCCTGAAACCGTGTGCGTACAAGCAGTAGGAGCAGACTTGTTCTGTGACTGCGTACCTTTTGTATAATGGGTCAGCGACTTATATTCAGTGGCGAGGTTAACCGTATAGGGGAGCCGTAGGGAAACCGAGTCTTAACTGGGCGACACAGTCGCTGGATATAGACCCGAAACCGAGCGATCTATCCATGAGCAGGGTGAAGATTGAGTAACATCAATTGGAGGCCCGAACCAGGATCTGTTGAAAAAGATTTGGATGACTTGTGGATCGGAGTGAAAGGCTAATCAAGCTCGGAGATAGCTGGTTCTCCTCGAAAGCTATTTAGGTAGCGCCTCACGTAGTACCGCCGGGGGTAGAGCACTGTTTCGGCTAGGGGGTCATCCCGACTTACCAACCCGAGGCAAACTCCGAATACCGGTGAGTAACGCGTGGGAGACACACGGCGGGTGCTAACGTCCGTCGTGAAAAGGGAAACAACCCAGACCGTCAGCTAAGGTCCCGAAATCCTGGTTAAGTGGGAAACGATGTGGGAAGGCTCAGACAGCTAGGAGGTTGGCTTAGAAGCAGCCATCCTTTAAAGAAAGCGTAATAGCTCACTAGTCGAGTCGGCCTGCGCGGAAGATGTAACGGGGCTAAACCAGGTACCGAAGCTACGGGTTCATCCTTGGGATGAGCGGTAGAGGAGCGTCGTGTACGCCAATGAAGGTGGATTGAGAAGTCTGCTGGAGGTATCACGAGTGCGAATGCTGACATGAGTAACGATAAAGGGAGTGAAAAACTCCCTCGCCGGAAGACCAAGGGTTTCTGTTCGACGCTAATCGGAGCAGAGTGAGTCGGCCCCTAAGGCGAGGCCGAAAGGCGTAGTCGATGGGAAACGGGTCAATATTCCCGTACCGGACATGGTTGCGATGGGGGGACGAAGAAGGCTAGGTGAGCCAGGCGTTGGTTGTCCTGGTGAAAGTGAGTAGGCTGAGGGTTTAGGTAAATCCGGACCCTTTCAAGGCCGAGACACGAGATGAACTGACCACGGTCAGGAAGTCACTGATGCCACGCTTCCAGGAAAAGCCTCTAAGCTTCAGATCATGTGCGACCGTACCCCAAACCGACACAGGTGGTCAGGGTGAGAATCCCAAGGCGCTTGAGAGAACTCGGGTGAAGGAACTAGGCAAAATGGTGCCGTAACTTCGGGAGAAGGCACGCCGGCGTAGGGTGAAGAGACTTGCTCTCCTAGCCCGAACCGGTCGAAGATACCAGGTGGCTGCAACTGTTTATTAAAAACACAGCACTCTGCTAACGCGCAAGCGGACGTATAGGGTGTGACGCCTGCCCGGTGCCGGAAGGTTAAATGATGGTGTTAGCCGCAAGGCGAAGCTCTTGATTGAAGCCCCGGTAAACGGCGGCCGTAACTATAACGGTCCTAAGGTAGCGAAATTCCTTGTCGGGTAAGTTCCGACCTGCACGAATGGCGTAATGATGGCCACGCTGTCTCCACCCGAGACTCAGTGAAATTGAAATCGCCGTGAAGATGCGGTGTACCCGCGGCTAGACGGAAAGACCCCGTGAACCTTTACTATAGCTTCACACTGGACGCTGATGTTGCCTGTGTAGGATAGCTGGGAGGCTTTGAAACTCGGACGCCAGTTCGGGTGGAGCCAACCTTGAAATACCAGCCTGGCATCATTGGCGTTCTCACTCAGGTCCGTTATCCGGATCGAGGACAGTGTGTGGTGGGTAGTTTGACTGGGGCGGTCTCCTCCTAAAGAGTAACGGAGGAGCACGAAGGTACCCTCAGCACGGTCGGACATCGTGCATTGAGTGCAAGAGCATAAGGGTGCTTGACTGCGAGACAGACACGTCGAGCAGGTGCGAAAGCAGGTTCTAGTGATCCGGTGGTTCTGTATGGAAGGGCCATCGCTCAACGGATAAAAGGTACTCCGGGGATAACAGGCTGATACCGCCCAAGAGTTCACATCGACGGCGGTGTTTGGCACCTCGATGTCGGCTCATCACATCCTGGGGCTGAAGTCGGTCCCAAGGGTATGGCTGTTCGCCATTTAAAGTGGTACGCGAGCTGGGTTTAGAACGTCGTGAGACAGTTCGGTCCCTATCTGCCGTGGGCGTTGGATGTTTGAGAAGGGCTGCTCCTAGTACGAGAGGACCGGAGTGGACGACCCTCTGGTGTTCCGGTTGTCACGCCAGTGGCATTGCCGGGTAGCTATGGTCGGACGGGATAACCGCTGAAAGCATCTAAGCGGGAAGCCCCCTTCAAGATGAGACATCCCTGAGGCCTAGAGCCTCCTGAAGGGCCCAGCGAGACCAGCTGGTTGATAGGCACGGTGTGGAAGCGCTGCAAGGCGTTGAGCTAACGTGTACTAATGGCCCGTGAGGCTTGACCCTATAACACCCAAGGGGTCTGGTCGTGATGATGACGCAACATTCAAAGCCGGATACGCAGCGTGTGGCCCAAGCGACATAACGCCAGGGCGACAGGCAATGAGACGATCACAAGATAGCAAAAACGCTAGTCAGCATGATGTACATTAACAGTTACGCCTGACGACCATAGCACGCGTGAACCACCTGATCCCTTGCCGAACTCAGAAGTGAAACCGCTTAGCGCCGATGGTAGTGTGGGGTCTCCCCATGCGAGAGTAGGTCATCGTCAGGCACTTATTACGAAAAATCCCCCAGGGCTGATGCCTTGGGGGATTTTTTTTTGCGTGTTGGGTGAGGCGTAAGGGGTAAATCGTGAGTAGAAAATGATACACCTCACACCTCACACCTCACACCTCAACGCGATTTCCAGGTATTTTATTCCAGATATAACAATAGCTTGTGCATTCGGCATGGTATTGTTGCCAAGCAGCATCTAGTATTATGCTGCACGTACCCAGAAGTAAAATCTCAGGAGGAGAAACGGTATGACGACGCAAGTAGCCAAGAAGTTAGCAATCGCCCTATTTATGGCCTTGATGGCAGGCGGATTGATCGCTTGTGATGATCAAGGGCCGGCTGAAGAAGCGGGTGAAAACATTGATGATGCTACAGAAGATGCCGGGGAGAGCATGGAAGAGCTCGGCGAAGATATGGAAGAGGCGGCCGAGAACTAGGCCGAGCATTTGCTTGATGAGTTAACCGAAGCAGTCGCTAAAAGCGGCTGCTTTATTGTTTGTATCGCGTCTATTATGGTTAGCCTATATAACGATAAAAAATGAGGTGGCAGCGTGCTACTACAACGCGATAAAAGTTTGCTGTTAATGGTCGATTTCCAAGCGGGGTTACTGCCTGTGATCGATGGTGGTCAAGAAGCCGTTAACGAGGCGGCTTGGCTAGGCGAAATGGCGTGCTTGCTTGAGGTACCTGTATGGCTAACTGAGCAGTCTCCAGAAAAGCTGGGCGGCACCTCAATGCCACTACTTGCTTGCCTGAATGACTATCAGCTCTGGCAAAAACAGCATTTTGGCGCCATGGCGGAAGCTGCGTTTGGTGAAGCGCTAAACGCAACGGGAAAAACGCAGATCGTACTGTGTGGAACAGAAGCGCATATCTGCGTACTGCAAACGGGTCTGGGGCTATTAGCGGCAGGCTATGAGCTGTATTGGCTGTGTGACGCATCTGCCAGCCGCCGCCCGCAAGAGGCTGCGTTTGCCCGTGAGCGCGCTTGCGCAAGCGGTGCTGTGGCGGTGACGGCAGACATGGTGGCTTATGAGTGGCTACACCGCTGTGACACTGCGCTATTTAAAGAGGCACATCAGCGGTTTTTAAAGCCACGTTCGGCTCGCCCCGTACGTTTCTTCTAGCTGTTCGCCTCGCTCTAGCGATCACTCTCCTTGCGAGCGAAAACGAAGGTATCCCCCTCGGATGCCGAGGCATCGAAACGATAGCCTGCTACATCGAATGCCTTGAGTTGCTCTGGGTCGTTGACCTGTTGCTGAATCAACCAGGCGCTCATCAGCCCGCGGGCCTTTTTGGCGTAGAAGCTGATGATTTTAAAGGTGCCGTTTTTCTCATCCTTAAACACCGGCGTAATGACTCTGGCATTGAGTTGCTGGATATCTACCGCTTTGAAGTACTCATTAGAAGCGAGGTTCACCAGCACGTCAGAGCCGCTTTCAGCAATGGCCTCATTGAGCGCAGGCGTTAGTATAGGCTTCCAGTAGGCATACAAATCCTTACCGGCACTGTTGGACAGCTTGGTGCCCATCTCTAGCCGATAGGGCTGAATCAAATCCAGAGGCCGTAGCAGGCCATATAAGCCAGAGAGTATGCGCAGGTGGGATTGCGCGTAACGGTTCTCTGTTTCGCTGAAGCTTTCCGCTTGCAGGCCGGTATAAACGTCGCCCTGAAACGCCTGCGCAGCAGGTTTGGCATTGCTCAGCGTGAAAGGGGGGCGCCACTCCTCAAAGCGCGCTGCATTCAGCCCCGCCAGTTTATCGCTGATGCCCATAAGTTCACTGATTTGCTGGGGCGAGTAGTCGCGCAAAATAGTGATCAGCGCTTGGCTGTGTTTTAGAAAGTCAGGTTGTGTCACCTGCTCTGTGGTCGGTGGGGTTTCAAAATCTAGCGTTTTAGCGGGAGAGATAACGCTCAGCATCGCATGCTCCTAGGGCCATCATAAGTGAACGTAGTATACCAAGCCTCGGCCAAGGCCGAGGCTATAGCTTCGATAGTTCTGGCAGAGCCGCTTACTGCCTATAGGCGGAGCTCAGCAGCCGCTTAAGGGCAGGGATTCGGCATGCGGCGGTGAATATCTTCGATTGCCTCTAGCACTTCGTTATCCAGTTTGAGGCTCTCGCTGGCAAGATTGCTTTCCAGCTGCTCCATTGTGGTGGCACCAATGATATTGCTGGTTAAAAAGCTGCGTGAATTAACAAACGCCAGCGCCATTTGTGCAGGGTCTAGCTCGTGCTTTTCAGCAAGCGCAACGTAAGCCTGGGTGGCCGCCTCGGCTTCGGGCGAGGTGTAACGCTTGAAGCGCTCATACAGCGTCAAACGACCTTTGGGTGGCTGCGCGCCATTCAGATATTTACCAGAGAGTACCCCAAACCCTAGCGGTGAATAGGCAAGTAGGCCGACATCTTCACGGTGGGCAATTTCCGCCAAGCCGACTTCAAAAGAGCGGTTAAGCAGGTTATAAGGATTTTGAATAGACGCCACGCGCGGTAAATCCAGCTTATCGGCAAGCTGCAATGAGCGCATCACACCCCAGGGGGTGTCATTAGAGAGCCCTATAGCCCGCACCTTGCCGGCATCAACCAGCTCTTTCAGCGCATCAAGCGTCTCTTCTAGCGGCGTCGCGTCTTCGTCTTCGCTATGCACGTAGCCCAGCTTGCCAAAGAAGTTGGTTTGCCGGTCTGGCCAGTGCAGTTGGTAAAGGTCAACGTAATCGGTATTCAAACGCTCTAGACTGGTGTCAATGGCCTGATGAATATGTTCACGGGTTAAGCGCGGCCCACCCCGTATATGGTCAAGCCCTGGGCCTGCGGCTTTGGTGGCTATGATGAGATCGTCTCGGGCGCCGCGCTGCTTAAGCCAACTGCCGATATAGCGTTCCGTCAGGCCCTGGGTCTCGGCCATGGGCGGGACGGGGTACATTTCTGCGGTATCAATAAAGTTGATGCCAAAAGCCACTGCCCGGTCGAGCTGTTCGTGGGCTTCGGCTTCGCTATTTTGCTCGCCAAACGTCATCGTGCCTAAGCAGAGTCGACTTACCTCCATGCCGGTTCTGCCAAGTGGGCGCGTTTGCATTTTTCTCTCCTTGCTAAGGCGAAATTGCCACAAGATAAGCTGCCATAACCAGGATGGTTTACGGCCTGTGAAGGGCATGTTAGCGAGGCTCTGGGAAAGCAGCAAATTAATGGGGTTGAGTCGTCGCAAAGGCAGGCGTATGCTTGCCAGCCCATCGACCGGCTAAAGGCCGGTTTCTCGTGTGGTTGGCAGCTATTTCATGACTGCTGGCCCAAGGTTCCAACAGACAGGCAGGGTGGTTTGCCATGCTGCAGGCATCAACGTTATTTACTCGGCTAGAATTTCGCCTAGCTGAACGGCTGTTCCATAATCACTGGTTGTTGCCGCGTTCGCCGCGCACCCAGCGTTTAACGATGCGCTTATTCAAGCGCTGTGCAGAGGCGGGTCACCCTGACGCGCTCTCTGTTTATGGCCATATGTTGTTTCATCGCAGTCAGACGCCCCAGGACAAAGCGCGCGGTGCGCGGTACGTTCTGGAAGCGGCGCATGCCGGGGATGTAAAGTCACAGTACCAGGTGGCACAAATCCACGAGCACGGCTGTGCTCAATACCCGCGCCGCGAAGACTACGCGGTCACGTGGTACGCCCGTGCCGCTCAGTCGGGGCACTATCTAGCGGCGGAGCGACTTGCCCGTGCTTATCGCCTGGGTGAGTTAGGCTTGGCGGTGGACGGCGAACGAGCGGCTTACTGGCAGCGACAGGCGGAACAGCAGACACTAAATAACGTGGCCGCCGCATGAAGCGTTACCGCGTTTTGATTGAGTGAGGAAGGTTGTGTCCGAGACGCTACCCACAGTACTAGATATTGAAGCGTCCGGATTTGGGCGTGGCAGCTACCCGATTGAAGTCGGCATCGCACGTGCCGACGGAAGCTGCTGTGCTTTTCTCATTCAACCGCTGGAAGAGTGGACGCACTGGGATCCCAAGGCCGAACTGCTGCATGGTATCTCCCGTGATCGCCTCATTCAGGAGGGCTACCCGGTACGCCAGGTCGCCCACTGGCTGAACGATGAGCTACGCGAGCTGGGTAAGGCGTACAGCGATAGTTGGGGTTACGACAACACCTGGCTGTCGCTGCTCTTTCATCACGCAGGCATGCTGCCGCGTTTTCGCCTTGAGGCGTTAAGGATTTTGCTTAGCGAAGATCAGCAGGCAGTTTGGAGCGATACCAAAGAAGCGCTGATCGCCGAACAGGGGATTCACCGCCATCGGGCAGGTGAAGATGCCCGCTTGCTGCAGCTTACCTATCAGCATACCCGCAAGCTCACCGAGCACCCGGGACGCTAGTGACGCTTCCCAAAGCGCTACAACAGAGCTTCTAGCGCATCAAGCAACTCATTTGGTGACGGTGCGTCGAGTAGCATTTCGCGGGTGGGAGACGCCAAAAAGCCATGGCTGACCGTGCTGTCTAAAAAAGTCAGTAGCGGCGAGTAGAATTCGTCGATGTTCAGCAACCCCATGGGTTTTTCATGCAGGCCTAGATAGCCCCACGTCCATATTTCAAACAGCTCTTCCAAGGTGCCGATCCCGCCGGGCAGCGCAATAAAAGCGTCGGCGTTGGCCGCCATGGTGGCTTTGCGTTCGTGCATATTGCGCACCCGAATCAGCTCGCTTAAGCCAAAGTGCGCCTGTTCGCGCTCCACCAGGTGGTCGGGCATAACACCAATGACTTCACCACCGGCCTCAAGTGCTGCGTTAGCCAGCTCACCCATCAGACCAACCCGCGCCCCGCCATAAACCAGCTTGTGACCGCGTTCAGCGAGCGTGCGTCCCAGTTTATTAGTCGCCTGACGGAACGCCGGGCTGTTACCTTCACGGGAACCAAGATAAACGCAAATTCGAGCCATTCGTTTATTTCCTGTCGTTAAAAATGAACGTAACTAAAACGTAGCCAAAAAGAAAACGAGATTACTACGAGGCTTAGGGTAAAAGGGGCTTAGGGTAAACAGCGGTCTACCTGATAGTGTTCATCCATCCACTGTCCAATCGCATTGTCACCGCAAAGGTGGTGGGCGTACTGGGTATGCAGGCAGCGTATCTGGTGCCAGTTGCTAATGCCGCCAATCCCGCGTTTGGTCATCACGTCGGTATAACCCAATTTAGCAACTTCTTCACGCTGAGCATCGCTCATAGCGTCCCAGCGGGCGGTCACATAGTCGCGATGGCTCTGTTGGTAAGCCTCAAGAAATTCAGGCTCTTCCTGCAGGCGTTGTTCGAGCGCTTTAATAACCCCAACGGCTTCGATGCGGGAAATCTCAACTTTCAGCACATCGGAACAGAGCCAATACAGGGTGGGGAAGGGTTTGCCGTCGACAATCGGCGCCATACGCAGTACTAGCGGTGTGCCTTCACCGTCGGTGGCGGCTACCGCTTCGATACCACGCGGCGCGCGGCCAAGCTGCTGGGCAATAATGGCGAGCTGACGTTCGTCAGGCGCTTGGTTGGTGCGTATCACCATCGGGTTGGTCTCTCACGAACGGTCGTCTTGAACAAATTTAGTCGAGCGGCCAACGGCACGGAAAAAGCAGCGATTGAGCTGTTCAGGGGACGCGACATAGCACCACGTCCGCTCACAGTATTCGGCGGCTCGTGCCATTAGCACGTCATAAAGGCGGTTGAAGGGGGCATCATAATCGTAGGGGTCGGCACCAAACAAGCGGATATGCGGATAGTCGGCAAAGCGTTCAACAAAATAGTTTTCCAGATCGGCCTCTACGGCACGGTGCTGGGCGACGTTGTCAGGGTCTATCCAGAGGTTGTAGCGGATTGCCATTATAAGGCTCCTGGTTGCCCCGGTAGTGCGGGGCAGCGTCAATCAGGCGGGCTCAGGCGCGTCTTGGAGGTGCGACGTTAGCGCCTCGCGCAGGTCACCCTCAATAGGCATGGCGCACTTGGCCTGGTGGTCATACTGCACCATAACGGTATGCCCCAGGTTAGTGAGCTTGCCATGCTGCCGCGCCTCTTGGGTCACCGTAAACGAGCTATTGCCTAATCGCGTTAAGTAAGTACGTATTTCGATATCGTGACCGTAAAACAGTTCAGCCCGGTAGTCGACTTCCATACGCGCCATAATCAAGCGCCACTGCTTGGGGTTTAAGTCAGGGGTAAAGAGTTTGAACAGGTCATTGCGGGCAAGCTCAAACCAAGCAGGCAAGCGTGTGTTGTTAATGTGCCCTAACGCATCGGTATCGTAAAACGCGGGCTCAATGGTACGGGTAAACATGGCATGTCCTTGTAGTTATGAACAGGGGTATGAAAGAAGCAGCTATTGGCATAACGAAGCTCTTCAGAATTAACCCAAGCAAGCGCTTGGTCAAGTACCCGTTACACTAAACGCAGCCCTTGCTGGTCGCGCCAGGCGGCTTCAAGCGCTTCTTCCAGGGGGACTTTTAAGTGCCCTGGGAGCGCGTCATGAGCGTCTTGCAGTGAATCAAAGGAGCGATTACGTAGCCAGCAGTAGGCCCAGGCGCAGGCCTCGGCATCGCTATAGGGGGTCGGGCGAGCGGGCATTTGATTAAGCAAAAACACCGCGGTACGGGGTGCCCATAGCGGCATCTCGCCAAGCTCATCGTGACTCCACTGTTCAAGAATCGCGCCACTGGGCGTGGCATCGGGCGTGCCTAATTTCGCTACCCGTGCTGTTTCAGCCAAAATAAGCGCTAGCTGGTCTGTATCCGCTTGACCTAGCGAGCGCCATTGCCGCAGCAGCGCAGATAGCCCTGCGCGCATCTTGGTATAAAAGTCATCTTGCGGCATGCTTGGCACAACCCCTATTCAATGAGTGAGATTTTTCATGGCCTATGATTTTGCCACGCCTGTAGAGCGACGCCACCCAGAAGGTGGCTGGGTATCGCAAAAGTGGCACCGTTACGGCGACGATGTGTTACCCCTTTGGGTCGCCGATATGGATTTTCGCTCCCCGCCAGCGGTGATCGATGCGCTGCAGGCTAGGGTGGCTCATGGTGTATACGGCTATGGCGAAGTGCCTGCTACGTTAACAGAAACCCTGTGTGAGTGGAGTGCCCACCACTATGATTGGCCGATTCAGTCGGCGTGGCAGCAGTGGCTACCGGGCGTCGTGCCGGCCTTGCACATCGCCGCATTAGCGCTAACCGAGCCGGGCGACGGCGTATTAACGGTGGCACCGATCTACCCGCCATTTTTAGACGTGGCAAAGCGCACCGGGCGGCTGCCCCAACAGGCGATGATGGCTGCGCCTTCGACGGCTAATGCGCCATGGCAGCTCGATATTGCCGCCCTGGAAGCAGCGATTACGCCGCGTACCCGCTTACTGCTGTGGTGTCAGCCCCACAACCCGACGGGCCGTGTATGGCGCCATGAGGAGCTTGCTGCATTGGCTGAGCTGGTCGAGCGCCACGATCTTTGGGTGGTCTCCGATGAGCTGCACTGCGATCTGCTGTTAGACGAAGGCGCCCAGCACCGCCCGTTAGCCGCGGCATTTCCTGCACTGGCGAAGCGCACTATTACCCTCTGGGCGCCGTCGAAAACGTTCAACCTAGCCGGGCTGACCAGTGCCTGTGCGGTGATTCCCGATCCTGCACTGCGTGAGCGTTTTGCGGCAGCAACCAAAGGGCTACTGCCCGATGGCAATGTGCTTGGCTTGGTCGCCGCAGAGGCGGCTTATCGCCATGGCGAGCCTTGGCGTCAGGCGCTGTTAAGCGTGTTGCGAGAGCATCGCACAACGCTGCAGGCGCGGTTAGCGAGTTGGCCGGGTGTTAGTTGGAGTGCGCCGGAGTCGACCTATCTAGCATGGCTGGATATGCGCGAGGCAGGGCTAGGCGACGCGCCGCATAAGACGCTGCTGAAAGAGGCGGGAGTAGCGCTTTCGGACGGGGCTGCCTTTGGTTGCCCCGGCTTTGTGCGGCTTAACTTTGGTACCACCGCTTCCCAGCTGGAAGCGGCGCTGTCTCGTATGGATTCCCTGCTGAAGCGGGATTGAAAGCCTTCGGAAGACCCTAGTACAGCATCGCAAAGAGTTTGCGGCGGTAAGCAACGGTAAGCGGGTGGTCGGCGCCGAGGGCATCGAACACCTGCAGCAGCGTTTTACGCGCCGCGTCGTCGTTATAGGCGCGATCCTGCTTCATCAGCGCCAGCAGTGCTTCCAGTCCTGCATCGTAATGACCGTCGGCCACTTGACGCAGGGCGCGCTGATACTGCGCTTCGCTATCGGTGCGATCCCCGAGGGCGGCAATCTCTTCGGCTGAGAGTGCCTGCTCGCTAAACTCAATGCTGGCGCGTACGCCACGCGCAGGTGCCGCGTCGCGCTCTTCCGGGGGCAGGTTGTCGAGTACTTCACGGGCCTCACTGCCGCGCCCTTCGGCCACCAATACCCGTGCGAAGGCTACTTGGTAGGCATAGTGCTCTGGGTACTGGCCCATTAGGGTTTGATAAATCTCGCCGGCAGCGGCAGTGTCTCCGGCTTTAAGCGCTTCTTCCGCCTGCTCTTCAGGGGTGGGGGGTGCTTCGCCGGGTGCGGGGAAGTAGCGGTTCAGCCACTCGCGGACGTCTTTCTCCGGCAGAGCGCCCTGAAAACCATCGACTAAGCCGCCTTGGCTAATCAGCTTCACATCGGGCACCGAGCGTACGCCCAGCTGGCCAGCTATTTCCGGGTTCGCTTCAATATCGAGTTTACCGAGCAGAAAGGCACCCGCGTACTCAACCACCAGTTTGTCCAGCACCGCGAGGAGGGTGCTACTGCCAGCGTTGGATGGCGAGTAGCAGCCCATCAGTACCGGTACCTGCATAGAGGCTTCCAGCACCTGCTGAATATTGCCTGCATTAAGCTCGATAATAACGTCTTCAGGGCGCACCGCTGCCTGGTTAGCGTCAGGCGCGGGGGCGTCGGCATTTCCTGTATCCGCAGTTAGCGGTTTACCTGAGCGGGGATCAATAATCTGCATGGGTAGGCTCGATATCAAAAAATGAACAATAGTTCCCCATGATATGCAGGCATGCCCAGGAGGATTCAAGGAAAGGAAGGGAAATAAAACCCAGGGCGCGATGATACGCGCCCTGGTAGCACTATTTTTCTGGCCTTGTTGCTGGTATTGCTTAAGGAATGATGCGTTCAGCGCGGAGGCGGGTGAACAAGTCGAAAAACGCCGCGCGGGTTTCGCGGAAGTGGTCAAAGCCGAAATCGCGTGATTTGGTCACGTCGTTGACGCACTCAAGTTCGCGCCCCAGGTCGGCATCGGTGTGCCACCAAGAGGCCAACTTGGAAACGTCAGGTTCAATCAGGTCGTGTTGCTCGGCAATCTCAGCCCAGGTTGGCGCAATGTCGGCCATTTGCGTTTCAAGCGGCTGCGGCGTTTCCGGGCAGTCTGGCACCTCAAGGCCGAAAAACTCACCCATTTCATTCCACAGCCGACGCCAGCGGAAAATATCGCCATTGACGGTGTTAAAGGCTTCGTTATGCGCGCCGGGCGATGCTGCCGCCCACTCCATCTGCCGCGCCAGCACCAGCGAATCGGTTAGGTCGGTTAAAGCGTTCCACTGGGTCTGCGAGCCTGGGAAGATGAACGGCTTGCCCGTTGCCTTGCAGATAGAGGCATAAACCGCCAGCGTTACGCCCATGTTCATGGCATTACCACGGGCATAGCCGATCACGGTGTGCGGACGGTGCACGTTCCAGCTAAAGCCGTCGCGCTCCGCCGCTGCGAACATGATGTCTTCGAGGGTGTAGTAGAAGTTCTCACCCGGTACGCGGGGTGCTGATTCACGAAACGGCGTCTCGGTCTTGCCACTACCGTAGTTCTCGAAGGCGCCCAGGTACTGCTTGGTGCCGGTGACCAACGAGACATGCACCACGCTTGCACCCTGCAAAGCGTCGAGCAGGTTGTGCATCATCGCGCCGTTAGCCTCAACATTGGCCTTCTCGTTGTCACGGCGTACCCAGGTGCAGTAGAAAACGTTCGTAATGGGTAAGCCCGCGAGCGCCTTAGCCGTCGCTTCGCGATCAAGCAGATCGGCGGTGACGGGAATGACACCCTCTTGTTGAGAGGGGCGACGTGATAAACCGTAAACGGTCCAACCGCTAGCGGCGAGATAGCTGGCCAGATTGCCGCCGGTGATGCCGGTAGCGCCTACTACAAGTGCTGTGCCTTTGCGCATCGTTAATTCCTTATGCAAACAAGAGATTCGGAACGGGCAAAAAACGTTGTGCTCGTGCCCGATGAAAAGCAGTTTGGTCTTTGATGATCATTGCTACAATTGGAAAAATCGCAAATCTTTATTGCATCAGGAGCAAGTCGATGGATCTCAATGCGCTACGTATTTTTGAGCGCGTGGCCGCGACAGGAAGCTTTACCGCCACCGCACGTCATTTTCATCGCGCCGTGTCGTCGGTCTCGCGTCAGATCGCCGCGTTAGAAGAGGCGCTAGGACAGCAGCTTTTCTATCGCCACACCCGTGCCGTGACGCTGACCGAAGCGGGCTGGCGCTATTATCAGGAGGTTCGCGAGATTCTTGAGCGGCTCGACCTGGCGACTGAAGCGCTGATGGCACCCAATACCGAGCCCAGCGGTGTGCTGCGCCTTAACGCTCCAGTGGCCTTCGGCCAGCGGCAGATCGTGCCGATTCTGCACCATTTTCAGCGCCGCTACCCGGCGATCAAAGCCGAGCTGATGCTCACCGATCAATTGACCGACCCGGTGCGTGAGGGCATCGATATCACCTTTCGCGTCGGAGCATTGGCGGATTCCACCTTGGTGGCGCGCCGCCTAGCGCCAATGAACTATGTGGTGGCCGCGGCGCCCGCCTATTTGCAACGTTGTGGTACGCCCACCCGCCCGGATGATCTGAGCCAGCATGACTGCCTACTCTACCAGGGCGAAATGGGCCGCCAGCGCTGGTATTTCAATACTGCCGACCAGTCACAAGCCTGCACTTATAAAGTCGACGGCAGCCTCTACAGTAACGATGCCGAGAGCCTGGTACGAGCAGCACTAATGGGGCAGGGGCTAGTGATGTTCCCCACCTGGCTGATCGCTGACGAATTGGCATCCGGCGCACTGGTGCCGATACTCGAAGCGTGGGAGTGCGAAGTTATGCCGGGCAGGCGCGATATCCACGTGCTCTATGCTCAGCGTCGTCTGCACACCCGCAAGGTGAGTGTATTTCTGGATCATCTGTTTGAGATGGTGGGAACTGCGCCGAGCTGGGATCGCTGGCGTGAGCAGGAGGGGACAGAGTTAAGTGACGAGCGTTCAGACACAAAAAAGCCGCTACCTTTCGGTAACGGCTTTTTCTATATTTGGTAGCGGGGACCGGATTTGAACCGATGACCTTCGGGTTATGAGCCGGATTGATTTGATTTCCTTAGCATTGCTTTATTTGTTGTTATTTGTCCAAAGTAGCTGTTATGCAAGGATTTTCGTCGGTTTTTGAAATGCTATTTAGGTAATTTAAGGTCAATTCCGCACGCTAAAGAGTGTCACAAAATAAAATATAAAATTTACAGCATAAATGACCGTTAGGCTGCTGCTGAGGTCGGCAGCGGGTTAGCCGGACTCTGATACCGGCGAGACTGGCATCATAAGTTTTGTCAGAACGGATTGTTTGGTATGCCAGTTCCCGTGAGATGGCGCTGGGAGGATGTTCCAATTGTCGGGCGATGGTTCGGATTTAGTAGTGAACCCGCATCTGCATGATGGCGGCTCGGTCTTCAGTAGAGAGGTCGCAATAGCAGTGAGTCGTGGCAAAACCATACCGGAGGGTCAGATATTGCATTTGGCCAACCCAGGTGCGAATAGTCAACGGCATCTTATTGGTGATACGGCTACAGTGGAAGCAGCTTGAAGCATTCAATTGATGAGTTTATTATATCTGAACTGATATAAATTTATGGCAGTCAAGGAGCCAGCGTGGCGCGCAAGAAACCTGTTGCATTCGTTGGAGACTCGAAGGATCGGCTGCGCGACTTCTCTCTGGACGCCAAGCGAGAAGCGGGGTTTCAGATAGACAAGATTCAGGCTGGAGACCAGCCGGACGATTTCCGCCCAATGCCAAGCGTTGGCCCTGGTGTCATGGAAATCCGCATTCGGGAACACAACGGGGCCTTTCGGGTCTTCTACGTGGCCAACCGGGGCGACGCGGTATTTGTGCTCCACTGCTTCCAGAAGAAAACCCAGCAGACCGCCAAAAAAGACATCGACTTGGGCAAGCAGCGATACAAGGAGCTGCCCTGAGCCCAACCGCCAAGCGAGGTTAGAAAATGGCCATCGAGTATTACGACAGTGTGTGGGACGCCATCGAGGACACTCCTGAAGAGGCGCTAAACATGCGGCTGCGCTCCGAACTCATGGCGAGGATTGCTGGCCGTGTAAGGGAGTGGGATATTACTCAGAAACAGGCTGCACATCGTCTGGGAATCACCCAACCACGCCTCAACGACTTGCTGAACGGTCGTATTAATAAGTTCAGTCTCGATTCTTTGGTCAACCTGACGGGGCCAGCTAACTTCCATCTCGAACTGGAGATTGAAGACGAGAAGGAAGTAGCCGCCTGAGAGTGACCAGATAAACTGGGTTCAGCTAGACAAGTGAAGAAATTCCTGGCCTCAGTTCACTTGATGAGCTTTTAGCGACTGACTGCCTCTCAAAGGCTAAAGCAATCTGGTTTGCCCGGGAGCGATAGACTTATACCCCATAGCCTTATAGCCTTTCTCACGCTTTCGGAACATTCGCTCAAGCATAGGCAGGCCAGTATCCAAGTAATCATAGACAGTGACTTCTAGTTTGCCTTCGGTGTCTCGATGGAGTCTGCCTGCATACTGTGACAGCGTTCCTTTCCATGCGATGGGCAGAGCTAAAAACAGGGTGTCCAGTCGAGGCAAGTCAAAGCCTTCTCCAATGTATTTCCCAGTTGCAACGATGACTTGAACCCTATGCAACTCTTTTTCTGCCAACTGGCGCTCTTTGACGCGCATCCCACCACGTAAGATAACTGACGATATGGATTCAGCATCCAGCAGTGTCGCCAAGGTCTCGGCATGTTCTCGTCGTTCCGTCAGCACAAGGCAATTTGCTTGGTTGTGCGCACAGCTTGCAACATCCTGAACAATGGCCTCATTTCGGGCGCTGCTCTGGGCAAGCCAATGGTAAACCGATGCGATATGGGGCCGCACACTAGGCTGGCAGATGTGGGTGGGTGGCGTTTCGTGATGCTCTCGAACAATGACGTGTTGGATAAATCGGTTACTGTGGTGCGCCTGGGCTTTGTGACGAATGGGCCCTGCAACCATCAACATGATTTTTTGGTGGCCATCCTGACGATCAGGCGTTGCTGTCAAACCAATGACGTATCGAGCGCTGACCTCATTAAGCAACATCTCGTAACGTGGCGCTGAGATATGATGGCATTCATCGATGATGACTTGCCCGTACTCCTTGACCTGCTTCGAGACTGTATTGTCTTTCTTATTGATCAAGCTTTGGTAAGTGGCAACGTCGACCTGCCCAGTAGGTTTCTTTTTACCGCCGCCAATTACACCGATGAGCGCACCCTCAAGGAAGGTGTCGAGTCGCTCCTTCCATTGATCAAGTAGCTGACGACTGTGCGTGAGGATCAGTGTGTTGACTTGCCGCCTGGTTATCACGCCAATAGCCGTTACGGTTTTACCGAAAGCGGTCGGTGCATGAAGTATTCCGGTATCGTGTTGGATAAGTGCCTGCACCGCCTTGTCCTGGTCGCTACGCAGCGTTGCTTTTAGGCTGACTCCAGGTAAAAACTGGCCTGATATTCTACGGTCATCAATGTCCACCGTGATTCCCTGTTTCAGCAGCAGATCTTGAAGCTCATCCAAGCAGCCTCTGGGAATAGAAAGATAACCTTGCTCAATATGGGCGCATGATATGTAGCGAGGGATGCCATGCGTCGAGAAACGAAGCGACTGTGTTTTGAAAAATACAGGATTAGCAAAGCTGGCCATTCGCTTTATTCGTGTCGCCAATGTTCCTGGAATGCCTGATAACTTTATATAAATGTGACTGGTCAGGATGAGCGTGATGCTTTCAGGACATCCAGAAAGCTTCTCTGTATCAACCGGTAACGTTGACTCCCAAGGCAACACAGTATCTACAGTCACACCGGAATTAGCCTCATTGCCGATCAGCTCTTCAAGTTGAGCTGATGCAAGTGTCTGTTGCTGACTGAGCAGTGCCCATTGATCCGGGTATGGCGCAAAGTTGTCGTCGACGAAGACGGTGCATCCGCGACTTCGCGCCTCGTGTTGAAGCGGCAGGGCAATCAGATTGCCAAACCCACCATCAGGCATGGTGTCTTGGTTGGGAAATAGCCGATCATAGGAGTCGAAGGATAAGCCTGGATGAAGCTCCATGGCCTTATCCAACAATTTGAATCCCAACCTCCTCGCTGACGAAGCTTGAACAGCTTCTGAAAAGAAAACCCATAGATGGGCACCCGCACCGGACCGAGAAACCTCCATAAGATAGGGTACGCCTTCACCACGACAGGCCTGGGCTAGTGCACGAACATTCGCTTTCCAGTCCCCCTTATCAAAATCCGCCGCCAGCAAGTAACAAGAGCTATCCGGCAGTAAAGGGTAAAGGCCGGTCACATGTTTGCCAGACAGGTGGTCATAAACTGCATCAAAATCGAGGGGCTTGAAATTTTTGTGTCGACATTCTCCGCACTTGATCCTTGGTTTCTGACAGATGACCGGCATCCACTCGTTCGCACAAGCGACAGCATAGCCGGAACGACCGCCGGAACTCTGCCAGCGAACCGCATAAACATCCTGCCTGCCTCGAAAGAGTTTTCGGTATACTTCAACTTTCTGGCCAGGGGTGAGTAGCGGTAAATCATGTCGGTTTGCAGAGCGATACAGCTCTTGCTTTCGAGAAAGGAGAGCAGCCTTTTCTTGTTCAAGCTCTGATAGTCTCAGCTCAATAGTGACGAGTTCTTGATCTGTGCGGATACCTACCTCGTGCCCAGTAAAGCTATAGGGGTCTACGGTTTAACAGGTTAGAGACGCTTATTTGTAGTCTAGCTTATCGTCAGCACTCGGCTGACAGACCACACTCGTCACCATAAAAATTTACGGCGATCTATTTTGATATAATAGTAATGCATTGGACTGACAACACTGAGGCATGGTGTGACAAAGTTGGTAATATCGAAGATCAAATCCCCTTCCGGAGCGCTCGCTGAGATCGAGCGAGTCAACATTAACATTGCCAATCAATTGCCCGTGTCGTCATGGCTGGATGCTGAATTAGCCGGTACCTTACTTGCCTACCATCCCGTTTCTGTGCAAAAGGTATCGAGGCATTACGAAGTGGTCAGTGGATTTCGCGCGTTTCATGCCGCTAGTGCCTTACTGGATCCAGAGGCCTCCATCTCGGTAGGCATCACAGATGCTCACGAATCTGATCTGGTCAGAGGAGCGTTGTTTGAGCTTATTAGCCATAGCCTGATGCACTGTCCTGAGGCTGTGGATGCGAAAGAGCGCGTCTATCGACAGTTAAAAGAGCTCTCCATTACGCTGCGTAAGACGCACGGCATCAAGGTGCCTAAGAGTCTGTCCACACGCAATCTAAAGGCATTAATGGGATTAGAAGAGCGCCGCATCACGCATTCAAGGAAGCGGAAGTCAGAACTCCAGCGGATCATGGAGTCCCAATGACATGGTGATCCAGGCGGATCTAGAGCAACTGGTAACATTGAGTGGCGTGGAGCTTTCCTGCCTGGAAGAGTTGTTTGCGCTGCTTAAAGCGCCGGATGATCTAACCCACCTTCGTCTGGTGTTGGAAAACGTGAACCGTGCTTTACAGGCAGTTCAGGGAACCCAAAGAATTCGGGAGGATCTTGATGATGCGACCGAGAAAAAGGAGGAGAAAGACCTCTTTCATTACCTTCCTGTCATTACCCAGATTACCGCCGTGCTAAAGGGATGTGATCGCGAAAGCTGTCCAGAGACGTGGTTAGATCAGTCGGGGAAGCAGCGCGGCATTATCAATGACCACCCTGAGTGGGCGATGCTGATTCTTACCCCCGATGCTGAGTGCTATGGCAATGATGCGTATTGGCAGCATGCCGGTGTAGTTATGGCGTGCTCAGCCGTTCAGCGAAAGCGGCACCAAGCACATATCGGCTCCGAAATCACCGCTGCTTGTCGTGATATCCGGACGATTGGCAATGGCAAGAAGTCGCTCGGGCTGTTAGTAGAGATTGAGATGGACACCACGCTTAAAAGCTACCATCAACAATATCTGCTGAAGAGCGACGAGATCCTCGAGCCGCTGTCGGGTATCGAGCTGCTCGTTCGAAAAGTACTCGACCATAAGGGAAAGACGAGAGACGGTGGAGGTGGGGGTGGCCACCCGGCCCGAACGATCGAGCGGCGCGTTGATGTGTCGGATTCGGATGACGAGGAAAATGAGGGGCCAGAAAAGTCGATGCAACTGTTGGAATCGGCCGGTGACGAGCAGGCGCAGGGCCGTCAGCGTGCCGCCGGTTTGCACCCCAAAGAATCCCAGACACTGCGTGCTGTTTCCTTCACGGAAAGTAAAGCATCACCGACATTAGGGTTTGATCTAAGGGACTTGATCCGGCGCCAGAGCAGCCGTATCCAACATATCAGCCAGTCCAACCAGAGGCTTCCTTTTCGCTACGCCAGCTTAAGTCGGGTCGAGCTATCGCTGGCAGCGAAAGCAGCTTTCGAGCTATTTACGGGCCGGGGCCGCTTTGAACAGCGTGATGACGAAGATGTCTATGCCGGTCTACTGCTGCTGTTGATGATCTGGCTTGGACGTCCCGTCGAGCAGATTCTGGGGATGCGGGTCTATAACCATCGACATGAGCTACCGAAACACCGCAAGGACGTACTCGCTTTTTTGATTGAAGAGCACGCCTTTGTGCTCCCCATTCCGTCGCCGGAGTGGCGTAACAGTCTCCAGGACGACGCAAAGAAACTGCTCTTTACAGCCGGTGGGAGCACGCCTGCATTGGTGGATGAGGTGGTAGTGGTCGCCAGTCCCGTGCGGATGGGGAAGTTTATCTCGCGTCTCAGCTTGGTGCGGAAAAGTCGGACAAAATATCGCGAATTGTTTCCCGAATGGCGTCATGGCGGCATTGAGGAGGCAATGCGGGTGGCGGTTTCAAAGATCAACCGCACCCACCGTATGCGGCTGACACCCCGTCGGATCAGTCAAGCGCTATTCGATGAGATCGTCGGCCACTCCAGCGATTGGGTTGATGCTTACCTGTTGACCGGGCACCGTTTCACCGTCGCTGATGTGGCCGCACATTATTACAGCGTGCCGGCTGGCTATCTTGAGACACTCTATCATGCTGCTGCTGTTTCGCTGCGTAACAGCATCTATCAGTACCTTAGCGTGGAAGAGAAGCATTACTACGCCTTCAAACAAGTCGTTCAAAACAAGGGTGACCATGGCAGTAAGCTGAACCTCAAACCGATATTGCTGACACGCCTGGTCAAACACTTGAAAGGCGAACTGCGGGCAGCTAGGCGTCTTCAGCCTGGGGAGGAGAGTTGGCGACAAACGCATAATCACTACGTGGCTTATATCGCTTTCTGGATACTGTTCGCGACGGGCTACCGTGCTGTCAATGACTTGGTTTTTCGCTGGCGGGAAATCGACTTTGCGTCCGGTTTTCTGGCCATTTCCGACAAGGACGACGAAGCGATGAGTCAGGCACGGGTGGTTTGGCTGTTGCCGGAGTTGCGTGATCAAATACGCCAGTATGCGAGCCACTTGGAAGTGCTACAGGCCCGGTTTTATCAACGTGCGTCTCTTTACGAGCACCTCGAAGCAGTGTTGAGTGAGCCTCAGCCAGACGTGCCGCTGATGTTTTTTATCAGTGACAGCTGGCAGATGGTTCAGCTTTCTCCAGAGAATCTGCGGCGCCACGTACCGCTCTTTACGCTGCCAGTCAACGCAAGTCGGCACTATCTTCGCAGTGCTTTGCGTGCTGAAGGGGTTCGTGGCGAACTGGTTAATGCCTTTATGGGGCACGCTCAACAAGGGCAGGAGCCGTTTGGCGCTTTCTCTACCTTGACCCCCGTGGAAATGTTTCGGGAGCTAGCGCCTGTCCTCAGTAAAATGCGCCGGGAAGCGGGATGGACAGTGCAGCAGGGGCTAGCGGATGACTGATCATGTCGAGGAAGTTTGGAGCGGCTGGAAGCTAATACAAGTTCCGGAAGGGGCAGGTGGTGCCGAGGCACGCCATCGGCAGCATCTGCTAAATAGGCGTCGTCACCAAATGGCAGTGCTGGAACTGCTACAGGAAACGCACCCTGGCCTTGTCCGCGGTGAATCGGATGTCAGCGTGCCGACGGATATCGCCCAGCAGTGGGAAGAAGCCCTACAAACCGGTGACAACCGTTCAGTCGTCGAAATTCGCAACAAGGTTAACTTCTTATCACTGGGGCTGTCGCGTGGGCAGCGTGAGTTGGGGTGGGACGTGCGCGTTCCAGCGCCGCTGCACCTGGTCAGGCCAGCGGCGAGTCCTTTTACGCCCTTGTCCTTCAAAAATTTAAGCGATTACCGTGACTGGTGCCAGGATGCCGATCATGAGATTCAGCAGCCAGACTTTCAGGCGCTTCTTTGGCACGGCAATGGAAAAAAGGGACACCGTCGGCTTGAGCCTGAAATGATCAGTTGGGGGCTGTTTCTTTATTGTGTGATTGCCAATGACGGCCTGCTGGGCAGCAAGCACCTGAACTCACTACCATTGGCCACCACTACATTGGCAGTGCACGGGGCTTCTGCCTGGTTGGTGCTGCATGAGACAGTACCGGAAGGCATGCCAAAATCGAAACGGGTGTTGCCACGTAGCCGTTGGCTGTTGGGAGTGTCGGCCTTAGCGGTGTTGATGCGCCACATTCAGCATTTTGGCCACCCTGGCGAGAAGTGTGGCGGTTATCAGCAGGCGAGGACTTATACCCAGACGGCTTGGCTGCATTTCTGTGGCGCTTTAAAGACTGAGCCGGTGTCACTTCCGACGTTTAGCGAGCATGCCTCGACCGCCTTTCGCTTACATGTACCGGCTTATATCGTGAACAGCGCACACGGCAAACACCCAAGCACGTCAATTGCTGAAGAGCGTTGGCATCAGCTGCTCACCGGTGGGTACGTAAAGCATGCCAAGCCAAAAGCCGAGCAGGAGGATGTGCTTCCAGGAGAAGGATCCGGGCTAACGCCAATGGTGACCGAGCGTTGTGAGCGGGACCAACCGTTATATGAAGGGCGTGCGCTGCTGAAATCGTTACACGATACGCTCTATAAGCGTCGTAACCAGAAACGCCTCAGGTTTCGAGACCTTTCTCGCGAGCTGGAAAGTGCCATTGTTGCTTCTCAGCGTATGGCTCCCATCATTGAATGCTTGTGTCGCTGGCTGCTGTTTCTGCATCAGAAGCAGAAGCGAAAGCAGTCGACGCTGTACAAGTATCTCGGTATAAGCATGCCGCTTCTGCAGGCTTTGGGGGAGACGCCGGTTGATCAGGACCGGATGGATGCTCTCATTGAGGCCTATCAGTTCGTGGTCGAACAGGCCAAGACCGAGAAAAACCGCCACTACCGTTGGGCGGTGTTGCGCTCATTCCATTCTTTTCTTGTGATTGATCAAGGCCTGGCCAACGTCTCTATGGTGTTTGCTGACGGTGGGGCAACTATCGCGCATCACGCCGATGCCAATTGTCTGTCAGAGGATGAGTATCGTCTGATAGCTAGCTTTCTGGCCTCCCGCTCGGCAAACATCATGGGGCAAATTCGCTATTGGGTATTTGTGCTTGGATTTCGCGCTGGTCTCAGGATAGGAGAAGCACTTTCCATTCAGTTAGATGATGTCTTGCTCCATCAAGAGGTGCAGGATACTGACGTTACGCTTCTGGTTCGTAACAACGAGTATGTGGGGGTGAAGAGCCATGATTCACGGCGGCAGCTTCCGCTTCATTATCTGCTGACAGACACCGAGCTGGAAGCATTCAAGGCCTTCATCGCCAATCGACAAGAGGTGACCCTTCACGGTCGTGTCATGCTGTTCGGTGAGGGAAGTGGTTCGGTGGCACCGCTACGCGATGATGAGGTGCAGGCAGAGATCCACGAAGCCATGCGACGTATCACCGGGGATTACCGTCTGCGTTTTCATCACCTGCGTCATTCACTGGCTAATTATCTGTTGCTCTCTTTTCATGGGGTGGAGATACCCTGGTCAGCGCCTTCACATCATGCTTTTCTTTGGGACAAGGTCGCTGAGGGTCCCACGCGATCAGGGCTGTACTTTATCGCACAACTGATGGGGCATGCGTCCCCCGATGTGACATTACGAAGCTACTTGCACTTTACCTGCCTGCTCCTTGACCATTATTGTCACAAGCAGTCCTCCTCGATGGAGAGCTGTATTCCGAGCCACGCAATTGCTCAGTTGGAACCCTTGGCCAACGTGCTCCAAATCAAGCCGGCGACCCTGCGTAAGTGGAAAGAGCGTTTCGGCGAAAAACCGCCACGTTGGCTTAATAAGGCCTTTCCCAAATGTTCTGTGATAGACGTAGCTCAGCAGGCATTTGCCCCCTATCCTGAATTGCCAGCCAAGATACTGCTTGAGCGCCAAGGTCTGAGCCAGCTATCGCTGGAGCAGGTTGCCGCCGCGCTGGATGCTTTGTATCAACGCGATTTTGACGACGTTGAGCATATCTTTAATTTGTGTAAAGGCGAGGCAGAGCGGCTAACGTCTTGCGCGCGGCGGGTTCTAACAGCGCGCACGCGGCAGGGGATGAGCGCGTTTCGTCACTACCGGATGACGAAAGGTAAGCAGCCAGCACCGAATGATTTTACCCACCCACGCCTGGCAATGCCGCGCTCCCTGAAGGAACGTCCAGTGGCGAATGCGATGTACCAAGCCATCTGGTCGCGGTGGTTTAGCCATCATCCGGATGCATTGCGTAGGCATCTTCGTTTTTTTTACCGCTACCACCGTGCCACCGACGGTCATGTATGGATTCGCGATGCCGATGATGGCTTGGCCTTTGTGAGTTGGGTGCTGGGTCTGGATGCTCGCATCAGAGCAGTCGTTGAGGTGACACCCAGTGCGCGATCGTCCCTGTCTGAGAAGCAGCAGGTTAGCGAATGGAAGAAGCGATTACCCTCGCATCAACATAAGGTGGAATGGCAATCGAAGGCACCAGGCAACCGTTTTTCAAATCCGCTGGGCACGGGCAACGTTACATTCTATGTTGTTAATAAGAATAAGCGCTCTCGAAGTGGCTACCCCGTGCGCTATGTGCTGGTAATGGCTTGTATCGTTATGGCGGCGGTGGCCAGAAAAACATGATCACATCATGCCGGTGATCGTACTGCACAGGCCTACCAGCTTCGCGTGGGGGAGTTAGTTGATACTTGACAATTGTGTCTGCTGAAAGAAACGCACTATAGCAAGTGTAGATATAGCGATTCCTACCGGAAGGAAGTATGCCAATGCCTGGCAATTTAATATGTAACGTTTTACCTACCAGGCGTCACGGATAGATTCTTACTAATGTTCCGGCGTTGCATTGGGCGGAGGCTTTTAGCGAAGGAAGATAAAGCCTAGCAACCATTGCAGTGCCACGTAAATCATCGAGAAGGGCAGCGGTAGCATTGCCTGGAGTGTAGGTTCAGCAAGGATTATATCCCACGGTCCCGGCTCCATTTCCACGAGATGCCCACCGAATCTGCTAACCTGCAAGAGGAAGGCATTGATGTGTCGGGGTGTATCGGCCACGTACCTGAGTTTGTCAGCACTTGACCGTGCTGGTTGGCGAGGTGCGGCAGGTGATACACGTCAGCCCTCCTTGGTTGGCCCAGCGACGGCGAGCCAACACACCCAAATGATCTGGAAGCGTTGCCCAAGGTAGTGGCTGAAGGCGGCAACTTGAGCGGCCGTTGGTGGTTCAAGGAGAAGAGCTCACGTGTATAGGTAACAGCCATCAACATGGCTGCGCATCAGTGCCAGTTACGCGGCTTTAATGGGGGTCGAGGCAGGCGCCAGGCTTGTCCTAACAGCTGGCCGCGTATGCGAACCTTCGTTTATTTTCTTGCCGAGCGGTTAGTTGTGAACGGAGAGGGCAGGAATACGCATCAGCGTTGAGAGCTGTGATGTACGATCTGCTAACAAGTCGGCAAGCGTATATTGATCCAATACGTTAAGAAAAGCCGCGAGTGCTTCTGCCAAAATTGGCCTCAAGCGGCATGAGGGCGTGATGACGCAGTTATTCTCATCGCGAAAACACTCAACCAGCGCCATCTCATGCTCGGTATCCCGAACCAGCTTCCCCAGTGAAATCGTTTCTGGTTGGCGACCAAGCAGTAACCCGCCATTTTTACCGCGTATGGTGGTGAGATACCCCTTCTGACTGAGTTCTTGGACGATCTTCATTAAGTGATTGCGTGAGATAGAGAACGTCTCTGCTATCTCACTGATCGTAGTGCGCTCTTCGCCTTTAACCGCAAGGTAGAGCAGTACGCGAATGGCGTAATCAGAATAGCGAGTTACACACCGTGCTTACGAAAGCGTTAAAAGTCACTGTCAGTATCAATCTCTAAGGTATATTTGTTCTTTCTAATAAGGCGGTATGCTATGAAATGTCCTATAGATACATTGCGAGGCAGTGTTAACAGCCACAGGGATGTTGTTGCTTTTGATAATGAAAATGAATGGGAGACCTTAGGCGATTCACCCAGGTATACACTCGACGAACTGCTTTATCAGTGTGATCCGGTAGCACCTGAGGCTGATGATATGATTGCTTGGCAGAATCTTAAAAAAGTCGGTCGAGAAGAGTGAGCTACCGTTGCTGACAGTATCGGCGCAAAGAGGAGACGCTCGAGAAGCTGGATACTAGGATAAGCGGATCATGATTGTGCAGGTTATTGAATAGTTAGCCATTTGGCATATATATAGTACTCGTGTATTTTCTGCTATCATCTAAACCAAGCGTGGCATTATTAGAGGTGAGATAATGAATGATGCGTCTCAGTTTTGGATAGGTATATCGCCGATTTTGTTTATCATGATCGCTACATTAATTGCTGGCGGCTATATGGTATACAAGAATATGAAGCGCTCTAAGGGTAAATAAAAGACTTTATGCCTATGATAAAACCTTATGGACCCTGTGAACATATTCCCTCAGTAATGCTGTGCTGAACTCATAGATTGAAGTTTCAATATGCCACATCCATCCCTGCTCGCTACGCACCTGTCTTTGTAACAAATGATACGGAGTCTTGTGGGTATTGGCTAAATTGACAGAAATAAATTAGCCTCCAGGTTATAAGCTCTACTGGTGAATGCGATTCCCTAACGGTTAGATAGAGTGCATCATAAAAAGTTAATT
Organism: Halomonas sp. TG39a; assembly: GCF_000744395.1. NCBI lineage: Bacteria > Pseudomonadati > Pseudomonadota > Gammaproteobacteria > Oceanospirillales > Halomonadaceae > Halomonas > Halomonas sp. TG39a. The sequence continues at coordinate 58,797 of NZ_JQLV01000001.1, forward strand.
GCTTTAATTAACTTCAATTGTGGAGATAAAGAATGTCATCAGTGTTAAGTGATTATATCAAGAAAGAACAGATGTTGAAGCAGCTTCAGGAAGAACTGAATGCACTTGGCAGTAGCAGTGAATTGAGAAAAGAACTTGAATTTAAAGAAAAATTGCAAGCGCTCATGACGGAGCATGGTAGATTAGCACGTGACGTATGCGAAATGCTAGATCCCTCATATCGCTCTACTTCAGGTAAAAGCGTTAAGGCTAGCACTACAGACGGTCGTAAAAAGCGTCCTTTAAAGGTTTATAAAAATCCACATACAGGTCAGGTGGTAGAAACTCGCGGTGGCAACCATAAGGTTATTCAAGAGTGGAAAGCTAAATTTGGCAATGAGGAGGTTGTTGGTTGGGTCGTTGAAGAAACTGCATAATAGAAGTCTAACTTTCTAAGAGAATACGCACAGCACATTAATTCATTACCTATGTCGCTCTCTGAACTACTCAGTGAGCGACTATTTATTTAAGAGTAAGTGGCTATTCAAAATTAATCGCGTGATCAGCTCCGTAGCCACCGAGTAGGCGATAGACCGCGTTGCAGAGCCGATCAAACGAGAGATACGCACTCAACGGCAGCCATGCGTACTTCATCTGCCGCCATAGAATCTCAATCAGATTCAGCTCCGGCGAGTAAGCTGATAGATAGACCAGGTGCACACGATGCGACATCCACTCTACTATCTTCCGCCTGAAGGCCTTGGAGCGATGCATGCTGGCATTGTCGAGCACCACGATGGCGAAGGTATCGGGGTCTTTCTTGGCCACAAACTGGTCAAACGCTTCGATGACCGTCTCGGTTGTTACCAGGTCCGTGGTGGTGTGGTAGACCAGCTTCCCGGCTCGGCTGAGGAACCCTAGTACATTCAGTCTTCGGCTATGGGAGTAGGCGGTCACCTCGCAGGGCTTATCGATGGGGCTCCACGCGTATGGCACTGACGACGATTGTGAAAAGCCTGACTCATCAAAATAATAGAGCTCGTGTTCGTCCCGGTCTTCACCTTGGTGAAGCGCCTTGAGGAGGCCCTGGGTGTTGCGGAAATCCGTTTCGTTACGCCGTGCCTTCAGTGAATGCCGAATGCGCTTGAAGCTATGGCGATTTTTTTTCAACGCCCGGCGAAGGGTCACCGTGCTGACCGTCTTGCCGGTCTCTTCTTGTAGACGAGCCTGCAAGGATCGAATCTGATGAGGCTGCTCGGGGACCAATTCCTGCAGTCGCTGGTGGTCGTGCTCATCCAGGATCGGCATGCGACCACTGCGGGGCTTGTCGATGAGCCCGTCGAGCCCCGACGCCTCCCACTGTTTGAGCCATCGAGAAACGGCATCGCGGCGGACCTGCAATACCTCACTGATCTGATCGATGGTATGGCCTTGATCACTCAGCAGGATGGCATGCGCGCGCCGACATAGGGCGCGCTTCTCACCATGGTGATAGGTGGAGGTCAGCGTCTGCTGTTCAGATTCAGTGAGAGGGGGCAACGAAGCGCCGTGCCATGATTCCGTCCGTGTCAGGGATCTTGGCATGGATGCTACACGAAGATTTTAGATCAGGCACTTACACTTATGCTCCACAAACCCGCGACGGCAAGATTCGCGCAGATGTAGTGCCCCTTGCGGCGGACGTATCGGGACGGATAAAAACTGTTCAGGTGCGTGACAACCAGGTCGTGCAGCGCGGCGATGTATTGTTCATTGTGGATCGCAGCCGGCTGCAGAATACGCTCAATCGTGCCACCGCTGCTGTAGCCTCGGCAAAAGCCCGGCAGGACTCGGCGGTGCGGGAATGGAACCGCTATGCAACACTGCGTGATGCGGTTTCCCAGCAGGAGCGGGATAACCGCCAATCCGCCATGGAAGAAACCCAGGCGCAATACCAGGAAGCGGTGGCCAACCTCGAATTGGCCTACATTAATCTGGAGCGGGCCGAAGTGCGGGCGCCGGTCAATGGTATCGTCACCAATCTGTCACTGCGGCCGGGTGCTTATGCGGTCGCCGGCGAACCGGTAATGGCGCTGGTGGATAGCGACAGCTTTCATGTCGCGGGATATTTTGAAGAGACCAAATTGAAGCACATTCATGTGGGCGACCAGGCGACCATACATCTCGTCGGTGAAGATCAGCCTCTTACCGGTCATGTGGAGGGTTTGTCTGCCGGTATTGATGACCGGGAGCGTACCACCGCTGCGGGAACCTTGTTGGCCAACGTCAATCCGACCTTCAGCTGGATTCGTCTGGCCCAGCGGATTCCGGTGCGCATCAGTATTGATCAGGTGCCTGCGGGTATCGAGCTGATAGCCGGCCGCACGGTAACTGTCACGCTCGATGGCGCCTATGATATGTTACTTACCAGCGATTCGCCTTGGGCGGACCCGGAACACAACACAAGCCCCTAAGGAGCCTCTGAATAACTACTGCGCTCGGCCATGGTGCGTTGAAATTCTCCTCAAAATGCTCATTTACAGCACGTAAACTGTGCTTTTTCGTCGGATTTCGCCTAGTCTGACCTTCGCTCGCTACGTTCTTCAGAGGCTCCCTAACGGCGTATGTCAGGACGATATCATTGAACGCGTTCATTTCTGAGTTTCTCCACACCCTGCGAATGGGCAAATGCCTGCCTGTGATCTTTTTCTCTGCTGCATTGCTAGGAGGTTGCGCCTTGCCCACGCCTGACAAGGTCGCATCTACTGCCTTGAGCACTGAGCAAGGCCAGGCTACCCAGCTTGGCCAGGCTTTGGCACCGAGGCTGGCCAAGCACCCAGGCAAAAGCGGTATATACGCCTTGGCCGATCCCCATGACGCCTTTGCGGCGCGGGTGCTGCTGGCCCGAGCGGCGGAGCGGACACTGGATGTACAGTATTACATTTGGCATGGCGACATTACCGGCACGTTATTGCTTGAGGAGCTCCACGAAGCGGCTGACCGCGGCGTGCGCGTCAGGCTGTTGCTGGATGACAATGGCACCGCGGGATTGGATACCGAACTGGCTGCATTGGCGTTGCATCCACAGATCGAGGTGCGCCTGTTCAATCCATTCAAGGTACGCAACCCCAAGTGGCTGGGCTATATCACGGATTTCTCCCGGGCCAATCGGCGTATGCATAACAAGGCCTTCACGGCAGACAGCCAGGCCTCCATTGTCGGCGGGCGGAATGTCGGGGATGAGTATTTCGGTGCGACCGAGGGCATTCTGTTTGCCGACCTGGATGTCTTGTCGGTCGGTCCGATTGTCGAACATGTTTCGACCGATTTTGACCGTTACTGGGCCAGCGGCTCCTCGTATCCTGTTGAACAGATCGTACCTGCGGTTTCTGATGAAAGCCTCGCGCAGTTGAGCCAAACCGCGGCGATCCTGGAAAGAGATGACGCTGCCAAGGATTATGTTGAAGCGGTTTCCCAGTCAGACTTTATTCGTGTGCTACTGGCCGGAGAGTTGCCTTTGGAATGGGCTGAGACCCGTATGGTCAGCGATGATCCGGCCAAGGGCTTGGGGGAGACGCCGCGCGAGGGCAGACTGACCTATCAGTTGGGACAAATTCTCGGTGAGCCGAAAGACAGAGTAGTGCTGGTCTCACCATACTTCGTGCCAACAGCCGCCGGCGTCGAAGCCTTCACTGCCTTGGCCGATCAGGGCATTGACATCCGCATTCTGACCAACTCGCTCAATGCCACCGACGTGGCTGCGGTGCATGCCGGTTATGCCAAGCGGCGCAAGGATCTGCTCAGGGCGGGCATTCAATTATTTGAGATGCGCCAACTGTCGCCGCGCATTGAACGCAATGGGAGCGCTGGCCCGTTTGGCAGTTCCGGCTCCAGTCTGCATGCAAAAACCTTTGCCGTGGATGGCGAGCGGATGTTTGTAGGTTCGTTCAATTTCGATCCGCGCTCGGCCAATCTGAATACTGAACTGGGTTTTGTCATCGACAGCCCGACATTGTCTCAGACGGTGCATCACGCCTTTAAAAGCGCCATTCCGGCCAATGCCTATGAGGTTCGCTTGGACGATAATGATCGGCTTTACTGGGTTGAGCGCGTGCGTGATAGGGAGATCCGCTATGATCAAGAGCCGAACACCGGCTTTATCCAGCGCAGTGGCGTATTCCTCCTGTCGATGTTGCCGATTGAATGGCTGCTCTGATATGGGCCGCCCGGACGGCGGATTGGTTAATAAATACCCGCTGGGCATTTATTACTGACAATAATGCATCCTTCTTTACCGACAGGAAACGAAATGATCCGACAGCATGACGCGCAACCGCTGGAAGCAGAACAGACCATAGCTACCACGGAACAGGAAGAGCCAGCCCCGGCCAAAGCCGGACCGGCAAAAAAACTCGCCGGTATTTTGCTGGGGGTCCTGGTTCTATTGATGATCTGGTATGTGGTCACTGATCGCATGGCACCCTATACCCCACGCGGGGCCGTGGCTGGATATGTTGCCCAGCTGACGCCGCGGGTCGCTGGCCAGGTAACCCAGGTGCATGTGCAGGATGGCGACATCGTCGAAGCTGGCACGCCGCTGTTTCAGCTGGATGCCAGGCCCTTTGAGTTGGCCGTAAGGCAGGCCGAGGCCAGCCTTGCCCAGACGATTCAGGCCACCGACGCCTCAGCTGCGGGGATTGTTGCGTCCCAGGCAGCAGTCATTCAGGCCCGCGCCAACCTGGAGAATGCCCGGTCCTCCTCCAGTCGCATCCTGGAGCTGGTACGACGGGGCGTCATGTCGGAAATGCAGGGTGACGATGCGCGGGCCGAACTCCGAACGGCCCAGGCAGAGCTTGAGCGGGCCCAGGCAGATCTGGAAAGTGCCATGCTGGCGCTGGGAGAGAGCGGCATGGAAAACCCCGATATCCGTGCAGCACAGGTCGGACTGGAGCAGGCCCAGCTGGATCTAGAGTTTGCTGCCGTCACCGCGCCCACCCGCGGAGCTATCACCAACATGCAGCTTGCTATCGGTCAGTACGTTTCACCGGGTACACCGGCAATGACCTTCTTCGATGCCAGGGGCGCCTGGATTACTGCTGACCTGCGCGAGAACCAGCTTGGTAATGTCGAGCCCGGCGATCAGGTCCACATACTGTTCGATGCGGTGCCGGGCAAGTTATTCAAAGGCCGGGTCAAGAGCATTGCCTGGGGTATTGACCCGGGGCGGCCTTCGGCCGGAGGACTGATGCAGAATCAACCGGAGAGCGAGTGGTTTGAGCCAGCCCGGCGAATGCCTGTTCAGGTGGAACTTGAAAACGGGCTGAAGGACTGGCCGCAAAGAGTACGTGCCGGTGGGAAGGTCGGTGTAGTGGTGTATGCCAGTGGCACCAGCAATCCGGTAGCCTGGCTGTCATCGCTGCTTTTGCGTATACGTGCCTATCTGTCTTATCTGTATTGAGGTCAATGGCAATGTATGTAGCACCACGCCCGCGTAGGGAAGATGACCCACTGTTTGCCATTCGTCTGGCCAGTGGAGCCGTACTCGGGCTGCTGATTGCACTGCTGGTGCAGTCGCCCATGCCCATGCTCATGCCTGCCTTGATCGTGGGCCTGATGGGTGGCATGCGTAAGGCCTTTGATATCAAGAAAGCCATTGGTGGGCCGGTGGCAATGATGGTGGTGATTACCCTGTTTTCGACGATCGTCTCGCTGACCAGGCCGATGCCCGGTGTATTACTCGTCATCATGGCGCTGTGCTGCATATTTCCGTACTACCTGATCCTGCGTACCGGAAGCCCCATTGGCATGCTCATCCTGATCGGCACTGTCCTGATGTCGGTGATGGGCATGCACTCGATCATGGTCATGGAAATGATGCGTGATGCCTTTATTGAAGCCAGCATTGCTGCGCTGGGTATTATCCCGGTGCTCTATTTTTTACTGCCGGCGGCGGCCAAGGAGAATCTGGTCGAGGTCTATCAGCCCGATGAGCAGGGGCAACATCTACTCAGAGCCGTGATCCGCGGTGCAGTCCTGTTCGGACTTATATTTTGGCTATATACGGTGGTGGATGAATCGAGCCTGATGCTAGCGGTTGCTGCAGTGTTCGTGCTGGTATTCCCAACCCGCGAGAAACTCTGGTCCGAAGCGCTGGAGCGCACCTTTGCCACCGCTCTCGGTGGCGGCTTGGCGCTGCTGATCCTGGGGCTGTTCACTCTGGTGGCGCATCTGAGCGTGTTGGTGATCCTGATGTTTCTTGGCGGACTGTTTCTGGCGAGCCGGATGATCAGCGGCCGGGCCCCGCACATGGTTTACCAGTTTGCCTTTTCAGTAATGATTGCGCTGATCGTTGGCGCGCTGACGACTAATGCGCCGCTTGATTCAACCGTATCGCGGGTCATTCTCACATTGGTCGGGGCCGTCGGCGCTGCGTTCCTAACCAGCTTATTAGAAGCGTTATTAATTGGTCCTCAAAAGCGGACGTCCAACACGGTGATTTAATCGAGTACAGTTGCACTAACGCGGTAGGATTTGAATGACCCACCTGCTGAGGAGTAGCTGATAAGTGCCTGATCTAAAATCTTCGTGTAGCATCCATGCCAAGATCCCTGACACGGACGGAATCATGGCACGGCGCTTCGTTGCACCCTCTCACTGAATCTGAACAGCAGACGCTGACCTACACCTATCACCATGGTGAGAAGCGCGCCCTATGTTGGCGCGCGCATGCCATCCTGCTGAGTGATCAAGGCCATACCATCGATCAGATCAGTGAGGTATTGCAGGTCCGCCGCGATGCCGTTTCTCGATGGCTCAAACAGTGGGAGGCGTCGGGGCTCGACGGGCTCATCGACAAGCCCCGCAGTGGTCGCATGCCGATCCTGGATGAGCACGACCACCAGCGACTGCAGGAATTGGTCGCCGAGCAGCCTCATCAGATTCGATCCTTGCAGGCTCGTCTACAAGAAGAGACCGGCAAGACGGTCAGCACGGTGACCCTTCGCCGGGCGTTGAAAAAAAATCGCCATAGCTTCAAGCGCATTCGGCATTCACTGAAGGCACGGCGTAACGAAACGGATTTCCGCAACACCCAGGGCCTCCTCAAGGCGCTTCACCAAGGTGAAGACCGGGACGAACACGAGCTCTATTATTTTGATGAGTCAGGCTTTTCACAATCGTCGTCAGTGCCATACGCGTGGAGCCCCATCGATAAGCCCTGCGAGGTGACCGCCTACTCCCATAGCCGAAGGCTGAATGTACTAGGGTTCCTCAGCCGAGCCGGGAAGCTGGTCTACCACACCACCACGGACCTGGTAACAACCGAGACGGTCATCGAAGCGTTTGACCAGTTTGTGGCCAAGAAAGACCCCGATACCTTCGCCATCGTGGTGCTCGACAATGCCAGCATGCATCGCTCCAAGGCCTTCAGGCGGAAGATAGTAGAGTGGATGTCGCATCGTGTGCACCTGGTCTATCTATCAGCTTACTCGCCGGAGCTGAATCTGATTGAGATTCTATGGCGGCAGATGAAGTACGCATGGCTGCCGTTGAGTGCGTATCTCTCGTTTGATCGGCTCTGCAACGCGGTCTATCGCCTACTCGGTGGCGTTGCAGAAGAAGTACTCAGATCGTATCAATCATGTGCACTGCAAAGATATCCGCAAAGACGTACTGGCGGACGTGCGCAATCGGGATCTCAGTTTTCTCGACGGAGTACTGAACGGCATGTTTACCGTGCCTGGCGATGGCCATATCGACTACACCACGTTATTCGAAGGACTTCGGGAGAGTGGTTATTCAGGCTAGATGGTGGTTGAGGCGGAGCAGGATCCTGCGGTTGCGCACCCACTTACCTACGCCTGTTTAGGGTATGACAATTTACGCCGCTTCTGTGCCGAAGCCCGTTTAACCGTCGATGCGTAAACCGAACACCGATAGGAGTTGAGAGATGAGTATCTTAGGTAATTTTATCAATGGCCAAGCCGTTGCAAGCCAAAGCGGCCGCACCGCGCCTGTCTATAATCCCGCCACTGGCGAGCAGAGCCTGTAGGTGGTGCTCTCTTCTGCGCAGGAGGCCCAGGAAGCCGTTCGCGTTGCCGTTGAGCCCTTTGCCACTTGGTCGAAAATGTCTCCGCTTAAGCGCTCGCGTATTCTGTTTAAATTCAAGGCGTTGGTGGAGGAGCACACCGACGAGCTGGCGCGGCTTATTTCCCGCGAGCATGGCAAAGTGTTTTCTGACGCCAAAGGCGAAGTAACCCGTGGCCTTGAAGTGGTCGAGTTTGCCTGTGGCATTCCGCACCTGCAGAAGGGCGAGCACTCCATGAACGTCGGCACCGGCGTCGATAGCTACTCCATGATGCAGTCGCTCGGCGTGTGCGCCGGTATTTCGCCGTTCAACTTCCCGGCAATGGTGCCCATATGGATGTTCCCCATTGCGCTGGCCTGTGGCAATACCTTTGTCATGAAACCGTCGGGAAAAGATCCCTCTACGCCGCTGCGCTTAGCAGAGCTGCTGACAGAGGCGGGCCTGCCGGATGGCGTCGTCAATGGTGATAAAGAAGCGGTGGATTTACTGTTGACCGATGAGCGTGTTCAAGCCGTCAGCTTTGTGGGGTCTACCCCGATTGCCGAGTACATCTACGCCACGGCATCAAAACATGGCAAGCGTGTTCAGGCGCTGGGCGGTGCCAAGAATCACATGGTGATCATGCCGGATGCCGATCTTGATCAAGCCGTTAGTGCACTGATGGGCGCCGCTTACGGCTCCGCTGGCGAGCGCTACATGGCCATTTCGGTGGCGGTGCCCGTGGGCGAGGAGACCGCCCAGAAGCTGCGCAAGAAGCTTGAAGCTGAACTCGCGAACCTGCGTGTCGGGCCTGGCCTGGTCGATGGCCCCGATAACGATATGGGCCCACTGGTGACTCGTGAACACCTGGAAAAGGTCAAAGGCTATATTCAAACCGGCGTAGACGAAGGCGCTGAACTGGTGGTGGATGGCCGCAAAACGGCGGTGGACGGCGCTGGTGATAGTTTCTTTATTGGCGGCACGCTGTTTGATCACGTCAAGCCCGGTATGCGCATTCACTCTGAAGAGATTTTCGGCCCAGTGCTGGCGATTACCCGCGCTGCCAGCTTCGATGAAGCAGTCAGCATGGTCAACGCGCATGAGTACGGCAACGGCACGGCGATCTTTACCCGTGATGGGGATGCCGCGCGTCAATACTGCGAGCAGATTCAGGTCGGCATGGTCGGCGTTAACGTTCCCATTCCCGTGCCCATGGCGTTTCACAGCTTTGGCGGTTGGAAACGCTCACTGTTTGGCCCGCTGCATATGCACGGCCCGGATGGCGTGCGTTTCTACACACGCATGAAAACCATTACCCAACGCTGGCCTAGCGGTATTCGTGAAGAGACCAACCACTTCACCATGCCAACACTTTAATTTTCTTCGCTTGCTTTGCGCCGTGTCCATCAGTCACGGCGTTCTTAATTTTTCCAGCTTACTTCTTGATGCCATTCATCATCTCCACCCTATGCAAAGCATACGGTCATTGCTGGCAAAAGTTCAGTCATATATTAATTATAATTAATATATTCGGTCAGATCACTATGCAAAATACGCCTAATTTCCAGAATTGCTTTAGCGGTTTCCTGGACACTGTGACCGGAAATAAGTACTTTTTCAGAAGCTGCTCCTGCCAAGCGGGCGCTAGCGTAGGGTACTAGCCCGTCGTCGGAAGCCTCTAAAGGCACGCTGGGGTCACGTTGGGCAATGATCGAATGGTATTGAACCCGAGAAGAAATAGGGAGCGTTGCCGTGGCGCTGATGAAGGGGTCTGTCTCGCTCAGGTTGTCGATACTGTTGGGGAAACGCTGGCGGCTCCCGTCTGACTGTTTTTGGATATTGGCCAACGTTTTAATAACATCATCGAATTCTTCCAGTAAGGTTAGCGGCAGTCGCACAAGACGGGCCACTGCTCTCCCTAGGCGATGGCCCGCCACTGGCGTACCTCGATGCGGAGCAGCAATGAAGATTGCTCGATGAACCTCGGGTAGCGGTTCAAAATGCAGTAAGGGGTCTAGGTGTTCCTGGACGAGCGTCAGTTGCTCTTGGGACATGTCGTGACTTTCCACTAGTCTCCACAGACTGTCTCCACTGGAGGAGACCATCAGGCGTGCCAAAACGCCTCCCATACTGTGACCAATCAAAACGATACCTTGTGAAGCAAGTGTCTCAGAGGTTGGGTCGAACTGCTGCAGGGTCTCGGCAACGGTACGACGGATCCACGCATGATTCAGGGCGAGTGGCATATTGGTGGGATAGTAGATTTGCCACACTTGAAAATTTTGCCGTAAGGTTTCATCGCCCAGAACTTCATTGGCAACATTAACCCAGGCTTCAGGGCTGCTGCCAAGACCATGCAGCATAAGTATGACACGCCGTTCAGGATCGAAGGGCTGCATCATATAGAGATGCGGTCGATTGATACCTTGACGTTGGCCGAGTAGTGAGCGGAGGGCCTGACGTGAGAATCCAGATTTTGCTAACCACAAGCCATAACCTGCGGTGAAATTCGCGGCTAAAGGAACCTGCTGCCCATGTAGTTCGATGCTCTCATCTTGATAGGGATTGCGTATTATCACATCAAGTGCATCGGTGGATAGCACATGAGCGAGGTCTTCGCCGGGAAAATGGAGCAGTGCGGTAAGTGCCGGAAAAGGCATTTCGCTATAGACCCTAGCACGATGAAGCGCAAGGCTATCGTCTATTACTGCTACCAGTTCGGCACCAAAACCGTCACGTCGATACGTGCTGCGCAAACCAGAAAATACCAGTGAAGATGCTGGGATAAGCTCCTCGGGCACATCGTTCTCGTCGGCGAAATGGAGCCCGGTTATGTCAGTGGTAATATTCCAACCAGTAAGAGTAGGCGTGTCATAAGCAGAGAGGCTAGCGCTGCTTTCGGCAGCTGCGATATTCTGTTGAAACAGCCCGGAAATAACTTGTTGAACTGCATAATTATAGTAGTCCCGTACCTGCATCTGACGATCTTCGAAGGCGCGTTCCCCAGGTGATCGTTCAGTGAAGAATAGGTAGGCATAGGCATGTCTGGCAACCTCTACCCACGCGTTAATGTCAGTCTCAGAGCGAGGAATATTGCTTGATGACCCTGTGCGCGACATTGCCACTTGAAGCCACAGCTCTGCAAGTGCTGAAAGCTGCCGCTCATCATCTATGCCAAGCGCATTGGCTAAGGCAACGACACAATTTTGGGAGGACTCACGGCATGGGCCTTCGTCCAGACCGATAACATGAATAGTTTCCTGCGTGGCTGCGCTCAGCTCGCCCGTGGTAAGTAGGTCCCCACGCTTAAGTGCAATGTACTCACCAGGAGTGAGCGAAGAGACGCCGACCATGGCGCAACCGCTCGACAGCGTGGTAAACAGTAGGATTATGATGAAAAGCCTAGCTGGGTTCACAATGACACCTTATTAATTTTAAGTGTATGGGGTTCTCTTCATCCGGCCATGGTGCCGATGATTAGCGCATTGACTAGATCGATGAAGAACCCGCACACTAGCGGAACGACGATGAAGGCATTCGGCGCCGCACCGTACTGGCGTGTGACTGCGGTCATATTTGCGATAGCCGTGGCGGTGGAACCGAGTGCGATACCGCCGAAACCGGCGCACATTACAGATGCCTCGTAGTCTTTCCCCATGACATGGTGCACTACAAAGATCACGAACGTGATAGTTAGTAATATCTGTATGGCCAGGGAGATAGCGATGAAGCCCAAAACGCCTTGTAGCTCCCAGAGTTGCAGCCCCATTAGCGCCATGGTCAGGAACAGTCCAAGGCTCATATCTGAGATCAGGGCGATGCCGGGTTGCATACTCGGCCAGTTCCACAATCGACCTCTGCCTTCATGGGTGATTAAATCGCACAAGCTGCGCAACATGATGCCAGCCAGCAGGCAGCCCACGAAGTTTGGTAGCTTCAGGCCACTTATGCTGATCAGTGCAGTCAATCCTTGACCTAGCATTAGGGTTAGATTGAGCCAGAAGAGGGCTAGCAGCACGCCATGATAATCGAGTCGCAGTAATGGCTCATCTTTGTGTAGAGTGCTGATTTCAAGCTCGGCGTCGCCGGAAGGGCGGGTGTTATATCTGCGTATAAGGAGGCCGGCAATTGGGCCACCAATCAGGCAGGCCGCTAGCAACCCAATCATATTGGCGGCCAAGCCAAGCTCGCCGGCATTGATGATGCCGAGTTCCTCAACGAAGTAAGGTGTCCAGGCCATAGTGGTGCCAACGCCGCCAGTCAGTGAGATTGAGCCAACCATTAGTCCCGCGCGGGCATCCATGCCAAAACCGGTAGCGATAGCCATGCCAGTGAAGTTCTGCAGCACGATGAAACTACTTGCCAATACCAGAAGTATCATTAATGGACGCCCACCCTTGACCAAGTTACTGATCTGGGAGTTCAAGCCAATGGCGGCGAAGAAATACAGCAAGAGCATGTCACGCGCACTAAGCTCAAAGAAAACACTAATATCGAAAACGTAATATAGAAGACAGACGATGGCCGCGCATAACGCACCGCCGACCACCGGTTCGGGAATGCTGTAGCGGCGTAGTAAGAACCAACGCTGGGTGAGCCCTTTGCCGATGAACAGCAATAGGATAGCCAGAGTGAAACTGAGAAAGGCGTTGATCTCTAACGATGGCGGCATATGGTGCCTTTATTGTCGTTGAGTAGAAAAAAATGCCAGATGGTCATGGTGCTAGAAGTTCATGCAGCATCCGCGTGTGAGCATGTCGCAGGGAGTCAACGGTGGCAGTAGCGGTGGTTTCGTCAAAAATCATTTGCCAGACAGCACCGTACAGTGCTGGAGCCATCAATAGCGCAGCGTCATCAAGGAAGGCGCTGTGGCGGAGGTGGCCATTATTGGCAGCGGCTTTCAAAATAGCCTGCTGCTCGGCGAGATACTTGTCGATAATCTCTCTGCGCCAAAAGTCAACTAGGTGAGGAATACGTCGGCTTTCCGTCAGCAGCAGTTTTAATGTAGCAATGACGTCTGGGTCACCCAGTTGGCCATAAAGATGGTCAATAAAGGATTTTATCGCTTCATTCAGCGACTCACCGCCAGTTAGTACCCATTGCTGATTGTTGAAGCTTGGCGTCAGGCGCTTTAACAGCAATGCTTCAAATATCGACTCTTTACTCTTAAAGTGGGCATAAAGGCCACCTTTCGAAAGCTCTGCTCGCTGGGCGATATCCTCCATACGGGCAGAGGAGAAGCCATGTTGTGAAAATTCCACCAGGGCCGCACGGAGTATTTGTTCTATACGAACGTCAGAAGGAAGACGGCGATGTTTGCGAATAGGGTTAATAGCAGGATAAGACAAAGCGAAGTTACTCATCAGTAGGCGTATGAAAGGCGTTATTTTTTATCACTTCTTGTTCTCCAGTGCGAGAAACTGCATGCTCGAGAGTATCCCTGACCAGCATAACGGGGACAGGAGCGATACGTGCCACTTGCTCCGCATCGCTGCCGAGAAGTAAGCGTTGCACTCCGCGCCGACCATGGGTGCCCAGAATAATGAGATCGGCCAAGGATGTCGTTGCATGGTCAGCGATGAGTTCCGATACCCGCTTTCCATCGGCCTCTAGAAGTACTGTAGTGACGATGACCCCCTGTGCCTCTAGCTGGCCGCGTGACCTGTCGAGAAGAGTATTGCCCACTTTCAGAAAATAGGGCCTGACTTTTTCGATATAGGCCCGTGGGCTTTCGAAGCCATTGGAGTACTCCAGTGCATTAACGACATGAAGTAGCTCGATGCTGGCGCCGGTCAACTTGGCCAGGGAACTTGCCTGAGCCAAGGCTAAAAGGGAGGTGCGGCTGCCGTCGATGGGTACAAGCAATTTTTTGTACATAGTTGATTCCTGAAAATTTCTTTCTTAGAGGAACGGGTTGCTGTGAAACCTTGCGGCTACGACTCTCAATCCTGTTCATGGGCCGCTGCGGCGAATAACGCCAGCATCTGCTCCAAGCTGGCTTGCTCTTCCGGCAGGAACGGTTCGGTAGCGGTCAGCATTTGCTCGATAAGTCTCGCCATATCCCGTATCTCGTGGGGGCGGCTACCCGCCAATAATGCGGGTATGGCAGCGATCGCCGCATCGAGGTCGAGGCGCATCAGCTTGGCTTGGCGTCGAAACAGTGCGCGGAAGGTGGTCATGTTGAAAGTAGCCAGGTAGTCCGGCTGTTGCATCTGGGCCGCGAGATTAGCCCGTCGCTCATCGGCTTCACCTTGAAAACGTCGGACAAAGAGCAGTGCACGAATAGCGGCTTCCAGCAGGCCGCCCTGATCGATCTCTGCGCGTAGGCGTTTGCTCTCCTCCGCGACGAAGGCACGATGCTCCGGCGAGACACCGGGATGCGGACGTGAGGGCTGGTCATCGGCGGCTAGCCCAGCTACGGCCTGTACCCAGGGGGACCCGTAGATCAGGTTGAATGTGCGCTCGTAAGTGTTATCACGCTGTATGCGCCAATGATCCAGCGCCGACACCAGGGCATCGGAGTAAGCTTGCTGCCATTGCACAAAGGGATTGTCACTGGCGACGGGGAGACGCGCTTCACGAATATGGCGTGCCTGCTCGGCCACCGTCGAGGCCAAGGGGTGCCGGCTCGACCAGCGTTCGTAGGCGATACGCAGTGGATGTACGCTCTGCAGCCAGTGGGCTAATGCAGGCGTGGACCGGGAGCGTACCCAGGGCTGAACGAACTGACGATAAAGCCCCAGGTTAATTCGTGATACCTGGTTGACAGCTGCAAATTTTCGGTCGTTTTCCTCGTCTGGCTGAACGATTGCGCGGACGTCTTCGACACGGCGAGCCTTGAACGACAATACGAAGTCGCCCTCGACCAGCTCGGCTTGTGGCATGTCCTCGGTCTTATCCTGAATCTCTGCTTGGTAGATACCGGCGGGCAGCACGTCGATTAAGTCTATGTTACTGGCGAATTTTTGGTGCTCCTTGCGGCCTACGCTGCCGGAAACAAAGATCCCCAGGTGGCCGATGTTGTCGTGTACTGCGTAGACAATGGTCTGGTCGTGACTGATCACTTCATCATCATCGCGGTAGAGGTCGGTGATCCAGCCAAGTGCCTGCGGAGGAGGGGAGATATTGTCGCTATTGGAACAGAACACCACGATCGGTGAGCGGATATTGCGTAAGTCCAGGCGGATTCCATCCGAGGTGACCAGCTCGGCGCTCGACAGACGGTTACCGATAAACAGGTTGTCAACGATATACTGCATTTCCACGGCATTGAGGAAGACATGGCCACCCCAGTATTTCTCAAAGCCTAGGTAGCGCGGCGCCTCGGTATCGATATTGGCGTACAGGTTGTACTGTTTGCCCCACAGGGTGTTGGCGGGGTTGAGATTTTCGAAGTTTTGTACCAAGTGGGCGCCGTCGAAGCGACCGTTGCCCAGATCGCTGGCCAGCGTAGTTGCCCAGCTGCCGCCGAGCAGACCACCAGCATAGCGCATGGGGTTCTTACCCGGCCCGCCGGCCCAGTACGATACTGGGGTGCCAGCGACAATGATGGGGCCAAACAGCTCGGGACGCAGGGCCGCGGCCATCAGTATCTGCCACCCGGCCTGGCAGTTGGCGACCACCGCAGGCTTGCCTTCGCTGTGTGGATGCAGCTCGGTGACCTTCTCAAGGAAAGCGATTTCTGCGCGCATTACGTCTTCGACGGTTTGACCCGGCTCGGGGTCGGGGCCAAAGCCGATAAAATAGCAGGGATGTCCGGCAGCAAGTGCGACGCCGACCTCGCTCTCAGCCTTGAAACCGCCAATGCCAGGGCCATGGCCAGCACGCGGGTCGACCACCACGAAGGGCCGCTTGTGAGGTTCTACAGGGACATCTTCCAATGCTGGAATTAGCGCCAGCCCATAGTTCACTGGGCGCGGTAGATCGCGACCTGAGACGACGACGTCATAGGCGAAGTCGAGCACATGCGGGGCGTCATCTTCCAGATGCTCCCGGTACTGGTCACCACGCTGACGCATCACATCAGCATAGAGTACCGCGCGTTGCCAAGCATCGGTCAAGTAATCCAGTGTAGCCGCCGCATAGCCCTGAGTCATGTCCAGTAGTGGCCACCTAGCAGGGCGTTGGGTGGGTTCATTAAGCGCTTTTACCATGGGATCTTCTCCTTTGTAAGAGAATAGTGCCGAGTGGGAGGGGCGATGTCCCGCTTCCGTTACGCGGGCCGCTTAGTACATATGCTGCCCGCCGTTCATCGCCACATTACTGCCGGTCATGAAACCAGCTTGTTCGCTACAGATGAAGGCGATCAATGTGGCTATCTCGTCCGGTTTGCCGAGCCGCCCAACCGGAATCTGGGAGATCACCTTCGACTCCAATACCTCCTTGGGTACCGCCATCACCATGCTGGTCTCTAGGTAGCCAGGAGAGACGGTGTTGACGGTAACGCCACGCTTCGCCACTTCCATGGCCAGCGACTTGGTGAAGCCATGAATGCCAGCCTTGGCAGCGGCGTAGTTGGTCTGGCCGAACTGGCCCTTGGAACCGTTGATCGAGGAGATATTGACGATACGCCCCCAGCCGCGCTCGGCCATTGCGTCGCAAAATGGCTGGGTCATATGGAACATCGAGTCCAGATTGGTACGCATCACCGCATCCCAGTCGACCTTTGTCAGTTTGCGGAAGGTGGCATCGCGGGTGATGCCAGCGTTATTGATCAGAATGTCGACAACGGTGCCTTCGGCCTCGATATCGCTTGCCAGTCGCTGACAATCGTCAAAGTTGGCCACATCGACGGCGTAGGCGGAGAAGTGGTAGCCCTTACTGGCCTGCTGCTGCAGCCACGTTTGGACATGGTCATTGTTGGGCGAGTGAGTGACCAGGACGTGATGTCCCGCATCGTGTAGTGTCCGCGCGATAGCTTCACCGAGGCCGCCCATGCCACCAGTTACAAGTGCTGTGTGTTGAGCTGTCATCCGTTCACTCTCCTTTTTTTGCTGTGTCTTGGGCGTCTGGTGTGCAGGTGTATAGCCAGTAGAGCGCTGGAGAGTTAGCACAGGTAGTGTCAAGCAAGGCTTTTGTCGTTTGAACCTGCCAACCTAATAGAGCTTCATACAGGCCCATTAGCAGAGCATTCTGTTTATCAAAGGACTGCTGTATGTATGTGCCCTTAGCGTAGGGTTGAGTGTCGAATATGTGCCACGCTTGCTGACTTTTCTGTGTCAGTTCCATCGTTTGATAACAAAGATCCTGATTGGCTTGAAAAAGCGCCAGAGGTAGGTTGATGTTGTGGTTCATTGTGTGCTCCTTCTGGTTTGTTGCGCGAATGGGCGCTGCTTTCCTCAGGCCATCTGGCTGATGGTCTTGCGAAAGCGAGTCAATGAGATGGTGAATAGCACGCTGCCAATTATCAGCAGCATCAGAAACTGACCCCAAACGACATCAATGCCGGCCCCACGGAATAGAATGGCCTGGC
Source organism: Halomonas sp. TG39a (assembly GCF_000744395.1). NCBI lineage: Bacteria > Pseudomonadati > Pseudomonadota > Gammaproteobacteria > Oceanospirillales > Halomonadaceae > Halomonas > Halomonas sp. TG39a. The sequence goes on from NZ_JQLV01000001.1 coordinate 76,292, forward strand.
TCAGCTCGACGAAGTGTGTAGTGGGGGCGATGAGCATGATGTGCTGGACGAATTCGGGCATGCTTTCGCGTGGCGTAGCACTGCCCGAAAGCATTTGAAGCGGCATTAGAAATAAGATCATCAGCATGCCAAATTGAGGCATGCTGCGTGCCAGGGTGGCCAGGAAGATACCCATCGAGGTAGTAGCGAAAAGATGCAGTGCAGCACCTGCCAAAAACAGGGCGACCGACCCTTCTACCGGTACTTGCAGCAGGCCCCGTACAACGAAGGTTAGCGAGAGTGTCACGGCGATCAAGACGACCGCCCCCATCGACCATACCTTGGCCAGCATGATCTCCGTTGGGGTGACTGGCATGACCAGCAAGTGTTCGATGGTGCCGTGCTCACGCTCGCGGATCAGTGCGGCTCCGGTGAGTATGATGGAGAGCATCGTGACATTGTCGATGATTGACATTAGCGAGCCGAACCAGAACTGCTCCAGCCCGGGGTTGAAGCGTGCGCGCAGGGCCAGGTCGACAGTCGGTACGGCGCTCGCGCGGTACCGCTGGACGAACCCATTGATCTCGCCCATGACGATCTGCTGTACATAGTTATTGCCCGAGAAGGCCTGACTCATGCGGGTGGCGTCGATATTGAGCTGGAGGTCGGGCGTGCGTCCGGCCAGTACGTCACGCTGGAAGTTGGCGGGAACGACCAGCACAAAGGTGTAGTCCCCAGCATCCAGCCCTGCGTCCATTTCTGGAAACGAGATGATTGTCGGTTTCACAAATTGGGGAGGGTAGAAGGCCGAAGTGATCCGCGCGGAGAGCGGCGAGTCGTCTTCATCAACGATAGCGATAGGCGCGTTGTTCAGCGTCTCGGGCATCGCCGTGGCGGAGGTATAAACGGCGATACTAAACACGTAGACGATAAGCACCAGCATGATCGGGTCTCGCAGCAGGCTCCAGAACTCCTTGATGCCGAGACGAAAGATAGTGGCAATCTGGCGCATCTTAACGCTCCTGCTTTTTGAGTAGGATGATCGCCATTCCCATGATCACGGGAACCGACAACAGCATCGGTAAGAACGAACCGATGAGGTCGCGAAGGTCGAGTGCCTTGCTGAATACGCCGCGGCTGATGGTGAACATATGGCTTGCCGGGTAGATATTGCCGATGAATCGCCCGACACCGTCTAGTGACGAGACCGGGTCGGTCAGGCCTGAGAACTGAGTAGCGGGGATGAGGGTGCCGATCATGGCGAAAAACATGGCGGCGATCTGACTTTTGGTGATAGTGGATGCCAACAAACCCATCCCCGTAGCAATGATCGAGAACACTAGCGCCGAAAGTGCCAGCGTAGGGAAACTGCCGGTGATCGGCACGCCGAACAGCGTGATCGCAAGCCCGGTCATCAACAGAAAGTTGATCATTGCCAAGCCAATGTAGGGAATCTGCTTGCCGATTAGGAATTCGGCTCGGGTGACCGGGGTGACATAGAGGTTGATGATCGAGCCCATCTCTTTTTCACGTACTACCGACAGCGCGGTAAGCATTGCCGGGAGCATCAGTAACAGTAGTGGGATCACGGCAGGTACCATGGCCGGAAGGCTCTGGATATCAGGGTTGTAGCGGTAGCGGTTCTCGATGCTGGCCGCCATCGCGCTGGTCGCCATTCCAGACTGCCTTGCCTGCTCCTGTAGCCACTGCTGATGCATGCCCTGGACGTAGCCCTGCACGGTTTCAGCGCGCTGGGGCATGGCGCCATCGATCCAGGCCCCGATCGCCACGTTGCGTCCACGCATCACGTCACGTGCAAATCCCGGAGGTATCTCGATCGCCAGAGCCAGTTCCCCGCTGCGCATGCGGCGATCAAGCTCTTCATAGTCAGTCAGTGGGGGGCGCTTGATAAAATAGTGAGGGGCTCCAGAGAGATTCAGAGCGTAATTGTGGCTAAGCGAGGTTTGGTCACGGTCGAGGATGGCGTAGCTGAGATCCTCGACATCCATACTGATACCGAAACCAATCACAAACATCAAGATAAGCGAGCCGACCAGTGCCAGGGCCGCACGCACCGGGTCTCGGCGTAACTCCAGGGTTTCTCGCCACATATAGCTAAGCATGCGCTGCAGGCTGAAATGCTGGTGGCGTGGTGGTGGGGCAAGGTGAGTCTCTTCGACGATAGGGGGTAATTCTGTGGTAATGCTCACTTTCTGCGGAGTAGTTTGCGGCGCTGAACTCTCCTTATCTGCGCCTGCCTCGAGAAGATAGCCTATAAAGGCTTCTTCCAGTGTTGCCGCGCCACGTTTCTCGACCAGCGCCGCTGGCATGTCGCTATCGAGTACACGGCCTGAGTGCATCATCGACATGCGGTCGCAGCGCTCGGCCTCATTCATGAAGTGAGTGGAGATGAAGATGGTCACCCGATCCCGTCGCGACAGCTCGACCAGGAGGCGCCAGAAGTTGTCACGGGCGATCGGGTCGACACCTGAGGTAGGCTCGTCGAGTATCAATAGTTCGGGCTTGTGAACCATCGCGACTGCCAGCGATAGCCGCTGACGCACTCCCAGCGGTAGACTCTCCGGCAGGTCGTCGAGTACATGATCGAGCTCGAATCGCTTGACCATCTCGGCGACCCGGTCGGCGATGTCGTGCTTTGCAATCTGGAATAGACGCGCGTGTAGCAACAAGTTCTGGCGCACGGTGAGCTCGCCATACAATGAGAATGCTTGGGACATGTAGCCCACTCGTCGGCGGGTATCGATATCCCGTGGATCGACCTCCTGACCGAACAGCCAAGCCCGGCCTTCGCTGGCAGGCAGTAGGCCGGTGAGCATTTTCATGGTGGTTGACTTGCCGCAGCCGTTGGAGCCGAGGAAACCAAAGATTTCGCCGCGCCGGATGCGAAAGCTGACATGGTCGACGGCCACAAAATCGCCGAAACGCATGGTCAAGCCCTTGGCTTCGATGGCAATATCGGTCTCGGTATCGACTTCCAGCGGAGGGATATGCACAGGTTGATAGTCGCGTTTCTTCTCTTCTGGTAGCAGCGCGATATAGGCGCCGTCCAGCGAGTCGCTGGCGGTACGCTCAAGTAGCTCCTGCGCGGTGCCGGTGGCGAGTATGCGTCCTGCATCCATTACCACTAGCCAGTCAAAACGCTGGGCTTCGTCCATGTAGGCGGTGGCAACTATCACGCTCATCTGTGGCCGATCGACGCGGATGCGGGTGATCAAGTCCCAGAACTGGGCGCGGGCCAGCGGGTCGACGCCGGTGGTGGGTTCGTCAAGAATCAGCAGGTCGGGGTCATGAATCAGCGCACAGCACAACCCGAGCTTCTGCTTCATGCCGCCTGAGAGTTTTCCAGCGGGGCGCGCCAAGAACGAGTGTAGCCCGGTGCTGCGAGTCAGGTTGTCGATACGTCGGCGACGCTCACTGGCTCCGTGGCCGAACAGCCGGGCGAAGAACTGCAGATTCTCTTCAACGGAGAGGGTGGGATAGAGGTTTTTACCTAGCCCTTGGGGCATGTAGGCGATACATGGCCCTACGCGGCTCCGGTGCCGCTTGTCACGCATGTCGCCGCCTAGCACCGTAACCTCGCCCTCTTGCACTTTGCGAGCGCCAGCGAGTAACGCCAGCAGGCTGGATTTTCCGACACCATCTGGGCCGATCAACCCGATCATGCAGCCAGCTGGCAATTCCAGATTCAGTGCGTCAAGTGCGGTGATGCGCCCGTGACGCAATGTTAGCGCGCTGACGTGGGCGACAGAGTGTGTCTCATGGCTCATGGTGAAACATTGACCTTGAGATTGGCGGGCCAGCTGGCGTCATCCTCAAGCTTTAAGTAAGCCATACCGGGTAGGCCTGTCTTGACCTGACTGATGTGCTCGAGAAGCAGATCAGGATTTATCTGAGCACGAACTCGAAACATCAACTTTTCTCGTTCGCTCTCCGTTTCTACGGTTTTGGGGGTGAATTGTGCAATGCTGGCTACGAAGCTGACCCGGGCAGGAATCACATAGTCCGGCGCAGCATCTAGCACTAGGCGAACCTCGTCGCCGATGGCAACCCGGCCTGCCTCGCTAGTGGGCAAGAAGAATGTCATATAGACTTTGGTGAGGTCGACTAGGTTGAGTACCTTGCCTCCGGCACCCAACACCTCGCCTGGTTCGGCCACCCGGTACTGTACTCGGGCCAAGCGGTCAGTTTTCAGCTCGCTGTCCTCCAGGTCGGCCTCGATGCGCTGGATCGAGGCCTGGGTGGCTTCCACCTCTGACTCGGCTTCGATTACCTGGGATTCGGAAGCGCGGATAGCGGCTTGGGCGGAGAGCACCTGTGCATTGGCTGAAGCCAGGGCGGCCTGCTGGCTTTGGTAGTCGGCTAGGGTATCGTCGAATTGCTGGCGAGAGATGGCGTTTCGCTCTACCAATTCAGCCGAACGCTCGTATCGCTTTCGAGAGGCATTCAGTTCAGCTTGTCGCTGGTTGACTACAGCGCGTGCGGTTTCCAGCTCGCTCTGGCGCATGGCAACCATGGCTCGGGCTGTCTCTAGGGCGTTCTCGGCTCGGCGAGTTTGTGCTCTGGCCTGAGCTAGATCGGCCTCCAGGGTGGCGGTATCCATGCGGGCGACCACTTGGCCGACTTCGACGAACTCGCCTTCTTCGACCAATACCTCCTTAAGGCGGCCAGCGACACGGGTGGCGATATCGATCTCAGTGGCTTCGATGCGACCGTTGCCGCTTGAGATACCTTCGCTCGGGCCCTCTGGCTGCAGCTCCTGCCAAACTAGCCATGCCGCAATACTGATAACGGCAATAGCCACCAAGCCTTTGATCCTTTGACTTTTATTGCTTGACTTCATGATGTTGCATCCTTGGTTGGCAGTCGATTGCTTGGTTAACGTTACTTACTCAATTACTGCGCCGATGGGTTGGCTGACATGGCTAGGTAAAGTTGTCCTGGTTTCAAGCGGTATGCGCACCGCTAATTTCCTGCCAGATGTGGAGAGTTAGCTCTGAGCCCATTTTTGTGGTATGAGCTTGTATTGAAAAAAAGTTGGAGCGATCAGATTCGTCGCTAAACCCTGAGTGAACATAAGCAATTAGATTGTTGTTGCTATTATCTAATTATTTATAGTCCAGGTTTTGACTTGGATCAACTAAAAACCGACTAGTCGGTTTTTAGTTGATAAAATCTCCTTTCGTGCGGCTAAAAATGAAATGACTCTCCCCCCATTTTTGCAATCCATACTCATCGCAACGTCGAAAGCATCAAGCGAATGGGTAGGCCCAGGCTCACAGCTTAACCATGGATGCAAGATCAACTAGGTAGACACGCCCACATGGCATCACCAGGACATTGTCACCACTGCGTAGATCCATATGAAAGAGACGGCGTTCAGGCAAAATTTGAACGCTTTTCTGACGTCTGATGTTGGTTTGAATGAGAGCTGGCGGGTGTCGAGCTCTGAAATAGGTATGGGTGAATCGCCCCAGGTTTCGTAGACACCTCCAGGCCTTATACTGGACTGCCCTATGTTCTCCGGACACCCCTAGCCTATTATTTGAGCATAGGAGGGAGTGATGAGTAACCAACGATATTCACCCGAATTCAAAGACGAAGCGATCCGGCAGATCGTCGAAAGGGGATACCCAGTAACCGAGGTGTCGGAGCGGCTGGGCGTCTCTGCCCACAGCCTTCACAAATGGGTTAAGGCCTTTAAGCCGAGTAAATCCGACGAACAGGCCTCAGAGCTCAACAACGCAAAGAAGGAAATTCTTAAACTGCGCGCCCAGCTTCGACGAACTGAGAAGGAGCGAGATATATTAAAAAAGGCCGCTCGGTACTTCGCAAGCCAGCCCGAGTGAAGTACCGGTTTGTTGCAGACCACAGTGACGAGCTCCCAGTGCGCACCATGTGCAACCTGCTTGATATCTCGCGAAGCGGCTATTACGAATGGCGTTTCCGGCCCTTGTCCGACAGAGCTATCGAAGATGCTCGGCTCCTGCCTTTGATACATGCTTCTTACAGTGCCAGCTTTGGCGTCTATGGCTATCGGCGGATATCAATGGACCTGAAAGAGATTGGTGAATCGTGCGGTAAGCACAGAATCTATCGCATCATGAAGGCCCATAATATCAAAGCGATACACGGCTATAAAAAACCAAGAGTTGTGAACGGCCGCCCATCGATCCTGGCGCCTAATACGCTTAACCGGGAGTTTAAGGTGAGCACACCAGACACCGTTTGGGCAACCGACATTACCTACATCAGGACATGGCAAGGGTGGCTGTACCTGGCGGTTGTTTTGGATCTGTTCTCACGCAGAGTAGTGGGCTGGTCCATGAAGCCGACGCTAGCACGCGAGATCGTTTTAGACGCACTCATGATGGCTGTCTGGCGTCGCAAGCCTCGTAGTAGAGTACTGTTCACTCAGATCAAGGGTCTCAATATGGAAGCGACGACTGGAGACGATTCTGTCTTCACCACAATCTTGAACCCAGTATGAGTCGGCGCGGCAATTGCTGGGACAATGCTGTTGCGGAGGCATTTTTTAGTAGTTTGAAAAAAGAGCGAATTAAAAAACGCATCTACAAAACCAGAGATTTAGCTCGAGCAGATATCTTCGATTACATCGAAGTATTCTATAATCGAAATCGGCGCCACAGCCATCTGGGCGGCTTGAGCCCAGAGGCTTTCGAGATAGCCTTAGCGTGAGGCTTCGACGTGTCTAAAAACCTGGGGCACTCCAATATCCACTTTCGTGACAAGCGAGGCAATCAACAGCAGGCGACCTTATCGGTCAAGCATGCAGAGATGACAGTTTGTCCACCGATTGGAAAACAGAAAAAATACCCAAAACAGAAGCTTAGTATTATTTTTGCAGAAGAGAAAACCCGCCCGAAGGGCGCTCCCCTATCACCTGGAAGTTGGCCACTAACCTTCCCGTTGCCAATCACGCCGACGCAGTGCAAAAGCTTGTTTGGTATTCACGGCGTTGGAACATCGAGACCTTCTTCAAGACCTTGAAAACGGGCTGCCGGATTGAGGATATACGCCTCACCACAGCTGATCGACTCGCCAACTGCATTGCGCTCTGCTGTGTCGTGTCCTGGCGAATATCATGGTTGACTATACTGCAGCGCCAATCCTCAACGACCTCTCCTGCAGCTGTTTTTACGGATATTGAAAGAGCTCTTCTTGACCGATCCATGCCGTCAAACAGTCAAGGCACACGACGCGATATAGCTTTTTATATAACCGCTGTTGCTCGCCTGGGTGGTTATCTGGATCGCTCAAGTGATCCTCTCCCTGGACGGACTGTTCTATGGCGAGGCTTCATCCGCTTAGCAGATCTCGTTGCTGGATTCCAAGCTGCCAATGCAGATGCATCATCGACTTGTGGGTAATTGCAAGTCCACAAAACCCATCTACCCAAGCTAATTTCATCTATTCACACTACTGGTCTCTCGTTGGTTTTGGAGATCATCATGACCTGAGAAATCAATCCCACTCGCGCCTTTTGGCTTGGCTATCTTTACTGTGCATCGGCGCTGAAAATACCTTTAAGTGATTACGCCGCCTCACAGGTGTTAACCCTCACCGATCCGCTGACATGGGAGAAGCGGCTAAGTGTGCAAGGGCTGCCGGTGCCACCACGCTGACGTCCCGCCCGGTTTGTAGCGGTGGAAATGGCGATATGATTAGCTCAAGTGCCGACCTAAAAGTGTACTTGTGCAGCGACCCCGTGGATATGAGTAAACAAATCGATGGCTTGGCTTTGCTTGTTCAGGAAGCCATGGCGCCAAATCCGTTCGATAAGGCGCTGTTTGTTTTCGGCAACCGTCAACGCGATAAGGTGAAGTTTCTGGCCTTGGATCTTTGGGGGGCTGCGCCATCGATTACGTTGAGGCCTATAAGTGGTTGATCGTTCCTCTGACGGTGATCTACTTCGTAGCCGCTACGATTTGGACGCGGAATCGGCGCGAAATCATCGCCGAGTAAGCCATTTTCTATCTCAACATTGTTTTGTCAGTTGCAGACGGCTCGATAGTTAAGGCGGTAAAAGAGCTTGTCGATCAGCACGACAGGTTGGCTTATGAAATACGGTCAGTCATATGGCGGATTTGTGACACAATTGCTTGAAAATATAAGGCTTTTAACAACCCTGGCAGAGTTTCAGTTTTTCGCAAAATGAAAATAACATTTTATTCCGTGAGCTTCCAAGGCTGCGGCAGGCGTCCTATGCTCTCTTTAGCTCAACGGTGTCAATTTGCTATGACATCTATTCGTGATCAGGTCTCGGTAAGCCTAACGTTAGCCGCGTCCAGACAGCCATAAGATGATTTATCAGGAGACTCGGCTATGAGAGAACAAGACATTGAGCTGGTGGCGTCATACTTCACGATCTCAGGCGACGTTTATCCGTCAGCACCATCCGAGGTTAGCCCGCATGCGCTTCAGAATCGGATCGAAGCCGCGGCACGAGCGGGATATAAGGGAATAGGCCTCCTGCTTCAGGACCTACAGGCCGCCAAAAACCAATATGGCATGTCAAGTATCCGATACATGCTGGATGAGCATGGTATGAAGCATATCCATCTTGAGTTCCTTGTGGACTGGTACCTAGGTGGTAAAGAGCGGGTTGCCTCTGACAAGTATCGCCACGAGATACTAACTGCAGCCCAGGCTCTGGGAGCCGAGACGGTCAAGGTGGGGCCCAGCATCCAGGAGACCCGGCAGGCCGACGTCCCACGTATGGCCGACGCCTTTGCTGGCCTTTGCCAAGACGCGGCTCCTTACGGTGTCAATATCGCCTTCGAGTTTCTGCCGTTCAGCAATGTGAGTCAGATTGATACGGCGCTCGCCATTGTTGAGGGTGCCAACCAGCCTAATGGCGGTTTGTTGCTGGATATCTGGCATATCAAGCGGGGAGGTATGGGGTTCGAGGAGATTCGCAAGGTACCGTTACGATTCATCAAGGCCGTAGAGGTCAACGATGCCTCAAGTAAACCCTTGCCGTCACTGTTCGAGGATTCCACCCACCATCGCCGTTTATGCGGAGAGGGCGATCTGGACGTGCCAGCCTTCCTTCAAGCGATACAGGAAGCTGGCTATCGGGGTCCTTACGGTGTCGAAGTTCTGTCCAGGGAGTTTCGCCAGCGGCCGCTGGAGGAGATGGCCCGGGAGTCGTACGACACCACTATGCAGCAATTTGTAAAGATAACCGAGCGGTAGGCGAGTGGATGCCGAGCCTCTCATCCATGTCCTAATCAATATTTCATTTCCAACAACATTGCGAGGAGTCTCATGAAAATTGCCCTGATTGGCGCTGGACGTATCGGCAAGGTGCATGCCGAAGCCATTGCTGCCCAACCAGAGATCACTCTGGCCGCGGTGACCGATTTTCATCGCCCGGCGGCCGAGGAATTGGCCGAACGGTATGGTAGCCGAGTGATGGATGCCGAGGAGGTGTTTGCCTCGCCCGATATAGATGCCGTGTTGATTGCCTCGAGCACTCCGACTCATGCGGACTATCTCGAGCAAGCGGCGCGTAGCGGCAAGGCGATCTTGTGTGAAAAGCCGATTGACTTGGATTTGGCGCGGACTCGAGAAGCCCTTAAGGTGCTGGCTGAGCATCCGGTGACTTGTGCGCTTGGTTTCAACCGTCGTCATGATCCGCAGTTCGCCGCTCTCAAACATGGACTCGAAGAGGGGCGTATCGGCACGCTGGAGACCCTGACCATCATCAGCCGCGATCCTGCGCCTCCGCTGGCCGAGTATGTTGCAGCATCGGGGGGACTGTTTCGCGATATGATGATTCACGACTTCGACATGGCACGCTGGCTGCTGAATGAACCGATCACGCATATCCAGGCCGCCGGCAGCTGCCTCATTGATCAGGACATCGGTGATGCGGGAGACATCGATACCGCCATGGTCACCCTGACTACGTCGAGTGGGCGGTTGTGCCATATCAATAATTCACGTCGCGCCTGTTACGGCTACGATCAGCGCATCGAAGCCTTCGGGAGCTCCGGCATGCTCCAGGCGCAGAACGAGAGTGAGACACGGCTACGCTTCACCGGTGAGCTTGGCGAAGTCGAGGAGAAGCCGAAGTGGTTTTTCCTGCAGCGCTATGCCGAAGCCTATGGACGAGAAATCGTGGATTTTGCCCGGGCCTGGCGCGAACAAAGCGAGCCCCTGGCATCCGCCGAGGACGGACTTGAGGCGCTTCGGTTGGCCGAAGCTGCCGAACTATCACTTCGCGAGGGTCGTCGTGTGGCACTAAATGAAATTCTCTGAATAGAAAAGCGATCAAGACAACATGCGAATGTGGCGTCCCAGCACGGATGCACGATTTCCCTCAAAACACGATAGTTTCCTCCCTTCCGGCGTGCCTTACCGACTCGGCGCTTCATTCAGGTCAGGTGGCTGTGTGCGTCGGCTTTTTCTGGAGCCACTGATGGCAAAAGACAAGTTCATTTACAGTGCTCAACCCGCTCGGGTGATTTTCGGCAAAGATTCGCTGCAAGAGTTAGCAAGTGAAATCGAGCGTCTCGGAGCACATCGTGCGCTCGTTCTGTGTACCCCTGATCAGCGGAAGCAGGCCGAACACGTTGCCGATCTACTGGGTTCTCGGGCGGCGGGAATCTTCGACAAGGCCGTCATGCACGTGCCGATTGAAACGGCCCGTGAGGCTCAAAAAGTGGCCAAGCAGCTGCAGGCTGACTGTGCCGTGGCCATTGGTGGCGGATCGACGACAGGACTTGGCAAGGCCATTGCCATGGAGTCCGAACTGCCGATCCTGGCGATCCCGACCACGTATGCGGGATCCGAAATGACGCCGGTCTATGGTTTGACCGAACAGGGGCTGAAAAGGACCGGCAAGGACCCGCGAGTTCTACCCAAGACAGTCATCTATGATCCTAGCCTGACTCTGAGCCTGCCGATCGAGCTGTCGATCACCAGTGGCATGAATGCAATTGCCCATGCTGCCGAAGGTCTCTATGCCCAGGATGGTAATCCGGTAATGTCATTGATGGCCGAAGAAGGCATTCGGTCGATGGCGCAGGGACTAACGGCGCTTGTGAGTAATGCTGATGACTACGCTGCACGCAGCGATTGCTTGTATGGTGCCTGGCTCTGCGGCACAGTGCTGGGGCATGTGGGCATGGCGTTGCACCACAAACTCTGCCATACGTTGGGGGGTAGTTTCAATTTACCTCATGCTCCGACCCACACTGTGGTGTTGCCCCACGCCATCGCGTTCAATGCCGAGGCCGCACCGGAAGCGGCAAGGCGCATAGCCAGAGCATTGGGCAACGAGCAATCCTCGCCAGGGGCAGCACTTTACGATCTTGCAAAGCGCCTGGGTGCGCCCTTGAAGCTGAGTGAATTGGGACTAACTGAAACCGACTTGGATCGCGCTACGGACATTGCTCTCGCCAATCCTTACTGGAACCCTCGTCCAATAGAGCGCGAGGGTATTCGGAAACTGTTGCAGGATGCCTTCGAGGGAGTCCGACCATCATAAAGATGAGAGCCCGGCACGCCTGTAACCTAGGCGTGCCTCTGCGACTCATAGCGTGTTCCAGTTTCCCTCAAAGCCTTTCTTGCGGAAGTCTTCCAGAAGGAAATCAATGAACAGGCGTGTCTTGGCGGGCATATAGCGTCGTTCTTGAAAAGCGATGTTAATGATTAGCTTGGGAAGGTGCCAGTCTTGTAAAACGGGAATAAGCCGTCCTGCAACTAGATCGTCATAGATAACGTACATCGGCTGTACGAGAATGCCAAGGCCCGCGAGAGCAGCTGAGCGGATTATCTGTCCATCATTACTTTCAAGTATGGGCTCAATATTTACCGAGGCCTTGTCGCTACCACGACTAAAATTGAGACGATAAGGGTTGTAAGCATGACTATAAACTATCATGTCATGATGACTAAGTTTATCTACTTTTTTAGGGGCCCCTCTGCGGCGCAAATACTCGGGTGAAGCGGCAAGCACACGCCGATTCTCTGCGAGTCGCCGAACCGTTATATTGGAGTCTGGCTCGAATTCTCGAGTACGTATGGCAAGGTCGATCCCACTATCCATGATGTCGTAGTAACGGTTTGCGCCTACGATATGAATCTTGATTCTTGGGTAACGCTTCTTGAACTCAGGTAGCAGTGGTGCGATATGTAGTTTTGAGAATGAAATAGACGCCGTAACGGTAAGAGTTCCTGTTGGCTCTACGACGGATGAGTTAACGGCGGCTTCCGCTTCGTGATATTCGTTCAATAAATTCTTACTGCGCTGATAAAAGTCATGACCGATCTTAGTCAGTGATAAGCGACGAGTGTTGCGCTCCAGTAAACGGACTTTCAGTCTAGATTCCAGCGAATTTAAATGTCGTGTGGCACTGGCATTGGAAATATCGAGAAGCTCGGCGGCTTTGGACAATGTGCCTAGATCCACTGCATGAACAAAAAGCTCAAGCTCGGTTATTCTGTCCATTATGTGGGCTCTCCATTTTTAAAGCAGTTTTTCCGTATAGAAAAAGCCTTTTTCAATAACGATGTTTTGTTAGATCGGGCTGTTATCTATTATTTAATGAAAAGGTATTTTGGGTAATATTAATTTGAAGGAGGAATAATGCAAAACTTAAACGAAAGAACCATTACACAAGCTGTTTTGAAAAGCAACGAAAGAACCGGCGATGACCGTCTTCAAGAGATAATGGGCAGCCTTGTGCGGCAACTGCACGCGTTCGCCCGTGAGGTCAACCTTACCGAAGAAGAGTGGCAGTATGGTATTGAGTTTCTGACATCAGTCGGGCAGATATGCAGTCCGAGTCGCCAGGAGTTCATTCTCTTGTCAGACACCTTAGGGCTATCGACGTTAGTCATTGCGCAGAATCACAAAAAGCCTGCAGGATGCACAGAGGCCACCGTTTTCGGTCCTTTCCATGTGGAGGGGGCCCCTCATTACAAACTAGGCGACGATATCAGCAATGGTATGACAGGGGAGCCATGGTATGTTCGAGGCAAGATAATTAACCAAAAGGGTGATCGCATTCCAAATGCCAGAATTGAAGTCTGGCAGGCAGACGATGCTGGTTTCTATGATGTGCAGTCATCCAACCTAGAAGAATACCAGGGACGTGGAGTACTGAACGCCGATGAGCAGGGAAACTATTATTTTAAGTCGATCATACCCGAGGCCTATCCGATTCCTCATGACGGACCAGTGGGACAAATGCTGGAGGCCTTGAATCGACACCCATGGCGCCCCGCTCATTTGCACTTCATGATCACAGCTCCCGGTTATGAGCGCCTCGTAACACACGTTTTTCGTGAAGGGGGCGACTATCTGGATTCCGATGCTGTGTTTGGCGTCCGCTCATCGCTCATCGCCAATTGGATCCGCCATGAAAAAGGTATAACACCTTACGGTAATCATTCCGACATCCCATTTTATACCATGGATTTCGATTTCGTATTAAATACTGAAGCCGAGTAAAGGCTCTTTTCTTGGCCCGATGTGCGAAGGCGCTGTCGAGCCTTTTTCAAGTAGAGGGAAATGCGGATGAGTACTGTAAAGCATATCGTCATGTGGGACGTCAAGGGTGAGACTGATCATGAAAGGCGCCGACATATTGAATTGCTGAAGACAGCATTCGAGGGTCTAAAGGGAAAAATACCGGGTATGAGAGTGATTGAGATAGGTGTGGATGTTAGCAATATTGATTATGCTTGCGACGTGGTGCTGTATTCCGAGTTCGATTCTTTGGATGCACTAAAAAGCTATGCTTCACACCCAGAGCATTTGCGTGTGAGTAAAGAATTAGACGGCATGCGTATCGCAAGGCATCAAGTTGACTATGCGGTTTAAAAGGGGCTTATATTCTCCAAGGAGCTTGCCTTCCAACGGTTGCTGTAGGCCGCCAAGGTTGGTCGCTATCGGGGCCCGCTGGTGAGGTGTATTCTTATTCCCAAGAGAGATAGGCGAACCACTTGGCCGAACAGAACTCGCATCTTAAAGACAAGATCCTGCAGTGTGCCGGTTGGCCCTGCTGGATCCCTCCTACGAGCATGATTTCCTTGACTGCTTGCTCAGGGCAAACAGACGATTAATATAGTATGGGATGGCCTATAGAGAATGGCGTTGGCTGTGTCACCGTCTTGGACATTCAGGCTTTCTTCGACACGATCAATCATCCATCTGCACCTGAGAGCGTAACTTCAGCGTAAGCGTTCATTTCGCGACATAATTGATTTACTTTACGTCATGCAGCGTCTTAATAACTCCAGCTTGACCTTGTATTGTTGGGTACTCCCCTCAGTCAACACGATGATGCTCCTGCTGTTGATCTTGATGACGATCCCCAACACCGGCTTTTCGCGGCACTCGCAGGTCACTTTCAAGCGGATCCGCAATTGACTCAGAGCTCTTAGACTTTTCTGGTTCCGCAGTTTATCAATGAGCTGGCAGATAGTCTGATTCAGCCGACGTTTTCCTCTGCTTGAATAGCGCGCTACACATTAGAGCCGGGTTCTATAGATAACAAGATTGAACATGAAGAAGCTTTTCAGTGAAGAACAGATCATTGGTTCCCGGGCGAAGCCGAAGTAGGGCGATCCATCAAGGAGATATACCATCGGCACGGTTTCTCGGGAGCTAGTTGTTATCTTTGGCGCAGCAATTCTGGCGGAATGAGCTTACCGGATGCTAAACGACTCAAAGAACTCGAAACCGAAAATACGCGATTAAAGCAGCTGCTCGCTGATTCGCTACTGGAGATGGATGATCTTACCCAGCAACAGTGGACACTCGTTTAAGCGATCATTCGGACTTCAAACGCCTCTGGGCTGATCATCCCTATAGCACTGTGCCGTCGTTGCTTGTTGTAGTCCAGTTCGATGTATTCAAACACCTGGCGTCTCATCATATCTCGCGTTTTAAAGTTCTCGCCGTGGATCGCTTCCACCTTGAGGCTGTGAAAGAAGCTTTCGGCACAGGCGTTATCATAACAGTTGCCTTTCGCGCTCATACTGCACTTGAGTTCATGTCGCGTCAGTAGCGACTGATACAGCGTCGAACAGTACTGACCACCTCGATCTGAATGGACGATCACGCCTGTTGGCATTTTACGTTTCCATAGCGCCATTTGTAGTGCATCACAGACAAGATCTGCCGTCATACGCTCGCTCATTGCCCAACCAACGACTTTGCGAGAGTAAAGATCAATTAGCACAGCAAGATAAAGCCAACCTTCACCCGTCGCCAAGTAGGTGATATCACCCACCCACTTTTGATTAGGGGCTGAAGCCCTGAAGTCTTGCTCTAGCAGGTTTGGCGCAACAGGTAGCGAATGTCGAGAGTTTGTGGTGGCCTTGAACTTACGGGCAGCTTTAGCACGCAGGCCTTGTCGCTGTAAGCTGGCAGCCACGGTCTTGCGATTCACCGGTATTCCGTCATCTTGCAGGTCTAGAGCTAATCTCGGGGCGCCTGAGCGGCCTTTACGTTGGTGAAACGCCGCAGCCACACGCTTATCGAGAACGGCTTGCTGGCTGCGCTTTAGAGACAGACCTCCTTCGCGCTGTCGCCAAGCGTAGTAGCCGCTTCGAGCGACCCCAACAACATGGCACATGCGCTGAACACTGAAAGCCTGGCGATGACGATGGATAAAGGCGTACTTCACTTCAGGCTCTTCGCAAAGTACACCGCGGCCTTTTTTGTGATGGCCAGCTCCTCATTGGCTTCGGCTAACTGTCGCTTCAGGCGAGCGTTTTCTTCTGCTAGTGACCGCTCTCGCTCCGATGTATCTTGTTGTTGCTGAACCTTAGAACGCCACTGATAAAGCTGACTCGAATGTAGACCCAATTCACGAGCCGCTGCAGCAACGCCAATGCGATCAGCGAGTGCTAACGCTTCTTGCCGGTAAGCTTCTGAGTAACGGGTATAGGATTTTTTCTTCATTGATGTCGTCGATCTTGCCATGGTCCACCTCACTGCAGTGTATTACATTCTTGAGATGTCCATCGTTACTGGGCAAGATCAGGAGATCGCTAGCGAGTCGGTGAAAAAAATGGTGAGCACCCCAGCACACTGATACGTGGTGCGTGTGAAATCTCGCTCGGCTTAAGTGAGTGTCGAGGGCTCCTTGTCATCTTCATGAGTGCCGGTACGTTGCGCTATTAACCCGCCCCTGACTGCGATGAGACATTGCGTGAACGTGTATTGGTATCGCGTCGCTACGAGGCTGGCTTGATCTGCATGAAACTGCGTCAACTCGGAGAGCAGGTCAATTATAAGTGTGTTGAGCTCCTCTACCTGACTTCAACGCAATCGCAATAAGGTTCCCATGGCTGATCGAAAGCAGCTGGGCACTCTTTGTACCGTCCAGCAGGTCTGGTCAATGAATTTTGTGTTTGATCGTACCGCCGACAGGCGCGTGATAAAGAACCCCACTGTTGTCGACGAAGCTGCCCATGAAGCCGTGACCATCGTGCCCTAGCGTGCTATTGGTGTGTTGTTTTTAACGTGAATTTTGGATCAACTGGCCTTACAACGTTGGCTACCTAAGGAAGGTCTGAATAATTACCGATATTCGTCAACGCTCACTTGAGCTGATAAAAAATTGCAAATTTAGGCACTATTTTCCCGTTCTTTGTGCATTTTTTGCCCGTTAACCGCTCATTAAGCGGAAAACGGGCGCAATAGCCCTATTCCCACAGGTATTTTTCACTGATCAGCAGGTTGCTGAACGCCGCCAGCAGGTGCAGGCGCTGGGTGTTTTTAGCAAGACCACGATAGCGAACCTTGCCATAACCAAAGACTTGCTTGATGTACCGAAAAGGGTGCTCCACCTTGGCTCGGATGCTGGCTTTGATCTTTTCGACTTTCTGTTGCTTGGCATCCAACTTCTTTCGCGTGCCAGGCCGTCTGGCAATATACCAAGAGACGTCGCAGCGGTGATGGAGCTCGTCTCGCTTTTGAATGCCCAGGTAACCGGCATCACCGAAGACGCGCTGCTCTTCACCGTGAAGCAGCTTATCGGCAGGCACAATGTCATGCACATTAGCAGCCGTGGTGTCGATGCTGTGAATCAACCCAAGTTTGTCGTCGACACCTATGTGCATTTTCATACCAAAGTGCCAGGAGCCACCTTTTTTAGTCTGGTGCATCTCCGGATCGCGCTTGCCATGTTTGTTTTTGGTAGAACTAGGCGCAGAAATGATAGTGGCATCAACAATGCTGCCTTCGCGCAACATTAGGCCGTTTTTCGTCAGGTGTTTGTTCACTTCCTGGAACAGCACCTTGCCAAGGCTGTGTCGTTCTAGAAAATGACGAAACTTGAGAATCGTCGTTTCGTCCGGCAATCGGTCTAGCTTCAAACCGGCGAAATGCCTCATGGACTCGATCTCGTAGAGAGCATCTTCCATTGACGGATCGCTCAAGTTGTAGAACAACTGCATACAGTGAACTCGAAGCATGGCAGACAATGGATACGGAGGCCGCCCGCTCTCGCCCTTGGGGTAATAACGGGCTACCTTCTTCTCCAGCTGCGTCCAGGGGATCAGCTTGTCCATCCGCTCCAGAAAGAGTTCGCGGCGAGTCTTTCGCTTTTTGTTCTGGTACTCGGCTTCGGAGAAGGTGATCTGATCCATGGCAGCACTGAACCCTATGCAGTTGACGATGTTCGTATTATCGCTGAAGGCAGAGACTTTTTCAGAGCCTCCCTAACGTTATTCTTACGGTTAACGGTTAGGAGTTCACCGAGCACTGGGACGGCTGCTGAGAAAGTCCTATTTTTGTGACCGTACTGATCATGCCAACATGGCATTAATGAAAATACCAGTGGACTGTTTAGCCAATATTTTCCGAAGGAAATCGATTTAGCACTGAGGAAGGGTGTTGCAAAGCTTAACAATCGCTTCAGAAAACGCTTGGGGGTATCGGAAAACATCACAGGTGTTCCAAGGAGGGTATTCAGAAGCGCTGAAAACCGCAGGTGCGGCGGTTAATGTTTGAGCATAGGGCAGCAAAGCGGTTCATGGCCAGGACTATCGTTATTCACTTAGTAGGGATAACGCGTCCGGTAAAGAATAGAAGATAAATCAAGGGATAGCATTGATCTTGCACAGAGAATGGTTTTGCAGTATCAACTAATATAGTTTCTCTGTTGGGAATCAAAACTGTTGGGGAAGAGGAGGGTTACTTTTAGTATTAACACATATAAGCAAAGCGCTGACAAAAGTGCCAACACTTTGCTTTAAGCCTAGGTTGGTGGCCTGGGCAGCAACCTTTTACTTCGTCTTTTTAGGTTCCAGGGATGACCTCGGCGCCAGATTGCTGAGATGACGCGAACAATGCCTCGATCAGCAGGTTGACATTGAGGGCCTGTTGGGCCGGTACTTGGGACGGCGTACCGGTTCGGATCGAATTGACGAAAGCCTCCGCCTCGCGTTCGAAGAAGAAGGGGTTGCCAATCTCAGCTAGTTCTGGAGAGTACTCGGTTTTCTTCGATGCCCACTGCAGCGGGAAGGTCGTATCTTGCCACGCGCTCCAGCCACGATTGTGGCCTTGTCGGCCAGTGTCGTAAATCTTGTAACTGGCTGGCAGGGGGTTGGCATGCATGATGCCATCGGTGCCATAGGCCGTAATGTTCCAGCTCTCCAGCCAGGGAAGGGGATCCCAAGAGAAGAAGTCCACCACCACCATCTTGTCACGGTAGTTGAGGACAGCCCCGGCAGCATCTTCCCGGAAGTTCTCATCCATCTGGCCAGGGAATTTGGAGACCCGGGCGTTTACAGAAAGTGGCATACCGAAGTGGTGGATGATTTGATCGATAAGGTGACAGCCAATGACGAACATCGCCCCACCCATGTCTTCGGGCTGGTTCAGGTGACTGGTGGCAGCCTCATCATGAGAGGTGCCTCCGTGAGCGCGTACCTGCATGACCTTGCCCAGGCGTCCACTCTTCAGCGCCTCGTGCATGGCAGCTACGGATGGCGCGTGCCGCCAGCAGTAGCCGACCTGTAGCAAACCACCTGTACGCTCTGCGGCATCTCGAATGCGTCTTGCGTCGTCCGAGTTGCGTCCTGCTGGCTTCTCGACGAGTACCGCCTTACCTGCCTCAAGCGCTTCAATGGCAAGGTCTGCCATCTTGTCGCTCTTGGAGTGAATGATGACCACTTGGGTGTTAGGGTCCTCCATCACTTGCTGCTTGTTGCGAATCTCCAAGCCAAAGGCATCGGCAAAAACGGGTGTAAGATGGCTGTCATCCACGGCGCATGTGACTTCGACATTTTCCATCTTATTAAGGGCTTTGACGCGTCCTGAGGTATGCGGGTGGGTAATCCCTAAGCACGCTACTCCTAATCGGGTAGTGGGACTGATCTTCATATCGCCTCCTGTTTTATAATTACGCTTTGTGATCAATGAGTTGCCATCGGGCATTCTGAAGTGGTAGGCCCATGGCGAATGAGGTGGCCTTTAGTTCAGGGCCTCTGTTTAGGCATATTTAGCATAGGTAAGTGCTTGTTCTCACGAAATACCTAAGAGCAAAATCTCTTTTTCGATAAACGCAAAAATGGTATGAAGGTAAAAAATAAATTAATTTAAATCAGTGGGTTATATTTTTTTGTCAGGCGATTTTTGGGTTTTTTGATTGTACTAAAGTATAGGAGCCGTGTTTGATGCGTCTGCAAGCGCAGTATATGTTTCATCCACAAGCTTCAACGGACGCGGAAGCAATGAACTCTCCAGCGTATTTGCCAAAAAATGTAAAACCGACGTCCGTTAGCTGGTGATCATAACAAAACCTTAATTAGGAGAAATAACCATGAAACGTCTACTCTTTGGTGCTGCCGTACTCGCCGCCTGTTCCACTTCTGCCATGGCCGAGACAACCATCGGTGTGTCCTTAGCTTACTTCGATGATGTTTGGCTTACCTCTCTTCGTCAATCGATGCAAGAAGAAGCTGATTCTCGAGACATCAATATTCAGTTTCTGGATGCTCAGGGTGACATCGGTCGCCAGCTCAGTAACGTCCAGAGCCTAGCCGCACAGGATGTCGATGCCATCATCACCTTTGCAGTAGATTCTGCTGCCACTGGCATGATGACGAAGGCGGCATCGGAGAACGATATCCCATTGGTCTATGTCAACAAGGAACCTGTGGGAAATGACCTCGAACAGGATAACGTAGTCTTCGTTGGCGCTAACGATGTCCGAGCAGGTCGATTGCAGATGGAGAGGTTGGCCGAGCTTATGGGTGGGGAAGGCAATGTTGCCATCATGGTCGGTGAGTTGACTTCAAGCTCGGCGCTCGATCGCGTCGAAGGCGTTAAAGAGGTCCTCGGCGACTATCCCGATATCGAGATAGTCGCCGAGCAGTCTGCCAATTTCTTTCGGACTCAAGCCATGGACCTGATGACCAACTGGATCGCAGGTGGCAAACAGATCGATGCGGTCGCCGCCAACAACGATGAAATGGCACTCGGAGCTCTCGTTGCTATGCGTCAATATGGTGTATCCCCTGATGAAGTGTTTGTCGCCGGCATTGACGGCACCCCTGCTGCTCTCGATTCCATACAGCGTGGCGAGCTGGCGGTAACCGTCTTTCAGGACGCAAAGGGGCAGGCTGTTGCGTCCCTTAATGCAGCCCTCAGCCTGATCAATGGCGAACCAGTGGACAAGCGCACCATGGTGCCATTTGAACTGGTGACCCCCGAGAATCTCGACAACTTCCTCACCGAATAATGCTGAATTCGACCCGCCGACGGTGGGTCGATATCTGCGCTTGTGGAGTGTATATCCCATGGTGACAAAGACTACTGAACACCAGTCCTCTAGTCCTGCAGGCGATTACTTGCTGGAAGTTTTCGAGGCTCGTAAGACCTTCCCTGGTGTGGTCGCCCTGGACAATGTCCAGCTAAAGGTCAAGCCGGGTACCGTCCATGCCTTAATGGGAGAGAATGGTGCGGGTAAGTCAACCCTGATGAAAATCATCGCCGGCGTCTACATCCCCGACCAAGGCGAAGTGCGACTGCGTGGTAAGCCACTGACCCTGCACGGTCCGTTGGATGCCCTGGAGGCCGGTATCGCCATGATTCATCAGGAGCTCAACCTGATGCCCTTCATGACCATCGCCGAGAATATCTGGATTCGCCGTGAGCCCCTCAACGCCTTCGGCTTTGTCGATCATAGCAGAATGAACCAGATGACCGAAGCCCTATTCGAGCGCCTGGGCATCGAAATGGATCCGGAGCAGGAGGTACGTCACCTTACCGTGTCCGGGCGTCAGATGATCGAGATCGCCAAGGCGGTTTCCTATGAATCTGACGTACTGATCATGGATGAGCCCACTTCGTCCCTGGCCGATCGTGAAGTGGAACACCTGTTCAAAATCATCAGTGATTTGCGGAGCCAGGGGAAGGGAATCATCTATATCACCCACAAGATGGACGAGGTGTTTGAGATCGCCGACGACATTTCGGTATTCCGCGATGGTCAGTTTGTTCATGCGGCGCCCGCTAGTGAACTGTCGTCCGATAAGATCATCCAGCTTATGGTGGGTCGCGAAGTCACCCAGATGTTCCCTAAGGAGGAGGTCCCGATCGGGGACGTGGTGCTCTCTGTCAAGGACCTTGCCTTGGATGGCGTCTTCGAAAACGTCAGCTTCCATCTGCGCGCCGGAGAGATCCTCGGCATCGCTGGCCTGGTGGGCTCAGGCCGAACCAATGTCGCCGAGACGTTATTCGGCATTACGCCAGCCACCGGCGGTAGCATCGCCATCGATGGCCAGAAGACGGTAATCTCCTCGCCCCACCAAGCAATGTTGCGTGGTCTCGCTCTGCTCACCGAGGACCGCAAGGAGACGGGGCTTTTTCTGGGCCTCTCGGTGATCGAGAACATGGAAATGGCCGTACTCCGCGATGGTTATACCAAGGGCCCCTTCGTGGAGCAGGGGCGTCTGGATCATGAATGCGACGGGATGAGGGAGATGATGCGGGTCAAGACACCGAGTCTCGATGAGCGCATCAGTAATCTTTCTGGTGGCAACCAACAGAAGGTGCTGATTGGTCGTTGGCTGATGACCAATCCTCGCATCTTGATTCTTGACGAGCCGACCCGAGGCATCGATGTAGGCGCGAAGGCCGAGATCCACAAGATGATCAGTAAGTTTGCTGCCCAGGGCATGGCGGTGATCATGATTTCCTCAGAATTACCCGAAGTGCTTGGCATGAGCGATCGCATCATGGTCATGCATGAAGGCAGGGTTACTGGCGTCCTGGATCGAAGCGAAGCCAACCAGGTCAACATCATGTCACTCGCCTCCTCGCAGGTGGCACCGCCGGTCGCCGAGCACTGACTCTCGTTATCGACAATAAACAGGTGAACCAACATGGCTACCCATGCTAAAGAGAAGCAGGATATCGGACAACATCTCGAAGCTCCTCGGAAACGCAAGCGTAAGATACCGACGGAAGTCAGCATATTTCTCGTCCTTGTCGGCATTGCCGTCCTCTTCGAGATCCTCGGTTGGGTCTTGCGCGGTGATTCTTTCCTGATGAATCAGCAGCGCTTGCTGATCATTATCCTGCAGGTATCGATCATCGGTATTATTGCTATCGGTGTCACCCAGGTCATCATCACCGCCGGCATCGACCTGTCCTCCGGCTCGGTGCTAGCGTTAACGGCCATGGTCACGGCCAGTCTGGCCCAGCAGTCTGAGTACCTGCGGGCGGTCTATCCGGCGCTGACCGACCTGCCCTGGATTATACCGCTGCTGGCGGGGCTACTGGTTGGGGCTCTGGCCGGGTTGGTGAATGGCGCCTTGATTGCCTTCGCCATGATTCCGCCCTTCATCGCCACCCTGGGCATGATGGTCAGTGCCCGTGGCCTTGCGCGTGCCTACACCGACGGTCAGCCAGTGAGCATGCTCACCGACCAGTTCACCTGGATCGGCTCCGGCGCCAACCCCGTGATCATCTTCCTCGCCGTGGCGGTGGTCTTCCATATCGCCCTGAAATACACCCGATACGGCAAGTACACCTATGCCATCGGTGCCAACCCTCAGGCGGCTCGTGTCTCCGGCATCAACGTGCGTCGTCACCTAGTGGTGGTGTATGCTATTGCGGGCACGCTGGCCGGGTTGGCCGGGGTGGTGGCTGCTGCTCGCGCCGGGACCGGGCAGGCGGGCATGGGCATCATGTATGAACTTGATGCTATCGCTGCCGCCGTCATTGGCGGCACCAGCCTCGCGGGTGGCGTCGGGCGCATTGCGGGAACCGTGATCGGCGCCCTGATCCTAGGCGTGATGCTCAGCGGCTTTACCTTTCTCGGTGTCGATGCTTATTACCAGGACATCGTAAAAGGGGCGATCATTGTGGCTGCCGTGGTGGTAGATCAATACCGCCAGCGAAAGCGTAATAAGACAGCGTAATCTTTTCGCTGACACCGACCCTGCCATCTTCTTATGGCAGGGTCTTCGTCTCTATAAAAGCGTTATAACTAGCAATCTAGCACAGGCAATGCATTTCCTTTCTTTACTAGGGACTATTGAAATTTCTGGACAGGAATTTTTTCAGAATAAAACCAAACCCGCAGAGTAGAGATTACCAAGCCCCCACCTAACGAGCCTGTAATGCCTCGATTAATGCTCAACAATGAGCACTGTTCGGAGCAGAAAATTATCCTGCTTAAATAAGGCATTTATCTAAAGCCCGATCCACGAATGACACTAGAAGGAGCTCTTTACCGAATGCTCTTCGGCGGGGCATGGCGTGATCAATTAGCCGGTATACAGTAATTGTCGGTTGTCGCGACGTCACCCCCTGAATGAGTAGTGCTACACTTTAGAGTCCCTCAATAGCAGAGCTAAAAATAGGCTGGAATATAGTCCCATCAGTAAGGTGCTCTTCCAGTTGGCCAGCGTCTAGCATCTCTATCTGTGACGGGTAATGCCTTAATAGCTGCTTTGCTTGCCTGCGGATGGTTTCTGGAAAGTCAGTGTTACGGCTTAGCTCGATCAAGAACTCTCGGGTCTGGATGACCGAGCGCGTGCGTTCACTTGGCATGGTCATAAAATTTTTCTTTTGCTTTGATAGAAACGCCACACCAAAAGCTGGCGGCTCAAGTCGATGAGTAGAAGACGGCATCAATGAGATGCTGCGGCAGGTAGTTGAGGTTGCCAAAAAAGGTTTTGTCCGAGTCGGCCAAATCCCTTGTTAGTTTGACGGCGAAAAGCCCGCTGTTGGTTATCGGCCATCGCGCTTTGCCCATCCGCGTCACGAATATAACGGGCCAACGTCATTGCTGCGGGTTGTCCGTAGCGAGCGCCTGGCGAAGCACATGTCCAAACATGGCGTAATGTCATCGCAATGTCGGGTTCATGTGCATCCAAGTATGTAAGCCCGTAGGCACAAGCCTCTAGCGTAAACACGTCATGGCTGCAGAGTTTCCAGGCGGCATTTGGCTTGCCCTTGGAGTCATAAGTATATGTCTTACCAATGTCGTGCAATAGTCCTCCCACGAAACAGGCTTCCTGCATGAGTCGAGGCATGGTTGGCTCGTTAAGGCGCAGCATAGCCACTGAGTGATTGGCAACTTCCAGCGAGTGTTTTAGCAAACCACCTGGATACGCATGGTGATAATTGGCGCTGGCGGGCGCATTCAAAAAAGCTTCAAGACGATCCTTCCGTTCCAGTACCCGTGTCAAAAACACTCGAAGGCAGTCTGATCGAAGCGACTGTACGGTCGCGACTAACTTGTCGAATACCTCAGGCATCGGGGAGTACACCCGTGGCAGCGATTGCAGGGTATCCATAGAGGCCACTTCATTCCGGGACGCCCTGCGGAACTCATCAAGAATGAATTGGCCTGACAAACACTTCACGCCGGAGGCGGTAATAAAGTCCAGATGGCCGATGCGCTCAGGTACTGTTGTTTTGCTCAAGTTGAGCATCGCGATTTGATCTCCCATGCAATCACTCAGCCGCAGTTTTAAGAATGGCGTTTTCGCGTTGTCAAACTCCACCACACGTCCGGTAAGGCGGTAAGTGCCCGTGAAGGTGCGAGACAGGTGAGTAGGGGCGTTATCAAGCCGTTTCATGGCGCTGCTCCTTCTGGGGCTTAGTGGGCGTGGTGTTGCCTAACAAACGCTCAAAGGCAGAGCCATCCATACGGGTGGCATTGGGGACGTAACGGGAATAGACCTTGAACAGCATTTCGGTGGAACTGTGACCCAGCATGCGCGCTACCCATTCTGGGTTTTCACCAGAAGCCAAAAAGAGTGTCGCGGCAGTATGGCGTGTTTGATAAGGACGGCGTTTGGTCAGCCCAAGAGACTTGAGCAAGGGATACCACACGCGCTTCGTCACATTATTGTGATCAAGTGGCTGCCCCAACTGATTGCAGAACACGTACTTACTCATATGCCCAGTGGCGGCATACTGCGTTTTTAGCGCGTCATACACTTGACCAAACATGGGGATTTCACGCTGCGACCCATCGGTCTTGGTGTATTCCGTTTCACCATTGATCAATGTTTCGCGTACCAAGATTTCCCGCTTAGCAAAATCTATATTTTTCCACTTCAACCCATCGACCTCACCGGTGCGCATGCCGGTAAAGAAGCGCACCGTGTAATAGTTGCAATAGTCTGCGCGGACGTTATCGATGATGCGTTGCACCTCATGTAGCGAAAACGGCTCGATGTGCGTCTTCTGGAGCTTTAACGGCTTAATATTTTTGTAGGGCGTCTCAAAATCGAAACGCTCGGCCGCCTCATCGAGCACCATACGCAAAATGGACATATGGCTGTTGATCGTTTTAGGCGATACCAGCCCCGTGGCCCCACGGCCCTTGCGCTTGGCTAGCTTGGTGCGGAACGCCAGGATGTCCGCCTTGGTGATCTCTCCGATGTGTTTTTTCCCAAACGCTGGCTTCAACGAGCTATCCAAGATCGAACTCACATTGCGGACGTGGGAAGCACGCCACTGGATTTTGCTCTCGTCGAACCACTGATCAGAAAAATCATTGAAGAGCGGTGTGTCTAAATCGCTGACAACTCGAGGTTTAGCTGTATTGGTAGGCTGAGAAGTCTTCAATTTCTGCAAGTTGCTGCTATTAGGAAAAAACTCTGCATAAATGAATTCGCCGAGCAGCATTTTTGCTTCCATGCGCTGTAAAAGCTGCTCCAACTGCTTACGATTTTTTGCGTTGTCGTCTAGAAGCGTTTGTTCACGAAAACGTTGCCCGTCATACCTGAAGTCGATAAAAAGCTTTTTGCTCTCTTGGCGGACGCGAACCTTACCCATGGCATACGCCTCCGTTTGCCATTGGAATGGCGATTGCTTGCTCACGAGGGGGCGCTTTCAGCATTTCTTCCTGAATAGTTTCCCAGATATAAAGGATTTTCCGACGCCCAAAGGGGCGGATGTAATGAGTGCCTTCAATGAGCACACTATCTTTGAGTTGCTGGCGAATAGTACGCGCATCGTACTTGATAAGTGATGCTAGCTCTTCTGTTGTCAAAAAAGTGCAGGCCATGAGACTATCTCCTCGACCAAGTGATCATTTGATAATATTTTTAATCGTTCGATTATAAATATAAACGATCAAATGATTATTTCAACACCTTTTTGATAATTTTAATGATCACACTGGACAAAGAGATGATTCGGTATCACTTAAAAGAGCTGATTGCGGAGAAAGAATTTGAAGAACGGCGCAGGATTACGATAGGCGAGATAGCAAAAGAAACGGGTATTAATCGGATGACGTTGTCTAAGATCATCAACCATCCAGGGCATAGTACGGTGACGGATAACCTAGATAAGCTCTGCGACTACTTTGATTGTGAGATCGAGCAGTTGGTGACTCATATCAAGGAGGCTAAAGATAGATCTGCGCCAGTGTCTGACTAAGAGCGTAGTATGGAAATTAATGGTGGGTAGGAATTTGCCGTCAGGTGCCTGAAGGTCATGCAAATTTTTGATCTTCAGGGGCAATGAAAATGTTGGGCACGGTATGGGCACAATATGGGCACAGAGGACTTTGAAAAGGCGGGCAACAAAAAAGGCAGACCAGTAAGTAACTGATCTGCCTTTCAAAATATTGGTAGCGGGGACCGGATTTGAACCGATGACCTTCGGGTTATGAGCCCGACGAGCTACCAGACTGCTCCACCCCGCATCAACGTGTGGCGTATTCTACAGAAGTTTTAGATGAAGTCAATGGGGTGATTAACACGTTTGGCTTATAGCCGTTGATTATGACCTGGGGCAACATGGGGCAAGTGCAGCTATGCTTTAAGTAGCCATAACAAAAAGCTTACGTTGGTGCATTGTTCACGCAATTAATGCACTAGGGTAATACAAGCGCAGTCGCGCTTATTCACAATGGCTTGCGGCGCAATGTAGGTGCTTTTAGACCCAAGCCATTTGTCATATCAGGGAGGTAGTCAATGGCCAATCAAGCCCCCGTCGCCTGGGTAACTGGTGGAACTGGTGGTATCGGTACGGCAATTTGTCGTTCGTTGGCAGATGCGGGATATTTAGTCGTGGCGGGTTATCGCAACCCCGATAAGGCTAAATCCTGGCTAGAAACGCAGCATGCCGACGGCTATAACAATATCGAATTGTCGGGTGTCGATCTTGCTGACCACAATGCCTGCCTGGAAGGTGCCCGCGAAATCCATGACAAGTATGGCCCCATTAGTGTGCTGGTGAACTGTGCGGGGATTACCCGTGATGGCACCATGAAGAAAATGACCTATGAGCAGTGGTACGAAGTGCTCGACACCAACCTCAACAGCGTGTTTAACACCTGCCGTAGCGTCATTGAGATGATGCTTGAAAATGGCTATGGTCGGATTATCAATATTTCCTCCATCAATGGTCGTAAAGGCCAGTTTGGTCAGGTCAATTACGCGGCGGCGAAAGCCGGTATGCATGGCCTAACCATGTCGCTGGCGCAGGAAACCGCGACCAAAGGGATTACCGTTAATACCGTATCGCCTGGCTATATCGCCACCGATATGATTATGAATATTCCAGAAAAAGTGCGCGAAGCAATCCGGGAAACAATTCCAGTGAAGCGTTATGGCACGCCAGAGGAGATTGGCCGACTGGTCACCTTCTTAGCCGATAAGGAGTCAGGATTTATCACCGGTGCGAACATTGATATCAACGGTGGCCAGTTTATGGGCTAGTGGTTAGCTCAAGAGGAGAACGCAAACGGGAGGCTATTAAGCCTCCCGTTTTCTTGCTAACGCTACGGCAACGGAACCCGCGCCAGTCGGCTTAGCAGGTTATCCAGCTCTTCCACTTCAGCGGCCCATAGCGTGGCGGGCATTGGCCCTAGCGCCAATAGCGCAACCAGGATGTCGGCAACGTCTTGATCACGGCTGCGCGCTTGGTTGAAGCCTTCATTCAAGCGCTCTACCTGAATTGCCAGACGCAGCGGTTCGTCGCTTTGACGCACGCTACCCACGGCCAGCATCGACAGGTGCACTCTTAGCCTGGCGAGAGAGTCGGCTATGCGGGCGTGATCTGCGTCTGATAGCGGTGCTGCCACGTTATGGCGCTGTTGATTACGTGCGTCATGTGCCTCATTAAAGGCGGGGGGAAGCGAGGCGCTAAGCACCGTTTGGGCATCCACATCGATGGGGGTTCCCTCACTGAGGTAGCGCTGGTCGGCAGCTAAGTGAGCGTTTACTAATGGCATGAGTGCGTGCCACTGCTGAACCGTATCGGCAACCGCCAGGCGATTTAAGCGTTCGCGACGCGCTCGCACAATCCCGCTCATTCTTCGCTGCATGCCTTCGCTGCGCCGATTGCGTGGCAGCGGCTCAAGCTGGTTGGCCTGTTCGATAAAGCGATCCAGTGCGGCCGCCTCGCTGGCCTCAATAGGCTGCCAGCTATCCATTTCGTCGATCAGGGTCTGCATCTCATCCAACTGCTGTTGCTGGCGCGCTGCCTGCTCATTTTTATGCGCATCGCGCTGGGCAAAGAGTTGGTCGCACTCATGGCGAAAAGTTTTCCACAGCGTTTGCTCTTCGCCTTTGGGGGCACGGCCTAGCGTTCGCCACTGCTGCTGTAGCTGTTTGGTCTGGTGAATACGCTGGGCTAACGGTTGGCTGTCGTCGCCGCGCAGCGCGCTCACTTGGCTAATCAGTTCGCGTTTTTGTGAGGCGATCGTCTCAGCGCGTTGATCAATTAAGGTCTGCAAACGGTGGCGAATAGTGCCGAAACGACGTCCAACGGTTTCAGAGCGCTCGCGTGGCACGGGGCTATAGTGCCGCCATTGGTGGCGCGCTTTGTCGCGAATTTGCCGCAGCACATCAGGGTCGGCGTCTTCAGCGGGCTGGGCCAGTAGGCTTTCAAGCTGATCGCACAGCGCCTCGCGGGCTTGCAGGTTGGTCTCACGCTCTTGGCTAAGCTGATCCCGCCAGGGGGCGAGGCGCTCGTGGATGCGATCCGAAGCGCTGCGAAAACGCGCGGACTGTTCGCGGTTGGCCGCCGCATCGCCCAGTGATTTCCACTCTTTGACCAGTTGGCGATGGTGGCGGTCAAGCGCTTCTTCCGCCATATGGGGGTCGTTAGCCAGAGTTTCGATGCTGGCACATAGCTGCTCGCGCTTGGGTCCGGCGACGAACCCCCGCCAGTCGCGTAGTTCTGCCAACCGGGCGGCTAAATGCTTTAAGCGCGTTTTGAGCGGTTGAGCAGCGGGGCTTTCCAATGCTTCGATGCGTGGTTTTAGCCGCTGATGCAGGCGGCTGGCGCTTTTAAAGGCGCCGCGTTCTAGCAAGTGCTCAAAGGTGTCGAGTTCCGCACCATGGGCCTCCAGTGTGGTGCTGTCTTCTGTAGGCTGCGCGGGAGCAGTGTTGTCAGTCTTGAGAGCCGCTTGGGCGCGGCCGAGCAGTGCTGGGGGCGTTAAGGCTTCCGGCCATTGGCATTCGCTAATCAGTGTGGCCAGGGTAGCGTGGTCACCACTGGCCAGTGCGGTTTCGATGGAGGCGCTTACCGCACACCAGCGCTGCCATGCCTCTAAGCACTGGTCGTAGTGCTGTATCGCCTGCGTGTAGCGCTGGCGCAGGGTCTCGCTGGGCGGATGCATATCGGAAAGCGCCTGCCAGCGTTGGCCGAGCAGTTGGCGCTGGGCGCGCAGGCTGTCGATATCCTGCACGGTCATGGCTGAGGCGTGGCGCAGGCCATCGAAGGTCTCTTCGATCCCTTCAAGCAGCTGTTCGCGGGTATTTTCGGCTTCCTCGCGGCGCTCGTCGCTCTGCTGACGAGCCTGCTCTTGGGTTTCATGGTCGTGTAGCGTTTTGCGGCAATTGAGCAGGGCTTGGTGAAAGCGCTGCTCCTGCTCCTCGCTGGGTGGCTGCGTCAGCTGCTCCCACTGGCGTTCAAGATGCCGAAAACGGCCGCCGTAAAGTGGTTCCCAGGGCGCACGGGCGTGCTGCTCCAGCTGTTTCAGAAGTGTTTCGCGCTGCTGCGCTTCCGCCTCCAGCCACTGGGCATCGCTACGCAAGCGGTTTAGGCGTTCCCGCGCCAAGCGAACCACCTGACGGTCGCGGCGCGCCTCTTTTACTAACCGCTTAAGCCCCTCTTCGTCCTCAATGCGTTCGGCGGCCTGATGGCGAACAGCGGCCACACCGTTATGGCAGGCTTGACGAATAAGGTCATTCTCATCGCTTAGCTTGCTCAGTGCGACTAGGCGCAGATTAAGGTTGTCGCCCTGCAAGGCTACCGCACTCAGCACCCGCGACTCTTCGATCTGTTCGACCAGTGATTGGCGCTGGTGCAGGTCGGTATGGCCTTCTCGTCCGCTGAGCCGTTGGCAAACGGCATTGAACCAGGCTTCTTCCTGCTGATGCTGGGGGTAAGCATTGACCAGTCCCTCACAGTCATCCAGGGCCAGCAGCGCGGCAAGGCGAATCTGGCTATCGCTATCTTGAGTGAGCGATTGCAGCGCCTGGCGCTGTTCGGCTTGCTCTGGATTCAGTCGTTGGAGGGCCTGACGGCGCACCTCGGGGTCAGGGTGTTGCCACCGAGGTGCGAACAGGCGTCTTAACAGTCCGTGCATGGATCATCCTGCTAGTATGAAATGCGTAGCGTGAAAAAAACGGCTCGGTGGTTGCAGTCACCGGCGCTGTCGCTTAGCTTGGCCTTACTATGGTGTGACAAGCATCTATTTTCTAGGCCACACTGCTTCTAGAACACACTGTTTTTAGACTACAGTGTTTCTAGACGACGAAATGCGTGATAGTACGCTACCTTTATCTTATCTGAACATGACGGGGAGTTCGGCCATGAGCCTTAACGTGGATAGTGCCGCAGTGGCCTTTACCTTCAAAGGCGGCATGCTGCCGATGACCGTCATGGAGTTAAGTAGCGCTGATCCGGAACAAATCCGGCAGCAGTTGGCTGGCAAATTCTCCCAGTCGCCTGCTTTCTTTCAGCATACACCGGTTGTGCTCAGCGTGGAAAAACTCGATGAACCCCACTTAGCTCTTGAGCGCATTTGTGCCGTGTGCCGTGACCATAAACTGTTGCCGGTGGCCGTGCGCGGCGGCACCGAGCCAGTACGCCAGTCGGCCTGGGCGCTGGGGTTGGGGTGGTTTCCGCCGGTGGCAGAGGGGCGTGCCCGGGTGCTGGAGAGTGTTAGCAGCTCGCCGGTGCATGAGGTTACCCGTGAGGAGACAGTGAGCGAGACGGAAGCGCCAACGCTTGCCACCCGGCTGTATCGTGGCACCGTGCGTTCGGGGCAGCAAGTCAGCGCTGCTGATGGCGATTTAGTCGTCATCGGGGCGGTGAATGCCGGTGCAGAAGTGCTGGCAGCCGGCAGTATTCACGTTTATGGCGCGCTACGCGGTCGTGCTTTGGCGGGGATTCATGGTAACACCCAAGCGGGCATTTATTGCCGTGAACTGGCCGCCGAGCTGCTTTCGGTGGCGGGTAATTATAAGCGCTCGGAAGATATCGATGCACAGCTGCGGGGTCAGCCTGCAGAGGTGCACTTTGCGCAAGAACAGCTCGAAATTAAGCCATTAGGGTAATGTTTCCGTATGAGCGCACGTTGGTGCTTCATGCCTAGCGACGTAGAAGACGCTATCCGTTACAGTATGGCATGTTGATGACATTGACGTTCCCGTTATGCGCAGAGCGCCCACTGACTTGCGCTCGCAACGAACGACTTCAAGAAGGAAGTGACTTTTGGCCAAGATAATTGTAGTGACCTCTGGTAAAGGAGGGGTCGGTAAAACCACCAGCGCGGCGGCAATCTCCACAGGGCTTGCGTTGCGCGGTAAAAAAACCGTCGTGATCGACTTTGATGTGGGGCTGCGTAATCTCGACCTGATCATGGGCTGCGAGCGGCGTGTTGTGTATGACCTAGTCAACGTGATTCAGGGCGAAGCAGGGCTTAATCAGGCGCTGATTCGCGACAAGC
Organism: Halomonas sp. TG39a; assembly: GCF_000744395.1. NCBI lineage: Bacteria > Pseudomonadati > Pseudomonadota > Gammaproteobacteria > Oceanospirillales > Halomonadaceae > Halomonas > Halomonas sp. TG39a. Next base: position 108,724 of record NZ_JQLV01000001.1, read on the forward strand.
GCGTTGAGAATTTGTTCATTCTGCCTGCCTCACAAACCCGCGATAAAGATGCCTTAACCCAGGAAGGCGTCGCGGAGATCCTGGAGAAGTTGAAAGAAGATTTCGATTACATTCTGTGTGATTCTCCCGCGGGTATTGAACGCGGTGCGCAGTTGGCCATGTATTTTGCCGATGAAGCGATTGTGGTCACCAATCCCGAAGTATCGTCAGTGCGCGACTCTGACCGTATTTTAGGCCTGCTGGCCTCTAAAACCCGGCGCGCTGAGCAGGGCGATGACCCCATCAAGGAGCACCTGCTGGTTACCCGCTATAACCCCGAGCGAGTCACCTCTGGCGATATGCTGACGCTGGACGATATTCGCGAAATTTTGGCGATTAATCTGCTGGGCCTGATTCCGGAGTCTGAAGCCGTACTGCGTGCTTCCAACCAGGGCGTGCCCGTCACCCACGATATCTCCAGCGACGCGGGCCAAGCTTACAGCGACACAGTATCGCGCCTGCTTGGTGAAGACATGCCGCTGCGTTTCCATGAAATGCAACGCAAAGGCCTGCTAAGCCGTATGTTCGGGGGAGGTCGTCGATGAAACTGCTGGAGTTCTTGAAGCGTGAGCGCAGGAAATCCGCCTCGGTAGCCAAAGAACGTTTGCAAATTATTGTGGCGCACCAGCGTAGTCAGCGCGGCCAGCCTGACTATATGCCGATGCTTGAACGCGAACTGCTTGAGGTGATCCGTCGTTACGTGCACGTGGACGACGACGCCATTCAAATTTCCTTGGACAGCGAAGACAACTGCTCTGTACTGGAGCTTAACGTTACGCTTCCAAAGAGCTGAGCCCTTTAGCTAAGTCCAGGAACTGAAGACGGGGCGAAAGGGGCGGCGGGTGTGCTAGGCTTGGGCTTTTCATTGCCCAGCGGAGTGTTTATTCATGGCATCACCCAATGCTGCCCCTGCCAGTTTTCTCTGGCATGATTATGAAACCTTCGGGGCTGACCCGCGCCGCGATCGGCCCGCTCAGTTCGCTGCACTGCGCACGGATGCAGAACTGAACGAGATCGGTGAGCCCATCGAGCTCTACTGCAAACCCGCCGATGACTACCTGCCTCATCCTGCTGCCTGTTTGATCACCGGTATTACCCCTCAAAAAGCCCAGCGCCATGGTCTCCCCGAAGCAGAGTTCGCGGGTGAGATTCAGCGCCACATGAGCGAGCCGGGTACCTGCGTAGTGGGCTACAACAGCCTGCGTTTTGATGACGAAGTTTCGCGCCACCTGTTTTACCGCAATTTGCTTGACCCTTATTCCCGCGAGTGGCAAAACGGCAATTCCCGCTGGGATTTAATCGATATTGTGCGCGCCTTTTATGCGCTGCGCCCGGATGGCATTGAATGGCCGCTGCGCGAAGACGGTGCACCCAGCTTTAAGCTCGAGCACTTAACTGCCGCCAACGGCATTGCCCATGAGGGTGCCCACGATGCGGTGGCAGATGTCCGCGCTACTATCGCCTTGGCGCGGTTGCTCAAAGTGCGCAATGCCAAGCTGTTTGACTATCTGCTCGGCCTGCGCGGTAAGCGCGCGGTGGCCAAGCAGCTCGACTTGCCCAACGCCAAACCGCTGCTGCATATCTCCCGCCGTTATCCTGCTAGCCGGGGCTGTAGTGCACTAGTCATGCCGCTGGCCGAGCACCCGACAAACCCTAATGGGGTGATTGTTTACGATTTGAGCGTTGATCCCAGCGATATGCTGAGCATGTCGGCGGAGCAAATTCGTGAGCGGGTGTTTGTCAGTCAGCAGGATCTCGCCGAAGGCGAGGCGCGCATTCCGCTAAAGATCATCCATATCAACCGCTGCCCAGTGGTGTTCCCCGCTAGTGCTTTGAAAGACGTTGAGGGGCCTCATCAGGGCGAGTATGGCACCATCGTCGCGCGCTTAGGCTTAGATGTGGCTGCCTGTCGGCAGCACTGGAAAACCCTGCGCGATGCCAGCGGTGTCGCCGCTAAGGTCGCCGAGGTGTTTAGTGCCGGTTACGACGATGTACCCCAAGACCCTGATCTAATGCTCTATTCGGGCAGTTTCTTCTCCGCTGCTGACCGTCAGCAGATGGAGCGGGTGCGAGAGATGGAACCGTGGGACCTGGTCGGTCAGCGCTTTGCGTTTCAGGATCCGCGTTTGGAAGAGATGCTGTTTCGCTTTCGTGCGCGCAGTTACCCCGACACGTTGGAAGGCGAAGAGCGCGAGCAGTGGGAGGCGTTTCGCTGGATGCGGATCAATGACCCGGCCTTGGCGGGCTTTACGCTTAAGGCGTTTGCGCGGGAAATCGAGCAGTACAATCAGCAAACCCTCACTGATCGCGAGCGGCAGGTTCTGGAAGAGCTGGTGATGTTCGTGGAAGCCATGATGCCGGCCCAGGCATTTGATGCCTGAGCCGGTACCGATGGTCTAACAGCGCTGTTTATTCACGCATTTTAGGCAGCGCTGAGCGCGCTTCCCGATAAGTACTGACATCGCTGGGTTCGTCGCCTGGGTTAAAGCGTATGTCCAGAGTGTGCTCGCGCAGCGATGGCCAGAGAGCCTTAATATCCTCAAGGCTAACGTTAAGCACTAGCTCGGCCAACTGATCACGGCGGTCGAAGCGAACGTCTTCAAGCGCCGTGGCTTGCCAATAGCGGTTAGCCATGCCTGAAAGGCTGGTATCGCGCTGGCGTAACTGGTCGTGAACTGCTTGGCGATAAGGCACTAAGTCATCGTCGCTAAGTTGTTCAAGACGCTGGTTAGCCTCGTCAAGAAATGCATCCATACGTTCGGCAATGGTATCGCTGTCTACGTCGGGGGATTGCACCATGAGGGCAATGCCTGGTGCTTCGAGCAGCGGTGAATAACCTGCGTTGACGATGTAGCCGAGCTGCTGCTCGGTGCGCAGCTGCTGGTAGAACGGCGTTTCCAGCCACTGGGCGATCACGGCGGTGGTGGCTTGCTCCTCTGGGGTCTGATCGCGACCTTGCAAATAGCGCAGTACCAAGGACTCGTCCCGCGTACTGTGAGGGTGCAGCACGCGGTGCTCCTCACTGGCCGCAAGGGGGGTTAAGTTAGCAATGGCGTCGCGGGTTAGCCGTGGCTTGAGCTTGGCGCGTATCAGCTGAGTTTGTTCACGGGCCAGGTCAGCATCCAGGTTGCCCACCGCCATAGCATCGACGTACAGGTCGTTTAGAAAGCGCTTGCGGAAATTTTCCAGGTGCCCCCGATCAAATCGCTCGCTGGCGGCGAGAAGCTCTGCGTTAGACCACTGCGGTGTGAGCAGGGCTTCGCCTAGCGTACGGCTGGCTTGGCCGGTGAGCGACGCCTGGGGCGCGTTGCGCCACTCGCGCTGTAGCTGATAACGCACCCGCTCAAAGGCGCTGTCGCTGATCTCTGCGTGCGCTAATTGCTCAAGGGCTTGTTCAATCAGCGGGGTTTGGCCATCACGCCAGCCCGAGAACGACAGCGTCATGCCCCTGGCGTGGGGGTAAGCGCTAAACGATTGTCCTGCCAGCCATGCTGGGTAGAGGGATTCATTCAAGCTGTCGTTGAGCCAGCTGGCGAGCAGTCGGGTGAGTACTGCTTCTTCTGCAGAGTAGCTGGCGGTGGGATTTTGCAGGCTAACGCGCCACTCAACTGTCGGGGTGTCGAAGCGTTCATCCTGCATATGCCAGGCGCTAAACGATGGCGTATCGACCAGCAGGCTGGGGCGCTCATCCTGGCCCTCTTGCAGTGTTAAATCACTGGCAATAAAGGGGTTGGGGCCAGGGAGCTCCAAGCCACTCAGTGCCTGACCTGGCTGGTCGGGTACTTGCTCTTTCCACTGAGTATTAAACCACGGTGAGACGGTGTCGCTTTCGACATCCGGCGCCGAGTAGAAGCGCAGCATGTTATCCGGCGTTAGGGCATCCAGGTAAGCCTGCTGGCGCTCAGCGTCTGGGCCATCCATGCGGTAGGCCGCGTACTGCACGTCTTCTACCGGGTAGCGCGATAGGCTCATGGAGAGGCGTGTGGCTTCCTGCTGCGGGGCGCCATGTTGCTGGAAGCGGAAGGCCTGTTCATTGAGGTCTGCTTGTTCCTGGTAACGCCACTCAGCGAGGCCGTCGTTGCGCAGTTGCTCGATGGCCGCAAACAGGGTGGCTTCAATATCGTCAAGGCGCTCGGCGCCTGCGGGCGTTAGGCTGATGGAGACTGTGAATAGTGCTTGGTTGCCATCACCGCGGCCAACGCCGGCGGAAAGGCCGTCGGCCAGTCCAGCATCGCGCAGTACGGCGAGCAGGCTGCCTTCACCCTCATCGCCAAGCAGGTGAGCGATTACCTGAGTGGGTTTTGTGCGGTAGTCATCGGTGGGGTCGGGTACCGGGAAGTAGAAGCGTAATTGACGGCGATCCTGCAGCGACTGACGCTCGATATAGTGGGGAAGCGTGTCTGCATCAACCAGCGGCGCGTCAATCGTCGGCACGCTTAAGTCGTTGTTGGGAATATCGGCAAAGCGTTTGGCTACCAGCTCTTCCAATTGATCCAGCGGCTGCGGCGCCACAATCGCCAGGTTCATCACATTGGCGTCGTAATGCTGGTGATAAAAATCGATCACCCGCTCGCGAAGCGTTGCCTCGCCTTCAGGCGGGCTGGCTAAGGTTTCCCGGCTACCCACGGCAAACCCGGTGGTGGGGTTGTCAGGGTTGAGCAGTTGGTTGAGCACATCGTTTTCGCGCCGGGATTCGTCGCGAATGCGCGCCATATACTCCGAGTGAACGATATTGCGCTCGCTCTCCAGGTGGTCGGCGTTAAACAGCGGTGAAAGGAAAAATTCGCTGAAACGGTCAAGCGCACCCGGCAGCGCCGACGGCTCAATATCAAAGAAGTAATTGGTATCCTGCTGCGCGGTAAAGGCGTTGTGAGAACCCGCATTATTGGAAATGTAGCGCTGGTAACCGTCGGATTCTGGGTAGGGTTCGGTGCCTAGAAACAGCATATGTTCGAGAAAATGCGCTAATCCTTGAAGATCATCGGGATCTTGGGCGCTGCCGACCCGTACATTCATCGACGCTGCCGCTTTGTCAGCTTCCGGATCGCTGACCAGTAATACATTGAGGCCATTTTCAAGCGTCAAAACCCGGTAGTCGCGGCTGTCATACGGGCTAATGATCGGGGTGACCGTATCAGCAATGGCGTCGTCAACGGCGTCATCATTCGCGGCGAAGGCGAGTGGCATCATCGCGATGCTGGCAATAATGCCAAGCAGTGCACGCTGGGGGAAAAGCCGCCGGCGGGTTAAGCAAGTGGATTGCAACATTACAGCTCCTGTGACACAGCCCAGCGCAGCATCGACCCGGTGGGGTGGGCACAAGCCGGTGACTGGTAGGCGGGATTATTGACATGTTTAGATACCGGAAAAGCGCCCAACAGTTCCAATGGCGCCGGGGTTAATAGCGAATTAAGCGTTGCTAAATCCGTATCCGGGTTGAGCCAGGCGGATAGCGCATGGCTGGGAATAGTGACCGGCAAACGGTCGGTTAATGGCGATAAAAGTAAATTAGCGGGCACGGTGATCAGGGCTGCGGAATCGGTGAACGCCGTTAACGTGGTGTGGTAGCGGCACCAGAGTGCGCCCAACAGCAATGGCGCACGGGATACCTGGGTGACTAGATAGGGCTGCTTGCTACGCGGCTGGCTTTTCCAAACATAGAAACCGCTAACCGGGATCACGCAGCGGCGCGCGCTAAAGGCATCGCGAAACATAGCACGTGTTTCAAGGGTTTCGGCTCGGGCGCAGTGGGGGGCGTGATCCAGTACCTCCAGCCAAGGGGGGGTCAGGCCCCAGAAAATTGACGATAGTCGATACTCCCCCTGCTCAAGGCGAATCGCCGAGATGGGCCTTCTAGGCGCTAAGTTGGGCGATTCAACCAGTGGCTCAGGAGTGGCTAGCGTCGGTAATAAACGGGTCAGCGGTAAATGTTGCACATGCAGTCGCCCCGTCATAGCTATCTCCTTAAGCAAAATCGTCGAGGAAGTGTACCTGCATCGCGGGGGACTTCGCGCAATAAAGCACGAAATGGTGTGTTTTAGTGTCGAAAACAGTGTTCGATGTAAGGTATCCTATCGTATCCCTTGCTCCCGCTAAAGCGCAGTGAGGCATTCCTTCTTGTTTGCCGTTGACCTTAAGAGATCGCCATGGCCCGTCCTAGACAGCATGCGCCCGATGCCCTCCACGCGCAGGTCATGCACGCTTGTGATGAGTGGTTGGCTGAGCAGCCAGTCCATGGCCTCTCACTGCGTGCTTTGGCCAGAGAAGTCGGCTGCGCCCCCAGCACCCTACTGAAGCTATATGGCAGCTTCAATAACTTATTGCAGCACGTCAATGTGGAAACCTTGGCACGCTTACAACACACCATTACCAGCCTGGTCGATGATGACCCTGAGCCATGGCTGCGCTCCCTGGCGCGTGCCTACTGGCGGTTCGCCGAGCAGGATTGTTACCGCTGGCAACTGCTGTTCGATTACCCGTTGGCCCAAGAGGGTGAGCTGGATCAGCGCCAAAGCGATTTGATCGAAGCGCTATTTACCCAAGTGGAGGCCTCGATCAAAGCTTACCAGCCAGCGCTGGATGATCTCGAAGCCCGCCGTTTGGGGCGAACGCTGTGGGGTAGCGTTCACGGGCTAGTCCAGCTTGGGCTGAATGAGCGGTTGGGCTACTGGCAGGGGCAGCAGTTGAAAGTGGATGAGTTGTTGGATCAACTGATGAGCACTATTTTGGCCGGTTTGCGCCATCGTGAGGCGGCGACGTGACGGGGTGGGTCAATGCGGCCCGCCAAGCGCTACGCTGGCTGATTTTTGTCTCAATGCGCCTCTGCTACCGACTGCAGGTGCATGGGCGCGAGCATATCCCCAAGCAGGGGGGCGCGCTGGTGGTGTGTAACCACGTCAGCTTTATGGATGCCTTGGTGCTCGGTGGCGCTAGCCCCCGGCCACTGCGCTTTGTCATGGATCAACCGATTTTTGACTCTCCCTGGCTTAAGTGGTGGTTTCAGCTGGTCGGTGCTATTCCCATTGAGTCTGAACGGCGCAGCCCTGGCGCCCTTAGGCGTGCGTTGGATGACGTCAGCGCAGCGCTACGCGAGGGGCAGGTCGTGATGGTCTTTCCTGAAGGGCGACTGACCCCGGATGGCGAGATTCACGCCTTCCGGCGCGGCTTAGAGGCGATTCTCGCTCGGGATGATGTGCCGGTGATTCCGGCAGGGCTGGCAGGCTTATGGGGGTCGTGGACATCCCACCATAACGGCAAGGCGCTCAAAAAGTGCCCTAAGCGGTTTCGGGCGCCGGTGAGCTTGCACTTTGGCTCACCGCTCAACCGCCTGGACGCCGATGACATAGCGCTGCGGCGGTTTCTTGAAGCGCGGGTTAGGGCGTTAAAAGCGGCGGCGGATCAGGATCTTGCCAACCGCCGCTAACGCGCTTATTGGTCGTTAGCGGCGCGGCACCCGCAGCTTTTGCCAGCAGCGCGCTGAGGTGATGAGATTATCGCGAATCTCCAAAATCTCCATGCGCATATTGCCAATCTGCAGGCACGCCGGCCCTTCTGGGAAGGCTTCAAGGTGCTCAAGGATGAGCCCGTTGAGCGTCTTGGGGCCGTCGGTAGGTAGCTGCCAGCCAAGCATCTTATTAATTTCACGGATATTGGCGGTGCCTTCAATCACATGGCTGCCGTCATCTTGCTGGTGAATCTCTTCATCCTCAGAAACATCGGTGGTGAACTCGCCCACGATCTCTTCCAGAATATCTTCCAGCGTGACTAGGCCTTCCACGTCGCCGTACTCATCCACCACAATGCCAATACGCCGCTTCTGCTTCTGAAAGTTGAGCAGCTGGGTATGTAGCGGTGTGGATTCGGGAATGAAGTAGGGTTCGCGAGCCTCCTGCACAATCGACGCTTTGGTGACTTCATCGCGGGAGAGAAAGCGTGCTGCATTGCGCAGGTGTAGCATGCCGATAATGTTATTGATATCGCCTTTGTAGACTGGTAGCCGGGTGTGCTGGCTGGTGCGAATCTGGGTCAAAATCTCTTCGAGCGAGTCATCCAGGTCAATGCCCAGCACCTCGTGTCGCGGCACCATAATGTCGTTGACGGTGACGTTCTCTAGATCAAGGATCGACAGCAGCATCGCCCGGTGGCGGTAGGGAATCAGCGTGCCCGCTTCGTGTACCACCGTTCGCAGCTCGTCGCGGGTTAGGCTGTCACCGCCGTTATCAACGCTTTTTACGCCCACCAGCCGGAGCAGGCCGTTAGACATGACGTTGACCAGCCAGACCAGCGGGTAAAGCAGCTTCAACAGCGGTTCAAGCGCATAGGACGTAGGGTAGGCGATCCGTTCGGGCTTAATCGCGGCGTAGGTCTTCGGCGTTACTTCGGCAAAAATAAGAATCGTAATGGTCAGCAGGGCGGTAGAGATCGCCGGCCCTGATACGTCGCCAAAGAAGTGAATGGCTATAATGGTGGCAATGGAGGCCGCCAGGTTATTGACGAAGTTGTTGCCGATCAGGATAACGCCAATCAGGCGGTCCGGGCGGGTGAGCAGGCGCATGACCCGTTTGGCTCTGCGGTCACCGCTGTTGGCCTGATGGCTCAAGCGGTAGCGGTTAATCGACATCATGCCGGTTTCAGAGCTGGAGAAAAACGCAGAAAGCAGTATCAGTAAGGCTAGCAGGCCGAACAGTAACCCCAGGGGGAAGTCGTCGCTCAAGTCGAAAAGTCCTTTGTGGCGAATTAGGCTCGATTTGTAGAAGGTAGCGAGTGGTGTGTCAAGACAACCAAAGGCGTGGTTGCGCCCCGTTAGCGGTTGAGCCGTTATCGGTTGAGTACAACCTCAAGTACGAACTTACTGCCAAAGTAGGCCAGCACCAGCAAGCCGCAGCCGCCCAGTGTCCAGCGTACGGCACGCATGCCGCGCCAGCCAAAGCGGTAACGGCCGATCAAAAGCGTTGTGAAGATTATCCAGGCAAGCAGTGACAGCACCGTTTTATGTGCCAAATGCTGGGCAAAAAAGTTGTCGAGAAAAATAAGCCCGCTTGCGATGGAGAGGGTCAGTAGAATAATGCCCGCCCACACCAGCTCGAACAGCACCCGTTCCATCGTGGTCAGCGGTGGCAGCGACTGCACAATGCCGCGAATATGATGATGGCGCAGCGCCTGGTTCTGTAGGCCGACCAGCACGGCTTGAACGGCGGCAATCGCCAATACGGCAAAGGCCAGCGCTGAACTTATCGCATGCAATAAAATGCCCGGCGTCAGCCCGGTGTGGCCGCCTTGATTAGGCAGCCAAGTGGCGGCGAGCAGCGCAATGCCCGCCAGCGGGAACAGCACAATGCCGGCGTTAAGCACCGGTTTGAATAGGCTGGCTACCAGCACCACGTTAACCGCCACCGCCATCAACAGTGTAGCGCTGGTGGTAAAGCCCGGCAGTAGGCCTGGGGATTGGCCCACGAGTATGACTACGACAGGAATGTGGAGCAGTAAACCCAGTAAGGCCAGCAGGCGCACCATGCCCTGGCGGGGCGGTACACGCCGGAACAGCGTCATGCCCTGCCATATGGCAGCGGCAACATAAACAATAAAAGCAATCGTGGCGAAAGGGAGCGCCTGCATGATGCTATCCGTGCGCCTTGCAGCGCGTTGCTGTGAATAAATAAACGAATTAAACGGATTACGACAAAAAGCTATCCGACTACTATAACTAATCCAAGCGGCATCGCCCAGCGGGGCAAACGCATGAAAATAGGTAAGAACCCAGAGTAAGTATGCAGGAATGCCAGGGAAAGCTGTAAGCAAGGGGCTTTCGCCATGGGTGGGTTGACAGCGCCCTTGCGTCAGCTTGCCCTGGCAGGAATCGCTAGTACTCTCCCATGGAGACTCAAAGCGTGAGCGCGTATAATCTTTTCACTAATTAGTCCAGGGCGTGCGCGCCGACGGCAGTGACGGAGGCAGAGAGGCCCCATGTTCCAGAATCTAAGTGAGCGTCTTTCCCAGACGTTAAAGTCGATTAAGGGTCAGGCTCGCCTGACCGACGACAATATTAAAGATACCCTGCGCGAAGTACGCCGCGCACTGCTTGAGGCCGATGTAGCACTGCCGGTCATCAAGGAGTTTATCGAGCGCGTACGCGAGCGGGCGGTCGGCCAGGAAGTATCCAAAAGCCTGTCGCCTGGCCAGCAGTTCGTCAAAATCGTCCAGCAAGAGCTGGAAGCGATTATGGGCGAAGCCAACGACGGCTTTGTGCTCAAGGGTTCTCCCGCCGTTGTGTTGATGGCCGGTCTGCAAGGCGCGGGTAAAACCACTTCTGTGGCCAAGCTGGCCCGCTACCTGCGCGAGCGCGAAAAGAAAAAAGTATTGGTAGTGTCTGCCGACGTCTACCGCCCGGCGGCCATCGACCAACTGGAAACCCTGGCCAAAGAGGTCGAGGTAGATTTCTTCCCCTCACGCTCTGACCAGCAGCCGGTTGCGATTGCCGAAGCTGCCATCAAGCACGCCAAGATTCAGTTTCACGATGTGGTGCTGATCGATACCGCCGGTCGTCTGGCGATTGATGAAGCCATGATGGCGGAGATCCAGGCGCTGCATAAAGCGGTTTCCCCTCAGGAAACGCTGTTTGTTGTCGATGCCATGACCGGCCAGGATGCCGCCAATACCGCCAAGGCATTTAGCGAAGCGCTGCCGCTGACCGGGGTGATCCTGACCAAAGCTGATGGTGATGCCCGCGGCGGTGCCGCGCTGTCGGTACGCCACATTACTGGCAAGCCCATCAAGTTTATGGGGATGGGCGAAAAAGTGGACGCTCTGGAGCCGTTCCACCCCGACCGGGTAGCCTCGCGTATCCTGGGCATGGGCGACATGCTGTCGCTGATCGAGGAAGCCGAGCGCACCGTCGATAAATCTAAAGCCGACAAGCTGGCCAAAAAGGTCAAGAAAGGCGACGGTTTTGATCTGGAAGATTTCCGCGACCAGCTCCAGCAGCTCAAGAAAATGGGCGGCATGGGTGGTCTGATGGGCAAATTGCCCGGCATGGGGCAGATGGCTGAAATGGCCCAAGGCCCTGGCCCTGAGAAAGAGCTGGGTAAGCTGGAAGCGCTGATTAACTCAATGACGCCTAAAGAGCGCCGCAAGCCTGATATCATCAATGGCTCTCGCAAGCGCCGCATCGCCGCTGGTGCGGGCCTGCAGGTGCCTGACTTGAATCGTTTGCTCAAGCAGCATAAGCAGATGCAGAAGATGATGAAGAAAGCGGGTCAAAAAGGCGGCATGCAGAAAATGATGCGTGGTATGTCAGGCATGATGGGCGGCGGTGGCCCGGGAGGCCCAGGTGGAATGGGCGGGCCCGGCGGCATGGGCGGTATGGGTGGCCCTGGCGGATTGCCCCGCCGTTAATTAGCTGCCAGCTCGCTGGGTAAGGTTGACGGTCTATGAGTTTTCTGGCTATCAGGCTTTCCAAGCCGAGCGCATTTGCGTAGAATGCGGCCTCTTCATGCGTGGGTGTTGCGTAAAAGCGCGTCGATCGCGGTAGCAGCACCTCTCAATGAAGGCCTTTATATAGCCTATAGCACGACGAGTGTTTCGATAGCCGATAGCGCTAACAACACACTCTCGTAACCTCAACCGAAGGATAGTTATCGTATGGTTACCATTCGTTTGGCCCGTGGTGGCGCCAAGAAGCGTCCCTTTTACCACCTGACCGTTACCGACTCGCGTAACGCTCGCGACGGTCGTTTCATCGAGCGTATCGGCTTCTTCAACCCGGTTGCCCGTGGTCAGGAAGAGCGTCTGCGCGTTGACCTAGACCGCGTTGTTCACTGGCAGAGCCAAGGCGCCCAGCTGTCTGGTCGTGTTGCTGAGCTGGTCAAAGAAGCACGCAAACAGGCTTAAGCCTGCTTGTGGGACTTGTTGTTTAAGAACGTATGAGTGCTGCTGGGTAGCTGAGGTCGTCGATGACGCGTTTTGAAATAAGCCAAACTGACGACACGCATGTGGTGCTAGGCAAGCTGACTAGCCCTTATGGGGTGAAAGGTTGGCTCAAGGTGTATTCCTACACTAGCCCGATGGACAGCATTCTAGACTACCCAGAATGGTGGGTGCGCCAGGGTGAAACTCTTAAGCGCATAAGCATTGTTCAGGGGCGTCGGCAGGGCAAAGGACTTGTAGTGCAGCTTGAAGGGGTCGATGACCGTAGTGCGGCGGAAGCATTAGCCCAAACGGATATCTTAATGCCCAAAGAGGCGCTACCTGAGCTTTCCGACGATGAGTATTATTGGCATGAGCTTGAAGGCATGGCGGTCTTCACTCAGGTCGGCGAACGGCTAGGACGGGTAAGCTACCTGTTTGAAACCGGCGCCAACGATGTCATGGTGGTTCGCGGCGATTCTGAGTCAATCGACAAGCGCGAGCGACTGCTGCCTTTTTTGCCAGACGATGTCATTGTCGAAATCAGTGCCGAAGAGGGCCACATGGTCGTCGATTGGGATCCTGAGTTTTGACCAAACTGATCAATAGTTTGAGCGGTGATATGTCTACCGACTCGGCAGAGCCGGTGCTAGGTGAAAATGCAGTCGTGTCGCCAGCAATGTGGATTGGCGTTGTGTCGTTGTTTCCCGAGATGTTCGACGCGCTAACGCAACAAGGTGTAGTCGGCAGAGCGGTAGAGAAACAACGCATCGCACTGGAGTTTTGGAACCCGCGGGATTACGCCACTGACCGCCACCGCAGCGTTGATGATCGCCCCTATGGTGGTGGTCCAGGTATGTTGATGAAAGTCGACACCCTGCGCGCAGCGATCTTTGCGGCCCGGGAACGGGCGCAGCAAGCCACCGGCTTAGTGCCGACGGTGATCTACCTCTCGCCCCAAGGGCGTAAGCTGGATCAGCAGGGCGTTCAAGCACTGGCTTCTGCCGGGCCTTTAGTGGTCGTGGCAGGGCGCTATGAAGGCATTGATGAACGCGTGGTGGAGAGTGACATCGATGAAGAGTGGTCGATTGGTGACTATGTGTTGAGCGGCGGCGAGCTGCCAGCAATGGTGCTAATTGATGCAGCGGCAAGGCTGATTCCCGGCGTGCTGGGCCATCAGGATTCCGCTGTCGAAGACTCGTTTAATGACGGTCTGTTAGACTGCCCGCACTATACCCGTCCGGAAATCATCGACGGGCGCCAAGTGCCGGATGTGCTGTTAAGCGGTAATCATGCAGCTATCAAGCGTTGGCGATTAAAGCAGTCACTAGGCCGGACATGGCAACGTCGACCCGACCTTTTAGAAGGGCGAACATTAGATGCCGAACAGCGCAAGCTGTTGAACGAGTTTATCGAGGAACACGCTCTGTCCACTAAGTAGTTGCTTTTCAACTACGTAGCGCAGAGCGGCGGTGCAGGGCGAAAAAGCGCACCTGTGTCACCCATAACGACTCCCGCGTAGCTCGTTTCGAGCGCCGGGATCACGGCTTCCGCCACCCATGATTGAGCGGTCAAGCCAACACGTTATTCAGGAGTATGATGATGAGCAGTAAAAGCAAAGTGATCCAGGCGATCGAATCTGAGCAAATGGGCAAGGAAATTCCTGCCTTTTCTCCCGGCGACACCATTGTCGTTCAGGTAAAAGTAAAAGAAGGCACCCGCGAGCGTCTACAGGCGTTTGAAGGTGTGGTCATCGGTAAGCGTAACCGTGGCCTGAACTCCGCTTTCACCGTGCGTAAAATTTCTCACGGCGTTGGCGTTGAGCGTACCTTCCAGACCTACAGCCCGCTGGTTGACTCGATTGAAGTCAAGCGTCGTGGTGACGTGCGTCAAGCCAAGCTTTACTACCTGCGCGAGCGCAGCGGTCGTTCTGCACGTATCAAGGAAAAGCTGGCTTAAACGCCGCTATTCTGCGGGCGCACGCTGTTCTCGAACAGCTGCGCCTGGATACCAAAACCCCGTCACCGCTTTGCGGGGCGGGTTTTTTTTTATCTACATGCATGTTTATGTCGCTGAGTAAAAGCGGCTTAAGGTGACTAACGTATGAGCGTTATCGATGCATTTTTAGATGCCCTGTGGCTAGAGCAGGGCGCCAGCGATCATACGTTAGCCGCCTATCGGCGTGATTTAACCGCCTGGCAAGCCCACTTGGAGAACCACGGCGAAGCGCTCTTGGCGCCGCCACCGGAGCGACTCAGTGAGTGGCTGGCAAGCCGCCGGGAGGAAGGCTATCAACTGCGCAGTAATGCCCGGCTGCTATCGACGCTGCGCAGCTTCTACCGCTGGGGGCGTTTAAATAACCAGGTGGAAAGCGACCCCCTCACCGACATCAAGCTGCCGCGCGTGATCCCCGGCTTACCGAATACCTTGGAAGAGGACGAGGTCGAGCGCTTACTCTTAGCACCAGATACCGACACCCCGCTGGGCGTCCGTGACCGTGCCATGCTGGAGCTACTGTACGCCTGTGGCTTGCGGGTATCAGAGCTGGTAGGGCTCACCGGCGACGCGGTCAACCTGCGTCAAAACGTGGTGCGGGTCCGCGGTAAAAGCGATAAAGACCGCCTGGTACCCATGGGTGAAGAGGCGGCGGATTGGCTGGCGCACTATATGCAGACCGCACGGCTAGTGCTGATGAGCGACCCAACCCGGCCCGCGCTATTTCCCGGCCGGGGCGATAAAGCCATGACCCGACAGACCTTTTGGCACCGGATTAAGGTGCATGCCATCACCGCAGGGATTACCCGGCCACTGTCGCCACATACGCTTCGCCATGCATTTGCCACCCATTTATTGAATCATGGGGCCAATTTGAGGGTCGTACAGCTGCTGCTAGGTCATAGCGACCTGTCGACGACCCAAATTTATACCCATGTAGCCCAGGCGCGCTTGGAAAGCCTACATGCAGAACACCACCCAAGAGGTTGAATTGATAATGCGTCAACGCCGTTTTGTAGCACTCCCTTTATTGACACCCTCCTTGATGCTGGCGTGTTTGTTCTCCGCCAGCCTGTTGCCCGCCGCTGCCCAGGCTGATGACGTGGCAGACCAACTGGCGGGATCACTAAGTGTCAATGGCCAGCAGATGCCCGTAGAGGCGGTCACCGAAACGCCTATGGAAGGCGTCTATCACGTGCGCTTAGAGAGCGGCGAGTCTTTCTACTCCAATGCTGACGGTAGCCACTTTCTGGTCGGTGACCTGTACGAAAATGCCGATGAAGGGCTGGTCAATTTGACTGAACAAGAGCAGAACCAAGAACGTGCCGATGCATTGGCGGCCGTGCCTGACAGTGAGTTGGTGATCTTCCGCGGTGCCAATGAACCGAAAGCCACTATAACGGTGTTTACTGACCCGACTTGCCCCTACTGCGCGCGGTTACACGACACCATTCCAGAGTTGAATGAACGCGGTATCGCGGTTCACTATATGGCGTTTCCCCGTGCGGGCATGGGAAGCCAAGCCGCCACCACGCTGCAGCAGGTGTGGTGCTCGGATAACCGCAGCGAAGCGATGACCCAAGCCAAGGAAGGCCAGACTATTTCCAGCGCAGCAGACTGCGACAATCCCGTAGCAGGGCAGTATGATCTGGGCAAAGCATTGGGCGTACAGGGCACCCCTGCGATTATTTTGCCCGATGGGCAGCTAGTGCCGGGATTTGTGCCCCCCGAGCGGCTCTCCGCCATGTTAGGCTTGGATGACGAATAACGTCACATTGAAAGATAATACAAAACGCTGAGACACGGTCTTTAAGATCGAATTCATAACCGTAATTAAGGCCAGCACCGCCAGGTGCACAACACGAAAGGGGAAGTATTTTGAAACCGGTAAGAGTAGGTATCTGTGGTTTAGGCACTGTCGGTGGCGGCACCTTTAACGTATTGACCCGCAACGCCGACGATATTGCGCGTCGTGCTGGCCGCCCTATTGTGGTTGAGCAGATTGCTCACCGCAGTATTCATCCTGACTGCGATATTACCGGCATCAATGCCACTTCCGATGTGTTTGAAGTGGCGACTAACCCTAATGTAGATGTCCTGGTGGAGCTGATTGGCGGCTACGACATCGCCCGTGAACTGGTACTTACCGCGATTGAAAACGGCAAGCATGTGGTGACTGCCAACAAGGCGCTGATCGCCGTCCACGGCAACGAAATCTTCAAGGCCGCGCATGAAAAGGGTGTGATCGTAGCGTTTGAAGCCGCGGTCGCTGGCGGTATTCCGGTGATTAAATCGCTGCGCGAAGGCCTGGGTGCCAACCGTATCGAGTGGGTGGCGGGCATTATCAACGGCACCGGCAATTACATTCTTACCCATATGCGCGATGAAGGCCGTGCCTTTGAAGACGTGCTCGCGGAAGCCCAGGCGCTAGGCTACGCCGAATCCGACCCGACCTTCGATGTGGAAGGCATCGACGCCGCACACAAGCTCACCATTCTCGCCTCGATTGCCTATGGTGTGCCGCTGCAGTTTGAGAAAGCCTTTACCGAAGGCATTTCGCGCATCACCGCTGAAGACGTCGAGCAGGCCGACAACCTAGGCTACGTGATCAAGCACTTGGGTATCTCCAAGCGTACCGACCAGGGCCTTGAACTGCGTGTTCACCCCACGCTGATTCCCAAAGAGCGCCTGCTGGCCAATGTTCACGGTGTCAAAAATGCCATTGCGGTAATGGGCGACGCCGTTGGGCCGACGCTCTACTACGGCGCGGGTGCAGGCGCGGAACCGACCGCTTCAGCGGTGGTGGCCGATTTACTCGACGTGGCGCGGGATATCTCCACCGACCACCACTACCGGGTGCCTTACCTGGCGTTTAGCGGCATCGACGAAGATGTCAGCCAACTGCCCATCATGCCGATGGAAGAGATCATTACCGCCTACTACCTGCGACTATTGGCGGTTGATCGTCCCGGTGTGCTGGCGCGGGTGGCAACGATTCTTGCTGAACAAGGCATCTCTATTGAAGCGCTGATTCAGAAAGAGGCCACTGAAGGCGAGCTGGTACCGATTATCCTGCTGACCCACCGCACCAAAGAGAAGCAGATGAACGCAGCGATCCGTGAAATTGAGTCTATGGCCGATATTGCCGGGCCGCTAACACGCATTCGCGTGGAAAGCCTGGACGAGGGGGAGTAAACCCAGATGCGCTATATCAGCACGCGTGGGCAGGCGCCCGCGCTCTCCTTTGAGGAAGTGGTGCTCACCGGTATGGCTAGCGACGGCGGCCTCTATGTGCCGGAAACCCTGCCAGAATTCTCCCGCGAAGAGCTGGCCGACATGGCCGGGCTCTCCTACGCGGAAATCGCTTTCCGAGTGATGAAGCCGTTTGTGAACGGTGAAATTGACGACGCGACGTTCCATGGCATCGTGACTGAGGCCTATGCGACCTTCAATCATGACGCCGTGCTACCGCTCAAGCAGTTGGACGCCAATCATTTCTTGCTTGAGCAGTTCCACGGCCCGACGCTGGCGTTTAAAGACGTAGCGCTTCAGTTGCTTGGCCGTCTGCTGGATCACTTCCTGAAAAAGCGCGGCGAGCGCGCAGTGATCATGGGCGCGACCTCTGGCGATACCGGCTCGGCGGCGATTGAAGGTTGCCGCCACTGTGACAACCTGGATATTTTCATCCTGCACCCGCATAACCGCGTCTCGGAAGTTCAGCGTCGCCAAATGACCTCGGTGCTGGCTAATAACGTCTTTAACATTGCCATCGAAGGCAATTTTGACGACGCCCAGGCGATGGTCAAAGCCAGCTTTGCCGACCAGACGTTCCTTAATGGCACCCGCTTGGTCGCAGTCAACTCGATCAATTGGGCGCGCATTATGGCGCAGATCGTTTACTACATTGCGTCAGGTGTTGCCTTGGGCGCGCCGCACCGGGAGGTGAGCTTCTGCGTGCCGTCGGCTAACTTTGGTAACGTCTTTGCAGGCTATATGGCCTACAAAATGGGCTTGCCGGTGAAACAGTTCATCATCGCTACCAACGCCAACGATATTCTCCACCGTACGTTGGCCGCCAACGACTTCTCCAAAAAAGAGCTGGCGGCAACGCTGGCGCCCTCCATGGATATCGTGGTGTCGTCTAACTTTGAGCGCCTGCTGTTTGACGCCTACGACCGCGATGGCTTGGCCGTGGCGGCGTTGCTTGAGCGCTTCCAGCAGGAGCCGACGGCGCTGGCCGATGCGCCGCTGGCCAAGCTGCGCGAGAAGTTTTCCAGTTACAGCGTGGACGATGCAACGATTCTGGAAGCGATTCGCGACGCCCATAAGCGCACCGGCGAAATGCTCGACCCGCATACCGCCACCGGCTACCGTGCCGCCGAGCGCGCCCGCGCAGATCAGTCAACGCCGATGATAACGCTGGCCACTGCGCACCCGGCCAAGTTTGCCGAAGCCGTTGTCAAAGCGGGCTTTCTGGGCGTGCCACTGCCGCCGCATATGGAAGACCTGATTGAGCGGGAAGAGCGCTATACCGTGTTGCCCGCCGAGCTTGCCGCCGTGCAGCAGTTTGTCGTGGAAAATCGGCGTTGAAGTGTCAATGACCTCAGTCGTCGATTTACCCCATAGCACCACCCGGCCACGCTTAGAGCCTCGTCCCGTGGACGAGGCGCTCTATGCCCGTGCACAAGCGGAAGGGTTAAGCGAACTGCAGGCGCGATTGCTAGCCTCCCGCTTGCCTGGTTACAGCGGTGAGTTGCAACCGTTAATCGAGCCCAGCCTGCGTTATCTGGCCCACCCGGAGAAACTGGCCGACGGTCGCCGCGCCGCTGAGCGTATTGCTCAGGCGGTGGCAGAGGGCGAAGCCATCGGCATTCTTACCGACTACGACGTGGATGGTATCACCTCCCACGTGGTGATCCGGCGCACCCTGGTGGAGCTGTTTGGAGTCCCGGAAGGCAAGCTGCACAGCCTGATTGGCCACCGTATTCATGACGGCTACGGCATTAGCCTGCCGCTGGTGGAACGCACGCTGGCGCAAAAGCCGTTTCCCACCCTGGTTATCACCGCCGACTGCGGTAGCTCTGATGAGCCCCGCATCGCACGCCTTAAGGCAGCGGGTATCGATGTGGTGGTGAGTGACCACCACGCGCTGCCCATTGAGGGGCCGCCAAGTTCGGCATTTGCCTGCGTTAACCCTACCCGGGATGACTGCGAGTATCCTGATAAAACCATCGCCGGCTGTATGGTGGCGTGGCTATTGATGTCGCTCGCCCGCGGTGTGCTGATTGAGTGGGGAGCGCTTTCGGAATCGACGCCCAAGCTGTCGCCTTGGCTCTCATACGTAGCGCTGGGCACGGTAGCGGATTGTGTCTCCTTAGGCGGCAGCCCCGCCAACCGCGCGGTGGTCAATCAAGGGTTAAAGCTGATCAACCGTATGGATGCGGCGTGCTGGCGCGCTATGGCCACGCGCTTAGGCGCTGACAGCGTGCCGTTTAACGCCGAGACATTAGCGTTTCAGATGGGGCCGCGCATCAATGCCCGCTCACGGCTGGACGACCCCTACGCGGCGTTGCACTTTATGCTCGCCGAGAACGATGGGGTCGCCAATCGCCAGCTCGACGTTTTGGATCAGGATAACCAGTCCCGCAAAGCGATTGAGGCTGATATGGCTGCCGAGGCGCGTACTTTGGCGGTGAGTGCGTTAACCGCTGATGAGCCCGCCGTGGTGGTACTGCTGGAAGACGGGCACCCCGGCGTACAGGGCATCGTTGCCTCGCGGTTGGTGCAGGCCTACGGGCGTCCAGCGCTGGTGCTTACCCAGGCATCGGCACCGGGCATGCTCACCGGCTCCGGCCGCTCGATTGACGGGCTGCACCTGCGCGATGCCCTACAACGTACCTTTGAGCTTGCTCCTCAGGCGTTACCGCGCTTTGGCGGCCATAGTGGCGCGGCAGGGGTGGGCGTGCCCAGAGATCAGCTTGACGCCTTTAAAGCGGCTTTCCTGCAGGCAGTGGGCGAGCAGTTGGAGGGGCGGACGCTTTACCCGCGACTCTGGACAGATGGTGAACTTTCTAAGGCGCAGCTTTCGCTGACCACCTTGCAGGAGATCGAAACGCTTGGCCCCTACGGACGGGAATTTGACCCGCCGCTATTTGAGGGGCGCTTTATTGTCGAAGCGCTGCGTCCGGTGGGTGCCGACGGCGCGCACCTGATGCTGGAGCTCTCCACTGGCCCGGTGACCTGTAAAGCGATCTGGTTTCGCGCCCTAACGCCGGGGGAACTGCCTGGGTTTAGCGTCGGCGATACGCTGCACTGCGCCTATAAGCTTAATCGCAACCGCTGGCGCGGTCGTGAAACGCTGCAGCTGATGGTCGAGCACGCCAGCGCTATCTAAACTAAGCGTTTTATAACCTTAACAACTCACGTAAGGACGCTCCAATGCGCGTGGAAGATTTACCAACGGATCAGCATCGTCCCTATGAAGATGTCATGGCGATGCTGCTGGGGACGTTCTTCGTCGCGCTGGGGGTTACCTTTTATACCCATGCGGTGTTGCTCACCGGCAGTACCGCAGGCTTGGCGCTGCTACTCAGCTATATGACCAGCAGCGTCACCGGTTGGGGGTTTGGGGTGTGGTTTTTTGCCATTAACCTGCCGTTTTACTACTTGGCGGTTAAACGCATGGGCTGGAGTTTTACCCTGCGTACCTTCGCCGCCATCGGCTTGGTCTCGCTGTTTTCCGAGCTAACCCAGGGCTGGGTGCAGTTTGCCAACGTGCCATCGCTTTACGCTGCTTTAATGGGCGGCGCGCTGATGGGCATTGGCATGCTGATGCTGTTTCGCCACCGCACCAGTCTGGGCGGTATCAATATCCTCGCGCTCTATCTGCAGGATAAACACGGCCTGCGTGCAGGCTACGTTCAACTCGCCATCGATGGCGTTATTCTGTTGATTGCGTTAACGCAGCTACCGCTGGATCGCGTGGGCTACTCAGTGCTGGGCGCACTGACCCTCAATCTGATTATCGCTCTGAACCATAAGCCAGGGCGTTATATTGGGGTGAGTTGAGAGGAGACATTTCTTAAGACAACCGCTTTTCATCGTCTATCACGCAGACCTTGGTAGGCACTTGGTGCGACCATTTCCAGAACACAATATTAACGTCTCGATGGGTCGCTCCCTTGGCTTGGGACGGCACTCGAATGCCCGCGAATCCGGTCGTGATCAACTGCTCCGCGATTTCCCAGGCGATAACGGGCTCGCGCCTTATTTTCTTATCTAACCATGCTTCCTGCATCCAGTTCTCTGGATGCGGTCGAACGCGCGTTTGGATAGCTGGGTCACAGAGATCGAGAATCGGACCGCAATTTACCTCATAGCTGCACAGCGTCAGCGGTTGCGTCTTAAAGGGAAAGCCTTGTTGAGCCTCAAGCCAGGCTGTTTCGAACCGCTCACTGGTGTACAGCGCGGGCAGGTCAACGGGGTTCCAGCGGCCGCCGTTGCGTGCGGCGCCTGCTCCTGATGTGGGTGCATGCTGCCATCTGGGGTTGTGCCCACGATAGACCAGCCCTGTGTATTGAAACCCAAGTGCCAGCAGACTCACGCATAGCCTCCCTCGGCAATGTGGGAGAGGTAGGCACGGACATCATCCGCCCGCCCGTGACTAACCAGTTCTTCAGCGGTGAAATCCCCCAGCGGCGCGATAGGGTAGCTGCGATACCAAGACCATGCGGCGCTTATCGACCCCGCCCAGGGTTCAATGCGCTTAAGTATTTCCATCGCTTGGCGCAGGCGCTGCTGTGTGGAGACGGCGTGGAGACGGTCTTTACGGATGATGGCGTTGTGGCTAAGCCCAATCGCATGGGCGAACTCACGTTTGGTAATATGCAACTCGTCAAGTAGTGCATCGGTGATGATAAAACCTTCATTATCCACGGCACTGTTGATGTCAGGACTCATAAATGTCACCCATATAGGCGTATGTTTACGTCATTATGGGTGACAATAAGGCATTTGTAAAAAACGGCAGTTGTAAACGCGTGGCGAGAAGTGTGGCGAAACGAAAGTTGAAGACGTTGGCTTAGCCAGCTTTGCTAAGCCAGAACCACCACACGATAGCGGCGATAAGCCCAAGCCCCGCCAAGTTGATCAATAGACTCATGCGACGTCCTCCTGGCTGGGTGACTTCCACAGCCGCAAGCGGTTGGCGTTACTCACCACGGTGATGGACGAGAGTGACATGGCAGCACCCGCAATCATCGGTGAAAGCAGCATGCCGGTGAGCGGGTAAAGCACCCCCGCAGCAATGGGAATACACAGTAGGTTGTAGCCAAACGCGCCGACCAGGTTCTGTTTGATATTGCGCAGCGTGGCGCGGCTGATCTCTATCGCTGACGCCACCCCGTGCAGCGAGCCGCGCATTAGCGTGATACCCGCGCTCTCAATGGCCACATCGGTGCCTTGGCCAATCGCAAAGCCCACATTTGCTCGGGCCAGCGCCGGGGCATCATTGATGCCATCGCCCACCATGCCAACGATTTCTCCCGCCTTTTGACGGCGCTCAATCTCGGCGTGCTTGTCCTCGGGTAGCAGGCCTGCATGGTACTCATCAATACCCACTTCCTGAGCAATGGCCTTGGCGGTGTGCTCGTTATCGCCGGTTAACATGACAATGGTTAAGCCGTCTTTTTGCAGGCGCTTGATCGCGGCCACGGTGTCATGGCGAAGCGGGTCGCTGATGCCAAACAGGGCGGCCAGTTTGCCATCCACCGCCAAGTACACCAGCGTGCGAGCCTGCTCTTCTAGGGCGCGTGCTTGCCCTTCACCTGCCTTGAGATCCACCCCTGCCTCGCTCAATAGACGTGCATTGCCCAGCAGCAGCGCTTTGCCGTCGGCGGTTTGGGCTTTTACCCCGCCACCAGTCACGCTATCGAAACCATTAATCTCGGCAGGGTTAGCGTCGTGTTCATCCGCGTAGGTCATTAACGCCGCCGCCAATGGGTGCTCGGAGCTGCGTTCCAGCGCGTGCACCAACGCTAGCGCGGTGGATTGCTCTACGCCAAACATCTGCGCATCGGTAACACTGGGCTTGCCCTGGGTGAGCGTGCCGGTTTTATCGACCACTAGCGTGGTCAGCTTGCTGGCGGTTTGGAGCGCCTCGCCGCTGCGCACCAGCACCCCTTGCTCAGCTGCTTTACCGACGCCGATCATGGTTGAGATCGGCGTCGCCAAGCCGAGCGCACAGGGGCAGGCAATAATCAGCACGGTGGTCGCCGTCACCAGCATATGGATCACTTGGGGGGCGGGCCCTAGGTTGAACCACACCAGGGCAGTCAATACGGCAATGATCATTACCGCAGGCACAAAAACGCTGGAGACCTGGTCGGCTAGCTCGCCAATCGGTGGGCGCGAGTTTTGGGCGCTCGCTACCTGTTCGGTAATCTGCCCCAGGCGAGTGTCGGTGCCCACTCGCGTTGCGCGATAGATCAAGCTGCCCTTGCCATTCACCGTGCCAGCGCTGACTTCATCCCCCGCGCCCTTGGCGATCGGTAGTGGCTCGCCGGTAAGCATCGACTCATCGATATGGCTTTGGCCTTCAACGACGTCACCATCCACCGGCAAGCGCTCACCGGGGCGCACCCGTACGTGGTCGCCAGCACGCACCGCGTCAATCTCAATCTCCTGCTCGTGACCGTCGCGAATCACCCGCGCCGTGCGGCTCTGCAGATCGAGCAGGCGCTTTAGCGCATCGCTGGTGCGGCCCCGGGCGCGTAGCTCCATGGCATTGCCGAGCAGAATCAGCCCGATTACCATCGCTGAGGCTTCAAAGTAGATGCCCTGGGCAACCTCGGGTAACCACGGCGCAAACAGCACCACGGCCATGGAATATAGCCAGGCGGCGCCAGTGCCCATAGCGACCAAGGTATCCATATTGGCTTGGTGGTGCTTAAGCTGCTTCCAGGCGTTGACGAAAAAGTGGCGTCCTGGGAAGGCCAAAATGCCCAAGGTTAATAAGCCGATCACCAGCCAGTAGAGACGCCCCATGCCCATCGGGTGGGGATGGAAAAAAAACATGCTCATCATCAGCGGAACCGCCAGTGCCAGCGAGATGGCACTTCCGCGCAGCCGTTTTTGGTATGTCTTGGCGTCCTGCTCTGCACGAGTGCGTTCTGCTTCCCGCATATCCACAATCGGTTCGGCGCCATAGCCGGCTGACTCAACGGCGGCGATTAACGCTTGGGTCTCGGCACTGCCAAACACCTGGGCGGAGTGGGTGCCAAAATTGACGCTGGCGGTGTCGACTCCCTCAGTGCGCTCTAGTGCTTTCTGCACGCTGTTGACGCAGCTGGCGCAGGTCATCCCACTAATCGCCAAGCGCTGTTTCTTGCCTTGCCCTTGAGACTGGGAGTGAGCACTTGCGGTTTTTTCAGCTTCGGCATCAGCGGGTGCCGCGGTTTCTGGCTGATTATCAGCATCGTCTGGGGCTGCTTCCTCCAGAGCTGCTTCGCCTGGCGGGTAGCCCGCCGCGGTCAAGCGTTGATCAAGCTCGGCGTCGGTTAGAGTCGAAACAACCTCGAGGCGTTTTTCGCTAGGCATGCCGGTGACGTCTGCTTCAGGGTCACCACTTTGAATCGCCTCGCGCATACGCTTGACGCAGCCCTGGCAATTCATGCCGGGGATGGTTCGCGTGGTGGCTCCATTTGCAGGGCTTACGCTTGAGGCGGCTTCGGTAGAGGCGTCGCTCATGGGGTCTCCTTGGTAGACGTGGCGTCAGGAAAACTCTCAATCAGGCGGCACACGCTGTGGCCGTCGGGGGAACCGTCGGGCATCTGCTGCCAGCTCTCCATAGCCTGTTCCATTCGTTCGGCTAGCGCTTCCAGCTCGGCAATACGTGCGCGGATTTGTGGCAGGCGGCTGGCGAGTAAGTCGCGTACCAAGGGGCAGGGGGAGTCGCCTTGGTCGGCGTGGGTCAGGATGTCGCGAATCTCCGCCACGCTAAAACCGAGCTTGCGTGCCCGCTGAATAAAGCGCAGCCGCTCTAAGTCGGTATCCGAAAATAGCTGATAGCCGTTATCCGGGTGGCGCTGAGGAGCAAGTAGCCGCTCACGAGCGTAGTGACGCACGGTCTCAGCGGTAACACCGCCCCGTTTGGCAAGCTCAGTAACTTTCATGGCCTGTTCTCCCGACCGGTTAAATAGTAACCGCTTTAGTGTAGAACCTATGGGTTACCCATAGGTCAAGGGCGACTTTGTGCAATAAGCTCAAATGACTAAAACACTGATTTAAAACGACCGTGCGACTAATGTATAAGCCAAAAATAAAATAAAACGAACGTTTGCCCTTGAACCTTTGGCCCAGTTGCGAGAAAACAGTCATGTAAAAATAAAGAGGGTGGATCGTTGGTATCCACTGGATCATCGGGAAGAGAGGCCCACTATGAATAATAACTTTAATAAGCTAACCCTGGCCGCTGCTATTGCAGCGGTTGCTTTCGCCAGCCAAGCCCACGCGGGCGGGTATCAAGTCAACGAGCAGAGCGTGAGTGGCCAGGGCTATGGCCATGCCGGGCGCAGCTCTAATATCCATGATGCAACCATTGTGTACGGTAACCCTGCAGGTATGTCGTTTTTGGATCGTGCGCAAGTGACGGTTGGGGGAACCTATCTAAACGTAAATACTGATCTTTCTAATGTCGAAGCTAGCCGCTTTATTGATTCGGGCGTGGCTGCTGGTGGCGCCCCCAATGGCAATCAGATTCCCATCGGCAGCATTCCTGGGGGGAATGATGGCGATATGGTGCCAGGTACTCCCATTCCTTTTGCGTTCTATGCGCAGCCAGTGACTGATCAGTTAGCGTTTGGGTTCGGGGTATATGCACCCTTTGGCTCCAAAACCGACTACGAAGATGATTTCCAGGGACGCTATTTTGGCGACTATACCGAAGTCAAAGTGATCAGTGCGCAGCCGACGGTTTCTTATCGCTTTAACGATCAATGGTCGGTTGGTGCGGGTATTACCTACAACCAAGTAGAAGGTGAACTGCGTCGCCAGCTACCCTCTGAGGCTACGTTTAATCCAGCTACCGACATCGACTCGCGCGTTGACGGCGAAGACGAAGCGTGGGGCTACAACTTAGGCGTGATCTATCGCCCGATACCCGAAACCACCTTGGGTCTGACTTACCGTTCAAAAGTAGACTACACATTGGAAGGGGATTTTAGCGCTACCGATCCCCTGGGTAATGTCCTTCGCTCAGATACCGCGAACCTGGATTTAACCACCCCAGAGACGGTTAACTTCTCCGTAACCCAGCAGATGACCGATCGCCTCAAACTGATGTTCGGGGCGTCCTGGGTTCGCTGGAGCCAATTTGATCAAATTTTGGTTACCGGTAGCCAAGGCGATACGATTACCCAAGAAGTTCAGAACTATTCAAACGCCTGGGCGTTTGCCACCGGCGGCGAGTATCAGTTAACGAAGACATTAGCGCTTCGTGCTGGGGTAACGTTGGACTTTACACCCACCAATGATGAAGACCGCAGCGTGCGTATTCCTTCTGACGATCGGCGTATTTTCTCGCTGGGGGCAGGATGGAGCCCAACGCCTGATATGACCATTGACGTGGCGTACTCCTATCTCACGGAGCGAGGCACCTTTGTTGAACAGGATCGTAACGATCTGCTCCAAGGTGCAGGCGGCGCGTCCTACTCAGCCGACTACAAAAACGAAGCCCACGGTTTTGGTGCGCAGTTAACCTATCGCTTTTAAGCTTGAGAGAGCTAAACCCCAATGAAACCCGGCGCACGCCGGGTTTTTTATTAGATGCGAGGGTAAAAGCGAAAGTTTACAAGTCTATATCCCAGGGCTATCTAGAAATGCAGCGCGCATCAGTTCGCGGGTATAGGTCTCGCGGGGAGCGTTGAACAGTGATTGCGTGTCGCTTTGCTCAATGATTTCGCCTTGTCGCATGACGATCACCTCATCGGCTAGCGCGCGTACCACGGCGAGGTCATGGCTAATAAATAGGTAGGTCAGTCCATGGCGTTGTTGCAAATCCCGTAACAGCTCAATAACGGTCATTTGAACTGAACGGTCAAGGGCAGACGTTGGTTCATCAAGCAGCAGGAACTCGGGCTTGACGACCAATGCCCGGGCAATGGCAACCCTTTGCCGCTGTCCGCCGGAAAACTCGTGGGGGTAGCGGTGTCGGTGGACGGGGTCCAGGGCGACTTCTTCTAGGGCTTGAATAACCAGGGCATCGCGTTCGGCGCGCCCCAGCAGTGGCTGATGAACGCGTAGTCCCTCGCCGATAATCTCACCTACTGTCATACGCGGGGAAAGCGAGCCAAAGGGATCTTGAAAGACAACCTGCATGCGTGATCGCAGCGGGCGCATTCCTGCGCGGTCAAGTTGGGCAACGTCGATATCATCGAAGCGTATCTTGCCGTGACTCTTTACCAGCCGAAGTAGCGCGCGGCCTAAGGTAGTTTTTCCTGACCCCGATTCGCCCACGATGCCTAAGGTTTGGCCTTGCCTCAGCGTGAGGTCGATGTTTTTCACCGCCTCAAAATAGCGGTTTGGGCCAAACAGACGCTTTTTGATCGGGAAGCGAACGCCAATACTTTGCGCTGTGAGCAGGATGGGGGCTGAGTCGGGAACAGGCGCCTTATGGCCACTTGGGTTGGCGTCAATCAGCATTCGGGTATAGGCGTGCTGGGGGGATTGAAACAGCGCCTTGGTGGCCTCCGCTTCGACGATTTCGCCGTTTTGCATGACGCACACGCTATCGGCTAAGTGTCGGACAACCCCCAGGTCGTGGGTGATAAACAAGATGGCCATGCCATAACGGGCCTGGAGGTCTTTAAGCAGCGCGAGAATCTGTGCCTGGACGGTCACATCAAGAGCGGTGGTCGGCTCATCAGCAATCAGCAACTGAGGCTCACAGGCCAGCGCCATGGCAATCATTACCCGCTGGCGCTGGCCACCGGAAAGCTCGTGAGGAAAGCTGTCGATGCGACGTTTAGGCTCGGGAATCCCCACCTGTTCGAGTAGTTCCAGTACCCGCAGGTAAGCATGGTTGCCTCGCAAGGGCGTGTGCTTATGCAGGACTTCACGAATCTGTCTACCCACGCGGTGCATCGGGTTGAGCGAGGTCATCGGCTCTTGGAATATCATGGAGATCTCATTGCCACGAATGGCCCGCAGGCGCTTACGGCTGATGGTGAGCAAATTTTCATCACCGGAACCGCCATGCCAGCGAATGGTGCCGGTGGCACGAGCTAGTTCTGGGAGTAGCCCCATCGCGGCGGTTGATGTAATCGACTTACCTGAGCCTGATTCACCGACTAAAGCCAGCGTCTCGCCTTTATGAAGAGTAAAACTAACGTCTTTGACAGCCGTAACGGTGCCATTGGGAAGGTCGAAGTCGACCCGCAGACGGTCAATTTCCAGCAGTGGCTGTGACATGAAGATTCCTTGCGTTTTGCTAGCGCGTCTTGGGATCAAGGGCGTCTCGCAGACCGTCCCCCAAAAAGTTAAGGCACAGCAGCGTGGTGGCCAGAAACGCAGAGGGAATAATCAGCATCCACGGCGCCGTTTCCATCATGTCCTTGCCTTCGCTGATCAGTACTCCCCAGCTGGTCAGGGGCTCTTGCACGCCGAGGCCGAGAAAGGAGAGAAAGCTTTCCAGCAAAATGACCTTGGGGACGGTGAGAGTGACATAAATGATCACCGGCCCAATAGCATTGGGAATCAGGTGGCGTGTGACGATCTTAAAGCTGCTTACGCCCAGCGCATGGGCGGCTTCAACGAACTCGCGGCGTTTTAAAGCGAGCACCTGTCCGCGCACTATGCGCGACATGTCGAGCCATTCAACAGCGCCAATGGCAGCGTAGATCAGCAGGATATTCCGCCCAAATACCACCATCAGCAGGATGACCATAAACATAAATGGCAGCGAGTACATGATGTCGACAAAGCGCATCATCAAGTTGTCAACCCGGCCACCCACGTAGCCGGCAATCGCGCCGTAAAGGACGCCGATCACCAGCGAAACAAGGGTTGCCATCAAGGCGACGGATAGCGAAATCTGCCCCCCATGAAATACCCGTGTGAGCAAGTCGCGTCCATTGGCGTCAGTGCCCGCATAGTGGCCACTCTCTAAACTTGGTGGGGTCAAAAAGGCATTCCAGTCCACTTCATCAAGTGCCCAGGGGGTTAACCAGGGGCCCAATAAGCAGGCCAGGGAAATGACGATGAGGAGCACAAGACTTGCGGTCGCCGCACTGTTTTGTCGAAGCCGCCGCCATGCTTCGCGGGCTAGGCTGTTGCTGGCGACCGGAGGGGCCGACGTTGCATTATTCATTATCATAGCGAATTTGCGGATCCAGAGCCGAGTAGAGTAAATCGACGATTAGGTTGAAAAGAACAATCAGGCCGCCGTAGAAGACGACGGTGCCCATTACCAGGGTGTAATCGCGATTGAGCGCCGCCTGGACGAAATAGCGGCCAATACCCGGTATCCCGAAAATCTGCTCGATGACCACCGAGCCGGTAATAATCCCGGCAATGGCGGGACCTAGGTAGGAGACTACGGGGAGCATTGATGGGCGCAGGGCATGACGAAAGATCACCTCGCTCTCACTAAGGCCTTTGGCTCGGGCTGTGCGGATGAAATGGCTACTAAGTACTTCAATCATGCTGGCGCGCATCATTCGCGCGATATACGCAATCTGCTGAATAGAGAGTGCCACCACGGGAAGGATCATGTTCTTCCAATGACCGTCGTTCCAACCGCCGACCGGTAGCCAGGCCAGAAATACGCCGAATACCAGTGCCAGTAGCGGGGCAATTACAAAGTTGGGAATGGCCACCCCGGCCAGCGCCGTGCCCATCACCATATAGTCAATGGTGGAGTTGCGTTTAAGCGCCGCTATAACCCCCATGGGAATGCCGACCAGGAGTGCGAGGCCGATTGCCCATAGGCCGAGTTCCAGGCTGACAGGAAAGCCTTGAGCGACCAGCTCGGTAACTGAAAAATCCTTGTATTTGAACGAGGGGCCAAGGTCGCCTTGGAGCAGGTTGCCCATGTAGGTGAGATACTGTTCCCAGACGGGTTTGTCCAGGCCATAGGAGGCCATTAAGTTGGCCTCGATTTCCGGCGGGAGCTGACGCTCGCCGTCGAAAGGCCCGCCGGGGGCCAGATGCATTAAAAAGAACGACAGCGTAATCACAATCCACAGCGTCGGGATCGCCTGAAGTAAGCGCTTTAGAGTGTAGCTGAGCATTATCGAGCCTCGTTCCTCAGGCCGAAGGCCTGAGGATATAGCGGCAGTCAGTTGTGATGAAAAAAACAACGAACTAAAGGGAATTAATCGTCGAAGTGAATCCAGCGTGAGCGATGGATATCTTCAATGTTGGTTTCCCAGCCGGACAGGTCGGGGCTGACAAGGTTGCGCGAGACGTAGTAGTAGATCGGCAGCGTGGCGCTATTTTCCAGGGCAATGGTCTCTGCCTCGGCCATGATCTCGGCTCGCTTATCCAGGTCCTGGGTATTAGCGGCTTCGCTCATCAGCGCATCAAATTCAGGCGAGCTGTAGGCGCCATAATTATTGGATACGTTGCTTTCCAGCAGGCTCAGGAAGTTTTGGGCGTCGTTGTAGTCACCAATCCAGCCGGCTCGAGCAACGTCGAAGTCGCCCTGACGAATATCCGAGTAGTGAACGGCCACCTCCGAATTATAGAGTTCAACCTCGACGCCCAGGGGCTTCCACATGGCAGCAATGGCGATGGCGACCTTGCGATGGTCCTCGCTGGTGTTATAGCGCAGCATGAGCTCCAGCGGATTATCCGGGCCATAGCCTGCCTCTTGGAGCAATTCACGTGCACGCTCTAATCGCTCCTCTTGAGATAGCTCGGCGAAACTGACTGTGGGCGCTTCATAGTGGCTGACATCGGGTGGAACAAAGCTGTAAGCCGGTACTTCGCCGGTACCCAGTATTTGGTCGGTGATGACTTCGCGGCGAACGGCTAGGCTAAGCGCTTCACGTACACGTGGATCAATAGTCGCATGGCCGTCTCGGGCATTGAAAACGTAGTAATAGATGCCCAGGTAAGGGGCTACCTGAACCGCCTCGGGTAGATTATCCATCAGCCAGTCGTACTGTTGGGTGGGGAACTCCCGCGCGATATCGATTTCGCCTGCGCGAAACCGGTTCAGCGCCGTATTGCGCTCTTCAATGGGGAAGTAGACGACCTCTTCCAGGGCGACATTGTCAACGTCGTGAAAATGAGGGTTGCGTGTTGCTGTAATGCGCGTTTGTGACTGCCACTCCTCGAGCTGGAAAGCGCCGTTGGAGACCATGTTGCCCGGGCGAGACCAGTCGTCGCCGAAAGTCTCTACCGTGTGGCTGGGCACCGGGTAGGCGGTATAGTGGGAAAGCTGGTCTAAAAAGTAAGGTGTTGAACGCTCAAGGGTTACTTGCAGGGTGGTCGTGTCCAGGGCCTCGACACCCAGTGTGCTGGTATCGGCTTCGCCCGCATAGACAGCTTCGGCATTTTTAATCGGGTACAGCAGATAGGCGTAATTAGCGGCGGTGGCTGGCGATAAAATGCGCTGAAAGGCGAAAACAAAATCGTCAGCCGTCACTGGTTCGCCGTCCGACCACTTGGCATCGTCTCTCAACGTGAAAGTGTACACCGTGCCGTCAGCGGAGACTTCCCAGGATTCTGCAACACCGGGAATGCGAGTGCCATCGGCTGCTTCAGTGACTAGACCTTCAAAAAGGTCACCCACCACATCGTTTTCCCAGGTGCCGCTGATTTTATGCGGATCTAAAGAAGCGGGTTCGCCCATAATCGCTAAGCGGAGCGTATCCGCCTGAAGAGGGGCGGTAAAGCCAAAAGCCAACGCTATCGCCACAGGGCCCATGAGAGTGCGATTTTTAAGCATATTGATCCCTCCAATATTGTTCTAATACGGTTGTTTGAAGATCTAAACTCCAATTAAGTACTAGCATCGGTGAAAAGCAGGCGTCTATCAGAAATTACACATGTAGCTATACGCAATTTCGATAGTGACGGGGCTAATGGTTGTTGGAAGCCAATTTCGCTACACTATGCGCTTTTCTGATCGATACACCTCTGTACGATCCGAGTAGACCAAGCTAGGGCGATCCCATGTTGGAAACCAATCCGATTCACAACCAGCTCAAGGACCTGTCTGAGCGGACAGACGTTCTTAGGGGGTATCTTTGACTATGCCGAGAAGAAAGATCGGCTAGAAGAGGTCACCCGCGAACTGGAAGACCCCAA
Source organism: Halomonas sp. TG39a (assembly GCF_000744395.1). Classification (NCBI taxonomy): domain Bacteria; kingdom Pseudomonadati; phylum Pseudomonadota; class Gammaproteobacteria; order Oceanospirillales; family Halomonadaceae; genus Halomonas; species Halomonas sp. TG39a. The sequence continues at coordinate 140,971 of NZ_JQLV01000001.1, forward strand.
TGTCTGGAACGATCCAGACTACGCGCAGAAGTTAGGCAAAGAGCGCGCCTCCCTCGAAGCCATAGTGGCCACCATTGATGAACTTGAGCAGGGCCTTGGCGATAGCCGGGATCTGCTGGAGCTTGCAGAAATGGAAGAGGATGAAGGCACCGTCGAAGAAGTGTGCAAAGAGCTGGACAGCATGCAGACGGCGTTAGAGAAGCTTGAGTTTCGGCGTATGTTCTCCGGTGAAATGGATCAGAACAACGCCTACCTGGAAATTCAGTCCGGCTCCGGCGGCACCGAGGCACAGGATTGGGCCAATATTTTATTGCGCATGTACCTGCGCTGGGCGGAGAGTCACGGCTTCAAAGCCGATATCACCGAAATCTCTGCTGGCGAAGTGGCGGGCATTAAGTCGGCCACCGTGCATATCCAAGGCGATTACGCCTTCGGCTGGCTGCGTACCGAAACCGGCGTGCACCGCCTAGTGCGTAAAAGCCCGTTTGATTCCGGTGGCCGTCGGCATACCTCCTTTGCATCGGTATTTCTGTCCCCGGAAATTGATGACAGCTTTGAGGTGGAGATTAACCCCTCGGATCTGCGCGTTGATACCTACCGCTCAAGCGGCGCGGGCGGTCAGCACGTAAACACCACCGATTCGGCCGTGCGGATTACCCACGAGCCGACCGGTATCGTGGTGGCTTGCCAGGGGCAACGCAGCCAGCACGCCAACCGCGATTTTGCCATGAAGCAGTTGAAAGCGCGGCTGTGGGAACACGAGATGCAAAAGCGCAACGCCGCCAAGCAGGAGGCCGAGGACTCCAAGGCTGACATCGGCTGGGGCAGCCAGATCCGCTCTTACGTGCTGGATGATCAGCGCATCAAGGATTTGCGCACCAGCGTGCAGTCCAGTAACTGCGATAAAGTGCTCGACGGGGATATTGATCAATTTATCGTCGCCAGCTTGAAGCAAGGTTTGTAATCTTTTTAGCGTTTGAACATGAACAGGGTGCCCCATGGCTAACCAAGACGCGTCTCCTGCAGACAACGAAAACCACCTGATTGCCGAGCGCCGAGCCAAGTTGACTGCTCGCCGCGAGCGCGCCGCTGAGCAGGGAAAGAGTGCGTTTCCCAATGATTTTCGCCGCGACAGCTTAACCGTTGAGCTGCAAGACGCCTTTGGCGATAAAGACAAGGCTGAGCTTGAAGCACTGGATCACCACGCCGCTGTGGCGGGTCGTGTGATGCGTCAACGTGGCCCCTTCATCGTCATTCAGGACGTGGCCGGGCAAATCCAGCTCTACGTGGATAAAAAGGGCCTGCCCGCCGACATACTGGAAGACGTTAAAAGCTGGGATATCGGTGACATCGTCGCTGCCCACGGGCCGGTGCATAAATCCGGCAAGGGCGATCTATACGTGATGATGAAAGAGGCGCAGCTGCTCACCAAGAGCCTGCGCCCGCTGCCGGATAAGTTTCACGGCCTGACCGATATGGAAGCCCGCTATCGCCAGCGCTATGTGGATCTGATCATGAACCCGCAGTCGCGTAAGGTGTTTGAAACCCGCGCAGCGGTCATCAGCTCCATGCGCCGCTTCTTTGAAGCCCGCGGCTTTATGGAAGTGGAAACGCCGATGCTCCAGCCGATTCCTGGCGGTGCGGCGGCGCGCCCCTTCATTACCCATCACAATGCGTTGGATATCGATATGTATCTGCGTATCGCGCCGGAGCTTTATCTCAAGCGTTTGGTGGTGGGCGGTTTTGAAAAAGTGTTCGAGATTAACCGCAACTTCCGTAACGAAGGTCTTTCGACCCGCCACAACCCAGAGTTCACCATGGTAGAGTTCTACTGGGCCTATGCGGATTACCGTGACCTGCTGGATATGACCGAAGCCATGCTGCGCACAGCGGCCGAAGAAGTGCTCGGTAGCGCTATCATTGAGTATCAGGGCGCCAGCTACGATTTCGGCAAACCTTTTGCCCGCTTAACATTGCGTCAGGCGATTCTTGATCACGGTGACGGCATTGCCGACAGTGATTTGGATTCGCTGGAAGCGGCGCGGGCCACTGCTGAAAAGCTCGGCATCAAGGTCAAAGGGAGCTGGGGCCTGGGTAAGGTGCAAACGGAGATCTTTGAAGAGGTGGCCGAGCACAAGCTTGATCAACCGACCTTTATCACCGAATACCCGGCGGAAGTTAGCCCGTTGGCACGGCGTAACGATGCCAACCCCTTCGTCACTGACCGCTTTGAGTTCTTTGTGGGTGGTCGCGAAATCGCCAACGGTTTCTCGGAGCTCAACGACGCTGAAGACCAAGCGGAGCGCTTCCGTGCCCAGTCGGCGGAAAAGGACGCCGGCGATCTAGAGGCGATGTATTACGACGCGGATTACGTGCGTGCCTTGGAGTACGGCATGCCGCCCACCGCCGGTGAAGGCATCGGGATCGACCGCCTGGTGATGCTTTTCACCGATAGTGCTTCGATTCGTGATGTGCTGCTGTTTCCGGCGATGCGCCCTGAAGTGGACTAAAAGTTGGTAAGGGCGCGTTATAGCGCCCATAATGGTCAACGTTTCGACGGCGAGGAGAATCCCATGAAACTGCTTAACCGCTCCGCACTGAGCGTCAGGCCGACCCAGCCCTTTGTGGACTGGATCAACGCGCTGGAACCCACCATGGGAGACGACGACCTGACCCTGGACGACGTCGAACGTGAAAGTACCATTTACCTGATCCCAGAGATGGATACCCCAGAAGCGCTGGAAACCTTCGTGCGCGAGCGTTACGCGGAAATCCTTGAGACTGAGCTGCGCGCTTGGGAAGAGGATGAACGCCAGTGGCCGGATAAGCTGGACTGGGCCCTGTTCCAGGAATTTGTGCGTGTCGAACACAGCTATCTGGCCATCGACCTGGATGACGAAACGGCGTTAGAGATTTCAGAAGTTGATGATGCGCTGCTGCTCGATAGTGAGCAGGATTAGCTATTAGCGTGCTAATATTGGGCTCTGCCTGGCGCTTGCTAGCTGACTTTCCAAGTAACACCTAGCGCAAGTGTATCGAAAAACCGGCTTAGGCCGGTTTTCTGCTTTTAGCTGTTTCGCTTAGGACGCCACCCATGCGACTGTTTGAAACCCGTCCGGGAGATGATGGTTTACCCGGCCCTGAACGCGCCCTTGCTGTGCTGGCACTGGTGACCGGCACCTTGATGGCGGTGGTCGACACCACCATGATCAATCTGGCACTGCCCACCATTGCGGCTGATTTGAATGTGTCCGCTTCCCGGGCAGTCTGGATTACCAACCTGTTTCAAGTCGTGTGTGCGGCATTTTTGCTGGTGTTCGCGGGCATTAGTGAGCTAATCACTCGTCGTAGGCTCTATTTGTTTGGGTTGGCCACCTTTGTGGCGGCAGCTTTGGGGGCGGCGCTGTCGCGCAACCTGGAAACGCTGCTGGTGTTTCGTGCCTTTCAGGGGTTGGGTGCCGCCGCCACGCTGTCGATTGGCCCGTCGCTCTATCGGGCGATTTTCCCCTCGCGGCTGTTGGGCAGCGCCCTTGGCTTGAGTGCATTGGTCGTGGCCGGCGGCTACGCAGCAGGGCCCACGCTCAGCGGCGTGATCCTGTCGTTTGCCGATTGGCCCTGGCTGTTTGCGCTCAATGTGCCGCTGGGGCTCTGTTCGCTATGGCTGGCCAAGCGGGCGTTACCCCGTGAAGAGCGTCGTCAAGGCGGTTTTGATGTGGCCGGGGCGATGCTCTCCATCGTTATGCTGGCGAGTTTCTTTATCGCCATGGACGCCGTAAGCCACGCCGCCCCGCTGTGGCAAAGCGGGGGTTGGGCACTACTGACGGTGCTGGCCTGCGTCGGGTTTATTGCTCGTCAGCGCCGCGCGCCTTATCCACTACTGCCCCTTAGCGTCTTTGCTGAGCCGCGTTTTACACTGGCTGTCTCTGCTTCTGGGCTTGCTTTTATCGGCCAGGGGCTTACCTTTGTGGCGCTGTCATTTTTCTATCAGGAGCAGATGGGCTTTTCACCACTGGAAACCGCTTGGCTATTTACCCCCTGGCCACTGGCCATCATGCTCGTTGGCCCCATTGCTGGCCGCTTGGCTGACCATATTAACCCTAGCATCCTCTCCAGCACCGGGCTTGGGCTACTCATTATTGGCCTGATAGCGCTGGCGCTAGTGGATGAGTCGACCGGTGTCGCGGGAAGTTTATGGCGTACCGCCCTATGCGGCATTGGCTTCGGGCTGTTTCAGCCGCCCAATAATCGCGAAATGATGGGCAGCCTGCCGCCGGAGCGAAGCGCCAACGTCTCGGGAGTAATGAGCACTACGCGCACCGTAGGGCAGTCGTTTGGGGTGGCGTTGGTCGGCGCAGCCCTGGCGCTCGGGTGGCCGGTACAGGTAACGCTCTGGCTGGGGGCTGCGACCACGCTGCTGGCGCTATTGGCAAGCGTTGCGCGTATGCCGCTGGCAAGACGCGCGTTACACGCCCGGAGGGCATCGTCTAAGGGGCAGTAAGCGCGTACAATAAAGTGGTTTGTGATCTCAAGGAGAACCTCATGACGCTGCAGACACAGATTGAGCAGAAGTTAACGGCGCTCGCGCCCGACGTGCTGCAGGTAGAAAATGAAAGCCACATGCACAGCGTGCCCGCTAACTCGGAAACCCACTTCAAGGTGACCCTGGTGAGCGACGCCTTCGACGGTATGATGCCGGTGAAGCGCCATCAGCAAATCTATGCGCTGTTGGCCGATGAGCTTTCAGGCCCGGTGCATGCGTTGGCACTGCATCTTTATACGCCCAATGAGTGGCAGGCGCGGGGCGGGGAACGCCCGAATTCACCCAACTGCCTCGGCGGCGGTCAGTGAACCAGGAAGTCACACGGCGCCACTATCTGGATGCCATGGGCATTACTGCCTGGGCTGCCAAATACCAGTTGCCTAACGCACTACCTACTGAGGCCTGTGAGTGGGAGGAGACGACGCCTGCCCCGACGCCGCCCCGGGAGCGGTTGCAGGCGTTGCTGGACGACGCCCCCGCACCTAGGCGTCAAACGGCTAAACCCCAAGCACCCGCGCCCCCTTCGTCTGAAACTCAAACCTCAGCTGAGACCATTGCCTCGCCCTCGGCGGTGCGGGCACTGTTGGGTCAAGACAAACCGGGGCCAGCCAACCCGATGGCTGAGCAATCTGTTACGGCCGCTGAAGCAGCCACTGACAAGCCCGCCAAACCATTGGCGTTCTCACTCTCGTGTGTATGTCTAGAGGGGCGCTGGCTGGTATTGCAGGCAGGCGCCATGAGCGTGCTTGAGCAGCAGCTGCTGGCTAACTTGCTACAGGCCGTGGATATTCAGCCGGGCGCACTGCCGGAAGCGAGCCACTTCACCTGGCCGCAAATGGCCAACGCCTTTGCGGTAGAAGATCCGCTAGATGAAGCCCGCGAAGGTCTGGCAGCCTTTATCGCTGGCGGCGCGAGTCGGCAGGGGTGGCAGCTAGAGCGGCTTCTCTGGTGGGGGGAGTTGGGGCCTGACCAGGCGCCGCTGGATCGCATTCTGAATGTCACCGAAGGGCAGAGCGAGACGCTCGCGTTGCCTGTATGGCAGGGTCCTGCGCTTGCGTCGCTGCTCGACGGTACCCATCGTAAACGCGACCTCTGGCCAGCGCTGAAAACGCTAGGTCAGCAGTGGGCGTCCAAGTGCAGGGCAGACAGCTAATGATCGCTGAACTCAATGTTGAGCACCTGACGCTACTTATTACGCTTGAGCGTCAGGCGCAAAGTGGCACCTCCGACTCGCAAATGCTTGAGTCCTTGGGCAGTCAGGACACCTGCGTGTTGGGCTGGTGGCAAGATGAACAGCTGCTAGGGTATGCCATCGTGGTACGACTGCCGTTTGAAGCGGAACTGCAAGCGATCGCGGTTTTACCCGAGTGTCGCCGAAGTGGCGCGGGCCTGGCGTTGATGGATGCCGTGTTGGCGATAGCAAAAGGCTGGCTCAGTGAGCGGCTGCTGCTCGAAGTGCGGGTGGGTAATCTTAGCGCCATACGGCTCTATCAACGCTGTGGATTTAGCGAAGATAGCTGTCGGCGGGGCTACTACCCAGCGGCAAAAGGGGCCGCCGGGCGCGAGGATGCGCTGCTGATGTCTCTGGTGCTCTAGGCAGCAACGTATCTATCAGGCGGTTAGGACGTGGTGGATGTTTCGAGGCTGTCGAATTTGCTGAGTAGGCCATTGAGGCGACGTTCCCACTCTTCACGTTCCTCTTTAAGCTTGGCGTTTTCGCCGCGCAGCTCCTCATTTTCCAGTTTCATCATTTCCAGTGCATCAACGGTATCGGTGACTTTCTGTTCAAGCTGGTTAAATAGTTCCAGACTCATGTATAGCTCCATAGCATAAAATGTTAAGCAAAAATAAGCTCAAAAAAACAAGCGCAAAGCTTGTCAGTAGGGACGAATGAGGCGAGCGTAACGCCACCGCCGCGTGGCGGCAAGCGCTGTTTAAGGTTGCTGACGTAGATAGAGCCTTGCGGTGCTTTCTCCCGCCTGGGTTTCGCGGTGTAACTGCCAGTTGGCGGGCACTTCGGGGGGCAGAGATGCCTCGGTTTCCAGGTAAACCATCGCCCTATCCGCTAGCCAGCCGCCGCTTTCCAAAGCAGCGCAGCAGGGTGCAGCTAGCTGCTGATGGAAAGGAGGGTCGAGAAAGGCCAGCGCATAGGGCTTGGCTGGGCGCGCCAGGTAGGCCTGAACATCGTTAACATGCACTGCGCTTGCGGTAATATTGAGCGTTGCCAGATTGGTCGACAGCTGTGCCGCCACCCGCGCATCCCGCTCGACAAAATCGACCCCCGCAGCGCCACGGGACAGGGCTTCAATACCCAGCGCGCCGGTACCTGCGAATAGATCGAGTACCTGCTGGCCGTAAAGCTGCTGCCCCAGCCAGTTAAACAGCGTTTCACGCACGCGGTCGGGGGTTGGCCGCAGACCGGGGCTATCCAGCACAGGCAACTGGCGGCGGCGGAATTCGCCGCCGATAATGCGTAACTTACCTAATGGCTTACCGAGTGGCTTGCCAGGTGATTTGCCCGCCCGCTGAGCAGGTGTGCGGCGGGAAGCGGAGGATCGGGGGGAGCGTTGTCGTGTCATAAAGCGGATTGTAGCGGGCTGCTTATCCAAAGTCTTGGGTTACGGTGTTAGCATAACCCTAATGTTCACTATTTATGTCGGGTAACACTCATGTTTGGTTTTTTTAAGCGTAAGAATAAGCAGGATCAGCAGCAGTCGCCTCAAGACCCGCAGCAGGCGCATCAAGAGGAAGAGCAGCAGCAAAATCAACCCGATGAGGTGGACACTGCGACGTCTGACGCTGCAGCTGAAGCGGTTGAAGAGACTTCAAAAGCGCCGGAAACTTTACCAGAGCCAGAGCCAGAGCCAGAGCCAGAGCCAGAGCCAGAGCCAGAGCCAGAGCCAGAGCCAGAGCCAGAGCCAGAGCCAGAGCCAGAGCCAGAGCCAGAGCCAGAGCCAGAGCCAGAGCCAGAGCCAGAGCCAGAGCCAGAGCCGACGCCCGCCTTGCAAGACAAGCCGGTGGCCACCAAAGGCGACCAGAAAGGCTGGTTTGCGCGTATCAAGTCAGGCCTGGGGAAAACCCGCGCCAATTTAACCGACGGTATCGCCGATCTGTTCCTAGGTAAAAAACAGATCGATGACGAACTGTTGGAAGATCTGGAAACGCAGCTATTGATGGCCGATGTGGGGATTGACGCCACTAGCGAGATTACTGGCCGCCTGGAAGCGCGTATCTCGCGCAAAGAGTTGAACAATCCCGAAGCGCTTTACCGTGGCTTGCAGGAAGAGTTGTCCACTATGCTGGCGCCGGTCGCCAAGCCGCTTGTGCTTGAAAAATCGGGCACGGGGCCTTTTGTCATTTTAGTGGTGGGCGTTAACGGCGTGGGTAAAACCACCACCATCGGCAAGCTCACCCAGCGCTTTCAGCGCGAAGGCAAGAGCGTCATGTTGGCGGCCGGTGACACCTTCCGTGCAGCGGCTGTCGAGCAGCTCAAAGTATGGGGCGAGCGCAACAAGGTGCCGGTGATCGCCCAGCACACCGGCGCTGACAGCGCCTCGGTGATTTACGATGCGGTAGCGGCCGCTACTGCGAGAGGAGTTGATGTGCTGATCGCCGATACCGCCGGTCGGCTACATAACAAAAGCCACCTGATGGAAGAGCTGAAAAAAGTCCACCGGGTGATGCAGAAGCTAGATGACACCGCGCCTCACGAAGTGATGCTGGTACTGGATGCGGGCACTGGCCAAAACGCTATCTCCCAGGCCAGCACCTTTAACGACGCCGTGCCGGTCAGTGGTATCACGCTGACCAAGCTGGACGGCACCGCCAAAGGCGGGATTATTTTCGCGCTGGCTAAACAACTGGAAACGCCGATTCGCTTTATTGGCGTGGGGGAGGGCATCGACGATCTGCGCCCCTTCGAGGCCAATGATTTTGTCCAAGCGCTGTTTGACCGCCAAGGGGACGATGCCAGCGCATGATCGCTTTTGAGCATGTGGGAAAGCGCTACGGCGGACGCTTCGAGGCGTTGGCGCATCTTAACTTTCGGGTTGCCCGGGGCGAGATGGTGTTTCTGACCGGCCACTCCGGGGCGGGTAAAAGCTCGCTACTACGCTTAGTGATGCGCCTTGAAAAGCCCAGCCGGGGGCGTGTTGTTGTGGCGGGCCACGATATTGCCCAACTACATGCCAGTCAGGTGCCGTTCTATCGGCGTCAAATTGGCGTGGTCTTCCAGGATCACCAGCTGCTCTTTGATCGCAGTATTTTTCACAACGTCTCCCTGCCGCTGGAAATTCAGGGCGTAGAGCCCCGTGAGGCTGCCCGGCGCGTGCGCGCTGCGTTAGATAAAGTGGGGCTGTTGCATCGTGAAAAAGCCCTGCCTATCGAGTTGTCGGGCGGCGAGCAGCAACGGGTGGGGATTGCCCGGGCGGTGGTCAATAAGCCTGCGCTGCTGCTGGCCGATGAGCCAACGGGCAACCTGGACCCCCAGCTCTCAGCGGACATCATGGGACTGTTTGAGGACTTTAACCGGATTGGTACCACGGTGATGATCGCTAGTCACGACCTGGCCCTGATTGCTCGACTACGCCACCGTATCCTGCGCTTAAGCGATGGCCGTCTGGTCGCCGATGAGGGGGCGGTATGAAGCCGTCCACAACGCCAAAGCGTCGACAGGGAGCGGCATTAAAGACGCCGCGCAAAGCCGCTACTAAACCAGCGGTCGATAAAGTCCCCCAGCGGGGCGCCAGATCGCAACAGACGCGCTTTTCCAGCCGCTTACGGGCTTGGGGGCGTCACCACCGCAGCATGGCGTGGGATAGCTTTCAGCGCTTAGTGCGCTATCCGCTGGGCAACCTACTGACCATGCTGGCGATTGCTATTGCGCTGGTGCTGCCCGCCGCGCTGTGGCTAACCCTGGATAGCGCGCGTCTGTTGGATGCGGAGCTTGATGAGAGCGCCACCTTAACGGTCTACCTGGAATTGAGCGCCGATGATGCTCAAGCGCTGCGTATCGAAGAGGCGGTCGACGCGGAGCCGAGCGTGCTCGAGACGCAGCTGATCAGCGCCGAGCAAGGCATGGCGGAGTTTCAGCAGTCGCTGGGGATTGATGATGCTCTGGCGGGGTTGGAGAGCAACCCGCTACCTATCAGTATAGTGGTGCGCCCAGAAAGCGTTGAGCCTGCCGCCATGCAACAGTTGGCTGCCCGCCTTGAAACGCTTGCTGGTATCGATGAGGTTCGCCTTGACCTGGCCTGGGTCGAGCGGTTGCGAAATCTGGCAGAATTAGGCCGCCGTGTGGCACTAGCGCTGGGCGCGCTATTTGGGTTGGGCGTACTATTGGTGGTCGGCAATACCATTCGCCTCTCGGTGGAGAGTCGTCGCCGGGAAATTGAAGTGGTGATGCTGATTGGCGCGACCCATGCCTTTGTTAGGCGGCCTTTCCTATATAGCGGCGCTTGGTACGGGCTGGGCGGTGGGCTGTTAGCGCTGGGGCTGTTAGGTGTGGGCAATCACTGGCTGTCACTGCCGGTCGCTGCGCTGGCGGCGAGTTACGGGGCGAGCTTCTCGTTACCCCAACTCGACGTGACAGGCTCTACAATTCTGCTATCTTGCAGTACACTATTAGGCTGGCTGGGTGCTTGGTTGGCGGTGACACGTCATCTCTCAAGCATTCGGCCAAGATGATGGATGCGTTTTAGGCGGCTAATGCGATACGGCTGAATTACTTAACGTGCGAACTTTATGCTTGCGTTAAGGTCTCAGTACCACAGATTTCGTATCACCGAATTAGTATCACGGTTTTGTAATAGGTTATTGATAACGTGCTACGTCAACCACGATGGGTTACAGGGGAGACCACCTGCACATGAGCACTAGTCTTCTACCGGTGGGGCAACTTTCACCCGGCGGCGACCTCGGCGGGTATATCCGCGCGGTCAATGGAATTTCGGTATTAACAGCCGATGAAGAGCGCGAGCTTGCCTATCGTCTCTACGATGAGGGCGATTTGGAAGCCGCTCGGCGTTTGGTACTTTCGCATCTGCGCTTTGTGGTGCATATCGCGCGTAGCTATTCGGGCTATGGGTTGCCCCAGGCAGATTTGATCCAAGAAGGTAACGTCGGCTTGATGAAAGCCGTCAAGCGCTTCGATCCCAATCAGGGCGTTCGCTTGGTCTCTTTTGCCGTGCACTGGATCAAAGCGGAAATTCACGAATTTGTGCTGCGCAATTGGCGAATCGTTAAAATCGCGACCACTAAAGCTCAGCGTAAGCTGTTCTTTAATTTGCGTGGTGCCAAGAAGCGTCTGGCCTGGTTGAATAACGACGAAGTCGATGCGATTGCTAAAGACCTCGACGTCAAACCTGAGGTCGTGCGCGATATGGAAGGGCGGCTCTCTTCTTACGATGCGGGTTACGACGCACCGGCAGGCGATGATGAAGAGAGCACTTATCAAGCGCCAGTGCACTTCTTGGACGATGCTGCTTCCGACCCTGCCACACAGCTGGAAGATAGCAACTTCGAGGAAGACTCGACGCGCCGTTTACAGCTTGCCCTTGAGGGGTTGGATGAGCGCTCGCGAGATATTCTGCAGCGCCGTTGGTTGGCCGATAGCAAAGAGACGCTGCATGATCTGGCCGATGTTTACGGGGTCAGCGCCGAGCGTATTCGTCAGCTTGAAAAAAATGCCATGAAAAAGCTGCGTCAGAAAATGGGCGACACGCTGGCTGCGTAATCAGGCTTAGCGGTCTTTACCCCAGTCGCATTAAAAAACCGGCCCTTGTAAAAGGAGCCGGTTTTTTTACAGCGGACGCTTGGTGCTTCTATCAGTACTTTAGCTTAAGCAGGCTGCGCCGTGGCACGCAGTAACTGAGCTGACAGCAGTGACCACTGATCTTCCCAGTGTTCGGTGGGCAGGCGCTTAAAGTCGCTACGCACATACTGTGAAATTCGCCCCTCCGCCTGGGCCGCCAGCAAGTTGGCAGCGGCAGAGGCGGGGATCGTGGGGCGCAGCCCTTCACGTATCTCGGCTTCGCGCAGGATCTGCTTAAGCTGCATCTCCAGGCGCTCAAACAGCTGGTTTACCCGCTGTCGTAGCCTTGCGGTTTCACCGGTGAGCACGTCGCCGCCCATCACCCGCGCCAAACCAGGATTTTTTTCAGCAAAGCCCAGCAGCAGTGCAAGTATGGTGCCGCAGCGAGTGGTGGCGTCTGGAACGTCTTCCAGAATGCGCGTGATGCGGGCAAAAATACTCTCTTCAATAAAGTCGATCAGCCCCTCAAACATACGCGCTTTGCTGGGGAAGTGGCGGTAGAGCGCCGCTTCTGAAACGCCGACCTGGCGGGCGAGAGCGGCTGTGGTAATGCGCTTGCCGCTATCTTCCTCAAGCATTAACGCCAGGGCTTGGAGAATCTGCTCGCGGCGGCGTGGTTTGCGATCTTCGCTCATAATGTGGCCTCCGTCGCGGTTAGCTCGCGTCCTTGATTTGAGTACCTACCCCAGCATTGGTGAAAATTTCCAGCAACACTGCGTGGGGGACACGGCCATCAATAATATGCGAACTATTAACGCCACCTTTTACCGCATCCAGTGCACAGCGGATTTTGGGCAACATGCCGCCATAAATCGTGCCATCGGCGATCAGGTCATCCACCTGAGCGGTACTTAAGCCGGTGAGGACTTCGCCTTCGGCATTCATTAATCCAGCGACATTAGTCAGCAGCATCAGCTTTTCAGCATTGAGCGCTTCCGCAATCTTACCCGCGACCAGATCAGCGTTGATATTGTAGCTATGTCCTGCGGCGTCGACGCCAATTGGGGCAATCACCGGGATAAAGTCGCGTGCCGCCAGCATCTCAATAAGCTCGGTTGAGATCGACTCCACTTCGCCCACATGACCAATATCAATGATTTCCGGGGCGGTCATTTCGGGGCTTTGGTGCTCTACCTTGAGCTGGCGAGCGCGAATTTGTGAACCGTCTTTACCGGTCAGGCCGATCGCTTTGCCACCGCTCTGGTTGATCAGGTTGACGATGCTTTTGTTGACCAAACCGCCCAGCACCATCTCCACGACGTCCATGGTTTGTGAATCGGTAACCCGCATGCCGTTGACGAAGCGCGACTCAATGTTGAGCTTTTTGAGTAGTTCGCCGATCTGCGGTCCGCCGCCGTGCACGACCACCGGGTTAATGCCGACTTCCTTCATTAACACGATGTCGCGGGCAAAGGAGTCAATGAGGGTGCTTTCGGTCATGGCGTTACCGCCGTATTTGACCACCACAGTTTTGCCCGAGAACTGCTGAATATACGGGAGGGCTTCGGAAAGCACCTCCACAACGACCTGGGGGTCGCGACTGGCTGAACTCATGAGGTTGTCCCTTGCTAACGTTTATTATGCTGCTAACGTTGATGCTGATTGAGTGATGAGGGTCGCGCTTTCTAGGTGGTCGCGATCCCTTCAGCGCCGAGCTATTTGAAGAGCTAACTTTAGAGCTGCCTGTTTAGTGGGGTAGCTCAATATCTGGCGCGATACGCTGTAGCGCGTCGTTAAAAACTGCTTTGATGCGTGCCAGGGCGGTATCGTCTTTACCTTCAAAGCGCATAACCAGTGCAGGCGTGGTGTTGGAGGCGCGACACAGCCCCCAGCCATCCTGGTAGTCAACGCGGATACCGTCCAGCGTCGTTTTAATACCTTCGCCGAAGTCGCCCTCGCGAGCAAGCTTATCCACCAGAGAAAATTTGTCAGCGTCGCTAACCGCTATATTAATTTCCGGGGTGGCAACGTCTTGGGGGAAGCGGGCAAAAAACGTATCCGCATCGTCGGCTTGGTTGGCGAGAATTTCCACCAGCCGAGCGGCGGCATAGAGGCCATCGTCGAAGCCGTACCAGCGCTCTTGGAAAAAAATGTGCCCGCTCATCTCACCGCCAAGCTGGGCGCCAGTCTCTTTCATGCGTGCCTTGATCATTGAGTGCCCGGTGCGCCACATTTCCGGTTCGCCGCCTGCCTCGCTGATCACTTTGACCAGGTTGCCGGTGCACTTAATATCAAAAATAACCTTCGCGCCAGGCTGGCGCGCGAGCATATCGGTGGCAAATACCATCAGCAGATGGTCGGGATAGATCAGTTTACCCGAGGGCGTTACAACACCCAGGCGGTCGCCATCTCCGTCGAAGGCCAGGCCAATGTCGGCCTGGGTTTCTTGCACCTTGCGCATCAGGTCCTGCATGTTTTCTGGCTTGCCAGGATCAGGGTGATGGTTGGGAAAATGGCCATCGATTTCGGCGAACAAGGGGAGGGTATCAATACCTAAGCGGGCCAGCAGCTGCGGGCCGAGCTCGCCTGCTACCCCATTGCCACAGTCGACGACGGCTTTGATCGGCCGATTGATCTTAACGTCACCTAAAATGCGCGTTAAGTAGCTTTCACGGATATCCTGCCGGGTGATGCTGCCTTGTCCAGTTTCCAGCGCGCCGGACTGAATGCGCTCAAACAGGGCGGTGATGGCATCACCGGAGAGGGTTTCGCCACCCAGCACAATTTTAAAACCGTTGTAGTCAGGCGGGTTGTGGCTACCGGTGACCATCACGCCTGATTGGGTGCCTTCCAGTATATGAGTGGCGAAGTAGAGCACCGGGGTGGGCACCATGCCGATATCGATCACGTTGCGCCCTGCGGCGTTCAGGCCACGCATCAGCGCTGCTTGCAGCCGGGCGCCTGAAAGGCGACCGTCGCGGGCAACGACAACGCTGGATTCGCTCCGCGCGGCGGCCTCAGAGCCGACAACACGCCCGATCATTTCTACTGTCTCTTCAGTGAGCGTATCGTCAACGATACCGCGAATATCGTAGGCGCGGAAAATCGAAGCGGGTACAGACTGTGCGTTCATAGGGCTTCCCAGCTAAACAGACGTTTCCTTAAAAGATCGGCTAAGCAGACGTGATCACTCGCTACTGACTGCCCGTACTGCCAAACCCGCCGCTGCCTCGTGAGGAATCTTCAAAAGCGTCCACCAGCGATAGTTCGGCCTGTACCACAGGCACAAGCACGTACTGTGCCAGTCGATCAAATGGGGCTAGCGTAAACGTGCTCTGACCACGGTTCCAGACCGAAATCATCAGTTCGCCCTGGTAATCAGAGTCGATTAAACCGACTAAATTGCCCAACACGATGCCATGTTTATGCCCCAAACCGGAGCGCGGCAGAATCATGCCCGCCAAGCCCGGATCTTCAATATAGATGGCAATGCCGGTGCGTACGAGCTGGCATTCGCCGGGGGCTAATGGTAACGGTTCATCCAGCAGGGCGCGCAGATCCATTCCCGCCGAGCCTTCGGTGGCATAGTGCGGCATGTAGTCATGCAAACGCTCGTCTAATACTTTGCATTGCAGGCGGGGGCGGGCACTCATTGGGGCTCTCCGGAAGCGTTGGAAGATATTTGGGGCGCTGCTTGCGTAGGTAGCAGGGCGAACGCTTGGTGGATGATGGTAGTGGCCAGCTGGGACTTCGGTTGGGCTGATTCAGAACGGCTCTCAACGCCTTCTGCGGTGCGCCATAGCAGCAACGCAGCATTCTGGTCGCTGCCGAACCCCAGGCCCGCCTGGGAAACATCGTTGGCGACGATCATATCCAGCCCTTTGCGCTGTAATTTATCCCGTGCGTAGCGCTCTACATCTTGGGTTTCGGCGGCGAAACCCACCACCAGCGGGCGCTGCCCGGCGGGCAGTGCCGCGATGCTGGCAATAATGTCAGGGTTTTTAATTAACGTCAGGGTAAGCGTATCGCTATCGTCCTGCTTTTTGAGCTTATGCCCGGCAGGCGCTGCCACGCGATAATCAGCGACCGCCGCGCAGCCGATAAACAGCGCTGCAAGAGGCGCTAATCGCTGCGCCTCATTGTGCATTTGCTCGGCGGACTCAACGTCAATGCGCGTCACGCCCTGAGGGGTGGACAGGTTAACCGGGCCACTGATCAGCGTGACCTTGGCGCCTTGCGCGGCTGCCGCTGCGGCCAAGGCAAAGCCCATTTTTCCCGAGCTGTGATTGGAGAGGTAGCGCACTGGATCCAGCGGTTCCCGGGTAGGGCCGGCGGTAATCACCACATGGGGGGCAGTGCTGTGCGGAGCATCGGCGAGATAGGCTGCAAACAGCGTCGTTAGGGCACTAAATATCTCTTCAGGTTCGCTCATGCGGCCAGGCCCCACGTCGCCACAGGCTTGATCTCCGGCGGCGGGGCCAATCAGCTGCCAGCCATCATCCGCCAGCTGCTGTACGTTGCGCTGGGTAGCAGGGTGGCGCCACATGGCCTGATTCATCGCCGGGGCAATCAGTTTGGGCGCCTCTGAGGCCAAGCAGAGCGTGGTGAGCAGGTCATCGGCCATGCCGTGCACCAAGCGGGCGATCAGGTCGGCAGTGGCAGGAGCGACCAGCACCACATCTGCCCAGCGAGCCAGCTCAATATGCCCCATGCCTGCTTCGGCTTCGGGGTCGAGCAAGGAGGTGCGCACGGGCTCGCCGGAGAGCGCCTGGAGCGTGAGCGGGGTAATAAAAGCCTGTGCCCCGCTGGTCATCACCACGCGCACATGGCAGCCCGCCTGCTTGAGCAGGCGCACAATCAACGCGCTTTTGTAGGCAGCGATACCCGCACTGACGCCGAGCAGTACCCGTTTGCCTACAAGTCTCGAGGTGCTTGTCGAGTTAACAGCAGAGGCCATGGTCAGTGATCCATCTTCACATGCGTAAGGAGGCTTACCATACCATTGGCACCAACAATTTGGCATATTAGGTGCAAACAAGGTTAAGCTAGGTTTAATGAGCTTGTTGCTGCAAGTATCAGTTCGATGAGGCGGGCTTGAAGCAATAAAGGTGGACAGCGCGGGTAGGGTGCGATGGGAATCAATCACTGGCCGGAAGGTGAGCGGCCCCGGGAAAAATTGTTAAATGCGGGAGCTCAGGCACTCTCAGATGCGGAGCTGTTGGCAATTTTTTTGCGTGTTGGCGTGCAGGGGCGTTCAGCGGTCGACTTGGCGCGGGATTTACTCAGTAGTTTCGGTGGTCTGCGCCAACTGCTAGAGGCCGATCAGGCAAGCTTCTGTACTGCCCGTGGGTTAGGCAGCGCCAAGTACGCCCAACTTCAGGCAACGCTTGAGCTATCGCGGCGCCATTTAGCCAGCCAGTTAGCGCGAGGCAATGCGCTAACATCGCCGGCCTTGGTGCGTCATTACCTGAGTTCGCAGCTACGTCATTTAGGGCATGAAGAGTTTGCGGTGCTTTTTTTGGATACCCAGCACCGAATTATTCGCTATGAATCGCTGTTTCGCGGTACCCTAGACAGCGCCTCTGTTTACCCCCGCGAAGTTGCCAAGCGCGCATTAGAACTTAGCGCAGGCGCCGTTATCCTGGCTCACAATCACCCTTCGGGTGTGGCAGAGCCAAGCGATGCTGATCGACGTATCACGGAGCGCTTAAAAGACGCGCTGGCACTCTTTGAGGTGCGCGTGTTAGATCATTTCGTGGTGGGGGATGGAGAAGTGATTTCTTTTGCCGAGCGCGGCTGGCTATAAGCAGCACCAAAGATGCACTGCTCAATGCAGTGCTGACTAAGTAAAATGAGCAGAAAAGCGCTTTTTCAGCCTTTTTTGTGGGTTTTGCTTGCTGCAAGTCGAGTGCTCTGGTATAAAGTGCCACCTTTAAACTTGGGTTGAATAACGGATTTGGATAAAGCTTGGCGGTTAACGGCGTCGACACCTTCCCTTCCGGTCCGCCCGACAGTTTTGAACACTCAGGTTATTATATCCTGGCCAAGCAGTTGGAGGCTCTAATGTCCAAAGTATGTCAGGTTACCGGCAAGCGTCCGGTAACTGGAAATAACGTTTCACACTCAATGCGTAAGACACGTCGTCGTTTCTTGCCAAACCTGCACACCCATCGTTTTTGGGTTGAGTCTGAAAACCGCTTCGTCAAGCTGCGCGTTTCTACTAAAGGAATGCGTATTATTGATAAAAACGGTATCGACGCAGTTTTGGTTGATATTCGTAAGCGCGGCGACGCTATCTAAGCCAGCTTTTGGGGCCTAGCGCTTCGGACCAAGCATTTTGGAAGGATTAAACCATGCGCGATAAAATCAAGTTGGTGTCCAGTGCCGGTACAGGTCACTTCTACACCACTGATAAGAACAAACGGAATACCCCGGATAAGTTCGAATTTAAAAAATTCGACCCGGTCATCCGTAAGCACGTGATCTACAAGGAAGCCAAGATCAAGTAATCGCTTACGCGATAATGATCGGCTTCCACTGCAGGCGAGCGCCTGTTCAAAAACCCGGCCTCAAGCCGGGTTTTTGCATGCATGCCTTTTATCCGTTGCATGCTGCGCGAACTTACCTTCACTAGGCTGTCATTACAGGCCGTTACTATTCTGAAATATGCCCGAACTGCCCGAAGTTGAAACCACCCGCCGTGGGATTGCGCCCTATATTGAAGGTCAGGAAGTGACCGAAGTGCTGGTGCGCCAGCCGCGGCTGCGTGTCCCCGTGCCTGATGACCTTGCCGAGCGGTTGGTAGGGGCACGCATTGGCGTATTGAAGCGGCGTGCTAAGTATCTGCAGATTCCTATCCAGCCTGCTGATGCGCTTGAAGGCGACGCTAACGCGACGCTGCTATGGCACTTGGGCATGTCGGGAAGCCTGCGAATTGCGCGGGTAGGGGATTTGCCTAAAAAACATGATCATGTGGATGTGGTGACTGCCAGCGGCTATGTACTGCGCTATCACGACCCCCGTCGGTTTGGCTTTGTGGATTGGCAGGCCGAAGACGAAACACAGGATAAGCGGCTTGCGCACTTGGGGCCCGAGCCGCTGTCTGATGCGTTTAACGGCAAATGGCTCTACACGCTTTCGCGCCACAAGCGCGTGGCGGTAAAACCGTTTCTGATGGATAACCAGGTGGTGGTTGGCGCCGGTAATATCTATGCGGCGGAAGCGCTGTTTATGGCGGGTATTGATCCGCGCCGCGCGGCGGGAAGGGTTTCCCGTGCGCGTTACGACGCCTTAGCCCTTGCTGTTAAGGAGGTGCTGGCGGCGGCAATCACCCAAGGTGGCACCACGCTGCGGGATTTTGTCAGTGGCCAGGGCGAGCCCGGCTACTTTGCCCAGCGCTTGAATGTTTATGGCCGCCACGGCCAGCCCTGTTTGCGCTGTGGCGTTGAGCTTCGCCGCATTACCCTTGGCCAGCGCGCCAGTGTGTTCTGCCCGGGCTGCCAACGTTAATGGCTACCTATAAATGCTACTGTTTTGCTTTGCTTACGTTTTTTGGAGATTGCTGTGACTCAACGCCTGCGCCTGAATAAGAATGCTGACCGCCGCCTTAAAGCGGGCCATCTCTGGATCTACTCCAATGAGGTAGATATTAAGGAGACGCCGCTGAAAAACTTCGCGGCAGGCGAAGCCGCCCTGGTCGAAGCCTCCAATGGCAAAGTCATGGCGGTGGCTTATGTTAATCCCCATTCGCTCATTGCGGCCCGGGTCATGTCCCGCGACCCTGAAATGCGCTTGGATCGCTCGCTGTTTGTGCACCGCTTTAATCAGGCATTAGCCCTGCGTCAGCGCCTTTATGCGCAGCCGTTCTACCGCTTGATTCATGGCGAAGGCGACTTGCTGCCAGGTCTGGTGATTGACCGCTTTGGTGATGTCCTCGTCGTGCAGCTCAATACCGCCGGTATGCAGGCACTGGCGGATGAAATTGTCGATGCGCTGGAAAAAGTGATCAAACCAGAAGTGATTGTCTTCCGCAACGATACTGGCGGCCGTCGACAGGAGGGCCTTGAGGCTCACGTTGACGTCATCAAAGGCACGCTGCCTGACGAAGTGGTGCTCGAAGAGAACGGCGCCCGCTTTGTAGTGCCGGTGCTCAATGGTCAGAAAACCGGCTGGTTCTTTGATCACCGCGTTAATCGCGAATGGGTCAATCGGAATGTGGAAGGTAAGCGCGTGCTGGACGTATTCAGCTATGTGGGTGGTTGGGGCGTGCAGGCGGCCGTTCACGGCGCAAAAGAGGTGCTGTGCCTGGACTCTTCGGGCCCGGCGCTGGACCAAGTCGCACGTAACGCTGAGCTGAACGGCGTGCAGGAGAAGGTAGCGGTTAGTGAGGGAGATGCGTTTGAAGCCTTGGCGGCATTGAAGGCGGACGGTGAAGAATTCGACGTGGTCATTCTTGACCCGCCGGCGTTTATCAAAAAGCGTAAAGATATCCCCAATGGCGAGCGCGCCTATGCGCGTTTGAACCGTGAAGCCATGCGTTTGTTGGGTCGCGACGGCCTATTGCTGTCAGCCTCCTGCTCGATGCATTTGGCGCCCGAGCGGCTAATGGATGTGGTGCGCGGTGCGGTTCGCCATCAGGATCGTCACGGTCAGGTTATTTTCCAAGGCCACCAAGGGCCTGATCACCCGGTGCATCCGGCTATCCCCGAAACGTCTTATCTGAAAGCCCTGGGTGTGCGGGTGTTCCGCGACTAGGTCGTACAGCAACCGGTGAAGGAGCCAAGGCAATGGAGTGGGCGCTACCCGAGCCTTTTGTGATTGATATCCGCGTGACGGATGAGGCCATCGACGCCTACCGGCACGTCAACAATAGCGAGTACCTGCGCTGGGTTGAGCAAATCAGCTGGGCGCATTCAGAAGCGCTGGGGCTATCGCTTGAGCGCTACCGAGAGCTTGACCGGGCCATGGTAGTTCATCGCCACGAGCTGGATTACTTAGCACCGGCTTTTGCAGGCGACGAGCTACAGTTAGCGACTTGGATTGTTGATTGCGACGAGCGTTTTAGTCTGACCCGTCGTTTTCAACTGGTGCGCGTCAGAGACGCTAAAACACTGCTTTATGCTCGCACGCGCTTTGCTTGCGTGGCACTCTCAACGGGGCGGCCCAAACGCCTCCCCGAGGAGTATCGGCGCATATACGGCGGCGCGGTTATTGCGGAGTGACGTAGAGCGAAGTGGATTTTTTCGTGCAGAACCGGCAATCGCTAGATTTTTCTCCTAAAAAACGCCTTAACCGGCGTTTTTTTTGTTTTGCGTTCCTGGGGTGGTGGTCAACGTTAGCTGTGCTGTAATTTGCTTAACAAGACCACTGACCTTTAAAAGCACAGGAATACGCCAATGAAAATCGCTGTCCCCAAAGAGATTAAAAATCACGAATATCGGGTAGCCTTAACACCGACCGGCGCGCGGGAGTTAACCGGGCGTGGCCATCAGGTGAGCGTTCAGGCGGGCGCTGGTGAAGGTGCTGGCTTTGCTGATGCGGACTTCCAAGCCGCTGGCGCGCAGATAGAAGCCGATGTGGATGCTTTGTGGCGCCACGCCGAGCTAATCCTCAAGGTGAAAGAGCCGCAGCCGGATGAGGTGGCGCGCCTCACTTCACAGCACACGCTGTTCACCTATCTACACCTTGCTGCCGAAGAGCCCCTTACCCGCGGCCTAATGGAAAGCGGTGCCACCTGTATCGCCTATGAAACGATTACCGACGCCCGTGGTGGCTTGCCGCTACTGGCGCCGATGAGCACCGTAGCAGGCCGAATGGCGGTGCAAGCGGGTGCCCATAGCCTGGAGAAGGCCCAA
This sequence comes from Halomonas sp. TG39a, assembly GCF_000744395.1. Taxonomy (NCBI): domain Bacteria; kingdom Pseudomonadati; phylum Pseudomonadota; class Gammaproteobacteria; order Oceanospirillales; family Halomonadaceae; genus Halomonas; species Halomonas sp. TG39a. The sequence continues at coordinate 162,116 of NZ_JQLV01000001.1, forward strand.
GGCGGTGCAGGCGTGCTGCTACCCGGTGTGCCTGGTGTGGCGCCGGGAAAGGTCACCGTGATTGGTGGCGGTGTCGTGGGGGAGAACGCTGCTCGCATGGCGCTGGGGTTGGGTGCCGAGGTGACTATTCTGGATAAGTCGTTAGCGCGGTTGGAAGTGCTGGACGACCGCTATCAGGGCCGCATTAAAACGGTTTATTCCACCGCAGACGCGTTGGAAACAGCCACGCGTGAGTCGGATATGATTATTGGCGCAGTGCTGGTGCCCGGCGCCGCTGCGCCCAAGTTAATCACTCGCGCCATGCTGGCCGATATGAAGCCCGGTAGTGTACTGGTGGATGTCGCCATCGATCAGGGCGGGTGTTTTGAAACCAGCAGGCCCACCACCCATGCCGAGCCGACCTATATCGTCGATGGGGTGGTGCACTACTGCGTGGCGAATATGCCTGGCGCGGTGGCGCGAACGTCTACCCAAGGGCTGACCAACGCCACGCTGCCCTTTGTACTAGCCCTGGCGGATAAAGGCTGGCAGCAGGCGCTACGTGACGACCCGCACTTCCTGCCGGGTCTTAACGTGCACGCAGGCCAAGTGACTTATCAAGCGGTGGCAGACGCCTTTGGGTTGGCAAGTAGCGATCCTGCAAGCGTTGTTGGCAGCTAAGCGTTTAGAGGCTAGTTGCTGACGGTTAATTAATTAGTTGCATCGAGGGTATCGATCAGAACTATTGATCAGTGCTGTCGTTGGCTCAGTAGTGGGGCGGAAGCTCATCCTCGGGGCGCTGGTCGCCCTGGGGTTCGCTGGCTTGTAGCGCCTGGTGCTGCTCGCGCAGGCGTTCGCGCATTAGCCCGCTGAGTTGCTCAAGTTTTTCCAGGCGCCGCTCCTGCTGAACCACTGCTTGATCCAGGGTGTCCAGCCAGTGCTCTTGATGGGCTAATCGGCTCTCTAAAGATTCAAGACGTTGAGCTAGGTCAACAGGCGATAATTCGTGGGTCATGATATCATTGCAACCTTATGTAGTAGTATGCCGGTGCTATTGGGAATGGGCCTGATAGTGCGGGTATTGTCCTTCGTCTGTTACCCATACAACAAGAGAGCTTTTTTTTTCTATGAATCCAAAAGTTGTGTTTCGCTGTTTCTTAATCAGTGTATTACTAGCCGCCCCCACGCCACTTCTGTTGGCGGGGATTGTTCATTTAACCGATAGTGCCCTCGCCGAGCTGTGGATGGCCGAGCTGGCAATCAGTGGAGTTAGCAGTGTCTATGTTGCCGTTGCTATAGGGTGTTTTATTGTTCTGTGGGTTGGCACATTAGCGTCAGCTGCTTTTGCGCCCTCGATTGTGGTGGCATCTGATGTGGTGGCGCGTCCTAAGCCAGCATCGCGTCAGCCGCAAGCGGCTGCTCCTATGGGCGATGATGAGGAAGAAGACATCATCGATCCTAACGATGGCCGTGAAGAGGGTGAAGTGAAGTGGTTCAATACCAACAAAGGCTACGGCTTTATAACCCGCGATAATGGCGAAGATGTATTTGTACACTTTCGCGCCATTCGTGGTCGTGGCCCGCGTATGCTGGCAGAAGGCCAAATTGTGCGTTACCACGTGATTAAAAATGAGCGTGGTTTGCAGGCCGACGATGTGAGCATTATTGAGTAAGCTGAAGGGCTGGCTTTTGTATCGTCAGCTAGGTAATAACGGTTGATAGTAAAAAACGACCCCGCTTTTGCGGGGTCGTTTGCGTTTAGAGGTGCTTGCTAACGGCCAGAGTCAGGCCACTCGATTGCGCCTTCCTTACCGCCGGGAAACACCTGCCAGAAGCGGTCTGGGTCATCGCCGGGATGCCAGCCACCCAGGGAGCAACGCACTTCGGTTTGAAGAGCTTCCGCTGCTTGCTGGGCGCAATCCTGATCGGTTATCCAAGGGGTGTGGTTGCTATCGAACCAGAGACTGGCAAAGCCGTCGGCGGCTTTGTCAACCAGCAGCACCGGCACGCAGTCGCCTTGGTATTGGCCACGGGTTTTCCATTGCCCCTTGCCAGCGGGACTTAGCGGGGGCGCTATTAATGTGCTTTTAAGCCACTCATTGAGCGCTTCAAGCGAGACGCTGGCCAGGTAAATCTCGATATCGGGATAACGCTCCATCATACGTTTACCTCGCCGGGAGTGAGCAGCGCCTGTAGCGTCGCTTCATAAATCCGACTTAAATCGTCCAGGTCGCTGGCGCGAACGCGCTCATTCACCTTATGGATGGTGTCGTTGAGTGGGCCTAGCTCGACCACCTGAGCCCCCAGCGTGGCAATAAAGCGGCCATCCGAGGTGCCGCCGCTGGTAGAGAGCGTCGGGCGCTCGCCGGTCACCGCTTCAACGCCTTTAATGGCGGCGTCAACCAGCGCGCCTTCCGCGGTTAAAAATGGTTCGCCGTTGAGTGTCCAGTCTACCTGATATTCCAATCCATGCTGGTCGAGAAGGGTTTGTGTGCGCGCTTTGAGCTCATCAGAGGTCACCTCGGTGGAGAAGCGAAAGTTAAACACCACTTCCACGTCGCCGGGGATCACGTTGGTCGCCCCGGTGCCTGCGCGCAGATTGGAAATCTGAAAGCTGGTGGCGGGAAAAAAATCGTTGCCCGCGTCCCAGTGTTCATTGACCAATGCATCCAGCGCTGGCATCGCCTGATGAATAGGATTGCGCGCTAAATGCGGATAGGCCACGTGACCCTGCACGCCTTTAATGTGCAGCGTGGCGCCCAGTGAGCCGCGGCGGCCATTTTTAATCACGTCGCCCAAACGCTGAGTGGACGAAGGCTCGCCAACGATGCAGTAATCAAGGCGCTCGTTGCGCTCACGTAGGTGCTCGACCACCGCGCGGGTGCCGTCGACTGCCGGGCCCTCTTCATCTGAGGTGATCAGAAAGGCGATACGGCCATCGTGATCAGGGTGGTTGGTCACAAAGCGTTCAGTGGCGGTCAGCATCGACGCCAGACTGCCTTTCATATCCGCCGCGCCGCGCCCGCACAGCATGCCCTGGTCATCAATACAGGGCTCAAACGGAGGGTACTGCCAGTTGGTGTAGGGGCCGCTGGGCACCACGTCGGTGTGACCCGCGAAAGCCACCACAGGGCCGTGATGGCCGCGCACCGCCCAGAAATTCTTTACGTCGCCAAACGGCAGCCGCTCAATATGAAAACCGAGCGCGGTTAAGCGCTCGATCATTAGCTCCTGGCAGCCTTCGTCGTCTGGCGTTACCGAGGCCCGGCTGAGCAGTTCAAAGGCCAGCGTGAGCGTCGGCGACAGCGCTTCAGGCTCAGTTGTGGGCATGCAGCGCCTCGTTCAGGGCGATGGCACTTTTGTTGGTCAAGCACTCAATGCGGCCACTCTGCGAGTTGCGGCGCCACAGCTGGTCGTCTTGGCCGGCCAGTTCGCGTGCAGCGACGGTCTTCACTACTTGGCCTTGATCATCCAGTAGCGCGACCTTGGAGCCTGCGGTGATGTAGAGCCCTGCTTCCACCGTGCAGCGGTCACCCAGGGGAATGCCGATGCCAGCGTTGGCACCGATCAAGCAGCCTTCGCCAACCTTAATGACGATATTGCCGCCACCGGAGAGCGTACCCATGGTGGAGCAGCCGCCGCCCAAGTCGGAGCCTTTGCCGACCACCACGCCCGCCGAGATACGGCCTTCAATCATGCCGGGGCCTTCGGCGCCCGCATTGAAGTTGACAAAGCCTTCGTGCATTACCGTCGTGCCTTCGCCCAGGTAGGCACCCAGGCGAACGCGGGCGGTGTCGGCAATGCGAATACCGGAGGGCACCACGTAGTCGGTCATTTTGGGGAATTTATCGACACAGTCGACGGACAGCGCGCGGCCCGCCATGCGCGCTTTCAGGCGCCGGGTAGGCAGTTCTTCAATGTCGATGGCGCCTTCGTTTGTCCAGGCAATATTGCGCAGCAGACCGAACATGCCGGTGAGATCAAGGCCATGAGGCTTGACCAGCCGGTGCGACAGCAGGTGCAGTTTTAGATACACCTCTGGCGCGGTTTGCGGTGGTTGGTCGGTGTCCAGAAACATGGCGACCAGCGGGCGCTGGCTGGCAGAGAGCGCTTCGGCAAGCTCGGCTTGGGCTGAGTGCCCGGCGGCTTCCAGGGCTTTGGCCAACCGTGTGCAGTCTTCGGGCAAAAAGCTGATGGCGGCGTTGCCTTGGGGGGCATCCAGGGCCTGCTGAGCGGCTTCCACTAGACTTGCAGGTGGGTTGAACAGCGGTGCCGGGTAGTAGATTTCCAGCCAGTCGCCCTGGGTGTTTTGGGTGCCGATTCCAAGCGCAAAGCTCAGCATAAGAAGTTTTCCTGTGGTGTTGGGAAGTGAATGTTAGCAAAAAGAGCCTGGTTGCTTAGCCGCTTAGCTTGTCGTAATCGCCGTCGCGGTAGCCGACTAATATGGTTGAGTCGTCGACTTCCAGCAGCGGCCGTTTAAGCAGCGTGGGGTGTTTCATTAGCAGCTGACGGGCCGAGTTGGCGTCGTAATCCTTTTCATCAGCGGAAAGCTCGCGCCAGGTTTTGCTGCGTTTGTTAATGACCTCAACCAGCGGCACGCGATGTAAAATATGCTCCAGCAGCGCAGCGGAGAGACCATCTTTGCGCAGATCGTGGGTTTTATACAGCAGTGCTTTCTCATCCAATGCTTTGCGCGCTTTGCGGCAGGTATCGCAGTTATCAATGATATACAGCGTCAGCATATGGCCTCCCTGAAAGGTTAAATCTCGCGGTTAACCGCGCTCTATAAGATGACGAATGCGTTGGGCGGCTTCCAGCGTGGGTGCCAGCTCAGCCACTAGCGCTAGGCGTAAACGGCCTGCGCCGGGGTTAACGCCGTTTGCTCCCGTGCGGCCCATTAGGCTGCCGGGCAGTACGCTAACGTGCTGCTCGGCAAACAGCCGCTGGGTGAAGGCGATATCGTCGCCACCCGGTACCGCAGGCCATAGGTAAAAGCTAGCTTGCGGTGCGGGAAAATCCATGACCGGGGCAAGTACATCGGTCACCGCGCTAAATTTTTCGCGGTAGGCGTCGCGGTTGGCGCGTACGTGCTGCTCATCTTGCCAAGCGGCGATGGAGGCGTGCTGCAGCGGCAGCGACATGGCACAGCCATGGTACGTGCGGTAGCGCTTAAACGGCGTGAGCAGTGCCGCATCCCCCGCCACAAAGCCGGAGCGCAGGCCCGGCAAGTTGGAACGCTTGGAGAGTGAGTGAAAGACCACGCAGCGCCGGTAATCATCACGACCCAGCTCGGCGCAGGCTTGCAGTAACCCCGGCGGTGGGGCGGCTTCGTCGAGGTAGAGCTCCGAGTAGCACTCGTCCGAGGCGATAATAAAGTCGTGTTCGTCGGCGAGGGCAATCAGATGCTTAAATTCATCAAGGGGCGTGACTGCGCCAGTGGGGTTGCCCGGTGAGCAGATAAAGACGACTTGCACATCGCGCCACGTAGCGGCGGGCACGGCGCTAACGTCGGGCCGAAAATCATTCTCAGCGGTACAGTCTAAATAGAGCGGCTCGCCGCCTGCCAGCAGCGTCGCGCCTTCGTAGATTTGATAAAACGGATTGGGCATCGCGACTTTCGCCGGGCGGCTGCGATCCAACGCCGCCTGTACAAAGGCAAAAATGGCTTCCCGAGTGCCGTTCACTGGCACGACATGCTGCTCGCTGTCGAGTTCGCGCAGCTGAAAGCGTTGTGCTACCCAGGTAGCGATGGCTTGGCGCAGCGCTGGCAGGCCATTGGTCGCCGGGTAGCGGGCCATTTCCAACTGGTGCGTCACCAGCGCTTCAAGCGCCGCGGGGTAGGGCGCGTGCTGGGGTTCGCCAATGGTCAGCGAAATTGGGGAGAGCTCGGCTGGCGGGGTAAGCGCTGCCTTAAGCGCAGCCAGCTTTTCGAACGGGTAAGGATGCAGGGCGTCGAGGTCGGCGTTCATGAGGTGTCCGTTGATGGCTGGCGGCGTAAACCGTCGATTATAGGCAAGCCCCGGTGCAGGCTCAAACCTAACCGGGACTGCGGAGAGGCTTAAACCCCCAACACCTCAATCAAACGTTCGCGTAGCTGCTGCTGGCGCTCGGGGTCGGTGAGCGGTTCGCCTGCCTTGGTGGTGATGAAAAAAACGTCTTCTACCCGCTCGCCCAGTGTGGCGATTTTTGCCGCGGAGAGTGAGATATCCTGCTCCATAAAAATACGCCCTACCCGGGCCAGTAGGCCGGGGCGGTCGGGGGCGGTGAGTTCCAGCAGAGTGCGCTCATTGGCTGGATCCTGCTCAATCAGTACTTCGGTGGAGACCTTGAAGTGTTTGAGCTGACGTGGCGTATGGCGCGTGACGATATTGGGATAGTCGTCCGGGTCATCGAGCTCTTCGACCAGGTGCTGGCGCATCTCTTCAATATGCGCTGGATCCCGGATCGGCTGACCGTGGCTGTCGAGGACGATAAACGTATTCAGCGTCCAATCGTTATGGGAGGTGGCGATCCGTGCATCGTGGATCGACAGCCCCAGCTGCTCCATGGCAGCGGCGGTGGCGGCGAAAAGGTCATCTACCGAGCGGGTGTGGATAAATACCTTGGTGCCGCCTTCGGCCATATCGGCAGTAGGCGCGCTGATCAGTACCAGCGGCAGCGGCGACTGGTTGTGATTGAGAATGCCCTGGGTCTGCCAAACGATTTCGCTGGGCGCGTACTGCAGAAAGTAGTCTTCCCCTAGCGATTCCCAAAGATGATCAATTTGCTCACGATTAACGCCGATGGTTTGTAGCAGCGAGCGCGCTTCCGTGCGCGTTTCTCGCACCCAGTCGTCGCGGTCGGGCGGATTGTTCAGACCGCGGCGAAGGGCGCGTTTGGTCTCGGCATAAAGTTGGCGCAGCAGCGACGCCCGCCAGCCGTTCCACAGCGTCGGGTTGGTGGCGTTGATGTCGGCAACGGTGAGCACGTACAGGTAGTCCAGGCGCGTTTCGTTACGCACGATCAAGGCAAAATCACGAATCACGTCGGGGTCGCTGATATCGCGTTTTTGCGCGGTCATCGACATCAACAGGTGGTGCTCCACCAGCCAGCTAACCAAGTTGGTATCGTGCACCGAGACGTTATGACGCTGGCAGAACAGTGCAACGTCCCGCGCGCCAATCTCCGAGTGGTCGCCGCCGCGGCCCTTGCCTATATCGTGAAATAGCCCGGCGACCCAGAGTAGGTCCAGCTTGGGCAGTTGCTGCATGAGGGCCGCGGCTACCGGGAAGTCGTCTTTGGCCTCCGGTTTGCGAAAGCCGTGCAGAAACTTAAGCAGCCGCAGGGTGTGGGCGTCGACGGTGTAAATATGAAACAGGTCGTGCTGCATGAGCCCCACGGCGCGGCCAAACTCGGGCAGGTATTTGCCCAGAATGCCGTAGCGGTTCATGCGGCGTAGCTGGCGCGGTACGTTGCCCGGGGCGCGCATAATGGCCATAAATAGCCGCTGGTGGCGGGGGTCTTCCCGGTAGTGGTCGTCAATCTGGTGGCGATGATCGCGAATTAGCCGGATGGTGTCGGCGCGAACCCCTTCGATTTCGGGGTGCTTGGCCATCAGCAGAAATAGCTCCAGCATCGCCGCTGGCCGTTCGCGGAATAGGTTGCGCGAACGTACTTGGATATAGCCGCCCTTGGTCTCGAAGCGCTCGTTCAACTTGACCGTTTCCAGCGCCTCTCTGCCGCGCAGGATCACTTCGTCGAAATGTTGCAGCAGCATATCGTTGAGGCCCGCCAGCGCGGTGACATGGCGGTAGTAGCGCTTCATAAACTGCTCGACCGCCAGGCGCTCTGGCGTATCGCGGAAGCCAAACATCTCGGCGATAGTGCGCTGGTGGTCAAACAGCAGACGGTCTTCGGCCCGGTCGGTGAGCATGTGCAGGGCGTATCGCACCTGCCACAAGAACGCTTGCCCCTGGCTTAAAATGCGCAGCTCGGCGTCGTTCATAAAGCCGTTGGCGACAATGTCGGTGTACTGCTCGGTGCCGAAGTGGCGCTTGGCCACCCAGCCGATCATCTGGATATCCCGTAGCCCGCCGGGGGAGCTTTTGAGATTGGGCTCTAAGTGATACTCGGAGTTGTTGTAGCGGTAGTGACGGGATATCTGCTCCTGCCACTTGGCTTCAAAGAAGCGGTCGGCAGGCCAAATATGTTCGGCGCTGAGGCGTTCGCGCATCGCTTCGCGCAGGCTTTCGGGCCCGGCGATCAAGCGCGATTCGAGCAGGTTGGTAATCACCGTGACATCCGCTTCGGCTTCACGCTCGCAGTCGCTGAGCGAGCGCACGCTATGGCCAATCTCCAGGCCAATATCCCATAAGAAGGTGATAAAGGCGGTCAGCGGTTCGCGATAGGCGGTGTCGTCGTCCTGCTCCAGCAGCAGCAGCAGGTCGATATCCGAGTGGGGGTGTAGCTCACCACGGCCGTAGCCGCCGACCGCCACCAGAGCAATGCCCTCATCGGGCCAATCATGCTGGGCCCAGGCAATGGCCAGCAGTTGATCCAGGTACCAGGCGCGGCCACGCACCAGGTCGCGAATGTCTGCTCCGGCACGAAACTGCTCGTCCAGGCGCGCCTGTAACTCGCGCAGGGCGGCTTTAAAGGGCGCGACCGGGGAGCGCGAACCGGCAAGCTCGGTGCGAAAAAGATCCAGGTCGTAAAGCGTGGTGTCCGGCTCAAACCGGTGGTGGTGTAAAAGCATCAGTTGGTTAGAAAACTGAAGTCTTCATCACCGCGCGCAGTCAGCACTTCAACACCGCCCTCGGTGACCAGCAGCGTATGTTCCCACTGGGCGGAGAGGCTGCGGTCTTTGGTCACGGCGGTCCAGCCATCGCGCAGCACCTTGGTTTTATAGCCGCCGACGTTAATCATCGGTTCGATGGTAAAGCACATCCCCGCGGCGAGTGTGATGTCGGCATCCGGTGCGTAGCCGTCATAGTGCAAGAACTGCGGCTCTTCGTGAAACTCGGCGCCGATGCCATGACCGCAGAAATCGCGTACCACGGAGTAGCCGTGCTCTTCGGCGTGTTTTTGAATCACCCTAGCCAGTTCAGACAGGCGCACGCCGGGCTTGACCAACTCAATGCTTTTATACAGGCACTCCTGGGTGATGCGGCACAGCCGTTCGCCCTGGATCGTTTCACCTACCACGAACATCACGCTGGAATCACCGTGGTAGCCATCTTGGGTCTTAACGGTGATATCCAAATTCATGATATCGCCTTTCTTGAGCTTCTTGCCGTCGTCGGGGATGCCATGGCACACCACATGGTTGAGCGAGGTGCAGGTCGCTTTGGGGAAGCCATGATAGTTCAGCGGGGCCGGAGTCGAGCCCAGCTCGTTAACAATATAGTCGTGACAAAGACGGTCGATCTCCCCCGTACTAATGCCCGCCTGGATGTGCGGGGTGATCATTTCAATCACGCTAGCCGCTTGGCGCCCGGCTTCGCGCATGTATTCGATTTCAGAAGGCGTCTTGATAGGAACGTTCATGAATGCTCGATATGAATGCAGAGTGGAAAATTGAATGGCGCAATTTAAGACCGTCAAACGGGGTGCGACTTCATCTTGGCAATGATCTATGGTATAAAGCCGCGCGCTTTCCTGCAATCGTGATTCCGAGCTTCTTTGTTGGCTGGGTAGCACGCTGAAGGGCGGGGCGATGAATCTGTAGTGTGCCACTAAGGGGCGTACTACTTAACGACCAAGCCTTAAAAACACACATGCACCGGCACATGGTCCCGGGTGCCGCTGGCAGCGTCTAACGTCGTCAACGGTCGGATCCATGGGGTGCGTGGAGGCCTAACCCGAGTTTTAGGAGTTTTACCATGTCTCACGTTAATATGCGTGACCTGCTTAAAGCAGGCGCTCACTTCGGTCACCAGACCAAGTACTGGAACCCGAAGATGAGCAAATTTATCTTCGGCGCGCGCAACAAGATTCACATCATCAACCTTGAGCACACCCTTCCGGCGCTGAACGAAGCGATCGATGTGGTCGAGAAGATGGCGGCATCCAACAACAAAATTTTGTTTGTTGGTACCAAGCGCAGCGCTAGCAAGGTAATTAAAGAAGAAGCGAACCGTGCCGGTCAGCATTTCGTCAACCACCGCTGGTTGGGCGGCATGTTGACTAACTTCAAGACCATCCGTCAGTCCATTAAGCGTCTGCGTGATCTTGAAACCATGCGCGAAGACGGCACGTTCGAGAAGCTGACCAAGAAAGAAGTCTTGATGGCGACTCGTGAGCAGGACAAGCTTGAGCGTTCTATCGGCGGTATCAAGAACATGGGCGGCCTGCCGGACGCACTGTTTGTGATCGACGTTGACCATGAGCGCATCGCGATCAACGAAGCCAACAAACTGGGTATCCCGGTTATCGGCGTGGTGGATACTAACTCCAACCCCGATGGCGTTGACTACGTAATCCCCGGCAACGATGACTCTATCCGCGCTATCCAGATCTACGTAAAAGCGATTGCGGACGCCTGTGGCCGTGCCAAAGCAGGTAACGCTGAAGAGTTCGTTGAAGTGACCGAAGAGGCCGCTGCAGCTGAAGACAACACTGCCGCCGAGTAATCGCAGCAGTGGGTGCGGTGAGCAGGGCTGCCGCATCATGATAAAAGAGAGGGGGCTATGCCCCCTTTTTCCCACTACAGGCTTTCCACTGTGGTTTTTTCGCTGCAGGTGAAGCGTTTAGGCGGGACGAATTTGCCGGCTGCTAGATGCCGGCCCCGCAATGCAGAGAGACATAGGGCAGCGTGATACATGATGGTCATTTATCATGCCTATACTCTGTGTTGCGTTTAACTCTCATAGAACCATTTCAGAGGTGAATTCTCATGGCAGCTATCAGCGCCTCTCAGGTCAAGGAACTTCGCGAACGTACCGGTCTCGGCATGATGGAGTGTAAAAAAGCACTCACCGAAGCCGACGGTGATATCGAAGTTGCGATTGAAAACCTGCGTAAAAGCTCCGGCCTAAAAGCGGCGAAGAAAGCCGATCGTATCGCCGCAGAAGGTGTAGTAGTAACGCGCGTAGCAGAAGACGGCAGCTACGGCGTAATGGTTGAAATCAACTCCGAGACCGACTTTGTGGCTCGTGATGACAACTTCATCGCCTTTGCCGACAAAATCGCCGGTGCTTTCTTCACCGCGAAAAGCGAAGACGTTGCCGCCGTTATGGCGGGCGAGCTTGAGACTGCTCGCGAGCAGCTCGTGCAGAAAATCGGTGAAAACATCGGTGTGCGTCGCGCCATCGTCGTTAACGCTGCTGACGGCGGTCTAGTCGGCGAATACGTTCACGGTGGCCGCATTGGCGTTCTTACCGTGTTGACCGGCGGCACTTCGCAAGTTGCAAAAGACGTTGCGATGCACGTTGCTGCGATCAACCCTGCGGTTGCGCATCCTGCCGATATGCCCCAAGAGCAGTTGGATCAGGAAAAAGCGATTATTCTGGCCCAGCCGGATATGGCCGGTAAGCCGGAGCAAATCGCTGAGAAAATGGTGCAAGGCCGCTTGAAAAAGTACCTGGCAGAAAACAGCCTGACCGAGCAGCCGTTTGTGAAAGACCCGAACCAGACGGTGGCTGAGTTCGTCAAAGCGGCGGGCGGCGAAGTGGTTGGCTTTACGCGCTTTGAAGTTGGCGAAGGTATTGAGAAAGAAGAAGTCGACTTTGCTAAAGAAGTTATGGAACAGGCTGGCCGTCGCTGAGGTCAGAGGTTTCAGAAAGAAGATGGCGTGCGCGCGAGCGCACGCCTTCGCGTATCCGGCCCCTGTATAAATAATGCTAGTATAATCGGCCCCGATATAACGGGTTTATATACTAGTTTATACCAAGGGGCTGCCCCGCCTGCCTGTTTTCAGGTCTGCCTCAGGAGAGATGCCATGTCGAGTGATGTTCAAGAGCCTACCCCCCATGTAGCACCCAGCAAAGCAGTGGGTACCAAGTCAAAATACAAACGTATTTTGCTCAAGCTTTCTGGCGAAGCGCTAATGGGGGAGCACGATTTTGGTATTGATCCTAAGGTACTTGACCGCATGGCGCTGGAAATCGGCCAGCTTGTCGGTATTGGGGTGCAGGTAGGTATCGTGATTGGTGGTGGTAACTTGTTCCGCGGTGCAGCACTCAACGAGGCTGGTATGGACCGTGTCACCGGTGACCATATGGGCATGCTGGCCACCGTAATGAATGCGCTGGCCATGCGTGACGCGCTGGAGCGCTCCAATATTCGCTCGCGAGTGATGTCGGCTATCCCGATGAGCGGCGTGGTGGAGCACTATGACCGGCGTACCGCCATTCGCTACCTGACCTCAGGGGACGTCGTGCTGTTCTCTGCGGGCACAGGTAACCCCTTCTTCACCACTGATTCTGCCGCCTGTTTACGGGGCATTGAAGTGGACGCTGACGTGGTGATTAAAGCGACCAAAGTCGATGGCGTCTACAATAAAGACCCGGTAAAACATCCGGATGCGGTGAAGTACGACCAGCTCTCTTACGACGACGCCCTGGATCAAAAATTGGGCGTTATGGATTTGACCGCTATCTGCCTGGTACGTGACCATAATATGCCGGTGCGGGTATTTGATATGAATAAGCCTGGTGCCCTACTGAATATGGTCGTAGGGGGCAAGGAAGGCACGCTGATATACAGAGGGTAATGACGTGATCAACGATATTAAGAAAGATGCCGATTCGCGCATGCAAAAAAGCGTTGAAGCGCTGCATAGCAACTTCAATAAAATTCGTACCGGTCGTGCTCATCCGAGCATTTTAGACGCCGTTACCGTGGATTATTACGGCAGCCAGGTACCGCTGAGCCAAGTGGCATCGGTCAACGTTGAAGACGCTCGCACGCTGACGATTGCGCCGTGGGAGCAGGGCATGGTGCAGAAAATCGAAAAGGCTATCATGACCTCTGATCTGGGGCTTAACCCAGCCAGTGCAGGTAACGTGATCCGTGTGCCGATGCCGATGCTCACCGAAGAGACCCGCAAAGGTTACATCAAGCAGGCGCGTAGCGAAGCTGAAAACGCCCGTGTGGCCGTGCGTAACGTACGCCGCGATGCTAACGGTGATTTTAAGTCGTTGTTAAAAGATAAAGACATTACCGAAGACGATCAGCGTGAAGGCGAAGACGCGATTCAAAAGCTGACCGATAAGTACATCGCTGAGATCGATAAGGCGCTGACTGCAAAAGAGCAGGATCTCATGCAGGTATAAACCTGTGCTTTATTCAGCCGCGGGCAGCTTAGGCTGCCCGTTTTGCCACACTCTGGCTGGTTTTTTTATGACTGATCTTTGGTGCGAGAATCCATGACGTCTCCGCAGCTTCCGGAACAACAGCCGGACGACGCCTGTGCGCCTTCACTGGCCGGGGAGGCCCCGCCGTCTCATGTTGCCATTATTATGGATGGCAATAACCGCTGGGCGCGTGCGCGAGGGCTTTCAGGGGTGCGCGGGCACCGGGCCGGAGTGGAAACTGTGCGTGCGGTGATTCAGCGAGCCGCCGAACGCGAGGTGCAAACGCTCAGCCTGTTCGCCTTCTCCAGCGAAAACTGGAAACGCCCAGCCGCGGAGGTCAACGCGCTGATGGAGCTGTTTTTGATGGCGCTCAAGCGTGAAGTCAAAAAGCTCAATGAGCGTAATGTCCGCCTCTCGATCATCGGCGAGCAGCGCGGTTTTTCCCATGCCATCCAAAAGCATATTCAGCGCGCTGAAGCGTTAACGGCAGACAACACGGGCATGCACCTGGTGATTGCCGCCAACTATGGCGGCCAGTGGGATATCGCACGAGCGGCGCGCACCTTGGCCGAACAGGTGGCGGCAGGGGTGTTGTCACCTGCGGAAATCGATGAAGCGTGCTTCGACACGGCAATGGGGGTTGATGATGTGCCGCCGGTGGATCTGTGTATACGCACCAGCGGTGAGCAGCGGCTATCCAACTTCATGCTTTGGCAGTTGGCCTATGCTGAGCTGCACTTTTCCCCGCTGCTATGGCCCGATTTTGGTGCGGAAGCCTTTGACGCGGCATTAAACGACTTCTGTCAGCGCCGTCGTCGCTTTGGCATGACGGACGAACAAATAGAGGCGCAGGGTGCTTAAACAGCGGATTATCACTGCAGCCTGGCTAGCACCCCTGGTGCTGGTTGGCCTGTTTGGTTTAGATGGCGGCGCTTTTGCGCTATTTACGGCGCTAATGGTGCTGCTCGCCACCTGGGAGTGGACTAATCTGGCGGGTGTTACCCGCACGGTGCGGCGTGCCCAGCTAGTCGCCGTAATGGCAGTACTGATGCTGGCGATGTGGCTGACGGGCACCGCCATGGCGATATGGCCGCTTTGGCTGGCCGCCGCTGGCTGGCTGGTGAATCTCTACTGGGTAACCCGTTACCCCGCTGCAGGTGAGCAGTGGCAGGCCACTACGCGGCGCTTGGCGATGGGCCTGTGGGTGCTGTTGCCCTGCTGGGTGGGGTTTAACGTTCTACGTGATATTGGTATGGCTTGGCTGCTGTTTGTGCTACTGCTGGTCTGGAGCGCGGATATTGGCGCCTACTTTGTGGGGAGGCTCTGGGGTAAGCGCAAGTTGGCCCCCCACGTGAGCCCAGGCAAATCGTGGGAGGGTGTGTTCGGTGGCTTAGCGGCGACCGCTATCCTGGCCATTCTGTTTGCGCTGTGGTTGCCGCTGGATTTAGTGGGCGGGATTACCCTGATACTGGTCACTGCCGTGGTCACCTTGGCCTCTGTGCTAGGGGATCTGCTGGAAAGCATGCTCAAACGCTACCGCAATATCAAAGACTCAAGCCAGCTGCTTCCTGGCCACGGTGGTGTGATGGATCGCATTGATAGTCTGACGGCGGCGATCCCGCTATTTGCGCTGTTCTATGTGGAAGTGCTTGTTGAGGTATTTGCCAAGGTGCCGCCGCTATGAGCCAGTCATCGCTACAACGTGTGACGGTACTGGGGTCGACAGGCTCTGTTGGCACTAGCACGCTGGATGTCATTAGTCGTCATCCTGACCGTTATAGCGTCCATGCGCTGACCGCACACACTTCGAAAGAGACCCTGTTATCGCAGTGCTTAGCGCACCGGCCTGCGGTCGCCGTGCTTGATGATGAAGCCGATGCCGCTTGGCTACGCCAAGCGCTTCATAGGGCTGGCCAGGCAACCGAAGTGAGCGCAGGTCCGCAGGCGCTGTGTGAGGTTGCCCGGGACGCGAGTGTCGACTGCGTGATGGCGGCCATTGTCGGTGCTGCGGGCTTGCTGCCTGCGCTAGCGGCTGCTGAAGCGGGTAAGCGCGTGCTGCTGGCCAATAAAGAGGCGCTGGTGATGAGTGGCGCACTGTTTATGGAGGCGGTTTCCCGTTCGGGGGCGACACTGCTGCCGATTGATTCCGAACATAATGCCATTTACCAGTGTCTACCTGCGGAGCATCGCGGCGGGCTTGCCAAACACGGCGTTCGCCAGTTGCTGCTAACGGCCTCTGGGGGGCCGTTTCGAACCTGGAACCAGGCGGATATCAACAATGTCACCCCCGAGCAGGCCTGCGCTCACCCGAACTGGTCAATGGGGCGTAAAATCTCGGTGGATAGCGCCACGCTGATGAACAAAGGGCTAGAGCTTATCGAGGCCTGCTGGCTATTTGATGCCACGCCCGAACAGATCCAGGTGGTGGTGCACCCGCAAAGCGTGATTCACTCCATGGCGGCGTATCATGATGGCTCGGTGATTGCACAGTTGGGTAATCCCGATATGCGCACCCCCATTGCCTATGGTCTAGCGTGGCCAGAGCGCATTGACGCCGGCGTCGAAACACTGGATCTTTTTCAGGTGGCGCGGCTCGATTTTGAAGCGCCCGATGAGGCCCGCTTTCCCTGTTTGGGGCTCGCTCGTCAAGCGATGCAGCAGGGCGGCATGGCGCCGGTTGTGCTTAACGCGGCCAATGAAGTCGCGGTAGACGCCTTCCTGCAGCGTCGGCTCGGTTTTACTGCGATTGGACAACTGGTGGCCGACGTCCTGTCGCGGCCCTATCAGGGCCGGGTCGACAGCCTGGACAGCGTATTGGCAACCGATCAATGGGCGCGGCAGCAGGCGCTTGAACTGATAACAAGGTGGTCCGCTTAAGCATTCGCTGAGCTGGTCGTTAGTGCGGGGCGTTAAGGAGTGAGTGTGGGCCTAATACAGAATATTTTAGCGGTCATCGTGGTGTTGGGTCTGCTAGTGACCTTCCACGAGTTTGGCCACTTTTGGGTGGCAAGGCGCTGTGGGGTCAAAGTGCTGCGTTTTTCGGTAGGCTTTGGCAAACCGCTATGGTCGCGGGTTGACCGCCAGGGCACCGAATTCGCTATAGCCGCCATTCCCTTGGGTGGCTATGTCAAAATGCTCGATGAGCGTGAGGCACCGGTACCGGAAGAGCAGCTTGACCAGGCGTTTAACCGCAAGACCGTTTGGCAGCGCATTGCGATTGTGGCAGCGGGCCCTATCGCCAACTTTTTGCTGGCCATTGTGGCCTACTGGGCGTTATTTGTGGCGGGCACTACGGTGGTGTCGCCGATGGTGGGTAGCGTTGCGCCTGACTCGCCAGCTGCTGAGGCCGGGCTTGCCAATGGCGATGAAATTGTCGCCATTCAGGGCGATGAGATGCGTTCGTGGGAAGATGTTAACCTAAAGCTAGTATCGATTATTGGCTTTAGCGGTGAGTTGGATATCGACGCCCGTTCCGAAGGGGCGAGCGACACCCGACGTTTTGGCTTATCGGTCACTGATTATTTGGTTCGACAAGATCCGCCGCAGCCGCTGCAAACGCTGGGTATTACCCCTTGGCAGCCGGAATTTCCGGCTGTCTTAGGCCAGGTCGTCAGCGGAGAAGCCGCCGAACAAGCGGGCCTAGAAGCTGGCGATAGGATGGTGGCGGTTAATGGCGAACCAGTGGATGATTGGATGCACTTCGTTAACATGGTGCGAGGTAGTCCAGGTGAAACGCTGCAGCTCACCTATGAACGTAATGGCGAGCAGTCGAGTGTTGATTTAACCCCCGGGCGTAACCGCTTGGACACTGGGGTTGAGATTGGTTATATCGGTGCAGGCGCCGAGGAGGTCGAGTGGCCAGCAGAGTTCCAGCGTGAAATCCGTTACGGCCCTATCGAAGCGGTAGGTCAGGCTGTTTCACGCACTGGAGCGATGACGCTCTTAACGTTAGATGCCATACGCAAAATGTTTGTGGGTCTTATCTCGCCTTCCAATTTGTCCGGGCCAATCACCATTGCGCAGGTTTCAGGTGATTCAGCCCGAGCAGGGATAGAAGCGTTTATTGGCTTTCTAGCGTATCTTTCTATCAGCCTTGGGGTGCTGAACTTATTACCCATCCCCGTGCTCGATGGTGGTCACTTGCTTTATTATTTTATGGAGGTCGTGCGTGGACGGCCAGTATCTGAAAAAACCCAAGCCGTAGGATTGCGCATCGGGCTTGCCATGGTCGGCACCCTGATGTTGATGGCCCTCTATTTTGATCTGATGCGCCTGTGGTAATGACGCGTGTAGCGCGCAGGATGCCTTGTCATCTGCCTGCACAAATGTATATGGTGCCTTTCTGGAATGATCGGCAGACCAACGCGAGCGAATTGACTGCATGAAAATCAAGACCCTTGGAATGGCGGTACTCTTGCTGGCAGGCGCCAGCGGCGCCCAAGCACAATCCTTTGATGTTTCAGACATTCGAGTGGAGGGACTGCAGCGGGTATCCGCCGCCTCGGTCTTCAATGCATTTCCGGTCAGTGCCAACGAGCGCGTCAGCGAACAACAGCTGGCCGACGCTGCCCGTGACTTATTTGCCACAGGGCTATTTGACGATGTCTCGTTAGCGCGCGAAGGCGATGTGCTGGTTATTCAGGTCGTTGAACGGCCGACCATTGCGCGGCTACAAATCAGTGGCAACGATCAGATCTCCGAAGAGGATCTGCGCAACGGTTTGCGTGAATCGGGGCTCTCTGAAGGCCAGGTGCTGGAGCTCTCCACCTTGGAAGAGATTCAGCGCGAGCTGGAAGCTGTTTACCAGTCGCAAGGTCGTTACAGCGCCAGTATTGATACCGAAGTTGAAGAGGTTGATGAGGGCCGGGTTCAGGTCAATATCAATATCAACGAAGGTGAAGTGGCCAAAATTCGCCAGATCAATATCGTTGGCAACGAAGCCTTCGACGATGAAACGCTGCGTGAGGTATTTGAGCTAAATGATCGGCCTGGGCGCATTTTCGGCTGGTTCTCTAGCGATGAGTATTCCCGTGAAGCACTGTCGGGCGATATTGAGCGGCTGCGTTCTTTCTACTTGGATCGCGGTTACGTCAACTTTGATGTGACGTCGACTCAGGTATCGATTGGCCCGGAAAAATCCGAGATATTTATTACCCTCAACGTCGATGAAGGTACTCAGTATCGGGTTGGCAATATTCGTTTCGCGGGTGATTTGCAGATCAGCGAAAACGAAGCGCGCCAGCTGCTCACTGTTAAGGAAGGTGAGATTTTCTCACGAGGTGATGTGAATACCTCAACGGAGGCTTTGCGCCAGCGTTTAGGTGCCGAGGGCTTCGCCTTTGCTGATATTCAGGGCGTGCCTGAAATGTCAGATGATGGTGAAACGGTGGATCTGGTGATTGCCATCAATCCCGGTGAGCGTGCCTATGTGCGCCGCATCGAGTTCTTTGGTAATACCACGACTCAGGATGAAGTGCTGCGCCGTGAAATGACCCAGTTGGAGGGTGCTCCTGCTTCCACTGAAGCCATTACGCAATCGCGTCAGCGCCTTGAACGCCTCGGCTTCTTTAGCCAAGTAGAGGTAGATACCCAACCGGTACCTGGCGAGCCGGATTTACTCGACGTTACTTATAACGTCGAAGAGCAGCCCTCCGGCTCGGTCTCTGCAAGCGTTGGCTTCTCCCAGAGTGCCGGGATTATTTACGGTGTCGGCCTGTCGCAAAACAACTTCCTGGGTACGGGTAACCGCGTCAATGTGGGGGCGCAGCGCAGCGATACCTTTACCAGCGTGAACTTTGGCTTTACCGACCCCTACTGGACACTGGACGGCATTTCCCGCGGCTATAACCTGTTCTACCGCGAAACCGACTATGCCGATTCGGATATTTCGACGTTCTCAACCGATGCCTACGGCGCCGGTATTAATTTCGGCTACCCCATTAGCGAGCTGTCGCGTCTTAATTTCGGTGCCAGCGTTGAAGATCTAACGGTGAAAACCTACTTTGACACGGCCTCTGAAATTCGTCGTTATGTGGAAGATCAGGGCGAAGATGCGCAAAGCCTGAAGCTAACGGCCAGTTGGACGCGTAATAACCTTAACCGGGGTATTATGCCGACCGATGGCAGCTATCAGCGCCTGTCGCTGGAAACCGGCGCGCCGGGCAGCGATTCGGAGTACTACAAGCTGCGTGCGCGGGCACAACAGCTGTTCCCGATTAACGATGACGAGTCCTGGGCGTTCAAATTCACCGGCAACCTCGGCTATGCCGATACGCTGGGAGGCAACGATCCCTTCCCCTTCTATGAAAACTTCTACGCCGGTGGTCTTGGCTCGGTGCGTGGTTATACCTCCAATACGCTGGGGCAGCGCACTACGCCAGCTACCGAAGGTGGCCGTGACCGTACCCTGGGCGGTAACGTTTCAGTAGAAGGTAGCGCCGAGATCATTTTCCCACTGCCCTTTATTGAAGATCAGCGCGCGCTGCAGACATCGCTATTCTTGGATGGCGGTAATACTTTCCTGAGCTCTTGCTACGATGTGCTCGCGGAAGATGCCGGTCGCCAGCAGTGTAACTCTGGCGTTGATTTAGGCGATTTGCGCTACAGCGCCGGTATCGGTCTCTCTTGGCTGACGCCAGTGGGTCCGCTGACCTTCAGTGTTGCTGAACCCTTGAATGATGAGAGCGGTGACGATACCCAGTTCTTCCAGTTCTCGTTAGGGCAAACGTTCTAAGCGACCGTTGTTCTAAATCGCAATCGTGCTAATTTTGCTAGATCGTGTGCCATGGCGGTGCGCGCTAGCGTGACCTAAGGAGATAACATAATGCGTAGACTAACAGCGGTGGTATGCCTGTTGGGCGCGATGATTTTGCCCGCTCACGCTGCAGAAGTAGCGGTGTTGGACTGGCGAGCAGCACTGATGAATACTCAGTCCGCACAGGCGTCTATGAGTAGCCTGGAAGGGCAGATCGGCAATCAGCAGCGTGAAGCGCAGAACCTGGGTAATGAACTCCAGCAGTTACAACAGCGCCTACAGAACGAAGGCGAAACTATGGCCCAGTCCCAGCGAGAAACGCTGATTAGCGAACTACAAGAAAAGGGCGGCCGTTTTGAGCAGCTCCGCCAGGAAGTGTTACAGGCGCAGCAGCGCTCTGAGCAGCAGTTTTTAGAAGGCGCTGAGCCGAAGCTGGAGCAGGCGGTTGCCGAGGTGCTGGAGCGTCACGGTATTGATGTTCTGGTTGAGCCTCAGGGCGTACTGCACTCAGGGGTGGATCTGCCTAATGTGACCGATGAGGTCACGCAGATTTTTGATACCTTGAACTAAATTTAATCGAAGAATGGTGTGGCCTGGCCACACCAATGCTTCCCTGGGTTCCCATGACGCACGCTTCTCATCACCTTACCCTCGCAGACATTGCGCGCCAATTGGGTATTGCCGTTAGTGGCAATGCCCAGCAGCCGATACGTGGCTTGGCGACGCTAAAAGAAGCGCAGCCGGATCAAGTGGCTTTCCTCGCTAACCGCGCCTATCTCAAGGATTTGGCGACGACCCAGGCAGCAGCAGTGTTGCTGCACCCTGAACATGGCAAACACTGCCCGGTAGCGCGTTTGGAAATTGATAACCCTTACCTGGGCTATGCCAAACTATCGCAGCTGTTTGACCCTCTTCCTGCCCGCGATGTCGTCGGCATTCACCCCACGGCGGTAGTGGCAGAAGACGCTAAGCTGGGCGCTGATGTCTGTATTCAAGCGCACGCAGTGATTGAAGCGGGCGTAGTGCTGGGCGACCGGGTAGTGATTGGGGCAGGCAGCGTGGTAGGTGCCGACAGCATTATCGGTGAAGCAACGCGTCTGCATGCCAACGTCACTGTGTGTCACGGCGTGGTGGTCGGCAAGCGGGTAATTCTGCAAAGCGGGTGTGTGATTGGCGGTGACGGCTTTGGCTTTGCCCACGACGGTGCCGGCTGGCATAAAATCGCCCAGTTGGGGGGCGTCGTGTTGGGTGATGATGTTGAAGTGGGCAGCTGCTCCAGCATTGATCGTGGCGCGCTGGGCGATACGGTGATTGGTGATGACGTCAAAATTGATAGTCAGGTACAAATTGCCCATAACGTCATCATTGGCGATCACAGCGCGTTAGCGGGTTGTGTGGGTATTGCTGGCTCTACCCAAGTAGGCAAGCACTGCATGCTGGGTGGTGGCGTAGGTTTGTCCGGCCATCTGACCATCTGCGACGGCGTTCAGGTGACGGGGATGAGCCTGGTCACCAACTCAATTCATGAGCCGGGGGTCTACTCCTCGGGTACCGGCGCCATGGCCAATACCCAGTGGCGAAAAAATGCGGTGCGTTTTAAACAGCTCGATGATATCGCTAAGCGCCTAGCAAGATTGGAAAAAAAACAGCGTGATTAATGAGTGCTGAATGAAATTTACCTGCTGCTGTTTTGAGGCTAGATGGCAGCGGGGTATAATCCCAGCCTTTTAATCAGCGGACGCGCTGGTATTTGCCTGACTCTTTTCAGAAGTACATCAGGCGTTTTGTTATTTTAGAGGTCGCTACGATGGTTATGGATATCAATGAAATTCGCGAATACTTGCCCCACCGCTACCCGTTTTTGCTGGTGGATCGAGTAACGCAACTAGCCATCGGTGAATCCATCGTTGCGTATAAGAACGTCAGCATTAATGAGCCGTTCTTCAACGGTCATTTCCCGCATCATCCGATTATGCCCGGCGTGCTGGTAATTGAAGCCCTGGCCCAGGTGTGCGGCATTCTGGGCTTTAAAACGGTTAATAAACTGCCTGCCGATGGTTATGTCTACTACCTGGTCGGCAGTGACAAAGTGCGCTTTAAGCGCCCGGTAATGCCGGGTGACAAGCTCACCTTAGAGGCCGACGTGATTAAAGGTAAACGGGGTATCTGGAAGTTTGCATGCCGCGCTTCGGTGGACGGCGAGCTGGCCTGCGAAGCGGAAATTATTTGTGCCGAGAGGAAGGTGGCTTGATACATCCTACTGCCCTGGTCGACCCAACGGCGCGCCTTGCCGACGACGTTGAGGTAGGCCCTTTTAGCATTATTGGCCCCGATGTCACGATCGGCGCGGGCTCAGTGATTGGCCCTCATGTGGTGGTTAAAGGTCCCACCACGCTGGGTGAGCGCACGCGTATCTTTCAGTTTGCCTCGGTAGGCGAAGACTGCCAGGACAAAAAATACGCAGGCGAGCCCACACGGTTAGTCATGGGCGACGATAACGTCATCCGCGAAGGCGCCACCATTCACCGTGGCACGGTTCAGGATCGTAGCGAAACGACGATTGGTTCGCGCAACCTGTTTATGGCCTACGTGCATGTCGGCCATGACTGCGTGATTGGTAACGACTGCATTTTAGCTAATCAGGTCACTCTGGCGGGCCATGTCACCGTCGGCGATCATGCCATTCTGGGTGGCTTGGCGGCGGTACATCAGTTCTGCCACTTTGGCGATCACGCCATGGCCGGTGGTGGCTCGATCATTACCAAAGACACCCCCGCCTATATCATGATTAATGGCAACCCTGCTGAAGCACGTGGCCTGAACCTTGTGGGCTTAAAGCGTCGTGGCTTTAGCCGCGATGCGATTAATGCCTTAACCGCCGCCTATAAAATGGTTTACCGCCAAGGATTAACCACGGAACAGGCGTTGGCCGAAATGCGCAGCCGTTTTGAACTACCCGAAGTCGCGCATTTTGCCGCCTCTATTGAGCGCTCTACCCGCGGGATCACCCGCTAACCCATGTTTTACCGGCTATGATCTTGCAATGATGACCCTGCAACGCGTCTACCTCGTGGCCGGAGAACTATCTGGCGATATTCTTGGTGCTGGTCTGATGCGTGAGCTCAAGGTTCGCCATCCTGATGTCGAGTTCCGTGGTATCGGCGGACCGCGTATGCAGGCGGAAGGCATGGAGAGCCGCTTTCCTCTCGAAACGCTTGCGGTAATGGGGCTGGTTGAAGTGCTGAAGCACCTCCCTGAACTGATCCGTGTACGGCGCACCCTAAAAGCCGAAGCGTTAGCTTGGCAGCCGGATATTATGCTGGGTATCGATGCACCTGACTTCAATCTAGGCCTTGAGCGCCAGCTTCGCGAAGCGGGGATCACCACCGCCCACTACGTGAGTCCTTCCGTGTGGGCGTGGCGCCAGGGGCGGGTAAAAGGCATCGCTAAGTCGGTCGATGGCATGCTGACGCTGCTGCCTTTTGAGGCTGCTTTCTATCGCCAACATCGTGTGCCCGTCGCTTTTGTGGGCCACCCCCTGGCCGACGAAATGCCGCTGGAAAATGACCGTGTTGCCACCCG
Organism: Halomonas sp. TG39a; assembly: GCF_000744395.1. NCBI lineage: Bacteria > Pseudomonadati > Pseudomonadota > Gammaproteobacteria > Oceanospirillales > Halomonadaceae > Halomonas > Halomonas sp. TG39a. The sequence goes on from NZ_JQLV01000001.1 coordinate 185,705, forward strand.
CCAGGCGCTGGAACTCGCGCCTGATCTGCAGGTGTTAGCGCTGCTGCCTGGCTCCCGGGCCAACGAAATTCGTTTTCTGGGCGATACCTTTCTTGCCGCCGCCGCACAGCTCTGCCAACGCCACCCTGCGCTGCACGTGGTTATTCCCGCGGCTACCGCTGATCGCCGCCATGAAATTAGCGCGCTGCTGGCCAACTACCCACAGCTGGCCGAGCGTACTACGCTGCTGGATGGTCAAGCCCGCGAAGCGATGGTAGCCAGCGATATCGTGCTGCTGGCCTCTGGTACCGCCGCGCTGGAAGCCATGCTGTGTCACCGCAGCATGCTGGTGGCTTACAAGATGGCCCCGACCACCCACTGGCTGGCCAAGCGAATGGTCAAAACCCAGTGGGTATCGCTGCCTAATTTGATTGCCCAGGAAACGCTGGTGCCCGAACTCATTCAAGACGCGGCCTCGCCGGAGGCGATTGCCGATCAGCTCAGCGCCATGCTGGCGGACGAAGATAGCCGCCATGCTCTGGAGGCGCGCTTTGCCCAGATGCACGCCACCCTTCAGCGTAACGCCAGCCGTCGCGCCGCCGAGGCAATTAGCCTGTTGGCCGCGGGACAGCCGCTGGAGACTGTTGATGGCCATTAAAAATAGGGTGACAGCGCACTGGTTGATCGAGCACAAGGATTTTCCAACGTTAGACATTGCCTACAGCGGCGAGCTGCTGGCGGGGGTTGATGAAGTAGGCCGAGGGCCGCTGATCGGTAGCGTGGTGGCCGCAGCGGTGATTCTCGACCCCGCGCAGCCAATAAACGGTCTTACCGACTCTAAAAAATTGACGGCGCGCAAACGTGAAGCGCTGGATAGCCAGATTCGCGAGCGGGCGCTGGCCTTTGCCGTGGCAGAAGCCAGCGCAGCGGAAGTGGATGCGTTGAATATTTACCACGCCACCCACTTGGCCATGCGTCGTGCCATTGATGCGCTGGCACCGGCGGCGGAATATCTACTCGTCGATGGCAACAAATTACCTGATCATCTGCTGCCTGGCCAGGCCGTGGTGAAGGGCGATTCACGCCACTGTGCCATTGCCGCGGCGTCGATTTTGGCCAAGGTCGCTCGCGACGCACAGATGGTCGCCTTGGATGAGTGCTATCCTGAGTATGGTTTTGCGCGCCATAAAGGCTACCCGACCAAAGAGCACCTGACGGCGCTTGCCGCTCACGGGCCACTGGCCGAACATCGTCGTAGCTTCGCGCCGGTGCAGCGCCAGTTGGCGCTGCTTTAACGTATTTTTTCTTCACCTAGCGTTTTGCTGAGAGTCCCATGACGGTTCCGTTCGTTCATTTACGTTTGCACAGTGAATACTCCCTGGTCGATGGCTTAGTGAAGCTAAAATCGCTGGTCAGCACCACGGCTGAGCGGGCGATGCCAGCATTGGCCTTGACCGACGAAGCCAACCTTTTCGGCCTGGTGAAGTTCTACAAAGCCGCCCAGGGGGCGGGGTTGAAGCCGATTATTGGCAGCGATTTATGGCTGCACAATCCCCATGACGAGTCGCACCCCTACCGGCTAACGCTGCTGGCGATGAACGATGTTGGCTATCGCAACCTGACTGAGCTGATCTCCAAGGGCTGGACCCATGGCCAGCGCCAGGGGCGCGCCATTCTTGATAAACAGTGGGTGCTGGAACAGAGCGAGGGCTTGATTGCGCTCTCCGGCGCACGGGAGGGCGAGATTGGTCGCCACCTGTTGTCTGACCACGAACAGGACGCTCGGGTGCTGCTTGAAGAGTGGCAGGCAGCGTTTCCTGAGCGCTTTTACCTGGAACTGATTCGTACTGGGCGCCCGCTGGAAGAGGCCTGTGTTCACGCCAGCGTCAAGCTGGCCATTGAAACGGGCACCCCAGTGGTAGCCACCAACGACGTGCGCTTTCTGGAGCGAGACGACTACTGGGCCCATGAGACCCGGGTCGCCATCGGCGAAGGTAAAGCACTGGATGACCCGCGCCGCGAACGCCGCTACACCGAAGAGCAGTATCTAAAAAGCCCCGACGAGATGGCGGCGCTGTTCTCGGATATTCCTGAAGCGCTGGAAAACAGCGTGATGATTGCCGAACGCTGCAGCGTTAACGTGCGCCTGGGCGAGATTTTCCTGCCCGAGTTCGGCATTCCCGAGGGCATGACCCAGGACGAGTTCTTCCGCAAGGTCTCCCACGACGGTTTAACCGAGCGGTTGGATTTTCTATTTCCTGCACAGCGCTACCCTCGCGACAGCGAAGAGTATCAGGCGATCGACCAGCGCTACCGCGACCGGCTGGAGTTCGAACTCAACGTTATTATTCAGATGGGCTTCCCAGGCTACTTCCTGATCGTGATGGACTTTATCCAGTGGGCCAAGGACAACCGTGTACCGGTAGGCCCTGGGCGAGGCTCTGGTGCCGGTTCGCTAGTGGCCTACGCGCAGAAGATCACTGACTTAGACCCGATTGGTTACGACCTGCTGTTCGAACGCTTTTTGAACCCTGAACGTGTCTCGATGCCCGACTTTGATGTCGATTTCTGCATGGAGAAACGCGACAAAGTCATTGAGTACGTGGCCGAGCGCTACGGGCGTAACGCGGTTTCTCAGATTGTTACCTTTGGCACCATGGCGGCCAAGGCGGTGGTGCGTGACGTGGCCCGTGCCCAGGGGCGCCCCTATTCGCTGGGTGACAAGCTCTCCAAGCTGATTCCCTTTGAAGTGGGCATGACGCTGGCCAAAGCGATTGAGCAGGAGCCCGCGCTTAAAGAATTTATCGGCAACGACGACGAAGCCGAAGAGATCTGGGAGATGGCGCTCAAACTAGAGGGCACCACTCGCGGTACTGGTAAACACGCCGGTGGGGTGGTTATCGCTCCCACCAAGCTGACCGATTTTTCGCCGCTGCTCTGCGATGAAGACGGCTCCGGCTTGGTCGTTCAGTTTGATAAAAACGACATTGAAGAGGCCGGGCTGGTTAAGTTTGACTTCCTGGGCCTGCGTACGCTGACGATTATCGACTGGGCGCTGGAGATGGTCGATAAGGTGCGCAGCGTTAATGGTCAGGGGCCGCTCAATATCGAGAGCATCCCGCTGGACGACGCGCCCACCTTTGAGATGCTCAAGCGCGCCGAGACAACCGCGGTCTTCCAGCTTGAATCTCGCGGTATGAAGGAACTGATCAAGCGCCTGCTGCCCGACTCCCTGGATGACATGATCGCCCTGGTGGCGCTGTTCCGACCCGGGCCGCTGCAGTCAGGCATGGTTGATGACTTTATCAACCGTAAGCACGGCCGGGCCGAAGTCTCTTATCCCCACCCTGATTACCAGCATGAGCTGTTAAAGCCCGTGCTGGCGCCTACCTACGGCATCATTCTCTACCAAGAGCAGGTCATGCAGATCGCGCAGGTCATGGCAGGCTACAGCCTCGGCCAGGCCGATATGCTGCGTCGGGCCATGGGTAAGAAAAAGCCCGAAGAGATGGCCAAACAGCGCGACGGCTTTATGGAGGGGTGTGCCGCCAACGGCATCGATAAAGACCTGGCCGGTAACATCTTCGACCTGGTGGAAAAATTCGCCGGTTACGGTTTTAACAAGTCCCACTCGGCCGCCTACGCGCTGGTGTCTTACCAAACCGCGTGGCTGAAAGCCCACTACCCAGGGCCCTTCATGGCCGCGGTTATGTCCACGGAAATGGACAACCTGGATAAAGTGGTACCGCTGATTGAGGAGTGTCGTAACCTCAGGCTCACCGTGACCCCGCCGAACGTCAACGTCGGTGGCTACAAGTTTACCGTCGATACCGATGCGCGGGTGGTCTATGGGCTAGGCGCGATTCGTGGCGTGGGCGAAGGCCCCATTGGCGCCATTGTCGAAGCACGTGAAGCAGATGGCCCGTTTAAGGATATCTTCGACTTCTGTCGTCGTATCGACCCCAAGCGGATGAATAAGCGCACCCTTGAGGCACTGATTCGCTCCGGCGCGCTGGATACCATCGGCCCCAATCGCGCGGTGCTGTTCGCGGCGATGGAAGACGCGCTAAAAGCCGCCGCCCAGAACCACGCTAACCAGAATCTGGGCATGCTGGATATGTTCGGTGATGCGTTTAGCGCCGACGAAGGGGCTGGTGAAGGCGACAGTAACGTTTACGCTGAGTATATCAACGCCCGCGAGTGGACCGACCGCGAGCGACTCTCAGGCGAGAAAGATACCCTGGGGCTTTACCTCACCGGCCACCCGATCGACGAATACGAGCGCGAATTAAAGCGCTTTGTGTCGACTCGGATCAGTGATTTAAAACCCTCTCGCGACCCCCAGCGCGTTGCTGGACTAGTGGTCGGCGTGCGCACCATGAAGTCCAAACGCGGCGATACCATGGCATTTATTACCCTGGATGACCGCACCGGGCGCATTGAAGCTTCGCTGTTTGGGGAGCTATTTGAGCAACTGCGCGGTCAGATTGAGGCCGATCAGGTATTGATCGTTGAGGGCGAAGTCTCCAGCGATGAATTTTCCGGCGGCCTGCGCTTGCGCGGCAAGGATGTCACGCCGATGGTGACCGCGCGCATTCGCTACGGTCAGGCGGTGGAGCTGGCACTGGATGCGGGGCAAATCAATGGTCGTTTAATTGAGACCCTGCGCGACAGCTTGACGCCGTACCGCGACGAGGAAGGTTTGCCGGTACGCCTGCAGTACCGCCACCCGGCAGCGGTTGCCTGGCTCGAGCTTGCCGATGAGTGGAAAGTGGCGCCTAGTGACGATTTACTGCTGGCGCTGCGGGATGTGCAGGGCCAGGCAGGTGTTCAGCTCCGTTATCGCTAAAGAGAGCCTAACTTGCGTGGCTGGGTCAGGGTGCGATAATGCGCTTATTCTCTCATTACTTATCAATGCTTATTTTGATCAGGCTACTTTTTATAGGCAGCGCCGATGAATCCTAATTATCTCGATTTTGAACAGCCGATTGCCGAACTTCAGGCAAAAATTGAGGAGCTGCGCTTAGTCAGCTCCGATAGCCAAGTGAACCTTTCTGACGAGATTGCTCGGCTGGAAGAGAAAAGCCGCAAGCTGACGGAATCGATCTTCAAGGATTTGACTCCCTGGCAGGTTTCGCAGATTTCACGGCATCCCCAGCGCCCCTACACGCTGGACTATCTTGAGCACATCTTTACCGACTTTGACGAGCTGCACGGCGACCGCAACTTCGCCGATGATGCCGCGCTAGTCGGTGGCATCGCGCGGCTGAACGATGCACCGGTAATGGTCATTGGCCATCAAAAAGGCCGCGATGTAAAAGAGAAGGTGCGCCGTAACTTTGGTATGCCACGCCCGGAGGGCTACCGCAAAGCGTGCCGTCTGATGGAAATGGCTGAGCGCTTTAAAATGCCGGTGCTGACCTTTATCGATACCCCGGGCGCTTACCCAGGCATTGACGCCGAAGAGCGCGGTCAGTCCGAAGCCATCGCCTACAACCTGGCCGTTATGTCGCGGCTGAAAACCCCGATTATCTCGACGGTAGTGGGTGAGGGTGGTTCAGGTGGCGCACTGGCCATTGGTGTCTGCGACGAGCTGCAAATGCTGCAGTACTCCACCTACTCGGTGATCTCGCCAGAAGGCTGCGCCTCGATTCTGTGGAAGAGTGCCACCAAAGCCTCGGACGCCGCCCAGGCAATGGGCATTACCGCCGAGCGACTGAAAGAGTTGGGTTTTGTCGATTCGCTCATTAAAGAGCCGCTGGGTGGATCCCACCGCCACCCGCTGACCACCGCTGAACGGGTCAAAGAGGCGCTAACCGCCAGCCTGGAACGTCTGCAGGCGATGGACACCGACGCGCTGTTAGAGCGTCGCTACAAGCGTTTAATGAGCTATGGCGCCCCAGCCGCGTAAATTACTGCAAGGCTTGCTTGAAGACGCCCTGGCGGAAACCCCGCCGGGGCGCTCTATTTGGGTGGCACTCTCCGGCGGTCTGGACTCCTGCTTGCTGCTTACATTAGCCGCAGCCGTCTGCGAACAAGCAGACCGTCCCCTGCGCGCCCTTCATATTAACCACGGCCTCCAGGCGGCAGCGGCGGCATTCGAACAGCAGTGTAAAACGCTCTGCGTGCGGTTGAACGTTCCGCTAACGGTGGTTCGCGTGTCGGTGGATGCCCAAGGTAAAGGCGTCGAGGGTGCGGCACGCAACGCCCGCTATGCCGCATTTCAGGCAACGCTTCCCGCTGGTGACACGCTGTGGCTGGCTCAGCACCAGGATGATCAGGCAGAAACCTTTCTGCTTGCTGCCCTGCGCGGCAGTGGACTGCGTGGCCTGGCGGGCATGCCATTTCTGCGCGAGGCCGAGGGAATTACCTTGGTGCGTCCATGGCTCTCCGTGCGTCGAGCTGAACTTGAAGCTGCAGCGGGTCTGCTTGAGTTGAATTGGTGCGAAGATCCTACCAACCAGGATATTCGCTTTGACCGTAATCGACTGCGTCACCGGATATTACCTGCACTGCGTGAGCGCTGGCCCGCCGCCGACGTTGCTTTAGCGAATAGCGCAGCCCACGCCAGTGAAGCAGATGCTGTGCTTAGCGAATATTTAGCGGCCGAGTTAGTAGCGCTCACCACCGGTGAAGGGCATGTAGATGCGAGCGCGCTTAGGCAGCGCTCCCGTGCGCGCCAGCGGCTACTGGTGCGCACTCTCTGTCAGCAGCAGGGCTTACCTACGCCGCCGCAGAAGCGCTTAGATAGCCTGTTGGATCAGCTGACGGCGAAGGCTGATGCTGAGGTGTGCGTTGAGTGGCCGGGCGCCCAGGCGCGCCTGTGGCGCCAGCGGCTCTATCTGATCGCACCGCTTGAAATGCTGCCGCCATGGGAGGCCCGCTGGGATGGTCAAGCCCCGCTGGAAACGCCCGTTGGGCCGTTAGGCTGGCAGCTGGCATCATCTCAGCCGCACTCTCACGTGCTGAGGGTAACTTGGCGCCAGGGAGGCGAGGTTATTCAATTGCCTAAACGGGGGCGGCGTGATCTTAAGCGGCTGTTACAAGAGGCTGATATGCCGCCCTGGGAACGCGAGCGGCTGGTGGTGATTATGCAGGCGGATGCATGTATTGGCGTCATTTGCCCCCCTGCCAAGCTACTATGGCAGGCCGAGGGGGTCGCCTTTAGCCGTTTAACTTCACTTGTTTAATCACCAGCTTAAACCCTGCAGCTTCCATAAACGCCTGCTCCTGCTCCAAGTCGGTGCTCAACAGAGTGGGTTCATCGCTGGCAGGCAGGGTGAGCGTCAGGCTATGGCTGTCAGCGCTAATCTCGGGTAGCGGCGGGGCGACTTCAGGACGCGAATGGTTGAGCAGTACGGCTAAGCGCAGCAGCCGGGCGAGCTTCTGGGTAGACGCTTGCTGCGCCTCGGGCAGGGCCTGCCACTCCTTGAGCGGAAATTTGCGCCGGTGGGCACGCACTAAAAACGCCAGTTGGCGCTGTTCAGGGCGTGAAAAACCGGCCAGGTCAGAGTGCTCCAGCAGGTAGGCGCCGTGGCGATGGAACTGGCTGTGGGAGATCGCCAGGCCGATTTCATGCACCAAGCATGCCCACTGCAAGTAGCGCCCTTGTTCAGGGCTTAGTGACCACACCTGGTGCACCTGGTCGAACAGGCGCTCGGCGGTGTCGGCGACGTTGAGCCCTTGGCGCGTATCCACATCGTAGGTGCGTTTGAGCGACTCCAGGCTCTTGGAGCGAGAATCTTCTGCTGTGTTACGCCCGGCCATGTCGTAGAGCACGCCTTCACGCAGGGCGCCATCCGCATAGCGCATTTGAGTTAAATCGAAGGCTTCAAAAATCGCCCCAAGAATGGCAATACCTGCCGGGAAGACTTTGGCCCGGTCGGCTTTGAGTCCATCCAGCACGACTTTATCCAGCTGCTTACACTTCAGCAGCCGTTCGCGCAGCTGCTTCAAACCGTCACGGGTGATAACGCCTTCGTGGGGGGTGTCGCCGTAAGCATGCAATACGCTGGCGGCAGCCTTAATTGTGCCGCTGGAGCCAACCGGGTCGTCCCACCCTAGGCGTTGGTAGGGTCGCTGAATATTGGCCAGTTCTGAGAGCGCAGCTAACTCAGCACGGCGCATGCGTTTTTCGTTTAATTCACCGTCGGCGAAGAAACGTCGGGAAAAAGTCACGCAGCCCATGCGCAAGCTTTCCAGCGCTTTGGGCTCGAAAGCTTCGCCGATAATAAATTCGGTCGAACCGCCGCCAATGTCGACGATTAAGCGGCGGCCATTTTCGGCCAGAGCGTGGGCGGCGCCTAAATAAATCAGCCGGGCCTCTTCGCGACCGGCAATAATTTCGATGGCATGGCCTAACTGGGCCTCGGCGCGCTCGATAAACGCTTGGCTATTATCGGCATCGCGCAGTGCATTAGTCCCTACGATGCGTAAATTAGCGTGGGTAATGTCGCTTAAAAACGGCGCAAAGCGCCCCAGGCAGTCCAACGCGCGCTGCATCGCCTCTTCGCTGAGCAGGCCGTCATCGTCCAAACCCGCGGCTAGCTGCACCTTTTCACCCAAGCGGGCCACCACCTGAAGGCGTTCATGCTGGTAGTTGGCCACCAGTAGGTGAAAGCTGTTGGAGCCCAGGTCAATAGCGGCTAAGCGCTGCGGTGCACCGCTGTCTGCCTCGGCGGCAGAGGTGGCAATGGGGGGCGAAATATCCGTGGGCATGAGCATTCCTTGGTGTTGGCTGTGCCAAGGTTGCGGCGACCTTTATCTATTGTCAATTGCCAAAGGCTTGCGTTTATCGCGGCGCTTGACTACCATCGAGCTACTGGCCTGATCTGACCTGGTTAGTTAGTGTGTCCACAAGTGCTTCGCTGTTGAGATGACTGCCGTTTAGGTAACTGACGTTCAGATAAAAAATCTTGCATGCGTTGCTCAAGTACGGCACCTTGGTCGCCCCAGACGTTACTCACTGTTGTCCCGTTAGCGTCAGCCAGAATTCCAAGTCGTCAGATAGCCCACTGGTTCAACCACTCTCCTGTGGGAACCAGATTAAACAACTGTTAGCACCCTCGAGTTGAGTCTTAATGATGACAAGCTACAGCGTTGTTAGTTAAGTCCAACCCAGTTCCTTTCATCTTCGAGCGCGTGCCTTTACCGGGGTCTGAACGCATCACACGGCGTCACTTTCACGCCTCCTGTCATACTCCCGGCGCCTGGCGCCCAGCTTCCATGAGCAACTTTCTAACACACCGATGAATCTCACTGAACTCAAGCAAAAAACCGTTCCCGAGCTCCTCGATATCGCCCGTGAAATGGGTATTGATAACTTGGCCCGTTCGCGCAAGCAGGACATCATTTTCGCCATCCTTAAAAAACACGCCAAAAGTGGCGAGGATATTTACGGCGACGGTGTGCTGGAAATTCTTCAGGATGGCTTCGGCTTCCTGCGTAGCGCTGACAGCTCCTATCTCGCCGGTCCCGACGATATCTACATATCGCCTTCGCAGATCCGCCGTTTCAATCTGCGCAAGGGTGACTCCATTTCCGGCAAAATCCGTCCGCCGAAGGAGGGTGAGCGCTACTTCGCCCTGCTGAAGGTCAGTCAAATTAACTTTGACCGTCCGGAAAATGCCAAGCACAAGATCCTGTTTGAGAACTTAACGCCGCTGTTCCCAGACGATCGTATGCGTATGGAGATCGGTAACGGCTCCACGGAAGACCTTACCGCGCGGATCATCGATCTAACCGCGCCGATCGGTAAAGGCCAACGTGGTTTGCTGGTATCGCCGCCCAAGGCGGGTAAAACGCTGATGTTGCAAAACATCGCGACTTCCATTACGCGCAACAATCCAGAGTGTCATCTGATCGTACTGCTGATCGATGAGCGCCCTGAGGAAGTGACCGAAATGTCGCGCACCGTGCGTGGCGAAGTAGTGGCGTCGACCTTCGATGAGCCGCCTGCGCGTCACGTGCAAGTGGCCGAAATGGTGATCGAGAAAGCCAAGCGCTTGGTTGAGCACAAGAAAGACGTGGTCATCCTGCTTGACTCGATTACCCGACTAGCGCGTGCCTACAACACCGTGGTACCTAGCTCCGGCAAAGTACTTACCGGTGGTGTCGATGCCCACGCCCTTGAAAAGCCGAAACGCTTCTTTGGTGCGGCGCGTAACATCGAAGAGGGCGGCAGCTTGACGATTATCGCCACGGCGCTGGTCGATACCGGCTCCAAGATGGACGAAGTCATCTTCGAAGAGTTCAAGGGTACCGGTAATATGGAAGCCCATCTGGACCGCAAACTGGCAGAGCGTCGCGTATTCCCGGCAATCAATATCCGTCGCAGCGGCACCCGTCGTGAAGACCTGCTGGCTTCTGAGGATGAAATGCAGCGCATGTGGATTCTGCGTAAGCTGCTTAATCCGATGGAAGACACCGCCGCCACTGAATTCCTGATCGACCGTCTGAAAGATACCAAGACCAATCTTGAGTTCTTTGAAGCGATGAAGCGCCGCTAAGGCGGCGCACTTGCCAGCCAGGGAGCGTGCCTTGAAGTATAAAGACTTGCGCGAGTTCATCGCAGCGCTTGAAGCGCAGGGTGAGCTCAAGCGTATCTCCGTCGAAGTCGATCCTTATCTGGAAATCACCGAAATTTGCGACCGCACCCTGCGTGCCGGTGGCCCGGCGTTGCTGTTTGAAAACGTCAAAGGCCACGACATGCCGCTGCTTGGCAACCTGTTTGGTACGCCTAAACGGGTGGCGCTGGGCATGGGTCAAGACTCGGTGGAAGCGCTACGAGAAGTGGGTAAGCTGTTGGCGTTTCTCAAAGAGCCTGACCCGCCCAAAGGCTTGAAAGACGCCTGGGACAAGCTACCGATCTTCAAGCAAGTGCTCAGCATGGGGCCGAAAAACGTCAAGCATGCACCGGTGCAAGAAGTGGTGTATGAAGACGACGAGGTCGACCTTGGCCTGCTGCCGATTCAGCACTGCTGGCCGGGCGATGCGGCGCCGCTGGTCACCTGGCCGCTGGTGATTACCAAAGGGCCGCATAAGAAGCGTCAGAATCTGGGCATTTACCGTCAGCAGAAAATCGGCAAAAACCGCCTGATTATGCGCTGGCTCTCCCATCGCGGCGGCGCGCTGGACTTTCTTGAGTTTCAAAAAGCCCATCCTGGCGAGCCTTTCCCGGTCGCTGTGGCGCTTGGCGCCGACCCGGCGACGATTCTGGGTGCGGTTACTCCGGTGCCGGATTCGCTCTCGGAGTACGCCTTTGCGGGTCTGCTGCGCGGTTCGCGTACCGAGTTGGTCAAGTGCGGCCACGCCGACCTGGATGTGCCTGCGTCCAGCGAGATTATCCTCGAAGGCTTTATCTACCCAGATGATATGGCGGCGGAAGGCCCCTTTGGCGATCACACCGGTTACTACAACGAGGTCGACCACTTTCCGGTATTTACCATCACGCGGATGACCATGCGCCGTGATGCGATTTATCACTCGACCTATACCGGGCGTCCGCCGGATGAACCGGCGATTTTGGGCGTGGCGCTCAACGAAGTCTTTGTGCCTATTCTGTGCAAGCAGTTCCCCGAAATTGTCGACTTCTACCTGCCGCCGGAAGGCTGTTCTTACCGCATGGCGGTGGTCACCATGAAGAAGCAGTACCCCGGGCACGCCAAGCGCGTGATGATGGGGGTGTGGAGCTTCCTGCGCCAGTTTATGTACACCAAGTTTGTGATTGTGCTGGATGACGACGTGGATGCGCGCAATTGGGAAGACGTGATCTGGGCGATTACCACCCGGATGGATCCTGCGCGGGATACCGTGATGGTCGAAAATACCCCGATTGATTATCTCGATTTCGCCTCGCCAGTCTCAGGGCTAGGCTCGAAAATGGGACTCGATGCCACCAATAAGTGGCCAGGCGAAACCGACCGCGAATGGGGCACCCCGATTGTGATGGACGATGCCGTTAAAGCGCGCGTGGATGAGCGTTGGGAAGCGCTGGGTATTGGCCTTGAGCTACCGCCCCCTCGCCTTTGATGCGGTTAATTCAGTAGTGGATCATGCAGCGTATCGCTGACCGAATTTGTTAAAAGAGGCTTTCATGAGTGCAAGGACGTTGACGTGCCAAGTCACCGAGGTTGAGAACTTAAACCCGGACGTGTTTGGTGTGACGCTAGCCGGGCGCCCCGAAGCCATGCAGCATGCGCCGGGGCAATATTTAGAGCTTAAGCTGGACGATACAACCTGGGTGCCGTTTTCGATCGCCAGTGCAGATCGCAGCAATGGCGTGATCGAGCTGCATATTCAGCACTGGCCGGAGCGTGATAACTCAGCGCGGCTGCGTGAACTGCTACAGGTCGCCAACCAGCTCACACTGCGTCTGCCCGGCGGTGAGTGTGTGCTTGATAGCGAGAGTGAAAGGCCGCTACTGCTGATTGCTGCAGGTACGGGGTTTTCGCAGATGAAAGCCATCATTGAAGCGGTGCTGCACGAACAGCCGGAGCGAGAGATTTCACTCTGGTGGGCGGCCCGTGAGCACCGCGATCTCTATTTAGAGCAACTGGCCAGCCACTGGGCGCAAACCCATGCTAACGTCTGCTTTCATGCGGTGACCGAATCACCTTTAGAAGAGCCGTTGGCGGCCGGAGAGCGGATCACCCATCACCTGGGGCGTGTTGACCAAGTATTAAAAAGCGCCGATATCACACCAGACACCCACGACGTGTATATCTCGGGGTCGCCCAACATGGTCTATGCCTGCCTGGATGCGCTGGATGCAAAAGGCACTAAACTAGAGCGAGTGTTTTCGGATGTGTTTGCCTACGCACCTCGATCTACTTAATATGGCCTCAGATTTTGGCTACTTCCCCCCTGATATAGTGTTGATAAAAAAAAGGAGGCTAACATGGCCCAACACGACGAAAACTTTAAAGACGATTCTGGTTTCCTGTCCATCTTTCTAGGCTTGGTGGTGCTGGTAAGTATGAGCGCGCTGCCCGCTACTATTGGTTGGGTGCAAGCTTTTAGCGGTTGAGTGTTGCCATTTGCAGCGCTTGCAGGCAGGATAAAACCTCAACGCCATGGCGGCAGCCCTATCAGACGATTTACTTGGGCTAGGGATTGCCAGCGGAACTAACAGAATCTAACGGAATATGGGCATGCAGCGACTAACCACCCCACATATAGTAAACCCACAGCCAGAATTGGCTGGTGGCTTTGCGTTTTATGGGTATTGGTTTAGCCACGGTGTGCCCCTGGCCGACGCCTAACGTCGCGCCACCAGGCACACCACTCGGTTGCCTGCCGCAAGCACAGAAGCCCCGGTCGGTAACCCCGCCGGGGCTTCTGGCGTTTTTGGGCCTTGTATTGTGAAACATGGCTATTGTTGGGCTTAGTGAGTTTTCATTATTATTTCATCAAGGAGCAGCATCATGATCTATCGCGCACTGACTAACGCTTTCGCTACCTATTTTGTGGGTTACGGCTATAGCTGGCGATTTAGCGACGCGCGGTCGGTGCTAGCTGCCACCTCCGACCGCGTACGCCTGGGTGGTCACCTAGTTAAACGATGTACGCTTGCGGAGAATTGATCATGAATGCGCCTATCAGCACTGTTGTAAACAACCCTGTTGTAAACACGGCCCACGCCAGCCTACGGCCTATGCCGGAAGCCAACTCTTCCACACAGCGGCTGCCAACCCCTGCCCAGCTTCATCAGCATATCTCGTTAGGTGACTCGCTGAGTGAGCAGGTTGCCCGCCAACGCCACGCCGTCCAACAGATTTTGAGCGGTCACGATAATCGCTTACTGGTTGTGGTGGGTCCCTGCTCCGTGCATGACCCAGACGCAGCACTTGAATACGCCGACCGCCTAGCCGCACTCAGTGAAGAAGTGAGCGAGCACATTTTGCCGGTGATGCGCGTCTACGTTGAAAAACCGCGCACCACCGTGGGCTGGAAAGGGCTGGCCTACGACCCAGGCTTAGATGGCAGCGGCGATATGCCCCGCGGTTTGGCGCTCTCCCGTGAACTCATGCATGCGGTAGCCGCCCGCGGCCTGCCGGTGGCCACCGAGCTTTTGCAGCCGATGCTGGCGCCTTACTTGGATGATTTACTGAGCTGGGTAGCGATTGGCGCGCGCACCACCGAATCGCAGTTGCACCGTGAACTGGCCAGTGACTTGCTAGCAGCGGTGGGCTTTAAAAATGCCACCAGCGGCGATGTGCAAGTGGCGATTGATGCCATGAGTGCGGCGGCCCACCCGCACCAGCGTTTCGCGGTAGATCCTCACGGCCACCCGGTTGTTCAGCAAACCACGGGTAACCCGCACACCCACGTGGTGCTGCGCGGCGGTCACGGTGAGCCCAACTACCAGAGTCACCATGTGCGGGCAGCCACTACTGCGTTGCGTAACGCCGGGCAAAACCCACGGCTGATGGTGGATTGCAGCCATGCCAATGCGCGTAAAGATCATCGCCGCCAGAGTGAAGTGATGCTGGATGTGTTGGCGCAGCGTCAGGCGGGCGAAGCTAACCTGGTAGCGCTGATGCTGGAAAGCCATTTGTTCGAGGGCAAACAGCCGCTCAAGCCTGGTGCCATGCGCTACGGCGTATCGGTCACCGATGCCTGCGTGGGCTGGGAAACGACCGAACACTTACTTAAAACGGCCGCGGAGCGTTTGGCGTAATTGCATTTGTAAACGCTATTACTTGTTTGCCCTGGCCAGCCCCGTATCATAGGGCGTTTGCAGCGATAATGAGGCTGGCCATGGTATTTACCCTAGAACATCACGATCCCGAGACCTACCGCCGCAAAGCCCGAATGATCAGCTTTGCCATGGCGGGGCAACTGATTATTTTTGGCCTCCTATTCTCAATGCTCCTTACCTCCACCTTTGGCAGTAGCCTATGGCTCAACGCCCTCGGCGTGCTGCTTGGGTTATTGGCCACCAGTGCGTTATTTGCCGTGCTGCGCGAGCGCCCATGGATGACGGAGGTTCGCTACGTCTGGCAGCTAAAACATCACCTATCGCAAGTCAGTGGCTACCTTTCGCAACTGCGCAAAGCGGTGGAAGAGAACAACCGTACGGCGTTGGATTTACTCACTTTCTATCATCAGGGCATGGCACAGTTGGCGGAGCTTAACGGGCGCACCACCGACGACGACGCCGAACGGCTAGCGGAAAAAATGCAGGTTAAAATCAAACGCGAAGAGCTGGAGTTACCCCCGCAGGTCGAGAGTATTGATACGCATGACCTGCAGGCGTTCAAACGTGGGTAAGCCGCTCAGTAGGCAATAGCAGCATTTTTACAGGGAGCACGATGTATGAATACGTTAAAAACATGGGGTGGTGCCATCGCCGCTGCCGGTGTGATGGCGGTGCTCGGGGGCTGCGCAGCAACCCCCTCCGCAGAAACAATAGCCTCTAAAGAAACTGCCGCCGCTAACCAAGCAACGCTGGATAACCGAGCGCCTTTTCTGCCCTCGGCGCTATTCCCTGGCTCAGCCTCCCAATTTACCGCTTGGCAATGTGAGCCTGCACAACAGAACTTAGTGACCGCGACCAATGCCAACGACCTACGTCTATGGTCGCTGCACGGCGCATGGCGGCTCCCCCAGGCGATCGTGGCCAGCGGCGCGCGCTATCAAGACGGTGAGATTAGCTTCTGGAACCGGGGTGACAAGGCGCTAGTGGAAACGCCGCGGGGGCAGCTGAAGTGTTCGCAGGCTGAGCAGCGTGATGCCTTAACTCGAACCGAGAAGCCCGGTGTAATGTTTTTTGGCCAGGGCAATGAGCCGGGCTGGACGGTTGCGCTAGCGAATGACACGCCCACGCTGACGATGGAGACGAACTATGGGGAAGAGCGTCTTCAACTGCCCTATATGGTTAGCGTGATGGACAACGACGCAGGTCGGGTTGTGATTGAAAACGCCGATGTGGAGCCTTTTTTCCGCGTGCGCATTGAGGCCGGTGCCTGCTTTGACAATATGAGCGGAAAGCCTTTTCCCGCCCGCGTTACGCTAACCTATGGCGGCGAGCAATATAGTGGCTGCGGCCAAGGTATTGCCCCCTAGCCGAATCTCATAAAGAGCTAGCTCAGCAACGATAGACAATACGCTCGGCCCGCCACTCTGGCGGCACAAAGTCGCTGGCGCAAAGGGCTGAGGTGTTGCCAGTGGCGCGAGCGGCAAGCCGTGATAGTGTTTCCAACTGAATACCGCGGGTACTCTCCACTTGTTCGCTCACCGCCAGCGGGTGCCAGCGATCACTTTCAAGCGTTGCCAGGGTAAAGCTAAACGGATGAAAACCAGGGAAGCCGAGCCGAATATCGGTGGCGATCAGCGTCTCTTTTCCGTCCAGAAGTCGTGTTTCATAGCGCAGGAAAGGCCCCGTGAACCACGTTAAGCGCTGCCCTTGCTGGCTGGCCAGGGCATACTCCGCCAATTCAGGGTTACTAACCAGCGGCTCAAGACGTGGTTGCCGGTCACTGTCGAACACGCTCACCAGACTTTCATAATAACGATCCTCGCCCATGACCGTGGCACGCCATAGCACAATGTTAAACGGCGTTGGCTGTATCAGTAGGGGAGCTTCCTCCAGCCCCTGCTCCGCCAGTGCCGGGGCAAGGCGTTGCTCCACCGTTAACTTAGCCCCAGCGGCCATCATGAGGTAAACACAAGTGATCGCTAATCCCCAAGCGCACGCCTTCATTACTCGCTGTGATACCAGTGCAACCCCAATCGCAATCAGTAACGGAAGGGTGTAGAGCGGGTCGATTATAAAAATAATCGGCCATGCCGATGGGGACAGATCAAGCGGCCAAAGCAGTTGAGTGCCGTACGTGGTGAGCGCGTCGAGCAGTGGATGGGTGATCAGTATTAGCGTAAAGAAGCTCCACCAGCGGGGCAGGCTGATATCTTTTGCGGGAGCAAATCGCGTGCACAGCAGCGCCAATAGGGTAGCTAACCCGGTGAGCACAAAAAGCGAATGGCTAAAGCCTCGATGCTCAGTGACATTGGCTACAGCATCGCCATAGTCCAACGCTACATCAAGATCGGGCAGGGTGCCCAGTACGGCGCCGATTAGAATGGCCTTGCGCCCTAAGCGCTTGCCCAATACGGCACCGCCAATGGCTGCGCCAAGCGCGGCTTGAGTGACTGAATCCACAGGTTTCTCCGACGGGTAAACCCAGCTAAGATAAAGGGTATTATTTAATTATACAGCGTTGCAGCGATTTATTTCCGCTGTCACGTTTTTGTAAAGTATGACTAGGACGTTTTTTTCTCTCAGGAGTTGATATGCAATATCTACATACCATGGTGCGTGTCAGTGACCTAGATGCTTCGCTGCGTTTTTACTGCGATTTGCTGGGGCTTAAAGAAGTGCGCCGTAAAGAGAATGAGAAAGGGCGCTTTACGCTGGTATTCCTGGCCGCGCCAGCAGATGAGCCGCGCTCGGAGCGGCTGACCGCACCAGAATTAGAACTGACCTATAATTGGGATCCTGAAGAGTACACTGGCGGGCGTAATTTTGGCCACCTGGCTTACCGGGTGGACGACATTTATGCGCTCTGCCAGCACCTTAAAGACAACGGCGTGACGATTAATCGCCCGCCCCGTGATGGCCATATGGCGTTTGTGAAATCGCCCGATGGCATCTCTGTTGAACTGCTGCAGAAGGGCGATGCCTTGGCACCGCAAGAGCCCTGGGCCTCAATGGAAAACAGCGGTAGCTGGTAAGAGCTTGGTGTTAAAAACTGTTGTTAAGAACCGTTGTTAAGAACTATTGTTAAGAACTAGCCGGTAATCGTTAAACAAGGGAAAGATCACCATGACCATGAAAGGTTGGCGTTTACTGCCACTGTTAGCCTCGGCTGCACTGCTGTTAAGTGCGTGTAGCAGTGCGCCTGGACCAAGCTCGGTACCGCAAGACGGCCCAAGTGGCTCCTCGCTCTCGGGTGCTATCGTCGATCAACGTTGGAACCTGCTGTTAGTGGGCACCGATGAAAGGTTGTCGATGCCGGAAGCAGCCTTTTTCCAGATTTCACCGAATGGAAGCGTCACCGGCCACGATGGCTGTAACCGTTTTACCGGCGAGGTAACGCTCGGCGAGAACCAACGCATTGAATTTAGCGAACTGGCCACCACGCGCATGGCGTGCCCTAAAATGGAAGACGCTCAGCGAGTGACGAATATGTTGGAGAGCGCCTATCGTTACTTGATCGACCATGATCGCTTGGTCTTTTTTGGCCCAGACAGCCGAGTATTAGGCGGTTGGCGCGAAGGAAACTAACGGACAGTCAGTCCTCAAAAGGCGGATTGAAACGGGCAATAAAGCGCGCATCAATGCGCTTTTTCCATTCCCATACCCATTTGCCTGAAAGGCCAAGGGCGCCGCGGCTGGCAATGGCGCGGCCGTCGCCGGTACCAATCAGTGCCAATACGCGTTTGGGTGGCTGCCAGGGGGATAGTGGCTCACCGTGGCAGGCGCGGCGTAGGTTGTTTGCCAAGTGCGGACCCATACGCACCGCATAAACCCCTGCGCTGGGCAGCGCCGGGGTCAAACCTGCACAGTCGCCAACGGCAAAAACACTCGGCTGGCCTGTGACTTCCAGCGTGTTCTCTACGCGGATAAAACCGTGTTTGTCCAACGGCAGCGCGGTGTCCTCAAGCCAAGGGTGGCCAACCGCGCCGGTTGCCCATAGCACGATATCCGCATCGAGGCGTTTATCATCATGGGTTGCGACGCCGCCTGCAATCAGTGTTTCTCCGCGTTGCTCAAAGTGAACGGAGATACCTGCTTTGGAGAGCGCACGCTTTATTAGCCAGCGTGGTAAGCGCCCGGCATCCGGCAGCAGTTCGTTAGCAGCGCTGAGCAAATGCCCCTGCCACTCAATATCCGGGCGCTGTTGGCGCAACTGGGCCAGTACGCTCATTAGCGTTTCACAGCCTGCGGCGCCTCCGCCAACGCCCATCACCCGTTGGGTGCCGCCGTCAGGTAAATGGCTAATTTCGTTCTGCAGTGCCTGCCAGCGCTGGTGCAAGCTGCTTAATGGGCGCATGGCGAGTAGCTTGGGGAGTTGCTCTCCGTGCTGCTGGGGGAGCGTCAGGGTCGAGCCGATATTGAAGGAGGCCACATCAAAATTAACCTGCTCGCCATTCTCCAGCGCCACATGGCGTAGTAGCGTGTTAATAGTTTTAGCTGGGGAAAGAATCAATCGAGCGTTGGCCCGTTGGCATAACGCAGCCACGTTGATTTGCGTCTCGCGCAGCGTGCACTCTCCCGCCAGCCACGCGGGCACGCTGCCTGAGTAAGCCGCTAACGGACTATCGCTCACCACGGTAATCGCGATGTTGGGTTCCGGCTGGAGGGCAAAGGCTTCGAGTACAAAGGCGTGGGCATGGCCCGCACCAATCAGTAATAACCGCTGCATGGGCATCGCCTATTCGAAAACTGTGTGCTGTTGGGTGATTAGCAAATAATGACCCGATTTTTACCCGCCATCTTGGCCAGATACATGCCTCGATCCGCCCGCTCAAATAGTTGGCGGGGCTGGTCACCGGGCTGCACAAGGGTTAGGCCGATACTAATCGTTAATTGGTCAGCGGTGGCGAAAGTGTGTTGTTCCACATTGCGGCAAAGCCGGTTAGCCAGGGCTAGGCTGGCATCTTGGTCATGTCCCTTGGTGATGACGACGAACTCTTCGCCTCCCCAGCGGCCAAGATGGTCATCATCTCGCAACGATTTCTGCACTAAATGTGCCATATCACGCAAGATGTCGTCGCCTACTGCATGCCCATAGGTATCGTTAATATTTTTAAAATCATCAATATCAAACATCAACATGGCGAAACTGACTGACGAATCGAGCAAATCCTCAATCACTAGCTCGGTGTAGTAACGATTCCAGCATTTCGTTAAAGGATCGGTATGGGCCAGGCCCTCAAGGCGTTGATTAGTTTTGGTTAACTGGCGATTGAGGCGAACGACCTCCTGGGCTGTAATAGCCACTGCCAAATCATCGGCCAGCTCAATCATCATAGCGGCTTCCAGTGGCATCCAATAACTCAAGGCGTCTTGAAGCGTTACATCCGCAGCCAAGGTGGGGTGTAGCGGCTGTTGACGAAACAGCAGTAACCAACCCAATGAAGCATTCGCAACGCTGAGCGGGGCCGCCAAGCCTCCTTGGCAACTGCCAGTTAGCTCGGCGATTTCGTCATGGGCGTTCTGTTGGTTCAACTGCTGTAGCTGATGAAATAACTGGTGCTTGGAGGGACATTCGCCAAAGCAGTGTAGATCGCCCTGATACGTCAGTGCGATACCCTCAGCCTGAAAAATATCGCACCAACTGGCACCATGATGCTGCAAAATACCATCGATGGACGTCAGGCGTTTAATATCTCGTGATAGCAGCTTGCGGCGCGACTTTAAACCTGACTGGCGAGCGGCCATGCGCTCTGCTTTTAACAAGCGTAAGCGTTGGGACGCAATATCGATGAGCAACTGAATCCATTTGCCTGGTCCAGCGTCGACCGCAGGGGGATGCCCAATATAGCCCCACACGCCATGTTCGCCATTTAGCTCATAAAGTTGCAGTTCTGAAGCCGCTAGGTCGTCGTAACAACGAATAGCGAGCAGGGGGGAATGAGAGGTCAGGGTACTTTCCATCGGGTAGCAGTATGCCAAGCGGAGATTGCCTGAGCTCAAGCGACGATAAAGCGTGATCGGTTTAGCCTGTGTGAGCGAGTGCAGCATTTTTGCCAGCAGCTCAAAAAGCTCAAGAGGAGTGGCCGAGCTGCAGAGTAATGCCAGCTCATGACACAGGTGGTCAATATTTTGCACCGATGGAGATAGTGTGCCACTCATCCTGAATGACTCCTCAAGCGCCGCGCTTCAGCGTTTAGCATAGCCACTCGCCCGCTTCGGCTAAGCGAAAGCTCAAAATTGAATTAATGATTCAATCAAAAGGTGAACCGTTATTCAACTATTATTGAACAATCGCTTCACATTGGCGGCATGAATGAAAAAATCATGTTCGCCGAACGTCTGAAAGCGGCGCTAGAAGCAGCCGGTTACGAACCGCGACCGTCAGTGCTAGAACGGGAATTTAACCTGCGTTACTGGGGAAAGCCGATCACGTTCCAGGCCGTTAGGCGCTGGCTGCGCGGTGACTCAATCCCCAGTCAGGATAAGCTCCAGGTGTTGGCTCGCTGGCTGTTAGTCGATCCGCACCACTTGCGCTACGGCGCCAGCACCGCTTATACGGTCAGCGAACCTTCCGCAAGTTGGGACGTTTCATCTACCAGTGAAGAGCGCCAATTGCTGGCACTCTACAGGGAGCTTCCCGCTGCCCAGCGTAAAGTAGTGCGCGAAATTATTGAAACATTCGCCAAAGTGCACCCGCCTGCTAACGGACGAAACGACTAGGCGTACTTCTTTTTCCTAATTATGCTTCAACTTGGTGCGCTAGGAATCAATTGTTTTAGCTGACTTGTCACCGCGTCGCCAATTGAAGTAGTGCTTCAATAGTGCCAGCACTCGTTCGGGCTTGTGGGCGTTTTTCCACACCCCGGCAGTGGCCTTTGCCGCCTCACCCAGCGTGGGGTAGGGGTGAATGGTGCCGAGTAGCTTATTGAGCCCCAGGCCGTGTTTCATGGCGAGGGTAAACTCACCCAGCCACTCGCCCGCGTTTTCTGCCACGATCGTTGCGCCAAGGATTTTGTCTTTGCCCGGCACCGTGAGCACCTTGATAAACCCCTCTGTGGCGCCTTCGGCAATGGCGCGGTCGCTTTCTGCCATGGCGTAGCGGGTAATTTCATACTCAATGCTTTTTGCCTTGGCCTCCTTTTCATTCAGCCCGACTCTGGCGACTTCCGGTTGTACATAGGTGACCGCGGGCATATAGCGATAGTCCACCGCAAAGCTTTTCAGTTCACCAAACAGCGCATTGACCGCTGCGTGCCACGCTTGGTGAGCCGCCGCGTGGGTAAGCTGGTACGGCCCAGCCAAATCGCCGCAGGCCCAGATGTTGGGTAGGCGGGTTTGCAGCCGCTCGTTAAGTTCTAAAGTGCCCGCTTGGGTGGTTGTAATACCCAGCACATCAAGCCCTAGGCCTTCCACATTGGCTTGGCGACCGGCGCTAACCAGCAGGTAGTCAAAGGGCAGTAGCTTGCGCTCACCGTGATGCTCCACGACCAGTTGGTAGCCTGCGTCGTCGTTGAGTACTTCCAGCGCCTTGGCGTCGGTCATCACCGTTACACCCTCGCTCGCCAGAGTGTTTTCGACGGCTTCGCCGACTTCTGGGTCTTCGCGGCCCAGCAACTGGGGCATGCCTTCCACCAGCGTGGCCTGACTACCCAGGCGGGCAAAGCTCTGGCTTAGCTCGCAGCCAATCGCACCGCCGCCGAGCACTACCAGGCGTTTGGGCAGTTCTGTCAGTGACCATAGGTTTTCAGAGGTGAGCACGGGAGCATGCTCAATACCCGGTAGCGACGGCACCTTGGGGCGGGCACCGGTGGCCAGCACGATATGGCGGGCGGTGAGGGTTTTTTCGCCCACCTGGACGTGCCAAGGCGAGGTTAGCTTGGCGTGATCTTGGTACACCTCAACGCCTAAGCCGTTATAGCGTTCTACGCTGTCGTGGGGTTCGATAGCGCTAATCGCCTGTTTTACATGCTCCATCACCTTGGCAAAATCGACCTGAGGTTCGCTAGATGTCACGCCAAAGCGTGGCGCGGTACGAATCTCGTGGGCAGCGCGGGCGGCGCGTATTAGCGCTTTGGAAGGTACGCAGCCGGTATTCAGGCAGTCACCGCCCATTTTATGTTTTTCCACCAGCGCGACTTTGGCCTTAACAGCGCTGGCGATATAGCTGGTTACCAGTCCCGCCGAGCCGCCGCCGATCACCACAATGTCGTAATCAAAGCGTTGGGGGCAGGTAAAACCCTGGTAGGCCTTGCGCTTCTGCACCAGCAGCACAATCCGCCGCGCGATCCAGGGGAAGATGGCGAGCAGTAAAAATGACGCGATAAGCGTTGGCGAAAGGATGCCTCCCAGGCTCTCCAAATCACCTAGCTGGCCGCCCGCGTTCACATAAATAGCAGTGCCGGGCAGCATAGCGACCTGACTCACCCAGTAAAACGTGAGGGTTTTGATCCGCGTTAGGCCCATGACCAGATTGATCATAAAGAACGGAAATACCGGCACTAAACGCAGCGTGAATAGGTACAGGGCACCGTCGCGCTCGACACCACGATTCACAGAGGAAAACTGGCGCGGAAAGCGTCTCTCAATCGGCTTTTGAAACAGAAAACGCGAGAGTAAAAACGCCAGTGTGGCGCCCATTGTGCTGGCGAAAGAGATAATCAGCAGCCCCCAACCTAAGCCAAATAGTGCACCGCCCAGTAGGGTTAGCAGCGTGGCACCGGGCAGCGAAAGCGCGGTCATTGAGACATATACGGCGAAAAACAGGCCCGCCACCTGCCAAGGGTGTTGATTAAACGCCGCTTGAAAGTCGCTTTGGTATGCCTTGAGGGTCTCTAGCGTGAACCATTGATGGGCACCGCTAAGGAAAAACACGCCAATGGCTGTTATCAGTAGCGCGGCAATAATCAGACGTTGTCGGGTCACAATAAAAAACTCCAGCGCTAAGAAGGTAAGTATCTGCTGTTACTGAGTGAGAAGGGCGCCTGATTCCTTACACTGAAACGGCTAATCAGAGGTTGGCTAGCGCTTTCCAGCGCTGCCAGTCTTCGGGGCGGTCCACGTCCCAGATAGTCGCCGGGTAAGCGGCGCGCAGCCCCAGCTCCTTAATGCGCTGCTGAGTGGTGGTCAGCACGCTTTGGGTGCCCCATGGGATATCTGCAAACAACGTAGGGTAGTCTTGCCGGGTGCCTACAAAGCCATAGCCGCCATCTTCGGCGGGCAGAATCACCACATCGTAGCTGGCCAGTTGCTGCGCGCAGGTAGTCATCAGCGTGCTGGTAATGCTCGGGCAGTCGCTGCCCATCAGCATGGCAGGGCCAGACGTGCTGTTCAGGGCGTGGCGAACCCGTGCGCCTAAATCACCGTCTGGTTGGGGGGTTAACGTCAAACCAAACTGCTCACGAAGCTCTATAAACAGCGGGTGTGCGTGATCCAGCGCCGTCCATAGCGTGACTTTTTCTGCCGTCAATGCTTTGCAAGCATTGGCGACGCAGTGGCGTACCAGCTCCGCGTGGGCGTTGGCGGCGCCCTCTGCTCCCAGTAAAGGCGACAGACGCGTTTTGGCTTGCCCCGCCAGCGGCGCTTTGGCCAGCAGGTGTAGATGGGGCGTTTCAGCGGGCATCGCGATACTCCTTGGCGAGTTGGGTTGCGCTAACGCCGCGCCAGTAGCGGTAGCGTAGCCGCCACATCAGACGGATCGTTTTCCAAGCGCCGTATTGATCCCAGCGCCTGCCCGAGCTTATCACTTTCGCCGTTAGGCAGGCGGGGCGCGATACCTGCTTAAGCCGTTTGGACAGTTCAATATCTTCCATCAGTGGCTGTTCGGGAAAACCACCGACGGCCCTGAAGGCGCTGGCGCGGACAAAGATTCCCTGGTCGCCGGTGGCCATCCCGGTCAGCCGCGAGCGCTGATTCATCATCCAACTCACCATGGGCAGCCAGCGGCTGCGGCCTGAAAGCTGAATAGCAAAGCGCCCCCAGGCGTGGCGGTTAAGCCCCCGTGTTATCTGTTCAACGGCATCATCGGGCAGTTGAGTATCCGCATGCAGAAACAGCAGCGCAGGCGCTCGGGCATGTTGCGCGCCCAGGTTCATTTGTTCACCTCGGCCGGGTGAGCTGCCGAGCACGCGGTCAGCCAGGGGTGTGGCGATGCGAACGCAGCTGTCGCCACTGCCGCCATCGACCACAATGACTTCGACCAGTGCCGAAAGGCGCTGAGCGCGTAGTAACTGTAGCGGCAACAGTGTTGCCTCAATACCGGCTGCCTCGTTAAGTACCGGTATCACGATGCTGAGTTGAGGTGCCTTTTCAATCGAGTTTTCAACCGAGTTCAAGCACAGGCCCTCCTGCTGCCTTGGCATCTGCGAGGTCGTGGGTGACCAGCAGTGCAGGCAGGCCTGCGTCGCGCAGTTGGTTAAACACGAGGGTGCGCATTTCCTGGCGCAGTGCCGTATCCAGCTTGGAAAACGGCTCGTCCAGCAGCACGGCGCGCGGTTTGGAGAGCAGCAGGCGCATCAATGCCACGCGAGCCTGCTGGCCGCCAGAAAGGGTGGCGGGGTCGCGCGCTTCAAAGCCTGCCAGCCCCACTTGTTTAAGCGCTTGGGTGACCTGTTGGTGTTTATCTTGAATATGGCGAGGTAGCCCAAAACGCAAATTGCCGCCCACGCTTAGGTGCGGAAACAGCAGCGGATCCTGAAACAAAAGCCCGATGCCGCGCTTTTCAGCGGGGAGGCTTAACAGGTCTTGCTCGCCCAGCCATACGCCGCCGCTGGCGCTAAAATCTCGAGTAATAAAGCCCGCAATATACGCCAGCAGGGTCGATTTTCCTGAGCCCGATGGACCCATTACGGTGAGCACCTCGCCTGGGGCTATGGTGGTATCCACTGCCAGTAACTCGCGGCCCGCAAGGGCGATGCTAATCTGCTCAAGGCGCAGCGACGCGCTGAAATAAACTGTCACAATGTCCCTCTTAGGTAGCCAGTTCACGGCGGTGGGTGCCCAATAAGCGGGGCAGCCCCAGAGCAAGCATAAAGCCGATCAGTGGCAGGCCCGCCTGCACTAATGCCCAAACGCCGATTAAGCGTCGGTTACCGCCTGCGGCAAGCGCCACCGCCTCGGTCGTTACGGTAGTGACCCGCCCGGCTCCCAGCAGTTGGGTGGGTAAGTATTGGCCAATACTCACCGCCAGGCCCACCGCAAAGGCAGTTAATATGGGCGCTAATATTAGCGGGAGGCGCACTTTCCAAAATGCAGCACTGCGTGACACACCCAGGGAGCGCGCTACCTGTAGCCAGCGTGGATCCAGGCGACGATACGCCTCGGCTAATGATAGATAGACATAAGGCAGCACAAACAGCAGGTGACCTGCGATCACCAAGCCTAGTTGGGGGCGAACGCCCAAACTCTCCGCTGCCACAATCAGACCAAACAGAAAGGCAATTTGCGGCACCAGTAGCGGTAGATAGAGCAGCCATAGTGCGCGCCTCGGTTGAATGTGCTGGCGATGCTCGTTTTCCAGCGTCGTTAACACCAGCGCCGTGGCCAGCGTCGTTGAAATCAGCCCAATCAGCGCGGTATTGACGAGCGGTGTGACCAGCATAGGGCCGCTGCGTTGCCAGTGATCCAGCGTTAGCATCTGCGGTAACAGCTCAGGAAAACGCCAAAAACCGGCCAGCGAAAATAGCCCCAACCCGACCAAGGCCGCCAGCGCCGTCATACTTGCAAATAGTAACGCCGAGCGGCCCACTACGCGCAGGGCGATTTCACCTCGCTGGCGGCTGCCATTGGTCAGCCAGCCTCGCGCCAGCAGGCGGGTCAGTTGTTCCAGTAGCCACCAGCAGAGCAGCGCGGCGATGGTGACCCCCAGTTGTAGTACTGCCGCTGACGAGGCCATAAAGCGGTGGCTAATATCGGGGTCGTTGAACCAGCGCAAGATAGACACGCTCAGCGTGGGAGGCAAGGTCGGGCCGAGAATCAGCGCCATATCGACGACCGAGGTGGCGTAGGCGATCACCGCATACACGGGCAGGCGAATCAGCGGGTAGAGCGAAGGCAGCACGGTTTTTAACCACGCAATGGTAGGTGAATAGCCCAGTGATCGCGCCAGCATTAAGCGCTTTTCAGGCACTAGCTGCGGCAGCGCTGCCAGGCTCATTAGCAGTAGGAACGGCACTTCTTTTAGCACCAGCCCCACGATCAGGGAAAGCCCCCAAGGATCGTTGATGATCAGCGCATCCGGCGGGCGCTCCCAGCCGGTTAGCGATGGCGATATGAGCCGCGCCAACAAGCCCGAAGGGGCAATCAAAAAGGCAAATCCAAACGCGATAGCGGCATGGGGGATGGCGAGTAGAGGCGAAACCAGCCGCCGAATGCTGCGGTCTAGCCATGTGCCCCGGCTGGCGGCCAAAAACAGCACCACAATAACCAGCGCTATGGCTGCGCTGACTAACCCGCTGGTAAAGCTCACCGCCACCGAACGCCACAGCCCCGGCTGGGCGAACAGCATCTGCCAGGGGGCTAAACTACCGCCATGTCCGCCTAGCGCAGGCAAGTAGCCAAATGCTGGCAGCAGCACCATCAGTAGCCCTGCGGCTACCGGTAGTACTAGCAGGGCAATGATGAGCGCCGGGGCCAGTCGCAGCATGGTCTAGTTAACGCCGTAACGCTCAAGCCAGGCATCTTGCAGGGCGGTCATCCAGCTGGGGTGCGGTTCGGGTAGGGTGTTAGACAGCGCGTCCGCGGGTAGCTCTGAAGGGTGTCGATCTCCCTGCTCAAACAGCGCTTGGGCGTCAGTGTCTAGCTGGTTGATATCCAGCACACTGCGGTCGCCCCACATCGCTAACGACTGTTTTTCGGCCTGGGCTTCCGTTGAAAGTAGATAGTTGGCGAGCACCATGGCCCCAGCTTTATGCGGCGAGTTATAGGGAATTGCCACAAAGTGGACGTTACCCAGGGTGCCGCCTTCCAGCACATAGCTGCGTACGCTATCGGGTAATTCATACTCCATGACCGCCACGGCAGCATCAGTGGGGTAGAAAGAAAACGCTAGACTTAGCTCACCATCGCTCATCAATGTACGCAAATTGGGGCCGGAGTCGGGAAAGCTGCGCCCGCTGCGCCACAGGTGCGGGTGCAGCGCATCTAAATAGGTCCAAAGCGGCTCTGTCACGGTCTCGAAATCGCTCTCTGAGAGCGGCTGGTAAAGCGCCTCATCCTGCTCGGTAAGCTCGATCAGTGCTTGTTTCAAAAAGGTGCTGCCGGTGAAGTCGGGAATACGTGGATAACTAAACTGGCCCGAATTGGCTCGAGCCCAGGCGAGTAGCGACTGCATATCCTTGGGGGGAGTCTCGGTTTGGGCGCTGTCGTAATAGAAGGTGATTTGCGCTTTTCCCCAGGGCGACTCGTAGCCTTCGGTAGGCAGTGTGAAGTCGGTGACAACCTCGGGGTTTTCGTCAGCGTTGGTGAGCGCAAAATGGGGCAGCGCCTCGGCGAAGGGGCCGAACAGCAGATCGTTGTCGCGCATGGCTGCGAAGTTCTCGCCGTTGATCCAAATCAGATCAATACTGCCCTCGTCGTGGTTACCCGCCTGCTTTTCGGCTAGCACCCGCGCCACCGCGCTGCCGGTATCGTCCAGCTTAACGTGCTCCACATCGACGCCGTACTGGGCCTGCATTTGCTCCGCCACCCAGTCAATATAACGGTTGGTGCGCGTATCACCCCCCCAGGCATTCCAGTAAACGGTTTGGCCTTCGGCTTGTGACACGACGCTTTGCCAGTCGTCCGGATCAGGGTTGGCCATGGCAGGAAGCGCAAGGCCTAACAGCGTGGTGGCGATCGTGAAGCGTATAGGGTGACGGTTAATCGGCATCGCATATCTCTTGGGTAGGAAGCACAAACGTTATAGGGAAGCTTGCAAGCACTGCAGCTCGCTATGAACGTGATCAATAATCGGCAGCGAGAGGTAGTGCTCAACGCGGTCACGTACGTGGTCAATCACGGCAGGGTCGGTGAGTTCTGCCGACCAGTCTTCTCCCCGTTGCTGGGCATCTTTAGCGTTTAGGTGCTGGGCGCGCCATTTCGCGCACCAGGTCAATGACCACAGCCAGGTAGCGCGACGGCAGGCGACCAGGGTGTCGGTATCGGGTGATTCACTCATGGCTGCTTGCCAGCGGCGGTAAAAGTTAATCACGTCATTCAGCGATAGCACCGCTTGGCTGTTTACATCCCAGGTAGTGGAGGTGTAGAGGCTGGTGTGGGCGAGATCAATGCCCGGCAGGCCGTAGCGACACTTCTCTAAATCCACCAACACCGCGCGGCCATCGTCGCGGATTAAGAAGTTGCCAGGGTGGGTGTCAAAGCTAATCAGCGTCGCGGTTTCATCGTTTAGGCGGGGCGGAAGTAAGTCCAGTTCCTGCTTAATCCGCTGGGTCACTTTACTCGAAAGCTGCGCATCGCCTAGCCAGTTAGCCTGCTGGCGCACTTCATCCACCATCGCCTGCCATGGGTCTTTAGGGGCCAGCAGCGGCGTCTGCGCCGAGGCATTAGGTAGCGTTTGGCGATGTAGGCTGGCCAGGGCATCCGCGATGGCGGGGAGGTCGTCGGGTAGTTGCGCCAAACGCCCACGTATAGCCTCTACCAGCAACCCGCCTCTGGGCAATGCCTCGCTGGGCGGCAGGGTGTCATAAAGTGTCGGCGTGTGCCCGCCAGGGCTAGAGCGCTGGTAACAGGCTCTCTGATAGGCCAGGTTCTCTTCAGGCGGTAGATTCATCTGACTCTGCTTCGGCAGCCGCGCTACCCAGTCATCGCCATCACTGCGATGCAGCCAGACATGATCGTGGGCAAGCCCAGTATCCGCCATCGGGGTAAGCGCTTGGTAGGCAATCCCGGCCCGCTTTAATTCGCTGGCCAGCGCCTGTAAGCGTGCTTCAGTTGGTATTGGCATAGAGCCGTCCGTGTCGTTGCTGAATCAGCGATGCCACTTAGTGGCCGTACTTGTACCAACCTTACACGTTTCGTAAGAAAATGTGGTTAAAGTGGGGTGTAAGGGGCCAATATGTCATGCGCGAGCGCTGCATAGATATTATGAGCCATAACTAATAAGCTACTTATCTTCGATATATTTACCGCTCATGAAAACGTGTCTTTCCGACGGTAGGGCAGATGATTCAAGAGCAAACAGGACGCAGCGGCTCTCCAGAGTCACAGGAAGAGTTTACGTGCAGAGTCTTTAGCTCCTACTCCTACTCCTATTCATCACAGCCTTGGGCTTGATTGCTGTATGCAGGAAAATCATGAGTGACGTAAGGATCAGAGTATTAACCCCGCAAGATTGGCAGCTTTATAAGTCGGCGCGGTTGAAATCTCTTGAGGAGTCGCCTGACTCTTTTGGCTCAACTTATGAGCAGGAAGTAACGCTCTCAGACGCTGAGTGGCAGACACGCTTGGATCTGAAATTGCGAGGCCTGGAGGCTCTGCCCTTAATTGCTGAGTTGGAGGGTCAATCGGTTGGCCTAGCCTGGGGGGTAATACATGAGCCCGATACGAAAATCGCCCAAATCTACCAAATGTGGGTGTCCCCGACACTGCGAGGAAAAGGTATAGCCAAGGCTCTGCTGGGTGAAATGAGTACATGGGCTATCAACAAAAGGTGTGAGTGTATAAAGCTTGCGGTAACGACAAGCAATGCAGCTGCAGTTGGTTTGTATACTTCATATGGGTATGCGCCTAATGGGCCGCTTGAACCACTGAGGGTGGGTTCCGAGCTTATGGTGCAGCCCATGGTTAAGCGGTTGGTCTCTACTGCTCGGGATTTGTGAAAGTTACCCTGAGAGCAATTTTTACGTTCTGCGAGCAGAGTCAGGCATGACTTTTCACGTGTCATACAGCTAATAACGTCACCCTGCTTAAAGAGCGACGCTGATCTGGTAGGCGGTAGATGACACGTCAACAGACCCTAGTTTTGCATGGGAATGTCATCTTTCCACCGAAAACCCACACCACCTGCTTGCCATACGCCATCGCGATTAAAAGGGTGTGGCCCGGATAAATTGATGTACTGCGGCAAGCCAAAGTGAGGTGCCAGGTTCTGCCTGGACTTGATAGTCACGCGATCCATTATCCTCAACCCTTGCTCCTCAGCCGACATATGCGCTTCAGGCGCAGCCCTGTGAGCCAGTGCCCAGTTATCAACGTAGAGTAAATCACCCGTTTGATAGTGATAACGGATCCCATAGCCCTTCTCGAAGGACGCATCGAGAAGATCGTTATAGTCATTGAAAAGCTGTTTCATTTCATCTTCGTTGAGTAAACGAAGCTTATCGGCAGAGGCGGGGGCTTGTTGCAGCTCATCGATTGCAACGCCTTCTTCTGGTAACCGCTCTATAACGGCGCCGGTCATCCCTAAATGAAGCCATACGCTCTTTCGCCCCGAAATAGGATGGGTATGGACGACGGGGTGACTGACCCCTGAATCAGAATTCACAGAGACAAGCCGTTCCCAAAACGCCTGCTTTTCCTTTGGCAGCACGTCGTAGGCTGCCCCCTGATGAGCAAAGTGCGTTCCGCCGCCCTGCTCAGGGGCGCGCGCCATGTAGTAGGCGGAGTGAGAAAACGTTGCTGCTTCGAAGCTGCCATCGTTATGCCACTGGGGGCCAACGCCGAGGATGCCATAGCGCTTGTCATTGGAGCAGCGGAATATGTCCCGGTTCATATCAGGCGTGGCGGGGTGGACGCCATGCGTGGAATGAATTTCTCCAGCGCCCCACCATTTACTCGCACTGACCAGTTCATCTGCTGAGAGATCCGTTTGGTGCTTAAAGACGATAAAGCCCCGATTCGCCATTTCCACTGCTAACGCTTCGATGACTGGCTCTGAAAGTCGGGAACGAACGTCGGCGCCGTAGATTTCCACGCCAAGCGGTTCCAACTGCTTCACCGTCAATCCCGCCTTCTCAAACAGCGTGATACGGCCAGGGTCTAGCGGCGGTATGGTGGGTGGGATGCTGCTGAATTTATCGGTTGTTGCCATATTCGAGCGATCTCAATGAGTGAATTCGAAATGGCTCAGCTCCGTGATTGCAGCGAAAGGCAGCTGAGATCCAGAGCCAAGCGATCTTATAGTCATTGGTCAGGTTGTCATGGGCTTTGTTTCGGATTCAAGCAGTGCTTGGGCAGTAGGGCGAAACTAAAATCGGCACCTTTTGGGTGCCGATTTTAGTGTCTTAGTGTGCGATTACAACGCCTCAATCTTCGCCTTTTGCTCTTCCAGCAGCTGCTTGGTGGCTTGGAATTCGGCCAGCTTGCCTCGCTCTTTATCCACCACGGCGACGGGGGCTTTGGCGATAAAGCCGTCGTTGCCAAGCTTCTTCTCGATGCCGCCGATCAGTTTGTCCTGCTTTTCGATCTCTTTACTAAGGCGGGCGATTTCGGCGTCTTTATCGATCAGATCGGCCATCGGCACCAGCACTTCCATATCACCCACCAACTGCGTGGCTGAGAGCGGGGCATCGTCTGGGTTTTCAAGCCAGGTAACGCTTTCCAGCTTGGCGAGTTTGGACAGGAAGCGACGGTTGCTCTCCAGACGCTCGGCGTCTTCGGGCTTGCCTTTGGTCAGCAGCACGTCAAGCGGCTTGCCTGGGGCGATGTTCATTTCGGCGCGGATGTTACGCACGGCGATGATGACGCCTTTCAACCACTCGATATCCAGGCTGGCCTGATCGTCGATTTTGCTCTCGTCGGCTTCTGGCCACGCTTGCAGCATGATCGACGCGCCATCGCCCATAAATACACCGGCCAGCGGCGAGACGCGCTGCCAAATCTCTTCGGTGATATAGGGCATCATCGGGTGAGCAAGGCGCAGAATCGCTTCGAGCACGCGTACTAGCGTGCGGCGTGTTCCCCGCTTGGCTTCTGCCGTGGCATTTTCATCCCATAGCACCGGCTTAGAAAGCTCCAGGTACCAGTCGCAATACTCGTTCCAAACGAATTCGTACAGCGCCTGGGAGGCGTGGTCGAAGCGGTACTCATCCAGCGCTTTGGTGACCTGGGCTTCTGTTTTCTGCAGCTGCGAGATAATCCAACGGTCGGCCAGAGAGAGTTCAACGTCGCTACCGTCTGTACCGCAGTCTTCACCTTCGGCGTTCATCAGCACGTAGCGCGAGGCGTTCCACAGCTTGTTGCAGAAGTTACGGTAGCCATCCAGGCGATTCATATCAAATTTGATATCGCGCCCAGTAGTCGCCTGGGAGAGGAAGGTAAAGCGCAGCGCATCGGTGCCGTGGGCTTCAATGCCGTCTTTAAACTCGTCCTTGGTGGCTTTGGCAATCGCCTTTGCCTGTTTTGGCTGCATCATATTGCCGGTGCGCTTTTCGAGTAGCTCATCCAGCGTGATGCCGTCAATCAGGTCGATGGGGTCAAGCACGTTGCCCTTGGATTTGGACATCTTCTGACCCTGACCGTCGCGCACCAGGCCGTGCACGTAAACCGTTTTGAACGGTACCTGCTTGGTGAACTTCAGCGTCATCATGATCATCCGGGCGACCCAGAAAAAGATGATGTCAAAACCGGTGACCAGCACGCTGCTGGGGTGGAAGGTCTCCAACTCCGGGGTTTGTTCCGGCCAACCCAGGGTGCCGAAGGTCCACAGGCCTGAGCTAAACCAGGTATCCAGCACGTCTTCGTCTTGGGTGAGCGCAATATCATCGCCCAGTCCGTGTTTCTCGCGGGCTTCGGCTTCCGTGCGGGCAACGTAGACATTGCCTTCGGCGTCGTACCAGGCCGGAATGCGGTGGCCCCACCACAGCTGGCGGGAGATACACCAATCCTGCAGGTCGCGCATCCAGGCGAAGTACATATTTTCGTAGTTCTTGGGCACGAACTGGATATCGCCGTTTTCAACCGCCTCAATGGCGGGCTTGGCGAGGCTTTCCACGGCTACAAACCACTGATCGGTGAGCAGCGGCTCTATCACGTCACCGGAGCGGTCGCCGTAGGGCAGGGTGTTGTTAACGGCTTCGACCTGTTCCAGTAGGCCTAGGGCATCCATATCAGCAACGATCTGCTTGCGCGCTTCAAAGCGGTCAAGCCCTGCGTACTTGGCTGGCAGGGTCGCATCTTCGTCCGGCTGGGGCTGGCCTTTAAGATCAAAAATTTCAGCTTGTTCAAGAATTGCCGCGTTTTTGGAGAAGACATTGATCAGCAGATGGTTCTGACGCTTGCCGACCTCGTAGTCGTTGAAGTCATGGGCGGGGGTGATTTTCACACAGCCCGAGCCTTTTTCCATATCGGCATGCTCGTCAGCAACTACCGGAATACGGCGACCGACCAGCGGTAGCTCAATGAACTTGCCGACCAGAGAGGCGTAGCGCTCATCGTCTGGATTCACCGCCACGCCGGTATCGCCGAGCAGGGTCTCCGGGCGGGTGGTGGCAACCACGAGGTAATCCTTGCCGTCGTCGGTTTTGATGCCGTCTGCCAGCGGGTAGCGGAAGTGCCAG
This sequence comes from Halomonas sp. TG39a, assembly GCF_000744395.1. Lineage (NCBI taxonomy): Bacteria > Pseudomonadati > Pseudomonadota > Gammaproteobacteria > Oceanospirillales > Halomonadaceae > Halomonas > Halomonas sp. TG39a. The sequence continues at coordinate 219,875 of NZ_JQLV01000001.1, forward strand.
AAGCTGCCCTGCTGCTCTTTGTTTTCTACTTCCAGGTCAGAAATGGCGGTGTGCAGCGTGGGATCCCAGTTGACCAAGCGCTTGCCACGATAAATCAACTTCTCTTCGTGCAGGCGCACAAACACTTCTTGCACCGCTTTGTAGAAGCCGTCGTCCATGGTGAAGCGTTCGCGAGACCAGTCGACGCTGGCGCCCATACGGCGCAACTGGCGAGTAATATGGCCGCCGGATTCGTGTTTCCACTCCCACACCTTGTCGATAAACGCATCGCGGCCCAGGTCGTGGCGGGTCTTGCCCTCTTCCGCTGCAACCTTACGCTCCACCAGCATTTGGGTGGCGATGCCGGCGTGGTCGGTGCCTACCTGCCACAGGGTGTTATTACCCTGCATCCGTTTCCAGCGCGTCAGGGTATCCATAATGGTGTCCTGGAACGCATGGCCCATGTGCAGGCTGCCGGTCACATTGGGCGGTGGAATCATGATCGAAAAAGGCGTGCCCTGGCCGGAGGGGGCAAAACGGTTGTCAGCTTCCCAGCGCTCGTACCAGCGGGTTTCGATCTGTTCAGGTTGGTAGGTCTTTTCCATGGAGAGTTGGCTCACGGCTGGCGAGAAATGTGCATAAGTGCATAAATGAATGGGTGTGAGTATACCGCGTAAGGGCCGTGGTCGTCAGGGGCTACTCACGCTCTATTGTAGGTGCACAGTACTTATGCGATGTATTTATGAAAACTGTTTATGGGCAGAAAACCCGCGCATGGCGATTAGCCCGAGGATGGGGCCCGGCAATAGCCACCAGATCACCGCTAGAGACTGGCTCGACCACAGCGCGGTGACCAGGGCGATGGAGGGAATGGTCAGCCCAAAGCCGATCGCATTCATCATTGCCAGCGCTGCGCCTAGCCGCTCGGGTGGAGCCGTGGCGCTGGCCAGCGCAGAGAACTGCGCGGAGTCGGCAATCACGCTGACTCCCCATAAGCCGAGAAGCGCCAACAGCAGCCAGGGCGAGGCGCTGCCCAACAGGGGATAAACCAAACAGAGCGCGCCTGAGGTGGCCAATGCCACGCAGGCTACTCGATCGCTGCCAATCTGGCGGCTCCATTTGCCCGCGAGCACGCAGCCCGGCAAACCCAACGCGATCACCGCAAAACTTAGCCATGGCTGGACGCTGTTTGAAGCCCCTAAGCGCTCCAGTTCCCGGGCGACCAGAAACGGCACCAGCGCCCAAAGGGCGTAAAGCTCCCAGCAGTGGCCGAAATAACCCAGTGCGGCGGCACGAAAGCGAGGCTGTTTGAAAGCGGCCAGACCTGCCCAAGGGCGTCCGCTTTTGGCGGTGGCCGGGAGGTGGGGGCCAACGCCTAGCTTGAAAATCATTAGCGCCGCGACCAGCGCCAGCAGTGAAGCCAGCAGCAGCGGCCACTGCCAGGGTAAATGCAGCGTTAAACCGCGCAGCAGGTGTGGCGAGGCAATGCCCAGGGTGAGCATGCCCACCAGCCAACCCAGCGCGGCGCCGGCGTGGCTGGGTGTCCAGCTCACCACCAGCTTCATGCCTAGCGGATAAATCCCCGCCAGGCAAAGCCCGGTCGCAAAACGAGCAACAGCGGCGAGCGTCACGCTCTCAGCCACGCCGATAAAGGCGGCGTTGATCAGTGCGCCGAGAGCGGCAGAAATCGCAAACAGGTGGCTGGCACGAATTCGGTCGGCAAGACCAGTGGTTGCAATCAGCAGCGTGCCGGTAATAAACCCTGCCTGAACGGCGATGGTTAGCAGACCCAAGTCGCTTTCGCTAAGGCCGACGGCCTCCTGCAGCGCCAAGCCAACGCCATTAACGCTAAACCATAGCGAGGTCCCAAACAGCTGGGCGATGACAATCGTAACAAGCGGGTAGCGCGTGAACACGTTTACGTCTCCATGAGGGCAAAGGGCGCGGCCAGAGCCCGCTAATGGTAATCAACAATTTACCGTTACGACGAATTTTTTAAAAACAGCAGTGTCGGATCACAAGACCCGTCAGGATTCGTCGGGCAGGAAGTACAAATTTGTTCGCAATTGGAGTTTTTATGCACGTAGCCAAGCTTTTCCTTCCAGCAGTTGCAGCACTGGCATTCAGTGTTCCCGCCATGGCCCAGCAAATGGGTGGCGGCACCCCCAGTGTCGATGACCAAGTTAACCAACTCGACGAAATGGTGGATCTGAATGATGGGCAGAAGGAAGAACTCAGCAACCTTTTGACCCAGATGCAAGACGACGTTGGTGCCAATGAGCAGGAAGCCCAGCAGTTGCAACAGCAACTCAGTGAGCACGTTCAGACTGATTATGACGAAGCCGCCATTCGGGCAGATGCAGAGCGTCTTGGTGACCTAACGGCCGAGATGACCGCGGATAGCATTATCATACAGTCTCAGATCGAAGGCGTTTTCACTCAGGAGCAGCGCGATCAACTGGATGAGGCCGTGGCTCAGCAGCAGGAGCAAATGCAACAGCAGATGCAGGAGCAGATGCAGGAGCAGATGCAGCAACAGGGAGGCTAAGGCGAAAGCTGCCTGGCCACACTCATTGCAATTGCCTAACTTCTGTTGACGGCCCCGCCAAGTGCGGGGTCACTTGTTTGTGGTGGATGGTCTCCTCGGCCATTCACCCCAACTTATGCGGCACGACCTCATGACCCAGTTCTTTATAGCGCTGCCAGCAGGCACGTTTGGCAACCAGCACTTGTTGGTGCTGGTTAATGATCTCGGCAATGCGGGCGTAGCGCTCTACGCCTTCAGGTATTTCCGGGTGTAGATTAAGCAGTGCGGTTTCTTCCGTGGGCACCGGCAATTGTTGCCAGCCTAGTGTGATCGGTACACTGGCGGCCATTTCGCTATCTTCCAAGGCGTGGGGCAGGTAAGCGTCCGGGCGAAAATTCCATAGCGCGTCGTCAGCTTGCTCGGCGAGGGCTTTATCTTCGCAGTGCAGATGCAGCCGGTAGCCTTTACGCCAGATGGTCTCGGCGAGCTTGCAAGCAAACTGCAAGCGCGCTTCTAGCGTGGTATCGGGCAGAATGTAGAAATCAATGCGCGCCATAGCGGTTCCAGGTAAAACGATTTCAGATACGTCGATGGCAAACAGCACCGCCGCAAGAATGCGGCGGTGCTGAAAGGATAAGCGCTGGTTTTAAAACCGCTTAAACCAGCTGGGTTAACCAGCCGTACTTATCTTCGCTGCGGCCGTACTGCAGGTCGAGCAGTTTGGTGCGGATGCGCATGGCAATCTCATTATTGCCACCGGCAGCTAGCTTGATACGCTCGTTCTCGGTGACCAGCTCGCCCACCGGGGTGATGACCGCGGCGGTACCGCAGGCAAATACCTCGGTGATCTCGCCAGACGCCGCGCCTTCACGCCACTCGTCAATGCTGATAGCGCGCTCTTCCGGCGTTAGGCCTTCATCTTTGGCCAGCGTGAGCACCGAGTTGCGCGTGACGCCTTCCAAAATGGTGTCGGTCAGGCGCGGCGTCACCAAACGGCCATCTTTGAAGACAAAGAACAGGTTCATGCCGCCCAACTCTTCCACCCACTTGTTTTCAGCAGCATCAAGAAATGCGACCTGGCCACACTGGTGGGCTTCGGCCTCTTTCTGCGCGGCTAATGAGGCGGCGTAGTTACCGCCGCACTTGGCAAAGCCAGTACCGCCTGCGGCAGCGCGCTTATAGTTCGAGGAGAGCCAGATCGACACCGGCGCAACGCCACCTTTAAAGTACGCCGCCGCGGGGGAGGCGATGACGTAGTAGTCGACCTCGTGGGCGGGGCGTACGCCCAAGAAGGCTTCCGAGGCGATCATAAACGGACGCAGGTAGAGGCTGCACTCGTCAGATGCGCTGGCAGGCGTGGGCACCCAGGCGTGATCTTGCGCTAATAGCGCTTTCAGCGAGCCGATAAAGTCTTCATCGGACAGCTCCGGCAGCGCCAAACGACGGGCACTGCGGCGGAAGCGCTCGGCGTTTTTCTCTGGGCGGAATGTCCAGATAGAGCCGTCGGCGTGGCGATAAGCTTTGATGCCCTCAAAAATCTCCTGACCGTAATGCAGTACAGAGGCAGCCGGGTCGAGGGTGAGCGGGCCGTAAGGGCGCACTTGGTGGCCGTGCCAGTCGGCGTCGACGGTCCAGCGCACATGGGCCATGTGATCGGTAAAGTGTTTGCCAAAGCCGGGGTTTTTGAGAATGCTGTCACGGATCTCATCGGCTATCGGCTGGTTGGATGGCAAAATCTCAAAGTTAGTGGGCACGGCATGTTCTCTCTACTTGATCCAAGCCCTGAAGGGCAAATATAGGCGTCGTAATATAAGCGTTAAAGTGGTCGTAGCGTGTGCCTTGAGATAAGGCACACGCTAATGGGTTTAGGTGTAACGGTTGCGTCAAATAAAGGCAACCGTTGATTGCCTGATTGTGTTGTTAGACGTCGCTATTTTCTACTTGGGCGTCTGCTTCACGGTCAAGCAGGTACTGAGTTAACAGCCCGACGGGACGCCCGGTAGCGCCTTTTTGCTTGCCGGAGTGCCAAGCGGTTCCGGCGATATCCAGGTGTGCCCAGGGGAAGTGATTGGCAAAGCGCGATAAAAAGCACGCAGCGGTAATCGTGCCTGCCGGGCGGCCGCCAATATTGGCCAGGTCGGCAAAGTTGGACTCAAGCTGCTCTTGGTACTCATCCCAAAGCGGCAGGTGCCAAGCGCGATCCCAAGCCCCTTCACCTGCGTCTAATAGATCCAGCGCTAGGTCATCGTCGTTGGAGAGCAGCCCGGTGGCGTGGTGACCCAGACCGACAATGACTGCGCCGGTCAGGGTGGCAATATCCACGACGCTGGCCGGGGTAAAGCGCTCGGCGTAGGTCAACGCATCGCACAGTACCAGGCGGCCTTCTGCGTCGGTGTTAAGCACTTCGACGGTCAGGCCTTTAAGGGTTTTGATGATATCGCCGGGCTTGGTGGCGTGGCCGTCGGGCATGTTTTCCGCCGCGGCGACGATAAATACCAGGTTGAGCTTGGGCTTGATCGCCAGCACTGCTTTGACAGTGCCGAACACGCTGGCGGCGCCGCACATGTCGAACTTCATTTCGTCCATACCTTCGCCAGGTTTGAGCGAAATGCCGCCGGTATCAAAGGTAATGCCTTTGCCGATCAGCACGTGGGGCGCTTCTTCGCTCTCTTCGGCGCCCTGGTACTTCATCACGATCAGGCGTGTGGGTTCTTTGCTGCCGCGGCCTACGGATAGTAGCGAGCCTGCACCCAGGGCTTCCAGCGCTTCTTCATCAAGAATATCCACCTCGAGCGCGCCTTCTGAGTCGCGGCCCAACTGCTCTGCCTGCTCGGCTAAGTAGCGGGGGGTGCAGATATTGGCGGGCAGGTTACCCAAGGTGCGGGTGTAGTTTATCCCCTGCCCAATGGCGTTGCCCACTAATGCGCCTTGCTTCACCTGCGGGACAGCGTCGGCATCGCTGATAATTAATGTCAGCTTGGCTAGGCTGGGGGCTGGCGCAGGCGACGATTTGAACTGATCAAAGCGATAAATAGCCCGCTCAACGGCTTCCATGACCTTGCGCGCGTTCCAGGCCGCGTCGCGATCGGCCAATGGGATATCACCAAATACCACGCTTGCTTCGTCGATGGGCAGTTTCACCAGCGCGGTCATGGCCGCATCCAGCGCCTTGATAAAGGCCGCTTCCTGACATTTTTCGCGCTCACCCAAGCCCACCAGTAAGATACGTTCAGCGCCCAGGCCCGGTGCAAAGGGCACCATTTGCACGTTGCCCAGCGCGGCGTCGAAGTCGCCGCGTTCCAGCAACTGGCCGATTAGGCGTTCGCTGGCGTCGTCCAGTTTGGCGACGGTGGGCAGTAAGTCGCCCCCTTTAAAAACCGGCACCAAGAGGCAGGGTGTTTCAGCTTTGGCTGGGTTTGCGGTCTGAACGGAAAATTCCATGACGGCTCCAACAAGACAAGCATCGAGGGATTCGGGATAATGCCCCGTTGCTTTTGATTTTGAAAAGGGACTGTGAATAGTTTGATTAGTGTACCCAAGCCATACGCTTATTGCATGGCATCCTGCACGTCTAGCCGGAGAGCGCGTTGATTTTATTTCGGTATCTAACTCGCGAAGTGTTACTCACCATGTCAGCGGTTGCTGGCATTCTGCTGCTGGTGATCATGGGCAGCCGCTTTATCCGCTATTTTTCGGACGCAGCGGAAGGCGATATCCCCGTCACCATGTTAGGCAGCCTGATGATGTTTCACCTGCCTGGCTTTATGGAGCTCATTCTACCGCTGTCGTTTTTTCTAGGCATCCTGCTCGCCTACGGGCAGCTCTATATGAATAGCGAAATCACTGTAATGGTCGCCTGTGGGATGAGCCCCACGCGTCTATTGAAGGTGACGTTGCTGCCTGCCAGCGTGGTGGCGGTACTAGTCGGTGTCTGTAGCTTGTGGTTGACGCCTTTTGGGGCGCTGCAAACCGAGACCGCGCTGGAAGAGCAGCGCAGTCGTCTGGATGTTTCCGTGTTGGCGCCGGGGCGTTTTCAAGAGTTCGGCGGTGGCCGTACCGCCTATATCGGCAGCTTCTCTAGCGACGGAACGGAAATGCAGGATGTGCTGGTGCACGAGCAGAACCAGCAGGGCGACGAAGGCACTCACGACTACGTTACCCGGGCGGCATCGGGCTATCAGGAAACCCGACTCGAAACGGGTAGCCGTTTTCTGGTGTTGGATGACGGCGAGCGCTACGGGGTGACGCCGGGCGATAAGAGCGCCGAGCGGCTCACGTTTGAGCGTTATACGTTGCGACTGGGGTTGAATCGTGACCGGCAGGAGCTGGATTCATTGGAATACGCCACCACGCCTGCGCTGTGGAATAATCCAAGCCCCCGTGCCCAAGCACAATGGCAGTGGCGGGCAGGACTCCCGCTTATGGTGTTTGTGCTGGCCTTGATGGCGCAGCCGCTTTCCCGGGTTAATCCCCGCCAGGGGCGCTTTGGTAAACTGCTGCCCGCGGTATTTTTATACGTCGCCTATCTCAGTCTGCTTCTGGCGGTGGTCGATGCTACTGGCAGCGGCACCTGGCCGACTACGTTGGGGGTGTGGCCGGTACACGGACTGTTCTTAGGGTTGGGCCTGCTAATGCTGTGGCGCTCGCAACGTAAGGGGATGCGCTGATGCTGAAGTTGTTAACGGTAGCTGATCGTCTTGATCGTTACATCGCCCGCAACGTACTGGCGGCCATTATCGTCGTCCAGTTCGTGCTGCTTGGGTTGGATATTACCATTGCCTATATCGATGATTTAGGTGATGTACAGGCGGGTTATACCGCGCTCGATGCATTGCTTTACCTGCTTATGCGCACGCCTTGGCGCTTTTATCAGTATGCCCCTGTGGCGGTATTAATCGGCGCGCTAATTGGCTTGGGCAGTATGGCCTCAAGTAACGAGCTCACCGTTATGCGCGCTGCTGGGCGTTCGCTGGCGCGCATCGTGTGGGGCGTGATGAAACCGGTGCTGGTGGTCGTCGTTGTGGTGCTGCTGGTCGCTGAGTATGTCAGCCCGCGCACCGAGCAGTATGCCGAGGCGTGGCGATTGGAAAAACTTCAGGGCGAAGGCGCTATGCTGACCAGCCGCAGCGGCTGGCAGATCGAGGGCGACAGCGTCTACCGTTTCGGGGCGATTCGTGCCGATGATGTGGTGCTCGACTTAACCCGCTATCGCTTTGATGACCGCCAGCTTGTCGAAGCCACCTACGCCCAGCGGGCACGTTGGGAAGGCGATGCCTGGCGGTTGGAAAACGTGGCGACCACGCGCATTTTTGACGACCACACCGAGTCCGAACAGACGGCAAGCATGGGCTGGGAAACGTCCTTTACCCCCACCCAGTTAGAGCGGCTGCTGCGCGATATCGAGAGCCAGGCGCCCAGCGAACTGTGGGCCTATGCCCAGTTCCTTGAAGCGCAAAACCTGCAGAATGACCAAGCGCTGCTGTATTTTTGGCAGAAGATGCTGATGCCGCTGACCATGGGCTCGCTGGTGCTGATTGCTGCCTCCTTTGTGTTTGGACCGCTGCGTACGGTGGCTGCAGGCACCCGGGTATTTTACGGCGTGATCACTGGGCTGAGCTTTAAGTATGTTCAGGATCTTCTGGCGCCCGCCTCGACGATTTTTGGCTTCTCGCCCGTCTGGGCGGTGCTGGTGCCGACACTGGCGTGCGCCGGGGTCGGGATCTACTTTCTACGTCGCAACGGTTAATGCCGCAACGGCATCGCTGCTGCTTATCGCCTGAAAACCGCCAATAAACAGCCAGGAGCTGGGAAAGAATGAGGGAAACACGACGCTTTACTCAGTTGGATAGCGTATGGCCAGCGGGCCTTGGCCGCCGTTTGGGCGCCATGCTGTATGACGGTTTTTTAGTCATTGCCATATGGATCGCCGTGACGGTCGTACATATGCTGTTTTTCCGTTATGTGCTTGGTCAGCAGCCCGAAGAGATTGGCACCACGGCCAGCGATATTTGGAGCCTGCGCCTCATGCTGGTGTTTTTTGTCACGCTGTTTTTTGTTTTTTCCTGGTCACGCGGTGGTATGACCCTGGGCATGCAGGCGTGGCGGCTGCGGGTGCAAGCAGCAGATGGCTATTCGCTGAACTTGAAGCAGTGCCTGATTCGCTGCGCGGTGGCGTGGCTCTCGCTACTGGCCTTGGGTTTGGGCTACTTATGGGTGCTGTTCGATAAACAGCGCCGTAGCTGGCCGGATATTGCTTCCAACACACAAACGGTGGTTTTGCCGAAAAAATAGTTTTACCGGGCATCGGCCATTTTTTTTGAAAAAAGCGTCGCTTCGACAATATCTTATCGCGCTCTTCATATTTACTAAGACGAATGGCTAGCAAAAAGCAGTAATTTCTACTTGATAAGATGTATGCGAATCATTTACATTCATCTCATGATTTCTATGAGGTGTCGCCATGTACGTTTGCGTGTGCAAGGGAGTAACCGACCATCAGATTCGCCAGCACGTTGACGACGGTGCGCGAAGCTGGCGAGAAGTACGCGAGGCAACCGGCTGCGCAACGCAGTGTGGTAAGTGCGCGTGCTATGCTAAATCTATTACCCGCGATGCCGTTCAGGAAGCGCGCCAGGAAGCCAATATGGGGCTCGCTTACGCCGTGTGACGCGAATCACTATTGTTAGGGTTATCTTTAGCAAACAACTGATTTACTTGAACTTTTAATCACCTTATCTATACTCTCAGAAACGCTGGGAGTATAGCTATTTGCGTCTATGCTCTTCTCCAAACGTAACTGCTTGATCGTATTGTCTAAACTAGATTAAACATCAGCATTACAGTAGAAAAGGTGACGTTATGAAAGGTGATACGAAAGTTATTGAGCATCTTAATAAGGCGCTCGGCAACGAACTGGTTGCGATCAATCAGTACTTTTTGCACGCCAAAATGTATAAAGATTGGGGTCTGAAAGCCCTCGCCAAATGGGAATACGATGAGTCCATCGAAGAGATGCAGCACGCTGACAAGATCATCGAGCGTATCCTGTTCCTCGAAGGTATCCCCAACCTGCAAGACCTGGGCAAGCTGCACATCGGCGAAAACGTCAAAGAGATGCTCGAAAGCGATCTAAAAATTGAGCACGACGGCCGCAACGACTACATCGAAGCGATCACCTATTGCGAAAGCGTTAAAGATTACGTGACTCGCGATATGCTGCGTGACCTGCTCGCCGACGAAGAAGACCATATCGACCACATCGAAACGGAACTTGGTTTGATCGACAAGGTGGGTATTCAGAATTATATGCAGCGTCAAATGCAGATGGCAGGCGACGAGTAAAACGCTATCGCGCGTATGTCGTATGTATAGAAGCAAGCTAGCAACCAAAACTAGCTAAAAAGCAGCCAGTCAGGGCTAACTGACTGGCTGCTTTCGTTCTAAAGTCTCCTTTTATCTATCGATTTTCCTGCTTCCCTTTTCCCCTATGCGTTCCTTCACTACTTACCCATCTTCGCGGCAGCCTGGGTTTAGCGTTGAGGTGTGCCGATAGCCAACGGCGCTAACTTAGCCTGTGAGTGTCATAAGCCTGACATCGCCATGGTGTTGGATAGTTAATCGGGCATAGCAAGTTTAATAACTTAATCAGTCGTTTCTTAAGCTTAAGCAGGGGATTAACTCCATCATGATACTCAAACGCAGACCAATCCTATTGGCGCTGGCTGCTGTGCTGGCCGCCACGCAAGCGGCAGGTGCGGCAGATAAGCATTTCAACCGCATCGCCAGCTTCGCGGTTCCCGATAACATGGCCGAGGGCGAGGATCGTACACGCGAGACCGCGCCTGAAATCATTGCTGCCTCCGGTGATGGCATGACGCTGGTGTATACCGATAGCCCGCTGGGCGTGATCGGGCGCATCGATATCAGCGACCCGGCTAATCCGCAACCGCTGGGTAATATCGTTATGGACGGTGAGCCTACGGCCGTATCGGTGCTCGGCAATATGGCCTATGTCGGAGTGAATACATCGGCTTCCTACAGCGAACCTTCCGGGGAACTGCGTACGGTCGATTTAGCCAGTGGCGAGATACTCGCCTCCTGCCCGCTGGACGGACAGCCCGATAGTGTGGCTTCCGCTGCGGCCCCCGATGGGCGCTTTGTCGCTGTCGCCATTGAGAACGAACGCGACGAAGAGGCGGGTGATGGACGTGTACCGCAGATGCCCGGCGGTTCCGTGGCACTGGTGGAGATCAATGCGGAAGGGCTGGTTAACTGCGACAGCCTGCTCTACGCCGACGTAACCGGGCTCGCCGAGATCGCCCCCGAGGATCCCGAGCCGGAGTTTGTCGATATCAATACCCTGGGTGAGACCGTCGTCACCGTGCAGGAGAACAACCACCTGGTGGTGCTCGACTACGCCGGAAAGGTGGTGGCGGATTTCAGTGCCGGGACTGTCGAGCTGGACGGCATTGACGCCAGCGATGACGGTGCGCTGATTTTCAACGAGCAGCAAGCCGAGCGCCTGCGTGAGCCGGACGCTTTGCAGTGGATCGACAACGACCACTTCGCTATTGCCAACGAAGGCGATATGGATGGCGGCGCGCGCGGCTGGACGATCTTCAACAAGCGCGGCGAGGTGGTATACGAGTCAGGTACTTCATTCGAGCGCGCGGTGATTGAAGCGGGTCACTACCCCGATAAGCGTTCGGATGCCAAAGGCAGCGAGCCGGAGGGGATGGAGCTTGCGGTGTTCGAAGGTACGCCCTATGTCTTCCTGCTTTCCGAGCGCGGCTCGCTGGTGGGCGTTTATGACGTTAGCAACCTGGCCGAACCGCAGCTCACCCAGCTACTGCCCTCGGGCCTGTCTCCCGAAGGCGCCGTGGCGATTCCCAGCCGTGGCCTGTTAGCCACCGCCAATGAAGGGGATCTGGGCGAAGACGGCGGCCCCCGCGCCCATGTCATGATTTATCAATATCAGGATGCGCCAGCGGTCTATCCTACCCTGACCTCGGCGGGCGCCGATGAACTGATCGGTTGGGGCGCACTTTCCGGGTTAGTCGCCACTGACGACGTACTTTATGCGGTCAATGACAGCTTCTACAGCGCCCAGCCGCGCATCTTTACCATCGACCCCTCAGCCTCCCCAGCGCGGATTACGGCAGCACTGGACGTGACCCGCAACGGTGAACCTGCGCTAGGCCTGGATATGGAAGGCATTACCACCGATGGTGAAGGTGGCTTCTGGGTCGCTTCCGAAGGTAACGACAAAGGCCTTGCCAACACCCTTTATCATGTGGGTTCCGACGGTGAGATTATCCAAGGAATTGCACTTCCCGAGGCGCTCGCTCAACAGGCATTGAAGTGGGGATTAGAAGGCGTCACGCGCATTGATGATCAACTGTGGCTGGCGTTGCAGCGCCCCTGGCAGGATGACCCCGAAGGCATGGTCAAGCTACTGCGTTTTGATATCGACAGTGGCGAGTGGGGCGCTGTTCATTACCCGCTGGATAACGTGGAACAGGGTTGGATTGGCCTCTCCGAAATCACCGCCCATGGCGATTGGCTGTATTTGATCGAGCGCGACAACCAGATCGGCGCCGAGGCTAAGGTTAAGCAAGTGACCCGCATTGCCCTGGATGGCCTGGAACCTGCCCCGCTGGGCGGTGAGCTGCCGGTGGCCGAGAAACAGCTAGTGCGCGACCTGATTCCCGACCTAGCCAGCTACAACGGCTTTGTGGTGGACAAGATTGAAGGAATGGCGATTAACGATAATGGCAACGCCTGGCTGGTCAGTGACAACGACGGTGTGGACGATAGCTCTGGCGAGACCTACTTCTGGTCGATACCGCTGGAGTAGTCCCTGCCTGTATTCGTCTATACCGCAGCAGCATGGAAGCGATAAACATGAGGAGTAGGGGAAAAAAGGAAGGATAGGCGAGATAGGAGAAAAAGCGAGGGCACGCATCAAACACGGTTATGTGGCTGATGTGTGCCCTTTTTTGTGGAGTGGCTCTTGTGTGGAGAATGTCTTGTGAAGAGCGTCCTGTGAAGAGAGTGTGGCGGTAACGTTATGGAGCGCCTAACTATTTAGCTGCCATCACCTCGCCGCTGTCCACAAACTGGCTCGGTACCGCCGGCTCATCAACGGCAAAAGTTGCCCGGCTTAGACGACGGACACGCTTCATAAACAGCGCGATGCAAAGGAGCGTACCTAGCGCCGCGACCACGTAGCTTAACTGCAGCGGCAGACCAAAACCGATCGGCGCGTAGGCTAAATAGGTAAAGGTGGCCATGGTCATAAAGGTGGCTGGGATCGAGGTGATCCAGTGAGGCTTACGCGACAGCACCAAGTACATGGTGCCTACCCACAGCGCGATCACGGCGGTGGTCTGATTCGCCCAGGAGAAGTAGCGCCATAGCAGTGTGAAGTCCATATGGGTTAGCGCGTAAGACACCACAAACAGCGGTAGAGCGACCATGACGCGCTTCATAATCGGCTTTTGATCGATCTTAATGTAGTCGGCGATGATCATCCGCGCGCTGCGAAAGGCGGTATCGCCCGAGGTGATCGGCAGCACAATAACGCCGAGCACGGCCAGGGTGCCACCCACCGCGCCGAGCATGGTGGTAGATACTTCGCTGACCACCGCGGCAGGGCCACCGGCCGCCAGCACATCGGAAAGCGACTGGTCGCCGTAGAACAGGCTCATGGCGGCGGCCGCCCAGATCATCGCGATAATGCCTTCGGTGATCATCATGCCGTAGAAGATTTTGCGCCCATTGGTTTCGTTTTGCGTGGTGCGCGAAATAATCGGCGTTTGGGTGGCGTGAAAACCGGAAAGCGCGCCGCAGGAGATGGTTAAAAACAGTAGCGGGAAAATCGGTGCGGCGTCAGGGTGCATATTTTGCAGCGAAAGCTCGGGGATCGGAGCGCCGGTGACAACCAAGCCAATACCGATACCTGCGGCGCTGAACAGCAGCAGGGCGCCAAAGTAGGGGTAGATACGGCCAATGACCTTATCGATTGGCAGCAGCGTGGCGATCAGGTAGTAAATAAAGATGGCAACAATGATCAGTGTCAGTGACAGCGAGGTCATATTGGCCAGCAGCGCCGCGGGGGAGGTCACAAATACCGTGCCGACTAACAACAGCAGCAAGATCGCGAAGCCATTGACGACGTGCTTCATCGCTTTACCCAGAAACTTGCCGGCCAGCTGAGGTAAGTGAGCGCCGTGGTTGCGGATTGAGATCATACCGGTCAGGTAGTCGTGCACGGCACCGGCAAAGATGCAGCCGACCACAATCCAGATAAAGGCCACCGGTCCATACAGCGCACCAAGAATGGGGCCGAAAATGGGGCCCACCCCGGCAATGTTCAATAATTGGATAAGCGAGTTGCGCGTGGTGTTCATCGGCACGTAGTCGATGTTGTCGCGCATGCTGAAGGCAGGGGTCTGACGTTTGCGGTTAGTCACAAACACGCGTTCAACGAACTTCCCATAGGTAAAGTAGCCCGCTATCAGCAGCAGGATCGATACGATAAAGGTGATCATCTAAGGTACCTAGAGCAGTGAGGGGAATGGGCGAGCATACCGGTGAGCATGCAAGCAGGTACTTCTTTAGCAGGGCTGAATTTACAGATAAGCACTATAAAATCACAGCTAGACTTTAGTGGGCCTTAAGCAAAAAAATGGACAGCCTAGTGGCTGCCCAATTTATCGGTTAGCAAAGGCAAATCTTAAGACTCAACGACGCCGCAGGCCATCCGGGTGCCACCGCCGCCCAGGTGGGGCTCATCTGTGTAGGTGTCGCCGCCTTCGTGAATCATCAAGCTGCGGCCAGGCATATCTTCCATGCTCAAGCGCGGCGCCAAGACGGGGAGATTGGCTTCGCCATCTTCATTAACCGTTAGCACCGGTAGATCGCCTAAATGACCTTCTCCATAGGGGCCTTGGTGAGTGCCGGTTTCCTCAGGGTCATAGTGTCCGCCAGCCGACAGTGCCGCGGTCATCTCGCCACTGTCATTCTCGGCGGGATCACAGCTGGCATTCTGGTGAACGTGAAAACCGTAGACCCCAGGCTCAAGGCCCGTCAACGAAGGTGTCAGCAGTAAGCCGTGATCCGTATGCTCAAGGGATACGGTACCGATTGACTCTTCATTACCCTCGGTGCTGACTTTATGCATCTCGACATCAAGCGTTTCATTGGCTTGTGCCGCTGAGGTGGCGAGCAGCAGCGAGGCGGCAATAGCGGTAAGCGGTGTTGAGAAACGTATAGTTGAATAGCGCATGTTGATCTCCTTCCGAATCCATGGAAACGCTGTAGCAGCGTTGCTTACTCAAGGTAGTTGGCTAGCAGTTACATTGCCAATTTAACGTGCCGAAGCAAAGGATACATCGTGCAAATTCAATAACGTAGCAGCGAGTGTCTGAGTGCGCGGCACCAGTGTATCCAGCAAACAGTACTCTTCGTCAGTGTGCATTTTTGCGCCGATAGGGCCAAGACCGCACAGAGTGGGAATGCCCAGGCTGGCCGTCCAGCCCGCATCAGAACAGCCGCCAGTGAATTCGCCGTCAACAGCAAACCCGATCGCCTTAGCCTGAACCTGATAAAGCTCAAACAGCGCGCTGCTCATACGCGCTTCGAGAGGATAAAATTCAGAGGTTTGTTCTATGGTCGCAAGAGTGCCGGGAACGTCGGGTTCCGCGATAATCGCCTCAATGGCTTTATACAGCTGATCACGCTGGGCAGTGGTTACAAAACGAGTGTCCAACTGTGCTGACGCGAAAGGCGCGACGGTATTGCGTGACACGCCTCCGGCGATGGTGCCCACATTGGTGGTGATGCCTGCCTCATAGTCGGTTAACGCATGCAGCTTGATGATTTTTCGAGCGAGTGTTTCTATCGCGCTGGCGCCATCGGCATGGCTAACGCCCGAGTGGGCGGCCTTGCCAGCGACTTCGATTAAGAAACCAGCGCCCCCTTTGCGGCCCGTCACCACATTGCCGCTGACCCGCCCTGGCTCGACATTTAAGGCGGCGCGTGCCCCCTGGGCAGCCGCTTCGATAAACGCCCGCCCATCCGGCGAGCCAATTTCCTCATCGGCGGTAAACAGGGCGCGAACGGGTAGGGGGCAGGTGGGCAGGCGGCTTAGCGCACGCATAACAAAGCAGTTCATCACCAGGCCGCTTTTCATATCGGCAACGCCTGGGCCAAAGCCGATATTGTCTTGCTGGGTATAGCCTCGGCCCGCCACCGTACCGGTGGGGAAAACCGTATCCCGGTGGCCCATGAGTAAGACATGGCCTTGACCCGTTCCCCCCAGATGAGCTTCCAAAATATCGCCTGAGTCAGGGCGCTGGTGGCGTATAACCGTGATGCCATCCTGCTCAAGCCACTGAGTGATCAGGTCGGCGACCGCATCGGTACCCGCTTTGTCATAGCTGTTGGAGTCGATATTGACCAACGCCTCAAGGCAATCTTGCATCGCCTGCTGCTGGCCTTCCAGCCACGCGCAAACCTGTTGGGTTAGTTCGTCTTGCATAAGGCTTTCTCTCTCATGATGTCTGATCCTTGGTCACTCAAATCCCAGAATAGCCCCGCCATTAAGATCAGTGCCTCTGAAGCGATGCTCCCCAATAGGTGTTCGTCAGGCGCGTGCTGGGAGCAGGAGGGGTAGGAGTGTGGAACCCATAGCGTGGGTAAGCCCAGGGTTTCGGCAAACACATCGTTGGGTAACGAGCCGCCTAAGTTGGGTAGCAGCGTCGGCGTTTTATGGGTGGAGCGTTGCATAGAGGCCAACGCCCAGCCCACCCAGGGGTCTTCAGGATCGAGTCGTGTCGCCGCCATTTGCGACATGCGCGCAGCGCTTACCTCAATATCGTGATAGCCGTGTTGATCCAGATGATGGCGTAAATGGACTAGAAAATTGTCCTGGTCGCTGCCCACCACATAACGCAGTTGGCAGTGGGCATAGGCCTTTGGCGGAATAGCATTGGCCGGGGCATCCGGGTTGCCCGCCTTCATGGCGAGTACTTCTAAGGTGTTCCAGCCAAACAGTCGTTCAGCGGGCGATAGTCCTGGCTCACCCCAGTTAGTGTCGATAGTGGGGGCATTGTCGCCGACGCCGACTTCCAATGCGGCGAGCGCTTTACGCACGGCTTCGGGTATTGGGTCAGGCCGTAGGCCTTGGATTTGAATAACACCGTTGGCATCCACTAGTGTGGCGAGTGCATTGGCCAGACGCACCGCAGGGTTTTTTAATACGCCACCCCAGTTGCCCGAGTGGTGAGCGCCTTCACGGGCCTGGAGTTTAAGGTCGAAATTGAAGGAACCCCGTGAACCTAAAAACAGCGTGGGAGCGTCGGCATTCAAACGTGGCCCATCTGAGCCAATAAACACATCGGCGGCGAGGCGGTCACGGTAGCGGTGGCAGATCTCTTTTAAGCCAGGGGAGCCCGTCTCCTCGCCCATTTCCAGCACCAGCTTAACGTTATAGCCCAGGCGCCCGTTGCTCGCTTTCAGCACGCAGCCCAGCGCGGCTAAATTGATGGTGTGCTGGCCTTTGTTATCCGCCGTGCCACGCCCGTACCAGCGATCCCCTTGCTGGGTGATTTTCCAGGGCGAAAGCCCTTCAGCCCATTGGTCGTCATAGCCGCGGATGACATCGCCATGACCGTAAGTTAATACGCTGAACGAGGCTTCTGGCTCAAGGCGTTCAGCAAGCAGAAACGGCCCAAACCCTTCCGCCGGGTTATCAACAATGTCCCAGCTAAAACCGAGCTGCTCAATATCCGGAATGATCTGTTCAGTAAGGTAGCGGTGAAGCTCTTCCTGTCTATTCGATTCCTGGCTTTCGCTGCGGATGGCAATGCGCGGGGCAAGCTGGTCATAAAAATCGCCGCTGTCAAAGTAAGATTTGGCTTGATCTAAGGCGTGTTGGCGCGTCATAGGCACTCCTTTTAACGTTAATATTGATTAAATATGTTTAGGCAAGGTGGCAGGCGACACGCGCCTGGCTGCCCTTGCCAAAAGCTTGACCGGAAGCATGCGTAATAGCGCTCAGCTTGGGTGTCTGCTCTGAGCATTGCGGTTGAGCGATTGGGCAGCGGGGGTGAAAAGCGCAGCCTGAAGGTGGCTGAGTGGGGTCGGGCTGGCCTGCCCCCAGGCCTATGTCGGGCACGCCTAGACCTGGCTCCGGGGTCAACGCGGAAGCGAGTAGCGCTTGGGTATATGGGTGGCGTGGTGAGGTGAAGATTTGCTCACGGGTACCCTCTTCGACAATCTGGCCTAGATACATGACCGCGAGCCGGTCCGCGAGATGTTCGACCACGGCGAGGTCGTGGCTAATAAACAGGTAGGTAAGGCCAAACTCATCTTTAAGGTCGAGCAGTAGATTGAGGATCTGCGCCTGGATCGATACATCCAGCGCGGAAGTGGGTTCGTCACAAATCACCAGATCAGGGCGCATAATCAGCGCTCTGGCAATTGCCACCCGCTGGCGCTGCCCCCCTGACATTTGCCCGGGGTATTGCTGGGCGGCGCGTTTGGGTAGGCCGACCAGGTCAAGCATCTGATCGACCTTCGCTGCCTGTTCACGGGGCGTGCCTAGCGCGTGAATACGTAGCGGTAGACCAACGATCTGAGCAATCCGCTGGCGTGGGTTAAGCGACGAATAAGGGTCTTGGAAGATCGGCTGTATATGCCGGGCCAGTGCCTTTTGGTTAGCGTTAACAATCGCTTTGCCATTGATCAGCACATCGCCCGAACTAGGGGGTGTCAGCCCCAGCAGCATCTTGGCCAAGGTGCTCTTGCCACAGCCTGATTCGCCCACCAGCCCCATCACCTGGCCGCGCGGAACGCGTAGCGATACCTCATTGACTGCTTTTAAGGTTTGAGGCTTATGTAGCATGCCACCGCCCAGTTTGAACGTTTTAGACAGCGCGCAGAGTTCAAGGGCAAGAGGATCCATACTGTTTGCAGGAGAGGTGGTGCTTGTCATGACGTTACCTCCTGATCGTTTAGTGGCGCTGGGCTGGCTAGCTGATGGGCAAAGTGGCAGCGTGAAAAGTGCTCGCCTGCCACTGCCTGTAAGGGGGGCGTGGTTCGGCACCGCTCATCCGCTTGATCGCAGCGATTGCAAAAGGCGCAGCCCTCGATCTTGCCTACCAAGCTGGGCACTACGCCTGGGATCGCCTGCAAACGACTGCCTGGCAGTGTCTTGCCGGGCGTCGGTATGCAGCGCAACAAACCTTGGGTATAGGGATGGCTGGGGGCTTTAAAGAGCGCCTGTGCAGAGGCGGTTTCAATCACTTCGCCGGCATACATCACGGCGACCCGGTCGGCGATACGCGCAACGACACCCAAGTCGTGGGTGATGAAAATGATCGCCGTGCCAAACTCCTGCTGTAAGTCGCGTAGCAGGTGCAGAATTTGCGCCTGAATCGTCACATCTAATGCAGTGGTGGGTTCATCGGCAATGATCAAATCGGGCTCACACATTAGTGCCATGGCGATCATCACCCGCTGGCGCAACCCGCCCGAAAGCTGGTGGGGATATTGGCGCATTCGCTCTTCTGCAGCGCTAATGCCGACTCGTTCAAGCAAATAGAGGGCGCGGTCATGGGCCGCTTTACGTGACACCCGCTGATGACGAAGCAGGGCTTCGCAGAGCTGATTGCCCAAGGTATAGGCGGGGTTGAGTGCGGTCATGGGTTCCTGAAAAATCATCGCCATGCGTGCGCCACGTAAATTGCTGCGTTCGCGCTCAGAAACCGTGAGCAGATTGACACCGTCAAAGTTGAGGCAATCGGCGTTTATCTGCGCCTTGCCCGGTAGCAGGCCCATTAATGCCAGTGAGGTCATGGATTTACCACAGCCTGACTCACCTACAAGACAGAGCATTTCTCCACGCTCAACGTGAAAGTCGATACCCCGTACCGCGTGAAGGGTGCCCTTTGCCACGGGCAAGTCGACGCGCAGCTGTTTAACCGTCAGTAGAGGCGAGCTTGTTGCCGCGGAATGCTCAGCGGTTGATAGATTACTCATTGCGGCCTCCCGGTGCGCTGAGATCGCGCAGTCCATCACCCAGCAAGTTAATCGCCAGCACTAGCATAAACAGCGCGCCGCCGGGGATCGTAATCACCCAGGGCTGAAAGAACATATAGGTTTTGCCTTCGGCGATCATTAGCCCCCAGGAGGGCGAGGGTGGCTGCACACCCATGCCTAGAAATGACAGCGTTGCTTCGAGCAAAATGGCGTTGGCGACCTCAAGGGTGGCGACGACAATCAACGCGCCTGCAATGTTAGGAAGCACTTCGCGTAGCAGAATGTAGGGCAGAGGGCAGCCCAACGCCTGGGCGGCTTGCACATACTCGGCATCGCGCAGTTGCTGGGTGGCCGAGCGGGCGACGACCGCGAAACGATCCCATAGCAGCAGGCCTAGCAGTAGCGTAACGGTTAGCATTGATCCGCCGATCAGCGAGGCCATGGCCAGCGCCACTAACACCACGGGCATGGCTAGGCGGGTGGTCAGCAGGTAACTCACCACCGCATCAACGCGACCACCAAAGTAGCCCGCCAAGACCCCCAGAGTGGTACCAATCAGGCCGGAAATCAGCGCGACCACCAACCCAATAAACAGCGAAATTCGCGCGCCAAAGATAAGGCGGCTCAGGTAGTCGCGGCCAAGGCGGTCGGTACCTAAGGGGTGCGTCCAGCTACCGGTGTCGTGCCAAAAAGGCGGCACCATGCGATTAGCGGTGTCCTGTAAGTAGGGATCATGGGGAGCCAGCCACGGTGCTAGAAGCGCCACAATCCCCAACGAGGCAATGATTAAGAGGCCGATGGCCAAGCTGCGATTATTGAGCGTGCTGCGCCATAGACGCGTCTGCCAAGCAGGAGGTAATTGGCTTTGTAGCGCGGTAGCCGATGGGGTAAGAGAGTCTGTCATGGTGTTCTCCGTTAGCGCGCGCGCAGGCGTGGGTCGAGGGCTGCGTTGAGAATGTCGGCCAGCAGCGTCAACACGATATAGAACAGCGCAATGATCAGTACGATGGCCTGAACGACCGGATAGTCATTGCGTGAAATAGCATTCCACGCCAACTGCCCCAGTCCGCGTAGTGAAAACACGGTTTCGATAACCACTGACCCGCCGAGCATAAACCCGAGCTCCACGGCGGCCAGCGCGACCACCGGGATCACCGCATTGCGCAAGGCGTGTTTGAAGATAACCGTGCCGGTGCGCAGCCCTTTGGCCCGTGCGGTGCGAATGTAATCGGCCTCTAGCACCTCCAGCATGCCGCTGCGGGTCAGGCGCATCATGGCGGGGGTGGCGTAATAGCCCAGTGCAACGGCCGGTAGCACAAAGCCTTGCCAGCTATCGCTACCTGCGGCTGGAAACCACTGCAGCTTGACGGCAAACACGATGATCAGCGTTAAGCCAAACCAGAAGTTGGGCATTGCCTGGCCGGTGACCGCAATCGCCATGGCCATACGGTCTATCCAGCTGCCACGTTTGAGCGCGGCGACCACACCGAGGGGAATAGACACGCCCAGCGCAATCGCCAAGGCCAAGATTCCTAGGGTCATCGTCACCGGTAGTCGCTCAACGACTAGATCCATTACCTCGCTTTGGTAGTAATATGAACGCCCAAAGTCGAGCTGCACGGCTCCCCACAGCCAAGTGGTAAATTGCTGAATCACCGGGCGGTCCAGGCCGTAATCAACGCGGATTTGTTCTACCTGCTCGGCGGTGGCCTCGGGGC
Organism: Halomonas sp. TG39a; assembly: GCF_000744395.1. NCBI lineage: Bacteria > Pseudomonadati > Pseudomonadota > Gammaproteobacteria > Oceanospirillales > Halomonadaceae > Halomonas > Halomonas sp. TG39a. Next base: position 241,145 of record NZ_JQLV01000001.1, read on the forward strand.
CGCCAATGGAGAGCGCCAAGTCACCCGAGAGCTGCAGCAGACTAAAGCAGAGAACCGAAATAGTCAGAGCGACGCTAAGCGCTATTAGCGTGCGCTTGAAAACAAATGCCCACATAAAGCATCACCCCTTCGCTATAGAAGGCTAGCCGTGGGAAGAGCCACGGCTGCCGATAGTTCAAATATCACGCCGTTACTTCCAGCTTGCCTCGTAAAAGCGCGGTAGTTCGTCGGGGTAAGCAGTGAACTCAAGATCAGCGGTGTGGGCGTAGTAGGTGGAGTAGGAAAACAGCGGTGCCCAGTACGCTTGCTCGGAAATGCGGGCGAACGCTTTTTGGTAGTGCTCTAAGCGTACATCAGGATCTACCGAGGTATCGGCGACCTGCAGCCACTCCTGCACCTGGGTGTCCTGCCAGAGATCGTCAATGCCGCCTGTGAAGTAGACGCTGACGAACGCCGAGACATCGTTAATAGAGAAGGAGCCCCAGGCTTTGAACGACATATCGGTTTGACCGTTGCGCTGAAGCTCCAGCAACGCGGGGGAGGTCATAAAGCGCAGATTGGCATTGATGCCCACTGCACGCAGGTCGCCAATCATCGCTTCGGCGTAGTCACGTTCACGGTAGGCGTGAAGGTCAATGTCGAAGCCGTCGGCGTAACCGGCCTCGGCGAGTAGTTCGCGGGCTTTGTCAGGGTCGTACTCATACTCAATAACGTCTTGTGTTTCACAGCCAAACTGAGTCGGGAAGCAGGGGGCGTAGAGGGGCTGGCTGCCGCCGCGTACTAGGTCGTTAGCGAGCCCTTCCCGGTTCATCGCATGATTGATGGCTTGGCGTACGCGAAGGTCATTTAGCGGTGAATCTTCCCGTGTTGCGGCATCCAGCCCGATATAACCCACCCGCATGGTTTCGCCGCCAAGCACGCTAAGCTGAGGCATACCGCTTAACGACTCAGCTTGATCAGCAGGTACACGCCAAATCCAATCGACTTGCCCTGACATTAATTGCGCCATACGTGAGTCCGCATCGGCAATGGCCTTGAACTCGATATTACCGATCTCGGGTTGTCCAATGGGGCTGTCGGCAAAGTAGTCATCAAAGCGAGTTAGGCTAACGCCATCCCCAGGGCGGACGTTGGTAATCCGGTAAGGGCCGGTGCCTACGGGCTCACGACTAAATCCCTCGATACCCACTTCCTGGAAGTACTCATCGGGGTAAATTGGCATTGGGCCGGAAAGGTACTCAAGGGCTGCGGGGAAAGGCTCTTTGAGGTGGATGCGCACCTGATAGTCATCCAGTTTCTCGACGCTTTCAATCCAATCAACATTTTGGCGTGTCACCACCCGTGATTCGGGGGACACCGCGTAGTTGAAAGTGAATGCCACATCGTCGGCATTGAAGGTCTCGCCGTTGTGAAAGGTCACTCCTTCGCGCAGCACAAGGTCCAGGGTTTTATCATCGGCCCACTCCCACTCGGTGGCCAGGCGCGGCTCATACTCGTTGGTTTGCGGGTTGCGGTAAATCAGCGTGTCCCACGCTAGGTGGGCGAGGATAACGCCTTCACGCAGATTGTTATGGTAGGGGCTAACGTTCTCGGGTTCGCTGTCAGACGCATAGACCAGCGTATCGTTGGCCTTGCCAGCTAATGCGGGTGTCGCGATGCTGAGTAAAGCAAGTGACGTAACGCAGTAGAGAGTTCTAGGTGTTTGCATGCCATACCTCGTTTTTTAATAAAGGAAGGTTATGAGCGTTTGGCGTACCAGCGAGGCTTTTATTTTTTTAGATGAGCCGCCGCCTTGAGTTAAAACTAATCTATTGATTAGTCATGCCGCCAGTGCAATGTTTAGAATTTATCATTGCCGTTTTGGCAATGCTTATGGCTCAGGGAGACGTTATGAATCCACGCGTGTTACAAGAAACGGCGTTACGCTACTTTCTCGAGGTGGTGCGCTGTGGCTCTATCAGTGAAGCCTCAGGGAAGCTAAATGTGGCGCCTTCAGCCATCAGTCGTCAGATTGCCCGGTTGGAGAGTGAGCTGGATACCTTGCTGTTTGAACGCCGTGCCCGCGGTATGGTGCCCAGCGCCGCAGGCGAGCTGCTGGCGGTGCATGCTCGCCATATGCAGCTTGAAGCAGACCGCATTGGTAGCGAAATAATGGCGTTGCGTGGGTTACAGCGGGGTAAGGTACGTTTGGCTAGTTCGGAAGGCTTTGCCGTGGATTTTTTACCCGCGGCAATCGCGGCTTTTCGCAAGCGTTACAGCGGTATACATTTCCACCTGATGGTGGGGGCGCCCGCCCAAGCGACTCGGTATGTCAGGGAAGGCGATGCAGATATCGGCATTACTTTTAGCCTCAAGCCTGAGGCGGATATTACCGTTGCCCTTAGGCAGCCCGCGCCCATTATGGCGCTGGTTTCTCCGCACCATGAGCTTGCCGTTAAAAAACATATCTCGCTGGCGCAGCTTCAGCGCTATCCGCTGGCGTTACCCTCGCCAGACACGACCCTGCGCCAGCTATTTGATATCTGCTGTAGCCGTCAAAACTTGGCGTTTGAATCCATTTTTAGCAGCGATTACACCGAGGCTTTGATTAACTTCGCCATGCTCGGGGGCGGTGTGGCGCTGGCGGGGGAAATCTCGGTGCGCTACCGCATTCAACAGCAGCGTGTGGTCGCGATTCCTATTCGAGACCAGGGCATGGACTCCCGCTTTATCGAAGTCCAGACCCTTGCCAAGCGAACATTACCGACTGCGACGCAGGCGTTTTTAGCGTTTCTCAAAGAACACATCCCAACGGGGCAATTGCCGCTTTCGCCTAACCCGCTAATGCCCACTGCCGATCACATACCTTCGCAATCAGCGCCGGAGCGTGGCTGAGCAACATCACTGCGCGGGCTGATTCCCGCGCCAACTCGATCTGTCATTCAGCCCACTCCATCTGATCAATGCGGTAACTGCGCTCTAGCGGATCGATGCTAAAGCCTTCAACCTCATCGCTAACGGCGGCTGTTTGCTGATACCAAACCACCGGAATCAGCGGCATCTGTTGATGTAACCGCTCCGCTACTAACGGTGCCAAGTCGTTGAGTTCCTGCTCACCGGTGGATTGACGCAGGGTGTCCAGCCACTCAGCCACCTCGTCATCGCGCCAATTCATGGTGCCCCAGTCACCGCCCATGTTGTCTGGATCGCTGCCCAGGTCATCGAGTAACGTAACGAGTGGATTGGGCACCAGGCCGTAATTTCGGCCCATTAACCCCACCTCTAAACTGCCCTCATGGTGGCTGGAAGCGATCGCGTTGGCATGGCCTACGGTAATTCCAAGCTCAACCCCCAGTTCGTGCCACTGTCTCTGGAGTGCAGTCGCCACCAGCGGTAGCTCGGGGCGGTCAGCTAAGGTGAGCAGGGTCAGCTTAAACGGCTGACCATTGCGCGCCAGCAGGCCATCTTCCCTTCGCTTCCAGCCCAGTTCGACCAGTAGCGCTTGCGCTTTTTCAATATCGTGGCCGCTGGAAGGGTCAACGCCAATATGCCAAGCGCCTAGGCTCGCGGGGAATAATTCTGCCGCCGCTGCCTCTGGCATGCGCAGCAATTCGGTGGCAATGTCTGCCCGATCAATAGCCAAGCTAAGGGCTTGGCGGGCGCGTTTATCCTCAAGGAACGGATGGCCTGCATTGAGCTTGAGCATAAGGGTGCGTGGCAGTGGCTCGCTGTATATGGAGAGGTTGGCGTTGCGTTTTAGGCGCGCTTGGCTGGCGAGGTCGAGGGTGAAAACGATATCCGCATCGCCGCTTTCCGCCATCAGCGCGCGGGTTTCACCACGGCTCACCGCTAAATAGCTAGCGGCTTCTATGTCAGGGGCTCCGCCCCAGTAATCGTCAAAGCGAGTCACTGTCATACACTGAGGAGGGCTCAACTCTTCGACCTGATAGGGCCCGCTGCCGATCATCTGAATGACGTCGCCATTCTCGGCATAGGCGGCTTCGGCGAGAATCAGCGTTGTCGAGTGCGCCAATAGCGCGGGTAGGGGCGCAAAAGCGCTTTCCAGCCTGATGACGACGTCATCACCATCGGCTTCGACGCTAGCAATAGGCGCTGTATCCAGTATGCCGGGTTTGGCAATGGCAGCCTCTAAACTGTTGACGACAGCATCGGCATTCACCGGCGTGCCATTATGAAAGCGGGCGCTTTGGCGCAGTGTAAAGCGCCACTCAAGGCCATCGTCTGATACCGCCCAGGCACTGGCTAGACTAGGTGCAAGCTGGCCGAGGTTGTCGGTGGTCACCAAGTTTTCCGCCACCTGCATGCGGCTAAACACATATCCCGATGTGGATGGATCCGCGCTTTTAACCTCCCAGGGGGCAACGATATCAAGGCTGCGTTCTGCCGCCCAGGTGTTGAAAGTGGCTAGAATGATCAGCCACGCCGCAGAAGAGCATTTCATAAGAGAATCCTTATTAATAATTAAAGTTACCTTATAACACTGCCCTGTTGGTGAGAAGGCTTGATGAGAAGCATTATTGTATTGCGTGGGTGACATCTCATAACCAAGCCGCGACAATAGCGCCCTGTTTTGATACTCGCTACGGCTACTAGTCATTATTACCCAGGAGCGTTATGACGCCACTCAACCTCCTTTACCAGGATGAGCACCTCGTCGCGGTGCACAAGCCGTCAGGGCTTTTGGTGCATCGCTCGGCGTTGGCGCGTGGCGAAACCGAGTTTCTACTTCAGCGCCTGCGCGACCAGATCGGCAAGCGGGTCTATCCTGTTCATCGGCTGGATCGACCCACATCCGGCGTGATGGTGTTTGCCCTCTCTTCAACAGTAGCAGGCCTACTCAGCGACGCCTTTAGCGAGCGTCAGGTGGAGAAGCGCTACTTGGCGGTGGTACGCGGTAAAGCGCCGGAGAGTGAGCGTTTGGACTACCCGCTGCGGGAAGAGGATGGCACGCGACCCAAGGCGGAAATGCCCGCTATGCCAGCGATGACGGATATTCGCCGTCTGGATAGCGTCGAGCTTCCAGTGCAGGTCGACCGCTACCCGGTGGCGCGTTATTCGCTGGTCGAAGCGCGCCCACTGACCGGACGGCGCCATCAAATTCGTCGCCATCTTTCACGGCGGGGTTATCCGATTATTGGCGATGCCAAGCACGGTAAAAGTGTCCACAACCGCTTTTTTGCCGAACAGCTGGGGGCGCCACGATTATTGCTGGCGGCCACCTATTTGGCCTTTAACCATCCGCTGCTCGACAAGCGGGTACAATTAAGCTGTGCCTTGGATGACACCATGGTCGCGCTGTTTAATCACCTTGGCTGGGCGGGGCATCTACCGCTGGATAGTCTGCGCACGCCACCCCACGCCAAGCCTTCAGCCCTTCAAGTGCTATGAGTGAGTCTGCAATGTCCTCAACTGTGTCATCGAACGAGCCACCTCCTGTCGCTGCAGGCTCAGCTTCTACAGACCATGACTTACGCTTTGGTGGGATTCGCCGCCTCTACGGTCAACGTGCCTTTGATGCATTTCGCCACGCTCACGTGGTAGTGGTGGGTGTTGGCGGGGTGGGGAGCTGGACGGTTGAGGCACTGGCGCGTTCGGGCATTGGCAAACTGACGCTGATTGATCTTGATGACGTGTGCGTTTCCAACGTTAACCGCCAGCTCCACGCCTTGGATGGCACGATTGGTCAGCCCAAGGTGGAGGTGCTTGCTGAGCGCTGCCGTTTGATTGCCCCGGAAATCGAGGTTGTAGCCGACACTGCCTTTGTGACACCCACCAACCTGGCCGAGCGGATTCCCGACGATGCCGACCACGTGGTGGATGCCATCGACAGCGTGATTGCCAAGGCTGCCCTGATCGCCTGGTGCAAGCGACGCAAAATACCGATTACCGTGACCGGTGCTGCGGGCGGGCAAACCGACCCGACGCGTATTCAAGTGGCGGATCTCACCCGTACCGAGCACGACCCGCTGCTATCCAAAGTGCGCTCGCGGCTGCGTCGGGATTACGGCTTCTCTCGCAATCCCAAACGGCGCTTCTCTGTGGAGTGCGTCTACTCTGACGAACAGTTGGTGTACCCCGGCGCCGACGGTGAAGTCTGCCTGCAAAAGCCCGGCAGCGGCGACGCCACCCGGTTGGACTGCGCTTCGGGCTTTGGTGCCGCTACCTTTTTGACCGGCACTTTTGGCTTTGTGGCCGCCTCCAAAGTGCTGGAACGCCTGGCCAAAAAAGCCAACCAGCCAGCTGTCGCAAACGCCACCCAAGAGGAGAGCTCATGACCACCCCCGTTCCCGGTATTTACCGCCACTACAAAGGCAGCCTCTACGAAGTGCTTGGCACTGCCCAACACAGCGAAAGCGAAGAGCCGCTGGTGGTGTATCGTGCCCTCTACGGCGACTACGGCCTCTGGGTGCGCCCGCTTGAGATGTTCACTGAAAGCGTAAACAAAGAAGGCCACACTCAGCCCCGCTTTGCGCTGGAGAAGGCGTTTTAGATCTTCACTACTTAGATCTTCACTTAGCTAGTCATCACTTAGCAGGCAGTGTTTATGACCTCATCATCACCCCAGCAAACGCTGAAAGACGTATTCGGTTTTGACGACTTTCGCGGCGGCCAGCAGGCGGTGGTGTCACGAGTGTTGGAGGGGCACTCCACGGCGGCAATTTTTGCCACCGGCGCGGGCAAGTCACTTTGCTACCAGCTTCCGGCGCTGCATCTTCCCCATCTCACCCTGGTGGTATCGCCACTGCTGGCGTTGATGCAGGATCAACTGGCGTTTCTAACGCGCCATGGCGTGGCGGCGGCCAGTATTGATTCCACTCAAGACCGCGAAACGACTCGAGATGTCATGGAGCGCGCCAAAAGTGGTGAGCTGAAAATCCTGATGGTGTCGGTGGAGCGACTTAAGAACGAGCGCTTTCGCCATTTTCTGCGCCAGGTGCAGATATCGCTACTGGTGGTCGACGAAGCACACTGCCTTTCTGAATGGGGGCATAACTTCCGACCCGATTATTTGAAGCTACCGGACTACCAGCGCGAGTTCGCCATCCCCCAGGTGCTGCTACTAACCGCCACGGCAACGCCGACGGTGATTGCTGATATGGGCGAGAAGTTTGCCATTGCCCACGATAACGTTATCACCACCGGCTTTTACCGCCCCAATCTTGAGCTGCTGGTGGCACCCGCCATGGAGGATCGCCAGCAGCAGTTGATTAACTGGCTGAAGCCGCAGATGCAGCCGGGCAGCGAAGCGCCGACGATTATTTACGTCACCCTGCAGCAAACCGCCGAGCAGGTGGCGAAGGCGTTGGCGGCCCAAGGGATTGCCGCCCAGGCCTACCACGCGGGGCTGGATTCCCAGCGCCGAGATGAGATTCAGCGCCAGTTTATGGGCGGTGAGTCGCCCTGCATTGTGGCCACCATTGCGTTTGGCATGGGCATCGATAAGGGCGATATTCGCAACGTGGTGCATTTTGACCTGCCCAAATCCATCGAGAACTATAGCCAGGAAGTCGGCCGGGCGGGGCGTGATGGCCTGCCTTCTACCTGCCTGACCATGGCCGGGCGCGATGGCCTGCGGGTGCTGGAAAACTTTGTTTACGGCGATACCCCTGAATACGCGGGTATCTACTGCCTGTTGGAAGAGATTGCTGCGGCAGGCTGCGCGTCAGGCAATGTGGCAGATCCGCAGTGGGAAGTGCTGCTTAATACACTTTCCCGGGATACCAATATCCGCCCGCTGCCGCTGAAAACACTGTTGGTGCGGCTGGAGATGCACGGCATTATCGCCCCGCGCTTTGCGTTTTTAGCCGAGTATCGGCTGCGCTATCACATCGAAGCGGAGGCGCTGGTGGGCCGTTTTAAAGGCGAGCGGGCGGCCTTTGTACGTCTGCTGGTCGACAATATCCCTATTGCCCGCACCTGGGGAACGGTGGATTTTGACCGCTTACATCATGCCGGGCAGGCCCAGCAGATTGATGCCTCCCGCTCTCGCGTGATTACGGCCCTTGAGTACTTTCAGGACAAAGGCTGGCTGACCCTGGAAGGCAAGCGGATGACCGACGTTTACGAGGTCTGCCAGCCGAATTTTGCCATTGAGATGCTGGCGAGGCAGCTTTTTGAAGATTGCCTGAACCGGGAGCGTATTGAGATCGAACGGCTCCAGGCCATGCTGGCACTGTTTGAATCGGAGAGCTGCCTGACGCGGTGGCTGGCCGAGCACTTTGGCGATAGCACTTTTGATGCGCCATCCGACACCGAGCAGGGCCGCTGCGGCCACTGTTCGGTGTGTTACGGGCACCCCGTTAGGCTACCGGAAGCGCCGCCACTACCCACGCTATCGGATAACGACTTCACGCGCTTTGCCGCTCCGTTTATACAGCGCCACACCGAACAACTGGGCCAGCCGCCAAATGCCCAGCGGCTGGCGCACTTTCTGTGCGGTTTAACCATGCCGGTCTTTACGCCGCTCAAAGCGCGTAGCATTAGCGGCTTCGCGGTTTTCGAGCAGCGCGGCTACCCCGACGTGCGTCAGTGGACAGAGGCGATGCTGTCGCTAGGCAGTTAAGGTAATACCGCTGAGCTTAGCTGTAAGTGCAACAGCTCAGCGGCACTCCTGCCTGCTACGGCCCCCAGCACCACAGCGCTGAGCAGCCCGTTACCGGAAAGGTATCCGCTGTCGTTGGAGCCGGAAACCCCGCGAGCAGCACCGCCTGCGGCGAACAGGTTGGGCAGCGCCTGGCCTTGGGTGTTGAGCACCCGGGCCGTGCGATTCACTTCTAACCCCCCCTGAGTGTGAAACAACGCACCGGTTACGCGAATAGCGTAATAGGGCGGTTTGAGTAGGTTGGCGGGTTCAAAACGGCGGCCAAAGGTATCCGTCGTTTGTTGCTCGGCATGCTGCTGCATTTCCGCGAAGGTGGCCTGCAGTGTGGTTAGTGGCAGACCCAAGCCAGTTGCCATCTCTTCAATACTGGCAAAGCTGCGCACTGCGCCGCTCTCCTGGGCATTGCGGTAATCCTCAAAGGCCTGTGCGGATTCATGAATGCGGGCGTCATAAAGGTTCCAGGCCACCTGATCAGGTTGCGCCAGCACCTTGGCCGCCTGTTCGGAGTAGCCGCCGTGCTCGTTGGAGAAGCGCTCGCCGTTTAGGTTGACCTGAATGCCGCCCTGCATTATCAGTGCCCAGCTAATCAGAATCTGGTGGGGCGTAGCGAGTGACCCATGCCCCTGGCAGGCACCTAAATCTTTGGTGCTGGCGCCCATGGCCTGCCCCCAAAGCAGCGCGTCGCCTTGGTTGCCTTCATGGCCGTAATACAAGGCGTTTTTTAGCGTCGGCAGATAGCGCTCCACCAGTTCCACGTTACCGCCATAACCGTTGCAGGCCAAGATCAGCGCGTCGCAACCAATGCTTTCGCGGCTGCCATCTGGGCGTTCGAGAGTAATGCCCCGCACTCGCTGTGTGGCATCAACGTACAAATCGACTACCCGTGCCTGGGTCAAAATATCGATGCCCGCCGACTCGGCAGCGTTAAGCAGCGCACCCATCAGCTCTTCCCCGGTGCGTCGAGGCGTGGCGTGCATGCGCAGGTGGCGGTGGCCGGGGTAGAGGAAGCCTTCTACCAGCTCAAAGGGCACATGGTGTTGATCCGCTAGCCACTCGATGGTTTGGCCGGATTGGTTGGCGAGTAACTCAACAATCGCCGGGTCTGCCTCAAAGCCATTTTTCTTCTGGATATCCTCTGCCATGACTTCGGCGGAATCCGTGACGCCAAGTTCATGCTGAAAGCGCGTATTAGCAGCAGGAATAAAACCCGACGACATCGCCGTGCTGCCGCGGGGTAGCGCGTCGCGCTCCAGCACCGCCAGCTCCACACCCGCCTCTTGGGCAGCCAGTGCGGCGACCAAGCCACAGGCCCCTGCGCCAATAATCAGTAACGGCAGATGGGCATCAAAGCTGTCGTTGTTATAGGGAAGTATCGCCATTACGCCTGCTCCGCTGCATGATGAAACGCATCAAGAATCTCGCCCGCCGGGGCCTGCCATACTTCTGGGTGCCCGCTGATATGGGCCAGCACCTCTTCCAGGCAGGCAATCCGGTGAGGCTGGCCGACCAACCAGGGGTGAAGGTTCAAGGCAAGCAGTCGCCCGCCCTGCTCGCGGGACTCTGCCAACAGGAAGTCGAAAGCGTCTTTCACCTGAGTCACCCAGGAATCCTCCGAGTGCAGGTTCTGGCCGATCACAAACTGGTCCTCGATCTCGGTGGCCAGTGGCATCATCATCAAGGGGCCTGATTGGCTATGAAAAGCGTAGGGCATATCGTCGTTGACCCAGTCGGCACAGTATTCGATGCCGTTTTCTGCCAGCAGGTCGGGAGTGTTGAAGCTCTGGTGCTTGGCGGGGCTTAGCCAGCCGCGAACGGGTTGGCCGGTCACGCGTCGCAGGGTTTCCACGGAGCGTTTGACCAGCTCGGCCTCTTCTTTAATCGGCTGGCCGCCGTAGTGCAGATGATCCATATTCCAGCCATGGGCGATAAATTCACCGCCGTACTCTTTTAAGCGCTGCACCAGATAGGGCGTCTGCTCCGCCAACTGTGCGTTGATTGCAAAGGTGGGGGTAATGTTGTGCGCCGCCAGCGCTTTGAGCACGCGATAAATGCCCACGCGGTTGCCATAATCCCGCAGCGTGAAGTGACGCAAATCTGGATAAGGCATGGTCATGCCGTTGGGGACTTTAAACGGCTTGCCGCGCTGGTTGAGCGGGTAGAATTGCAGCGAAATATTGATCCACACCGCCAGGGTTTTACCCTCAGGCCAGGTGACCGGCGCGCGCTCACTCAGCATCGACCATTCATAGCGCTCATGGTCGTAGCCGTGGCGACGGTGAGGGTAGTCGAGATAGTCGTCATTAAGCGCCATAGCGTTACCCCTGTTTACTGGCGGCCTGGGCCGCGATGCTGTCGAGGGCGGCATCGTAATAGTTGGCCAAGTAGTAGTCGGCAATCTCGCGGCCGGTGGCGACCCACACATCCGGGTGGCCGGTGATGTACTCAAGCGCTTCTTCGAATGCCTTAATACGGTGCGGGCAGCTCACTTGGTAGTTGTGCGTGGGAATGCACATCACCGTGCCGGACTCTTCGCCCTCGGCATACAGCCGGTCAAAATGGCGCTTGAGCATGGTGGTGTACTGGCGCGGCTCTACTTTATTTACCGCGTAGACGATGGTGTCGTTCATCTCCAGCGAGTAGGGCATGGAGATAAACCGCTTACCGGAGCGAACGCTGACCGGCGTTGGCTGGTCGTCGTGGAACAGATCGCAGGTGTAAAGCCCGCCTTTGTCGCCGAAAAGCTCTTCGCCCACTTCTGCAAACAGATCCAGGGTGCGCTCTGAGTGAGAGAGTGCCGGGGCTAGATAGCCAGCGCAGGCCTGGCCAGTATGACGGTGTATGGTTTTCATACTGTCGCGGATCATCGCCCGCTCTTGGTCTTCGCTAAGGCCGTAGGTGTAGCGGGTGTTGTAAATGCCGTGGCTGAAAAACTCCCAGTCACGCTCGCGGCACATCTTAATGATCTCGGGGTGGTGCTCGCACAGCGCCACCGAAAGCGACACCGAGCCGCGAATGCCGTACTTATCCAGCAGGGCCATCTGGCGCTGGTGGCCAACCCGGTTACCGTAGTCGCGAATGCTGTAGCCGGGCACCGAAGGGTGCGGATGCGGCCAAGGGTTACGCTGCGGGTTCAGCGGCGGGTCGAGTTCGTAATACTCGATATTGGGTGCGACCCAGAAGGCCACCTTGGCGCCTCCTGGCCACTCGATTTTAGGGCGTTGGTCGTAGGCCCAGTAGTCGTAAACGCCTAGTGACTCTTTCATAACCGGCTCCTTTGAAACTTGGCAGGCCTTAGGCGTTGCCATTCAGCCATTCGAGTACATTGGCAACCGGCAGAACGTCGGCATACTTGAGATGCAGGTCGGTCAGGTTGGCGTAGTGGTAGCTTTCGTGTTTATCCGCTACGCACTCCATGGGCACGATGGTGCGGTAGCCCCGGGACAGGCTCTCCACGGCGGTAGCACGAATGCAGCCAGAGGTTGAGCCGCCGGTAATGATCACCGTATCGACCTGATGCCACACTAAAAGCGATTGCAGCGGGGTTTCAAAAAACGCCGAGGGCATGCGCTTGGTGTAGATCACATCTCGGCTGTGATCGATTTCACAGCGTTCGTCGAACTCGGCGCGCTCAGAGCCATACTTAATGTTTTGCAGCGAATCAGGCGTATCGGTGCGCGTACCCCAAACCCCCGCATCTTCTGCGGAGTCTAGAAATGCCACATGGGTCCAGACTACCGGCCAGCCTTTCTCCCGAAAACCGCGGGCCAGTTGGTTGGTGTACTCCAACTGTTTAGGGTCGGTTTCGTAAGCGGTGTTAAAGAGATCGGTACGGGTATAGGCCTTTTGCGGATCGACATTCACCAGCACCGCTTTGTTGCCAAAACCAAATGGCACCCGCTGGGGGTTGGCCATAACATCGTTAAAAATCTCTTTCGCCGTTTTGTCGGTGGTCTGCATCGTCGTCTCCTGTGTTTTGTTGGTTGGCGCTGATGTGTGCTGAGTCGTTAGCGATTGTCGTATTGCTGACCAAGCTCCAGCATCGCATCGGTACCTAGGTAGTCGTTGAGCTGTTTGAAATCGAGCATCTGGTCTCGGAAGGCATCGGTGGTGCCATCCTGTTTTAGCGTGGCAAAGAAACGGCTGGCCATATGGGTAATCGCCCGCACCAGCGCACCGGGGAAAATCACCAGCGAGAAGCCAAGGTCTTCCAGGGCCTGGGCGTTCTGCAGCGGTGTGTCGCCGCCTTCGACCATATTGGCCATGATCGGCACCTTGCCTTTGAACTGGGTCATGATCTTGCTGATATCGTCGTCGCTACGAATGCCTTCGATAAACAGCATATCCACGCCGGCTTCGTAATAGGCCTGGGCACGTTCGATGGCACTGTCGGTGCCTTCCACGCCAAGTGCATCGGTGCGGCCAATAATCAGCGTGCTATCGCTCGCCCGGGCATCCAATGCAGCATGCAATTTGCCGACCATTTCGCTTTTGGAGACCAGCGTTTTACCGCGCAGGTGGCCGCAGCGTTTGGGGTAGGTTTGGTCTTCAAGCTGAATCGCGTTGGCGCCTGCGCGCTCTAGCAAGCGCACGCTACGCATCACGTTCATGGCGTTGCCAAAACCGGTGTCGCAATCCACCACCACCGAAAGATGCGTGCGTTCGCGAATATGCGACATTGCGGTGCAAATTTCGGTAATGCTGAGCAGGCCAATATCGGGGCGGCCTAGCTGGGTATAGGCTAGGCTGGCCCCGGAAAGGTAGACGGTATCAAAGCCCGCCTGCTCGGCAAGAGACGCGCCTAGGGCGTCAAACACGCCGGGGGCGACCACGATGGATGCGTCTTGCAACTGCTGTTTAAGTTGGGCGGGCTGGTGTGAAGATTGTGGTGACAACATTGTTTGGCGTGTCATAGCAGTCTCGTCATTGTTTGAGTAAGCGCCAAGTCATTCCAGACATCCTGGCGGGTAATTAGGCCTTCGGTTAGTTCAAATCGATCAATAAAGCGCACCCCCGTTGACGTCGTGCCATCCAGCCACTTCACCGTCAGTTCGCCATGGCAAATCACGACGCAGTGGGTCGCATAGTCGCATTGATCAACGGCGTGAAAGGTTTTGCTAACGCTGCGATAGCGATTTCGCGCCCACTCCACGACCTCACTTAGCCGCTGCATTGACGGGGCGCCAGGAAATTGCATAACGACATCGTCTGCGAGATAGCGCTCGGCGTTGACTAGGTCGCGGGCTTCCATAGCGCTTAGGAAAGCGCGCACCTGCTCGGTGCCATTGATTTCTCCGCTACGACTTTCCGCGTTAAACATTGGCGATTCTCGTGTCTCTCGTTGCTTATCTGAAGCCCTCATCTGAAACCCAGTTGTCAGCGATACTTAACCGTGCTGGTTCTGTAATAATGGCTTTCAAGTGTCAGCGATTGTGTTATCAGTTGACTATTGATATGTATTATATGTAATACATTTTTATGTCTATTATTATCCCTACGTCAAGCCTGACATGACATTTTTGAACAATATCCTGAAGAGAGGCGTGGATGAGCGAGGCACAACCCTCTGCGGTGGGCGGCACCAAATCACACCGTATCTACCTGCTGTTGAAAGACGCTATTTTGAGTGGTCGGCTGCCCGCGGGCAGTAAATTGGCAGGCGAGAACAAGCTGGCGGAGCAGCATGGCGTATCGCGGGTAACCGTCCGACGTGCCATGGAGGCGCTGCAGGCGACTGGATTGGTAGAGCGTAAGGCAGGCGTGGGTACGTTGGTGCTGGAACAGCCGTTGGACGCTACGGTGATGACTGCAAGCGTGTCCAACCTGATGCCTAACATGGTCAAAATGAGCCAGGCTTCTCAAGTGCGGCTGCTGGAATTTGCCTATGTGCTGCCGCCGGACATGATCCGCGAGCAGTTGGGTATGGCCCAGGGGGGCAAGGTTCAGCGCTCGGTGCGGGTGCGTATGGTCGACGATAAGCCGTTTTCATACCTGGTGACCCACGTACCTGAATCGATCGCCCTGCACTACAACGAGATGGATTTAGCCAATACGCCGCTGTTTGTGCTGTTGGAGCGCAGCGGTGTGAAAGTCGACCACGCTTCCCAGTCGATTTCCGCTACCTTGGCCAGCCATGAGGTGGCCGAGGCGCTGAATGTCGCTGTGGGTTCGCCGCTGATTTCACTCACCCGCGTGGTGTTTGATGAGCAGGGGCGTGGCGTGGAGCACTTGGATGCGCTTTACCGTCCGGATCGTTATCGCTTCCAGATTGACCTAGAGCGCAACGGCGACGATAACTCACGCTATTGGGAGCCAAAAGTGGGTGGAATGCCCACCAGCAGCAAGGCTGAGTGATAGGATGAGATTGTTTTTTAATGTATTAAATTTAATACAGATAAAAAATTACAAAAAATACATTTGACCTGTGTTGTGAAACTGCGCTAGTTGTATTGGGGTGGTGACGATAAGACCAACGAAGGCTGAGGCAACGAGCGACGACAATGAGTACCCCTACAACGCTATTTGACAAAGTTTGGCGCGCCCACGAGGTTCACCGCAGTGAAAGTGGTCAGAGCCTGCTGTGGATTGACCGTCACTTTGTTCACGAAGGCTCCTTTCATGCGTTCAATAAGCTGGGTGAGCGCCAACTGCCCGTTGCTCGGCCCGATTTAACCTTCGGCATTGCTGACCACTACGTACCGACGCTAGCCCGCGATTTAGCCGGCGTTGCCGATCCCAAGGTGCGTTTGATGATTGAACAGCTGTCGCAAAATACCCACCAACATGGGGTGACGCTGTTTGGCTTGGATGACCCACGCCAGGGCATTGTGCATGTGCTAGGCCCCGAGCAGGGGCTTACCCAGCCGGGCATGGTGATGGTGTGCGGCGATAGCCACACCGCCACCCATGGCGCCTTTGGCAGCATTGCCTTTGGTATTGGTGCCTCGGAAGTGGCCCACGTACTGGCCACCCAAACCCTGTGGCAAAGCAAACCCAAGGTGATGCGGATTACCGTCGAGGGTCAACTCGCCGAGGGCATCACGGCTAAAGATATTGCGCTGACCTGGATTGCGCGCCTGGGCGCCGACGGTGCTCGCGGCTATGCCATTGAGTACGCTGGCGAGGCGATCCGCTCGCTCTCCATGGAAGCGCGGCTTACGCTGTGTAATCTCTCCATTGAGGGCGGCGGTCGCTGCGGCATGATTGCCCCAGACCAAACCACCTTCGACTATCTGCGCGAGCGCCCCTGGAGCCCTAAAGGGAAGGCTTTCGACCAAGCCTGCGCTTACTGGTCCACGCTCTACAGCGACCCAGGCGCCAGCTTTGATCTTGAGGTGACGCTGCACGCCGATGAGATTGCGCCGACAGTGACCTGGGGTGTCTCGCCGGAAGAAGCGTTGCCGATCGACCAGGCGGTGCCTGATCCTGATCAATTGAGCGATCCGGCGAAAGCGCGCCAAGCCCGGGATAGCTTGTCCTATATGGGGCTAACGGCGGGGCAAAAGCTCACCGATATCACCATTGACCGGGTGTTTATTGGCTCCTGCACCAACGCCCGCATTGAAGATTTGCGCGCCGCTGCGGCTGTCCTGGCAGGCCACAAAAGCCGCGTGCCCGGCATGGTCTCGCCAGGCTCAACCCTGGTGAAAACCCAGGCCGAAGCCGAAGGGTTAGACCGTATCTTTATTGATGCCGGGCTTGAGTGGCGCCACTCCGGTTGCTCCATGTGCGTGGGTATGAACGGTGATTTAGTCGCCAGCGGTGAGCGCTGTGCGTCCACCACCAACCGCAACTTTAAAGGCCGCCAGGGACCAGGGGCGCGCACCCATTTGATGTCGCCTGCGATGGTGGCTGCCGCGGCGGTCAATGGGCGGTTAGCCGATGTACGTTCTTTACCTGCTGGCAGTGATTCATTCTTCCAGACTTCAGGAGCGCACTAATGCAACCCATTACCGTACTAGACACTCTCGGCGTTGCCCTTGCTGCAGCTAACGTGGACACCGACCAGCTAATTCCTGCGCGCTTTATGAAAGAGCCACGCAGTGTGGGCTACGGTCAATTTCTACTTTACGACGTTCGTCACGATGAGCAGGGCACGCCGGATACAAATTTTATTCTTCATCGCCCCAGAGCAGCAGATGCCGAAGTGATGGTTAGCCGCCGTAACTTTGGCGCTGGTTCCTCACGGGAAGCAGCCGTCTATGCGCTAGTCGATTACGGCTTTCGCTGCGTAGTGGCACCGAGCTTCGGCGATATTTTTGCCTCTAACGCCGTCAATAACGGCTTACTACCTGCTGTTGTTGAAGAGGATGACGTCGAGCGCCTGCTGGCAGCCCTTGGCGATTCACCAGCCGCAATTTACGTTGATTTGGAGCAGCAGTTAATTCGTGTTGCCGAAGTAGAGGTTAGCTTTTCTATTAGCCCCGTATGGCGTACCAAACTGCTCAACGGCTGGGATGATATCGATATGACTCGCCAGCATGCTGACACTATTACCTGTTTTGCAGATATGTACGCCAAGCAGTTTCCCTGGACGGCGGCGCAGTCTCCAGAATCCACCATTATCAGTAAAGGGTAGCGGCACCTAGTGTTACTCAAATAGTAGATCACCATAAAAACAGCACGCACGCTTGCATCAATGGTTCAAAAACACCCAATAACGTAATTCCCTTTGTGCAGGAGACTAACCGATGAAAAAAGTAACGCTAACGATGGGCGTGTTGACAGCCCTGGCATCTACTCAGGCGCTGGCGCTGGATGAAATCACCGCCGTGCATGCGTTTCCTCCCTCGCTGATCTATACCCAGAGCTTTTTAGAGTTCGTCGATAAGGTCAACGAGCGCGGTGAAGGTGTGGTGCAAATTAACGTGCGCGGCGGCCCTGAAGTGATTGGTCTTTCCGAACAGCCCGACGCAGTGCGCAACGGCGTGGTCGATATGGCCTACACCGCCGCGAGCTTCTACGCGGGCACCGTGCCAGAGCGCGATGCCATGGTTGCCTCGAACACCAACGCTATTTTCGCCCGTGAAAATGGCGGCATCGATCTGCTGAATGAAATTCATCAGGAGAAAATGGGCACCTACTACTTGGGCTGGTTCGACAGTGGGGTCAGCTACAACTTCTACACCATTGATGAGCCCACCATTGATGACGAAGGTAATCTAAACGTTTCGGGCCTACGCTTACGCAGTAACCCGGTGTATGACGCCTTCTTCCAGGACTACCTGGGCGCGCAGCCAATCAGCCTGCCGACCACCGATGTTTATGCGGCCCTGGAGCGAGGCGTAGTGAACGCGACCGGCTGGACGCAGATTGGCCTGAAAGACCTCAACTGGGATCGTTTCCTTAACTACCGGGTTGACCCTGCCTTCTTCTCTACCGATATGGGGGTGATCGTTAACCTGGATAAGTGGAACCAGCTCAGCGAAGAGTCGCAGCAAATTCTTCAGGAAGTCGCCATTGAGCATGAGCGCGACAGCGCCGAACAACTGGCTGAATTAGCCAAAGAACAGCAAGCCGAGCTTGAGGCTGATGGCATGCAGGTCATCACCCTGGAAGGCGAAGCAGCACAGCGCTTCTCAGACGCTGCCCGGGATGCCACCTGGGAGCGTATGCGCGGCCAGATGGAGCGCCACCCCATGGGGCTTGAGCATTACGATACGCTGATCGAAAAATTCAACGATCTATAGAAACGTAGGGGCGCCGAGCGATTGAGCGCCCTATTTGTGTGGCTTATTTTCTAGGGTTTTTTATGCGCTACGCACAACGCGGCTATCTGCTGCTGCTCAACGGCATGGCACTGCTGGCCGCCATCATGCTGGTCTGGCTGATGGTGGCCGTGGTGCTTTCGGTGGTGATTCGTAACTTAGGCCTTCAGCCTTCTGCGTGGTTTTTCCTCTCCACCGAATACGCCATGTTCTACCTCACCTTACTCGGAGCTCCCTGGCTGGTGCGCCAAAAAGGGCATGTGCATATCGAGCTGCTGACCTCGGTGTTGCCACCTGCAGCGCTGAATATCCTCAGCCGTGGGGTGTCGCTGCTCTGTGTCGTGGTGTGCGGTGTGCTGGCGTGGAAGGGGCTTGATCTGGTGCTGCTCAATATTGAGCGCACTGACTATGACGTACGGGCTTTCTTTGTGCCGAAATGGATACTAACCATCGTCTTCCCCATCAGCTTTTCCCTGATGGCGATCGAATTTGGCCGCTTTGTGGTGGGCCATGAAATTCTTCACAGCGGCGAAGCGGGGATTAAAGAATAATGGAATGGTACTTTGCGCTCGCTTTCCTGCTCTCGCTGATTCTCCTGTTCATGGCCATTGGTACCCCCATTGCTTTAGCGTTTTTGGCCGCCAACGTGATTGGCGCCTGGCACTTTATGGGGGGCCAAACCGGCATTTTACAGATGCTCAACAACGGTTTCGGCGCACTCTCCAGCTTTAACTTGGTGCCCATTCCGCTGTTCCTGTTGATGGGCGAACTGTTTTTCCGTACCGGGCTGGGCATGAAAATGTTCAACGCTGTGGATCAGCTAATGGGCAAGGTGCCGGGGCGTTTATCTTACGTCACAGTGGTGGGTGGTACGGCGTTCTCAACGCTGAGTGGCTCCTCCATGGGCTCTACGGCATTAATGGGTTCGTTACTGGTGCCGGAAATGGAGCGGCGGGGCTATAAAAAGAAAATGGCGATTGGCCCGATTCTGGGCACTGGCGGCCTGGCGATTATCATTCCGCCCTCCGCGCTGGCAGTGCTGTTAGCAACCTTGGCGAAAGTGGATATTGGCGCACTGCTTATCGCCGGTATTCTGCCGGGGCTAACGCTGGCGGGGTTCTATATCGCGACCATCTTTATTCAAACCAAGCTGGATCCTTTGGCCGCCCCGAATTATGAGCTTGAGCCGGTGCCGCTGAGCGCGAAGCTCAAACTGATCGTGACCGATATTCTACCCATGCTCAGTGTGATGGTGATTATCGTCACACTAATGCTGATTGGGTTTGCCACGCCGTCAGAGGCTGCAGCCTTTGGTGCGCTAGGCGTGATTATCCTGGCGTTTATTTTCCGCTGCATGACCTGGGAGGCGTTTAAGCTTTCGGTCACCGGGGCCCTGAAAGTCACGCTGATGGCCTACCTGATCGTGTTTGGCTCGGCTACCTTCAGTCAGTTGCTCGGCTTCTCTGGCGCTTCGGGTGGCTTGATCGGCTGGGCGACCAGTTTTGATCTGTCGCCGATTCTGATGCTCCTGGCGATGTTTGCGGTGCTACTGGTGCTGGGCACCTTTATGGAGCAGATCTCTATCATGATGCTGACCGTGCCAATCTTTTTCCCACTCGCCCAGGCGCTGGGGTTTGATTTGGTGTGGTTCGGTATCGTTGTTCTGCTTGCGCTTGAAATCAGTTTCTCAACGCCGCCCTTGGGTCTGTTGTTGTTTGTCATGAAAGGGGTCGCTCCGGCAGGTACTACCATGCGTGAAATATACTCGGCAGCGATTCCCTACATTCTCTGTTCGATGCTGCTGGTCGCGGTGCTGATCGTGTTTCCGGGCCTCGCGACTTGGTTGCCCAGTATGCTGCAATAGAGCTTTTAGCAAGAAAAAGTGCAGGCAATAAAAAAGAGAGAGGCTGCGGCCTCTCTCTTTGCATTTAAGCGTTATTAGCTCTTACTTATTCCCAGGACGGGAATGGATCGGGCAGTTTCTTCCACGCGTTCATGCCTTCCAGTAGTTCCGCTTCGCTTAGCAGGCAGCCATCCAGCGCTTCACGCATTTTAGCTTGATCCAGGTTCTGGCCGATAAAGACCAGTTCCTGGCGCATATCACCGAACGGCTCCTGCCACTTCTCCATAATAAACTGACGCGTTTCTGGATCCGTTGGCCAGCGCTCTTCGGGAATTGTCTTCCAGAACACGCCTGCCGGGCCGTGGTGGGCGATGCCGCCTGCCTGACTCCACTGACCAGCGGCTTGAGGGCGAGTGGCGAGCCAGAAAAAGCCCTTCGAGCGTAATAAGCCTTTTCCGAACCACTCCTGGTTGAGCAAGTCGTGGAATTTCTGCGGATGGAAGGGACGACGGGCATGATAAGCAAAGCTGGCAATCCCGTACTCTTCGGTTTCTGGTACATGCTCACCGCGCATCTCTTTTAGCCAGCCTGGCGCTTGCTGGGCGCGCTCAAAGTTGAACTTGCCGGTATCCAGCACTTTGTCTAGCGGCACGCCGCCTTGAGTGATCGGTACCAGCTCCGCGTCGGGGTTCAGCGAGTGTAGAATCGCCTTCAGCGCTGCTAACTCTTTCTCACTGATCAGGTCAGTCTTGCTGATCAACAGCACATCGCAAAACTCGATTTGATCAACCAGCAGGTCGGCGACGTTGCGCTCGTCGTCTTCGCCTAAACTTTCGCCCGCTTCAGCGAGGCTTTGCGCTTCGCGGTACTGTTCAAGAAAGTTGGCGCCATCGACGACGGTGACCAGCGTATCCAGCCGCGCTACGTGGGAAAGGCTCTGGCCGCTTTCATCTTCAAAGGTGAAGGTTTCCGCCACGGGCAGCGGCTCTGAAATCCCGGTGGACTCAATGACCAGGTAATCGAACTTGCCCTCTCGAGCCAACTGGCTGACTTCTACTAGCAAGTCTTCGCGCAGGGTGCAGCAGATGCAGCCGTTGCTCATCTCTACTAAACGCTCTTCAGAGCGGTTCAGAGCAACATCGCCATCCAACGTCGACTCGCCAGGGCCACCCCGCACCAGCGCACCGTCAATATTCACCTCGCTCATATCGTTAACGATCACCGCCACCCGGCGACCTTCGCGATTGGCAAGAATATGATTGAGCACGGTGGTTTTACCAGCACCCAGAAAACCCGAGAGCACCGTCACGGGGAGGGGAGAAAATGCGGCCATTGCTAGGTCACCTCTAAATGGGTTTATGTTATGTGATAATATAACAATAAAGAGGCGTTAAGAGAAAGCCCCGTTTAGAGGGGCAACACGTCTGCTTATATCTGTTAAGGAGCGTCAGCGCTTATATTGCGTTGGGCAGTAACCGCGTAACACATCGGGTGAACGCAATGCAGTATGTTTGGTGGCGCGGCCAGTGACGCGCTTGCGCCATAGGCGAAAGGAAGCCGGTTTTAGCTGATCACGCATCACTTCAATCACATCGGGTTCGGCAAGGCCATAGAGCGTTTCGATGGCTTCAAACGGTGTGCGGTCTTCCCAGGCCATTTCGATAACGCGCGACTGTTCGTCGTCGGGTAACCGGCGAAAGCGCTTAACGGGGGCTTTTGGCATCTTTCACCTCGTTTAATTGGGTTAGGCGGTGTGCGCTGTAGCGTTGTTTAACATACCAGCGCAGCGCATCAATCACGATAAAAACCGCAAGGCTGACGCCCAATACTGGCAGCGCCACGCCCAGCGCAATAGCGACAAACAGTATGCTTAGTTTGGCCGTGGTAGGCAGCATTAGCCAGGGCTCAGCCACCGTGGGAAAGCGCTGACCACTTAGCGCGCGCAGTCGCCGCCATGCCATCAAATAGCCCCATACTATCAATGTCACAAGCCCCGCAGCGATCGTTGCCAGCATGACTTGATTAACGATGCCAAACAGCACCCCCATATGCAGATCAATCCCCCAGCGGGTGAGTTTGGCTGCCAAAGGAAACGTGTTGAAGTCGGTTTGATCGGTCACTGCCATGCTATGCGGGTCCAGCGCTACTTGGTCTACTTGGGTAGGCCACTGGCGATCAATTTCGGCTACCCTCCATGCCTGTTGAGGGCCACTCGGGGGCGTTAGCTGCAGTCGTGCAGCGCTGATGCCCGCCTGACGCGCAGCACTCAGCGCCCGATCAAAGTCGTCTGACGTGATGGCTGTGGACACCATTGCCATGTGGCCGCGATGTTCTGCATGTTCATCGTGTGGTTGTGTATCGGTATCGATCAGCGCTGTTGAGGCGCTTGGCGTACTCCAGCCCCATGCATGCCGTAGCTCGGCAATATTGCTGCCCGCCCACTGTGACCAAGTAAGCCCTGTGGCGGAAAAGAACAGGAGCCCGAGCGATAAGACCCATCCAAGCGTTGCGTGGCGTCGGCGGGCTGTATGAGGCCTTGAACGCGCTTTTAGCGTGCGGCGTTGCCAAACCCACAGTATTACGCCACCCAGCGCGGCAACCCAGAGCCATGAGGCAGCCAGTTCACTATACAGACGGCCCATATCGCCCATTAATAGCTGGCGGTGAAAGTGATCGATCATGGTGCGCAGCGGCAAGATGCCGCTGGTGCCGTATACCGTTGTATCACCGGTCACTGCCAGGGAAATGGGGTCAACGAATACAGCACGGTGTTCCGAGGGCCCTAAGCCTGGCTCGCTAAACATCAGTCGTGTGGTGTCGCCTAGCGCCGGAGCTGGACGTACCGCACTGGGTAAGGTTGGGGCGCCTAGATAACGCTGCCCAGCAGCGATCTGTTCGGCAAGCGGTTGAGGCTCACCCTGAGTAATGCCATATAGGGTGTCATGGTAGAACCACTCTTCAAGTGGTGGGCTCAGCAAGTAAGCAATGCCGGATAATGCCGCGATAAGAATAAAAGGACCGATAAAGAGGCCAATATATAAGTGTAGGCGGCTAATTAGGGCAAAAAGCAGTTTACCAGTGCGGGTAGGAAAGCGGGCTGTCATTGGCTTGAATCCGAGTGGTATCGGTAAAATAGTCAGACAGCTTAGGTAGTTTACTTAGCGATCGCTAGCCTTGAGGCAGCGGTAAAAAGTCACACGTTTAACGGCTTGAAGGTGCTAGCTTGGCGGCTAGCAGTGCACGAAATAGTCCATTCATCAGCACCGGCTCATCGTGGCGAATCTGGAACCCAGCCTCGCTGAGCAGTGACTGCGCTTGGCGGGTAATATCGGTTGCCAATGCCGAAGTGAATAGGTTGAGAGTACGCCTGCCTACACCTGCCAGTTGAGCATCGGGTTGAAATTTATCCATTACGCACAGTTGACCGCCTACTTTTAGCACCCGGTTAGCTTCGGCCAGTCCTCGCTGTGGGTCAGGCATAACCGCCAGAATCAAGTGCATCACCACTACATCAAAGTGTTCGTCGGGGTAGCTGAGTGCCTCGGCATCCATCACACCACACTCCACATCGCGGCGCAGTGCCTCGGCCCGTTTTGCGGTGCGTTTCACCATGGCAGGTGCAATATCGGTGGCGTGCACTTCGATATCATGGGGCAGAAAAGGTAAGTCTAACCCCGTTCCGGCGCCTACCAGTAGCACTCGCATACCGGGCTCCCAGTCCACTTGGCCAAGTGCGATACGTCGGGGCCGGCGAAACGCACTGGCGGCGACCGCATCGTAGAAGGGCGCGTAAGCGGTATAGCGCAGTCGGTTCCATGCAGTGGTGTTGAACATAACGCCTCTTTGCAGCGCAACGCTGCGATTGCTGAACGGCTGGTCAGACTACCTATAGCATGAAAGCAATCATTCAACCAATCGCGAGTGCGCATGTTATGTAACTCATTTTAAAAAACCAGTGTTGTAAAGTTTATAAAATAAGTCATGTTTAATTCACTTTTTTATAAACTGGTAGGAGATTGATTTCTCTCTAGTTGAATATAAGTAACGAGTGTTGATTGGCCTTAAGATGATAGTGGCGAGTGTTTGTCATTATGCATCATTATCCCTTCTGTAGGCGTGTGGCTAAGTTTTCAACAATATCGATAACGAGTTTGCGATCATTTTGATTTAATGGGGCCAAAAGCTGCTTCATTCTGCTTGACTGATCATCGATATGAAAACTGGCTTGCCCAAACAGCTCTGCAGCCTCGCAGTTGAAAATTTCAGCAAGCTCTATTAGACGCACAATATTGGGTATCACCCGCCCGCGCTCAATGCGCGAAACGGCTTCATTGCCAACACCCAAGCGCTCAGCAACTTCTTCCTGGGTTAATTGACTGCGAACCCGCTGTTTTGCAATGGCCCTGCCGATACTGCCCGCTAGCCGTTTCTGTTCTGTTTTATTCACAATGCCCTCCATTAGACCTAGATGGTTGAGGAACGACCTATTGACATGAAGGACTGTTTAGGTTGAATATCATCTTCTAAGGTTGATTTGGATGCCGATAGTTACTTTTTGTTTCATTGGATTACTCTCTGAAATGTGTGATGCAGCGATGGGAAGTTAATTGGGTATCCAAATAAGCATAAACACTTAGGTGTATATGGCTGCATAGATGAAAAACCTACAGCTATGATTTCAATAGCTGAACGTGTATCGGTAGACATAATAGTTGAATGGTTTTAAAGATTAATGTTTGAGTGGTCTTAGTCTTTTTGGAAAGTTTTTTAAGGGTTTAAATGTAAAGAGTTATTAAGTGTTGAGTGGTTTTCCATTTAGAGGTTTTAGCATTGGATCAGTTGCCGGAAGCGTTAATGGCGCGACGGGTGTGTTTTTAAAGAAACTTTTCAGGATGAACGAGAGAAGCTTGATGTGTAAATCTGAAGGCGCTTAATAACATGCCACCTACTTCTGCACCAGAGATTTTTCGACAGTTGGCGGATAAGTTGTCCTGCGTCAGTGAAGAGGGTTTTTTTCAGCACCTTGCGAGATCCTTAGCGGATATCCTCGGGGTTGATCATGCCATTGTTGAACATGTCGATAGCCACCAGAGCATTGCGACCACGCTGGCGGAGTGGTCTCAGGGTGAATTCATTGAGATGGTTCCATATTCACTTCAAGGTACGCCATGCCAGCAGGTCGCTGATCACTCCAGGCTGTTTGTTGCTTCCCAAGTTCAACAGCGGTTCCCGGATGATCAGCGCCTGGCTGCCCTGGGTGCGGAGGGGTACTTGGGTATCTCCATAGCCGCGCCTGGCGGCGGTTTTTTGGGTGTTATTGCGCTGATGCACTCCTCTGTTTTGAGGCTGCCTCCGTATGCCGACGAAGTGCTGCGTATCGCTGCGGCGTTAGCGGGCGTCGAGTTGGCGCGCCAGTTAGCGGAGAGTCATACGCGCGAACGCCTGCTATATAAGCAACGGGCGCTGCAACGCATTGGTCAACGCAATGAAGCACTGATCAACACGATTAATGCGCAGCAACGTTTTCAGCACGCCGTGGTTAGTGTGGCGACGGCGGTTTCGGCTGAAAATGGCGAAGCGTTTCTGCACCAACTCACCGCCCATATGGCCGAGGCATTATCAGCCGAAGTAGGCTTTATTGGGCTGCTGGATGCGCAAGATACTGATATAGCGCATACCTTAACGCTGTATGTAAATGGCCAGCGGCAAAGCAATTTTGCCTATTATCTTCCCGGTGTTCCCTGCCACAAGGTGATGGTGGAGCAGGAGTGTATCGTTCACGAGGGCGCCGCCATTATGCTGCCTGCTGAAAGCAACGGGGCGCTGTCTTGGGTAAACGGCTATGTAGGTCGACGGCTGGATGATAGCCATGGTCAGCCCATGGGGCTGATTGGCGTCATGTTTAAAAAGCCGCTGGACGATGTGGAGGTTGTGCGCAACGTATTGCAGATATTTGCCGCACGGGCGGCGTCCGAACTTGAACGCCAGCAAGACGAAGTACGTATACGCCAACTCGCCTTTTGTGACCCCGGCACTCAATTGCCCAATCGCGCTGCCTTTATGCGTCATTTAGAGTGGGTGGTTGCTGATACCCAGACCTCTGAACTGGCGCTACTGTTGTTAGATCTTAACCATTTCAAAGAGATTAACGACACCGCTGGGCACGACCTGGGTGATTTAGTCCTTAAGGCCGTTGCCGAACGCTTTGTAGCCTCGTTAACGGAGGGGCAATACCTGGCCCGCTTGGGTGGCGATGAATTTGTGGTGGTTTGCCCAGGTGTTGAAGCAAACGGCGCGTTAGCCACTGCTCAGCGGCTGTGTGACAGCATCGCGCTGCCGTTTATTGTTGAGCAGCACTCTTTCGAACTCTCGGTGGGCATCGGCCTCGCGCTTTATCCTCAGCATGCGGCAACGCCATTAGAGCTGTTGAAACACGCGGACATTGCCATGTATCAAGCCAAACGGCAGAAGCTTTCCGTGTGTGTCTTTGAGCCTTGGATGGGGCGTTTCGTTGCGGAACAGCTGCATATCGCCAAACGCTTAGCGTCTGCCATTGCAGAAAAACAGCTGAGTCTCCACTTTCAGCCCCAGGTCGATTTACACAGCGGCAGGCTAATTGGCGCTGAAGCCCTGTGTCGCTGGCACGATGAGGAACTGGGCGACGTTTCGCCGGGTAAATTTATTCCTATTGCGGAGGAGCGCGGCATGATCGTTGCGCTCGGCAGTTGGGTAGTCGAGGAAGCCTGCAGGCAGCTTGCTGCATGGCGAGAGCAGGGGCACACCATGATGCCGGGTCAGTTGGCGATTAATATTGCCGCACAGCAATTTGAAGAGGAGGACTTGGTGGCCAGCGTGCTCAATCGCTGTGCCCAGTTCGGCATTGAAGCGTCACAACTGAGCCTGGAAATTACCGAAAGTGGCATTATGGAGAATCCTGAAAAGGCGATTGCCATCACTGAAGTGTTAAAGAGCAAAGGGCTAGGGCTATCCATTGACGATTTTGGCACCGGGTATTCATCGCTTGCTTACCTAAAGCGTTTCGCCGCTGACAAAATCAAAATTGATATCTCTTTTGTGCGCGATATGCTTACCAGCGACAATGACCGAGTCATTGTGGCGACTATTATTGCCATGGCGAACACGCTGGGCCTTGAGACCATTGCAGAAGGCATAGAGAACCAAGACCAAATCACCGCGTTGCTGGCAATGGGCTGTGCTCAGGGGCAAGGCTACTACTTTGACCGACCTTTACCCGCCGAAATGTTTGCCCATCGCTGGCTTCGCTAAATCAGTAGAGCGATTTTGCCTAAAGCGTTCGCGAAGGACTCCCTCCAAGCCCGCTATCACTATTAGACCACCCGCTTAAGGTGGCGCCTGTTCACGCGGCCAAACGAATCGAGCAACTTCTAATTTTTGCCTCAGCCCTTTCAAAAAGCCCGGTCAGTCAGGGTGCCAAGTAGTCTAGACTCATGCTATACCTAAGCTGTAATCTCAACTTCATATGCGCTCACGGTGTGTGCTTTAGCGATGGTGAGCAATAGCAAAAGGACGCATTTAGCTGATCGAAAGGACTCAATCGTATGTCGGTTCGGCAAATAAGCGAATTTGAATTCAGTCAAAGGATTGTACAGGAGCATTACGCTAAATGAGTGGATCGACCCCGCGAAATAAACTTTCACGTCGAAAAGGCTTTTTTTCAGTAGCCGTACTAGGCGGGTTACTGGTTGGAAGTCTCCCTGTTGAGGCTTTGGCGTTTGGCTTTGATGATGTCGCCAGAAGAGCAGAGGAGCTCTCCCAGCAGGGCTACCGTGCCCCAGAAACCTCGTTGCCAGACGAACTGCGCGAACTCAGCTATGCACAGTATGCGCAAATACAGTACAAGCGCGATCGCGACGTATGGAGCGGTAAAGGCGCACCTTTCACACTGAGCTTTATCCCTGAAGGCATGCATTATGACAGTGCTATCCAATTAAACAGTATTGATCAGGAGGGCGAGGTTCACGCCTTTGCTTACAACCCTGACGACTTTACCTACGGTGATTTAGACATCTCCGACGATGTTAAGCAGAGCGATGGCTTGGGTATCGCCGGCGTCAGAATCAACCACTCACTCAATGGTGTTGATAGTAATGAGGTGATGGTATTTCTAGGCGCAAGTTATTTTCGCGCCGTGGGCAGTGGCCAGGTTTACGGTCTTTCAGGGCGTGGGTTGGCCGTTGATACGGGATTATCTTCGGGCGAAGAGTTCCCCCGTTTTAGCGAAATTTGGATCGTCGAACCAAGCCCAGAAAGTCAGTACTTGACGATTTTTGCCCTGCTGGACTCGCCTAGCGTTACCGGTGCCTACCGCTTCGTGCTACGTCCCGGAGAAGATGCCTTAGTCGACGTACAGTCACGGCTCTATCTGCGTCGGGCGGTTGAGAAGTTGGGGATTGCACCGCTAACCAGTATGTATCTCTACGGCCCGGAGCAGCCCTCATCGACACAACACTATATCCCGGCAATTCATGACTCGAATGGCCTATTAATCGATGATGCCCAGAATGGCTGGCTGTGGCGCCCGCTAGCCAATCCGGCCAGATTAATGATGAATAGACATGCAACGCCTCAGTTACGCGGTTATGGCCTAATGCAGCGCGGTCACAGCTTTAGCGATTATCAGGCTATAGACGCACGTTATGATCTGCGTCCAAGCGCCTGGGTTCAGCCACAAAACGAATGGGGGGCGGGTAGCGTTGAGCTGATTCAGATTCCGACTGACAACGAGACCAACGATAATATCGTCTCGATGTGGCTGTCTGATGAACCCCATGAGCCGGGCACGCCGCTGGCGTTCGATTACCGCCTTATGTTCACTACTGATGAAAGCCGTCATCTTGATCCTCAGCTTGCCTGGGTTGAAGAGACGCGTCGCTCACGGGGCGAGGTGGTTCGCGATGACTTAGTGCGTGAGCCAGACGGTACACTCGCCTTCGTTCTCGATTTTGTCGGGCCCTCGCTTGAAGGTATCGGCAACGGTGCAAATATAAGCGTTGAGGCAAGCGTAGGCGAGAATGGCGAATTGGCCGCTAGCCGGGTTGTACATAATCCGGCCACTAATGGTTGGCGTGTGTTTGTCAACGTGAAGCGCAATAACGGCAATCAGCCTTTGGATATTAGGGCCAAGCTAATGCTTGATGGCAAGCCACTATCTGAGACTTGGTACTATAGGTTGCCTGCCAATGGCTGAGAAAATGTCTTCTTCGCAGGCAACGCCAACGGATTTTTATTTAGAGCGGTTGGCGTTGGAGACCCAGGATCGTGAGGAGCGCTACAAGTTACTGGTCGGTGATCTTGATAAACACGAAATGGCTTCGCTGCATGCGGCGTTAGGCGGGGCTATTGAAGACCAAAGTGACGACAGCAATGACCCAGCGGCATTATCTGTGGGGCGGCGCTTGGCGCTTGCCTATGCAGAGCCGCCGCTAGCGCCGCAGGAAGCGCTGTCGACGGACACGTCGGGCATTACACGACTGCGCACTGCGCCAGCGATGAAGCGAACGCCGCTGGCCCCTCAACAGTGGTCGACCAATCCTTTTGTGAATATTGGTCGACGCTTCAAGCGCTGGGCTAACGGTGATTTCCGCCGGCGCAAAAGAGCGTCACCCTCCGCGTCTTGGAAGTGGGTCGCCTCAAGGCGTCGTTGGATTTTGCTGGTGCTGATTTTTGGTCAAAGTATCATTGCCGCCAATCAGATGCGCACTGTACTCCCCGGCCAAGGCCTGCAGTGGCTTGAGATCACTATCCTATCGTTGTTTGTGCTGCTATTCGCCTGGGTATCCGCCGGGTTTTGGACGGCCTTGATGGGGTTTTTCCAGCTATTACGCCGCCATGACCGTTACGCCATTGATAGCGAGGTGGGTGACGAGCCGATTGATGATGAGGCACGCACAGCGTTGCTGGTGCCCATCTGTAACGAGGACGTTGCCAGGGTATTTGCCGGAGTGCGCGCCACCCTGGAGTCTTTGCGCAGCACGGGTAATGATCGGCATTTTGACATCTTCATCCTGAGTGATACGTCCGATCCCGATACTGCCATCCAAGAAACCTATGCCTGGTTGGTGTTATGCCGCGACCTAGAGGCCTTCGGGCAGGTCTTCTATCGCCGTCGACAGCGTCGTGTGAAACGTAAGAGCGGTAACCTTGACGATTTTTGCCGGCGCTGGGGGGCACTCTATCGCTATATGCTGGTACTGGATGCCGATAGCGTCATGAGTGGTCAATGCCTTACCCGGCTGGTGCAAATGATGGAGGTGCATTCCAAGGTTGGTATTATCCAAACGGCGCCACGCGCTTCCGGACGTCTCAATTTGTACGCTCGCATGCAGCAGTTTGCGACGCGGGTTTACGGGCCACTGTTTACCGCCGGGCTGCATTTTTGGCAGTTAGGTGAGTCGCATTATTGGGGCCATAACGCGATCATTCGCCTAGCCCCGTTTATGCAGCACTGCATCCTAGCGCCACTGCCCGGGAAAGGCTCCATGTCGGGCGAAATTTTATCCCACGATTTTGTCGAGGCAGCGCTGATGCGACGCGCTGGTTGGGGGGTATGGATTGCCTACAAACTGGAAGGCAGCTATGAGGAAATGCCGCCTAACCTGCTTGATGAGCTCAATCGTGACCGGCGCTGGTGCCACGGCAATTTGATGAACTTCCGGCTGTTTTTCTCGCAAGGCATTCATCCCGTGCATCGGGCCGTTTTCCTGACCGGTTTAATGTCTTATCTTTCTGCGCCGCTATGGTGTCTTTTCTTAGTCCTGTCTACCGCACTTTTAGCCGTGCATACGTTTAGCACGCCCGACTACTTTCCTGAGCCGGGGATGCTGTTCCCTGTTTGGCCACAATGGAACCCCACCTTAGCGGTGGGGTTGTTTGGTGTGACAGCGTTACTGCTGTTCTTGCCTAAGCTGCTCAGCGTATTGCTGGTGTGGATACAGGGTAGCCGTCAATTTGGCGGGCCACTCAAGGTGTTAGCGAGCATGGTGCTTGAGTCGCTATTCTCGATGCTATTGGCGCCAGTCAGGATGCTGTTTCACACCCGCTTTGTACTCACGTCATTGATGGGGTGGGCGGTTCAATGGCGCTCACCATCGCGGGAAAACAGTGACACGACGTGGGGCGATGCCTTCCGGGCTCATTGGAGCCAAACTTTAATAGGGGCTGTGTGGGCAGCGGGTGTTTACGTTATGGAGCCGACATTTCTGTGGTGGCTCTCGCCCATCGTTTTCGCTTTGATGCTGTCGATCCCGGTATCGGCGCTGTCGAGCCGTGTTTCGTTAGGGCGGTTCTGCTTCCAAAAGCGGCTGTTCCGGATTCCCGAAGAAACGCAGCCGCCACGGGTGCTGCGGCGCATGGTGAGCTTGCTATCCCGCATGAACACAGGAATGGCGGCACCGTCTTTTGCCCAAGTGGTGGTAGACCCCGTGCCAAATGCATTGGCCACTGCCCTAGGCACGTTGCGGCACACCGATGCCGAGCCACTACGCCGACGTCGAGCCGAGCGGGTTGCACGCGGAGTAAGGATGGGGCCAGCGGCAATGAGTCGATTAGAGCGTTTGGATTTCCTCGACGACCCGGTGATGCTGTCGCAACTGCATTACCACATTTGGGACGACCGCAAGGCGCACCACAGTTGGTTTGATTGTGGTCTGCCAGGGCGTGAATCCAAGCACCTACCGACCTTTAACTAAGCTTACTAACGCACGTTTAATAACTACCGCATTTGATCAGGCCAGCTGAGAGGCTGGCTTGTATTGCCTATCGCTATTGCCGAGTTGCTCACAACGCTTTCGCATGCAGCGTCTGTGAAGGAGACTCCCCAAACTGCTGCTTATAGTCGTGGGCGAATTGACCCAGATGCCAAAAACCCCAATAGGTGGCTATGCCGGTTACCGACTGCTCCGGTGACGCTGCTCTCAGCGCCCGACGCACGCGATTCAGTCGTGTCAGGCGTAAAAACTGTAGTGGGCTAATGCCTAGAATAGTCGTAAAGCTGTATTGCAGCGTGCGGCGGCTAACATGGGTTAGCTGGCAAAGCTCCTCCATGGTCACCGGACCATCCAAGTGCTCGTCAACATAGCGCTTAACGCGATCAACCACTTCCTTGCGGTGGGCGTAGCTGGGCGGCAGCTCAGCGCCAGGCTGCTCGGTTTGTAGCAGTTCCAGCAGCGCCATAAGCAGAATATCTTGATGAATATGGCTGGCGATCGCCAGGGTTTGGCAGGTGAGTAAACGTTCGATAAGAAACGACACCGCATTAAGCGTTTCCTTATTCGCTTGCCGTCGTGGCCTTGCCTGCCAGCTTTTATCCAAGCTTACGCCCTGCCGTTGGGCGGCCTCTGCTAATGCTGGCAACTGAATCACTAACCCGTAGATGTCGAAGTCCTCTGGGGTGACCAGTTCAAAATCCCACCCGCCGGGGCGGCACATCACCTCGCCTGCGCTAAGCGCTTGACCATTGATACGCGCCCCCTGGCGAGTGGTGGGAAGCCCGATCCACAGTGAGTTAGGCCACACCCGACAGTCCTGGCGTAGTGCTTGCCCAGTATGCTCCTTAAACACCTGCATGGTTTCTAATGCCACTTCATCCAAGCGACCATAGAAGCTGCCAGGGCTAAGCTGGTCGTACTCCTGCTGCCAGCGCGTCAGGTTTTGCGCGTGCTCATCGGCATCAAACGCTTCCTGGACGCATCTTTTTGGTGCAAATGCGCTGTCGAGCGTGGTCATGGGGGGCTCCTCGAGGCGTTATGCGCGCTCAATACTGCTTGGTTAACGCCTTAACTTTCTGTATTTGTTTAAATTTATAAAATATTACCGGGTTTGCCAAAACTCGATACTCGCTATCTATTGATAACGCTATGGTAGAAACAAGCAAGTTTTATACCTCAACGCGCAGTCAGCGCGATTAAACAGCAGACGTCATATAAAAAAGGAAAGCCCCATGGCGCAGACCTATCACACCACGGTGGGGAGCCGCAGCTACCGCTTCGCAAGCCTAACCGAGCTGATGGCCAAGGCCACGCCGCCTCGTTCCGGCGACCGTTTGGCCGGCGTAATGGCGGCGAGTGCCGAAGAGCGTGTGGTCGCCCAAATGGTATTGGCCGAACTGCCGCTCACTACCTTTTTAAACGAAGCGTTGATTCCTTATGAAGAGGATGAGATCACCCGGCTGATTATGGATGACCATAATGCCGCCGCCTTCGCTCCTATAAGCCACCTGACCGTGGGCGATTTTCGGAACTGGCTGCTCTCCGATCACGCCACCAGCGAGGTACTCACGGAGGTGAAAGCGGGAATTACTCCCGAAATGGCCGCCGCTGTCAGCAAGCTAATGCGCAACCAGGATCTGATTCTGGTCGCCAAAAAGTGCCGGGTCACCACGGCATTTCGCAACACAATCGGCCTGCCGGGGCGGCTCTCTACCCGACTCCAGCCTAATCACCCCACCGACGATGTCACCGGCATTGCCGCCAGTATTCTCGATGGGTTGCTGTATGGCAGCGGCGACGCGGTGATCGGCATCAATCCCGCCACCGATAACGTCGCCCAGAGCGTCAAGCTGATGCGCCTGATGGACGAAGTCATTCAGAAATATCAGATCCCTACTCAATCCTGCGTGCTTACCCACGTCACCAATACGCTTGAGGCGATTGAGCAGGGTGCCCCGGTTGATTTGGTGTTTCAGTCAATAGGCGGCACCGAGGCGACTAACCGCAGCTTTGGTTTTGACTTAAGCACCCTGGCGGAAGCGGAAGCGGCGGCGCAGTCGCTTAACCGCGGCACGGTGGGGCGCAACGTGATGTATTTTGAAACCGGCCAGGGCAGCTCGCTCTCCGCCGATGCCCATCACGGGCTCGACCAGCAAACCTGCGAGGCCCGCGCCTATGCCGTGGCGCGCAAGTTTAATCCGCTGCTGGTGAATACCGTGGTGGGGTTTATCGGCCCTGAATACCTGTTCGACGGCAAGGAGATCACCCGGGCGGGGTTGGAAGACCACTTCTGCGGCAAGCTGTTGGGCGTGCCCATGGGCTGCGACGTTTGCTATACCAACCACGCCGAGGCCGACCAGAACGATATGGATAACCTGCTCACCTTGCTGGGTGTCGCGGGCTGTAATTTTATTATGGGCATTCCCGGCTCCGACGACATTATGCTCAATTACCAGACCACCTCCTTTCACGACGCGCTCTACGCCCGGCGGGTGCTGGGGCTAAAAGCGGCACCGGAGTTTGAGCGCTGGCTCGAAGAGATGCAGATTTTCCAGGATATCAGCACCCATCGGCTCAACGACCAACTGCCTGCTGCCTTTGCCAACAGCCTGCGCCACCTGCCCCAGGAGCCTCGTCATGGTTGATAAGCCAACATCGCCCATCGTCGTCGAAAACCCCTGGGAGCGGCTGAATGCGTTTACCGATGCGCGCATTGGTTTAGGGCGTGCGGGGGTTAGCCTGCCCACTAGCAAGCTATTGGCGTTTCAGTTGGCCCACGCCCAAGCCCAGGATGCGGTTCACTGCCCGCTGGATGTAGCAGCGCTGGCCACCGAGCTGACGGATACGCTTGGTTTAACCACAGCGCCAATTCGCCTGCATAGCCATGCCCAAGACCGCGCTATGTATCTTCAGCGACCTGACTATGGTCGTCGCCTTAGCGATGAAACCCGCCAGCAGTTGCAGCAAGCGGCTGCTTCTCAGCAGCGTTATGACCTTGCGGTGGTGATTGTCGATGGACTCTCTGCGCTGGCCGTGCAGCAGAACAGCGCGCCATTTCTTAGCACGCTCTATCAGATGTTAGGCAATGAAGCCGCTGATTGGCAGCTAGCGCCGCTAACCATTGTTGAGCAGGGCCGAGTGGCCATAGGGGATGAGATTGGCGCTCTGCTCAACGCTGACGCCGTGCTGGTGATGATCGGCGAACGGCCAGGGCTAAGCTCGCCGGACAGCCTGGGGCTGTATATGACCTGGGCACCGGAGCCGGGGCTAAAAGATGACCGGCGCAACTGTATTTCCAATGTGCGTCCGGCGGGTTTGCAGATCGAGGAGGCAGCTCGACGCTTCTTTCTGCTGTTAAAAGAGGCCCGTCAGCTCAAGGTATCCGGGGTTAAGTTAAAAGACCGCAGTGAGGACGATGTGCTGGAGGGTGACTCCGCTTCCGGTTCAACACGCAACTTTCTGGTCGCTGATTAACGACCTTGGTACACGGCAACAACCGTATAACAGCAGTCGTATAACAGCAGTCGTATAACAGCAAACGTATAACAATCAGGACGTAACAATTCTCCAATAACAATGTGGAACGCATGAAGTAGCCCATAGTACAGCACGCCGCTGACGACTATTTCGTTCCACACCATGAGGGCAAAACGATGACGCAACCATCAGTTGATCAAGCGTATCTGGCCAAACGCCAGCTGCGCAAAGGCACCGCCGGCTGGATACTGCTGGCAGGGCTTGGGGTTTCCTACGTGATTTCCGGTGACTTCGCCGGGTGGAACTTTGGCATCGCCGAAGCGGGCTGGGGTGGGTTTGCGATTGCCGCCTGCTTAATGGCGTTGATGTACTTAGCGCTGGTGCTGTCGCTGGCGGAAATGTCCGCAGCAATTCCCGCCGCGGGGGGCGGCTACAGCTTTGCCCGCCAGGCCATGGGGCCGGCCGGTGGTTACTTGACCGGACTTGCGGTATTGATCGAATACGCACTGGCGCCAGCGGCGATCGTGATTTTTATCGGTGCCGCGGTGGAGTCATTGCTGGGCATTAACGGCCCGCTGGTGTATCTGCTGTTTTACGCCGTGTTTATTGGCATCCATCTGGCGGGCGTGGGGGAAGCGCTCAAGGTCATGATGGTGATTAGCGGCTTGGCGGTGTTTGCCATTCTGGCTACCGCGGTAGCGCTGATTGGTGATTTTGACGCCGCCAACCTGTTTGATATTGCCCCCACCGATGCGGCGGGCGCGAGCACCTTTATGCCGTTTGGCTGGTACGGGGTTTGGGCTGCTTTGCCGTTTGGTATGTGGCTGTTTCTGGCGGTAGAAGGCGTGCCGCTAGCGGCGGAAGAAGCCAAAGACCCGGCGCGGGATATGCCCAAAGGCATTATCGGGGCGATGCTATTTTTGCTGTTCACCGCCTTGTTAGTCGTGGTGCTGCTCGCCGGTGCGGCGGGGGCTGAAATGATCGGCCAAAGCGGCGTGCCGCTGGTTGATGCGCTGAACGCGGCGGGTAACCCGACGCTTGCTACGCTGGTCAACGTGCTGGGCTTAGCGGGGCTGATTGCCTCCTTCTTTTCGATTATTTATGGCTACAGCCGCTTGGTGTTCGCGCTCTCCCGGGCAGGCTACTTACCTAAGCAATTATCGCTGACCAGCGGGCGTAAAGTGCCCTATCTGGCGCTGATCGTGCCGGGTGTATTTGGCTTTTTGGTGTCACTCAGCGGTGAAGGTGACCTGATGTTGGGGATGGCCGTGGTCGGCGCGACTATTTCCTATGCGCTGATGGCGCTGAGCCACATTATGCTGCGGGTACAACAACCTGACCTGCCGCGGCCGTATAAAACCCCTGGCGGTGTGGTGACGTCAGGTATTGCGCTGGTACTGTCATTGGTCGCGCTCACCGGGGTGTACGCTTTTGATCCCCGCGCGTTTAACTACACCATCGTGCTATTTATCGCCGGGGCGGCTTACTACTTCTTCTACAGTAAAAATCATCTGGTGGCGAAAACCGCCGAGGAGGAGTTTGCGCTTGTGTCCGCTTCACCGGAGGAGCTAGACGAGAGCGACCCCGCTCCGGCAGCCGCTGCTAAGCTGTAAGCGAGCCAACGATTAGGCTACTGTGATAAGCCCCTGGCGGTAAGACGCCAGGGGCTTTTTCTTATCTATTAACCGTTACGAGGTGGCCTTATGGCGCTGACCTTTAATAATCCTGGCGAACAGCAGCGCTGGTACGCGGTTGACGATGGTGTCATGGGCGGTGTTTCCCATAGCGGGTTTAGCGTTATCGAGGGTGAAGGCCGGTTTCATGGCGACGTGTCGTTGGAAAACGGCGGTGGCTTTGCCTCCGTTCGTCGCGAACCCAACGATTTTGAACCCACGCTGGCGGATGCCCAGGGCATAGCGCTAACCGTGCGGAGTGATGGCCGCACCTATCAACTTCGCCTGAAAAGCACCTCTCTGGGCGATGCTTCCGCTTACCGCGTGAAATTTACCCCTGCCCAGGATACCTGGGAAACGCTGCACTTCCCCTGGAGCGCCTTTGAAGCAGTGCGGCGGGGAACCGTGTTAAGCGACGCCCCCACTATTAAACCGAGTGATATTTACCAACTTGGCTTCTTAATCGCTGACCGCACCGCTGGGCCTTTCTGTTTGCAGGTCAAGCGTATTGAGTCTGTGAGCTAACGCGCATGGGCTACCCACCAAGGTCGTCTCGCATGTAGTGTGCCGTTACGCGAAGCTGGTAGAAATAATCAGGAGTTTAGCCAGTGAAACACTCACCGGGGCAGCGCTTAGCGACAACGATTTTGCACGGCTTTGACGAGTATCGTGCGCGCTTTAAAGAGATCACCTTTGACGCCAGCCGACGCTTCCGTGAAGCTGCGTGGCGTGATGCCCAGTTGGCTTCGGCGGAGCGCATCAATCTGTATAAGGAAAAAATCGACGTCACCCTGGGGCGCTTAAAGCGTACTTTTGACCCGGAGGTGGTTTCACACTGTGAGTGCTGGCGGGAAGCGCGTAACTACTACGCCGAACTGATCAGTCACCGGCTCGACTTTGAGCTGGCGGAAACCTTTTTTAACTCGCTGTTCTGCGCCATTTTCCACCACCGCCATATCCGCAACGACTGGATGTTTGTGTATAGCTCCCGGGAGGATGCCGCCCACCGCTCGGGGATTGAACTGTGCCGTCGGCACAAGGTCAAGGGCGATTGGCAGGCCGCGCTCAAGTGGGCGCTTCTCGATGCCCCGTTGGATAATCGCTTTGCTGATATAGATCAGGACACCCACCTCGGCGCCAGCTTCTTACAGCAGCACTTACCCGCGGCGATGTTGGAAGCTGATGACACTGAAATCGAGCTGCTGAATAGTGTCTTCTACCGCAATAAAGGCGCCTACCTGGTGGGGCGTATCCGCGGTGGCGGCGAACAAGTGCCGCTGGTACTGCCCGTGCTTCATGGTGAGGGCTTTGGCGAGCAGCAGGGCGGAGACCCCTGTCTGCACCTGGATACGGTGCTCATCGAAACCGACGAAGTGTCGATTATTTTCTCCTTCACCCGCGCCTACTTTCAGGTTGAGGTACCCGTGCCCAGGGAGTTTGTCGATTACCTGCAGCAGCTAATGCCGCATAAGCCGGAAGGTGAGCTCTACGCTGCCATCGGCTTCTTCAAACATGGTAAAACCGAGTTTTTCCGGGCGCTGAATCGTCAGGTGGCGAAGCGTGAAGATCAGTTTATTATCGCCCCAGGTGTGCGTGGCATGGTGATGGCGGTGTTTGTACTGCCCAGCTTTCGCACCGTCTTTAAGATCATTAAAGATAAATTCGACCCGGCCAAAGACGTGACCCACGCCGTGGTGCGCGAAAAGTATCGGCTGGTAAAACGCCATGACCGGGTAGGGCGCATGGCGGACACCCAGGAGTTCTCCAATTTTACCGTACGTCAGGACCATTTTTCGCCGGAGTGCCTGGAACACTTACTGGAAGTGGCCCCCTCCACGGTGATGCTAAGAGACGACAAGGTCATCATCAAACACTGCTATACCGAGCGCATGATGACGCCGCTGAATATCTATCTGGAGCATTGCAGCGACCAAGAGCAGGAGATGGTGCTTAAGGATTACGGCAATGCCATTAAGCAAATGGCGGCAGCCAATATCTTTCCCGGCGATATGCTGCTGAAGAACTTTGGCGTTACCCGCCATGGTCGGGTGATCTTCTACGACTACGATGAAGTCTGCTACCTCACCGAGTGCCGTTTCCGGCGTATCCCTAAATCCTACGGCAATGACTTCCAGGGAGGCGACACCTTATCCATTGGGCCTAACGATATTTTCCCAGAGGAGTTTGGGCCCTTTATGTTTGCCAATAAAGCGCTGCGCGATATGTTTATGCACCAGCATCCAGAGCTCTTCGACCCGGATTACTGGCTGGAGCTGCAGCAGGCCATTATCGATGGTCGCGTCATTGACGTTTACCCTTACCGTAACAAGCAGCGCTTTGCGGGCAGCATCGGCCAGCTAGTATATTAGGTGGCTATTGTAAGGTGCAGTGAATCATAAACGACGAGGTAATCATGGCAGCAAGCCCGCATTTGGTGGTGTTTACCGGCTCGGGGATTAGCGCCGAGAGCGGGATTAAAACCTTTCGTGCCAGCGATGGCCTGTGGGAGAACCATCCGGTTGAGGATGTGGCTACCCCCGAGGCATGGCAGCGTAATCCGCAGCAGGTGTTGGATTTCTATAATCAGCGCCGCGAGCAGATTCGTCGCGCCAAGCCTAATGCCGCCCATAAAGCGCTGGCTGGCCTTGAGCATGACGGCTTTAACGTCAGCATCATTACCCAGAATATTGACGACTTGCACGAGCGAGCAGGCTCCCGCCAAGTGCTGCACTTACATGGTGAAATCTTAAAAGCGCGCTCCTCCATCGACGAACGCATGCGCTACCCGCTGCTCAAGGGGGGAATTGAGCTGGGTCATGTCTGCGATAAAGGCAGCCAGCTGAGACCCGACGTGGTCTGGTTCGGCGAGTCGGTGCCGCTATTTGCCGAGGCCTGTGAGCTTGTCAGCCAGGCTGATTTTTTGCTGGTGGTCGGCACGTCCCTGGCGGTGATGCCTGCAGCATCGCTGTTATCTTATATTGACTACGATACGCCCTGCGCACTGGTCGACCCAGAGGCGGATAGCCTTAGCCCGCCGGGAGTGCTGGCGATCAATACTACCGCTGGCGAGGGCGTTCCGGCATTGGTTAATCGCTGGAAGCAGCAGGGCAATCTACTGCTTTCCTGAGCTGTTTACTGATCCAGAAACCACGCCTTCATCACGTCGGTGATCTTTACCATCTCCGCTTCAGAGGTGATATAGGCGGGCATGGTATAGAGCCAACGGCCAATAGGGCGCAGCCAGACACCCCGCTCGCGGGCGAAGTCGCCTACGCCTTTTAACGCTTCAGCGGAGTGCGCTTCAATCACAGCGGTGGCACCGAGCACTCGAACGTCGGCCACGGCCGGTTGCGCGTTCAGCGCCTGGTCTTCGAGTAGCTCACGCTGCAGCTGCTGGCTGAGCTTCGCAATTTTGCCCAGGTAATTCTCTTCCTCGAAGACGCGCAGGCTTTCCAGCGCCACCCGACAGGCCAACGGGTTGCCCATAAAGGTAGGCCCGTGCATAAAGGCGTGCTGGGGTGTATCGCCGATAAAGGCGTCGTGGACACGATCCGTGGCGAGCGTTGCGGCGTGACCTAAATAGCCGCCGGTCAAGCCTTTGGAGAGCACCATAATATCCGGCGTGACGCCTGCGTGGTCAGCGGCAAACAGCTTACCGGTGCGGCCAAAGCCGGTAGCGACTTCGTCAAAAATTAGCAGCACCCCAAACTCATCGCACAGTTCCCTGGCGCCAGTAACATAGTCCGGCGAGGTCATATTGAGCCCGCCAGCTGCTTGTAAAAGTGGTTCCATCAACAGCGCGGCGATCTCATCATGGTGGCGCTCAAGTACGCTACGCAGGGCGCTAAGGTCGTGCTCGACCTGTTCAGCGGTGGCATCAAAAGGGGCCGTGGGGGCCGGAGCAAAATGGTGCTGGGGCAGTAGGCTGGCGAACAGACTGTGCATGCCTTCTTCAGGGTCGCACACTGCCATGCAGCCGGTGGTGTCACCGTGGTAGGCCTTCATCAGCGAGAGCATCTTGTGCTTACCGGGGTTGCCGGTGAGCACCTGGTACTGGAGGGCCATTTTCATCGCCACTTCCATGCCCACCGAACCACTGTCTGAATAGAAAACGTGGTTCAGCCCGGCGGGGGTAATGCGCACCAGCTCGCGGGCCAACTGGTCGGCGGGGTCGTGGGTTAAGCCGCCGAGCATCACATGGCATAGCTGGCCTGCCTGCTCGCGAATGGCCGCCACCAAGCGCGGGTGGCCGTAACCGTGGATCATGCACCACCAGGAGCAGGTGGCGTCCAGCAGGCGTTCGCCGCTCTCAAGCACAAAGTGAGCGCCGTCGCCGTTCACTACCTTGGGGGCGGGTGTCTGGGTTTTTAGGTGTGCATAAGGATGCCAAACCGGCGTGTTCATAACGGCTCCAGGGATAGGTAGGGGGCGGCAGTCGCGGCACTGGGGGCATCAAGATGCGGAATAATGCCTAAACAAGGGGCTTCAAGTTTGGCATTTAGATGCGCGATGTTGGCCTCAAAGCGTGCCGCGTTAGTGGCAAAAGCGGAATCCACCACGCTGCCCACCCAGCCGGCGA
Organism: Halomonas sp. TG39a; assembly: GCF_000744395.1. Lineage (NCBI taxonomy): Bacteria > Pseudomonadati > Pseudomonadota > Gammaproteobacteria > Oceanospirillales > Halomonadaceae > Halomonas > Halomonas sp. TG39a. The sequence continues at coordinate 282,770 of NZ_JQLV01000001.1, forward strand.
GTGCCAAGCCGTCGGCACGGATGGCTTCCGCCGTTAAGCGGGCATGATTTAAGCAGCCTAGCTTTAAGCCGACGGCCAGAATCACCGGCAGCTCAAGGGCCATCGCGAGGTCGGCAAAATCCTCCTGGTCGTTTAACGGCACGCGCCAGCCACCGGCGCCTTCAATCAGGGTGATATCTCTGGGTGTTTGGCTAAGCGTTTCGCGCAACAAGCTAACGATAGCGCTAACCTCAAGCGGCTGGCCCGCCTCTAACGCGGCAAGATGGGGCGCAATGGCGGGGGCAAAGGCGATGGGGTTTATCGTGGCATAGGCGACCGGCGGCACACTCTGCTGCTGTAACGCCACTGCATCATCATTCCGCAGACCTTCGCTAGTTTGCTCGCTGCCGGAAGCCACCGGCTTAAGGCCCAGCGTGCTCAACTGCCTTTGGCGGGCGGCGTGCAATAAGCCGCTCGTCACTAATGTTTTACCCGCATCGGTATCGGTGCCCGTCACAAACCAAACGTTCATGGCGATTTTTCCAATTGCAGTGTTAAACAGTGGTAGCTCACCGGCAGGCCCTCCGGCTGGCGCAACTGCTCAAAGCGCGCTTTTGCAGCGGCGATATCCGCTCGGGTAAGGCTTGTGTTCGGTCGGGGAAGCTGGGCGCCCACGCCTTTAATAGAGGCCATCACGGCTTGCAGGTCGGTGTAGTAAAAACGTTCAACGATGGCCGTTTGTTGGTTGATGGTTAAGCCGCTTTTACCAATCGCCCGTTCGACGCTGGCGCGATTAGGTGTTTGCAGCAACGCTTCGGGGCGCTGCCAGGCAAAGGCGATTTCCTCCAGGGTGCCGGGTAGCAGCGTAGTGATATGCGCCTGCCCACCGGGAGTGAGAATCCGATAAAGCTGATGCATCACTGCACCAAGATCACGGCACCACTGCACTGCCAAGTTGGAAAACACCAGATCAAAGTCATGGGCACCAAACGGCAGCGCCGCCGCGTCGCCCTGCTGCCAGTGGATATGGTCACCATAGCGCTGGCGGGCCCGTGACAGCATGCCGGGAGCTAAATCTAACCCGTACACCTGAGTGCGGGGGTAACGTTCAGCCAACCGCTGAGTCCAGTAACCGGTGCCGCAACCTAGATCGAGTATTTTATAAGCGCTGTTGGGTAGCGAATCCCACAGCCGTTGACCTATTTGGCGCTGTGCGCTGGCGAGCGCATCGTAACTTGGGGCGGCCCGAGAGAATGCGTGAGCAACCCGCGCCTGCCAGTTAGCCTCGCTGTTCAGCGTTAGAACGTTCATAAAGCCGCCATATCGGCGTTAGCCATCTGGGTGGCATGGTGGTTAATTGCAGCGGCGAGAGCCTGGGGCTGGGAGAGCATAGGACAGTGGCCAACACCGCTTAAGCGTTCGCTGGTGCCGCGCTGGTCAGGGCTGATAAATGGGTCGTGTTCGCCGCTGAGCCGTACCACCGGGCAAGGGGCTGCTGCTAGGCGTCGGCGATTATCAATCGACGCCAACCAGTCCAGGCCGGTAGCGAGTGTGGTGATGTCGGCGGGTAGCGTATCACCCAGTAAGTCACCTAGCTGCCGATATGCCTGCCGGGGGCTGGGCTCGTCTTGCGCCTGCCAGCGCAAAAAGTGTTGCCAGGTCGCGGTGGGGTCGCGCTGAAAAGCACGTCGAAAGGCGCTTAGCTCGGCAGAAGTGACACCGCCGGTTGTGCAGAAGGTATTACCCGCACCCAGTAGAATCAGCCCGCGTGGTGGGGGCAGCTCCTCAAGGAGTGCCGTCGCCAGTAACCCGCCTAACGACCAGCCGACCCATATCGCATCGCTGTCTAACGACTCGGACATAGCATCTGCCAGATCTTCCAGCGTCGCGTTGGCCCCCAGTGGGGGCGCATTACCGTAGCCGGGCCACTCAATCGTCTGGGCAGCTAGGTGGGCGGGCCAATGTGCCTCAAGCGGCTGCCAGATACGCTGGTCGACTCCCCAGCCGGAGAGCAGTATTAAACGCAGGGGCTGCATAACGCCTCGTGATGCCGGCACTGGTCGAGCGCGGCTAACAGCTGGTCAATATCGCCCCGCTGATGGCGGGCGCTTAGGGTGATGCGCAGCCGGGCTTCTCCCTTGGGCACCGTTGGCGGGCGAATGGCTCCCACGTGAATGGCTCGCTTTTGCAACTGTCCCGCCCAGCGTAAAGTGCGCGCTTCATCTGCCAAGATCAGCGGCTGAATGGGGGTGGCGGAGGTACTTAGTGGAAGCCCTAGGCGCAGTGCCTCGCGGCGAAAGTAAGCGATGTTGGCATTTAGCTGGGCGCGGTGTTCAGGTTCACCCTGAACGATTTCCAGCGCTTTGAGGGTGGCGGCGGCAATCGCTGGGGGCTGGGCGGTGGTGTAGATATAGCTGCGCGAAAATTGGATTAAGTGACCGATTAACTCGGCATCCCCGGCCACAAAAGCCCCAGCGGTGCCCAGCGCTTTGCCCAGGGTGCCGACCAAAATCGGCACCTCGGTGCTGTTCCAGACGCTGCCCACGCAGCCACTGCCATTGTCACCCAGCACGCCCACCCCGTGGGCGTCGTCCACCATTAGCCATGCACTGTGGCGTTGGCTGACAGTGACCAAGCTGGCGATGTCAGCCACATCACCATCCATGCTAAACACGCCATCGCTGACCACGAGTTTATGTGCGCACTCACTGCGCCCCAGCAGGTTCTCCAGATCGCTTGTGTCGCGGTGATGAAAGCGCCGTGAGCGGGCGCCACTTAATGTGGCGCCATCGATGAGCGATGCATGGTTCAAGCGGTCGTGGAAGATTGCCGTATGGCGATCTGCCAATGCTTGCAGCACGCCGAGGTTGGCCATATAGCCGGTAGAGAAAAGCAGCGCACGCTCGCGGCCTGTCCAGCGTGCCAAGGCGTCTTCCAGGGCATCGTGTACCGCCAAGTGGCCGCTCACCAGATGCGATGCACCGGCACCCGCGCCGTAAAGGCGTGCACCTGCCGCTTGGGCTTCGCTTATTCGTGGGTCTTGAGCCAAGCCCAGGTAGTCGTTTCCGGCAAAGTCCAGCGTGCTATTGGCGACTACCTGCCGAGTTCGCCAACGCTGTGCCAGCTGGCGATTAGCGCGGGCAGCGGTTAAGCGCTGTTGCCACGGGTCAGACACTGGCATCTACCGCCAGCTCGGCAACGCGTTCGGCACGCGCTTGCTGCTGGGCTTGTTGGGCGAGCCGTGTCGCTTGAACATCTTCGCTCTCGCAGGTTTCACGCTTTTCCGGGTGCAGGCCCAGCTTGGCAAATAGGGCGCGGTCGCGATCTACCTGGGGGTTGCCGGTGGTCAGCAGCTTATCACCGTAGAATATCGAGTTGGCGCCCGCTAAAAACGCCAGCGCTTGAGTCGATTCGGTCATCTGCTCACGGCCAGCGGAAAGTCGCACATGGCTCTGGGGCATCATAATACGGGCGACGGCAATAGCGCGGATAAACTCAATGGGGTCTAAATCTTCGACGTTTTCCAGCGGCGTGCCGGGTACTTTGACCAGCATATTGATGGGTACGGACTCCGGATGCGGGTTAAGCTTGGCCAGCTGTTGCAGCAGGGCGCTACGATCCTGGGCATCTTCGCCCATGCCAAGAATGCCGCCAGAGCAGACCTTCATACCCGCATCGCGTACGTTAGAGAGCGTTTCCAGCCGGTCGCTATAGGTGCGGGTGGTGATAATTTCGCCGTAGTACTCCGGCGAGGTATCCAGGTTGTGGTTGTAGTAATCAAGCCCGGCAGTAGCCAATCGGCTAGCCTGTTCGCCATCGACCATCCCCAGGGTCATGCAGGTTTCCAGGCCTACGGCTTTCACCTGACGAACCATCTCTTCGACCAGCAGTAAGTCTTTGTCCCGGGGGCTGCGCCATGCCGCACCCATGCAAAAACGGCTGGCACCAGCTTCTTTGGCTGCCTTGGCTTGTTCGACTACCTTTTCAATTTCCAGCAGCTTCTCTTTCTCCAGCTGGGTGTTGTAGTGGCCGGACTGCGGGCAGTACTTGCAGTCTTCCGGGCAGGCGCCGGTCTTGATCGACAGCAGGGTAGAGACCTGCACCGCGTTAGCATCAAAGTGGGCACGATGAACCTGCTGGGCTTGAAACAGCAGATCATTGAACGGCAGCGCAAAAAGCGCGTTGATCTCATCCAGCGTCCAGTCGTGACGTTGTTCATGAAGGCAATGTTCATGAAGAAGCTGTTCGTGATGCACGGTCATGGTGTAAACCTTTTTACCTTTAATAGTTGACGAGACTTTAGCGGCGTTGCGCTTTGGGTGTCAACGTTGGAAAATTTTTAGGTTTACGGTGGTGGTGAGGAAATATGCTAGCCTTTATAAAATTAGCGTGTTGAAAAAAGTAGGCAAGGAGAGCGGCTATGCGTTTGAGCGACTATCAGCGACAAATGATCGTCCAGTCAGTGAAAAACTGCTTTGGCGCCCAGGCGCGTGTAAAGCTGTTTGGTTCCCGTACCGATAATGGTCGCCGTGGTGGTGATATCGATCTGCTGATCACCACCGACATACAGGATGTTAACGATATTGTACGAGCCGAAATGCGTTGCCAAGTACAGTTGCAGCAAGCGCTTGGCGAACAAAAAATCGATATGTTGATCGATTATCCAGGTCGAGGAAATTATCCACCTATTTTCAGCCTCGCCGAACAGTCGGGGATACCACTATGAGCCAAGATGTTTCTCAACATCGCTTGCTAGATGCTTGGCGCGAGTGTCAGCGTCATCGGCATTTTATTGACTATGCGTTATCGTCTTTGCAAACACCGTTGCCACTGTCCGGCGAGAGACTTGCGTTATTAAGTGATGCTGAGATCCAAAGCTTGGATCAGTTCGTACTTCGATTTGGTAAATTACAGGATGCTATTGGGGCGCGATTACTCCCTTCAGTACTGCTGTACCTCCAGGAGCCTTTTGAAGATCGGCCTATGCTCGATAAACTTCATCGTCTCGAAAAGCTGGGTTACATCGAAGATAGTGAGCAATGGCAAGCGTTACGCATGCTACGAAATCGTTTCGCTCATGAGTACCCGGATGATCCCGATAAAAATGCGGCCATTTTAATGCTGGCGATTGAGTCGGTAGCCAGTTTGGAAGCGATTCTGAAACGTATTGACCAAAAGCTTGCACTCTCTTCCATCTCATAGCCCTGATCTCATAGATAAGCACCTAGCTGATTAGTAACCCCCTGCTTTATACTCTGCGCCCTTTTTACTGTTAGTTGTTTCCCTCTCCTGGAGCGCGGATGTCTGCTTTTGATAGCTCTTTTAAAGAAGGCTCTGTTTCTGCTGTTGGCTCTGCAGATAGCCCAACCAGTGAGCATACGCCTCCGCCGCGGCGTGAGTTTAAAGCGCGGGGTAGTTTTGTCACCCGCTGCGATCACTGCCAGCTACCCGTACTGAACTGCCTGTGCCCCTATCAGGTGAAGGCAGAGAGTCATGCTCAGGTGTGGTTGTTGACCCATCCGATAGAGCACTATAAACCGACCAATACCGGGCGTTTGATTCGCGACGTGATCACCACGACGCAGGTATTTACCTGGTACCGCGTGGCGCCGGATGCCCAGTTAGCCGCGCTGCTAACAGACCCTCGCTACGCGCCCTTTGTGATTTTTCCGGACGATCAGCCCGACTATGCGGATCGGGTGGTTGGCATAGACACGGTGCATGCGGCGAAAGCGCAGGCGCGCATTCCGGTATTTATTATTCTGGATGGCACCTGGCGTCAGGCGCGGCGTATGTTTCGTAAAAGCGCTTACCTGGATGATTTGCCGGTATTGCCACTGAAGAGTGAGCGCGAGACCCGCTATCGGCTGCGCAAGCCTGCATCAAAAGCGCATTTATGTACTGCGGAAGTGGCGATCGAGCTGCTGCGCCAGGGCGGGGATACCGTTGCTGCGGACGTGCTGGACGATTACTTTGAGGTGTTTAACGACAGCTACGCGGCGAGCCGATTGCATCACAAAATCGACCCGCCGACAGCAGCAATGCGGCGCCTAGCCGCCAAACAATGTACCGGCGATTCTGAACCCGGCTACCCAGGTACCCACTGCTGAACCTAGCGTGGCGAGAATAAACACCAGCAGGGTGCGCGATACGCGGTTTTGCCACCAGCCTTTCAACTGGGTGACATCGTGGCGCAGCGATGAAAAATCGCGCACTTTGGGTTTGCGCATATAGAGCTCAACCCCGGCGGCTACGAAGCCAGCACCGATGGTCGGGTTTAGCGATGTCAGCGGGGCAGCAAAAAAGGTGGCAATAACGGTCACTGGGTGTGCCAGGGCGATAATCGTCGCGCCGCCGGAGAGAATGCCATTAATCAAGAACCACTCAAGTACCAGTTGCCAGCCCAGGTCGGTGTTGCGCGAAAAGCCAATCGCAAAGCCGGTGAGTACCAGTGCGGTAATCAGCCAAGGTAGCGCCTTCCAGAGCTTAGATGGCGGCGGGGTGGCTTCCAGCGATTCACGCTCTACTTTTGGGTCGGCGGGCAGTGGGGCTTCAAGGTGTTCGCCGGTGCCTTTGAGGTGACCAGCACCGATCACCACCAATACGTGTTGATAGCGCCCTGGCGGTGCATCTTCGGCCAAACGCAGCGCCATATAGCGGTCGCGCTCGCGAATTAGCGGCGTATAGAGCGCTTCAGATTCGGCGGCAAACTCGCTGAAGGTCGCTTCCAGCATATCGCCTTCTTTGAGCTTTTCGATGTCCTCTTTAGAGACATCTTGGCGAGAGAGCACGCTGCCAATCAGCCCTGAAAAGAGCGAGAAACGCTGCCACCAGGGCACATTGCTGTAGATACGCTTTAGGGTTAAGCCCACATCACGGTCGACCAGCAGTAACGGCAGTTTCCGGCGGCTGGCTTCTTCAACGGCGGCGCGCATTTCGGCCCCCGGCTGAATGCCGGACTGATCGGCAATCCGCTGCTGAAAAGCGCCCAGGGCCAGGCTCGCGGCGACCATGCCCGCCTTGCCTTGCCTAAATACTTGGAATAGATCCTGCTCGCCCATGGCATCCGGGTTGGACATACTGTGGTGGCGAGCATCACACAGCTCAATCGCTACCGCATCGAAAGCACCGCTATCCAACAGCGCGCGCACATCGTCGGCGCTTTCCGCCGACACATGGGCCGTGCCCAGCAGCGTGTAGCGGGTTTCACCCACAGTGATCGTTTTTAGCGGCCCGCTAGTGGCTGGAAACGTGGTTGGCGTTGCCGCCAGTGGCCCAGTGTCTCCGTGAGATGCTTCTTCGTGAGACGTATCGTCGTGGTTCATTCACAGCTCTCAAAATCAATAAGTGGGTCTGATGTAAAGGAACTTATGTGAAGGGCTTATGTGGAGGGCTTAGCGCCGCCAGAAAGCGGGCGTAAACAGCACCAGTACCGTAAAAATTTCCAGGCGGCCGAGCAGCATGGCCATAACCAATATCCATTTTGCCAAGCTGGGCATGTCGCCGTAGTTAGTGCTGGCTTCGCCTAGGGCGGGGCCAAGGTTGTTGAGGGCAGATCCCACCGTCGACCAGGCGGTTACCTGATCAACCCCGGTGGCCATGACGCCCACCAGCATTAAAAAGAACAGCATCACGTAGACCGAAAAGAACCCCCACACCGCCTGGGCAATGCTGTCGGGCACGCTGACTTTGCCCACTTTGACCGCAATCACCGCATTGGGGTGAATCAGCCGCATGATTTCGCGCATGCCCTGTTTGATGATCAAAATAATCCGAATGACCTTCATGCCGCCACCGGTAGAGCCGGAGCAGCCCCCCACGAACGCGGCCATAAACAGCAGAAAGGGCAAGGCGCCAGGCCACATTGAGAAGTCGGCGACACCAAAACCGGCGGTTGTTGCCACCGAAACGACCTGGAAAACCCCATGGCGTAGGCCGCGCAGCGTGTCGTAGGTGTCGGTTAACCACAGGGAGAGTACGGTGACTACGGACAGCGCGAGCAGAAATAGCATTAAAAAACGCGCTTCGGGGTCGTGAAAGTAGTGCATCAGGCTTTTTTCACGCCAGGCGATAAAGTGCAGGCTAAAGCTGAATGCTGAAATCAACATAAAGCCCACGCATATCATTTCAATGGCGGCGCTATCGAAGTAGCCGATGCTGGCGTCGTAGGTGGAAAAACCACCGATAGCGACAGTCGAAAAGCTATGACTTAAGGCATCGAACCAGCTCATGCCCGCTAGCATATAGGCAATCATGCAGGCGAGGGTCAGGGTGGCGTAGATGTACCACAGCGCTTTGGCGGTTTCGGTGATACGGGGGGTGAGCTTGGAGTCTTTCAGCGGCCCCGGAATCTCGGTCCGGTAAAGCGCCATACCCCCCACCCCTAGGGTCGGCAAAATGGCGACGGCCAAAACGACGATACCCATGCCGCCCAGCCATTGGAGCTGCTGACGATAGTACAGAATCGATTCGGGTAAAAAATCGATGCCGGTAATCACGGTGGCGCCGGTGGTGGTCAAGCCGGAAAACGACTCGAAGACCGCATCGGTGATGCCCAGCGAGCCTTCGCCGAACAGCATCAGCGGCAGCGAGCCGAACAGTGCCAGCACCGTCCAGAACATCGCGGCAATAATAAAGCCATCGCGGATGCGCAGCTCTTTTTGCGAGCGCCGATTGGGCAGGTAGAGCAGCAGCCCGGTGGAGACTGAGATCGCAATGCCGCTAATAAAGGCACTCCACACGCCGTCGCGAAACCACAGTGAAATCAGCGTGGGAGGGAGCATGGTTAGGCTGAACAGCATGAGCAGCAGCCCCAAAATGCGCAAAATAACCCGCAGACTCATGGTTGTCGCATGCTCCTGTTATTAGCTGCCAGTGGCAGTGATTCGAGGGTTATCAAAAGAACGTTAGACCGACTTGGAACAGACGCTCCACATCGCGAATGCGGCGCTTATCGATCACAAACAGAATGACGTGGTCGCCGCTCTCTACCATCACATCGCCGTGGGCGATGATGACCTCTTTGCCGCGTACAATCGCACCAATCGTCGTGCCGTCGGGCAGGTCGATCTCACGAATCGTGCGACCCACCACTTTAGACGACTGTTTGTCGCCATGGGCGATGGCCTCAATGGCCTCGGCCGCACCCCGGCGCAGCGAGTGAACGTTAACAATATCGCCGCGGCGCACGTGGGTGAGCAGGCTACCGATGGTCGCCTGCTGAGGTGAAATCGCAATATCGATGTCGCCGCCTTGCACCAGATCCACGTAGGCGGCGTTGTTAATCAGCGTCAGCACCTTTTTGGCGCCTAGCCGTTTGGCGAGCAGCGACGACATGATATTGACCTCGTCGTCGTTGGTCAGCGCGCAGAAGATATCGCACTCTTCGATATTCTCCTCTTCCAACAGGCGTTTGCTGGTGGCGCTGCCGTGGAGCACCACGGTGCGATCCAAGCGCTCAGACAGCGTGGTACAGCGCTCCAGGCTGTGTTCGATGATTTTGACCTGGTGGCTATGCTCCAAATGCTCCGCCAGTCGCTCGCCGATATTGCCGCCCCCGGCAATCACGACGCGGCGGAAGTCCCGTTCCACCCGGCGCAGCTCGCTCATCACCGCACGAATATCCCGGCGGGCGGCGAGGAAGAACACTTCGTCGTCGGCTTCGATCACCGTATCGCCGCGGGGAATAATCGGTCGGCTGCGGCGATAGATCGCCGCCACCCGGGTATCCACGTTGGGCATATGACGGCGCAGAAAGGCCAAGTCCTGACCCACCAGCGGGCCGCCGTAGAAGGCTTTCACCGCCACCAGTTGCACCAGCCCTCCGGCAAATTCCAGCACCTGTAGGGCGCCAGGGTGCTCGATCAAGCGGCGCACATGGTCGGTAACCACCTGCTCGGGGCTGATTAGTACATCAATGGGAATGGCTTCGTGGGCGAACAGCCCTTTGCGGGTCAGGTACGCCGTGGCGCGCACTCGGGCAATCTTGGTGGGGGTACGGAACAGCGTATGGGCGACCTGACAGGCGATCATATTGATCTCGTCGCTGTTGGTCACGGCGATCAGCATATCGGCGTCTTCGCAGCCTGCCTGGCGCAGCACAATGGGGTAGGAGCCCGCCCCGGTAACGGTGCGGATATCGAGTTTGGTGTGCAGGTCGCGCAGTTTTTTGGCGTCAGTATCAACGACGGTGATGTCGTTTTCCTCGCGGGCGAGGTGTTCTGCCAGTGTGCCGCCGACCTGGCCGGCGCCGAGAATGATGATTTTCATTGCTGAGCATCGGTTCCATTAAAAGCGCCAGCGCAATATCGTTAAGACCAGCAGGCGGTCTTAGGACTCAGTCCTGACGTTGAAGACGTAAATTGTCGTTCAGGTACGTCTATCATGCGCTGCAATAAAGACGGCGGCCAGTGTAAACCAGCCGCCGCCGAAAAGCAGGTGGGGATTATTCTAGCGTAAAGCCAACTTTAACCGTTACCTGCCAGTGGGCCACCTGACCGTCTTCAATATGACCACGGGTATCGACTACTTCCAACCAGCGCATGTGCTTAATAGTCTCTGACGCCTTGGCCAGAGCGTTCTGTACCGCTTCTTCAATACCTTTCTCGGAAGAGCCGGTCAGTTCCACATGCTTATAAGTATGATGACTCATAGTACCTCCTTCCTTGTCATAAATTCACTGCCCTGGCATCAGTGAGCGCTTAGGCAGTGCGCTTCTCTAGTCTGGCATAAAAAAAGCCATCGTGACTGCTCTGGGCCGGAAACAGCTGACGACCCGCGCCGCTGGAAATACCCCAAGCAACGTCGTTAGGCGTGGTGACATGAGCGTCGGGCGTTCGGGCGAGAAATGCCTCAATCTGCTCGCTGTTCTCTTCCGGCAGTACTGAGCAGGTGGCATACAGCAGGGTGCCGCCTTCGCGCAGCATCGGCCAAAGATTGTCTAACAGCTGGCGTTGAAGCTTGGCCAGCGGCCGGATATCGTCTTTGCGCCGCAGCTTCTTGATATCCGGGTGACGGCGAATAACGCCGGTGCCAGAGCAAGGGGCGTCGAGCAGGATGGCATCAAACGGCGTGCCGCTCCACCAGTCGCGCTCGGTGGCATCGGCGTGCTCGAGTACCGCCTCGACGCCTAAACGGCTGAGCGTGTCTTCCACCCGCGCCAAGCGCTGGTTATCGCTATCGATAGCCGTCAGCGCAATATCAAACTGCTCTAGCAAATGGGCTGTTTTACCGCCTGGCGCGCAGCAGGCATCGAGTACACGAGCCCCGGGCCGTGGCGCGAGCGTGGGGCCAAGTAATGCCGCCGAGAGCTGAGCAGCCTCATCCTGAACGCTCACATGGCCTTCTTCAAAGCCGGGCAGCGCGGTGACATCGCAGGGCGTTTCCAGGGTGATGGCGTCTGGGGCATGGGGGCATAAATGGCCGTTCAAGCCCTGCTCGGTGAGCATGCCCAAATAGGCCTCGCGGTCGTTGTAGCGTTGGTTCACCCTTAACGTCATCGGGCCTGCGTGATTGTTGGCTTCAATGATATCGCGCCATTGCTCTGGCCACGCCTGGCGCAGCGCGTTAAGTAGCCAGGGGGGATGCTCCAGAGCGACATGCTCATCCCGGTCTACCTGGGCTTGGAGCGCCTCGGATTCGCGCTGCAGGCGACGCAGGCAGCCATTTAAAACGCGGGTGGCCCACTCCTTCTTTAGTAAGCGTGCAGCGCCAGCGGTTTCGCCTACCGCCGCGTGGGCCGGAATGCGCATATACAGCAGCTGGTAAATACCCAGCAGCAGCAGCGCTTGAACATCGCTGTCGCGTTTTTTAAACGGCTGCTTCAGCAGCACGCCTGCAAGGGCTTCCAGGCGCGGCAAACGGCGGCAGGTGCCAAAGCAGAGCTCTTTTAGCAGCCCGCGGTCACGAGCCACTACGCTGTGCTCATCGAGCCCCGCCAGGGAGCCTTGGTCGCTGAGGACCGGGGCCAGCGCGCGGGCGGCGGCGGCGCGGACTTCCTGGCCACTACCGCCTGGGGGGGAGTGTTTTTGGCTCATGGTGTTTCTCCTTTGCTGGCCTGAGCCGCGGAATTTTCAAAACGAGCACCAAGACGAGCACCAAGCTGTGTGCCTGTAGCAAGGCGCGCGTGGCGGGCATTCAGTAAGTCACGCACGGCCATGGCTTTACCGCCAGGCAGCTGTGCGCTGGTGACGCACAGCACGTCGCGACCGTCGGTGCCGCAGGCGATCCGCAAATGGTCGTCGCCATGTTCAAGCAGGGTGCCAGGGGCGCAGGAAGGGTGTTCACCTTCCTCTGCGCTGGCCATTAGCAAACGTAGGCGATCATCGCCCAGCGCGCACCAGGCCACCGGCCAGGGATTAAAGGCGCGAATCTTGCTGGCTAACTGCTGGGCGGACTGTCCAAAGTCGAGCTCGGCTTCCGCTTTGCTCAGCTTGGCGGCATAGGTGACGCCTTCCTCGGGCTGAGGCGTGGCATGCGCGGTGCCGGTGGCCAGGGCATCCAGCGTGTTGGTTAGCGCATTGGCGCCTTGAATCGCGAGGCGGTCGTGCAAATCGCCGCCGGTGGTGCGGCCCGTAATGGGCGTGCGCACTTCCGAGAGCATTGCGCCGGTGTCCAGGCCAGCGTCCATCTGCATGATAGTTACACCCGATACGCTATCACCCGCTTCGATCGCCCGTTGGATGGGGGCAGCGCCGCGCCAGCGGGGCAGCAGTGAGGCGTGCACGTTAACGCAGCCTAATCGTGGTATATCCAACACGGCCTGGGGCAGCAGCAGGCCATAAGCCACAACGACCATGATGTCGGCATTGAGCGCGGCCAGCTCGGCTTGAGCCTCGGGCTGCTTTAGCGTCTGAGGCTGATAGACAGGCAGGCTGTGTTCTAGAGCCAGCTGTTTGACTGGGCTGGGCGTTAACTTACGGCCGCGACCAGCGGGCCGGTCGGGTTGGGTGTACACCGCGACCACCTCGTGCTGGCTTTCCAGCAGCGTTGCCAGGCTTGAAGCGGCGAATTCAGGCGTGCCGGCAAAAACAACGCGCAATCGTGACATATAAAGAGGGCTACCTGGCGTGAATGAGAGAAGTGTTAGGCGTCCTGCATCTGCTTGTGACGTTTCTGCATTTTTTTGCGGATACGGTCACGCTTTAGCGGCGACAAGTAGTCAACAAACAGCACGCCCTCAAGATGGTCGTACTCGTGCTGAATACAGTGTGCCAGTAGACCCTCTGCCTCTAACTCATAGGCCTCGCCATTACGATCCAGCGCGTTAAGCTGCACCTTAAGATAGCGCGGCACTTCGGCGTAGTGCTCGGGAATCGACAGGCAGCCCTCCGAAAGCAGATCTTTTTCATCGCCAATCGGGGTATAGCGCGGGTTGATGAGCACCAGCGGCTGGGAGTTGTCGTCGCTGACATCCATGACGACAACACGGCGATGGACATCGATCTGGGTCGCGGCTAGACCGATACCACGGGCGTCATACATGGTCTCCAGCATATCGTCGACGAGCTGGCGTACCTCATCGTCGACGGTTTCCACCGCAGCGGCCTTGGTGCGGAGGCGCTCATCGGGGAATTCAAGAATAGGAAGTTTGGCCATGGCGTTACAATCACCGTTATGCTGAGTCTAAATTAAGTCAAGCTAGGCAGTGACGAGTGTCCTCTCACCTAGGTACTTTATGATGGGTCACTATATCATGCTGTCAACGTTTCTGGGCATAGGCGCATAGCGGCTCATCACCCGCATAATAATCAGACTATTCACCTTTTAAGGGGAGCAGAATGGCAGCAAAGCAACACGCCTACCGGGGGGCATTAAGTGGTTGGCTGCTGAGTGCAGTGATGCTGATGAGTAGCGAAGTCGCCGCGTGGGAGCGTGATCAGCAGGTGATTAAACTCTCGCCGCAGGTGCGTACCTTGCCCCATCGAGAAGCGATTGAGCCCATCGCCTTGGAGGAAGCGCAGGCCTTTCTGCGCGACCACCGCGTTGTGGAGGATGCCGAGGCGCTGCAGGAGCTGGCTTACGTAGTGGCGGGGGATGATCGCCGTGTGATTAGCGGCGCGGGAGAAAAGGTGTACTTGCGGGGGGATGTACCGCGCCATGGTCAGGTGGGCATTTATCGTCAGTCGGAAGCCTACCTCGCCATGGATGGCACGCCACTTGGCTTGGAGCTGATTAACGTAGGCGTCGCCCACCATGTCAGCAGTGAAGACGATATGACGCAGCTTGAAGTGATTAGCTCCCACCAGGAAGTGCGGGTTAACGACATCGTCCTGCCGCTGGAAGAGCGCGAGCTGAGCAGCGAACTTGTCCCGCGCGCGCCGCTGAATCCTATCGAAGGACATATTATTGCCGTCCCCGGCGGGGTGCGCTTTATTGGCCGCTTGCAGATCGTTACGCTGGATCTCGGTACTCTGGATGGCTTGCAGGCAGGGCATGTGCTGCGGGTTAATCAACAGGGGGAGTTAATCAACGACCCGCGTACCCAGGAGCTGGTTCAACTACCGAGCACCGAGGCGGGTACTGTGATGGTATTTAAGCCCTATGACCGTGTCAGCTACGCCTTGGTGATGCAGGCATCCCGGGTGCTAGAGGTTGGCGATCAAGTTGAATCACCGGCCGATTAGCCGGCGGCATAAAACGTATTGATAAGGAGGTAGTATGGACGCCCAGGCGTGGCTGGTGGTCAATGCCTTGCCCGGTATGGGGGCGCTGCGTATCGCGCAATTAGTAGCCCGTCAGCCCCAGTGGCCGGCAGGGTGGCTGGCCGCACTGCCCAGCCGTGCAGCCAGTGAGTTGCGCCTGTGGCTTGAGCACCCTGCCCGCAGCCCACTGCAAAGGGTGATTGATGAAACCCTGGCGTGGCAGCAAGGTGGCCCAAGCAGACACGTACTGCATCGCGACCATCCCGCCTGGCCTCGACTGTTAAATGAATTGCCCGACCCGCCCGTGGTGCTCTGGGCCCAGGGGGATCTTGGCGCTCTTGAAGGCCCGAAACTTGCCATGGTGGGCACCCGCCGCCCTACCGGCGAAGGTACCCACAACGCCCAAACCTTTGCCCGTGATCTTGCCCGCCGCGGCTGGTGTGTGGTCAGTGGTATGGCGTTAGGGGTGGATGGCGTTGCCCAGCGCGCAGCCCTGAATGCGGGAGGCCGCACGATCGGTGTCCTAGGCTGCGGCGTGGATGTGATCTATCCCGCCTCGAATCGTGATCTTCATGAGCAGCTTGGTCGTCTGCCCGGCGGCCTGCTGTTGTCCGAGCATCCCCCGGGTACGTTGGCGCGCCCGGCATTTTTCCCACGCCGGAATAGAATCGTGACTGGTCTCTCGCTCGGTACGCTAGTGGTTGAAGCGACCGAAAAAAGTGGCTCGCTGGTCAGTGCAAGGCTCACCATTGAGCAAAATCGGGAACTGTTTGTGCTACCCGGTTCACTGCACAACGTTCAGGCCCGCGGCTGCTTGTCACTGCTACGCCAGGGCAGTGCCCACTTAGCCTGCAGCGTCGACGATGTTATCGCTGACCTTGGCCACTGGGCGGAGGCGTTTATCCCGCCTGACGCCGCTATTCAGCAGCCCTTACCGGAGACGGTAGAAAAACTGCCTAGAGATGAGCCCTTGCCAGACAACTTATTAACAGCTCTATCGGCCACGCCAACACCTATCGACACGCTGGTAGCGTCTACGGGCACATCGGTCAGCGACTGCCAGCAGCGGCTACTTATGCTTGAGTTGGAGGGCTGGGTAAGCCAGCAAGCGGGAGGCTGGGTGCGGTTGCCGCGGCCATGATAGGATAAAACCATTAAAGGCCTGTTAGCCGTGAGGAGAGACCATGAGTTTGGCGACCGATCTAGCCCCTGCGATTAGCGCGCTGCGTAGTGGGGGAGTGATTGCCTGTCCCACTGAAGCGGTTTGGGGGCTTAGCTGTGACCCCGAAAACGACGAAGCCTTAGCCCATCTAATGCGCATGAAAGAGCGCGATCCTGCCAAGGGCGTCATCCTTGTTGCTGCCAATATTGGCCAGTTCCAACCCTGGTTGAGCCAGCTTCCGCTCGCGATGCATGCTCCTCTTGCGGCAAGCTGGCCGGGGCCTAATACCTGGCTAGTGCCTGATTATGGCCGTAGCCATGGGCTGGTGCGTGGCGCCCACGAGCGCGTAGCGCTACGGGTGACCGACCACCCGGTGATGAAAGCGCTGTGCGAAGCCTTTGGGGGGCCGCTGGTATCCACCTCGGCCAATCGTTCGGGGGAACCGCCTGCGATGAGCGCCGCTGAGATCACTGCAATCTTTGGCGATGAAGTTGCCCATGTGGTGGAAGGTGCGCTCGGTGGCAACGCTAAACCCAGCACTATCAGGGATTTAGCCACCGGTAAAATCATGCGCCCCTAGCTGTCGTTTAACTCACTATTCACCATTTTCTATTCACCCATTACGACTCACCAATGACCCCTCAGGAGATACTGTGGCCCACGAGCACCTTGATGACGTTAAACGCTACCTTCTTGATCTGCAGGAGCGGCTATGCGCTGGATTGGCTGAGGCCGATGGCGCTGCCCAGTTCCAAGAGGATAGCTGGGAACGTGAAGAGGGCGGCGGCGGTCGATCACGGGTGATGACCCATGGCGGCGTGTTCGAAAAGGGTGGCGTTAACTTCTCCCATGTCTATGGCACCCAGTTGCCGCCTTCGGCCACCGCCGCGCGCCCTGAACTGACCGGACGCAGCTTTCACGCGGTAGGCGTTTCCTGGGTGCTGCACCCGGAAAACCCCCATGTACCCACCAGCCATGGCAACGTACGTTTCTTTATTGCCGAGAAAGTCGGCGAGCCGCCGGTATGGTGGTTTGGCGGCGGTTATGACTTAACGCCATTTTATCCTGTGATGGAAGACGTTGTGCACTGGCACCAAGTGGCAAAAGCCGCCTGCGATCCTTTTGGCGACGACGTTTACTACCGCTACAAAGCTTGGTGTGACGAGTACTTCTATCTTAAACATCGCGATGAAACCCGCGGTGTGGGCGGACTGTTTTTCGACGATTTAAACGACGGCGAGTTTGCCGACTGTTTTGCCATGCAGCGTGCGGTGGGCGACAGCTTCTTAGCGGCGTATTTGCCCATCGTCGAGCGGCGTAAAAACGACGCCTGGGGCGAACGCGAGCGTGACTTTCAGCTCTACCGTCGTGGTCGTTACGTGGAGTTCAATCTGGTGTGGGATCGCGGAACTTTGTTTGGCCTACAGAGCGGCGGGCGCACTGAATCCATTTTGATGTCGATGCCGCCGTTAGCGCGCTGGGAGTACGCCTTTGAGCCAGACCCCGGCAGTGCTGAGGCGCGCTTGACTGAATTTCTACACGCGCGGGACTGGCTCGGCGAATTCGCTGAAACGACGGAAAAATTATTATGACCGATCGCTACTGCGTGTTTGGCAACCCGGTCAAACACTCCAAATCTCCGCAGATCCACGCTGAGTTTGCCCATCAAACGCAACAAGCGCTTGAGTACTCCGCCGAAGCGCCGCCGCTGGATGGCTTTGCCGGTGCTTGGCGCGCCTTTAACGATGCGGGCGGGCGTGGCGCCAATGTGACCGTACCGTTCAAAGAGGATGCCTTTGCGCTGTGCGATACCTTAAGCCACCGCGCCCGTCGTGCAGGGGCGGTGAATACACTGATACTTGGTGGTAATGGCCGCACCTACGGCGATACCACTGACGGTATTGGCTTAGTGCGTGATTTGGCCTATCACCGCGTAGCGTTAGCGGGGAAGCGTATTTTGGTGGTAGGCGCCGGTGGCGCCGTGCGCGGCATTCTGGAGCCCTTACTTGCCGAGCAGCCCAGTGAGGTCGTCGTGGTTAACCGCACCGCCGCCAAAGCCGAGCAGTTGGCCAGCGATTTTGCTGATCTTGGGCCTATCCACGGCGGTGGTTTTGATACCGTTAACGGCACTTTTGATGTAGTGATTAACGGCACCAGCGCCAGCCTCAGCGGCGATTTACCGCCGCTGCCGGATGCGCTTTTTGCTCCGCATGCCTGGGCCTACGACATGATGTACGGATCCGAGCCGACAGTGTTTTTACAATGGGCTGGCCCCCGCGGTGCAAAACTGCTCGATGGCCTAGGCATGCTGGTCGAACAGGCCGCCGAGTCGTTTTTTCTGTGGCGCAATGTGCGCCCAGATACGGCACCCGTGCGCGAAATGCTGCGCCAATCGCTTAACTATTCATAACCGCATCAGTTAACGCTGCTAAAAAAGCGGGGGCGGATAATGTATCCGCCCCCGCTTCTTATTCATGCCGCTAAAAATGCTTCAATTAGCGCGCTTAACGTACAACCCCACAGTGCACATCACCAGCCCCACCACCGAAAGCAGCATGCCGCCATTAACTAACAGCGGCGAGCGTTGGAGCCAGGATACGAAGGGCTGTGGTGTGTCGCTACAGACGCTTTCGATATAGTTCCAATGACCGCCATCAAGCTGGCAGGCGCGCACATCGTTGAGCTCCCAGAAATACACGCCCATCAGCACAAACAGCGGCAGTACCAGCAGCAGTAATCCCAGCTTGATCATTTAAACCTCAATAGCCGACTCACTCAGCGAAGCATTAGGGACGCGGGCAGTTGGGTGTACGACCATTGCTGCGAGCCTGCTCATAGACGGCCAGGGCTTGATCCATATTACCTTGCAAGCCTTCAATGCGCTGGCCTTGGCCAGGGTGAGTGGACATCCACTCCGGGGGTGAGCCACCACCGGACACCGCCTGCATGTTTTCCCACAGAGTAACGCTCTCACGTGGGTCGAAACCGGCTTGCGCCATAAGCTCTAGGCCAATCACATCAGCCTCACTTTCATGAGCTCGTGAGAACGGCAGGACGATGCCGTACTGCGCGCCCATGCCGAGTACGCCCATCAACTGCTGGCCACCTGCGGACTGCATGCCGGAAGTGCTGGAAATAACCGACAGACCTAACGAGGTGGCGCTCTCGGTTGAGGCGCGCTCATTGGCATGGTTGGCCAACACGTGACCAATTTCGTGACCAATCACGGAGGCAAGTTGGTCTTGGCTAGTGGCAATATCCAGCATGCCGGTATTCACCCCCATATAGCCGCCCGGTAGCGCGAAGGCGTTGGGCTGCTCGGATTCAAACACGCGGATTTGCCAGTCTAACTGTTGCTGCTGTGCAGGGAGTTCCGCCACGATGGCATCGGCAATACACTGCACATAGCGCTGACTGGCTTGACCAGCGCTGGGTAGCTCCTGCTGATATTGAGAAAATGCCTGACGGCCCATCTCATTGAGTTCACCGTCAGAGAGCAGCAGCAGCTGCGAGCGCCCGGTGGGAGAGGTGGTACAAGCGGCGATAGACGCACATAAAGCGGTAACAGCGAGAGGGCGAAGCCAGCGCATGAGTCGGTTTCCTTATAAACGAAAGAATTTCTTGCACACAAGATAACCGCTGATAGCAGTAAATCAATCCCCCATCATAACCCACCTTGAGGGTGAGTATGGATGCTGAATTGACCACCCCTCTGAACCAAGGCTAGGCCGCAGAGGATTGGCTGTAAGCTTCTAGACACAAACCCTCAGCGCTGGGGTACTAACTGCCCATCGGCGCCGACATTTAGGCGAATGGTGGGCGTCAATAAACCAGCTGGAAGCCGCATGCCTAAACCGCGTAGATCGCCTGGGGTGATGGCCAGTTGGCTGCCGGCCGGTAGCTCGCCTTGGGAGGCCAACTGGCTAGCAAGCTCTAGCATGGGGGCCATGCGCTGGGTGTCGGTGGCGAGGACATCAAAGGCTACCGGTAGGCGTAAATTAGCATCATCGCCAGAGGTCAGCGTGACGTCCTGTTCATAGTTACCTTCCACAGGATCAACCCCAGGCATATCCAGTGCCCAGCGAAAACCCGACATCTCCACCGGGGGCATACCCGCAGGTAAGCCCAGCCCCATGGCAATGGTGGCCTGAACGGGCAGGCTGCCAGCGCCAAGGCTGGAAGCAATCAGGCTGGTTAAATCGCTGGTGTCCAGCCCCGCATTAATACTGTAAGGCCCAATGCGAACATCCTCGACCCCCAGAGAGGTCACCGCCAAACGAAACGCAAACAGGCCGGTTTGAGGCAGGGCGAGGCAGCCCGTGAGCAGGCTGGCAAGGCCAAACAGGGTCAGCCAGCGCCAGTAGCGAGCAATATAAAACATAAGACTCCCCTTAAGTAGGGCGTAAGTAGTGGGGTAATGGCGCCAAGAGTAAGGTGCTGATGCGAACTTACTAGGTTTGGGCTAATAAGCGCGGCTATTTGAGGGCTGAAGCCATTTTCTGTCAAGACAATTTGCGTGTTCAGGTGCTTATTGAAGGCTAGAACCAAAACGCCCGCTTGGCGATGCAAGCGGGCGGGTTCAAAAGACAGCTACTAAAGCGATCAGCGACGGCTCTTGCGCGCCTCTTTGGTGCGGTTGAGCTCGCGCTTTTTGGCCTTCTCTTTGTCGCTGGCGCCCGCCATGGTATCGAACGGGTTACTGCCCGAGCGAAACTCAAAGAGAATCGGCGTGCCGCGCACTTTCAATACCTTGCGGAAAGTGTTGGTCAGATAACGACGGTAGGCTTCCGGCACTGCTTCGGTCTGGTTTCCGTGGACGACGATAATCGGCGGGTTGCTGCCACCCTGGTGAGCCATCCGCAGTTTAATGCGTCGACCGTGCACCATCGGCGGTGGGTTTTGGCTTACCGCGTCCTGAAGCAGGGTGGTTAGCCGGTTGGTCGACCAGTGGGCATTAGCGGCGTCAAAGGCGCGATCAATCGAGGGGTAGAGATCGCCCACCGCCGTGCCGTGCAGGGCAGAGATAAAGTGCAGCTCGGCGTAATCCGCAAAGCCTAGGCGTCGCTTCACCTCGGTGCGCATTTTATCCTTGGCCTCGGTCTCTAGGCCGTCCCACTTATTGACGGCCAGCACCAGTGCACGACCTGAGGTCAACACGTAGTCAAGCAGGTGCAGGTCCTGCTCCACCAGGCCGCTGGAGCCATCCAGCACCATGATCACCACGTGCGATTCCTTGATCGCATCCAGGGTCTTGATGATGGAAAATTTCTCGGCAATTTCGCTCACGTTCTTGCGCCGCCGAATACCCGCCGTATCAATCAGCACATAGGGCTTGCCGCGGCGCTCAAAAGGAATCTCGATAGCATCGCGGGTGGTGCCCGCTTCATCAAAGACCACCACCCGATCTTCACCCAGCAGGCGATTGACCAGGGTGGATTTGCCCACGTTGGGGCGACCAATCACGCCAATGCGAACGCCTTTGCTGCCGGTATCCGCGGGAATGCTGGCATCGCGCTCGGGAAACGGTTCGAGTACCACGTCAATCAGGGTAGAAACGTTGCGCCCATGGGCGGCCGCAATCGGCCAGGGGTCGCCTAGCCCCAACGACCAGAAGTCGCCCATCGCCGAATGCTCTTCCAGCCCGTCGGTTTTATTCACCACCAGCCAGGTTTTTTTCTGGTTAACCCGCAGGTGGTTGGCAATCGCCTGGTCTGCAGCGATAAGGCCGGCGCGGGCGTCGACCATAAACAGCACAATATCGGCTTCATCAATGGCAGCGAGTGACTGCTCCGCCATGGCGGCGTCGATACCCTCTTCGTCGCCGCTGATGCCGCCGGTGTCAATGACCGTATAGACCTTATCGCCCAGCATGCCATTGCCGTACTTGCGGTCGCGGGTGAGGCCAGGAAAATCGGCCACCAGGGCATCACGCGAGCGCGTTAGGCGGTTAAACAACGTCGATTTGCCCACATTGGGGCGACCGACTAAAGCAATGACGGGTGTCATGGAGTGACTTCCAGGGTTTCCAGGCGACCATTGTTGGCCTGGACATGAATGGTGCTGCCTTCAGTGACCGGGCGTACGCTGATGCCCGAGCTGTGCACGCGGGTGCGGCCTACAATGTTGCCTTCACGAGCGTCGATCAGGTGAACATAACCTTCAAAATCGCCGAGTACTAAACGTCCATCGGCGAAGGCCGGGGCAGTCAGCCAACGATCTTCTAAATCGTCGTTGCGCCAGATTTCGCGGCCGCTGTTAGCGTCGAGGGCGACGACTTGGCTATCGTCAGTGACCACAAACAGGAAGTCGCCGACCAGAATGGGTGTATGGCGGCTGGAAAGATCCGCCTCCCAAAGGACGTCGCCTTGGGTCGCTTCCAGCGCTACCACACGGCCGTTGTAGCTGGTTACAAACAGGCGGCCATCGGGGCTGATGATCGGCTGGCCGGAAAGGTCTACCAGGCGCTCTACTTCGCTACGCCCACTGGGGGTGGCTATCTGCATCTCCCATAGCGGCTGGCCGCTGCGGTTATCCAGTGTGGCCAAGCGGCCGTTAGCGAGGCCAACAAAGCTGACGGGATCAATCACCATCGGCGTGCCGGTACCACGCAGGGTGAGTGACGGCTGCGAACTGGTGTATACCCAGCGCTCTTCGCCAGTGGCGCGGTCCATGGCGGTCACGCGGCCATCGACACTTTGTACGACCAGCAGCTGCTGATTGGCCTGGGGGGCGGCAAGCACTTCGCTGGATACCCGTGAGCGCCAGTTTTCGCTGCCATCACGCTGATCCAAAGAGATGACTTCGCCGTTACCGGTGGCCAAATACAGCTGCCCGGCAATCGCCGTTAACGCGCTGGAAATAGTAGTATCCAGGTCGATTTCCCACTCAACGTCGCCGCTATTGGCATCCATCGCCATCACCACGCCTTCTGCGTCTGCAGCGAACACGCTGTCGCCTTCACGGGAAGGCTCAATGGGGTAGCGCGAGTGACCAAAGCCATCACCGACGTTGCGCCGCCACTGAGTCTCTAGCGAGGAGGTCTCGTCGAAACTCGTTAGCTCTTTGGGGGTATAGGCAGGTTCGCCTTTGCTGGCACAGCCAGCCAGCAGAGCCAGCGCTAATGCGCCTAAGCTTGCCCGTACCAGCTGTTTTGAAATGCCCCACGTATTTGAAGTGCTAATCGTCATTGTGTCGCCTCCTCAGCGCCGAGATCGTCAAGCTTGAACTGCACGCCGTAAAGCGGCTGGTCTTGGGTTTGTGCCAGTTGTAGGGCGGTTTCCCATGCCTCGCGGGCCGCCTCGGTGTCGCCCTGGGCAGCGAACGCATCGCCGCGTACGTTGGCCCGTTGAGCCGCTAGCGCGTCGCTAATCGGCTCGTCTAGCAGCGCCAGTGCCTGAGTCGGGTTGCCGTCAGCGAGCTCAACACGGGCCAAACGCAGCCATGCAAGGCTTTGTACATAGCGGCGCGAGGAATCGGCAGCGCTTTCCAGCGCAGTTCGCGCGCTTTCCAGATCGCCTTGCTGCACAGCCAGGCGTGCATCCAGCAGTAGCGCGAGTTCCGCGTAGAGCGTATCGCCATGCTCGTCGGTCAGTTCGCTGACCATTTCCCGGGCGCTTGCTAGCTGTTCTTCGTCAAGCTCGTTACCAGCGGTCATATTGGCGAGCTGCTGGTAGCGCATTGAGGCTGCTTCGGCCTGGCCCTGTTGATAGTTCTGCCAGGCATTCCAGCCAAATACCCCAGCCGCTGCCAGGACAGCGCCTGCAATCAATGACATGCCGTTCTCTTTCCACCAGCGTTTGACGGCGTCTAGCTGCTCTTCTTCGCTTCTCAGCTCCACCACGGGCGGGCTCCTATTCTTCTACAATCGTATGTTTAGACTGTCGCATGCGAGCAGGCGGCTAGCCTGCAGGGCTTATGCGTTAGCCGTCAAAAACTCGCGCAGCGTGCGGCCTAATGCTGCTTGGGGAACGTGTTGTTGTTCGCGGTCATCGCGCAGAAATTTGACGGTTGCTGACTGCGCCGCGATTTCATCTTCACCGATCAGAATGGCCATTGTGGCGCCGCTCTTGTCGGCTTTTTTGATCCGGCTTTTGAAACTGCCGCCGCCGCAGTGAAGCTGCAAACGTAGCTCAGGCAGTTCACTACGCAGCTGTTCGGCCAACGTAATGGCCGCCGTGGTGGCGTTATCGTCCATCGGCAGCAGATAAACATCACAACCGCCGAGGGCATCATCGGGAATCAGCTCAAGGGTTTCGAGCAGCAAAATCAGTCGCTCAATGCCCATAGCAAAGCCGACTGCCGGGGTCGGTTTGCCCCCCAGCTGTTCGACCAAACCGTCGTAACGACCGCCTGCGCAGACGGTTCCCTGGCTGCCCAGGGCGGTGGTGGTCCACTCGAACACGGTGCGGCAGTAGTAGTCGAGCCCACGCACTAGGCGCGGATTGATCACATAATCAATACCCGCCGCTTCAAGCATCTTAGTGAGCTGCTCAAAGTGTTCCCGGGACTCGGCATCCAGGTGGTCCATCAGCTGCGGCGCGGCGTCGAGCATCTCGGCCATAGCCGGGTTTTTGGAATCGAGAATACGCAGTGGATTACTGGTCAAACGGCGCTTGGAGTCTTCATCAAGGACGTCATGGTGCTGCTCAAAGTAGCTCACCAGGGTGTCTCGGTAGGCCGCCCGTGCTTCCGATGAACCCAGCGAGTTAAGCTCCAGGGTCACGTGCTCCATGAGTCCCAGTTCTTGCCACAGGCGTGCCGAAAGCAGGATCACCTCGGCGTCGATATCCGGGCCATCAAAACCGAAGGTTTCTACGCCAATCTGGTGGAACTGGCGGTAACGGCCTTTCTGCGGGCGCTCATAGCGAAACATCGGCCCCTGGTACCATAGCCGCTGGGTTTGGTTATACAGCAGGCCGTGTTCCATGGCTGCACGCACGCAGCTGGCGGTGCCTTCAGGACGCAGCGTCAGGCTTTCGCTGTTGCGATCATCGAAGGTGTACATCTCTTTTTCGACGATATCAGTGACTTCACCGATAGAGCGCGCAAACAGCGCGGTTTGTTCAACAATAGGCGTGCGAATTTCATTAAAGCCGTAGCGCACCATCAGCTGGCGTACTTTGGCTTCAAAAAAATGCCAGCGCGGACTGTCGCTGGGCAGTAAGTCGTTCATACCACGGATGGCTTGAATCTTTTTAACGGCGGACTTGCTCAAAGAAAACTCCTTATTCTGCCATCAGGCGTTGCTCACCCAGGCTGGCAGCCAGCCCCAGCGTTAAACGCTGCGGGCAATCATAGCGTCTTGCTGCTGCTGTTTTTCACGCACTTTATCGCGAATCAGCTTTTCTAAGTCATCGACCAAGTGGTCGTTGCGCAGCTTGCTGGTCGGTTTGCCATCAATGTAAATCAAGTTGGCGGGGCTGCCGCCGGTCAGGCCGATATCGGTCTCTTTGGCTTCACCGGGGCCATTAACCACGCAACCGATTACCGAGACGTTGAGTGGTGTCATGACATCTTCCAACCGTTCCTCAAGCTGGTTCATGGTGCTAATAACGTCGAAGTTCTGGCGCGAGCAGCTGGGACAGGCAATAAAGTTGATACCTTTCGAGCGCAGCTTGAGGCTGCGCAGCATATCAAAGCCGACCTTGATCTCCTCCACCGGATCGGCTGCCAGCGAGACGCGAATCGTGTCGCCGATGCCATCCATCAGCAGCATGCCCAGGCCAATCGATGATTTTACCGTGCCCGAACGCAAACCACCGGCTTCGGTAATCCCTAAATGCAGCGGCTGTTCGATACGCGCGGCAAGGTCGCGATAGGCGGCCACAGCCATAAACACATCCGAAGCTTTTACACTGACTTTGAAGTCGGGGAAGTCGAGGCGATCGAGATAATCAATGTGGCGCATGGCGGACTCCACCAGCGCCGCTGGCGTAGGTTCGCCATACTTCTTCTGTAGGTCTTTTTCCAATGACCCTGCGTTGACGCCAATGCGGATCGGAATGCCATGGTCACGGGCTGCGCTAACCACCGCGCGTACGCGGTCTTCACGGCCAATGTTGCCTGGGTTGATGCGCAGGCAGTCAACACCGAGCTCGGCGACGCGTAGGGCAATTTTATAATCAAAATGGATATCGGCAACGAGCGGTACGTTGACCAGTTTTTTGATCTGACCAAAGGTTTCGGCGGCGTCCATATCGGGCACTGAGACGCGCACGATATCCGCACCGGCTTTTTCCAACTGCTGGATCTGCGCAACGGTGGCGGCCACATCGAGCGTGTTGGTATTGGTCATGCTTTGAACGGCAATGGGGGCATCACCGCCCACCGCGACGTTTCCGACCTGAATCTGACGGGAAAGGCGGCGTTTTATCGGAGAAGGGGCGTGCATAGGACGGGTCACTCTCCCAAGGTAAATCGGGCGACGTTGTTGGCACCTGCTTGGGCGGGAAGGTCAACTTCCTCGCCTTGGTAGCGTAGTTCGACACCGGTGGCATTGCCCACGGTTAAACGAAACGGGGGTTCGCCCTCGACAGTTGTCGAGGTGCCAGGCGTTTGCAGGCCAACGAAGACGCGCTGGTTGGTGGCATCAAAAATTTCAGTCCATGACTGCTCGTTAAACGTCAGCTCTAGGACATTGGCATTAGCGGTCTGTTCGGCAGCGGCGGTTTGCTCGCTGTCCGCACTGCTCTGCTCTTCACTGTCTTGTTGAGTACTGGCCAGCTCGTCGCTTCCATCAGCGCTGCTAGCGGTATCGTTGGTATCATCTAGTGCTGGCTCGTCAAGGCCGGCAATGGCGTCAGCATCATCTTGGCCGCTGGGTGTTGGATCTTGCGTGGCCGACGGTGAGGGCGTGACGTTGGTAGCATTGCTGGGTAGCGTCTCGCTTTCGTCACCACTGGTGAAGCTTGAACTCGCGCTCTCTTCTGCTTCAGCTGGTTCACTGGCCGGCTCTGCAGGGGCGGTAGCGGTCTCTTCCGTGGAGGTAGAGCCAAAGCCCGGCGGCTCGTTGCCACCCCGGCTTTGCCACCACATCACCGTCACCGCGATAAGGCCCACAATGACCAACAAAGTCACCAGCTTGAACAGCCAAGCGCCAATGCGGGAGGGCGGCCTTGCCGTAGAGACCGGGGTGACTTTGCGTTCGGTATCGGTACCGCCACTGCGAGCCTGATAAGCCTCGAGCACCAGCCGATCATCCAGCCCCAGGTATTTAGCGTAGGAGCGCAGATAGCCGCGGCGATAGGCGGCGACAGGAATTTCTTGATAGTTGTCCTGCTCCAGCCCGCCCACCACGGCGGGGCGCAGGTTTAGCGCCCGGGCCGCATCGGCGAGTGGAATACCCAACTGCTCGCGCTGGCGAGCCAGCAGTTCGCCGGGAGAGGCGCTAGTGTTTTGGTCGTTCGTGATAGTGCTATCAATGACGCTTTCTTGTGACTGTGTATCGCTCATGGCTGAGCATCCTTCATTTAATAAGCGGTGATCAGGGCGTCAATCAGTCAGTCGTTGCCAAGCAGGCGCTGGTATTCGGCGGCGGTGCTATGCTCGCCCTGCGCTTGGGCGATATCCACCGCCATTGTTAGCGCTGCTTGGTCGGGCTCGGCGAGCTGTAAATACGTTTGCAGCGGCGCCCAGGCCTGAGAGTAATTGCCCTGCGAATATTCGAGTTCAGCTAACATTAAATAGCCGCGTGAGTTACGCGGATCGATACTTTGCGAGCGCTTCAACCGAGCGCGCGCTTTATCAAATTCTTCCAGCGCCAGATAACACTGCCCTAAATTGGTAAATAACTGGGCACGGTTGGCGTACTGGGCATCTTTTGATGCGGTTTCTAACTGCCCACAGGCAGCGTTGTACTGGCCCTGACCGTATAAGAACGCCGCGTAGTTATTACGGGCACGGGTGAAGTCAGGGTCGGCGTCCACCGCCTGTTGAAAATAGTCGTTGGCTAGGTCACTTTCGCCCTGACGCTGGTAAACAAGGGCCAGCGCCTGCAGTGCTTCGGCATGGCGTGGGGCAATTTCAAGCGCCCGATCCAGTGCGTTGAGTGCGCGGGGAAGGTTATTGCGCTCTAAGTAGGCGACGCCAAGCTGGGTATAGGCATCTGCCGCCGCGGGATTGGCTTGCGCTGTAAGGTTGTTGGACGAGGCACAGCCGGCAAGCCACAAGCTACCGATCAACACGGTGAGCATGGGCACCCGCGATGGGTGTTGGCGCCTGTGGTGAGCGATCATGTAAATCCTCTTGTGGTAAACGTCCGAAAACCAACCCTATGCTACATAAAAACCGTGTCCATCAAAGCGCCGTGCCAAGCGGAAGTCAAGATAAGCCCAATTTTCTACACCTCACCTTAGTCCGCATCAAGCTGTACCGACTGGATATAGCGCGCGCTGCGTTTGGTGCGGTCCTTCACGCGACCAACCAGCTGGCCGCAGGCGGCGTCAATGTCTTCACCTCGGGTCGTTCTTACCGTCGCGTTGTAGCCTAAATCGTATAGCCACTGCTGGAAGCGCATCACTTGGTTGCGCGACGGTTTTTCGTACCCTGAATTGGGGAACGGGTTAAACGGGATCAGGTTGATCTTGCACGGCAGCTCTTTGAGCAGTGCGGCAAGCTGCTCGGCGTGCTCCTGCTGATCGTTGACGTCTTTGATGAGCGTGTACTCAATAGTGACCTGACGATTGTCCGGGCACTTGGAAAGATAGCGATGGCAGGCATCCAGCAGCGCGCGAATATTATATTTGCGGTTGATGGGCACCAGCTCATTGCGCAATTCGTCAGTCGACGCATGCAGCGAAATGGCCAAGCTGACGTCCATTTCATCGCCAAGCTTGTCGATCATTGGCACCACGCCAGAGGTCGACAGCGTTACCCGACGCTTGGACAGGCCGTAGCCGTTGTCGTCGAGCATTAGCTTCATGGCGGGCACAACGTTATCGAAGTTGAGCAGTGGTTCGCCCATGCCCATCATCACTACGTTGGTCACCGGGCGATTGGCCGTGTCACGCCGCGGGCCAACGCTGCGCTGAGCAACCCAGACCTGACCGATAATTTCAGCGGCGGTTAAGTTACGCTGAAAGCCCTGCTTGCCGGTGGAACAAAAACTACAGTCCAGCGAGCAGCCGACCTGGGATGACACGCACAGCGTGCGGCGCTTACCGTTCTCCGCCGGGATCAATACCGTTTCTACATAGCTGCCATCTTCCACTTCCAGCACCCACTTACGCGTGCCGTCGCTGGAAGTACCTTCATAGATCACCCCTGGCCCACGAATTTCTGCCAGCCGTGTTAGTTTTTCCCGCAACGCTTTGGAGAGATTCGTCATGGCGGCAAAGTCATCGCTGCCTTCCTGGTGAATCCACTTCATTAGCTGCGCAGCACGGAACTTCTTTTCGCCGATCGACAAAAAGAAGGCTTCCATCTGCTCGCGGGACATACCAAGCAGGTTTTGAAGCTCAGGCGTCGCTTTGGCAGCAGGTGTGCTGGCGGCGTCTGAGCTATCAGCGTCACGGGGGGCGGGCGTATGTTGGGCTACAGTGGTGGTCATGGCGGTCAGCGTTATAGAAAGGGGCGGGGGACAAGCCCCCGCAAAATGGCCGGCAACGAAAGTTGATTCGGCGGCGCTACCTTGAAGGCTTAGCGCGGGCAGATTTCGTCGTTGCCAAAGAAGTAGCTAATTTCGCGCTCAGCGCTTTCCGGAGAATCAGAACCATGGACAGCGTTAGCGTCGATTGTTTCCGCAAAGTCGGCGCGAATAGTGCCGGGTGCCGCTTCTTTCGGGTTGGTTGCACCCATCAGATCGCGGTTTTTAGCGATGGCGCCTTCACCTTCAAGCACTTGAACAACCACCGGGCCAGAGGTCATGAAGCCAACCAGGTCTTTAAAGAACGGGCGCTCTTTGTGCTCTGCGTAGAAACCGCCAGCCTTCTCTTCGGAGAGGTGAACCATCTTCGCGGCAACAACGTTCAGGCCAGCTTTTTCAAAACGGGCGATGATCTCACCGATCGCATTTTTAGCAACGGCATCAGGCTTGATAATAGAAAGAGTGCGTTCAGTAGCCATGTTAATGGTCTCCTCAAAAAGGCTTAAGCAAAAAGTGCCGCCCCAGAAGGCCAGGGCGGCCCAGAAAATGATTCGGTTAATGGCGCTTCAGCAGCTAACGTTTAATCAGCTAACATTTTAAAAAGCATGCGGGTATGACCCAACTGCCTGAGCGTGTGTATCCAGGTGCGCGATTATAGCGCTTAAGCCGGGGGATGAATACCGGTGATGAAACTCGACACGACAAAGCTTAGACGGTGAAGCTTTCGCCGCAGCCGCACTCATCTTTGACGTTCGGGTTATTGAAGCGGAAAAAGCGGTTCAGCCCTTCGCTGACATAATCCACTTCACTGCCGTTCAGCATCTCCACCGCATCAGGCGCGACATAGACGCTGGCCCCGTGAGCTTCAAAATGCACTTCTTCGTCGCTGACGGTGTCGGCAAAGTCGAGCACGTAGCTATAGCCAGAGCAGCCGCTGGGCTTGACCGAGACGCGCAGGCCGAGCCCTTGGCCTCGCTCGTCAAGCACGTTGCGAATCTGTTGTGCGGCAGCCGGGGTAATATTGAGTGTTGCCATGAGGCGTCCTCCTTAAAAAGTGTCAGCCGCTTTGCGTGGCGGTGTCCGTAAACCGCTCACCGCATGGCGTATGAGCGTTAGCGCATGATCAATGTCGGCTTCGGTGGTAAAGCGCCCGAAGCTAAAGCGCAGCGACGAAAGCGCCAGCGAGCGCGGCGTGCCGATGCCGAGCAGCACGTAGGACGGGTCGACGCTGGCTGAGTTGCACGCCGAGCCGGTAGAAACCGCCACATCGCGTAGCGCCATCAGTAGCGACTCGCCGTCGACGCCTTCAAACGCCAGGTTGAGAATGTTGGGAACAGCGTGGTCTAAGGGGGTATTGGCAAAAACACCCTCGATACCCTCAAGGCCACGCAAAAAGTGCTGCTGTAGATGCGTAATATGGGCGTTGTCTTCGTCGTACTGCTGGTGCATTAGCGCAAAGGCTTCACCCATGCCAGCAATCTGGTGGGTTGGCAGTGTGCCGGAGCGCATGCCGCGCTCATGTCCACCGCCATGAATCAGCGCTTCCACGCGAATGTCCGGGTGGCGCTTCACATACAGCGCGCCCACGCCTTTGGGGCCGTAGGTTTTATGGCCGGACAGCGACATCAGGTCAATCTGCTGGGCCACAACGTCTAGCGGAATACGCCCTACCGCCTGGGCGGCATCAGTATGAAAGGCCGCGCCAAACTCATGGGCGACGGCCGCCAGGGCCGCGATATCGTTGATGCTGCCCAGTTCGTTATTAACCGCCATTAGCGAGACCAGCGCGGTGTCGTCGCGCATCGCCGCGCGCAGCTGTTCGGGTTGAATGCAGCCATCTCGCCCAGGCGTTAGCCAAGTGACTTCAAAGCCCTCTTTTTCCAGCGCAAGGGCGGTATCTACGATGGCTTTATGCTCGATGGTCGAGGTGACTAAGTGTAGGCCACGTTCGCGGTTGGCGCGCATAAAGCCAATTAGCGCTAAGTTATCTGCTTCTGTCGCGCCGCTGGTCCAGACGATCTCTCTCGGATCGGCGCCAATGGCGTCGGCCACCTGGCGGCGCGCCTGCTCAATCACCTGTTCTGCCTGCCAGCCGAGCATGTGGCTGCGCGAAGCCGGGTTGGCGAACAGCTGGTCAACCGTCAGGTAGCGCTGCATCACCTCAACCACGCGGGCATCTGCCGGATTGGTAGCGGCGTAATCCAGGTAAATGGGCAGCGTGGGTGTGGTCATCGTTACGTTCCAGCGGTTGTTCGGTCAGGAAAAGTGAGATCAGGGTGCCGAGGCGAGAATACCCGCCTCAGCACGCTGTTTCTGTCGCGATGCAATACGTATGACATCAGGGCGCAGCATCAGTTGTGCCAGCGTCATATCGTCCAGAAAGTGGCGTATCTGCACGGAAAGCTCGCACCACAAATGGTGCGTCAAACAGGTGTCGCCCTGCTGGCAGTCGGAAAGCCCCTGGCAGCGGGTGGCATCAACGCTTTCATTCACCGCGTCAATCACCTTTGAAACACTAATCGCGTCCGCGGGTTGGGAAAGCAGGTAGCCGCCGCCCGGGCCACGTACGCTATTGACCAAACCTGCACGCCGCAGGCGAGCAAAAAGCTGCTCTAAATAGGAGAGCGATATCTCTTGGCGCTGGGAGATATCGCTTAGGCTGGTCGGGCCGTTGTGGGCATGCAGGGCTAAATCGAGCATGGCGGTAACGGCGTAACGGCCTTTGGTGGTCAAGCGCATGGCAAGCCCCTCGACGCTGAACGCTCAGCGCACTAACGGCAAATGTGCTGCCATTATGGGAAAACCTGAGTGCTTTGGTCAACCATTACGCGGTGGCAGCGTTTCGTGCTCCCTGGTCGACTCATCGGTCGAGTGCTTGCCAACGCCAGGGCAGCCGGTATCCTGCTCATCCAAAATATCGGCAAAATCTTCATCGCGCAGCGCTGGTAACTGCCCATCGCGGTAGTTGTCATCTAACTTGCGCAAGGTAGAGCACATGCGTTCAATACGCTCATCCACGGCGTGCATATGGTCGAGCATGGCCTGCATCGAGCGGGCCACCGGGTCGGGCATGTCTTGGCTGACGCCGTAGGCATCAAAGCCAAATTTCTGGCAAATGGCTTCGCGGCGGGCAGGGTCGACGTCCAATGCCTCTTCCACATCTGGGTCGGCACGTTTAACAATTTTGCCGGGAATGCCAACAACGGTAGACCCCGGCGGTACTTCTTTGGTAACCACCGCGTTGGAGCCGATTTTGGCCCCGGCACCCACGGTGAAAGGCCCGAGTATCTTGGCGCCTGCACCGACAATGACGCCATCGCCCAGGGTTGGGTGGCGCTTGCCTTTACTCCAGCTGGTGCCGCCCAGGGTGACTCCTTGGTAGAGCGTGACGTTATCGCCGACCAGTGCCGTTTCGCCAATGACCACGCCCATGCCGTGATCGATAAAAAAGCGCCGCCCAATAGTGGCACCCGGATGAATTTCAATACCGGTCAGCCAGCGTGAAAACGTCGACAGCGTCCGCGCCAGCCATTTGAGGTTTTTCTTCCACAGCCAGTGGCCGCAGCGATGCAGCAGCAGGGCGTGCAGGCCGGGGTAGTTGGTCAGCACCTCAAGAAAGTTACGTGCGGCTGGGTCGCGGTCAAATACGCTGTTGATGTCTTCACGTAGACGTTGAAACATGAGGTGTTCCTTGGCGTTGAAGGGCGGCGTCTATCAATAATGGAATCACGTTAAGAATAGCGAAGTTGGGGCGCGCAGCGTCAACTTCAAGTTAGTGCTTCCAGCCTAATGCATTACGGTTTGGGCAGCTTGGTGTTCGCAGCCTTTTCGGTGGCCGATAGAATTCCGCGCAAAATATTTATTTCCATACGCTCTGGGCGGGCGCGCAGGTATAAACGGCGCAGTCTTGCCATTAGCTGCCGCGGCTGATCGGGGTCGTGAAAATCAATACCAATCAGCGTGCGCTCTAAGTGCTCAAAATAGCGCTCAAGCTCGGCGTGGGTGGCCAGCTCATCGTCAGCATTAGTTTCGACTGCGGGGGCGTCAGCCTGGCTTAGCCAGGCCATACGACACTCATAGGCGAGTACCTGAACCGCCGCGGCCAAATTAAGCGAGCTAAAATCGGCGTTGGTGGGGATATGCACATGGGCGTGGCAGCGCTGTAGCTCTGCGTTGGTCAGGCCGCTGTCTTCGCGCCCGAATACCAGCGCCACGCGGGCATCAGCAGGCTGGCACTCGCCGGGCAGGCGGTCGGCCAGTGCCCGGGGCGAGAGCATCGGCCAGGGCAGCGTGCGCGAACGTGCACTGGCGCCCACAGTCAACGTGCAATCCGTCACCGCGTCTTCTAGGGTAGCGTAAACGTTGGCTTGATGGAGGAGGTGGTCAGCGCCTGACGCCCGGGAAATGCTGTCCTGGGTAATCACCTCGCAGCGGGGGGCGACAAGGGCCAAATCAGCCAAGCCCATATTGTGCATGGCGCGGGCTACGCCGCCGATATTGCCAGGATGGCTGGTGCCGATTAATACAATGCGAATGCGCTCAAGCATGATAGGGCCCGGTGAAATAGTGCTCGGTAAATAAGCGTAAAACGCGCAGTCTAGCATGAGTCGATGGCATGCCCGAGAGCGGTCTGCTAGAATTACGCGCCAAAGGCGGATATTGCGCCAACCTATTATTAGCTTCACGTTCTTTAACATCACTGTGACAAGGCCCAACCATGAATCCGATGGTCCAATTTACGTTGCGCGCAGCGCGCAGCGCTGTTGAGCATTTCCTGCGTGTTCGCGAGCGTATTGAAAACGCTCACGATGAATTTAATCTTGACCGCCTGCTCGACGAGACAGCGCGCAAGGCCGAAGCGACGATTGTTCAGCAGTTGGAACGCGGTTACCCCCAGCACGGTGTTTCCGGGCGCTTTACGCCGCATCGCGCGGGTGAAGGCGAAGGCGCGGATATCGTCTGGAAAATTGAACCAATGCACGGCTACTCCAATTTAGCCGTTGCCGGTAAGGGCTTTGCACTCTCAGTGGTGTGTCTTATCAAAGGTCGTCCCGAGCACGCGGTGATCATCTGCCCGTTCGCCGACGACGAATATATCGCTAGCCGCGGCCGCGGCGCCCAGCACAACGATAAGCGTATGCGCGTTAGCAAGCCGACCGCCATTAGCGGTACGCGGTTGGCCATGAGCCTGCCGGAAGCTTGGCTGCGCACGCGTCATCTACCCGCTTATTTAACCGTTTCCCAGCAGCTTGCTCCCCAGGTAGAAACCCTGCTGGCCACGGGTTGTGGGCTGCTGGATCTCTGTGAACTGGCCTGTGGCCGTGTCGACAGTGCGTTCGTGTTGGGTCTTGAAGAGCAGGACATGCAGGTCGGTACGCTGTTTTTGAAAGAGGCGGGCGCCTTGATGGGCACGCCAGACGGCCAGCCCTCGGTGAAAGTGGAAGGGCAGCTAATGGCTGCCGGGCCGCGTCTCTACAAAGCGTTGACCAAGCAGCTGACGCCGCACTTCTAAGCCGCTCTGCCTGCGTCATCGACGGCGAATAAAAAATGCCCCTGCTGGGAAACCGGCAGGGGCATTTTGTTATGCCAGAAGAGTGCTTTTACGGTAAGCGTTAAGGCAGCTCTTCCTCTTCTTCGTCGAGCTCTTTCTTGGTGGGGATCAAATCTTCCCGCGATAGCTTCAGCGGCAGCAGCAGCGCTGCAGCAATATAGATAGAGGAGAAAGTGCCCACCACAATGCCAATCAGCAGCGCAATGGCGAAGTTCTCAATCATATCGCCGCCCAACAGTAGCAGCGCGAGCAGTACCAATAAGGTGGTGCCCGAGGTTGCCAGGGTGCGCGAGAGCGTGGCGTTAATAGCTTCGTTGAAGATCTGCGGCATATCGTCGATACGCGAGGTGCGGATGGCTTCGCGGACGCGGTCATAAACCACGATGGTGTCGTTCAGCGAGTAGCCGATGACTGCCAGGATAGCCGCCAGCACGGTGAGGTCAAAGTCGAGCTGGAACAGCGCAAAAACGCCGACGACGATGATCACGTCGTGCATTAGGGCCAGCAGCGCACCAATCGCAAACTTGTACTGGAAGCGGAAGGCGACATAGAGCATGACCACGCCGAGTGCGACCAGCATGCCCAGTCCGCTCTGGTCGCGCAGTTGGTCACCCACCTGGGAGCCAACAAACTCGGAGCGCACAAGGTCGACGCTATCGCCACTGGAGCGCAGCAGGTTAACCACCTCGCCACCCACATCGGCATCAAACGCCTGCTGGAGGCGGATCAGTACTTCTGTCGAGGCCCCAAAGGTTTGCACCGAGACATCTTGGAAGCCGCTCTCTTCGAGCAATACCCGAATGGCATCTAATGAAGGTGCAGCACCGTAGCGCACCTCAATCAGCGTGCCGCCAGTAAAATCCAGCCCGAAGTTAAGCTGTTGAAAAATGATGGCAGCAATCGACGCGATTAACATTGCAGCTGAGACGATATACGCAAATTTACGCCGCCCCATAAAGTCGATTTGCAGGTGTGATAGGGGTTTCATTACCACCTCTTAAGTTCTGGGCTAAGCACGTGGTTTAGAGCCATGCTGTTTAAATTCATGCTCTTTAAATCCACAGCTTTTTGACGGGTTTGCTGCCATAGGTCAGGTTGACCATGGCGCGAGTCACCATTAACGCCGTGAACAGCGACGTCAAAATGCCGATCGAGAGCGTGACGGCAAACCCTTTAACCGGGCCAGTGCCAATCGAGAACAGGATAACGGCCACCAGCAGCGTAGTGATGTTGGCATCGACGATGGAGGTGAAAGCGCGCTCATAGCCAGCCTGAATCGCCTGCTGAACCGACATGCCATTGCGCAACTCTTCGCGTATTCGCTCGAAAATTAGCACGTTGGCATCCACCGCCATGCCTAGCGTCAGCACGATACCGGCAATGCCCGGTAGCGTCAGCGTAGCGCCCAGCATCGACATTACCGCGACCAGCAGCGTTAAGTTCAGCGCCAGGGCGATGTTGGCAAATACCCCAAACACCTTGTAACGCACCAGCATAAACAGCACGACCAGCAGTAGGCCGATCTGGACTGATAGCAAACCACGCTCAATGTTTTCAGCGCCCAAGCTTGGCCCAATGGTGCGCTCTTGGACAAAGTAGATGGGTGCCGCAAGGGAGCCTGAACGCAGCAGCAGCGCAAGCTCAGCGGCTTCAGTAGGCGAGTCCAGCCCGGTAATCCGGAAGCTGTTGCCCAGCGCGCTTTGAATCGTCGCCAAGCTGATCAAGCCGCGCTCAACGTAGGGCTCGCGCTCAATAGTCTCTTCGCCCGTTTCCGGGTCGGTGACTACCGTGTCCTCGCTTTTGTGCTCGATAAACAGCACCGCCATATTGCGACCAATATTGGTCCGCGTAGCGCGATTCATCAGCGTACCGCCGGTGCCATCCAGATCAATATTGACCTGCGGGCGGCCGTTTTCATCGAAGCTGTTGCTGGCGCTGGAAACACTGTCGCCGGTAATAATTACATCGCGCATTAGCTCAGCAGTGCGCGATGTGTCATTACGAAAGCCAAGCGTTTCTGTTTCGTTATCCGGCGTGTCGTTGCGCGCTTCCAGGCGGAATTCCAGGTTAGCGGTAGCGCCCACAATCCGCTTGGCTGCCACGGTATCCTGGATGCCCGGCAGCTCTACGACAATTTGGTTGGGGCCTTGGCGCTGCACCATCGGCTCCGCCACACCCAGCTCATTGACCCGGTTGCGCAGGGTGGTCAAGTTCTGGTTGATCGCGTAGTCCTGGATTTCGCTGACGGATTGATCACTCAGCGTCATCACCAGCGTTGAGGCGCGACCATCGCCCTCGCTGCTGTATTCAAAGTCAGGGAAGTCACGACTGATCAGGCTGCGCGCGGTATCGCGGTCTTCGGCGCTGGCAAAATCGATCGACAGCGAGCGCTCTTCGATATCGGTATTGCGGTAACGAATCCGCTCATCACGCAGCAGTTCACGCATGGCGCTGGCGTTAACCTCAAGACGCTGGGTAAGCGCCGCGTCCATATCCACTTCCAGCAGGAAGTGCACGCCCCCGCGTAAATCAAGGCCCAGCGTCATGGGTGAGGCGGAAAACGCCTGCAGCCACTCGGGCGTTGCTTCAGCGAGGTTCAGGGCTACCGTTGCCTCATCGCCTAACAGGTCAGTGGCAATGTCGCGTGCAGGAAGTTGATCATCGTCGTGGCGCAAGCGAATGAGCCACTGCCCGTTCTCTTCTTCGAGCGCTTTGATCGCAATATCGTTTTCGCTGAGCGCGGTTTCAACACGGTCTATCTGACGCGCATCCAGCGAGTCGCCTTGGGCGCTGCTAATTTGGATGGCGGGATCTTCGGGGAATAGATTGGGAAGCGAGTAGATAAGGCCAACCACCAGGACGACCAGTATCAGCAGATACTTCCACAGGGGGTAACGGTTGAGCATGCAAGCCCTGCCTTCAATTACAAACGGAATGCTGTGCACGGACACGCCGTGCACAGCAAAGTTCACCATCATTTATACCATGTCACCCCTGCCGGGGTGGCTGGCACTGGTCGGCAGGGGGAATTACAAGGTTTAGATGGACTTGATGGTGCCTTTAGGCAGTACGGCGGCAACGGCGTTCTTCTGCACGTTAACTTCGGTGCCTTCAGAGATCTCGATGGTCAGGAATTCGTCGCTCACTTTAGTAATACGACCCACCAAACCGCCGCCAATGACGATCTCATCGCCTTTATCCAGATTGGTGACCAGCTGCTTGTGCTGCTTAGCGCGCTTGGCTTGCGGGCGCCACAACAGGAAGTAGAAAATCAGCACGAAGCCAACCAGCATCACGATTTGCGCAATACCACCGCCAGCGGCGGCTTCTTGGGCATGGGCTGGTGAGATAAAGAAATCCAGCATTGCAGAGAACTCCTGAGTTAGAAAAGCTTAAGCTTGGTTTATAAAACTTGGTTTTAAAAACATAGTTTATAAAACATGGCCAAACAGTTTAAACCACGCGCCAGGGCGCGTGGCGATTAATTCGCTAGGGCTGGCTTAGGGGAGGCACCGACAGGCCGCGCCGTGCATAAAAGCCTTCCACAAAGGCCGTCAATGTACCCGCTTCAATTGCCGCGCGCAAATCAGCCATTACACGCTGGTAGTAGCGTAAGTTGTGGATGGTGTTAAGCATCGAGCCGAGCATTTCATTACAGCGATCCAGATGGTGTAAATAGCCCCGGGAGAAATGCTGGCAGGTATGGCAGTCGCACTCTTCATCAAGCGGGCGAGTATCGAAACGATGCTTGGCGTTACGGATTTTAACCGTGCCTTCCGAGGTAAACAGGTGGCCGTTACGGGCATTGCGGGTAGGCATCACGCAATCGAACATATCCACACCCCGGCGCACGCCTTCCACCAGGTCTTCGGGCTTGCCGACCCCCATTAAATAGCGTGGCTTCTCATCGGGCATCCAGGTGGGCAGGTAGTCGAGCACTTTGATCATCTCTTCTTTAGGCTCGCCCACCGAGAGACCGCCAATCGCCAAACCATCAAAGCCGATCTCAAGCAGCCCTTTGAGCGAGCGTTCGCGCAGCTCAGGGTGCATGCCGCCCTGAATAATGCCGAACAGCGCGGAAGGCGAATCGCCGTGAGCTTCGCGGGAGCGTTTGGCCCAGCGCAGCGACAGCTCCATCGACTTCTCGGCTTCATCAAAGGTGGCCGGGTAGGGCGTGCACTCGTCAAAGATCATCACTACATCGGAGCCTAGCGAGCGCTGAACCGCCATGGACTCTTCCGGGCCCATAAAGACTTTGCTGCCATCCACCGGCGAGCGGAAATGCACGCCCTGCTCGGTGATTTTGCGCGTCTCGCCTAGCGAAAAGACCTGAAAACCGCCGGAGTCGGTGAGGATGGGTTTATCCCACTGGGCAAAATCGTGCAGGTCGCCGTGGGCTTCAATCACCTCGGTACCGGGGCGCAGCCAGAGGTGAAAGGTGTTACCCAGGATGATTTCGGCGCCGATCTCTTTGACGGAATCTGGCGTCATACCTTTTACCGTGCCGTAGGTGCCTACTGGCATAAACGCCGGGGTTTCCACCGTGCCGCGGGGGAAGTGGAGGCGGCCGCGGCGGGCGCGGCCATCGTCGGCCAGGCGCTCAAAGCGCATAAAGCATTCGTTTCGCATATAAAGTAACTCGTTAATCTCGTTCGTTTGGCGCGACGGGTGCAGGGCCAGCGGGTCAACAATCAGCAGTCAACAACTAGCGGGTCAGCAGCATGGCATCGCCATAGCTAAAAAACGCATAGCGCTCGGCCACTGCCCGTTGGTAGGCGTGCATGGTGGTGTCA
The DNA here is from genome assembly GCF_000744395.1 of Halomonas sp. TG39a. Taxonomy (NCBI): domain Bacteria; kingdom Pseudomonadati; phylum Pseudomonadota; class Gammaproteobacteria; order Oceanospirillales; family Halomonadaceae; genus Halomonas; species Halomonas sp. TG39a. The sequence goes on from NZ_JQLV01000001.1 coordinate 322,479, forward strand.
TAGCCCACAAAGGCGGAGACCAGCATCAGCAGCGTCGATTCAGGCAAATGGAAGTTGGTAATTAAAGCATCCACACAGCGCCACTGGTAACCGGGGTAGATGAAAATATCGGTGTCGCCGCTATAGGGCGCGATCTGCCCATCGCTGCTTTTCATGCAGGCGCTTTCCAGGCAACGCACGCTGGTGGTGCCGACCGCCACTACACGTTTGCCTGCTGCCAGGGTCTCGCGCACCTGCCGGCAGGTCTCTTCGGTAACTTCGATCCACTCGCTGTGCATATGGTGTTCAAGAATATTGTCCACCCGCACCGGCTGAAAGGTGCCTGCGCCCACATGCAGCGTAACAAAGGCGCGGTTAATACCTTTATCCGCGAGGGCATCCAGCAGCGGTTGGTCAAAATGCAGCCCCGCCGTAGGCGCCGCCACCGCGCCGTCACGCCGCGCGTAAACAGTTTGGTAGCGCTCACGGTCGCTGAGCTCATCTTCCCGGGTGATATAAGGTGGCAGCGGCATATGGCCGTGCTTTTCCAGCAGCGCAATCATTGGCGTATCGCCCAGAAAGCGCAGCTCGAACAGTGCATCGCGGCGGCCTTCTACGACGGCGTGAACGTCACCTTCGAAAATCAGCTCGGTACCAGGTTTCGGCGATTTGCTTGAACGAATATGCGCCAGGCCACGGTGAGCATCCAGCGGGCGCTCGAGCAGCATCTCCACCTTGCCGCCGCTGGCCTTATGGCCGTGCAGGCGCGCTGGAATCACCCGGGTATCGTTAAACACCAGCAGGTCGCCAGGCTCAAGAAGCTCAAGCAAATCAGGAAAGCGGCGGTGTTCCAACGCGCCGCTCTGGCCATCCACGCACAGCAAACGGCAGTCGCTACGCTGCTCAGAAGGGTAGCGAGCAATTAATTCGTCGGGTAGCTGGTAATAGAAATCGGAGCGCTGCATGAGGTAAAACGTTTCACCAGTGGTAGAAGGAGCTGAGAGCGGCCCAGCAGAGAGGCGATAGGATACTCGACTACTCGCTTGAAGTCAGGCGTGTCGGCGAGAGTTTCATAGCGAGGTTCTGGCAAAAGGATAAATGCTGCATATTTCTTCGATTAACCGGGAAGCAGCCAATGATAGCGGTCGGTGCTGACGCACAATAAGATGCGATTCCGCCTCAGCAAAGACGGGGTGAGCAATGCTTAGCGCTACTAGTTGGCCACGTGCGAGCTCATGCCTGAGGGCCACCGCTGGCATAAACGTTACCGCATGACCGGCCGATACGTACTGCTTCAGGGTCGCTAATGAATTGCTGACTAGGCTTGGCGTGAAGTGGCGTTTGTCGATGACTTCCACAGTGTCAACCAGTTGACGTAAGCCATAGCCCTGGGAAATCAGCCCGAGCGGGTAGTGAAGAATGTCATCCAGTGACAGTGGTAATGGAAGACAGTTAAGTGGATGGTCGGGGTGCATCACCGCGCATACTGGTTGGCACGCTGAGGCAATCGATTGAACGCCCGGTAGTAGGTGCGGTGAATAAGCGACCCCTAGGTGTGCATCTCCCTCCATCACCCGAGTAACTACCTGATTGACGCTCGCGTGGGTTACTTCAAAAAACAGCTGCGGATGTCGTTGGGAAAAATTGTTGATGACTTCACTCATCAAGGTGGCGCTGTAGCCTTCACTAATCGCTAGACGTAGCGTGCCTCTACTGAGGTTGTCTAGCTCAGAAAAATCACTTAACAGAGCTGTTTCCGCTGCTTGGCGCTCGCGCTGAAAATCCAGCAGCAACTCCCCCGCTTCAGTGGCGCGCACCCCACGCCCATGACGTTCCAACAACTTTACGCCTAGCTCGGCTTCCAGACGGGCAATTTGACGACTGATCACGGATGGTTCGATGTCGAGTTTATCGGCTGCCCGGCGTATAGAGCCTTGTGTAATGGCTTCGAAGGCGTAGCGCATTCGACGTGAATTAAATCCTTCCTTACTTAATGAGGGACGCTGTGACATGTCTGCTTCCATCTAATTAGCCAAGTGTTGCTCAATGGGCAACACTTTCATGATGCATTGGTCATTGCATGTCTGTCTATGCCACGCCTAGAGTGAAAAACATGATGCTGCTGCACTGCGTCATATACTTAAGTCTAGGAGTGGTGCATGAATATCTTGATCGCAGGTTTTCAGCATGAAACCAATACCTTTGCGCCTACCAGGGCGGGCTACTCAAGCTTTGTTCAAGGGGGAGGATTCCCCGCTCTATGTCGAACCGATGAGATACTTAAGTTAGAAAAGGTAAATATACCGATTGGAGGGTTTATCACTGCTGCCTTAGCCGATGGGCATCAGGTTTTACCAGTGATATGGGCAGCAGCAAGCCCTTCGGCGCATGTGACTCAGGAGGCCTTCGAGCGTATTTCCGGTGAAATAACGGCTGCTGCCGCATCAGACAGTTTTGACGCTATTTATCTCGATTTGCACGGGGCGATGGTTTGCGAACATCTTGCAGATGGCGAAGGTGAATTACTCGCTAGATTGCGTGAGATCGTCGGCAGTGAGATGCCAATAGTGGCTAGCCTTGACCTCCACGCTAATGTTACCCAGCGCATGCTTGAAGCCGCTTCGGGCCTGGTGGCCTTTCGCACTTATCCGCATGTGGATATGGCTGAAACGGGCGCCCTTGCAATGGGACTGCTCAAACGCATCTTCGATGGCGAGCAATTACACCTCGTGTCGCGGCGAATTCCTTTCCTTATTCCTATCTCCGCTGGCAGCACCTTTCTTGAACCCGCCCAGGGTGTCTATCACGGGCTTGTCGAGCATGACCGGCGCAGTAATGGCATGTGCTCATTCGCCGCTGGCTTCCCTGCGGCCGACTTTGCTGAATGCGGGCCAGTGGTGTGGGGGCACGGGCCTGACCGTGAGCTATTAGAGACTGAAGTGGCAAGGCTTGCTGACGAAATCGTCACTCTTGAACCCCACTGGCAAGTCCCTTTCCTGACGCCTAAAGAGGCTGTTGCTGAAGCGATGCGGCTTGCGAGTGGTGAAAGCAAGCCAGTGGTTATCGCCGATACCCAGGACAACCCAGGTGCCGGGGGAGATGCAACCACCACCGGTATGTTGCGTGCGCTGGTGGAAGCGGATGCCCAAGACGCCGCCTTAGGGTTGATTTGTGACCCGGTGGCGGCTGCAAAAGCACATGCCGGGGGTGAGGGGGCACGGATTTTGCTTGCGTTGGGTGGAGAGCCAAGTGTTGGCGATGCACCACTGGAAGCCGAGTTCGAGGTGGTGCGCCTGAGCGATGGCCGCTGTCGTTTCGACGGCCCAATGATGCACGGCAATCAGGTCGATCTCGGCCCCAGTGCGCAGTTAAGAGTAGGTGGCGTGGCGATCTTAGTGACCAGTCGTAAGAGCCAACTACTAGATCGCAACCTGCTGCGCATGGTGGGTATTGAGCCTGAGGTAAAGAAGATTTTAGTGCTCAAAAGCTCGGTACATTTTCGTGCCGATTTTCAGCCGATCGCTGCGGCTATTTTGATCGCCAAATCGCCTGGCCCAATGGCGGCTGACCCCAGTGAGCTGCCCTGGCGCTACTTAGCGCCGGGTATCCGAACTCGTCCCATGGGAGAGCCTTTTGTTCCTCCTGATGAGGCTTCGCAATCTAATTTGGTTGGCCACTCAGAGTAGTTCTATCACCAAGAAAAAAGAGGTATCACGATGCAATCTACAGTATTGATTAAATCGTCTCCTGGCATGGTTCGGAGCCTGCTAAGTGCGACGCTGCTCAGCTTTGGTGCAATGTCATTTGTTGCCGAGACTCAGGCGCAAACCGTCAACGCAGTTATGCATTCAGGGGTGCGGATCATTGATCCAATCCTGACCACGGCGCATATCACCCGTAATCACGGTTATATGGTGTTCGATACCCTGCTCGGCATGAATGAAGAGTTCCAGCCACAGCCGCAGATGGCCGATTGGGAAATCTCTGATGACGGCTTGGTATATACCTTCACGCTGCGCGACGGACTTACCTGGCACGATGGCGAGGCGGTCACCGCTGCCGACTGTGTTGCCTCCCTTGAGCGATGGGCAAAACGCGACTCCGGTGGTTTGATGTTGATGGACCATGTCGAATCGCTTGAAGCCAGCGACGAACGCACCATTACCCTGACCTTATCTTCACCGTTTAGCTATGTACTTGAGCTGCTTGCCAAGCCTTCCTCTGTTCCCGCATTCATGATGCCCGAGCGTCTGGCGAGCACAAGTCCTGAAGAGGCAATTCCTGAGCAGATCGGTTCTGGCCCTTTCCGTTTTGTTGCTGACGAGTTCCAGCCCGGTAATCGGGTTGTATATACCAAGTTCGAGGAGTACGTGCCCCGTGATGAGCCGCCAAGTTGGACGGCGGGCGGCAAGGTGGTCAATGTTGACCGCGTCGAGTGGATCACCATGCCCGACCAACAAACGGCTATTAACGCCTTGGGCAGTGGAGATATCGATTTCATTGAGCAGGTGCCGCTTGATCTGGCGCCGCTGCTTGAAACCAATGACGACCTAATCCTTGAGACACTCAGCGAGATGGGCAGCCAGACCATGGGGCGGATGAACTTCCTCTACCCACCCTTTGATGATGTGCGTATTCGTCAGGCGGCGATGCTGGCTATGAATCAAGAGGATGTGCTTGCGGCCTTGGTTGGCAATGCTGATTACTACGAAACATGTGGCTCTTTCTTCGGTTGCACGACGCCGTTAGGCAGTGATGCTGGTACCGATACCTGGATGGCCACAGGCGATCTTGAGCGAGCCCGCGAGCTGCTGGAAGAGGCCGATTATGATGGTACTCCGGTAGTCATGCTACAGCCCACCGATGTGGCAACGGTCTCTCCCCAGCCGGTGGTGGCTGCTCAAGCACTGCGTCAGGCCGGTTTTAATGTCGAAATGCAGCCGATGGACTGGCAGACGCTGGTGACGCGACGTGCCAGCCAGAATGATCCCGCGGATGGAGGTTGGAACATGTTCTTTACCAACTGGATTATCCCGGAAGTGTGGAATCCTATCGTCAACCCGATGCTCAACGCCCAAGGGCGAGAGGGTAGTTTCTTCGGCTGGCCCAAGGATGAAGAGCTGGAAGCCATGCGCCTGGACTTTGCCATGGCGGAGAGTGATGAAGAGCGGGAGCGCATCGCAGAGGCGATCCAAGTCCATGCGCTTGAACAGGTTATCTATGTGCCGCTAGGCGATTATCGCTCGGTCTCCTCCTGGTCCAACCAGCTCGACGGTGTGCTCAAAGGGCCTGTGCCGGTGTTCTGGAACCTGACTAAGAGCGAATAAGGTATTGCCAGTGCGCGAGGGACATTACGTTCGCGAGTGAACCTGCGCACTGGCCTTGTTATTCGACCATGCCTATCCACAACTCATAGCAGGCACCGCATGTTCGCTTACTTTATTCGCCGTATTTTAGCGTCGATCCCCGTTATGCTCGTGGTAGCGCTGTTTGTCTTTCTACTACTGCGCCTATCGCCAGGGGATCCGGCAGCCATTATTGCTGGGGATATGGCGAGTCCCGCTCAACTAGCCAATATTCGCGCTGCATTAGGGCTCGATCAGCCGCTGCATATCCAGTTCTTCGTTTGGCTTGGCGAGCTGGCGCGCGGCAATTTCGGCACATCGCTTATCTCACAGACCCCTGTGCTAACCATGATCGGGCAGCGTCTTGAACCAACCGGAAGTCTAGCGGTGGTAGCGATGCTGTTCACTGTGACTATCGCGATTCCGCTCGGGGTGATCGCCGCGTGGTGCCATGGACGGTTTCTCGACAACCTAGTGATGTCGGCCTCAGTGGTGGGATTTTCGGTACCGGTATTTGTGATTGGCTATTTATTGATTCAGTTGTTCGCCCTTGAGCTGGGCTGGTTGCCGGTGCAGGGCTTTCGAAGTCTCAGTGAGGGAATTGCTCCTTTCGCCAGCCGCATCGTGCTGCCAGCGCTAACGCTATCTTCGATCTATATCGCGCTGATCGCGCGCATGACTCGCGCCAGTATGCTCGAGGTGCTCGACGAAGATTATATCCGTACCGCCCGCGCCAAAGGACTTCCCGAGCGTGCGGTTCTCTTCCGTCATGCGTTGCGTAATGCAGCGGTACCGATTCTAACCGTGATTGGTACTGGCTTTGCCCTGATGATTTCTGGCGTTGTGGTCACCGAGAGCGTCTTCAATATCCCTGGTTTAGGGCGGCTGATTGTGGACGCCGTGCTGGCCCGCGACTACCCGGTGATTCAGGCGTTGATTCTGCTCACTGCCGGACTCTACGTGATTATCAATCTACTGATCGACCTCTCCTACGCGATCACCGACCCGAGGATTCGCTACTGATGCATGCCTCGCACTCCCACTTTACCGTCGCCCCCGAAGGGCGCGGCGTTAGCCGCCTACTGTCGCGACTAAGCCAGACTCGCCCGCAGGGAGTTACCCTGGCCGCTGGTCTTGTGCTGATCTTGATCGTCGCTGTCGCCCTGTTTGCACCTTGGCTAGCGAATCATGACCCGCTGGCGCTATCGCCCGCTAACCGCCTGAAGCCCATGGGGAGTGAGTTTTGGCTCGGCACCGACCCCTATGGACGCGATCTCTACTCACGGATTATCTATGGCGCCCGCGTGTCGCTAACTGTTGGGCTAGGGGTGGCCGTAACAAGTGTGGCTATAGGCTTACCGCTAGGCTTGTTGGCGGGTTACTTCCGTACCCTTGACGCCGTACTCATGCGAATCATGGATGGATTAATGGCGATCCCCGGCATCCTACTGGCAATTGCCATTGTCTCGCTCACCAGCGCCTCCCTATGGACGGTGATGATCGCGATTATGGTTCCCGAGATCCCCCAAGTGGTACGCCTGGTGCGCTCTCGAGTACTGGCGACGCGCGAAGAGGCGTTTGTAGAGGCCGCGATATTAATGGGGACCTCCACCCCTCGGCTGCTGTGGCGACACCTGATGCCGAGTACTTTAGCGCCATTAATAGTGCAGGGTACCTATATCTGCGCTTCGGCCATTCTCACTGAAGCCATCCTCTCCTTTCTGGGCGCGGGGATCGGTACTGAGACACCTTCATGGGGCAATATCATGTCTGAAGGTCGGGTCTATTTTCAGCTTAAGCCTTCACTTATCTTCTGGGCCGGGCTGCTGCTCTCTGCCTGCATCCTGTCGATTAATCTGCTCGGCGATAGTGCTCGCGACGCACTCGATCCGAAGATGAAACGGAGGATGTCATGATGGCGGACACCCCGATACTTGAGGTTGAAAACCTGGTTGTCGAAACCGCTGGGCATAAGCCTACGCGTATTCTGGACGCTATCTCATTCACCATTAGCGCTGGCGAGACGCTGTGCCTGGTGGGGGAGAGCGGTTCGGGTAAATCGGTCACCTCGCTTGCCACAATGGGACTGCTGCCCCCCGGAGCGCTGGTCGCGCGCAGTGGGCAGATTCGGCTTGCCGGGGAGGATGTGCTCGCCGCCACACCGGCCCAGTTACGAGCCCTGCGCGGGCGGCATATGGCGATGATCTTTCAGGAGCCGATGACCGCGCTTAACCCGGTGCTAAGTGCAGGCCGCCAGTTGGACGAAGTGCTGTGCCAGCACACCTCACAAACAGCCCCGCAGCGCCGAGCCCGAGTGCTCGAAGTGTTTGAACAGGTCCATCTTCCTGACGTTGAGCGTATCTATACCAGCTACCCTCATCAGCTCTCGGGCGGCCAGCGTCAGCGCATCATGATTGCCATGGCGTTGCTACTTAAACCTCAATTGCTCATTGCTGACGAACCTACCACCGCCTTAGATGTGACAACTCAGCATCAGATTTTGGCGCTGATTAAACAGCTCCAGCGCGAGCATGGCACCGCGGTGCTGTTTATCACTCACGATATGGGCGTGGTGGTGGATATCGCTGATAGGGTATGCGTCATGCATCATGGCCAGCTGGTGGAAAGTGGCCCTGTTGACCAGGTGCTGGGTAACCCTCAAGAGGCTTACACCCAACGCCTGCTTGCCGCCGTGCCTAGCTTGTTGCCACGCCCGCCGCGGGAGGCCACCAGCAATAAAACCGTGCTGGAAGTGCAGTCGCTTGAAAAAGTGTTTAACGCTAACCAAGGCGTGTTGCGCTGGCTGCGTAAACCCGTAACGCCAACCCGCGCTGTGGATGATGTCAGCTTTGTGCTCAAACGCGGGCAAACGTTAGGTATTGTCGGGGAATCGGGCTCCGGCAAGTCGACGCTGGCGCGCTGCGTGATGCGACTTATTACCCCAACAGGCGGCAACATCAGGGTCAGCGGTAAGCAGATTACTGAGCTGCCTAAATCGATGCTCAAGCCGCACCGCAAACGCATCCAGATGATCTTCCAGGATCCCAATCGCTCGCTAAACCCGCGTATGACGGTGGGGCAGAGCCTAATTGAAGGGCCGACCAACTACGGTACGCCGCGCCGCGAGGCCCTGGCGCGCGGGCGTGAACTGCTCGAACTGGTGGGGCTCCCGGTTGATGCCATTGACCGCTACCCTCACCAGTTTTCCGGTGGTCAGCGCCAACGTATCGCTATTGCCCGGGCATTGGCCATGGAGCCCGAGGTAATCGTCGCCGATGAGGCAGTCTCCGCGCTGGATGTTTCGGTGCAAGCCCAGGTGCTGGCGTTACTCAGTGAGATACAGGCTCGTCTGGGTATTGCTGTGCTATTTATCACCCACGATTTACGCGTTGCCGCGCAGATTTGTGACGATGTGCTGGTGATGCAGCGTGGCCGCCTGGTCGAGTACGGCCCGGCGGCACAGGTGCTTGGCAAGCCCCAGGCTGAGTATACAAAACAGCTGATGGAAGCGGCCCCAGGGCGAGGTTGGGACTTCGCTGCCGGAATGCCAGTGGCGCAGCCCATCAACGCCTTTTCATAACGCTTGAATAGAATATGGAGAATATGATGACCACGATTGCCCGCATTGAAGAGTATGGCGATGAGCTGCGCGCTATCCGCCATGATCTACACGCCCACCCCGAAATTGGCTTTGAAGAGCAGCGAACCTCTTCCATCGTCGCGGGCCTGCTGAAAGAGTACGGCGTCGATGAAATTCACACCGGGATCGCCACCACCGGGGTGGTCGGCTTGATCCACGGTCGCCTTGGCCAGGGTAAGCGCATCGGACTACGCGCCGATATGGATGCGTTACCCATGGAGGAGGAGAGTGGTCTTTCGTTTAGCTCACAAACACCTGGACGCTTCCACGGATGTGGCCACGACGGGCATACCACCATGTTGCTCGGCACCGCCCGCTATCTTGCCGAAACCCGCAACTTTGCTGGCACCGTTGTGCTGATTTTTCAGCCTGCGGAAGAGGGGCTGGGCGGCGCTCGTCGCATGATTGCCGAAGGACTTTTTGAGCGCTTTCCTTGCGATGAAATCTATGGGCTTCACAACTCACCTTTGCATGGCCCCGGCGAAGTGGCGCTTTGTGCAGGTCCGGCGATGGCGGGTGCCGATTTCTTTGATATCACCGTGACCGGGCGCGGAAGCCACGGGGCAATGCCACATTATTCCCGCGACCCTGTGGTCGTTAGCGGCGCACTGATTCAAGCACTTCAGAGTATTGTGAGCCGGAATATCAATCCCCACGACCCGGTGGTGCTCTCGATCACTCAGGTACATTCTGGTTCGGCCTATAACGTTATTCCCCAGACAGCCACCCTGGCAGGCACCGTAAGAACCTTTTCCGACAGCGTTCGCGAGCAAACCCGTGAGCGTATGCGGACGCTGGTCGCTGGCATTGCGGCAAGCTATGAAGTTGATATCGATATCGACATTCGCGATGTTTTCAGCGTGCTGGAGAACGCCCCCATGCAGACGGAACTGCTCGCCGACGCCGCCCGGGAAATAGTCGGCGAGGCTAATGTAAGCACTGATAATCAGCCATTGATGGGCAGTGAGGATTTCGCGGATATGCTCAAGGTAGTACCTGGCGCCTACTGCTGGGTGGGCCACAGTGGCAATATCCCAGTGCATAACCCAGCCTTCGTGCTCGGCGACGATATCCTGCCGATTGGGGCCAGCCTATTTTCAAGGCTGATTGAAAATAGGCTGTCGCCCGGTGCATGAATTTTTACGGATCTAGCTGATAACCACATGCTTTTATTGACGCGAGGGATAGTGTCTGTATAATTCGCCTCCATTGCCGGTATGGCGGAATTGGTAGACGCAGCGGATTCAAAATCCGCCGCCTTTACGGGTGTGCCAGTTCGAGTCTGGCTACCGGCACCAACTTTAAAATCAGGCGCTTAGGCGCCTTTTTTTGTGTCTGCGGTTTGAGTTTTCCCCTCCTGAATCTGTCCACCTCAATTTTTGGGGCGTACTTTATAGCGTTGACTAGCTATGCTTAGTTTTAGCTGCAGTGCTGTAGCTTCTAGGCTACTATTTTTGTTCAGCTGTGTTTGTGCGAGACAGGCTGCCTATCACCTAGCTCATTCTCACAACATGAGGGTGAAGAAATGAAAAGCCATGATGATGCTGTGATTACCATGCTTCGTGAAGATCCTGATATGGCTGTCGATTATCTACGCACCGCTTTTGATGAGTTGGATGATGAAGGCGGGGAAACGGCTTTTCTTATGGCGCTTCGCCATGTGGTGGAGGCTCAGGGTGGAATGGCAGTCGTCGCTGAACGGGCCAAGCTATCAAGGGAAAGCCTGTATCGTGCGTTATCGCCTAAAGGTAACCCTACTTTGCGCACAATGACTGCGGTAATAAAAGCCACTGGTGTACACTTTCATGATTTAACCCGGCAGGCTTCGTGAGCAAATTAGTTAGAAGGCCCGAGATAGAGAGGGCTCGCCGCGAGTTGAAGCAAACAGGGACGGGTACCAACTAGCACAAAGGGTTGTGGATAGATGGTGTTCAGGGGGGAAGGCGTTGTGGATAAAGGGGAATGGTTGTGGGGCCAGAAGATGCAATGCGAGAGATTTTTCACCATGTAATAAAATTGGCTATTTTATTAACTGTATTATCTGTTGTGTATATATGGATTGAAGGCAAGTTGTTAAGAAGATTTAAAAAAAAGAATAGGAAAAAATACAGTGAGAAATAATAGCAAGGAAATTGCAGAGCGGTTCGCTGATAAATATAATTCGCTTAATGCTTACCAAAAGTCTGAGTTTAAACGCAAAATATATGGGGATTCAGGCGATGAAATTAGTATTGAGTTTATACTTAAAGCTTTAGATGCGATTGATAAATATAAGTTTGCAGCAAATGAGAATGCCCCTGATGAGAAAGTTAATGATAAAGTTGATGAGTTAAGTAAAATGCTAATTTCTTTATTTAAAACAACCGACGAAGATAAAGGGAGTCAGTCTTGTTCTAATTTATTGTTTGGTATTTATGAGATTTTAAGCTTCATGGAGTTATCTCTGGCCGAGTTAGATGCAGATAGCGTCGCTAAAATAAAAAATGAATACTACTTTCATATTATAAAAAAAACTGAAGGTTCTGAAGCTATATTGGCAGTTAGAAAAATTGAGGAGTGGAAGTCACAATATTTACTAAAAGAAGTAAAAGAATATTTTTTAAATAAAATGTATTCAGAAATAGATAAAGAAGTAGAGAGCTCAATAGGAGATAAGGCTGCAAGAATTAATGAATTAGAAGTAAAGCTCGATAAAATAGAAAGAAAATCAACAATACTAAATGATAAGGAAAATTTAGGAAAGCTTGCAGAGAGTTTTGATAATTTTAAAGAAGAATTAAATAATAAGCTTGGCAATGTTAAGGCTTTAAAGTGGATAATACAGATTTTAACCTTAGCATGTCCGCTTGTGAGCGTTTACTTGGTTTACTTGATACTCTTTGATGAATCAGTTTTAATAGAGTTGAGATATTATATCGGTTTGCTATTTCCTTTTACAGCTTTAACAATATTGTTTATATACTTTTTCAGGTTGACGCAAAGTGAAGAAAATAAATTGAAATCTATGATATGGGGGTTAGATAACAAAATATCAATAATTAACTATTATAGTGCAATGAAAATCGTAAATGATGGAAAAGAAATTGACCCTGAACTAGATAAAGCCATACAAATGGCTATTATCAGGCCAGTTGAGCATGTGAGTATAGAAAATATAAATGTATACGATGGCTTAGCTGCAGTGTTAGAACCAATTTCTAAGATGGCGGGAAGAAATAAGCCAGGTAGCTAAATATATTAATTATTTTGGCTACGTACGTATAATGTATAAAACATAAGTTAATATTTTTGAATCCACTTACGCTTATGGGACTGATGATAAAATGTACTGCCAATTGCAAAGCACTTGTGGATATCTGTGCTGGCTGTGAGGGGTGACAGTGCCAAGAGGGCAAGCAACGCGGTTTTTTTCATCGTTCCTAACGCCTAACTTAAAGTAGGTGTTGGGATCTTATCAAAGAATGATGAGGGCAGGGTATCCCAAATCAGAAAAATTCGCATTTTTGGTCGCTTCGGCATAGTGGGTGCTAAGTGTCCACATTACGACAACATTACTTAGCTTTAACGAGCCAAAACGAGCATTTTTTGTGGTTAAAATCCTTTAAAATCTATTCAGTATGCCATAGTGAGCAGGTGCCCCAAGGCTTCAAAATTCGCCGCCTTTACGGGTGTGCCAGTTCGAGTCTGGCTACCGGCACCACATTTAAAATCAGTCACTTAGGTGCCTTTTTTGTGTCTGCGATTTGAGCTTTTCTCTCCTGAATATCCGAATCTGTCCACTTTTAGTCCACCTCTATTTTTGGGGCGAACCTAATTGCATCGGCTAAATGGTTGGAAGACAGGTGCGGATAACGCATGGTCACAGCGATGGTTTATTTAGGTCATACCGGTGAACGTGACACAGCCAATGCGCAGCACATTGAACAAAACGACAATACTTTTATGGGTAAGGTAGGTGAACTCCTTAAGGTGCCAATCCGTTCATTTTGTTATCTTCCAGCAAGGAGATCCGTCTCCATTATAATAAGGTCAGCTACTCTTTTTGCCCCTTCAACAGACATATGGTCTTCGTCAAAGTAAAAAGAAGTGCCCTCTCTTCCTGCATAACAAACTTCATCGTCACAGTGGATTTCGTCAACATGGACACGATCAATGAATTCCGGGACAGCATATGTATTTTCAAAAAAGGTATTAAATGAATCCCACCAACCTCTCGAAAGACCGTGAATATTTCCATTTACTATTCTGTCTGAGTACACAAGCTCTTGAATACTCCATGGTAACTCCGGTGCTTGATCGACATAGATTACCTGTTTTCCACTAGCTGCAATATCTAAAAGCGTGCTCCTTAAGCTGTCAATAATAGGTTTGTATTTATTCTCACTTCTAATTCGAGGTAAATTAGGATAGACCCCCCGTGGGGTTCCCCAAATTTTTGACGCCATACGATAAGATACGATCACATGAGTGAACTCATCACTCTCTATAATATAGTTGACAGTATTGTTTGCCCATTCTGAACAAGTCGAACTGTCTGCTTGTCCATACGATGCAGCACAACCACTGAACGAGAAATGCGCAACGCCAATTTCAGTTCCTTTTACCTGCTCACCTAAAGCGTAAGCAAGTTCAACCACATGGCTGTCACCAAAAACGGCTATGGCTGCACTTTCATTGTTATACCGGCAAGCATCTTCGGGTTCTATTATATGATCTGAGCTAGCGTGGCACATGTTTCTCATCGGGCTCGCTGTTGCTGTTGAAAGATATGAGCTTTGCTCTTCACTTAAGCGAATTCTATCGGGCATGCCATTACTTAAATGTCCATATAATCCAAAAGAAAAAACAGCCAAGGATACGGCAATAGCCGTAGAAAATACTTTTACTCTGCTGTTAATCCAAGAGCCATCTTTTGCTCTGAATGGCCGCTCTACATAGCGCCAGGAGAAATAAGCTAGCAATAATGCTATAAAGCACAGTGCTAGCATAGTCGTCCAATGAGGGTGCGGAAATATTTTTATCCTAGCGAAAGCCATCAAAGGTTGATGCCAAAGATAAGCGCTATAGCTCACCAAGCCAATCCCAACAACGTATTTCAACGAAAGCAACTTATAAACAAGAGTGCCGGTAGAACAAAACAATATAATCATCGCTGTTCCTAAAACCGGAACCAATGTGTAAGCTGAAGGGAAAGGAATGTCTTCATCAAACATAAAAACTGAATAAAAGATAAGTACAAGACCGAGTGCGGAAAATGTTTGACTCGCCTTTATTGTGTGTTTATGCATATAAAATGCACACATGGCGCCAATTCCAAGCTCCCAAGCTCGAGTAGGTAATAAATAAAAATTAGCCGATGGCGAGTTTCTCCAGCCCCATTCCGATAACAGTAGACTAATACATGATAATCCAAAAATTACAAAACATACTGGATGTTTACCAAATCGCCATAATGCAAAGAGAAGAATGGGAAAGAAAATGTAGAATTGCTCTTCAACTGCCAAACTCCAAGTGTGTAATAAAGGATTTAGCTCAGCAGAAGGAGCAAAGTAATCCTCTTTAGCCCAAAACAAAATATTAGATGAAAAGAAGCTTACGGCTACAAATGCCTGTGAAAAGTCTTTGAATTGTTGCGGTATCATCCATGCATAGGCAAAGGGGATGCAACATAACATAACAAAGAAAAGAGCTGGGAGAATTCTTCTAGCCCTTCGCTCGTAAAATTTAGATATTGAGAAGCAATTATTATCTAAGTCTTTTATTAATATTAATGTAATCAGATAGCCGCTGATTACAAAGAAAACATCAACGCCTATGTAACCGCCGGAAAACAGTGAAAAGCCAGCATGGAAAAAGATTACAGGTAGCACAGCGACCGCTCTCAATCCATCAATCTCTTTACGGTATTCCATTGCCTAAGCCTCATTTTAAATAATCAAAATGAAAGATAAGTGGTAAGGTGTTTTTAATTTTCAGGCAAGTTTTATTTTAAAGTACAATGCTATGCTCAAAAAATAAATAGGAAGGAAGACTTAGATTGATATATGGTTTTGACTTGTCTGACTGCCTTTATGTACAGCTATAGAAGCAATTCTAAACGGAAAATTAGACAATAGTTTATCAAGGAGTGAGTTTGTGGAAAATAAACTGTACAGAGGTGATCTCAGCGTCAAAAAAATGAGCTGATATCATGACGAACTTTACTAATATCAATGTTACTTACAGGCACTGGTTAACTAAAGAGATTGTTTTGTGTGTTTTTACCTAAATACCTGAATTATTAAAGAAATTGTCAACGGAGATTTTGAGACTTACTTCACTGTCTTCTCCAAATGCTCAGCCGCAAGCTGTTGATAGAGCCCCACTAGCTCGGTACTTTTGGCGTCTTCGTGCCAACTAGCGGCGTAGGTTTGGGCGCGTCCGGCGAGCTGTTGGCGCAGGGGTTCATCGTTTAGCAGGCGATTTACCTTGGTGGCGAAGTCGTCATGGTTATCCTCGGCGATTAGACAGCCTTCACCTTCTTTTAGTACATCCAGCGTGCCCATCATGGCGGTGGAAACCACCGGAGTGCCCAGTGCCATCGCCTCCAGCAGGACTAGCCCTTGGGTTTCCGTACGTGATGCAAATACAAAAACGTCGGCGGCGCGGTAGGCCGCTTGCAGCGGGCCGCTGCGGTTGAGATAGCCAAGGAACAGCACCGATTCTGCCACGCCAATTTCCCGGGCACGCTGCACCAGCGAATCGTGGGCCGGGCCTTCGCCGGTAATGATTAGCCGGGTGGTGGGGTGTTCTGCTAATACCTTGGGCAGCATATCAATCAGAAAATCGATGTTCTTCTCAAAAGCGGCGCGGCCTACATAGAGCAGCAATTGTGCTTCTTGTGGCAGGTTGTAGTGGGTGCGAAAGTCGCTGTCATCCTGGCCACCCTGTGAGTGGCAGAACGACTCCAGCGCCAGGCCGGTAGCAATTACCGTGGTAGGCGTGGTCACACCGTAGCGGGAAAGTGCGTCCTGCATTGCCCGTGAAGGAGCGACCAAGGCATCGAGCTGCTGGCACTGGTGCACTGAAAGCCTGCGCGCGGCAAGTCGCAGCCAGCCTCGCGGAAGCCAGCGGATATAGTGATGAATATATTCTTCAAAGAGCGTGTGATAAGTGGCTATCACTGGAATGTTGAGCCGACGACCCAGAGCAACACCGGCATAGTGAGCAGTAAAGGGGGTGTGGACATGAATAAGGTCAAAAGCCACATCTGCAAGCTGTGGTGTCAGGGCGAGCAGATCCCGGTAGCGCATCATGCGATCTTCTGGGTCGCCGGGTATCCGGCGCGAACGGATACGCATCACGCCTGGTTCGTCCACTTGGCCCAACGGGTAGTCGGGGCAGATCAGCGTGACCGAGTGACCCAGGCGTTCAAGGGCGCCGCGAAAGCTGGCGATAGAGGTAGACACGCCGTTGACGCGGGGGAAGTAAACATCCGAAATCATCAGTATTTTCATGCTTCCCGGTTGAGTCTCAGCCGTTGACGCCGTTGCGTGAAGCAGCGTCAACGCAGATGCCTGCCGCGCCTGACGGTCAGCTTCACGTTGCCGGTGCAGCGCATTGCCATTGGCTAACTGGGTGAGAGCCGCGACTTCCTGGTCACTGAGAGAGGCGCTGAGAGGGGGGCGTCGACGCTGTGGCATGTTGTTTAAACTCTTATGGCAGCTTATTCCCACCCTAACCTGAGCCCATGACTGGCAGATGACAGCTTTTCATCCGCTTTGCGCCACTCTGGAGAGCGTTAACCCACAGTTGGCTACTCCCTCGCTTTTTGTTGCTTAGCCGTTTTATAGTGAATAACTCGCATTCGACGAAAGATGGTATTTCACCATGGCCCTTTTTGAGCTGCATAGCCGCAACTTAGCCCAAGAGCAGGTGGCCCATACCCACGATTTTCACCAGCTGATTTTGGCTACCTGTGGCGTTACAGAGCTTTCCATGGAAGGGCAAGGGGAAAGGGTGACCGCCCGCCGTGGCTGTCTGATTCCCTCGTCGCGTCATCACGAGTTTCAGGGTGATGGCAGCAACCGTACCCTGGTGCTGGATATCCCGGTTGCGCACTTAGCCACGCTTGAAAAAGGCAGCGAGATTGAGCGCCTGTTCGATAAGCCGCGCTTTTTTAGCGTGCCTCCGGCGTTAAACCAGCTCACCCACGCCCTGGCCAATCAGCTCGAGCAGTGCCCGGCACTACAGAATGAAATTGCCATTCTGCTACTGCGCGCTCTTTATATGTATTTGCAGGATGCGACGCCAACCGCCGCTGGGCAGCTGGGGCAGCACTGTATTAGTGAACGCCTCGACCTAGCCCGTTTGGACGCTTGGCTGGATCAACACCTGGCCGACGAGATCCGTGTGGAGCAGCTCGCCGCGCTGTGTGCCTTGAGTCCAGGGCATTTTCACAGCTGCTTTCGCGAACTAACCGGCGTGACGCCGTTGGCCTATGTCCAGCGCAGGCGCTTGGAACACGCGCGTACGTTAGTCCGCCATAGCACCCTTAGCCTAGGGCATATCGCCATGCTGGTGGGCTTTCGCGATCAAGGCAGTTTTTCCCGCGCCTATCGGCGTTACTTTGAAATTTCCCCTTCCACAGACCGTTAGTGCCCACCCTTCCGTTAGGTTCTCTCTGAAAGCCGCCTGCATGACTTACGGGCAAATCTACCTCAGTGTCGGGCAAGTAATTTGTTGCCGTGCGCTTTAGTCTTTGAAGAAGCCTTATATCAGCAGCGCTTTTTTCAAGGAGAAACACCATGGGCGTTACCTATCAAGACAGCAATGCGCGAATGAGCCAAGTGGCGGTTCACAACGGCACCGTTTACCTCGCAGGCCAAGTGCCCGCAGATGCTACGGCAGATATGCGTGGTCAAACCGAGCAGGTGCTGGCGCGCATTGATCAACTGTTAGCCCAAGCGGGCACGACCAAAGAGTACCTGCTGTCAGCACAAATCTGGGTCACCAGTATGGCGGAGTTTGACCAAATGAACGCCGCTTGGGATGCCTGGGTGGTGCCTGGTCGCCCGCCCGTGCGTGCAGCGCTTGAAGCCCAGCTCGCTAAACCCGAGTGGAAAGTGGAAATCATGGTGGTAGCCGCGCTGCCGGAGGCCTGATATGCGGGTTGTTTCTGCCCAAGAGGTCGCTCGCCACCTGAAGTGGGACGGCTTAATCAAGCGGCTACACACCACGTTTGTGAACGGCGTGGAGTCTCCTCCTCGCCATCACCATGCGATGCACCGGCCGGATGGAGAAGCCACCATGCTGCTAATGCCCGCTTGGGAAGCGGCGGGTTACATCGGCGTGAAAATGGTCAACGTGTTTCCGCAAAACGCCGACCACGGTATCCCGGCGATCTCGGGGCTTTACTTGCTCAGCGAGGGCAAACACGGCCAGCCGCTGGCGTGTATCGATGGCAGTGAGCTTACCCGGCGCCGCACGGCGGCTGCTTCTGCGCTGGCTGCCCAAGCCTTGGCGAATGAGAATGCAGAAACGCTGCTGGTGGTGGGCACGGGCAAGCTGGCGCCTATGGTGATTGAAGCCCACGCCAGCATACGCCCCATCAAACGCGTGCTGATCTGGGGCCGCAATCCCAGTAAAGCGACGGCGATTGCCGACGAGTACGCCGAACGCTTCGAAACCCATGTGGTGGAGGAATTAGCGGATGCAGTGGCAGAAGCGGACATCATCAGCTGCGTCACGCTCTCCACCCAGCCGCTGATTAAAGGCGAGTGGCTGACCCCTGGCACTCACCTGGATTTGATCGGCGCTTTTCGCCCGCAAATGCGCGAAACCGATGCCTTATGCCTGCGCCGCGCGGAGGTGTTTGTGGACACCTACGCCGGAGCGAAAGGCGAGGCGGGGGACATCCTGCAAGCCATTGATGAAGGCGAGTTCCAGTTTGAGCAGATCCAGGCGGAGCTTGCTGAGGTGCTATCCAGGACTAAATCGGGGCGCTCCGCACCGGACGCCATCACGTTATTCAAATCGGTAGGCGCTTCACTTGAAGACTTAGCGGCGGCGATAGAAGTATGGGAGTCGCTGCCCGAACAGTCATAACGATTGCCATAACAACAACACCATCGCTACCCGATGGGTAGCCACGTCACTCATAACGAAGACCGACCAATAATCAAAACGAGGTGTGTTATGAACGCTAAAAAAACTGTATTTATCGCCGCCCTGGCTGCACTCCCACTGGCTATTGCCAGCGCCAATGCCCAAGCACAATCCTATGAGATGGTGATCGCCACGCAGATTCCGGAAGATATGAGCAATAACGAAATCTATCCGGCGCTGGTGCACTTCAAGAATCTGGTAGAAGCGCGCACCGACGGGGATCTTGAGGTCACGATTTTCGGCGGCGGTCAGTTAGGTTCCGAGGTGGAAAACGGCTCGGAAGTGCAGGGCGGGCGGACGCTGCAGTCGACGATTATGTCGGCCGGGGCGATGTCCTCCTTCTATGAAGACTACCAAGTAGTCACGGCGCCGTTCCTGTTTACCAACTGGCGACAGGCGTGGAGCTTCTTTGATAGTGAATGGTTTGCTGACTTTATGTCCGGCACCGTCGAAGCTGCCGACATGCGTTACCTGGGTACCTTCGACGATGGCGGTGGCTTCGTCGCCTTCACTAACAACGTGCGCTTGATTGAGACCGTCGAGGATTTAGAAGGGCTCAATATTCGTACTGAAGAGAACCCCGCCCACGTGGCAATCATGCGCTCGCTAGGCGCTTCCGCCACGCCGCTGCCCTGGGGCGAGCTGATCACCGCGCTGGAAACCGGCCTTGCCGATGGTCAGTTCAATGCGCCGGTGCTCAACACCACCTTCAACTTCGATGCGGTGACTGACTACACCACGCTCACCGGGCATGTGTATAACAGCGCCCCCTGGATGGTCAGCGAGTCCTGGTACCAGTCCCTGCCGGAAGAGCATCAGCAGGCGGTCATCAGCTCCGCCCGGGAAGCGATTCAACTGAGCCACGGCATGTCGGGTGCCTTGGCCACTGCGAGCTGGGTGGAGTCCTGTGAGCGCTTTGAAGAGTGCTACCTGATGCCCGACGCCGAGCGCGAGCGGATGGCGGAAATTGCCCGTCCCGCTTGGCAAGAGTGGATCGTCGATGACTTCGGCATGGACGAAGCCCGCGTACAGGGGCTGCTGGATGAAGTTGAACGCGTCGGCCAGCAACTGGCTGACGATGATTTCCGCATCTATGGCCAATAAATGCAGGGCTAATAAAGCTGGATCAAAAAAATAGAGTCAATAACGGTTAGCGAACGATAAACGCTGGGGCGATGTGAGGCCCCAGCGTGAGGAAAAACAATGGGCGTTTTAACTCCTTTGCGCCGCTTGAGCGATCTCGTCAATCAGGTGGCCATCGTGGTGTGTGTGGGCTGTATCCTGGCGATGCTGGGCATATCGTTCACTGCGTTTATCTATAAGTTGCTCACTGGCAGCACGCTTAGCTGGACCTACTCGCTGGCGCGGCTGTTTCTGCCCTGGATCGGTTTTCTCTCCATGACGATTTCGCTGCGCTACGGCGAACATGTCGCCATGACCCTGCTGGTGCGCAGCTTGCCCAGAGTGATGGTGCAAGTGGCTGCCGGGCTCTGCCTGGCGGTGATTGGCCTGTTTGCACTGATGCTGACGTGGTACGGCTGGGATTACTTCACCAGTGCCACCCAGGTCTACATGGTCTCCGACCAGATCCGCATTCCCAGCAAGGTTACCGCCATTGTCGTGCCTATTAGTGGCGTCATCATGCTGCTGCACTTGGTGCACGGTTTTGCCCTGCTGGAGCATTTTCTGGATGAGCACGATTTGATTGATGAACTCATAGATACCGCCGATGGGGAGCACCGCTCATGACGCCTGCCATTGTAGTATTCGTACTGCTGCTGTTTATCGGCGCGCCGGTGGCGGTGGTGATGGCGATGTCGGGGCTGGCAGGTGGTTTCGCCCTAGGTGGCGAGCGCATGCTGGGCATTATCGCCGACCGCATGTTCTCCGGCGTTTCGGGGTTTCTGCTGATTGCCGTGCCTTACTTTATTTTTACCGCAGAATTGATGAACCAGGGCGGGCTAACCCATAAGCTGATTGCGTTTAACAATGCGTTGTTTGGCCGGGTGCGCGGTTCGCTCTCCCATGTGAATATTTCGGTTTCAGTGTTTTTTGCCGGGCTGACCGGCGCGGCGGTCACCGATACGGTGGCTATCGGCAAAATAATGATTCCTGAGATGAAAAGGCAGGGCTACGATGCCGAGTACGCCGCCGCGGTCACCGCCTGCTCATCCATCATCGGGCCGATTATTCCCCCCAGCGTGGTGATGGTGGTCTACGCTACTCTGCTGCGGGATATCTCGGTGATTGACCTTTTCGCAGGCGGTATTATTCCCGGCTTGTTAATGGCGCTGGCATTGCTGGGCGTGAGCTTCTTTCTGGCCTGGAAGCGCAATTACCCCAAGGAAGCGCCGACGCCCTTTAAAGCGGCAATGCTCGCCTTTCTAGTCGCGCTGCCCGCCATGGTAGTGCCTTTGATTATTCTTGGCGGGATACTCTCTGGTTTAACCACGATAACCGAAGCCTCGGGCTTTGCGGCGGTTTACGCCATCGTGATTGGCGTGGTGTTCTACCGTAATCTTACCTGGCGCAAAATCTGGGATGCGCTGGTGACCACGGTACGTTTTTCCGGCGTGGTGTTTTTTCTACTCGCAACATCGGCGGTATTGGGCTGGTTCGTCACCCGCTCGGGCATAGCCAGAGATGCGGCCATCATGATCACCACCTTTAGCGATGCAGCCTTTGTGCAGCTGATGCTGGTGTGTCTGCTACTCTTGGTGATTGGCACGGTGATGGATGTGCTGCCGGCGCTGGTGGTCATTGCGCCGGTGTTGGTACCAGCGATGATCCAGCTGGGCTTTGACCCGCTGCACTTCGCCATCTTGATGATCGTGGTACTGAATATTTCCAATGTAACCCCGCCGGTAGGGATGACCTTAATGACCGCCGCACGAATAGCCGAGGTGCCCTATGAACGGGCGATTATTGCCTCGCTGCCGTTTTATGTGTCGTTTTTGGTGGTGATTGTGCTGCTGGCTGCCTTTCCAGCGCTTTCTACCTGGATTCCTTCTTTACTCTAGCGGGCTGCCAAGGATTGCGAATTTAAATATGAAATGCTTCTACCATTCCGATCAGGAATACCACGCGCCGCCGACCTTTCTGCTGCGCGGCCAGCCTGCCCCTTCACCGGAAGGCCCGCTGCGCGCCGAGCTACTTACCCAAGGCTTGGCGAGCGCAGGGCTGACTCTGACTGCACCTAAAGAGGCGGATTCGCCTACGCTGCGTAAGCGCCTTGAGCAGATCCATACGCCGCGCTATCTAACGTTTCTGGACACTATTTACGCCCGCTGGCAGGCTCTGCCCAATGCGGCAGAGGTAGTTGCGCCTAATATTCACCCCTGTGGTGGCGGCTACCACTACCCGCGCCACCCGATTGGCCAGGCGGGCTGGCACCTTCACGATATGGCCTGTCCGCTAAGTGCGACCAGCTTTCAAGGCGCGCTGGCTTCGGCTGCCAGTGCCGAAGCGGCGGCTGAAGAGGTGCTTAATGGTGCGCCAGCGGCCTACGCGCTGTGCCGTCCGCCGGGTCACCATGCTGGGCCTGAACGCGCCGGAGGCTTTTGCCTGCTGAATAACTCGGCGCTGGCCGCTACGGTGCTGCGTGAACGCTTTGCCAAGGTGGCGATCATTGACGTGGACTTGCACCATGGCAACGGCACCCAGGATATTTTCTATCATCGCAGTGATGTTTGGACAGGTTCGCTGCACGCCGACCCTAGCGACTTCTACCCGTTCTTTTGGGGCGGCGCTGATGAAGAGGGAGGCGAGGAGGGCGTAGGCGCTAACGTTAATCTGCCCTTGCCGGTAGGCAGCGACGGGGAGGTTTATCTTGATGCCCTGGCGGTATTAATTGACCACCTACAGCGCTACCAGCCGGATGCCGTGGTAGTGGCGCTAGGCTTAGACGCCCATAAAGATGACCCGCTAGCGGGGCTTACAGTGGAAACCGAGGCGTTTATCGAGGTAGGAAAACGTTTGGCAGCGCTCTCGCTACCCACAGTGATTATTCAAGAGGGCGGTTACCCCACCGAGCATCTAAGTGCCAACTTAGCCGCCTTTATGCAGGGTTACCAGCAGAGGCCCCATGAGTAAAAAAACGACCGGTTTTTACTGGCACGAACGCTGCTTTTGGCATGAGTTGGGCGCCATTGGCGTGTTTTCTGCGCCCGGTGAGTTTTTACAGCCCCAGGCCGCTTCGGAAAGCCCCGAGAGCAAGCGGCGGCTGAAAAATATCCTTGAAGTAAGCGGCCTGATTGATGAGCTTCGCGTGATGAAACCGCCCGCTGCCGCGCAGGAAGACCTGCAGCGCTTTCATACCCTTCGCTATTTAGACGAGCTGCAGGCAGGCGATAAAGCGCGGGGCGGCAATGGCGGTGACTGCGCGCCTTATATGCCGGGCAGTTGGGCGGCGGCCACTCATTCAGCGGGGCTAGCCGTGGCGGCTGTTGAAACCGTGGCGCAGGGCGAGGTGAGCAACGCCTACGCCCTATGCCGCCCGCCCGGCCACCATGCGGAAGCTGACCAGGGGCGTGGCTTCTGCCTGCTGGGTAATATCCCCGTGGCGGTGATGCGCGCCCGCGCTTTGGGGCAGGTTAAGCGCGTGGCGATACTCGATTGGGATGTTCACCACGGCAACGGCCAGCAAGCGGCGTTTTATGGTGAGCCCGATGTGTTGACCGTTTCACTCCATCAGGCGGCCAACTACCCGCTGGAAACCGGCAGCTTTGACGAGCAGGGCGAAGGTGCTGGGGTGGGCGCCAACCTTAACCTGCCGCTGCCGCCGGGCTGTGGCCTGGGCGCTTACGCATACGCTATGGAAACGCTGGTGCTGCCTGCGTTGGAAGCCTTTAACCCCGATATGATTGTGGTGGCCTGTGGTTACGATGCCTGTGCCAAAGACCCATTAGGCAAAATGTTGCTCAACAGTCAGGCGTTCGCCACCATGACCGCCCAGCTTAAAGCGCTGGCCGAGCGCTGCTGCGATGGCAAGCTGGTGTTTATCCACGAAGGTGGCTACTCGGAAGGCTACGTGCCGCTATGTGGCCACGCGGTGATCCAAACCCTGGCGGGTAGTGCGATTGCCGTGCCCGACCCGCAAAACGATGAAATTGCCGCCTGGGGCTATCAGGCCCTGCAACCGCACCAGCAAACCTTAATTGATAGCTGGCGCCAACAGTGGGAGCAACGCAAACAATGACACCGCTTTACGATCGCGATGGCTGGATTTGGCAGGATGGCGAATGGCGCGCGTGGCGCGATGCCAAGGTGCATGTGTTGTCCCATACATTGCACTACGGCATGGGCTGTTTCGAGGGCGTACGCGCTTACGATGGCCCCAGCGGCACGCATTTATTTCGTGCTGCTGAACATACCCGCCGCTTGGCAGAAAGTGCCCATTCGCTGGATATGCCGCTGCCGTTTAGTGAAGCGGAGTTGATCGATGCCCAGCGCGAGTGCCTGACCAAAAACGGCCTGAGCAATGCCTACCTGAAACCTACCGTGTTTTTTGGTGCGGAAGGCATGGGTCTACGCGCCCAGGGGCTGACTACCCACGTGATGGTGGCAGCGTGGGATTTAGGCCCCTACATTTCGCCCCAGGCCGCCACCCACGGCTTACGCGCGCTGACCTCTTCCTGGGCGCGCCATCACGTCAATATCAGCCTCTGCCGGGCGAAAACCAATGGCCACTACGTCAACTCGATACTGGCGCTGAATACCGCGATCAAAGCCGGTTTCGATGAAACCATCATGCTCGACCCGGAGGGCTATGTGGCTGAAGCCTCGGCGGCTAACGTCTTTTTGCTCCGTGATGGCGTGCTGCATACCCCGGAAGTAACCTCCTGCCTGCAAGGCATCACCCGGGATAGCGTGATTCAGCTGGCGCAAAAGGTGCTGGGTATTGAAGTGCGCGAGCGTCGGATTACCCGTGATGAGTTATACACCGCCGATGAGGCGTTCCTGACCGGCACCGCCGCCGAGATACTGCCGCTGCGCGAGCTGGATGGTCGCCGTATTGGTGGACGTGCTGGCGCACCGCCTGTTAACGAACCTATCAGCCCCGACAGTGTTACTGCTCAACTGCAGGGTTTATATCGCCAGGCGGTGCGGGGAGAGTTGGACGATTTCAGGCATTGGTTAACGCCTTAGGGCTATTGGGGTTGGAAGTAAGAACTATGCAACCCCTGTCACCCGCTGCGAGGGCAGGTTGAAGCGAGGGTCTTTTGTCATGGCCGGAAAATGTTCCCAACCATTCCGGCATTCCCGCCATCCATGGCGGTCAGATGACAAAAGTAGCGCCCAGGGATGGGTTCACAGCGCCCTCGCGGAAACCTGCCCTCGATGCTTACAGCTATCTGCATGCATACATCCTTTATCAAATTTACTAATTTAATCAGGCGTGCTCTTTAATAGCCTGTTCGAGAGCATCCAATCTCCCCGGCTCCAGCGCGGCTTGCACGGCGGTAATGCGTATTACATTGGCAAGCTCTGGGTGCGCCAAACGAGCGACCAAAACGCCTTCGGCGAGCAGTTGCTGGTGTACCTCGGCGGCGAGTTCCGCGCTAGGTAGGCGAATGCCGATAAAGTTGGTGGCGCTGGGGAGTACGTCGGCACCAAGTGCGCGAAAGTGCTCAGCCAACTGTTCACGCCGGGCTTTTACATCAGCGACGTGTTGGTGAACTTCGTCAGGGTGATCAAGCACCACTTCCGCAGCGGCCAGGGTCAATGACGATACTGCGTAGTGAATACGCACCTTCATCATCATCGCTAGCACTTCAGGATCGGCGATGGCGTAGCCAATGCGTAGGCCCGCCAGACCGTGAGCCTTGGATAGCGTGCGTAGGCGAATCACTCCCTGTATTGCTTTAGCAGCGAACTCGCTACCTGCGTCATCGCGGAAATCCCCATAGGCTTCGTCCAACAACAGCCAGCAGGTATCGGGCAGCGCATCGCGCAGCTTGAGGATGTCGCTGTCGCTGTGTAAGTGGCCGCTGGGGTTATCCGGGTTGGCCAGATACACCAGTCGTGCGTTTTCCTGATGGGCAGCGGCGGCTAGAGCTTCCAGGTCGGGGGCCAGCACGCCGGGCGCTTCATAATAGCTGGGCTCTACCAGGTTACAGCCCTGGCCTTTGGCAAAATAACCCAAGGTGGGGTAAGTGCCTGCGGTGCTCACCACGGTTTCACCCGGTTCGCAGGTGGTGCGCAGGGCCAGGGCAATCAAACTATCGGCACCGGCATCTACCAGCAGGGTTTCAAGCGCCATACCCTGTTGTTCGCTAATACGTTTGCGAACACCCAGCGCCTCGGCGTCGCCGTAGCAGTAAACGTGTTCGACCAGGGCATCGCCAAAGTGATCGCGCAGGGCGCGGTGAGGCATATCCAGGCCTTCGTTAGAGCCCAGCCGATGGGGGATCACCTTGCCAAGTCGGCGTTCTAGCACCTTAATGCCCGGAAATGGATTAGCAGGGCCTTCACTCAGTAAGTGGTTGGGGTAGCGGGGCATGTTGATATCCTAAAAACAATTATTAACTCAATATTTTACCGCGATTGAGAAGGCAATGTGGGTCTAGCGCCTGCTTGAGCGTATGCATCAATTCAATCTCGGCGCTGGAGCGGCAAGTGGCGAGCCAGGGGCGTTTCTCCAGGCCAATGCCGTGTTCTGCGGAGACTGAACCGCCCAGTGTGGCCAGCGGCTGGTAAACCATGGCTTCAACCTCTCGCCGAACTTCGATCTCAGCACTCCCCACGCTAACGGAAATATGCAGGTTGCCATCGCCGAGATGGCCAAATACCACCAGTTTCGCCTCTGCCCAGCGCTGGGTTAGCTGCGCTTCCAGGGCATTGGTGTAGCGCTGCATATCGGCAATCGGCAGGCTGACATCGAAGGTAAGCACCGGCGCCAGGCCTTTGACCAGCCCCTCAATATCCTCACGAATCGCCCATAGCCCATCGCGCTGGGTA
The DNA here is from genome assembly GCF_000744395.1 of Halomonas sp. TG39a. Taxonomy (NCBI): domain Bacteria; kingdom Pseudomonadati; phylum Pseudomonadota; class Gammaproteobacteria; order Oceanospirillales; family Halomonadaceae; genus Halomonas; species Halomonas sp. TG39a. The sequence goes on from NZ_JQLV01000001.1 coordinate 349,548, forward strand.
GTCGACTGTGCAATCACCGCATCGACAATCAGCTCGCTCTCTAACGCACTTTCTAATGCTTCGCTGAACTGAGTGGCATTGCGCTCGGTGTCGCTGCCCAGGGACTCAATAATCACATAAAACGGGTGCTTGGTAGCAATAGGTGGGGTATGACGCCCCAGGGTTTCAGTCAGCAGTCGGTAGTGGTTTTGCCACATCACTTCAAAAGCACCCAGGCCTCCGCCAAGCGCTTTGCCCATATGGCTGAGCAGCCCGGTGAGTGCCTCAAATGAGGGGCAGGCCACCATCGCGGTTTGTTCACTAGGCGTGGGTGGCTGCAGGCGCAGTACCGCGCGGGTCACAATCCCCAGCGTGCCTTCGCTGCCGATAAACAGCTGCTTCAAATCGAAACCTGCGTTATTTTTCAGCATGCGGTTCATGGAGCTGACCACCCGACCATCGGCCATCACCGCCTCTAGGCCGAGCACCTGCTGGCGCATCATGCCGTAGCGAATGACCCGGACACCCCCGGCGTTGGTGGCGATATTGCCGCCAATGGTGCAGCTGCCCCGGGCGCCCAGATCCAGCGGAAATTGCAGCCCGACCTCTTTAGCGGCTTCCTGAACCCGTTGCAGTGGTGCCCCGGCCTGAACACTAAGCGTACCGCCTACCTGGTCTATCTCTTCAATCGCGGTCATCCGCTCTAGCGATATCACCAGCTCATCTGGGCTCGCCTCAGCGCCGTGTACCAAGCCTGTTAGGCCACCGTGGGTCACCACTGGCTGCTGCACCTGATGGCAAGCGCGCATCACCGCGGCGACTTGTTCGGTATCCGCCGGGCGTACAATAGCGCCTGCCTGGCAGGGCGCGCCGGTCATCCAATCGACACTGCGGCTACTAACATCGTCGCCCGTTAATACGTGGGTCGGGCCGACGATGGCGCGCAGAGCCTCCAGGGTTATGTGCATGTGTGTTCCTTAACGTGTCTTGTCCATTCGGTAAACTAGCTTTTGAAAAACCTGCTTTGCAAACTTATGCGGTTGCCGCCACGGGCGCTTCGCGGCCGGGAATTGCCTTGAGCAGGTCTTGGGTATACGCCTCACGTGGGGCGAGGAAAATCTGCTCGGCGCTGCCTTGCTCTACAATCCGGCCGTGCTGCATCACCACAATACGGTCGCAAATTTGCGCGGCGACGCGGAGATCATGGGTGATAAACAGCAGCGATAACGAAAGCCGCTGTTTAAGCTCCTCCAGCAGTTCCAACACCTGGGCCTGAATCGACACATCCAGGGCTGAAACGGCTTCATCTGCGACGATCAGCTCGGGGTTGAGCGCCAGCGCACGGGCAATGCCGATGCGCTGGCGTTGGCCGCCAGAAAATTCGTGGGGGAAGCGCTCCACGGCGCTGGCGCCCAAGCCCACCATGTCGAGCAGTTCGCCGGCCTGTTTAAGCGCCGCGGCTTTGGGTGTGCCGTTGGCAATCGGCCCCTGGGCTATCGCCATGCCCACTTTGGTGCGTGGGTTGAGCGAGGCGTAGGGGTCTTGGAAGATCATTTGCACCCGGTGGCGTTCTCGGCGCAGCGCATCGCCTTTGAGTTGGGAAAGGTTCACCCCATCCAACAGCAGTTCGCCGCTGTCGGGGTGCTCAAGGCGTACCACGCAGCGCCCGAGGGTGGACTTGCCGGAACCGGATTCGCCTACGATGCCCACCGTTTCACCCCGCGCCAAGGTGAGCGATACATTCTCAAGGGCGCGCACTTCCCGGGCAGGCTTAAACAACCCGCCTCGGGAGCGAAAGACTTTATTGAGCTGCTTGATCTCCAGCAGCGGAGCGACTTGGCTGGTCTCCCGGTGGGGCGGCACCGCATTGCTGGGAATCGCCGCAATCAACGCTTGGGTATAGGCGTCTTGAGGGTTCTCAAGCACCGGCTTGGCGTCACCCAGCTCGACAATCTTGCCGTGTCGCATGACGCAGACGCGATTGGCAATTTCGGCCACCACGCCAAAGTCGTGGGTGATAAACATCACCGACATGCCGCGCCGCTGCTGAAGGTCGCGAATAAGCTCCAGAATCTGCGCTTGCGTGGTGACATCCAGCGCCGTGGTAGGCTCATCGGCAATCAGCAAAATGGGCTCCAACGCCAGTGCCATGGCAATCATTACCCGCTGGCGCTGGCCGCCGGAAAGCTCAAACGGATAGGCGCGAATGGCCTTCTCCGGCTGGGGAATACCCACTTCGATCAACAGCTCCAGCGCGCGGGCCTGGCGCTCTTTGGGGTTGAACTGGCCGTGGGCTTCGAACACTTCGGCAATTTGCGCGCCTACCCGCATCAGTGGGTTAAGGGCGGTCATCGGCTCCTGGAAGATCATGCCAATTTTTAGCCCGCGCAGGGCGCGGTGCTGCTTTTCCGTCAGGGCAAGTAAATCCTGCCCTTCAAAGAGTATCTCGCCCTGAGTGGCGTTCACGCCCTTGGGCAGCAGCCCCATCACGGCGTTGGCGGCCATCGATTTACCGGAGCCGGACTCGCCCACCACGCACATGATCTCCCCGCGCTTCACCTCGTAGCTAACGTCCTCCACCGCCAGGGCGCGATCCGCTCCTTTGGGGAGCGCAATGTTCAGGTCGCGAATGCTGAGGACGGTGTCAGCCGATTGGTTCTCTGTAATAGGCATATAAAGTCCTTAGCGCTCGCGTGATAGTTTGGGGTTTAAAGCGTCGTCTAGCCCTTCACCCACCAGGTTTAACGCGAGTACCGTCAGCAGAATCGCCACCCCCGGGAAGAAGCTTAGCCACCACGCCTGGCGAATCACCGTGCGCGCCGCGCCGATCATATAGCCCCAGGACATCACGTTAGGGTCGCCCAGGCCGAGAAACGACAGCGCCGACTCCAGCAAAATCGCGGTGGCCACCATTAGCGATGCCAGCACGATAATCGGCGACAGTGTATTGGGCAGAATTTGGCGCAGAATAATCGTGCTGTTGGACTGGCCGACCAGGCGCGCGGCTTCGACATACTCGCGGTTGCGCAGCGACATAAATTCAGCGCGCACCAAGCGGGCCACCGGTGGCCAACTGACAATTGCAATCGCCAGCACAATCGAGGTGATGCTGGGCTGCATGATGGCCACCAGTACAATCGCCAGCGCGAAGTTGGGGATGGTCTGAAAGAACTCGGTAAAGCGCATCAATATGTCGTCAATGATGCCGCCGTAGTAGCCTGCAATGGCTCCCAAGGGAACGCCAATCAGCAGCGCCACGCTGGTGGATACCAGCCCAATCAGCAGCGATACCCAGGCGCCGTGCATCAAGCCCGAGGCCACGTTGCGGCCCATGGTGTCGGTGCCAAGCGGAAAGCCATCTTGGGATAGCGGCGGTAAAAAGGGCCGCTGCACCATGCGCCAGGGCGATTCAGGAAACAGCAGTGGGGCGAGTATCGCCATGGCAATAATCAGCAGCAGGATAATCAGCCCGACGAGGGCGCCACGGTTTTGCGCGAAGCGTGCGAAAAAGCTCATGAGGCCCCCTTCTTGATGCGTGGATCAGCCAGGCTGTACACCAAATCGGTGATGATATTGAAGACGATGACCAAGGCCGCCGAGAAGAAGAAAATGCCCAGCAGCAGGTTGTAGTCGCGCTGCTGCAACGCTTCGAACATCAGCCGCCCGATGCCGGGCCAGGCAAACACGGTTTCGGTCAGAATCGCCCCACCGACCATCTGTCCCGCCTGCAGGCCCGCTAGCGTAATGATCGGCAGCAGGGCGTTACGCAACACATGACGCCGCTGAATAATGCTGGGCTTCAAGCCCTTGGCGCGGGCGGTTTTGACGTAATCCTGCTGCGCGGCATCCAGCATCGACGTGCGCGTCATGCGGGTGTAAATCGCCATAAAGAAGAGCGCCAGGGTGGTCGCCGGGAGCACTAGGTGCTTGGCAACGTCGAGCACCAGCGCAAACCCCGTATGGCCTGCCCCCACGGTGTAAAGTCCGTAGGCGGGCAGCCAGCCCAGGTAGACGGAAAACACCACCACCGACATCAGTGCCACCCAGAACAGCGGGGTGGCGTAGAACACCAGCGCCAGCGCCATGATGATCGAGCCGGAAGGCTTCTTAACCCGTGACGCGGCCATGGAACCCGCCACGATGCCCAGTACCAGCGAAAGCACAAAGGCGGTGCCGGTGAGCAGCAGGGTGGCGGGCAGGCGCGCCATAATAAGGTCAAACACCGGGACGCCCAAGCGGTAGGAGTAGCCAAAATCGAGCATGGCAATGCCCGACACATAGCGCCACAGCTGCACATACATCGGCTGGTCGAGCCCAAAGCGCTCGCGCAGTTGGTTGAGAAACTCCTGATCCGCGGCACCCGCTTCACCGGCCAGAATGGCGGCCGGGTCACCGGGGGCCAGCTGAATCAGCAAGAAGTTAAAAATAACGATTAAAAACAGCACAATCACGGCTTTAAACAGCCGCATCAGAATGAGGCGCGCGTAAACCATAAGTCGTTTCCTGACGAATACCTTCAAGACATAGCTAAAAAACCCAGGTAGCTCGCGCTACCTGGGTGGCTTGGGTTTAGCGATCTAGCCAAGCATCTTTAAAGCCGTCGTTGACACCCACGCCGGAGGTGACGAGGTTCTGCACATCACAGCGGTACAGGGTCGGGAAGCCCAGTTCCATCAGCCAGCCAACGGGCACGTCTTCATGGAGGATTTCCTGTACTTCGCGATAAAGTTTTTCGCGCTCTTCGTCGGGGAAAGCCGTGGCGGCCTCGTTGAACAGCTCGTCGACGCGCTCGTTTTCGTAGCCTTCCACGTTATTCCAGGGCGAACCCTTGGCAATATTGTCGGAAAGGTAGGTGCGTGAAATACCCAGTGCCGGGTCGCCGTACTGGTAGAGATAGGTAAAGGCGAGGTCGTAATCCCAATCGCCCAGGCGCTGGTTCCAGCCGCCTACGTCGGTGGCCTGGGTTTCAACGTTAATACCCACTTCGCGCAGGTTCTGCTGCACGGCTTCGGCCCAGCGTGTCCAGGTTTCCCCATAGGGCAGCGGCAGAATGGTGATCTCTTCCCCGTCGTAGCCCATTTCATCCAGTAGCTCACGGGCGCGTTCGGGGTTGTGATCGTAGGGTTCCAGGTCATCGTTCTGGAAGCGTGCATTGGAGCCAAAGGCGGAGAGCGGTACATTGCCCAGGCCGTTCCACAATACATCTTTGGCGAACTCGCGATCCATGGCGTACATCACCGCCTGACGGAAACGTTTATCCGCCGTGGGGCCTTCGCGGTTGTTCATCCACAGCATGGCAAAGGGGCTGAAGTACTCGTGGCCCTCTTCGGTCATGCAGACGTTATCCATCTCGGCCAGGCGGGGAATATCGAAGTTCTCGACGGTACCGCTGGGCAGCACGTCAATGGTTTCGTTCTCAAACGCCACCGCACGGGATGCACCGTCGGGAATGATGTGCCAGTTCACGCCATCCAGGTAGGGCAGGCCGTCTTCGTAATACTCTTCGTTTTTGACCAGCTCTATGACCGTGCCCCGCTCCCAGTTGGAGAACTTAAAGGGGCCGGTACCGATGGGGTGATCGTTGTGCTCGTTATCGCGGAAGTCGGTGCCCGCGTAGAGGTGCTCGGGCACCATGGTAAAGGTGCCCGCTTCAAAGGAGAGCAGGAAAGGCCCGAAGGGTTGGGTCAGGGTAAATACGACGGTGTGGTCGTCGGTGGCTTCGATGCTCTCCACGTGCTGTAGCACGGCGCGGGCACTGGGGTTCAACTCACGGTGGAAGACATCGGCGGAGAACACAACGTCATCGGCGGTAAAGGCTTCGCCGTCGTGCCAGGTAACGCCTTCACGCAGATGGAAGGTGTAGGTGCGGCCATCTTCACTGACTTCCCAAGACTCCGCCAGTTGCGGCATGGGCTCTAGGTCGGTGGTATAGCGCAACAACCCTTCGTAGATATTGCCTGCCACGGTGCGGGTAGGGGCGTTTTGAATCATGCCCAGCACCAGGCCTGGCGGCTCGGGCTGAATGATGGTGTTAACGACACCCCCTTCTTTAGGGTCGTCTGCCATAGCGGCGGAGGTAAAAGCGAGTGCTGCAGCGGAAATAGCCAAAGCTAAAGGTTTTTTCATGTTTCCTGCTCCTCGGTTATTAGCACGTAATGAGGTTACGTAGTCGTTAGGCGAGCGAGGCGTGTCAGACCCGGTTGTGATGTTTGTTAGGGATCTGTTTTGACCATAGCAGTACTTGGTAAAACTGTCGACAGTCGGCAATCGTTCGTCGACAAGTGGCTTTTTTTCGTCATACTGGGAAGAACACGTCATATCCCATGAGTGAATGCGATGGCCTCACCAACGGCGGCTCCCAGGGCCTTTATCCAGCAGCAAAACTTGGTAGAGCAAGTAGCTGACTATTTAACCCAAGCGATTATTCAGCAACACTTTTTACCCGGCGAACGGCTCTCGGAAGTGCAACTCTCCCGCGACCTGGGTGTTAGCCGTGCGCCGGTGCGTGAGGCCGCTCGTTTGCTGGAAAGCCGTGGTTTATTGATCTCGAAACCGCGCCGAGGCTTCTTTGTTCGCGCGTTGAATGCCGTTGAACTCGAAGATGTCTTTGATTTGCGGCTCTGTCTTGAGCGCCACGCAATTCACCGCCTAGCCGAACGCTATACCCCCGATGCCCAGCGCGCGCTTAAGCAGCAAGTAGAGGTGCTATGTGAAGCGGCAGCTGGGAACGATGGCACCCGTCGCATCGAGGAGGATCTGCAGTTTCACCGCCTGATGCTGCACTACGCGGGCAATGAGCGGCTGTTGCGCGCCTTTGATGATCTGACCCATGAACTGCGCCTGTGCATCACTCTAATTACCAAAACCCATGAAGCCCCCGACACCATTGCCACCAGCCACTTTAAACTGCTCGACGCGCTGGATAGCGGCAGCCCTGCCGCTTGCCGCGAGGCGATTGACTACCACATAGGCGTTGCTCGTGATTTTGTGGTCAAGGGTGTAGGCGAAACCGGAGATAGTTCTGATGAAGATAGTGCCGATGAAGACGTTCTTCCACGCTGACCAACTGCTTCATCAGCCGCAAACCTACTTCTCCCGGGGCAAAATGCGCACGCCCCAGGAAGTGCCTGAGCGCGCCACGCACCTGCTGGCCGCCGCCAAGCGGCTGGGCTTTGATATTCAAGCACCCGAAGATTATGGCGTGGCACCGCTCAGAGCAGTGCATTCACTGGCCTACCTGCGCTTTCTGGAAAGTGCCCATCGGCGCTGGCATGCCCTTGGGGAAGACTGGGGCGAAGAGGTGATTTCCAATATTTTTGTGCGTTCGCCCAATGCCCTGCACGGCATATTAGCGGAAGCCGGACGCTATATGGCTGACGGCAGCGCACCCGTGGGCCAGCACACTTGGCAGTCGGCTTATTGGTCGGCGCAAAGCGCGGTCGCCGGGGCTGAGGCTTTATTGGCGGGCGAACGGTTCGCCTATGCGTTATCGCGCCCGCCGGGCCACCACGCGGGCATCGACTCCGCCGGAGGCTTCTGCTTTCTCAACAATGCCGCCATTGCCGCGCAGCACCTTACCTCGCGCTACCCCCGCATCGTCGTGCTCGACCCCGATATGCACCACGGCCAGGGCATTCAGGAGATTTTCTACCAGCGCGATGATGTGATGTATATCTCGATCCACGGCGATACCACCAACTTCTATCCCGCAGTAACCGGCTTTGAAGACGAGCGCGGGCAGGGCGCAGGGCTGGGCTATAACCTCAACCTGCCAATGCCCCATGGATCAGAGGAGTCGGTGTTCTTTGACCGCCTGGAACAAGCCAGCCAAACCATTCGCCTGTTCGAACCTGACGCCATCGTGCTGGCGCTGGGATTTGATATCTACGAACTCGACCCTCAAGCCAAGGTCGCCGTTTCTACCGCGGGTTTTGCTGAGCTTGGCCGCAGAGTAGCGGGCCTGAACGTACCCACGCTGGTGGTGCAGGAAGGCGGCTACTACTTGGAAGGGTTGGAGGCCAATGCAGTGAGTTTCTTTGAGGGGCTGCTGGGCGGAGTAGAAAGTAATAACGATTAAGCCAGTATTTCCAACCCCTTTTCGGCCACCAGGTTCAGCAGCTTAAGCGAAGGGCCATTGGGTTTCTTCTGGCCTTGTTCCCACTTTTGAATCGTGGACACACTGGTATTCAGGTAGGCCGCGAACACGCCTTGGCTGGCGTGATTCTTGGTGCGAATCCGCTTGATTTGTATGGCTGTGTACTCTTTTACAGGCGGCAGGCAGAGCGCATCGAACTCGCGCAGCGTGGTTTCTTTCATCACACCAGCCGCGTTAAGATCTTGAGCCGTTTCATGCACCATATCTAAGATTGATTTATCCATCGTTTTTTACCTCAATCAATGCGCCATGCTTAATGGCTTCGGTTAATGCTTTGTCATTGTAATTCTTATCATTAATATATAGCACTTAGTGCTATGTTAGCGCCCCTATGTTTAGCCGCGTAGCCGCTTTGGTCTGTGTCTGGCAATATAGCCACTTTCAGCGATCAGCATAACGATCCGATTAGTAAACGAAAGGACACGGCATGGCCCACCTGCTACGCATCGTGATGATTCACGGCCACCTGGAAGGGGTGGTTGAACTGAGTGTGGACGGTCACACCAATATTTGCGGCACCAACGCCTCCGGTAAAACCACGCTACAGCGGCTGGTGCCGGTGTTCTACGGCGAATTACCCAACAAGGTCGTGCCCAAAACGCGCATGAAGTTCGATGCGTTTTACCTGCCTAATCGCAACAGCTACCTGGTGTACGAGTACCGCCGCGAAGCGGGCAATATCTGCCAGGCGGTGCTGACCCGCAAGGCCGAGGGCGGGGTGGAGTATCGCTTTGTCGGCGCGCCCTACCAGCCGGAAGACTATCTGGTGGAGAGCGACGCGGGCGTGGCGGCGCTGGACTACACCCAGTGGGCCAGCGGCCTGCGACGAAATGGTACGCCGGTGTCGCCCAAGCTGGGTGCTACCTCTGAATTTCGCTCGGTGATCCAGAACGACTTTACTCAACTGCACGGCAACAGCCGCGACGGCCTCAAGCTGCGCCAGATCGCGTCGCAGTTCAGCCTTGTGAAACCCGAGCGACGCATCCGCCATATCGAAAAGCTGGTTTCTGCGGTGCATGCCAAAGAGGGCAAGATGGACACCCTCAAAACCATGCTGGCGGCGATTTTCGAAGAGGATGGCGTTGAACTCCCGGTAACCCGGATTCGCAACACCAAGGCGCGGGAGTGGATTGCCCAGATGCGCCAATCCATGCGCCTGGAACCGCTGCAGGCATCGCTGGCCCGACTTGCCGGTATCGACCGTGAACTCGCCGACCTGGATGCCACGCTCTGGCAACTGAAACCCCAACTGGAAGACGACCGTCAGAAAGCAGAGCGCCGCATGGCCGATGTGGATGCTGAGCTTGCCCGCCACCAGCGCGAATTCCAGCAGCGGGAAAGCGACTACGCAGAAGCGCGGGATAAGCTGAACGACAGCCACAGCGAAGTGGTTAGCGATCTGCAGCAGACCCAGCGCCGCCTCAACGACCTGCAAACCCAGTACGAGCACTACGCTGATGCAGACATGCCCGCCCTGGAGCGTGACATCAACGCGCTGCCCCAGTGGCGGGAGCAGCGCGACCAGCTGCGCACCCACCTGAACGTGATGCAGGACGCGGTAAAAGAGAGCCAGGCGCGCCTGGATGGGCGGCTGCGCGAGCTTTCCGAAGCACTGGCCCGCCAGACCCGTGAATCCCAGGAGCTGATCGACGCCCTGGTCGAAGAGAAAGCCCTGCGTCGGGAGCAGCAGTGGGAATCCGAACAGCAGCTCAACGAACGCTATCAGCAGGAGCGCCAACGCCTGGAGGGCGAGTACCAGGCGCAGCTGGAACTCGGTGTCGAGCAGCTAGCTGAACTCAAAGCGCAGCTCTCGCTATCGACCCAGACCGCCGAAGAGGCATCCGAAGCGGAGCTTGCCCAGGCGCGCCTGGATCAGGCCCAGCAGGAGCGCAACGCATCGGCCGCTACCCTGGATGGCCTGCGCCGGGAGTTTGAAAGCCGCAAACGCGAGCGCGACAGTGCCGAACAACAGCTGGTGCAACTTCGCCAACAGCTGGAGCGCGCCGAGCAGCGCTGCTTTGCGCTTTATCAGCAGCGCGACCCGGAGCAGGGCAGCCTGCGCCACTTCCTGCGCTACCACCGCCCCGGCTGGGAGCAGCAGCTGGGCAAGGTGATTGCCCCGGAGCTACTGGAGCGGCGTGACCTCGCCCCGCAGTTGGCGGAAGGCGCGAGCGATGACTTGTTCGGGCTGGCGCTGGATCTTTCCGCCATTGCTTTGCCGGATTACGCCCAGGATGAAGCCAGCCTGCTGGCCGCCATCGAAGAGGCGGACACCGCCAAACGCCGGGTGCAAACGGAGAGCCAGGCCGCCGAGAAAGCACTCAAGCAGCAGAACGAGCGGGTGCAGCAGGCCGATGAAGCCCAGGATCAGGGCCGCATGGCCCACAAACGCGCCGAGCAGGAAGTAGAGTTTGCGATAGAGGCCCGCCGCCAGCAGCAGGAGCGCCACACTAAGCGCCAGCAGGAGCGTCGCGCAGCCCATCAAACCGCGTTAGCCAGCCAGGAGCAGGCACAAAAGGAGCTGCGCGAAGAGAAGCAGCAGGCGCTCGTCGCGCTAAGCGAGACCCATCAAAGCCAACTGCTGGAGCTAAAAGCCGACGGCCAGAGCCAAGTGGATAGCCTGGATGCCCAACTGCGCCAGTATAAGCAGCAGTTGAGCGACGCCAACAGCGAACACCAGCGCCAGCGCGCGGAACTGGAAGAGGCTTTTAGCCAGGAGCTGGCCGAGCAGGGCGTCGACCCCGCCAAGCTAAAAGATACCAAGGCGCGGCTGGCCAGCCAGGATGAACGCATCCGCGTCACCGCCGCCCGCCAGGATGAACTCACCGAATACACCCGCTTTATGCGCGTCGAGTGGGGGCAGCATAAGCCGCAGCTGGTCGCCCAGGAAGCCGAGCTGGAGCAGGCGGAACAAAAGCTGCAGCGCGATAAAGAACACCTGAAAAATGACTTTCAGGCCGCGCGCAAAACCCACCAGAGCACGGTCAGCACGCTAAAAACCCAGCGGGAGAGCCAATACGCCTGCCTGGAAGCCTTGAAGCCGCTACTCACCCAACTGGAAAGCTTGGCCATCGAGCCCGACGGCCAAGCGCCCGGTACGCCACTGGGCGATGTGGACGAGCGTATCGAGCGCGCCCGCCAGGCATTGGGCAATCGCCACCAGCTCATCGAGCAGCTGCGCCGCGGCTGCCTGGAGGTCGAAAGCCAACTGATCAAGGACGCCAGCAGCGGATTCGCCGAAGCGCTGGAGAGCGAGCGCAGCAAACTGCAGAGCGACAACCCGCGCCTACAGCTGCCGCTACTGCGCGACATGCTTAAACTGCTGGAAGATCAACAGCAGCAGCTGATTCAGGAAGGGCGCAACCTCAGTGACGACCTGGATAAGTTCTTCACCGTGTTCCGGGATTTGAACCGGCGCATCAGCGCCCAAAGCCGTAGACTTTCCGAAGAAGTCGCCGATGACCTGCGCCTGGAAGGCATCACCAAGGCCGAAGTGCGCATCCAGTCCACCATCGATGAACTGGGCTTCTGGGAGCCGCTGAAGCTGTTCGCCCAGCGCTATAAAGAGTGGCGGGAATCCGGCCAGACGCTACCCAGCGACGACTACCTCAACGCCCTAGCGGACGTGGTCGATTTGCTGCGCAGCGACCAGCAGTACAGCTTCGAAAGCCTGCTGCGTCTGGAGCTGCACCTGAACGAAGGCGGCACCGATCTAGTGATCAAGAACGACCGCCAACTGCTGGAGTCCTCCAGCCACGGCATGGCGTATCTGATTCTGTGCAAGTTCCTACTCGCCTTTACCCGCCTGCTGCGCGGCGATGCGGACATCGCCATCCACTGGCCCATCGATGAGATTGGCACCCTGGCGTACCACAACGTCGAAAAACTGTTCGACGCCTGCGACAGCAACCGCATTCATATCGTCGGCGCGTTTCCCAACCCCGAGTCCGATGTGCTGCTGCTGTTCGCCAACCGCTACCTGATCGATCGCGATGAGGCTAACCCCAACAAGCGGGTATTAAAACGCATCGAGCCACGGCTAAGCCGCCTGGCCGAACGGCTCCAGGAACATCAGCAGGAGGTGACGGTATGATCGAACATGGCCCACTGCTAGAGCGCCTGCTGGCCGGGGAGTTTGTCTGCCCGATCAGCGATGAGAGCGGCTATCGCCATCTCACCAATGAAGAGACCCGGGAAGAGATCGATACATACCTGCGGCCGCTTAACCGGCGGCTGGCCAGCAACGAAGACGGCAGCGTCTATTTTCTGGCCTGGCGTCAGCTCAATGACAACGCTCGGGATCAGCTCTCCCGCCAGCTCGGCGATACGCTCAATAGCCTGTTGCCGCTGCTGGAGTGGCTGCAACTGGTTCAAGAGGCCCTGGGCCGCGACACCCTGGCCGCCCCCGGCGATGTGCTCAAGCCCGCCGAATTCAGCGCCAAGTGCGAAGACAACCAAAGCCTGCGCGAACGCCTGGAACGCCTGGCCACCGACAGCTTTTTTGGCTCGCAAAGTGACCAGCTCGATGCCCAGGTTAAGCAAGTCTTCAAGCGCCTGAAAGAGCACGGCTATCTGCTTCAGCCCCACGCCGAGCGGCAGGTATTCGTGGTCACCGGCAAGATCGACTACCTGGTGGATCTGGTGCGCTTTATTCGCGATGAAGAGAACCTTCCCATTGAAGAGGGTAGCGAGGAGGGCTCCGGTTCCCAGGAGGCCCTGTTGTGAGTTCGAACGGAGAACATGCCCTGGAAAGCCGCCTGCTCAAAACCGGCAGCGAACGGCTGGCGCTGCTCGGCAAGCACGCCGATGTACTGATGCAAGCCTACACCCGCGATGAAGTGCCGCTGGAATCGCTTAGCGATAGTGCGCTGCGCAAGCTGCTGGCGGCGCGCATTCTATGGCGGCCGGACGAGCAGAGCGGTGTGAAGCTGGCGCCCAAGGTGCGCGAACTGATCGCCGAAATGCTCGCCGACGAGACCCGCCGCCATGTGAATGCCGATGTAGCGGAAACCCTGGAGCTGATTCGCGCCCTGGTACACAGCTACCGGGAGGCGCGCAGCCGCGGCGAGCACTGGCGGCTGGAGCAGCAGTTAATGCGCCTGCGCCAGGAAGTCGATGACCTGAACGGGCGCTTCGCCGATGCCATCGACAGCCTATGGCAGCGGCTGAATAGCGATTTTGGGTTCGTCAGCCAGCTCAACGACAAGATCCGCGAAAACGACCGCGCCCAGAAGCAGATCGCAAGGCTGCTGGATGGCCTGGCTCTTATCGACTTCGACGAGCTGATCGAGCTAGTGGGCAGCGACGGCAGCCTGCGCAAGCTATTGATCAGCCAGCTTCAACAGCAGTTAAGTAACCACTACACCGGCCTGCGCGAAGTGCAGCGGCGCTTGATCGAACTAATGGCACGCTTTCGCAAACAGCAGGCGCGCAGCCGCCTGATCAGTGGCATGGCCGCCTTTATGCGCGAACATCCCGGCTTTGTGCCGGGCAACTACGCCCGGCGCAGCGAGGTACCAGGGCTGGTCAATCAAGCCGCACCGCTAAGCGCGGCGGCCGCCCCGGCGCTGGATCGCAACCTGGATAGCCGGTTGCTTGCCGAGCTGCTGCACCAGCTACCCCAACCGCGTCACACCACGCAAACGGTTGAAGCGGCGGCCCCAGCACAAGCGCAAGAGAGCAGCCTCGCCGCCGCCCGCCAGCAGGCGCTCAAGCAGGATGTAGAACACTTCTATTTAAGCGTGATCGACCAGCCCCAGGCGGAACCGATCAGCGCCCTTGAGTACCTGCGCGAAAGCCCGCTGGAGTGGCCGGATGAAATTTGGCTCTTCCAGGTGATTTCCGAATACCAAGGCCTGCCGCGCAGCGATCAGAAAGCGTTCCGGCTCAAACAGCAGGAGAGCCAGGCCAGCCAATTCAATCACCTGCGCCTGATCCACGATGTAGAACTGCAGCTGGCCGTATGAACCTACCCAGCCGCGCACGCAATGGCCTTAACGGCGTCGCCCGTGAACTTCTCCGCCAACCCACGGTGGAGAAGCCCCGCCGCCAGTGGGTAGACGACGTAGTAGCCTGGTGCCACCAGCACGACATTGACCTGGCCACGCGAATCAACAGTAAAGCGCTGCGTTTTGACGCCGCCTTTCTGGCGCAGATTAATGACGTATTAGAGAGCGCGCGAATAGCGCCGCTAGGCCGCTCGCTCAGCGGCCTGACCAGCAGCGCCCAGGCGAAAGAGGGCGTAGAGGAAGACAAGGCAACCCGCGAAAGCCCCCGTGGACGAAGGGTACTCGTCAGCTTTCCGCCGCAGCCAACAACCGGGCTTGCCAACGAGCCACGCGCTATTCGTGACGTGGATGTGCATGCGTTAAAGCTGAGCGCCTTTAGCGCCCTCATTCAGGTAGAAAACCTGGACAGCTTCTATGAGTTTTCGCCGGAACTCCCAGCGCTAAACGGCTACACAAACCCGCTGGTCGTATACCGCGGTGACAGCCACTACGGCGGTGGCTTTGTGTTACTGGTTGATGCTTGGCACAAAACCCGCCGAACACACATCTACGCCGGTGACTTCGATGTTAAAGGCGTCACGCTAGCGCTCGACAGCAACGCCACGCATATACTCCTGCCCGGCATTGAATGGCTTACTCAAAACGCCACGCCATTGCATGTGCCTGCTGAACAGTTTTCTTACCAGCGTAGGCTGCGCAAACACCTCGCTGCGCTGCCAGCCGCTCATCCATTGCGCGACTACCTAACGCTGCTGCTGGAAAAGCAGCGGGGGCTTAAGCAGCAGTGGTTTGGTGGGGAGATGGTTTGTGTGGCGCTTAGCTAGAATTGGGCGGAGCAAAACACGATGGCGCGAATTTTGGCTATAACGCCGAAATTTGCTTTGCAAGCAGAAGAGTCAATGGGGTAGGGTCGAACGAGATGGCTACATAACCTCAATGACCGTGCCAGCGCGTTCATTGAGGTTATGCAGCCTGGCATATAATCAATGTTAGGCCTCAAGGAAAGTATCGTGACATCCAGTGCTCTGAACCAGTTTTCTAACCTCCCCCCAAGAGAAACTGCGGGATCGAGCTCGTCGAATCGTTTCGACTACCAGAAAAATTGGTCAATCTGCCATTTTCTAGAATTACATGAAGATGGACAAAATTACTTGGTTGTATTTGATCACCACGAAGACATTGTGGTCTTCAATCACGGCAGAACCCCAGATTCTGCTTGCTTCTACCAAGTCAAATCTAAGAAAAGTGGAAAATGGACTATTGCTAACTTAGCAAAATGCACGAACAAAGATCACGAGTCATCAATACTTAGAAAACTTTATAAAAATTACGAAAATTTTCCGGATTTCACAGTAAAACTGGCATTTATTTCGAATCAAGGCCTCAGTACAAAAGATAATAAGTCTGGTAAAAAAGCTGTTTTTTCGGAATTATGCTTCTCTGAGATGCATGCTGATGAGAAGTCAATTTGCGCTTATGCATTAGAAGCAGAAAATAAATCACATTCGAATTTGTCTGGCTTAAACCTCTTCGAATTTGAGCGTACGTTACTGACTATTGAAGATCATGTTAATCAGACAAAAGGAAAACTGTCTGATTTTTTTGAAAAGCAATTTCCCTACGAAACAGTAAATATAGGCTTAGCTTACAGAGCGGTTTTCGACGAAGTGAGGAGAAAAACAAATTTCGAGAACACTGGAGTCAGATCACACAGCCTAATTAAGGAAAAAAGTCTTTCTAAAGAAGAATTTGACAACATGCTTGCGGTAATGGTAGGTCAAAGAAGTAATGCTCAGTTATGGAGCGATGCATGTTCAATACTCCTTAACGAAGGTTGTAACGGATTGACATTAAAAAACATTAGGAAGGCATGGAATCAAGTCTTAGTAGATGAAATGAATTCCAGTAATGAACAATTTATAGATGTATCAGAGCTTGTTCAATCAACAGTAAACATCGCAGCTCAAAGTGGCAACAGCACGATTATATCGCTTGCTGCTGAAGTTGTGGAAAAGCTTGATCCAGCTGAGTCTGCAGTATTCGACACCGTCAAAATAGCGGCAATGATTTGTAGGGAGATAACCAGAAATGAACCATTACAGGAAATTAGTTCGGAATCTGAGGAGCAAAAGCCATGAAAAAATTGCTGTTAAAAAGCATGCTTCTCGTATCGCACGTAGAAAAGAAAGCTCTGAAGCTAAAGTTCGATCCTGATATCACCCTTATCCAAGGGGATAATGACACTGGAAAGTCGTCTGTAATTAAAACTTTATTGTCAACATTTGGCGCGGAACCGCCAAAAATACATCGAAACTGGAAAGCTGCGGACATTGGGTCATTAGTTCACTTTAAACTTGATGAAGAGAGCTACTCTATATATCGTTACAGAGGTGCCTTTTCTCTTTTCTCAGAGGAAGGCCAGCTAATAGGCTCATACGAAAGCGTCACCAATGAACTTGCGCCTGCGCTGGCGAAGTTGTTCGGCTTCAACCTCAAGATTACAAACAGGCAAGGGCTTCAAGAGACGCCACCCCCAGCATATATGCTTTTGCCCTTTTACCTTGATCAAGACAAAGGTTGGTCAGGAACATGGTGCTCATTCAATAAGCTCGGACAGTATGCAAACTGGAAACAAACATTAACCAGCTATTTTCTCGGTCTAAGGCCCGATGAATGGTACGCATTAAATGCGAGAATAAAAATTCTGGAGCAAGAAAAGCAAGAACCCTTGAGGCAGTTAAAGTCAATCGAATCTATTGAACTAAAAACTATCAAAGAGCTTTCTTCAGTCGATTTCAATATTGATTTAAATGAATTCAAAAAAGACATTGAACGACTTGTTTCAAAATGCAACGAATTGCAGAAAAAACAAGCTCAATACAAGCATAGAATCTCTGAAACTAGGACAGAACAAATCCGCCTTGAAGCTCAGATAGAAATTGTTGCTCATACCCGCGATGAACTGAATGCTGATTATTCCTATGTTCAATCAAATTTAGAAAAATTAGTAGATTGTCCAACTTGTGGAGCAGAGTATGAGAACTCATTCACGGAAAGGTTTGCAATAGCTCAAGATGCTGAAACCTGCACAGATTTGCTCGCGTCGCTTCGCGAAGATTTAACGCGAACCAAAAAGGAAACTATATCTATCCGGGCAGAATTAGAGAATGCTTCTTTTACAAAACGTTCAATCGATAAAATACTTGCCCAAAAGCGTGGAAAATTAAAAATTAAAGATGTCATCGATATTGAAGGCAAGAAATCTCTCATGAATCACCTAAAGAAAGAAGCTGAAGATATCAAAATTCACCTAGGAGAAGTTGAGCTGAGTCAAGCTGCCCTAAAAGAATCGGCAGACAAGTTTGATGATGCTGATAGACGCAAAGAAATAGTTCGAGAATATGGGGAAAGGTTTGAAAAAAATGCTAGAAGGTTGCATGTCACAGGATTAAGTGATCAGGTGTTTAAAAACGTAAATGCGTCTATTGATGAAAGTGGAAGTGACCTTCCAAGAGGCGTATTGGCATACTTTTTTTCAGTTGCCTCTCTTGTAATAGAGGGCAGTGGGAATTTGAATTTTCCTCTTGTTATTGATGCTCCGAATCAACAGGAGCAAGATCAAGGAAACCTCTCCAACATTCTTAACTTTATAGTCAGCAACAAACCGAATAAAAGCCAACTAATCCTCGGTTTGGTAGATGATGCTAACATCGAGTTTCCCGGTAGCAGGATTCAATTCAAAAAGAAGCATGAAGTTCTTGATTCTACAAAATATGCTACTTATGCGAAGGAGGTTCGACACTATGAGTTGGCGCATATGTCCGGAAATTCCGAGTTAGATTGATGCCCAACAATGCCTTGTAGTCGACCCACTTTCCTCTGGTCATTCGCTACAAGCGAGGGGTTGGAGGCAGGTATTAAGCACTACTGGTTAAATTTAGCGATCTGGCAATCCACTGCCTTGTTCCCAAAGAGAGCGCATAAGCGAGAGCACGAACAAGCCATGAACTTACTCTTCCTCGGCACATCCGCCGGTGTGCCCACTAAGCAAAGAAACGTCTCCGGGTTTGCTTTGCGTGAGAGCAAGGGTCAGGACTGGTATCTGATCGATTGTGGTGAGGGAACCCAGCATCAGGTGTTGCACACAAAGCTGTCGTTTCATTCACTGAAAGTCATCTTAATTACCCACGTGCACGGCGACCACTGTTATGGGCTGCCGGGCATACTGGCGAGTGCAGCCACCTACGTGCATCGTAATTTGGACTATGCTGGGAAAACTAGTTTTTCTTAACGTAGCATCCTGCCGCTCAAGGATACGATGACATGAGCCTAGAAATAACAATGGTTGTACTGCTCGCCGCCATCTTTAACGCCAGTTGGAATGCGATCGTTAAAGTGAGTGGCGACAGGATCGCCGTCATGGCGGTGATCACCCTGTTGGGCAGTCTGGTTTCTGCATTCGCTCTGCCTTTTGTTACGCTCCCCGATCCTGCAAGCTGGCCGCTACTTGGCTTAGCCATTTTGATTCATACCGCATATCACTTTTGTTTGCCCATGGCTTACCACTATGGCGATTTTGGCCAGGTCTATCCCATCGCGCGTGGATCGGCGCCTTTACTCGTTACCCTTGGCGCTGCCGCGTTCGCTGGCGAAATGTTGGGTTTTGTCCCGTTACTCGGTGTGCTGTTTCTCGGGGTTGGCGTGATGTCGCTAGCGTTCGATACAAGCACCGGTATTACCAGCAATCCCCGCGCTATCCTCCTTGCTCTAGGTACTGGTGCCTTTATTGCTTCCTACACTCTGGTGGGTGGCCTGGGCGCACGACAAGCTGGCTCGGTGCTCGGCTTTGCTGTTTTATTGACCCTCGGCAACGGCTTGCTGACGTTTGCGATTGCTTTGACATGGAAAGCCACGGAGATAAAAAGAGTTATATCCAGCAATTTGGCACCCGCCGTTGTCGGCGGTGGAATGCAGGTCGGTGCGTATTGGATCGTTATCTGGGCCATGGCCTACGCCCCACTCGGCATGGTCTCGGCGCTACGCGAAACCAGTGTGCTGTTCGCGGCGCTTATTTCCACCATCATTCTAAAAGAAGGCTTCGGCGTGTGGCGGTTTGTTTCTTCAGGCCTCATCGCTTGCGGCATTACGTTGACACGCTACAAGCCTTAATGAATGCTTCGTGCCGCTAATATTGCTTATCAGCTTCGCGATCGCCAAACATTTCGAACACCGCCAGCGGCCTCTCAGTTAGTTTTAACCTTGCTCGGCTCGGTTACTCTTATCCATAAAATCGAAGCGACTCTTTCACTGTGATAACAAGACCTGCCCGCAATATGCCATCGTCTGAATACTCATTTCCATGAGTAAAGTATTATTATATCTGGAAAAGCGCGCAGTTAAGCGAATTTTGGATATTTTATCACCAAAATTGGCTTTGCTCTCAGGGGAGGCAATGAGGTAGAGTCGAATAAGGAGGTTACATAACCTCAATGACTGCGCCGAGACGTTTATTGAGGCCCTGGAGCCTTCCGTATAATTACTGCTAAGCTTGAGTATGGAATCGAAATGAATATGCCCTTCTCAATTGATAAAGAGTCATTCAGTAAGTCCTTAGAAGAGGCTGGCATAAGAAAAGTGGCTTTTGTTTTCCACCTGAAAGTTAAAGATCTTAATGGCTATAGTAAGTTTTTGAAAGAGAGTGAAAATAGCTTCAATAGCAAAAGGCTGTTTCGAGTTAAGGCAGACCCTGTTGCACGAGAAGGGATGTGGGTAGATGAAATTATCATTGATGAGTTTCCATCCACTCAAGCAGCTTTCAAGTTTCTTTCGACCTTCGATGAAACTCTAGATCAGGTTTGCGCTGAGCATACCGTTCTTGCAATTGAACCAGAACCATCAGCACTGTTTTATATGGTTAAGATCATCTCTAGGGGTGTTCGGTTGTTCAAAGGTATCACCGACAAAGGCATCCCTACAGCAACATGGAAGGCCGAGAATAACGCAGTCTGGCCCGATGAGAATCAAATGAAAGTAGCAAGAGCCCAAAATCTTGACGAGCCTCTTTTTGTTTACAATTTGAATAAATATAAACCGAAAGCAGAATATAATAATTCTTACGAGGTCACAAAGGGTATTAGCGGCAAACAGGCCTATGACCGCTACTCCAAAATTGCGGGATTTGAATTGCTGCGAAGGGGCGCATATCCAGTTTATGGTGGGAAGCCCCTTGGGTTATTCAGCAGTGACAAGGAGTGTATGCTAGCTGATCGCTGGGATCATTTTATATTTGTACGCTATCCTCAGCGCCGTAACCTTCTGGCCACCATTGAGAGTGATGAATTTCACAAAGGTGAAGTTCATCGCGACGCTGGGTTGGAACGAGTCGCCATTTTTATGGCAAAAGCCTAAAAAGAAAAATTAACTCGGATCCAAATTTCGCTGCGCTACATTTGCACCGGTTATTTGAAGTGTTGGGGAAACTGAATATGAAGCACTTATTCTGGCTCATTGAAGGGGCTCTTGCAGGACGACCAGGGCCTAATAATGCGGCTTGGGATCCTCAAGAGTTGTATAACGGTGGTATTCGTGCAGTCCTCACCCTAAACCGCGGATATGGGGTTGATGTTACCAGTTTGGAGGCTGTTGGCATCGCTCATAAAAGAATTCCAATTCTCGTCCAGGAACCCCCGCAGCCCGATGCGTTTGAAGTTGCTTGGCCTGCTCTGGAGGAGACAAGCCGCTGGGTATGGGAGCAGATTCAGAGTGGAAACCCCGTGCTTGTACACTGCACTCATGGTAAAGATCGTACGGGCCTTTTATTGGCCTATATACTTGTTCGATATTACGGCCTAGCTTCGCAAGAGGCCATTGCGCATGTTCGCCGCGTGCGGCCGATTGCACTTACAGCGGTTGGGTGGGAGCAGTTTGCGAATGATTTTCTCAGGCTATGTCAGTCGGAAAGTGCCTTTGAGAAAACCGTCATTATTTCATCCCAACCAACGCTTCAGTCGTGATGCAGAGATGAGACTCCCAGAATTTGCTACCCACTACTATCTACCTGAGATTGGCCCATTTCGGAGTCTCTCCGAACTTCCAGCGGGCTCAAAAGATCCAATCTTCTTAGATCTTCTGACGCGTCATCAGCGTGATCCCGGCTATCGACGGCGCTACGGCAGGAACTACATTGAAGTTCGCAGCAAGGTTGAAGCTCGGCTGCGTGAACTTTTCGTTGCGCGAGGAGGTAAGCCGCGCTGTCGTCATCCCTATTATCTCGTGCTTGGAGAATCTCCTTGGTTTCGTGATTTGAACGCTGACCAAAGTGAGCTGAAAATACCTCTATTGGAGCTTGATCCTGAAACAACGTCCTTGACCTATCCGGATAGCTTTGTTGCGTTATCCGAGGCGATAAGCCTTACTTCAATCAAGTGTTTTTGCTTAGCGAGGTGAGCGAAATCGTTGAGCGGTTTGGGGTTCCTGATAATGATCAGGTGGTTCCTTATGAGCGATATTGGGAAACTGATTTTGAACTCTATATTGAGGTGCAACTTTGGGACATTCCACCTGGATTCAAACCATAACAAGACCCGTTACGCCGACGCCTACTCTATTGCGGCTTCGCCGCCATTTTGTAACCGCGCATTTTGAACGGCGTTAGACATATGAAAACAACTCTGCGAACACCCGTAAAAACCGATTATGACGCTATTGCGACTTGGATCAGTGATGAGAAGGCCTGTGCTCGCTGGGCTGGCTCATCCGTGCCGTTTCCCTTTGTTGCAGCCAATTTGCCTGAGCTACTCGCTGTAGAAGGTTGCTCTAACTATTGTTTATCCGATATCGATAACAACTGCGTTGGTTTTGGCCAGTTCTGGCCCGGAAAGCAGGGCTCTGTTCATATCGGGAGGATTATCATTTCGCCTGAAGCAAGAGGGAATGG
This sequence comes from Halomonas sp. TG39a, assembly GCF_000744395.1. NCBI lineage: Bacteria > Pseudomonadati > Pseudomonadota > Gammaproteobacteria > Oceanospirillales > Halomonadaceae > Halomonas > Halomonas sp. TG39a. The sequence continues at coordinate 371,626 of NZ_JQLV01000001.1, forward strand.
CGCAGGCCGCTTGCTTTGCGAAAAGCTCATCGAAAAGGCCAGGCAATTAACAGTCGCATCGACGGTTACGCTGCGTGTCTATCGAGATAACCATGCTGCTCGTTCTTTGTATTCAAGCCTTGGCTTCTTTGTTATCGAGTCTGAGTCTACAGATGACTTATTGTTCATGAGTACAACGGCTAATGATGATGCATAACTTACCGTATCCCCACTTCACTCTAGTCTGAGCGTTTTTCTCTCATAAATATGATCCATGGGCGCCCTATGGTTAATTTGTATGTTCTTCGCCCTTTGGAAGTTCAGGCCCTTGCTTCTCAAGCGGAGGCGTAATAAATGACGAGCAAACTATGAACTTACTGTTCCTCGGCACCTCCGCTGGTGTACCCACTAAAACCAGAAACGTCTCCGGGGTCGCCTTACAAGAGAGCAAAGGGAAGGGCTGGTACCTGATCGATTGTGGTGAGGGCACCCAGCATCAGGTTTTGCACACGAAGCTGTCTTTCCATTCGCTGAAAGCCATCTTTATTACCCACGTGCACGGCGACCACTGCTATGGGTTGCCGGGCATACTGGCGAGTGCGGGAATGGGTGGCCGGAAAACGCCGCTGACCATTGTGGCGCCCGCAGGCATCAAGGCATGGTTGGATGCTACCTGTGAGGTCACGCAGCTATGCTTGCCCTTCACCCTGGAGTTTATCGCCTCGGACGAGCTGCCAAGCGTTGAGTTTGAAAGCATGGCGGTTACCACTTCCAGGCTTTCACACCGGGCGCCGTCCTACGCTTATGGATTTACGGAGACAAAAGTCGACGCCGCCTTGGACGTGGATAAGCTAGCGCAAAAGGGGATTCCGAGGGGGCCGTTGTGGGGGCAGTTGAAGCAAGGGTTTGATGTTGTGTTTGAGGGTGAGCTTTTAAAAAGCCATGACTACCTGATCTTCAAGCACAAGCCGAGAAAAGTGGTGATCGCTGGGGACAATGACCAGCCTGACTTGTTGTTTGCGGCGTGCGCGGGCGCACAGGTGCTGGTGCATGAAGCCACCTACACCGAAGAGATGGCCCAGAAGGCCGGTGATGTGGGGCATAGCTACGCCAAGCTTGTCGCGGCGTTTGCCGAATCGGTACAGCTGCCCAACCTGGTGCTGACGCACTTTAGTCCCCGTTACCAGCTCAACCCCCATGCGTCGCCTTCCATTGAAGACATCCGAAACGAGGCCCAGCGCGCCTATTCGGGCTCGCTTTACCTGGCGCGGGATTTTGGCGAATACACTTTGGATAAAGCGGGCCAGTTTTCTGAACTGGCGGGTGATTAACCGACTTCATCCCGCCGCCCCTGGAGTGTTTGCCGCGCAGGTCAGTCGCGGCAATAGCCTTCACCTGTTGCGACTACCAAGCAGTCTTCCTTTTCCAATAGCCATTTCATTCCGGTGGCTTCGCCGTCGCCCGCACTAAGCAGCTGTGGGCCGCCCTCGCGGTTGAAGCGAATGCCCTCGGCGGTGGCCTGTCCTTCAAAGGTGCCGACTTGGTCGTCATCCAGGCCGTAGCGCATGTGAAGGCGATAATGGCCCGGGCCTGCAGTCTCGTCCTTGCTGATTTCCAGGAATAATCCTTCAACGCCAATCCATCGGCCAACCCATTGGTCGGTCATCTGGTGGTGAGCGGTTAACGTACCTGAGGCCGGTGCGCCTGATGCGGCGGTATTGCTGTTTTGGGCGCACCCGCTGATAAGTAATAGAGCGCTGAAAGCTAACGCTGTTGTAAGCATGGTAATAGGCTGACACGCTTTTATAATGCACATAAGATTACCACTGAAGTGCCGCCAATGCTGATGCATAAACCTCCCCATCCTAGTGAAGGATTACGTGAGCTTTGCTTGGAGCCTTAGGCCTTACTGTTACGGAGCATTGGGAGTAAGCCGCAAACAGATGAGCATCGTGCTGAACGGTAATGAGACCATGAGACATTAAGGGGGCAGCGACCATGTTGAAGCAGATCGAGGCGGGCGTTTTGAGCATTGCCTATTTTGATAACGGCCCGCCAACCGGGACGCCAGTGTTTCTTCTTCACGGCTTTCCATATGATGTGCATGCATATGATGCGGTAAGTTCTATTTTGATTTCAAAGGGCTGTCGTGTAATCGTGCCTTATTTGCGTGGATATGGATCAACGCAGTTTTTAAGTTCAGATACCCCACGTTCCGGTCAGCAGGCAGTGCTTGCTCATGACCTTCTTGCATTGATGGATTCACTTGAGATTTCGAGGGCTGTGCTCGCCGGATATGACTGGGGTGGTCGTGCTGCATGTATATTGTCTGCTCTTTGGCCTGAGCGTGTTCAAGCACTTGTGTCGGTAGGTGGTTATAACATTCAGGACATTCTAGGATCGACTAACCCTCAGATTCCAGAAAATGAATACCGTTATTGGTATCAGTACTATTTTCACTCTGAAAGAGGGCGGGCAGGGCTATCTCAAAACCGTCGTGAGCTCTGTAAACTTCTTTGGCAGCTTTGGTCGCCTACCTGGAGTTTTACGGACGAAGATTTCAACCAGACAGCTATCGCATTTGATAATCCAGACTTTGTTGACGTGGTGATTCATTCATACCGGCATCGCTTTGGTCTGGTTCCTGGAGACCCTTCAGCCGAAGAAACCGAACAGCGTCTGACTAAGTTGCCCAAAATATCCGTGCCAACTATCTCGTTAGATGGACACGACGATGGCGTTGCCCCTTTAGCCGGATCTGCGGATCATCATCATTTCTTTACCGGACAGTATGAGCACAGAGTGATGCCCGGGGTTGGTCACAATTTCCCGCAAGAAGCGCCACGAGAATTTTCCGAAGCGGTATTGTCTACAATATAAGAGGAAGAATTAAGGGCAGAGCAATGAAGTGGGAGAGGCCGCGCATGCAAAGAGGCTTCGGCTTATTCTTGGTCAACTCAATGTAGCGTCAGATGCCAACGATATGGACTTGCCAGGTCTTCGCTTGCACGAACTCCCAGGTAAGCGCTCTGGAATCTGGTCAGTCACGGTTAGTGGTAACTGGCGCGTGACGTTCCGGTTCGAGGACGTAGATGCCGAGATAGTGAATTACGAAGATTACCACTGAGGTACCGACTATGCTGATGCACAATCCTCCCCACCTTGGAGAAGTATTACGCGAGCTTTGCTTGGAGCCCCTTGGTCTTACTGTTACAGCCGCTGTGGAAGCGCTCGGCGTAAGTCGCAAAACGCTCAGTGCTGTGCTGAACGGCAAGGCCGGTATTAGCCCTGAAATGGCGGTGCGGCTTTCTATTGCGTTTGATACCTCTGCGGAAAGCTGGTTGAACCAGCAGTCCCAATACGAGCTTTGGCATGCCGAACAGCATCGCAAAGAGCTTAAAGTAAAGAGGCTGGTTGCCGCTTAAAGCAGCGGTGGTTTAAGTACACCCTGGATTAAGCGGGCCACTTTGCTGAACTACTGGCGGCAGAATAACTGCTTTCATCCACCACCCGTTGAAGCTTGCCGGGCAGGTCAGTCGCGGCAATAGCCTTCACCTGTTGCGACTACCAGGCAGTCTTCCTTTTCCAATAGCCACTTCATGCCGGTGGCTTCGCCGTCGCCCGCACGAAGCAACTGCGGGCCGTCCCCGCGGTTGAAGCGAATGCCCTCGGCGGTGGCCTGCCCTTCGAAGGTCCCGCTTTGATCGGCATCCAGGCCGTACTGCATTTCAAGCAGATAATGGCCGGGGCCTGCAGCCTCGTTCTTGCTGATGTCCAGAAATAGCCCTTCTACGCCTGTCCATCGGCCAACCCATTGATCGGTCTCCGGGTGGTGGGGCTGGTTTTGCTCGGTCGACACATCTGAGTCCGGCGTGCCTGATGCGGCGGTATTGTTGTTTTGAGCACACCCGCTGATCAGTAATAGGGTGCTTAACGCTAACGCTACTTTTTCCATATCTGTCTCCTAATCACTACTGCCGTTACTCACAATATACACGTACCATACTTTCTTTAGTTTGATCGAATTTTGGGATATGTCGAAGGGATATACAAAATGCAAAAGGTAAGAATTGACTTGGTGTCCGATGTAGCCTGCCCGTGGTGCGCGATCGGCTATCGGCGCTTGGAACAAGCGCTAGAAACCCTTGATGGCGAGATCGACGTTGAACTCTTCTGGCAGCCCTTTGAACTCAACCCTGACATGCCGCCTGAGGGCGAGCCGATCCTGGAGCACTTGTGCCGCAAATACGGCAAGGATGCTGCCAGCATGGCGCAGTCCCAGCGTGAGATTATGGCGGTGGCCGAAGAGCTTGGGTTAAATTTTCGTGGCGCCCAGGAGCGTCGAGCGAACAATACGTTCGCTGCCCACCGCGTGCTTGCGTGGGCTGCAACGCAGAACCTAGAGACGCCCCTGCAATTGGCACTGTTTGATGCCTACTTTGGTGAGGCGAAAAACCCTTCAGACCCAGAGGTTCTACGCGAGAAGGCCATTGAGGTCGGGCTTGACGGCGACGCCGCTGAGGCCATCGCCCGCTCCGATCAGTACGCGGATGAAGTGCGCGCGGCAGAGCAGCGATTCATGGAGGCAGGGGTAAACGCCGTACCGGCGCTTATTCTCGATGGACGCTACCTGGTCTCGGGCGCCCAGCCCGCCGACGTGTTGGTCGATGCGCTTCGTCAGGTGGCCGAGGAAAACGCTAGCCGCTAATGTCCCTGTTCCACTATGCTTCGCGCTAGCAAGATGCCAATAGGCACATGCTTGCTACACTCATCCCATGAAGCAAACTAACTGGAATCCTGAAAAAGCCAGCAGTTGATGAGCGAGCGTGGCGTCTCCTTCGAAGATGTCCTGTTTGCTCTTCAGTCAGGTGGCTTGCTTGATGATGGGCCTCATCCAAACAGGGATAGGTATCCGAATCAGCGGCTGTTTGTGATTCGAATTGATGGTTACGCTTGGCTGGTACCGTACGTCGAGAATGAGAGAGAAATTTTTCTCAAAACGATTATTCCCAGTCGCAAGGCCACCAAGAAATTTCTAGGAGGGCAATATGGCTAGGACTAAATTAGAGCCTGAAGAGCAAGAGTTGCTTGAGGCATATGATTCCGAGGAGTTTGAATCGGATCTGAATGCTGATCGTCGGGAATATCTCACGAAGGCAGCGGAAGAAACGTTCAAGAAAGACAAGCGGATCAATATCCGTATTTCCAGTCGGGATCTTGAGGCGCTTCAGCGCCGAGCGTTGGAAGAGGGTCTGCCATACCAATCTCTGGTCTCTAGTGTTCTGCACAAGTATGTTTCCGGTGGTCTCAAGGACATTTCTGCTCACAAATCAGGGCAGCGGAGACGTTAGCGCAATCCAGCCTATTTGGGAGATCCAAAACGAGTAGGTTGAATAAAGAAGAGCAGGATATTCTGGACGCATTCGATGCGGCAGAATTGCAACGAGCGACAGATGTTAATGACAGAAACGCAAGGCATCAGCAGTATGCTGAGGCGATGCTCAAGAAAGATGCCAGCATTCTTCATAAATATGTGGAAGGACGCTTGCATGAGGCTCGGTAGTTAATTCGCCTATACATTGAGTCAGAGCGCTGGCTCTCTCAAAGCCAGCGCTCAAGCCCTTGCTTCAAAAACTCTCAACGTATCGCTGGCTTGATCGATGGAAACAACACCATCCAAGTGGCCTCGATTGCCTTCCTGGGTTACCGGTGCCGCCCACTTCAATCAGAGCAGTAATGCGGGCGGCGGCAATGCCATGCAGGGGTTGCTCAGTAGGCGTTTCGCCTGAGCGCATGGGAAACGGCAGGATGTTAAAACCTTCTACCTTCTACCTTCTTCAGTATAAAGAAGGCGAAGCTAGCCCGAGCAAAAAGGCAGCCAGACTATCCAGTTTAATGAAGTATGGCTGATCCACGAGGTAGCTCTGAACTTGGCGCCGCGCAACATTGATGTGCTATAAATATGCGCATATATTAAGTGCATCGTTATGTGCGAGGAGTGCATCATGCAAGCCGCCGAAGTTCCCAAATCCCTACGCAAGCCGACGAACCTATCGCTAGATAGTGCCCTTCTAAAAGAGGCCAAAGCGCTGGGAATCAATGTTTCACGATCAGCAGAGGCAGGGATTGCGGAGGCGGTAAAACTGCATAAGCAGAAGCAGTGGTTGGAGGATAATGCCACAGCCCTTGCAAGCTCGAATGCATACGTTGACGCGAATGGATTGCCTCTTGCACGGCACCGTCAGTTCTAATGGCCCGTTTCGATATCTTTGAAAACAAGGGTGGAGATGGCTATCTGCTGGATGTTCAGACAGATCTTCTCAGTGGCTTGAACACTCGAGTGGTCGTGCCACTGCTGCCCAAATCCTCGGCACCGTCTCCTGCTCAAAGGCTAAACCCGGTGTTCAACATTCAGGGCCAAGAGGTTGTCATGGCGACTCAGTACATGGCTGCTGTGCCTGAAAGCGAATTGCGTTTTATTGCGGGTAGCCTTGCTGAGCAGCAAGACGAAATTTCTGCGGCATTGGATATGCTGTTTTTGGGATTTTAAGGTTGAGCTTGTAGGTATTTCACCGATTGCGTCGTATTGGCCGCACTTGAGCTGCTCTGCAATGAATGCATTAAAATGTTGGCAAAAAAAGCAGCGCTGGTGTGATAAACGCTGGCTTTAGTCTAAAAGCCAGCGCTCCCCCCCTTACCTCAAAAACGCCCGCAACGTATCACTCGCTTGATTGATGGAAACAACACCATCCAAGTGGCCTCGGTTGCCTTCCAGGGTTTCAAGCGTCACGTCGGTGCCATCTGCTTCAATCAACTCTGCGGTGCCGCGCACGCCTTCGGGGGCGAAGACGAGATCGTTTTCGCTGTATAGCATCAGTGTTGGTGCTTCGATAGCGGCAAGTCCTTCCTCTAGTGAATCGCCGTGGCCTGCCATAAAGGTTTGGTTGGCGCGCACCAGGTAGAGCAGGTGGTTGGCATCGGAGGTGGCGGCACGGGCGGCGGCGATGTCATCCAGGGTTTGCTCAATCGCGTAGCGGGCGTTGATATCTTTAGCCGGGTCGCGTTCTTCATCGGCCCAGTCGCGGTTAAAGGTTTCGTTGGCCCATTGCCAGTGGTTGGCGTTGAGAGTGACCAGTTTCAGTGCTTCTTTTAGGCCGTCGGTGGGCGGCTCGCCGTCGTAGTAGTTACCCTCGTTCCAGTTGGCATCCAGCCGAATCGGCGCGGCCCAGGCGCTTAGCGTGGCCAGCAGCCAGGGGTCGGCAACGCCGCCGCCGATCACTGAGATTAAGCGCTCGACTCGGTCAGGGTAGGCGCTGGCCCACTCGATGGCCTGTAGCGCGCCCATTGAGGCACCCATCACCGCATGCAGTGATTCAATCCCTTGGCTCTCTAACAGCTCGCGCTGTACCTCGACAAAGTCGCGGATGGTGACGACCGGGAAGTCCATCCCCCAGGGCTCGCCGGTATCGGGGTTGATGGAAGCGGGCCCGGTGGTGGTGACATTAGGGTCATTGGCACCGAGGTTGACCAGGGTATCCGAGGAGATGATGTAGTACTCATCGGTATCCAGTGGTTTGCCAGGGCCAATGATGGCATCCCAGTAGCCGGTCGGCTGCCCATCTTCCTCATAGCGGCCAGCCGCATGGCTGGTGCCTGAGAAGAAGTGGGTGATTAGAATGACGTTATCGCGGGCGTCATTGAGCTCGCCGTAGGCTTCCCAGCCCACGGTGACCTCGGGAATGGTCATGCCCCCTTGGGTCGTGAAGTTTTCCATCTCGAAGGTCTGTTTTTCGATCACGCCATCCCAGGCCATTACCGATGAAGAGGCCACTAGGCTGATACCGATCACGGCCGAGGCAGTGAGCAGAGGGTGCCGTTGTATAAGCGCCATAAGCGATCCTTAGATGAGAGGTTATTGTGGTTGTTATTGGCGACAGTGAGCCGCTGCCTTCTCAGCGTAGTCGGTTCTAGCGCATTTTAAACGGATTCGCTGCCCCCTCGTAAATGTGGTGCGATGTGATTGAGGCGCTTGCCTATAGGTATCACGTAGTGGCACCGGATTTACCCACCTTTGCCAATCTAACCAAGACGATCAATCAATTTGCGGAGCAGTTGCAGCTCGATCGCTACGCCAGTATCTAGGCAAGCGTTACCCCACCGGAGCGGTGCAAATAGACAATACTCAAGGGTTGAAGCTTTAGTGGCTAGAGGTTTTATAGTGAAGGGAATGAATAATCCAAATGAGGTTAACAGATGGGACATCATCATGATCATGCCCACATTGATCCGGCCTCTGGCGACCGGCGTGTCAGCATTTCAATTTGGGCCAATGGTCTGTTAACCATCGCCCAAATCGTCGGTGGCATTCTGTCGGGAAGCCTATCGCTTATCGCTGATGCGCTGCATAATTTTTCTGACATGGCAGCGCTCGTCATTGCCTTTGCCGCCCGCAAAATCGCAAGACGACCCGCCGATGCGCACATGACCTTTGGTTATGGCCGCATCGAGATAGTGGCAGCACTCATTAACTACACCACGCTCATTATCGTCGGCGTCTATCTGATTTACGAAGGTGCTATGCGCATGATCCATCCCCCTGAGATACAGGGTTGGATCATCGTTATCATTGGTGGGGTCGCGCTTGTCATCGATGCACTTACCGCCATGCTCACTTGGTCGATGCAAAAAGAGAGTGTCAATATACGCGCTCTGTTTCTGCACAACTTATCGGATGCGTTTGCCTCCATCGCCGTGATTATCGGCGGCTCACTGATTTTGCTGTACGACATGCGTTGGGTAGATCCCGCCATTACGATAGGGATTGCGCTGTATATTCTTTACCTTGCCTTCTCAGAAATTGGTGGCCCTATCCGCACGCTGATGCTGGGATCTCCGCCTGACATTGACGGGCAAGGCGTCATTGAAACCGTACGAAGCATCGAGGGTGTCCAGGATATTCATCATGTGCACCTGTGGCAGATGCAGGAAAATGCGGCCGCCCTTGATTGCCACGTGGTCATGACGGAAGCAGGTTGGCAGCGGCTTGAATCAGTGAAAGCAGCGATCAAAGATCAGCTAAAAAAGCGCTTCAACATTGTCCATTCCAGCTTGGAGTTTGAGCATGTTGATCACGCGCATCAGGATGCCAACCTTTATGGGCATGAGTAACAGGCCAAAGCACGCTCGTTTAGATGTCTATTTACCATTTGGCTTCATGTCGTAGCGTCCCGACCTAGCTTTTTAACTACACCTTTGAAACAGAGAGAGAAAAATGTTCAAAAAAACGTCTTTTATGCTTGCGGGTACGTTGATGCTAACGGCTGCCATCGTGATGGTATCAAAACCTGCACTCTTGGATATGCAAGCTGAGGCGGCCAGTGAGAATGGTGCCCAGGCCGAGAGTTCCTTGGTGCGTTCACACTCCCCAATCCTGGGGCAAGCAGACGCGCCAGTGACGATTGTTGAGTTTTTAGACCCGGCCTGCGAAGCCTGCCGCGCCTTCTATCCACTTACCAAACGTATTCTGGAAACCTATCCGGAAAAAGTACGGCTAATCGTGCGCTACACGCCTTTCCACGGCGACGTATCTGATAAGGCCATTCGTGTGTTGGAAGTCGCGCGTCGTCAGGGGGTGTTCGAACCGGTACTGGAGGCACTGCTGGCTCGCCAGGAGCAGTGGGCATCTCATGGCAGTTTTGATGAATCCGCTATCCTGGAAATCGCCAGCGAAGCGGGTCTTGATCGAGCGGCTGCCGAGGAACAACTTACCTCTGCTGACGTACAGGCGGTGATCGACCAAGACATGGCGGATGTCAGAGCAAACCAGATTCGCCAAACACCGACTTTTTTCATCAATGGCGAACCTTTAGACCCCTTTGGTATGCAAGCGCTGATTGATGCCGTAGAGAGACATGTACAGGCGACCTCTGAAGCAGAGGATGGCCAGTGATGCAGCGCCTGTGGCTTCGCCGTCACCCGGGCGGAGAAGCTGTGGGCCGTCCTCGCGGCTGAAGCTAATGCCATCGTCGGTTGTTTGGCCTACCGTTTTGGCAGTATGCATGTAAAGCGGTGTCGGCCCAAACGAGACTCAGCGCATTTTAAACGGATTCAGCCCGTTGGCTTGCTGCATCATCATGCGCTTGGCGAACGGGAAGCGCTCAGCAACCTGCAGGCTTAAATCGCCCAGTTGGCGCAGCGGCTTGGCACCGGTAAATAGATGATGAAACGTATCGGTGGCGGCGATCATCGCTTGGTTAGCCGCGCGGCGCTGGCACTCAAAGCGGAGTAGGTTGACATAGTCACCTGGGTCGCGGCCTTGGATAATGATTTCAGCAAGGGTGTCGGCGTCGTGCAGGCCGATATTTAACCCCTGGCCTGCCAGCGGGTGCACCACATGGGCGGCATCGCCAATGAGTGCCAGACGCTTGCCGATGTAGCGCTGGGCGTGTTGGCGTTTGATGGGGAAGCTGGCCCGGGCGACGATGCGGATAAGGTTGCCCAGGCGTTTAGGGAAGGCCATTTCGATGGCAGCTTTAAGCGCGTCATCGTCAAGCTGTTCACGGGCTTGGGTGGTTTTATCTGTGTCATACCACACCAAGGAAGCGCGATGGCCGGGTAACGGCAGCATGGCAATGGGGCCAGTGGGGGTGAAGACCTGCCAACTGACATCCTGCTGGGGCAGCTCGGTTTCCACGTTAATGATCATCGCCCGCTGATGGTAGTCGTGGCTACTAACGTTGATCCCCGCTAGCTCACGTAGGGTCGATTGCGCGCCGTCGGCGCCGACGATCAAACGGGCGCTTAGGGTTTTGCCATTATCCAGCTCCAGCAGGCGGCCAGTGCTTGAGGTGATCGTACTTAACGGCGCGCATTGGGTGTAGCAGGTGACGCTGGGCAGCTGTTCTAGCCGTTGCCATAGCGCGTACTGCAACGTGCGGTTTTCGATAAAGATGCCGAAGTCATCCATGCCGCTATCTTCAGCGGAAAACAGCGAGTGGCCGGTACCGTCCTGGTTGGAAACATCGATATGCCGAAAAGGGCAGCAACGCTCCTCAGGTAAAGCCGTGCCGCTGGCCTTAACAAAGGCTAACGAGCGCGCATTCAGCGAGGAAATACGCAGGTCATAGTCACCGCTAGGGGGAGTAGGGGCATCGCCGTGTTCCACCAACCCCACGGAGAAGCCCGCATGACCCACGCGGGCCGCCATGGCGGCGCCCACCATGCCGCCACCGACAATAATAATGTCATGATCGTGCTGCATAAGAGTATCTCCTGGGTGCACAATAACCGTTAAAGGGCGCGTTGCATGGCCCGCTGTTGCTATACAGTATCGTTGAGTTTGAGCCACATTGCCTAGAGGTGAACGATTGACGCAGGCCGTGGAAATTGCAGAAAGCGTTGCCCAGGCGGGCGAGGAACTGGCTGATTTTATTCAGCGGCACCCAAAACTGTGGGTGATTACCGGTGCCGGTGTGAGTACCGACAGCGGTATTCCCGATTATCGCGATGCGGATGGCCAGTGGAAGCGGCCACCCCCAGTGCAGCATGGCGACTTCATGAGTTCTCATCACGTTCGCCAGCGCTACTGGGCCCGCGCGCTGATCGGTTTTAGCGCCATGCGCGAAGCCCAAGCCAGCGGCGCCCACCGCGCGTTGGCCGCGCTGGAGTCCCAGGGTTATATCCAGCAGTTGGTGACTCAAAACGTTGACCGCCTACATCAGCGCGCCGGTTCCCGCCGGGTGATCGACCTCCATGGTCGAGCGGACATGGTGAAGTGCATGGTGTGCGACTATCAAATGATGCGCCACGCCATGCATGCCGAAATGGCGTGTATGAATCCAACCTTTACTGGTTTGCAGGCGGGGCACGCTCCGGATGGCGATGCTGACCTGGAAACTGACTTCAGCACCTTTCGTATTTTCGACTGCCCGCGCTGCAGCGGCATCCTGAAGCCTGACGTAGTGTTTTACGGCGATGTGGTGCCTGCCGAACGGCGGCTGGCAGCGCAGGTAGCATTAGCCGAGTCGGAGGCGGTGCTGGCTGTGGGCACGTCGTTGATGGTGTTTTCCGGCTACCGTTTCTGCCGTGCCGCCCATGAGCGGGGCATCCCGCTAGCATCGCTCTCCCTCGGCGTCACCCGGGCAGATGCGCTATTGACCCACCAGTGGCGGGCGCCGTTGACGCCGGTGCTCGAGCAGGCTGTGAGCTGTTTGCAGCGGCGTTTACTTGACTAAAGTGCTAGGGTATTAGGTAGATATCGCCATCAATAGCGGAGCCTATCGTGCTGCCATTCGAACATCTCTATTCCACCTTGCCTGAACCCCTTTGGGTCGCCACCCAAGCAACGCCGGTGGCCAGCCCGGAGCTGATTGCGTTCAATGCGCCGCTTGCCCATGAGCTAGGGGCCAAAGAGATACCTGACTCTACAACGCTTGCCGATTGGTTTAGCGGTAACCAGCCCATGCCGGATGCCAAGCCGGGCGCTTTAGGTTACGCCGGGCATCAGTTCGGCAACTTTGTGCCGCAACTGGGCGATGGCCGTGCGCTGCTGCTGGGCGAAGTGATCGATCAGAATGGCGTTCGCCGCGATGTGCAGCTAAAAGGCAGCGGCCGCACGCCGTTTTCCCGCGGTGGCGATGGCCGTTCGCCGTTAGGGCCGGTGCTGCGTGAGTACTTGGTCAGCGAGTTTATGGCCGCGATGGGCATTCCCACCACCCGCGCTCTGGCCGCGGTGACCAGCGGCGAGCGGGTGGTGCGGCAGATGGCAGAGCCCGGAGCGGTGTTTACCCGCGTGGCCAGCAGTCATGTTCGAGTAGGCACTTTTCAGTTTGCCGCTGCGCAACGGGATGAAGCATTGCTCAAAGCCCTGGTAGATCATGTGATTGCGCGCCATTACCCGGATGCCGCCAACGCAGAAGATCCCTATATGGCGCTGCTGGAAGCGGTGGTAGACCGCCAGGCGGTGTTGATTGCCCGCTGGATCAGCGTTGGCTTTATCCACGGCGTGATGAATACCGATAACTGCAGCATCGCCGGTGAAACCATCGATTACGGCCCCTGCGCCTTTATGGAGCAGTTCGACCCGCAGAAGGTGTACAGCTCCATCGATCAAGGCCGCCGCTACGCCTTTGCCAACCAGCCAGCGATCGCCCAGTGGAATCTGGCCCGCTTTGCCGAAACGCTGCTGCCGTTAATGCGTGAGGAAGGCGACGCGTTGGTGGAGCAGGCCACTGCTGCCATCCGCCGCTTTGAGCCATTGTTCAGCGCCGAACAGCACCGCCTGCACGCCGATAAACTTGGCCTTGCAGCAGACAGCGATCAGGCAGTGCCGCTGATGGAAGCGCTGGAAAGCCATATGCATCAGGGGCGGATGGATATGACCGCTACCTTCGACGCGCTGACCCAGTACGCCGCCTCGCCGGGCGCTGAGGGGCGTGACGCGCTGCTGGCGCTGACTACCCAGCCGAATGAGCTAGCTGCGTGGCTGGATACTTGGCAGCAAGCGCAGGTGGCCAATCAAGATGTCGAGCGCTTTACTGCCATGCGAAGCGCCAACCCGGTGATTATTCCCCGCAACCACCGGGTTCAAGAGGTCATTGATGCCGCTTACGACGGTGATTTTGCGCCTTTCCATACCCTTCTCGCGGTGGTGACCAAGCCGTTTGATGAGTCGGTTGAGGCGCGTCGTTTGGCAGCGCCTGCGACGGAAAATGAGCAGGTGCTAAGAACCTTCTGCGGCACATAAAAAGCTAATCCCTGTGATAAACTGTGATTTTTTACAGGTAAAAGGGTAGCCAGTGCGCAAAATCATTCACTGCGACTGTGATTGCTTTTACGCCGCCGTGGAAATGCGTGATAACCCTGCGCTGCGGGATATCCCCATTGCCATTGGCGGCAGCGTCGAGCAGCGCGGGGTGGTCGCTACTTGTAACTACCCTGCTCGTGAGTTTGGAATTCATTCGGCAATGCCCATGGGGCAAGCGCTTAAGCGTTGCCCGCATCTCACCGTGATTCGCGGCGATATGGCCAAATACAAAGTGGTCGCCCGGCAGGTCTTCGCCATTTATCGCGATGTGACTGAACTGATTGAACCGCTCTCCCTGGATGAGGCCTTCCTGGATGTCTCGGAGGTCACCCAGCATCACGGCAGCGCGACACTCATGGCCGAAGCGATCCGCGAACGGGTCAGCCGCGAAGTGGGAATCACCGTTTCGGCGGGCGTAGCGCCCAACAAGTTTCTGGCCAAAATTGCCAGCGACTGGAACAAACCTGACGGCCTGTGCGTGATTACGCCGGATAAGGTCGATAGCTTCGTACAACAGTTGCCGGTCAAGAAAATCCACGGGGTAGGGCCCCGCACGGCTGAGAAACTGGCGGGGCTGGATATTCACACCTGCGCTGACCTGCGTACCCGCACGCTAACCGACCTGGTCGAGCACTTTGGCCGTTTTGGGCGGCGGCTGCATGAGCTGAGTTGGGGGCGCGACGAACGCCCGGTAAAAACCCACCGGGAGCGTAAGTCGATTAGTACCGAGCAAACCTATTCTCAGGATCTACCCACCCTGGATGCCTGCCGTAGAGAGCTACCGGCGCTGATCGAGGATTTAGAGCGTCGCTACGCTCGGCTTGATCCGCCCTTGGCGGTGCGCGGGCTAATCGTCAAAGTGAAGTTTAGCGATTTTACCCAAACCACCGTCGAGCACGCCGACCCAGCGCCCAACCTTGAACAGTTTGAAACCTTGCTTAACGTTGGTTGGGCCAGGGGCGAGCGTCCCGTGCGTCTGCTTGGCGTGGGGTATCGGCTGGCGGAAAACAGCCAAGAACACCAGCTGTCGCTGTTTTAATTAGCCTGTTAATCCTTTTGTCGATTGACGCTCATGCAGGAGCGCGTTAAAACAGATGTATGATAGGCGGCGTAAATAATCATGTTTCACACTAGCTGTCTTCCTGCCTTTTTAACGCGCGAGCCTTGCCATGTCTGCTAATGCTGCCCAACGTCCCCGTTTAGTGTTTGCCCATGCCAATGGTTTTCCGGGCTTAAGCTATCGCAGCCTGCTGAACCCACTGGCAGAGACCTTTGATCTGCATCCTCTGGATCGCCTGGGTCACCACCCTGACTACCCCGTTAATCATAACTGGGGCAACTTGGTGGATGAGCTGCTGAGCTACCTACCCGAGACGAATACGCCGCTGCTGGGCGTGGGGCACTCATTGGGTGGCACCTTAATGGCCATGGCCGCTGATAAACAGCCTGAGCGCTTCTGCGGGGTGATCATGCTCGACCCGCCGTTGATGCTGGGCACCGATGCCTGGGCGATGAAAGCCGCCAAGCGGTTTGGTTTTGTTGATCGGGTCACACCTGCGGGTAAAACCTTGGGACGGCGCACTGTTTGGCCGAGTCGCGAAGCGATGGCGAGTTCGCTGGGAAGGAGGGGGCTATTTCGCCGCTTTACCCCCGAGGCACTCAACGACTACATTGAAGCAGGGACGCGCTTACTAGATGACGGCAGTGCTGAACTGACCTTTGACCCGAGTATTGAGGTGGAAATTTTCCGCCATCTGCCCGATCACCTTTCGCGCCTGCCCCAGCGGTTGGGCGTACCGCTTGAACTGGTAGCAGGCAAAGAGTCCCACCTGCTGACCGCTTCACGGATAAAACGCTTGAAGCGTAAAGGGTTAACGGTGAGCGAGGTTCCCGGTACGCATATGTTCCCCATGGAGCATCCGGATGAGACACGTGCCGCTATTTTGGCTGCCTGGCAGCGCTTAGCGAACGCTAGTCGGTCTTCAAACACAGCGTAAGGAGGCGTTATGTATCTTTCCGTACAGCTTAGCTACTACCCACTGGCCGATGGCTTCAAGCCGGTGGTCAAAGAGGTGGTGAAACGCCTTGAGGCAACGGGATTGGAAGTACACCCGAATCGCATGAGTACCCAGGTGTTTGGCGAGTTCGACGAAGTAATGGCAGCGTTAAGCGATGTGATGAAGTGGTCGTTTGAGACCCATGGCAAAGCGGTCTTTACGGCTAACTTTCTAGAAGGCGATCGCCGACCTCGTTAAACCAAAACGCCGCCCGATTGGGCGGCGTTTGTTTCGGTTCAAATGGTGTTACACCAGTGAATCCAGGCAGGACTCAATAATATCCAGGCCTTCATTGAGCACGTCATCTTGGATGGTGACGGGCATCAGGAAGCGGATGGTGTTGCCGTACATGCCGCAGGAAAGCAGGATCAAACCCTCTTCGCGGGCTTTCTTGCACAGCGCGGCAGCTAGCTCTGGGTTAGGTGTGTGGTCGGCTTTGTTCGACACCAGCTCAAAGGCAGCCATGGCGCCCATGTTGCGCACGTGGTCGATGCAATCAAACTTGTCTGCCCACACGTTGAAGCGCTTGGCCAGCTTGTCGCCCAGGGCCTGGCTCTTCTCCAGAATGTTCTCTTCTTCAAACACTTCCATGACCGCTAGCGCCGCCGCACAGGCGGTGGGGCTACCGGTGTAGGTGCCGCCCAACGAGTTAGGGCCTGAAGCGTCCATCACCTTGTCAGTACCCACAATGGCGGAGATCGGCATGCCGTCGGCCATGCTCTTGGCCATGGTCATAATGTCCGGCTCAACGCCGCTATGCTCGATGGCAAACATTTTGCCGGTACGGCCAAAGCCCGACTGCACTTCATCGATGATCATCAAAATGCCGTGCTCATCGCAGATCTCGCGGATCTTGGTCAGGAAGCTGGTAGAGGCTGGGTAGAAACCGCCTTCACCGAGTACCGGCTCGAGTACGATGGCTGCGGTATCCTTGGGGTTGGCATCGGTTTTCAGCGTCATCTTCAGGCCGCGAATGGCTTCGTCTTCGCTAACGCCGTGGTAAGGCACCGGGTAGGGGGCACGGAAAACGGTGCCCGGCATGGGGCCGAAGTCGCTCTGGTAAGGGGCTACCTTGCCGTTCATGGCCATGGTGAAGAAGGTACGGCCGTGGTAGCCGCCGTCAAAGCAGATAACGTTAGAACGGCCAGTAGCGGCGCGGGCGATCTTGACCGCATTTTCCAGCGCTTCCGCACCCGAGTTGGCCAGCATGACTTTGGCATGGCCACGCACCGGTACGATGTGGCTGAGCTTTTCCGCGACTTTCACGTAGCCTTCATAAGGCATGACCGTTTGGCAGGTGTGCATCAGCTTATCGAGCTGGGCTTTTACCGCCGCGACCACTTTAGGGTGACGGTGTCCTACGTTGAGTACGCCAATGCCGCCCGCAAAGTCGATAAAGCGGTTGCCGTCCGCGTCCCAGATTTCAGCGTTTTCAGCGTGGTCGGCGAACGCCGTTGCAGGGCTTGCGGCGCCAGCAGCGACGTATTTATGTTTCAGCTCGTTCAGTTCGGCATTGCTGCTCATGGCTTACTTCCTAATTGATGAGGGAGGATCTTTCAGCATAGTGCTTAATAGCTTTGATTACATTGATGACGAGGCAATGACAACACGATTGCGCCCCGTTTGTTTAGCTTGATACATAGCTTTATCGGCACGATCAAGTAGCCGTGTGCCCGAAGCTTCAACGTAGCTGGCAATCCCCGATGAGAGCGTCACCGTTAATTGATGCTCGCTAAAGGTTTGTTGCGCGACGCTTTTACGCACACGCTCCATTCCCTGATAGGCCTCTTCGGCGTTCACGCCCGGCATAATGATCAAAAACTCTTCACCACCCAGGCGGATGTGTAAATCGGTGTCGCGCAGTACGCTGCTCACTAAGGTAGTGATCTGCTGTAGAACGCTATCGCCCGTGCTGTGTCCATAGGTATCGTTAATCGCTTTAAAGTCGTCCAGATCATACATGGCGATACTAAACGGTGTGCTATATCGCTCGCAGCGCTTGATCTCTTCCTCTAAACGCTGCAAACCCGCACGGCGATTGAGCAGCTCGGTGAGTTCATCGTGGTGGGCAAGATGATCCAGGCGTTCATTGGCCTGCTTTAGCCGCTCTTCGAGCTGCTTGCGCTGGGTAATATCGATAACAAAAGTGACTTTGCGCAGCTCGCCATCGTCAGCTTCAATGCGCGCAGCTTCGGCAATAATGGTACGTAATTCACCGTTTCTGTTGATGACATCCCACTCTTGGCGCAGTTCGTGGTTTTCGCTGCCTTGAATAAACTCATCGTGTAACGCCGACAAAATAGCCCGGTTCGCTTCTGGCACCATCATGGTGAAGTGCTGGCCTAAAAGCTCATCGGGCCGATAACCATAAAACTCACAGTAGGCGGGATTGACCATTTCAAAGTGGCCAGAAGGCGTCGTGATACAGATCCCGATGGGGGACGCTTTGATCACGTTTTCAGTATTGCGCTTTGAGCGGTTAAAAAGCTGATAGAGCTTATCAGGGCTAATCTCTTTCATTCACCGCTCCTGAACTGCTTTCTAGTTCACTTTTTAACCCCATTAATAGCGGGGTGATATGAGTACACAAAGAATTAATCGCGGGTTTCGCAAAATAGAAACCCTGCTGGCGAACAACCCCGGCGCGGGCCAGCCATAAAGCTTCACCGCGGGTCTCCACACCTTCTGCAATGAGCGTCATATCAAGCTCTTGGGCGAGTAAGATGATCGCGTTTAACAGCGCTTGGCGGCGAAAATCGCTGTCGCAATGCATCACCAGTTCACGGTCGATTTTAAGCTTATCAGGGGTCAATTCGGTAAGTAAGTCCAGGTTGGCGTACCCATTACCAAAGTCGTCAAGCGCCGTTTTGAAGCCCATGGAGCGGTACGCATCAATAATATTGCATAGATGTTGCCGGTCACGGACGCGCTCGGTTTCGGTGATTTCAAAAATAAGCCGATGGGTGGGCCAGCCCACGCGTTTGGAAACGTCTAACGTTGCCTGTATACACGCTTCTGGTTCATAAACGGCGTTGGGCAAGAAGTTGATCGAGAGATCGGTTGGCATATCCAGTGCGCTGGCCATCTCTATTGCTTTCACCCGGCAGGCTTGATCAAAACGGTAGAGCAGATCGTCGGTAACTTGGGCAATCACACTCCCGGCGGATTCGCCTTGGGTCCCACGCACCAACGCTTCGTAGGTGACGATTCGAGCCAGCGATAAATCCACGATGGGCTGAAAGGCCATGGTGAACTCAAAGGGCAAATCGCCTTCACAGCGTTTGCAGTGGCCATTGACGCGTGCGCACTGGCTCATAGCGGCTCCTGGAGATGGGGATCGTATGTTGCTGTTAACGCCATAGCATTAGCAAGCATAATGCCTAAAGCCTACGCCGAAGCATTCAACGGAAGTTAGCCTAGATCTTGATGCATGTTTTGTATAGGTATTGTATAGATATTTATTGTAAAGTGCTAGCCAATGGCTCTCCAACTGTAGGCTCGCACCGCCGGTCGGTACTAACGGCAAAAAAAGGCGCCAGGTGAGGCGCTCAAGAGGGAAAAGCGTAACGCATTGATGCGATGGAAAGTCGATGCTATTAAATGATGCCCGCTAAGCGAAGCGCAGTGCGTTGCTCCAAGCTAATACCGAGTTCTTCCAGCACGCTTTCTGTGTGCTGGCCTAAGTGGGGGGGCGCCGTGGTGGCACTCATCTGGGCGCCGTTAAAACGGATTGGATTAGCGACCAGATCCACTTGGCCCGCTTGGTCATGAGGCAGGGTCTGCTTAAGTCCACGGGCTTTCACATGGGGGTCGTCAAACACCCGATCTAGCGTATTAATCGGCCCACAGGGCACGCCCACCGCCTCAA
The DNA here is from genome assembly GCF_000744395.1 of Halomonas sp. TG39a. Classification (NCBI taxonomy): domain Bacteria; kingdom Pseudomonadati; phylum Pseudomonadota; class Gammaproteobacteria; order Oceanospirillales; family Halomonadaceae; genus Halomonas; species Halomonas sp. TG39a. The sequence goes on from NZ_JQLV01000001.1 coordinate 391,334, forward strand.
AGGCGGCCAGCCAATGGTCGGTGCTGTGCTGCGCCAATGCTGCTTCCAACTGGGGTGCCAGCAGGGCGCGGTGGTTGACTCGGGCGCCGTTGGTGGCAAAGCGTGGGTCTTCGGCCAAAGCGGGGAGTGAAAGCACGTTACAGCAACGCTTGAACTGCTCGTCATTGCCCACAGCCATGATCATATGGCCGTCCTGGGTGGCAAACGCTTGGTAAGGCACGATATTAGGGTGGGCGTTACCCAGCCGCTGGGGCACATTGCCCGAGGTGAGGTAATTCAGTGCCTGATTGGCAAGCACGCCCACCTGAACATCCATAAGCGCCATATCAATATGGCAGCCCTCACCGCTGTCGCGGCGCTGGTAAAGCGCTGCCAGCACTGCATTGGCGGCATACAGTCCGGTGAAGATATCGGTAAACGCGACGCCGCTTTTTACCGGGCCGCCGCCGGGCTCGTCGTCAGGCTTGCCGGTCAGGCTCATGATCCCGCCCATGGCTTGGATCATAAAGTCGTAACCGGCGCGATGAGCGTAGGGGCTCTCCTGGCCAAAGCCGGTGATGGAGCAGTAAATCAGCCTGGGGTTTAACGCCTTTAAGCTGGCGTAATCCAGGCCGTAGCGCTTCAGGCCACCGACTTTAAAGTTCTCTATCAGCACGTCTGATTGAGCGACCAACTGTTTAATCACCGCTTGGCCTTCGGGCTTGGCCATATCGACGGTGACCGAGCGTTTGCCCCGATTAGCGCACAGGTAATACGCTGATTCTTCGCTGCCCGCGAGCCACGGAGGCCCCCAGTGGCGAGTGTCATCGCCACTACCGGGTCGCTCGACCTTAATCACGTCCGCCCCCATGTCCGCAAGCATTTGTCCGCACCAAGGCCCGGCCAGCACCCGGGAAATATCGAGTACTTTAATACCGGCCAGTGGTTTGGTTAGCTCGCTCATAGAGGCTCCATTAATAAGTGACAAGTGGTCAAGATGCGGTGATTAAAAGAACGACTGAATACCGGTCTGCGCGCGACCCAGAATCAGCGCGTGCACATCATGGGTGCCTTCGTAGGTATTCACCGACTCCAGGTTGACCATATGGCGAATCACGCCGTACTCATCAGAAACGCCGTTGCCACCGTGCATATCCCGGGACTGGCGAGCGATATCCAGCGCTTTACCGCAGTTGTTGCGCTTGATCAGCGAAACCATTTCCGGTGCCCAGTTGCCGCTATCCATCAGGCGGCCCACCTGCAACGCGGCCTGCAGGCCAAGGGTGATCTCGGTCTGCATATCGGCAAGTTTTTTCTGGATCAACTGGTTGGCAGCCAACGGGCGGCCAAACTGCTTGCGGTCGAGGGTATATTGACGCGCCGCGTGCCAGCAGAACTCCGCAGTGCCCATCACACCCCAGGCGATGCCGTAGCGCGCCTTATTTAAGCAGCCAAACGGGCCTTTCAGACCGCTGACGTTGGGCAGCAGGTTCTCTTCGGGAACGAAGGCGTTGTCCAGCACGATTTCGCCGGTAATCGACGCGCGTAGCGAGACCTTGCCTTCGATTTTCGGCGTGGTGAAGCCTTCAGTGCCGCGCTCAACAATAAAGCCTTTAATCTGGTTGTCGTGGGCCGCTGACTTTGCCCAAACCACCGCGATATCGGCAATCGGACTGTTGGTGATCCACATTTTGGCGCCGGTCAGGCGGTAGCCGCCGTCGACTTTTTCTGCACGGGTAATCATATTGCCGGGGTCAGAGCCGTGATCGGGCTCGGTCAAACCAAAACAGCCGACCATTTCGCCGCTGGCAAGCTTGGGCAGGAACTTCTGCTTCTGCTCTTCGGAGCCGTAGGTCTCTATGGGGTACATCACCAGCGACGACTGTACGCTCATGGCGGAACGATAGCCGGAGTCAACGCGCTCTACTTCGCGGGCAATCAAACCGTAAGCGACGTGGTTAACGCCTGCGCCGCCGTACTCGGGGGAAACGGTGGCGCCGAGTAGGCCAAGCTCACCCATTTCGGTCATGATCTCGCGGTCAAAGCGCTCTTCACGGAAGGCGGTTAGTACGCGGGGCTGAAGGTTTTCCTGGCAGTAGTCGTAGGCCGCATCACGAATCTGGCGCTCTTCATCGGTGAGCTGCTGTTCCAGCAGTAGCGGGTCGTCCCAGTTAAAGTGTGTCATGGCGTGGAGTCCTCGATTTATTTGTTCGATCGGTTGTATAGAGAACCGATAGCGATGGATTGGTTGCAAAGTAGTCTACGGCCAATGTATCGCCGTTTTTTTAAAATATCTACATTTTTTTAAAACGCAGAATTTAATTTTTGCGACGCAGCGCTTAACTGATGCCACGATCCTTAAGGACGCGGGTAATAATCGGCACCGGGGTCATCAAGTGGTCGCGCATCAGCGTGTCGGCTTCAGCGGTGTCGCGAGCCAGAATGACATCGACCAGCGCGGCGTGCTCCTGACGCTTGAGCTCCAACGCCTGGGGCGACATTACGGTTTCCTGCAGCCATAGGTGGCGGTAGCGCTCTACCTGATCAAACAGGGTGTTGCGCATTTGTAGCAGGTGAGGGGAGTTGCAGCCGCTGGCGATGGCGGTATGGAAGGCTTTATGGCGCTGATCCCAAAGGTCGAGCAGGTCGTCGGGGGTATTGATGTCGGTGACCTTGGCCAGGCGATGGGCGGTGGCCAGCACGGTGGCTTCCCAGTCGTCGTCGCCGCGCTCAATAGCCAACCTCAGGATCAGCCCTTCAAGCTGGGCCCGGGCGTCGTAAATATCGTTTAGTTCGGCCAGCGACATTGGCGCCACCCGGTAGCCGCGCTGGCTAATGGCCACGACTAAACGATCAGCGACCAGCTGTGAGAGCGCTTCCCGGAGCGGCCCGGTGCTGGCGCCGTACTGCTCTTTCAGGTGGCTCATTAGCAGCTTTTGTTCAGGGGCGTAGCGGCCACGAATAATGTCATGTTTGAGTTGGCGGTAAGCGCTGATGGCGAGATTTTGCCGCGGTGCGTCTTTCTCCCTACTATTTTCTTCTTTAAAACCGGGCTCCATAGCAGTGTGGCTCCTATCCTGAATCAATAACAAAGGGGGTGGCGGAAAATTAACGGCCATTATCAATAAATATTAACAATTTGGCATAGGGTAAGACATTTATGCAGGATTTCGTTATTTTAAACCGCTTAGGAAGCTAGCTCGGCCTTACCTGTTATGCCGCCATTGTTGAACACGTAAAGGGGCCGCTGCGCTGATAACGCCCTATTAGCATCTAACGCATTAGCCGTGCTAACTTCTCTTCCACCGCTTCTGGTTGCTAGTTGATGGCGATCAGAAGCAGGGGGATTCAACACTTCCTTTATCGTCAACCATACCTATAAGTCCAAGCAGGACGGAGGAAACGCTCATGCGAACTCTACGCTCTCTATACACCACAGCCGCTGCTGCATCTATGCTCGCGGTCGCGCTCCCGGCAAGCGCCCAACAGCTTTCTATCGCCACTGGTGGTACTGGCGGCGTTTACTATCCAATCGGCGGTGGTTTTGCCGAAATGATCAACAACCATATCGAAGGCGCTCAAGCGACCGCCGAAGTCACCGGTGCCTCGGTTGAGAACATGGGCCTGATCATGCGCGGCGATGCGGATCTTGCCCTGGCACTGGCTGATACGGTCTATCAAGCCTACAACGGCACGGATGACTTTGAAGGTCGTCAGGTTGAAAACATCCGCGCGCTCGCCTCGGTTTACCCCAACGCGGTTCAGCTGGTGACGCTGGCCGAGTCGGATATCGAAACGATTGCTGACCTTGAAGGCAAGCGCGTTTCCGTCGGTGCGCCGGGTAGCGGTACCGAGCTAAACGCCCGCGCTTTGCTGGAAGCCAATGGCATCAGCTATGAGGACTTCACTCCCCAGCGCCTTAACTTCAACGAAACCGCTGATGCGATTCGCGATGGTGATATCGACGCCGGTTTTTGGAGCGTTGGGCCGCCTACCAGCTCGATTCTCAACCTGGCCGCGACCCGCGATATTCGCCTGATTAGCCTATCTGATGAAGAAGTAGCCAACGCTCAGGCAGAAGAGGAAGTCTTCGCTCCCTACGAGCTTGCCGCCGGTATGTATGACGGTATGGATGAAGCTGTACAGACCATTGGTATCCCCAACGTTCTCGTTGTTAACTCTGAGATGGATGAAGAGCTGGCTTACCAGTTGACCCAACTGCTGTTCGAAAATACTGACGAGCTGATTGCGGTTCACCCGGCGGCGAACGACACCACCGTTGAGTTCACCATGGACTCTACTCCGGTGCCGTTACACCCCGGTGCACTGCGCTACTTCGAAGAAGTGGGTGCCGAAATCCCGGATCGTCTACGTCCGTAACCACTCTCCGTCACTACTACAGTCCGTAACTACCACAGGACATTGAAGGATATTGTCATGCAGTGGCAGCAACGACTGGTGGCGCTACTCATTGCATGTTGTCCATTCGCCGAAGTGGGGGCTTCCCCCGCTTCGGCGTCGGCGTTTATGCGCTTAGCCGTGGTGACCGAACAAGGCGACGCCTTGGTGGATGAAACGGTGCCTGCGGGCGGTCGCTGGTGTATTAAGTGGCAACACTCTGTTGAACACTTTACGGTACTGGACTGCTATCGCAATGCGGCGGGTGTCATGCAGTTGGAGCGTAGCCATCAACCCGACTTTGCCGCTGGGCTTGGGCATATCTTTGGTCGTGGTGAACAGGTCTCCGACGGTGAGGGCGGCTACTGGATTAATGCGATTAACGAGCCTGTCGCCAATAACCGTTATGTGTTGAGGGTCGGTTCTCCTGCCGTCAACCATCGCGTAGTGTGGCCAGACGGTGAGCATGCGCCGGTGAGCCTAAGTGAACACGCCGCTGGGCAACGCGTGACCATTCAGCTAATAGCCCCTCACGCACCCCTGCGTGAATAAAAACGACATTAGTTAACGCTTCCGAGGACTTCATGAGCGAATCCAAGCAACCGTCGAGCGTGGTGCCGGGCGGTAATGTGATTCAACCCCGCATGGTGCTGTGGTCGATCACCATTGTGGCGGTGGGTCTTTCCCTGTTCCAACTCTATTCAGCCGGTATACAGCCCTTGGGGCTTTTTTATCAGCGCAGCATTCACCTCGCATTGATCATGATACTGGCGTTTTTAATGTTTCCAGCCTTTGGCCCCACCCGTAAGCGTGGTGTATTGGGCTGGGGGCTTGATCTGGTGTTTTTTGCCGGTGCGGTGCTGACCGGTGGTTATTTAGTGCTCAACCTGGATGAGATCTTTAGCCGTGCGGGGTTCTGGAATGACACCGATATTCTGGTTGCCTGTATTGCCACGGTGACCGTTCTGGAAGCTAGCCGCCGCGCGGTGGGGTTTGGGATGACCGTGATCGGCCTACTGGCCATTGTCTACGCCTTTGCCGGGCCGCGGGGTGAGCTGCCGTGGCTGGGTGAGTGGATGCCGGGCATTCTGGAGCACCGTGGCTACACCATTGACCGGGTGGCCGGTCAGCTCTACCTGGGGCAAGAGGGCATCTTTGGCCTGCCGCTGGGCGTCGCGGCGACCTACATCTTTATCTTTGTGCTATTCGGTGCTTTTTTGGAGTGTACCGGGGCGGGCAAGTTCTTTATCGATATGGCCTACGCAGCGACTGGCCGTCAGCGCGGCGGGCCCGCCAAAGCGGCGGTATTAGCCTCGGCGGGCATGGGCTCGATTTCCGGCAGCGCGATTGCCAATGTGGTCACCACCGGTGCCTTTACCATTCCGTTGATGAAAAAACTTGGCTACAAAGCCAAGCAGGCAGGTGGCATCGAAGCCGCGGCCTCGACCGGCGGGCAGATTATGCCGCCGCTGATGGGCGCCGGGGCGTTCTTGATCGCTGAGTATACCAATACGCCGTACCTGGATATCGTCAAAGTCAGCATTCTGCCGGCGATTATGTATTTCGCCACGGTCTATCTGTTCGTCCATATCATTGCGCTTAAGCAAGGTATGCAGGGCCTGCCCAAAGACGAGTTGCCCCAGATGCGTCAGGTTATGAAAGATGGCTGGCACTTCCTGCTGCCGCTGGCCGTGCTGGTGTGGCTGTTGGCGATGAGCATGTCGCCGATGCGGGTTGGCTACTACGCAGTTGTCACCATTTTGGCAGTGGCAGTATTGCGCTATGTGCTGTGGTTCTTCTTTGTAGCGCCTCGGCAGGGGCAGCCGGTGACCGCATCGGCCGTCAAAGACGTGGTGCGCGCTGGTTTTGCCAAGCTGATCGAGGGCTTGGAACTCGGTGCTCGCAACGCGGTAGCGGTTTCCATGGCCTGTGCGGTAGCTGGGATTATTGTTGGCGTGGTGGGGTTGACCGGTTTAGGGCTTAAGTTCTCTTCCATGATGCTGGCTTTCTCCGGTGGCAACCTGGTGTTGGCGCTGGTGATGGTGCTGTTGGCAAGCCTGGTGCTGGGGATGGGGCTTCCCGTTACCGCCAGCTATATCGTGCTCATCGTACTCGTGGGACCGGCACTTACCGCTGAATTCGGTGTGCCGCTACTGGTCGCGCACCTGGTGGTGTTCTGGTACTCCCAGGACTCTAATGTGACGCCGCCCATCGCCTTGGCAGGCTTTGCCGGGGCGGCGATTGCAGGCAGTAAACCGATGGAAACCAGTTTCCAGGCGTGGAAATTTGCTAAAGGCCTCTACTTAATTCCGCTGTTTATGGTCTTCAATCCCGAAATCATTATTGGTGGCCCTGTGCCGGTGGTGATCTGGAACGGGGTGATTGCGATTCTGGCATTAGGTGCCTTTGCTGCGGCGCTGGAGGGCTATCTGTTTACCAAAATGTCGTGGCTACCGCGCATCGCGATTACCGCCGCGATTTTTGGCGTGTTCTACCCCAACCTGATGACTGAAATTGCCGGGGTAGTGGTTATGATCGTCGCTATTGGCGCTAACTGGCTGGCCAGTAAGCGCGAAACGCCGGCGACACCCGTTAGTGGTTAAACGTTAGGCGACCCTACATACAGACCCAAAGGTAGCCAGTAACAGAAAAGGCCCGGAGAGATAATCTCCGGGCCTTTTGCTTGGTGGGCCATTTGTTTGGTGTGCTACGGCATTGGCTGGTTTAGAAGATCGAGTTAGAAGATCGACTCAGCGGTGCCTGAACCCTCGGAACCACTGGCTTCTTCCAGCTCGCGGCTAATGCGGCGCTGCTGGTAATCCGGCAGATGATCCTGATGAAACAGCTCGGTAATCCCGCCAGACTGGCCGTCCGCTAAGCGTTGGCCGGTGTCCGGATCTACGCGCGCGGTGACCACCGTTTCAGGGCGTTCGGGCACGGCGCTTGGCGTACCTTCCAGGGCATCCCCCATAAACTCTACCCAAATGGGGAGCGCGGCCTGAGCACCATACTCAGAGATGGTTTCGTTGCTGTCCTTACCCACCCAGACTGTGGTCACCAGATCGCTATTAAAGCCCGCAAACCAGGCATCACGCTGACTGTTGGTGGTGCCGGTTTTGCCGACGATATCGTCACGGTTAAGGCTTAATGCACCGCGGCCAGTGCCCGAGGTGATAACGTCGCGCAGCATATCACGCAGGATATAAACAGCCGCCGGGTCGACTACCCGTTTGGCGATCGGGTATTCGCGGCCATCAATTTCCACCGTCTCCTGGTCTTCGGCACAGCTGGGGCATGCCACCTGTGGTGTAGCTTCATCGATCACTTCATTGTCATCGTCACGGGTTACCCGCTCAATAAACCAAGGCGACACCTGGAAGCCGCCATTGGCGAGTACTGCATAGGCGTTAGTCATCTCCATCGGCGTTAAGCTCGCACTACCTAGCGCTAATGATAAGCCGCGCGGGAGTTGGGTAGGAGAGAAGCCGAAACCTTCCAAGAAGTTAATCGTGTAATCCAGCCCCATGGTTTGCAACACACGGATAGTGACCAGGTTACGCGAACGGGCGAGGGCCGGACGTAAGCGCATAGGGCCTTGGAAATCGCGGCTAGAGTTGACCGGCCGCCACAACGAATTGCTGCCGTCGTCGAGTACCACGGGCGAATCGTTAACCACGCTGGCGGCGTTCATCTCTCCCTCTGCCAGAGCTGCTAAGTAAATAAACGGTTTGAAGATTGAGCCCGATTGACGTCGTGCCTGTACCGCGCGGTTGAACTTACTGGCGTTAAAATCAAAACCGCCCTGAAGTGCCAGAATAGCGCCGGTTTGCGGGTCTTGAGCGACCAACGAGCCTTCAGCGTCTGGCTGTTGAGAGAGGCGCAGCGAGCCATCTTCATTCTCAATGACGCGTACCAGGTCGCCGCGTACAGCAATCTCTTCCGCCGAACTGGGCTCGGCGCCACGGCTACGCGGGCTCAGGTAAGGGCGTGCCCAGCTCAAGCCGTCCCAGCCAACCGTCTGTAGGCCATCGTCGCGGGTCAGTACCTGCATTTCACGGCCACTGCTCTCTACCACAATGGCGGGCTGAAGCAGGCCATAGTTGGGCGTGCGCTCAAGCACCTGAACCCAGTTGCTCACGTCGCCATCGATGCCTTCGACTTCCGTCTGGCTGCGCTGGGCGGCTTGGCGGGCGGTCTGGCGAATCTCGGGCGACTCGGAAAGCTCCTCTTCTAGGCCTTGGGTCGCGGTTTGCTCCTGGGCTTCGAGAAGGCTGGCGGCAATATCACTCTGCTCTGGCCCGCGCCAGCCATGGCGCAGATCGTAGGCAGCCAACCCATTGGCCAGCGCTTGGCGGGCAAAGGGCTGCAGCTCGCTATCGATGGTGGTGTAAACGCGATAGCCGCCGGTGTAAGCCTCATCGCCAAAGCGCTCCACCGCATACTGACGGGCCATTTCAGAGACATAGGCGGCATCGACTTCTGCTTGCGTGTAGTGACGACGGGCGGTGACGGGTTCCTGAACGGCAGCTTGATAGGTGGCGTCATCGATATGCCCCAGCTCGCGCATGCGGAATAGGATCCAGTTACGACGAATCAACGAACGCTCGGAGTTAGCCAGCGGATTAAAGGCAGACGGTGCCTTGGGTAAGCCGGCAATCATGGCTGTTTGCGCCAGGCTAAGCTCGGCGAGTGGTTTGTCGTAGTAGGTTTCGGCGGCGGCAGCGATACCGTAGGCGCGATTACCCAGGAAAATCTTGTTCACGTAAAGCTCGAAGATTTCCTCTTTATTGAGTATCTGCTCCATTTGCAGCGCCAGCAGGATTTCACGAATTTTACGCGTAAACGTCTGATCCAGCGTCAGCATATAGTTACGCGCGACCTGCATGGTGATTGTCGAGCCGCCGGATTGAATATCGCCACTCATCGTCAGTTGAAGCATGGCCCGCGCCAAACCACGCGGATCGACGCCGGCGTGGTCGAAGTAGCTGGCATCTTCAGCGGCGGTCAAGGCGTCGATCATATCCTGTGGAATTTCGTCAAAGTTGATCGCCATGCGGCGCTCTTCACCGAATTCGCCAATCAATTTGCCGTCTTGAGTAAAAATTCGCAGCGGGGTGCTTAGTTCGAAATTCTGCAGTTGGCGAACGTCGGGCAATCCTGGGGCAAAGTAAATGGCGGCGCCAATCACGGCTAAGGCGGTGGCGCCCACCAACGACACAATGAGGAAAAACAGCGACACAATAAGGGTTCGAAGAAACGTCATGTACGAAAAACACCCTGGGAAGAATAAAAAAGATCGGCATCTAAGCGGCCGTATCATGCAATTGGCAGCCATTATAGGAACCTGAGGCGGCGGCCACCAGTGTTGATATGCGCTAAGTTGGTTCGCGTGTGACTAAATTAAAAATAATGTAACCTCAAACCATATGTAACAAACGGGCGACAAGCAGGTGGAGCCAAACCCCAATATGCGCTTTCTAAAATCTGCTAAAGGGTTGATCGGCGTCGATATTACCTCGGCGACCGTCAAGCTGCTTGAGCTTAAACAGTGCCACGATAATTACCAAGTAGAAAGCTATGCCGTACGTCCCCTGCGCGAAGGAGCGGTCGTGGAACGGCGTATCCGCGATATTGATGACGTCGCCAGTGTGCTTAGCCGTGCAGTGGAGCACGCCAAGCCCTCTACCCGTAAAGCGGCGGTGGCCGTTCCCGCCAGTGCCGCGATTACCAAAACGCTGAGCTTCCCCATCGGGTTAAGTGAAGAGGAGATCGAAGAACATATCGTGGCCGAATCAGACCGCCATATTCCGTTTCCGTTCAATGAAGTGGCGTTTGATTTTGAGTGCCTGGGCCCGGCGCCCTTTGACGATGAGCAGCAGCAGGTAGCGCTGGTTGCCTGTCGGCAGCAGGATGTGACCCAGCTCACCGACACGCTGGAGCGGGCTGGCTTAGAGCCCGCGGTGGTAGACGTGGAAACCTTTGCTATGGAGCGTTCGCTCGCCGAGCTGCGTCGCCAGCTAAAGGTGGAGAATGATCCCACCGCCTGCATTGGGTTGGTGGATATTGGCGCTAATATGAATGCCTTTCACGTCGTCCGTGGTGGGCATATCGTCTATACCCGCGACACGGCGTTTGGCGGCCGTCAACTCACCGATGCCATTCGTGACCGCTACGACCTGAGCATGGAAGAAGCCGGCTTCGCCAAAAAGCGTGGCGGGCTGCCCGGTGATTACCATGAGCGGGTGCTCAACCCGTTTCTGGAAACCGTGGTGCAGCAGGTGGGGCGCTCCTTGCAGCTCTATTACACCGCCGGGCGTCAGCAAGAGGTAAAGCACATTGTGCTGGCGGGCGGGTCAAGCGTGATTCCAGGGCTTGCCGAGCGCATTGCTGAAGATAGTGGTATGTCGGTGACTGTTGCTAACCCTTTTCAGCGCATGCAGGTCAATAAGCGCTTAAACCTTCAGGCATTGAGCAACCATGCTCCGGCAATGCTCACCGCGGGTGGCTTGGCCATGAGGGTGAGTCAATGAGAGCTAGTTGGTGAGAGTTAGTTAGTGAGGCTTAGTTAGTAAGAATTAGTTAGTGAGAATTAGCCGATGAGCATGAACATTAACCTGCTGCCCTGGCGGGAAGTCCAGCGTGAAAGGCGAACCCGCAAATTTTATGTGATTGTGGCGGCTATGCTGGCGCTGGGCGTGGTGCTTGGCCTGCTGATCTCTCAGCTCTACCAGTTTAAATTAGCGGCCCAGCAGCAGCGTAATGCTTACATCAGCGGCCATATTGAGCGTCTTAATGCCGATATCGCCAGCGTTTCACGTTACGCCAGCGATGCCGAGCGGTTAGGCGAGCAGATCGCCGTCTTCCAAACGTTGCAGTCAGAACGAGCGGATGCCGTACAGCTATTTAACGACGTGGCGGAGAGCGTGGCTAATGGCGTTATTTATCAACGCTTAGCGAAAAATGGTGGCAGCGTGAGCGTCACCGCGGTGGCGGGCAGCGATCGCCAGGTTTCCGAACAGCTGCGCCGAATTGCTGCGCTGCCGGGTTTAGGCGTGCCCTCGCTCTCGGCGGTCGAAAGTGAGCCAAACGGCTCAGGCCGTGTGTTTCGTTTTGATGTGGAACAGACCGCTGCAGCGCTTCCGCAAGGCGTTGAGGAGGCGCTTCCATGACGCTTAACCGCGAACAGTGGGCGATTGAGTGGCAGCGCCTGCGCGCTGTTGACTGGCGGGATCTAGACGTTAAAGAGGCCGGTAGCTGGCCATGGCTATTAAAGGTGTTGAGTTGCTGTCTGGCGCTGCTGGCCGCACTGAGTGTCATGATGTGGTTAGTGGTGAGCGAGCAGCGCGAAGCTTTGATGGCCGCCCAGCGCCAAGAAGTCAGGTTGCTGAGCGAATACCGCAGTAAAGCCTCGCAAGCGGCCTTTCTGCCGGAAATGCGCGAGCAGTTGGTGACCCTGGAAGGTCAGCTGGGGCGTTTGCGCACCATGCTGCCCACCGAGGCGGAAATTCCCTCGCTACTCGATAGCATTTTCGATGCCGCCGTTGATAATCATCTGACCATTGAAACGATTCGACTGCGGCCAACACAAACCCAGGCCCATTATGCCGAGCAGCCGCTGGATATACAGGTGCGCGGCGGCTATCACCAATTGGCGCATTTTAGTGCCGATATTGCCGCGCTGCCGCGTATGGTGACCCAGCACGATTTTACCTTGGCGCCCGTTGATGGTCGTGGCGACACGCTGCGCCTTTCGTTACTCGCGCGCACCTACCGCTATGTGGAGGAGGATGACCCGTCCTCCAGCGAGGGGGCGGACGCGCCATGAGAGCTAAATCGACGGCACTGCTGGCGGTAAGGGTAACGCCTATTATCACGCTGGCGGCCTCAGTGGCGCTACTGACAGGCTGTGCGGACGCCGACCTAGCGCAGCTTGATGGCACGCTGGCCGATATTCGTCAGTCCCCAGGCGGGCAGCCGCCGGTTGTGGCTATCGCGCTGCCCGAAAGCCAGAATTTGGCCTATTTATATAGCGACGGACGTAGCCCTTTTTTGCCCCCCGACGCGATTGCTCAGGGCGGCGCTGATCGAGGCGAGGGCGCCCTTGCGCCTGATCCGCAGCGCGCCCCAGAGCCGCTGGAGCGCTTCTCGCTGCAAGAGCTGCGATTGGTCGGTACCATGCGTATGGGGGAGCGGCAGGTAGCATTGATTGCCTCGCCGGATGGCAATGTGACCAGCGCCAAAGAGGGCAACTATATGGGCGCCGACTATGGGCGTATCGCCGAGATCAGGGCACAAGAAATACGTGTTACCGAGCGAGTGTTCACCCAGCAGGACGGTTGGCAGGAGCGGCAGGTGTCGCTGGTCATTAACGAAAACAACCAGTAAGCGGAAATAGCTCATGGCAGTTACAGCTTGGCGAATGACTCTTTTTATGGCCATGGCCGCACTATGTTTCGCACTATGTTTACTGTTGCCTTCACTGGCGGCTGCCGCGGTGCTGACAGATATTGACGTCCTGCCCGCCGAGAACGCTGGAGCCTACCTTGACCTGCATTTCACCGGCGACGTGCCCGCGCTGCGGAGTTATCGCCTGGACTCTCCGCCGCGAGTGACGCTGGATTTGGCAGAGACCCAAAGTGGGCTCGATAACCGGCGCATTAACGTTAATCGTCTTGGCATTGCGCAGATTACCGCCTTGGAGGGCAATGGCCGTACTCGCCTGGTGGTCAATCTCAGCGAGCCTCAGGCGTTCACGTCTAGCGTGCTGGATGATCGTCTACGTATTACCTTTACTTCAGATGCCAGCCGCTCGCTTAGCTCATCGCCTGGCATCGCTTCAGCGGGGCTTGAAACCGACGAAGGGCCGCAGATTGAGAATATTGATTTTCGCCGCGGCGCAGACGGCGCCGGTCGGTTGCTAGTCACCTTTGATCGCGAAGGGGTCGAAGCCAACGTGCGGGAAGGGGCCCCCGACCAGGTGCTGGTGAGCCTGAGCGATGTGGCCATTCCTGACGCGCTTAACCAGGTCTACGATGTCACCGACTTTGCGACCCCCATCACGCGGATTACGCCCCGCGCCAGCCAAGGCGACACCCAGTTAGCGATCGCCATCCAGGGCGCTTATGCGATGATCTCCTCGCACAGTGGCCGTACGCTGACGGTGGAAGTGCAGCCCGCCAGCCAACAGTCACAACCCTCTGAAGCGACAGGTGAACGCTTCAACGGCGAGCGTTTGAGTCTTAACTTTCAGGATATCGAAGTGCGTTCGGTGCTGGCCACGCTGGCCGAATTTACCGGGCTAAACTTAGTTGCCAGCGATAGCGTAACGGGGCGCGTGACGCTCAACTTAAATGATGTTCCCTGGGATCAGGCGTTGGCACTGATTCTGCAAAGCCAGCAGTTATCGAGCCGTGAGCAGGGCAATGTGATTGTCGTGGCGCCCGCCAGTGAGCTGGCTGACTTTGAACGCCAGGAGCTAGAGGCGCGCAACCAGCGTGAAACACTCTCGCCGCTGGTCACCGAGTTTATCGAGATCAAGTATTCCCGGGCCGAAGATTTAGCCCAGTTGCTGCGCGGTGGTGATGAGGATGGCTTTGGACTTCTCACCGAGCGTGGTCGTGTCAGCGTTGATAAGCGCACCAATACGTTGCTGGTGCAGGATGCCGCCGAACAGGTGCGCGATATTGTGCGTATCATTGATCGTTTGGATGTCGCCGTCCGCCAAGTACAAATAGAAGCCCGCATTGTGATCGCTCGAGACACCGCTTCCCGTGAACTGGGCATTAACTGGGGTGTGTCGAGCACCCGCGGCTTTCAAGAGGGGGTTGACGGCACCTTCAGTCGACGCGATATCAATCCTAATGGTATCAACCGCGCGCAGGGCGGCTTAGCTGTAGATTTGGGGGAGGCCACCGGGCCAGGCACCGGCTTTAGCTTTGGCTATTTATCCGGCGATATTTTGCTGGATTTAGAGCTGCGCGCGCTAGAGAGTGAAGGTAAAAGCCAGACCATTTCACAGCCCAGAATTATTACCGCTAATCAGCGCACCGCGCGCATTAGCCAGGGTGAAGAGCGCGCCTTCCAGAGCGTGGATGGCAACGATAATCCGGATACCGAGTTCAAAGAAGCCGAACTCTCGCTGGAAGTCACTCCGCAAATCACGCCGGATAACCGCATTATTATGGATCTGGTGATCAAAAATGACAGTTTCCGAGAATCGGAATTTGGCGGCGAGCCGCCGATTGATACCAACCAGATTGAGACCCAAGTGCTGGTAGATAACGGCCAAACGGTAGTGTTAGGTGGTATTTTGACCACCGAAGAGCTGCGCCAAATCGCCAAAACACCGCTTTTGGGTGATATTCCTTTGTTCGGTAGACTGTTTCGCTATACCGAAGAGAGCAATGAGAAGGTAGAGTTGTTAGTCTTTATTACTCCACGACTCCTAGACGATGGCTTAACGGTTCGCTGATGCAGGATTTACCCAATTTATTTCTCATAGGCCCCATGGGGGCTGGCAAAAGCACCATTGGTCGCCTACTGGCGGCCGAGCTTGCGCGTCCGTTTTACGACAGTGACCACGCCATCCAAGACCGCTGCGGGGCTGATATCCCGTGGATTTTCGATGTGGAGGGCGAACAGGGCTTTCGACTGCGGGAAATTCATATGATCGATGAGTTAACCCAGCTCTCTCCGGTGGTGGTCGCCACTGGCGGCGGCGCGGTGCTGCGCGAAGAGAATCGCCGTGCCCTGCGCGAGCGGGGCACGGTGGTCTACTTGTTGACCACTGTCGACCAGCAGCTCAAACGGACGGCGAAAGATCGTAACCGGCCGCTACTGCAGTGCGCTAACCGCGAGCAGGTGCTCAACGACATGTTCGCCCAGCGCGATCCACTCTATCGAGCCACCTCGGATATTGCCGTGCGCACCGACCGCCGCAGCCCCAGGGCGGTGGTCAATGAAATCCTGCGCCGGGTCCATCGGCTGGTAGACCCGCTTGAATCCCCATCATCGTCGGCTGGAACGTTTAATCATAAGGTATCCCCATGACCTCGACCGCTAGCGCGCAACGCACGCTTAACGTTGCCCTAGAAGAGCGCAGCTACCCGATTCATATTGCTACCGGCCTGATGGGCCGTGCCGATATGTTGACCCCCTACCTGGCCGGACAGCAGGTGATGGTGGTGACCAACGAGACGATCGCGCCTCTCTACCTGGAAATGCTATGCACCAGCCTGCCGGATCACTTGGATGTTCGCACCGTGGTGCTCCCCGATGGCGAGCAATACAAAACGATTGATCAGGTCAGCCGCATTTGGGATGCGCTGCTGGAGGCCGGTTTTAACCGCCGCTGCACCCTGATCGCCTTGGGCGGCGGGGTGATTGGCGATATGGTCGGCTACGCCGCCGCCTCTTATCAGCGTGGCGTGGCCTTTATCCAGGTGCCCACCACGCTGCTTTCCCAGGTGGATTCCTCCGTGGGCGGTAAAACCGGCGTTAACCATCCGCTGGGTAAAAACATGATCGGCGCTTTCTGGCAGCCCAAAGCCGTGCTGGTGGATATCGACACCCTTAAGAGCCTGCCCCGCCGTGAGCTCGCAGCGGGGATGGCCGAGGTGATCAAGTACGGCTTGATTCGTGATGAAGCGTTTTTAAGCTGGTTAGAAGCCAATATGGCCGCGCTGCTGGATGTGGTGCCGGAGATTGTCGCCGACGCCATAGCGCGCAGTTGCCAAATCAAAGCGGACATTGTCGCCGAAGATGAAACCGAGCAGGGCGTCCGGGCGTTGCTTAATCTGGGCCACACTTTTGGCCACGCCATTGAGGCCCACCAGGGCTACGGCAATTGGCTACACGGCGAAGCCGTGGGCGCGGGCATGGCCATGGCGGCAACGCTGTCTCATCGCTTAGGCTGGATTGACGATGCGGCCCTGGCACGCAGCCTGGCGGTGATCGAGAGCGCCGAACTGCCGTTAGCGGCCCCGGCGAATATGACCAGCGATGACTTTTTAGCCCGTATGCGGCTGGATAAGAAAAATATCGACACCCGCCTGCGCCTGGTGCTGCTTAACGCCCTAGGCGATGCCTGCGTCAGCGATGCTACGCCCGTAGACGTTCTCCGCACGCTGCTTGATGACTATCCGCGCCGCTGAGCAACGACAGTCGCAAGCTCATTAAAGCGCGTTCTAGTTAAGAGAGAGGCCCAGCCCTCATTAGCCGCCGTGTAAAACCAGGCGCGTTAATGAGGGCAGTTTTGCATGCGCGCAGCGTTATTTTTCAGCCAAGTAGTAGAACAGTGTTTCTATATAATCCGCATGCCTTATGCGCTATCGGCATGGGTGCGTGAGCCCTATTTAGACTAAAGTTTAATGGAAAATAAAAAGCGTTAAAATAGCGTTTTGTATGATTACAAGTGTTTGAAGTATATGTATTTTTTCCTTGAATGAGAATGCAAATACCGGATTTGAAAAGAGTTTCTCTAACGTTGTAGGTGCCAAGAGATTGCGCAAAGTGGTTACCAATCGCTATGCTGACCGGCCATTTTGTTGCGGCAGCGAACGTGGGAAACACCCCATTCTGGGCAGGTTATAAGCACCATAAAAAAAGCGAAACCGTCCTTTATACCATAAGCACGCTGCTAAAAAAATACGCTGACTAGTAGAGGCACGCCCATGAATAGAGGTCTTCACCAGCCTGGCGAGTTTCGCGATAACTGTGGTTTTGGCCTGATTGCCCATATGGAAGGCCAGGCTAGCCACGACTTGCTGAAAACTGCCATTGAATCCCTGACCTGCATGACCCACCGGGGCGGTATCGCTGCCGACGGAAAGACCGGCGACGGCTGTGGTTTGCTACTTAAAATGCCCACGCCTTTTATGCAGGAACTGGCCAAAGAGGCGTTTGATACTGAGCTTGGCGAACGCTTTGCCGTGGGTGTCGTTTTTCTACCCAACGATGACGCCCGTGAAGCGCATGCCCGCGATACCCTAACCCGCGAGCTGGAAGCACGCGGGCTCAACGTGCTGGGCTGGCGCGATGTGCCCACAGACCCGAGCGTTTGTGGACCCATGGCGCTGGATTGCCTGCCGCGCATTCGCCAGCTGTTTGTGCAGCCAGGCCAGGGCGAGCACTTCGATGTTGACCTCTTTATGGCCCGCCGCCGTGCCGAACAGGCACTGCGCGACGAAGCGGACTTCTACGTCGCTTCCCTGTCGTCAGAAGTGGTCTCCTATAAAGGCTTGGTGATGCCGGAAGATCTACCGGCGTTCTATCAGGACTTGAACGACCCGCGTCTGGAAACTGCTATCTGTGTTTTCCACCAGCGCTTCTCGACCAATACCGCACCGCGCTGGCCATTGGCGCAGCCATTCCGCCTGCTGGCACACAACGGTGAGATCAACACCATTGAAGCCAACCGCGGTTGGGCGAACTCGCGTAAGGCGAATTTCGTCAATGAGCGGCTGCCGGATATCGCCGAACTGGACGAGATCGTCAATACCACCGGCTCTGACTCCTCAAGCATGGATAACATGCTGGAAGTGCTGCTCACCGGCGGGATGGAGCTGCACCGTGCGGTGCGCATGATGGTGCCGCCTGCCTGGCAGAACGTCGAAACCATGGACGCCGAGCTGCGTGCCTTCTACGAATACAACTCCATGCATATGGAGCCGTGGGACGGCCCGGCGGGCGTAGTGATGACCGACGGCCGCCAAGCGGTGTGTATGCTCGACCGAAACGGACTACGCCCGGCGCGCTGGGTGATTACCAAAAACGGCTATATCACCCTGGCCTCGGAAACGGGCACCTACGGCTACAAGCCTGAAGATGTCGTCGCCAAAGGCCGCGTTGGGCCTGGGCAGATGCTGGCGGTTGATACCCAAACTGGCGAAGTGCTTCACACCACCGATATTGATGAACGGCTAAAATCTGCCTACCCCTACAAGCGTTGGCTAAAGCAGGAAGCCAGCTATTTGGAGTCGGCGCTAACCGAGCTGGCGCGTTTCCAAACCATGGATGCCGATGCGCTCAATGTTCAGCAGAAGCTGTTCCAGGTCAGTTTTGAAGAGCGCGATCAGGTGCTGCGCCCGCTAGCGGAGAGCGGCCAGGAAGCCGTTGGCTCAATGGGCGACGATACCCCCATGGCGGTGCTGTCGAGCCGTCCGCGCCTGTTGACGGACTTCTTCCGTCAGAAGTTTGCCCAGGTCACCAATCCGCCCATTGACCCGCTGCGCGAAGCGATCGTCATGTCGCTGGAAACTTGCTGTGGCGCTGAGCTGAACGTCTTTAAAGCCACGCCTGAGCATGCGCACCGCTTGATTTTGACCACGCCGGTGCTGTCGCCGCGTAAATTTACTGCGCTGGTCAGCCAGGACGACCCGGCCTTCGCCAGCTATACGCTGTCGCTGGGCTACGACCCGGAGCAGCAGAGCCTGCACCAAGCGCTTAAAGCGCTGTGTAAAGAAGCCGAAGCCCAAGTGCGCGCCGGTAAAGTGATCCTGGTGCTCACCGATGCCGAGCTGGCGAAAGGCCTAATTCCGATTCAGGCTGCCTTGGCGGTGGGTGCCGTGCACTCTCACTTAGGTCGTTTGGCGCTGCGCCCCAATGCCAATATTGTGGTGGAAACCGGCTACGCCCGGGACGCCCACCAAATGGCGGTTCTGTTTGGGGTAGGTGCTACGGCGGTGTATCCGTGGCTTGCCTACCAGGTAATGGCGGATATGCACCGTACAGGCGAATTGACCGGTAACCCGGCGGATGGCCGCGAGAACTATCGCAAAGGTCTGCAAAAAGGTTTGTTCAAGATCCTGTCAAAAATGGGTATCTCGACGCTGGCTTCTTACCGTGGCTCGATGCTGTTTGAAGCCGTGGGGCTGGCGGATGAAGTTATGGATATGTGCTTTGTCGGCATGGCATCGCGCATCCAAGGCACCGGCTTCGCCGAGCTGCAGATGCAGCAGGCGCTGCTGGCCAAAGATGCCTGGATTCCCCGCAAAGGAATCTCCCAAGGCGGCATGTTCAAATACGTTCACGGCCACGAGTACCACGCCTATAACCCCGATGTGGTGATGTCGCTTCAGGCCGCGGTTCAAGAGGGCAGCTACACCAAGTGGAAGAAGTTCGCCCAGTTGGTGAACGAGCGCCCGGTAGCCACCATCCGCGATTTGCTCAAGCTCAAACCGGTTGAAACGCCGTTGCCACTTGACGAGGTCGAGCCGGTTGAAGCGCTGCTGCCACGCTTTGACAGTGCGGGCATGTCGCTTGGTGCGCTGTCGCCAGAAGCCCACGAAGCGTTGGCCCAGGCCATGAACGAAGCGGGCGGTCGCTCCAATTCAGGGGAAGGCGGCGAAGACCCGGCACGCTACGGCACGGTGCGTAGCTCGAAGATCAAGCAAATCGCCTCCGGTCGTTTTGGCGTGACGCCACATTACCTGGTCAATGCGGAAGTGCTGCAGATCAAAGTCGCCCAGGGCGCCAAGCCCGGCGAAGGTGGTCAGCTGCCCGGCGGTAAAGTGAACGAACTGATTGCCCGGCTGCGCTATGCGGTGCCCGGCGTGACGCTGATTTCACCGCCGCCCCACCACGATATCTACTCTATCGAGGACTTGGCTCAGCTGATTTTTGACCTTAAGCAGGTTAACCCTGAAGCCCAGGTGTCGGTGAAGCTGGTTTCTGAGCCGGGTATCGGCACTATCGCGACCGGCGTTGCCAAAGCCTACGCCGACCTGATTACCGTCTCCGGTTACGACGGTGGCACGGCGGCGAGTCCGTTGACCTCCATCAAGCACGCCGGTTCGCCCTGGGAGCTGGGGCTACCGGAAGTACACCAGGCGCTACGTATCAATGGCCTGCGTGACAAGATTCGCCTGCAGACCGACGGCGGCCTGAAAACCGGCTTAGACGTTGTTAAAGCAGCGATTCTGGGTGCTGAAAGTTTCGGTTTTGGTACCGCGCCGATGGTAGCGCTGGGCTGTAAGTACCTGCGCATCTGTCACCTCAACAACTGCGCCACCGGTGTGGCCACCCAGGATGATTTCCTGCGCGGCGAGCACTTCCGCGGCACCGTGGATATGGTCAAAAACTACTTCCGCTTTATCGCTGAAGAAGTGCGCGAGCTGATGGCAGCGCTGGGTGTGCGCAAGCTGACCGATCTAATTGGACGTACTGACCTGCTGGAAGTGTTGGAAGGTAATACGCCTTCTCAGCGTAAGCTCGACTTAACGCCGCTGCTGGCCAATGATTTTGTACCTAAAGACGCGCCGCAGTTCTGCAAGGTCAGCCGTAACGTACCTCACGATCCGGGGGCCAAAAATCAGGAAGTGCTGGCGGCCTTGAAAGACGCTATCGAAAACCAGTCAGGCGGTGAGTTTGATTTCACCATCACCAACTGTGACCGCAGCGTGGCCGCGTTAACGTCCGGCGCCATCGCCAAGCGCTATGGCGAAGAGGGTCTGGAAGCTGCGCCGATCACCGCCCGCTTTACCGGGGTGGCGGGGCAGAGCTTCGGGGTGTGGAACGCCCGTGGCCTGAACCTCTACCTGGAAGGTGACGCCAACGACTATGTCGGCAAGGGCATGAACGGCGGCAGTATCGTGATTGTGCCACCTAAAGTCAGCCAGTTTGAGAGCCATAAAACCGCCATTATCGGCAACACCTGCCTGTACGGTGCCACCGGCGGTACGCTGTTTGCGGCCGGTACCGCAGGCGAGCGTTTTGCCGTGCGTAACTCCGGTGCTTCAGCGGTAATTGAAGGCGCGGGGGACCACTGCTGCGAATATATGACCGGCGGCTTGGTCTGCGTACTTGGCGAAACCGGCGTGAACTTCGGCGCGGGGATGACCGGTGGGTTTGCCTATGTGTTGGATGAAGAACGCACCTTCGTGGACAAGTACAACCACGAGCTGGTCGAGATTCACCGCGTTAACACAGAGGCCATGGAGGCGTATCGTCGTCACCTGCGTGAAATGATCGAAGCCTATGTGGCTGCAACGGGTTCGGCGCGTGGGGCGGCTATTTTGGAAGACTTCAGCGACTATGCGCGCCACTTCTGGCTGGTGAAGCCAAAAGCGGCAAGCTTAGGTAGTTTGCTGGATCAGTCTCGGCGTCAGCCGCAATAACCCGCTTATGCCCCTCACGCTGACAGGAGAGAGATCATGGCTAACCGTTTAAATAACGATTTTCAGTTTGTTGATGTGGGTCGTAAAGACCCGGAAAAGAAAGACGCCCGCGCCCGTGCCAAAGAGTTTGCGGAAATTTACGAACCGTACAAACCCACCGATGCGGCCAGTCAAGCGCACCGCTGCCTGCACTGCGGTAACCCCTACTGCGAGTGGAAGTGCCCGGTACACAATTACATTCCTAACTGGCTACAGCTGGTGGTGGAAGGCAATATTATTGAAGCCGCTGAGCTCTCCCACAAAACCAACTCGCTGCCTGAAGTGTGTGGCCGCGTGTGCCCGCAGGATCGCCTGTGCGAAGGCGACTGCACGCTAAATGACGGCTTTGGTGCGGTGACCATCGGTTCGGTGGAGAAGTACATCACCGATACCGCGTTTGCCATGGGCTGGCGTCCAGATATGTCACACGTCACCTGGACAGATAAAAAAGTCGCCATCATTGGCGCAGGCCCTGCGGGCTTGGGCTGTGCGGATATCCTGGCCCGTAACGGCGTTAAGCCGGTGGTATTCGATAAGTACCCGGAAATTGGCGGCCTGCTGACCTTTGGTATTCCTGAGTTCAAGCTGGAAAAAAGCGTGATGGAACGCCGCCGGGCAGTCTTTGAGGAGATGGGGGTCGAGTTCCGTCTTAACACCGAAATCGGCTCCGATATCGAATTTGAGACCTTGATGCAGGAGTACGACGCGGTCTTCCTGGGCATGGGTACCTATAAGTACATGGAAGGCGGCTTCCCCGGTGAAGATCTGCCGGGCGTGTACAAAGCCCTCGACTTCCTGATTGCCAACGTCAATCGCTGCTTAGGCTTCGAGAAGGATCCCAACGACTATATCTCCATGGAAGGAAAGCGCGTGGTGGTGCTGGGCGGCGGCGATACGGCGATGGACTGTAACCGTACCTCTATCCGTCAAAATGCGGCCAGCGTGACCTGTGCGTATCGTCGTGACGAGGGCAACATGCCGGGGTCGCGCCGTGAGGTCTCCAATGCCCGTGAAGAGGGCGTTGAGTTTCTGTTCAACCGTCAGCCGGTGGCGGTCGTCGGTGAAGAGAAGGTCGAAGGCGTGAAGGTTGTGCGCACCCGCTTGGGCGAGCCGGACGAAAACGGCCGTCAGCGTCCTGAAGTAGTGCCCGGCTCTGAAGAGATCATTGCGGCGGACGCCGTGGTCATCGCCTTCGGTTTCCAGGCAAGCCCTGCGCCGTGGTTCGATAGCGCCAACATTCAGGTCGACGAACGCGACCGGGTGACCGCGCCAGAGCACGGCCAGTACGCCTTCCAAACCAGCAACGAAAAAATCTTTGCCGGTGGCGATATGGTGCGCGGCTCTGACTTGGTGGTCACGGCGATTTACGAAGGCCGCCAAGCTGCAGAAGGTATTCTGGATTACCTAGGCGTATAGAACGTGTCTGATGCATAGAGCAGCTCCAGGGATAGGTCGTAGCGAGGGTCTTTCGCCAGGGATGGCGAAAGTAGCGCCCAGGGAAGGGTTCACAGCGCCCTCGCGTAGACCTATCGCTGGGGCGGTTTAATGACTGCTCAGTTCAAATTGAGCCTTAGGTCGTAATCTGCTAGTCTGTCGACCCATCCTGGCGTGGCTTTCTGCCGTGCCTTCTGATCACGTTTCGACAGGTTATCCATGACACGATATATCTTCGTGACCGGCGGCGTTGTGTCCTCTCTTGGCAAGGGCATCGCCTCCGCCTCGCTTGCGGCGATTTTAGAGGCCCGCGGCCTTAAGGTCACCATGCTCAAGCTCGACCCGTACATCAACGTGGATCCGGGCACCATGAGCCCCTTCCAGCACGGTGAGGTGTTCGTCACAGAAGATGGCGCCGAAACCGACCTTGATCTCGGGCATTACGAGCGCTTTATTCGCACCAAAATGACCCAGCGCAATAACTTTACGACCGGCCGTGTTTACGAGCACGTACTGCGTAAAGAGCGCCGTGGCGACTACCTTGGTGGCACCGTTCAGGTCATTCCGCACATCACCGACGAGATTAAAGAGCGCGTTTACGCTGGCGGTGAAGGGTTTGATGTGGCGCTGGTAGAGATCGGCGGCACGGTGGGTGACATCGAATCGCTGCCTTTCCTGGAGTCGATCCGCCAAATCCGTAGTGAGCAGGGGGCCAACCGCGCGCTGTTCATGCACCTGACACTGGTGCCCTACATCAAAACGGCGGGTGAGACCAAAACCAAGCCCACCCAGCACAGCGTTAAAGAGCTGCGTTCTATCGGTATCCAACCGGATATTCTGATTTGCCGGAGCGAAGTGGAGCTGGAAGAGAGCGAGCGTCGCAAAATCGCCCTGTTCACCAACGTTGAAGAGCGTGCGGTGGTGCCATTGCAGGATGCCGATACCATCTATCGTATTCCGTTGATGCTTCACGAACACGGCCTCGACGAGATCGTTTGCGATAAGCTACGTTTGGAAGCGCCTGAAGCCGATCTCTCTGAATGGGTGAAGGTGCTGGATGCCAAGCTCAATCCGCTCAAGTCGGTCAGCATCGCCATGGTGGGTAAATACATGGAGCTGCTGGATGCCTACAAGTCGCTCAACGAAGCGCTGATTCACGCCGGTATCCAGGGCCGCATTAAGGTCAACGTTGACTATATTGACTCCGAAGATATCGAACGTCACGGTACTGAGCGCCTGGCAGGTAAAGATGCCATTCTGGTGCCCGGCGGCTTTGGTGAACGCGGCGTAGAAGGCAAGATCATGACCGCTCAGTTCGCCCGCGAAAACAAGGTGCCGTATCTAGGCATCTGCCTGGGTATGCAAGTGGCGGTGATTGAGTTTGCTCGTAACGTGGCGGGGTGGAACGACGCCAACTCTACCGAGTTTACCCATGATACCCAGCATCCGGTGGTGGGGTTGATCACCGAGTGGCTGAACCCGGAAGGCAAAATCGAGCTGCGCGATGCGGCGTCTGACCTGGGTGGCACCATGCGCTTAGGTGGTCAGGTATGCCATTTGGCATCGGGTTCTAAGGCGCGCGAAGCCTATGGCTCAGAAGAGATTGTTGAGCGCCATCGTCATCGCTTCGAAGTCAATAACCAGTTTATTGATGAGCTTGAAAAGGCGGGACTGGTAATCTCAGGTAAGAGCGTTGATCAGTCGCTGGTGGAAATGATCGAGCTGGCGGATCACCCTTGGTATGTGGCCTGTCAGTTCCACCCGGAATTCACGTCTACACCGCGTGATGGCCACCCGCTATTCTCGGGCTTTGTTAACGCCGCATTGGAGCATAAAACAGCGCGCAGTCGCGCCCATGCGAATTCTCAGGAATAAGAGGGCAAAAGCATGGCTTCTCAAGACCGTTCTCAAGAGCAGTCTCAAGATGGATCACAAGAGCGTCATATTAACGTTGCCGGCTTAACCGCCGGTAACTCCTTGCCGCTGATGTTATTGGGCGGCATGAACGTGCTGGAGTCTGCCGAGCTTGCCGACGAAGTCGCCCAAGCCTACGTTACGGTGACCCAAAAGCTGGGTATGCCCTACGTGTTCAAGGCCAGCTTCGATAAAGCCAACCGCAGCTCAATCAACTCCTACCGCGGCCCGGGTATCGAGAAAGGGCTGCAGATTCTGGCGGATATCAAAGCCCGCCACAATGTACCCATTATTACCGATGTGCATGAGCCCTGGCAGGCCGAAGCGGCCGCTGAAGTTGCCGACATTATCCAACTGCCGGCCTTTTTGGCCCGCCAAACCGATTTGGTGGTCGCCATGGCCAAAACCGGTGCGGTCATCAA
Organism: Halomonas sp. TG39a; assembly: GCF_000744395.1. NCBI lineage: Bacteria > Pseudomonadati > Pseudomonadota > Gammaproteobacteria > Oceanospirillales > Halomonadaceae > Halomonas > Halomonas sp. TG39a. The sequence continues at coordinate 416,634 of NZ_JQLV01000001.1, forward strand.
TATCAAAAAGCCGCAGTTTTTGGCCCCCCATGAAATGCGCCATATCCTCAGCAAGTTCCAGGAAGCGGGTAACGACCAGCTGATGCTTTGCGAGCGAGGCTCAAGCTTTGGTTACAACAATCTAATTGTTGATATGCTGGGATTTGGTGATATGAAGCAAACTGGCTATCCAGTGGTTTTCGATGTCACCCATGCGCTGCAGCGTCCCGGTGGGCGTGCGGACAGTGCTGATGGGCGTCGTGCCCAGGTAGCTGAACTGGCGCGGGCAGGGGTAGCTGTTGGCCTTGCCGGGCTGTTTTTAGAGGCTCACCCTGACCCTGATAACGCTAAGTGCGATGGCCCCTGTGCGCTACCACTGGATCAGCTAGAGCCGTTCTTAACCCAGCTTGCCCAGTTGGATGCGCTGGTTAAAGGATTTGAGCCGCTAACGATTCGCTAAGCAGGGCGTTATATTAATAATTTTATCCGACCTACCGTAAAGGAAACTGCCATGACCAAAATTGTTGCTATCAGTGCGTTGGAAGTGCTGGATTCGCGTGGAAACCCGACCGTGCAGGCGCACGTACGCCTTGCCAGTGGCGCCGTCGGCGAAGCCTGTGCCCCAAGCGGTGCCTCAACCGGTTCCCGGGAAGCGTTAGAGCTACGCGACGGCGATAAGTCGCGTTATCTGGGCAAAGGCGTGCTGAAAGCAGTTGAAGCGGTCAACGGCAAGATTCGTGATGCGTTGATGGGGATGGATGCTCGCGACCAGCGTGGCCTGGACGATGCCATGCTGGCGTTAGACGGTACTGAGAACAAAGCGAACCTGGGGGCGAATGCGATTCTAGCGGTTTCCCTGGCGGCGGCTAAAGCCGCTGCTAATGCCAAAGGCGTACCGCTGTATGCCCACATTGCCGAGCTCTACGGTCAGCCGGGTCAGTACAGCATGCCGGTACCCATGATGAACATCATCAACGGCGGCGAGCACGCGGATAACAACGTCGATATCCAAGAGTTTATGGTGCAGCCAGTAGGTGCGCCCAACTTCCGTGAAGGGCTGCGCATGGGCGCGGAAATTTTCCACGCGCTGAAAAAAGTACTCTCGGCGAAGGGGCTTTCCACCTCCGTCGGCGACGAGGGCGGCTTTGCGCCTAACCTGGCGTCTAACGCCGATGCGCTAGCAGTGATTAAACAAGCTGTTGCTGATGCCGGTTACGCCCTGGGTAAAGACGTTACCTTGGCGCTGGATTGTGCTTCGTCTGAGTTCTATAAAGACGGCCAGTACAACCTTTCCGGTGAAGGCAAAAGTTATGACGCCCAAGGCTTTACCGATTACCTGGCAGGCCTGTGCGCCGATTATCCGATCGTCTCTATCGAAGACGGCATGGATGAATCGGACTGGGCGGGCTGGAAAGCGCTAACCGACAAGCTGGGCGATAAAGTGCAGTTGGTGGGCGATGATCTGTTCGTGACCAATACCAAGATTCTCAAGCGCGGTATCGATGAGCAGATCGGTAACTCTATCCTGATCAAGTTCAATCAGATCGGCTCGCTCTCCGAGACGCTGGATGCTATCAAGATGGCTCAGGATGCGGGCTTTACCGCGGTTATTTCACACCGCTCTGGTGAAACCGAAGACACCACCATTGCCGATTTGGCAGTGGGCACCTGCGCCGGTCAGATCAAAACGGGTTCACTGTGCCGCTCTGATCGGGTTGCCAAGTACAACCGTTTGCTGGTGATTGAAGCGGAGCTGGGTGATGTGACTTACCCGGGTCTGAAGGCCATTAAAGGGCAGTAAAAGCCAATATCGAGCGATTTTTTAGCGGGGCTTGTAAGAGATGTCTTAAGATTTTGTAAGAGATATCTTACAAATACTGACGAGAATCGCTCGATTTGGGTAAAAAACAACGTAATTTTCCATTAATTTAAATTAAAGTTGTTGTTTTTAAAGGTTTTTTAAAAAAAGGGCGAGTCGCTGCGACTCGCCCTTTTACATTTTGGCTTTGTTGAGAAGCTGCCGTGATCTGACACAATATACACAGGACAAGGGGAGGCAAGGATGCTTCAGTCAGGATGCAGCGGGATGTAGGTCAGATGCGCTGGGTGATACAGTGAGGTGAGCCCCGGCAAGGACGTCATCTGAGGAAGTTGATCCAGGGAGTGGTCAGAGGAAGTGCTTGGAGCGGGCGGCCTACGGGCCGCCTTTTTTTGTCTGGAATTTGCCAGTGCAAGTTTGTCTAAACCATAAAAAAACCAGCGTGGACGCTGGCTTTAAGAAAAATGGCACTTGAAAATGGAGCTGAAAAGAGTAACGCGAAATTTAGCGCTCTAATTTCTCAAGCTTACCAGGCTTGCCATCCCACTCTTCGGCGTCAGGCAGCGGATCTTTGCGCTCGGCAATGTTGGGCCATACGTCGGCCATTTCAGCGTTGATCTCAATAAAGGCCTCCTGTCCATCCGGTAGCTCATCCTCGGAGAATATCGCCTCGGCGGGGCACTCGGGCTCGCACAGCGCGCAGTCGATACACTCGTCAGGATGAATGACCAGGAAGTTCGGGCCCTCGTAAAAACAGTCGACCGGGCAGACTTCCACACAGTCGGTGTATTTGCACTGGATGCAGTTCTCGGTAACGACAAACGTCATCTTGCTATCCCTCTTGCAGGGCCGGGATGCTCCCGGCCATGGTCAATCGTGAATGGTTATAAATCAGCCGTTTTTTATAAGCTAAAAGTTTGAGCGACATTCTAGAGGTGCGCCTACCTGTCGGCAAGCGCCATATGATTCCAGTTGGTAGCAATGCCAGTACAGGTTTCCGCGAGGGCGCTGTGAACCCATCCTTGGGCGCTACTTTTTCCATCCTTGGAAAAAGACCCTCGCTCCAACCTGCCCTGGCACTAGAAGCTCACTTATGGCCTTCCAAGTTATGAGCACTATTAGATCAGGTCTCGCCACTGATACAACAGTGATAGCGCTTCCCGCGGCGTTAAACCATCCATATCGACGTTTTCCAACGCTTCGACCACCGGGTGTGGTGCAGCGGCGAACAGATCGTTTTGCTGCGGAGCGGTTCGCGGTGCCTGCGCCGTGTTGTCCACATCGCGCTGCTCCAAACTTATCAGCTTCTCGCGGGCACGTTTAATCACATGGTTGGGTACACCCGCTAATTGCGCCACCTGCAAACCATAGCTCTGGCTGGCCGGGCCCGCTTCGATGCGGTGCATAAAAACAATGCTGTCGCCATGCTCGGTCGCCGTTAGGTGGATATTGGCCACCCCTTCCATATGCTCAGGCAGCGCCGTCATTTCAAAGTAGTGGGTGGCAAACAGCGTTAGCGCACGCCCTTTGGCCAAATGTTCGGCGCTTGCCCAGGCCAGCGACAAGCCGTCAAAGGTGCTGGTGCCACGGCCAATTTCATCCATCAGGATCAAGCTTTGCTGGGTGGCATTGTGGAGAATATTAGCCGTTTCGGTCATCTCGACCATAAAGGTAGAGCGGCCGCCCGCCAAGTCATCCGATGAGCCAATGCGGGTGAATATTCGATCCAGCGGGCCGATCTCGGCGGCGTCAGCGGGCACAAAGCTACCGCAATGGGCCAGTAGGGCGATTAGCGCCGTCTGGCGCATATAGGTCGACTTACCGCCCATATTGGGGCCGGTAATAATCAGCATATGCTGGTCAGGGTTGAGCGTCACGTCGTTGGGTACGAAGGGCGTCTCGCTCACCTGCTCCACTACCGGGTGGCGCCCAGCGTTAATTTGAATGCCTGTGGATTCACTTAGCGTTGGGCGTACCCAGTTCAACGCCTCGGCGCGTTCAGCAAAGGCGCACAGTACGTCCAGCTCGGCTAGCGCTTGAGAGGTGCTTTGTAGCGCGTGAAGGCTGTTGTTAAGGTCGCCCAGCAGTTGGTCGTAAAGCCATTTTTCGCGAGTGAGCGCACGAGATTTGGCCGATAGCGCCTTATCCTCAAACTCTTTGAGCTCAGGAATAATAAACCGCTCGGCATTTTTCAGCGTCTGGCGTCGAATATAGTCGGCAGGCGCCTGCTGGGCTTGTGAACGCGGTAGTTCGATAAAGTAGCCGTGTACGCGGTTGTAGCCCACTTTGAGATTGGCAAGGCCGGTGCGCTCACGCTCGCGAATCTCTAGCTGAATCAGGTAGTCGCCGGCGTTCTCTGCCATGCCACGATGCTCATCGAGCTCGGCGTCAAAGCCATCGGCAATCACTCCGCCATCGCGAATCACCACCGGTGGGTTCTCCACCAGCGCACGGCTGAGCATATCGGCCATTTCCGGGTAGGGGCGAATATGCGGGCGCAGGTTGTCCAAAGCGCTGCCGCTCTCTACCTCGCTAAGCTGCTGTTCCAGTTCAGGCAGCGTTACCAGCGCATCGCGCAGCCGCGCCAAATCCCGCGGGCGAGCGCTATACAGTGCCACTCGGGCCAGGATGCGCTCCACATCGCCTACATCGCTTAACGTCTCGCGCAGCGGCATATAGGCTGCGTCCAGGCTTAACAGCGCCACACCCGCATGACGGGCCTGGACGATCTCACGTTGTCGCAGTGGGCGATTAAGCCAACGTTTGAGTAAGCGTGAGCCCATGGCGGTGGTGCAGGTATCCAGCACGCTGGCCAGGGTGTTATCGCTACTGCCACCCAGATTAATGTCGATTTCCAGATTGCGGCGACTGGCGGCGTCAATCACCACCGCGTCGTCGCGGTTCTCAACACTGATGGCGGTCACGTGGGGTAGGCGTGAGCGCTGGGTGTCCCGGGCGTAATCGATCAGCACCCCGGCAGCAATGAGCGCAGTAGTTAAATGCGCGCAGCCAAAGCCGCGTAAATCCTGCACTTCAAACTGGTCGCATAGGCTGCGGGTGGCGCTTTCCAGGTCAAACAGCCACTCACCCTGACGGCGCAGGCTGCGTTTTTGTGACCAGGCATCGGGTAGCGTCAGGCTTTCGGGCACCAGCAGCTCCGCGGGGGAGAGGCGAGTAAGCTCGGCGAGCATCTCGGCTTCGCTCTCCACTTCCAGCACGTTAAAACGCCCGCTGGAGAGCTCTAGCCAGGCAAGCCCCCAGCTCTCTTTACCGGGGGAGACTGACACCAGTACGTTGTCGCGGCGGGCATCAAGCAGCGCTTCATCGTGGAGCGTGCCGGGGGTGACGATCCGCACCACCTGACGATCAACGGGGCCCTTGCTGGTAGCGGGGTCGCCAATCTGTTCGCAGATGGCCACCGACTCGCCGCCAGCGACCAGGCGGGCTAGATAGCCTTCAGCGCTGTGGTAGGGTACACCCGCCATGGGGATCGGCTTACCCCCCGACTGGCCGCGCTGGGTAAGGGTAATATCCAGCAGCGCGGCGGCGCGCTTGGCGTCGTCGAAAAACAGTTCGTAAAAATCACCCATGCGGTAAAACAGCAGCACCTCGGGGTGCTCGCGTTTGATCTTTAAATACTGGGTGATCATTGGCGTGTTGGGGGGAATGGCCTGTGACATGGGCGTCCTGATTGAGCGTGGCGTAAGCCATCTCGGCTTACGGCATTGGCAATTTCTTTAAGCAAGCTAAACGCAGTATTCTACGCTGAACAGACGACTTACTTGAAGGAGCGACGATAGTGCCCAGCGAAACTAGCCTGAAAAACCTTGATTTAAACCTGTTGGCTCAGCGGCTGGGGCGGCTTTGTAAGCAGTTGGATGTGGAAGTGACTGCTGCTGAATCATGCACCGGGGGCGGTATTGCCAGTGCCATTACCGGGGTGGCGGGGAGTTCTGCTTATTTTACGACGGGCTATGTCACCTACGCGAATGGCGCCAAGACGCGCTTATTAGGGGTGCCTGAGGCCACGCTCGCCGAACATGGTGCGGTAAGTAAAGCGGTGGTTAATGCCATGGTGGCGGGCGCCTGTCGTGAAAGTGGCGCGGGCTTGGCCGTTGCCGTTAGCGGCGTGGCCGGGCCGGATGGCGGCAGTGCTGAGAAACCCGTGGGGACGGTTTGGTTGGCCTGGGGAGATACCGCTGCCCAGGAGGCCGAATGTTTCCACTTCCCTGGTGACCGCCAGTCGGTGCGCGAGCAGGCCGTACGTCAGGCCTTGGTAGGGCTGGTGGCGCGCCTGAATGAGCGCGAGAAGGCGAGCAAGACAAACCCGTCGTAAGCAAAAGGTCCTTACGAAAAAAGGCCCTTATGAAAATAGATGAGAGAAAGCGCGATCAAGGATTTGTTTACGGCGTAATCTTTGGCATACTACTGGCTAATTATACAGCTTGTTATGAGGAATCTCTGAATGGCTCAGGATGACAACCGCACTAAAGCGCTAAACGCTGCACTCACCCAAATTGACCGTCAGTTCGGCAAGGGCACCGTTATGCGTCTCGGCGACGCGCCGCGTGTCGTCATGCCGTCGGTTTCCACCGGTTCATTGGGTCTTGATATCGCACTTGGCATCGGCGGGCTGCCGTTTGGCCGAGTGGCAGAAATTTTTGGTCCGGAGTCCTCGGGTAAAACGACACTGACCCTTTCGGTGATTGCGCAAGCGCAAAAGCAAGGCAAAGTGTGTGCCTTCGTGGATGCCGAGCATGCGCTTGACCCCAGCTACGCAGAAAAGCTGGGCGTCAACCTGGATGATCTACTGATTTCCCAGCCGGACACTGGCGAGCAGGCGCTGGAAATTACCGACATGCTGGTACGCTCCGGCGGTGTTGACGTGATTGTTATCGACTCGGTCGCAGCTCTAACGCCGCGCGCTGAAATCGAAGGCGAAATGGGTGATTCCCACGTTGGCCTACAGGCGCGTTTGATGTCTCAGGCACTGCGTAAAATCACCGGTAATATCAAAAACGCCAATTGCCTGGTGATCTTCATCAACCAGATCCGCATGAAGATCGGCGTTATGTTCGGTAGCCCCGAAACCACCACTGGTGGTAACGCGCTGAAGTTCTATGCCAGCGTGCGTCTGGATATTCGTCGTACCGGCTCGGTGAAAGTGGGTGATGAAGTCACCGGTAACGAAACCCGCGTGAAAGTAGTCAAAAACAAGGTAGCACCACCATTCCGTCAGGCTGAATTCCAGATTCTTTACGGCAAGGGTATCTACCATGCCGGTGAGGTCATCGACCTGGGTGTGCAGTGCAATCTGGTTGATAAAGCCGGTGCCTGGTACAGCTATAAAGGTAAGAAAATCGGTCAGGGTAAAGCCAACTCAGCGCTTTACCTGGAAGAGCACCCGGAGATTATGCTCGAAATAGAAACGCAGATTCGTGAGCAGCTCTTGGCCAAGCCTGATCCTAAAAAGGAGAAGGAAGATGCGCCTGCCGAAGCAGCGGCAGAATTGGATGCGGGTGATGACGATCTGCTTTAAGACGATATTCACTAAGCTAATGCTAGCTAAGATAAGCTGATGGCATTCACCTCCCAGCGCGATGCCACGCCCCGTGACATCGCTATTGGCTTGTTGGCTCGGCGCGAATACTCCCGCGCCGAGCTTGCCCAACGGCTAAAGAAGAAATCCTTCGACGACGACGCTATTGATGAGTGCCTAGACGCTCTGATCGAACAAGGTCTGCAGTCTGACGCTCGCTTTGCGGCCAGTTTCGTCCGTTCACGTATTCTGCGTGGGCAGGGCGTGATCCGTATTAAAGGCGAGCTGCGCCAGCGCGGCGTTGACCAGGAAACCCTCAATAGTGCATTTGAAGAGGTAGAGGAGGGTGAGCAGATCGACTGGTTTGAGCTGGCCCGGGAAACCCTGGCGCGGCGCTTCGATAGCCCCGGTGAGACACCCAAAGAGCGCGCCAGGCGGGAGCGTTTTCTCGCCAGCCGCGGCTTCGATTTTGAGCAGATCCGCTACGCGCTCTCCTGTCTGTAATACGTTTTCTCCAGCCGGTAAAACATCCCCCCTCTTACATTTCTAGTAGCGCTCTAATACGCTGGTCGATCTGGTTGTTCTCATCGTTGTTGCCCTTCTGTCGCGAGTTGTTTGCCTTTCTGCCACTAAGTGCGGCTTTAGTCGTTTGACAACTGCGCTATAATGGCTGCTTTGCGACCCCTGAGGGTAGCGGCAACAGCGCCCTGGGACATCACGCTTTCTTGTTACGGATACCCTATGAAAAGCGCAGAGATTAGACAGGCCTTTCTCACCTTCTTCGAAGAGCAGGGGCATACTATTGTGCCCACTAGCTCCTTAGTGCCGGGCAACGACCCGACGCTGCTGTTTACCAATGCCGGCATGGTGCCGTTTAAAGATGTGTTTCTAGGCCGCGACCCGCGCCCCTACGTGCGCGCCACCTCTGCGCAGCGCTGCGTGCGGGCGGGCGGCAAGCATAACGATTTGGACAACGTCGGCTATACCGCGCGTCACCACACCTTCTTTGAAATGCTGGGCAACTTCAGCTTTGGTGACTACTTCAAGCGCGATGCTATTCGCTTTGCCTGGGTATTTCTGACCGAAACGCTGGGTCTGCCTAAAGACAAACTGTGGGTAACGGTGCATATCAGCGATGACGAAGCCGAACGCATCTGGAAAGATGAGATCGGCATCGATCCCGAGCGTTTTTCCAAGCTGGATGAAGATAACTTCTGGCAGATGGGCGACACCGGCCCCTGCGGCCCCAGTTCAGAAATCTTCTTCGATCATGGTCCAGAGGTTTGGGGTGGCCCGCCGGGCAGCCCGGAAGAGGATGGCGACCGCTATATCGAAATCTGGAACCTGGTCTTCATGCAGTTTGACCGCGATGCTGCCGGCACGCTCAACCCGCTGCCCAAGCCCTCTATCGATACCGGTATGGGGCTGGAGCGGGTCGCCGCTGTGATGCAGGGCGTGCACTCTAACTACGAAATCGACCTGTTCCAGAACCTGCTGCAGGCTGCGGCTAAGGCGACAGGACACCCTGATACCGCTACGCCCTCACTGCGCGTGATTGCTGACCATATCCGCTCCTGCGCCTTCCTGATTGTCGATGGTGTGCTGCCTTCCAACGAAGGGCGCGGTTATGTGCTGCGTCGAATCATTCGCCGTGCAATTCGCCATGGCCACAAGCTGGGCGCGGTTGAGCCGTTCTTCCATAAGCTGGTCGAGGCGCTGGACGCTGAGATGGGCGATGCCTATCCGGAACTGCGTGAAGCGAGCGATCAAATTGCCCGCGTGCTGCTAAAAGAAGAAGAGCAGTTTGCGCGTACTCTGGATCACGGTATGGGGCTATTGAACGCGGCCCTGGCGGAGTTGGACGGCAAGGTGCTGCCGGGTGAAACCGTCTTCAAGCTTTACGATACCTACGGCTTTCCGTTCGATCTCACCGCCGATGTGTGCCGTGAACGTGGCGTTACCCTGGACGAAGAGGGCTTTCAGCAGGCCTTGGAGGCTCAGCGTGAGCGTGCACGGGCGGCTAGCCAGTTTGGCGCCGACTACAGCGCCTCTATTGAGTTGGAGGGCGAAACAGCCTTTACCGGCTACGACCGCTTGGAAGATCAAGCCAAGGTAACGGCGCTGGTCGACAGCGAAGGCAACGAGCTGGCCGCCTTGGAAGCAGGTCAAAAAGGCGTCGTGGTGCTAGACCGTACGCCGTTTTACGGCGAGTCAGGTGGTCAGGTGGGCGATACCGGCTATCTGTATGTCGACGGCGGCCGTTTCCAGGTCACCGATACCCAGAAGCAGAGTGGGCATCACCTTCACCAGGGCATAATGGTTGAAGGCTCGCTAAGTGTCGGAGCCAGCGTGCGCGGCGAAGTGGACGCCAGTCTGCGTACCGCCACCCTCCGCAACCACTCGGCCACCCACCTGCTGCACAAAGCGCTGCGTATGGTGCTGGGCGATCACGTACAGCAGAAAGGCTCGCTGGTGAATGCCGAGCGCCTGCGCTTCGACTTTAGCCATTTCGAACCGATGACCGCCGAGCAGCTGGCGGAGGTCGAACGGCTGGTTAACGAGCAGATTTTGGCCAATGCGCCGACCAAAACCGAGCAGATGAGCCTGGACCAGGCCAAAGCCAAGGGCGCTGCGGCACTGTTTGAGGCCAAATACGCCGACAACGTGCGCGTGCTGACCATTGGCGCCGACGACTTCTCTATTGAGTTGTGCGGTGGAACCCATGTGGCGCGTAGCGGCGATATTGGCTGTTGCCATGTGATAAGCGAAGTAGGCATTGCTTCCGGCGTGCGCCGTATCGAAGCAATCACCGGCGAAAATGCGCTGGCCTACTTCCGCGAGCAGGAAGCCCGCCTTGAGCGCCTTGGCGAACGTTTGAAGACCAAGCCAGAGCAGCTTGAAGCGCGGGTAGAATCACTGGTTGAGCGTAACCGGAGCCTGGAAAAAGAGCTTGAGCAGCTTAAGGCCAAATTGGCCAGCGCTGCGGGTAGCGACATGCTGAGTCAGGTGCAGGAGATCAACGGCGTTAAGCTGCTGGCAACGCAGCTGGATGGCGTGTCAGGCAAAGATCTACGCGGCGTCCTTGATCAGCTTAAGAACAAGCTCAGCTCCGGGGTGATTATCCTTGGCGTTGCCGACCAGGCGGCGGGCAAGGTGAGCCTGATCGCTGGGGTCACCCAGGATCTGACTGGCCGTGTGAAAGCCGGTGAGCTGGTTAACCATGTCGCCTCTCAGGTAGGCGGTAAGGGCGGAGGCCGTCCTGATATGGCCCAAGCGGGAGGTAGTCAACCCGACGCCTTGCCGGATGCGTTGAAGAGCGTACCGGCATGGTTGGAAAACGTTCTTAGCTAAACCTTAAGGCCGGTGGCATTATTGCTACCGGCCTTATTATTTATTTAAAACTTATAACACTTTCACCCTCCATTCCCGAACGCATAGGAAAAACGGCATATGGCACTATACGTACAGAAGTTCGGCGGCACTTCGGTGGGCTCTGTCGAGCGTATCAAGGCCGTAGCGGAAAAGGTTAAGGGTTTCCGCGACCAGGGCCATCAGGTAGTGGTCGTGGTCTCCGCCATGAGCGGCGAAACCAATCGCCTGACCGATATGGCCCAAGCGCTTAACGAGGATCCGGCACCGCGCGAGATGGATATGCTGCTGTCGACCGGTGAGCAGGTGACTATTTCACTGCTCGCCATGGCGCTTCAGCAAATCGGCGTGCCGGCGACGTCGCACACTGGTGCCCAGGTAGGCATTCATACCGATAGCGCTTATACCAAGGCGCGTATCCAGCGTATCGAAACCGACGACCTGAAGGCCGACCTTGAAGCTGGGCAGGTCGTGGTTGTGGCTGGGTTCCAAGGGGTCGACGAAGACGGCAATATCACGACGCTGGGTCGCGGTGGTTCCGATACCACAGGTGTGGCGCTAGCCGCTGCGCTCGGCGCCGATGAGTGTCAGATTTACACCGATGTTGACGGGGTATACACCACCGACCCCCGCGTATGCTCAAAGGCACAGCGCTTAACCAGCATTACCGTGGAAGAGATGCTTGAGCTGGCCAGTCTCGGCTCTAAAGTGCTGCAGATCCGCGCGGTAGAGTTTGCCGGTAAGTACAACGTGCCCCTGCGGGTGCTGTCGAGCTTTGAAGACGGCCCCGGTACCCTAATTGTTGCAGAAGCTGACCAAGACGAGGACGCTATGGAAGAACCACTGATCTCCGGTATCGCCTTTACCAAGAATGAAGCAAAACTAACCCTGCTCAATACGCCGGATGTACCAGGGGTAGCTTCGCGCATTCTAGGTCCCATTGCCGATGCCAATATCGAAGTTGATATGATCGTGCAGAACGTGGCGCCGGCCGGTGACTATACCGACTTTACCTTTACCGTTGCTAAGGGCGATTACAAGGCCACTAAGAAGCTGCTTGAAGAGACGGTGATTCCTGATTTGGGCGGCGGTGAGCTGCGCGGCGACGACAATATTGCTAAAGTGTCTTTGGTCGGTGTTGGTATGCGTTCTCATGCGGGTGTGGCATCTAAAATGTTCCGCGTTCTAGCTGACGAGAATATCAATATCCGTATGGTCTCTACCTCTGAGATTAAGATCTCGGTTGTGATTGATGAGAAACATATGGAACTTGCGGTTAACGCATTACACAAAGCTTTTGGCTTAGATAAATCAGATATCGAATCTGAATAACATTTATGCCTTAAACCTTCTACGCTGAAGGGGTACTTGCTGCCGTGTGGTGGTGAGCTTTCTTTCAACGGGAGGTTAAGGTGTCATGGAGCCGGAGTCATTGGTGACAGGCAGCGCTATGCCGCATAATGGCATGGTGTTGCCTCCGGCTGACATATCCCGTTGCATAAAACGTCTGAAAAGGAGATCAGCCATGCTCATCCTAACTCGCCGTGTTGGCGAAACCCTGATGATCGGTGATGAAATCACCGTCACCGTTCTAGGTGTGAAAGGCAATCAAGTACGTATAGGCGTTAATGCGCCGAAAGATGTGGCAGTTCACCGTGAAGAGATTTACCAGCGGATTCAGCGTGAACGAGACAGTGAAAACGAAGTGGAATAAGACTTGCGGGCTTGCATGATGAAACGATGCTTAAAGCGTAAGCTTATATGTAAGGTATGGCCGGTGCGAAAAAAAACCTTAGGGGACTAGACACAAGAAAGCTAAATCGGTAATATTCGCGCCGTGCCGTTGAGGAGAGGTGGCCGAGTGGCTGAAGGCGCTCCCCTGCTAAGGGAGTATAGGGTTTATAGCCCTATCGAGGGTTCGAATCCCTCTCTCTCCGCCAATTGCATGTTAGAAGGTATGCGCCCGTAGCTCAGCTGGATAGAGTACCTGACTACGAATCAGGGGGTCGGAGGTTCGAATCCTCCCGGGCGCGCCACCTTCCTAGAAGCTGCTTTTCAGTAGTCGTAAGTATGCTGGTGGATTTTAGTCCTAGCAGAATTAGCATTAGCAAAATATTACGCGCCCGTAGCTCAGCTGGATAGAGTACCTGACTACGAATCAGGGGGTCGGAGGTTCGAATCCTCCCGGGCGCGCCAGATTCCAAAACCCGCTCTCTTATCGAGGGCGGGTTTTCTGTTTCCAGCCTTATTACCTGTTCTTGGTCTAACCGCCTATTTTCAAGCCTGACCGGCTAAGGCTCGCACCCCGGTCTTGCGATCGTGTGTAGCGCCCCCGCTTTGCGGTAGGGCGCTTTTTTTTGCCTCGATCAAGTGGTGGCCTAAGCTAGCGCGACGTGGTGATCGTCAACCACGAGGCTGTCGAGCAGTTGATCCAGCTCGGTGAGGCGCTTCACACGCTGAAAATTTTCTTCGGCTTCACTACTGCCTTGGCGCATTTGGGCGAGCCACTGCTTCACTAGAGAGACCACGACGCGGTCAGGCAGCTGCTGGCGCTGCAGGGCGGCGTACTCTTTGAGTACGCTGGCGCGCATGGCCCAGCTGCTTGCGGGCAGTCGCTCGCCGGTTTGCAGCCAGTGGCGTATACGTGGCGCCAGCCAAGGGTCGGCCAGTGCGCTACGCCCTAGCATCACATCGCGGCACCCGGACAGCGTGCGGGCCTTCCAGTAATCTTCCAACGTCCAGATATCGCCATTGGCGACAACCGGGATATTCACCTGCCGGCGAATTTTGCCGATCCACTCCCAGTGCGCCGGTGGGCGGTAGCCCTCGTCTCGGGTGCGCGCATGCACTACTAGCTGCGCGGCGCCGCCCGCTTCAGTGGCCTGGGCGCAAGCAACCGCTAAACGGCGATTGGCGAAGCCCAGGCGAATCTTGGCGGTCACCGGGATTGCTCCCTCTAAAGCGTCGTGAACGGCTTTAACTGCCTTATAGACGCGATCCGGCTGGCGTAGCAGCGAGGCGCCGCCATCGTGCCGGTTAACCAGTTTGGCAGGGCAGCCGAAATTAAGGTCGACGCTCACTGCGCCTAAGCTAAGCGCCTGGCGCGCGTTGGCGGCCAGAGCAGCAGGGTCTGAGCCCAGCAGCTGTAAGTGCACGGGAATACCGCTCGGCGTTGCGACAGGCGGTTGCGTAAGCTCGGGGCAGTGCTTATAAAACACTCTGGGCGGCAGGCGAGCATCCACAACGCGGACAAACTCGGTAACCGTCCAGTCGAACCCGGCGTGACGGGTTAACAGGTCACGAGTCAGTGCGTCGATTACCCCTTCCATCGGGGCTAGGCCGATTCTGCCGTTTTGTAGTAAATTAACAACCATGACTTCCACTATCGCGCCATTGCATTCTATTCTGGGTGTGGCAGGTTAGTGTATTCCCCTTACTGAGCCAAGCGCCTTTCGTCGTATTGGCGTAATGATGTGCGTAAAACAGTGCTTGAACGGTACTTTAAGAAAGGAGAGCGTCTTATGCAGGATCAAGAACTATTACAAGATGGGTTAGCATTGATGGCGCTTGGTATGGGCGTAGTGTTTGTTTTTCTTACAGTTTTAGTTATTAGCGTCACGCTGATGTCGAAGCTTATCGGGCGTTTTCAACCTGTTCCCGTCGCTGTTGATTCGGGTAAAAAAGCCTCGCAACCTTCGGCCCCCTCTGATCAAAGTGACGAGGTCATGGCAGTGATCTGTGCTGCAGTGCACCGTTATCGCACAACGCGACGTCGCTAACTTTCTCAATTTTTTCCATTTCAGCCCTCTTTTGGCTATTTTTTTGTTATTTTTACTACAAACTTACAACTCTCTACTGTGAGCCAAGACCATGAACGAAATAAAACGCCCTCTAGGCATTACCGATGTCGTGCTGCGCGATGCCCATCAATCGCTGTTTGCCACGCGTATGCGCCTGGACGATATGTTGCCGATCGCCGAAAAGCTGGATCGCGTTGGCTACTGGTCGCTGGAAACCTGGGGTGGGGCTACCTATGACGCCTGCATTCGTTATTTGGGTGAAGATCCGTGGGAGCGCATTCGTGCGTTAAAAGAGGCCATGCCCAATACCCCGCAGGCCATGCTGCTGCGCGGGCAAAACCTATTGGGCTACCGCCACTACGCCGATGATGTTGTCGATAAGTTTGTTGAGCGGGCGAAAACCAACGGCGTTGATGTCTTCCGTGTTTTCGATGCCATGAATGACCCGCGCAATTTAGAGCGCGCCATTCAGGCGGTGCGTAACGTCGAAGGTCACGCCCAGGGCACTATTTCTTACACTGTGAGCCCGGTACATACCCTGGATAGCTGGGTCGATCTCGCCAAAACCATTGCTGGCTTAGGCGCAGATTCATTGGCTATCAAGGATATGGCGGGGCTACTGACGCCCTATACGGCATTCGATTTGGTCACCCGGCTCAAGAAAGAGCTATCGATTCCGGTGCACCTGCACTGCCACGCCACCACCGGCCTCTCTACCTCAACCATTTTGAAGGCGGTGGAAGCAGGCATTGATAATGTCGATACCTCGATTTCGTCCATGTCGATGACCTACGGTCACAGCCCCACCGAGTCCGTGGTGGCCATGCTCAAAGATACCGGCCGCGATACGGGGCTGGATCTTGAGCTATTGGAAGATATTGCCGGTTATTTCCGCGAAGTGCGCAAGAAGTACGCTGCTTTTGAAGGTTCGCTGCGTGGTATTGATTCGCGCATTCTGATTGCTCAGGTGCCGGGCGGCATGCTGACCAATATGGAAGGCCAGCTCAAAGAGCAGGGCGCGGGCGACAAGCTGGACGACGTGCTGAGCGAGATTCCCCGCGTCCGCGAAGACCTTGGCTTTATTCCGCTGGTAACGCCCACTTCGCAAATTGTCGGCACCCAGGCGGTGATGAACGTGATGATGGGCGAGCGCTATAAGTCGATCTCCAAGGAAGTTCAGGCGCTGCTCAAAGGTGAGTACGGTGCCGCGCCAGCGCCCTTCAATGCTGAGCTGCAAAAGCGCGTGCTGGAAGGCGGCGAGCCGATTACCTGTCGCCCGGCGGATAATCTTTCGCCCGAGATGGACAAGCTGGCCACCGAACTGAAAGACAAAGCCAGCGCTGAAGGTATCCGCTTGGCCGAAGGTAAGCGCGAAGTGGATGACGTACTGACCTATGCCCTGTTTCCGCAGATTGGTCTGAAGTTCCTTAAAAATCGCGACAATCCCGACGCCTTTGAGCCTGTCCCCCAAGCAGCTGAAGCAAGCGCCGAAAAGACACCCGCCAAGGTGGAAAGCAAAGCGCCGGTCGCTAGCAGCGGCCCGGAAACCTATACCGTGAAACTCAACGGCAAAGCCTTCGTGGTAGAGGTCTCTGAAGGCGGTGAGCTGGGCGAAGTGCAAGAGCAAACTGCCTCTGGCACGGCGTCGGCCCAGCCATCCTCTAGCGAAGCGCCTGCGCCGAGCGGTGGCGGTAGTGGAGAAAGCATCGATGCCCCGCTGGCCGGTAATATCTTCAAGGTGAATGTACGCCCCGGCGACAACGTCGCAGAGGGCGATGTGGTGATCATCCTTGAAGCGATGAAAATGGAAACCGAAGTGCGTGCCAGCAGTGCAGGCACTGTGTCTAAGGTTAATGTCAGCGAAGGCGATAGCGTCGCCGTAGGCGACACGCTGATCGAGCTCTAAGGGCCCAATAATGGATAAATTAGTAACGTTATGGGAAGGCTCGGGGCTGTACAACCTGGAGCTTGGCCAAGCGGTGATGATGGTCGTGGGGCTACTGCTGCTCTACCTGGCGATCTATAAGAAGTTTGAGCCGCTGCTGCTGGTGCCTATTGGCTTTGGCGGCATTCTCGCCAATATCCCTGAGGCCGGGCTGGCCATTTCAGCGCTCGACCAAGCGATTGAGGTTGCCAAGCCTGCAGTGCTGCAGCAGATGGCGGCAGCGCTGGGTGCAAACCTCGATCCGCTATCGAACTTAGACGCCTGGCGGGAGTCGTTAAAATCACTAGCCCATGAGGGGGCTGCGCCTGATCAGGTGCGTGCTGCACGGGATATCGCCATGAACGTTGGGTACGGCGATGGCATGCTTTATAGCTTCTACAGTGTGGCGATTGCCTCGGGTATTGCTCCGCTGATTATCTTTATGGGCGTGGGCGCCATGACCGACTTCGGCCCGCTGTTGGCCAATCCACGTACGCTGTTTTTAGGTGCAGCGGCTCAGTTCGGTATTTTTGCCACTCTGTTTGGCGCCGTGTTGCTCACCTCAATGGGGGTGATGGACTTCTCGCTTAATCAGGCCGCCGCCATTGGTATTATTGGTGGCGCCGATGGCCCGACCTCCATCTACGTCTCCAGCGTGCTGGCGCCGGAGCTGCTGGGGGCTATCGCCGTGGCCGCCTACGCCTATATGGCGTTGGTGCCACTGATTCAGCCGCCGATTATGCGTCTGTTGACCACCCAGAAAGAGCGTGAGATCAAGATGACTCAGCTGCGGCCGGTCTCCAAGCTGGAAAAAGTGGTCTTCCCACTGGTGCTGTTGATTCTGGTCGCGCTGTTTCTGCCCGATGCCGCTCCGCTGCTGGGCATGTTCTGCTTCGGTAATCTGATGCGCGAGTGCGGTGTGGTAGAGCGCTTGTCGGATACCGCGCAAAACGCCCTGATTAATATCGTCACGATTATCCTCGGCCTGTCGGTAGGCTCCAAGCTGATGGCTGAGAGTTTTCTGTCGTTCGAGACGCTGGGGATATTAGGCTTGGGGATTGTTGCCTTTGGCATTGGCACGGCCGCCGGGGTATTGATGGCCAAGCTGATGAACCTGATGAGCAAAATGCCCATCAACCCCTTGATCGGCGCCGCGGGGGTATCTGCTGTGCCGATGGCCGCGCGAGTGGCTAACAAGGTGGGGCTTGAGGCGAACCCGCATAACTTCCTGCTGATGCACGCCATGGGCCCCAACGTGGCGGGTGTGATTGGCTCGGCAGTCGCCGCAGGCGTAATGATCAAGTACCTGGGGTAACGCTTAAGGCAGGTGTTCACCGCCTGTTTTAATAGTGGGTCAACAGAGCGCGGCATACTGACACTTTCGGTATGTCGCGTTTTTTATAGGCGTGTTGTTTAGTCTAGAGGGGATGTTGAGTATAGATGGGTGCTCTAGCCAGGGAGCTAGTCAGTGATAATATGGATAGCACTTTTTAAACGGTTTTCCAGTGGAGTAAGATCAAATGGGCAGTCCCGTGGCCAGCCAATGGTCAGGCGCACGCCATCACCATCATAGTCGGCTTGCTCAATAGGGATCGCACTTTCTTCGCACCAGGCGCGGGCAATCGCTTCATTAGCAAAGGTGAGTCGCAGGGTGTAGCTGTTGCGCTCAACCACTTCCCGTGTAGGTAGCGTCTCAAGGGCATGGCTAACCGCCTGGGCGTAGGCGCGGGCTAAACCTCCGGTGCCTAGCTTGGTGCCGCCAAAATAACGAATCACCACACAGCCAATCTGGCCCAGTTGGCTGCCTTGGAGAACCTGGTACATGGGTCGGCCAGCGGTGCCGCCTGGCTCACCATCATCGGAAAAGCCAATCAGATTTTGCTCGCCGGGTGGCCCGGCAATATAGGCAGTGCAGTGGTGGCTGGCATTAGGGTGCGCGGTTTTTGCCGCATTCAACAGACTAGTGAATGCATTGATATCTGGGGCGTAGCAGACCCAGGTAATAAATTGGCTCTTTTCGACTTCAATGTCAGCCGTATGCCATGACGCAGGGAACAGCTCGGGAACCCGATAGCGCATTAATGCTCCGTGAAGGTAGTCTCACTTTTCACACCCATTACCATGCCGAGCACCTGAATATCCCGGTTATGCAAAAAAAGCGCTGGCTGCTGAGTATCCTCTGGCCATAGCTCAACGCCAAAGCGGCTGATAGAGAGCTGCTTCAAGGCTATTGTTTGCTGGTTAATTTCGGCAACGGCGGTTTCTATCTGGGTATCGTGTTGATAGCGCCGGATAATAATGACATCGCCATCGAATAAGTTGCAATCACACAATGCATTGCCGCGCACTTTGAGCGCATAGGTATTGCGTCGGGTAACGTTAGCTGCCATCGCATAGGGACGTGGTACTGCTTGCATGTGGCCGAACGTAGCGGTAGGTGATGCCATCGATAGGGTCATTATGAAATCTCCATTGCATGTTCTTTCATACAGTGGTTTTTAGTATAGACCTGTTTTTGCATACAGTGCTAGCAGTAATTAGTCTTAACCCTCTTTGATGGAGATCACGCTGCGACCCAGCGCCGCATTGTGTGAGTGGCGAGCAAGGGGCTTTACGTGTAGAGTTCGACGCAAAATCAATATGCCAGGAGAGACGCTTGAGCCTGTGTCTACAAGCCCGACAGCTTGCCTGTGAACGCGACGACCGCTGGCTGTTTCAAGGGCTGGATCTAGATATTCGCAGCGGTGAAATTGTGCGTATCGAGGGGCCCAATGGCAGTGGTAAGACCAGCCTGCTGAAAATCCTCTCCGGGCAGCTCAGTGACTATCAGGGCGAGCTTTTCTGGAATGGCGCTGCGATGAAAGAGGCGCGTGAACATTTCCTCGCTAATTTGCTCTATTTAGGGCACGCCCCAGGTATTAAGTTGGGGCTTTCCCCGTTAGAAAACCTGGCATGGTATCAGGCGCTCAGCGGGGAAAACGGTAACGAGGATCAGCGCCTGGACGCCCTTGAGCGGGTTGGCCTGGCAGGTTTTGAAGATGTGCCTGCAGGGCAACTCTCTGCTGGCCAGCAGCGTCGCGTGGCGCTGGCACGCTTAACGCTGACGCCCCGGTCTCTCTGGGTGTTGGATGAACCTTTTACCGCGATAGACCGTCACGGCGTCGCTGAGCTGGAAAGGCAGCTTGTGGCCCACGCTCAGGCGGGGGGCTGTGTGCTGGTAACGACACACCACGAATTGACCGCCTCACCGTTGTTGAGACGGATATCCCTCGGGTAAAGGAGAAAGGGTTGCACAGCTCTTTACATGGCGCTTCACACAGCTCTTCACAAGCTTCAGATGCCACCCAACAGGTGCTAGCAGTGCCACTGCGTGAGCACAAAGGTGGCTTGATGATCGCCGTGAAGGCCACGCTAGTGCGTGACTTAACGCTGTTGCTGAGGCGCCGTGGCGAAGTGCTCAACCCGCTGGTGTTTTTTGCCCTGGTGATCACGCTGTTTCCGATCGCGATTTCGCCCGACCCTGAGCTGTTAGCGGTCATTGCGCCGGGTTTGCTGTGGGTGGCGGCGCTGTTAGCCGCGCTGCTGTCATTAGACAGCCTGTTTCGTAGCGATTATGACGATGGCAGTCTGGAGCAACTGTTATTGGCGCCGCAGCCGTTAGCCGCGCTGAGTTTGGCCAAAGTGGCCGTGCACTGGCTGCTGACCGGCCTACCGTTGGCGCTGATGGCGCCGATATTGGGTATTATGCTGGCGCTGCCAGCGGGTAGCTACGCCGTGCTGGCGCTGTCGCTTGCCCTGGGCACGGCAAGCTTGAGCTTGATTGGCGCGATTGGTGCAGCGTTAACCGTCGGCTTGGCGCGGGGCGGGGTGCTGCTCTCGCTGCTGGTGCTGCCACTGTATATCCCGGTGCTCATTTTTGGCGCCGGTGCGGTGCAGGCAGCCATTTTCGGAGACGGCGTCGCTGCCCATCTGGCTATCCTGGGCGCGCTGCTCGCTGCCTCACTCATGTTGGCGCCGTGGGCGATTGCCGCATCGCTGCGTATCAGTATCAACGGTTAAGGACAGGACACGCTATGTGGGCCTTTATACATAAATTGGGATCACCCAAGTGGTTCTACACCATTAGCGCCAAGCTGCAGCCCTGGTTCTGGGCCGCGGCGGTGCTGTTATTGGTCGTTGGCTCGCTGTGGGGGCTAGCGTTTGCCCCGGCGGATTACCAACAGGGTAATAGCTTCCGGATTATATACGTCCATGTGCCTGCGGCCTTTTTAGCCCAATCCATTTTTATCGCCATGGCGGTCTCCGGCCTGGTGTTTATGGTCTGGAAAATTAAAGTCGCTGATATGGCGGCAGCGGTGATGGCCCCTCTTGGCGCAGCAATGACCTTTGTGGCGCTGTTCTCCGGCGCCGTGTGGGGCGTGCCCACCTGGGGGACATGGTGGATGTGGGATGCACGGCTGACCTCCATGTTGATCCTGCTGTTTCTCTATTTGGGCGTGATTGCCCTGCGCGGCGCTTTCACCAGCAGGGATAGCGCTTCACGGGCAGCCTCGGTGCTGGCCATGGTAGGGGTGATCAATATTCCCATCATCAAATACTCGGTGGATTGGTGGTACACCCTGCACCAACCCGCTTCTTTTACCTTGACGTCGCGCCCGACCATGCCGACCGAGATGTGGCTACCGCTGGTGATTATGGTGCTGGGTTTTTACAGTTTTTTTATTGCCTTAACGCTGATGCGCACGCGCAGCGAGATTCTGCGCCGCGAAGCTAACAAGCGCTGGGTACAGGATCTGGTCAACGGCCAAGTGGTGAACGTACACGCCGAGGAGGCTCGCTAATGGCATTTGACTCACTTGCTGAATTTCTCGCCATGGGTGGCCACGCGCCTTATGTATGGTCTGCCTGGGGCGTTACCGCGCTGCTGTTGCTCGCCATCGTTTGGCATGCCCGTGCAGAGCAACGCCAACTGCTGAAAGGCTTGAAGCGTCGCGCAAGACGCGAAAACAGAGCGAGGAGAGTGGCCAATGACGCCTAAACGTAAACAGAAACTGTTTGTTATTCTGGGCATTGTGTCGCTGGCCGCGATTGCCGTGGGGCTAACCCTGTACGCGCTACGCGCGAACATTAATTTGTTTTTTAGCCCGGTACAGATTGCCCAGGGCGATGCGCCCATGGAGCGGCAGATTCGCGCCGGTGGCATGGTCAAAGAGGGCTCGGTTTCCCGTGACCCTGAAAGCCTGGACGTCGAATTTACCGTCACCGATTACGTCGATGACCTGGAGGTCTATTACAGCGGCATCCTGCCGGATCTGTTCCGTGAAGGACAAGGCGTTGTTGTTGTGGGTGAACTTCAGACCGATGGTCGCTTGTATGCCGACAAAGTCCTTGCCCGTCACGACGAAAACTATATGCCCCCTGAAGTGGCCCAAGCATTGGAAGAAGCAGGCTACTCGCCCGCCGATTACCAAGCTAAAGCCGCCGAGGTGGGCAAACGCCTGGACGAAGAAGGCGTACCCCAGGCAAGCGAATATTAGGGTAGATAGCCCAATTTGGAGCACGCATGCTGATCAAACTGATTCCTGAAATTGGCCACTTTGCCCTTATCATTGCGCTGCTGATGGCGATAGTGCAGGCAGTGATGCCGCTGGCCGGTGCGGCGACTAGGCGACCACTGTGGATGGCCTATGGTCAACCCATGGCGGTGGGGCAGTTTGTGTTTATTGCCATTGCCTACGCGTGTTTGACCGCTAGCTATATGCTTGACGATTTTAGTGTGGCCAACGTGGCTAACAATTCCAACTCGCTGCTGCCCTGGTACTACAAGTTCAGCGCGGTGTGGGGCAACCACGAAGGGTCGGTGCTGCTGTGGAGCTTTATGCTTGCGGGCTGGGGGTTTGCGGCCAGCCTATTTACCGGCAACCTGCCGCGGGATATGGTCGCGCGAGTAATGGGCGTGATGGGCATGGTTTGTGTCGGCTTCTTACTGTTTATTCTGATGACATCAAACCCCTTCGAGCGGCTACTGCCCGATATGCCTCAGGATGGCGCCGACCTTAACCCGCTGTTGCAAGACTTCGGGCTGGTGGTTCATCCACCAATGCTCTACATGGGCTATGTGGGCTTTTCCGTGGTCTTTGCGTTTGCCATTGCGGCGCTGATGGGCGGGCGTTTAGACGCGGCCTGGACCCGCTGGGCACGGCCGTGGACAAACCTGGCCTGGGCGTTCCTTACCGTGGGTATCGCGCTGGGCAGCTGGTGGGCCTACTACGAGCTTGGTTGGGGCGGCTGGTGGTTCTGGGATCCGGTCGAAAACGCCTCGCTACTGCCCTGGCTAACGGGTACCGCGCTGGTTCACTCGCTGGCGGTCACCGAAAAACGCGGCTCGTTTAAGAGCTGGACCGTGCTGCTGGCGATCTCGACCTTTTCGCTATCGCTGATGGGTACTTTCCTGGTGCGCTCCGGGGTGCTGACGTCGGTACACGCGTTTGCCAACGACCCTGCCCGCGGTTTCTTTATCCTGATGTTGTTGGCCATTACGGTAACGCTGTCGCTGCTGATATTTGCCCTACGCGCACCGCGGGTAAGTCATAAAGTGGGCTTTAACTGGCTCTCCCGGGATGCGCTGCTGCTGGTCAATAATATCTTCCTGGTGATTATGACCGTCACCGTGCTGCTGGGTACCGTTTACCCACTGATTCTGGACTCTCTGGGGTTGGGGAAAATAAGCGTCGGCCCGCCCTATTTTAACGCCCTGTTTGTACCGCTCACCGTGGTGATGTGTATCTTTATGGGGCTGGGCTCGGTAACGCGCTGGAAAAGCATGGCAGCGCGGGATCTGATCCGTAAGCTGTGGCTGGCAGGCGTTGCCGCGCTGGTGCTAGGCATTTTAATGCCGCTGTTGTATCGCGGTGAGTGGAACCTGTTCGTCTCGCTGGGTATTGTCGCCGCACTCTGGATTGTGCTGCCGATGGTGCGTGATGTGTTCGATAAAACCCGCCATGCCAGCTCGTTTGTGGCCGGGGTGCGCAAGCTCTCCCTGGCGTACTGGGGGATGGTGCTGGGGCACGTGGGCGTAGCCGTTACCATTGTGGGTGTGACGGTCGTCTCCAACTACAACATCGAGCGCAATGTGCGTATGTCACCGGGTACCACGGTCGAAGTGGCGGGTTATCAGTTCACCATGACCGAACTCACTGAGCGTCGCGGGGCTAACTTCCTGGCGGATACCTCGATCCTTCAGGTTCAGCGGGGCGAGTCAGGCCGCAGCTTTACCATGCGGCCTGAAAAACGCCTTTACCTGGCCACCGGTATGCCGATGACCCAAGTGGCCCTGCGCCCAGGGCTGTTCCGCGACCTCTATGTGGCTATGGGTGAAAATCTTGGCGATAACAGTTGGGCGATGCGGGTGCAGTACAAGCCCTTTGTTCGCTGGCTGTGGCTAGGTGCGCTGCTTATGGCGACAGGTGGTGTGCTGGCAGTGCTCGACAAGCGCTACCGCCGCGCCACGGTTACTCGTGAAGCGCCGAACGTGGCCAGCAAGGGCGATAGCGCAAGGGAGGCGACGGTATGAAGCGACGACTACTGCTACTGCTGCTGCCGGTGTGTTTTTTAGGCCTGGCGCTGTTCTTTTACCATGGCCTCTCGCTGGACCCTTCCCAGCGCGATTCAGCGCTGATGGCGCGGGAGTTCCCGACCTTTGAAGCCACCACGCTGCGTGATGAAAATCGCCGAGTTGACCAAACGCTATTAGAGGGAGAAGTGACGCTGGTGAATGTGTGGGGCGAATGGTGCCCAGCCTGTAAGCAGGAGATGCCGCAACTGCTTGAACTAGCTGATCACGGAATTCGCATGGTCGGGGTTAACTACCGCGATACTCGCGAGAAGGGCATGGAGTTCCTCGGCGAGTTTGGTGATCCGTTTGAAACCAATATTTTTGATCCTGACGGCGAGCTAGGCTTTGATCTTGGCGTTTATGGTGCCCCGGAAACCTTTCTGGTCGATGCCGATGGGGTGATTCGCTACCACCATAAAGGCTATGTATCACCGCAAGACGTGCGCGAGCGAATTCTTCCGGAGGTGGAAAAATGGCGCTAATGCGAACCCTAACAGCGCTACTACTGCTAGTCATGGCGTTTGGTGCAGTGGCTGGGGGTATCGAACTGCGCGAGTTTGACGACCCAGTCACCGAGAAGCGCTATCACGACTTGACCGCCTCCATGCGCTGCCCGCTGTGTGAAAACCAGGCGATTAACGACTCCGACGCGCCTATTTCGGCAGATATGCGCGAACGTGTTTATCAACTGTTGCAAGACGGGCAGTCGGATATCGAAATCATCAATCACATGGTGCAGCGGTTTGGCGAATATATTCTCTACAACCCGCGTTTAGAGAGCCGCACCTATCTGCTGTGGGGCCTGCCCATCGCCCTGGTGTTGCTGGGGGCTATTGTGGTCGTCATGATGATACGCGCCCGCCGCAACGCCTCTGCTAAAGCATTGAGCGCCGAAGAGCGCCAGCGTATAGAAGCGCTGACTAACCGTAAGAGGTCTTCATGACGCTGCTTTGGATTGCGATTGCCGTTTTATTGCTCCCCGCGCTGTGGCTGCTGGTGTCGCCGCTAAGAAAAGCGCGTGCGCTGCACGACCAGCAGCACGACTTTGAAGCCAACGACACCTCCGCCGAGCAGAACGTGGCGATTTTTCAGCGCCGCCTGGCGTCCTTGGAAGCGGCCCGGGAGCGTGGTGATATCGATGCTGCCCGCTTCGACGAAGACCGTTTGGAGCTTGAGCGTAGCCTGCTGGAAGATACCGCCTATAGCGAGCGTCGGCCGCTCAAGTCAGCCAGTGCCGGCCGAATTGTGGTGCCCGTAGTGATGCTCGCTGTAGTGGCCGTTAGCGTCATTTGGTACCAGCAAAAGGGCGCGGAAGGCGACTTGGTGCTATTTGCGGTGCAACAAGAAGTACAGAACGATCCTGATGGCTCGCTTGCCATGTATATCGAACGCATGGAAGAGCAGGCCGAACGCCAGCCGGATAATCCCAACGTTTGGAGCTCGCTGTTTCCGCTCTATCGCGAAACCGGCCAGATGCCCAAAGCCGTGGATGCCCTGGAGCGTTTAATCGAGATTGAAGGGCGGATTCCGCCGCTGCTTGCGCAACTGGCGCAAATTCGGTTCTTTATGGCCGAGCGCCAACTGACCGACGACGTGCAGGCGCTGGTCGATGAAACCCTGGAGCAGGATCCCCGCCAGCCTACCGTACTGGGTTTGCTAGGCATTAATGCCTTCGACAACGGCGATTATGAGCAGGCCATCGATCACTGGCGCCGGGCAATCGCCAACATTGAAGACCCTAACACTGTGTCTTCGCTGCGCGACGGTATTCGTGTGGCTCAGGAGCGCATGGGCATTGAACCTGAAGAGGCTGTAGCCGAGGGCAATGGCATTCGGGTGCGCGTTGCGTTAGACGAACAGCTCGCTGGGCGCGTTAACGATAACGACACGGTGTTTATCACTGCCCGCGATCTTGAAGGCGAGTTGCCGCCGCTGGCTGTGGTGCGCGCGCAAGTATCTGAGCTGCCCATGACGGTAACGCTAGACGATAGCACTGCGATGTCGCCCCAGGCGCAGATCTCCCAGGTACGTGAAGCGCGCTTAGTGGTGCGCGTTTCCCCCTCCGGCCAAGCAACGCCCCAGCCAGGGGACCTGTTTGGTGACCTTGAGAGCGTCAGCATCGGCCCGATAGCTGAAGATGAAACGGCTGAAGTGGTGATTAACCGTGTCTTTGAATAACCGCAACGGGAACGTCGCCTCGGTATGCGCTTAACGTCGATTCGCTTAGTCGGGTTCAAGTCCTTTGTGGACCCTGTCACGGTGCCCTTCGATGGCAATATGACCGCCATCGTGGGCCCCAACGGCTGCGGTAAATCCAATATTATTGACGCCGTGCGCTGGGTCATGGGGGAGTCCTCCGCCAAAACCCTGCGCGGCGAATCCATGGCCGACGTTATCTTTAACGGCTCCACCGGCCGTAAGCCCATCAGCCAAGCCTCTATAGAACTCAAATTCGACAATCGCGACGGTGGCATGGGCGGCGTTTACGCCCAGTATGCGGAAATTGCCGTAAGGCGCCTGGTCACCCGTGATGGGCAATCCAACTACTTCTTTAACGGCCAGAAGTGCCGCCGCCGGGATATCGCCGACCTGTTTATGGGCACCGGCCTGGGCCCGCGCTCCTACGCGATTATCGGCCAGGGGATGATTTCGCGGCTGATTGAAGCGCGCCCCGACGACTTGCGCTCGACGCTGGAAGAAGCCGCGGGGATCTCCAAATACAAAGAGCGCCGCCGGGAAACCGAAAACCGCATGCGGCGCACCCAGGAAAACCTGGAGCGTCTGGACGATATTCGCGAAGAGTTGGATAAGCAGCTAGAGCGTCTAAAACGTCAGGCCGAAGCCGCCAAGCGCTATCAAGACCTAAAGGAGCAGGAGTATCGGCTCAAGGGCGAGCTTGCGCTATTGCGTGGTCGCACTTTGCGGGCGGAGCAGTCCCAGCAGGAGAGCCGCGTCCGTGAACTGGAAATAGCCGTTGAAAAAGATGTCTTCGGCGTACGCCAGTGCGAAACCCGGCTGGAACAAGCTCGCGAGCAGCACGACGAACTTTCGGAAGTGCTTGACCGCCACCAGCAGCAGTTCTTTGAAACCACCACCCGGATTGCGCGTTTAGAGCAGGATCAGGCCCACCGCCGCAGCCGCGAAACCCAGCTGGCCAGCGACATCGCCACGGCGCGGCGTGAGCTGGACGAGCAGCGCCGGGTCAGCGAAGGCGACCAGACGCGTTTAGCCGCCATTGACGAGCGCTTTGACGACCTGCTCCCCGAACACGAAGCGCTGGAAGAGCAGCTTGAAAGCCTGGAACAGGCGCTAGCCGACGCAACCCCCGCGCTAGAAGCCGCTGAACAGCAGTGGGCCGATGCCGAAACGCGCTGGCGAGATGCCAGCCGCGATGCGGATCGCAGCCAGGATCAACTACGCGACCTTGAACAACGTATTGCGCGCTTGCAGGCGGAAAATCAGCGCCGCCGCCAGCAGCGCAGCGAGGTCGCCGACCTTACCGCGCTACGCGAAGAACACGCCGTGTGTGAGGCGCAGTTAGCCGATGCCCAGCAGCAGGCAGAAGGGTTTCAAACCCAGCGCGATGAGTGGCAGCAGCGCTACGGCGATGCCAAAGCGGCCTACCAGCAGGCCAATCAAGCGCGCGACCATCAGCGTGCTGAGCTCAGCCAGCGTCAGGGGGAACTGGCCTCGCTGCAAGCGTTAATAGACGCCGCCTTGGCGGATCATGACCCTGCCATTGGCACCACATTAGAAGCGCATGGCTTGGCGGATGCGCCCCAGCTGGGGGAAGTGCTGCAGGTGGAGCCCGGCTGGGAAACGCTGGTGTCCTGGCTGCTGGCGCCCTGGCTGAATGCCCGCCTGGTGTCGCGCGAGCAATTGGCCGCTTTGCCCGAGGCCTTAGCCACGGACTGGCGGTTGATTGATCAAACGGCACCTGTTGCCTCAACGTCCGGGCAGCGCTTAGCCAGTTTAGTCAAAGGCGCAGGCGCGCTGGGTGAATGGTTAGCAAGTATTCACTATACGCAAACCGCCGAAGAGGCGGAGCAGCAGGTAGCGCACCTGGCCCCAGGTGAAAGCGTGGTGAGTCAGGATGGGGTTTGGCTGGGTCGCGGCTGGCTGAACCAGCAGGCCAACGGCGAAGGTATCGATGGGCTGCTGCTAACCCGTCGCCGCTACGCCGAGCTGACCGCCCAGCGCGAAAGTGAAGAACAAGCGCTGGCGTTGGCAGAGGAGCAGTGTGAGGCGGCCAACGAGACGATTGCAACGCTGGAGCAGGCCCGTGAGCAGCAGGCCGAACAGGAGCGTTCCCACGCCGCCACCCTGCAGCAGTTGGCGGTCAAAGAGCGCAGCCTGGCTCAGCGCCTGGAACATCTAGAGAGTCGTGCCACTGAACTTGATGCTGAGCTTGCCCAGTTGCAAGAGGATGAAGCAGAGTTAGCGCTTACCATCGACGAGCAACGCGCCCGCTGGGACGTGGCGATGGAACAGCTGGAAAGCGCAGCGCAAGCGCGGGAAGCCAGCGCCGAGCAGCGCAACCGGCAGCGCGAGGCGCGAGAGCAACTTACTCAGCAGCATGCCCCACTCAAAGCACAGCAGCAGGCGTTAGCCCTTGAGCGCGAACGTTTGAGTGCCGAGCGCGATAGCCTGCGCTCCCAGCAGGCGCGCTCCAGCGACTCTGAAGAGCGTCTATCACTGCGTATTGCCGAGCTGGAAGAGTCGCGGGAAATGTTGATCGAGCCCGATGAACTGGCGGGAGAAGAGCTCGAAGAGCTGCTTCACCAGCGCGAGCAGCAGGAGGGGCGCTTAAACGCCACTAAGCAGCAGGCTCAGGGGCTGGCAGAGCAGCTGCGCAGTGATGAACTTGCCCGCCAACAGCACGAGCGCAACCTGGAACAGAGCCGCGAGCAACTGCAGCAGCGGCGAATGGATGTGCAGGCGCTGGCACTTAAAGCGACCACCCAGGATGAGCAGCTGGCTGAACTAGGCCATAACGTCGAAACCCTTGCCGAACAGCTGCCTCAGGAGGCCACTGAAACCCGTTGGCAAGAACGTCTGGAAAGCACCACGGATAAAATTCGCCGTTTGGGGGCGATCAACCTGGCCGCCATTGAGGAGTATGACCAGCAAGCCAAGCGGCGTAACTATCTGGAAGCGCAGCACGCTGAGCTTACTGAGGCGCTGGAAACCCTCGAGCGGGCGATTAAGCGCATTGACCAAGAAACTCGTGTGCGCTTCCGGGAAACCTTTGATCAGGTCAATGCCGGGCTGCAAGCTCTGTTTCCCCGGGTGTTTGGCGGCGGTGCGGCATGGCTGACGTTGACCGGCGATGATCTATTGGAAACCGGCGTGGCAATTATGGCCCGCCCACCGGGTAAGAAGAACAGCACCATTCATCTGCTCTCGGGTGGCGAGAAGGCGCTGACCGCGCTGTCGCTGGTATTTGCGATCTTTCAGCTTAACCCCGCGCCGTTCTGTATGCTGGACGAAGTTGACGCCCCACTGGATGACGCCAACGTAGGGCGTTACGCTAGGCTGGTGAAGGAGATGTCTGAAAACGTTCAGTTTATTTACATCACCCACAACAAAATTGCCATGGAAGCCGCCGAGCGCCTGATGGGGGTCACCATGCAGGAGCCCGGCGTTTCGCGCATGGTTTCCGTGGGTATTGAAGAAGCCGCGGCGTTGGTTGATTAAACTCACACTCTCCCAAACTCGCCAAGCAAAGCTGTGGAAGTATTCTGAGTAAGCGCTGAAGAGTGTATTTCGAGCGACAGAGTGGGAGAGACAAACGCCAAGTGGGTAATCTTTTGTTGGCTAAATGCGTAAAAAAATGTCCTAAAGCGTTCAACTTAACTATATTACCCCTATCAATAGCGCGGGCGAGATGGTTAAACGGCTTATAGAGGGAATATACTCTGGTGGATGAGGCGGTT
The DNA here is from genome assembly GCF_000744395.1 of Halomonas sp. TG39a. NCBI lineage: Bacteria > Pseudomonadati > Pseudomonadota > Gammaproteobacteria > Oceanospirillales > Halomonadaceae > Halomonas > Halomonas sp. TG39a. Next base: position 446,615 of record NZ_JQLV01000001.1, read on the forward strand.
GTCAAAACGGCTTTTCTTGCATCTAGGATTCCTTTATAAAGCTAATCATAGATGTTAGATCTAATGATCGTGGCACTTTTGTTTGAAGTTAAGGTCGGATTTCTTTGGCTTAAACAGTGTCAGAATTTTGGCAAGGCGTGAAAATCGCGTTAAATGCAGCAAAAATTGGCCATTTTCACCATAATCGCGCTATGCTTGGTGACAAGTACTTATTAAATAGCAGTTACAGTTATCCAAATTCAGGCATGCCTTTTTAGACCCAGTGCCTTAGCAAACGGCAAGACGACCATGGAACGTTCGACATGGAACTAAGAGAGTGGCTAATCATATTAGGGAAGGTCTGAATAATTACCGATATTCGTCAACGCTCACTTGAGCTGATAAAAAATTGCAAATTTAGGCACTATTTTCCCGTTCTTTGTGCATTTTTTGCCCGTTAACCGCTCATTAAGCGGAAAACGGGCGCAATAGCCCTATTCCCACAGGTATTTTTCACTGATCAGCAGGTTGCTGAACGCCGCCAGCAGGTGCAGGCGCTGGGTGTTTTTAGCAAGACCACGATAGCGAACCTTGCCATAACCAAAGACTTGCTTGATGTACCGAAAAGGGTGCTCCACCTTGGCTCGGATGCTGGCTTTGATCTTTTCGACTTTCTGTTGCTTGGCATCCAACTTCTTTCGCGTGCCAGGCCGTCTGGCAATATACCAAGAGACGTCGCAGCGGTGATGGAGCTCGTCTCGCTTTTGAATGCCCAGGTAACCGGCATCACCGAAGACGCGCTGCTCTTCACCGTGAAGCAGCTTATCGGCAGGCACAATGTCATGCACATTAGCAGCCGTGGTGTCGATGCTGTGAATCAACCCAAGTTTGTCGTCGACACCTATGTGCATTTTCATACCAAAGTGCCAGGAGCCACCTTTTTTAGTCTGGTGCATCTCCGGATCGCGCTTGCCATGTTTGTTTTTGGTAGAACTAGGCGCAGAAATGATAGTGGCATCAACAATGCTGCCTTCGCGCAACATTAGGCCGTTTTTCGTCAGGTGTTTGTTCACTTCCTGGAACAGCACCTTGCCAAGGCTGTGTCGTTCTAGAAAATGACGAAACTTGAGAATCGTCGTTTCGTCCGGCAATCGGTCTAGCTTCAAACCGGCGAAATGCCTCATGGACTCGATCTCGTAGAGAGCATCTTCCATTGACGGATCGCTCAAGTTGTAGAACAACTGCATACAGTGAACTCGAAGCATGGCAGACAATGGATACGGAGGCCGCCCGCTCTCGCCCTTGGGGTAATAACGGGCTACCTTCTTCTCCAGCTGCGTCCAGGGGATCAGCTTGTCCATCCGCTCCAGAAAGAGTTCGCGGCGAGTCTTTCGCTTTTTGTTCTGGTACTCGGCTTCGGAGAAGGTGATCTGATCCATGGCAGCACTGAACCCTATGCAGTTGACGATGTTCGTATTATCGCTGAAGGCAGAGACTTTTTCAGAGCCTCCTTAGGTCTGGCGTTGGTATCGCTCATCGTTATTGACGGTGCGCGAAGGCTTCAACGTCAGCGACGTGTACCCCGTCTAGATCAGGCGGAGAGAGACCTTTCCGGCAGTTCGTTAGATGATCCCGATGAGGCTGCTAAAGCCGCGGAGATCAATTGGGAACTTCCTAATGGCGGTGCTCGAGTTGTTAAACCGGCAGACTATAGTGGCTTAGGTAATAAACCAAAGTTAGAACGTCAAGAGCATCCTGGGCCTTCCAGAGTGCTTTCCGAGTTTAGACGTTCAGCCTCTGCTAAAGCGGCCAAGCGCAAAGCAGATAAGGCAGACAAACTAGATAAAGCGGCATCAATTGCGCAGCCATCGCCCAGTGTAGCGGTTAAAGCAGAACGGCCGGTTACTACGCAGGCGTCAGAACAGGAGCGCCGCGAGCCAAGTATCTCAATGACCGACTCTTCGCCCGCTGAAATGTCTCATGACAAGGCGGCTGCACCTCAGCAGCCTGCATACGCTGCTGCGACGCCCAGTGCAGCGGCGGCTGAAACTGAAGCGGCTAAAACTGATGTTGTTAAAACTGAAGTTGAAGCGACTCAACCCGCCGCTTCTGACGCCATCTCGCTGTCTGCCAGCGAAGCAGATACTGAAATGGCGACAACGCATCGCTCCGAACCAGAACATGCATCAGAGTCTGAGCAAGAGCCGGTACTGAGGGCGGAGCCAGAAGACGCCGTATTTGCCAAGCATGCCAATGAGCACTCGCCTAAGCGGCGTCAGTTGCGTTCTGACACAGCAGGCGAAGAAGATGAGTTAGACGATGATGAAGTTGATGAGTATCGCTTAGTCGACTTTGAAGGCATGGGGCGCTCACTAAAGCGTCGTTTGATTGCGCGGCGTAAAGAGAAACAGCGCAAAAAAGCCGAAAAAGCAGTGCGTGATAAAGCCTTGGCGCAGCAGAAGGCTGGGCGCAAAGCGCTGGAAGCAGAGCAACGGCGTGAAGCCAAAGAAGCCGCTGACGCAGAGCGTGCGCGCCTTGCTCAAGAGCAGGCGCAAGCTCGTGAAGAAGAAGCCGCGGCCAATGCGGCCGCCGCAGAAAGGCTCGCCGCCCAGCAGCGTGTCGCTGACGAAGAAGAGCGTCGCTACGCAAGCAGCGAGTATGCTGCCCACGAGGATAACTTTGCACATAATTCCGACGAGCGTTTCGCCGCTGATGACAGCCACGCTATCGACGAACGTGAGGTCAATGAGAGAGTCCGTGTTCACCCAACGTTAGAAAAAGCCTTACGTCACGACGTAAATGGTGAACATGCCAAAGAAACGCTGACCAACGCAGAAGAAGTCGTGGTGATTAGCGTTCTCTCCAGAGACCCGGAAGGTTTCGACGGCACCAAACTGCTCGACCTGATGATGGTATGCGGGTTGCGCTACAGTCGTGCGATGGGCGTTTTCCACCGCTTTGAAACCGAGAGCGATGACAGCGAACTGCAGTTCTCGATGGTGAACGTGGTGAAACCGGGCACTTTCCCCATCGAAGAGATGGGTGAGTTTATGACCCCCGGTATCACGCTGCTGATGCCGCTGCCCGGCGCTGTTGATAGCTCAGTCGCCTTTGAGGCGATGGTGGAAACCGCCATGGTCGTGGTACGCCATATGGGCGGTGAGTTGAAAGACGAAAACCGCAGCGTAATGACCGCGCAAACAATCGAATTCGCCCGTCAGCGGGTGCGTGAGTTTGAGCGCCGCCATAGACTGCATCGTCAGATGCAAGCGCGCTAAACGGCGACCATTAACCGACGAAGCATCAGTTGCTGCGTAACACCCGCCTTCTTGCCAGAAGGCGGGTGTTTCTGTTCAATACGCAGCACATTTTGTATTTTCAAATTTTTGCACTTTTGCTGCGAGTCTGGAACCCATTCAAATGAGTCAGTCTGATTCACAACCGCTGGAAGAGATTACCCAACTGCGGGCCGCCCTGGACGAGGCCAACTACCGTTACTACGTGCTCGATGAACCGACGCTCACAGATGCCGACTACGATCGCAAATTTCAGCGCTTGCAGCAGTTGGAGAGCGAACATCCAGAACGGGTCACGCCTGACTCGCCAACCCAGCGCGTTGGCGCTGCCCCCGCGGATGGCTTTCCCTCGGTAGCCCATGCGATCCCCATGCTGTCGCTGGATAATGCCTTTAGCCGTGACGATATCCACGCCTTTGCCGAGCGAGTTGCCGAGCGCCTTGAATGCGCCGCAGACGACGTTGAGTTTACCTGCGAGCCAAAATTGGATGGCGCAGCCGTCTCGCTAGTCTACGAACAGGGCGTACTGGTAAGCGGGGCAACGAGAGGCGATGGCCGTACCGGGGAAGGTATTACCTCTAACCTGCGCACGCTGCGCTCGGTACCGTTAAAGCTGCTGGGCAAAAACGTGCCTGCGCTGCTCGAAGTGCGGGGCGAGGTGATTATGCGCCATGCGGGTTTTGAAGCCCTGAACGAGCGTGCCCGGCAAGAGGACAGTAAGGTATTTGCCAACCCGCGCAACGCGGCGGCGGGCAGCCTGCGTCAGCTAGACCCGCGCATCACCGCTAAACGTCCGCTAGAGTTTCACGCCTACCAGGCTGCGCGCTTGGAGCCGGATCTGGGCGATGCGACTCACAGTGAATTAATGAAGCGGTTAGCCACGCTAGGCTTTCGTGCCAGTTCAGAGCTTAAAGTCGTCAAAGGCCCCCAAGCCGTTGCTGACTACTGCGAGCAGTTAGGCGAGAAGCGCGACGGTCTAGGGTTCGATATCGATGGCGTGGTGATCAAGGTGAATGACCTGCGCCACCAGCGTGAACTTGGCTTTGTTGCCCGCGCGCCACGCTGGGCGGTGGCGTTCAAGTATCCGGCTCAGGAAGAGGTCACCACCCTGAACGATGTGGAATTTCAGGTTGGCCGCACCGGGGCGATTACTCCCGTGGCGCGACTTGAACCAGTCACCGTGGCCGGTGTGACGGTTTCTAACGCCACGCTGCACAACGCTGATGAGATTAAGCGCTTAGACGTAATGATTGGTGATACGGTCTCGATTCGCCGGGCCGGTGATGTAATTCCCCAAGTGGTGAGTGTCCATACCGAGCTGCGCCCAGCGGATGCAAGGGCGATTGTTTTTCCCGAACACTGCCCCGTGTGCGGTTCGGATATCGAGCGCCTTGAAGGCGAAGCGGTGGCGCGCTGTTCCGGCGGTCTTTATTGCGCGGCGCAGCGCAAAGAGGCGCTAAAGCACTTCGCCAGCCGTAAAGCGCTGGATATTGACGGCCTGGGCGAAAAGTTGATCGTGCAGTTGGTCGATTTGGACTGGGTGGAAACCCCCGCGGCGCTGTTCCACTTAACCGTCGAGCAGTTGCAAAGCCTGCCGCGTATGGGCGAGAAGTCCGCCACTAACTTGGTCAACGCGCTTGAAACCGCTAAGTCGACCACCTTGGCGCGGTTTATTTATGCGTTAGGAATTCGTGAAGTAGGCGAGGCCACAGCGGCCAACCTGGCCAATCACTTTGGTACCCTAGACGCCATTCAAGCCGCTGAGTTGGAAGCGCTGGAAGCGGTTAACGATGTCGGCCCGATTGTTGCCGCCCATGTGCATACCTTCTTTCGTCAGCCCCACAATCAGCAAACCATTGCCGCGCTGATTGACGCAGGCATTACCTGGCAAGAAGCGGAAGTCACCCAGGGCCCAACGCCACTGGAAGGCCAGACCTGGGTGCTCACCGGCTCGCTGGAGAGCATGACCCGCGATGAAGGTAAGGCGCGGCTGCAGGCGCTGGGTGCTAAGGTGGCAGGCAGCGTATCGAAAAAGACCACCTGTTTGGTTGCTGGCGAAGCGGTGGGCAGTAAACTGACCAAAGCCGAACAGATGGGCGTGGAAGTCGTCGACGAAGCTACCTTTATTGAACGTTTGGCAGAGTGGGAGCAGCGCTAATGAGCCGTTTTATTGAAGTACCCGCCAGAATGCTGCCACCGGATACCCTCAATGCCCTGCTAGAGGCGTTTGTGACCCGTCAGGGCTACGACACTACCGATACCACGGGCGAGGGCATGCACGGCTGGGTAGTCGAGCTTAAAAAGCAGCTAGAGCGCAATGAGCTGATCATCGCCCATGACCTTGAGCTGGAAATGACCGAAGTGATGACCCTGGCCCAGTGGCGTTCTTTTGGCCGCGATATCGCCGACGACGAGGAAGAGGGCGATATCTAAGCCTTTTTTCTAAGCGTTCCCACCACGAATAATCGCGCTAATAATCCGCCGCCCTGGGTGAAGATGATCCACCAGCGGCGCTTCTAGCGGCATTGGCTCATCGCATATTCGTGAGGCGATCACCTCGGCGCAAAGTGGCGCGCTGGCTAATCCCCGCGAGCCATGGGCGGTGGATATCCACAGGCCCGGGTAGTGCTCACCTGGCGTATCCGCCACCCGGGTGGCATCTTTGCTGAGTAATGCATAGTCAGCGCGCCATGCTGCTGCCACCGGCACCGGCCCCGCGTAAGGGGTTTTGTCGGGGCTTGCCGCCCGCACCGCCGCGCGGCCTTGAAGCTGTTCCGGCGTTAGCTCAATGCCTGCCTGTGCCAACTCCTCCACCAACGCGGGCAGCGTTTGGCGTAGCTCATCGATATTGCGCTGATGGTCGTCAACCGTCACATCAGTCGTCGCGTTATTGGGCACAAAGCTGGCGCCGAAGGTCAGCACGCCCTCTAGTGCAGGTGCCACATAACCCCCGGCACACACCACCCGCTTAGGGCCTGCTACTTCATCGGGTAGCCGTAATTCACTAATCTGACCGCGCACCGACTGCAGTGGCAACTCCGCCGTTTGCGCAAAGCGGTTAGCCAAATGGGCGCTGGCAATCACCACCTGATCCGCTTCGACCGTGCTGCCATCGGCCAAGTTAAGCTGCCAGCCGTCCTCTAGCTGGGTCAGGGCGTTAACGTCGCCTTGTAGAAGAGTAATGCCTGGCTGCTGAAGTAAATGCTCACACAGCGCCTTGGGCCTCACCCAGCCCGCCTGTGGATAATAAAGCCCGTGAGGGGCGTCAATGGCCATGGCCGCCGTCTTGGATAGCGCCGGGTTTTCCATGGCGGTGACAACCTCGCCGGGCAGTGGATGCAGCTCAATAAAACGCTGCTGGCGGCGCGCCTCTTTATCGCTACTCGCCAACTGCACCACGCCACAGGGCTGCCATAAGGGAGCTGTGGATAATGCCTGCGTGAATAGCTGCTGCGAAAGCCAGCGCTGGCTATACAGCAGCCCAGCGAGATAAACCCGGCTTTGCTGATTGGTCTCAGCAGCCAGCTTTACATACAGCGCGCCCTGGCGATTACCCGAGCCGCCCGCGCCGGGGGCTTCGAGCTCTACCACGGTTACCTTCACTCCCCGTCGCGCCAGCGCTGCTGCCACACTGCTGCCAGCCAGCCCGGCGCCGACGACGACAACGTGCTTGACTGAGGCTAAAGGCGGCGGCGTAAACCAGGGCGTTGTTTGGCGGCGGATATCTGCTGGCGGCGACTCAATACTGCCCGCAAGCATCTCGCGCTTGCGGCCATAGCCCGGCACTTTCTTCCATTTAAAGCCCGCCGCTTTCAAGCCCCGCTTAACGATGCCTGCACAGGTAAAGGTGGCGAAAGTAGCACCGGGGCGCGAACGGGCGGCCATGGCGCTAAACAGTTCAGGCTGCCACATATCGGGGTTTTTAGACGGCGCAAAACCGTCTAAAAACCAGGCGTCGACTTGGCCATCCAGCTGCTCCAGACGCTCGGTAGTATCGCCGAAATGCAGATCCAGGGTGACGCGCTTGGTTAAGTGCAGGCGATGAATACCGCTAACGGCAGCGGGCCACTGGGCGCAAAGCGCCTGTGCATAAGTGGCAAGGGAGGGCCAGCTCGCTAGTGCTTGTTCAAGGGCGCTAAGCTCAAGGGGAAACTTCTCTGTGGATAACAGATGCAATCGGGCACTGGGGGGCGCGTGTTGTTCGAAACAGGCCCAGGCGCAGAGCATATTAAGCCCGGTGCCAAAGCCGGTTTCGCCAATCACAAAGGGCCGCGCGGCTTCCCAGGCGGCAAAGCGCTCGGGAAGGTGGTTGGCGCCCAGGAACACATGCTCGGTCTCCGCGCGCCCATCGCCGCGGGTGAAATAGATATCATCAAACGCTGTTGCGTGGGGGGCTCCCTCGTTCCAGGTAAGCATGGGCGTGGTTAATGCCGCCAGCGGGGGCAAAGCGTTTGAACGTTGGGTCACGCGGTTATCCGTATTGATGAACAGGTGGTTAAAAAATGATCAATTTGTCGGCGCTGGCGTTATCTCTGGCTTAGCGCAAAGCGTCCGCCGGGTTTGCACAGAGTTTTCCACAGGCTCTGTGAAAAAGCCGACGAACCCTCCACACTCGCCTACTGGGGTCAAGGCAAAACTTTCTTGAACGGCTTAACAATTACCTTGGCATACACCCCCGCAATCATGTATGGGTCGGCATCGGCCCACGCCTTGGCGTCTTCCAGGCTGGCAAATTCCGCCACCACCAAGCTGCCGGAAAAGCCCGCATCGCCGGGGTTTTCTGCGTCGATGGCGGGGTGGGGGCCTGCCAGTACCATGCGGCCTTCATCGCGCAGCGCTTCCAGGCGCGCCAAATGGTCGGGCCGAGCGGACAAGCGACGCTCTAAGCTATTGGGGACATCTTCACTCATAATGGCATACAGCATTTGGGGTTAACTCCTTGATTAAACGAGGATGCAAAGTGACCGCTAATTGACCGCACTGGCATAAGCGCGCACCATATCTTACCCATTGCGAAGGCTTTATTCACAGCTGAAAAGCGCATTCTGACAAACTGGCCACACGGCGTCATGCTTATGCCTCGACTTCCTTATACCTTTGATGCCGATCAGCGCTACCCGGTTGATTTGCACATGCACTCCACCGCTTCCGATGGTGCGCTATCGCCCACCGAGCTGGTGACACTGTGCTTTGAGCGCGGGCTGACGCACATGTCGCTCACCGACCACGATACCATGGACGGCATTGAAGAAGCGGGCCACGCGGCGAAGCAAGCAGGGCTATGCCTTATCCCCGGCTGTGAGTTATCCACACGCTGGCAGGGAGTCAATATCCACGTGGTGGCGCTAATGCCTGGCGGCCTGCAGGGGGCAATGGTAGAAGGTCTGATTCAGCAGCGTGAAGCGCGCATTCAGCGCGCTGAAGTCATCGCTGAAAGGTTGGAAAAAGTCGGTTTACCTAACGCGCTGGAAAAAGCCCGCCTGCACGCAGGCAGTGACCGCCCTTTAGGCCGCCCCGACTTTGCCCGCGCGCTGGTGGCGGAAGGCGTGGTGCCCGATTGGGCCAGCGCCTTCAAGCGCTATTTGGGCAGCGGCAAAAAGGGCGATGTTAAAGCCCACTGGCCGGAAATCAGCGAAGCGGTGGGCTGGATTGTCGATTCCGGCGGTGTGGCCGTGATTGCCCACCCACTTCGCCACGGCTTAACCCGGCGCAAACGGGGCCTGTTGATGGATACTTTCCAGGCGGCAGGCGGGCAAGCGGTTGAACTGGTCAGTGGCCAGCAGAACCCGGATAGCACCCGCGACCTGGCGCGTCAGCTAGTGGAGCGCGAACTGTATGCGTCCATGGGCAGCGATTTTCACTTTCCCGGCAGCCACGCAGCCCCCGGCAGCATGAGCCTGGTGCCACGCACTGCGGCGCCACCCATATGGCAGCACCCCCGGCTGGTTCACCTGCGCGATGCTCCGCCAGGTAGGCTGGAAGCGGGATGATTCGCTTAGCGCTTAAGCTATGCTGTATGAATAATGCCTACGGATAGGAGTAAGTAATGAGTCAATATTTTCAGATTCACCCGGAAAACCCTCAAAAACGCCTCATCGATCAGGCGATTGCGATCATTCGTAAAGGCGGTGTGGTGGCTTACCCCACTGATTCGGGCTACGCCCTTGGGTGCCATCTGGGTGAGAAGAAAGCCATTGAGAAGATAAAATGGATACGTTCGCTGGACGATAAACACAACTTCACCCTGGTGTGCTCCGACCTCTCGGAAATCGGCACCTACGCCAAGGTGGATAACGATGTGTTCCGGTTGCTGAAGGCACATACCCCAGGGCCTTACACGTATATTCTGGATGCCACATCCGAGGTGCCGCGCCTATTACTGCACCCCAAGCGCCGCTCAATTGGTGTGCGTGTGCCGGATCACCGCATTACCCACGCGCTGCTGGCCGCACTGGGTGAGCCACTGATGAGCGTCACGCTGATCCCGGTAGGCGATGACCTGCCCATGAACGACCCGGAAGAGATCCGCGAACGTTTTGGTGCCCACCTGGACGCCATTATCGACGGCGGCGCCTGCCACTTAGACCCCACCAGCGTCATCGACCTGCGCGAACTGCCGCCGAAAATCATCCGTGAAGGACGCGGCGATATTTCTCCTTTCGTCGTCTAAGAACACTTTTCAGAGCAATCCCTGCTTTTAGCTTTAATGAGCAGGGAATTTGCCTATTTTTCATTATTTGAATGTTCAATGAAAATAAAATATGATCCTAACGGTTCTTTTCGATAATAAATCGTGATCCTTTAAGGCGAGGAGTCGCCTCGTCTTTTTGAGATCGCCTATCTCAGGAGATCATTTAATGACGATGCCTTTTACCTCTCGCCTATGTAGCCTTGCAGTGTTAGCCAGCCTTACCGCGTTACCACTGACCAGCCATGCAAATAGTGATGACGCAGAAATGTGTGCCCAGGAAGCTTATGCAATGGGCCTACGCTATCAGCAGCAGTCTGCAGAAGCGGCTGCTCTGCAGCGTCAGGGGTTTGCCCTCGCCACCTACCGGCTTGAAGATCAGATTGAGGCGCATGGCGGCAGTGACGACTTGGCGATCATTACCGACCTGGATGAAACGGTGCTGGATAATAGCCCGCTGTTGGTTCGCGATATGCAGGCATGCCACGACTACACCACCTGGGATACTTGGAAGCATTGGGAGCGTGAAGGCGAGCCGCGTTTAATGCCGGGGGCTAAAGCGTTCCTGGATTACGCGGATGAGCAGGGCGTAGCCATTTTTTACGTCTCTGACCGCTACCAGGAGAACGAGGCCGATACGATCGCCACCTTGGAAGCGCTAGAGCTGCCCCAAGTCTCGGAACAGAGCGTGATGTTGCTGGGGCCTGCTAAGGCGGAGCGCCGCGCAGAGGTGGTGGATAACCACACCCTGGTAATGCAGCTAGGCGACTCGCTACACGATTTCGCGGGTGAGTTCGCTGGTGCCGACCTGTATCAGCAGCACGCGCTCGTTGAGGAGAATGCCGAGCGGTTTGGCAAGGACTGGATTGTGTTCCCCAATGCGACCTATGGCGCCTGGAGCGAGGCCGAGCTAGACCCCTGGGATGCCCCTCACGAAGTGGAGTGATCGGTGAGATAACCACTCCCTCCCGTATTAAATGAACACCACGCGCCCCCGGCTTAGCTACACTTGGTTTAGCAACCTAGTTTAGCTGTCCTGGGGCGCGTTTTTGTCTTCCTGGTCGTCTTTTTTGTCGGCATCTTTCTTGCGCGGGTCTTCGCTGTCTTCGTCCAGCCAAGTGCCGCAGCGCAGGCAGTAGCGGGCGCGCTTGTCATGGCGGTCATGACCACAGCCGGGGCAGGCTTCCTCTGAGTAACGATCCTCACGAATCGAGCGGATTACCTGAGCGGAGAATACCCCTGTGGGCACGGCGATAATCGAGTAGCCGAGCAACATCAGAATCATGGTGATGGCTTTGCCTAACGCGGTGGCGGGCACGATATCGCCGTAGCCGACCGTCGTCATGCTAACGATGGCCCAGTACATCGACATCGGAATGCTGGTGAAGCCTGCCTCCGGTGATTCAATGGTGTACATCAGCGCGGCGAATAGCGTGACCACCATAAAAATTGCCGAGAAAAACAGCAGTATTTGACGCATGCTGCGTTTGAGGGCATCCATGAGCAGGCTGGCTTCGCCGACAAACTCCATGAGACGCAAAATTCGAAAAATCCGCAGCACTCGCAGCAAGCGAACAATGACCAGACCGTGGGCGCCCGGTACTAGCAATACCAGCCAGGTAGGCAATACGGCGATTAAGTCGACGATCCCATAAAAGCTCTTTAAATACAGCAGCGGGCGCTCAAGGCAGTAAATGCGCACAATTAGCTCAAGGCTGAACAGCAGCGTAAATATCCATTCAACGTAGAAAAATATATGCCCGTAGCGCTCCGCATAAATCTCAATGCTGCCCAGCAGAATGACCGCAACGCTTAACAGAATCGCCACGATTAAGGCGATATCAAAGGCTTTTGCGCCCGGCGTGTCAGACTCAAAAATAATGTGAAACAGACGGGTGCGTAGGCCTTCCGCGCCAGGGGTTAAGTTTAAATTCATTGCATCATCCTGAAGTGGGCCTCAATGCCGTTCTAAATAGAGCGCTAAACCGCTAGCGTAGCGCGGTTTGGTACGCCAAGCGATGGGCGAGTGCCAACGCCGCTTTACCGTAGGCCGTATTGGGCTGGCCATGCTTATCAAGCGCGCTGGGAAGCGCCTGGGCATAGCTGCGCGCAGTAGTGTCCAGCGCGGGATGGTCGGCGAGGGCGATCAACGCCTGCTGGGCGTCGCTAAGAAAGCTGGCCTGCTGGCTGTCGTGATAGGCGTCCAGCGCCAGCGTGGCGCGGTGCAGCCACTCCGCCGGAGAGTGCGCTTCGGGTAGCGGCCAGTGTTGGGTGCTAAGGGCATTGCCACGGGACGCCTTGCTGCTATCCGAAGGCCGAAGCGGTACTTGTTCGGCAAGCTTAAGCGCCAGCGCCCACAACGCTTCCGGCTCGCCGCCTTTTAATTCGAGCTCTGCCTCGCGAATTGGCGTGCGGTAGCCGCCGCAAATAATCTCACCTTCATCCAACACCAATTCAATATGACTCTGCTGACCTTGTGCGCCCTCTTTTAGCTGCCAGCTACGCCGTGTGAAATCAGTGCTGAGCTGGGGGGCGAGGGCATCAAGTACACCGCTGAGCTCACCTTGAAAAGGGGGCAGCGCGGCAAGCGAGGTGAGGTCCAGCTGCGGGCCAGCCACCTGCCACTCCCACTCTTCGCGTTGCGAGAGCCCGCCGCCGCCCTGGCCTGCGGTTTTTACCGTTTGCAGCACCTGGCCGTCTACCTGGCGTAGGCGTAGCGCAATACGTGCCTTGGCCAAATCGCCCTGGGGGGTATCAAAGTAGGTATTGGTCAGCGTTTGTTTACGCGCGGCGTGTGAAGCGAGATACGGGTGTTGAGTAAGCGCCGCAGGCCCAGTCGGGGCAAGGGCCAGTTTAAGTTCCACTTCCATGGGGGTTGGGCTTTTCATGACGCTAGCCACCTCGTTATCGTGACATTTAGATGAATATTTGATTACATTTGTGAACTTTTCATGACGGCGACGGGCGCACTCTTTATACTGGCGCCGCCATTTCCAGGCTCCCCGAAAACAGGCTAAAAGGCATTATGGTTACCTCCAACCCTTTTTCTTCGATGTTCGGCCGCTCGCCATTCCAGCCGTTATTGGCGCATATCGTCAAGGCCAATGAGTGCGCCGATCAGCTGTTGCCGTTTTTTGAAGCAACCCTAGCTGATGACTGGGACAAAGCGGCAGAACTGCGCGAAAACGTCACCCGCTTAGAGCACGACGCCGATACGCTGAAAACAGAGCTGCGGTTGAACCTGCCCAACACCATGTTTCTACCGGTGTCGCGCTCTGACCTGCTCGATCTGATCAGCGTGCAGGACAAAATCGCCAATAAGGTACGTGACATTACCGGCATTATGCTGGGGCGTAAAATGCGCGTGCCGGATGAGTTGGCCGAGCCAATGCGTGCTTATATCCAAACCAGCGTTGCCTGCGTGGCCCAGGCACGCCAAGCGCTAGAAGAGTTGAAAGACCTGCTGGAGTCCGGCTTTGGCAAAAACGTCTCAGACGTGATGCAGAAGATGATCCGTGAGCTGCACACCCTCGAACACCAAGCCGATGATCAACAGATCACCATTCGCCGTCAGCTGTTTGCGCTTGAGAGCCAGCTACCGCCGGTGGATGTGATCTTTCTGTACAAGATCATTGAATGGGTTGGCGAACTATCCGATCGCGCCGAGCGCGTAGGTAGCCGTCTGCAGATCCTGACTGCCCGCTAAGGGGACTTTCATGCTGATTATTGCCCAGTACGGTGAAATCTTCATTATTTTGGCCTGTTTGTTTGGCTTCTTTATGGCATGGGGCGTTGGTGCGAACGACGTAGCCAACGCCATGGGAACCTCGGTGGGGTCGAAAGCGATCACCATCAAGCAAGCCATCCTGATTGCTGTCATTTTTGAATTTCTGGGTGCTTGGCTAGCCGGTGGTGAAGTTACCAATACGATCCGTAAAGGTATCATCGACCCCGAACTGCTACAGGACGACCCGCAATTGCTGGTTTACGGCATGCTGGCAGCACTGCTGGCAGCGGGAACATGGCTGTTGGTGGCTTCCATGAAAGGTTGGCCGGTTTCCACGACGCACTCGATTGTCGGCGCGATCGTAGGCTTTGCGGTCGCAGGGCTAGGCCCTGCCACGGTGGACTGGGGCGCGGTAGGCACGATTGCCGCTAGTTGGGTGGTCTCCCCCTTGTTGGCAGGCACCATCGGTTTCGTGCTGTTTAAATCGGTACACCACTTGATATTCGAGGACGCCAACCCGTTCACAGCTGCCAAACGCTACGTACCTGGCTATGTGTTTCTGGTAGGTTTCATCGTTGCGATGGTCACGCTGACCAAAGGGTTATCCCACGTGGGGCTGGATCTGACCTTTAATCAGAGCCTGCTACTGTCGATCCTCCTGGGCCTGGTGATTATGGGCATCGGCTTGATTTTGCAACGGCGTATCAAGTTTGAACACAATGCCAATGATCATTTTGGCTATGCCAACGTTGAGCGTGTGTTCGGCGTTTTGATGATTTTCACTGCTTGTGCCATGGCCTTTGCCCACGGCTCCAACGATGTGGCCAATGCGGTAGGCCCGCTAGCGGCAGTCATCAGCGTGGTACAGACCGGCGGCGAAATTGGCGGCTCCGCGCTGGTGCCCTGGTGGGTGCTGGTACTCGGCGGTGGCGGTATCGTGGTGGGTCTGGTCACCTATGGTCATAAAGTGATTGCCACTGTGGGCACGGGGATTACCGAGCTGACCCCCAGCCGTGGCTTTGCCGCTACCTTGGCAGCGGCCACTACCGTGGTGTTGGCCTCGGGTACCGGCTTGCCAATTTCCACGACGCACACACTGGTAGGTGCGATTTTAGGCGTTGGTCTGGCGCGCGGCATGGCCGCCCTTAACCTACGGGTTATTGGTACGATTGCGGCGTCTTGGTTGATCACATTGCCTGCCGGTGCGGGCCTCGCGATTCTGTTCTTCTTTATGTTCAAAGGCATGTTCGGCTCATAAATAAGCTAGCAAAAGCGCAGTACGCCAAAGCTCGAACGCATTAAGAACGACCTAAGCGATAAAATCACAGCGGCATCTTCATGTATATCTGCATTAGATTGAGCAGATTTGCATTAGAAGGTGCCGCTGTTTTTTGTGCTCTGGTAAAGTAACCTGATTAGATGTGGTAAACGTCTGATTTTTCTTTCACCTGCTGCCGGAGAGCGGCCCTTGGATACGCGCTTCCCCTTTGTTGATTGGTTTCGTAACGCATCCCCCTACATTAATGCCCACCGGGGACGAACCTTTGTCATCTTAATTGAAGGCGAAGCCATGGCGTCTGGCCGAGGGGAGCAACTGATTCAGGATTTGGCCCTGCTGCATACCCTGGGCGTTCGCTTAGTCGTAGTGTTCGGCATTCGCCCCCAGGTGCACGAGTCGCTAACCGCTGCCGGCGTAGAGCCCACGCGCATCGATGGCCGCTGGGTGGCCGACCGCGCAGTGATGGCCCATGTGGAGCAGGTAGCTGCTCACCAGCGGCTATGGCTGGAAGCGCGGCTTTCTCTTGGCTTGCCCAGCACACCGCTGCACGGTGTGGAGCTCAGCGTCATCTCTGGAAATCTAGTCACCGCCAAGCCCCTAGGCGTGCGCGAAGGGGTGGATTTCGACCACAGCGGCGAAGTGCGCCGGGTGCGTGCCAGCGCCATTGAAGGCCTGCTGGAAAAAGGCTCGCTGGTGCTGCTGCCGCCACTGGGGTTCTCCAGTACCGGTGAGGTGTTCGATTTAGACGCTTCCGAAGTGGCCCAACACGCCGCCGTGGCGCTGAAAGCTGACAAGCTGATTTTGCTGGGGGAATCCGAAGGCTTGGAAGATGAGCAGGGCGCGCTGCTGCGTCAGCTTTCGCCAGCGGAAGCCGAGCCGCGTTTAAGCGCCGCAGTGCCAGGCAGCGAGCTCGCCCGCCATTTGCAGGCCGCCTGCACCGCCGCACGGGAAGGCGTGGCGCGCACGCACTTGCTCTCCTGGCGTAACCACGATGCCTTGCTGGGGGAACTGTTCACCCGCGACGGCGTGGGCACCATGATCACCCAGCACCGCTACGAGCAACTGCGCCCGGCCACGCTTAACGATGTGGCGGGCCTGTTGGAGCTGCTGGAACCGCTGGAGCGGAGAGGGATGCTAGTGGCACGCTCCCGTGAGCGCCTGGAACACGAGATTGATGACTACATGGTCATTGAGCGCGACGGCATGGTGATTGGTTGCGCGGCGCTGCACGTATTTACGGATACCACCATTGCCGAGCTGGCCTGCGTGGCAGTGCACGACAGCTACCGCGGCGGCGAGCGCGGCGAGCGCTTGGTGGAAGCCATGGAACGCCGTGCCCGCCAGCGCGGCTTAACAGAAATGTTCGTGCTCACCACCCATACCGCCCACTGGTTTGTAGAGCACGGCTTTCGCGCCGCCAGCCTGGAAGACCTGCCTCCACTGAAGCGCGAAACCTACAACCACGCCCGTAAATCGAAGGTGCTGGTGAAGGCGTTGGCGGGGTAGAGGTTGGTAAGTGGCGATGAGCAAGAAAAGTAATAGTAGATAGAGGCTTACGCGGATCAGTGGATAAAACCCAACGATTATTCCCGATCGGTAATTTTTAGCCTTTAGAAAAGATCGAGAGCTGTAAATATTACCGAGCGGGAATCTAGAGCGGCAGCAAGTTGCTGGCGAAAGGGCAGCCAAGCTGCCCCTATATTTCTAGCTGTATGCCTTAGGTATTCAAGATAACCCCGCCATTCAGGTGCATGGTTTGGCCACTCATGTAGGAGGACTCCTCGCTGGCCAAATAGACGTACGCAGGGCCCATTTCGCTTGGCTGCCCGGCACGCTTCATGGGCACCTGGCCGCCGAACGACGCCACCTTCTCATCCTCAAAGCTGGCGGGAATCAGCGGGGTCCATACCGGCCCTGGCGCTACGGCGTTCACGCGAATGCCACGATCCATCAGCGACATCGCCAGCGAGCGCACCAGCCCCTGAATAGCGCCCTTGGTGGCGGTGTAATCGATCAGCGTATCGTTGCCCTTAAAGGCATTGATCGATGAGGTGGCAATAATGGTGTCGCCTTCGCTGAGATGCGGCAGGGCTGATTTGCTCAGATAGAAGTGGCTGAAGATATTGGTCTGGAAGGTGCGCAGCAGTTGATCATCGGGGATCTCGGTAATATCGTCCCAGTCGTACTGCTCTGCGGCGTTGTTGATGACGATATTGATCTTGCCGAAGTGGTCGAGGGTGCGCTTAACGATCTCACGGCAAAACGCTGGCGCTGCCACATCGCCTTTCAAAACCAAACAGCGACGGCCTTCGGCTTCCACCAGCCGCTTGGTCTCTTCCGCATCTTTGGTTTCTTTAAGGTGCACGATCACGCTGTCGGCACCTTCGCGGGCATAGTGAACGGCGACTGAACGCCCTATGCCGCTATCGCCACCGGTAATAATCGCGACCTTGTCCAGTAACTTATCGGCGCCCCGGTAGCTTTCACGAATGTATTCGGGCTCTGGGCGCATGGCGTGTTCATCACCAGGCTGTTTATCCTGGTGCTGGGGTGGTTGGTGTTGATCACTCATGTGCGGTCACTCCATTGTTGGCACAATTTGGTTGGCACATACGGCTAGTCATCGTAAAACATCACTTACTAACCACTGTTCAGGCCCTCGTATCCTCGAGTACCTTACACGCTGTAAACGTAGACCAAGGTAGTAACAACGGCAAACCAGGAAGCGAACGCTGAGCAATAAAGCGGCTGGTCATCCAGAGAAATGATAGTGGCAGGTTATTGAAGCTATCAATATTGCTAATGTAGCTGCTATAAAGCTATTTTCTTCTTTTAAGTGTTTGTTTTAAATATTGTTTAATTGCAGTTATGTCGTGTGTGCTTATGAGGGTGAATTGCAAGTTGAAGGGGAAGGGCTACAGTTAAGTCAGCCAGGGATAGGAGGCACCACGCACGCCTCCCACTCTTTCGCTCACCCACCACGGTAAGGAAGAAGCGATGACTCAAGTTCCCGATAAAGACCAGAAAGCCCCTAAAGAGAAGGATGACCACCATGATGAGGCCAATCCGATGCCGGATACCCATCATGTAAACCCGGAGTCCGATGACGATAAAAAGTCAGGTAAGGATTCCAAAAAATAAGCTATGCAACACTGTTTCTATGCAGAATTGTTTAGGCCAACGCTAAACAAAAAGGCGCTACTTCTCAGTAGCGCCTTTTCTATTAGCGCTAAACCTCTATGTTGATAGAGGACGTTGATACGGCAACGTCACCTAGCGAGGTAGGCAGCAGCTGCCCCAATGAGGAGTAGAGGGCCTCTGAAGTGGATGCTGCAACCGCACGATCCGTCTTTTCCATGGCTTCTTCAGCTTTCTTTAGCTCACGGCGGGCTTCTTTATCCTCCTCGTTCAGCCTAACGTTGAGTGCGTTAACCGCTTCGCGTAGCTCTTTCTGAGCGTCAGTCAGTACGCCGCGAAGGGCGTGTTCACTAGCGCTGGAACCATTGCCTTTCGAGCGGTTGTCTTCATTTTGAATGAGAGTGGGTAGGGTAGGTAATACGCCGACCTCGGTGGATGTATCACCTTCAGGCTCGCCCGCTGCTTTCTCGGCCTCTTGCTCAGCAGCCTTTTCAGCATCATCTTCGGCTGTTTGCGCATTCGCTTCGGCTTGCTGCGCGTCACTGGAAACCGTTGACTGGGCGCTCTCACCACCACCCGCCTGGGCCCCGGCTGATTCGGCTCCGCTGGTTTGAGAGACGGCCGGTTGAGCTGCTGTCGTGGGGATTCCTGCCGTGGGAACTGCGGTCGTTGCAACCACGGACGGAATCGCGGTCATGCCTGCACCACCGCCACCTTGATTGTTCAACAGCTTAGCCGCACCGGCAAGCTCACGGGCGATGCTCTTGAGCTCCTTGGCCATGTTTTTAAGCTGTTCAGGAGAGGCGAAGGCCATCATGGCTTTCAGCATTTCAATCCGCTGGCGCAGGAAGCCCACTTTATCGCTGGCCTGCTGCTGGGAGGCTTCCTTTGGCGTAGGTAGCGACGCCAAGCTCTCCAACGCTTCCTGCTGCTTTTTAAGCCGCTTTGTGAACGGGTCGTCTTCAGCAGGCTCGCTCTTTTGGGGAGCGACGCGGGTGGGCGTTAAAAACTGCGGCTTATCTTGGCGCTGATTAATCAGTGTAAAAGACGAAAATCCAATCTTCATGACGGTATCCTCTCCTCATTGTTAGAAGATATCGGCCATTTAACTTAGGACTTTAAACGCCGCTTAACTTCCACGCTTAGCCTGCCTTCACCTAGCTTCAGTTTCAGCTTCTGGCCGGGCTGGGTATCTTCCGCGCGGCGAATGACCTGGCCCTGCTCATCCTGGGCAATTGCATAGCCACGCCCCAGCACCGCTAGCGGACTGACCGCGTTTAACTCCCGTGCGGCGGCTTTCAAGCGTGCCTGTCGGCTCTCCAACTGGCGCTGCATCGCACTCCCCAAACGGCGCTGTAACTGGCTCACACGCTCGCTTTCTGCACGGTGCAACCGCGCCATATCCTGGCTGGCCAAGCGCCTGCTCAGCTGTGTCACCTGGGCTTTCTGCAGGCCAAGCGTGTGCTGCATGGCGCGATTCAAGCGCTGATTGAGGGCGGTTAAGTGCTGGCGCTGACGGTTGAGCTGCTCGCCGGGATGACGCAGCTTGGCGCGCAGGGTATCCAGCCGCTGGCTGTCGCGCTCTAGGCGCGCCTGCATGGCCCGCAGCAGGCGGCTGTGTTGATGCTCCAGCTGGCGCTTAAGGGTGTTTTGATCCGGCACCAGGCGCTCAGCAGCGGCAGAAGGGGTGGGAGCGCGCATATCCGCGGCAAAATCTGCCAGGGTGATATCCACCTCGTGGCCCACCGCCGACATTACCGGCAGCCGGGAATGGAAAATTGCCCGCGCCAAATGCTCGTTATTAAACGCCCACAGGTCTTCCAAGCTGCCGCCGCCACGGGTAATGAGCACCACATCCCGTTCCGGGTCTAGCTTCGCTTGGCGGTTTAATAACCCTAGGGCCGAAATCATTGCCGGGGCGGCTTCGGCGCCTTGCACCGGCACCGGAATCAGTGTCACGTCCGCCAGCGGCCAGCGCGCTTCCAGCACCGCCAGCACATCGCGAATGGCTGCCCCGGTGGCAGAGCTCAATATCAGCAGCTTGCGGGGCGGGAAGGGCAGCGGCCGGGCGTTGGCAAACACACCTTCACCTTCCAACTGCGCTTTTAAACGCTCAAACGCCGCCAGCAGTTCGCCCAGGCCTGCCGCCTGAACGGCCTCGGCAATTAGCTGATAATCGCCGCGGGGTTCAAATAGCGACACCCGCCCACGCAGCTTGACCTGATCACCGTCGCGCATCGGCGCCGAGACAAACCTCGCCCGCTGGCGAAACAGCGCGCAGCGAATCTGCGCCCGGTCATCCTTCAAGGTGAAATAGACATGCCCCGACGCCGGGCGGGAAACGTTAGAGAGCTCGCCCTCCACCCACACCTCGCCCACATCGCGCTCAAGGGTTTGCTTGGCGCGCTGGTTGAGTTGACTGACGGAGAGTGCCTGGGGAGTGGGGGAGGGCATAGGGTTAAGCCCGCTCTAATAGAAAACGTTTGAGGGCGTCGGGATCAGGCACGCCCTGAATCACTTCGCCATCGATGACCAAGGTAGGCACCGACTGAATAAGCGCCTCTTCCACCGCGTGACGCTGAGCCGTTTGGTGCTGCTCGCGGTAGCGGCCTTCGGCCAGCGCATCAAGCACCGCTTGGCGCTCCAGGCCCACCGACTCACCAATATCCGCCAGCACTTCCGGGTCGCCTATATCGCGCTCCTGCTGGAAGAACGCTTTCAGCGCTGCCATGGAGTAGGCGTGGCCCAAGCCTTGCTCTTCGGCCATGGCGAACACTTCAAAGGCTTTGTCGGTGCGCGGCTGCGGCGAAATATTGGGCAGCTTGATGGGCACGCCGAGCTTTTTGGCCATGGGATAAACCGAATCCTGCCATATCTTAGGCAAGTAAGGGTCTTCCACCTTCAACGTGGGCACCGGGGCAGGGCGCAGCTCGAAAGGCCGCCAGCGGATTTCCACATCCATTCCCTCGGTTGCCTGAACAATGGCCTCTTCGGCTAGCAGGCAGAAGGGGCAAACGTAATCGGTGTAGACAATAATCTGTTGAGACAAAAGGCCCCCTTTAAATAAAAAATAACCCACTATCAGCCTAACAGCATACGTCATTAGCAATTGGTATAAGCACAACAGCCTGACTGCATTGCTGGGAAGGCCCTCAAAACGCTATAATGGGGGATTAACCTTTCACGCCCCACTTCCTCTCAATCAGGGTGTTGCCGCTATGCTACGTATGGCCCAAGAAGCACTAACGTTCGATGACGTACTCCTCGTTCCCGGCTTCTCCGATATTCTCCCCAAGGATGTCAGCCTCAAAACCCGCCTGACCCGCAATCTCTCGCTCAATATTCCGCTACTCTCTGCCGCGATGGACACCGTTACCGAAGCGCGCCTAGCGATTGCGATGGCCCAGGAAGGCGGCATCGGCATCATCCATAAGAGCATGGCCATGACCCAGCAAGCCGCCGAGGTACGCAAGGTCAAAAAGCACGAAAGCGTGATTGTAAAAGACCCAGTCACCGTTAGCCCGAAAGCCAAGCTGGAAGACCTGCTCGCCATGGCCCGTGAAAATGGCTTCTCCGGCTTCCCTGTAGTGGAAGGTGAGACGCTCGTGGGTATTGTGACCGAGCGTGATATGCGCTTCCAGCCTAACCACGGTGACAGCGTAGCGGACATCATGACCCCCCGCGAGCGGCTGATTACCGTCAAGGAAGGCACCGATCTCGAAACCAGCAAAGCCAAGATGCGCGAACACCGCATCGAAAAAATGCTGATTGTGGATGACGAGTTCCACCTGCGCGGCCTGGTCACCTTCCAAGATATCGAAAAAGCCCGCACCTACCCAATGGCCGCCAAAGACAGCGATGGCCGTTTGTTGGTAGGTGCCGCCGTAGGCACTGGCCCGGAAACGCCTGATCGCGTTGCGGCACTGGTCGAAGCCGGAGTAGACGTGATTATCGTCGATACCGCCCACGGTCACTCTAAAGGCGTGATCGACCGCGTACGCTGGATCAAAGAGAACTTCCCGGCCATTCAAGTGATTGGCGGTAACATCGCCACCGCCGCCGCGGCCCGTGCGCTGGCTGAAGCGGGCGCGGATGCCGTCAAAGTCGGTATCGGCCCTGGCTCAATCTGCACCACGCGCATTGTAGCCGGCGTAGGCGTACCGCAAATTACCGCGGTTTCCAACGTGGCCGAAGCGCTCAAAGAGTACGACATTCCGCTGATTGCCGATGGCGGTATCCGCTTCTCCGGTGACCTGGCCAAGGCGATTGCCGCTGGCGCCAGCGCCGTGATGGTCGGTGGCCTGCTGGCCGGTACTGAAGAAGCACCGGGCGAAGTAGAGCTTTACCAGGGCCGTACCTACAAAGCCTACCGCGGTATGGGCTCCATGGGCGCCATGTCGCAAAACCAGGGCAGCGCCGACCGCTACTTCCAGGATAAGAGCGAAGGCGCCGAGAAGCTGGTGCCGGAAGGCATTGAAGGCCGCGTTCCCTATAAAGGCATGATGGGCGCTATTGTCCACCAGCTGATGGGCGGGCTGCGCGCTTCCATGGGCTACACCGGCTGCCGCGATATTCAGGAAATGCGCACCAAGCCGGAGTTTGTTCAGATTACCGGCGCTGGCTTTAACGAATCCCACGTCCACAACGTGCAGATCACCAAAGAAGCTCCCAACTATCGGGTGAGCTAACCAGCGTAGTTAGTTAAAACGGCGGCGGGCACAACAGCTCGCCGCTTGCTTTTTGGCCTTACCAGCGGCACCCACACCGCTTAACCGAGACCCCGCCATGAGTGACATTCACGCCCATAAGATTTTGATTCTCGATTTCGGCTCGCAGTACACCCAACTGATCGCCCGCCGCGTACGCGAGATCGGCGTTTATTCCGAAGTCCGCGCGTTTGATATCACCGAAGAAGAGATCCGCGAGTACAACCCCAACGGCATTATCATGGCCGGTGGCCCGGAATCCGTGACGGAACTGGACTCCCCGCGTGCGCCCCAGTGCGTGTTCGAGATGGGCCTGCCGGTGTTTGGTATCTGCTACGGCATGCAAACCATGGCCGAGCAGCTGGGCGGTAAGGTAGAAGGCTCCAACCAGCGTGAATTCGGCTACGCGCAGATTCAAATCGACGAAGACAACGCGCTGTTCAAAGACATCAAAGACCACGTAGACGCCAAAAGTGGCAAAGCCCTGCTGGACGTATGGATGAGCCACGGCGACAAGGTGGCCGAAGCGCCCGCCGAGTTCACCGTGACCGCCTCCACGCCGAGCTGCCCGATTGCCGCCATGGCCTGGGAAGAGAAGCAGTTTTACGGCGTACAGTTCCACCCGGAAGTGACCCACACCCTGCAGGGCCAGCGCATTCTCGAGCACTTCGTGCTGGATATCTGCAAAGCCGAGAAGCTGTGGACGCCTGCACAAATCATCGAAGACCAGGTACAGCGTGTGCGCGAGCAAGTGGGCGACCGCCATGTACTGCTTGGCCTCTCCGGCGGGGTGGACTCTTCCGTAGTTGCCGCGCTGCTGCACAAAGCCATTGGCACCCAGCTGACCTGCGTATTCGTCGACAACGGCCTGCTGCGTAAAGCGGAAGGCGATCAGGTCATGGAAACCTTCGCCAAGCACATGGGCGTGAAGGTGATTCGCGTAGACGCCGAAGACCTGTTCCTCGGCAAGCTGAAGGGTGAAAAAGACCCGGAAGCCAAGCGCAAAATCATCGGCAATACCTTTATCGATGTATTCGATGAAGAGGCCAGCAAGATCGACGGCGTCGAGTTCCTGGCCCAGGGCACCATTTACCCGGACGTGATCGAATCCGCCGCCTCCAAAACCGGCAAAGCGCACGTGATTAAATCCCACCACAACGTAGGTGGCCTGCCGGAAACCATGAAGCTCAAGCTGGTCGAGCCGCTGCGCGAACTGTTTAAAGACGAAGTGCGCAAACTCGGCCTGGAACTCGGCCTGCCCTACGATATGGTGTACCGCCACCCGTTCCCTGGCCCCGGCCTGGGCGTGCGTATTCTGGGTGAAGTGAAGAAAGAGTACGCCGACATCCTCCGCGATGCCGACGCTATCTTCATCGAAGAGCTACGCGCCTCTGGCTGGTACGAAAAAACCAGCCAAGCGTTTGCCGTATTCCTGCCGGTGAAATCCGTAGGCGTAGTCGGCGATGGCCGCCGCTACGAATGGGTCATCGCGCTACGCGCGGTAGAAACCATCGACTTCATGACCGCCCGCTGGGCGCACTTGCCTTACGAGCTCCTGGAGAAGGTTTCCAACCGGATTATCAATGAGTTGGAAGGGGTTTCGCGGGTGACTTATGACGTGAGTAGCAAGCCGCCTGCTACTATTGAGTGGGAGTGAGTGCAGAACAGGGCCGTTGATTGATCCCTAACACCGACGCATCACACGCTTCCTGCGAAAGCCTGCCGTTACCGGCAGGCTTTTGTGTTGCAAGGCGTTATCTATTTGGTGTTAATTTTGATGTTCGTTTGCTGAAAATAGGGTGAGGTTTAGCGCGATAAGTCGAGCACTATAACTTCGACCCGACCCGCTCTCACTGATGAGTGCTGTTCAAGCTTATTCTGTAAATCGTCGGCGCTGGTCGGTTTGGCTCCACCTCCGGGAAGTGTGGGAACTTGGTAGCCGGAGCCAAACCAGAATACTAGGAATAAGCCTTGTCCTTCCGCCTGCCAGTGGCCGGTATAGAATGCTTCAAGCTGACCATCAATTGCGTTCCACAATTCCCGATGCTGCTGACGCTTGGCCTCTAATGGCAACAGCAAAGCGTCGTGCTGGAAGACAATATCGGCGCGCTTATCCTGAGGCATGTCAGCCTCATTAGCAGTGAAGATTGATAGGGGCGTGAGGTGGCCGCGCAGCAATGAGACGGTCCTGTCGCGGCACTTATTCTCGGTGTGCGGGAGACCACCATCAGTCCAGTACAGGTCGATCTCATCTTCTGAACTACCACGTAGTCGCCTGCCTAGCTCTCGAAGCTCTTCGGCCACGATCGCGCGCAAGTCGGCAACGCTGTTAGGTGGGCCGTCATCTAGTATCATCTTGATCTGGTCGAGTGTTGGCGGGGCATAGCTTTCGTCAACCTGCTTCTGCCACTGCTCTGCAGAAACTATCTGCAGAGCCCATGTGTAATCATCCCTAGGCGCGTCTTTTAAAGTAGTAAGTGCCGTAACGGCTTTAGTTGAAATATCATTCCCTAAACGAGTGATCAGTGTTCGGATGTATTGCGATGCGTCCCATGGGTTTGTATCCCCAGTTGTTACGCCCACTGGTCGATTAACTTCGGGCCATTGCTCTCGAAAGGTTGCTATCATCCAAGTGAGCTGATCAACCGTTAGGAACGTGCCAGTTTCCTTATTATGCCTACCATGCCCAGCACGAGCTTGGAGGTGCCACAGCAACTCGGGCTCGATCACATCGCCCAGCCCCTCTTTTGCCGCTTCGAAATCGATGAGCAGGGCTACTGCTTCCCAATTCCGTCGCCGCTCGTCGCTAATCTCTCGGCGCTGTCGGTCAGCTATCAGCAAGCGCAACACATCACGGCGGTTGGTTCGCAGCAATCGGTCGATCATCTCTATCTCTGCCTCGCTCGACATATGGGGATAGCGGGCTAGCCAGTTTTCGGCGAGATCAGTGCCGAAACCACCATCATCGCTTCGCATGAACGCCCCAAGGTGATCCACATGCTGAACCTGCCGCCTCAACTGAGGCTCTATATAGAGCCGCATCACCTGCTTCCATCGTTCGCGCCGCTTCAATTCGGCTTCGATTTTGGGGGCAAGTTCATTCAACCCGTCTTGATCGCCGGTCGCCCCATTCCAGCACTCGAATAGGCCTGCGGCTAGCCGCTCACTGCTAACACTTTCAAACGGCTCACCTCGCGTGCGTACTCGCTCGGCGAGTGCTGCGACGATGATATAGGCTGCAGGATAAAATTCACTTTGGGCGTAGCTCCGAGCAATCTCTCTAGCGCTAGGTCTAGGCGGACTAGCCTGCATAAACGCCTCGAAGCCTTTCATCGCGGCTGCCGCGATCTCCTCCCCAAGCCACTCGGCAACACGCTCGTGTGCTGGTAGGTCGTCGCTAATCTCTTGGAAACAGTTGAGGTATGCTTTTGCAGGCGGGAGGATTCGGCTAAATTGGCCCGACTTGACCTCTTCGATATTCGCAAGATAGTTGCTGCGACGCTTGGCGAATTTGGCAGTCTGCTTCTCCCTGCGTTGTCGTTTGTTTTCCTCTTGCTTGCGCTCCCAGTTCGGAATCTGTCTCTCTGCTAAGCTATCAATCCAGGTAAGCAGGTCAGGCCGGTGCTTCGCGAAGGGCTTAGACGCTTCACGCAGTGCCTTACCCTCCTTTCCCCAAGGGCGGCCAAGCATAATAATTTCTCGCCAGCGTTCGTCGGTGCGGTCATTGGGATCCAGCGATTGGAGCAGGTGAATAATTTCGCCCTGTGTGGGATACAGGTCGATGACCCCCTGTTGGAGTCGCCAAGCTCTCTGCCATATATTTTTGTTGCCAACTTTGTCAATTAAGGCGTGCCGTTGGATCGCTTGGCGTACCGACGGATTAGCCTTTAGCCACTCTCCTGTTTTTTTACCTTGGTCACGTTGGTAGGAGGTTTGCTCCCAGAAGGGTTCGAGCCATTGCCATAGCCGCAGCGTTTCGACTGGCCTGCCATCTTTGAGGCGCTTGAGTACAAGGGCATATTGAAGATCGGTCAAGTCGTTTTCTTCGATCCCCGCATGCTCGGGCAGAAGCGAGACTGCCTGAGCTGCGAAGAGGTCAAGCAAACCGTCCAGCCGAGCTATAGGTACATGCTTAGCAAGGCGATAGAAACCAAAGACAGTAGTGCTCTCGGAGTCTGCTCTAATCGGGCATACCGATAGCCCATCGCGGGCAAGGATAATCGCTACAATTTGCTCATCGTTGAAAGTATCTACGCCGATGTCATCAAGCAGCTCATGCGCGAGCCGAAGGGAGTCAGTCCGCACCTGCAGCCTTAGCTGTTCAAGCAGCGCGGGCCAGTTCTCGTCACCAAGTGCAACCAGTACCTGAGCGCTTTCATGCCGTATACCGTACGGCTCGGCCTCATCAAGCATGAGATCGCGTAATAACGTGCGTTGGTTCTCAGCCGTTGGTGCGCCTTTGAGTTGCTGCAACAAGAATGCCCTTAGTCCGAATTCGGCCCCAGAGTTACTAATTACGCGTACAACTTCACTCATCAGAGGCGGTGTTACCAACGCCGCCGCGCGGTATTCCTGCCAGCCGCTGAATCGAGGATTATTGGCAGAGAGCCGTTCAATTGCTGTGAATAACCGCCGCGCCTGCTCGGGCGCTAGTGCCTCCGCGTCGCCATACTCGACTACTCCCATTGGATCTGCGTCTATAACCGCATCTGCTAATTGCGGATCGCGTGCCAGCCAGGCGTGGAGACCGCGCAGCGAAGCGGGCACTAGCCCGTGCGACTGGAACAACCTGAGAAGACGTTGTCGCTTCGCTCGCGTATCGGCCCGCGCGGCTAGCCAGCGCGCGCCAACAAACTCACCGATGCGGCGATGGGTGTAGGTCAGGCCGTCCAGATCGGTTGCGAAAAGTTTTGTGTTTGCCGCCAACTTCACGTGGCCGTTATCAAATGCTTCAACCTCTGCCAATGGCAGTGCCTTGTCAGTGGGATGAATCGCACCGCTCGGTTGATCGGTGATGCGTGCATTGCTCGTGAGTATCAGAGCTGAAAATGCTGCGCCCGCCGCATCAAGAACCGCGTCATGGGGCAGCTCGTTTTTCAGAGGGTTATGCTCTTTTCGGAGTGTTTCGATTGCATCCTCGAAAAGATCACTGCTGGTCGTCGGCAACTGCCGATCTTCAGGCAGGGCGGCTACCAGCTCTAGTGTCTGTGGATTTCCAAGGAAATCGAGGCCGAACCGCACGAAATGATCGAGCAGCGTCTGGGCACGCTTCGCGTTGCCGATAAGTTGAGTGAGCAGTTCATGCTGTTCATCTTCGTCGAGTGGTTCTAAGTGCACTTCCAGCGGTGCCACATCGTCATATTGGTCGGCAATCGCCTGTGCTGAGATAGCAGCACGCCAATCCGCCACTCGGCAACTGAGAATGAATGGGGGGTAGTCGAGTTCCCCTAGCTTTCGCAGTACTAAATCGACCGCATCGCCGTCGGATTGAGAGGAAACCTCATCGAGCGCGTCGATAACTAGACGTTCATTGTCGCCGAGAAGAGTCTGTGGACGCGGCTTATTAATCAATTGCTGAGCGCGGCAGAAAGCGTTGCCACCTTTCGCGCTTAGCTCCTTAAGTAATTGGGTCTTCCCCATACCAGGCTCGCCAAGCACGACGATAGGTTCACGGAGCATAAGCAGGTCGTCTTGCTTCAGTTGGTGCTGACCACTTTGGTCGGCAAACCACAGTTTTCTCTGAAAATAGCTCACGCGCGCACTCTCTTATTCAATTGAACACCACCGCTAACCCCTAGCCTATCATTTGTTTTCGCGAGATATAGGAGCATAGCTATCATGTCGCGACGCAAAGCTTAATACGATTATCTTGAAAGCGCTCAGAAAGGAAGCCTCATTATTGCGCCGTGGTTGTTGTGGTTTCTGGACACGCTGAAAGAGGCGCTCGAACAGGCTCTTTTAAGGATTGGCCGTGTGTTAATGAAAGCCACCTCCTGGCAGCGTCATGCGACCACCGTGCTGAACGAACGGCAAATCAAGGTGCTGAACCGCTTATTGGATACAGCAGGAGAGGAATTTGCGCAGGGCATCAATGCGCGTAAGTACCAATCGTTGGCCAAAGTTAGTAAAGCCACCGCAACGCGGGATTTGGCAGAACTGCTGGAGAAGGGCTGCCTTTCCAAACTACCCGGCGGTGGGCGTAGCACGCGTTATTCGGTGTTACTTGGGCAAACTCATGAAGGCACTCAGTAAGTAGTGGGCTTTGTCAGTAAGACCATATCGCTTGCATTGAAAACCGACCTATAGCAACTGAATGCCTTTGCCTCAAAACACTTTGAAGGTAACTCAGCCGCCGTATGCTTTACTATCTGCAACTGTTATTCACGGAGGAAGCATCCATGGCCATAGGCGGCTTGATAGGATTATTGGACGACATTGCCGCATTGGCGAAGTTATCCGCAGCATCACTGGACGATGTGAGTGCCGCTGCTGGGCGTGCGACGGCGAAGGCGGCCGGGGTGGTGGTGGATGATACGGCGGTGACGCCGCAATATTTGCAGGGGGTGGCAGCGGAGCGTGAACTGTCGCTTGTGAAGCAGATCGCGCTGGGGTCGATCCGCAACAAGCTGATTTTTATCCTGCCGGTGGCGCTGCTGCTGAATCACTTTTTGCCGTCGCTATTGCCGATCATCTTGATGGTGGGCGGTACCTACCTAGCCTTTGAGGGCGCGGAGAAAGTCTGGCATAAACTTTCCGGCAAGCATGTCGACGACAAGCCCGCGGTTGAGAAAGGGCCGGAGGCTGAGAAAAAGATCGTAAGTGGCGCCGTTCGTACCGACCTGATTCTGTCGGCTGAAATCATGGTGATCGCGCTGGCCACGGTCTCCCATCAGGGGTTCTGGTCCCAGCTGGCGAGCCTGGTGGTGGTCGCGTTTTTCATCACACTTCTGGTGTATGGCGTGGTCGCGCTGTTGATCAGGATGGATGATATCGGCCTGAAGCTCGCCCAGCGGGATAGTTCGAGCATGCAGACCCTGGGCCGTGGGCTGGTGACGGCCATGCCCAAGGTGCTAGCGACCATCTCGGTCGTGGGCACCGTCGCTATGCTCTGGGTGGGTGGGCATATCCTGATGGTCAATCTGGGTGCCGATGGCACAGGTTGGTTCAACGCACCCTATGAGTGGGTACACCATATTGAGCTAGGCATTAGCGAGGCAACCGGTGCCTTGGGCGGCACGCTGGGCTGGAGCTTCAATACGCTGTGCTCTGCAGTAATTGGCTTTTTGGTGGGCTCGGTGGTGGTGGGGGGGGGGCACCTTATGCCTACCAAGAAGGCGCATGCTAAATAGGTGCACGTTGCGAATAAGTAAGCAGAAATTTCGATTAGCCCCGCCGTTGCCGTAACACCATCACTCCCGCGATTAAGATCATGCCCATACCCAGCCAAGTCATGGCATCGGGCACTTCGCTGAATAGCAGGTAACCCCAAATACTGGCAAAGATGAGGTAGGCGTAATCAAAGGTGCCTATCAACGCCGAAGGGGCAATTTGATAAGCCCTTGCCACCCCGGTATTCACAATGATCAGCAGTAGCGCGTAGGCGCCCACGATCAATAACGCTTCGGCGTCTAGCGGTTGCCAACCGGCGAACAGGAACGGCGCGCGTTCGGCGAGTGTTGCTGTGCTGTGGATTGCGACCAGCACACTGAAGAGAGTGCCTGCTGCCAGGAAGGCTAGATTTAATCCCAGAGTGAGAAGTAAGGGGTGTTCTCTTTGGCAGTGGTGGCGAGTGACCAGCATGGCTAGCGCATAAAAGAGGGCGGCAAGCACGGGTAGCAGTGTGGCGGGTGTGAAGGTGTCGCCGTCAGGGCGCAACACCACCACCACGCCCAGGAATCCGCAGAGTATGCCCAGCCACGCCTGGCGTGAAAGATGCTCGCCCGCCCCAAAAGCAGCCAGCACGGCAATAAACAGCGGCGTGGTGTAAATGGCGACCGCCGCCACCGAGAGTGGAACCAGCGGCAGTGCTGCGTAGTAGGCTATCCACATCAGCAACAGAAGCAGGCTTCTTATCGCCACCCAGCGGCGTGCTTTTACCTTGGGGCGGGGGCCTGAATGACCAATGATCAATCCAAAGAGTATCGGCAGCGATAGTGTTGAGGCGATGACATAGAGTTGCCATAGCGACATACTGGCACTGAGATACTTAACCAGGGCGTCGGTCAACGCCAGCAGAAAGACAGCCCCCACGATAAGGCTGATGCCCTGTAGGATATTATCTTGTGGTTCAGCGGTGGCCTTCATTGCAGCGTTCCAGATATGAATTCCGCTCTAGAATGCCGCTGCCTCTAGCAGTGCTTCAAACGACTTCTGCGTCACAATGCATGAGCTCAGATTATGGATAACTTCATCAAGTCTCTTCCACCGCTGGCGACGCTGCGCCCCTTTGAGGCTGCCGCCAGGCTTGAAAGCTTTTCGCGCGCGGCGGATGAGCTCCACCTGACCCAGGCGGCTATCAGCCGACAGATCCGTGCTCTGGAGGAAGACCTCGGCGTGATGCTTTTTGAGCGCCGTAATCGCAGTGTGTTTCTTACCCGCGAGGGGCACGAGTTTGGCCGTACGGTTTCCCAGGCGTTGGAAAGCGTCGCCACGGGGGCTCAGGCGCTGCGCGGCGCCCCGGATGATAAGCGCGTCGTGTTGTTCTGCCAGTTATGCGAAGCGTTCTATTGGCTGATGCCACAGCTGGCTGACTTCAATCGTCGCTATCCTGAAATTGAGATACAGCTGGCGACGTCGACAAGGCCGATTACCGAATTTAGTGGCAACTTCGACATTGCGCTGCAAACCAACGGTAGGCCTAGCGGGAGCCATCAATTGGTGTTTACCGCCGAGGACGAGATATTTCCGGTCTGCAGCCCAGCTTATTTGAAAGGGGCCACTACCCCGTTGAGCCTCAACGCTTTGCTGAATCAGCGGCTACTCCACCACCACGCTGACCCGGCGGATTGGCTGGAGTGGGATGGCTGGTTTCGTGCCATGGGGCACTTTGAACTCTCATCAGCAGAGAGTGCTGTTTTCGATAGCTATCCGCTGCTGCTGCAAGCGGCTATCGCGGGGCACGGTATCGCCTTGGGATGGCGGCGCACAACGCAACGATTAATAGAAAATGGCGAACTGATCCGCCCGGTGGCCGAGAGCTTGCCCCAGCACGATGCCATCGCCCTATACACACGCCAGGGCGCGCCTAAACGCCCAGGCAGCGAAGCATTATTGGGTTGGCTGCGTGAGGTGTTGGGTGATGAGCCGAATATAAATTTTAATCGGCTCAAAATATGATCTTTATCATCGGTGTAATCGGCTCGTGTGGCGCTGGGAATAGCACCACCATGACCGTTGCAAACGGAAGGTTTATAACGGCCTCCTCAGCGAACTAGCTCTCTGACGAAAGCATCGTCCACGTGCTTTCTTTATGTATTCGACATGCTATTTTGAATGTACATAGAGCGCCGCTGCGCTTACCACATGCGATAGGAGGTCGAGCTCTGGGCATGATGACGATCAGCAGCATTCCTGAGGAAGTACACAACGCACTGAAAGCCCGCGCCAAGAAAAATCAACGAGAGCCCAATTGCGATGGTGACTTATGCGTTATAGAGTTGCCGTTAAAAAGAGTAAAGACAACATCAATAGTAACGACACATATACACATTTACTATTTTTAGGAGGTACGGGGCCGAAACGGTTCTCCCCTTTAGTACCTGGTAATAATAACATCAGTAATAGCATTATAGGTGTCGCAATGGGAACGAAGAAAATCAACATCCACCATCCTGTTGCATTGAAATCATTTAATCTACGTGTACAAAAGATAACTCCCATCACTGAGACCATAATTGTTACAAAAATCATGAATAGACTCAGTGCGTTATGCCACTCAGGATAGTAAAGACTCCATAGAACATTGCTGGCAGCACCTATTGCCGCCCATATAATAAAGATAAGCAGCGAATATTTTAAAAAGCGCAACCTCCCTAATCGGCCGCGACTATTCAAAATATCCAAGCTAAGCCCTGGCTTTTGAGCTTTGCTATAGTTTAAATCTGAGGAGTGTGCAGGTTGGTTCATAAACTTCCATGTTAGTTTTAATTTATTGTAAACGCTTTAACCACTCCCCGCCACTATCAACACCATCGCCATAATTGAAAACACTATCCCCTTTACAACGTTGCCGCTAAACCTTGCCTGGGCACCAGTGATCCAAACACGACGGGAATCACTGGGTACATCGACACAATCACAATGCTGATAATGGCTACAGGCCCTCCCGCGATAACACATACAGCGTTAGCCCTAATGCGCTGATACTGCCCGCCGAGATTGCCCAGTTAATGGATTCTTCTACTCTGATAGGTGGTAGAGCTAATGGTTGTTTCCGCCTGGAAAGATGCCAACTTTAAACGCGCTCTGGTATCCAATGGACACTCGTATCCGCTATATCAGATCACGCTACCGAGGGGCCTGGATTCAGGTTGAGACACAGGGGGCTAAGCTACTCTGCGGCTGAGGCAATGTTTGTCCACTGAAACAAGAAATCCGCGATCTTTTCTTCAATCTGGCTTTCGACGGTTTGTAACCGGAGTAAGGGGATATTGCTCTTCTGCAGAATGCTGTTTTTCAAAGCATCTCGTTCAACCTGCTGTAGTTTGTCATGATCCCCGCCATCGACCTCGATCACCCCCAGCGGTGTCTTTCCTACCCTGAAATAGATCACGAAATCGCAACTTGCGCGGTTTTCCATGAATTCTCTTTCGCGCGCCGTCAAGGCTTCGTTGGCCGATGAAGCGAGTTGAATAAGTGCGACCTGGGAGTGGAACATCATTGACTGATATGCTTTCTGGAACAAGGTATCACGCAGTATCCGCGCCACGATCTGTTCAGACTTGAATTGTGAGTCGCTGGCCAGCAGCCTAGCGTTCAGTCTTTCCAGCGACTGGTCGTACTCCTCATAAAGTAAGTCGAAGGCTGAAACAACAGGAGCACGGTGGATCTGCTTTTCATCGGCGTAGTACTCGATGTAACGCATCAGTGCGGCAATGTGCCCATTGCTTGCGGCAAATACATCATCACCCGTCACCAAGGTGAATTTATTTTTGGCTCTGGATACCGCCACATTGACCAAGTGAGGGTCATCCACAAAGCTTAGACTGCTCTGGCTACCATGTTTCTTGTCCAGTACGGTGGAAAATACTATCTCGTCGCACTCCCGGCCTTGGAATTTGTGCACGGTGTTCTTGGCGAAATCAGCGGGCAGGTGAGTGCGGGAAAGAGAAACCTGTGCGTTGTAAGGCGCAATAAAACCTCTGCCATTCTCGCTATCCCATTCGCTCTCACCAGCCCCTTCGAGCTTATTGAGTAAGGAGTCCAGTTCTCTGAGATTCGCGTTATTTCGTGCGTGGTTTCCCTTGGCGGTGACGAGCAGCGTCAACGCCTTCTCGCCGTTGTCTTGCGTCATCGGGATGAGCTGGTTGCCATAAAACTGCTGGTTACAGAACTGGATGATTTTAGGGTGACACCGGTAATGCTCTTTCAGCAGTGTCATCGGGATCGATTCGTTGAAAACGCTGACGCATGAGTCGAGCAGGCTGTACTTTTCGCAATCGTAAAATTCGGAGGGAGTGGGGATACCTAATGGCGTTGGAATGTGCGGGAGCTGCTTTCTGTCGCCAACGATGATCAGGTTTCTCGCGCATCCCAGCGCCAGGATTCCAGGAACAATATCCTGTTGGGAGGCTTCGTCGATGATGACATAGTCGAGAATCGCACCCTTGCCGAGCGAGTTGACGATAGAGTGCGTACTGCTACCAATGATTGGGTAACGCTGTAAAAACTCATCGAAATTCCGGCGGTAGTTATCTGAATTGAAAGTCCCCTGGCTGGGAGTATGTTGGTGAAGATGGTGTTTTAGGTACGCCATAGAACTGGACGTTAGATCATTCAGCAATGTCTCGAATTGACCGCGCTGCAGTTCTTCACGATAAGCTGTTAACGCCGCTTCTTTCTCCAGAAGAGCCTTGTCGTAATAGTGACGCTGTAATGTATAGATTGCGGACTTGCGCTGTTCCCACTCATCGAAAGGTTTTATGCGCAGAATTTTAAAGTTGAGCAGTAGTTTAATTCGGTCTTTGATACCGATACGCCGCTCGGCGAGTTGGTTTAAGTACGCCAACAGATCCGTTGTTTGTTGCGGAGACAACTTGTACTTATCTAGGTCGGTGGACGCTTCCACGCTATTTTCGTGCTGCCATTGCAACAGGTAGCGACGTTCAATGGTCAGTTCGTCGATTTCAGCTTGCAGCCGGGCCACCGCATTCTGAGCATGCAAGTACTGCCTTAGATGTTGTAGAAGAGCCTGGATATGCTCAATGTCGGGAGCAGGGGCAGGGGAATCCAATGGCGGGGTGGATGCGCTGGCAAAAAAGCTCTCGCGGTTCTCCTTGCTACCCAGCTTGGCTACCAAATAACCCAGCCCGACTTTATCTAATTTCTCGTAGACGTTCTCCACGGCGGCATTGTTATTGGACAAGAGGGCAACGGTTTCTCCACGGTGCAGGATATTAGCGATGATATTTAATATCGTCTGCGTCTTGCCTGTGCCTGGAGGGCCTTCGATTAGACTGATTTGTGAAGTGAAAGCACGCTCCACCGCCTCCAGCTGGCTTTCATTAATCCCGAAAGGGTAGATAACGTTTCCTGCGGGTTCTCGCGGTTGATTGCTCCCGCTACAGTAAGCGTGCAGCGCAGTCTCAGCGTGAGGTAGAATCTGATTCAGTTGGCGAAGCACATTTTCGGCAATTGGTTTATCTTTTGGTGCCGCTTGCTTGACTCTTTCGTTTGCTAAAGAAATGAAATATTGGAATATCGATTCATCCTTCATCGCCGTTTTTGGTAAGACTTCAATGTCGTCTATATTCATTACGTAGGCTTTTGGATTTCCGGGATATTGAATGACGGCACATTTGTTACCGTATAACACGAGCTTCTCGACGACGCTAAATACTGTGCTCCCCTTTTTTACGACAAGTTGTTCATGCAATTCCTGGGTAGGAATGATCTCGCACTCGCGAAGTGGGCGGGAGTAAGACTTGCCAGAGGGGAAGTAGCAAGTCAGCGTTAGAGCATCCCATGTAGCCCCTTGCCTTATCTTCCAATCGTTGATCTGCCTAGTTTTGTTTTCACCGTTTACATAGATGGAAACCGTCGATTCTTTATGCATCTCTTACCTAAAACGTAGAAATATCAAGCATGGTATCAGAATACGTATCCAATGATTCGATATTCCCGAAGGATGCTATCTTGACACTATCGTCCACATTAGAAAACTGACC
Organism: Halomonas sp. TG39a; assembly: GCF_000744395.1. NCBI lineage: Bacteria > Pseudomonadati > Pseudomonadota > Gammaproteobacteria > Oceanospirillales > Halomonadaceae > Halomonas > Halomonas sp. TG39a. Next base: position 482,813 of record NZ_JQLV01000001.1, read on the forward strand.
CAGTGCCAGTAGGCTGCACGTTTCATTCAGGTCACAGCATTGGATGCGACCCAGAACGTTATGCGGTTACTCAGGAATAGCTGTATTGCGAATATGAGTAGCCATTGCGTTGAGTATAACGGTATTGGCCTCCTGGCTATATGGGGAAGGAATCGTATAGAAGCTGAGTGCCATCAATGTCATTCCTGCTGCGGTTGGGCAAGGCATATTCTGGCCCAACCCAAGAAGTGACTTCCAACCCCAGCGCTGAAGAGCTGAATAAATGGATAAAGCGCCAGTGTGTTTAAATAAATTGAATTAGACTACAAAGAGGAGTAGCAGCAAAGTATGATTGGTTCGGGCTTATTGGAGGTGTTCAAAGTTTGAATGATCTTGTAAACACGCTTCAACAACTGCTGGTCAATATCCTGCTTGTTGTTCAGCATCTGTACGCCCACCTCGAATGTTACTGTAATACCAAGGGAATGATATGTTTCACATCTTGAAAGAACTTTACTGGTTCCGCTCAAAGAGCGAGCCGCGCATGGATCGGCACCGCTACTGGCTGGCTGCCTACCTGTTATTGAGCTTACAGATAGGTAGTGCTCTTCTCTTGCTCCAAGACAATTTCTTATGGGACATGGCACCACGCTACTATAATGACGTCTTTTTTTGGGAGGGCTATTTCACTCCGTACGTATCCATAGATCTCGCGTTGATTGTTCTGCACATCGTCGTGGGTATCAATGCCTTCGGTCGCGTTTGGGGTAGCCTCGCCGGGATCGGCACCTACTCATTAGGGGCTATTGCCTTAATGATCAATTGGGCGTCATCGAACCGTATAGAGGAGTACTTAGGGTACCCGCTACTATTGATAGGAGTGCTGGCAATCATTGGCATCGTGGCACTGTTAATGGGGTTCACGTTATGCACTCTCCGCGACGTCGAACCGTCACATGCGCTCATGCGTCAGCGCCCGGATATGCCTGCGGAAAAGCAGTTGGACTGCCTGGCCTTCTTGCGTCGCTACCTGTTTGCCCATTTGGTGATCAGCGTAATGGGCGTCGCAATTAGCGGCATCATGGTTTGGCGTTTGAACAACCTATCAGTGATGGATTACTACGGGGCAGCCGAGTCAACGTTGCAGACCGGTGGCTTTTTCCTGCTGCTACTGGCAGTGTTGGGAGGTATCTGGATCCTCACGCTAATCGTCAAGCGATTAAACAGTTTCACCGATGCTACGGCGGTAATTTTCTGCTGGGGTATAGCCCTGATAGTCGTCATCGGAGGCGGTACGGTCTGGCTGGCAGTAAACGAGTTTTATGATAATAAGTGGCTGTTTCTACTGGCCAAAACAGTCGGTCTCAGCCTGTTGCCTATCAGCGTTGGCGCTCAGATTTATTTGCTAACCAAACCTTCTAAACAGTTCTCCTCGGCAGAGGCGGCAATGGTGGAGCCATCAGGGCAGGCAACTGCTACTTCACCGCAGATCGCTACCTGACGTTCCCCACCAAGCGACCATATCCAGCTTAACAAATACGCGGGCATGGTCGCTTATCATCAGAATGGCCGTTAGCAAGGGCCAGCAGGGCTGCTTTGGGCTGTCGTGCCCGATACTTACTCTTATTGGTGCTCTTACCCAGCCGCTTTGTGCTCTACTATCTGCACCTGTTATTCACGGAGGAAGCATCCATGGCCATAGGCGGCTTGATAGGATTACTGGATGACATTGCCGCATTGGCGAAGTTGACCGCAGCATCATTGGACGATGTGAGTGCCGCCGCTGGGCGTGCGACGGCGAAGGCGGCCGGGGTGGTGGTCGATGATACAGCGGTGACGCCGCAATATTTGCAGGGGGTAACAGCGGAGCGGGAACTGGCGATTGTGAAGAAGATCGCGCTGGGGTCGATTCGCAACAAGCTGCTTTTTATCCTGCCGGTGGCGCTGCTGCTGAATCACTTTTTGCCCGCGCTATTGCCGATCATCCTGATGGTGGGCGGCACCTACTTGGCCTTTGAGGGCGCTGAGAAGGTCTGGCACAAGCTCTCTGGTCAGCATGACGACGATAAGCCAGCGGTAGAGAAGGGGCCAGAGGCCGAGAAACAGATCGTGGGTGGCGCCATTCGTACCGACCTGATTCTGTCCGCCGAAATCATGGTGATCGCGCTTGCCACTGTCTCCCATCAAGGGTTCTGGTCGCAGATGGTTAGCCTGGTGGTGGTCGCGTTTGTCATCACACTTCTGGTGTATGGCGTAGTGGCGCTGTTGGTCAGGATGGATGATATCGGCCTGAGGCTCGCCCAGGGGGATAGTTCGGGAATGCAGACACTGGGCCGTGGTCTGGTGACAGCCATATGCCTAAGGTGCTAGCGACCATCTCGGTCGTGGGTACTGTCGCCATGCTCTGGGTGGGTGGGCATATACTGATGGCCAATCTAGGTGCCGATGGTACGGGTTGGTTCAACGCGCCCTATGAGTGGGTACACCATATTGAGCATGGTATTAGCGAGGCAACCGGTGCCTTGGGCGGCACGCTGGGTTGGAGCTTCAATACACTGTGCTCTGCGGTGATTGGCTGTTTGGTGGGCTCGGTGGTGGTGGGCGTGGTGCACCTACTTCCTGTTAAGAAGGCGCATGTCGAATAGGGTTTACGCCGGTGTTTGCGGTGGTGCTTTTTAACGGCTCAGAGCACTGAAAGTGTCGGGATCAGTGAACTCTGTTGGCTCTCCCTCTCGTGCATCTTGGCGAAGCGTTCTTATGTCGCGCGCAGGGGGCGCGCCAAACAGCCGAGAATATTCTCGACTGAATTGCGACAGACTCTCGTAGCCAACCGATAAAGCGACGGCGGTGACACCGCCAGATTCAGTGAAGAGTATTCTGCGCGCTTCATAGAGTCTGATCTGTTTTTGATACTGAAGAGGCGACAATCTAACCGTCGCTTTGAAGCGTCGATGAAAAGCTGAAGGGCTCATATTTACTGTCGCCGCAAGCTCCTCAACCCGGAATGCCGTTGCGTAATTTTGGCGAATCCATGTGATAGCACTCCGGATTTGGAAAAAGCGATCATCGATGCCTGCTATTTGTCTTAGCACCGCACCTTGTGGGCCGCGCAGCATTCGATACAGGATCTCACGTTCGATGAGAGGCGCGATTAAGGCTATATCCTCCGGCTGATCGGTAAGGCGAACCATCCTGTACCAAGCATCAGCAAGATCGTCACTCACGTGGTCAATGCAGAAGCCTCTCGTCTCAGACATGCTCAAAGGACTATCAACCTTGCATAACATCTCTGTGACTAAAGCTCGGTCGAGAGATAGGCGCAAAGCCAAGTAGGGAGTGGTCGGACTCGATTCTACGACTTCTCCAATCACGGGCAGCTCGACGGATGAAATAAAGCTTTGTCCTGCCTGATAGTTGACGACTTGATCTCCGATGACAATCCTCTTGCTACCTTGCAGGATCAGGCTAATCAGGGGCTGATAGATCTCAGGAAAAAGCTCGGTCGGTGCGCAAACCCGGAGAATATCCAAACGCGGGATATGAGTTTGGGTAAGAACGGATTTCGCACGTTTCTCTACAAGCGATCTGAGTTTTTCAATCGAATTATTCATGTCATTACTTCTAGCATGGCTTGCATGGCGCATCCATGAATTAAGCAGGAATGTGCAATTTATAGGCTGGAATAGACACGCCACCGTTTAGGTGCACTGTTATAAATATTGACGATCCCGTTGGGCTCTTTCATGGACGCTCTAGCGTTACAGCCCTGTTTATTTTCACAACTTCACGTCTTACAGAAAGGGAATACGCTATGGAAATTAAAAATTCGGTAGTCCTTGTGACGGGGGCTTCATCAGGCATTGGTGAAGCGACAGCTCGCGCGGTCGTTCAAGCTGGCGCGCGTGCTGTGTTGTTGGCGAGACGTCAAGATAGGCTCGACGATTTGGCGATAGAGCTGGGAAATGATGTTCTTGCCTTACCCTGCGACGTCACCAACCCAGTCGAGGTTACAAAAACTGTCCAGATTGCGCAGGGGAGGTATGGTCGAATCGATGTCTTGATCAACAATGCAGGACAGGGGCTATATGCCTCGATTGAAGACATCGCCATTGAAGATTTTCGGGGACTGCTCAATCTAAATACAGTTGCACCACTGATTATGATGCAAGCGGTGATCCCTCTTATGCGCAAACAAGGAGCCGGATGCATCGTCAATGTTAGCTCGGGCGCGACTTTAGCGACTTACCCCGGTTCGGCTGCTTATACGAGCTCAAAGTCAGCACTCAACATGATCTCGAAAGTTGCACGGCTTGAGCTGGAGGATGCAGGCATCACCGTCTCGTTGATACACCCTTTCATGACAGCGACCGAGTTCTATGGCTCGGTGAAATCAGGCCTGAGCACCGCACAGGAGCAAGAAGATGGGGCTACTTCGATAGCTCACCCACCGTCATTGGTCGCGCAAATGATCGTCAACCTTATCAGGACTGGCGATGAAGAGACTGATCTCGTCCCGAGAGAATATGGTGGAAGTTTCGAGGGGTAAAAGGGCCACTAAAGCAGCGGCATAGAAAAGCGCTGCGTGAGGAGGGGTATGGGGTTTGTGCGCAATCACTTTACTGCTGAAAAGATCGTGAACAGGTTCTAAGGGGTCAGTCAGAGACGCCCTCGCAGTTGTCGTGATACAGCGGGGCATCGGTGCCCAACACTAGGCGCTTGGTGGCGTGATTGTAGTAGAAACGACCGGACTCGGCGCTTGAAAGCTCATAGTCGCCGCACACCCCATAGCCCTTGTTGACTTGCGTCAAGTGGGAAATTTCGGCCGGTGCCTGACTGTCGAGGCGTTCAGATATAGTCGCGGCGATGTGGGCATCACGCTGGGCCTCGGAATAGGCCTGGCTACCGAATACCAGGCCAGCAACGACGAAAATGGCGACGACGGGAATCCATAGGTTATGCATAGAGTGTCCAGTTAGAGGATATAAAAGTGCATGAATTCGGTAGAAAAATTATTTAGCTGGATAATAACTTTTTGCCCAGCCAATTTCATTGGTTGGCGAGTAGTTGGTTTACACGAGGATCCGCGCCAACTTTACGGCACTAAACAGCTTTATGTAGTGGTTCACTGATTCCGGACACCCATCGCCCCAGCACGATGCTATTGTCCTATACACACGTCAAGGCGCACCTCAGCGCCCAGGCAGCGAGGCGTTATTGGGTTGGCTGCGTGAGGTGTTGAGTGATGAGCAGATTGCTGAAGCGATAGGCTTGGCGCTAGATGAAGTGGCTGAGCTGCGTGTTGAAGGTAAGCGCTGATCTGGCTTTTATTACGTATCTGGTTTTCGTGCATAGCGCATCGAAAGAAAGGGCAGTCCAATTGGCTGCCCTTTCTGAAGCATCGCATTTCGCTATCTAAACCGTTTATTAAGGCATCCGTCGAAAAAACGTCTGCGAATACACCGGCTCTAGTTTCTACGGCATCTTGGGTTAGGCTCCACCGTAGTGCCTCCAATTTGCTTTTGTGTTCTGCCGAGGTGTGGAACACATTATGACTAGCCCTTGAGCCGAATAGGCACCGTGATAGGCTCATTTTCTGCTCTGCAGGCATGGAGCACGCTTGTCGATAAATTCTTCATATCGGCTGCCAGCGTGACGGCCTTGCGCTCCTTCAATCCATCAAACGCCTCGCGGATAGCCCTGGCTCAAATGTGACATCAACGTATTCTGGCACGTCTGCGTACTTCACGTGGATTAAGGGAAAGCGCTGGGGATCACCTTCAAGCCTTAATTGCATAACCCAAGACAAAGGATCCGTTATGCCATACAAAAAGCTCTTTTCGGTCAGTGACAGCGGTGAATCGTATAGTCGGGAGGTAGAGAACGCATTGATGTCTTTATAACCCGCACTGCGATCAATCATGAGTTGATCCTGTTGATTTTCAAGCACCAAGCGCCATTGGTTGGGCTCACTTTCGAGCGGAATTGTTTTTGCTGTTGCCTCGCCCCTGGTTATCTCTTGGGGCGTATCGGCTAGTTCGATAAAAAGCTGCTCTTCCACCGTATAAGTACGGTAAGCAAGCGTTGCCGATACGCCGTGGATAGCACCCCAGTCGACTTCATTCCACCCCAATGGCTTCAGTCTTATCTCGATGGTCACGCCGTCGGTATTTCTTACTCCTTGGAGGACATCGGTGGTCAACAGAGGGAACTCGATTTTCTCTCCTTGAGCATCCGTCAGCGTTAGCTCGCTTAAGCTTGCGTAGCCTGGCGTTTGATGATCTTCGATATTAAAAGGCACTCTGAGTATCAGCACATTGTCTCCTTCATCGATTCTATAGATCGCTTGGTCGCGATCAGGAAAGAGTGTTTCGATATCATCAGTCGGCTGGGTATTATTTAGGGGCGCTTTAGTCTCGACCTGAGGAAGCGTGTACTCGAACTCGTAAGTTGTGGGATCGTCCTTGAGACTAGTAGGCAGTCCGGAAGAACTGAAGCGCAAAAGGTCGAGGAAGTTCTCGCCGGTAGCGGTATCGTCGGGTAGGGCCGTTACATATAGGAGTAAATGTCTTGGCACCGTCCGCTCGCCATGATGAACGGCTTGCTCAATAAAAAGCGCCAGCGACTCGAGCCAGCCGGTATCGCGGTTAATGCGTATGCGGCCATGTGATTCGACAAGGTTTGCCGTTACTTCACTTTCATCGGCTCCAACGGGTAAAACCACCGGTTGCGTATGCTCCGACGCGCTGATATCGGCAGTGATCCATTCGTCAGTTATCTCAGTTACCGTCAGTGTCATTTCAGGAAGCGACGGCAAACCATTTAAAGCGGCCGTTGCACCCACCTCCAACGGTAGTGAAGTTATTAGGCCAGGAATGCTGAGTGCCTGTCCCACTTGCTCAGAAGTGAATGCGTCTTGCCGCGAATTTATTGTCTTCCAGAACGCGCTGTTTTCTGTATTGGGTGTGGCGTTACCATCGCTGGTTACTTCAAGACCAAAATCAGTTTCCATTGTACTTGCGCTGGTAAGCTCGCGCTCTTTAGACCGGTTACTTTCATACAGCACGTCACTGACACCCGAGGTGATTCGTAGAAAACGTGGCTCGATGTTTAGGGTAAGCGCATGGTTGTTTCGTGTCCTGAGGCCGTAGCGAGCGATATTTTCGATAGCTAGCTTATCGGTGATAGTATCCGAGGCCCCTGTGCCAGAGCGCATACCAATATAGTACTGGCGCTGTGAACCATCTTCCGGCTCTAAACTGGTCGCATAACTTGGTTTGCCCGCCACTAGTAGTATCACTGTGAAAGCCGCTGAAAATAACCTCGCCGTATATCTTATATGTTCTTTGTTCATAAAATTTCTTAAATTAGTGTTGGGGTTTAAGGGATCACGTTATTAGAGTGACGTAATATATTAGATAAATTATAATTTATCATCTCGTGTTGACGGTGAAGAGAAGCTCATCAAGCTGAAAAACGAAAACACCACCGAACATGCTGAACAACGTCATGAGCTGGAAATGATGCTAGGGCAGGTGGGGGACTGGGGGAAATACGTGTTGGTTGGTGGAGCCGCGAATGGTCGGCTCGTCTGGAAAATACGAATGGCAAACACACAGGTAGAGTATTACCCCGTAGTTAAGAGCTCGGCCTATTGGCTGTGGAGTTTAAACATTTTTAAATGCGCTCACTCATAGTGTGCTATATCGCTTTTTGATAAACCTTATGTCCACCCAACTTTTTTCTTGAAGCTAATGCCATGCAAATTGACCTGTACCAAGTAGATGCTTTTGCCTCCCAGCCCTTTGAAGGTAATCCCGCGGCCGTTTGTCCCCTGAAAGTATGGTTGGATGATGCGCTACTGCAAGCCATTGCGTCGGAGAATAACCTTTCCGAGACCGCGTTTTTTGTACCTACGGAGGCAGGCTACCATCTGCGCTGGTTTACCCCTTCGGTAGAAGTGGATCTGTGCGGTCACGCCACCTTAGCTGCTGCGTGGGTAATTTTTAATGCCCTAGGTGATAGCTCAGAAACTCTGCAATTTCAGACCCGCAGTGGGCAGTTATTGGTAAAGCGTGAGGGTGACGAGCTGGCGATGGATTTTCCCGCGAAAACGCTAGAACCCTTGGCAATGCACGCTGAGGTAGCGGCGGCGTTCAACGGCATCGACATTCAAGAGCTGCTGATCTCTGACGATATCGTGGTGGTGATTAATGATGCGACGTTGATTGAGTCGTTAGCACCGGATATGCAACAGCTTAAACAGCTGCCGGGGCGGGGGATGGCGGTCACCGCTAAAAGCCATGATGTGGACTTTGTTTCCCGTTGGTTTGGCCCCAAGGTGGGCGTTGAAGAAGACCCGGTGACAGGCTCGGCCCATACGTCGCTTGCACCTTATTGGGCTAAGCGGTTAGGCAAGCAAACGCTAACCGCACGCCAGGGCGGCGCCCGAAAAGGCGCGCTCAGCTGCAGCGTGGAAGGCGAGCGCGTGATTATCAAAGGCCGCGTGGCGCCTTATCTGCAAGGGGTAATCACATTGCCCAAGAGTAAGTGGAAAAGCTAGGTATTGTTAAGGAAGTTATTCCTTTTGGCGACTAGCCGCCCGAACAAAAGCGCTGGGAGATTGACCGAGCACCTTGCGAAACATACTGGAGAAAGCGGCTGGGCTGTCGTAGCCAAGTTCCAGTGCGGTTCGGGTAACGGAACTGCCAGACAGCAGCCTGGGAATTGCCGCCATCAGGCAGGCCTGTTGGCGCCATACGCCAAAGGAGAGTCCGGTCTGCTGACGGAATAGACGATTGAAGGTGCGCTGACTGCAATGTAACTGCCGCGCCCACTCCTCCGGAAGAGTGTGAATGCTCGGCTGGCCGAGAAACTCTCTGCACAGGCGGGCGAGCGGAAGGTCATGGGGCAAAGGCGCAAATAGTGGCAGGGCCTGAGCCTGTTCCAGTTCGTATAGGAGTAGTTTAGCCAGGGCATCATCGCGGCCGTTTTCATCATAGAGCGCGGGGATGTGGGCGGAAGCCAGCAGCAGGTGATGCAGGAGAGGCGTCACGACCAGCACCTCGCAGTTGCTCGAAGCACGTGGCGCGACGTGGGGTTCGATATACAAGCTTCGGGTGCTCACCCCATTCATGCGCACTTGGTGGCGCTTGCCCGCAGGTAACCAGACGCCGCTATAGGGCGGCACCATCCAGGTACCGTCATCCGTATTGACTTCCATCAAGCCGGTCATGCCATAGAGAAACTGGGCACGTCGATGGGTATGAAAGTCGAGGAGGGTACCGGGGCGGTAGTCAGTGCCGATGGCCACCACGGGCCGTGCTACATGATCCACATCTGAAAGAGGCGTATTGAGCATTAGCGTTAACCTGGCTGAAACGCGTTGATGGTTGTCCGAACGACGAATGTCGGCCAATCCTTGCCAGCATATAGTGCCTGCTGTTTGGTTTCATCAGGAGAGTGCCGGTGTATAGCGTATTGCTGCTTTGTGGCGGGTTGGCGGGAGTGACCACCGTATTGTTCGGTTTCGGTGGTGGGTTTGTGGTGGTTCCCTTGCTGTATACCCTGCTGATTTACGTCCACGGGCCGGATAGTGGTATCGGTCAGGCGGCCATGCATATCGCGGTAGCCACCTCGACGGCGTTGATGATCTTTGCTGCTTCCCTGTCCACATGGCGCCACCATCTAAGACAAACCGTGCAATGGCACCTGGTGCGGCCGCTGGTGGTCTATATTGCCATGGGAGCCGTGCTTGGCGCGGCGGCTGCCGTGTCATTAAGTGGCGAGTGGGTGCGCTGGGCGTTTATCGGCTATCTGAGTATTACGATTGCGGATGCTGTTCTGCGACCCGGTTTTCTGCATCAGGCGGAGAGTGATGTGCATCCTATGGGTCGTGGGGTAACGGCGATGACGGGGACAGTGATTGGTGCGGTGGCCGCCTTGCTGGGCGTTGGCGGCAGTGTGATGACCGTACCGCTCATGCGCCGTAGAGGCGCGAGTATGACGGCAGCTACTGCCATGGCCAATCCGTTGTCGTTGCCCATGGCGGTGAGTGGCACCGCGACGTATGTGTTGCTGTCGGCAAATCACCCAGCGGTGGGGGACTGGTATGCCGGTTATGTGGATCTGCGCGCCTTGTTGGTATTGGCAGTGGGCTCATGGCTCGGTATCTGCTTGGCATCGACCTGGATCGGACGCATTCCTGACCGTCTTCATGCCAGGGTGTACTTGCTATTGCTGACCATGGTGCTGGTGGTGATGGTTTTTGTTCATTGAGTGTTGCTTGCTTGGGAGATGCCTGTTTGGGAGATGTGTGGCGCTTGATATTCAGGGCGTCGCGCAGTCGAGAGAGCTTCATTTATTTTGTCAGTAGTTTCTTATGAGATCTTGTTGACATGGTTGCTTAAAGCAATTAATTATGTGCTTAAAGCAACTAACTGGAGGCCTCTTCCATGGCCGCAGAACAACGCTTGCATGAGCGAGCTGGAACGGTGCGAAGCTTCAACCGTTTCTACACGCGTCAGATTGGTGTGCTGCACGAGCATCTGCTGGAAAGCCCATTCTCGTTAACGGAGGTTCGCATTCTGTATGAGCTGGCGCATCGGCCGATGCTTACCAGCTCAGATATTTGCCGGGAGCTGGGGCTCAATGCCGGTTACGTGAGCCGGGTGCTGAAAGGCTTCGAGAAGAAGGGGCTCATCACCAGAATCCCCTTGCCCTCCGATCGCCGGGCGGCGCAACTGCAATTGACTGATCATGGGCGGGAAACTTACCTGCCGTTGAGTGATGCGTCGCAGCGCGAAGTTGTTGCCATGCTCAAGCGGCTTTCGGAGCCTGAGCAAAACCAGTTGATTGAGGCAATGCATCAAATTGAGAGCCTGCTTGGCGATACCGATTCGAGTTACATGCTGCGCGACCCGCAGCCGGGCGATATGGGATGGATCGTCCATCGACAGGCAGTTCTGTATGCCCAGGAGTACGGCTGGAACAGTGAATATGAAGCACTGACAGCAGACATCGTCGCCAAGTATCTGCGTGATTATGACCCGCAATGGGAACGGTGCTGGGTCGTCGAGAAGCAAGGCAGCGTCGTTGGCTCCGTGTTCGTCGTTAGGGAAGACGAAGCGACCGCAAAGCTGCGGTTACTTTATGTCGATCCCTGCGCCCGCGGTCTTGGAATAGGTGGCCGTCTTGTCGATGAATGCCTAAGATTCGCCCGCCAAGCTGGCTATAAAAAAATCATCTTGTGGACCAACAGTGTTCTTATTGGTGCGCGAAAGATCTATGAAAGGGCGGGTTTCGAACTGGTTGAGGAAACGCCCCATCACAGCTTCGGCAAGGATCTTGTCGGTCAAGTTTGGAGCCGTGAGCTGTAGTACCCACGTTGCGAAGCATCGCTCTGCCTAGGCAACAGTCGTGTGCCGGACAGCAAGGGGGGCGAGCGCAAACCTTTAAATGATATTGCTAATTTGCCACCGTGGTTCGGCAAGTTGTATGCGTTCAATGACCCAATCCACGAATGCCCGCACGGAGGGTGATAGGTGGCGGTTCTGTGGATACATAACCGATATGGGCACTGCGGGAGCTTGGCTGTGGCTCAGTACTCGCTGCAATTCTCCACTATGAAGGTGCGGCAGCACCATATAACTTGCTGCAAGTATCAGGCCTAAGCCTTCCAGGCCACAAGCGATATAGGTGTCAGTGTCGTTAACGATTAAGTTCTCGGACATCCGTACGACTCGCTCTTCGTCATTAACCACGAAGCGCCAATCCATTGATCGCCCTTGATGCCCAGGCAGAAAACCGACAGCGTGGTGGTGCTTCAAATCTTCCAATGACTGTGGCTCACCGTGCTCTTTCAAATACCCAGGTGAGGCGCACGTTAACCATTCAAAGCTCGCAATACGGCGCGCTACCAAGGTGGGAGAATCTTGAGGTACTCCTGCTCGAATAACGCAATCGATACCTTCCGGAACCAGTTCTACTGTTCGGTCACTCATCGTCAGGGTTAACTCTATATCGGGATAACGGGCTTGGAACGTCTTAATGGCAGGCAATACGAATAAGCGGGCCATTGAGGCTGTCATGCCGACGCGTAGCTTGCCTTTGGCTCGTCCGGCGCTACCGGCAAAGCTGGCCTCGACAGCTTCCAGCTCTGTCAGTAAACGACGACATTGCTCGTAGTAAAGGCTGCCATCTGGGGTCAGGTTCAAGTGTCGCGTGGTACGCTGGAGCAGTTTCACACCCAGGAAATTCTCTAGTTCCTTAATAGCGCGAGTAACCGTAGAGGGAGGGATGGACAGGTTCTCTGCGGCTTTACTGAAGCCGTGCATCTCAACCACTCGGGCAAATATCTGCATGGCTTGCAGCCGATCCATGTTGCGTTCTCTCTAACGTCTGATTAGGTAGCATAACGAATGCTGGGTTCGTTGGGTCAAAAATCGGCCGTTTCTGGGTCTGGCCCTAGGCGGCCATCAGGGCGGTCCAGCTGGGCTAACATCCTCGTCTCTTCAGGCGTCAGAGCAAAGTCGAATAGCTGAAAGTTTTCTACAATACGTTCAGGCCGCACGGATTTCGAGATTGCCGCTAGGCCACTATCGAGATGCCAACGCAGAATGATTTGAGCAGGAGTCTTCCCATACCGCTCTGCTAGTTTGAGTATCTGGGGGGCTTGCAGCGGCGATAAGCTAGGATTCGGTTTCTGCCACCACAAACCTAATGGACTCCATGATTGGGTTATGATGCCTTGCTCGCGGTGAAACTTTCTCAGTTCCTTCTGCTGGAAGAAAGGGTGTAATTCAACCTGATTGAGTACCGGTGTCACCCCCGTTTCTTTCATCAAGCGTTGTAGTTGCCCAACAGAGAAGTTACAAACGCCGATGGCACCGACCCGGCCCTCGTCACGCAGGCGGATCACTGCCTGCCATGTTTCCACATAGGTATCACGCATTCGTGAGGGCCAATGCATCAGATACATGTTGATCCACTCAAGGCCTAGTCGTCGCTGGCTGGCATCGAAGGCGTGTAGGGTTTGAGTGTAGCCGTGATGAGTATTCCATACCTTCGTGGCCACAAAGATCTCTTCACGCGCTACGCCACTGTCGCGAATCCCTTCGCCAACCCCTTCTTCATTGTAATAAGCCTCCGCTGTATCAATCAGTCGATAGCCGGTCTGCAAAGCGCGACTGACCAGCTCGGCGCTCGTTTCCGGGGGTATCTGCCACAAGCCATAGCCCAAGGCAGGGATTCGTGAGTCTACTTGTGCTGTTGGAGAATAAGTCATTGGTATGGAGCAACTCTATCAATAAAACATTGCCCACATGGTAGACGTTCACTTGACTACTTTTAATTCCATTAAAAGCAAAATGCTTTTCTATAAATGCCAATAATTTTAACGGGCACGCTATTTAGATATTCCGAATTGTCTTTTCCAACTATAGCCATTAACAATCCATGCATTCGCATCTAGCCTGCTTGAGAGTTGTTTCAGGCAGCAATCAACCGATGGTTTACTGGATCCATGCATAACCTTTGCTGAAACCTGAATAACAACGATACCTCAATTGAATACTTTCTAGGTGATACACATGCCCGTTACCGAAAACCGCGATGTTGGAAAAGTTCTTATTCTTGGCGCTGGCCAGCTCGGTATGCAAGTGATCAGAAATATGATCTCCAGGGTTAACTCTGATTCTGTCTGCGTCTTGGTTGAACCTGGTTTCACCACATCTTCGGATGCGTACAAAAAGAACAGCACTAATGAGCTTGAGATGCATGGGGTCGAGATCATTCCCTTCGACTTGTCTGATGGAACTGAAGCTAACCTAGCCGCATTATTTTCTGAATTTCATACGGTTATCTGCTGTACGGGGTTCGTGGCGGGATCTGGCACACAGACAAAGATTGCGCACGCAGTCCTAAAGGCAGGTGTCTCACGATACTTTCCCTGGCAGTTCGGGGTCGATTACGACATCGTTGGGAAAGGCAGCGGCCAGCCTGTGTTCGACGAGCAATATGAAGTGAGAAAGCTACTACGCTCACAGCAAAAAACAGAATGGGTAATTATCTCAACAGGGATGTTTACGAGCTTTTTGTTCGAGCCTGCCTTTGGGGTAGTCGACCTTGAGACCAATACCGTCCGAGCACTCGGAAGCTGGGATACGCGTGTTACGGTCACTACACCCGAGGATATTGGTCGCCTAACGACCGAGATATATCTTGAGGATCCTCGCATCTCCAACGAAGTTGTCTTTGTCGCTGGCGATACGCTTTCGTACGGCCAACTGGCCGCTGTCGTCGAAGAGCTAACAGGCAAACCCGTCAAGTGTGTCGAGTTATCCCTTGATGAGCTTAATCACCAACTCGCTCTTACCCCGGATGATGTAATGCTACGTTACCGTGCCGCATTCGCCCTCGGCTCCGGTATGTGGTGGGAAAAATCAAAAACTTATAATCATAAAAAGGGCATCGATACCGTCGATGTCAAGGCGTGGCTACGTCGTCACTTAGGCGATACACACTCATAACACGTAAAATGAAAGGGCCGTCTAAGTGACTGCCCTTTCTGTATTTGGCTGCTGAGGATGGCAGACATTCCCATGCCACGAAAGAATCTGATGCAATGGCTCATACTCAGTAATGCATAGTCGCTTGAAGTGGATCAGTAGTGCCCGCTGAGCAAAGAAGCGGGGATGACCGCAACCTGATTGCCTTTTGGCCAAAAAGCAGTCGCTTAATCCTATGAGTAAGCAACTTTTGAGGGAGTGTTGAACGCGACCCTTCTTACGCAGGTATAACATTGCGGGTTCATAATGTAGCCAATAGGCTCACTAATAGTGATCTAAAAAGCTGTTCTATAAACCTCGCATTCACTGTGCAGAGTTTTTTGATAGCCGTATTATGTTCAGTGAACCTTTCGTCGACAGATCGCGCCACCTTACCGTTCCGGATGTTATGTACCACAGCAAGGTGGGGCCTCTAAACCTACCAGATCGTGTATGTCCCGCGCTGCCTGCTGTAGCAGCAAACCCGCCATAATTGGCGCCTCAGTTGGATGCGCGAGCATGTGCTCAAGGTAGCCGCACGCTGACACTGCATTCAACCGTAAAGTAAATAATCGATAAATATCTCTATTTGTTCAAAAAGGCAAATATAACCACGATGATAATGAGAAGGAATAGTGTTGTTGACCAACTGCCTTTCTTCTTAGGAGGCACTAACTTCTTTCCATTACCATTTTTTCTACCACCTGGTGTGTAAAACGGACTGCTCAAGCATTTAGAGTTATTACAGTGCCCCCCTACAATCAAACCAATATGACACGAGGGGCAGTGCGATCCTTCACGAGACATAAGTAAGCCTCCTTTTGTCTTTAATTATCTTTATAGTAGCGGTATTTGAGCGCTTTATAATCCGTATTTTTTAATCCGAGTATGATGATAATGGCTAATCTAGATTGCTTATAATGCCTCAGACAGTGTTGTACTTGGATCGTAATGCCAATTGGCCGTAGAAACTGAATGTAATGCCTTAATTTGGCTCTTCGTTATTTCTGGCGGTCTGACCTGTGGGAGGCGAGCTTTAGCTCGCGACCCGATGAGGTTTGAATGATCGTTCTTGATACCAATGTTATTTCCGAGGCGATGAAACTCGAACCTGATCCGGCCGTCAGAGCTTGGCTTAATGAGCAGTCGGCTTATGTATATTTGGGAATAGCACCGCTGGCCGTCTTTGTAACGGAGTAACTGCGCGCTGCCTCAAAGCCTTCAAGTAGCGCGCTCTGTTCGACCCCCAAGCCCTCGATGCAAAAGCTGTTCAAACACTGCCGGGCGGCAAAGAGCTCCCGGCCCGATCCTGCCAAGAATTGACTAAGAGGACGATGGCTTGATAGGTGGCATCAGGCCCCGAATAAATTCGCACCATATTGAGTCCTTCAGCACAAAGTTGGTGCGAATTTATGCGTCGGTACGCTCAACAACCCGCAGAATCTCTCATTTTTCAAGGTGGCATGATAATTGCTATTTCTTTAAGTAAGTAAATAGTTACTTAACTCGCTCCATGAAGAGTGTTTTCTGAATGGGCGCAATGGCAAGGATCACACCATGAAAAAGCAATTTAAGAATATGAAGCTGAAGGCTCTCGCTTGTAGTTTCGCGTTGGGTGCTTTGGCACATACTGGTATGGCAAGCGCCGATATTAATATCAAGTTTCACCATGATTTGCCTGAAGATAGCGCACAGCACCTGGCGGCTGAGCGCTTCAGGGACATGGTGGCTGAGCGAAGCGGCGGTGAGATTTCAGTAGAAATTTTCCCTAATAACACACTCGGTGATGATGTCGAAGTCACCCAACAGTTGCAGATGGGAGCTGTGGAAGCTGCCATTATTCCGACCGCCAAGTTATCGGGCTTCGTTCCCGCCATGCAGATCGTCGATCTGCCTTTCTTGTTCCCTTCTCCCGATATCGCCCACACCGTTCTTGATGGGCAGGCCGGTGATGATCTATTGGCGACTGTGGAACAGGTGGGGCTGAAGGGGGTTACTTTTTGGGAAAGTGGTTTCAAGCAATTTACCTGCGACCAACCCGTTAATGGCCCGGAAGACTTCGCAGGCCAAAAGGTACGCGTGATGCAAAGCCCTATCATCATGGAACAGTTTAAAGCGATGGGCGCTAACCCGGTACCGATTGCCTTCGGCGAAACTTACAACGCGCTGCAACAACGCATTGTCGACTGCCAGGAAAATCCGCTGGTATCGATTACACAAATGAAATTTTATGAAGTGCAGTCGGATGTGGTTATCAGCAACCACGCTTATCTAGCCTATGCATTTCTGTTTAGCCAGAGTTGGTTCGATAGCTTAAGTCCTGAAAACCAGGCGCTATTGACGGACGCTGCACGTGAAACCACCGCATTCCAGCGTGAAGAAACCGCCCGCCGTGAAACGGGCTACATTGCCACTATCGAAGCCAGTGGCACTAACGTGAGCACACTGGATGATGCCCAACTGACGGCTTTCAGAGAGTCGACAGCGTCGGTGCACGATGAGTTTGCCAATGAAATTGGCGCAGATCTAATGGCGGAATTCCAGCAAGCCATTGCTGATGCCGAGTAGTAGCGCGTAACCCATTAAAGGGCTGATCGGTGATCCCGATAGCCCTTTTATTCCCCCATTGTTTTCATCGCTGGTGGAGTCCGCTATGCGCAAACTTGATCGCCTAATATCGCGTGCCGAGGAGGTTTTGATTGGCCTGCTGATTTTGTCCGCCTCGTTCATTCTTTTCGCCAACGTCATTGCACGCTACGTGTTTAACGATGGTTTTTCATGGGCTGAGGAGCTGGTGCGTTACCAAATTGTATGGATGGTGCTGCTTGGCGCGAGCGTTGCTGCACGGCAAGGGATTCATATTGGGATCGATATTCTACGCAGGTTTAGTCCTCCCCTTATGGTGAAGTGGATAGAGTTGCTAGTTCATGCGGTTTCTATCGCTTTCTGCCTCTTCCTGGTGGTTTACGGTATCCAGTTAACTGAGCAAACCCATCGGTTCGGTCAGGTGAGCTCTGCTCTGCAGGCGCCTATGTGGATCGTTCAGTTGGCCATTCCAGTGGGCGCTCTCTTAATGGGCATTCGCTTTACCCAGCATTTCTTCCGGACGTTGCTTGGTCGAGAGCAAGCCTCTGCCCACCTTGATCAAATTGGATAAGAATATGGTCATCACTTTCCTGGTTCTATTAGCTGTTTTGATGTTAGTGGGAACGCCCATCTTTATTGCGTTGGCGGGTTCCGTCACGGTGGCGATGGGGAGTTTTAGCCATATTCCGTTGACCATAGTTGCCGAGCGCTTGTTTGCTGGGTTGGATAAGTTTCCATTGATGGCAATACCCTTTTTTATTCTCACCGGTAGTTTGATGAGTGCGGGTGGGTTATCGCAGCGTATTATCCGCTTGGCCAACTTGTTGGTGGGGCGTTTTACCGGTGGCATGGGGATGACGGCGGTATCAGCGAGTATGTTTTTTGGTGCTATTTCCGGATCGAGTCCGGCCACCGTTGTGTCGGTTGGGTCATTGCTCTATCCGGCCATGCGCAAGGAGGGATATTCCGGTCAATTTTCGATTGGCGTGCTGGTGTCTGCCGGTTCATTGGGCATCATCATTCCCCCTTCGGTAGTGATGATCGTCTACGCGGCTGTCACTGGGGTGTCCGTGGGCGCGCTGTTCATGGCAGGGGTCGGTGCCGGGTTATTATACGCCGCCTGTTTGTTGCCTTACTGTTGGTACCGCGCCAAAAAGGACGGTGTAACGCCCGTGGAGCCGCCCAGTTGGGGCGAGGTTTTAGCAGGATTCAAAGATGCTTCGTGGGGGTTGGGTGTGCCTCTCGTCGTCTTGGGTGGTATCTACCTGGGTATCTTTACGCCCACTGAAGCAGCCGCTGTATCGGTGATCTATGCCCTGTTGGTCTCCGCCCTGATTTATCGTGAGAAGAGCTTTGCAGAGCTATTCCAAAGCATGATTGAAGCGGCGACCACAACGGCTCAGGTAATGATTATTCTCGCTGCTGCGTCAGTGCTGGCGTGGTTCCTTTCCAGTAATGGGTTAGCCGCGATGTTGGCCAACGCTATCCTGTCGTTATCAGAGAATCCGTACCATATCTTCCTTCTGATCAATGTGACGGTACTGATTGCCGGCATGTTCCTCGATGCTTCCTCCATCATGGTGATTCTCGCACCCCTGTTTTACACCGTGGGTATGCGCGTTGGTATTGACCCTGTCCACCTGGGGGCAGTACTGACCGTGAATGGGGCGATTGGTATGTTTACGCCGCCATTTGGCCTCAACTTGTTTGTGGCGGGCACTATCAACGGTGTCGATTACGTCCAGGCGGTACGTGGTGCATTGCCCTTTATTGGCATTGCGCTGTTTGCCTTGATACTGCTGACCTATATTCCCGCGATCAGTATGTGGCTACCCAATATGGTGTATGGCGGCTAAACAGCCAGAATAAGGATGGTAGCAATGTCTATTAGCACAACTTCATCAGCGTTGGCGCATTCCCATGAGGGGGTCGTAACCAGCCCACATACACTGGCAACAGAAGCGGGTCTTAAGGTACTTCGTAAAGGTGGAAATGCGGTTGAAGCTGCTATCACCATGGGGGCCTGTCTGGCAGTGACGTATCCGCATTTTACCGGTCTTGGCGGCGATGCCTTCATGATCATTGCGGATGCAAACGGTGGTGTGCAAACCCTGTCAGGCATTGGCCAGGCGCCACAGGCTAAGTTGGAACTGTCTGGCCAATTGCCTACGAGAGGGCCAGGTTCCATGTTGACGACGGCTGCCACGGTCGACACCTGGGGGCAGGCGCATGAGATTTCCCGTCAGAACTGTGGCGGCCAAATTGGCTGGGCAGCGCTGATGGAGCCAGCGATACAGCTAGCGAGGGAAGGCTTCCCGATAACGCCATCGCAGCGCTTCTGGCTTGATTTTCGTCGTGATGAGATGGCTATGATGCCAGGCGTGCGAGAGCACTTTATGCCAGGCGGGAAGATTCCCCATGAGAGTGAAAAACTGTACCAGCCACAGCTGGCCGCTTCACTACAGTCCATTGCGACCCACGGCTACCGAGACTTCTATGAAGGGCAGTTGGGGGAGAAAATCGCCGCTGGACTGGCAGCGGCAGGGTCTCCACTCACCGGCGCTGATCTGGCGGCTACCCGAGCACGAGTAGAAAAGCCGCTGTCGGTGCCCTATCGGGGTGGCGAGCTGCTGGCCCATCGTCCCCCAACCCAGGGTATGACGACACTAGAGATAATGGGTATCCTGGCGCGTTTTGACCTCTTCAGGATCGAAGAGGGCAGCGCCGATTATTACCATCTGCTGGTGGAGGCGGTAAAGCGCGCTTTCCTGGATCGTAATAGCTACCTGGCTGATCCCGACTTCGCGTCGGTGCCTTGTGAAAGGTTGTTATCGCCTGCCCATCTTGATGCTGAAGCGGCAAAAGTGGAGGCGGGGAAAGCATTGGATTGGCCCTTCGCTTATCAGCATGGCGATACGGTTTATCTAGCGGCAGCTGATCGTTTCGGTAATGCCGTCTCCATGCTGCAGACGATTTATTACGATTGGGGCAGCGGTGTCAGTGTCGGTGATACGGGGATTTTGTGGCATAACCGTGGTGCCGCGTTCAGTCTTGATCCTGCTCATCCGAATGCGCTTGCCCCCGGAAAGCGTCCTTTTCATACCCTTAACCCGGGTATGTATCGTGTCGATGGAAAGCCTCGTTTACTTTACGGTACTCAAGGAGCAGATGGACAGCCGCAAACCCTCGCTGCCGTGCTGACGCGCTTGATAGACTATGGCATGGATCCGCTCAGTGCGCTTAAAGCGCCGCGCTTCCTACTGGGGCGAACCTTTTCCGATGGACGTGACACGCTAAAACTTGAACAGGATGCGGGAGATGCTATTTTCGCTGAATTGACCCGGCGTGGTCATCAGATGAGCCCGCTACCCGCACAAAGTGCCCTAGCTGGCCACCCCGGCGCGGTCGTTATCGACCCGGCGAAAGGCTTTTACGCGGCTCATGATCCTCGCAGCGATGGCATCGCGTTAGGGCTATAGCACCAATAGAAACAAGGATGTGTACATGACAAAAAGCGATACGCTCGATGTGAAACAGAGTGCCCGTACCCGGGGAAAAACCCGCCGTAATGCTCATGAAACACGCGAGCGCCTGCTTCAAGCGGCGACTCAAGAGTTTTCCGAGCGCGGCTACGATGGCGCTCGCATGGAACGTATCGTGCGTGCAGCCGATTGTAATGTGCGCATGGTGTATCACTACTTCGATGACAAGGAAGGTCTTTACCTGACTGTTCTCGAACGAGTCTATGAGGAGTTGCGCGCCAAGGAGCAGGCACTCAATTTAAGCTATCTCGAGCCCGTTGCAGGTATGCGCGCGCTGGTCGAATTCACCTTCGATCATATGGCCGAGCATCCCGAGTTCACCAGCCTGGTGCGTAATGAGAACTTGCTGGGTGGGCGCATGCTGCGCAAATCGAGCAAAGTCGTCCAGCAAACGACGCCGCTCGTAGGCATGATCCGGGATACCCTAAAGCGAGGGGAAGCAGCAGGGGTATTTCGCTCGGCTGTAGACCCTACCCAGCTCTACATTTCTATTCTTTCGCTATCAATCATTCACATCAATCAACGCGACACGCTATCCATCATCTTCGAGCAGGATCTGGCTGACCCGGATTGGTTGATTGAGCGGCGTGCCCATGCGGTCGAGGTAATACTTTCCTATCTATGTGTTGAGTCCCGGGTGATTAAATAAGCGACAAGGACTATCTGCAGGGCTCCGAATACCTCATCTACTTGCCCATCTGCTGCATAAGTTTACGACAGCAAACCAAGCCAGAACCGCCGCCTTCCTCCGGCGGGCGACTAGCCGCCCGAATGAAGGCCGTTGGAGATTGGCCGAGCACCTTACGAAACATACTGGAGAAAGCGGTTGGGCTCTTGTAGCTCAGCTCGCCATTTTTTAGCAGCAGCTCGAGATTGTGCTGCCGCCAGTGGTGCGGGGTCGTCGCGCTCTGCCTATGGCTCGTGGCTTAGTGGAAGTGGATAGGCACCGACCGCCGACCATTCAGCAATCACGCGCTATGTCATCACGCGCTATGTCATCACGTACTGTGTGATTGAGAAGGCCAGCGCAACTCAAAACAAGAGCCACCCTCATCAGAGGGGTAGCATTTAGCCTCGCCACCATGGGCTCTTGCAATAGCCGCGACTACCGCCAATCCTAGCCCGCTTCCTCGCTTGTCTCCTGGCATACCACTGTCAGCGTCCCGCGCATGCCGGAAGGCCGTGAAAATCTGAGAGGCATCTTCCTGAGGGATACCTGGGCCGGAATCCATAACACGCAAAACACACCACCCGTCATTCTGGCGCGTTTGGATGATGAGTGACCCTGGTGATGCATGCTGGCGAGCGTTTTCCAGCAACGCAAGCAATGCCTGACGAATACGGACAGGGTCGCAATAAACGGCGCCAGCTTGCAGATCAAGGGTTGGATAATGATTTGATGCATTTAGGGTATGTCTACAAAATTCAACAACTGATTCAATTTCAGCAGAAAGGTCACATTGCTTGATCTCAAGGTTCAGATGGCCGCTTTCGGCCAAGCTCACGGCGCGAAGGTCTTCAATCAGTTGTGCCATGCCATCGATTTGGGTAAGGAGACTCAGAAACTGGGGTTTTTCGGGGGGGAATACGCCTTCTGCCAAGCCTTGCAGGCGTCCGCGTAAAATAGTAACGGGCGTACGCAGCTCATGGGCAATAGCCGCATTCCAGAACGTCATTTCCTTGGACATACGCTGTAGTTGGTCTGCCAAGGCATTGAAGTCGTTTGCCAAAACGGCGGCCTCGCCTAAAGAGCGATCACCCGTAGCGGCGCGTGCGTCCAGGTCGCCTTGCGCGACGCGACGCATGCTTTCTGTTACGGAGTTTAGGGGTACCAGAATGCGACGTGCCAAGTGCATGCCCACTATCACGGCGAACGCCAGCCCAACCAGCGTAGTGCTAACGAGCCAAGCCCACTCTAGCCCCGACGGGAACATGTTTGGTTCGTTAATCGACCCCTGCCAAAAATGGAAGGTAATGAAATAGAACACATAAGAGGTCACCACGACTAGCAGTGTTATCCCAAACGCCATCGCTGCCATGGTCAATGCGATTGTCCGGCTCAATCCAATGAGTTTCATTCTGTTCCCCACAGCCGATACCCAACGCCGCGTATGCCAACGGGTATGCCTCTCACATCGACGTCTTCCAGTTTTTTACGCAGCTTGCTGATATGGCTGTCGACAGTGCGCTCAAGCGCCTCACCCTCGGGGAGGCAGGCGGCCAATAACTCTGCGCGGGTGCAAACTTTTTTGGGCGCGCGTGCAAGGTGCGTCAACAACCTGAATTCGGTGAGCGTCAACGCAAGGCTATGCGAGTCTCCTCCTACCTGAACAAAGGCTTCGTGTTGTTCCAGGTCGATCTCAAAGGGCGGCACCCGGAGGACACGGGGTTGATGGCTAGCATCAGCCATGGTGCGCCTTAACACTGCCTGAGTGCGTGCGACAACCTCAGCAGGGTTAAACGGCTTGACGACGTAGTCGTCGGCACCAAAACGCAAGCCCATGAGTTTATCGATGTCCTGATCCATCGCGGTCAACATGATGACGGGCGTCTCACCACGATGGCGAACCTCCGACAGCACCTGCCAACCATCCATTTTAGGCATCTTTACATCAAGTAAGACGAGATCGGGCTTCATCGACAAATGCATTTCCAATGCCTTGCGTCCATCTTCTGCGTGGATAGTTCGAAGGCCCTCACGTCTCAGATAAGCCTGAAGAATATCAGCGATCTCAGGCTCGTCTTCGGCGATGAGAACCAGTGCTTGCAGGCCAGAAGAAGAATTTGGCGACTGTTGAGTCGTGGACATAAAAGTGCCTAATGAAACATTAATTGTGTTCTCCATCATATCTACACATACCGTCGACGTTAATACCACGCTATAGCGATATAGTCCCCTTCAATTTTATTGCTAGGCAAATGTTTACCTATTTCTCAATGAGCTAGGTCTGAAAGAACGATGCCTGAAGGGAAGATGCATGACGATCCGACATATTTACCGCAATGGTGGCCTCTGTGCCTTGCTGCTAAGCGTGCTAACCGCCTGCGGGCCAGTTGAGCAAGAAGTAACGCCGTCTCCTGCCCGAGTGTCTGTCGTTACCTTGGAACCCGTTAGATTGGAGCTGACCGAAGACTTACCGGCCCGGGTCGCTCCTTTTCAAGTGGCGGAAATTCGTCCGCAGGTCAGCGGAATTGTCCAACGTCGACTTTTCGAACAGGGAACCGACGTGAGTGCGGGGCAGCCATTATTCGAAATCAACCCAGCGCCGTTTCGAGCGGAAGTGGAAACGGCAGAAGCCGCTTTGCAGAAAGCCGAAGCCGAGCTTGCGAATGCCCGTGCGCAGTCCGCTCGGTTGGAGTCGCTGGTCAGGGGGCAGTCGGTGAGCCGCCAGGCCTATGACGACGCCGTATCCAAAAGTCAGCAGGCCGCTGCTGAGGTGGCTCAAGCGCGTGCCACGCTGTCACGTCGCCGCCTTGACTTAGAGTTTTCCACGGTGGCGTCTCCCATTGCTGGCCGAATTGATCAAGAGTTGGTAACGGTGGGAGCGCTTGTCGGCAGCAGCGATAGCACGCCCATGGCCCGTGTTCAGCAGATCGATAAAGTTTATGTCGATGTTCAGCGTTCGGCTTCCTCACTTGAATCGCTTCAAGATGCGATGGCGGCGCAACCTTCGCTAGATAATGGTTTACCGGTCACCATCCTCGGCAGCAACGGTACACCCTACGATGTCACCGGACGCATTCTTTTTTCGGGCATCAATGTGGATGCCAGCACGGGTGACTTTTTACTGCGTGTACTCGTGGACAATCCCAATCGACGCCTGCTGCCCGGTATGTTTGTGCGCGCCCGCGTGCCCTACGCACGCTATGACAACGCGTTGACGGTGCCGCAACAGTCCGTGGTGCGCATCGGCGGTAAGCCCTACGTGTGGTTGATTGGTGACAGCGACAAGGCGGTGATGGTCTCAGTGGAGCTTGGTGAATTGGCGAACGGTAATTATCGGATTAAGACGGGGGTGACAGAGGGGCAGAAGGTTGTCGTCGAGGGTATAGAGCGACTTTCTGATGGTGTCGAAGTCAGCGCGACTGATTGGCATAGGTCATCGCCTCTTGAGGCTTCAGTGGCATCTTCTTAATTAAGCTTCAGGAGTCTCCGCAATGCCTCAGTTCTTCATCCAGCGCCCAGTCTTTGCGTGGGTGGTCGCGCTGTTTATCATCCTGCTGGGCGTGATCGCCATTCCTAAGCTGCCGGTCGCTCACTACCCCTCGGTAGCGCCCCCTTCGGTGACCATCACTGCGACTTACCCCGGCGCCACACCGCAGACCATGAACGATGCCGTGCTCAGTCTCATCGAACGAGAACTGTCCAGCGTCAAGAATCTGCTGTACTTCGAATCGTCGGCGGACTCTTCAGGGTCGGCATCTGTCACCGCCACCTTCAAGCCAGGGACAAATCCGGAACTGGCCCAAGTGGATGTGCAGAATAGACTCAAGGCAGTCGAGCCTCGGTTACCCCAGGCGGTTCGTCAGGATGGGCTGAGCGTAGAGTCAGCGTCATCCAGTTTTCTGATGATCGTAGGTCTGAATTCCGATGATGGGCGCTTTGATGAGATCGCCCTGAACGATTATATGGCGCGCAATATCGTCGAGGAACTGCGCCGCATTGACGGTGTTGGTCGTGTGCAGCTGTTCGGTGCTGAGCAGGCAATGCGAATCTGGATAGAGCCGGAGAAGCTGATTGCTTTCGGCTTGTCGGTGAATGATCTCTCGACCGCGATCACGGAGCAGAACGCACCGATTGTGCCGGGCAGCATCGGCGCGTCTCCGGCCTTACCCGGCCAAAAGGTGTCCTCGCTGTTGACCGCACAGGGGCAATTGAGCACGCCGGAAGAGTTCGCCGCTATCGTACTTCGCGCTAATGTCGACGGCTCCAAAGTGGTGTTGGGCGATGTGGCGCGAGTTGAGTTGGGCGCCCAATCCTACGGCTTCTCCAATCGTGAGAATGGCCAGCCAGCGACGGCGGCAGCCATACAGCTGGCACCCGGTGCCAATGCTGTCCGCACGTCGGAAAGTGTGCAAGCGCGTTTGGCTGAGTTAAACCAGGCGCTACCCGCGGGTATGAGCTCATCGGTCCCCTTTAATACGGCCCCGTTCGTTAAGGTTTCTATCGAGAAGGTCATCCATACCCTTATCGAGGCGATGGTATTGGTGTTCCTGGTGATGCTGCTGTTTCTACAGAACATCCGTTACACGCTGATTCCCGCACTGGTCGCGCCGATTGCGTTGTTGGGAACCTTCACGGTGATGCTGCTGGCAGGTTTCTCAATCAACGTGCTGACGATGTTTGGCATGGTGTTGGCGATTGGCATCATCGTCGATGACGCTATCGTGGTGGTCGAGAACGTTGAACGCATCATGGCCAAAGAGGGATTGTCGCCAAAGGACGCCACCATCAAGGCGATGAAGGAAATTACTGGTGCGGTGGTGGGCATCACCCTGGTATTGACGGTGGTGTTTATCCCGATGGCCTTCTCGAGTGGCTCGGTCGGTGTGATCTACCAGCAATTCGCGCTGGCGATGGTGGTCTCGATTCTGTTCTCAGCGTTTCTGGCGTTGACGCTAACACCGGCGCTATGCGCCACCCTTCTCAAACCCATTAAGCCGGGGCACCACGACAAAGGCGGTTTCTTCGGCGTGTTCAACCGGTCGCTTAAACGTATGACCGCCCGTTACGAATCGCGTGTGGGGAGGCTGGTCGCCCGCAGTGGTCGGGTCATGCTGGTGTTTGTGGTCATCGCAGGCGTGCTGGTGTTCGCCTTCCGCCAGTTGCCTTCGGCTTTTCTGCCGGAAGAGGATCAAGGCTATTTCATGACCAGTATCCAGCTACCCGCTAATGCGACAACCGAGCGTACCTTGGATGTCGTCAAGGCGTATGAGGAGTACGTCATGGCGCGCCCTGCCGTAGACGGCAATATGTCTATTTTGGGCTTCGGGTTCTCTGGGTCTGGCGCGAATACAGCGCTGACGTTCACCACGCTAAAGGATTGGGGGAAGCGTGACGGTGCCACGGCGGCGAGTGAAGCGGAAGGAGCTCAGGCAGCCATGAGTCAATTGAACGAAGGGACGGTGATGAGTATGTTGCCGCCGGCCATTGATGAATTGGGCACCAAGTCCGGCTTTACGATGTTCTTGCAGGATCGACGCAACCAGGGGCCGGCCGCCCTTAAGGCTGCCGAGACGACGCTGCTGGAACTGGCGGCGCAGAGCAAGGTCGTCAGCGACGTCTATTCCGACGGCCTTCCAGAAGGGGCGAGCATTCGCCTTGATATTGATCGCCAGAAAGCCGAAGCGCTTGGCGTGTCGTTCGCCAACATTAGCGAAATCCTGTCTACCGCAATGGGGTCATCCTACATCAACGATTTCCCGAATGAAGGCCGGATGCAGCAGGTGATTATGCAAGCGGATGCGTCGGCACGCATGCAGGTTGATGACGTGCTCAAGCTGCACGTGCGTAATAGCAGGGGAGGGATGGTGTCCCTGTCAGAGGTGGTCACGCCGGTGTGGGACGAAACACCGCTACAAATGGTGCGTTACCTGGGCTATCCCGCCACTAGTATTTCTGGCGGTGCGGCGAAGGGGACTTCCACTGGTGACGCCATGGCTGAAATGGAGCGTCTGGCGCAGCAACTTCCGCCCGGTTTCGCAGTGGCCTGGACGGGGCAGTCCCTTCAGGAGCGCCAGTCCGCTGCCCAGGCACCCATGCTGGTGGCGCTATCCATCCTGGCGGTGTTTCTGGTGTTAGCCGCTCTCTACGAGAGCTGGACGATTCCGCTGTCGGTCATCCTGGTTGTGCCGCTGGGGTTGCTGGGGGCGGTGGCCGCCATGTTGCTGCGTGACCTGCCTAACGATGTTTTCTTCAAAGTCGGTATGGTCACCGTGATCGGACTGTCTGCGAAAAACGCGATCCTGATTGTTGAATTCGCAAAGCAGTTGCGTGAGCAAGGTAAAGGGCTGATGGAGGCCGCAGTGGAAGCCGCCAGCCTGCGCCTGCGCCCGATTCTTATGACCTCACTCGCTTTCGGCTTAGGGGTGGTGCCGTTGATGGTCGCGTTTGGCGCCAGTGCCAAAACCCAGCATGCGATAGGCACGGGCGTTTTCGGCGGCATGGTTAGCGGAACGCTTCTGGTAATTCTCTTTGTTCCGGTGTTCTTCGTTTTCGTGATAGGCCTTCAGGAGCGCGTTAGTAGCTGGCGTACGGCTCGTCGCCCTTCATCATTACAACCCGATAACGATATAGAGCATTAATGCCATGCGCCGACTGATTCCGCCTATCGTGCTAACGCTGTCGGCGTCCCCTGTGTCAGACACCTTTTCAGTGGCAGCGTCGGAAGTGATATCCACTATTTAGGAGTTAAGTGTTTAATGTTTTCTGCTATCCCACAACGTTGGCTAGTGCTGTTTGCCGTCATGCTGGCGTTCCTGCCTGTTGTTATCGATATGACGATTCTGCACGTCGCGGTACCGGTGCTGACGCCAGCGCTGGGTGCCACTGGCACCGAAGTGCTGTGGATCATCGATATTTATCCGCTGCTGATGGCTGGCCTGCTGGTGCCGATGGGCACGCTGGCTGACCGAATCGGAACGCGCCGTGTGCTGCTGACCGGGCTCGTCGTGTTCGGGGTGGCGTCACTACTGGCGGCATTCTCGACGACACCCGCCATGTTGATCGGTGCTCGAGTGCTGCTCGCTATTGGCGGATCGATGATTATGCCTTGTGTGCTAGGTGTCATCCGCAAAACCTTCGAAGACGAGCGCGAGCGTGCGATGGCGCTTGGCTTATGGGGAACGGTGGGGGCCGCAGGTGCGGCTGTGGGACCGTTGGTGGGTGGGGCTTTGCTGGAACATTACTGGTGGGGCTCGGTATTCCTCATTAATGTACCGATCATGCTAGTGGTGGTGGCGGTCGTCTATGGTCTGCTGCCGCGCCGCGAGGCAACGACACCAGGCAAGTGGTCTTTCGGCCAGGCGTTGATTTTGCTTGTTGGCATTATCTCGGTGGTCTACGGCATCAAGTCTGGGGTGGGAGCGGGGCAGCCACTATGGCGTGCAGGGTTGGTGCTCTTCCTGGGGCTAGCGATGCTGACCTGGTTTGCACGTATCCAGCTGCGTTCGGCGGAGCCGATGCTGGACTTATCGCTATTTCGTCATCCGGCCATTGTCGCTGGCCTGGTGATGGCGCTAGTGGCTGCCGGCGCACTGGCAGGTGTCGAGCTGACGCTGGCGCAAGAGCTGCAATATGTGCTGGGCAAGACACCGCTGCAGGCCGGTCTGTTCATGGTGCCGATCATGGCGGCCGCTGCAGTTGGTGGGCCCGTTGCAGGTTACCTGTCCAACCGGTTTGGCTTACGGCTGGTTGCCAGTCTGTCGATGGTGATCGCGGCAGCAGCGTTGGGCTACTTGGCGCAGTCTGACTTCCACGCGCCTGACTGGACAGTGCCAACAGCCTTGGCCGTGCTGGGGCTAACCTTGAGCATTGGCCTGACCGCTTCCTCGATTGCCATCATGGGGGCTGTGGATGCCAGGAAAGGAGGGGCTGCAGGCTCTTTGGAAGCCACCGGCTACGAATTGGGCAGTGGGCTCGGCATCACCCTGTTCGGGGTTTTCATGGCGAGCGTCTATACCAGCACTATTGTACTGCCGCCACACTTGGAGCCAGCCCTCGCTGCACAGGCAGCGCGCTCAATGAGCGATAGCATCGTTGTGGCACAAGGGCTGGCTGCAGATCAGGCGGATGCACTCATCATGGCCGCGAAGGCAGCGTTCTCCACCACGCACTCGATCCTGCTAACAGCTGCTGCGATTCTCATCGCCTTGCTGTCGGTGGTGGTTTTTCTGATGCTGGGTAGCCACCCAGACAAGGTGGGTGCGCACGAGTGATGTTGGTTGGGCACTGGTGTACATCCATGCGGTACTAGCTCCGATGTTAGCTGCCAAAGTGAATGTTGTGGGGTGCTGTTGCAGCCTTATCTATCTGCCCCCTCCATCGAACAGTTGAGCAACAGTCGCTTTACCCCCACAACCCTGCCAGAGACCCGCCGACCGGCGAATCCTCGGGTAAGGCCACGGCAGCCACTCGTTCTTGTGCCGCCGCAAGCTGTGCGGGGTCGCCGCGCTCTATTTCCGGCTCTTGGTCGGGAGGGTAGGCGCCTACCATGCAGAAATCATCATCCGCCTCTAGGCTGGCATGCCCAACTCCCGCTGGCAGCACCAGTACATCGCCTGGGTAAAGCATCAGCTCCTGGCCGTTAGGGCCTCCCAGCCGCGCCCGTGCCCGCCCGCGAAAGATACCCAGTGCTTCATGGGCGGTGGAGTGAAAGTGGTCAAAGTCATACAGGTGGTAGCGCCACGCAGGGGGCCAGCCGTGGCGTTTGAACATCACTTCGAACGCCTCGGCCCGCTCCTCTGCATTGCTGATATCGAGAACCTGACGATAAATCAGCACTGGTAGAGGGGAATTGGGGTAGCCGGTCGCTGCATCGCTGTCGAGATGAAGTCGTTCTGGCTGGGGCATAGACATCCTTGCCTCCTCATTCCTCGTTGGGGATGTGCTGTCAGCATGGTTTTTAAGCTTGGTTTTAAGCATGTTTTTAAGAATAGTTTTTAATGTATGGCCGAGCAAACCGATAACAAACTGGCTAAGTGTTTAGTCGATTACCGCCCTGCAGCCCACCCCCTCATTTTCTATTCGATTGCCATGATGACATCAGTCGGTATCATATCGTGGGTGTTGTCCATCATTACGCCTTTTACCGCGAGCTTCTATGACCCAATCTAAAACGCCTTTCATTGTGGTGCTGAGCCTGGCAATGACCATGATGCTGGGCCCGTTTTCCATGGATACGTATCTGCCGGCCTTTCCGGTCATTGGTGAATCGCTGGGGATTTCTCAGCAGGCGGTATCGTTGAGTGTTTCGGTGTATGTATTTGCGTTGGCGTTGGGTCAGTTAATCGGCGGTGCGCTTTCAGACCGCTTCGGGCGCCAGCGGGTGTTGATGAGCGGGCTGGCGATTTTTGCGCTCTCAAGCATTGTCATTGGTATGGCGGATTCCCTGAACACCCTGCTCGGTGGGCGGGCAATTCAGGCCATTGGCGCCGGCTTGACTCTGGTTTCGGTACCGGCGTTAGTGCGTGACCGGGTGGCGGGGCGCGACGCCGCGAAGCTGTTCTCGATGATGGGCTTTATCATGGTGCTGGCGCCTGGCATTGCGCCAAGCGTAGGCAGCGCGATTTTGTTGCTGGGTTCCTGGCACACTATCTTTTTCGCCTTGGCGGTGTACGCGGTGCTGCTGGTGCCGTTGCTGGTGCGGGTGCTGTTTACTGGCAAGGGCAAGGTGTCGCGCGCGAAAAGCCCTAAGATGAGCCTGCTGGCGCGTTACAAATTGGTATTATCGACAAAACCCGCCCTGCCGTTCATCGTTTGGCAGGCTGCCTCTTTTTCTACCCTGATGATGTTCATCACCTATGCGTCATTTATCTATCAGGGGCATTTCAGCCAGTCACCTTCAAGCTTTTCGATGCTGTTTGCGGCGAATATCGTCGCGATGCTTATCTTCAATATTCTCAATCGAGTCTTGCTTTCCAGGCTACCGTCACTGCGTATCCTACAGTTGGCAACGGGCTGTCAGGCTGTCGGCATACTATTGCTGGTGATGGCTGCCTTTATGGATTGGTCGCTTTACGCCTTCCTCGCCGCCATGATGCTGACCATCGGCGCGGTGGGGGCGATCTCGCCGAATATTCAGGCCTGCTTTTTGGAGTTCTTTCCCACTAGCAGTGGTACGGCCGCAGCGCTGCTGGGTGCCGCCCAGTTCGGCATCGCTGGGATTCTGAGTGGATTGTCTGCACTGCTACCGCATACGCTTGAAGCGGTCATTCTGGCCATGGCCGCCTGTGGTTCGGTGGGGTATGTGATGCTTGCCCGCTCTATCATCAAAGGGCGTGCCGCTGTCGAGGCACACTGAGCCAGGCCACACTCCTTTGTCAAAAGCCCCGTGTTTTGGATAACACGGGGCTTTTTTTATTTGTTGATCAGATGCCGCTGGTACACGAGCGCTGCAGATATAGGACGGGTAGTCGGCTGGTGCATGACCTCATACGTGTATTGCAATCATGAACTAAAGTTCAAAATAAATGATTATGATTTGTGTTATTACTATTGACTAGGTGCTGCCACCTTTGGATACTCTCACGGCCTTTTAAAAGAAAACCATAAGGCGAGCAGGGCCGGTTTAATCATTTCAAGGGATCTTCAACATGACTGATAGCAGTAGCACAGTCCGGCGCGGCGCAAGCCGGTTACGGTGGCAGCAGACCACTACCGCTATTCTGTGCGGCACCACGCTGGTGAGTATTCCCATGCTCGGGAACGCCCAGGAGACCGGCGAAGGCAGTGACGATAACGAGGGATATCGCCTCGCCCCCATTATCGTCAACGCCCAGGCCTACGCTGATGATGATGCCAATTCGATAGTGGCTCAGGAGCTGTGGGTGGGTGGTAAGGTCGCCACCAGTATTCTTGATACACCTGCCTCCGTGTCGGTCGTCACCGAGAAGGAGATTGAGCAGCGCAGCGCCTCTACCACTGAGGAAGTGCTGCAATATACGCCAGGCGTGCTCACTGATTATTACGGCACCGATGACCGTAACGACTATTTTAAAATTCGCGGATTCGAGGCCACCACTTACCGTGACGGGCTGACGCTAGGCTCAATGCGCGGTGTACGCGAAGAGCCTTACGCCTACGAGCGCGTTGAAGTATTGCGCGGCGCCAACTCCACCCTGTTTGGTCCGGCGGATCCGGGTGGTTCGGTCAACTTCGTGAGCAAACGGCCACGCTTTGAGCGTTTTGGGGAGGGGTATCTCTCCTACGGTTCATTCGACGCCAAAGAGGCCGGTGTTGATGTGGGGGACACGCTGAACGCTGACGAGACAGTGGCCTACCGCTTTACCGGCACCCTCCGAGACAGCGACCGCGAATACGATCACTCCAAAGACGATAATGGTTTCTTGATGGGTGGCTTGGCCTGGGAGCCGACGGAGTACACCTCAGCAAGCGTTATCTTCGATTACCTGAAGCGTGATGACACCCCCAATAGCGGTGGTTATCCGCTCGACCGGGAGTACGACCGCAGCGACTTCTTCGGCGAGCCTGGCTTCAACTATCACGATGTTGAGCGTACCAGCCTCACCGGGCAGCTCACCCATGATTTCAACAACGGCCTGACGCTGCGCGGTAATCTGCGCTATAGCGACCTGACCGACGACTTCGGATACGTCTATATCACTGACTCTGCAGCGCGAGTTGGCAGCGTGGTGGATCGCGACTATTTTGGTACCGACAACGAAGCTCAGGAGTTGATCGGCAACGCTATCCTGCAATACGACGCCCGCTTTGATCAGGTCGATAGCAGCACGCTTGTGGGTGTCGAGTATCGCGATGCCTCAACCGAAGACAGTTCGTTTTACGGGGATGCGACCTCCATTGATATCGCAAATCCTGTCTTTAGCGGTGCGCCGAGTAGCCTCAACGTCTATAGCAGCAACAAGCAGGATTTCACCACCGAGTCGGTTTTCCTGACTCAGAATTTGTCCTTCTATGACCGATTCATTGTGACAGCGGGTGTGCGCAACGACTCGATGGATGTCTCAAGCACCAACATGGCGGGCGTTACCGATTCCGATGACTTCTCTGAGACCTCACTTCGCGGTGCGCTGACCTATCGGGTCACCGACGAAATCTCTACCTATGTCAGCATGGTGGAGTCGGTCGCACCGCCCACGATTGGTGTCGATCCCGAACGGGGCGAGCAGTACGAAATTGGTGCGAAATATTCTCCCTTTGGTACGAATGCGCTGTTTTCGGCGGCCATCTATGACCTAACCAGGGACGACGTCACCATCTCGGTTGTACAGGACAATGGCGTTATCGAGCGGGAAACCGTAGGTGAGTCCCGCGTACGGGGCCTTGATCTGGAAGCGAAGGCTGAGTTGACCGATAGCTTTAGCGTGGCCGGTGGTTACTCCTATATGGAGTCGGAAGTGGTACGCGACAGCAACGCAGCCAGAGAGGGTAAGGAGTTCACCGCAGCACCCAAACATACGGCGTCGCTGTGGGGCTACTATACCTTGCCAAGCCAGGATATGAGTGTTGGCCTCGGCGCCCGTTACATCGGCTCCTACTACTTTGATGTCGCCAATACGTCAAAAAGCAGTGCGGCAACGCTCTTTGACGCGGCCTTCAGCTATCAGCTCACCAAAGACGCCGATCTAGCCGTCAATGTCAGCAACTTGCTTGACGAGCAGCACGTGGTCGGTTCAAGCACCGCCGATTACTATAATCCGGGTCGCGAAATCAGCGCGAAAGTGAGCTATCGCTGGTGATTTAATTCCGCCTGTACCCCAGAGGTGCAACAACCGCTAAACGCCCCGACTTGGTTCGGGGCGTTTTGGTATCGCGTTTTCCATCACCCAGAGCGTTCGTGGATGTTTAACAGCAAACATTTTTTGGGATTTTTGCTGTATGGGTGTACAGTTTAAGTCGCGATTTATACTTAGCTAACTAAGAGAGTCGCTTTAGCGACAGGTAGATCGGGATAAAAACGGGGGCGCAATCGATGAATGACCAGCAAATACAGATATTCACCAGCGAAGATGGCAAAGCGCAGCTGGAAGTGGCGTTGGAACAGGACTCCGTGTGGTTGAGTCAGGCGCAGATGTGTGAACTGTTTGGGCGCGAGCGTTCGGTTATTACAAAGCACATTCGTAACGTTTTTAACGAGGGAGAGCTGGAGCGAAATTCAGTATGTGCAAAATTTGCACATACTGCCGAAGATGGCAAAGCTTATCAGGTTGATCACTTCAATCTTGATGTCATTATTTCAGTTGGCTACCGCGTGAAATCTCAGCGTGGTGTACAGTTTCGCAAGTGGGCTACCGATGTACTCAAACAATATCTGGTTCAAGGCTATACCCTTAACCAACGCCGACTAACCGAGCGCGGTATCGAGTTTGAACAGGCAGTCAATCTGCTCAGCCGAACCTTGACCAACCAAGGGCTGGTATCTATCGAGGGCGAAGCCGTTGCGCGTGTTATTAGCGACTACGCACGCTCCTGGAGTTTGCTGCAGGGCTACGATGAACAGCAATTAGCTGAGTTAAACATCAAGCAGCCTGATATGCATTCGCTAGGGTTGGAAGAGGCACTGAAAGCCATTAGTGAGTTGAAGCGAACTCTCATTAGCAAAGGCGAAGCAACCGAGCTTTTTGGACAGGTGCGGGGTGATGGTTTGACATCAGCTCTCGCCACCATCGAACAAGGTTTTGGTGATGAGCTATTTTACCCCAATGTGGCTACCCGAGCGGCGCACCTGCTTTATTTTGTTATCAAGAACCATCCCCTAGCTGATGGAAATAAGCGCTGTGGCTCTTTTCTGTTTTTGTGGTACCTGCGCCGCAACGCCGCGTTACTGGCACGCCCTGTTGAGCAGCTTATTAATGACAACACGCTGGTCGCGTTAGCGTTATTAGTGGCGGAAAGTCTGCCCGATCAGAAAACGCTGATGATTCGATTGATTGAGCATTTTGTACTGCTTAAAGAAAGTTGAGCGCTAACGCGGGGGTAATCGTTGCGTCATGATTGGGGTAGGGAAAATCGGCCCCGCAAAGGCGAGGGTTCCATCGCCTTTGCAGGTGAGGTTCTTTAGGCTTCTGTTAGGCCATCAACGATAAAAACGCGGTAGTCGGCGCCCTGGAAGCGATGCTTGCGGGCTTCCTGGTAGGCGGGGCTTTGATACCAGGCGCGGGCGGCAGCCATATCCGGAAAGCGCAGAATCACCGCACCTTCCATAGCGCTACCTTCAAGCACTTCAAAATCGCCATAAAAAGCGAGCGGTTGCGGATCGTGGCCTTCACGAGCGGCTTTCGCCTTCTCGCTGTAGCGCTCCATTTCCTTGGCGTCGTGAGTATGTTCACGAGTTAGTACGACGTAAGCGGGCATTAAATTCTCCTGATGTAATCGTTAAGAAATCAGCTAGAGCATATCACCGCCCACTAGCGGAGCCACATTAGAAAGACCGCTATTCAGCTTTACTGAGTATCTCTGCAGTGAGGGGCGGGTTATACGTCTGGCTCTGATTCAATCACTATTTCATGTTCCCGACGCTCTTTTTCCAGTGCCGCCAAGGCAATTTGATAACAATCTTCAACATGGCTGTTACCCATGTACTTCATGGCGGTGAAGCTAATGCCACCTGCCACAGCGCTACCTACAAAGGGCACGAACTTAGCAACACCTTTGGACGCTACCTTGACGCCCATATTGCGTAGCAGCATGACGATAAGTTTCTTGGTGATGTATTTCCCGGCCAATTTGCTTCCAGTATTTGAAATAGCGGTCATCACAAAGAGCTTGGATTGAGTATCCATACCGTCAATTTGTTCTGGCGATAAGCCAAATTTTTCATTAATTTTGGGAATTAATCGCATCAATATGGCCACGTCTGAGCCAATATCCAACCCAGGTACTGGGATGATCGCGGTACCCGCAGAAAGGCCCGAGCTTTTAGTGACCATCGAGTGACACGACTTTCGGATGGCGTCGAGTTCTTCTATTGATTCAATCATGATGAGGTCCTTTCATTTATTGCCTGATTGATCCAGTGCTGGCTGTACCACTTCCGGGGTCACTTCCTTTCCTAGATACTAGCATTCCTGACCGCTCTTCGAGGTCATTTGAGAATCGCCTGTAGTAAAGTCGTCGGCGAAGGTGGAAGTGTCAAACGGTGTTTGGAAAGGTGAAACTGAATCGGGAGACTTGAATGACGA
The DNA here is from genome assembly GCF_000744395.1 of Halomonas sp. TG39a. Taxonomy (NCBI): domain Bacteria; kingdom Pseudomonadati; phylum Pseudomonadota; class Gammaproteobacteria; order Oceanospirillales; family Halomonadaceae; genus Halomonas; species Halomonas sp. TG39a. Next base: position 519,345 of record NZ_JQLV01000001.1, read on the forward strand.
ACTTGAGAACCCTATACCCACCGATCGAACCCTACGAAACAGGCATGATCAATGTTGGGGATGGCCATACGGTCTATTTTGAGCGTGTTGGCAAACCGGGCGGTAAGCCTGCGGTGTTCCTGCATGGTGGCCCCGGCGGTGGAATTTCGCCTGATCATCGACGTCTGTTTAACCCTGAGCACTACGATGTTCTTCTCTTTGATCAGCGTGGCTGTGGACGTTCAGAGCCCCATGCCAGTATCGAAGCCAATACTACGTGGTATTTAGTCGAAGACATCGAGAGGCTACGTGAGCATGTTGGCGTAACCAAGTGGATGGTTTTTGGCGGCTCTTGGGGTTCTACCCTGGGCCTTGCGTACGCCCAGGCGCATCCTGAACGTGTCAGTGAGTTGATTTTGCGAGGCGTCTATACGCTCACCCAGGCTGAGATCGACTGGTACTATCAGTTCGGTGTGTCTGAGATGTTTCCCGACAAGTGGGCGGCGTTTCAAGCGCCCATACCGTTAGAAGAGCGACACGATATGGTTGCCGCTTATCGGCGACGCCTGGTGGGAGATGACCCTGATGTTCAGCTCGTAGCAGCTAAGGCGTGGACAATATGGGAAGGTGAAACCATCACGCTCCTGCCTGATCCCGCGTTATCAGAACCGTACAGAGATGGGCATTATGCGTTGGCATTTGCACGCTTGGAGAACCACTACTTTACCCATCGTGCTTGGCTGGAAGAAGGGCAACTCCTCGCTAACGCCTATCGTTTGAAAGGCATCCCAGGCGTTATTGTTCATGGGCGTTACGATATGCCATGCCCCGTTCGAAATGCGTTGGCGCTTCACCAAGCGTGGCCAGATTCCGAATTCCATTTGGTCGAAGGAGCAGGGCACGCGTGGAGCGAGCCCGGCATTTGCGACCAGTTGATACGAGCGACAGATTGCTTTGCGTCCACAACTAATACCCATTCCTATGAACAGTGACGCCTGATTTCATGTCTTCTGCCCGTCAGTCCTTCCTCTCACTATTCGCCGAGCATTGATTCATTAGAAGAGCGCTAGGTGTGAACCAGTTTTTTGTGGCACAGGGCTACGGAGAGAAGGCGTTGGAACTACTCAATTACTCCCAAACGGTCAAAGTCTACGACCGTGTGGAGATATCAGAACAGGACAATTGTGGGTAGTGTTTTTTAGACACCCACTTCGCTGGTGGGGAGGATTAAAAAGGCTTTCCGTCTTAAATGATGACATGGGGGCTTTTGACTAAAAGCTACCGGATTGTCCCCAGCCTCGGTGTTTTTTGATACTGCAGCGGACTCGTTGCAGTGGTAGTCCTGAATATGCCTATTGAGGGGCGAAATGCTTATATCCACGATTTCGGTGAAGGTTTTGGTTAGCAGTTGCCTTTATTCATTACGAGCTGTCTGACGAGAGCGTCATGCTGGCATCTCTTTTCTCAATGTTAAAAGATTATCGGGAGTATACCGAAAGACTGGATCAGGCAAGAAAGGAAGAGTATTTGGCATTCTGATCCATTCATTTTGAATCTATCATTCATGTGCTGATGAAGCGACTAGCAAACCAAGCCTTCTTCTCTAAAAGAGCTGATTAACTCACAGGTATGAAGTTAGAGGGGAAGCGATCCATAAGGTTGGTTTTAGCTCAGTAGGTTGATCGATTAGTTAAACGTAAGGAGTAAATCATGAAGTTTTTAAACGCGGCCTTAATTATTGCATTAATGCTTTCTTCAGGCGTAGTGCTTGCTGAAAGAGGCTCGGATGAAGATAACAGAATTGTTTATTCTGGATCGACATCTGCAGATAATGGCACACAGGACGTTCCGGCCTCCCAGGTACTTTCTGACAATCCTTAAACGAACCTAATAGGGCGGTTGTAGGTAGTGTGTTATGAAGTGACTTAAAGTCATTGAAGCTACTCGGTGGCATGTAGGTTTAAATTAATCACATGTCACTGGGTTTATTGAGAGATGGCTAGTTGTTTAAAGATAAGAAGTAGGTTATGAGGATTTTAAATGCAGCCTAAATTCTTACATTAGCATTTACACAGGTGTAGCATCCGTTGAGAGAGGTTCCGGTGAAGATAAAGAGATTGCTTATCTCGAGTCAATGTCTTCGCAGCAAGCTCTTGATTCATAGAGACAATTGGTTCGTCATCCATGGGATACGTGACGCGATGGCGTATGCTTCTTGTGGTGGATAGGTTAGAAAATTACAGTGATCCTGTTTCCGTTATATTTCTCTCCCTCGGCTAAGAATCCGAAAGCACCTCATGGGCGCTTCGCCACGGCAGTATCGTGGCAAGCCCTTCAATTCTGAGCATGGTTTAGTGAGTGCGAGAACTGCTTGGTAGGTTTTCCGGAAGTTGCTCTTAGATTTTGCGCCTCAGTTTTTGTAAATATTCAGTCAATTATCCGGCCTTAAGCACGACAATTAAGCAATCAGTCAGGATAAAAGATATATAAAGATTAGTGTACCTGCGCCTGCCATTCCTATTGTGTTTGTGGATTCCACTATCTCATCCTCAATATAACTTAGTAGCCAAGCTGTAGTGCTTTTTGATTTTATTTTTGAAAAGATTAAGGCCGTAGTGCTAGCTTCAACGCTGAAGACGGCAATGACGCTTTCAATTGATCCAGCATTAAGAAGCATCAAGGGCAAAGCTAAAAAAGCAGTTAACGTTATTGTTATGCGTAACGCAAAGCACTGTGAATGGCTTAGTGTTCCAGGGGATTCCGGGAACCAAACATTTGAGAATGACGTTTTCTCTTTCATGCATAGCACAAAAAAACGCTTGGGTAGTGAAAGTATAGATATAACCATTTTATTGCACCTATTCTCCATGAGCCCCGAAAAACTCAGGCGGGGGGATGTCGATCAGTCTCCTGTTACCTCGCGAATATCATCAAGGAGGTCGTCAAAGTAGGGATTCCAGGTCAGGCGGGCGTGGTATTTTTCCGCGTCGCTCTGACCCCATGCGCCGAACCAGAGGGTGTTGGGGTCATTGGGTGGCGCGAGGCCGTCCTGGCCGTTTTCCAGCATGAGGTAGCTGCCCGCTTGACCGTAATAGGTATTCTCGGGTGCAAACAGCACATTCATGTGGGAAAAGTTGCTGATTCGCCGGTCGGGAAGGTGGCTGGTCAGGGCGGTGACGCGGGGATCGTCACGGTGCTGTGGTGGATCGCCGTACCAGACGAAGCGCGATTGTAGATTGGGAAAGCGGTTTTGAAAGGCAGTGAGCGTCGCGTTGGGGTCAAGGACGCTATCATGTTGACTCATCGTCATCAGGACAGGTTTATTAAAGTGTGCGGTTTTGAGATTTTTTTGCACGGTACTGACCGAGTGGTAATAGAGCGAGGCCCCACGCGCAGGAAATGATTGGTAAGTGACAATATTGTCCTCATCATCGATATCGAGCCAGTCCCATAAATAGGAAATGGTCGGGGCGAGAAATAGATAGTGGGTATCGGGGTAAAATCCAGGAGAAAACAGCAGTAGGCCATCGACATTGTCGTCTGTGAACGCATGGGAGGTGACCAGGTTACCGCCGGTTGAGAAACCGCCAAGCCAAAGTTCATCGACCTCGGCTGCTAGCAGTTTGGCGTGATGGGCAATGATTTTTTCCCAATCATCATTATCAGGCAGCATCAGATCGGCGGGGCGTGTGCCGTGGCCAGGCAGAAGAATGGAGCGAACCAGCCAGCCGTCATTCGCCATGGCGGTGGCAATATCGATGAAATACCACGGGCTTGCACCCAGTCCATGAACTAACAGGATACCGCGTTTCGCCGGTTTATCAGGGCGGAGTTCGAACGGCGTATTGAGCTGTATTTCAAGGTCGCGATCTTCACTGATGAAAGCGCGGTTATCCGCAATCCATGCACGTGTATCGTGCACATATTGATCGAAACTCTCCTGATCATAGCGAGGCAGGCTGCCTGAGGATTGAAAGCGTGGAGAATCCGGTGGCACGGCGCAGGAGGTCAGCAAGAAAAGTGTGAAAAGTAGAACGCTAAGCCGGCGAATCATGGAAGCCTCTCTGTAGTTGCTTGCCTCTGACAGAGAGTCACCAATGTGCTCCCCCTTATCCTTGAATGACCGGGCAGGCAGGCTGTGCGGTGTATAACGAGTTGCATTATTATTTCAAGTATTGCAATCATTTAGCTGTTTAAGGCAAACCCCGGCAGCACTGCCTCGGCCTCAATAGCGATTAACCATTCCGGTTCGGCAAGGCCGTACACAATTAACCAGGTGGCGGCCGGCGGCGCGATAGGGAATCGATGCTTCAACGCCTCCATCACCACCTGCTGTTCATACCGCACGGATTCGGCTAAGTAGATTCGTAGCATTACCACCCGCGTGAGATCGCCCCCAAGACTTGTTAGTAACCGTTCGATATTGTCGAGTGCTGCCTGGGTCTGCTCGGGCAACTCTGGGCCCGCTAAATGGCCCTCGGTGTCGACGCCCACCTGGCTAGACATCAGCACCCGGGTGCCACCCTGAACTAATACGGCTTGGCTATGGCCTTCGGTCAAAGTATTGGGCAGGTTGGGCGGGTTTAATGGTTTGCGTCTTAAAATTTGCATGACCACCTCCTTAGTACGTTCATAGGGTCGCTTGTAAGGATGACCATTCAATCGCGCCTGATACTCTGTTGGATGAGCAATGGCCGCTGGTTGTCAGCATGTCTTCAATACATGCAGTCAACGTCGTCGCTAATTTGTATTCTGGTTAGGAGTTTCTATGTTCGACGAGCCTATGGTTCCACTATCGGCCTACTTTTCTTTCTCGTTTCTTACTGGCATTGCGTTTTCACCAAACCGCATTGCAATTCGTAAGACCAACCATTTAAAGCAGGCCTGCCGTGAGCGCCTTGAGTGTGGCTGCAGCACGTGTGGCACAGTTTAGTTTTCGGAAAATGCTCTCAACATGGGTACCGACGGTGCTGGGGCTGATACCCAGAGCGCGGGCGGCTTCTTTATTACTCGCACCATTGATAACCAGCCTGGAGACGTTGTCCTGGTTGGCAACTCCTGGGGTGGCATGGCGATCACCGAGGCGGGGAACCACCCATGTCACTGCCTTTTCAAATGACCTTGGGGTGGGCGTTCATCTTGACGGTGGTACACTCGTTCGCTGGTAATATTTTCGCGGGAATCGCTTTCACTGGACTCGTTTTCTCTGCATAAGGTCATGATCAACCCGGGATGGGCGTTGTGGGCCGAAAGCTCCCAACCGTGTGCCATGGCAATCTCTTGGCAGATGGCCAGCCCCAAGCCTGCTCCATGGTCGCGTCGATGCGCCCCACGCCAGAAGCGTGAGAACAGCAGGGCCAATTGCTCTGATTCGACGCCTGGGCCACGGTCACGCACAGTTATTATATTTTCCTGGATCTCCATGCTGACTAGGGTCTGCTCGGGGGCGTGCTGGATAGCGTTCTCCAGCAAGTTCTTGAGCAGAGTGAAGCATGCCCCGCGATCAGCCTCCCATGTCACCTTATCGTCGGCGGCGAGTACCGTTAAATGCACGTCGGCGGACTCCGCCATGCGTTGCAAGTAGATGGAAGCTTCGTGGGCGATGTCGTGCATTCGAACAACGCTAAACTGGTAGTTGTGCGCCTCGCTCGCTTCGGCCAGAAGTAGCAGTTGTTGCACCTGGCGGGTCATGTACTCGACATCGCTCAATAGCGCCTTGCGGTCATTTCGCCCTTCCTCGAGCAACTCAACCTGCCCGCGGATCAGCGCCAGGGGCGTTTTTAACTCGTGGGCCGCGTGGCCGAGAAACTCCTGTTGCAGGCGATAACCCCGCTCAAGGCGTTCCAGAGCGTGATTGAAGCTATGTACCAGCGGGGCAATTTCCACAGGCACGGCGTCCGTATCGAGCCGGGCGTCTATAGAGCGCGGCGAGATAGCCGCCGCCGATTTGGAAACATCGCGCAGCGGCTTGAGGGTTAAGCGCAAGGTAATGTAGGCGCATAGACCGAAGGCAACGAACATGACAAAGCCAAACACCAGTACGCCCGCTGCCACCAGTGGAAAGGCGACGAGATAGAGGACATCAACGAATCTTGAACTAGCGACGAACTGCAGATACCACGTTCTTTCACCATGCTCAAAGGGCTCCGTGGCACCGTAGAAAGTTCTGTCGTCATACTCAAAGGAAAAGGTGCCCCGCGCCAAACGTAGAACCTCGCCGTCGGCTGGCCAGAAAGCTTCTCCGGCACTCGAGGCCACCGCCACGTTCCCGGCATCATCCAGAATACGGTACGCCGTTTCGGGTTGTGGGCCTTCGTATAGCCAAGCGCGGTCGTCCATGCTGGCGTCGAAACCAACGGGCCGGCCACGAGTGTCGAACTCGACATTGTCCACCAGCCCATCGGCCGCGTCGGCCATATCCATACGAGGCAGTAGATCGCTCTGAAGCACCACCGCTGCGGCAATTACCAGCAGTGTGATACTCAGCACCATACCTGCCAAATAGGCCAGCAGCACCTTCAGCCTCAGGCTATTGAGCGTCATCCGCTTGACGAAGCGCATATCCCATCCCTCTCACGTTGGCGATCCGCTGGCGCGAACCGATGGCAAGCAGCTTGCGGCGTAAACGGTGCAGGGCGACATCCAAGGCGTTCGGTGTCACCGCCTCGCTTAGCCCCCAGGCCGCTGCTTCCAGCGCGCTGCGGCGAACTACCTCATCGTGCTTATATAACAGCAACTGCATGATGTGCAGCTCCGCCGGGGCGAGGGTAATGCTCTTGTCGCCGCTAAACAGAACGCCGCTTTCCGTATGCAGCCTCAGGTCGCCGTGAATGGGGTCGATTGAATGGAATTCCGCAGGGCGGCGTAGCAAGGCACGGACACGTGCCACCATCTCATCCATGGCAAACGGCTTGGGGAGGTAGTCGTCGGCACCGGCTTCGAGGCCTTCTAGCCTGTCATGCAGCGCATCGCGAGCCGTTAACACCAGGCAGGGCACGCTAAGGCCCGCGTTGCGCAACTTCTTGAGCAATAGCAGCCCATCGCCATCCGGCAAGCCACGATCGAGTACCAGTGCCTGGTAGGGCATCTGCTGAACGGCAGCCCAAGCCGAATCGATGCGGTCGACCACATCAACGCCGATACCGGCGTCCACCAGCCCTTTGCACATCAAGTGGGCTAGCCGGTCATGATCCTCGATCAGCAGTATGCGGCTCATCAGAATGTATAAAGATAGCCAACTAACACGGCGTTTTGGGTCGAACGATCCACCAGCGGGCTATCTTTGATTTCGTTCGCCAATCTCGTGACCTCAACACCTACCAGCACAGAGTGATGCTGGTCAAACTGGTACACGCCGCGCACCCCCGCCTCGATATTGGTAGCCGACTCTCCCTTATAGGCGGGGCGATCGAAGCGAACCTCACTATCGCGAACACCGAAGTAGTAATCGACGTTCTTGTCGTCCTGCCAGGACGCCCCTAAGTATGGGGTTAGCATTATATGTTCGCCGAAATCCCACGTTCTCTCCAGGCCAAGATCGAAGCGCTGCCCGTCGCTGTTGCCGGAGACGTCGGTGAGCCATTCGGCGCTGACCTCGAACAGCTCGCTTTCCCACTCTACTTTTGCCCCCGCCCAGAAGCCGCCCTCGCGCTCACTCATGCCGTTGAGAATCGGAGCATCGCCTTGCTCGTAGCCGCTCTCATCGTACTGGGCGACGATACCGAAATTGAGCTGTTGTGAGTCGCTGATGACAAGACTCGGCAGTTTAAATTCGATTTCCGGTCCGAAGACACTAATGTACCGGTTTTCGATCAGGAGCAAGGGAAATGGGGTGGTTTCCCTGTCGATGCCGGCATAGGGATCCTGGTCGCTCATTGCACCTACGCCCAATCCCCAAGTGGTTTCGTCTGAATGTTCTTCGTCGGCGAACGCCAACGGAGAGGCAATAACAAGACCACCGAGAAATGCGGCTGTCACCAATCTCATAGTGGTGAGGCGGCCGTTCAGTAATAGCGATTGATGAGGACTCATAGTTGTACTCCTAGCAGGGTTTGAAAGTGAGAGTGGTATGAAAGTGCCATCATCAGGAGCGCTATCTTACGCGTTTCTTACTGGTGCCGATTTATTTAAAACGTTACGTCAGTAAGAAATGAGAAAGGAAGACAGGCCGATAGTGGTTCAACTGAAATTCTTGGATTTTCTTTTTCATCAATGAATTGAACCCTTTGCAGCAGGCCTGGATTATGCCATTTCCAAAACGAAAATGTTGTTTCGGCATTACGATTGCCGTGATCGCTAGCGCCGCCGCCCTGGCATTTATGCAGGCGGTGTCGTCGGAAAGCGATGCCGTCGCCGAACCGACAGCGCAGCCCTCACTATCAGTCAACGTGACGACATTAGAACCTCAGACGCTTCCGACGACGATTGCGGCCAATGGTGATATCGCTGCGTGGCAGGAAATCATTATCGGTACCGAAATCGGTGGCCTGCGGCTGGTAGACGTCAAGGTAGACGTGGGTGATGAGGTCACGGAAGGGCAGGTGCTGGCCGTTTATAACGACACGACGGTGCGCGCAGAGCTGGCTAGGAGCCGCGCCGCCGTGGCGGAAGCCGAGGCAACGCTTGCGGAAGCGAATGCCAATGCCCAGCGTGCCCGAAGTTTGAAAACCACCGGCTCGCTTTCAGAGCAGCAAATTCAGCAATACGAAACCGCCGAACTTACCGCCCGTGCGCGGCTAGGCGTTGCGCAAGCGCAGCATGAAGCCCAAGCGCTACGCTTGGCTCAGACGCAGGTGGTCGCCCCGGACGACGGTTTGATTACCTCCCGCACGGCCACTGTTGGTGCTATCACCGGCACTGATCAGGAGCTGTTCCGGTTGACGCGCCATGGTCGCCTGGAGTGGCGGGCAGAGGTCGCCGCGTCTGATCTGAATGAGCTGCGACCGGGCCAGACTGCCAGGGTCACCGTGCCCGGTGGATATGAGCTCGAAGGGCGCTTGCGCACCATTGCGCCGCTAGTGGACACCGCTACACGCAATGGTCTGGTTTATGTCGACCTACCGTTAAGCGACATCGCTCGGTCGGGAATGTTTGCCCGGGGTGAATTTGAGCTGGGCACCCGCCAAGTGATGACGCTACCCCGCGCCGCGGTGCAGCTTCGCGATGGCTTTGGCTACGTCCATCGCGTCAGCGATGAAGGTCAGATAACGGAGCAGAAAGTTTCCCTGGGCCAGCACACGGAGGATCGAATCGAAATTCGCGCCGGGCTTGAACCCGATGCCCGAGTGGTCGCCTCGGGCGGTGCTTTTCTTGGCAACGGTGATCAGGTGCGGGTGGTTGAGACCGACGCCGAGGAGGGGGTATGACGCTCAATACCTCATCCTGGGCGATTCGCAATCCTATTCCGGTTGTTCTGCTCTTCATCCTATTGACCTTCTGGGGACTCATCTCCTTCCGAGGCTTGTTTATTCAGGACTTGCCGGATGTACAGCTGCCCCTCGTGGAGGTCTCCGCCTCATTGCCGGGGGCGGCTCCCGCCTTAATGGAGAACGAGGTTGCCCGTAAGATCGAGGACTCCATCGCTACCGTCTCCGGCGTCAAAAACATCTCTACAACGCTGACGGATGGCAATGCCGACATTGCTATTGAATTCAGGCTGGAAAAGTCCTTGCAAGAGGCTCTTGAGGATGTGCGCGACGCTGTTGCTCGCATCCGCTCGGATCTACCCGCCGACCTGCGTGATCCAGTGATTCGCAAGGGTGAGTTTTTCAGTGAGCCGATTGTACGTTACGCGGTGACCTCCTCTGATCTAGACGATGAGGCACTCTCCTGGTTCGTCGATGACAAAATGACCAAGGCCGTCTTGTCGGTGCCAGGCGTTGGCTCGGTTCGGCGTATCGGCGGGGTCGATCGCGAAGTCCGCGTGGCATTGGATCCGGACCGCCTGCTGGCGATGAACACGACAGCGTTGGATATCTCACGCCAGCTGCGCCAGGCGCAATTGGAGGCGCCCGGTGGGCGCGTGGATGTCGGCGGAGCCGAACAGGCCGTGCGCATCATCGCCAACGCTGAATCCGCAGCCGAGCTGGCGAGGATGGAGCTGGCACTCAGCGACGGTCGCCGTATTCGCCTTGATGAGGTGGCGACGGTCACCGATACCGTGGCCGAGCGGCGCTCGATGGCATTGCTTGATGGCGCGCCCGTCGTCGGCGTCGAGATGACCCGTGCCGAGGAGTACGGTGAGGTGGATGTGGCCGAGGGGGTGCAGGCTGCTGTTGCCGACTTGCAGGCGCAATATCCCCATGTCGAGGTCGAAGAAGCCTTCAATTTTGTTGGGCCGGTGCTGGAGAACTACCAGGGTTCCATGCACATGCTATTCGAGGGGATGGCGCTGGCGGTGCTGGTGGTGTTCTGCTTTCTACGCAATTGGCGAGCCACACTGATAGCGGCGGTCACGCTTCCCCTCTCGATCATCCCCACCTTCGCTTTCATGCACCTGATGGGCTTCTCGCTCAATGTGGTGACGTTGCTGGCGCTCTCGCTGGTGATCGGGGTGCTGGTGGACGATGCCATTGTCGAGATTGAGAATATCGAACGGCACCTGCTAATGGGCAAGCCCCCGCGCCGGGCCGCCATGGACGCGGCGGCGGAAATTGGCCTGGCCGTTGTCGCCACCACCTTTACATTGATTGCCGTTTTTCTACCCACGGCCTTTATGAGCGGCACCGTCGGGCAATTCTTCGTTCAGTTCGGTTGGACGGCCTCGGTAGCGGTGCTGTTTTCGCTGCTGGTGGCGCGCCTTCTCACGCCCATGCTGGCTGCGTATCTGCTGCGCAAACCCCAACATCCCTCGCGCGATCCAACGTGGATTAACTACTACTTGATCGTTGCTAACGGGTGCCTGCGCCACCGTAAGACGACGCTCCTCGCGGCGGCGGCCTGCTTTGCAGGAGGTATCTGGCTGGCCTCGACCCTGCCGGGGACCTTCATACCCCCCGATGATAATTCCCAGACGCAGGCGACGCTCACCTTGCCGCCCGGCAGCACCTTGTCTGAAGCGGAGGCGCTTGCCGAGCAGGCACGCTCACGACTGGTGACGCAACGGCATGTAGTCAGCGTTTTTGCGGCCATCGGTGAGAACTCCGGCAGCAGTGACTCTGATGTGACCTCTGTGGAACTGACCGTCGGTTTGGCGGATCGCGCAACCCGCGCGGGCGTTACGCAGCAAGACATAGAGCAGCAGTTACGTATTGCACTCGCCACGCTTCCCGGCGTGCGAACTCGCGTAGGTGATGAGGGGGATGGCTATGAGTTGGTGCTTGCCGGTGAGGATAGCCGGGTGCTTGAACTGCATGCCCGTCAAGTCGAGCGGGAGATGCGCGCCATTCCCGGCATCGGCGCGGTGAGTTCGACGGCCAGCCTGGTCAGGCCTGAACTCATTGTACGCCCTGATTTTGCCCGCGCCGCCGACCTTGGGGTCTCGGCTCAGGCCATCGCCGACACGCTGAGCATCGCGACCGTAGGCGACAACGCTGAGGACCTTCCTAAGTTGAACTTCAGCTCGCGTCAGGTGCCGGTGATGGTCCGACTGGCGGATGCCGCGCGGGAGGATATGGCGACCCTTAAACGGCTACCAGTGCCTGGTGCGAACGGACCAGTGCCGCTGGAGAGCGTGGCTACCTTTGAGTGGGGCAGCGGACCTTCGGAAATCACCCGGCATGATCGTCTGCGCAACGTCAATTTCGAGGTGAGCCTGCAAGGGCAGCCTTTGGGAGAAATCGAAGAGGCCGTGCAGGCACTGCCCAGTTTACGTCAGTTGCCGCGCGGCGTGTTTCAGACACCAGAAGGCGATGCAGAGGAAATGGCGGAGCTTGCCTCAAGCTTCGGGATTGCCATGCTGACCGGCGTGCTGTGTATCTATATGGTGCTGGTGCTGCTGCTCAAGGATTTCACGCAGCCGGTCACCATTCTGGTGGCGCTGGTGCTCTCCATCCCCGGGGCTTTCCTGGCGTTGTTCCTCACGCAGACGCCCGTGTCGCTGCCTGCCATGATCGGATTGATCATGCTGATGGGCATCGCCACCAAGAACTCAATCCTGCTGGTGGACTACATCATCATCGCCCGTCGGGTGCATGGGTTGGAACGCGTGGACGCCATTCTCGATGCCTGCAAAAAACGTGTCCGGCCCATCGTGATGACCACCATTGCCATGGGGGCGGGCATGATGCCGATCGCCCTAGGGTGGGCTGGCGATCCCAGCTTCCGGGCCCCCATGGCCTTCGTGGTCATTGGTGGGCTGCTCACTTCAACGCTTCTGAGCTTGCTGGTTATCCCGGTGGTGTACAGCTACGTGGATGACATCGGCAATATCCCGGGGCGGTTCAAGCTGCCCCCAAACCACGCAACGCAAACATCGGAGTAGAAATTGTCATGAAACAGATCGAAAAAAACCTAGAGAGCCTGACAATGGGACGCCGCAGTTTTCTAACTGGCGCGGCGGCACTTGGTGTTGGTGCTGGGTTGTCCGCGCCTGGCATTATCTCCAGTGCTGCCGCGACAGAGAAATCGGTCATCGCATTGCGAGACCAGGATCTGCCATTTATCGCCACGGAAGAGACCTATACCACCGAGGAACTGATCGCGCTGAACGCGATTAACGATCAACACGTAGAGTACCTCAGGGAAACGGGTCTTGCCGAACTCGGCCCTGGCCGCATCGGTGCAATGGATAAGGCGGGGATCAATGTTCAAATCCTCTCCGCGCATACGCCGGGCGTGCAGAATGTCCCTGGTCAGGAGGGCATCGATTTTGCCTATCGTCTCAACAAGATGATTGCCGGTGGCCCGATGGCCACCCATCCGGGGCGGTACCAGGCCTATGCAACCTTGCCTCTGCAGAACCCGGAAGCATCAGCGGACGAACTGGAACGCGCCGTTCGGGAAGATGGCTTTCTGGGGGCCATGACCAATGGATTCATTGGCAACAAATTCCTCGACCACCCGGATTTCGAGCCCCTTCTGGCGCGCGCCGAGGCACTTGATGTGCCGATATACCTGCATCCCGGCTTCCCCCCGGAAGACGTGTTCAATATTTATTACAACACCATGCGGCCAGGGTATGACCAATTGTTCCAGAACTACATTTTCAGCGGATCAGGATATGGATGGCACCAGGAGGTGCTGACTCAATGTCTTCGACTGATCATCACTGGGGTGTTCGATAAATTTCCTAAACTGCAGATGATTATCGGCCATATGGGAGAGGGCCTTCCGTTCTACTACGAGCGTATCGTGGGAGATATGAGCGAGTCGACGGAAGACTCGCTGAACAAGCCTATCGGGCAATATTTCAGTGACAATTTCTGGTACACAACCAGCGCATTCTTCCAGGATGAACTGCTTCATCTTTTGCTGAGGTACATCAGTGTGGATCGGGTGATGTTTGGAACGGATTACCCGTTTGCAGACATGAAGCAAGGAACCGACTGGTTTCGGGCGGTGGATCTGCCCCGTGAAGCCAAGGAAAAAATTGCGTTCCGAAATGCAGAAAAGCTGTTTGGAATAAAGGTCTGACGCATCCGACCGGGATCGAATGATGCCGATTGGTGTCAGCGGGCCATAACCGGAGATCACTTTGGCTGTATCTCAAGAGTACAGCCAAAGGATGCCAAGCGATGCCTCTTGCCTCCCTCATAGTGGCCAATCACTCATCGGAGGTCTCATGTCCCCCAATCCAGATTCCACGGTCGTCAATCGGCGGTCCAGGAGGGCGCTGCCATCCAACGCTGATGACGCAACGACCATGCTCGTCGGCGCAGTCAAGCGATACGGCTCTGGCGAGTCCGCCATCGTCGCGCTCGACGACGTCACCATCGCGTTCCCGGCAAGCGTCGTTGGTGAGCCGGGCATTCACCCGCTCGCGCCTGCGCTGGCCAACGCGCTGTTCGCCTCCACACAGCAGCGGATCCGTAGTCTGCCGTTCTCCGATCATGTCTAGGCCAATACAGACCTGTCGAGGCCCATCATTGAGCAGCGACGGCAAGGCATAGAGGCATCAGGAATGACATCGGTGGATGGAAGCATGTGGTGTCCTCGTCGCATGGGACGAGGCTGCCCGGTAATGCGTCATTCAGAAGTCTTAGCGGGGGATCGGAACGATCAAGAAGTATTGCGTAAGTTTTCAGTAAGCCAGCGGCTGCGACAGTCAACGCTCTATTCCACCCAACGTCGACTGAAGAGCCTCGGGTCTCTGGAGACTTCGCGCATGATCTATCGACTCCTGCACCGGTGGCGCTGGCTTGGCGCCTGGACCCTGGCCAACCTGCTGCTTGCCTGGATGATCTCGCTGCGCTATGTCGGCTATATCCAGCCCGAGGGGGCCGAGCAGTGGAGCTACCTGCTGATGGTTTTCCTCGGTCATCTCTCGCTGCTGGTATGGCTGGGAGCTTTGCCGATGTTCGTGCTGGCCACGCTTTTGCGCGGCATCGGGCTATGGCTGTTGACCACCCTGTGGGCGAGTGGCCTGCAGTTGCTTCTGCTGCTTGATACCTTCGTCTACGCTCAGTATCGTTTCCACCTGAGCGGCTTCATCCTCGACCTACTGCTCAACGCCGGGGGAGACGTGTTCAGCTTCTCATGGGTCGCCTGGACACTGGCCGTCGGCGGCGTGCTGGGCATGTTGGCGGTTCAGGGTGCTCTCGGGCTGCTGTTCAAGCGACGTCCACCTGCACGTCCTGCGGTCGCTATGCTGGTAGTGAGCTTGTTGGCCCTGCTGGGGGTGCACGGTTGGCATGCCTGGGCGGATGCCCACTATGACCGTGACATCACCGGCATGACGCGTCATGTGCCGGTCTTCTATCCGGCCACTGCCAAGCGCTTCTTCGTCAAGCAGGGGTGGGTCGACCCCCAGGCGGTGCGCGATCGGGTGGATCTCGAGGCGACGGAGGGAAAGGCGCAGGATCTGGTCTACCCCTCTGCGCCGCTGAGCTGCTCGCCGTCGGTGCCTTCCGACAACCTGCTGCTGGTGTTGCTGGATGCCCTGCGTCACGACATGCTTACTCCTGAAGTGATGCCGAATCTTTACCGGTACGCCAATCAACCCGGTTGGTTCAGGGCGCGTGAGCATATCAGTGGTGGCAACTCCACCAAGGCAGGCGTCTTCAGCCTCTTCTATGGCCTGCCAGTCACCTACTGGGATGCATTTACTGCCAGCCAGACGCCCCCGGTGCTGATGGAGCGATTAGAGGCTGCCGATTACCGCTTTCAGGTTCTCTCTTCGGCGACGCTGGTGAGCCCTGCCTTTGACCGTAACGTTTTCGCCGGCCTCAAGGATGTCTCGCTGGAGGCAGCACAGGGTGAGCCTTGGGAGCGCGACCAGCAGATCACCGATGACTGGCTAGCCTGGATGGACAAAGAAGAGGCAAGGTCAGATGAGCGCCCGTTCTTTGGTTTCCTGTTCTATGATGCCGTGCACGGCTACAGCCATCCGCCAGACTTCCCACGGTTCACACCCTATTGGGAGCATATCAACCACATGAGCCTGGGGCCTGACTTTGATCCCGAACCTTACTGGAACCGCTATCGCACGGCAGCGCGCTATGTGGATCAGCAATTGGGACGTGTACTCGATGACCTGGAGCGCCGTGGGCGGCTTGAGGATACTGCGATAGTGATTACTGCCGACCACGGAGAGTCCTTCAACGAATATGGCAAGAACTACTGGGGACATGGCAGCAACTACACGCCGGAGCAGGTTCAGGTTCCGCTGGTGATGCATTTGCCGGGACGGTCCGGTGGGGTGCTGGAGCGGCGAACGCACCACGCCGATATCGCACCGACGCTGCTCGAGGAACTGCTCGACTGTGAATCGGCTCCTCAACATTACACCCTGGGGCAAAGCTTGTTGGACGTCGACCCCCATCGCGACTGGATGCTTTCAGGCAGCTATATGGGTTATGGAATCCTGATGCCCGACTATCAGGTGGCCGTGCATCCCACAGGGGCCTTCGAGGTCTATGACTACCGCATGAACGAACTCGACGATACCGAGCTTGAGGCCCGGGTGTCGAACCAGGTACTCAGGGCGCTGTCGAGGTTCTATCGCTAAGACACCAAGGATGGTGCATTGCCGGCTTCAGCATACGGAGTGAATCAACCATGGCTTCAATCCCTATAACCATCTGTTGAGCAGGCCAATGGGTAACCCGACAAGCTGCAGGTCTTCGACCCCGAACCCCGGTGCGGCGTTGAAGGTTCGGTGGTTTCAATGACCAGATACAACAAGTGTAGTGGCATAGTGAATTGGCTGCGCCGTTGTGTGAAGCAAGGCACATACACAATGGGCACCTAATTTAGCCCTGGAGTTGGTCTTGCCTTCAGCTCTATCGTTGCTCGCTACGCAACGATAGAGCTGCATTAGCGTACGGCCGTTTCAGAGCTTGCCGTCCGCAATCAATTCGCGGGTGCGTTTGAGCGTCGATAGCAAGGCGGCCTTGTAGCCCTTGTCGCTGTCGAACTGGGCCTGTTCGGCCTGCTCCTCAGTGCTGCCCGGCTCTTTACCGCGCAGGCCGAGGTAGCAGTAAAAGCGAAGCTGGAGCGCCCCCGCCTCGTCCTCGAACAGTTCGTTGATGATCGCGCCTTCGCGGGGGCCCGTGGCCTGGAAGAAAGTGACCTTGCTTTCCGGCTCCAGGGTGATGATCTCACGCAGATTGGTGCCGGCGATGGTGGCTTCGCGCACGAAGTGCGTCGCACTTTCCTCCACGACGTCGCAGCGGGTGCATAGGCCTTCGGGCAAGAATAGGCGGGCGTCGCGGGCCTTGAGCACCAGGCCTTGCCAGGCCTGCGTGCGGGTCAGAGTGGTTTCCCCTGCCGGGTTCACCGGGACAGTAGCGGTCGAGTAGATCATGGTGAGTTTCCTTATGTTGATTGGGAGTGCGCTGCCGTCAGACTGAGGCCGCGACCTGGGTGGCGAATTCGCGATAAGAGTGAAGGGGGCGACCCAGAAGGGCAGTCAGCCGGTCAACGTCACCGGTATCGGGGAGCATCCCCTCGGTGATGAAACGCTCGCTCATCAGGCGCATGTCGTAAGCCATCCAACTCGGCATGTGCTGCAATAGGTTCTGTTCGAACGCGACGGTATCCTCACCCGGATAGGCGATGGGGCGACCAAGTACATCGGTCCAAATAGCGGCAATGTCCTGGCCGGTTAGCGTGTCGGGGCCAACGAGATTGATTCGCTCGATCGGTAGCGGTACGGCTGACTGTTCGCGGCGCAGGAGCTCAAGGGCGGCGACCTCGCCGATGTCACGCGTGTCGACCATCGCCAGGCCCTTACTGCCGATCGGCATTGGGTAAATGCCGTATCCGGTGATTACCTCCTTGATGGTCAGATCGTTCTCGATGAAGTAAGCGGGCCGCAGGATGGTGGCGTTAAAGCCCATCTGCTCGATCATGCGCTCCACACCGTACTTGCCGGCAAAGTGCGGCACATTGACGTACAGATCGCTGTGGATGACCGAGAGGTAGACAATTCGCTCAATGCCGGCCTCACGGGCGAGATTAAGCGCGATCAGCGACTGGGTGTACTCGTCGGGCACCACCGCGTTGAGCAAAAAGAGCGTCGAGACGCCGGAGAAGGCATTGCGTAGCGAGTCCACGTCGAGCAGATCACCCTGGACGACGCCAACACTCGTAGGAAAGTTGGCCTTAGGGGTATCGCGGACAAGCACGCGGACATCGGCATCGCGCTTGACGAGTTGTTCGACAACTTGGCGGCCGACAGTGCCGGTGGCGCCGGTAACGAGAATGGTCATGATGATTTCCTTGGGTTGCGGGTTGTTGACTGATACTGGTTTGGGCGTGAAGACGTCACGCGGCGTCGAAATGGTCGACGATGTTGTTCAAGCAGACCTTCATGTATCCCTTCCACTGGGTGCCTACGAAAAGCCTAAGCGGAATCGCCGCCAGGCCGTTTCTTGCGTGGAACGTATAGGCCCACTTAGCCTGCGTTCCGCCTTCCACTGCCACGAACCACCACTGGCCGCATGCATGCGACATCAGGTGCTTCAGCGAAAAGCTCGGGTCGCTGACGTGGTAGGCGAAAAAGGCTGGACGGTCGTAATGCGTGAGGCCTTCGCGCACGCTACTGCTATCGTGAAGGTGCACGGTGCGTGTCGAGCCGGGCCGATCCCAGGGGCCAGAGACATCTGACGTTGACGCCACAGCTGGCACAAGCCCGTAACCCGTGAGGATCTTTGGCAGTACGTCCTGTGCAGCAACGAAGTCGAAAACGTCTTTGATTTCGCCAGGAATAAAGCACTCTAGCGTGACGGCGATTCCTGGCCGTTCGGCGCGATGGGTAGCAGGGTCGCTACTATTCCCATCCGAATGGTTACCGCGCGGCTCGTCTGCCAGGGAAGTCAGGATTAGTGTCTTAGGGCTTTTCATAAGAACTCCTTTGGTTCGGGTTGCGTATGACCGAACAATAGGTGGTTTCATATTCAAAACAAAGACGCTAAATTAGAGATGGTTCGTATCAAATTTGAGACATCATGGATCTAAACGCTCTGAATGATTTCCAACTGGTGGCCGTCCACGGCGGTTTTGGACGTGCAAGCCGGGCCAGCGGCAGATCCAAGGCAACCTTGTCGCGCCGAGTGGCTGATCTGGAAGAAAACCTAGGCGTTCGACTCTTCGAACGAAGTGACCGCAGCCTCGAGCTGACCGAAGCTGGCCAACTGCTGCTCGCACGAATTGAGGGGCCAATGCGTGAGGTGGCCGAAGCAGTAGCGGCGGCGCGAGATGGCCTTGATACCCCGAGAGGAAGGCTGCGCGTAGCGGCACCGTTGTTGTTTTCGCAGGTGGCGCTTGGGCGACTGGCTGCCGCCTTCCAGGCGATCCATCCCGACGTGCAGATAGAAGCGGTGGCCGAAGACCGGCTCGCCGATCTCGTCGAAGAGCATTTCGATGTCGCCATCCGCATCAATCCGCACAAGGACAGCATGCTGGTGGGCAGGTGTTTTGCCCGAGACAGACTTGTCTTGGTGGCAGCTCCCTCGGTTCAGATACCAAAGCAGAGCGGGGATGAGCCGCTCCGCATTCCGGCGATTGTCATGCCGACGTATCGAGAAGGTGAGGTCTGGTTCGTCCAGGATGGCCAATTGTCCGTCGAACCACAGCCTGTCTTACGGCTGTCCTCGCTCCTGACTGTTCGAGATGCCGCTGTGGCGGGTGCAGGAGCGGCCATGTTGCCGCAATCCATCATTGGAGGCCTGCTGGAAAGAGGCGAGCTGGTGTCGTGGGGCGCCGCCGGCAACGAAGTCGAGCTTTGGGTTCTGCATACCTCTCGACGCTTACAGAGCCCCAAAGTCCGGGCCTTTGTGGAGTTCATCTGCAACTATTACCCCAATGGATCATTTGTCGTTCAGGAATAATCTCTGGGCGTGGAAAGATCACGGCCTGAATCGCTGGGGCGCGCGATCATCGATCCAAGCTTTAGCGTCCCTATGGTCTTAGCCGTGTTCAGGGACTGATGACCTCGATGCTTGCTCGTCAACCAGCTGCGTTATGTTACGACGAAGCGGCGTCAGGATAATAACGGCTAGCGTTGATTAACGATGGGTTTTAGCAAGGAAAACAACTAATGCGTTCAGAAAAAGACAAGATGCTAGCAGGGGAGCTCTATAACCCTGCTGATCCGGTACTGCTAAAAGAGCGTGAAGAAACACGACGACAAGTGAGGCTCTACAATCACGTATTGGAAACTGACGTCCAGCGTTTGAAAGCCTTGAAAGCATTGTTCGGATCGACGGGAGAAAATCTCTATATAGAGCCCAATCTACGTTTGGATTACGGGTATAACATCCATGTAGGTGAAAACTTTTTCGCTAACTTCGACTGCATCCTGCTGGATGTTTGTGAAATACGCTTTGGCGATAACTGCATGCTTGGGCCGAATGTGCAGATTTATACGGCGACCCATCCGCTTGATCCGCATGAGCGCAATGCGGGTAAAGAATACGCAAAGCCGATTACATTTGGCGATAACGTCTGGATTGGTGGTGGAGCCATCATTAATCCAGGCGTTAGAGTAGGCAATAACGTGGTCATAGCGTCGGGCGCTGTTGTAACCAAGGATGTACCCGATAATGTGGTGGTAGGCGGTAATCCTGCTCGCATAATTAAAAATATTGCAGTGAAGGGTGGGTAATCGTTAGCTTGCGTTGAGGTAAGGGCTTGTCTTCTATCCTTTATTCGCTCTGAGCATGGTTGGCAGACGTGAATGGACAAATGCACTGCGGCCATCAGCAAACAGTGCATGTGCGAGTTAGAAGGCTAGAGGATAGGGGAACTCACATCTTGCTGAGCATCTCGACCGCTTGATCGAAGTGTCCGTCACGCTCTGCCCAGCGTAAGAAATTGACTTTCTCCACCAAAATCTCCTTGGGTGTCGGTTGCTGTTGAAACAGTGTCATGACCTCTTCGATATAGTCATCAAGCGGCATATAGCCTTCACGGGTCGACTGCCCAGGTGTCAGTTCTGTCTGAACCGCAGGAGGAGCCAGCTCAATAAGCTCGACCTTGCCCTTGAGCTGTTCGCGCAGGGAGATCGTATAGGAGTGAATGGCCGCTTTGGTGGCGTTGTAGGTTGGCGTGCCGCTCAACGGTACAAAAGCTAGGCCAGAGGAAACGTTCACGATAACGGCGTCGGGCTGGCTTACCAAGTGGTCAGTGAGCGCGTTTGTCAGTCGGATGGGCCCCAGCAAGTTGGTGACGACTGTCTGCTCGGCATCGCTCAGGTCTCGGGTGCAGGACAAGTCCTCGCGACGCATAATGCCCGCATTGTTGATCAGCACATTGAGGTTGGGATGCTCGGCGATGACACGCTCAGCAAAGGCGGTGATCTCCTCTGGATCCTCAACATCGACAACCATCGCGTGCATGTCGCGCTGGCCAGCGATGGTTTCCTCCAGCGTTTCCATGCGCCGCCCGGCGACGATTACGGTGTTGCCAAGCGAGTTGAAGCGAAGCGCAAGCTCACGGCCAATGCCTGATCCACCGCCGGTGATGAGCATGGTATTTCCTGAAGTTTTCACTTTTAAACCCTCCATCAATGTGAATAACGCTGCATGACTCAAGACCATTGAGGCGTCCGCGATAATGGCTGAGTCATCTCAGTGTAGGCATTTGCTGATGGCAAGGCTTGCCAAGCCTTGCGCAAAACTTGCCTGATCCTGCAGGTGTGGAGAAACCCTTTCTGAGCCATGCTAACGTTGAGATGGGATGCTGGAGGAATGCATATGAACTCACTCAAACAGGCGGTTCAAACCTATGCCAATCACGATGGCCTGGTGATAACCCCATTGCCGGGGCTTAGCATGATGAGCGTCGAAACCCCTGCTGGTGATTTGCAGTCGGTATACAAGCCGTTGGTTTGCCTGGTGTTACAGGGAGCAAAACGCATGGTGGTTGGGCACCAGAGCCGAGTGGTAGCGGCCGGTGAGTCGGCGATTGTGAGCGCGGATATGCCGGTCGTCGGGCGGATTGTCCAAGCCAGCCCGAGTGAGCCCTATCTGGCCGTTGCGATTGACCTGGATAGAAGGATCTTGCGCGAGCTTACCGCCCACATGGGCAGCGTGCGTACCCAGCGGCCATCCGAGATGCAGACGTTATTCGCCGAAGACACCGAAGCCGAGTTGATTGACTGCGCATCCCGGCTGATGAAACTGCTGGATCGTCCCGAATCCGAGCCGCTTCTGCGCCCCGGCATCATGCAGGAGCTGCATTATTGGCTGCTCTCGGGGCCTCACGGCAATGCACTGCGGGAGATTGCCGATCCGGATAGTTACGCAAGCCGCCTCGCCGCTGCTATCGAGATTCTCAGAGCTAACTACACCTCACGCGTGCCGGTGGAACAGTTGGCGACTGAGGCGGGCATGAGCCTTAGCTCGTTTCACAAGCACTTCAAGCAGATGACGTCGCTAACGCCGGGCCAATACCAGCAGCGGCTGCGCTTGATCGAAGCGCGCCGCCTGATGCTTGACGAAGGTGTTACCGCGAGCAATGCCGCCTTTGAAGTGGGGTACGAAAGTGTCTCTCAGTTCACTCGCGAATACGGCCGTCTTTTCAAATCGCCGCCAAAGCGTGACGCACTGCGCTTGCAGAAAACCATCGGGGCCGCCAGTAGAAGCGCCGCTCCGCCGAGACGGATAGGCGCTTGAGGTACATGGCTGCTTACTCGGGGAGTTTGGCAATGACCTTGATTTCAAAATCAAAGCCCGCCAGCCAAGTGACGCCGACCGCTGTCCAGTTAGGGTAAGGTTTTTCCGGAAACGCGCGCGCCTTGGCTTCCAACCAGATAGGGAATTGGGCTTCCGGGTCGGTATGGAAGCTCGTCACATCGACGATATCGTCAAAGCTTGCGCCTGCTGCCTCCAGAACACGCTGCAGGTTATTAAACGCGAGCTGTACCTGAGCGGCGAAGTCTGGCTCGGGCGAGCCGTCTTCACGGCTGCCGACCTGGCCCGACACGAACAGAAAATCGCCAGAGCGGACAGCAGCGGAATAGGTGTTTTGTTCATAAAGCGCCTGGCGGCCTTGGGGGAAAACGACGTCACGCTTAGCCATGGGTATCTCCATCAGTAGGCCGGAACCGACCCGTTGTTTACGATGAAGTCACTTTAAGCCTGCATTCGTGGTGGATAAACGGCGAATTCTGTTCAACATTGTTTGTAGTTTTCAAACAATCACAAGGTGTTTGACTTAGCCATGGATCGTTTTAACGCAATGCAGGCATTCGCCCGAGTCGTGGAGACGGGCAGCTTTACCAAGGCAGCTGATACACTGCACATGAGCAAGACCAGCGTGACGCAACTGGTGCAACAGCTAGAGGCACGGCTGCGTGTAAAGCTGCTCAACCGCACCACTCGCAAGGTTAACGTCACGGCGGATGGCGCGGCCTACTACGAGCGCGTTATCAAGCTTCTGGCCGATATGGATGATGCTGAAACCAGCCTCTCCAATGCCTCGGTGTTGCCGCGTGGTCGATTAAGAGTGGACGTACCCAGTCCTTTTGCCCGGATGATTCTGATTCCCGCCTTGCCCGCGTTTCACGCTCGCTATCCCGATATTCAAATCGATATGGGGGCGAGTGATCGCATGGTGGATCTGATAGGTGAAAGCGTGGACTGTGTGGTGCGCGGCGGAGAACTCACTGATTTATCGTTAGTGGCGCGCCGCGTAGGCGACCTGAAGATCGGTATTTACGCAGCGCCGAGCTATCTGAAAAGTGCTGGTTTGCCTTCACACCCGCAAGAACTCTCAGCTCCCCCTCACTACATTGTAGGGCTCCGGTGGGCCCGGGCCGGGGTGGGTTCTCCCTACGCCATGTACCGCAACGGAGAGCGCGTCACCGTACAAGGGCGCTATGTGGTTTCGGTTGATGACGGTAATGCCGGTCTTGCAGCAGGAATAGCGGGGCTCGGCGTAGTTTGGCTTCCTGACTACATGGCCAGTGAGCACGTATCTCGCGGGGAGCTGGTTCGCCTATTTGATGGCTGGCATCTCGACCCAATGCCGATGTACGTCGCTTTTCCACCGAATCGGCACGTCAGCGCCAAGCTGCGTGTGTTCATTGATTGGGTGGTAGATTTGATGGCGCAGCATGCGCCTATCGTTGATCGACAGATGCATAAACGCTAACGGTGCAGCCCTTCCTCTTTAAATAGTACTCGACGGTCAGCTCGGGTATCCCCAATAAAAGGCGTAACCAAAGTTTAACCGCATATCAGTTTGCCTCATCTTTGTCGGCAGATAGGGCAATGTCCTTATACTTTTCAAGCGAATCAATCCGCTCGTTTAGCGCATGACTAATTGAGTTATAGGCGGTGCTTCCCAACGCCAAGCGTAATGGCGGGTTCTGCATATCCGCTGCTTTAATAATGGCATCAATGGTATTGGTCGCATCGCCTTTAATGGCAAAGGCGCCTGATACCAGTGCTCTACGTAGCTCCCCCGCAGGGGTGTTTTCATAAGCTGGCATGGGGTGTGTGCGGTCTAGCCCTTCCGCGAAGTTGGTGGCCGTGGGGCCAGGCTCGGCGATAATGAAGTCAATTCCAAAAGGTGCGGCTTCTTTCGCCACTGACTCGACAAACCCTTCAATGCCCCACTTAGTGGCGTGATAAAGGCTGAAGCTTGGATAGGCGATCTGGCCGCCCTCCGACGATACCTGAACAATGCGGCCGCCCCCTTGTTCGCGAAGATGGGGGAGCACTGCGCGGATGAATTGAATGGAGCCGGTGAGGTTCGTCGCTATTTGCCGCTCGATCTGTTGGTCGCTAGCTTCTTCGGCAGCGCCAAAGAGACCATAGCCCGCATTGCTGACCACCACATCGATTCGACCGAGTTTTGCGAATGCTTGTGAAATGGCATCTCTCATCGTCGATGTATCGGTTACGTCGAAGGTCAACTGCCGCAAACGATCTCCGTGTAGGGCTAACAAGTCGTCCAGCGCACCCTTGCGTCTTAGCGTGGCCACAACGCGGTCGCCGCGTTCGAGCAGCCGTTCAGTAAGTAGGCGGCCGAGGCCAGTGGATGTGCCTGTGATAAGCCAGGTTTTAGTCATAAGAAATCCCCTAAGTCATTAAACAAATGTTGCAAGACATAGGCTAGGGCAGTATCACTGGTTAAAGAATACTCAACAATTGGCACGAGGAGGTGAAAGTAATTCACTAATGAGTAAGCCAACGTTAGCCGACCTCAAGGCCTTTCAGGCAGTGGCCGAACACCGCAGCTTTCGCCGAGCAGCCGACCTAATGGGCGTCAGCCGCTCTTCACTTAGCCACACCGTACGTACGCTGGAACAAAGGTTGGGAACCAGGCTGCTGCACCGAACCACCCGTAGCGTCTCTTTGACCGAGAGCGGTGAGCGCCTGCTACTACGTTTGAGTCCGCTATTGAGTGACTTGGACACGATTCTCGAAGATGCATCAAGCTTCGAAGGAAAGGTCACGGGCAGGTTGCGTATCAACGGTAGCGAAGCGGCCATTCGCTTGTTGCTGCAAACTGTTGTGCCGCAGTTTCTCACCCTTCATGAAGGTGTCGAGCTTGATCTTGTGGCAGAGGGGCGGCTTGTGGATATCGTCGGGCAGGGGTTTGATGCGGGCGTCAGGCTGAGAGAGGCAGTTCCTCAGGATATGATAGCCATCCCCGTGGGTCATGATCTGCGCTTTCTTGCCGTTGCCTCACCTAGCTATCTACAGGGCCGTCCGATACCCGAAACGCCAAGCGACCTTGCGTCTCAACGATGCATAAGACAGAGGCTGCCGAGTGGCAAGCTCTACCGCTGGGAGTTCCACCAGAATGGCCAGGACGTGGCGGTTGATGTGCCTGGCGCTCTGACCTTGGATAGCAGCCCACTTATGGTGGAAGCCGCCGCGGATGGGTTAGGCATTGCCTATGTTCCAGAGTCTTATGCTCAAGCCTATTTGAGCGATGGAAGGCTGGTTACCGTGCTCAATGAGTGGTGTCCACGGATCCCTGGGCTGTTTCTCTACTACCCGAATAATCGGCTTGTGCCGCCAAGCCTGCGTGCCTTCATCGATCTGCTGCAAGAGAGGCGAGTTTAAGCTGGATGAGACGAGTTTAAACTGGAGGAAAGTGCCCCGGATTGAGTGTTCATCTACCACCTCGGCCTAAGCTTTGCTTCCCTTACCAGTTGCCAGAAGCCTCCGCCTACCTAGGCCGCTCCGCCATGATGCGCGCAAGGCGCTCTAGGGCCAGTTCGAGCCGTTCAATCAAACCCTCCAGCAGTACGCGGCGGTCGGCGGGGACATCGCCATAGGCCATAATCGCCTCATCCAGCTGTTTACCTGCTTCGCGAATCCCTTGAGGTGGCCGCCCGTTGGCGCTCTCTTCAAACCCGCTAGCTAGCGTGCCTAGTAGGTGGCGATGCGCCTCGCGGATGCTCGGGTGAGGTGCATCATCAAGCCGATCACGCAGGCGCAGCGTAGCGGTGCCAACATCCAGTCCGGTCAAACCCAGAATAAACAGGTGGCGCTGGTCTTCGGGTAGCATGTCGTCATGCTGAGCCAGTTGCAGAAGCCGATCCGCCATGTGGCCGCTGAAGCGGGTTTCGGCGTCGCGAATCGAGCGCTGGCTTAGCTCATGGATATCGGTGGAAATTGCATTGATTAAACGCCGCCGCCGAAGTCGGGTGCCCAGCCCCGGCAGCAGGCGAAAGCCCATGACCACACAGCTTAGCCCGATCACTACGGCCACCACCCGGTTGGCAAAACTATCGAACGAGAAGTCCATGCCGTTTCCGGGCATGGTGAGCAGAATATTGAAAATGGTGAAGGCCAGGCAGTAACCCATGGTCGCCGGGTTAGTGGCGCCCAGCAGGCCTAAAAACAGCGGCGTGCCAAACAGCATGGCCAGCATCGGGAAGCCATTGGCCTGTGAGAGCAGCACATGGCCGAACAGAAAAGCACTGGGAATCGCCGCCAGCATGCCCTTATAGAACATCATGGTAATCGCCAGGGGATTATCACGGCTGGCGAAAAAAGCTGAAAACAGCGTGCCCAGCATCATCGCGATCATGGCGCTCTGCCAGGCGGTGACGATCCAGAAAGTCGCCAGTAGCGAAAATACTAGCCCTGAGCGAATGGCGTTAATACCGGCGGCGAGGTGATCGCGGTGCCAGGCCAGTGGCGATGAGCGCAGTTTATGGCTCTCCGGCGAGGCAATCGCCTCCCGGGCATCGAGCATGATCATGGCGTGGCCGATCGATTCACGGAGCCCCAACCGCAGACGCCGATCGAGAGGGGCTAAGCTGGCCTCTTCCTCGCTTTCATGAACCCGGTGGCGTAGCGACTGGAGGGCTTTTCTGGCCTCAACGACCCCTTTGACGTGTTCAGCATCGCGAAAGCCTTTTGCGACCTCACCTGCGAGTTCGATACTTTGTGGGGCGAGTCGGTCGGCGTGGTCGTGCATTAGCTGATGCAGCGCCTGCAGATTGGCGAAAAAGCGCAGCGTGCGGCGGGTTAGTACATGGGCTGCGCGCACTCGGCCGGGGCCTACCGGGCCTTCAAAGCGGGCGGCCTGGCTGTCGGTTTCCAGCAGAGTTAACGGCACGAGGCTGCTGCGCAGGGCTTTCTGCATTGCCGGAATATCGCCGCTGGCTTCTAAGCGCAGGGCGGCATGCTCGAAGGCTTCGTTGATCACGCTGTCGGCCTGAGTGGCCAGGTGGGTGCCCACATGGGACGGCCAGAGCAGCGAGCTGACCAGCATGGCACAGATGGCTCCCAGCCCAAGCTCGGTAAGGCGCGCCACAGCGATATCGAAAATCCCGGCGGGCGAACTGCCGCTGGAGATAACCACGATCAGCATCGCGGTGACGGATGCCATCAGGCAGCCGTAAGTGTAGTTATTACGCCATAGTGAGCCCACGTAGGTGCACAGCATAATCCAAGCGGTCAGCACGATAAGCGCGGGTACTCGGGCCTGGGCAAATAGGGCCATGATCGCGATACCCGCCACGGCACCAATAAAGGTGCCGACAAGTTGGCAGATGCCTTTCTCTACCACCATGCCACTCATGGGGCGGATCTGCAGAAACGCTGCCGACATCAGCGCCCAGTAGGGGCGCTCCAAGTCGAACATCAGCGCGATATAGAGAGCGAGCATCATTGCCAGAGTGGTCTTGATGGCAAACTTGACCGCTGTGGCGTTGGGCGTCAGGTAGGTGCTAACAAACGGCGACATGGGTTACTCAGACTGATCGGCAGCGTTTTTAGCAGGGCGGACACGCACGGTTGCGGTCATGCCGACGCTTAGCAGAGTGTCATCAGGAACGTCTTCTAGTGCAATGCGCACCGGAATGCGCTGCGCCAAGCGCACCCAGCTAAAGGTGGGCTCCACTTGCGGTAGCAACTGCTGGTTAAGGGTTGTGTTGCTATCGGCAATGCCTCGGCCAATACCCGCTACGCGGCCCGCCAGATGGGTGTCGCCGTTCATCAGAATCACATCCACCGGATCGCCCACGTCGATCGACGTCATTTTGGTCTCTTCGAAGTAACCCACGACATAGAAGGAATTATCCGCGATCAGCGCCATCACCGGCGTGCCGCGATTAGCGTAAGTACCAGCGGTAAGATGGACATTGAGGATATGACCACTGACCGGTGCGGTTATTTGGGTGCGCGCTAAATCAAGCTGGGCGCTGGCCAGCTCTGCCTGGGCCTGCTGTAAATCGGCAGCGGCAATGCGCGAGTTGATCTGGGCAATCTGCTGGTTTTCTGCGCTAATCGCCCGATTGTTGCTCAACTGGTTACGTCGACTCTCCTCGGCGCGGCTTAGCTCCAGGGTCGCCTGACGATGTTCAACCGTCGCCTGGGCGCTGTCCACCGCTGCTTGGTAACGCGTGTTGTCGATCTCAAACAGCGTATCACCTTGGGCAACATAGTCGGTGTCCACCACTTCAAGTGTGCGTACCCAGCCAGAGACATCGGGGGCAATCGTCACCACTTCCGCATGAACCCGAGCGTCACGAGTCCAGGGGGTATAGAGGTAGTAGTGCCATAGCCATGCACCGGCGGCAACGGCAATGGCGACAATAACGAGGGTGAGCAAAATACGGAGCGAAGGGCGCATCGGCGATTCTCTCAAGGGCTGTCTTAAGGGCTTTGAAGCAAAACAGTAAAAATGAACGTGGTGGCAGCGGTGAGGATGACAAATAATGAAATGTCGAACCACGCCTCGTACCAGAGCGCGTACTCGCCGACCACCCAGTGCAGTAGTGAACGAACGGTCAGCGTAGCAACAAAGCCGATCAGCGCGTAGATCAACAGAGGGCTTAAGTAGATGCCACCGACAGCGATTTCTTGAAGACCCATAACATCCTTAAGTGGCCTGGAAGTAACGACAATGGGAGGCGCTAAATGGGGCTAATGACGTGCCAGACATTTATCCCCTGCCAGTGAAAGTGACTCAGCACCAGTATAGAGAGCGAGAGCATAGTTTGCCTTATAACGGCGAATGAGGTGTAGGTTCGTGTGCGGTGGCCCTGGTAGGGTTCATTCCCAGCCCTATTCGCGGGTGTGCTAAAGTGCAGCTTCGTCGTTTTCCTTTGTTTATCCTCTGAATAGTTGACTGTTGCCCGTGAGAACAGATAGCCGCCTCTCTCGTATGCTGCATGTGCTACTGCACATCGCGCGGGAATCCCAACCGATTACTTCAGAACAGATTGGTGCCATGCTGGGCACCAACGCTGCCGTGGTACGGCGCACTATGGCGGGCCTTCGGAAAGCGGGCTATGTAAAGTCTGAGAAGGGCCACAACGGTGGCTGGCGCATCGCCTGTGATTTGCACAGCGTAACGCTGCTGGATATACACAACGCCGTAGGCGGGCCGCGCATTTTCGCTATCGGCACCGACCGTGATAACCCGGACTGCGCGGTAGAGCAGGTGGTTAATGCGGCGCTTTTTGATGCCATGCGCGAAGCGGAAGCGCTACTGATCGCCCGCTTGGGAGCGATCACGCTAGCGGAATTGGCCACTCAGTTTGACGATATTGCGACGCGCAAAGGCTACCAACTGCCGACGCCTTAATACTTCAACACCTACCCGATTGACGTTAATCGGCATTCTCAACATTGCCATTGACCTCTGTGCGCTTTTTAATGCATCAATAAAAGATACATGAAATTAGTTTATTCACCATGGGCTTAAAAGGCTGGGTGCACACGGAGGAAGAGCAATGAGTTTTGATACAGTGATTATCGGTGGCAGCTACGCGGGTATGGCGGCAGGGCTACAGCTGGCCCGAGCAAGGCGGAAAATATTACTGATAGATGCGGGACAGCCCCGCAACCGTTTTACGTCTCACTCCCATGGTTTTTTAACCCAGGATGGTGCGCCACCCGCAGAGATAGCAGCAGAGGCCCGTAGCCAACTGATGGAGTACCCAACGGTTGAGTGGCACACGGGGCGGGTGGAGGCAGTAACGGGGGCGGCTGATAATTTCTTGGTGGCGCTGGCTGATGGAAGCACCTATCAGGCACGGCGCATTATTCTGGCCGCGGGTGTTACCGATGAGCTTCCAGGCTTACCGGGGCTCGCCGAGCTGTGGGGCAAACGCGTTTTTCACTGTCCGTATTGCCATGGCTATGAGCTGGGCAAAGAGGGTATCGGTGTGCTGGCAACCTCAGAACTCGCGATGCCCCACGGCTTAATGCTGCCCGACTGGGGCGCCACCACGCTGTTTCTTAACGATGCCTTTGAACCCAATGCCGAACAGCTGGCTCAGCTTAAGGCGCGTGGCACCCAGGTAGAGTATGGCGCAGCGGCACGTATTAGTGCGCAAGCAGAGGGTGTCGAGCTGGTAATGCAGGATGACCGCGTATTTCCACTGGAGGGTCTATTTGTCGCGCCACGCATTCACCTTAGCCCACTGGCAGCACAATTGGGCTGCGAGCTTGAAGAGTCTCCCATGGGTAATATCGTCAAAACCGATGCAATGCAGGCTACTTCAATCCCGGGCGTGTTCGCCTGCGGCGACTTAGCGCGTGGTGCGGGCTCGGTGACGTTTGCCGTTGCCGACGGCGCCATGGCAGGGCTTTCTACCCATAGAACGCTAATGTCTGGCATTTAATGCTTGGCTTCAGCTGTCGATATGTAAGCTAACTCTCAATTAGTTAAATTAGAACTATGCTTTAGTATTAGTGTCGTACTTGCCAACTCTTAGGTAGTCGGAGAAGGCGTTTGTTAATCAAAAAGAAGAAAGCTCGGTCTCATACCGAGGATCGCTGCTTGGCTCTGGTACTGGCGACGGCTGCCGGTATCCTCAATGCCATGGCGTTGGGTGCTTTTGGGTTTCTCCCTTCGCATATGAGTGGCAACGCCTCACAAATGTCGACGGAAGTAGTCAGCCCCGATACCTATGGCTTGTTGTTTCTGGCAGCCCTGCTCTTGGCATTCGTGATAGGCAGTACGCTCGCACGCGTTGCCGTGGTCGTGGGGCAGAAACTCAGAACCATCTTCTGCCTGATTCTCTTGGCGGAGGGCGTGGCATTGACTGCAGTGTCGGTGTTTGAACTGCTGTTTTACTCGACACGCTTCAACGAGGAAGTGCTGATAGCACTGGGCTTCTTGATGGGTGTACACAACGCGACGTCAACGCAACTCTCAAACGGGCGGGTGAGGTCGACTCACGTGACCGGCACACTAACGGATGCTGGTATCGCGTTAGGCTCGTTCCTATCATCCTTGGTGGCACGGGGTGAGGCGACCGACCGCCGTTCTTGCCGAAAGCAACTCTATACGCATTTGACGACGATTTTTTCATTTCTAACGGGGTGTGTCGTCGGATTTGTGTTGT
The DNA here is from genome assembly GCF_000744395.1 of Halomonas sp. TG39a. Classification (NCBI taxonomy): domain Bacteria; kingdom Pseudomonadati; phylum Pseudomonadota; class Gammaproteobacteria; order Oceanospirillales; family Halomonadaceae; genus Halomonas; species Halomonas sp. TG39a. The sequence goes on from NZ_JQLV01000001.1 coordinate 550,696, forward strand.
TCAATTTGTTTGGTTTCAAGGCAATGCTGGGGCTGGGGGTGGTTTTGATGATCGTTCCCTTGAGCGCAATTGTTATCACAGTGCGTACGGCAAGTAAGTTGATGGACGCCAGAAGAGCCTAACGGGTAGTGACGTCCCTTCGCCGGTCGCACAGTTACGATTGACTAAACTGCATTGGCATCAGGCTTGCTGTGTACCTGAGCGCCCTCCGCTAATAGATAGACTGGCGCACTAATGCTGGGCATTTATCAAAAGCGCCAACTGTACTAATGCCCCTACTGCAGCGATAGCCCCCGCGACCACTGCTAATGTCGAAACGGGCAGGTGGAGGGAAAGCAAAACTCCGCCACACGCCGCACCAATGGCACTGCCTAAATAGAGCGCCGATTCATTGAGCGCGACCGCCAAGTTGCCGTCGCCATGGGTTTGTCTCGTACGAACGAGCTCGTTGTTTTGTGGCACTTGCAACGCCCAGCCCACGGCGCCCCAAAGCGCGACCGGAAGTAACGTTAGCAGAGGATGAACCGACGCCGAAAAAGGCAGGGCGATGAGCGCTATAAAGAGCAGCAGCATAATCGCCAAGGTAACTACCGGACCGTTGAATTTGTCGACCAATGGGCCAATCAGAAAGCTGCCCACGACGCCGCCAATTCCCCATACCCATAAATAACCGGTAATCGACTGAACAGCGCCTGACTCGGTGGCCGCCATAAAAGGGGCGATAAAGGTATACATGCCCAAACTGGCAATGGCGCCCAATAAGGAAACCGCCAGTATGGCCATGGCATGAGGGCTTCGTAAAATAGCGAGTTTGCGAACAAGTGAAAGCGTTGGTGCGGATGGAATCGCAGGTAGTTTTACCTGTAGCCCTGTGTAGGCGATTAACCCAAGTGCTGAAATAAGCCACATCGCTGACTCCCAGCCGAAACGCTCCGCCAGTAACAGGCTGATAGGCACCCCCAGTACCGTGCCGCTCGCCATACCACCCATAATGATGGCAATCGCTTTACCGCGGTGAGCCTCAGCAGTTATGGCGACTGAGGCGGCAATGCCCATGGCAAGGTAAACCCCTGCGCCAACGCCAGCGACCGCCCGCCATATGGCGAGGGATATAAAACTGGTGGCGAGGGCGCTGGCGATATTAGCCACAATAAAAACGGCTAACGCTAGTAGTAGGCCCAGGCGTTGGTGCTTGCCAGGCAGTAGCGCAACGATTACAGGCGAGCCTAAGCCATAAGCTAAGGTAAATGCCGTGACTAACTGAGCAGCCGTGGCCGCAGAGACACTAAAGGCGTCTTCAATGAGGGGAATTAGTCCCGCAGTGACATAAGAGGCCATCCCAAGTGCAAACGCACCCAGTGCCACGAGATATACCGATAGACGAGATTGGTCAGCCATAACGCACTCCAGGCATAAGCATTAGAAGAGAATCCGCCAGCGCTGTTTTGCCAGCGAAGGGCTATTCTGGAGAGGCTTTTAAAGGGGTACAATTTAACTATTTATACTATTACTAAAAGTGATAAGTTACTAAAGGTAATAAAATGACTGCTGCCCGGACGCTAAATCGAACGCGGGAAGACTTGGCTGCGTTTCTACGCAAGCATCGCGAGAAAATTGCCCCGGAAGCGGTGGGGCTGCCTCATGGCCGTCGAAGGCGCACGCCTGGGTTAAGGCGCGAAGAGGTCGCCGCTTTAGCGGGCGTGGGGCTGACTTGGTATACCTGGTTGGAGCAGGGCCGCGATATTAGCGTATCGGCGACGTTTCTGGACAACTTATCCAAGACGCTCAAGCTGGATGCGGCTGAACGCCGCCATCTGTTCTTGCTTGCCCATCAGCGTTTACCCTCTGAGCTAGGCAAAACCTGGTGCAGCGTGCCGCCACTGGTGCAAACCTTGATGGACGACCTGCCCACACGGCCCGCCTATATCCTGAACCTACGCTGGGACGTGCTGGCCTGGAACGCTGCCGCTGATAAGCTGTTCAACTTCTCTGCCCATGCACCTGAACGCCGCAATATGCTCTGGTTGTTATTTACCGAGCCTGCCATGCGTCAGCTGTTATCACCCTGGGAAGAGCAGGTTTGCGAAATGCTATCCAGCTTCCGACGCGACTTTGCCCGTGCGACCGAAGATCCCGCCATAGAGGCATTGGTTGAAGAGCTAACCAAAGTGGCGCCTGAGTTTAAGGCATGGTGGAAAAATCAGGAGGTCAACGCGCCTTGTCAGGGCGTGCGCCATCTTTATCTGGATGGGATCGGCGCTGTCGCGTTTGAACACACGACGCTCACCGTTGATGAAGAGCGCCACCTGCGGCTGGTCTACTATGCCCACAAGGGAACCGATACTACGCAGCGGGTCTTTAATGAGTGGGTCACCACTAAAGCGAGCGACAATATAGTTAAAGAAAATAATAATGATTTGTATTAACTGAATGCTGTTATTAGAATTACCCTCCGTTTGCTGATCGTTTGGGGGGGAGAATGCCGGGTTCAGCTAAAAGTACGCCGCTGGCTGATATGTACAGTGCTCACCATGGCTGGCTGCAGCATTGGTTGCAGCGCAAGACGGGCTGCAGCTGGCAGGCGGCTGATCTGGCTCAGGATACCTTTCTGCGCATTCTCACCTCTCCGAGTAACGCCGACCAAATTAGCAAACTCCATGAACCGCGTAACTTTCTGACCACCATTGCCCGCCGGGTGTGGGTGGATTTTGTGCGTCGGGATGCCTTGGAAAAAGCCTGGCTGGAAGCCCTGAAGCAGCAACCCGAGCCGGTGTTTATCTCGCCGGAAGAGCAGGTCCTGATTCTGGAGACGCTGTTTCAGGTCGATGAAATGTTGGAAGGGCTGGGCAAAAAGGTTAGCCAGGCGTTTCTGCTTTGCCACCTGGAAGGTCTTCGTTATGCCGAAATCGCCGAGCGTTTGGGGGTCTCTGTCAGTTCGGTAAAAAAATACATAGCCAAAGCCACCGAGCACTGCCTGCTACTGATGTGCGATGAACCGCTATGAGCGATACCCGGGTAGCCCGCAAAGATATCCTCAGATCTGCCGCCCGCTGGTATGCGCTGCTGTGCTCGGAGGAGGTTACCGAACAGCAAAAAAACGCCCATGATGCGTGGTTAGCGGAGGATCCGGCCCACGCTCGGGCTTGGCAGCAGGTAGAAAAACTGCGTCAGCAACTGCAGAAGATTCCTGGAGCCCCTTCGCTTGATGCGTTGCAGATCAAGCAGCGCCAGGGGCATAGCCGTCGAGCAGTGCTGCGCAGTTTTGCCTTGTTGGCAGCAGGCAGTGTTCTGGGTTCGTTGGCCTGGCAGCAGGCGCCAATAGAAAGCTGGATGGCCAGTCACCGCACCGCACGGGGCGAGCGCCGCGAATATACCCTGGCCGACGGTACGCAATTGGTACTTAACACGGCCACCGCGCTGGATGTAGTGGAAACCTCGACCACGCGGTTGCTTCGCCTCTATGAAGGCGAAATCTTTATTCGCACGGGCCAAGGGGCGAAAGGCGTTGCCGCCGCTAAAGCGCTGCAGGTGCATACCGAGCAAGGCACTGTTGTGCCGTTGGGCACCGTGTTTACCGTGCGCAAGCAGGGCACGTCTACCCAAGTCACCGTGCTGGAGGATGAGGTCGAGTTGATTCCGCAGTTGGCTGGTGGCAAGACCCAGCGCCTTGTTGCTGGAGAGCAGGCGCAGATGAGCTCACGCTCTGTAGAGGTTGCCACCGCCACCGCCCAGGCGGATAGCTGGACACGCGGTCTGCTGGTAGCGGTGGACTGGCCGTTGAGCCGTTTGGTAGCAGAGTTGAGCCGTTACCGTACAGGCGTGCTGCGTTTTGATCCCGCCATTGCCGGGCTGAGGGTATCAGGCGCTTTCCCTATTGATGATACCGACCGGGCGCTGCAAGCCATTGCCAATGCGCTGCCGGTTAGCGTCGACCGACTGACCCAATATTGGGTAGCTCTCAAATCTAGCGAATAAAAAGTTGGATTATTTATTGTCCCTTTTTCGATCTCGTTCGACCCAGAGATAAAGCAACCGATTCTGGAATTAACGAGATAAAGATGACCACACCCTTTAACCCCAAGCAGACATTCATATCCATCCGATACCACCATGGCAAACCCACGTGCGCGCTTGGTGGTATCGCATTGGGCTGTGCCCTGATGAGTTCGATGGCACTGTTGCCCCTACAAGCAGCGCAGGCGCAAACAACGGACGGGCAGGCGCAACAGGCTGCTAGCCAGCAGGCATACAGCATCGAGCCGGGATCGCTGGGCAGTGTATTGAGCCAGTTCGCCAGCCATGCGGGCATTGTGTTGTCCTTCCCCGCTGATCTCACTGATGACCTGCAAAGCGCTGGATTGAATGGGCGTTATAGCGTGGAGGAGGGGTTTGCCCAGTTGCTTCAGGGCAGTGGTTTGAAAGTGGTCAAGCGCGGGCCTGCGGACTATGTAATGGAAAAAACAGGTACGGCAGAAAACATGGTATTGGATACCGTGGCAGTGGTAGGCAGCCGAATCAGTAGTGACGGTTATTTAGCTTACAGCACCTCAGCGGGCAGCAAAACCGATACACCGCTGATAGAGCTTGCGCAAAGTATCAGTGTGGTCACCGAAGAGCAGCTTCGTGACCGGCAGCCGTCGTCAGTAGAGCAGGCGGTGGCTTATACGGCTGGGGTTCGGGTTGAAGCAGCGGGGATGGATCCGCGCTTTGACTTGATATCGGTGAGGGGGTATCCGACGGTATATCATGGCGATTTTCTGGATGGCTTGCGCCAACCCAATAGCGGTTGGCTCTCCTACTACTCCACCGTGCCCTATAATCTGGAACGAATTGAGATAGTCAAAGGCCCTGATTCGATGCGCTATGGCCAGCTATCACCGGGTGGGCTGGTGAACCGGGTTAGCAAACGTCCAAGTGCTGATGCGCCACAGGAAGTGCAACTGCAGGTGGGCAGCCATGACCATCTGCAAGGCCAGTTCGATGTGGGTGGTGATATGGGCAACGATGTGCAGTACCGCTTGGTGGGCGTTATGCGCGATGCGCAAACGGACATTGAACAGGTCGATAATGACGTCTCGCTGCTGGCGCCATCTCTTTATTGGCAGATTAGCGATCGTACCGACATTACCTTCATTACCCAGTACCAGGAGCGCCAGACCTCGGCATCGCCGCGCCCTTACCAGGACGGTGATAACCTGACCCATTTTTGGTCCAGCGATGAAGACTTTGACAAGCTGGATCAAGAGCAGTGGGCACTGGGCTATGAATTTAACCACCGCTGGAGTGACCAGCTGCAACTGCAGCAAAATGTGCGCTACGGTCAGGTGGATACCACCAACCAGTACCTTTCAGCAGGCACTTTGTCCGGAACAACGCTAAGCCGCAGCAGTGTCGGCCTTTACGAAGAGATGGAGTCTCTTAGTACTGATACTAGGCTGATGGCAACCTTCGATCAGGGCGGGGTGGAACATGAGGTGATGCTAGGCGCCGATTACGCCTATCTCGAGAACGATGTCATTTATGCGGGCGGCAGCGCGCCGTCGATCGATATCGACAACCCGGATTACAGTCAGCCTGTAGCCCAGCCGAGTAACGTGTGGACAAAAGACAGTGGGAAAGCCCACCGTAGAGGTCTTTATTTACAGGATCAGGTCAAGCTCGATAACTGGCGTTTGACCGCAGGAATCCGCCGCGACTGGGCGCGTGACGAGACTCGCAACAACCTCACCGGTACTGCCAGCGAAAGCCGGGATGAGAAAAACACTTGGCGCTTTGGCGCACTCTACGCATTTGATTCGGGGCTGTCGCCGTACTTCAGCTATGCGCAATCGTTCCTGCCTGAGAGCGGTACCGATGTGAGCGGCAATGACTTCGATCCTACCGAAGGTGAGCAGTTTGAGCTGGGGCTGAAATATCAGCCAGCGGGCAGTGATGCGATGCTGACTGCGGCGGTCTACCAGATCGATGAAGCCAATCGTAAAACCACTGATCTCGAGAACCCGCTATTTCAAGTACAAACCGGAGAAGTGCGTACCCGTGGACTGGAGCTTGAGGCCGTCGGGAATGTCACCGACGACCTGCGCATGACTGCAAGCTACAACTACAACCGCAGCGAAATCACCGCGGATAATGATGGCAACGAGGGCAGTGACCTGGCGAATACCCCGCGTCACCTGGCGTCCCTGTGGTTGGATTATCGCGTTCCTGCGCTGGAACGACTGCGTCTTTCCGGTGGGGTGCGCTATATCGGTAGTGAGTACATTGATAATGCCAACAGCAATAAAAACGCTGCATACAGCTTGATTGATATGGCGGCACACTATGATTTTGCGGGCTCTTTGCAGGGGGTGCGTGCCAGCCTCAACGCCACCAACGTAACGGATGAAGAGCATATCTCCTGTGAGGGCATCTATTGCTATCGCGGAGCCGGTCGCAGTCTGATTGGTAGCATCGCTTACCAATGGTGATGAGAACCAGCATCGTGGGGGCAACGATTTATGAAACTGTTCGTTAATAATTTAGTGTTTGCCGGGCTGGTTTTGTTGGCTGCATCAGTGCCCACATCGCATGCTCAGACGTCGCCAGTAATGGACGAGCGTCAAGTGACTCTGGATCAGACGCTGGAGTGGACGATGCAAAACGAGCAAGGCGCCGTCTATCGTATCCTGATCAGCAAACCGGAAGGCGAGGTGCCCTACAGCGGCGGTTACCCGGTGATCTATGTACTGGATGGCAACGCTTATTTCGCTTCCTTGCATGAGGCCAAGCGGGCACAGGAGCCGTTCCGCCAGGCCATTATTGTGGGCATCGCTTATCCGGGCGAAGCGCCGCATAACTTCCTGCGGCGCTCTTACGATTTATCACCGCCGGTGGCCGAGGAGCAAAACACGCCACCTCAGGGCGGACAGGATGAGCTGTTGGATTTTATCGAGCACAGCTTGATGCCTACCGTCGCCGAGCGCTTTCCTGTTGATGCTAATCACCAGAGTCTTTATGGCCACTCTTTTGGCGGTATGTTTGCAATTTATGCCTTATTTACTCGGCCGGATCTGTTTAATCACATCGTCGCCGCCAGTCCCAGCCTGTGGTGGAATAATAGCTATCTGTTGAAACATGAACGCGACTTCAGGCAGCAGGTTGAAGCCGGAGAGACCAGTGTTATTCATCACAGCTTGTCATTGATCGTGGCCGACAACGACTCACTCCAGAACCAGCAGGATGCTAGTCAGCTTTATCAGCGGCTTGAAGACCTGTCGGCATACGGTTTACGTAGCAGTTTCCACAAAGTGGAGGGCGAAGATCATATGTCCGTTCCCTTTGTGCTGGAGTCGCGTGTTCTCAAACAGCTTCTGGGCACTCGGGGCGGCTGACCGAGTGTTTTAAGCGATCAAATACTTCCCTGGCAGTTGTTCAGCTAAAAACTCCATAAACAATCGGGTGCGCTGAGAAAGCGTGGTTTGGCGATAATACACGGCGTTCACAGCTTGGGTCTGCAGTTCAGTACAGTCGGATAGTACATCCACCAGGGTGCCTTGCTGACGCGGAGTGATGGTCATAAAGTCGGCTAGGCAAACAATGCCTTGTCCGGCCATGGCCAGTTCTATCAGCGTGCTGCCGCTTGAGGCGGCGAGCACTGGCGTAATATGTAAGCGCTGCCCGTCGGCGCAGGTAAGCGGCCACTGGTTAAGATGATCGAGCTGGCTGAAGCCTAGCAAACTGTGCTGTAGAAGGTCATCGGTGCTTTGCGGCGTACCATGGCGTTCAAGGTAGGAGGGGCTGGCCAGAAGGCGCAGCGGACTGTAGCCGAGGAGGCGGGCGTGAAGCGATGAGTCTTCCAGCTTGCCGATGCGGATGGCCAGATCAACCCGCTGTTCCAGCAGGTCGATAAAACGGTCATGGGTGTCGAGTTCCAGTGTAATGCCAGGGTAGCGGGTGCGGAACTCGCCAATCAGCGGGGCAATAACGAACTGCATAAAACTGGGGGCGGCGTTGATTCGTAACCGGCCGTGGGGCTGGTTATGGCGATCCAACATAGCCTCTTCGGCCTCTTCCACGGCGGCCAGAATACGGCGGCAATGGTTTAGAAATGTTTCGCCCTCTTCAGTCAGCTCTAAGCGGCGCGTCGTTCGACGTAGCAGGGTAACGCCGATTTTTTGCTCCAGGCGATTGAGCGCACGGCTAACCCCTGAAATGGTAATGCCAAGCCGTTCGGCGGCACCGGTGATGGAGCCGCTATCGACGACCGTCACAAAGGCCTGCTGCTCTTCAAGGGTGCTTTTCATAACGTTATCAGTTGCCTTAATGGTAAATAATAGGGTTGTTGATTTTAAGTCAAAAGTGTCTTGATTGAATGTCGCTATTTTTTCGCATGCATTGAATCCACAATACCGCTCATTAAGCGCCATGCAAAAGCTTTTGAGCATGGGGGTGCTAGCTATCGTGAGAGGTTGTTTTGATGAAAGTTCTGTTGATTAATGGCGGTAAAGCGTTTGCCCACTCTGGCGGTGAGCTCAACAATACCCTGCACGGCGTGGCAGTGAGTACGTTGCAGGAAATGGGGTATGAGGTGCGCGAGACGGTAGTTGATCAAGGCTACAATCTTGAGACCGAAGTGCAGAACTACCTATGGGCGGACACCATTGTGTATCAGATGCCGGGTTGGTGGATGGGAACGCCCTGGATCGTTAAGCGCTACATCGATGAGGTATTCACAGAAGGCCACGGTTCGCTCTACGCCAGCGATGGCCGCAGCCGCCAAGATCCGACCAAGCAGTACGGCAGTGGTGGCCTGCTGCAGGGCCGTCGCTATATGCTATCGCTGACATGGAACGCGCCTTTGGAAGCGTTCGATGAGCCTGACAACTTCTTCGAAGGGCGCGGTGTGGATGGTGTCTATTTCCCGTTCCACAAATCGCAGGAATTTATCGGCTTAGAAGCCCTGCCGACCTTTATCGCCAACGATGTAATGAAGATGCCGGATGTCGATCGCGATAAAGCGGCTTATCGTAAGCATCTTCGCTGCGTACTTGGCTAGGTTTCGTCGGTTGATTTTTCTTACAAGCCCTAAGTACGACTCAATCGATGGCGAAGTTTAGGCAGTGTACGGGCAACTGGGGACAGGCGAGTGGACATGATGAGCGCCGCAATAGCGGCATACATGGCCCACTCCTGCATATCCGCGCGCACCACCCAGAAGAAGTGCAGCAGCACCAGCCCCAAAATGGCGTAGGAGAATTTGTGTAGCGGCTTCCAGCGTTTGCCTAGGCGCTTCATCGACCACTTGTTAGACGTCGCCCCCAGCACGGCAAGGCCGATTAGCGCGATCATACCGACGATAATATACGGACGCTTGACGATCTCACTACCCAGCAATGCCCAGTTAAGCCCCAGAATAAACAGCGCGTAACTGAGCATATGCAGGGTGGCGTAGGCCAGCGTCCAGAGGCCCAGCTGGCGGCGGATCAGCGCAAAGCCTTTCCAGCGGGTGAGCTTGGTCAGTGGGGTAAGGCTAAGGGTGAATAGCAGCAACCACAGCGCGCCAATGCCGATATTCAGTAGCAGGTAGCGCCCCGGTTCGGGGCCTGCGGCGTTATTCGCCACCTGCCAGCTCCAAAACAGCAGTGGTGCTAGCGCCGCCAGAAATACCGCGACGCGCCAGGCTAGCCATTTGTGCTGCGTTGTCATCAGTAGTTCTTCCTCAAATCTAACCCCGCATACATCTCGGCGACTTCATCGGCGTAGCCGTTAAACATCAAGGTATCGATGGTATTGGGGTTGAATAGGCTGTTGGGTAAACGCCGCTCGGTGGCTTGGCTCCAGCGGGGGTGGTCAACCTCGGGGTTAACGTTGGCATAAAAGCCGTACTCATCCGAGGCAATCTGCTGCCAGGAGTTAACCGGCTGCTCTTCCACCAGCGAAATGCGCACAATCGACTTGATACTCTTGAAGCCGTACTTCCAGGGCACTACCAGCCGTAGGGGCGCGCCATTTTGATTGGGCAGCTCGCGGCCGTACATGCCCATGGCCAGCAGCGTTAGCGGGTGCATGGCTTCGTCTAAACGTAGCCCTTCCACGTAGGGCCAGTCGATGATTGAGAACGAGGAGCGCTGGCCACGCATCTGCTCGGGATCTACCAGGGTTTCAAAGCGCACGTACTTGGCTTTGCTGGTGGGGTCGGCGCGCTTGATGATTTCCGCCAGCGGAATACCCAGCCAGGGAATCACCATCGACCACGCCTCGACGCAGCGCAGGCGGTAAATGCGCTCTTCAAACTGTGAGGGCTTGGCGAAGTCCTCCAGGGCAAAACGCCCGCTGTTATTGACTTCGCCATCGACCACCACGCTCCAGGGCTGGGTTTCCAGGCTACCCGCATGGCGGGCGGGGTCGCCCTTGTCAGTGCCGAATTCAAAAAAGTTGTTGTAGCCACTGGCATCATCAAAGGGGGCGATTTTATCTTTGTCTGGGTCGCTAGGGGTAATAGCTCGCCATTGAGTGTCGCTGATTTTCTCCTTTAGCCACGCGGGGGCATCGCCTTCGGGTACATCGGAGTAGTCGGCATTGGCTTGCACGTGGCCGGATAGGGCGAGTCCCGCGCTTAGGCCTGCCATCCCGCCCATAAAGCGCCGCCGGGAGAGGTAGATGGATTCCGGCGTGACATCGGATTCGTGTAAATCACTCGGTTTGGCAATCTTTATTAGCATTAGGTGTCTCCACTAGAGCCTGTACGGGTAGCATACGGGGTGAATGCTGCATTCGATATCAATGGGTGTCGTAAGTTCGCCAGAACTTACACAAATCCATTACGTTTAAATAGCGCCGGTTTGAAGGGCCTTCCTCTGTGGCGGCGTGTTAAGAAGGAGCTCGTGTACTGATGATCGAAGCTCGGGGGTTAACCCGTATTCCTCTGCGTAATACTGTCTTTGTCGTCTGCCTGATACTGCTGGCGGTTTCGCTGGTAGGGTTGGGAGTCTCATTAACGTGGCTGTGGGGCGTGGCGATCTTTGGCATGTTGGCTGGGCTGGGGCTTTATGATCTACGCCAAACGCGGCGAACGGTCAGCCGTAACTACCCGATCTTGGCCCACCTCCGCTATGTCTTGGAGTCCATCGGGCCGGAAATACGTCAGTACTTTATTCAATCGGATCTCGATGAGCGGCCTTTTTCCCGCGAGCAGCGTGCTGTGGTGTACCAGCGCGCTAAGAACGAGAGCGACAAGAAGCCTTTCGGCTCTCTGCTGGATATGTATCAGCCGGGGCATGAATGGATCAACCATTCGCTACTTCCCTGCGCTATTGAAAACGCGGACTTCCGTGTGCGCGTGGGCGGCAGCCATTGCAGTCAACCTTACCTGGCAAGCGTACTGAATATTTCTGCGATGAGCTTTGGTTCGCTTTCGGGCAACGCCATTGAAGCGCTTAATGCGGGGGCGTGTAAGGGCGGTTTTTATCACGACACCGGGGAGGGATCGATCTCCCGTTACCATCGCAGGCACGGTGGTGATTTGGTCTGGGAAATAGGCTCTGGCTACTTTGGCTGCCGTCACGATGATGGCTCGTTTAACGAGGAGCGCTTTGCTGCCAACGCCCGTGACGATCAGGTGAAGATGATCGAAATTAAGCTTTCCCAGGGCGCCAAACCTGGGCATGGCGGCATACTGCCAGCGGCCAAGGTCACCGCAGAAATTGCCGAAGCGCGGGAAGTGCCCATGGGGCAGGACGTGATTTCCCCTGCTGCTCACTCGGCCTTTTCGACGCCGCTGGAACTGATGGCGTTTATTGCCCGCCTGCGTTCGCTTTCGGGTGGTAAACCGGTTGGCTTTAAGCTGGCGATTGGTCACCCCTGGGAGTGGTTTGCGATCGTTAAAGCCATGCTGGAAAGCGGTGAGCGGCCTGATTTTATTGTCGTGGACGGTGGTGAAGGGGGAACTGGTGCGGCGCCGCTAGAACTTATCAATCGCATGGGGGTGCCATTAACCGAGGCCGTCACGCTGGTTCATAACACCCTGGTGGGAGCCGGGTTGCGCGAGGAGATTCGTATTGGTGCGGCGGGCAAGGTCATGTCCGGCTTTCACATTGCCCGAACCATGGCGCTAGGGGCTGATTGGTGCAATTCGGCCAGGGGCTTTATGTTTTCACTGGGGTGTATTCAGGCGCTTAATTGCCACTCCGACAAGTGCCCCAGCGGCGTAGCTACTCAAGACCCCAGCCGCAGCCGCCATTTGGATGTGGCCGATAAGACTGCGCGGGTCTACCACTTCCACCGTAATACCCTAAAAGCGCTGGCGGAAATGCTGGGCGCCGCAGGGCTTAGCCACCCTAGCGAACTGGGGCCCGAGCACATTATCCGGCGTGTCTCGGAAAATGAGATTCAGTCCTACGATCAGATATTTGCTTTCTTGAAGCCCAATGAGTTGCTCAATGCAAAGTGCGAGCACACGGTGTTCAAGCACTATTGGGAAGATGCCCGCTCAGACTCTTTCCTGCCGCCTGCTCGGATTGCTCGACTTCGTTTCACCAAACTGGAGTAAACGCGATGGCTGCGGCACGCCGTGAATTAGTGGCCTTGATCGAACAGGGAGTAATACCGCCTGAGCAGGTGGTGCGCGGCGTAGAGGTTGCCGGGCTACATCCTTCTCCCCGCGCCTGGGCGGTATTTATCGATCGCCTGCTGCTGTGGCTAGGCGGCTTGGCGTTGGCCTTCGCGGTGCTGTTTTTCGTGGCCTACAACTGGGCAGAAATGGGGCGCTGGCTGCGCTTTTGTTTGGTGCAAGTGGCGATAGTGCTGGCGGTGGGTATCGCCGTTTGGGGCAAGGCTAGCCCGACGGTTCGGCGTGTCGCGCTAACGGCAGCGTCGCTGTTGGTCGGCGTTCTGCTGGCGCTAGTTGGGCAGGTCTACCAAACCGGTGCTGACACTTGGCAGCTGTTCTTTGCCTGGGCGTTACTTACGCTGCCATGGGTGTGGGTGGCGCGCTTTGAACTGCTTTGGGTGCTGTGGCTGGGGGTACTCAATTTGGCCATCGGGCTCTATTTTCGTACCTGGGGCGGGCCATTTGGCGTTTTGGCCAGTAGTGAGGCCGCTCAATGGGGGCTGTTTTTGTTTAATACCCTGGCCTTGGCAGCCTGGGAGTGGGGCGCCGGTTACCGAGGTTGGCCACGGCAGTGGGCAGTGCGCTTGCTGGCGGTGGGTAGCGGCGTGCCGATAACGCTGTTAATGATCACCTTGATCGTCGATGCAGGCCTCTTATGGTCTTCTGTACTGGCGATTTACCCACTCTGGCTGGCCGGGCTGTATGGCGTTTACCGCTTCTGGCGGCCGGAGCTGTTTATGATTGCGGGTGGCTGTATTTCGTTGTTAACGGTGGCCACGCTACTGCTTGCCAGGGTCTTGCTATGGGAGGGCGATTGGCAAGCGGGCAGTTTGTTACTGCTGACGATAGCTGTGTTTGCCATGGGCGCAGGGGCAGTGGTATGGCTGAAGCGGCTACATCGGGAGATTGCCCAGTGACGCGCAGTGTCGATGGTTTAAAAGCTAGGCTGATCCAAGCAGGCGTTACGCTGAATGAGCCCGCTCCCCCAGCACCGCTTGAAACACCCTGGTTTGTGCGCGTACTACAGGCGTTTTCCGGTTGGCTGGCGGCGCTGTTCCTGCTCGGCTTTATTGCCATGGGCGTAGTGTTTGTAGTGGAGAGTCCGGCGGCGTCGTTAGGCCTTGGGCTTGCTATGATAAGCGCTGCGTTTGCGTTACTACGCACGGCGCGCAGTGATGTGCTTGAACACTTGGCGCTGGCGGTGAGCCTGGCTGGGCAATTGCTAGTGGCTTGGGCCGCTATAGAGTTCTGGGGTGGCTCCGCTTACCCATTTTGGTCGCTGCTGGGATGGTCGTTATTTGGCTTGCAGGCTTTGCTGGCGCTGGTGATGCCAAGCTACGTGCACCGAGTATTTTCTGCTTTTGCCGCCAGCCTGGCGCTGTATATGGCCTTGGCGATTAGCAGCGGGGAACAAACGGCCAGTGGACTGGTGCTGTTAGCAGTGACGTTGGTTTGGCTCAATGAGTTTCGCTGGCCACATCGTATAAAGAGTGTGCAGGCGTGGGGCTATGGCTTGCTAATGGGGCTGCTGGTCATGCAAGGGTTAGCGCATAGCGGCAAGCCACTCTGGTTTTGGTTTGAAGGGCCAATCAGCGGCGACAGCGCCTGGATGAACATTTGGATAGATCGTTGGATAGCCCCTGGGTTAAGCGCCGCATTGCTAGCGCTGACGCTAGCGTTACTGCTGCATAGCATTTTTACCCATCGCTCACCCATGCTGTATCGGCGTGCTGCTCTAGGTGTGGCCGTGATACTGCTGATTTCAGTTTACGTGCCAGCGGTTGTGCAAGGCGTTGTATTGTTGCTATTGGGTTTTGCGATTGGCCATCGCTTGCTGGTGGGGCTAGGTGTGTTTTCGTTACTGCTGGCCATTGGTAGTTATTATTACTGGTTGGATACCACGTTATTAATCAAGGCATTAACGCTGATTGTGATAGGGGTAATGCTCTTATCGTTACGTTGGTTTTTACGGCGGCTTGATCCTTTTGATGATAAGCGGGAGCCAAAACCATGATGTGTAGCGCTAAGTGGAACCGGACAGTCGTTATTGTGACCACACTGCTGATGCTCGCAGTGGTGAACTGGGCGATTTGGCAGAAAGAGCGCCATTTGGCCGAGGGAGAAATCGTCTACCTGGAGCTGGCGCCCGTCGACCCGCGTTCACTGATGCAGGGCGACTATATGGCGCTCAACTTTGCGCTGGGAGACCAAATTCAAACCATGCTTCATCAAGCTGAGAGTGACAACGATTTATTGAAAGCCAGCAATGGGGTGGTGGTTGTGCGCTTGGATGAACAGCGTATCGCTCACTTCCAGCGCTTGGATGATGGCACTTCTTTAGCCGATCACGAACGGCAACTGCGCTATCGGTTGCGCAATGGCCAAGTGCGCTTTGCCACCGATGCGTTCTTTTTCCAGGAAGGCCACGCCGAACGCTACGAGCCTGCCCGCTACGGGCAGTTTCGGGTGAATACCCAGGGTGAGCCGCTATTGGTAGCCATGTACGATGATGAGCTTAATCAGTTGGGTGAAACGACTAAGTAATTGCCAGTTTTCGTGTTGTTGGCCACCTTTCACCTGCAATAACCATGGTGCGCCTTGCACCATCAAGCAAGGTAGGCTGTAATTTGCGCTTCTACTGACAAGGATGGCGCCGTGTTTTACGCGGGGCTGGCTATGTAATTGGCCTGTCGGTGGTCAGCAAATTGGCCCACTTCAATGAATAAGGCATATATGAAAGCAAACGGCTCGTGGCTCGCATGGGGGTTGTTGGTTCTGGCACTGACCTTCTCCAGCCTATGTGCGGCGCAAACTCAAGGAGGAGAGAGCGAGGACAGTCGGTGGTTTACCGTTGACTCGCTGAATATCGGGCTTGGTGAGGCCCCAGAAGAGGTAAACCGGGTAACACCACGGGAAGCGATCAGGAGTTTTCTGGAACTGACGGATCAGGAGGAGTATGCAGCCGCCGCCCATATACTCAACCTCTCCGAGTTCTCGGAAGCGGAACAGCGCGAGCAGGGGCGTGAGCTGGCTCGGCAACTGGCAGAGATTTTTCAACGCGGCGAGTGGTTGAGCGTTTCCGATCTGCCCGGTCGTGAAGACGCGGTGATTGAAGATCCCGCAGGTCAAAACCCCCGCGTTGGCGAGACCCGCCGCAACGTTGAAGTCTCCTCTTTAAAAGCCGATGGCGAAACCTACGATATTCGCTTGGGTCGATACCGTGTGGGTGACCAGGAGCCAGCCTGGCTGATTATGCCCATCAGCGTGTCCTACATTCCGGCGCTTTATGAGCAGTACGGTCCCTCAGCATTGGAAAGCTATATTCCCGAACGCTTCCAGGCCTCGTTTGGCATCCTGAGAATTTGGGAGTGGATTGCGATTCCCTTGTTTGTACTATTTATCGGGCTTGTAGGGTGTGGAGTTCACCGTTCGATTGGCTTGATGTCGAAATGGCTGCCTTCCGGGGTATCCAGCATCTTTGCCAGTCAAATTGGTATGCCAGCAGCGCTGATTGCGATGTCGCTAGTCACTCAGATGGTACTGGATTATGTGGTGTCGTTTTCTGCGGTTGCCACCACAACCTTTCGGGTACTGTTAATCAGTATTATGGCCTGGGGAGTTGGCACCATTGCGTTGCGCTTGGTGGATACCATCATGCTACGTTTGACGCGTCGTATCGTAGGCGAAATCGATGATACTAAGCCTAGAGACGAACGCAGACTGCTAACCTCACTCTATGCGCTGCGTCGGGGGATTATTCTGCTCACCGTGACAGCCGTATCAATTTACATACTGGGTCAGGTTCAGCTCTTCGAAACTCTTGGCTTATCGATTCTGGCGTCTGCCAGCGTATTGGCTGTATTAGTCGGTGTGGCGGGCCAAACGGTGCTTGGCAATATCCTCGCCTCATTTCAGCTATCGTTTGCTAAACCCATTCGCATTGGCGATTTGGTGATCTTTGAAGGCGAATGGTGCTATGTCGAAGGCATCTTTTATACCTTTATTCGATTAAGGTCGTGGGACGAGCGGCGTTTGATTGTGCCCGTCACCTATTTTACCTCTAAGCCTTTCGATAATTTGTCGGTAAAAAGTACCAAGATGTACCGGTCATTGACGCTGACGCTTCACCTAAGTGCCAATATTGGGTTGCTAAGGGATAAATTCCTCGAATTCGCCAAAGAAGAAGACAGCGTTATCGAACACCATAAGCTGCTCTGTTACGTAACGGCACAAACAGGAACGGCGCAAACCGTCACCTGCTACCTCATGACCTCAGACCCTTTGGCGGGTTGGACAGCGGAAATGAACGTACGCGAGCAGCTGTTGGCCTTTATCCGCGATAATCATCCCGAGTGGTGGCCAAGAGAAATTGTGGTGATCAGTCACAACGATATCGCCCGTGGGGCCCAAGGCAAAAGCACGGGGGGAGTGGATAGTGTTGAGGTAAAACCATCTGAATAAAGGGTGTTTGTGCAGCGGCAGATAACGCTTTCGCGTATTTTACCCATAAAGTAGTCTTGTTATGACAAGGGTAAGTGGAAAAAGGAGTGACTATGCACGCACTCGTTGAGCAAGCGACGGAACACTGGGTTTATCTTGCCCCTCTTCTTAGCGATCCACATTCCGAAGCTGAATACGATGCCCGGGTCGAGGCGCTTGATGAAATTCTTGATCTTGTCGGTGACGATGAGACACACCCACTTGCCGGCCTGGCGAATCGCTTGGGTGATATCATTGAGTCCTATGATGAAGCACATCGCCCGATGCCTGAGGTGTCTGGAAATGAGGTACTTCGCTACCTTATGCAAGAGCATGGGATAGCGCAGAGCGAGCTACCTGAAATTGGCGCTCAATCGGTGGTGTCTGAAGTTCTCAGTGGGCGCCGCAAGCTGAACTGGCGCCAAATCTGCGAGCTTTCGGAGCGGTTTGGCATCGCTACCGACTCGTTTAAAGAACCCAGGGAAAAACTACGTGTTTTGACCTTATAAAGCCTTATGGCGCTGAGACTACCTAGGTACAAGAAGTGACCGCTTTCTACATCACTTTCACTCTTTTTACTGTGCTTGGTAAGTATCATGGTGAGGAAAGAGAAGTTTATGGTGAAAGGCGGGTTGGCTAGATGCCTTTAAATATCCTGCAGCGTTTACTACCCGGCTGGGGCGTTACCTATGGCCCACCGGGTGATGGCCCTTTTCCAGCCGTCATGTTGTTGCATGGTTCTGAAGGCGCGTGGGCGGGGTGGAGCCATCGTGACGCGATGCTATTCGCCGCCCATGGTTTCCTGGCGTTTCCTTATGGCTACTCAAGCGGTGGTAATGCCTGGAACGCCGGGCATATTATTGATTACCCACTGGATCGCAGCGTGGAAGCGTTTAAAGCCTTAAGGGATTTCCAGTTCGTTGATGAGCGGGTAGGGCTTTATGGTATTTCACGCGGTGCCGAACACGCGTTATTGCTCGGCTCGCTGATGGCTAGAGATACCGTTGCTGGTTTGCCTGATGCTATCGCCGCCCATAGCCCGCCCGATGTGGTGTGCGGTGCCTTTGATGCCCGTAGCTTCCGAGATGCGGGTGACCCGGGCTGGCAAGCCTGGGATGTCAGCAAACGCGCCTGGACATGGCGTGATAGTCACGAAGGCTTGCTGCCGACCACGCCGATTGAAATCGAACGCTACCCTGGGCCGCTGTTTCTTTCCCATGGCACGCAAGACCGTATGTGGTCGGTTGAAATGACCAAGCGCTTGGAACAGCGCCTACTCAAGCATGGCCGCAGCCCGGAAGTGCATTACTACGAAGGCGAAGATCATATACCCAGTAGCGCTGGGCAGAATAAGCATTACGAGCTGTTGTTAGGCTTCTTTTTAAAACACCTTTAAATCCTGAGTTCATGGAATAAAGGTTCAGTATTTTCCCCTCCATAAAGAAGCCCCTCTTGGCAGCTAAGAGGGGCATGTTGGTAAAGCATTCCTGTTCTTTAGCGCCTATCGAGTATCTTCCAGCTGCGCTTGAGCCAAACGTTTCGCCTCTGCGAAATCCGCTTTCCCAGAGCCAAGATGAGGAATGGTCTCCACCGTAAACCAGTGGCTGGGAACCATCATGGCTGGCGTACCGTTGGCGAGCATGGTGGCCTTGACGGTTTTGGCGTCTAACGCTGTTTCTGACAGCAGCACAATGCGCTCGCCTTTGCGGCTATCGGGGATGCTAACCGCCATCAACGCCGTGTCTGTATTCTCCAAGGCCGCTTTAACTGCCGCTTCAACGGCGCTGAGGCTGATCATTTCGCCGCCGATCTTGGCGAAGCGGGCGTAGCGGTCAATCAAGGTTAAAAAGCCGTCTTCGTCGATAAAGCCTTTATCTCCTGTGATGTACCAGCGGTGGCCATCGGACTCGTGGAGCGCCTTGGCCGTGCGCTTGGCGTCATTGAGGTAGCCTTGCATGATCTGCGGGCCGCTGATCAATATCATGCCTGCCTCGCCGGTGGGCAGTTCTTCAAAGCTCTTCGGGTCGACGATTTTGAAGCTGGTGCCGGGCAGCGGCATCCCCACGGTGCCTGGCTTGCTGCCACGCTGCACCTGCTGATAGTGAACGCCCATGGCATCGGGAAGATTGACCGAAGCGACGGGGGCAATTTCGGTGGCGCCGTAGCCTTCATATACGGGCTTGTGGAATTTCAGCGCAAAGCTGGTGCGTACGTTGTCGTCGAGTTTTTCCGCCCCGGCAACCACCACTCTCAAGCTTTCCAGCATTAACGGATGCACTTTTGAGCTACGTACAAACAGCCTTAAAAAGCTGGAGGTGCCAAACATGATAGTGGCCTTGTGCTTGGCAATCGCGCCCGCAATGCCAGGAGCATCGGTGGGGTCGGGGTGGCACACCAGCGGCAGCCCTTCAATCAGCGGCAGCAACTGGGTGACCGTAAGGCCAAAGGCGTGAAACAGCGGGAGTGAGCCCATTACCACGTCGTTGCTCTGGGTGTTAAGCACGTCAGAGGTCTGTTTGATATTGGCCATCAGGTTGCGGTGGCTGAGCATTATGCCTTTGGGCTCGCCTTCGCTGCCGCTAGAGAACAGGATGGCGGCGGTGGCATCGGCATCATGGCCGTGGCAGAAGCAGCGCTGCAGTAGCCACGTGGGTAATAGGCGCACGGCAAGCCAAGTGCTCAAACGCTCGGCATGGCCAATCGTGGTCTGCAGGTCTTCTAAAAAGACCACCTGCTTCTCGCTAAGCAATTGGCTAACGTTGAGCCCGCGCTGCTCAAGCTTCTTCACAAAGCGCTGTGAGGTGAACACGGTGGTGATTTCTGCCTGGGAAAGGGCGGACGTCAACGCTTCTTGGTCGGCGGTGTAATTAAGATTCACCAGCGTTTTACCCGCTAGCAGCGTGGCCATATTGGCGATAACCCCGGCACTGCTGGTAGGCAGCAGTAGGCCAACGTTCTGCCCTGGATTGAGCTTGCGAATACGTTTTGCCATCAGCAGGCTGGCGGTGAGCGCTTGGCTTGCGTTGAGTGGGCGGCCCAGCGTATCCGCCAGGGCAAGGTCGCTAGGGCGGCGCTTAACGCTTTGAATCCAGGCGTTAGGCAGGGTGGGTAGCGCACCCATGGCCCGCTGCCAGGAACGGGTAGCCTGCTCAAAAATACGCCGTTTAAGCACATCAGCGGGGGTATCTTTAGGCAGCGGCTTACCAAAGGCGACCACTACCGAACGGTGCAGCGGCGCGTTGCGTAGCTCTTTTAATTTGCTGGAGGAGCGGGAGAACTGGCTGCCCCACAGGCCGCGCAGGTAGAAAGGCACGATTTTTACATCGGGGTTAGCCATTTCACAGGCGCGCTCATAGCCGCGGCGAAATTCGCCCAGTTGGCCAGTGCGGCTAATCGCCCCCTCAGGAAATAGGCACACTACCTCGCCCGCGTTGAGCTGTTCAGCGACATCGGACAAGGCCTTTTCGGCACCGCTGCCGCGCTCAATGGGAATACAGCCGAGTGCTTTGAAGAACCAGTTGAGGTACCAGCGTTGGTAAACCGATCTGAGCATGACAAAGCGCACAGGGCGGGGGCTGGCGATCTGCACCATGGCCCAATCCACCCAGCTGATATGGTTGCCCAATAGCAGCACGCCGCCTTGGGCGGGTAGGTTCTGCAAGCCATGTACATCGACCCGGTAGCGGCGTGTCAGCAGGAAGCTCAACAGAAAGCGAACCAAACTCTGCGGCAGCTTAATAATGGTGTAGCCGCCGCCGACCATCGCCACCGTGGCAATGAGTAGCAGCAGGTAGTGGCTATCAACACCCGCCAGTGCGAACAGCGCCGTGAGCAGCAAAAAGCCCAGCATGGCGATGTTTTGAATCCAGTTATTGGCGGCCAGGACGGTGCCTAGCTCGTTGTCGGCGGCGTGAAACTGAATCAGCGCGTTAAGTGGCACAATAAACAGCCCACCCATCATGCCGATAAACACAAAGTTCAGCGCTTGGCCAACAGGTGTGGTTAACAGCGGCAGGCACCATAAACCCACGGCCACCCCGACGGCACCGACGGGAATCAAGCCCGTTTCTATGCGGTTATGTGAAAGCTTGCTGGCAAGCATAGAGCCCAGCGCGATCCCGATACCACTAGCGGCTAGAATGCCTTGCAGTACCAGGGTGTTATCAATACTGAGGGCATCTTTGGCATACGCGGGGAAGGCAGCCAGGAGCACTTGGCCCACCGACCAGAACGTGGCAAGGCCGATAATGGACAGCCTGATCACGGGCTGGCGAGCGATAATCCGCAGGTTATCTTTCAGGGCAGCGCCCTTGATGTAGCGCTGCCAGGTGAGCGGGGTATCCGGTCGCGTGGTGTTATCCAGCGGCAGGCGGTAAAGCGTCGCCACCTGAATAGCGCTATTGAGTACCAGTAGCCAGCCCAGTGGTGCTATTTGGCGCAACAGCTGCGCTGGGGTTTGATCATCTGGCATTACCCAGGTCTCAAACAGCGCGGTAAACGCTACGGTGCCCGCCAGAATGGCCCCAATAGTGACGGCTTGGATCAGCCCGTTGGCTTCCGCCAGGCGAGGCTTGCCGAACAGCCCTTTCACCAAGCCGTATTTGGCCGGTGAGTAAAAGGCCGACTGAATGGCCAGCAGTAGCGTCATCGCGAATGCCAGCCAAAACCAGCCCTGATAGTAAGCCGCCGTAATGCCCAGAGAAACTACCACCGCGGCCCAGGCCGATGTGCGCAGAATGCGTACCTTGGGGTAAGTGTCGGCCACATGGCCTGCCGGGCTAAACAGCAGGATAAACGGCAGCAGGATAAGCCCGTTGACCAGCGCGGTGAGCACAACCTGGGCAGTGCCATCGTAACTTTTGAAGATCGTATTCTGAATCACGATCTTGTGGCCTAGGTCCACAAACGCATTGAGAAAGATGGCGATCAGATAGGGCAAGGCGCCCTTCAAGTGCAGCAGTCGATGCATGGTGGTGTTGCCTTATCAATTTCTGGAAGTCGTAGCACTTTCTACATGAGGCTCGCTGGATGCAACTCTGATGCGCGAAGTTGTGTCATGGGTGCTGATTGGTAGTAGTATTTGCTACTTTTATGCGTCGTGCCCTTTCACGTTGCCTAATGAGGTTTTTATGTCCCAAGCCGATTCGCTGATTGAAATGCTAAAACGCCAGCTTCGCGCTCAGGGTAAAACCTATGCCGATGTTGCTCAGTGGTTGGCGCTGAGCGAGGCCTCGGTGAAGCGCCTGTTCGCTGAAAAGCACTTTACCTTGGCGCGGCTAGAGTGCATCTGTGATCAGCTTAATCTTGAGTTTGCTGAACTGGTGCAGGCCATGCAGGCAGAGGAGCAGCGTCTGCAGGAGCTGACCCAGGCCCAGGAGCAAAGCATTGTCGATGACCGAGAGCTGTTTCTGGTAGCTGTGTGCGTTATCAATGGCTATAGCTTCGACGAAATTCATCACCAGTACCAGCTAAGTGAACCGGAGTGTACCCGGCAGCTACTCAAGCTTGAGCGGCTTAAACTTATTGAGCTACTTCCCGGCAACCGCATCAGGCGGCGGGTAGCCGCCAATTTCCGCTGGCGGGCGGACGGGCCGATCCAACGCTTCTTTCAACAACATATTGCCAATGAGTTTTTCCGTTCCCGTTTTGATAGTGACCGTGAAAAGCTCGTAGTGCTCAATGGCCTGCTATCCCCAGCGGGTAATGCCGAATGGCAGCAGACCATGCAGCGCCTTGCTAAAGAGTTTCATTCCCTGTGTGAACGGGAAAGCGGGCTGCCTATTCACCAGCGATTTGGCACCACTTCAGTGCTGGCAGTAAGGCAGTGGCAGTATGGGCTGTTTCAGGATTACAAACGAGAAGGCTAAAGCGATGTGTCCCGAAATCGAGCGGCTTCTTGCTCCAACCACTCGATGAAGCGTGCCACCGCCGGTGGCGTTACGCCTTCAGAAGGCAGGATCAGTTCATAGGCAAACGGAGAAGCGAGCGGATAGCGTTCCGCAAATGGGCGCACCAATACCCCGCTGGCGAGCCGGTCGGCCACCAATGGGTAGCTGGCCAGTACCACGCCCTGCCCGGCAATAGCCTGATCGAGCGCCAAGCTGTAGAGCGAGTATTGACGTTGTTGGGGGATCTTTTTTATTGCCATCCCGGCGTTTTTAAACCAATCGTGCCAGCTTGGGATAGGGTGAACCGCATGGCTGCACCAATCCACGGTGAGCAGTGTCTGGGCCAGCAAGTCAGCGGGCTCGTGTATATTTTCCTGCGCTAACAGGGTGGGCGAGCAAACAGGAAAGAGGGTGTCTTCAAATAGACGCTGGCTGGTAACGCCGGGCCAAGGCCCCTGGCCATAGCGCAGCGATAAGCGCGCCCTATTGGGCATCCATAACGGCGGCGTTAAGCGCGCCTCGGCATCCAGGGAGATTTCTATTTGCCGCTCATTGGCTTCAAAACCGGGTAAACGGGGGAGTAGCCAAAGTTGTAGGAACGAGGGTGGCGCACTCAGTAGCAAGCGAAAAGCGTCTTCTGAGCGCTCGGTGACGTTCTGCACGCCGCTGGCGATGCGCAAAAGACCCGCTTGCACATCTTCAGCAAGCCCCCGGCCTGCTTCGGTTGCACACACGCCATTGGCGTGACGTTCAAACAGCACCACGCCCAAGTGATCCTCCAACTGTTTGACCTGTCGGCTAACGGCGCCAGGGGTAACCCCCAAACGATACGCGGCGGCTTTGAAGCTATTTTCTCGTACCGCTTCGGCAAACGCACGCAGTGCATTCAGCGGTAGTCTCTCAATTCTCATAGCATGAGTTTTCCTAAGCCTAGGCCCGACAAGTAATCGTTTGTATGCCGTTTCGCTTCCTGCTGCAATGAGCGCCTTAATGTTATAGGAGCTCACAGTGAATAATCAAAGGCTAGCCTCAAATGCCCATGTTGCAAGCAGGGTAGGGCGTTCGCAGCGAAAGTCTGTGGATGCTATGGGAGCATCGCTAATGCTACTGTTTTGTCTGGTGCTGGGGTTCCAGCAAGTGGCAATTAAAGGGGTGGCTGAGGATATCTCACCTGTGGTGCAGATAGCCCTGCGCTCAACCATCGCCGGTTGCCTGGTCGCGTTGCTCGCCTATTGGCGCGGCATTCGCTGGGTGGATGTGGGGCACCACTGGGGGCCTGGGTTACTTGTTGGGCTCGGGTTTGCTGCTGAGTTCGCTTTTGTCGCTTGGGGACTAACCTACACCTTGGCATCGCATATGTCGGTCTTTCTCTACACCGCGCCCATCTTCGCCGCGCTTGGACTGCATCTTTGGGTGCCTGGGGAGCAGCTCTCCACTCGTCAGTGGTGGGGCGTCGGTCTGGCCTTTCTGGGCATGGTGATTGCCATGGCGCCGAGCGGCTCCTATAGCACCGAGATTATCATCGGCGATGCGCTGGGTTTGCTCGCCGGGCTCTCTTGGGCGGCTACGACGGTGGTGATCCGCAAGACCTCACTTTCCGAGGCCCCCGCGGAGCTCACCCTGAGCTATCAACTGAGTGTGACAGCGCTGCTGCTACTGCCAGTGGCGGCGCTGTCGGGGCAGTTAATGAGCGCGCAGTTTACTTCCATGGCGGTTGCTAGCCTCGTTTTTCAGGCGCTGATTATTTCATTTGCTGCGCTGATGCTGTGGTTCACGCTGCTTCGCCGCTATCGCGCGTCCCAGTTGGGCGTGTTCTCTTTTCTAGGCCCGCTTTTCGGCGTGCTTTTTGGTACCCTGTTGCTCAATGAGCCGCTCAGTATCAATTTCGTGCTGGGTGGCGGCGTTATTTTGGCGGGTATTGTCTTGGTGACGCGCTAAGTGATCCGCTCTCCGTTGCGCTTACACCTCTTCCACAATGGTTACAGAAACAGCTATGAGCATCACTCCCTTCCAGGCGCTGGCCTGCCCATTAGATGGCGAACCGCTAAGTCGATCGGGCAACGCTTGGAGCTGCCCGGCCGGGCACAGTTTTGATATCGCTAAACAGGGGTACATTAACTTACTGCCGGTGCAGCAAAAGCGCTCCCATGACCCGGGCGATAGTAAGGCTATGGTAGCTGCTCGCCAGCGCTTTCTTGAGGCGGGGCACTACCAGCCCATTGCGGACGCCGTCAGTCGTGCAGTCTTGAACCACGCTGAGGTCCAAACGCTAAGCAGTGAGCCGTTTAGCTGCCTGGATGCAGGCTGTGGCGAAGGTTACTACCTGCGTCAATTAGCTCACGCTGCTGCCTCCTCACCATCACTTTCGCTGATGGGGCTGGATATTTCCAAGTGGGCGGTACTGGCTGCCGCCAAGCAGGATGCGAAACAGGCACCGCTAAGCAGTTGGGTGGTGGGCAGCAATGCGCACTTACCGGTGCAGGCGGGTGCGCTGGATAGCGTGCTGTGCATGTTTGGCTTTCCGGTAGTGGGCGAGTTTGCTCGGGTATTGAAAACTGGCGGTGTATGGCTACAAGTGGAGGCAGGGCCCGATCATTTGCGAGAGTTACGGGAGATTATCTACCCGACGTTAAAGCCTGAGCGTTCAAGCGAGGTAGAAACACCAGCGGGCTTTACGCACCATAGCAGCGAGAGAGTAAGCTACTCGCTAGCGCTAAATGGAAAAGAGGAAATTGCCGATCTGTTGGCGATGACGCCGCATCTTTACCGGGCCAGCGCTGAGGGGCGTGCTCGCGCAGCGGCACTTGATAGGCTGGAAGTGACGGTAGATGTGCGGGTAGTGCAGTGGCTGCGTACCTAGCCTGGGCTATGTCCAAAAGAATCTGCTAAAAGTAATATCTCTAAACGCAACAAAGCCCGCATGAGCGGGCTTTGTTATCCGAACCTTGGAAGGTTCGAGCAAATTCTAAAGCGCTATGTCTTGTTAGACCTAGGCTTAGGAAATTTGCTTGATGTTTGAAGCTTGAAGGCCTTTCTTGCCCTGGGTAACGTCAAAAGAAACGTTAGCACCTTCTTGCAGGGTTTTGAAGCCGTCTGCTTGAATTTCAGAGAAATGGGCAAACAGGTCATCGCCGCCGTCAGAAGGAGCAATAAAACCGAAGCCTTTAGTATCGTTGAACCACTTAACTGTGCCAGTAGACATAGTAAAAATCCTTTCGCGCAAAGCGCTTAGTAAAGTTCCTGGTATCACCCAGATTAATAGCGGATAAAACAAGGAATACAATTACAGTCTTGCCGAAAGATTTTGTACACGTCTATCTCGTACATTTCTAAATCTTTTTCGTACACTTCTGAAACCATGCTTGCTTGCTAACCAACTGTAGCTACAGTGTCATGAAATGTTGCGTATGTCAAAGCCTTTGTTGACTATCTTACCGTTGTGCCCACTAAACAGCCTCTATTGCCAGCCCACTTTCCACACGCTGTCATCTTTTAAGCTTTGCCACGGCAAAATGAGCTCGCGATGAGAGTACACAGCCTCAATCACGACCTCTACTAGGTTCTCTTCTTCATCGCGCAGCAGCTGGGTAACCATAAAGTGCTTCTCTTTATTGCTTGGCTGGGCAGCCGTCCATTTGCTTTGGTGTAGCTTGCGCGGGTTGATCGTATGCATTGACGCTCCTTGGGCAAAGATATCGCGTGTTAGCTGCCATTAGTGATTATGCACTGGCTATCGCACTTACTGTTGTACCCAATTTTCAATGCCAAGCTCTGCATTAAGGCTCTTTAGGATCTCGGTTCGTTCGCGACCGTTTTCAGAGTGACAGCCAGTATCGTGCTCAAGTACCGCTTGTGCGCCATCCTGATTAACCCAAGTCACTGTATAGTTTGGCAGGTCGGTGGCACGCGGTTCGCAATCAAGGGTTTGCTGCGTTGTTCCCATGTCGGGTTGCATGGCAGCTAGTCGCTCTTGCAGCGAACGAAAAATGGTCTCATTGCCTGCCTGAGTACGCTCACCTTCCACGGCCGTGTGGCGTTCACCTGTGTAGCGGGTCGTACCATCCGCCTCAACCGCAACGCTATAGACAGGGCAGGTGCCGTAGCAAGGGCCTACTTCATAACGGATTTCAGCCAGACTGTTTTCGCTGGTCGTGGCGGAATGTTGTGCGCAGCCTGCTGTCATCAATGCCAATGTGGATACCGTTAAACAGGTGAGAGAAAAACGCATGCGAAAACTCCTTTTCTTGTAAAGATAATCTGACTTGATACGTTAGCTGCAGAGGGCTTCGTTAGGGCTAACAATACCTCAATGCTTGAATGAGGGTATTTGGCTTTCCAGTGTATGTTAACGCCATCGGTGTCCATAAAGTAATCGCTAAATTAACAAGCATGCACAAGGCTGCGCATGCTTGGTACGTCTGCGCACTATAAAAAGCCACCGGGCCTGCCACATTGATGGGCTGTTTCTCCGGCTGTCTGCAGAGGAAGTGCGTACCGCATTGATTTATTACCGCCTCCTGTCTTATCGATATCGCTGTGCCACACTAATAGAATGAGACGTATAAATGGGGCACGTGCTGCTCACATTAGACCCGCTCACACATGCAAACCTATAGGGACTTAAATGACTCGCATATGGAAGGCCTATTGTCAGGCGTCGTTGATTTTACGCGTCACCATCGCACTGGTGTTGGGTGTTGTGGTCGGACTGGTGGGCGGGGAGCCGGTAGCGGTTTGGTTAGCGCCGTTAGGCGATTTGCTGCTACGGCTGCTCACTTTTCTGATTGTCCCGATTGTGCTGTTTACGCTAATGGTGGGGGTGAATCAGTCCCGCGAGGGCAGTGCGGGTCGCGTGGGCGGTAAGGTGTTCGGCTATTACCTTACCTCTTCGGCGCTGGCTATTATGGTGGGCTTAGCTGTTGCCACGCTGTTTAGCCCTGGCAGCGGTATGACGTTGGATGAGAGTGCCAGTTTCTCTGTGCCCGAGAATCCAGGCGTTGTCGATACGCTGCTGAATATAGTGCCGGATAATATTATTAGTGCGTTTGCCGAGCTCAACATGTTGGGCATTATTTTTACGGCGCTGGTGTTTGGCATCGCATTGCTAAAGATGCGCCAGTCGGAGCGGCAGCATGCCATGGGTGAACGCCTTTATGGCGTGATTGAAGCGCTAAACGAGGTCACTCTAAAAGTGATGTCAGGGGTATTGCACTACGTGCCCATCGGCGTGTTTGCGATTGTTGCCGAAACGGTGAGTCAGCAGGGGCTGGAAACGCTACTCTCACTAGGTGATATGGTGGTTGTGCTGTATATCGCCCTGGCAACTCAACTGCTGATTTATTGCGGCATCATGCGGCTGTTTAGCGTGAAGCTGCGCACCTTTTTTCGCGAAGCCCGTACGCCCATGGCCACGGCGTTTGCCACCCAAAGCAGCTCGGGTACGTTACCGCTAACGGTTAATGCTGCCCACCGCTTAGGAATTCCCAAAAGCATCTATGGTTTTAGTCTGCCGTTAGGGGCTACTTTAAATATGGATGGGGCGGCGATTCGTATCGCCATCTCGGCGGTGTTTGCCGCCAACGTGATTGGTGCACCGCTGGATTTCATTAGCATGGTGCAAATAGTGTTGATCGGCACGTTAGTGTCGGTGGGCACGGCAGGGGTGCCGGGGGCCGGAATCATCATGATCGCCACGGTGTTTGCCCAGGTGGGCCTACCAATTGAAACCGTCGCGTTGCTCACCGCTATCGATGCACTGGTAGGAATGGGGTGTACGGCGCTGAACGTGACAGGCGACTTGGTAGGCACCTCCGTGATAGCGCGTAGTGAAGGAGAGAAGTTGCAAGAGGAGTTTGTCGAAAAAGCACCAGCGACGGCAAAGGGGTAAATGCAGTAGGCCAATGACGACTATAAGGAGAGCCCATTTTGGATGATCGAGAGCTCGCTTACTTAACACGTGCCGTTGAGCTAGCCGAAGAGGCTCTTGACGCGGGTGATGAACCCTTTGGTAGCGTACTGGTAAGTGCCGCAGGTGATGTGTTGGCAGAAGATCGTAACCGCATTGCTGAAGGGGATTCTACTCAGCACCCTGAATTCTTCCTGGCGCGCTGGGCAGCGCAGCATATGACGCCGGCGGAGCGAGCAACGGCGACCGTTTATACGTCGGGTGAACACTGCCCTATGTGTGCCGCTGCCCACGGTTGGGTAGGACTTGGGCGTATTGTCTACGTCAGTTCATCTCAACAGCTGAGTCTCTGGCTGGCCGATTTGGGTGTGGCCCCGTCGCCAGTCGCGACCCTGCCTATTCAGCAGGTGGTGCCTGGGCTCAAGGTGGAAGGCCCGATAGCGGAGCTGGATGAGCGCGTTCATGCGTTGCATAAGCGGCGCCATGCCCGCCTATCGTGATGATATAAAAAAGCCGCCCAAGCGTTAACTTGGGCGGCATCGTTTTGACTATACGTGGCTCTTAAAAACCGGCTATTAAAACCTAGTGTTTCAATATTACATAAAACGCATGAATGATGCCCGGTACGAAGCCAAATAGCGTTAGAATGATATTCAGCCAGAAATGCCCTTTAAAACCGACCTCAAAAAATACGCCGAGTGGGGGAAGTATTACGGCAAAAATCATCTTGATTGGATCAGTCGCTGTAAACGCCATGAAGCCTCCTTTGCTTTCATTGGGGTAACTTGTACAAGTGTAGGCACGATCAATCTATTTATCCATGCCTTGGCTAATTCTCTACGACTAGCCGAGTAGACAATCGTTCAACTCCGCCATTTATTTCCGCTCTATGCTGTTTGGAAGGGATCCCGTGTTCAAAGCATCGTTAAAAAAAGTACCGTTAAAAGTCACCACCACGTCTTTTTGCTTGTTCAGCTGCCTTGGTGCAAGCCCAGGCTGGGCTCAAGAGAGTCCGACCGATAGCAATAGCTTGGCCACGCTGGAAGTGACGGCGCCTCGGCTATCGCGGGAGCTTTACGCGACGCCCGCTGCGGTTTCAACGCTTGACCACGAAGTGATTGCTCAGGGGCAGCAGCGTACACGACTGGATGAGGCGTTAGTTCGTGTGCCAGGGGTGTTCTTGCAGAATCGCGATAACTTCGCCCAAGGCCAGCGAATCTCCATTCGCGGCTTTGGCGCCCGGGCGCCGTTTGGGGTGCGCGGTATTACCGTGATGGTGGATGGTATTCCCTATACGCTGCCGGATGGCCAGGCGCAGCTAGATGCCATTGATCTGGACAGCGCCGAGCGCATCGAAGTGATTCGTGGGCCCTCTTCGGTGCTCTACGGCAACGCAGCAGGTGGGGTGATTGATATCACCACCGCCGATGGGCGTGATAATCCTGGCTCGAGTGTGCGTACCGAAGTGGGAAGCGATGGTTACCGTAAGGCGGTTGTGCAAACAGGGGGCGCCCAGGGGGATTGGTCGCACCATGTGAGCTTTTCAGCGCTCAATGTGGATGGCTATCGGGAGCAGAGCTCAACAGAGAAATACTTGCTGAATGCCAAGCTGCGCCGGGAGTTAGGCAGCGACCGGGCGTTAACCGCGATTATCAATCTACTGGACAATCCCCGCTCCGAAGACCCCGGCGCGCTGAACGCCGGTGAAGTGGCCAGTGGCCGTGATCAAGCGGCGCCGAACTCATTAGCGTTGGATGCAGGACAGAACGTAGATCAGCAGCTTATTGGCTTACAGTACGAGGATTTGTCCGCTGGCCCTGGCGAGCTGTATCTCAAAGGTTTTATCGCCCAGCGCGATTTTGAGCAGCAGCTGCCCTATGTGGGTGATAGCCGCATTGGCTATCAGCGTGATTACCTGGGCGCGAGCGCTGAGTATCACCATGAAGTCAGCCTGGGTAGCCTGCCGTTGAGCTATATCACCGGTGTTGATGTGGCCCGCCAAGACGATGAGCGCTTCCGCAACGATGTAAACGGCCAAGGTGTTGTCGGCGAGCAGTTGGCGGAAGAGACCCAAACGGCGACCTCCGCTGGGGTATTTGCCCAGGGCGATTTAGCGCTGACCGAGCAGGTAACGTTCTCGCTTGGCGCACGCTTTGACCGAGTGGAGCTAGAAGTAGATGATCGCTATCAGGACGATGGCGATCAAAGCGGTGACCAGACCTTCAATGAGTGGAGCGGTTCGGCGGGGTTAAGTTACCGTTATCGTCCGCAGCATCAAGCCTATATCAATACCGGTACGGCGTTTGAAACGCCGACGTTCTCCGAGTTTGCCAATCCGGCGGGCGGTGGTTTTAACCCGTCGGTGTCGCCGCAAAAAGCCTGGAACCGTGAGGTGGGTCTGCGGGGTTATATTGAGCCACTGGCGATGGATTACGATCTGGCGCTGTTTTCGGTACGCGTGCGCGATGAGCTGGTGCCTTATGATGACGGCGGTCGCACCTTCTACCAAAACGCAGGCGATACCGACCGCGACGGCATTGAGCTGGCGCTAGGCTGGCAGCTCGCCGACCAATGGCGGTTGGATAGCGCTCTTACGCTGGCGAGCTATGAGTTTGATCAATTTGCTACACCAACTGAAAGCTTTGGCGGGAATCGCATTCCTGGCCTGCCCGAGCAAACCTGGGTCAATCAACTCACTTGGCAGGGTCTGGATGAGCGCTTTGCCACGCTGGAAACCCAGTACGTAGGTGACTTGGTGGCGGACAACGCCAATGAGACAGAGGTGGATAGCTACTGGTTAGTAAACCTGCGGGTGGGGGATGGCTGGCAGTTAGGTAGCAATACGCGGTTGAATGCCTATGTCGGCGTGCGCAATCTGCTAGATGAAGAGCACTACGCCAATGTTCGCTTGAATGGCACTTATGGACGTTTCTATGAACCGGCCCCAGGGCGCAGTGTTTATGGCGGGCTAGAGGTACGTTTCTAAAAGCTTTATAAATAAAAACGGGCGGCGCTCATTTATGAGGCCGCCCGTTCTCGTTGGTGATGAGGCTAAGCTAACCGGTTACTCCGGTAGTGCGTAGCCAATCACGTAATCGCCCATCTTGGTACCAAAGGTACCGTGACCCCCCGCCGTAACGACCACATACTGGCGGCCATCCTGGCCCGTGTACGTCATCGGTGTGGCCTGACCACCTGCTGGCAGGCGCGCTTTATACAGCTCCTCACCGGTGGTGATATCGTATCCGCGCAGGTACTGATCCAGCGTGCCACTCAAGAACGAAACACCGCCTGCGGTGGTCAGCGGGCCGCCTAGCGCCGGAACGCCAACGTTCAAACCAATTGGCAGGTCAAACGGCATGCTATCGCGTGTGGTGCCATTGGGGTGTTTCCAGGTCACTTGGTTACTTTGCAGATCGATACCCGCCACATCGCCCCAGGAAGGCGCTTGGCAGGGCAGGCCGAGTACTGAAAGCAGCGGGCCGAGTTCAACAGCATAGGGTGCCCCTTCATTAACTTGTAGGCCTTGCTCACTGGCAGAGCCTTGGCCCTCTTCAACCTCTTCGCGGGGTACCAGCTTGGAAACGAACGCCAGGTATTTAGCCCCGGTGAAGAGCGCTTGGCGTTCGGGGTCAACTGCGACGCCACCCCAGTTCATCACACCCACGTTACCTGGATAAACGATGCTGCCTTCCAGTGAAGGTGGCGTGTACTGGCCTTCGTAGCGCAAAGAGTTGAACTGAATGCGGCACATCATTTGATCAAACGGGGAAGCGCCCCACATATCGCGCTCGGTGAGCGGCGGTGGTAGCAGGTTAAGCGCTGAACGCGGCTGTGTCTCGGCCGTCCAGTCGCCCTCCACAGCCCCTTGCGGAACCGGTACTTCTTCAATGGGTACAATCGGTTCGCCGGTTTCGCGGTTCAATACATACAGGCTGCCTTGCTTGGTCGGCTGAATAACCGCGGGCTGGGTGCCATTATTGGTGGCCAGGTCAATCAGTACCGGCTGCGCGGGTGTATCCATATCCCATAGATCGTGATGCACAAACTGGTAAACCCACTCAACCTGGCCATCTTCCAGGTCGAGTGCCACTAGACCTGCACTGTAGGTTTCATCGTTCTCAGTGCGGTCGGCGCCATACTGGTCAGGCGTAGCGTTACCCATGGGCAGGTAAACCAAGCCTAGCGCTTCATCAACGCTGATCGGTGCCCATACGTTGGGGGAGTTGCGCGTGTAGGTTTCGCCTTCTGGTAGCGGGTCGGTATTGTCTGGGTTGCCACTATCCCAGTTCCATACCAGCTCGCCGGTATGTACATCAAAGGCGCGGATAACGCCGGACGGCTCGTCGGTAGAGCTGTTGTCGGTGACATGTCCGCCTAGAATAATCAGGTTCTCAGTCACCGTAGCAGGGGAGGTGGAGTAGTACCCGCCTGGAGAAAACTCGCCAATATTGTTGGTGAGATCAATTTCACCGTTATTGCCAAAGCTGGCACACCGCTCACCGGTGTCAGCATTCAGCGCAATCAAGCGTGCATCTGCCGTGGGTAGGTACAGCCTGCGAGGGCACATGACGTCGGTCTCGCTGAGCATGGGTTGCTGCGGGGCGCCGTTTTCTTCTTCAACACCAAACAGCAGGGACAAGAAGGAGAGATCCAGACTGAAAATATCGCTGTCATCGAAGATGTCGAAAGAGAGAGCCGTTGCACTGCTCGGCGCAGCGTCACTGTTTGTTTCTTCTGCGCTATCGGTGGCAGCGTCGTTAGTGTCAGTAGAATAGTTTGCGGCGTCATAGTAGGCGAGGCCGCGGCAGGTCATATGCGCCCAGCCAGAAAAGTCATCCGCCCCCATAGTGCTGATTTCAGGATCAAACGCCCATAGGGTTTCTCCCGTTTCGGGAGACAGCGCCATCGCCCGGCTGTGCGAGGTACAGATATACAAACTGTCGTTCACTTTCAGCGGGGTATTCTGATTGGTGATTTCGGGGGGCGCATTGGGGCCCGCTTCGTCACCGGTTTGAATGCGCCATACCTCTTCAAGCTCGCCGATGTTTTCCGGAGTGATCTGATCGAGCGAAGAGTAGTGGGTGCCCGCATTGGTGCCGCCATAGGCGGGCCAGTCATCGCCTGCCACTTGGGCAGGGTTGACGCTATCGGCGGTGGCTGTCTCGCTATCTGCCAGCGACCCTTCGATAGTGCCAGGATCGTTAAACTGACTGGCAATGGCCACGATAACAGCGGCAGCAATGCTGCCAACAAGCGCCAGACTGCCGCCTTTTGAGCCTAGCGGCTTACGCCACCAGGGCAGGAGCAGCAGAATGCCGATTAAGCAGAGGATGGCGACGCGGGGCACTAACTGCCACCAGTCGAGGCCAACCTCCCACAGGGCCCACACCAAGGTGGCAAAAAGAATCAGCGCGTAGAGCCATAGAGCGGCGCCGCGACGCAGGGTAAATAAAACGCCGCAGGCAATAATACTAAGCCCGGCGATTAAGTAGTAGGCACTGCCGCCTACGCTGACGAGCTTGCTACCGCCAAAAGCGAGCGCCAAGCCGACAATAAGGAGTAGTAGGCCAACGATAATCGCTGGCCATTTACCGTGATCACGCGTGCTTTCTTCCATGAGGTGTCCCCTTGTTACAACCTACCGACAACGCGCTCTAACCCATCGACAGTGCCGATGGGTTAAAACACACATTTCTGAAAGATGATTTTAATTATCAATTCGCTATTGGTCTAACGTTTTGACAATTTTTTCTTAGCTGCAGCGCTGGCCGCAGCGAAAAGCGTGCTGCGGCCAGAGTGCAATGAGGATGGGATAGAGGTGAACGGAGCGCTACAGTTTGACCAGCATTTTACCGGTGTTGGCGCCATCAAACAGGGCGAGAAAGGCGTCGGGCGTGCTTTCTAAGCCCTCTTTCACTGTCTCTTTATAGTCCAGCTTGCCTTCCGCTACCTGAGGAGCTACTTCGTTCAGGAAATAGGGGTAACTCGACCAGTGATCGGTGACGATAAAGCCCTGCATTTTGGCTTTGCGCATAATTAGCTGGGCAAGGTTGCTAGGGCCAGGAGCCGGCTTTTTGGCATTGTAACCATCAATCATCCCGCACACGGCGATCCGCGCGCCTTCATTCAGCTGGCTAAGCGCCGCTTCAAGGCAAATGCCGCCGACATTTTCGAAATAGACATCGATACCGTTGGGGCTGGCGAGCTTAATGGCATCGCTAAGCTCGTGAGCATCTCTATCTCGGTAGCTGACCGGCTCGACGCCCAATGACTCCAGCCAAGCTAGCTTATGAGCGGCGCCTGCAATACCCACCACATGGCAGCCCTTCGCTTTAGCCAGTTGGACGGCTAGCGAGCCAACTGCACCGCTGGCGGCGCTGACTAAAACGTTATCGCCAGGCTTACATTCGGCAATCAGGTTGAGGCCTGTCCAAGCTGTCATGCCGGGCATTCCCAGTACACCTAGATAGGCCTGCTCAGGAACATCAAGATCGGGTAGTTTTGTGACCCCTTGTGCAGGCAGTTGGGCGATATCCCGCCAGCCGCCCATATGGCTGACGCTGTCGCCCACTTTCAGGCTGGGATCATTGGTCTCTATAACTTCGCCAATGGCGCCGCCTTCCATGGGCTTGCCGAGTTCAAACGGGTCCACATAGGTGCGAATGCCGCTCATGCGGCCGCGCATGTAAGGGTCAACGGAAAGCCAGTGGTTACGAATGCGCACTTCGCCTTCGGCCAGATCGGGAAGCGTTTGTGTCTCTAACTTGAACAGCGCGCGGTCGGGAAGGCCCTTGGGGTAATCGGTAAGCGTATAAAATTGTGACTGCATAAATTTCTCCTGCGAATACTTAGCGTTTTGAGCTGTGTATTTTGGGCTGGGCGTTCGAACTCCTTGCAGCATAGAGACCCTTAGCCTGCTTGCAAGTTCGTTAATGTATCGGGAAGCAATTCACATGAGGTAAGTCATATAAAAAAAAACAGGGCGACCATTGCTGGTCGCCCTGTCTGTTGACTGCTTAAGATAACGATGCTTCGTGTGCTGTCGCATTGATTAGGCTAATGGGTATCACACAACAACCAAGGATGTGTTATCCGTTAATCCAACAGCGTTACCATCACTGGAGCTGTACCGCGGCGAATCATGCCAAGCTTCGCTGCCGCGCGTTTAGATAAATCAATAATGCGTCCTTGAATGAAAGGGCCGCGGTCATTGATCAGAACTTCTACTTCTTGTCCCGTGTCCGGGCGTGTCACCAACACCTTTGTTCCAAACGGCAAACTCGGATGGGCGGCGGTCAGTGCCTGTTGATCAAAGGGTTGCCCACTTGCGGTGGTCGCTCCTTGAAAGCGGTCACTGTAAAAAGAGGCGACGCCTTGCTGTGTTTCTGTTTCGTGTGCAAAAGCACTGTTGGCAGCGCTGCTGACTAGTACCGCTGCCAAACAAATCGTTCGGATCAGTCGTTTTTGGGCTCCCATAGGAGTACCTCAGTTTTTCGTGTTGCGAATCCCGCACTCTTGATGAGGTGCCTGATAGGCTTGTCGATACTACCCTTGTCGCAACGAGTCAGCAAGCTTTGAGAAGATCGATGCAAATAGGTTCAATTTCAAGATTTTTTAATCTCTGCTTATGTGGCCTTGGGTTTCAGTGACTTATCAGCCCAGGTATGAGATGCATAAAGAATGGTCGTTGCGCAATGCAGCATTTTTTATGAAACGCTCACTTTAATTGAGTAAGCAGCTTATAATCACGACTGCTTATCTAATTAATGATTGTCATTACGACTCAACAAGGAACAGCTCATGGCTAAATCCTCTTCGTTTGCGTTTGTATTGGTGGCGGTTGGTGGCGCCGCCGTGGGTTTTCTCGCCGCGCAACTTATTCCCTTGCCAGGGCAAACTGCTGATGAAACGTCTGCGGAAAGCGTAGACACAACTGATCAGCCGGCGGTTGCCGAGGCTATTGTTGGCCTTGAAAAGCTCACCCTTGATGAGCGCCTGCGTGGCGAAATAACCTCGGCCAGCGAACTGAACGGTAACGATGGTAGCCGCTTCATGCGCTATGCCATTTCACTGGAAGAGGATGAGATCGTTGAGATTTCTCTCAACGGTGCCTTGCAGGGCGTTGTGGCGCTTTATGATGACCAGTTACAGCTACTCGATAATGCCCCCGTCGTGCGCCACCGTATTGAGGAGAGTGGTGACTACGTGGTGGTGGTTAGCGGTGCTGATGCCCACAGCTATGGCCCGTTTACCGTTGACAGCCGCGCCGTTGAGTTGACGGACGCGGACACAGTGGCAGTGGGTGAGCCTATCGACAGTTGGCTGCAGGGGGATGCCCGTGAAATCACTCTGAATATAGAAGAAGCGGGCCTTTACCAACTGGAAATGCGCTCCGACGACTTCGACGCTTACCTAGAGATTGAAGGGCCGAATGGCTACGCTCGTGAAGACGACGACAGTGCCGGTGATTTAGACGCACGTATTGCTGATTTCCTGGAGCCCGGTGAGTATACGCTAACGGCACGCAGCGCCTACGGTGATGGTGATGGCATCTATACGCTTTCAGTAGAGCCTCACGAGTTACCGGGAGATGGCGAGCTGCGCAATGATGGAGCGCTCACTCCCGATGACTCTCTCAACGGTTGGTACAGTGGTCAGGACCTTGGCTACCAAGTAGAAGTAGAAGAAGCTGGCATGTACCAGATTGACATGCGCTCCAGCGACATCGACTCGTATCTGGTACTTGAGGGGCCTAACGGTTACTACCGAGAAGATGATGATAGTGCCGGTAATCTAGATGCCAGCATCGCTGATTTTCTGGCTCCCGGTGAATATCAGTTAACGGCACGCACAGCCTATGGCGAGAGCAGCGGCATGTTTACGCTCACCATGGAGCCGCGCGATATGCCCGATGTTGAACTGCGTAATGAAGGCACGCTTACCCCTGGTGAAGCGCTGAACGGTTGGTACAGCGGAGAGCCGCTGACGTACCAGTTGGAGGTAGAAGAGAGCTCGTTAGTGACGTTGGAGATGCGCTCTGCCGATTTTGACACCTTTATCGAAGTTAGTGGTCAAGGCGTTGCCATCAGCGATGACGACGGCGCAGGCGGTACCGACTCACGTCTTCAAGAGCCGTTGCTGCCCGGCACTTACACGGTAAGCGCACGAGGCTTTAGCGCTACCGGTAGCGGCTTATTCGAATTAAGCCTTGAGATGGAGCCGACGGATATTCCCCCAGAGCTTTAATTATCAGCGTTAATCAATAATGCCCAACGCCCCTGTCGCTTATCGTGATAGGGGCGTTACTCTATTGGTCGGTGGTGAGGAGTAAATGGTGAGGCGTAAGGTGTAAATAGTTAGGCGTGAGGAGATTAACGGCTCGCTTTGAGGCAGCCTACCACCACCAGCACGGCCGCGGCGGGTAAACGCCAGTCGAGTACGCTCATGCCTGCCAGCACCAGCAGCAGGGCGGCCAGGATCGGCACGCCATAGGCCAAGCTGCCCACCAGGCTCGCGTGCCCCCAGCGCAACGCTTTATCCCACGCCACCATGGCTACTCCGTACGGCCCTAACCCCAGGGCGATACCTGCCAGCAATGCCTCCCCGCTGGGAAAAGCTAGCGTGCCTTCCAGTGCCAGGCTCGCGGTCAAGGCAATAGCACAGGCGATGAGCAGTAGCCGCGGCAGCAGCGGCGTTAACGCCACTGGCGCTGCTTGGCTTAACCATGAATAGATTGCCCAGCAGCAGGCGGCCAACAAGGCTAGCGCGTAGCCCGTGGTGGCGCCTCCCAAGCCCCCGTTGATAGCTTGAGGAACCAGCAGCAGCGCCGCACCCGAAAACGCAATCAGTGCGCCGACAACCCCCGCAATCTGCAGGCGGCCAAAACGGCTCCATTGGCTGAGTAGTACAAACAGCACCGGCCAAGTGTAGGTAATCAGCGCCGCTTCGGCGGCGGGCGCTAACCGCATGCCAATAAAGTAGGTGCTGACGGCGCCAAAGATGAGCAGCGGGATACCCACCCAAACACTCAGTTGCCAGCCCGCGCCGCAGGCGGCGACGTTAACCCGGCGGCTTAACGGTAGCGTTGCTAATGACCCTGCTAACAGGGTAACGGCGGTTAGCTGCAAGGGCGGTGTCGCTTTGGCAAACTCGGCCAGCAGCGGCGCCGCACTCCAAAGCATCACGGCCACTAACGCCGCACCAACACTGTACCAACGTGGAAATAACGCGGGGGAGTGAACGGGATGCATAAGAGTTCTCCTTGATTAGTGAATGTGCTGAGCAGCATACTCATTATGAACACATCACAATATCGATCTTTTATGATCGTTATTATCAAGAATGGTGATGAATAAGGGCAGATGAATAAGGGCTGATAGATGAGGACTGGTATATGCGTGCACCCACGTTGGATCTAACCCTGCTACGTACCCTGGTGGCCATCGCGGACACCGGCAGTGTAACGGCGGCGGCAAAGCGGTTAGCGTATACCCAGTCAACCGTGAGCATGCAGCTACAGCGGTTAGAGGCGCAGTTATCGCTCACGCTGCACGAGCGGGAAGGGCGGCGAATACGCTTTACTTCAGAAGGTGAGCGATTACTCAGCCATGCCCGACGGCTATTAGCGCTTAATGATGAAGCATGGAGTGATATGCAGGCTCGTCAGGTCACCGGGGATCTTACCCTGGGGATTCCTGAAGATTACGCCTCGCTGCTGCCCTCGGTGTTTGCCTACTTTCATCAGCTTTATCCCGCGGTCGGGTTAAAGGTGATCTGCGGTACCAGCACGCACCTCGTCGAGCAGGTGAAAGCCAAAGAGTTGGATTTAGCCCTGGTAACCCGGCAGCGTAACTCGCCAGGCGGCGATGTTATCCGCCGGGAGCCTTTATTGTGGGCCGTAGGAATGAACCAGCAGCCGCTGCTTAGTGACCCGCTGCCGCTGGCGCTCTACTCCCCTGGGGCAGATGTGTTTCGTGAAGTGGCCGAGCAGGCATTGCAATCAGCCGGGCGTAGCTGGCGGGTTGCCTATACCAGCCAGTCCATGGCGGGGTTGGCACCAATTGTTACCGCTGGGTTGGCCATCGTGGTGGTGACTCGCAGCATGCTAACCCCAGCGCTGAGGCCGCTGGATGAGAGCAGCGGGCTGCCGGCGCTGCCGATGATTGAGCTGGCGCTGCACCGTGCGCCGCACCGGCCTTCGGAGCCTGCGCGCCGATTGGGCGAGTTAATACGCGAACAGCTGGCAGCGCCCGAGCAGGCGCTATAAGGTATTTCGTTAGTAACGTTTAGCGTTGATGGCCGCGTAGTGCTTTAATCAGCGTAAGGGAGCGTTACTGACTAGACTAAAAAGCCAATGCATTGGCAGTTAGGAGCACTACATGCACGAACTGGATCACTATATCTACCCGCATCGGGTGTTGCACTGGCTGGTGGCGGGCGCAGTGTTGCTCTCTTTGGCCAGCGGTTTAACGTTAGGCTTTTTGGGCTATGAGCGCACCGTTGCGCTAGTCGGCAATATGCTTACGAACCTGCTTTATACCAGCCATAAAACGCTGGGGGTGTTGATACTATTGCTAATGACGCTACGTATTATTACCCGACTGGCCTTTGTGGTGCCCGACCATGAACCGCCTTTAAACGCCTTTGAGCGAGTAGTCAGTACCAGCGTCCATCATTTGCTCTATTTAGCACTCATTATCATGCCTTTGTTGGGCTGGGCAGCAACGGCAAGTGGCGGATTTCCCGTTGAGTTTTTCCACTGGCATTTGCCAGGGTTAATTGGCGAGCGCGAGCAGCTATCTGAACAGCTGTTTATGTGGCATGAGCGCCTGGGGTGGGCCATTTTAGGCTTGGTGGTACTGCACGTCGCGGGGGCCATATTCCATTGGAAAATCAAACGCGATAACGTGATGAAGCGTATGAGCCTGTTTGATTAACGGCCATTGAAAATGGCTAAAGACTAACCCGCCGAGCCGTAGCGATAGCACTCTACTGCTTGGCGAGATTTGACAGCGTACATATGGCTATCGGCTTCACGCAGTAAACTCTCTAGCGTGGTGTTGTCTGTCCCCTGGCAAGTGCTAACGCCGATGCTTACGCCCACACTGACTCGTTCGCCGCAGGGGAGTTTGATCGGTGAGCGAATGGCTTCCCCGATACGGGCCTGAATATTCTCAAGCGTATCGTCGGGCTCAATATTCTCCATGATAATAATGAACTCATCGCCGCCAAAGCGTGCGCAGTGATCACCAACACGCGCCAGGTTAGCGATGCGCTTAGCTATTTGTTGTAATACAAAATCTCCTGCCTCATGGCCGTAGCAGTCGTTAATGGGTTTGAAACGATCAAGATCGAGCATCAGTAACGCCAAGCGCTGACCAAGTTGACGATTACGCTCGAGAACCTCTTCGGCGCAGCGCGCCAGGCCGTGACGATTTAATAAACCGGTCAGCATATCGCCGTTGGCTAAATGCTCCAGTGCTTTAGTGCGGGCGGCGACTTTTTGCTCCAGCACGGCTTCCTGCTTTTTAAGCGCAGCTAACATAGCGGTTTGAGCACGCTCTTTTTGCCGTTTAAGTTTGTTAAAGCGTGATGCCAGCGCAAACGAAAGCAGCAACATTTCTAGTGCAGAGCCAATTTGAATCCCGTGAAGAGTAATAAAATTGGCGGGTAGTACGCCCAGGTTGCGCAGTGCAAAGACACCTGCCCCCAGCAGAAATAGCGACCACGCAAACACGAACAGCCTAGCGCTGGGTATGCGTCGCAAGCTGCAGTAGCTGCCGCATATCAGCAGCAGTAAGGCTGCCATAAACCCTGTCACATCCATGAGGTGAAGCGCCGCAGGAATGGGTAGCAGCAGCGACGCGATAACGGCCAGCCAGCAGTAGCTGCGAAAGGTGTTCAATACCTGATGCCAGCGTGGGCAGTATGTCTCGGTGTTAAGAAAACTCTGCGCAAACAGCGTGGCCATGGTGGAGGCAAAGGTGAAGCCGAGTGCCACCAAGCGTGACGTGTTTTCACCTAAAAAACTCCAAAACATGAGAGTGCCAATGCCGTTAAACGCCAGGATGGCAAGCCCAAAGCCCGCGACGAATAGCGAGTAGTGAAGAAATACGCGCTCTTTGAAGCCAAAAAATAGCAGTAAATTATATAAGCCCATCGCCAGCAGCATGCCAAAGTAAGTGGCCAGCCAAAAATTATGTCGGTCGTTTTGGGTATAAAATGCCTCGGGTGCTAGTAAGTTATAGCTAAGCATCTTGCTGCCTGATGCAGCCACATGGGTATACAGCGTGACCGTTTCATGGGCGGCTAGCTGAAGGGGGAAAACCGCCTGCCGGTGGGCGAGCGCACGCTGTTCAACGGGAACCGCACTGCCGCTTAGTTGCACTTCGCTTAGCTGCACTTCGCTGCGCTGTTGGCGAAACGTATAAAGGGTAACGTAATCCAGGAACGGGTACTCAAACTCCACCACCCAGCTCTGGGGATCCGGCGAATCGTTGCGCACTTGGGTGCGCAGCCACACATCACCGCGGGTATAGCCGAAATTTAAATCTTTGGCTTGGTGGGTGGGCTTAAAGGTACGCGGTTTTGCGAGTAAATCGTTAATCGATAAAGACGGTTCGTCGGCGTGCCAGAACTCGTTATAAGGGGCAAGCGAATAGCTCGCCTGGCTTGGCGATGCGGATAAAAGAGTGTTTGCCTGAGCCCGCGGAATAAACAAAACCGCAAGCAGCAACAATAGGCCAGTGTAAACACCCGTCGTTAAACGTATTGCATGCATAGGGTATCGCTTTTTTCGTTTTATTACCCCGTGCGCTGTTCCCTGGGTTCCCTTGCCCGCCGGGGGCGCTAATTCGTCGACATAGCGCTAGCTGCTTAAACTACCTGTGTCGCGATCAGCTATTTGAGTGTAGTCGGCTTTGGCAAAAGATAGCGTTTAAAACCCTCATACTTAATACATGATACGACTCAATTGCTGGGTAAGCCGTTGGATTAACTGGCCGCTGTGGCGCCAAAAATGCCAATAAAGAGGCACTGCTAAAGAGTGGCCGGGAGCAACACTGGTCAATTGGCCACTTGCCATTAATTCGCCGACCTGTAGTTGGGGCATCATGCCGTAGCCGATCCCGGCCGCGGCCAAGCGTACAAACCCTTCTGAAGAGGGGCAGAGGTGGTAAGGAAAGCGGCCATGGTAACCGCACAGGGCGAGAAACTGGTGCTGCAACTGATCATGGGGGCCGAAGACGATGGCCGGGGCCTTTTGAAAAGCTTCAGCGTTGGGTCCATCCGGGAAGTGTCGCGCCACATAATCGGGTGAGGCGAGCGGATGGTAGTGCATTTCGCCCAGCGCCACACAGCGTGCTCCGGCAATCGGCTGTGGTGTTGCGCACAGGCAAGCGGCTACATCGCCATCGCGCAAGCGCTTGAGCCCGACATCCTGGTCTTCGATCACCAGATCCAGCAGCACTCCCTCCTGCTGGCAGATATGTGCGACGGCCTCGGCCCACCAGGTGACCAGGCTATCTGCATTGATAGCGATACGCAGTCGCGGAGCCTGGTCATCCAGCGTGGGCAGAGAGCCCCGCAGGTCACGCTCTAATAGCTGGACTTGTTGGTAGTGGGTCAACAGCCGCTGGCCCGCAGGGGTGGGGGCTAAGTGCGGGTGGCGAATCAGCACCGGCTGGCCCAGGCGAACTTCCAGTGCCTTGATGCGCTGGGAGACTGCCGACTGCGAAAGCCCCAGCACGTCGCCTGCGCGCTCGAAACCGTCGCACTCCACTACGGTCGCTAAGGCGTGAAGCAGTTTGTAATCCAGCATAGCGGTATTCCCAGAGCAGCAAAAAGTGACGTAAAGCAAAAAAAGAACGAATAAACCCGGCGGTGCGATTGATATGAGATTAAATAGGATTGAGTCTCATAAGCCAATGAATTACATTTCAGATTGGGCGCAACATCCCATCCTAGCGAGATGACTTAGCACTTTATTTTAGTCGTTTCTGTAACGCCATAGCCTAAAGGACACTGTAATGCCCTCCATCATGCTCCGTCGCCCTCTTGCTGGCATCGTTGCGCTTAGTGCGCTGATGCCTTTTGCCCCAGTTGCTGTCGACACCGCTGCTGCTGACGACACCGTTAGCGCTGACGCCGTGGTTAAACACTACGCCGATCTGGCTTATGCCAATTACGCCGATGCACTGAATGCTGCCCAAGCATTGAACGAGCGTATCGACGAATTGCTCGCCAATCCCACGGCCGAAACCCTGAGCGGAGCCAAGCAAGCCTGGTTGCAGGCGCGGGTACCTTATCAGCAGAGTGAAGTGTTTCGTTTCGGCAATGCGGTGGTCGACGATTGGGAAGGGCAGCTAAACGCCTGGCCCTTGGACGAGGGCATGATTGATTACGTCGAAGGCGATGACTACCAGCATGAGCTGGGCAATAAAGGCGCCACGGCCAATATCATTGCCAACGAGCAAATCAATGTTGGGGGCGAAAGCCTGGACGTTAGCGAGATTACCCCGCAACTCCTGGCCGATCTTAATGAAATCGGCGGCTCTGAAGCCAACGTTGCCAGCGGCTACCATGCCATCGAATTCTTGCTGTGGGGCCAGGATCTGCATGGTTTTGAGGCAGGCAACGGGGAACGTCCGGTCAGCGATTACCAAACCGGCGATGACTGCACCCACGGCCACTGCGACCGTCGCCGCACTTATCTGGACGCGGTGTCCGACCTGCTAGTCGATGATCTTGAGTGGATGGTGGCCCAGTGGGCGCCGGACACCGAGGGCAATTACCGCCAGGAGCTGCTGGCGGAAAGCGACCAGGAAGGCTTGCGCCGCATGCTGTTCGGCATGGGCTCACTGTCGCTTGGCGAGCTAGCAGGTGAGCGCTTAAAAGTCGCTCTGGAGGCCAACTCTTTTGAGGATGAGCACGACTGCTTCAGCGACAATACCCACAACTCCCACTACTACAACGGCCAGGGTGTTCAGAATATCTACACCGGCAGCTATCAGCGCCTAGACGGCAGCGTGGTAGATGGACC
Organism: Halomonas sp. TG39a; assembly: GCF_000744395.1. NCBI lineage: Bacteria > Pseudomonadati > Pseudomonadota > Gammaproteobacteria > Oceanospirillales > Halomonadaceae > Halomonas > Halomonas sp. TG39a. Next base: position 595,596 of record NZ_JQLV01000001.1, read on the forward strand.
TTCGCTGCAAGACCTGTTGGCTCAAGAAGATAGCGAGCTTGCTGACACTCTGGGCCAGCAGCTTGACGCCAGTATGGCGCGCCTTGATGCGATCAAACAGGCGGCAGAAACTGAGAGCTCGCCAATGGCCTTCGATATGATGATCGCGCCGGGTAACGTGAAGGGCAGCGAGTTGATCAACGGCGCGATTTTAGCGTTGGTGGCGCAAACCGGCTCGCTTGAGGAATCCGCTGGCGTGCTTGGGGTGACATCTCTGCAGCCCGATGACGCCGGTCACCAGTTCTAGACCGAACTAGCGTCTACCATGAGCCGCCGATAGTTCTACTATCGAGCGGCTCTGTTGCCTTTTATCGAATGGCTCGTATTCAGTAACATCCTTCTCAAGGTATCACCATGTACCGCTTACCCCGGTTTATTATCCTAGCCAAGTGGGTGCCCTGCACATTAGCCAGAAGCAGTTTCTTGCTGGCCCTGTTGGTAGCACCCTTGCAGGCAGCCGAGTCATCTATACAAAATGAATCGCCTACTCAAAATGAGCCACCTACCCAAGATTATCCCCTCCAATCGACACCCATGAGTGGCGGCGATGGGTCGGTGGAGCAGTTTGACCATAACGCTTATTCGCTGCCGCTGGGTAATATGTCGATGACCAAACGGCTGGATTTCAGCGTGGGTAATAGCTTCTTCCGTAACCCTTGGGTGGCGGCTCCCGCCAGCACCGATGCCCGCGACGGCCTGGGCCCGCTATTCAATACCAATAGCTGCCAAGGGTGCCACCTCAAAGATGGTCGCGGCCACCCACCAGCCGGTGATGAAAACCCCATCGCGCTATTCCTGCGCCTTTCGCTACCTTCTCAGCAAGCGGAGCCCGAGATTCTGGAACAGCGCGGCGCGCTTCCGGTGCCCAACTACGGCCTGCAGCTACAAACCGCGGCGATTTCCGGCGCGCAGCCAGAGGCAAAAATGTTGATCGAGTATCGTCCTCGAGAGGTGACTTTTGCCGATGGCACTAGCGTTACCCTGCAGGCGCCGTTTTACTCGATTGCCGAGCCCGCCTACGGTGAGTTGCCCGAGGATCTGCAGACCTCGCCGCGGCTGGCTCCGCCGATGATTGGCCTGGGGCTGCTGGCGGCAATTCCTGAAGCCGACCTGCTGGCGGCCGCCGACCCTGACGACGCGGATGACGACGGCATTTCCGGGCGCGCCAATCGGGTTTGGGATCTGCGTACCGGCAGCACCGTTATGGGGCGTTTCGGCTGGAAAGCGGGTGAACCCAGCATTGAGCAGCAGGGCCTGCACGCCTTTGCTGGCGATATGGGGCTGACCTCCAGTTTGGTGCCGCAGACCGACTGCATGGAGAGCCAGGGCTGCGATGATTTTCCCAACGGAGGCACGCCAGAAGTCAGTGATGACGTGGCCGACTTTGTGACCTTCTACGCCTCCAGCCTGGCAGTGCCGATGCGCCGCGATATGGATGACCCGGCGGTGAAGCAGGGTGCCGAAAGATTCAATGCTTTGGGCTGCGCCAGCTGTCATACCCCTCGCCATCGCACCGCTGCGGATGCCGCACGCCCGGCTCTAGCGGATCAGATAATATGGCCCTATAGCGACCTGCTGCTCCACGACATGGGCGACGCCCTGGCCGACCAGCGCAGCGAGTTCAAGGCCGATGGCCGCGAGTGGCGCACCCCGCCGTTGTGGGGAATCGGGCTGGCGCAAACGGTAAACCCTAGAGCGGGCTTTCTTCACGATGGCCGTGCTCGCACCCTGGAAGAGGCGATTCTCTGGCACGGCGGTGAGGCGGAAGAGGCCACCCAGAGCTATCGTGACTTGCCTGAGGATCAGCGCGCTGAACTCATTCGCTTTCTTGAATCCCTATAAGTGTTGCTGGAAGGCTTAATTGCCAAGGAGTTTATGTGATGGCTACGTTTCGTCGGCTGGGTTTGCTGGCCTGTGCACTTTTGGCTGCACCGCTATCTTTTGCTACGGAGAACACCACGCCGCGGGATATATGGCACGGCGCGGTAGAGATGCAATATGCCGAACTGAGCGTCGCCTCTGAACGCCTGGAGACTAGCGCCGTGCGTTTCTGTCAGAGCCCCGACGAGGCACTAAGGCAGCGGTTAGAAAATGACTGGCTGAGCGCCTATCAGGCCTGGCAGGCGGTGCGTTTTATACAGTTCGGCCCCGTCGAGCAGAACAGCCGGGGCTGGCAACTCCAGTTCTGGCCAGATCGCAAAAACCTGGTAGGCCGCAAGGTGAACGGGTGGTTAAAAGCAACCAGCGCGTTGGATGCCCAGGTGATTGCCGGCGATAGCGTGGCGGTCCAGGGCTTTCCCGCCCTTGAGTACTTGCTTTATGACGACGCCATGGATGGACAGGCTCTTAGCGATCCTGCCGCCTGCGACTTGATGCAGGCCATCACGACGCATATCGCGGATACCACAAATGCGCTGCATCGCGACTGGCAGGCCTTTGGTGAGCACTATCTTGGCACCTCTGACTACACGGAAACCACCTTGGCCAGCGCCATCCAGGCCCTTGAGCTCCTAGAAGATAAACGCCTTGGGGAACCCATGGGCCTTAAGGGCGCCCCCGCCAACGGCTACCTGTCCGAAGCTTGGCGTAGCGGCAACTCGGTCCGTTTGGTAGAGAGCAGCCTGGAGGGCCTGCGTACCGGCTTCTTGCCGGGCCTTACCGCGCTGCTGCGCGAGGCCGAGGCACTGCCGCTCGCCGAGGCATTTCGTGACCAGCTCGATAAGACGCTCGCCCAGGCCCGCGACCAGCCGTCGGGCTTAGTGCTTGCCCTGGACGACGAAGCGGCGTTTCGCGGTCTACAGTCGCTTTACCTCGATATCAGCCAGTTACGCCACCTGCTGGGTAATGAGATCGCTGGTGAACTGGGGCTGGTGCGAGGCTTTAACTCCAGCGATGGGGATTAAACCATGCAGCGACGCCAGGTTCTCAAAGTGGGGTTGGGCAGCGTCGCCATGGCGCTGACCCCGTTAAGCTGGGCGCTGCCTGCGCGAGAGGAAGCCGCTTGGCTGTTCAGCGCGGTCGACGACCCCAGCGGAGGGCATTACATCGCCGGGGTGGCATTGGATGGTGAGACCCGCTTTATGATCGAGGTGCCCGAGCGCTGCCACGGCGGCTGTTTACGGCCTGACTCCCGCCAGGCCGTATTGTTCGCTCGCCGCCCTGGTACACGGATGCATGTGATCGATGGGGACAGCCGCCAATTAGCCCACACCCTTGCGGCTGGGGAGGGCTACCACTTCTACGGGCATGGCGTGTTCGACCTGAACGGGCGCTATCTGTATGTCACCGCCAACCGCTTGGAGGACAGCGCCGGGCTAGTGCGCGTTTACGACGCTGACAACGACTACGCCCATGTGCGCGATATGCCGCTGGACGGCATTGGGCCCCATGAGCTGAGGCTGATGCCGGATGGTGACACTCTGGTGATTGGTTTGGGGGGTATCCAGACACACCCTGACTACGGCCGGGTTAAGCTCAACCTGGACACTATGGCACCAGCGCTAATGCTGATGGATCGTAACAGTGGTGAGGTACTGGCCCGTCACGAACCTTCACACCACCAGCTCAGCTGCCGTCATCTCGACGTGGCGGCGGATGGTACGGTGATCGCGGGTTATCAGTTTGAAGGCCCCGAGTGGGAGACCCACCCACTGATCTGCCGACTGGATGCCCAGGGGCACTTCTCCGAACTGTCGCTGGCCGATGAAGTCACCGCCAGTCTGAAGCACTACACTGCCAGCGTGGCGTTTAGCCGTGTTTCTGGCAATGTCCTGGTGACTGCCCCTCGCGGCAACCGGGTACTGCTGCTGGATGCCGCACAAGGCAATCTTGTCGCCAGCCTGGCACTCCCTGACGCCGCTGGTGCCCGCTGTGATGGCAATGGCGGTTTTCTGGTCTCCTCCGGCCAGGGCGGGCTCTATCGAGTAACGCCTGACTTGGCGATGCCTGAGCTACTCGCCAGCCTGGAACTCCGCTGGGATAACCATCTGACTTAGCCAGTTAGACATAGCCAGTTGAAACCGCTCTTAGGAATAGCTCTTAGGAATAGCTCTTAGGAATAGCGCTTTGATATGGTTTTTGAAATAGCTCTTTGAGATAGCCCTCTGAAACAGGCTGTCAGACCACCGGTTTGAAGCCATTATAAATGACGTCTTCTTGGTGAGCGGTGCTGCTGGTAGACTTCAGCGCTCTTTACAGAAGGCAAGGAGCCCCATGGAACTGCTGCGCTTAGTATTTCATCACTACCGCTGGCCCTTTTTAGGCGCCATTGCTCTGAGCCTATTGAGCGCTGGCTTAGGGGTCGGGGTGATTGCCTTTATCAACCAACGGCTTATTGAAGTAGGCAGTATGGCGGCGTTGCCGCAATTTCTCGGCCTGCTGGCGGTGCTCCTGGCAGTCACACTCAGTACGCAATTGGCGCTCACCGTGCTGGGGCACCACTTTGTGTTTGACCTACGCTCGCGGCTGGTGAAGCGGATCCTCGACACCGATATTGAGCGTTTGGAGCAGTTGGGCAACGCCACCTTGCTTGCTAGCCTGTCCAGCGATGTGCGTAACATCACCATTGGCTTTGTGCGTCTGCCGGAGCTGATTCAGGGCGTGGTGCTAACGCTTGCCTCGGTGGCCTATTTGGCATGGCTTTCGCCGCAAATGGTGGTGATCACCGTGCTGTGGATCGCGTTCACCATGGGCGTGGGTTGGGTGCTGGTGTCGCGGGTGTATCGCCATTTTCGCCTCGTGCGTGAAAGCGAAGACAGCCTCTATAAAGATTTCCAGGCAGCCATTGAAGGGCGCAAAGAGCTGGCGCTGAACCGCGACCGTGCCCGGCGCTTTTATGATGAGCGCTATACCGCCAATGCCCGTGACTACCGTCACCACATTATCCGCGCCGATACCTACCACTTAAGCGCTAACAACTGGTCTAACATTATGATGTTGGGTGCCATCGGGGTGGTGTTTTTCCTCTCTAATGGATTGGGCTGGGCGAATACCACGGTGGCTTCCACCTTCGCGCTGACGCTGCTGTTCCTGCGTACGCCGCTGATTCAGGCGGTGGGCGCTTGGCCAACGCTGATCAGTGCCCAGGTCGCGTTTGATAAATTGAGCAGCCTGGAGCTAGCCGAGTACCAATCAAGCTTTGCCGTTGACGATACGCTGGCCGATTGGCAGCATCTGGAGCTGGAGGAAGTCACTTATCACTACCCGGACACTGCCCAAGGCGAGGGCTTCCAGGTGGGGCCGCTCAATATGACCCTAGAGCGCGGTGAGCAGGTGTTTCTGATCGGCGGCAACGGCAGCGGTAAGTCGACCCTGGCAAGGCTACTCTCGGGGTTATACCGCCCCCAAAGCGGCACTATTAAGATTGATGGCGAGGTGGTCACTGCTGCTCAGTGGGAAGCGTTCCGCGCTCGCTTTGCCAGCGTTTTTACCGATTTCCATCAGTTTGATCAGACCATGGGCCCTGAAGGCCTGCCTGCTGACCCGCAGGTCGTTGATACCTGGCTTGAGCGACTGCAGATGCAGCACAAATTGCAGTGGGAGGGTGATCGCGTCATCAACACCCAGCTCTCCCAAGGGCAGCGTAAACGCTTGGCACTGCTACTAGCGATTGCCGAAAAACGCGATATCTTGCTGCTCGACGAGTGGGCGGCGGATCAAGACCCGCAGTTCCGACGGCTGTTCTACCGCGAGCTATTACCGCACTTAAAAGCGATGGGGAAAACTGTGTTTGCGATCAGCCACGACGACAGCTACTTCGTCCACGCCGACCGATTGCTGGAGATGTCGAAGGGGCAATTAAGCGAGCTGAAAGGCGAGCAGCGTGCGCGAGCAAGTGAAGATGCGGTGGCGCAAATAAATATCTAAACCGCTTTAACGGGCGGCCTGTTTGGCGCGTTTGCGCGCCTCCAGGTCGCAGCCCTCAAGTGGGCAGGTACCGCAGGTATCAAACTCATCCAGTAAGTAACGCAGGCAGCAGAGCTTGCGCACCCGCTTAACCTCCTCACTCCCCTTAGGCGTAAAGTAACGCACCGGCTGAAACAGCGGGTTGCGCTTGCCGTTGGGCAGGGTGCGTGCTTCCAGCAGCGACTTGGCTGCTTCAAACGCCTGCCGATTAGCCAGTGGGTGCTCGCCTAGCGCATTGACGTAAAAATCCAGATAGCCACCGGCATTGCTCCAGAACACCCGCTGAGCGGCGCCGGAGATGGCCGCTAATTGCTCAATTAACGGTGCCCAGTGCTGCTCAATCAAAGTAGCAAAACGCTCAAAAGGATCTTGCGTGGTTATCGGGGTGCCTTCGTGGGGTACCCACAGCCGCGAGGTAGCGCCTTTATCGTTAAAGAGAACCTGCATGTCGTCTAGCCCCACCGGCAAGTCACGGTTAAGCAGCAGATTGGCTGTCAGTGTGGGAACGGTTAGCGCGCTTAAGTGCCACTTCGACCAGATCGATACCACTGCCCGCTGGTCTCCGTCTGGGTACTGCCCAGCGAAACGGGAGAGATCCTCTTTAAGCCAATCGGCATTCCGCCAACGGGCTGTTTTGAACGCTTCCAGCGGTGGCGTTCCACCTATTAACGGCGGCGTAAAGTTCGCCAACGGCCCGGTGTAGCAGGACGCTAACGAAGGCTCGAACAGTTGTGGCTGACGCAGAGCAGAGGGCATCGCGAGGCTCCATCGCAGGTCTTTCAAACAAGGGCTTTCACATAGGTTTTGACACAGCACACAGGGACATGTGGCATTCAGCTTAATCGATAATGCGTATCAGTTGAAGCATTTGATTGCGAATGAGTGCTTTTAAAAAGTATCTTGCCTCGGACAATAGCGTTATTGCGCCACGGCGATATTGTGCTCTCCGTTGGGGTGTTTCATGACCTGCATCGGTAGACCATAAATAGCCTCTAAGGTGCTGTCGCACATCATATCGTTGGGGGCGCCGTGGGCGAGTAGGCGGCCGCTGTGCAGTGCCATCAGCTCGTCGCAGTAGCGCGAGGCCATGTTGATATCATGCAGCACGATAATAACCCCCAAGTTCAGCTCGTCGCACAGCTTGCGGATCAGCGCCAGCACTTCGATTTGGTGGGCGATATCCAGGGCCGCTAGCGGCTCATCCAACAGCAGGAAGCGGCTGCCCTGGGCGAGTAGCATCGCCAGCCAGACTCGCTGACGTTCACCACCGGAGAGCGTGTCGACCAAGCGGTCGGCAAAGGCCTCTGTGTGGGTCAGGGCAATGGCGCGATCAATGGCATCTTTGTCTTTCTGGGTGTGGCGGCCTAGCAGCCCGTGCCATGGGTAGCGGCCAAAGGCGACTAGCTCACGCCCGGTAAGACTTTCTGCACTTGGTAAATGCTGGGGCAGGTAAGCCACCTGACGGGCGAACTCACGATTTCCCCAGTCACTCAGCGGGCGCTGGTCAAAGTGAACCTCCCCCTGGCTTACTGGCTGCTGCTGGGCCATGAGCTTGATCAGCGTCGACTTACCCGAGCCGTTATGGCCAATCAGGCCGTAAACCTTGCCCTCATGAAAGCTGTGGTCAATGGGATTTAAAATCTGCTTACCATTGATTTCAAAGGTGGCGCCTTTGACCTCGAACATGAATGACTCCTAGCGATAGGGTTGATGATAATGCCTCCATTCTAGTGCTAATGGTTCTCATTTTTAACAAAAAAATGAAAAGATTTACGTGATAGAGGGTAAACGTCCTTGGGGAAAGCAGACGAGGGGTAGGTCTTAGGCGGTTAGCCTTTGCTTGATTGGCTAACCGATGCGATTAGAAATGACGTTGATCGTTTATCAGTAAGGCGCTAAACACGCTAGCAGTTGGCTATGTTTTTCGGGGTGTGCCGCAAGTAAACTGTTCCATTGAGCGGGGTTCGGCTCGCCAGTGAGATCCGTGACGGTGTAACCAGCCTCTCGGGCAATCACAATACCGGCGGCGATATCCCAAAATTCAAGCGCCGCGCCTTGAGACCAAAAGGCATCAAAGCGGCCTAGACTGAGATAGGCGATCTCCAGCGCCGCAGAACCTGGGCTGCGGATGCCAGCCACTTGGGGCATTAGCACGGCGAGTTGATTTATGGACGTCGTGCAGTCGCCTTTAGCGTGGTAGGGCAGGCAGGTGCTTACCAGCATCTCGTTCAGTGGGCGCGGTTCAGGCGTCGTGAGCGGCGTGTCGTTGAGGAAGACGCCGGTGCCAAGGCTGGCCCAAAGCATTTCATCAAGCAGCGGTTGATAGACAATGCCGATGATCAGCTCATCGCCCTTGGTAACCGCTATGGAGACCGAGAAGTGAGGCACCCCATGCAGAAAGTTGCTGGTGCCATCAAGAGGGTCAATGATGACGGTATAGTCACTATCGGTTGGCGTCAGCCCGCTCTCTTCACCTAGGAAAGCGATATCGGGAAAAGCGCTGTTGATACAGTCGATAATGATGTTCTCGGCGGCCGTATCGTAGTAGCTGACAAAGTCTGACGCCCCCTTTTGCTCAAAGGCAATTCTTCCCTTTAGCGAATACCCCTCGCGTAACAGCGCACCTGCCTCGTACGCCGCCTGTTTCACCGTTTCGAGTAGGTCATTGCTGCTATCAAGCATTGTATTTCCCCTGGGCATTCATCGTGTATTAGTGAATGGCAAAACTGTATCTATTCAATGTAACTAGCCATTCATGACACGGAGATGACAGTGATGATCTTCGCACTTTTAGCAGGGCAGAAACTAAGTCTGCTGGCTTTAAACGACCCCTGTATCCCTGATGGCATTCTGCATAGCGAGGTTCTAGTTCGAATGTTCTGTGCGGCGCGCTGTTCAAAACTGCTCTTCAGGTGAAAGAGCGGGAATAAGTAAGCGTTCTGAAAAAAGAGAATTTGCTTATGGTTTGAGAACGGGAAATGGCAAAGAGAACTTGAGGTGAGGAAAGTTTTTACCATAAAATGCAAATGATAATCATAATAATTTATTTTATTGAAAATTTATCAGCCTTTTAAAAGGGGAACGGTTGTATGCTCAAGGGAAAATACGCGCTGTATTGTCAAAGCGGGTTGTTGGTCGTCACATTGGTTGCGGTGCCAGTTTATTCAGCAGCTCAGGAAGAAGAATCGGTCTCCGAATTGGAGAGTCTGACGGTAACAGCAGAGCGAGTGGGGGCACAGGGGCCAGATGTGGGTTATCAGGCAGATCGCAGTCTAACGGCAACTAAAACTGATACCCCACTGTCTGAAACACCACGCGCCATTTCGGTGGTAACGAGGAATCAGATTGAGGATCAGGGAGCACAAACACTAGGTAACATTTTAGATTATGTGCCAGGTGTTAACAGTGCTAACTACCCTGGCGGTGATGCTCTGGCAGGCGATATTTTCTACATTCGCGGCATGAACCAAAGGGATTATGGTTACGGTACCTACCGCGATGGTTTGCGCGTGCAGTCCAATGCCTATGCCACTTCGGCCGAGCCTTATGGTCTAGAGAGAGTAGAAGTACTCAAGGGGCCGACTTCAATTCTGTACGGCGAAAACGTGCCCGGTGGGTTAGTAAACCTGGTCAGTAAACGCCCAACTTATGAACGACAGGGAGAGGTCAATCTTAGCTATGGAACCCATGACCGACGGCAGTTCTCCTCTGATGTGTCGGGCGCTCTGAATGAAGATGGCAGCGTCCGTGGTCGAATGGTGTCCCTGATTCGCGAGGCTGATACGCAAATCAATAGCATGGAGGACGACCGGATCTACTTTGCCCCTTCGCTGGCCATCGATCTGAGCGATAGGGATACCCTGACATTGCTGGGACAATATCAAAAAGACAGCACCGAGATTCAATTAGGGCTACCGGCGTCGGGTACTCTGCTCGACAATCCAGGCGGTAAATTGAGCACCGACACCAACCTAGGGCACCCTGACTGGGATGGCTTTGAGCGGGAATTTTGGACATTAGGTTACGAATACGAGCACCGCTTTGATAATGATTGGACGTTTCGCCAAAACGGGCGGTATACGCGATCTCTGGTAGATCGGCAGGAAACCTGGTTGCAGTTCGTTGATGCAGGTTACGGTTCTAACATTGGCGCCTATAATCTTGATCGCGCCAACGAGTCTAGAATCTACTCCATTGATAACCAAGTGGTCGGCAATGTGACCACCGGAGCGCTCGAAAACACTATGTTGTTCGGCGCCAGCTTCGATAGGACGTCATTCGTACAGAGCCAGTATGCTAGTGACATTGCCAGTGGTGAATTCTATCTTATTGATATTTTTGACCCTCAGTATAGCAGCGAGCCGCAAACCTCCAGTCTCTCTAGTGATGGCGATCTAAAGCAAAATTTGGCCGGAACTTATGCTCAATGGCAGGGCAAAGTCGGCGGGTTGATTGCATTGGTGGGAGGTCGTTACGACTGGGCGGATAGTGAATACGATGATTATACTGCAGCTAATGAAGATACTCAGCGCTCCGACGAAGCATTCAGCTGGCAAACCGGGTTGATGTATCAGTTTGACAACGGCATCTCTCCTTACGTGAGTTACTCTACCACTTTCGTGCCGGTTCAACTTAACACTGAAGACAACTTCAAACCTATTACCGGCGACCAAGTAGAGCTAGGGGTGAAATACGAGCCGGAGGGTTGGAATACCCAGGTAACGGTTTCTGCTTATGACATCACTAAGCAAGATGATGTTAGCTACGACGGCAGCTCCGGTGACTATCGCCAGATTGGTGAGACACAATCCCAGGGTTTAGAAGTAGAGGTTAAGAGCGGTATTAGCGAAAGCCTGAGCCTGACTGCTGCCTATAGTTATATCGATGCCAGGATTGTCGAAGATGCCGGTTCGCGTTTAGAAGATGAGCAAATTACAGGGATTCCGCGTCATCAGGCCTCTGTTTGGGCCAATTATACTTTCCGGCAGGGGGCTTTGAACGGCCTGCAAACGGGTCTCGGTGTCCGTTACTTGGGCAAGTCCTACGCCTACCCGCCGGAGAGCCTAGATTATGGCACTCTAGAGGTAGGTAGTGAGACACTCGTTGATGCGGCCATCGGTTATGATTTTGGCAATAACTGGAGTGCCAATCTTAACGCCAATAACCTCTTTGATCGTGAGTATGTGGCTCGCTGTAACAACGGAGGGCGTTGCTATTGGGGGGCCGAACGCACTGTGCTGGGTACTGTGTCCTACAAGTGGTAGCGCATAGGCACTGAATTGGGTGTTTTAATCGCTCGCGCCGCATCGCCTATCTTAATGGCGGTGCGGCGCTTTCAAGAAGATGGCTGGCAAGACTGTCGGCAAAATGCAGTGCCGCAGGTAGGCCTCCCCAAGACCAGTAGTTAGTAGGAATAATGAGATAGTTGCCTTCTTTCACGGTTGGTAAATGCCGCCACTGGCCATCAGCGAGTAGTTGACGCTGCCCACCCGGAGGGTCGTAGGGGCTTTCAAGGAATATCATTTTAGCGTCGATGCTAAATAGAGGTGTCGCGCTAATGGTCGTCATCCCCCACTGACCTAAGTCGTCCTGCCAAGCGTTCTGGAGGCCAAGGCGATTTAATACCATACCTTCCACGCTTCCTTTGCCATAAACGCGGGCATGGCGCTCATCCACTAGACGTACCATTAAAACTGCTTCATCGATGCTATCAAGCTGGCTTTTTAAATCGTCAAAGTAGCGGTTGGTTTGCTCAATGTACTGCTCTGATGCAGCGGAGTCATTGACGAGGGTTCCAAGCTGACGCGTCAACGCCTCCACTGCTTCCCAATGGCTCTGTCCGCTATTAATTTCGGAAAAGTTGTAAAGCGGATACTCCTTAACATCGGCAATTTCACTGAGCCTTGGCAATAAGCTGGTATGGGCGGGTGGTGAAATCAGAATATGCTGCGGAGGGTGGCTTGCCAGTAGTTCATAGTTTGGCAGAAAACGGTAACCAAGGTTAGTCGTATTAGGGATAGCGCCATCTTGACGTGAGTAGGTTTCGTATCCCTTTAGACCCGCTAAAAACCTCGGGGGATGACCAATCGCGTTGAGGGTCTCGGCAATGGCGAAATCAAACGTCGCTACGGGCGCTTCAATACTTCCATTTCCCGCCATTGACACGGTGCTCATCAATAAACTGATTAGCAGAGTACCCGATAATGCAGTGGTTTTACGGCGTACGTAGTGACAGAAAGTACCCTGTTGATATTCCACGATCATGCCTGTGTTTTGTGGATAAAAGCGTCATGGCGAATGTTTAAGTGTCCATATCTACACAGTCAGCCCAACGCGTCGACATCTTCCGTACGGAAGGCTATTTTAGCACGTGGTTAAGTGATAATTGTTTTTGTTTGCATTATGAGTATCTTTGCCGCGAAGTCAACGCTGCGCAGGCGCCAGGGGTATAAATGCCTCACACCGGCGCTTTACCAGCAGGCATATCGTTATAAAAAGTGAGTTAGCTCTCACCCGTTGACTTACCAGGCTATAACGCAAATAATAATTATTGCCATTTATTCCGTAGTGTTAATCAAGGCAGGAGGCCGTGCTGTGGATACCCAGACCTGGAGCGCTGAGTTAGAAGACATCTTCGTTAATCAGCGGCCCCGGCTCTGTTGTGTCGCCGCAAGAGTCTTGGGCAATGCTGATCAAGCCGATGATGTCGTGCAAGACGCCTATCTAAAAATTTCAGAGGCAACCACGCTTTTTGAGGTAAAGCAGCCCATATCCTACGTGTCACGGGTGGTGCGCAATCTCGCCATTGACCGTTGCCGTCGTTCCGTGTTTGAGTCAACGTTGTTTGCAAAAGAAGAGGAAGGGGATACCACCTCTTACGCGTCACACTCCCCAGAGGTGATCGCCATTGACCGCCAGGCCTTGGCACAGGTGGTGGACGCGTTGGACGAGCTGCCCGAGCGTACGCGGCGCGCCTTTGAGCTCTATCGTTCGGGAAGTCATACGCAGCGGGAAGTGGCCCACTTGTTAGGTATTTCCACCACGTTAGTTAATTTTATGATTCGCGATGCAATGACTCATTGCCGCCAGTCGCTACAAGGGAACCTCTGATTAACTATTGCGCTTGCCTATACGGCGTTAAAAATCGCCTCAAAATGCTCATTTACAGCTCGTAAACTCCGCTTTTTCGTTGATTTTTGCCTTGTCTAGCCTTCGCTCATTACGTTAATCAGAGGCACCCTAGGTCAGACGTTGCCAGATCGGTAAGCCCACGTTCCGTCCCTTCTTTGTTGTCGCTTTGTTACACTGTCAGCAAATAGCGTTGATAATATTACACGCTTCCCGAGACAGGTGTTCAGCAGGCAGCAGTAGCGAGGTTTGACAGTAACGATGGATAACGACAGCGGCGACGATGCCGTTTGGCAAACGGCGCTAGACTGGCTGATGCGCGAGCATGAAGAGACGTTGAGCGACGCTGATCGCGAGGCGCTGCATGCGTGGTTAGCGGCTTCTTCTCAGCACCGCCGAGTCTTTCATGAAGCAGAACAGCTCTGGATGCTAACAGGGCTGATCCCAAGCGGTGATGAGCGCAGCTGATAAGCCACTTTTTTTACTCTCCTCCTTCGATTTTCAGGCTAACTCAATGGTCGCTAGCTAACGCTGCCTCCCGCTGGAGCAATTTTTAGCCTGGCAAGAGTCATGCTATGCCGACGCCCTAGCGACCCCTCCCCCTATTTTTTCTACTTTCTTCCTTTCCAGCATTAAATTTTCTGGTTCCTCACTCGTCACTAAGTAATGAGAAGCAATTGCGTTTTATTTCTCATTCCTTTGGCAACGATGAGGTTAATTCCATGACAAGTTGTTTTGATCGTGAAGATGGTGTCTTCCGCGTATTAGTCAACCACGAAGAGCAGTACTCCCTCTGGCCAGAATGGAAAGCGATTCCCGCTGGCTGGACCGATACCGGTGTGCTCGGCGATAAGCCAACCTGCCTCGACTACGTCGAAAAGACCTGGACTGATATGCGGCCGCTGTCGCTACGCCAGTGGATGGATGCGCAGGCCAAAAGTGAGGCGGAGCAGGTGAATGCAGGTTAAGCGTTTAAGGCTGCTCTGCCTGCCCTGCGCCGGGGCCAGTGCCACCATGTATCTACGCTGGAAGCGCAAGTTGCCCGCCTGGGTCGAGGTATATCCCGTCGAATTGCCTGGGCGTGGCGAACGCCTGGGTGAGCCACTTATCGATGACTTCGAGACCCAGGTGGTGCGGCTGTGCGAAGAGCAGGCAACGCGGATGCGCGGTGATTTTGCCCTGTTTGGCCACAGCATGGGGGCGCTGCTGGCCTATGGCATGGCGGTACGCTTACGCGATGTGGGGCGCCCTCAGCCACGGATGCTATTCGCCTCAGGCAGCGCGGCGCCCTCAATGCGTGACTCAGAGCGCTTGGCGGGGCTTGATAACGATAAGGCCTTAATCGCAGATCTGCGCCAACAGGGCGGCACCCCAGAGGAGGTCTTCGAAAGCCCTGAGCTGCTGCGCCTTACCCTCGATATCTTGATGGCGGACTATCGCCTCTGCCGCAGTTTTCGCTATCGCGGCGGGTCGCCGCTTGCTTACCCACTGCAGGTACTCGCCGGGCGTGAAGACGATATTGAGCAAGAGCGTCTGGAAGCGTGGCAGCGGGAAGCCGGCGGGGCGTTCTCTTTAGACTGGTTCAAAGGAGGGCACTTCTTTATTCGCCAGCAGCAACCGCAAGTGCTGGATACCCTAAGGCGGGCACTGGCCCGACGGCTCGAGGAGGTGCCTCATGCAGCGCCTGCGGTTAGCTGAAGGGGTGCCAGAGGGGCTTGAGGTATGGCGCTTAGCGCTCGACCTGAATGCCCCGGTAGCCGACGACGATGGCCGGCTGCTGAGCCGAGCCGGGTGGCAGCGCGCCCAGCGGCTTCGCCATCACGCCGATGTCGTACGCGCTGTGGCGACACGCGCTGCCCTGCGGCGACTGCTATCCGCGCACACCGGTATAGCGCCAGAAAAGCTGGTGTTCACTCAGAACGCTTACGGCAAACCCGAGTTGGAAAACGCTGATGGGCCTGCTTTCAATGTTTCCCACTCTGGCCATGTCGCCCTAATCGCGCTCGCTCCCGGCGGCTCGGTGGGGGTCGATATTGAGCGTCGTCGATCCGAGGCCGAACTGGCGCCGCTGCACGGGCTGGTGCTATCGCCGAGCGAGCAGCGCGACCACATTCGCGGTGCCACGCTGCCCTTCATGGAGCGCTGGGTGGTTAAAGAAGCGGTACTCAAGACCTTGGGTTTAGGAATCGCGGACCATCTGCAAGCGCTCTCGGTTAGCCCAGCGGCAGTGCCGCCTGCTAGTTACTGCCTTAAGCACTCGCTTCCCGTGTCATCACCTCTGCAGGCATGGCCGCTGCCAGCGCCGAGTGGCTATGCCGCTGCCCTGGGCTATGCAAAGAGCTATGCCCAGAGTTAACGCTACTCAACGACTTTTTAGGAGATCAATAATGGACAGCCAAAGCGCAACACCAACGCAACAAACCAACACCATATCCAAACGTCAGGGGCCTGCTGATTCGGAGCTGCCCATTATGATTTCCCCCACCTATCCAGGGCAGCCGCTGCTGGAAGCCTTTGGCGATTTGCGTGCTGATATTGAGACGTTGGTGGCCAGAGTCGGCGGGGTGTTGCTAAGAGGCTTCGATGTTCCCTCCGTGGACGATTTTCAGCAGTTTGCTGCCGCCTTTGGTCATCCTCTGCTGAGCTATGAGTTCGCTTCTACGCCACGCTCAGCGGTTTCGTCAGGCATTTATACCTCCACCGAATACCCCGCCCATCAACATATTCCCCTCCACAATGAGCAGGCCTACACCCGCGAGTGGCCGATGAAAATCTGGTTCCACTGTGTCACCGCTTCCCCCGAAGGGGGAGAGACGCCGATAGCCGATAGCCGCGCTATTTACCGCCGTATGCCAGTAGAGATTCGTGAGCGCTTTGCTCCAGGCATTCTCTACGTACGCAACTACGGTGATTTCGATATGCCTTGGCAAAAGGTGTTTAACACCGAAGACCGCGCTGAAGTGGAGGCATTCTGCCAGCGCGCGGGTATTCGCTGTGAGTGGAAGCCCGATGGCGACCTGCGTACCACCCAACTGTGCCAAAGCATAGAGACTCACCCTGTCACCGGTGAGCAGGTGTGGTTCAACCAAGGCCATCTTTTCCATGTCTCCAACCTGCAGCCAGAAGTACGAGAGTCGCTGGAAGAGCTGCTTGACCCCGAAGACATGCCGCGCAACGTCTTCTTTGCCGATGGTAGCCCCATCGACGATGCCATCTTCGATGAGATCCGCGGCGTACTGGCCGACGAAACGGTGATGTTCCCCTGGCAGGCAGGCGATGTGCTAATGCTCGACAACATGCTGGTCGCCCATGCACGCACGCCGTTCAAAGGGCCGCGCAAAGTCGTCGTCGCCATGGCGGAAGGTCACGGCAACCTCTCCAAAGACTGAATACAACGGCTCAATCCCACGCCACGGCCAGGAGTTCCAGCAGGTACGCATATGAATATAAGGCACGCCCAGACGATGAACAGCCACCCGTCCCATAACGTTGTTAACCACAGCTTCGTTGAGCATTTAAGTCGCCTGGCCCGGGAAAGGCCCAGCGACAGGGCGCTGATTGTAGTGAACGCACAAGGTGAGACCACCCTTGACTACGCCACCCTGGAGCGGCGTTCCCGCGCCCTGGCCAGCGAGCTCCAGCAGCGGTTCCCGGCTGGTGAGCGTGCCTTGATCCTGCTGGATAACGATGAACACTATGTGGTGGCGTTCTTCGCCTGCCTATATGCCGGGGTGATTGCCGTGCCGGTCTTCCCTCCAGAGTCGGCCAAGCAGCAACATCTGGCACGTCTGCTCGCCATTGCCGCCGACTCCCAGGCCGCCTGTGTGCTCACCTCTACAACGATTATCGATGTGGTCGCATCTGCAAGCGAAGGCTTCGGCAGCGCCGAACTGATCCCCGTGGATGCCGTAGATGAGAGCCGCGCTGAACACTGGATTGAGCATCGCCCAAAGCGTGGTGATCTCGCCTTTTTACAGTACACCTCAGGTTCCACGGCCACTCCCAAAGGGGTGATGGTTAGCCATGGGAACCTGATGGCGAACGAGCGTGCTATTGAGACGGGCTTCTCGATTGGTGCCGACGATGTTTTCGTCAGTTGGCTGCCGCTTTACCACGACATGGGGCTGATCGGTGGCCTGCTGCAGCCCATCTATCGCGGTATCCCTGCGGTATTGATGAGCCCCACTTTCTTTTTACAGCGGCCGGTACGCTGGCTGGAAGCGATCTCCCGCCACCGGGGCACCATTAGTGGTGGCCCCGATTTCGCCTATCGACTGTGTCTTGAGCGTATCCGTGACGAGCAGCTTGAGGCGCTCGACTTATCTAGCTGGCGGGTCGCGTTCTCAGGCGCCGAGCCGGTACGCCACGATACCCTCACGGGCTTTATCGAACGCTTCCGCCCAGCGGGCTTTGCCGCTGATACCGCAGCACCCTGTTATGGCTTGGCCGAAGCAACGCTATTGGTTAGCTGTAATTCGCGCGGTACGGGCGTGGTGGGTACTGCTTTTTCTCAACAATCGCTGGCCGAGGGAAAGGCTGTTTCAGCGGTTGAAGGCAACACCCTGGTGGGCTGCGGTACACCGGAACCCGGTCACGCTATCGATATTGTCGACCCTGAGGGGCTTCACTCGCTGCCCAGTGGTGACGTCGGCGAGATCTGGGTCAATGGGCCCAGCGTGGCGCACGGGTATTGGCAGAACCCAGAAGCAACAGCGCAAGCCTTTGTCACCCGCGATGGGGTCAGTTGGCAGCGCACCGATGATGCTGATGCACAGAACCACGACGCCCGCGATGATCGATGGCTGCGCACTGGCGATCTAGGCTTTCTGCACGAAGGGCAGCTGTATATCGCCGGGCGTATTAAGGACCTGATCATTCTGCGCGGCCATAACGTCTACCCTCAGGATATCGAGAGCGCTATCGAGGCGGAAGTGGAAGCAGTGCGCAAAGGGCGCGTGGCAGCCTTTGCAGTGACCACCCCTGAAGGCGCCGAGGGGATTGGCGTCGCGGCAGAGGTCTCCCGCGGCATACAGAAGCTAGTGCCCGCCGAGAAGCTGGTCGAAGCACTAAGCGAGACGGTGGGATCCGCTTGCCACGAGCCGCTTTCGGTAGTGCTACTGCTTAACCCAGGCGGTCTTCCCAAAACCTCCAGCGGTAAATTGCAGCGCAGCACCTGCCGCCAAGGCTGGGAGGCGGGTAGCCTGGATGCCTACGCCATTCACGCCTTTGGGCGTTTTGTCAGTGATGGTGACGCTGAGGGCGGAGGAAAGTCATCGCCATCGCCTGCGGAAGCTGGGAGCGAAACGGAGCAGGCGTTGGCGAAGCTCTGGCACCAGGTGCTGGGGGATGACGACACCCAGTCGCAAAGTAAGCCGCTAGGCAGCGATGCTCATTTCTTCGCCAGCGGTGGTAATTCTCTGGCGGCGGTGCGGCTAGCCGCCACCATCAGTGATTACTGGGGCGTCGAGCTATCTCTGCACTCGCTGTTCGAGCAACCGCGCTTGTCTGCCATGGCTAAAGCTATCGAAGCACGTTTGGCGGCATCATCGGATCAACGAGGGATGGCCATCCCCCGTCTTGAAGATGATCAGCGCCAAGGCGACATACCGCTGTCGGAAGGACAGCGCAGCCTATGGCTGACGTGGCAACTTGATCCCCAGAGCGCTGGTTACAATATGGCAGGGGCACTGCATCTCAAGGGGGTGTTGGATCCATCATCGCTCAATGCAGCGCTGGAGGATCTCGTGCAACGCCATGACATTTTGCGTACTTACTACCCCTTGAGTGAGGCGGGAGAACCTGTTCAGCGGCTAGCGCAGGATTGGCATCCTGAGTTGATCTGTGACGAGATGCCCGGTGATACCGTGGATGAACGGGAGCAGGCACTGCATGACGCACTCACCAAACTGGCCCGGAAGGCTTTTGCCCTGGATCAGGCACCTCCCTTAACCATCGCACTCTACCGCTTGTCCACGGAGCACCATGTGTTAGCTGTCGTGCAGCACCACATTGCTGGCGATGGATGGTCAGTGCAGGTGCTCATCGATGATCTATGCGCACTTTATGAGGGTGCGTGCACACAGCAAGAAGTCAAGCTTGCACCACTGCCAGTACAGTTCGCAGATTATGCGGTTTGGCAGCAGCGTCAGAAGCACAGTAGTGAGCGACATAGTAGTGAGCGGCAGGGCCAACTTGCTCACTGGTGTGAACGCCTCTCGGGGGATCATCCCCCGCTAGCGTTGCCCTTGGATCGCCCACGCCAAGCGATGTCCGCACCGAGCGAAGGCCAACTGCGCTTTACGCTTCCCGGTGAGTTGAGCGAGCAGCTACGTAGCCTAGCCCGTGAAAGAAACGTTTCACTCTACGCCGTGATCTTGGCGCTATTGAAGCAGACGTTGTATCGCTTTAGCGGTGAGACAGATATCAAGGTAGGGGCGCCGATTGCCAATCGGCATAAAGCCGAGCTTCAGGGCTTAATTGGGTACCTTATCAATGTCGTTGTGTTGCGCACTCAGATTGATCCCACTGGAAATTTCGAACGTTTGTTAGATGAGGTGAACGCTACCCTGATCGATGCCCAGCTGCATCAGGATGTCCCCTTCGATCAAGTGGTGGAGGCGCTACAGCTAGAACGGCAACCGGGGGTACATCCGCTATTTCAGGTGAAGTGTACTCAGCAGGAAATGTGGCAGGCGGAGCGTCACGTGGCTGGCCTAGTCATTCAAGCCGAGCAGGTATTCACGGGTATTGCTCACTTCGACCTGAGTCTCGATTTTTGCGATGAGCCCGAGGGAATAGCAGGTCTATTCGCTTACTCCGCAGAGCTATTCGATGCCACCACGATCGAGCGTTTCTGCCAGGCATTCCGATTCCTGGCCGAGCAGGTCGTAGCTGATCCGCGGTCTCACACTGCGATGCTGTCGCTACCTGAGCCTATCTCCGTGTTGGAAGGAAACCAAAGCGAGATTCTCACTCAGGCTATACCCACCCTGCTGTCGAAAGTGGTGGTAGCTCATGCTGATGAGTTAGCCGTAAACGACGGGCAGTACCGTTATACCTATGCCAGCCTGGATGCCCAAGCCCAGAGTCTGGCACAGGCACTAATCGCAAAAGGCGTTGGTTCCGAGGTGCGTGTTGCCATTCACGCCGAGCGTTCGTGCGAGTACGTGCTCGGTATCCTCGCCGTACTCAAAGCGGGCGGGGCTTTCGTACCGCTGGATCCGCAACTGCCGCGCGAGCGCTTGGCCTATCAATTGGCTGACAGTGGCGCTCGCTTGATGCTGAGCAGTACGGCTTGCGACTGGAGCGATGCTGTTCCGGTAATGGAGCTGGCGTTTGCCGACGATGTTCCGGCTGCCGTAGAGAATAAATCCCCCGTCATCCATCTTCAGCAGACTGCCTATGTGATCTATACCTCTGGTTCCACGGGCAAGCCTAAAGGGGTGGCGGTTAGTCACGGTGCTCTGGCCAATTACGTACAGGGTGTTCTGGAGGCGCTGGCGCTACCAGAAGGTGCCCGCAACATGGCGATGGTGTCGACGGTGGCGGCGGATCTGGGGCATACGGTGCTGTTTGGTGCCTTGTGCACCGGCCGCACCTTGCACCTCATTTCTCCCGAGTGCGCCTTTGACCCGGATGCCTTTGCAGCTTATATGCGGGAACAGCGGGTGGATGTGCTCAAGATTGTGCCCAGCCACCTGCGGGCACTGCTGAGTGCGGCAACCCCGGCTGACGTGCTTCCGCACGAGCGCCTGATTCTGGGCGGCGAAGCGACCGACTGGGCGCTACTGGAACGTATCGCCGAGCTTAAGCCAACCTGCCAAGTGCTTAATCACTACGGGCCTACGGAAACCACGGTAGGTATTCTCACCCAGCAAGCTGACATAGCCGATCGAGCTGCCAGCACACTGCCTATCGGCACACCGCTGGCCAATGCTCAGGCCTGGGTGCTGGATCCCTGGCTTAATCCGGTACCGAAGGGTGTTGCCGGCGAGCTCTACTTGGGTGGCCCAGGACTGGCTCAAGGCTATCTACAGCGGCTGGGGCAAACGGCGGAACGTTTCGTCGCCAGCCCCTTCCATGCGGGGGAGCGGCTCTATCGCAGCGGTGACCGTGTGCGCCAACTGGCCGACGGTAGCTTGACGTTTCTTTGCCGTGTGGATGATCAGGTCAAGATTCGCGGCTATCGGGTTGAACCGAGCGAAATCGCTACCCTGCTGCGCGATCAACCGTGCATCGCGGAGGCCGAAGTGGTAGCGCGGGAAAACGAGGAAGGCCGTGCGCAACTGTTCGCCTACGTGGTTATGGCAGCCGGAAGCGACATCGATGACGCCGCGTTACTCGCGCAGCTTGGCGAACGCGTGCCGGACTATATGGTGCCCAGTGCCATAGTACGGCTAGATGCCTTACCGCTAACCGCCAATGGCAAGTTAGATCGCAAGGCGCTGCCCGAGCCAGTACAAGCGGGTGGTGGTAAAGCATTCGAAGCTCCCCAGGGAGCAGCGGAGGAAACCCTAGCCGCAGTCTGGGCCGACGTAATCGGCTGCGAGCAGGTGGGGCGCAACGACAACTTCTTCGAGCTGGGTGGTGACTCAATCCTCAGTCTGCAAATCGTCGCGCGTTCGCGTAAACGTGGCTACAAGGTAACGCCTAAGCAGTTGATGGAAGGGCAGACTGTGGCCGCCGTGGCGGCGATGGCCACGCCTCTAGCTGCTACCGCTCCTAAACAAGCGGCTGCGCCCAATAAAGCAGCTTCCTTTGCGCTGCTGCCGGTACAGCGCTGGTTCTTCGAGCAGAACTTTGCCGAGCCACAGCACTGGAATCAGTCGTTGATGCTGGAAGCGGCCAGTGGTGTAGATACCGCGCTGCTACGGCGTGCCATTGAGGCAGTGGTAGATCACCATAGCGCCTTGCGGCTGCGCTTTGAGCGCGTTGGCGATAGCTGGCAACAAGCCTATGGCAAGCTAGCCGACGATCTCTTCGAGCACGTGGACGTAAGCGATCATGCGGATCCGGCGCAGGCCATCACCCAGGCTGCCGATGCTGCGCAACGCAGTCTGAGTTTGGCGCGGCCGTTCCGTGCTATCTGGATGGCACTGGGAGGCGAGCGCGGAGGGCGATTGCTGCTAGTGGCTCACCACCTGGTGATAGACGGCGTCTCGTGGCGCGTGATCCTCGACGACCTGCAAGCGGCCTACGCGCAGTTAAGTGCAGGAAAGACAGTCGACCTACCACCGGCAACCACCTTGCTAGATGAGTGGGCGCGTGCCCTGGCCGACTATGCCAAATCGGAGGCTTTGGCTGAGCAATGCTCCTATTGGGAAAGTCTCGTCACAGCGCCAGAGCCCAGCCTACCGGCACGGAATCCCCATGGCAGCAACACCGTCGCCGATACCGCATCGCTCGTTGGCAGCTTGCCTACCGAGGCCACCACGCAACTGCTGGGGCCGGTGCATAAAGCCTATCGTACCCAGGTAGATGACCTGCTCCTCAATGCACTATCGAGCGCCCTGTGCCAATGGGCGGAGCGAGACAGTGTACTAATCGAACTGGAAGGCCATGGCCGCGAAGACCTGTTCGACGGTATCGATCTCAGTCGCAGCGTAGGTTGGTTCACCTCGCTCTACCCGGTTCGCCTGACCCCAGGTAATGCGGAGCCCGGTACAAGCCTAAAAGCAATCAAAGAGCAACTTCGCCAAGTGCCTGAAAAGGGGCTCGGCTACGGCGTGCTGCGCTATTTGAAAGAAGAGCCCGCGCTGGTCGGTGGTGCCTACCCCCAGGTCACCTTCAATTATCTAGGCCAGTTGGATCGCTCCCTACAGGGCGATGGGGCCTGGCGGCTCGCTAAAGAGAATGCAGGGCAGGCTCGCGCGCCCCAAAG
This sequence comes from Halomonas sp. TG39a, assembly GCF_000744395.1. Lineage (NCBI taxonomy): Bacteria > Pseudomonadati > Pseudomonadota > Gammaproteobacteria > Oceanospirillales > Halomonadaceae > Halomonas > Halomonas sp. TG39a. The sequence continues at coordinate 618,547 of NZ_JQLV01000001.1, forward strand.
CAAGCGCCGTACCTGGATTGAGGTGGTGGCCTGGGTTCAAGATGGCCAACTGCGCTTCGACTGGAATTACAGTCGTGAGATTCACAGCGAGGCAGCGATACATGCCTTGCAAGTAAGCTTCCAAGCGCAACTAGAGGCATTGATTGAGCACTGTGCTAGTGGCGTTCGTGGCGCAACACCTTCGGACTTCCCGCTGGCGGGGCTGAGTCAAGAGCAGCTTGACGGCTTGCCTGTTGACACTGACCAGCTGGCGGATCTCTACCCACTGTCCCCGTTGCAGCAGGGCATGCTGTTCCACAGCCTTTACGATGACCAAGATTCAGCCTATCTGAACCAGTTGCAGGTAGAAATTGACGACCTGGATGTCAAACGCTTCCAGCTCGCTTGGCAAGCAGTACTCGCGCGCCATGAGGTTCTGCGCAGTGGCTTCCTGGAGAGTGCTGGAATGCCGTTGCAGTGGGTGGCGCGCAACGTTGATCTGCCGTGGTTTGAAGTGGATTGGCGCGAACGAGTGGATCTAAAAGCGGCGCTTGAGAGACTGTCCCAGGAGCAGCGGAAACCGTTCGACATGACGGCGCCGCCGCTGATGCGCTTGGCGTTGGTGCGAATTGCAGAAACCCGATACTGCTTTATCTGGACGCGCCACCATTTGCTGCTGGATGGCTGGAGTACGTCGCAACTGATGGGCGAGGTGTTGCGCTGTTACGCCGGAGAGGCCTTGCCATCTGCAGAAGGACGCTATCGTGATTACATTGCATGGTTACAGCGTCGTGACACCAATGCCAGTGAGACTTACTGGCGTGACCAGCTGCAGCGTCTCGATGCACCCACGCACCTAGTGAGCACCACCCCTAGACCTTACGAGGCGCAAGCTGGGCATCAAGAGATAACCCTGTCACTGGATAGCACGACCACTCAACGATTGGAGGGTTTCGCCAAAGCGACTCGCATAACGCTCAATACTTTAATGCAAGGTGCCTGGGCGCTGCTGGTGGCACGTTATACGGGGCAAGATAGCATCTGTTTTGGAGCTACCGTGGCTGGACGACCCGCTGAGCTACCGGCAGCAGAAAACTTGATCGGCCCCTTTATTAATACCTTGCCAGTCATTGTTTCATTGAACCCCTCGCTTCGCGTCAACGAGTGGTTGTGCCAGTTACAGGCACAAAACTTGGCGAGTCGCGAGCATGAGCATACGCCGCTATACGAAATCCAACGCTGGGCGGGGCAGGGTGGCCAGGCACTGTTCGATAGCTTGGTGGTATTCGAGAACTATCCCGTTGATGCCGCGTTACACCAGAATTTGCCAGGCGGGCTGACGTTCGGCGAAGTGGATAACCGCGAGCAAACCAATTATCCCGTCACGCTGGTCGTCTTCCATAAGGAGGCGTTGGAGCTTTGCTGCGGCTATTCACGGTCACAGTTAGATGATGCCGCTGCCGAGATATTGATCCAGCATCTGGTGGGAGTGCTGAAACAGTTGAGTGAGTCGGCTACTCGCCGAGTCGGTGACATTGACTGGTTAAGTGACGTTGAGCAGCAACAGCTTGAGACGTGGAGCGTCAATGATGAGCATTACGAATGGGAAGCCCCGATCCATCGTTTGATTGAGCGTCGTTCCGATATGGCGCCTGGAGCTACAGCCCTCATTTTCGATGATCAGCATCTCAGCTACGCCGAGCTTAACACCCGGGCCAATCGCTTGGCCCACTATCTGATTGGTTTAGGCGTACAACCTGAGACTCGAGTAGGCATCGCTGTTGAGCGCTCCATCGAGATGGTGGTGGGGCTGCTGAGCATTCTTAAAGCGGGGGGCGCCTATGTACCGTTGGATCCGGATTACCCCAGCGAACGTCTGGCCTATATGGTTGAAGACAGCGGTATTGAGCTACTGCTTACCCAACAGCACCTTCGCAATACGTTGCCGGTGTTTGAGAGCCTTGGCGTTATCGAGCTGGATCAATTGGACGTGGCGCATCATGCGTCAACCAACCCGGAGGTGGCACTGCACGGTGAACATCTCGCTTATGTCATTTACACCTCGGGTTCTACCGGGCGTCCTAAGGGTGCGGCCAACCGTCATCACGCGCTGACCAACCGCCTGCAGTGGATGCAAGACGCCTATGGGCTGACGACCGACGGTGCGGTGCTGCAGAAAACGCCATTCAGTTTCGATGTTTCCGTGTGGGAGTTCTTCTGGCCGCTGATACAGGGGGCGCGGCTGGTGATGGCGCCGCCGGGAGCCCATCGCGAACCGGCACAATTGGTCGAGCTAATCCGTAGCCATAACATCACTACACTGCACTTTGTACCTTCAATGCTTCAGGCCTTCTTGGCTCATGGCAAGGTTGAAGACTGCACCAGTCTGACACGCTTGGTATGCAGCGGTGAGGCGCTGCCGGCCGAACTGCAGAATCAGGTATTTGCCCGCTTGCCTCATACGGAGCTCTACAACCTATACGGCCCCACCGAAGCGGCCATTGATGTCACTCACTGGGCCTGCCAAGACGATGGGCGCAACCACGTAGCTATCGGTCAACCCATCGCCGGTATCCGCACCTATGTGCTGGATGGAGATCTTAACTTAGCGCCACCGGGAGTTGCGGGGGAGCTCTATCTCGGAGGCATTGGGTTGGCACGGGGCTATCTGCACCGCCCTGACCTTACCGCAGAACGTTTTGTCGCCGATCCATTTGCGCAGGGCGAATGTCTCTACCGCACCGGCGACCTAGTGCGCTGGCGGGAGGACGGCCAGCTTGAGTACCTGGGCCGCCTCGATCACCAAGTGAAGATCCGCGGCCTGCGTATCGAGCTTGGCGAGATTGAAGCCGAACTACTCTCTCAGCCGGCGGTTCGTGAAGCGGTGGTGGTCGCTCAAGAAGGCCCCGGTGGTTCGAGGCTGGTGGCCTATGTGGTGCTCCAGGCCGACAGTAAACTCGACACTAGTTCACTGCGTGAGGCGCTGGGGCAGAGACTGCCGGACTATATGGTGCCGGGAGTCGTGGTCACGCTCGATACGTTACCACTGAACCCCAACGGCAAGGTGGATCGTAAGGCCCTGCCTGAGCCTGACTTGACCAGTGGCACACGGTACGAGCTTCCCCAGGGGCAGTCGGAAGAAACGCTAGCGGCAATCTGGGCTGAGGTTTTGGGTGTTGAGCGGGTCGGCCGCCACGACAACTTTTTTGAGCTAGGCGGTCATTCTCTGTTGGCAATGCAGGTGCTTGCACGCATACGAGCGGCAGGCCTGCATAGCTTGGCTCTTCGTGAATTATTTAAGTCCCCGGTTCTGTGCGAATTGGCCCCCCTTATCTCTACCGGTATGAATGACATGGCTGGTGGAGAGCCACTAACTTCCATCCCTCGGCGTGAGGAAATGCCATTGTCCCCGGCCCAAAAGCGGCTATGGATGGTTGATCGGCTGGCAGGCTCTACCCGCGAGCGAACTGCCTACAATATGTCCACTGCTCTAACCCTCACAGGGAGGCTTGATGCAGAAGCGATTAAGTCAACGTTTGACGTAATTGTAGATCGCCATGAAGTACTGCGTACCCGTTACCCTGAGAACGAAGAAGGTGAACCGGTTGCGGTCGTCGCATCCGGCAACCCTATGGAGGTTGAATGGGTCGACTTGGTTAACCTGGAGAGCAACCAGCAGAGTCAGCAAGCCCGGTGGCTTATGGAGGAGCATGCCCAGCGCGCATTTGATCTCTCCTCGGGGCCGCTTCTCCGTGCCGCCGTAATTAGGTTGGCACCACGGTCGCATCTGCTGCTGCTCTGTGTTCACCACATTGTATTTGATGGTTGGTCAGAAGCTGTCTTCATCAAGGAGTTCGTCACTACCTATCAGGCGCTTATCGGAGAAGGTGAAGATGTGTTGACCGATCTCCCCATCCAGTACGTGGACTACGCCGCTTGGCATGAGAAAGCATTGTCGGGAGAGGCCTTCGAGCAAAGTGCAACCTTCTGGCGTCGCTATCTAAGTGATGCTCCCCCGCTCTCAACACTACCGGGGGATTTCGCTAGGCCCAGCCAAATATCGCATGCCGGTAGTGCCCTGAGCATGACACTGAGTCCAGACCTATCACAAGCGTTGAACAAGCTTGCCGCACAGCGTGGCACCACGCTATTTACGCTTCTATTGGCGAGTTTTCAGCTGTTGATGCATCGCCAGACCCGTCAACACGACCTGATTGTGGGAACCGATGTCGCTGGCCGTAGCCATCCCGATGTTGAGCCGTTGATTGGCTTTTTTGTCAATGTAATCCCGCTGCGGTCTCGTTTGTCTGATGGCCAGATTGATTTCGGCCACTGGCTTGAGCAAGTACAGACCAGCGTGCTGGATGCCTTCGATCATCAAAATGTTCCCTTCGACAAAATTGTCGAGCTTTCGGGGATTGGTCGTGAGCGCGACCGTTCCCCCCTGATACAAACCCTCTTCGTACTACAAAACACGCCAACCGAGCGGTTCTCAATTCCGGGCTTGGAAGTGGAGGTAATGCCTCAGCCTCGGCAAGAGTCGAAGTTCGATATGGCGATATTCGTCAATGAGAGTGACACCGGACTATCAGTCGAGTGGGTCTACGCCACCGCATTGTACCGACGCGAAACCATTGAGCACTTAACCGGTGCCTGGCAGTCGCTACTAGCGCAGATCGTGGAAGCTCCCAACACGCCCGTCGAGGAGTTTCGCTTACCCCAAATGGAGAAACACGCTATGCAAAACAAGCTTTCAAAAGGTTCCAAACTCAACAAGCTTAGCAGCCTGAAATCCCAGCCAGGTGCGCGCCCCTCGACCAACAGTGACTCACCGATACGAACGGCGCTGCTCGACGAAAAAAGGGTCTTTCCTCTCGTGATCGAAGCGACGGATCCTGACCTTGATGCGGTGGCGTGGGCAACCTCCCAGCGCGACTTTATTGAGCAACACTTACGCACGCATGCAGGCATTCTGTTCCGTAACTTTGGTCTGACCACACCGCAAGAGTTTGAAGCCTTTGCCGAGGCTATCCAGCCGGGACTTTACGGCAATTATGGTGACCTGCCCAAGAAAGAAGGGGGGCGCAATACCTACCGTTCAACCCCCTATCCCGAGCGCCAGATGATTCTTTATCACAACGAAAGCTCGCATTTGGAGCGCTGGCCGCGCAAGCAACTGTTCTTTTGCGAATTCCCTTCTCCCGTGGGAGGTGCCACCCCGATCGTTGACTGCAGGGAGATGTTGCGCCAACTGCCCGCCGATGTTGTGGAGGAGTTCGAGCGTAAAGGGCTGCTTTATGTGCGCACCTTCACCCGCAACCTGGACGTGAGCTGGCAAGACTTTTTCAAAACCGATAGCAAGGAGGAAGTGGAGGCGCGGCTCAAAGAAGCGGGAATCGAGTGGCAGTGGTTTGGGGACGATGAGCTGCAGACACGCACGCGCTGCCCTGCGGTAGTCACTCATCCAGTGACCGGTGACCGGGTGTTCTTCAATCAGGTGCAGCTCCACCACGTCAGTTGCCTTGAGCCTGATGTGAAAGAAGACCTGCTTGGCATGGTTGGCCAGGAGCGCCTGCCGCGTAATGTCTATTTCGGCGACGGCTCCGTGATTAGCGACGAGATGATGAAGGTTGTCGGCGAGGCCTACGAAGCCTGTGCCGTGCGCTTCGACTGGCGCCGGGGCGATGTGGTGATGGTCGACAACATGTTAGCGGCCCATGCCCGGGATCCTTACGAGGGGCCACGCAAGATCGTGGTAGCGATGGGAGACATCTATGAGCGTTCGGCGCTGGAAGAGGCTCAAGGAGCAAGTGCCGATGCCGAGTTGGTCGGTCAATGAAGTCACGGGTATTGGGAGTCAATAAATGAATGCGATAACGGAACAGCAGAGCCTTGCCCATTGGCCGCTTAGCCCTGAACAGCGCGCGGTACTGACGGCGGCGGAAACTAATGAAGGTGGCACCCAGCAGGCAGCGTCTGCGCAGGTCGATGTCATGGTGCAAGCCAAAGTTATGGTGGCCGATATTCAAGGTGCACTTGATAGCTCACGGCTAGAAAGCGCACTGAGTAATGTTAGGCAGCAGCATGAAGCCCTATCGACGGCTCTGAAGAGCGTAGCGGGGTATCGCGGGCTGCGACACCAGGCGCTTGAAGAACTACCTGCTATTGAGTGGCGGTATGAGGACTTACGCGGCAGATATGAACAGGAACCACTGCTCGACGGTGATCTCAATGACGCTCTCAAAAACTATAGCGAGGCACTCAAGCTTCGGCCCATGGCGGTCGAGAGTGGCGAGCTGCTACGTCCAGCGCTGCTGCGTACTGGTGAAAAAAACTGGGTATTAGTGCTGGCTGTTTCGGCGTTGGTGGCGGATCGCGGCAGCCTGCAGTCGCTGTTCTCGGCGTTGGTGGAGGCTTACGATCAGAGCGGAGGAGCCGATGATGAGTCTGCGCTGCAGTATTCCCAGTTCATCGAGTGGCGCGCTTCTCTCGAAAACGACGATGACGCTGAAGAGGGCCGTGAGTATTGGCAAAGGCACCAGCAGCATGCCGAGCAGGCAGGCGCATGCTGTTTACCTGCAAGGCAAGCGAATCGCTATGGCGTGCGGGTAGAGCATGAATATGTGGCTTGTCGGCTCGAACCAGACCAAGTGGCGCGTATCGATAGCCTTGCAGACGAGCTTCAAGTATCCGCTGAGGCAGTATTGCAGGCAGCTTGGTGGGCGTTACTCGCCAGAATTAGCGGCAATGAGAGTGTGCTAGGTGGCTGGCAACACGACTGCCGTCAGGATTACGAGGTGATGCAAGGGGCGATCGGGCTCTTCGACAAGGTACTGCCGGTACTGGTTGAAGGTGTCGCTGATAGCGATTTCTCTGGCTGTATCGCCCGTTTATCAGAGCAGTTAGAAGCGCATACCCAAGCCCAAGAGTATTGGTCGATTGATGCGCTGCCTGATAAGCGCCACCTCGCAGTGGGGTTCGCATTTTCAGAAGGCGTGAATGAGTTAAATACGGCAGGTTTGCAGTGGCGCTTGCGAGAGTTGCCAGGGCCATCGGCAGAATTTGAACTTGCCTTGCAGATAGGCCGCAGTAAGAGCGGCGTGGTGGCGACGCTCTGCGCCGACCCATCTTGCTATAGCCGAGCGGCGGCTGAGTGTCTGCTGGGGCAGTACCAGGCGCTGCTACAGGCGGGCCTAGCCGACCCCGCGCAAAAACTATTTTTGGTGCCGCTTGTTTCCCCTGAAAAGCAGCGGGCATTGTTGTTGGCCGACGATGAAAAAGTTGATGTTGGGGAACGTAGCGTAGCGGCCCATATCGCTGCCTGGGCGGCTTCGGCGCCTGATGCCATTGCCATTGAAGAGCAGGGCCGCACGCTGAGCTACGCCCAATTAGAAGCCCGCATCAATGGTATCGCGCGGTGGTTGGATAATCAGGGCGTCAAACATGGAGATTATGTAGCGCTCAATTTGCCCCGTTCCACTGATTTGGTCGTGCTGCTACTGGCAGTATGGCGTGTAGGTGCCGCCTACCTGCCGCTTGATCCAGAGTGGCCCGTAGATCGTAAACGGCGGGTGCTTGAGGATGCCCAGCCCGCGCTAGTAGTAAGCGCTGAAAACGCCGAGGCGGAACCCACTTCACTGGCCCTTCCCGGCATCCGCAGTGTGGGGCTGCCAAAAGAAGTGGATGAAGCGGGTAGTGCCTTGTCGTTTCCAGAGCCTGACCTCGGCGAGGTGGCTTACCTTCTCTATACCTCTGGCTCCACCGGCACGCCAAAAGGCGTGGTAATTGAGCATGGTCAACTGCTCAATTACGTCGCCGGTGCCACAAAGGCCATGGGGCTATCGGTATGCCAGCGCTGGGCGTTGACCGGGTCGCTGGCCACCGACCTGGGCAATACGGCGCTGTTCGGCGCCTTGTTCAATGGTGCCCGCCTGGTGATCGCCGCACCTGACGATATGCAGGATGGCGACCACTTCGCGCGCTTTATGTCGGCGGCCGATATCGATGCACTCAAGATAGTGCCGTCCCATCTGGAGGCCCTGCTGGAGTGCGAAGCTCCCCGGTTGCCGAAAACACTGATTTTAGGCGGTGAGGCAACTTCATCTGCCTTACTTTCGAGCATCGCGCGGATCTCCCCCGAGTGCCAGCTATACAACCACTATGGCCCCACAGAAGCCACGGTGGGCGTTATGGTGCACCCGGTATCGCTGGCGCAAGACGTTGAGGGCCCGCTACCGCTAACCCAGTTGCTGCCGAATTGCCGCTTCCGAGTACTTGACGATAACTTGCACGCGACCCCCACTGGTGGCGTAGGTGAGCTGTATCTGGGCGGCGCCCAACTGGCGCGCGGCTATCTCAATAGCGATGCTTCCGCGTTTGTCGAAGATCCCTTTATTCCCGGTGAACGTCTCTATCGCACAGGCGATCTGGCGTGTGTGCTGCCCGAGGGTGGCGTACGCCTTATTGGGCGAGCCGACGATCAGGTCAAGCTGCGTGGTTTCCGGATCGAACCGGCGGAAATCGAAAGCATGTTGCAAGCACAGCCAGGGGTTAAACAGAGCCTGGTTCGCCTGATGGGACGGGGCGGTGATACCCAGGAACTCGTAGCGTTCCTGATCGCTGACGCCGAGGTAACGTCCGTTGAGGGCCAAGCCCAGCTTCGCGAGCAGCTGGCTGTGCTACTGCCTGAGTCCATGCTTCCTTCTCGTTTTATCCCTGTTGAGCATTTCCCGCGCCTAGGTAACGGCAAGGTAGACACCTCCGCGCTGGAAGCCTTGGCCCAAAAAACAGCGGAAAGAAAAACCTTGGTGAAGCCCCGGGATGCCGTGGAAGCCAACCTGTGTCAGGCCATGGCTGAGCTGCTTGGTCGCGATGAGGTAGGCATTGATGACGACTTCTTCGAGCTGGGTGGGCACTCCTTGCTGGTGATCAAGCTGGTGGCACGCATTCGTAAGCAGTTCGGCATCGAGATAGCCCCCGGTGTGGTGTTCGATCATCCCACCGTTGCCGAGCTGAGGGCCGCTCTACGCGAGAGTGAATACGGAATACAGGAAGAGGCACATCCTTCCTTTTCAATCGAATAGCAGCCTCTAGTTAAGGATTCATCAATGAATGGTATGAGTCAGGAATCTCTAGCCGCTAATCAGAGTGGGCGGTATCAAGAGAGTATCGTAGCGAGCACCCAGGTAGGAGAGCACGTTCCCCTCTCTTTCTCTCAGCATCAGTTATGGCTACTGCAGAACATGGAGCCAGGGTTGAGTGCCTACAATCTTCCACGGGTCTTTCACCTAAAGGGGGAAGTAAATCCTGAGGCACTGGAGCGAGCTTTTAAGGCTGTTATTGCACGACATGCCGTACTGCGTACTCATTTCGTCGAACGAAACGGCGAACCGATGCAAGTGGTTACCACCGGTGCAAAGTTCGAACTGCAGTGCGAGGATTTATCAATACTAACGCCGTCAGAGCGAGAAGCTCGGCTGGCTGTATCCATTAATGAAGTTACAAGCCATGTCTTTGACCTTACCGTCTCACCGGCCTTAGTGGCGAGATGGATAAAAGTGGGTGAGCAAGAGCAAGTGCTTGCTGTGTGTATGCACCACATCGTTTCCGATGCTTGGTCGAACCCTATTCTCGCCAAGGATTTGAAAACAGCTTACTGCTTGGCAGTGGCATCCCAGGATGAGGCCTTTCTACCAGAACTGAATATCCAATATACAGACTATGCAGCCTGGCAACGCGAGAGATATGAGCGTGGTGAGTTTGAGAAAAGTTTAGCGTATTGGAATAGTTATCTGGGTGACCAAGTACCAGACATCGAGCTCCCCACTGACTATAAGCGCCCTGGGGTGCAGAAGTTTTCAGGTGCCCGTTCTTCTATAGCTCTGCCTGCTGACCTTGTTGATGCGCTGCGACAACTCTGTCGGAAAGAAAAGTGTACGCCATTCATGATCCTATTAGCGGCATGGCAAGCCCTACTGGCGCGCTACAGCGATCAGATGGAGTTCGCTGTTGGAGTGCCTCATGCTGGTCGGCCGTTCGATGAGCTGCAAGACCTGATGGGCTACTTTGTATCTACTCAAGTGTTTCGCGCCAACTTATCGCCTGCTATGACGCTTCGCGATATCGTCCAGCAGGTTAGGAAAGATGCTCTCGGGTTGATGAATCATGCGGATCTGCCCCTAGAGATACTATTGGAAGCTCGTAGTGAGCAGCGCGATCCGTCACGCAATCCTCTGTTCCAGGTTATGTTTGGCGTACAGATGGATGGTGACGCCGAGCAACTGGAATTTGATGGCGTCATTGCTGAGCCAATGAGGGCAGAAAATGGCACGACTAAATTCGAGCTTTCCCTCAATTGTGTGATTGGAAAGGAAGGCGTTCAATGCGATCTGGAGTATCGTACCGATCTCTTCGAGCAGGGGACTGCTGAAAAGCTGCTCGAGCGCTACCAGCAGGTCTTGACGACACTTTGCGAGAATTACAATAGTCGCCTGGGAGAGCTTGATATTCTCGGCGCCAGTGAGAGACGAGAGTTGGCCGAGTGGGGGGATAACTCTCCGCGCTTCATAGGAATTGGTACGATCCAGCACCTGATTGAGCGGCAGACTACGGAAAATCCAGAGGCCACAGCGCTAGTATTTGAAGATCAGTCGCTTAGCTATAGCGAGCTTAATACTCGCGCCAATCGCCTCGGGCACTATCTAATCGATCTAGGCGTATGTCCCGAAACTCGAGTGGGCATTGCGATGGAGCGCTCCATTGAGATGGTGGTGGGGCTGTTGGGTATTCTCAAGGCGGGGGGCGCCTATGTACCGTTGGATCCGGATTACCCCGCCGAGCGATTGGCCTATATGGTCGAGGACAGCGGCATCGAACTGCTGCTCACCCAGCACCACTTGCGTGAATCATTGCCGGTAACCAATGCTCTGAGAGTTGTTGAGTTGGATCGGCTGGACGTTGCTCATCATGCTTTTACCAATCCAGCTGTGGCGCTGCATAGCGAGCACCTTGCCTATGTGATCTACACCTCGGGCTCTACTGGGCGACCCAAGGGCGCGGCCAATCGCCATCACGCGTTGACTAATCGCTTGCAGTGGATGCAGGAGGCCTATGGTCTAACGGCCAACGATGTGGTGTTACAGAAAACGCCGTTCAGCTTCGACGTCTCGGTGTGGGAGTTCTTCTGGCCGCTGATGCAGGGGGCGCGACTGGTGATGGCGCCACCAGGTGCCCATCGCGAACCGGCACAACTGGTCGAGCTGATCCGTACCCACAAGATCACCACGCTACACTTTGTCCCGTCGATGCTGCAGGCCTTCCTGGCGCATGGCGGTGGTGTGGGTGAGATAGAAGAAGCCTGTACGAGTCTGATGCGCGTGGTATGCAGCGGCGAAGCGCTGCCGGCGGAGTTGCAGAACCAAGTGTTTGCACGACTGCCTCACACGGGACTCTACAACCTCTATGGCCCTACCGAGGCGGCCATCGACGTTACTCACTGGACATGCCAAGACGATGGACTCAACCAAGTCGCTATAGGTCAACCGATCGCCGGTATCCGCACCTACGTACTGGATAGTGATCTCAACATGGTGCCGCCCGCGGTCGCGGGTGAACTCTATCTCGGTGGCGTGGGCTTAGCACGGGGTTACTTGAATCGCGAAGGCTTAACGGCGGAACGATTCGTCGCTGATCCCTTTGTGCAGGGAGAACGCCTCTACCGCGCCGGCGACTTGGTGCGCTGGCGGGAGGACGGTCAGCTCGAATACCTGGGCCGTCTTGATCACCAGGTAAAGATCCGCGGCCTGCGTATCGAACTAGGCGAGATCGAAGCCGAACTATTAGCTCAGCCAGAAGTTCGCGAGTCAGTAGTGGTCGCTCAAGAAGGCCCCGGTGGTTCTAGGTTGGTCGCTTATGTGGTTCCCCAAGTCGATAGTGAACTCGACACTAGCTCACTACGTGAAGCGCTAGGTCAAAAGCTACCAGATTATATGGTGCCGGGCGTTGTGGTCTCGCTTGATGCACTTCCGTTGAATGCCAACGGCAAAGTAGATCGCAAGACGCTACCAGAGCCGGACTTAGCTAGTGGCTCGCAGTATGACGCGCCTCACGGAGATGTAGAAGAAGCGTTGGCGGAAATCTGGTCGGAGATACTTGGCATCGAGCGGGTGGGTCGACACGATAATTTCTTCGAGCTGGGTGGCCATTCATTATTGGCTCTGAAGGTGTTGGAGAAAATGCGGCATCAGGGACTGACGGCGCAGGTACGCACGCTGTTCCAATGCCCAGAACTGGCGGCCTTTGCCCGGGCATTGACGCAGACATCAGAGCAGCAGGAAATCATCATTCCCCCCAACCGCATTCCAAGTGGCTGCTCGGCAATCCAACCCGAGATGCTGACTTTGATTGAGCTCAATGGCGAAGAGATCAGCGCCATCGAAGCGGCCGTGCCGGGTGGTGCCCGCAATATCCAGGATATCTACCCGCTAGCACCATTGCAGGAAGGTATTCTCTTCCACCACCGTTTGCAGGAAGAGGGTGATGCCTATGTCACCCCGCGTCTGCTGGGGTTCGACAGCCGAGAACGTCTGGAAGCCTTTATTGATGGTTTTAACCAGCTTATTGCCCGTCACGATATTCTACGAACTGCTGTGTTATGGGAGTACCTGCGTGAGCCGGTACAGGTGGTTTACCGGTATGCCGAGTTAGCTCTCGAATGGCTAAACGTGGATGGCGCCTCATCACAAAGCGTTGCCGAACAACTGAATGCCGAGGTGAACCCTGAGCACCACCGCCTCAATGTACGTCGAGCTCCCATGCTGCGAGCAGTAGCAGCTCATTATCCTGAGCAAAAACGCTGGCTGCTGCAGCTACCTAGCCACCACCTGGTCATGGATCACACTACCCTCGAGCTATTGGTGGAAGAAATTTCCCTGATCCAGCAAGGTCGTGAAGATGAGCTGCCCAAACCACTCCCATTCCGCAATTTCGTTGCCCAGACCCGACTAGGGATAAACCAAGAAGAGCATGAGGCCTTCTTCCGTGAGCAGTTGGGCGATGTTGAAGAACCAACCGCGCCCTTCGGGATGCTAGATATTCGAGGAGATGGCGGCGAGATCGAGGAATTTCGCGTTACTTTGGAAACGGCACTGGCCCAGCAGGTGAGGCAACAGGCTCAGCGCTATGGTGTGAGCACGGCTAGCCTGTTCCACCTGGCTTGGGCCTTGGTGCTGAGCAAGACCACTGGGAGGGACGATGTGGTGTTCGGCACCGTGCTGTTCGGGCGCATGCAGGGCATCGAAGGTGCTGAGCGGGCACTGGGGATGTTTATCAATACGCTCCCTGTGCGTATCAAAATGGGCACTCAAGGTGTCGATAGATGCCTGCGTCACACCCACGATACTCTATCTGATCTAATGCACCACGAGCATGCCAGCCTTGGTCTCGCGCAGCGCTGTAGTGATCTATCTGGGGGGGCGCCTCTGTTTACCAGTTTGCTGAACTATCGTTATAGCGCTCCCCAGCAAGCAGGAAGTTCCAGCCATACCTGGGAGGGCATGGAAGTGTTGGGCGGCCAGGAGCGTACCAATTATCCTCTTGGCATGGCGGTAGACGATCTGGGAGAGGGCTTTCAGCTAGTGGGCCAGGTGAGTCGTTCGATTGGTGCCCATCGGCTGTGTGATTACATGCGTTCGGCTGTGGTCGGCATCGTAGAAAGGCTTCGAACGGCACCGCAGCAAGCGATAAGTGAGATCAGCCTGTTAGGAGAAGCAGAGCGGCGGTTGTTAAGTGAATGGGGGGTGAATTCATACCAGTATCTTGCTGCTCAGCCAATCCATCGACTGATTGAGCACAAAGTCGCGTTAACGCCAGAGTCTACTGCATTAATATTTGCAGATCAGTCAGTTGGCTACGCCCAACTCAATACCCGCGCCAACCAGTTGGCCCACTACCTTATCGGCCTAGGCGTAAAACCTGAGACCCGAGTGGGTATCGCCATGGAGCGCTCCATCGAGATGGTGGTGGGGCTACTGGCTATCCTAAAGGCGGGTGGAGCCTATGTGCCGTTAGATCCCGAGTATCCCGCAGAGCGGCTGGCCTTCATCGCCGAAGATAGTGGCATTGAACTATTGCTGACTCAGCACCACTTACGCGCGTCATTGCCGGTAGCTGATGGCCTAAGCGTTGTTGAGTTGGATCGGCTGGATGTTGCTCATCATGCCTTTACCAATCCATTGGTGACGCTGCACGGCGAAAATCTTGCCTATGTGATTTATACCTCGGGATCCACCGGGCGGCCCAAGGGCGCCGCCATCCGCCATAATGCCTTGACCAACTGCATGGTCTGGATGCAGGAGACCTATCAACTCACCGATACCGATGCCGTACTGCACAAGGCGCCGTTCGGGTTCGACGTGTCGGTATGGGAGATTTTCTGGCCGCTGAGTGTTGGGGCACGCTTGGTGATCGCCCAACCAGGCGACCACCGGGATCCAGAACGCATCATTGAGCTGATTCAGCGGCACGGCGTCACCACGCTTAATTTTGTGCCCTCCATGCTCAAGGCCTTCCTGGCCTATCCCGATGTTAAACCCAAGACGCGGCTCAAACATATCATGTGCGGTGGCGAGGCCGTTCCAGCCACGCTACAGCAGGATGTGGCTGAGTGCCTCGACGGTGCCCACCTGCATGATCTCTATGGCCCCACCGAAACTACTATTCATGTCACTCACTGGTGGTGTCGTGATGACGCTCACCGCCAGATTCCCATTGGGCGACCCATTAGCGGTACCCGCACCTACGTCTTGGATGGTGAGCTGAACCTAGTACCACAGGGCGTTGAGGGAGAGCTCTATCTCGGCGGGATAAGCCTTGCCCGTGGATATCTCAATCGCAGTGATCTGACAGCGGAGCGCTTTATCGCCGATCCGTTCATGGAGGGCGAGCGCCTCTACCGCACCGGCGATCTGGTGCGCTGGCGGGAAGATGGCCAGCTCGAGTACCTGGGCCGACTCGATCACCAGGTGAAAATACGCGGCCTGCGTATTGAACTAGGTGAGATCGAAGCTGAACTGCTATCGCAGCCGAAGGTTCGCGAGGCGGTGGTGGTAGCGCAGGAAAGCTCCACTGGTTCGAGACTGGTGGCCTACGTGGTTCCCCAGGCCGACCTTGAACTCGACACCAATTTACTACGTGAGGCGCTAGGGCAACGGTTGCCGGACTACATGGTGCCGGGAGTTGTGGTCACACTGGAGGCGCTGCCGTTGAATGCCAATGGCAAAGTAGACCGTAAAGCATTGCCTGAGCCTGATTTAGACAGTGGCTCGGAGTACGAGCCGCCTCTGGGCGGAGTGGAAGAAGTCTTAGCAGAGATCTGGTCTGAAGTGTTGAGCGTAGAGCGTGTTGGCCGATACGATAACTTCTTCGAGTTAGGCGGACATTCGCTGCTGGCTCTGAAAGTGCTGGAGAAAATGCGGTATCGAGGTCTGAAGGCCCAGGTGCGCACTTTGTTCCAATACCCGGAGTTGGAGGCTTTCGCTCAAGCGCTGATACAAGCGCCACAGCAAGCCGAGGTCGTCATCCCCATCAACCGGATTCCTTATGACTGCCAAACGCTGCAGCCTGAGATGTTGACGCTAATTGAACTCAATATTGAAGAAATCAGCGCGATTGAAGCGCTAGTGCCGAGCGGCGCTGCTAACATCCAGGATATCTACCCACTAGCACCACTACAGGAGGGAATTCTCTTCCACCATCGGCTGCAGGAGAAGGGAGATGCCTATGTGACCCCTCGGCTGTTGGGCTTTGATAGTCAGGAACGGTTGGAACAGTTTATTGCTAGTTTCAATCAGCTCATTGCGCGCCACGATATTCTTCGCACCGCCGTACTCTGGGAGGGACTTCGTGAGCCGGTGCAGGTGGTGTACCAGCATGCTGCCCTGGAGCTTGAGTGGCTGGAAGTGAGTCAAGATTCCTCTCTCAATATTGCCGAACAGCTGAACGTCGAGGTGGATCCCCAATATCACCGCCTGGATGTGCGCCGAGCACCCATGCTAAGAGCGGTTGCTGCATACGATGCCGAGCAAAACCGCTGGCTCTTGCAGTTACCTAGCCACCACTTGGTGATGGATCACACCACCCTTGAGCTATTGGTAGATGAGATCGCTCTGATTCAACAAGGCCGTGAAGACGAGTTGCCTAGACCGATCCCATTCCGCAACTTTGTAGCTCAGGCCCGGTTAGGGGTGAGCCTAGCAGAGCATGAGGCCTTTTTCCGTGCGCGGCTGGGCGATATAGATGAGCCAACAGCGCCTTTCGGATTGCTGGACGTACTCGGCGATGGTGGGGATATTGAAGAAGTGCGCGTTCCTGTGGAAACAGAGCTAGCCCAGCATGTGCGGCGACAGGCGCAGCGGCATGGTGTCAGCACGGCCAGCCTGTTCCACTTAGCCTGGGCGTTGGTTCTGAGCAAAATCACGGGGCATGACGATGTGGTATTCGGTACCGTGCTATTCGGACGCATGCAAGGCGTGGAAGGAGCCGAACGGGCGTTGGGTATGTTTATCAATACGCTACCGGTGCGTATTAAAATGGGGCCTCAAAGTATCGGTAAGTGTCTTCGCCACACTCATGACGTTCTGTCTGAACTACTTCATCATGAGCATGCCAGCCTGGGACTGGCACAGCGCTGCAGTGGTTTACCTGGAGGGACTCCACTGTTTACCAGTTTGCTAAATTACCGTTATAGCGCCCCTCAACGAGAGGGACGTCCCGCTCATACCTGGGAAGGTATGGAAATGTTAGGTGGTCAAGAGCGTACTAACTACCCGATCACTATGTCGGTGGATGACCTGGGTAATGGCTTCCAACTGGAAGGGCAAGTTAGTCGTGTAATCGGTGCCCAGCGGCTGTGTGATTACATGAGTGCTGCGATGGCCGGGATTGTGAAGAGTCTTCAAACGGCGCCTCAGCAATCAATAAGCGAGATCAGTCTGTTAGGAAAAGACGAACGTCAATTGCTGGGCAAGTGGGGTGAGAATGCTCAACAGTATCTCAACCCTTCTCCAGTCCAACATCTGATTGAGTGTCAAGCTACGGTAACCCCCGAGAGTACAGCTCTTATCTTTGATAATCAGCATCTCAATTACGCTGATCTCAATGCTCGTGCAAACCGCTTGGCTCACTATCTGATTGGGATGGGAGTGCAACCCGAGGTTCGAGTGGGTATCGCCATGGAACGCTCCATTGATATGGTGGTGGGCCTTTTGGCTATTCTCAAGTCGGGGGGCGCCTATGTGCCGCTGGATCCTGAGTACCCCTCGGAGCGGCTGGCCTTCATCGCCGAAGATAGTGGCATTGAACTGTTGCTGACTCAGCACCACTTGCGCGCGTCATTGCCGGTAGCTGATGGACTAAGCGTTGTTGAGTTGGATCGACTAGATGTTGCGCATCATGCTTCTACCAATCCAGCGGTGACGCTGCACGGCGAGCATCTTGCCTATGTGATTTATACCTCAGGATCCACCGGGCGGCCCAAGGGCGCCGCCATCCGCCATGATGCCTTGACCAATTGCATGGTCTGGATGCAGGAGACCTATCAACTCACCAATACCGATGCCGTACTGCACAAGGCGCCGTTTGGGTTCGATGTTTCGGTATGGGAGATTTTCTGGCCGCTGAGTGTCGGGGCACGTTTGGTGATTGCCCAGCCAGGCGACCACCGGGATCCAGAACGCATCATTGAGCTAATTCAGCGGCACGGAGTCACCACGCTCAATTTTGTGCCCTCAATGCTCAAGGCCTTTCTGGCCTATCCCGATGTTAAAACCAAGACGCGGCTCAAGCATATTATGTGCGGTGGCGAGGCCGTTCCAGCGACGCTACAGCAAGATGTGGCTGAGTGTCTTGATGGTGCCCACCTGCATGATCTCTATGGCCCTACTGAAACTACTATTCATGTCACTCACTGGTGGTGTCGTGATGACGCTCACCGCCAGATTCCCATTGGGCGACCCATTAGCGGTACCCGTACCTACGTCTTGGATGGTGATCTTAACATGGCACCGCCAGGAGTCGCTGGAGAGCTCTATCTCGGCGGGGTAAGCCTGGCCCGTGGATATCTCAATCGCAGTGATCTGACAGCGGAGCGCTTTATCGCCGATCCATTCACGGAGGGTGAGCGCCTCTACCGCACCGGCGATCTGGTGCGCTGGCGGGAAGATGGCCAGCTCGAGTACCTGGGCCGCCTTGATCACCAAGTAAAAATTCGAGGATTACGCATTGAGCTAGGTGAGATTGAAGCTGAACTGCTAGCGCAGCCGGAAATTCGAGAAGCAGTAGTGGTTGCCCAAGAAGGCAACGGTAGTTCGAGTCTGGTGGCTTATGTAGTATTCCAAGCCGGTACTGAGCTAGACACAAGTGCATTACGCGAGCGACTGGGAAAACAGTTGCCGGATTATATGGTGCCGGGATACGTGGTCATGCTTGATGCACTACCGCTGAATGCAAATGGTAAAGTGGAGCGCAATGCCCTACCAAAAACTTATTTAGAAGAAACCCGTGAATACATTTCACCTTCAACTACAGAAGCTTGGCAGCTGGCTGAAATTTGGCAGGAGGTCTTGGGGGTCAAACGAGTCGGCGAAACCGACAACTTCTTTGAACTGGGTGGAGACTCCCTGTTAAGTCTAAAGGTATTAAGCCGTGTGCGGGCTCTTAAGTCTGCTAAGCTCGATTTCAAACTTCGCGACCTGATGCAGAAGCCGACCATTGCTGGCTTGTTAGGGCTGGGAGAGTCCTCGGATGCTTCGCTAGATGGTGTGGTTAAGCTCAATGGCGAAAGCCAGGGGCAGTCACCATTATTCTGTTTGCATGCAGGTATGGGCACCCTTTACGACTATCAACCGTTGGCACGGCGTCTACAGGGAGTATGCACGGTATATGGGCTACCGTGCCGAATGCTAACCGACCCTCAACATTGTGATACGTCGTTGGAAGCGATGGCTGATGATTATGCATCAACTATCCGGGGCTTGCAGTCTCAGGGCCCCTATCGATTATTGGGCTGGTCTTTAGGTGGTACCTTGGCCGCAATGATTGCGGCACGGCTTGAAAAGCAAGGCCAGGAGGTGAGCCTGTTGGCGCTGGTGGATCCCTATATCCCCGGTAGCGGCCAGAAGAGCGCTGATGATTGGCAGAAGGATTTTGTTAACTTTGCATCAGTAATATTGCCAGGTGTATCGCTTGAAACGCTCGACGGTAATGAGGCGTGCGTGAAGGAACCTAGTGAGGAGGAGTTTGCCATTAATCTGGAAAGGTTGATTGCATCATACGATGCATCTGGCCGTGAGGGTTACGCTGCATTGGGTAGCGAGGAATTAGCCCGGATATTTTGTGTAGCGCGGCACTTGAAGTTTCTTTCATTAAAAACTAGTACTTTGCCAAAACTACGCTGTACAGCAGACTGCTGGTGGGCAGATGGACGACCGAAGGAGCAGCGACAAGCTCTAGAGTATCAGTTGGGCCAGCTATTGAGGCGCACAATCAACACTTTTGATGATCATTACTCAATCGTCATTGGTAAAACATTACTTTCGCAATTAGTGGAGTTATTACAGGAAAGAGAAGCTTCACGTTATATGCCTATTGCTAATAAAGGCCTAGCCTAAGTAGCTGTTATACCATGCAACTCTCTTCCCAGCTTCATGCTGGGAAGAGTCAATTATTTATGAGCCATTACCACCATCTGTCAGTGCGGTGGTCAAAGAGTCTGCAAACCGAAGAGCGGATGGAAGAGCTCCTATTGGCCAATACTTGGCGGGAAGATAAGTAATTTTTCCTTCGCGTTGGCTAATAAGTACTCGCCAGATGCCGCTATTTTCAAGGCGATTACGGATAGTTGCCTGAAAAGCAGGGCTCTCAATAATAAGTAGGTGACCTCCTGTTCTTGCCAATTGGTCGATAGATACAAGTGAAATCCCTATATCACTTGTGGGCTGATCCCAAGCATTGGTTAACCCTAGCTCATCAATAACACCTTGTAGTAAGCTGTTTTTCCCGTAAACCCAAGCATGGCGATCATCTCTGAATTGAACAATCAGAACTGGAGTGGCTTTATCTTCTATTTTTTCCCTTAAAATCGCCATTTTTTGGCTTGCTTGCGCAGTAACTCTCTCAGCTTCTTGCAAGAGATTAAGTTGTGCTGCAATGTCGAAAGTAAAATTAATAATAGATTCCCATGGGTTTTCCTTAAAAGGGTAAAGAGAGATATTAGAAGTTGGTGCCATCTCTGAAATATGCTGTAATAAAATCGAATTATCACCAAATATAAACGTAGGGTTATAGTCTGCTACTAACTCTAAGTTGGGCATAGGTTTTAAGCCTATGTCGATAGCGTCGCCTAATGGGGTCTCATTGCCAGTCCATATATGATAGCCTCTAAGCTGAGTGATTGCTATAGGCGTTACTCCTAGCATGCTAAGTGTTTCAGCAGTAGCCCAATCGGAAGTGACAATTGCCAGTCTTTCAGAACCAGCAGAGTAGCTTGAGAATAGGCAAACAATAAAAGTAAGTAGAAGTTTTTTTAGCATGTTTTTGACATTGAATAGGTTAAATAAAAAGCCCCGAATTTAAATTCGGGGCTTTGTTTTACCAAGCGTAGGATATAGATCCTATTACGCTCCTGCCTACGCCATACTTACACGAGTTTCCGAAATATCCACAGTCACTTACGTACTCCTTATCTGTAACGTTGTTCGCATTGACCTGTGCACGCCAGCCTTCAAAGCTAGCATCGATACTTGAAAAATCATAGCTCATGGATGCATCAAAAAGTGTCGTAGAAGGTAGTGAGTTTTCATTGGCGCTATCATAGAAACTTGAGCCTATGTAGCGAACACCGGCACCCAGACCTAAACCGTTCAATGTTCCACTATTAAAGTGGTAGTTGGCCCATAGGTTCGCCATATTTTCAGGTTGTCCTGTTGGTCTTTTTCCTAGGTTGTCAGTATTGCTTTCAGTGACTTCTAGATCCAAGTAAGTGTAGCTGGCTACTAGGTCTAAACCAACTGGTAAACTTGCTCTTCCTTCAAGCTCAAGACCTCTAGAGCGCCACTCTCCGGTCTGCTGATTGAAACCTGGGTTGTTTAAATCGGAAGTCGTAACATTTTGGCGAGTCAGGTCGAATATTGAACCAGTGATTGAAATATTGCCGTCATTAGAAAGGTATTTTATGCCAGTCTCATATTGCTGGGCTGTTTCTGGTTCAAAAGTTGCACCATCAGCACCTTGGCCTACCACTGGCAAAAAAGAGGTAGAGTAGCCAATGTAGGGTGTTAATCCATTATCTGCAGTGTAAGCTAGTCCTGCTCGATATGTGAATTCTTTGTCACTTGCTTTATTTTCTGTATTTGTTAGACGATTACGATCAGTTTGACTGCTCCAGTCATGACGACCAGCAAGTGTTAAAGCCCAGCGGTCATCAATTTTTATTTGATCCTGAAGATATAAACCTGTCTGCTCTAACTCTTGTGAAGCGCTGCCTTGGGTCGTCCACGTGAGGCTGCTAGTACCATAAACGGGATTGAAGACATCTAACGGTGTGAGGCCTTGAGGTAAGTCCACAGTGAAATCGTTATTGGCTTTTTGCCAATCCACACCTACCAGAATTTTATGATCAACTCCTTGCGTATTTATATCAAATTGTAGCTGGTTATCCGTCGTGATAGCGTCAACATTTTCATCTCGTCTCAATCCATATCGTGGTACTGTACGAAGGTCATCCATCAATTGACCAACATAAATGTTTGTAATATCTGTTTCTGCTTCACGATAGCGGGTATTTTGCCGAACGGTTACTGTGTCATTGAACTTATGCTCGAATAAACTTGCCACTGAAAAATAAGTTTGTTCGAAGTTGTCAGTGCCAGGCTCACCGATGAAACGCGAGCGAGGGATTTCACCATTGGGGTTACTATCCAATGTACCTGCCTGAGGGAGTGCATAGTAAGATCCAACAGTATCCAGTTCTTTATATTCTGCTAATAAGGTGAGAGAAGTTCTATCATTCGGTGTCCAGGAGAGGCTTGGTGCAAGATAAGTACGGTCATTTTTTGTATAGTCAATTTCTGCATTCGCATCTCTTA
Organism: Halomonas sp. TG39a; assembly: GCF_000744395.1. Classification (NCBI taxonomy): domain Bacteria; kingdom Pseudomonadati; phylum Pseudomonadota; class Gammaproteobacteria; order Oceanospirillales; family Halomonadaceae; genus Halomonas; species Halomonas sp. TG39a. Next base: position 640,665 of record NZ_JQLV01000001.1, read on the forward strand.
GTAAACCTACAAAACGATACTTCAGTGCTCCCTGGTCATCTAGATAACCACTAACATCGGTAGCGATCTGATTGAGATCGTTACTTCCTGTAGAAACTCGAACTTCGCCTTGGGGTATGTCGGTGGGTTTTTTACTAACGAGATTGACGATTCCCCCTGGGCCGCCTTGTCCATAAAGAACCGAGGAAGGCCCCCTGAGAACTTCAATTCTCTCTAAACCATAAGGTTCTGAGACGGTTCTTCCCTGGTTGTTGAACGCAGTGAGCCTCAATCCGTCGCGATAAAAAAGCTCTGTAGCACTGAAACCACGTATGGAAACAAAGTCACGTCTTGGGTCTAGCCCGTTAGAGTTACCAATAACGCCTGCGGTATAACTCAAGGTGTCACCGATGGACTGAGCTCCCCGCGCTTCAACCTCATCGCGGGTAATAACAGATATTGACTGTGGCACTTCGTTAAGAGGAGTGTCAGTTTTTGTGCCAGTCGCGCTACGTGTGGCCACATAGCCATCAACTGGTCCCGTTGCTTCTTCATAGAGGCGGCTTTCGGTTACTTGTAGGGTCGGTAGTGTGGTGCTTGTATCGCTGCTTTCATTTGGCTGTAGATTAGTGTCTTGAGCGAGAGCAGCTGGTGCCACGAATAGCGTCGCAGCGCAGGCATTAGCAATGGCCACGGAGAGCAGTTTCCTGCGCAGGCCGGTACGAAATTGGTGCATGATAATCCCCTTGAATGATATTTATGTGTTAATGGTAATTGTTATTATTAGTATTATGTTCTGAATTTGTACTGTCTTGCAACACTCTGTTGCCCAAAATGGTACCTGGGGCAAGAGACGCCACAGGTACCAATCATGACGTGCCCCATGGGAGGAAATTAAAAATCAACAGGGCTGGGGTGCTTACTAAGATGGTGCTGAAGTGCTTTGGCGATATCCGCGCGTACTTGACCGGTGGCATCGGGCGTAATGCTGCCCAGGCGTGCGAAGTCGTGCACCATGCCGGGGTATATGGTCAGTTGGGTATTCACGTTCGCTTCCTGTAAGCGGTTCACGTAGGCGATGCCTTCATCGACCAGGGGGTCGTGTTCGGCCAGGGCGATAAATGCAGGTGGTAGGCTTTTGAGATCCGCAGCCTCCAGCGGCGCAAAACGCCAGTCGTGGCGTTCCTCATCGCTATTTAGATAGTGGCCAAACATCCACTGCAGGGTGTCTGCTTCCAGTAGGTAGCCTTGTGCGTATCGGCGGTGAGACTCGCTGTCCTGCCAGGCACTGGTACAGGGGTAGAGCAAAATCTGGCAGCGTGGAAGGTGCCAACCATTATCACGCGCTGACATGCAAAGAGCCGTGGCCAGGGTGCCACCTACACTGTCACCACCCACGGCGATACGTGAGGTATCGATGCCCATCGCTTCGCCATGCTTCAGCAGCCAGCAATAGGCATCTTCAGCATCGTGAAAAGCCGTCGGAAACTTGTGCTCGGGGGCCAAGCGATAGTCGACAGCCAACACTGTGTAGCCAGTTGCTTGAGCGATGCTTTGGCAGAGCGAATCGTGAGAATCCAGGCTGCCCAGTAGGTAGCCGCCACCATGGAAGTAGAGCAGGGTGGGCGCTAAAGACTGCTCGCCTTGGTAGCGGCGTAGTTCAAGAGGGTGGCCATCTCGACAGGTAATGCTCAGTGCCGTTGCATCGTTAGATATTGGCTCATCAAGCATCTGTGATGATGCCTCGTAGGCAGCGCGTGCCTGTTGTGGTGAGAGCGAGTGGAAAGGCGGATTGCTGCTATCGGCGACCAGGTCTAAGAAAGCGGCGACATCAGGATGTAAGGACATAATGGGCGTAAGTCTCGGTATTAGGGGCCGCTCTGAGAAAGCGGCCATGCGTTAATAGTGCTTGGTTAGTCCGCGCCTACTAGTGAGGGAGTTGATACTCCTGAATAGGATGTTGGCAGTGCCTCATTAAGCACTTCACAGATCTCACTTGTCCTGGCTGCCAAAATCGACAGCAGGGTATCGCTTAAACCATGGGTGGGCTCGCAGCTGCCTTGCAGGAAAATAGCCGGTTTGAACGCAGGCTTGGTGTAGAGCTGATAGTGGCGGTTAACGGCAAAGTCAGGCAGGTAGTCCGCGACGGGGGCCAATAGCTGTTTATGGGTGTCGCGTATATAGCCTGTTGCTAATACCACTGCGTCGTAGCGAGTGGAGTCCGTATGACCACTCTCTAAATCGCGAACATTTAGCTCAATACCTTCGGGGCCTGCTTGACTACCAATAACTTCATGGCGGCGGCGGAAGCGGTGGCGGGCCTGGCCGGTTACTTTTTGCTGATAGAACACATCGTAAATCTCCTGAATCAGCGCCAAGTCAGGGGCTGAGTAGTTAGTGCTTTTGTACTCCTGCAGCAGTGCTTCCCGCTGGCCGGTGGGGTTGTTGAACACGTAGTCGGTGTATTCGGGATTGAAAATCTCGTTGACGAAAGGGCTATCGTCGGAGGGTTTAAAGGCCCATGCCCGGCTAATAAGATCCACCTGAATGCCTTCACGGCCGTGTAGATCAAGGAATATCTCAGCGGCGCTCTGGCCCGCACCGATCACCGCGATGCGTTTGGGGGCGTCTTGCTTCGCCAGCTCTCTCAGATAGTGGCTGGAGTGGAAGACCCGTGGGTCGTCTTTTAGCCCGGCGAAGCATTCAGGTACATTGGGCGCGCCCCCCACGCTAATTACCAATGAACGGGTGAGCCTTTCCTGCACCGCGCCACTCTCATCCCGTGAACGCACGCGGAGGTAGGCGACCTCGTCGTTATCAGTTTCGGGCAGCACTTCAAACACATCCTCTCCATAGGTGCACTGGTGTTCAAAGTGGCTGGCAGTCCAGCTTAGGTAGTCATTGAATTCGTGGCGGCTGGGGAAGAAGGTCTGCAGATTGATAAAGTCCTGCAGGCGGCCTTTGCTGTGGAGGTAATTGAGAAAGCTGAAACGGCTTCCTGGGTTGCGCGGCGTGACCAGATCTTTGAGAAAAGAGATTTGCATATGGGCATTTTCCAGCAGCATATGCGGGTGCCAAGCAAAGCAGGGCTGGCGCTCAATAAACAAGGCATCCTTCGCTTGCCCTGCCTGGCGCTGTTCGTCGAGAGCTATGGCCAGGGCAATATTGGAGGGGCCGAAGCCGATGCCGATCAAATCGTGAATATGCATAAGAGTCCTCGTGGCTGATGTGTCTATGGGGTGAAGCGTGGATCGGGTCGTGGCGCTGACCCAGGGTGCGAGGGCAGCGGAATCCAACTGCGCTCGTTAAAAAAGTGTTCGCGTAGCTGCATGCCGAGCATGGCCCGCTTATGGGGGAAATCGAACGCCTTCACATGGGCATAACCGCACTGTGCAAGATTGCGCAGCATCTTGGTGTTATCTACGCGGGGTTCAATCACCAGGCGCTGGGTGCGGCAGTCGTCCAGGAACAGGTAGTGCGAGATAGAGGGCAGCCAAGCGGCGACATAAGGCCGCCCGCGAAAAGCGGCTTCACCGATCAGCACGTGCCAGCCGCGGTCAAAGTCACCGACATCGTAATAAGCGCCGATGCGATCCTCCTTGGCCCAGTAGGTCTCAAAATAGCCGAAGGGCTCGCCGTCGATACAGCCGATAAGTGGTACCACACTGGGGTTTTGCAATGTGCTCTCCAGCCGTTCGCGGTGCTGTTGCAAATCACCCTGCTCTTCCCAGAAGTGAGCGACAACCGGGTCGTTCATCCAGCGGTTGAAGCGTTCAAGGTCAAGTGCAAGGTCAAGCACTCGAAAGCTCAAGGTGGCATCCAGCCAGGCAATATGACGCTGATAGACCGTGCCCCTGGGGCGCGGCGGGCGGCGTGGGTGTCGTGTTCCACTCACCATAATGGGTTGCTGCGGGTAAGGGCGCGTGGGGGGCGAGTTAAGCCAAAGCGTGGGTAACTGCCAAAATAGCTCCGCATATACCCAGAGCTCTCCATGGCTATCTTTAACCGCGATGCCGGCGGCACACAGGTTGGCGTGCAAAGCACTAGGTAGCTGAAGGCGTAATGCAACAGTGCCTGGGTAAAAGGCAAAAGCGCCTTCGATAGCGGCAAGCAGTGCCGGGAGCGGTGGTGCTGAGCGCTGCGGCCAGCGCAGCGTCAAGCAGTGGTTGTCATCCACCAGTGCCCACTCAAGGCGCTCTTGATCACCCTTCACATAAAGCGACTGTGTAGTGACCTCGTAGCTGACTTGATAGTCGTAGCCCTCGGGGCGTGAGATCAGCGAGGCCACCGCGTGGCTTTCAGAGGGTACGTGTACCTGTGGTTGTGCCTGGACAGAACTGGACACCGCTAAGCTCCTATCAATAAGAACGAATCAAAGAAACGAATTAAAATCACCCCGCCGGAGGGCGGCGTTACTGACTTCCTTATCTAATGACGAATGAGAATGAGGCTTGTTTACATAAAATTGGTTAACTTTTTACGCGAGCGGTTCGTCATTAGAGGTAGGTGCCGATTTCCAGTCGCTTTTTCTAATGGCTTTCCAATGAGGTGAATGTGCTTCCCTATCTGATTCGTCGAACTCGCGGGTTGATGACCGCTGCTGCGCTGGCCAGCATTCTCTCGGGGCTTTTCAGCGTGCTGCTGATTGCCCAAATCAATGCGGCGTTAAACAGCGATGCCGCCAGCCGTGCCAATGCGGCTTGGGGCTTCGCGGGGATTGCTGTGGCCCTAATGCTCTGTCGGATGGTGTCGACGGCGCTGTTTGAGCGGTTGGGGCAGCGTGCGCTGGCCGAGTTACGCAGTTTTGTCGCCCAGTGTGTGGCCGAGACCCCTTTTGCTCACTTCGAGCGTGTGGGCAGTGCGCGGATCCAGTCGGCACTCACCGAGCACAGCAATAACGTGGCGGTACTGTTCGTTAGCTTGCCGGTGATTTTGACCAATACGGTCATCGTGGTGGGGTGCTTGGGCTACCTGGCGATGCTCTCATGGCAGGTGTTCCTGTTTGCTTTAGGGGTGATTGGGCTGGGCGCTGTCGGCTACCATCTGGTGCACTTACGCGCTATTCATTACCTACAGTCCGCTTCATCCGAGCAGGATCGTCTGTTTGGACATTTCCGCGCGCTGACCGATGGTGCAAAAGAGCTGCGGCTACACCAACGCAAGAGCCGTGTCTTTATGGATCAGATACTGGGGGAGTCGGTTGAAGGCGTGCGGCGGCTGCGTACCTATGGCATGTCGCTGTTCGTGATCTCGACCAGTTGGGGGCAGTTCCTGATGTACGCCTTTATCGGTCTGGTGTTGTTTGTGTTGGCGGGCGATGGGCCTAACCAAACCCAGGTAATGACCGGATTTGCCCTGGTGTTTGTGTTTATGGTGACCCCCCTTGAAGGCTTGCTGATCAATATCCCGCGGATCAATATGGCGCGGGTAGCTGCTAGTCGAATTGATGACATCACACGCGAGATGCCCCAGGGGCAGGAGAGGCAGGTGTCACCTCAGGTGCCTGCCTTGCAGCGTCTCGAGTTGCGCGACGTCACCCATCAGTACTACCACGAGCAGAGCGATGACTTCTTTGAGTTGGGGCCGATTAATCTGAGTTTTACGCCGGGGGAAGTGGTTTTTCTGGTGGGGGGTAACGGTAGCGGTAAGACCACGCTGGCCAAAGTAGTGGTGGGGCTTTATCCGCCTGAAGGTGGTGAGGTATTGCTCAATGGCGAGCGGGTCGAAGCGGATGGCTTGGATGCCTACCGGCAGCTTTTCTCGGTGGTGTTCTCAGACTTCCATCTCTTTGAACGTCTGTTAGAGGCACCGCGTGATGGCCTGGACGAGGAGGGTAATCGCCTGCTGGCCAAGTTGCACCTGCAGCACAAGGTGCGGGTTGAAAACGGTGCGTTCACCACCCAAGCACTCTCTCAGGGGCAACGTAAGCGCTTGGCGCTTGTCGTGGCCTACCTTGAGGATCGGCCCTTCTTGGTGTTTGACGAGTGGGCGGCGGATCAGGATCCGTTATTCAAAGAGGTGTTTTACTGCGAGGTGTTGCCCGAGCTAAAACGCATGGGCAAAGCGGTGTTGGTCATCACCCACGATGACCGCTATTTCCACCTCGCGGATCAATTGGTGCGGCTGGAGAGCGGCAAGCTGTTGACTGCTGAGTCTGAGACTGCCGAAGAGCCGCTAGCGGAACCCTCATCGGCCACTTGCCCCCACCATACGCGCCAGTACCCGGTCTTTGAGCCAGAAGCGGTGAATCAGCGCCATCATGATGTGGCCGATGACTAATCCACATAACAGCCACGAAAGCGGGCCGTGAAGGAGCTCGGCGGGGGCGACCATCCAGGTGATGTCGCGTTCCGCTTCGGGTAGCAGCTCAATGCCATAAAAGCGTAGCGCTCCACCGCGGCCGATCTGGCGCAAAATAGCGAAAGCGGGCAGCCACAGCAGCAGCCCATAAAACGTGATATGGACAAAGCGCGCCATGCGCCCGCCTAGACCAGGTGATAGGGGCGGGCGTTGCTTGCGGTTGTTCCATGCCCAGCCAAGGCGCGCCAGGGTCACTATCAGAATCATAAAACCCAATGAGCCGTGAGGCCCGATGCTCGCCAAGAACAGCGTGATAGCGTTTTCGCCCATTCCTCTCCAGGCCAGCAACACGGTAAATTGCAGCGTGACCAGCGCGGCGGTCAACCAGTGAAGTGTACGGCTGACCCGCCCATAGCCGTTGGGGCTGTCTCGCCAGCCAATAGGCATTTGAGCTGGCTTGCTTGTGAGATCACTGTTTAACGCCGTGTTGTTTGCCGTTCCTTTAACCATTGGCCTTGCCCAGGCGCCAGTAGCCCATGCTGGTAACGTACTGCTTGGGTAGCCCGCACTCGTTGACCAAATAGCGACGCAGCTTCATGGCGACCTTGGTTTCAGCGGCGATCCATGCGTAGAAGGGCGCACTGTCATCTAGGGTGGCGGGTTCCCAGAGTGGGCCATCCTCATCGTCGCTTTCGTCGTTGGTCGTGGCGCTGGTAGTGGTGCTGGTAGTGGTATTAGCAGGCATGCCGCCTAGCGCTTGAATTTCCCTATGCAAATCGATATCACGCAGCGCCCTCATCAGCAGCTCACCGTGTTGGCAGGCGGGCTCCGCGTCGCGGGCCAGCCAGCGCAGTTTGGCGGCCTGGGGCAGCGGCTGAACGTCGTCGCCACGAGGCACTTCGAATAGCGCTTCGACCTTGGGTTTGAGCGGCAAGTCATCAAGGGTTTCCAGAATACCGGCAGCAGCGGGGAGGGCGGTTTCATCGGCGATGATCAGAATACGGCGCACGCCTTGGGGCGGCTTCCACTCGTAGCCCAGCTTTGGGCCTTCCGCACTGGCGTCGGGGGCTGTCATGGCTAGCCGGTCACCAGGGCGGGCACGCATTGCCCAGCGCGATGCGGGGCCATTATCGCCGTGGAGTACAAATTCTACGTCCACCTCGGCCTTCTCCGGGCGCAGGGCACGGATGGTGTAGGTGCGCGCTGAGGGCCTTTGGGCATCCGGCAGTGCGCGGTAGGCGCCGTACCAGTCGTGCTCTTCCAGCTTGGTAATTTCAAACAGCGGATCGAGACTACCACCGCCTTCGGGGAAGAACAGCTTGACGCGCTGATCCGGGGCATAGGTCGCCATTTGGCTGACTTCCGGGCCAGTGAAAGTAAACCTGACTAATGAGGCGCTGACTTGGGTGCGCCGGGCGAGGGTGATATCAAAAAGCTGGTAGCTCGGTTTGGCTGCCATAAGGAGGCTCCGTTACTTGTGCATCAATTAAGGAGTCAATTGTAGTGCTAATTATTATCATTTAGAATCGTTGTCAATAATTTAACTATTAACCTCCAGAACGATTAAGGCTTAGACAATGACGCTGCTGCCTATTACGCCACGCGTGGCGAGCTGTTCGGTGCTCACAAAAGGGTGCTCGCTATGCTAGGCGCCTCACAAGTTGCCCAACGAGTGGGAGGAATGTCGCCCGCGAAAGCCTGCCTGTTGCTGAGCCTGCCGATGGTCGTGCTGTTTTGGGTGGGCCTGCAGGGGCAGGGTGGTTTTACTCTGGGATTGCAGGCGTTAGTGGCGCCCTCTTTTGAAAACGTTGACGAGCTGCTGCTTTATTACGCGTGGTGGCCGCGCCTCTCGATTGCGCTGTTAGCCGGGGGGGGGTTAGGGCTAGCGGGCGTACTTATGCAGCAGGTTTTGCGCAACCCCTTGGCATCGCCCACCACCCTAGGGGTGGCATCGGGCGCTAACCTGGCGTTGATGACCGCCACCTTGCTGGCGCCGGGGCTGCTTGTCGCCGGGCGCGAATGGGTCGCCTTATTGGGTGGCGCGCTAGCGGTTGGATTAGTGTTTCTGCTCTCCTGGCGGCGCGGGCTGGCGCCGATCGTGGTGGTGCTGGCGGGCCTGGTGGTCAATCTGTACCTGGGGGCGCTGTCTACGGCGCTGCTGCTGTTTAACCACGAGGCACTCTCGGGGCTGCTGATTTGGGGGGCCGGTTCGCTGGCACAAAACGGTTGGGACGGCGTTGCAATCCTCTGGCCGCGGCTGGCGATTAGCTGCGTGGCCGCGTGGTTTTTGCTGCGCCCCTTGGCTGTGCTGGAACTGGATGATGCTAGCGCCAAGAGCCTGGGAGTCTCGCTGACCTATCTGCGCTTTGCGGGGATGGGGTTGGCAGTATTTATTACCGGCAGCATTGTCAGCGTGGTAGGCATCATCGGTTTTATCGGCTTGGCAGCGCCCAATATCGTGCGCATGACCGGTGCGCGCCGCTTAGGGCCGCGGCTAATCTGGTCGACGCTATTAGGGGCCGTGCTGCTGGCTACCACGGATCTGCTGCTGCAGCAGTTTGGTGGCATGGTGGCAGCCTTTATTCCTACCGGGGCGATTACCGGTGCCCTGGGGGCACCGCTGTTAATGTGGCTGATTCCGCGCCTGAAACTGCAGGGCGACCAGCCGCCGAAAGGGGCCGGTGTTTTCGCCCGTCGTCACCCAGCGCCTTCACGTTTAGTTACTGGATTACTGCTTGCGTTACTGGGGGCAACGGTTCTCGGTTTGCTGTTTGGCCAGGGCGTAGATGGCTGGTATTGGCTGGCGCCCAATAACTGGAATGTCATGCAGTGGCGTATGCCCCGGGTGATGGCGGCCGCTGCCAGCGGATTGATGTTGGCGATTGCCGGGACGATACTTCAGCGGCTTTCTGCCAATCCCATGGCCAGCCCCGAAGTGCTGGGTATCAGCGGTGGCTGTGCCATTGCGCTGATTTTAGGGATTTTCCTACTGCCCGCACCCACCAATATGATGCTGATTGGCGTGGGCACCCTGGGTGCTTTCGCGACGCTGCTGGTGTTGGTGGGTATCAACCGCAAGAGCGGTTATCTCCCCGAGCGCTTGCTGCTCACCGGGGTGGCGGTCAGTGCGCTGTTTGATGCAGTGCGCAGTGTGATGCTGGCGGGCGGCGACCCTCGTGGCCAGCAGGTGATCGCTTGGCTGGCGGGCTCTACCTATTACGTGGATGTCACCAATGCGGTGGTGGTAGGGGGGATTGCCGCTGTGCTGGCGCTGGTCACGCTGCCCTTCACCCGCTGGCTGGATATCTTGCCCTTAGGCGCGCCGACGGCTAAGGCGCTTGGGGTAACCCTCAACCGTGCCCGCTTGGCGTTGCTGTTACTGGTAGCACTGCTCACCGCCTGCGCCACCCTCGTGGTGGGGCCGCTTTCGTTTATTGGCCTGCTGGCGCCGCATATGGCGCGCTTGGTGGGCTTCTCCCGTGCAGGGCAGCACCTGCTGGGTGCTGCGTTGATCGGCATGCTACTGATGGTGCTGGCCGACTGGGTGGGGCGTCAGATTATTTTCCCCTATGAGATACCGGCGGGCTTGGTCGCTTCACTGATTGGCGGTGCCTACTTTATGTGGGGGCTGCGGCGTTTGTAATCACCAGCGCTTTTAGCTGTTAAAGAAAACAGAATGCCGGGGAGTTGTGGTTATGGAGCTGTTGAGAATTGTATGGCGTGATTACCGCTGGCCTTTTGTGGCCGTAGTGCTGCTTAGCCTGACAAGCGCTGGCTTGGGCATCGGTGTCATCGCCTTTATCAATCAACGGCTGCTGGGCACCTTCACCGACCCCTGGCGCATCCTGCCCGAATTCCTGGGTCTGATAGCGCTGCTACTGGTCATTACCTTGACATCACAGTTGGCGCTGACCACGTTGGGCCACCATTTCGTCTACCGGCTGCGGGGGCAGTTGATCAAGCGAATTCTGGATACCAATATCGAACGCGCTGAGCAGATTGGCAGTGCGCGTTTGTTGGCGAGTCTCTCCACCGACGTGAGTTCAGTGACCGTTGCTTTTATACGCTTGCCGGAGCTGGTGCAGGGCGGGGTGCTGACGATAGGCGCCACGCTTTACCTGGCGTGGCTTTCGCCTGCCATGCTGGGCGTCACCGCGCTCTGGGTGATCGTGACGGTGTTGATTGGCATGCGTTTGGTGGCTCGGGTCTATGGGCATATGGCCAAACTGCGCGAAATACAGGATCGTCTCTACGCGGATTACCAGTCGGTGATCGAGGGACGCAAGGAGCTGGCGCTCAACCGTGACCGTGCCGAATGGCTGTATCGTGATGTCTATACGCCTAACGCACAGGATTGTCGGCGTCATTTTATTCTTGGTGATACCTACCATCTCAGCGCGGTGAACTGGTTCAACATCATGATGCTGGGCGCCATTGGTGTGGCGTTCTTTTTGGCCAACGGCCTGGGTTGGGCATCGGTGCAGGTAGCCACGACCTTCTCACTCACGCTGCTGTTTTTGCGCGCGCCGTTGATGCAGGCCATAGGCGCTTTCCCGACGCTGATTAACGCCCGAGTGGCGTTTGAAAAAATCAGCAGTTTAGACCTGGCCGAGCACCGCGAAGCGTTCGGCCACTCTGCGCTGCGCCACGACTGGCAGGAACTAACCCTGGAGGAGGTCAGCTATCGCTACCCGGATGAGGAGGCTCGATCAGGTTTTGCCATCGGCCCTATCGATCTGACCTTGAAGCGTGGCGAAGTGGTATTTCTGATCGGCGGTAACGGCAGCGGGAAATCGACTTTGGCGAGACTGCTAACCGGGCTTTACCAACCCCAAAGTGGATGTGTCCGAGTCGATGGCAGGCCGCTGCAGGAGGAGGACTGGACACGCTATCGCCAGCACTTCTCGGCCATTTACACCGACCTGCATCTCTTTGACCGTTTGATGGGCCCTGCGGGCGAGTCACCCGACCCCGCGCTGATGGAGGAGTGGCTTGCCGCACTGGGCATGCGCAGTAAGCTTGACTTCGACGGCGATCGCATCACCAACGTCAACCTCTCCCAGGGCCAGCGCAAACGCCTGGCGATGCTGCTGGCGGTCGCTGAACAGCGCGACCTATTGCTGCTTGACGAATGGGCCGCCGACCAAGACCCGCAGTTCCGCCGGGTCTTCTACCGTGAGCTGCTGCCGCAGTTGCGAGCGCTGGGCAAGACGCTGGTGGTGATCAGCCACGACGACCACTACTTCGACCAGGCCGACCGGCTGCTGGAAATGCGCCAGGGGCAGTTGGTTGAACTCACCGGCGAACAGCGAGAAGCCGCCAGCCGCGATGCGGTGGCTCGGGTGGCTGAGTAGCGCTGATGCGGGTAGTCAGCTTTGAGCGCGGATCTCGTTGGGTAGGGCTCTAGGACAACCATGATTCTTAACATGTTGAACCATTTTTAAAATTTAATGACTGGCTCTTCTATAAGTAAAACTAATACCCCATTAGCAGGATGATTTTTAGCAATCAGCATTCCCAGTTACTTTATTGCCAGATTAATTAACGCGACGCTAATTCCGGCAATAGGGGCAGGGCAATGTGGGAAAGTTATATTACCGGGCTGGTGGTGTGCGGTGGGATTATCATGGCGATTGGAGCGCAAAACGCCTACATCCTAGGACTGGCGATTCGTCGTGAGTACCACTGGTGGTCGGCAGGGCTGTGCATGAGTGCGGATATTATCTTGCTCACGGCGGGCATGTTTGGCGTGAGTGCTTTTCTGCTGACGATGCCCAGCGCGTTGGAGGCCATGCGCTGGGTGGGTGTAGTATTTTTAAGCTGGCTGGCGGCCCAGGCATTATTTAGAGCCTTTAGCGGACGGCAAGGGTTAAGCGCTGAGGCCGGAAAAGCGCGCAGCTTAACCAAAGTGATTTTCGCCACTCTTGCCGTCACCGTGCTTAACCCCCAGGTGTATCTGGATACGCTGCTGCTAATACCCGCCATTGGCGCCCAGCAGGAGAGCGCCGGTGTGTTTGTGGCGGGGGCATCAACCGCGTCCATACTCTGGTTTAGTCTGCTGGCCTGGGGCGGCGCTGCGCTTTCGCCTTGGCTTTCAAAACCCATCGCATGGCGCATTATCGATGGCCTGATTGGCTTGATGATGGCAGGCATCGCTGTACATCTTGCTCTAGGGGCGACATCGCTTAGCTAAGCCGATCACCGGTTAATGCCGACTAAAATAAGCCTCCATCACCGCGATGACTTTGTCGATATCCGCATCATTAAGATCGCGATGGGTCACGAAGCGCGTGGCGTAAAGCAGCTCAATCAAAATGCCGTGCTCTTTTAGCCAGGCGGAGAGTGGCTTTACATGCGCATCGGGGAAATGCACGAACACCATATTGGTTGCCTGGGCGGTAATCTTGACCCCTGGCAGCTTTGCTAAGCCCTCTGCCAGGCGAGCAGCGCGGCGGTGATCGTCGGCTAAGTCGGCTACGTGATGATCTAACGCATACTGGCAGGCGGCGGCGATAATCCCTGATTGGCGCATACCGCCACCCACCACTTTACGCCAGCGCCGAGCGCGGTCGATCAATGCTTGTGAGCCCACCAGTGCCGACCCTATTGGCGTACCCAGGCCTTTTGAGAAGCACAGCGATACGCTATCGAACGGTAGGCAGAGCTGCTTGAGCGAGGTATCCGTGGCGACCGCTGCATTAAACAGTCGCGCGCCGTCTAAGTGCGTTGCCAAACCACGCTCGCGGGCAAGCTCAGTGGCTTTTAATACGTACTCTGCGGGCAGCACTTTGCCGCCAAAGGTGTTTTCTAATGCCAGCAGCTTAGTACGCGCAAAGTGAAAATCGTCGGCTTTAATCGCGGCACTGATTTTTTCCAGTGGCAGGCTACCGTCGGCGGCGTTTTCAATGGGCTGGGGCTGGATACTGCCCAGCACCGCGGCGCCACCGCCTTCCCAACGATAGGCGTGTGCGGACTGCCCAACAATGTACTCATCGCCGCGCTCGCAGTGGGCCATTAGCGCCACCAGGTTGCTTTGAGTCCCGCTAGGAAACAGCAGCGCCGCTTCTTTACCTGCCTGCTCGGCCAGGTTGGCTTGAAACGCGTTGACCGTTGGGTCATCGCCCCACACATCATCGCCAACCGGGGCGGCCATCATGGTGTCTTTCATGGCAGAGGTCGGACGGGTCACCGTATCACTGCGTAAATCAATCATGTGCATCTCCTTTATTGTGTGGGGCGATCACTCAGAAGCGTTTTCTCAAGCAAGTTCCGGGGAACCATCTATGGTTAACAGCATACTGCAAGTCTCTCAAGCAAAGGCAAACAGATGGATCTGAAAAGTGGTTATCCCTTTTGGGCGGTCAAAAATGGCCTGTTGAAAACCTTTCCTCAATTGACTCGCGATCACCAATGCGAGGTTGTGGTGATTGGTGGCGGTATTACGGGGGCGTTGATTGCTGATGAGCTAAGCCGCAGTGGCCACCATGTGGTGGTGCTTGAACGCCGGGATGTTGGGTGGGGCAGTTCAGCCGCCAGTACTGCTTTACTGCAGTACGAAATTGACACCCATATGACAGAGTTAGCCGAGCGCTACGGGGAAGGCGATGCAGTGCGTGCTTACCGCGCCTGTGCAGAGGCCATTGGTGAGCTTGAGTCCCTGGCGGCAGGGCTGGGCGATGTGGACTTTGAGCGTCAGCAAAGCCTTTACTATGCCAGTAGCGAAGAGGATGTCGCATCGCTTCAGGAGGAATTGGCGCTGCGCCAACAACACGGTTTTGAAGCCGAATGGCTTGAACGCGAGGCTATTTTGGCGGAGTACGGCTTTGAGGCACCCGGCGCTATTCTTACTCAGCTAGCCGCCACTATTGATCCTTATCGCATGGCATATCAGCTGTTTTCCAGGGTGGTCGCGCGTGGGGGAGAAGTATATGACCGCACACAGATGGAGACGATGACGCCGGATGATCAAGGCGTCACGCTCACTCTGGCCAATGGCGCCAAGCTGCGTTGCCAGTACGTAGTGATGGCCGCAGGGTATGAGTCGCAAGCCTGGCTGCCAGAAAAGGTGGCCGTCAATCGCAGTAGCTACGCGCTGATCACCGACCCACTACCGCCAGAGGCATTGGGCAAACTGCGCCACACCATGATGTGGGAATCATCGCGCCCCTACCTGTATATGCGCACTACCTGCGATGGACGACTTCTCGTAGGGGGCGACGACGACGATGAAGATATTCCCAAGCGCCGCGATGCGCGGGTAGAAGAGAAGGCCGAAGGGCTAACTGCTAAAATAGAAACGCTATGGCCTAAACTCGAGATTAATCCTACATTCTCTTGGGGTGGCACCTTTGCTGAAACCGACGACGGTCTACCTTTTTTCGGCCCGCATGACGCCCTAGGCCCTCGCGTTCATTTTGCCATGGCCTACGGCGGCAACGGCATTAGCTATAGCATGATAGGCGCCAAACTGCTGCGAGCGCTTATAGAGGGTAGAGAACACCCTTTGGCGGAGCTGTTTTCATTTAGACGCCTGGCCAAAATGGCCTAACCTAAATGCAAGAACCGGGTAGCGAGCAAGTTTAAAACGAGTATTCTTAACGGATATTCATAAGGATAGCGGGAAATGGGCCACACACTTTATTTGCGTGCATTGGAGCGCAACGACCTGCGCTTTGTGCATGAACTAAATAATAACCAGAGCATTATGTCGTATTGGTTTGAAGAGCCTTACGAGTCATTCGATGAGCTGGAAGAGCTGTATAACAAGCACATCCATGACAACGCCGAACGGCGCTTTGTCGCTGAAGATAGCCATGGAAATGCCATTGGTCTGGTAGAGCTGATTGAAATCGACTATATCCATCGCAGCGGCGAGTTTCAAATCATTATTACTCCAGAGTATCAGGGCAAGGGGTTTGCGCGCACGTTAATTCGTCAAGCGCTGCATTACTCTTTCACCATTTTAAACCTGCACAAAGTATACCTCATAGTGGCGGTGGAAAATGTTAAAGCGATTCATCTTTACGAGGCAAGTGGCTTTATAGAAGAGGGCCACTTGGTGCAGGAGTTCTTTATTAATGGCAAGTACCGTGATGTAAAGCGGATGTATATCTTGCAGGACACTTACCTAACGCAACTGTCCGAACAGCAAGAAGAGGGTGGCGAGTGGGCTTAGTGGAGGTAAGAAAAAATCTTTAAACCCTAGCAACCAATACTCCTGCCATTCATTATCAAGACTAACTTGGCAGGAGTACTGGTGCCTGAGCTTTACTGGAACGAAGCTTCTAGGCGTTCTGCACGGTCACCCGCTGCTGGGTGGCTGGAGAAGAGGCTGCTGTCGTTGCCGTATTTGGCTTCTATCTTGCGTAGGGCTGCAACTGAAGCCTCTGCATTCATGTTGTGGCGCTGCATTAGCTCAATGGCATAGTCATCAGCTTCACTCTCTTGGCTTTGCGAGAACTGGGCATTGACAAGTTTTTCGCCCAAGTCACCAAGCTCAGAGCTTGAAAGTGCGGCAGCGGTGCTGCTGCCGCTGGCAGCCGCTGCTTCACGTGCAGCAGACGCGGCATAGGCGACCTGGAATGCACGCTTGGAGTGTCCTAGTGCGACGTGTCCGATCTCGTGGGCGATAACGTAGCGCACTTCATCGTCGGTCATCTCATCCATCAGCCCGCTATGCAGCCGAATGGAGCCGTTTGGAACCGCAAAAGCGTTCACTTCGTCTAGTTGATAAACATTATAGTCAAGCGTATGGCCGTCGACTGTTTCCAAACCTTGAGTTAATTTTGCCAAACGTTCTGCGTACTGGCTGTTATCTGCTATCAGGTGATTTTGGGAGTCAAGCTGAGCAATGGTTTGATCGCCAAGTTGTTGCATTTGCTGGTCAGACATCGTAGCCGCGCCAGCGAAACCGGAGCCCGCAGATATTAGGCCGCCGAGATCAGCGCCGGATTGACAGCCGCTGAGGGCGAGTGTCGCCGCTAAACTTAAAGCATAAGATGTTTTGCGAACCAAAAAAGGTGTTTGCATCGTCCGTTCCTTCGTCAATATGCGTGCATAACAAGAAGAGTCTGCACGTTGAGTATTGCGCCTTCATTAGCCAAATTAATATTAGACTATTTCTTTATATAACTCCATACCTACTCGTGCAGAAACGATGGAGATTAACTACATTCATTGCAGGATTGCGCTAAGCGTTGTTGTTAAATCTGCACAAAGCGTAATTAATCGTAGCCGTAGCAGCATTAAAAATATTCATCTTTACGAGCATAGAAGCCTGTTAGAAGAGGGCTTTCTTGCGCAGGCGTATTTTGTCAAGGAGAGGTATGATTTTGAAACTTGGCAGTGTGAAAATCGTTGTGTAAAGCGTAGGTACAGCTTGAAGGTTGCTTATCGCATCCAGTTGTTGATGGCGGAATTTTTCTGTTCAATGGCTACAAAAGGCTTAAAAAACGCCTCGCTAAAACGAGACGTTGTGTGGGGCTGAGTAGCGTACCGCATCCAGGCTTAACGCAGATAAGCTTTAATAGCGTCAAGTGCTGCACGTTGCTGTATAGCACGCTGTGCCCATACTTCCATAACATCAACTTCCAACGTATGACCTTGGGAGGCTGCTCGTTGCATGGCGTTCACTCCTTTTTCAGGGTGTGTGTTGTGTGAAATATTTTGTTATGTACAGCTGATATTGTGCAGGGCAGCAATTTAGCTGTGGTGAGATATTAAGAGCTTTTTTTGCAGAGGGCTAGTCCTAACGATGTAGGCGATTTGCCATTTTTTGTAAGCTATAGCTTACAAATTTCAGTAGGAGGACATCAGGAACTGTCGACGTTACATTCATTGCCGCGCTGGTGAATGTTTTCAACCGCATAAAAAAGCCGGAAATTAATCCGGCTTCGGTGTTTAGCTTTGGGTCTCAAGGGGAAGAAAGCACCTGAATTAGCCTAAATAGGCTTTCACTGCTTCAACTGCGGCACGATGCCATTGAGCATTCAAGTTCCAGAACTCTAGAACTTCATTATCGTATGCAGGGGGTGTTATCAGAAAAGTCATATGTGGTCCTCCTAGTGGGACTACATTCTTAGTATAGCGCTTTTTTGTTGCAATGCAGCATAAAGTGACATTGCACCGCTGGCCTGCGACAAAATGACCTAGGCTGGATAAGATAGTTTGAATAAGTATTTGCCACGAGGAGCCCTATGCGTTTGCGTATTTTGTCTGACCTGCACCTGGAGTTTTTTGACGGAAACCGCGAGTTGCCTGAGGTGGATGTCGATGTAGTCATCCTTGCTGGAGATATTCACCGTCAGTGCGAAGGTCTTGCCTGGGCGCGTTGCCGCTTTCCGGACACGCCGATTATCTATGTATTAGGCAACCATGAGTTTTACGGTACCTGCATGCCGCTGCTGCGTGATGAGCTGGCGCTCGAAGCCGAGCGGCTCGACATTGAGCTTCTGGACAATCGTGCCATAACCCTCAATGGCGTGCGCTTTTATGGCACTACGCTATGGACAGACTTTGCACTTTACGCCGGAGACCCAACTCAAAACCCCGCCGATACAGAGGCTAAGGCACTACGATACATGCCCGACTTTAAAATCGTTCAAACGTCACCAGGCGTTACGTTCACACCACAGGCGAGCCAGCAGGTGCACGCTGAAGCACTTGCTTGGCTTGAAAACGAGCTTGCTCAACCCTTTGATGGCCCTAAGGTTGTGATTAGTCACCATGCCCCACTGCACGACTGTATTCCTGATCAATACTTGGAAGATGCGTTATCCCCGGCGTTTGCCTCCGACTTGCCCCATTTAATGGGCAAGATGGACGTTTGGGTGCATGGGCATGTGCACGAACCCGTGGATATTCTGCGTAACGGCACGCGTATCATTGCCAACCCCGGTGGATACCCTGATGAGTTTAATCCGCTGCTGTTTAAGCCAGCGTGGGTGGTTGATATCTAAAGGCTCGGTTTTTCAAAAGATTAGCTATAGGCCTAGGCTGCCTATAGCGATGTGAGCGGCATGACCGCTACTGCTACTTTGGTTTAAATTCCGCTGGTTCTGCTTGCGCTCCTACGCCCAGATACTTATCTTCTTGTTGTATGATGTATTACTTAGAGCATCAATCTGCTTATTAACTAACAGTGTAGTAGGCATATGTATCCAAAAATCAAAACAATGCGTGTAATTCCCGTCGCTGGCTATGACGGCTTCTTGCTTAACCTTAGTGGCGGCCATGCCCCTTGGTTTATTCGCTGTGTGGTCATTCTTGAGGATGATGCGGGTAATCAGGGCGTGGGTGAGATTCCTTCCAGTGGCGGTATTCTTAACAGGCTGGAGCAGTGCCGTGAGTTAGTTGAAGGTTCGCCGATCAATAATATTAAGCACACCCTCAATCAGGTTCGCCTGCGATTAGCCCAGAACGGGCGCGAAGAGCGCGGTCGTCAAACATTTGATTTGCGCGTAGCGGTGCATGTGATTACAGGTATTGAGTCGGCGCTGTTAGACCTCTATGGACAGGCGCTACAGCTGCCCGTGGCTGACCTACTCGGTCAGTACGGTCGTCAGCGTGATGAAGTCGAGGCATTGGGCTACCTATTTTTACTGGGAGACCCTGGCAAGACAGACCTGCCATACCCTAAAGCGCATAACCCCCAGGACACCTGGGACGAAATACGCTATCAAGAAGCACTAACACCCGACGCCGTGGCTAATTTGGCCAAAGCCGCCTATGAGCGCTATGGCTTTAAGGACTTCAAACTTAAAGGTGGTGTGCTGAGAGGCGAGGAAGAAGCCGACTGCATTCGCGCGCTCCACGAAGCTTTCCCTGAAGCGCGTTTGACGCTTGATCCCAACGGGGCCTGGAAACTTGATGAAGCGGTGCGCGTACTCGATCCGATTAAGCATCTACTCAGCTATGCTGAAGATCCCTGTGGTCAGGAAGAAAGCTACTCCGGTCGTGAGACCATGGCCGAGTTCAAAAAGCGCACCGGCCTGCCCACGGCTACCAATATGATTGCGACAGATTTTAAACAGCTGCAATACGCCGTCCAGCTTAATTCGGTTGATATACCTTTGGCGGACTGCCATTTCTGGACCATGCAAGGTGCTGTCAAAGTCGGTGAGCTTTGCAATGAGTGGGGCATGACCTGGGGCTCTCACAGCAATAACCACTTCGATATTTCGTTAGCCATGATGACCCACGTTGCTGCCGCCTGCCCTGGCAAGATTACCGCGATTGATACTCACTGGATTTGGCAAGATGGCCAGCGTATTACGCACAACCCTTTCCAGATTCAAGACGGCAAACTCAAGGTGCCCACAACACCAGGGTTAGGGGTTGAGCTGGATGAAGAGAAGCTTATGGAAGCGCACCATCTTTATAAGTCGTTAGGTACCATGCAGCGGAATGATGCCATGGCCATGCAGTTTTTAATTACAGGCTGGGAGTTCGATCCAAAGAAGCCTGCCTTGGTCCGTTGACCCTAGACTTTGGTTTGAATTTTGATAGTTCTGCTTGCGCCTTGGTGGAGCGGTACTTATCTTCTTTGTTGTATGATGTATTACATAATCTGTTGGTCGGTCGGTAGCGTCTACTCACCCAATGGCCAACGCATTAATAAAGAGGGCTTAAGGTGACATTTTCAAGACAAGCAGTCATAAACGCCATTGGCGATGGTTTGTTGTCGTTCCCCATCACGGACTTCGATAGTCAGGGCCGTTTTGATGAAGCGAGCTATCGCAAGCGGCTTGAGTGGTTTATTAGCCACGAGATTTCCGCGGTCTTTGTCGCGGGCGGTACGGGGGAGTTTTTCAGTCTCTCACTAGAGGAGTATCGCGAAATCGTTAGCGTGGCGGTTGAGGTGATTGACGGACGTTTGCCGGTGATCGCCAGTGCTGGCTTAAGCGTGGAGACAGGCAAAGCCTTTGCAAAAGCGGCTGAAGAGGCAGGCGCCGACGGCATTCTATTGATGCCGCCGTACCTCACCGAGTGCCCGCAGGATGGTTTGGTTGAGTATGCCCGCCAGATTTGTGATGCCACCTCAATCAACGTGATTTATTACAACCGCGGTAACGGTATTTTGAACGCCTCGTCGGTTCAGCAGTTGGCCGATCATTGCCCTAATTTAGTGGGGCTAAAAGATGGCAAAGGCGATATTCAGGCGTTAAATAAAATCGTCAAAACCGTTGGCGACAGATTGGTGTATATCGGCGGCGTGCCTACGGCTGAAATTTTTGCTGAAGCCTACGTCTCCATTGGAGTGAATACTTACTCTTCGGCCGTTTTCAACTTTGTGCCTGAAATGGCTGTGACGTTTTACAAGGAGTTGCGCAAAGGCAATAAAGAGGTTGTGAAACAGATTACCAACGACTTTTTTATTCCTTTCGTGGATCTCAGGGATCGAAAAGCAGGCTATGCCGTGAGCCTCATCAAAGCAGGCGCTGACATTGTCGGCCGTCCTGCAGGCAGTGTCCGCGCACCGCTGGCTATGCCCACTAAAGATGAGTGCCAGCAGCTTGAAGCGCTTATCAATGTAGCAAAGAAGTATTAATCCACTCTAACTATCACTAATAGTTAGTAAGCAATTGCCAATAATAAGAGGAAGTTAGACATGCGCACACACAATAACTGCATGATCGCCAGCACTATGAAAACCAGCTCTTTAAAAGCTATCCTGCCTACCGCTAGCGTAATGGCACTCATGGCGTTGGCACTGCCTGCCCAAGCTGACAACTGGCGTGGCTGGAACATTCACCCTGACGGTTATCCTAATACAGTGGCGTTAGAGGAGTTTGCTGAAGCTGTTGCGGAGCAAACAGAAGGCCGCGTCACGCCTCGCGTATATAACAATGCTGTACTAGGCGATCAATCAGACGCTATTGAGCAGACCCGCAACGGGGCGCTGGATTTTGCCAATTTCAATATGGGACCGATGGGCCCCATCGTGTCAGAAACCAATGTGTTCTCGCTGCCCTTCCTATTCAATGACGTAGAGCATATGCATACGGTAATGGACGGTGAAATTGGTGAGCGCTTTGCCGACGCCTTAGAAGATAAAGGCTTGGTAGTTCTTTCCTGGTTCGATTCGGGTGCTCGCAGCATTTACAACACTCAACGCCCTATTAAAACCCCTGAAGATGTCGAAGGCTTAAAGATTCGGGTAATGAATAACGATCTTTACGTCGATATGATCGCCGCTATGGGGGGTAATGCCACGCCGATGTCTTATGGTGAGGTGTATCAAAGCTTAACCACCGGCGTGCTCGATGGTGCTGAAAATAACTATCCCTCTTTTGAATCAAGTAACCACTATGAGACAACGGGTTACTACTCGTTAACCGAGCACTTGATTATTCCTGAATGCTTGTGTGTGGCTAAATCCAGCTGGGAAGAGCTCTCACAAGAAGATCAGGAAATTGTTCGTGAAGTAGCCGAAGAGGCTTCCAAACGTCAGCGTGAACTGTGGGTAGAAAGCTCAGAAGAGAGTCGTCAGATCGTTCTTGATTACGGTGTCGAGATTAATGAAGTTGACGATAAAGCCGCCTTCCAGGCGCTCATGGAACCCATGTATGAAGAGTTCATTGCGAATAACCCTGGCACGGGTGAGTTGATCGAGGAAATTCGCGCTACCGAGTAAAATTTGTCGCCCACACGCTTCCGGCAGTTAGCTAGGTCTTGCTTAGTCGCTGCCGGGAGTTGAAAAGGAAATGTGCCGTGAGTATCGAACTTGAATCGCAGGTCGATAAGGAAGACGCGGAAGAAAGCGGCTCGCTGAATCGAATCTTAGATGGTGTTGCCAGCTTATGTATTCTTATTGCAGGGGTCTTATTAGTCACCCTTATTATTATATTTGGGTGGTTGGTTTTCGGCCGGTATGTGCTAAACAACACCCCGACTTGGGTAGAACAAGCCTCGTTAGTGCTGGTTGTTTATATCACCTGCTTAGGCGCAGCGGCAGGGGTCAGGCATCATAGCCATCTGAATATTGATTTTATTCGTGAAAGTTTTACCGGTCCGATCCGTAGCTTAATGCATCACCTGGCTGACATTTTTATTCTTTCCTTTGGGGGGTTCATGGCTTTTCAGGGCTGGACATTAGTTATGTCAAACCTGAACAGAGCCATACCCATGATAGGTCTATCTGAGAGTTGGCGTGCAGCTCCCTTAGTAATTTGTGGGGTGCTAATCATGCTTTTTGCAGCCGCTGATATAGCGCAGCGCTTACTGTCTCGAAAAGTTAAGAGGGTATAAACGATGGGGCTTATTATTCTTTTCGGGATCTTTTTCTTAGGTCTTATCGTCGGCGCCCCGGTTGCGTTTGCCGTCGGATTGGCCGCTGTTGTTACCTTCCTGTATGAAGGCTTGCCGCTATTTGTCGCCTTTCAACGCATACTGTCTGGTATTTCGGTTTTTTCTTTGCTCGCGATTCCTTTCTTCATCTTTGCCGGTGAGTTAATGATGCACGGCGGTATCTCCACTCGCCTTGTGCGCTTAGCATCTGCAATGGTAGGTAAGGTGCGCGGTGGTTTAGGGATGGTAAATATTAGCTCTTCCATGCTGTTCGGAGGAATATCCGGCTCGGCAGTGGCGGATACTTCCGCATTGGGTTCTATCCTAATCCCGGTGATGAAAGAGAAAGGGTACGACGCCGACTATGCCGTGAATGTCACCGTGACCTCATCAATCGCAGGCGTAGTGATCCCCCCTAGTCATAACATGATTCTTTATGCCGTCGCGGCGGGTGGTGGTATCTCCGTTACCCAGCTGTTCATCGCCGGTATTGTTCCAGGCATTTTAATGTGCGTTAGCTTGGCCGTTGCGGCTTATATCGTTGCGGTGAAACGCGGTTATAAGGGTGAAGCATTCCCTGGCTGGTATGCGTTGATGATCAGTTTTTTCGCCTCCTTACCTGGGCTCATGACCGCAGTGATCATCGTCGGTGGGGTGCTGTCAGGTATTCTAACCGTCACTGAATCAGGCGCCTTCGGTGCTATCTACGCTATTGTCGTGACCGGCTTGGTTTACCGTGAATTGACCTGGGCCTCTTTCAAAGCTGCTGTTGTTCAGGCGGTAAAAACCACCTCGCTGGTGATGATTCTAGTCGGGTGTGCATCAGCGTTCTCTTACCTGCTCGCGCTCTACAATGTTCCGGAAATGCTGACCACGGGCTTGATGGCTATTTCCGATAAGCCGCTGGTTATTTTCCTTATGCTTAATATCATCCTGTTGATTTTAGGCATGATTATGGACATGGCGGCGTTAATCCTTATCTGTACGCCTATTTTCCTGCCGGTTGCTATGCAGTTCGGTATGGATCCGATCCAGTTCGGCATTATTTTGATGATGAACCTGGGGCTAGGGCTATGTACACCACCCGTCGGTGCCTGTCTGTTTGTTGGCTGTGTGATTGGCAAAATTAAAATCGAGGAGGCGGTGCGCACGATCTGGCCGTTCTTCTTAGCGCTGTTTGTGGCCTTAATGCTGGTGACTTACGTACCTGCTATCTCTTTGACGTTACCCAGTTTTTTCCAATAAGGGCACTTTCAACAAGCCGCTAAAAAGGATAGATCAATTATGAAAGTCGTCGCCGTCAAGACTCATATACTCGATTACCAGCTTGAGACAGCGTTTGAGAGCGCTTCCATGCACTTTTCGCGCCGCCAGCATTGTTTGGTCGAAATCGTCTGCGATGATGGCACCATTGGCTGGGGCGAGTGCTTAGGGCCGGCTAAGCCTAACGCAGCGATTGTGGAGGTCTACGCTCAGTCACTTATAGGCGAAGATCCACTGCAAACGGAAAAAGTTTGGTTAACGCTCTATAACCGATTACGTGATCAAGGCCAGCGCGGCTTAACGGTTACGGCATTAAGCGGTATTGATATTGCGCTGTGGGATATCAAAGGCAAGCACTTTGGCGTGCCGATCTCAACGCTGCTTGGCGGGCGCTTTCGAGATAGCGTGCGCGCTTACGCAACTGGTTCGTTCGCCCGGGCAGGTGTTGACCGGGTAACCGATATAGCTGCCGAAGTGGCCGGTTATCGCCGCGAAGGTTTTCATGCCGTCAAGATTAAAATCGGCTTTGACGTCGAGGAAGATCTGGAAGTGATTGCCGCCGTGCGTGATGCCATCGGGCCGGATATGCGCATGATGATCGATGCCAATCACGGTTACGACTACCTGGAAGCGATTGAGCTAGGGCAGCGTGCCGCGCCGTTTGGTATCGACTGGTTTGAAGAGCCTGTGTTGCCCGAACAAATTTCTACCTACGAAGCCGTTCGGGCAGGTCAGCCGATTCCTATTGCCAGCGGTGAAAACTGGCACGGTCGCTATGCCATGCATGAGCCCTTGGCCCGCCGCGCGGTGGATATTGTGCAGCCGGATATTTGTGGCGTAGG
Source organism: Halomonas sp. TG39a (assembly GCF_000744395.1). Lineage (NCBI taxonomy): Bacteria > Pseudomonadati > Pseudomonadota > Gammaproteobacteria > Oceanospirillales > Halomonadaceae > Halomonas > Halomonas sp. TG39a. Next base: position 665,336 of record NZ_JQLV01000001.1, read on the forward strand.
GGGTTTTAGCGAAATGCGCCGGGTCGCTGATATGGCGGCCATGCACGGCGTGCGTTTGGTGCCCCATGTATGGGGTACCGCGGTGTGTTTGGCCGCCAGCCTGCAGTTTATGGCCGCGCTACCGCCCAATCCGCCGCGCCGCAAGCCTATTGAACCTATTATGGAGTTCGACCGTACCGAAAACCCCTTCCGCCAGGCTGTTGTTCAAACGCCCCTTGAGCATCACCAGGGCGTAATGATGATTCCTGATGGCCCTGGGTTGGGTATTGAGATTAATCGCGACGCGCTGTCCACCTACGCGCTCAAGGAGAAATGACGTTGTCTATTCCCGCTAATACACGTCCGTTAACAGGACCACCACCTGCATTAAAAGCGCCTGCAGGGGCAACAGATTGCCATGTTCACCTTTATCTACCCGGCTATGAAGCGCAGCCGGGTGGCCCCAAAATCCCTGAGCTAGCCACCGTTGCTGACTACCAAAAGCTTCAGAAATGGCTCTCGTTGGAGCGCGTTGTGGTGACCCAGCCCAATGCCTACCAGTTTGATAATCGGGCGATTTTACAGGGTGTGGCGGAAATCGGGCAGGAGTCCGCCCGAGCGATTGTAGCGATAGCGCCGGATGCTGACGAATCCCAAATTGAAGCGTTTCACGCTCAAGGGGCACGCGGTGCCAGGATTATGCAGTTGCCCGGTGGTGCTGTTGGAATAGATCGATTAGCAGAGGTTGAAGCACGGATAAAAGCCTTCGGCTGGCACTTGATGGTGCAGTTCAATGGCCGTGAGCTTGATGACTATCTGGCCACGCTAAAAGCGATCGAAACCGATTACATCATCGACCATATCGGCAAATTTATGCCGCCGGTGGCCGCTGACGATCACCGCGTTGACCAACTGCTTAGCTTGCTGGATCGCGGTAATGCATGGATGAAAATCTGCGCGGGTTATGAAGCCAGCCTGAGCGGCGGACCTGAGTATGCCGATGTCGGCCCCATCGCTAAGCGGCTTATTGAGCACGCTCCTGAACGGATTATATGGGGATCCAACTGGCCGCATGTTGGCGTACCCAGAGAACAGTTTCCAAGCGATCCCGAACAGTTAGATGTTTTGTTGCATTGGGCGGATGAGAGCACTCGTCAAAAGATTTTGGTGGATAACCCTGCAGCGCTTTATGGCTTTTAACCCTTCAGTTATTAAAAGTCTGTAGCTAAAAATAGAGTAAGGAGTTTATATGTTAAACCGTATTCTCGTGACCGGTGCGGCCGGGGGGCTTGGCAAAAGCCTGCGACCTCATCTTCGTACACTCGCCAAACATGTCCGGCTATCCGATATTGCTGATTTAGGTACGGCGGGCGAGGGCGAAGAGCTGGTTCAAGCTGACTTAAGCGATGCGCAGGCTGTTGCCAGTCTAGTGCGCGATTGTGATGGTATTGTTCATTTAGGTGGGATGTCGGTAGAGAGCCCGTGGGAAGCCATTTTGCAGGCCAATATTATGGGTACTTACCACCTTTATGAAGCGGCTCGGAAGCAAGGTAAACCACGCATTGTGTTTGCCAGTTCCAACCATACCATCGGTTTTTATGAGCGCCATCAGCGTATCGACACCCAGGTAGTACAAAAGCCGGACTCCCTGTATGGCGTGTCAAAATGTTTTGGTGAAAACCTCGCTAGCCTGTATCACGACAAATTTGGTGTCGAGACACTGAGTGTTAGAATCGGCTCGTGTTTTGATAAGCCTGCTGATACCCGCATGATGGCAACTTGGCTGAGCCTAGCCGATTTCGTCAGTCTTTTGCAGCGTGCGTTTGTAACGCCGCGTTTAGGGTATACGGTGATCTACGGAGCGTCGGATAATGCTGAGAAGTGGTGGGACAATTCTCATGCTGGCTTCTTAGGCTGGCGTCCGCAGGATAGCTCTGAGCCATGGCGGGTTGAAACGGAACAGCTTGACCGCGATATTGATAAAGATGACCTAGCCGTGAGGTATCAGGGCGGTAAATTTACTAAAATAGGCCATCCTAACGATGCTTAGTGGTGCTTATAAGACCTAGGTTGTACGATATAATACAACTAGTTGATTAATGAAGGATAGCTTCCATGGCCAAACCCAGCGCAACGGCATCTGCCCTAAAACCGCTTAAAGTAACTAAAGTGACGCAGCAGGGAAGCTTGTCCGTGCATGTGGCCGACCAACTGGAAGCGTTGATCACCCAGGGTAAAGTCGCGGTGGGGGAAAAACTCCCTACCGAGAACAGCCTGTGTGACTCCTTTGGCGTTAGCCGCACAGTGATTCGTGAAGCGATTACCCACCTGAAGTCTCTGGGGCTGGTGGAAACCCGGCGAGGTGTAGGTACCTCGGTGCTGCGCTCTTCCACAGTAGAGGCGCGTCCTGCAGAGCGTATTAACCCGACGACTGTGGAAGATATCTTGCACCTGCTGGAACTGCGGCTAACCTTAGAGCCAGCGGCAGCTGAACTGGCTGCCTTACGCCACGACGATGAAGATCGTCAGCGACTTGAGGCGCAGCACCTTGCCTTTAGTAACGCCTATGCTGCAAAAACCCAAGCCCGTGAAGAGGACTATCTGTTTCACTTTGCGATTGCCACGGCGACCAAAAATCCCTTTTTCCAATCTTTTTATAAGCAGTGGAGTCAGAGCGTGATTCCCCGCGCCAAACTGCTGAGTATTGATATTAACCCGATCTCCTCCGAGCGCTATTTAGAGCGCGTTCAGGAAGAGCACAGCTATATTCTCGAAGCCATTCTTTCCCGCGATGCGCAAGCTGCCCGCGAAACAATGTTTCAGCACCTTAACCGGGCGCGCAACACCTATGCCCAGTATCTGGAAAAGTAGTATCGCGGACAGAAGTAACGTGCACAGTAGCAACGCGACACATGATATGGCGACCAGTGATATCACTGACCATCTAAGGAGCGATGTATGACAATGCGAGGCGAAATGCTGATTGGTCAACAATCAGTGACCGGCACCCAGGCCAACATTCAAGCAGTTAATCCCGCTACCGGCGAAAAGCTTGAACCTATCTATGTCGGCGGCAGTCGTGCACACGTTGAGCAGGCTTGTGAGCTGGCGGAAGCGGCCTATACCACCTATCGTGAAACGTCCCTCGAAGAGCGGGCGACCTTTTTAGAAACTATTGCCAGTGAAATTGAAGCGATTGGTAGTGAGCTGATTGAGCGCGCCATGGCCGAAACAGGCCTGCCTCAGGCACGCATCGAGGGCGAGCGGGGCAGAACCTGCGGCCAGCTGCGCTTGTTTGCTTCAGTTGTGCGTGCCGGTGAATGGCTGGATGTACGCATTGACCCAGCGCTGCCAGAGCGCCAACCGCTACCCCGCGCTGACCTACGCCAGCGCCATATTGCCCTGGGCCCAGTGGCTGTTTTCGGTGCCAGCAACTTCCCGCTAGCATTTTCGGTAGCGGGTGGTGATACCGCTTCAGCCCTGGCGGCTGGCTGCCCGGTAGTGGTAAAAGGCCATTCTGCACACCCCGGCACCTCCGAGCTTGTTGGCAAGGCGGTTCAAAAAGCCGTGAAAGCCTGCCAGTTACCAGAAGGCGTGTTCTCGCTGCTGTTTGGTGCCGGTAACGAAATCGGCCAAGCGCTGGTGGATGATCCGCGCATTCAAGCCGTTGGTTTTACCGGCTCGCGCAGCGGCGGTATGGCACTGATGAAAACCGCCCAAGCACGGCCTCAGCCGATCCCGGTCTACGCTGAGATGAGCAGTATTAACCCTGTCTTCTTGCTACCCGCAGCACTAAAAGCGCGTGGTAAAGCGCTCGGTGAAGCGTTTGTCGGTTCGCTCAATATGGGCGCCGGCCAGTTCTGTACTAACCCGGGGCTGGTGATTGCGATAAAAGGCCCGGAGCTGGACGCCTTCATTGAGGCGGCACGTGGTGCAGTGGAAGCCAGCGGCGCACAGACCATGCTAACGCCGGGGATCCACCGTGCTTATCAAGAGGGTGTAACCAGCCTGAGCGGTGCGGCCCAGGTGCGTGAAATCGCCCGTGGTCATACCGGCAGCGAGTATCAATGCCAAACGGGGCTGTTTGCTGCATCAGCGAGTGATTTCCTTGCGTCTGAAGCGCTGCAGGCGGAAGTGTTCGGTGCCACATCGCTGGTTGTTGAGTGCGAAGATGCGGCGGATGTAAAGCGTGTTGCTGAACAGCTAGAAGGCCAACTCACCGTCACACTGCATATGGACGACGCCGACCTGGATGCCGCTAAAGCGCTGATGCCTACGCTTGAGCGTAAAGCAGGACGTATTCTCGCCAATGGTTGGCCCACGGGTGTCGAGGTTTGTCATGCCATGGTGCACGGTGGCCCGTTCCCAGCCACCTCTGATTCGCGTACGACCTCTGTCGGTTCGGCGGCCATTCACCGCTTCCTACGGCCGGTTTGTTACCAGTCACTACCGGAAGGCTTGCTGCCCGAGGCGCTTAAAGAGGGCAACCCGCTGAAAGTGTCGCGGTTAGTTGACGGCAAACGCGAACTTTAAAAGACAGCTGCCACTATTGCAGTCCAAAAGCAGGCATTGAATGCCTGCTTTTTTTAGTGCGGTTTTTAAACGAAGATTTAAATAAATAAGTAACAAAAAGAGTATTTTAGGTGATGCCATGAGTGACAATATTACTATTTCTGTACAAGAAGCCGAAGCGCTGAGTAATAAGGTGCTCACCCATAACGGCTTTAGCCAGCCCCATGCCGATGCGATTACGCGCAGCGTCATGGCGGCCCAGCGTGATGAGTGCCATTCCCACGGTTTATACCGGCTCATTGGCTGTGTCCAAACCGCCTTAAACGGCGGTGTTGATACTCAAGCCGAGCCGACGATCACTGACCAGGCAGCAAGCGTCGTCAACGTTAATGCGAATAAGGGCTGCTCGCTGCTGTCGTTTGAAATGGGTAAGCCGCATTTGATTGAGAAGGCTAAACGCAGCGGGATTGCGGCGCTTGCGATTAATAACAGTTTCCACTTTTCAGCGCTGTGGCCCGAAGTGGAAGCGATTTCAGCAGAAGGGCTGGTAGCGTTAGCGATGACCCCCAGCCACGCCTTTGTGGCTCCGGCGGGTGGTACTTCGCCCCTTTTTGGCACCAACCCAATCGCTTTCTCTTGGCCACGCCCAGGGAGTACGCCCTATACGTTTGATTTTGCCACCAGCGTGGTCGCCCGTGGCGAGATAGAGCTGCATCGGCGAGCGGGTAAATCGATCCCCGAAGGGTGGGCGATTGATAGCGAGGGGAACTCGACAACGGATCCAGTGGCAGCCCTAGCTGGTGCTATGCTGCCCTTTGGTAGTTATAAAGGCTCCGCACTTTCCACCATGGTGGAGCTGTTAGCGGGTCCGCTGATCGGCGACCTGCTAGGCCACGAAACCCAGGCAGCGAATGCTGAGAAAACCGGCAAGCCCTTTCATGGCGAGCTGATTATCGCCATGTCGCCGGAGGCTTTTTTGGGCAAGGACGCAGAGAGCCATCTCAAACACGCTGAAGTTCTTTTCGAGGGTATTCTGGGCCAAGGTGCGCGCTTGCCTTCCCAGCGCCGCTTTGAGGCAAGAGAGCGGAGCCGAGTCAATGGCTTTAGCTTTCCCAAGGCGCTATATGATGAGCTTACGCAGCTTGCAGCTGGCTAGTTTTTAATGCGTTTTTTTGGGGCGGGGTCAAAAACTGTCTAGAATCGTGGGGTGGCATCGCCATTTAGGCGAGCGGACTCAGCACCCTGAGGTAGGGTAAATACTTAGGGGTGAAGAAAAACGAACTGGAGAGTATTCCCATGGAGACCCTCGATTTACTAATTGCCCCGCTGCGCGATGGTCTCTATACCATCATGATGCCGGTCAGTAACTTTATCTGGAGCTATATTCTTGTCTATCTGCTGCTAGGTGCCGGTTTACTGTTTACTATCATGACCCGGGGCATGCAGTTTCGTCTGTTTAGGCATATGGCTTATGTGACTTTCACCGCCCGCGGCGCGGGAAGCGGCATTAGCGGTTTCCAGGCGTTCGCCACCTCAATGGCGGCGCGTGTGGGTACCGGTAATTTAGCAGGGGTGGCGCTGGCGCTGTGGGTTGGCGGGCCGGGGGCGATTTTCTGGATGTGGGTGACCGCGCTACTTGGGTTCGCTACCGCATTTATCGAATCGACGCTGGCACAGGTTTATAAGCACCGTAATGAAGATGGCGTATTCCGCGGCGGGCCTGCCTACTATATTGAACGCTGCTTGGGATGGCGCTGGCTGGGGGCGTTGTTCGCGGTGTTTTTGATTATTGCGTATGGCTTAGCGTTTAACGCTGCGCAGTCGAATACCATTGCACAAGGCATGAACGGCGCCTTTGGCATTCCTAATTGGCTCACCGGTGTGGTGATTGCCATTTTGGCAGGCTTGGTGATTTATGGCGGCCTCAAGTCGGTGGCGCGTACTGCCGAGAAAATTGTCCCCGCGATGGCGATTGCTTATTTGCTAGTGGCGTTATGGATCCTGGTAACCAATCTTTCTGCCGTGCCCGATATGCTCTCGCTGATTGTGATGAGCGCCTTTGGGCTTGGCCCCGCGGTGGGCGGCGCTGCGGGGTACGCCATTAAAGCGGCGATGGAAAATGGCGTTAAGCGCGGCCTGTTCTCCAATGAAGCGGGCATGGGTTCCACTCCTAATGCGGCGGCTCAGGCAACCGTGAAGCACCCGGCCGCCCAGGGGCTGGTGCAATCCTTTGGGGTGTTCGTTGATACCATCGTGATCTGTAGCTGTACGGCGGTGGTGATTCTGCTTTCCGGGGTGTATGAGCGGCTGATGTCGGAGTCGCCGGGAGACAGCATCGAAGGTATTCAGCTCACCCAGGATGCCATGGTCGACCACTTAGGTGGTTTTGGGGAGATATTTATCGCCCTGGCGATTCTGTTTTTTGCCTTTACGTCTATCTTGGCCAACTTCTCGTTCTCGTCGGTGAATATCGAATTTCTATTTCGCCGCCACGCCAAAAAAGCGGTCAGCGTGTTCAAGGTGATTATTATCGCCATGGTGCTGTTAGGTTCAGTCGCGGAGTTAAGCGTGGTCTGGGACTTTGCCGACCTGGCGATGGGCCTGATGGCGACCACCAACCTGTTTGCCATTCTGATCATGGGGCCGATAGCTGTCGCCGTGCTGAAAGATTATGAGCGCCAGCGCCGCGCAGGTATTCATGAACCAATATTTGACCCGGCCATTCTTAAGCGCCCTGAACTGGTGGATGCGGATGTATGGCCAGTGAAAGAAGCCAAAAAGACAGAAGCAACAGAAGGGTAAGGATTTAACTCGCTGCTTCAATAAACGCCTTCGCCCTGGGATCCTGCATATAGGCAACGTTAAGCCTCAGCCAGGGCGTCGGCTGGTGGTCAGCAAAGAATAAGTGTCCTGGCGAGAGGGTGACTTCCCAGCGGTTAGCCAGCTCGTTCAGGGTTTCAGGCGTGATGGTCGCCGGTGGTTTTGCCCACACAAACATCCCACCTGCCGGTTGGCTATAAACCACCCAGCCGGCATTTTTAAGCATCGTTAAGGCCATCGCCATTTGCTTGGCGAGCTTGGTACGTAGCCTCTCGGTGAGTTTCCGGTAGCTGCCGTTTTGCAGCATGGTAGTGACGACATGCTCGGCAAAGCGCGAAGCCGAAATACTGGTCAACATCTTGATATCCACCAAGCGCTGTACTTGCCCAGGCGGGGCGGCGATAAAACCGACTCGTAGCGAAGAGGAGAGGCTTTTTGAGAAGCTGCCCAGATAGAACACCCGGTTTAAGCCATCTAGTGCGGCCAGTCGGGTGGTGGGAGTGTGCTGAAAATCCGCGTAAATATCATCTTCAATCATCTTAAAATCGTGCTGCTCGGCGAGCTGTAACACTCGGTGCGCAACCGCCGGGGTGAGGGTACTGCCCGTGGGGTTATGAAACACGCTGTTGATATAAAACAGTTTAGGGCGGTACTCGGCTAACAACGCCTCCAGACGCTCAATATCCGGCCCGTCCGCAAGCCGCGGCACGCCAATCACGCGAACACGCTGTAAGTGCAGTAGGCCGAACAGGTTGTAATAGCCTGGCGACTCTACAAGCACCACGTCGCCGGGCTCAAGCAGCATTCTTACCAGCAAATCCAACGAATGGCTGCCGCCGCCGGTCATCACGATCTGCTGTGCGTCAGCGGTAATCGCTAATGGGCGCAGGCGTTCCTGGATCAAACCGCGTAGATCCTGCGGCCCTTGCGGGGTGCTGTACTCGAAGATTCCAGAACGACTTTTACGTGCCACTAGGCGAATAGCATGGGTTAGGTCGTCGCCTTCGCGCCAATCGCTTGGCAGCCAGCCGCAGCCGAGTTTTAGCGTGTGCTCATTAGCACTGAAAAGTCCCCACAGCCCGTTGGTGACCTCTTCCAGCCCGTTCGTTGTGGTCGATGGCGACACCAGTGCTGCTGCGCTATCCGCGACGTAAAACCCCGAGCCGGGTTGTGAGCGCACTAATCCAGCCGCCACAAGTCGCTCGTAGGCTTCAATCACTGTGTTACGGCTAATGTGATGAGTGGCCGCTAAGCGGCGAATAGAGGGCAGCCGACGGCCACCACCGGCACCGTGTGCTGCAATCCAAATACGAATGCCCGCTTCGAGCTGATGCGCGATGGGAGTTGCAGAGTGCCGATTAACCTCTAGCTGCATAACGTGCCCTGTTGTTTTCAACTGTTCGCTAAAAGGGCGGAACAGTGTCTGAAAAGTGGTGAATAAGTGTACCTTACCGCTGCCCGGTAAGCGTGCGAGCTTAGCAGTTCAACGACTCGCTTATTTAGGACTTTGCTATGAATCGCGCTGCTATTCTAACGATCAATACAAAAAGTGCCGCCTGCCTAGCGTTTGCGCTATGTACGATCACCACGGCGGTTAATTTACAGGCCCCGCTTTACGATGCGCTGGCAGCGCGGGATGGTTTGGGCGTTGGGGCCACCACCATCGCTTTCGCCTGCTATGTGTTGGGTATTGTGCCGGTGCTGCTGGGGTTAAATGGCCTGGCTGATCGGGTAGGGCGTAAGCCCCTACTCGTTACCGCACTGCTGTTATGTCTCTTGGCGACCGCGATAACCCTGATAGCACCCGGTTTATTGGCGCTAGGGGTTGCACGCTTTCTGCTGGGTATCAGCACAGGACTGACATCAGCCGTGGCGCCCGCTTATATGCAGCTGCTGTTGGGTGGGCAGGATAACCGTTTGGCGACCCACTATGTCACTGCCAGTACCGCGCTGGGGTTTGGTTTGGGGGCGGCGGTCACCAGCCTGTTTGTTTTCCACACCCCAAGCGTATCGCCTCCTAGTCTGTGGCTTTATCTCGCTATCGCTGCGCTGGCGCTGGTGGTGGTCACCACGCTTAAGGATCGTGCGCCGAATGTGACTAAAAGCCCTATGCTACGCCTTCCCAGCTACCCCAAGGGGGCGCTCTGCTATGGACTGGCGATTTTGCTCGCCTGGGCCACGGTGGGGTTGGTCATCGCGATTCTACCTTCGGCATTAAACCAACACGGTTTATCCGCCTGGAGCGGCTTCGCCACCTTCGGTATTTGCAGCTGCGGGGTGCTGTTTCAGCCTTGGGCGAGACGGCTTGAGCCACCTACCGCTACTCAGCTGGGGCTGGTGATTCTGCCGATTGCCTATGCACTGATCGCCTGGGGTGCCGTTCATGGTTATCTTACAGCGGTGCTGCTGGGCACGGTGGCCGCCAGTAGCGCCTGCTATGGGTTTATCTATTTGGGTGGGCTAAGCGGTGTATTGGCGATTGCGAATGTGTCGACTAGCCAACAAGCCAGTGCGGGCTATTTTCTGATGGCCTATCTGGGCTTTAGTATCCCGGTGATCACCACCGGGATACTGATTGATGCCGTAGGGCACACCGTGGCGTTAACACTATTTGGCCTCGCGCTACTGGGCGGTGTGATCGCCACGCTAGTTCTGTTGCGCAAGGCGCGGTAGCTAATCGCTTTCAAGCTGTTAGGCGGGATGCTTCTCTACCAACAATCCACAGGAGGGCGCCGCCCAGCGGGTATTGGTGGTAAACACCACATCACATACGACGGGGGAGTAGTAGCGGCGCACTTCGTCATCAATTCTTACCCGCAACGAATCCTGCCTGGTGACCGAAACGTCAGATGCCTCGGGAAGCACCACATGCACAATCACATACAGTAAGCGCCCGGGACGCACCATGCGCACGCGCACTTCAACGGTGTCGATATCAGCGAGACCCCGCGCTACGGCTTGGCGTACAGGCTCCGCGATAGTCTCATCTGGGGTTTTGTTGAGCAGCTCCCGAAGCGCTTGGGAGGCCATACGCACAGGCACGCCCAAGCACAGCACCACCACCGCAATCACCAACACCGAATCCACGTAGGGCAGAATAGCTTGCCAACCGAAGCGCTCAAACAGCATCACCAGGCAGAAAGCGGCTAACACGGCCGCCGAAATAACGCTGTTGACTAACCAGTTGAGTTTATCTGCCGCTACCAAGGGGCTGCTGACGTGGCGCTGGCTGCGGTGCATCACCCAGGCTGTTAGTGAACAGGCCGCGGTGGCAAACAGGGCATACAGCACTGCCAAGCCCGCTGCGATCTCACGCCCCCCGGTGAGCAGAGCCGCAATAGCATCGACCAAGGCAAAAATAGACACGCCTAAAATAAGCAGCCCTTTGCACAGATTCACCAGCGACTCAAAGTAGCTATAGCCGAACGGGTAGGATTCGCTATCGGGACGGCTGGCTAATTTGCTCACCTTGATAGTTACCAGCGCGACGCTGAAATAGATCAGATTAAACAGCCCATCCAGCAAGATCGCTTGGGAGTTAGATGCCAATGTGGCCACGATGCCAGCACAGCCAATCAGCAGCGCCATAAAGGCGGAGAAGGATAAGGTGCTTGATTCACTCTTCACGAACTTTTTCTGCTCCTATGCTTACCTAACCAAAAGGCTGACAAGCATAGCAACTTTGTTCGATAAACTTCATTTTTTAAGTCAAGACTAATGTGTTGCATATGGCCGACTGGCCGACGCTCAGCGACCATATGCCTGCATTACTTCAGTAGCATAAAAATTGAGTTACCCCTCAACCCATACCTCATCACCTTTAAATTCAATCTTCCAGGTACGCAGTTTGACCTCTTCGTCTTCTAGGCACTGGCCATCTTTGAGCCGGAAGTGCTGCTTATAGATAGGCGAGGCGACTACCGCCGCACCTTTAAGGTCGCCAACGATGCCTCGGGCGATCACGTTGGCGTTTGAGAAGGGATCATGGTGGTCTAGGGCGAAAAGCTCATCGCCCTTTCCTTGTCCCAGGCCTGGCAAGTAGAAAATAGCGACCTGGGCGGGGCCTTCGGCGGTTTCCAGCCAGGCGGCGACGCCGGAGAACGCGACTAGATCGGCTTTGGTACAGACTTTTTGCCACGCTTGGCTGTCTTGAATATCCGCCATATCCCTCTCTTTTTTCAGTGCCGTTGCGGTCATGGGTTGCCTCGTTTTTATTCAGTGTCAGTGTCGTTGTCAGTGTCAGGGCCCAGCGTCGCTTAAGCGGGGCGCAGCTGGCCGCGCTCGGAGGTCATAATGATCGACGGATCCGGGCGGTCGTCGTTGACGAAGCTGCGGAAGCGCTTGAGCTTCTCTGGGTCGCTGATCGCGTCCGCCCATTCGCATTGGTAAGTATCCACCACGGTTTGCATCTGGCGCTCTAGCTCATCATTGATGCCTAAGCTGTCTTCCAGAATCACCTCTTTGAGGTACTCCAGGCCGCCGTCGAGGTTTTCGCGCCATACCGAGGTGCGCTGCAAGCGGTCGGCGGTGCGCACGTAGAACATCAAGAAGCGGTCAATGGTGCGGTAGAGCTGCTCGTCGTCCAGGTCGGTGGCAAACAGCTCGGCGTGGCGGGGGCGCATGCCGCCGTTACCGCAAACGTAGAGGTTCCAGCCGTTTTCGGTGGCGATAATGCCGATGTCTTTGCTCTGAGCTTCGGCGCACTCGCGGGTGCAGCCGGAAACGCCAAACTTGATCTTGTGCGGTGAGCGCAGGCCCTTGTAGCGGTTTTCCAATTGAATCGCCATGCCGACGCTGTCCTGTACGCCGTAGCGACACCAGGTGCTGCCCACGCAGGATTTTACCGTGCGCAGCGATTTGCCGTAGGCGTGGCCGGTCTCGAAACCGGCGGCAATCAGCTCGCTCCAGATATCCGGCAGGTCTTCCAGGCGGGCGCCGAACAGGTCGATCCGCTGGCCGCCGGTGACTTTGGAGTAGAGGCTGTATTTTTTGGCGACTTCGCCCAGTACGATGAGTTTGTCTGGGGTAATCTCGCCACCGGCCACACGCGGCACTACCGAGTAGGTGCCGTTTTTCTGCATGTTGGCCATAAAGGTGTCGTTGGTATCCTGCAGGGGAATATGCGCTGCGTCGGTGATCGGCTCATTGAAGCAGGAGGCCAGAATGGACGCCACGGCGGGTTTGCAGATGTCGCAGCCCAGGCGGTGGGTGTCGGCGTTGCCGTGTTTTTCAATCAAGTCAGTGAAGGTTTTGATGCCTTCCACGCGCACAATATCGTAAAGCTCCTGACGGGTATGGGCGAAGTGTTCGCAAATCGATTTATCGACTTCGACGCCGCGGGCTTCCAGCTCATGATCCACCACGCTTTTAAGCAGCGCCGTACAGCCGCCGCAGCCGGTGCTGGCTTTGGTATCGCCTTTCACCCCGCCTAAATCTATCGCACCCGCATCAATGGAGGCGCAAATATCGCCCTTGGAGACGTTATGGCAGGAGCAGATAGTGGCGGTTTCCGGCAGCGCACCGGGGCCGAGGGTGGGTGCTCCGCCACTGCTTTGTGGCAGTATCAGCGAGGCGGGCTCATCGGGTAGCTCAATACCGTTGGAGTAGTACTGCAAAAGCGTGTCGTAAACGCCGTTGTCGCCCACCAGCATCGCGCCGAGCAGTTTTTTACCGTCGCTGGAAACCACCAGCTTGCGGTACTCCTGCTTGATCGGGTCGAGGTAGCGAAACATCCGCGCGCCGGGGTTCTGGTTGCCATGGGCGTCGCCAATTGAGCCTACGTCCACCCCCAGCAGCTTGAGCTTGGTGCTCATGTCGGCGCCGCCAAAATGGCTATCACCGCCGGTCAGGGTTGAAAGGGCGGTTTTGGCCATTTGGTAGCCGGGGGCCACCAGACCAAAAATGCTCTGGTTCCACAGTGCCACTTCGCCAATCGCCAGAATGGCCGGGTCGCTGGTCAGGCACTGGTTATCCACCACCACACCGCCGCGCTCGCCAATCTCCAGGCCGCAGCCCCGGGCCAACTGGTCGCGGGGGCGAATGCCTGCCGAGAACACAATCAGGTCGGTTTCCAGCACTTTGTCGTCTTGGAAGACCATGCGGTGGCGGCTGGCTTCGCCATCCTCAATACGCTGGGTGGCCCGTTCCAGGAGTACTTGTACCCCCAGTTCTTCGATTTTTTCGCGCAGCAGCTCGCCGCCTTCGTTATCCACTTGCATGGGCATCAGGCGTGAGGCGAATTCCACCACCGCCGTATCGAGATTTAAACCGCGTAGGGCGTTAGCCGCTTCCAAACCAAGCAGGCCGCCACCCACCACTACACCGGTAGTGGCGTTTTCGGCGGCAGCACGGATATCGTCTAAATCGTCCAGGGTGCGATATACCAGGCAGCCCTCGCGGTCGTTGCCGGGAATCGGCGGTACAAAGGGGAAGGAGCCGGTGGCCAGCACCAAGCGGTCGTAGGGGTAACGGCCTTGGTCGGTGATTACTTCTTGCTGGTCGCGGTCGATCTCAATCACTGCTTCACCGGTGCGCAGTGTAACGCCGCTGGTGGCGTAGTAATCAGCCTCGCAAAGCGCTAACGAGTCGGCATCGCGGCCGCTAAAGTATTCAGACAGATGCACCCGGTCGTAGGCGCGATGGCGCTCTTCGCCAAACACGGTGACCTGATAGCGCTCAAGGGCGCCGTTATCGACCAGCTGTTCGACCAAGTGGTGGCCGACCATACCGTTACCAATAATAATAAGCTGTTGTTGTGAAGCCATCGTTTGGGTAGACATCTAAGCCGCCTCCGACGTTGTATGAGAAGAGTGTTTTGAAGAAGAGCATGTGGAAGAGTGCTCAGAAGAATCAGGGGTATGGGGAGATGCCGCTTCGCGTAGCACCTCGACATCCGCCGCACCAAACAGCAACGCTTGGCGGTAAGCGTTGAGGTCGGTACCTGCAAGCGCCTGTTCGAAGTACCAGGGGCCCTGGCTGGTGTCGCCGTAAAGCACCGCGCCCTCTATCTGGCCGTTGCGCAAGAGCAGGCGGCGGTAGTCGCCGCGTTCAAGGTCGTGGTAATTCAGTACGTCATGCTCGGCGCTAGCCTCGGTGGGGCCAAAGGCATAGAGCGCTACGCCGCTGATTTTAAGTTTGGTGGCGCTGGGGGCATCTGCGTAGCCTTGGGTGGCCGCGCCGCACAGCGTTGCGGCAAGCACTTCTACCTGGCGCCAGATCGGTTCCACCAGGCCGTAGGTGGTGCCATCAAACTGGCAACACTCGCCAAGGGCGGAGATCGTTGGGTCTGAGGTGGTCAGAAATTCATCCACCATGATGGCGCGTTCGGTTTTGAGGCCCGCCTGATCACCCAGTGCTGCATTGGGTGTAATGCCTGCGGCAACGATCACGCTAGAGGCGTTCAACTGGCGGCCATCGGCAAGATGCAGCTTGGCGACCCGGCCCTGGGCGTCGCTTTCTAGTCGTGCTAGCTGGGCACCGGTGATAATGTTCAAGCCGCGTTGAGTGAGGGTGTCTTTAAGCAGGTGCGCGGCGGTGGTATCCAACTGGCGGTTCATCAACCGCTCGCTGCGCTGAAGCACGCTAACGTTGATACCGTTGCCACGCTTACGCAGCCCTTCAGCCGCTTCAAGACCGAGTAGGCCGCCACCAATCACGACAGCGTCGTCGCCGCGCTGAGCAATGGCCTCAAGTGCTTCGGCATCTTGCAGGTCGCGAAAGCCGTGTACGCCCTCAAGCTCAATACCGGGAACATCGGGCAGCGCTGGGCGCGAGCCGGTGGCGATGACCAGATGATCGTAATCAAACGATTGGCCGCTATCAGTAATCAATGTTTGGCGCGCACGATCAAGCGTCTCGACCTTTTCACCCAGTATCAGGGTGACGCCTTGATCTGCGTACCATGCGGTATCACGCAGGGTCAGCGCGTCTTGCTGCATCTCACCGGCAAGCAGTGGCGAAAGCAGAATACGGTTATAGGCAGGGTTGGGCTCGGCGCCAATCACCGTGATGCGCTGGGGGCGCGCGGGCTGTTTGACCAGCGCCTCGATGAGGCGGTGGCTGGCCATGCCATTGCCAATAATCACCAGATGGTCGTGGGGTGAGCACCGGGAAGTGGTTTCCATGGGTGGCTCCTCTTGTCGTTGCGGCTGCGTGAGCACCAAACAAAAAAACGCCCCTGTCGCGCCCTCTGTTCTGCAATTTGCAGAAGGAGAGCACAGCAGGGGCGTCGTTGCCCGATAGCGCTGTTTAAAAGCGTATGTTTTAAACGTGCGACAACCGCCATTGGCTGTCAGATGGTTAAAAACCTTGTGTTGTTTCAAGCAAGGAACTGGCCAACTGGCCATTAATCAATATTTATTCAACAACGTCAGTTGCTTAGATATAGATAAAAGATAAGCAGTAACGTGGCTCCTTGGCTTCTCTGCACAGTGATGGTGCGAGAAGTGGGGTGGTTTGCACTCTCACACACCATTTCGCCCGCGATGAGTGCTAAAACGAGCGCTTCATTACTGTTTTTTAATTTTTAAATATTTGTTTTTTATGAATTAATTTTTAATGAGGTGGTTTTAGGCTTGGCTTTTGCATCTTTACTAAGCAACAAGTTAGTTAACAAGTGATAAGCGCTCATTGTTAGGCGATGGCAGCGAACAATTCCAAAGCCGTTCGAAAAATAACTAGCCGTTAGAAAATGTGTAGCTGTTTAAATTGTAGCTGTTTGAATTAATGTAAATTTTGCACCGACGAAGGTGCGCTGCGGCAACGACGTCCAGCCCTCTTCTCTTAATGCGTTTATATAGCGCCTTAGAGAAAGGGACTGGGCGTTTTTTTATGCGTGGCGTTAATTAGCAACCCGAGGAGTAGCTATGACTCAGGCCAAAACGACTTGCCCCTATTGCGGTGTCGGCTGTGGCGTGACGGCAACCATTGAAGCGGGCACGCTAAGCGCTGTCGAGGGCGACCGCGAGCATCCGGCTAACTTCGGGCGGCTGTGTGTCAAAGGGTCTGCGCTACACGAAACCCTGGGCGAACAGGGCCGCCTGACACATCCTCGGGTCGATGGTGTTGAGGTCTCTTGGGACACCGCGCTAAGCACCACCGCCGAACGCTTAAACACCCTGCGCACCGAGCATGGTCATCACAGCGTGGCGGCCTACCTCTCGGGGCAGCTGCTGACTGAAGATTACTACGTCGCCAATAAGCTGTTTAAAGGCTTTTTGGGCACCCCCCATTTGGATACCAACTCGCGGCTGTGCATGGCCTCGGCGGTGGCGGGGTATAAGCGCGCCTTCGGTGCCGATGCGGTGCCGTGCAACTATGAAGATTTGGAAGAGGCAGAGCTGATCGTGCTGGTGGGTTCTAACCTGGCCTGGAATCACCCGGTGCTCTATCAGCGCATTAAAGTCGCTAAAGAGCGCAATCCGCTGATGCGTTTGGTGGTGATCGACCCGCGGGTGACCGACAGCTGCGAAATCGCCGACCTCTACCTGGGGATTAAACCAGGCAGCGATGCTTACCTGTTTAACGGCCTGCTGGCGTGGATGGCAAAGCGGCGCAAGCTCGATACCCTCTACCTTGAGCGCCATACCGAAGGTTTCGACGAGGCCCTGGAAGCCGCGCAACAAACGGCGGGGTCGGTGGCGGAGGTAGCGGCGGCCTGTGATGTTGACGCCGAGCGGCTGGAAACCTTCTATTACTGGTTCGCTAGCCAACTGCATGTGGTCTCACTCTACTCCCAGGGGGTTAATCAATCCGCCAGCGGAACCGATAAGTGCAACGCCATTATTAACTGCCACTTGGCCGGCGGCAAAATCGGCTTGCCGGGGGCAGGGCCGTTCTCTATTACTGGCCAGCCCAACGCCATGGGGGGCCGCGAAGTAGGCGGGTTGGCCAACCAGTTAGCCGCGCATATGGATTACCACACCCCAGGCGCCCTGGATTTGGTCAGCCGCTTCTGGGCTACCGACAGCCTTACACCGATCCTGCCGGAAGAGCCGGGCCATAAAGCCGTAGCGCTGTTTGAAGCCATCGAGCGCGGTGAAATAAAAGTGCTGTGGGTGATGGCCACCAACCCCGCCATTAGTCTGCCCGATGCGGCGCGGGTTCGCGCTGCGTTGGAAAAGTGCCCGCTGGTCATCGTTTCCGAGTGCGCCGCCCACACCGATCTGCTGCCCTACGCGGATATCGTGCTGCCCGCCTCGGGTTGGTCCGAGAAAGACGGCACCGTGACTAACTCTGAGCGGCGTATCTCTCGCCAGAGGGGCATGCTGCCGCCCCCAGGTGAAGCCCGCCACGACTGGTGGATAATGTGTGAGGTGGCGAAACGGTTGGGTTTTGCCGAGGCGTTTAACTACGCTCACCCCTGGGAGATTTTCGACGAGCACGCGCGTCTCTCTGGGTTTGAAAACGGGCTTGAAAACGGGCTTGAAAACAGTATTGATAACAGCACGGTGCCTGGCAGCCCGCAGCGGTTGTTTGATATATCGGGTTTGGTGGGTCTGGGCCAGGATGGCTACGACGCCTTAGCCCCCATTCAATGGCCGGTCACAACGGCCGCACCCCATGGCACTGCTCGACTGTTTGAGCATGGCGAGTTTGCCACCGCCAATGGTCGCGCCAAGCTGCTGGCGATCCATCCCCAAGGGCCTGAACAGGCGCTGAGTGCCGCTTACCCGCTGCGGCTGAACACCGGTCGAATTCGTGATCAGTGGCACACCATGACCCGCACCGCTCGCTCACCGCGGTTAATGAATCACCGCGCCGAACCCTTTATGGACGTGCACCCGGACGATGCCCACACCGCCGGTGTTACCGATCAGGGGTTGGCGGTGCTAACCGCCGAGAAAGGCGAATTTCGCGCCCGGGTACGGGTCTCCAACGCCCAGCGCCGCGGTGAGGTCTTCGTACCCATCCACTGGACTGACTGCTTCACCCAGCAGGCCAGAAGCAGCGCGCTGATCGACAGTATTACCGACCCGCTCTCTGGGCAGCCGGAATCGAAACACGGCGCCGTAGCGTTGGCACCCCTCGCCACTGAGTGGCAGGCGACTCTGCTGGTGGCCGATGGCGTAACGGAATTAACGCCGTGGTGCGCGAACCATTATTGGACGCGGATTCCCATGGCGGGCTGCCAGCGCTGGCAGCTTGCCGATACACAGTCGGTCAATGATTGGTTGGCGCAGATGAAAGCGTGGCTACCTGGGGACGTCTCGGTGGTCAGCCAAGACCCCACTAACGGACGGCTACGCGCTGCCTGCGTGGAAAATGGTCAGTTGCGCTGGTGGCTAATGGTTGGCCCACCCAGTGAGTTGCCAGGGTTGGCGTGGCTGCAAGCGCGCTTTAGCGATGCAGCGCTGAGCGATACTCACCGCCGGCGTCTATTGGCTGGCTGCGACGACGGCGCTGCGGATACCGGCCCGGTTGTGTGCAGTTGCCACCAGGTGGGCCAAACCACCATCGTCAATGCTATCCGAGAGGGCGACACCAGCGTAGAAACGTTGGGCGCTAGGCTCGCCTGCGGCACCCAGTGCGGTAGCTGTATTCCTGAATTGAAATCACTGATTGAAGAGGAGCGGCCCAATGCCCGCACTAAGCAACCCCTTGCTACAGAAGTGGTTTAACGCCTTTATGCGCTTGTCTCACCGCGCGCTAACGCCGTTGGTTCAGCAGGCTGCAGACATACGTTTGCCACTGCGTGGCGAGTGCCGCGCCGGGCAGGTTTACCTGGTCGGCGCGGGCAGCGGCGATGCAGAGCTGTTAACCCTCAAGGCCGCACGCTTACTGATGCAGGCCGACGCCGTCGTGTATGACCGCTTGGTAGGGGATGACGTGCTGGCGCTGATTCCTAACGGCAGCGAGCGCTACTACGTGGGTAAAGCCCGCGGTCACCACAGCGTACCCCAAGCTGAGATCGGTGAGCTGATGGTAAAACTCGCCGGCGAAGGTAAATCGGTGGTGCGCTTGAAAGGTGGCGACCCGGCGGTTTTTGCGCGGATGGGCGAAGAGCTGGATGCCCTGGCCGCCGCCCAGGTGCCCACGGCCATTGTGCCGGGGATCACCGCTGCTTCAGCCGCCGCAGCCTGTATGGGCATTCCGCTCACCGATCGCGGCCATGCGCAGCAGCTGCGCTTTGTGACGGCCCAGCTATGCCGCGAAGATGGCACTCCGGATTGGTCATCGCTAGCGCGTAAGGATGAAACTCTGGTGTTTTATATGGGACTTTCCAAGGTCGACGCGATTTGTCACGGCCTGCGCCAGGCAGGCCTGCCGGATGAGTGGCCGATCATGCTGGTGGCCAATGCCAGTCAGCCCGAGCAGCAGTCGCTGGTGGGGTCGCTTGCAGATATGCCCGAGCAACTCGCCGCCACTCCCTTGCCATCCCCCTGTTTGATTGTAGTGGGCAGCGTTGTGCAGCGAGTCGCCACCACGCCTGCTGTAAAAATCACTGATGTTTGCGCTTCACCTCTCATCTGACCCTGAAACTCACAACAAAGGAAACGCACTCTATGTCCTATTTATTGCCTGCCGAATTTGCCACCAAGATGGTCGATGCTGGCGAAGCCAAGCTGCATATGTCTACCCGCGATGCGCTGATTCGCGCCTTTATGGCGGGAGCCATTTTGGCCATTGCGGCGGTGTTTGCGGTGACCGTGGCGGTGCAAACCGGCTACCCGATTATTGGTGCGATTCTGTTTCCGGTGGGCTTCTCGATACTCTATCTAATGGGCTTTGACCTGCTGACCGGGGTATTTGTGTTAACGCCGCTGGCGTGGCTGGATAAACGGCCTGGGGTGACGATTAATCGTATTCTCAAGCACTGGGGCATTGTGTTTATCGGTAATTTTGGTGGGGCATTAACGGTCGCCTTTCTCATGGCGATTGTGTTCACCTACGGCTTTAGCACCGAACCCAGCGAAGTAGGGCGGGTGATCGGCGAAGTGGGAGAGGGGCGCACCGTCGGTTATAAAGAGTATGGCGCTGGCGGCATGGCGACGATTTTTATTCGCGGCATACTGTGCAACTGGATGGTGTCGCTGGGGGTAGTGGGGGCAATGATCTCAACCACGGTGAGCGGTAAGGTGATTGCCATGTGGATGCCGATTATGCTGTTCTTCGGTATGGGCTTTGAGCACTCGGTGGTCAACATGTTCCTGTTCCCCTCCGGGTTGATGATGGGCGGTAACTTCTCGATTATGGATTACCTGATCTGGAACGAAATTCCGGTAGTGCTGGGTAACTTGATCGGTGGCTTGGCATTAACGGGGCTCACGCTCTACACCACTCACGTGCGTACCGCGCCGCAAAAAGCCCTATGATTTGATAGGTAGCCGTTTGTCATTGACCAAGCCTTCGCTGCGGCGGAGGCTTTTTTTAGGGGAAGCATAATGGCAGCGCTGACCATTTCGCTCGGCCAGCACTCTGATAAAGGGCGCAAGCCAAGCAATCAGGATTTTTATGGCGTTTACCTGCCCACTGAACCTCAGCGTTCTACTAAAGGCATTGCGATAGCCTTGGCGGATGGGATCAGCAGCAGCGAAGTGAGCCGCGAGGCTAGCGAGGCGGCAGTGGGCGGTTTTTTGACGGATTATTACGCTACCCCGGCGACCTGGACGGTCAAAACCTCTGCCCAACGAGTACTGCAGGCCACCAATGCGTGGCTTTACGCCCAAACCCGCCAGAGCCAGTATCGCTACAACCTGGACCGTGGCTATGTGTGTACCCTGAGCGCGATGGTGATTAAGTCCACCACCGCGCACCTTTTCCATGTTGGCGATAGCCGTATCTATCAGCTCTCTGGCAATACGCTGGAGCCGTTAACTGAGGATCACCGCTTCTGGGCCTCGCGGGAAGTCAGCCACTTAAGCCGCGCCATGGGAGCCAGCCAGCATCTGGAGCTGGATTATCGCCCGGTATCGTTAAGTGCCGGTGATGTGTTTTTACTCGCCACTGATGGTGTTTATGAGTGGCTGACCAGTGCCGAAATGGTCGCGCTGATTCATGCCCACTGGGGCGATCTGGACGCGGCGGCCGAGGCACTGATCGCTGCTGCCCTCGATAACGGCAGCGATGACAACCTCACCGTACAGATTGTGCGCATTGATAGCCTGCCTGAACGTCACTCCAATGAGCTTTACGCGCCGTTAGGCGCGTTACCGCAGCCGCCTGAGTTGCGTGAGGGAAGCGAACTGGATGGCTACCGCATTGTGCGCCAGCTGCATGCCAGCAGCCGCAGCCATGTCTTTCTGGCGGAAGAGATAGAGAGTGGTGAAAAAGTCGCGCTAAAAACGCTTTCGACTGAGCTAAGCCAAGATCCGGCAAGCATTGAACGGTTCGTGCGCGAGGAGTGGATTGCCCGGCGTATCAATAATGTGCACGTGCTTAAAGCGCCTGCCCAACAGCGGCCACGCCACTACCTGTATACCGTGCTGGCGTATATCGAAGGGCAAACCCTGACCCAGTGGATGCGCGACCATCCGGATGCCGATTTGGCCAGTGTGCGGCCCCTCGTCGAGCAGATCGCCAAGGGGCTGCGCGCCTTTCATCGCCTGGAAATGCTGCATCAGGATTTACGCCCTGACAACGTTATGATCGACACCCAAGGTACGGTAAAGCTGATCGATTTTGGCGCTGCCAAGGTGGCGGGGATCGCTGAAGAGGGCAGTGCGGCTAGCGACGATATCCTTGGCACCGCCCAGTACACCGCGCCAGAGTACTTTCTGGGCGAAGGGGGCTCGACCCTTTCGGATCAATACTCCCTGGCGGTGATCACTTATCAGATGCTAACCGGCACGCTGCCCTATGGCACCGAGGTGGCTAAAACCCGCACCCAGGCGGCGCAGCATAAGCTTGCCTACCAATCGGCGCTTAGCGAAAACCGTGAACTGCCCGCCTGGGTGGATGAGGTGCTCAAAAAGGCATTACATCCCACTCCCCACAAACGCTTTCCGGCGCTTTCGGAGTTTATCTTCGAGCTACGCTCGCCAAGCCCAGACATGCTGAAGCGCGCCCAGTTACCGCTGCTGGAACGTGATCCGGTGCTGTTCTGGAAAAGTGTATCGCTAGCGCTGGCTATTGTGGTGATTGCTCTGTTAGTGCGTTAATGATGGTGGGATGCAGTGTTATCAGCGCGCATCGTCAAAACGGTCAACCCGGCGCAAGGTTGGGAACAGCTTCATCCAGGCGCCGACCACCGCCAAAGTGCCCACGCCGCCAATAATGGCCGCAGGCACTACGCCAAACCCTGCTGCCATGCTGCCCGCGCGGAACTCGCCTAGCTCATTGCTGGAACCGATAAACAACATGTTGACGGCATTCACGCGGCCGCGCATCTCATCTGGGGTGGCAAGCTGAATCAGCGTCATGCGCACGTAGACGCTAATCATATCGGCGGCGCCCGCCACCAACATGGCTATCAGGGAGAGCCAAAAAATCGTTGAAACGGCGAACACCAGATTGGCAATGCCAAAAATCGCCACTGCCATAAACATTACCCACCCGGCGCGGCGCTGAATGCCGCGGATGCCTAAGTAGAGCCCCATTAGGAGGGCGCCCACCGCAATAGCGCTACGCAGCGCGCCTAACCCTTCCGGCCCAACGTGCAGCACTTCCTGGGCGTAGATAGGCAGTAGCGCCACGACGCCACCCAATAACACGGCAAACAGATCCAACGAAATGGCGCCCAAAATAATCGGCTGATGGCGGATGTAACGAATACCTGCGGTAAAGCGCTTTATGGCAGTGCTTTCCAGTATTTTGGCGGTTTCAGCGTAGCGAATGGGCACCGGGAGCAGCAGCACAAGTGCCGCAATAAAACAGCCTAAGCACACGCCGTAGGCAAGGCTGCCACCGCCTAACCCATACAGAATGCCGCCCAATAACGGGCCGGCGATCACGGCAATTTTCATGATAGAGCTATTCAAGGCAATCGCAGAGGCAAGCTGCGCCCGGGGCACAATATTGGGCAGCAAGCTTTGTAAGGCAGGACCGGTAAAGGCGCGTGCGGCACCAAACAGCGCCAGAACAGCGTAATAGCCGCCCACATTATGACTTTCATTCAGCGAAAGGGTCAGCAGCAGGGCGCTGCATAGCCCTTGCACCATCCAGCTAAGTTGCAAAATACGTTTGCGCGAGAAGCGATCAACGAAATCCCCTGCAGGTAGCAGCAATAGCACCATTGGCAGGAACTGCGCCAAACCCACATAGGCCAGTGCCATCGGGTCCCTGGTGATATCGTAAACCTGCCAAGCCACTACAATGGCCTGAATCTGCATGGCAAATACCGCGGCTAATCGCGACAGCAAAAAACTTAAAAAGCCTGATTGGCGGTGAAGCGGGAGTAAGGGCGCTTCGTCGCTGGCGGATGTTTCGTTAGCGAAGGTCATGGCGTCATCATGGTAAGAGTTTCAATAGCAAAGGGTTGAAGTGGTGCCGTAGCCACCCCATGTTAGTTAACACGCTATCAATAGAAAAGGATGTTAATGATGCAAAATGTGATGCCTAACCCCGGTTTTGGTACGTTTCGCCTGGAAGGCGATACGCTCAAACAGAGTATTCACGCGGCGCTTGAGGCCGGGTATCGCCACATCGACACGGCGCAGTTTTACGGTAACGAAACCGGTGTGGGTGAAGCAATTCGCGATAGCAGCATCCCGCGCAGCGATATTTTCCTAACCACCAAGGTGTGGTTCGATAAGCTAGAGCCCGCCACGCTGAAAGCCAGCGTGGACGAAAGTCTGCAGAAATTGGGCACTGATTATGTCGACTTGCTGTTAATCCACTGGCCGTCCCCTAAGGACGAAGTGCCAATGGTCGATTACCTGACGGCGCTTAAAGAAGTGAAAGCCGAGGGTAAGGCGCGCAACATTGGTATTTCCAACTTTACCTGCGCACAGGTGGACGAAGCGGTCAGCATTCTGGGCAAAGGTGAAATTCTCACCAACCAGATCGAGGTTCATCCTTTCTTACAGAACCGTAAACTGGTTGCTCACTGCGAGCAGCACGGTATTCAGATCACTGCGTTTATGCCACTGGCCGTGGGCAAAGTAATGGACGACCCGACCCTTAAGCAGATCGCCGAGGCGCATAACGTCACGCCCGCGCAAATTACCCTTGCTTGGGTAAAACAGCGCAATATGATTACCATTCCATCTTCCACTAAGGCGCGTAATATTCAAAGCAACATCGCCGCCTTTGATTTAGTCTTGAGCGAAAGCGAAATGGCTGAAATCGCCAAGCTGGATCGTAAAGAGCGTATTGCCAACCCGGAAATTGCGCCTGCCTGGGATGAGTAAGGGGAATGCATTACCAAGGCTTGAAACGCTAAACGATGGACGCTAATAGATGAACTTCAATTGATAGTGTGTGTCGTAGTGGATGCCTGCCAAGCAGGCATCTTTAAAAAAAGAACGGAGAAAACGATGAAACAGCGCAAGATAAAAGACAACGCTTTAAAAGCGCAGCTGCGGACGCCAATGTTTAAAATGCAGCAGCAAACCCCGAAAAAAGGTAAGGGCAGTTACTCTCGTAAAGGCCGGGTTACCGAGAAAGGAGTCAAGCAGGGATATAGCCAAGCCGCTTGAGCTTGCTTGTTTAAGCTAAGCCGTTTGAAATAAGCGATTTGGCTATATCTCTGTTATACCCTGAAACGATCGAACGCCCCGGCCACGTCCTGTGACCGGGGCGTTGGCTATGCCAAACTACTCCCGCAATGTGGACATTTTTCGTAGGCATCGCGGGTTTCAGCCTGATGGCGCTGGTTGCGTTGGCTTGGCTCCTCTACACCATGAATGGATACCAGTTGGCCCTGTTCCCAGCGTAAGCCGATATCTTTTAACAGGTGCGGATCGTGAAAGCGTGGGTCTTCATAAAAACGCCGCTGAGTGCGCGAGTGCTTTAACGCGTTGAGTAGCTTGCGAGTCATTGTTGCGATTGCCATGGGGTAGGTCTCCTGGGTTAGGAGGCCGGGCAACATCGCGATCAGGGAGTATCAAAGGTAACGATAAATCACATGGCCGCGACACCTGCCGCGGCCAATTTTCTCACTACATATCTGGCGCGCGACAACAATAAGTTGATACCGCATTATTAATAATGCGATACAGCTTATTCATTCGTGTCGCGGGGATTTGCCAGCGCATAATGAGGTTCTCTGAAAAGTCTTACTTTGAAAATCTGGTTAATAAAAAGAGCTACCTTTTTAAAGGCAGCCCTTATCTTTTAACCGATGTTTATGGGAGCGTCAAGTCTAATTAGCCACTTGTTCTATGTTGGTGGTTTGGCAGGTCTCCATGCGATACCCCGACTGGTAAACGCTGCGCAGACGCAGGCCATGACGACCATCCAACTCTAACTTTCGGCGTAGGCGGCTTACGTGGGTATCCACGGTGCGCGTCGAAACGTCCCCTTTGATGCCCCATACCAGCTCTAGCAAGTGCGCGCGGGTAATTAACTCACCAATTTTTGAGAAGAAGAGTGCAGCTAACCGATACTCACGTTCGGTTAAATCCACGGCGTTACCGGCCACGCTGATGTAATGCTCCTCGGTATGCAGGGTAAAGGTGTCGGGGCAGGTCAGCGCTGGGCGCGGTGTGGCATACCCTGAGCGCCTACCTAGTGCGCTTACTCTGGCAATAAGCTCACTGGGGCGAAGGGGTTTAGCGAGAAAGTCATCTGCGCCCTGTTCGAGTGCTTTCACGACGTCGTCTTCACCCTGACTGGCGGTAATAAACAGGATTGGCCCGCGCCAGCTGTCGTGTTGGCGCAGATGGGCAACAACATCCATACCGTCGCTGTCAGGGAGACGCCAATCGATAATCAGCAAATCAAAACTGTGTTGTTGTGTCGCGCGACGAAGCTCGCTAGCGCGAGTAAATAAAGAAACCTGGTGGCCTACCGTTAGTAAGCACTGCTCAATAAAGGCCTGCTGGTCGAGATCATCTTCAAGTACGCCAATATGCATAATGGTGATTTCCCTTATTGTCGTCTTATAAACGTCACACGCGTAGACGTGGAAAACTCATGCATAAAGTTTAGTTGATAATGATGCGTTGACACAAAGGTTTACAGTTCGCTCGCAGACGGCCGATATATACTCCTTGCACTTTCAATCGCTAATACTGAGGTGCAGCTTCATGCGTCGTTCTTTGGTTCTTAAATTTAGGACTTTTATCGTCGCGTTGAGCATTGCTCTGCCGTCGACTCATGCTATAGCCCTGGAAGCACCTGAAGGCCCGGTAATGTTAGTGGTGAGTGGTAAGGTTGGTCAGCCAAATGTGGGTGATGAAGCCCATTTTGATAAAGCGATGCTAGAGGCATTGGGGCAGCACGAAACGGTTACCCGTACGCCCTGGCACGATGGCTTGATGCGCTTCTCTGGCCCATTGGGGCGAGCTATCTTGGAAGCCGCCGGTGCCGAGGGGGCGAATGTTCGCGTAATAGCGTTGAATGAATACGCGGCGACAGTACCTCTCAGTGATTTTGAGCATTACGATGTCATTCTAGCCATGCAGGCAAACGGAGAAGTATTGCGAATTCGTGATCAGGGGCCACTATTTGTTATTTACCCCTTTGACAAGCATCCCGAGCTTCTAAATGAGGAGATATTCTCGCGCTCTGTGTGGCAGGTGGCGAGAATTGACATTGAATAATATAACCGAGTAGCTGTCATGCTGGCCTTTTTTAAGTTCTATTTTTCCCGTAGTACGAGGGTCGCTACATTCTCGGCGATCCTTTTTTTTCTTTCTGCGCTTACTACCGGTGGGGTTATTTATAACCGTCAGCATGAGCTGGAGAATCGGTTGCTCGAAAACTTATTATGGGCCGGGTATCAGTTTGATCGAGAGGTGCGCGAATTACGCCTATCGCTATTCGAAACGAGTACTGGGAAAGCTACGGTTGATGACGTGTTGCTGCGTTATGAAATCCTCTTCAGCCGACAGTCACTTTTTTTTCAAGGTGAAATAGGAAAAATCGTGGCGAAACTTGAAAATATTGAGGAGATCATTCGACAAACTCAAATCCGCATTTTAGAGATGGAAACCCTACTCGAAACGCTATGGGACAACCCTACCAATTTAAATAGCGCTTTAACGGCTACCCTCCTGCAGGAAGCGGGTGAGCTACAGCGGCTCACCGGTACCATTTTGGTCGAAACCAACGCCCATGTCTCCCATATGCATAGTGAGGAACACCGCACATTGACGCGCCTCTACGGATTGGTGCTGTTGCTTATTGTCCTGTTAATGTTGTCAGGCGGTATGCTGGTTCGCGCGCTGATTCTGGAACGTCGCTCAAGTGATCGCAAGGCTCAAGCGTTAGAAGCCAAGAGCCAAGAGTTAAATGAGGCTGCCAAGCAAGCAGAGAAAGCAAGTCTCGCAAAATCTGAGTTTATGGCCGTAATGAGTCATGAGATCCGTACCCCGTTGAATGGTGTAGTGGGTATGGCGGATTTGTTAAGCGAAGAGGTGAAAACACCCAACGCGGCGACGTATTTAGCCGCGCTAAAGCGCAGTGCGGAGAATTTGCGTGCGGTGATTAACGATATTCTTGATTACACCAAAATTGAGTCTGGACGTCTTGATCTGGACTGTCAGCCGTTTGACCTCCATCAGTGCATCGACCAGCTATGTGAAAGCTACACGCTGCGCGAGCCGAAGGCGAAGGTCACCTTTAGTTATACTATCGATCCTTTGCTACCGCGTTATGTGATGGGCGACATCGCACGGCTGCGTCAAGTCATCATGAACTTAATCAATAATGCGTTGAAGTTCACAGAAGAGGGCTTCGTTAAATGCCAAGTAAAGCCACTTGGAGACGACAATATCCTCGTCGAAGTTCACGATACCGGTTGTGGTATCGCTGACACGGATCATGCACAGCTGTTCTCGGCATTCTCCCAAGTGGATACCTCCATGGCGCGTAGGCATGAAGGTACAGGGCTTGGGCTGGCGATCTGTAAGCGCTTGGTCGAAGCCATGGGGGGGGAGATCGGGGTTAACAGCCAGCATGGGCTTGGCAGTCGGTTTTGGTTCTCCGTTAGCATGCCGGAAACCGAACTACTGACAGCTTACCAAGCCGGTGATAGCCAGCTCGCACTCACTGCTAAGCAGCATATTTTAGTGGTGGAGGATAACCCACTAAACCAAACGGTAGCACGGGTGATGCTGGAACGCCTTGGCCAGCAGGTGACCATCGCAGAGAACGGCTTGGAAGCACTTGACCAGCTTAAAGTAGACCATGGCAGGGTCGATTTGGTCTTAATGGATATGCAGATGCCTAAGCTGGATGGAACCGAAACCACCCAACGGTGGCGCGATTACGAAACCGTGCATCAGTTACCCCGGCTGCCGATTGTAGCGATGACTGCCAATGTGATGCCTGAGCACCGCGAACGCTGTATGCAAAGCGGTATGGACGATATGATCCATAAGCCCTTTACTCGGGATGAGCTGTACTTGGTGATCTGCCGCTATCTCTCTAATGCCGAAACCTTAGCGGCTGATAGCGTTCACGTTCACTCGTCTAATAGCTCCAAATCACTGGGTGACACCGCCGGCGCCGTTCAGGTGCTCGATAAGCGCCTTTGTGAAGAGCTGAAAAGCACCTTTGAGCCAAGAGCGCTGGAGGCACTGCTGACGACATTTTTAACGCGGCTTGGTGAGCGTAGTGCCCGTCTTAACGCCTACTGGCAATCAGAGGATCGTCCAGCCTTGTGCCAAGAGGCTCACTCACTCAAGGGTGCTGCGTCTTCGCTCGGCTGTGCGGCGATTGCTGAACAAGCCAGCCAATTGGAGCAAGCGGCTTCAGACGCCCCGTTCAGCGAATTGGCTGTCTATCTGGAGCGTTTAGTGGCGCTGCATACCTCTACACAGCAAGCGTTGCAGCGGGCAAACATGCTCTCTTCTTGAGTCATCACGTCGGGCAGTGAACGTTCACACATCCAGGCATTAAAGGCAGCGGCGGTTAAAGGGCGAGAGAGAAAGTAACCTTGCCCAACCGGACACCCCGCTTCAGCGAGAAGAGCATGCTGCGCCGCTGTTTCTATACCTTCAGCGACCACGGTCAGTCCCAGTCGTTTGCCTAAGTCGATAATCGACGCTGTTATCACCAGTGCTTCTTTGTCCTGGTCGATCAGTGACACAAAGCTACGATCAATTTTGAGTTCGCTGAAAGGCAATCGATAGAGCTGAGTTAACGACGAGTGACCGGTGCCAAAATCATCTAACGCCAGTTGGCAACCGCGTTGCCGCAATGCTTTAAGCACATAGTTTGCGTAGCCCAAACACTCAACGCCGGCTGTTTCAGTGAGCTCCAGGGTAATCTTGCTAAGCACCGCATGGTGGCGTTGGGTAAGCTGATCAAACGCTTCCAGTACGCCTTCTGCTTGAATAAAGGCTGCTGGTATATTAATCGAGATGTTCAAGTGCCAGCCTTGCGCTTGCCACTGGGCTTGTTGCTGTAAGGCAAGCTCGATCACGTACCAGGTGAGTGAAACCATCTGGTCACTCTGCTCGGCCAAGGGAATAAAGCTATCGGGGTACAGTACCCCGCGTTGGGGATCTTGCCAGCGTACCAGTGCTTCGGCCCCGATAACGTGGTTGTTTTGAAGGTCTATTTGGGGCTGATAGGCGAGAAACAGCTGGTTGTCCTGGATAGCCCTCGCCAATTCATCGCTTGTGGGGGCTTTGGGAGCTTTTTTTAATAGCTCAAGGAATGATGCTAGATCCGTGAATAGCTTGTCCTTAGCTAGAAAACCGAGCATGTGAAAACCCATTGTCTTACCCGCTGTAATCGCCAGCGCGGCGGTTTCTTGTGAACAACTGCTAATAAATAGGATTGACGCCTTTATACGCAAATCGTACAGGTAGTCGAGTATATCTAGGCCCGTAAACTCGCCCAATCCGAAATCAAGTAAAATAAGCTCCGCATTGAGTAGCGCAGGCTGGCGCACTAACTCTCCAAGGCTACCTGCCGTTAGTACCTCATAGCCGTGTTGACTGAGCAGTGTCTTGCCGAGCAGTCGAACATCCGGATCATCATCAATAATTAACGCATTCGACAGCATAGAGGTTCCTTTGATGACCCTTACTATTGGCTATTGGCTATTGGCTATTGGCTATTGGTTATCGCGTGGCGCGGTGGCTGGAAAAGCGCATGCCTTGAAAGCAAATGGTTAAACCCCTAGGGCCTTATCAAGACCCTAGGGAGAGAGAAGCCGAGAATACTTAGAAGGACTCCCACTCGGGTGGCTGGGTGCTCACCAAACGACGCGGAGCGGCAGGCGTAGTCGAGGGCTTATTAACCATTGAGGAAGGCGCTATTTTGCCAAAAAGGGCTTGTTCATCGCTATTACTGAGTTTGAAGGCGCCCACTAGAGTGCTCAACCGGTTCGCTTGATCACTGAGTTCAGCGGCGGCAGCGCTGGTCTCTTCAACCATGGAGGCATTGTGCTGGGTCATGCTGTCCAGCTCATTGACCGCGTCGTTGACTTGGCCTATACCCACGCTCTGCTCTTTAGCACCGGCACTAATTTCAGCAATCACGTCAGCCACACGTTCGATGCTTTTTACCATCTCCTGCATGGTGTTGCCGGTTTGCTTAACTTGGTCGACGCCGGATTTTGTGCGGCTTAACGACGTATTGATCAGCGTAGCTATACTCTTTGAGGCATCACTGGAACGGCTGGCCAATATACGTACTTCCTGAGCCACCACTGCAAAGCCCCGACCGTGTTCCCCGGCTCGTGCGGCTTCTACAGACGCATTCAGCGCCAGGATGTTGGTTTGAAACGCGATACTATCAATCAGGCTAACGATATTGCTGATTTCAGCTGAAGAGTCGTTAATGGTATCCATGGTCTGCTCGACGCTATGCATGGAGTGTAAGCCCTGTTGTGCGAGCTCCTTGGTTGAAAGTGCTAGTTGATCAGCTTGTTGGGCAGAGTCAGAGGCGTTGTTAACCACCGCTGCAATTTCTTCCATAGAAGCAGAGGTTTGCTGTAAATTCGCAGCGGCTTGTTCAGTGCGTGCCGAAAGTTCCTGGCTGCCTTTGGCAATTTCCGTTGAGGCATGCTGGAGGCTAACTGTACTGTTGCTAACTGACTGTAGCGTATCGTCAATGCGCTTAATAAAGCCATTAAACTGCTGAGCGAGTTCACCAATTTCATCGCGACGTTGGCTCTCAATACGGGCAGTTAAATCACCATCACCCTCGGTGATTTCTTTGATACGTCTACTAATTTGGCGAATAGCCCGGGACATCATTAATGGGCCTAGTAGAGCAATAAGCGTCGCTGCAATAAAGATGATTAATGCAACGATAATAGTGGATGTTTGCTGAACTTGGATTCTATCAACTACCGCTGCTTCCGCTTGATAAGTGGCTGTCTCAATATTTATTCCCGATACATCATATATATCACGTAGTGCATTAAAGTCGTCTAATGATGAACCAGAAAGCATCGTTAATGCTGCTGCGGTATTGCCGTTTTGGTGCAGCTCAAAAACACGCGTTGCCTCTTGTTTCCAATCGTTATACAGCGTTTCAAAGTTAGCTAGTTGCGTGGTTAACTCAGGATAGTTCTGCATCAGTTCGGCATAGAGGCCCATGCGTTCATAAGCCTGCTGAGCATTCTCTTCAAAGTCGGCAATAAGCGCAGATGCTCGCTCGGAGCTGGGGTCGGATAGCAGATATTCGATCTCAGCAACGCGTGCTTGATAAAGGTCTCGGTCGCCGTTGAGTGTGGCTGAAGTGGCCGGAATATAGTTGGTGATAAATGTATCTAAACGCTTCTTGACCATATTAACCAGCAGTGCATCGGCAACCACAATAACCAATAGTGCTAACGCAACGCTAATAAAGGCAAGAGCATACTTAACTTTTATCTGATGAAGACGGTTCATATGTGCCACTCCTGTAGTGTCAAACCATGAGAGCACATTACCCTTAAAGTATTAGAAAGGTCGATAGCTTTGTAACGCTTGTGACTTTTGTTCACGTTCCACGTTTTAATTAGCGGTGTAACGATTTAAACATGATTGTAATAAGAATTGTTTATGTTTAAGTGTTTATTTATAACCTGCCGCTTGTAGTTGAAATAGTTTCGCATAATGGCCAGCCGTGGCCAGGAGTTCTTCATGGGTGCCGCGTTCAATAATATGTCCTTGATCAATAACCAGAATGAGATCAGCACTGCGTACTGTGGAAAAACGGTGGGAGATCAATATCGCCATCTTATCGCGACTATGCTCGCGAAAGCGGGCGAATATCTCGGCTTCTGCGGCCGCATCCATGGCGGCGGTGGGTTCATCCAGCACCAAGATGTCAGCGTTTTCGCGCATATAAGCCCTTGAGAGGGCAATTTTTTGCCACTGGCCGCCGGAGAGCTCCTGACCATTTTTAAACCAGCGGCCTAGCTGCGTTTGGTAGCCGCTGGCCATGCGGGTAATAAACTCATCGGCCATACCGTGTTGGGCGGCGCGTTGCCAGCGCTGTTCGTCGTTAAAGGCGTGGGTATCGCCAACGCCCAGGTTTTCGCCCACCTGTAGTTGATAACGCACAAAATCTTGAAAGATCACGCCGGTGCGCTCACGCAGTGCTTGAGTGCTCCACTCCCGTAGGTCGCTGCCATCTAACAGAATCCGCCCCTGGGTAGGGTGATAGAGACGTGTTAGCAGTTTGATAAGGGTAGTCTTGCCTGAGCCGTTTTCGCCGACTAAAGCCAAGCTTTGACCAGGGCATAGATGCAGCGAGATATCGTGAAGAACATCGGCACCGCCGGGGTAGGAGAAGCTAACATGTTCGAAACGGAGTCCGTCGCCGGGCAGTGTACCCTGGGTGAGCGTACCGTCCCCGCCCTCCACCGGCTGCTCCAGATACTCATAAAGATTGGAGAGGTAGAGGTTATCTTCGTACATACCACTAATGGCCGTCAGGCTGGCGGAGAGCGCTGCTTGACCCTGTTTAAAAACCATTAGGTACATGGTCATTTGACCCAGGGTAAGCGCTCCGGCAATCGTTTCAATCACTACCCAAGCGTAAGCAGCGTAGAAGGTTAAGGTGCCCAGCAAACCGAGTAGAAACCCCCAGCTTTCACGGCGTAACGTTAAGCGGCGGTCTTCGGCAAATAGCTGGGTAAAGATATCTCGATAGCGTTTGAGAAATAGCCTTTCAAGGCCAAACAGTTTGACCTCTTTAATGCTGTCTTCCCTTGCCAGCACCGTTTCTAAATAGATCTGCATACGGGTTTGCGGTGAGCGCCAGCGGAACAACCGAAAGGCATCGCCCGAAAATTTGGCTTCCGAGATAAATACTGGCAGGGCGCCTGCCACCAAGATCAGCAGCGCCCAAGGGGAAAACTGCACTAGCAGCACCCCGAAGCTGCCTAGTGAGATAGCGTTTTGCAGCAGTCCAAAGGTTTTATTCACCAGGGCAAGGGGGCGCGTAGAGGCTTCACGGCGTGCGCGCGTGAGTTGGTCGTAAAGCTCTGAATCCTCAAATTGGCTAAGTGACAGCTGGCCGGCTTTCTCCAGAATCATCACATTGACCTTCTGCCCCAGTAGCGCGCGCAACAAAGACTGCTGGGCCGAAAGGCCGCGCTGGGCAAGGGCGATGAGCGCAATAATAACGGCTTCAATACCCACTAGTTTTAGCACTGGCGTAATGGACACCAGCAGGTTGGGGTCAGTGGCTGCTTGGTGAGCCTCCATCGCGCTCACCACCCCGTCTACAATTAACTGGCCCACCCAGGCGGCCACGGCAGGCAGAACCCCGGCGACCAGGGTACACAGCGCTAAGCCCAGCATCATCCAGCGGGAGGTTTCCCAGACCAAGCCCAGGGCACGGCGACTATAGCGAAAGACGCCAAAAAAACCGCTCACAGGCGAAGAAGAGGTAGTTTCAGAAGGAGGCATAAAATGACGGGCGATTACCTAGCATAAGGGAACTGCCATGATGCGGGGATTGAGTAAGGATAGCTAGATAACAACCGCCGGTTGCCTTCAACGGCAACGCGGCGGATAACGTTTAGTGGGGCAGGATCTTGCCAGATAAACGACTTACCAAGGCAATACTGCCCCATCGGTGCGCGGCTCGGTGCCACCTTGCAGTACACCTGTATCAGGGGCGCGCAGAATGATTTGGCCACGGCCAAAACTGATGGAATCAGCAACTTTGACGATGTCGTGGCCGCGGCGGGCCAGCGCCAGGGCTAAGTGGTTGGGGAAGTCGGCTTCGACTTCAATGGTTTTGCCTTTGGTCCACTTCCAGCGTGGCATATCGAGCGCTGCCTGAGGGTTGAGCTGATCTTCAAGCATGGCCGTGACTACCTGCACATGACCCTGGGGCTGCATATAGCCGCCCATCACACCAAAAGGCCCAACGGCTTGATTATCTTTGGTGATAAAGCCTGGAATGATGGTGTGATAAGTGCGTTTGCCTGGCGCCAAGGCATTAGGATGCTGCGGATCAAGCGAGAACGACCAGCCACGGTTTTGCAGGCTGATGCCAGTGCCGGGCACTACCATGCCCGAACCAAAGCCTTTAAAGTTGCTTTGAATGAATGACACCATATTGCCTTCATCAT
Organism: Halomonas sp. TG39a; assembly: GCF_000744395.1. NCBI lineage: Bacteria > Pseudomonadati > Pseudomonadota > Gammaproteobacteria > Oceanospirillales > Halomonadaceae > Halomonas > Halomonas sp. TG39a. Next base: position 700,224 of record NZ_JQLV01000001.1, read on the forward strand.
CTGCGGTTGCCAGGTAAACGGTGCCCCCCTTGATTGGGTTGCCGTGTACGGGGTCAACGGCCTGCTCGTTGATCAGTGAGGCACGAGATTTTAAGTACTCATCGTCAAGCATCTGCGCAATGCTTGGGCGCATGGCGTCGAGATCGGTAATGTGGGCAAAGCCATCGACATAGGCCAGTTTGGTAGCTTCAATACGACGGTGCAGGATTTCGACCTGATCGCCTCCCGCTTCGCCCAGGTGCTCCAGCATCCCCAATGCTTGTAGTGCAATCATGCCGCTGCCATTGGGTGGGATTTCCCAAATGTCGTGGCCTTTGTAGCGCACGCTAATCGGGTCAACCCACTCTGGCTGATAAGCGGCCAGGTCTTCTTTGCGTAACAAGCCGCCATGCTCCCTGGAAAAAGCGTCAATGGCCTCGGCCAACTCGCCCTCGTAAAAGGCTTTGGCGTGGGTATCAGCAATCGCTTTTAGGCTTTTTGCATGGCCTTCAGATCGCCATAGATCGCCTGCTTCCGGTGCTCGTCCTTCGGGGGCGAAAGTATCAAACCAGGGTTTGAAGGCAGTCTCGTCGTAAGCCGAGTAGGTGTTGAAAGCTTCTTTCCACATCTGATGAATCACGGGAGATACCGGGAAGCCCTCATCGGCCAATGCAATCGCAGGCGCTAACAACGTTGCAAACGGCAGCTTACCGAAGCGCTCAGACAGCGCCGCCCAGGCAGCCGGGGCGCCAGGCACTGTGACAGGCAGCATGCCGTGATTAGGAATAGCGTCGTGGCCAAGTGCTTTAAGTGCTTCAATAGTGGCTGCTTGTGGGGCAGGGCCGCTGGCGTTGAGGCCATGTAGCTTGCCGTCGACCCAGACAATGGCAAAGGCGTCGCTGCCGATTCCATTAGAGGTCGGTTCAACCACGGTTAATGCAGCTGCCGTAGCAATGGCAGCGTCAATCGCATTGCCGCCTTGCTGCAATATGCTAATGCCCACCTGGGCGGCTAGCGGTTGTGAGGTCGCCACCATGCCACGCTTACCGAAGGTTGCCATTCGGCGCGAGGCGCTGGGGTAGTAGAGTGCGTCTTGTTGCATAACAGTTTCCTATTAAAAGAATGTTGTTGACTAAACTTATTTACGCATCAAATGTTCTCTTGCTGACTGGCGCTCTTTAAGCGCTGAATTTTACGATCTTGATAGAGCGAAAATAGAATAGAAGCGACAGCTAATGCTAAGAAAAGCGCAGAGAGAGGCCGAGTTAAGAACGTTAACCAGCTTTCATTAAGTTCTAAGGCCCGGAATAGTTGGCGCTCAAGATTGTCGCCAAGCACTACGCCAAGTATCAGCGGGGTGAGCGGTACTTCCGCCTTCCAGAGCAGGTAGCCGATGATTCCGAAAATGAATAGCACCCAGATATCAAACAGGTTGTTATTCAAGGCGTAGGCGCCAATGGCACACAGCATTAGCACCACGGGGACGAGGATCTGTTGGGGGATCAGCGATATTTTGGCAAACCAGCGCACCAGCAGTAGGTTGCAAAGTACCATGACAACCGCGCCAATCAGCAGGCTGGCATAAATGGCGCCGACCAATACCGGATTTTGTTCAAACATCATTGGCCCTGGCGTAATGCCATGCAGAATCAGTACCCCCATCATGATCGCCATAGGCAAATCGCCGGGTATCCCCAGCGCCAGTGTGGGCACAAAAGCGCCACCCGCCACCGCGCTATTTGAGGCTTCAGATGCCACGATGCCACTCGGGGTGCCGGTGCCAAACTCTTCAGGATGTCGAGAGAATTTCTTAGCCTGGTCGTAACTCAAGAAGTTCGCCACGGTGCCACCCGTGCCAGGTAGCGCGCCCACCAAGCTGCCAATTAAAGAAGAACGCAGCGTATTGAGCTTTTGCCCCGCCATATCTTTGAGTATTTGGCCGTAGGGAATCGTTACATTGGTATCGATTTTTTGGGCACCGCTCTTCTCATCTTTTAGCTTTTCGATATTGCCCAGTAGTTGTGAGAACGCAAAAATACCAATCATCACCGGTAGGATTTCAAACCCTGAACCTAGTGCGGGTAGGCCAAAATCAAAGCGCAGATTGCTGTTGCGGTCATAGCCCACAGTAGTGATTAAAAGCCCTAAAGCCGCGGCCATCAGGCCTTTGAGTAGTGCACCGCTGGAGAGCCCCGCCACAAGCGTTAGGGCGAACACAATCAGTGCGGTGATCTCCCACGGACGAAAGTTCATGCTAAAGCTGGCAATCAGCGGCCCGAAAAAGACGAGCACCGCCACGCTGATCAAGGTGCCTAAAAACGAAGCTGCAACACCAATCCCCAATGCACGGCCAGGCTCGCCTTTCTGCGCCATGGGGTAGCCATCATAAACAGTAGTGATGGAGGAGGGAGTGCCGGGGATGCCGAGCATTACGCCCGATACAATTCCTCCTGAGTAGCCGCCCACAAACACACCGACCATCAACGAGACCCCACTCACCGGATCCATCGCAAAAGTGAAAGGGAAGACCACCAGGATGGCCATGGTGACGGTGAAACCAGGAATGCTGCCGCCAATAATCCCAAACAGCACTCCGATAACGATCAGGCCCAAAACCGATGGCGTGCCGACCTCCGCGAGCGCCTGGAGGAAAAAGTTAGTCATTATTTACTCCACAGGTTAAGGCAGCCATACATTCAGGCCGAAGCGGAAAACCACAAAAATCACCAGCGTCAGGGTGAAACTGAGAGTGAGATTAATGATCCACTTGCGTCGTGTATTGGTGCCCATCAACAGGGCAAGAGAGGCGACTAAGAAACCTATCGTGGCCGCGATATAACCCACTAAGGGGAGTAACGCGGCATAAAGTCCAAACAGTAGGAATAGCGCGACTATAGTGCGTCGGCTCTTAAACCAATCTGTGAGAAGCTGTTTTGCGCCCGCACGCTCAGGCACTTTTACTAATAATGAGCGCACCAAAATCATTAACGACAGCCCCCCGATCACTACCAATAAAATGCGTGGGAACAGCGCCGACCCATAGGGCTGCCAACTGGTAGGAGGCGCAATGCTGCCTGATTCCATCCACATGACGGCCACAATCAAGAGCAGTACCAGCGCCAAGGCGCGGTCTTTCGTTAGTGTAAGCATTAGCGATGCCTCCGGATGGCTCTAGCCCAAGTAGCTAGCCCAAGTAGCTACGAGGGCTAGAGGGATGCGTCCTCAGTTCTGGAAATCGATGTTTTCGGCAGCAGCAGAGAGGGCCGCTTCGTTGTCATCCAAGAACGCTTGATAATCATCACCCGCTAGAAATCTCACCACAGAGCCAAATTCATTCTCGATACGGCTTTGTACCTCTTCATTCTCAAGAGCCTGCTCGTATGCATCAGCGATGGTGTCGAGAACTTCTTGAGGTGTGCCTTTGGGAGCAAAAATACCACGGCTAGTGGAGTGATCCATCTCAATGCCTTGTTCGCGCAGGGTGGCCACATCCGGCATGCTATCGAGACGCTCCGGATGAGCGATGCCTAGAGCGCGGAAGGTGCCGTCCTCAAAGAACGCGCCGCCCGAGGGAAGGTTGAACATTGCGAAATCAACCTCCTCCGCCATTAGAGCCGATACCTGCTCTCCGGTATCTGGGTAACCCACTAAGCGTACATCTGCCATATCGATGCCCGTTTCCTGGAAGAACTGCGCCCAGAAGAAGTGGTCAGTGGAGCTGGGGATCATGCTGAAACGCACTTGGCCTGGGTTTTCGCGAACAAAGTCAGCTATTTCGTCGGCGCTCTGCACAGGATGATTGGCATGGGCGGTGGGAATATTGATGGTTTGGGTGAGCAGTGCGATGGGTTCGAAGGCATCAAATGAGTAGTCGACGGTGCCCGCTAGTTTTGAAAGCGCAATGGTGTCGTGGCTGCCCAGCAGCGTGTAGCCGTCGGGGTCAGCATCTTTTACGTTACGTGACCCTAATGTTGCCCCTGCACCCGCCATATTGACCGGAACGATGGACTCTCCAAGGCTCTTTTCGGCTTCCTGAGAAATCAGCCGGAAGAGTATGTCAGTTGCTCCCCCCGGGCCGTACGGGATGATCAAGCGTACATCCTGCTCAGGATAGTCAGCTTGTACCGTGGTGGTGAACGCCATACTAGACGCAAGTCCGATGGCAGCTAATGTAGTGCTTAGAGTAAATGTTGAACGCGTCATTCTTATACACCTTTATAGATTAGGGTTGGTGTTGTGGGATGCCGCCTTTACTGCGGCGACGTTGTGAGCGCGTGGTCCCGTTGTCGGGTTCTTGTTGTCTTGCAAAAGCACCTGCAAGTGGGTGTTAGCCGAGAAGTAAGGCTCCATAAACCAGGGCGCCCATGACCACAAAGGCGGGATGTGTTTTGAAGCGAATCAGTGCAATAGCCGCCACTACACCAATAACCAGCGTGTGGATAGCACCGCTGTTGTCGAGGCTTTCGAGCAGAAACCCCAAGGTCAGCCAGGCCATCATCATGGCGATAACTGGGCGAACCCACTGGCTCATGCGCTTAACGCGGGGTGAGTCACGGTGGCGGTACAGCAGCCCCAGTGCGCCTAGCATCAAGAGCAATGTGGGGATCACGGTGGCGGCCACGGCGATGAAAGCGCCACCAGCCCCGGCTACTTCATAGCCCACATAGCCTGCCATTTTGGTGGCGATGGGGCTGGGTAGCGCATTGCCTAAGGCTAATGTTTCAGCAAAGGCCTGGGACGTCATCCAGCCATAGCGGCCCACCACCTCGGCCTCAATCAGTGGGATAATCGCTGGGCCACCGCCGTAACCAATAATGTTAGGGATAAAAAACGCTAAAAAGAGATCCCAATAAATCATGCGCGCCCCTCCGCTTTTTTAGTTCCCGAAGGTTTAGTGCCTGAGGGGCGTAGCAGGGCGGCAACGAGAATGGCGCCAATCACCCAGCCAGGGTGAATACCAAGCCAGTAAATTAGCCCAGCGGCCACGATTGCCATTATGGCGCTTGCCAGCCAGCCTAAGGCAGCCTGGGATTTATCAAAAAAATCCCACGTGAGCTGTGCCATCATAACCATGACCACGGGCACGACCGCTTGGCCCATACCGCGAATCCATGCCACATCGCGGTAGCGGCTGAAAATGCCTAACATAACAATCATCGCCACGATCATTGGCACGATGATGGCAATAACGGCGGCGATACAGCCGATTACGCCGCCTACGCGGTAGCCAATGTAGCCGGGCATTTTGGTCGCAATAGGGCCGGGTAAGGTATTGCCAATCGCCAGCACATCGGCAAACTCTTCATCAGTAAGCCAGTGGTGGCGGGTGACGACTTCGGCGCGCACTAAAGGAATCATGGCTGGACCGCCGCCGAAACCAAAAATGCCGATACGGAAAAAGGCCCAGAACAGTTGCCAGGTAACGGCGGGTGGTTTCATGGACGCATATCCCGTAAAGCCGATGAGGAGATTAAAAGCATACCCGAGCCTTATTTATCGTTTGTAGATTAAAAAATCGATTATCTTGTCTAAAATAGAATATAGGTAGTGCTCGATCCGACGTCAACAGTGGATACGGAATGGACAGCGGGAGCTGAGATGCATAAAGGACATCGTCATGAATAATTCTTTACCTAAGTCAGCAGGGCCAGCTGGGCTAGCCGGGACAGCATCAAGCCGTGTATTTGATAATTTGCGCAAAGATTTAGTCGGCGGGCGTTTTGTTGCCGGCGAAAAGCTCGCGATCAATGCGCTTAAAGATCGCTATCAGGTCGGTTTAAGCCCGTTACGTGAAGCGCTCAATAAACTGGCGGCCTATGGATTGCTGGTGCAGGAGAACCAGCGCGGCTTTCGGGTGCCGAAGTTGTCGCGTGATGAGCTGGACGATATTGCTCAGATGCGCTTGGAAATGGAGGGAATGGCGCTCGAGCGGGCTATCGCTAACGGCGACTCGCTTTGGGAGGCCGATTTGTTGGCCGCCGCGCATCGCCTGAAACGGGCCGATATTACCTTGGATAAAGGCGAGGAGTGGGAGCATCTGCATACCCAGTTTCACCGTACGTTGGTGGCGCCGTGTGGGTCGGTCTGGTTACTACGCTTTATTGAGCAGTTGCATGATCAATTTGACCGCTACCGGCGTCTGGGCCCAAAAATGCCGACGATTCGCCAGGAGCTGGATGAACAGCATCATCAACTCGTGGAGCTGGCACTGCAGCGTGATGCTAAAATGGCGCGAGAATTAATGGATGACCATATTCATAAATCTTACGAAGTCGCCCTGAAGCGTTACCAAGAGCACGTATAGTGCGTAAAGAAGCATTAGTCACACACATTAGCTGTTAACCATTGATAAACTGCCGCCCGCGGTGTGTTGGCTATCAGCCGACCTAATGGAGTAAAGAGGGTGCTATGCACGCAGACAACCAAATAGTGGTGCAAACCCTGAACTGGGTGCGCACCTTCATTGTAGCGCATGATATTTGCCCGTTCGCTCAGCGGGAGCTCTCGCGCGAAGCTGTCCGCGTTGAGGTCGTGCGCTCCAAGAAAATCGAAGTGGCGCTTGAGGAGTTAATGGTCGAGGTGCAGTGGCTGGACGAGCACCCAGCAACAGAAACCACGCTGCTGGTATTTCCAACGCTGTTCAAAAGCTTTGATCACTATCTGGATTTTGTTGAGCTGGCCGAGAGCATCCTGGTCGACCAGGGGTATGAAGGGATCTATCAGCTCGCTACCTTCCATCCCGATTACTGTTTTGACGGTGCTGAGCCGGATGACGCCGCTAACTATACCAACCGCTCCCCCTATGCCATGGTGCATCTGCTGCGCGAAGAGAGCGTCGAAAAAGCGATTGAGTTTTACGGCGATACCGACGCTATCCCTAAGCGCAATATTGCTAAGTTAACGGCAATGGGCAGCGAAGCCGCTGAGCAGCAGTTGCAGCACTGTTTTGATATGAAGGACTAGCGTTTGAGCTTTATGGCCTGGGTTTGAAATTAAAAGGGCTCAGGCTTGTGAATCACTAGCTGGTGCTTACCTTTGCTTTTGGCTGCGTACAGGGCGCTATCCGCAAGTTTTAGCACCGTCTCAATATGCAAACCGTGGTGCGGCCACCAAGCAGCGCCCAAGCTACAGCCCACGTGAGCGCGCTTATTTTCGGGTAATAAAATCGGTTGAGCGATAGCAGTAAGTAAACGCCTACTAACCTCGTGAGTAAGCATTTCCAGGTGTTCTGGCTTGGTTTTAAGTACCATGACGAATTCATCGCCACCCAGGCGTGCCACCACATCGCCACTGCGCAGAGCGTTTTTCAGCCGCTGAGTGACTTCAATGAGCAGCAGATCCCCGGCGTGGTGGCCGAGCTCATCGTTGACCTGTTTGAAACCATCCAGGTCGATGTACATCACCACCATGCTTTGCTGGTTTCTTTCAGCCTCTGGGATGGCCAGCTGCAGGTATTGATTAAGAAACGAACGGTTAGGCAGGCCTGTTAGCGGGTCGGTATTGGCTAAATCCTCCAAACGATGGATCGTTTGCCGTTGATCCAGCAAGCGGCTAACCATGTTACGCATAGAGGTCGATAGGCGTTTCATTTCAGGAGAGCCGCTTTCCGGGGGAATACAATCGGCGTGCTCACCCTCCTGTATTTGATCGGCGGCCCTGGCTAAGCGGGTGAGAGGAGCCACCATTCGAGAGGCAATCACCCAACCAATCATTGCAAATAGCAGCGCCAGTAGAATGCCTATGCCCATAATGGCTGCCTGAAGCTGCTCTACAGGGGCAAAGGCTGATGCGACGGGGTTACGGGTAATGGCTATCCATCCCAATCCAGGAAAGTCCTCAAAGCCACTGCTGCGCGCATAGCCGGTGACAAATTTCTCGCCATTGGGCCAGGTTTCAATGGCCCATTGTGGCGATGTATTGGTAGGGCTAGGTAGGTGTTCAAGGCTGCCTAACGGTTTTCCCATCAGTGCCTCTGGCCCGAGCAGTACGGTACCATTGGCTGAAAGTAGTAGTATTTCGTTATCTTGCCGCTGCTTAGCGGGCGAAAACATGGATTGCTGAATATATTCGGCCCACTCCCAACTCAAATGTACCGCCAGAACGCCCTGGAGTTCCTCATTGCGGTCATACACTGGAGTGGCAATATCGACAAATTTAAGCTCTTCGCCGCTGGGGTTAGGCAGTAGTTGAGCGAGTAGCACTGCTTCATGAACATCGCCTATCCAGAGTGCCTCGCGTCCTTCAATAAATACGGGCCTTTGCGCTATCGAAACGCCTTCTAAAATTCCTCCAGTAGCTGCTTGAACAGTACCTTCTGGGTCGGTAAAGCCAATCCACGAAACGACGTTGTGGTTGTCTTGCAGGCGCTCTAGCTGCTCCCGTAGAGCGCTAGTAGTGGTGTCATTAGTGAGCGCCTGCATACCTAATAGGAGTTTTACCTCTTTGATGCGTGCGTCCATGCTGCGATCCAGCTTATCCACCATTTGATAGGCGGCTTCAGAGGCTGCATTACCAATATTGGCTTCCATTTGCTGTGCTGATTCACGCGATGCCACCCAGCCCAGTAGCAGCGTCGTGGCAAACACCAATGTGGCAATCAGGGCAATAAACCGAGAGCGCAACGAGAAGCGTGAAAACAACCAAGTATCAACAGACATAATTTGCCATTACATAGGAAAGGAGTGACTTACTTAATTGTCATTATGTAGGAAAACGTACCTTATTCTGTCGATATTTGCATTTAACTGGTTGTTATTTTTTATTAACGTTAGTGGCAACTCAGTGGCAAAAGGGCCAGCCGAGCTGGCCCCGAAGTGTGGCCTAAAACTCTTCCCAATCGGGCGTGGCGCTAGGCAATTGTTTAGATGGATAAGCGCGAGTAGTTGCAAACTTCTGCTGCGAGCTAGTGACAGCGGGGCTTTCCGCACCACTATTAGTCACGCGCTTCAGTTTGAAGGTGGTGACTAACTCGGCCAGACGGGTGGCTTCATCCTGGAGTGATGCAGATGCCGTACTGGTTTCTTCAACCAACGAAACATTTTCCTGAGTGGCGGAATCCATTTGAGAAACTGCCGTACTCACTTGGCTAATGCCCGACTCCTGCTCTTTTGCGGCGAGAGCCAGCTCTTGCATCATTTCCGTCACTTTACGAATTGCTTCGTTAATTTCCGCCATATCATGGCCATTTTTCGCTGCTTGTTCCGCACCCACCACAATACGCTGCGAGATATCTTCAATCATGGTGCGTATTTCTTTCGAAGAGGTGGACGTTTTTGTGGCTAATGAGCGGACTTCGCTGGCCACCACTGCAAACCCTCTGCCATGTTCGCCTGCCCGGGCAGCTTCCACCGACGCATTCAACGCCAGAATATTGGTTTGAAAGGCGATCGAATCAATCACCTGCACAATATCGTTGACTTTGTGTGAGGTTTCTTCCAGTTCGCGCATCAGTAGGCTAGTGCGCTCAGAGGCCTGTTTGCCGGTATTCGCCTGTTGTGCTGCGTCTTGGGTTAGCTGCTGTGCTTGACCAGCGGTATCCGCGTTCTGCCGCACAATCGATGAAATTTCATCCATACTCGCAGCAGTTTGCTGCAAAGCCGCAGCTTGTTGCTCGGTACGTGAGGCGAGGTCTTGGCTGCCGCTAGCGATTTGCTTGGAGCTAGAGGCGACGGCTTCGCTACTTTGATTGAGTGTGCCAATCATCTCTTCCAGACGCTCTTGCATATCCTCCATGGCGCTATAAAGGCGACCGATCTCGTTACGCCCTAGGTCGTCGATATGGCTGGTCAAATCCCCCTTTGCAATGTTTTCGCAAATGCTGACTGCCCGCTGTAGGGGGCTGATAACGAGCCGATTAATAATTATTTGTACCACAATATAGAGCACAATCGCGGTTAAAGTGAGAACGCCTACGGTAATACCAAAAATGATGCTGTCGCGCTGTGCTTCTGAGAGAACTTGGTTGCCTCTGCTCAGTGCATAGTCATTAAAATTACTGATCGCAGTGCTAAAGCCGGAGAACTTCTGATTCATGGGATCACGGTATTCGTCCAGTGCCTCATAACGCTCATTGGCTAAATCACTTCGTAAGGTGTCAGTGACAATAAGGTTGTAACTATCGACAATTGCATCGATTAGCGGGCGACGATCAGAATCGCTTGGGAGTTCAAGGCGAGTAAGTTCTGCAATACGCTGGTCGGAGTTCTCCAAACCCACCAGCGCTTCTCCTAGCGCACGCTCAGCATAGTTTTCGTTGCCATTGCGGTAGTGCTGTGACATGCGCTCTAGCCTGACCCGCATTTCCATTAGATTTGTTTCTGCACGATTAGCAGCACTCGCTTGTTGAGCGCTGATCTCATTAATTTCTGCCAGCAGCTGTGCACCTTCGCGTTCTGCCATGGCGCCCATGCCACCCAAAATGATAAGCATGGCTAAAAGCACAATCAGTGCGCCAGCAATCACTCTCTTAACTGATATATTTTGCATTGATACTTCTCCTAATACTCCCCGCACCTGAATTGGTGTCTAGGGGAGTTTTAAAAGGTACCAATTGCTTGGTAAGCTGGCGGGTTAATTAAGCTGTTTTTAATGTATTATATTTTTAAATGCTTAATCACGATAAAGTTGTATAGTTAAATGTTTGCTTGCTATTTGAAGAGTTTTTGTATTAAGTTTTATTTAAAATAAAAGCTTTTAGGCTTTTTCGATGATTAAAAGAGGGGCTTTAATTTCTATAGTGAAAGAGGGTAGAGTAAAGGAGGGAAGAAACAAAGGCTGAATTAGGAGCGTAAACCCCTAACTCAAGCCAGTGCTTTCAATCGTTACCTTAAACGTAACGGTTAAAGTGTCTTATGCATCACATAAGTGTCGACAAACCCAAGGTGCGCATGACGGTAGGCATTAGGAACGGTACCGACAATGCTAAACCCAAGTTTCTGCCATAAGGCGACGGCGACTTCATTGGTGGCTACCACGGCGTTGTACTGCATGGCTAGAAACCCTAGTTCGCGTGCCTGTTGCTGGGAGTGCTCACACATGGCACGCGCTACGCCTTTGCCCCGTGCGGCAGGGGTGACCATATAGCCACAGTTGCATACATGGCCACCAGGGCCTGCCGCGTTGGCTTTTAAGTAGTAGGCACCCAGCACTTGGCCATTTTCATCTTTGGCAACCACACTCGCATTAGGCGTTTTACACCATAGCTGACGGGCAGCTTCAAAGCTGATATCGGGATCAAACGCATAGGTTTCTTGCGCTGCGACAATGGCTTGGAAAGTTGGCCAGAAAGCAGCAAAATCGTCATCCGTCATTGGAGAGAAAGCGAGTGTGGTCATAAGTATCCTGTACAGCGAAGCGCTTAACGGGCTGCCTCAGCCACAATTTCGTAGCTACGCAGGCGGTCAGCGTGGTTATAAAAATCGCTATTAATCATAAGCTCATCGGCGCCAGTGCGCGCTTGGAACTCCTCCAGCTCCGCTTTCACCGTCTCTGGCCCACCAATAATCGCCGCGCCTAAAAACTGGCTGACTTGGGCCTGCTCAACCGGGGACCAATCCAGTTGCTCAACCGGTGGCTGTGACTGAGTTGGCTTGCCGCGGATCAGGTTTAAAAACTTCTGCTGCGCGGTCGTGGCCAGGTAGTGAGCCATCGCGTCGCTCTCTGCGGCCATCACCGGTAGGCCGACCATGGCGTGGGGCTTGTCGAGGTGTTGCGATGGACGGAAGTTGTCGCGATATAAGCGCAGGGCTTCAAATAAATAACCCGGCGCAAACTGAGCAGCAAACGCAAAGGGTAGGCCCAGCTTAGCCGCCAGCTGTGCGCTGTAGCCGCTGGAGCCCAGCAACCAAATAGGCACATGGGTACCCTGGCCAGGCACCGCTTTCACGCGCTGCTGGGGCTCTGCATCGGCTAAGTAGCTGCGCAGCTCGTTAAGCAGTTGTGGAAAATCGTCGACCCCCGCATGGGCGTTGCGCCGCATCGCCTGCATGGTGGCGCCATCCGAGCCCGGCGCACGCCCTAAGCCCAGGTCAATACGGCCAGGGTAGAGCGTTTCCAGGGTGCCGAACTGCTCGGCAATCACCAGCGGCGGATGGTTAGGCAGCATAATGCCACCGCTACCTACGCGGATAGTGGACGTTTGTCCGGCAATATGACCAATCAGTACCGCGGTGGCGGCGCTGGCGATACCGGCAATATTGTGGTGCTCAGCGAGCCAGTAACGGGTAAAGCCTAGCCGCTCGGTTAATTGTGCAAGGGCAACGCTATCGCGGAAGGTCTCAGCGGCGCTGCCCCCCTGACGAATAGGTGCCAGGTCGAGGACGGAAAGTGCCGTGGAAGCGAGTTGGCTCATGGGTCACCTGCAAATAAATTCGTGGGCGCGTAGAGTGAAAAAATTACTTAGCGCGCTTGGTAATTACACGTTATGCGGCCAGTGCAGGTGAATTGCAAGGTGTGGATTGTGCAGGTGGTGTTCGCTGCACCATAAACATTCACTCAAGCGGCGGGGTGGGGCGAATAAGAATTTCATTCACATCTACATGGGCAGGCTGTGCAAGCGCGTAAACCACCGCATTGGCAATGTCGCGATCCTCTAAGGCATGTGTTGGGGGTTCATCAAAAAAGGGCGTGTCGACCATTCCCGGTTCGATCAGCGTGACGCGCATGCCTGTACCGCGGAGCTCTTCGCGCAGGTTGTAGCCGATTCCCGTGACCGCCCATTTGGTTGCGCTATACATAGAGCCTGGAATAGTCGTGCGGCCTGCCGCTGAACCGGTTAATAACACATGGCCTTTGCTACGTTTAAGGGCAGGCAAGCAAGCCTGGATAGTGAGGCCCACGCCGTAGATGTTGGTAAGGATCATCTCACGCCATGCGTTGTGGTCAGCCTCGCTAAAGCCGCCGGGTGAGCCGCCACGGCCAGCGTTGGCAAAGACGGCATCCAGCCGACCAAAGGTTTCCAGTGCCTGCTCGACCATGGCTTGTTGCTGCTCCATGTTGGTCACGTCTAGCTCGCAGGTCAGCACGTTTTCCGGCCCCAGCTCTTGAGCAAGTGCGGTGAGCTTGTCGCTAGAACGGGCGGCCAGCACCAGTTTGTAGCCTTCACGTGCGGCTGCTCGGGCGGTGGCTGCGCCAATGCCGCTGGATGCGCCGGTAATTAATAGCACGCCGTTATGCATGGGGTGCGCTCCTTGCTCGTTTAGACAGTTAAGTCTTAAGCATGGCTAACCTCATGCCATCCTGCAAACATCCCTTGATCCGCCAGGTACGGCACTGCTCATTAATCATTAACGGGAATGCCCATCAGCGTTAGGTTTTAGCATCTTTACGCTTTAGCATCGCTGAGAGATCCAGTATTGCTTGGGCCATATCCGCCATGCTTTTGCTCTGATCCATCGAGGTTTTACGCAGAAAGCGGTAGGCCTCTTCTTCGCTCATGTCCTGGTGGGCCATGATCAGCCCTTTGGCGCGTTCAATCAGTTTGCGTTCACGCAGCGCTTTGCGGGTATTTTCCAACTCATCGCTAAGCCCCTGCAAACGGCTGGCCTGGGCTTGGGTAAGTTCAATTAGCGAGCGGCCTAATGGTGAGGTGAGGGCGTTGGCGGTCAGATCGCCTAACGGTTGCCCATCATTAAGCGCCAGCAGTTGTTCGCACGGCGCAGGTGCATAAGTACAAGGCTGCGTTTTAGTTTTCTCTAAAGCGTCTTGCGCTTGGGCGATTTTGCGGTGGCACAGTACGCTCAGCTGTGAGATCAGCGCATCTTCAACCCTTTTCATTGAGTCGATACGCAGGGTGGTCAATTCGTACCAGGTTTCACCCAACGTATCAGGTGTCTCTTTGGAGGGTGATGGCGTTGTCGATGAGCGCTGGCAGGCAGTGTCTCTCAGTTGGCAGATACCTGACAGCGTGCGTGGTGAAAGCTCCTTTTGCCAGGCCTGCTGCGCTTCAGGTGTCGCGAACTCGACAAAGGTGTCAAAGCAGCGCTGTTGATCTGCCATGAGTTGATTGAGCAGCGCGCGATGGGGCTCGTCGAAGTGGCCATGGGTAAAGCCAAAAGCGCCGCAGGCGCGTTCCTGGCCAGCCAGCTCTTTGCCCTGCATCAAGTGGAAAATGGCCACTAGCGTGCGGGTAATATCAGGATCTATAGAGGTGTCTGCGGCCTCAAACACAATGGCCAGCAGCCCGCTAGTTAACTGGTTAAATGCCTGTGTCGCCGCATCGGGCGTGATGGCAAAGGTATCGATGGCCTGGCGAAGCGCGCCAAGTTCGTCTAGGGCGTACCAAACGGCAGCAATCCGGCGCAGTAAGCGCGCGGCGGCCTGAGGGCGAGCCTCCTCGCTGAGCGCTTCCAGCCGTTGGCGCATTAATGTCTCAGCCTGCTGGCTGTGCTCCCGGTAGGTGTCGCGGCGGGTTTTGAAGCGTTGACCTTGGGAGACAAGGTAAATCGTCGAGGCGCCCCGTTCACGCTGGAGCATATGAATAAAGCGGCTAATATCACCGACTATATCGGCGGTGGTGGCAAGGTGGGTAAGGTTGTCGATATCGCAACGGATGGCGGTTAAGAGCAGTTGCTGCGCTGAAGACATAGAAATTTCCTTAGTGGCTTGCCACCTAAATGAGGCTCTTCGTCATTCGGTATGGAATTATTTCTGTCAGCCTGACAGTTGACCTGTGGGAGGTAGCTTTAGCTCGCGACCGTTTAGGCTGCCAGCCTGACAACACCGGGGTACCTTCGCCCGCTGGAAGCGGCCTCCCACAACAGACAGTTGGCTTGGTGGTTTCTGTCTGAACCGTGAAGCACAAAATGTGCCGGTTACTATTAAATCCACATTAGATGACGAATAACCCTAAATGAATACACTCCCATACTGCTAAGTAGCGAGATGGGAGTGTACGCGACTGTACTGGAAAGCGTTTAACGTAACGACAGAGCGCCTGCGCCTACGTCATCACCCACCGCGTCGCGGTAGGCTTTGGCCTCTTCTGCTTCGGTTGCATCGCTAAAGCGTACTAGCAACACACAGGAGGCCAGCACCAGTACCGTGAGGCCTAAATAGAACAGGCCTTGTTGATACGTTAGGCTTTCACTACGGAACAAAAATGCTGCGCCTACTGCGCCCACGTTACCGCCAGCACCAACAATACCCGCGACGGCCCCCAAGGCTTTTTTATTGATAAACGGCACCACACCGTAGGTAGCGCCTTCTGCCATCTGCACAAACAGGCTGAACACCAGCATGATACCTATCGCAAGGCTTAACACGTGCATCTGTGAGAATGCCACCAAGGCAATACCTTCGCAAACCAAGGCAATAAACAGCCAGCGAACGCGTCCTTTCAATCCCCCTTGCTTGGCGAAAAGGTCTGAGAAAACGCCCCCAAGGGTACGCGCAAAAATATTCATTAACCCGAACAAGCCAGCAATCAGACCAGCGGTGGCCAGGGTGAGATCAAACTTATCGAAGAAGTAGATGGCGGCAATGTTGTTGATCGTGAGTTCCACGCCAAAGCAGAGGCCATAAACGACGAACAGCGCCCAAACACGGATATCCTTGGCGGCGGCTAGAAAGCTTTGCGCGGCACCATTTTCACCCGAGGCTTCAGGCAATTCGCCGCGTGCGCGAAGTTCGCTGAAGTTACCATTGGGCGCATCTTGAGTGAAGAACCAGTAGCCAATACCGGTAAAGAACATCACGACACCAGGTACCATCATTGCCAGGCGCCAGCCAAAGGCTTCGTTAACGCCCAGCATCAGCATGCCGGAGAAGATCAGCGGCATCAGAATTTGTGTAGTGCCGCCACCTAAGTTGCCCCACCCCGCGCTGGTAGCGTTGGCGGTGCCAACCACATTGGGGGCGAACATCATCGAGGTGTGGTACTGGGTAATGACGAAGGAGGCGCCAATCGCCCCTATGGCTAAGCGTGCCAATAGAAAAGTTTCAAAACTGTCGGCTAAGCCAATGCCCATCACCGGGATAGCACCTAGCAACAGTAGCCCGGTATAGGTTTTACGCGGGCCGATGCGGTCGCACAGTACGCCAATCGCAAGGCGCACAATGACGGTAATCGCCACTGAAGCGATAATCGTATTGCCGATTTGTGTTTGAGTCAGCGAAAGGTCTTCGCGAACAATCGCCATAAGAGGGGCGATGCCGAACCAGCCGAAAAAGCAGATATGAAACGCGAACCATGAAAAGTGGAAAGCGCGCATTTGAGGGGTCGAGAAATTGAATAACCGAATGCGGTTGGCTTTGTTGCGTATGTCCATGGGATGGCCTCACGGGGCATAAAACGAGTTGATCGCTACGCAACGCAAACGAGTTAGCGCGTTACGCAAACAATTGACGAGAACATGCCTTCATCGTTGAAGGTCAGGCTCGACGCACTCGTACCCAGTTGGGCCTGGTCCACGCCTACCACCACTGGTAGGAGTTATGCAGGTAGTTTGCCAGTTGATTGTTTGTTGATAAAAATCAAAATGTTAATTTATTTTTGCTAAGCATGTGAGAATTGAAAGGCCAACAGTATGCTGCATGATTGGGCATGCAGTGCTGGTTTTGCGGCATCTTGGTGCTAGAGGAGTTTTTAACAATGGTGGTTTATGGCGCCGGTTATTCATGTAAATAGACGGCGTCTATATCCAGTGTGGAGTGGCTACCGATGGCATCGAAGTGCTCGCATAACCAGCGTTCGGCGGCGGCTTGGCCCTGCTCATATAGATGGCATAGAAAAGGCCACTCGGAATTGGATTTGCTAGAGACCGAGAGCTCCTCAAGCGCCTGCTCACCGCTGATGCGGTGGAACAGAGCCTGCTGATAACAGTTTTCAATGCCCTGCTCATCAAGGGCGTGCTTAAGTAGTGCGATCATGCGGATCTCTTTAATCAGTGCTGAATTAAAGGTGATCTCGTTAAGGCGGTTCATAATCGCCGACGCTGAGGTAGGTACTTCATTACGGCTGATAGGGTTAATTTGTATCAGCAGGATGTCCCGCGCGCTGCACTCTTCCATGAGAGGGAACAGCGCTGGATTACCCATATAGCCACCATCCCAATACGCTTCGCCGTCGATCTCCACCGCCTGGAACACAAAGGGTAAGCAGGCGGAGGCCATCACGGCGTCAACGCTCATCTCTTCACGACGGAACACGCGCTGTTTGCCCGTACGTACATTGGTGGCTGCCACAAACAGCTTGAGCTGCTGGCATTGTCTCACCCGCTCGAAATCAATGTGATCGGCCACGATATCGCGCAGCGGATTTATGTTGAGTGGGTTGAGTTGGTAGGGGGAGGCCACTCGGCTTAACAGATCCATGGCAACAAAGCCGGGCGAGTGATCCAGGCTCCAGTTGCCGGTTAAGATATCCATGGGGGAGCGGCGGATGGGGCTGGCCATGCCTGCTCGGCTCACTGCTTGCCAAAAATCGTGCAGTGCTTGCCGAGCGGTCTCTTTATCACCTCGTGTCAGCGCATCGGCCATCACCACGCCGTTCATCGCTCCGGCGCTGGTACCGCTGATACCTTCAATTTCAATACGATCATCGGCCAGTAGGCGATCAATGACACCCCAGGTATAGGCTCCGTGAGCGCCGCCGCCTTGTAACGCGAGGTCTAGCTTTTTGACCTGTGCCATATGCTTTTTCCTATTGTCACTAGTGGGAATAGTGATTGCAGTGGAAACAGCATGGCATAGGCAGCTAGAGAAGACGAAAGGCTATTTAGCGGGCAGCTCTATGATGGGCGCTTAAGGCGCCCCTGCTAGCGGAGAGCGATGGCTGGTTGAGTAGGGCGCCTCGAATATGGCGTGCTCCATAAGTTTGTCCAGCTGCCGGGCAAGCTGCTGGCTGGCCTCTTCCATTACGCCTAAGGCAGCCAGTTGGCCATTGCGGTCGCCCAGGCGGGCAAACTTAAGTGCTTCAGCACCGCTGTCGTGCATACGACGATGGGGCGCCGCTAGCGCTCGATAAGCGTCGCTGCGTGCGTAGCGTTGGTAACCCTCTCCCTGTTGATGCCAGCGGCCTAAACGGCACTGGTGGTGATCCTCTAAGGGAGTGTCTGTGTTGGCAGACAGTAGCTGCTTATAAAGTCTGCACTTCCACACCGCATGATCAAGCTTAGCGGAGTGTAAAAATGCAGCGGTGGCGCTGTGATGAATCACCTTGTGCATATGCTGGGATTGGTCAGCCAGTTGATGCACTGCCTGCTTGGCTGTTTGCGCCGAGAGGGCAATCTCATCGTCAGCCAAGCGCTTTTTCACCACGGCCCGTGAGTGCTCTCTTACCTGGCAATTCACTTGTTCCATCAGCAGGCTGAGTTGGTGGCTCAATCGATGCATCGTAAGTGCTAAGCGGTGAACGTCATCAGCAATGGCTGCTAACCCCGGCGATGGCTGGGTTGCGGCGTCAGTGCTGCCAAGTAGACCTTGGCTATGGGCCGTTTCGAGCGCCGTGCTAACCGCTAGCGCTTGGGCGTGGCCCGCACTGCGTGCAAGACCGACCTGCATTTGGCTTAGGGCGTGTAAGGTTTTGGCGAGGACTAACGGGGGTAACGCTTCGGCATGCTCTGTGTCGTGGCAACGCTGATCAAGGGCATTGATCGCGTGTTCAGCCGCGGCAATCAAATTAACTGTCTCCGTTAGAGTAGCGCGCTCACCCGCCAACTGGTCGGCGTACTCTTGAATGCCGCTATTCAGAGAAGCCAGCATATCGGCTCCTCTTGCTTGCAGCATGCCGATGGAGTGCGCTGGTTTCATCAGGCTTAACAGGCGGCAGCTGGGAGACGGGGTAGCAGCGTCAAGCTGAGCGCGTAAGTCGGCGACTTCCTGTTCCAGGCGATGAATTTTTTGATATGGGTGCATAAAGGTGAACATGGCAGAGACACCTACGGCAGATAGCAACGTTTTGTGTTGATTTGTCACAAAGTATTGCAGAGAGTTCCGCTGTGCGCATGATTTAGCTGCCGTGAATGATGAAAATGAGCTATTGGTTGCCTGCAAGACTGAGGTTGTTAACGCTTATGCTTATTAAAAGCCCGGACATTAGCGCCGGGCAAGCTGTGCGGCGGCAGCTGTGCAGCCTAGAAAGGCTGAGGTGGCAAGCCACTCGGCATCAGGATAATAAGCGAACACGTACTGATCCTCTTTTAGACTGTCAATCAGCGGGTACGTCACGTCTTCACGTACTGCCGGGCAGCCATGGCTGCGCCCGAGCCTCCCGGTTTGGGTAATAAACGCGTCACTCACATAGTCAGCGCCATGGATCACAATCGCGCGCTCGAACGCCAAGTCATTAACATTGGGCTCCAGTCCCTCTAGTCGTAGCGAATAGCCGTTGCGGCCATAATAGCTGTTCATAGTACGAAATAGACCAATGCTGGACTGGTGGCTGTCGGGGGTGTTGGAAAACGTTTCGGCTTGGGCGTCACCGGAGCCTTGGCCGTGAGAGACCAGCTCTTCGAAGAGCAGCTTATGCTGGCGCAAATCAAACACCCATAGGCGCGGCTCGGTAGACGGCAGGGAGTAATCGATCACTGCCAGACGCTCGGCATTAGGTTCGGCACAGTTAAGGGCTTGAGCGGCTAAGCGCAGTGCCTCGGGTGATGCCTGAGGGGCGAGCTGCTGCAACTGGTGGTTTAAAGGCAATACGCCGCGGGGTGGCGTTGAATCAACTTGGGCAAAGAAACTGGCAGCGTGTAGCGGTAATGTAAATAATGTAAAAGGTAAGGTGAATAATAACGAGGCAACATTTAATCGAAGAGCCATAAAAGTCGATCCTACAAGCAATATCAGTCATTATGAAGATTAGCCGACTAAGATAAAAAAACAGGGTCGGCGATGTGGAAGACTATAGTAACGCAAGGAGAGGGCGATGAACGAGATACTGCCACTAAGACGATGGGCGATAGGGGTCGCTCTAGGTCTAACGCTTACCCACAGCCCTTTAGGCATCAGCACTGTGTATGCGGATTCAGCGCCGCTACAACAGGCGCTAGCCCAGCAGTTAAGCTCGTCGGTGGAAGCGCATCGGCTCCCCATCGCTGAGTTTTATCAGCTGCGCGATGGTCAGCCCGCCTGGCAGTCGGCAGTGGCGGTTGAGTCATTGGTCGCTGGGCTAAATAGCTTGGCAATTGATGGTCTGGCACCCGAAGACTACCACGCTGATACGCTGCTGGATGAGTTTCAGCGCAGTCAGGCCGGTGATGAAGCCGCCCAGGCGTCGTTTGATGTTAAAGCGACTCGGTCGCTGCTGCTGGCGCTGGATCATTTAGAGCGCGGCAAGGTGAACCCGCGTGATGTCGAGTCCCAGTGGGATGCGCCGCGCCCTGAACGTGGCTACTCGTTGCTGCGGGTTGTGCATGCCGTCGATGACCGTGAGCTTGAAAACGCCATGGCGTTAGCTCGGCCCTCATCCGCCGAATATCAGCAGTTGCGCGCTACATTGAAGCAGCATTATCAATTGGCTAACTTGGGCAGCGTGCCCTATCTAGACGCTCGGGATGAGTCGCTGCGCCCAGGTGACGAAGCCGACGATGTAAGCGTGCTGCGCCAACGTTTAGCGCTATGGGGGGAGGCGGAGTTGCAGGTGGCCGACGGTAGTGCTTATCCAATGATTAGCGTGCAGGCGGCGTCTAACCGTCGCACCTTTGACGCACCGCTAGAGGCCGCTGTGAGACGTTTTCAACGCCGCCATCTGCTGCAGGAAGATGGCGTGGTGGGTGAGCAAACCCGTTTGGCCTTGAACACTTCGGTGGCGGCGCGAATCGACCAACTACGGGTCAATCTAGAGCGCGCGCGCTGGATTCGTCCGATGCAGTCTGCCGAACCACGGGTGTGGGTCGACATTGCGGGCTACCGGATGCACTACGTGCGGCCTAACGGCCAGCATTGGGATGCCCGGGTGGTGGTCGGTTCATCGCGCCGTGAGACGCCGATTATCCACTCCACGATCAGTCATTTAACCATTAACCCTTCCTGGACGATCCCGCCGACCATTATGCGTGAGGATGTGTTACCCCAGGTACGTGCCGATATCGATTATTTGGCGCGTAAAAACATCCAGGTGATTAGTCTGTCGGGTGAGCAGTTGGTTGCTGAGGAGATTGATTGGCAGCGCCCGGGCGGCGTTATGTTGCGTCAAGTGGCGGGCTCAGGTAACCCGCTAGGCCGTGTCGTGGTGCGGTTTCCCAACGATGACATGATCTATTTGCACGATACCCCCGCGCGGGGGTTATTCCAGCGTGAACAGCGCGCGCTCAGTTCGGGCTGTATTCGAGTTGAAGGTGTGGCTGAGCTAGCCCAGATGCTGTTGCAAGACACCGGCAGTCGTTACCAAATGAGTACGCTATTGAGTGGCGGGAGCGATCGCAACGTGAGTTTGACCCAGCGTATTCCCATTGCGCTGCACTACTTAACCGCGTGGCCGAATGCCGAAGGCGAGGTGGAGTTTAGGCCTGACATCTACCGCCGCGATGCAACGCTACTGGCCGCATTGCGGCGTCCGGTTTAAGCATCTGCAAAGTTAAAATAGTGCACCCCAACGTAACGCACCGCCCGAGGGCGGTGCGTTACTTATAAGCGCTCGTTATTGCGTAGCGAAGCGCTAGTCGTCGCTTTCCTGCTGATAGTTAGCCACATTAACCGGCCCTGTTTCGCCGCTTTCCAGTGCAGCCAGTATCGGTGAGGCCTGGGTTTGGAAGGCAATAAGCGTGTCGCCGCTCAAACTGGTGTTTTCGGGCAGAGGGACGGTCATCGCATTCACAGGCGAGTTGTTAACGATGACTTCATAGTGCAGGTGAGGGCCAGTGCTACGGCCTGTATTGCCTGAAAGGGCAATGCGCTCGCCCATGGTCACTCGTTCACCTTGCTCAACCAACGGCCGGGAGAGATGCAAGTAGCGCGTCCGGTAGCCATTGTCGTGGCGGATAACGACATAGCGACCAGCGGCGTGATGGTTGCTCACACGCTCAACGACACCATTGGCGGGAGCCGTTACCGGTGTGCCAATAGGCATGGCAAAGTCAGTGCCGTTATGGGGGCTGATGCGACCAGTGACCGGGTGCTTGCGCCGAGGATTGAAGCTAGAGCTTAAGCGGTAGCTGCCCTCAAACGGGTGGCGGGCAAAGGCAGGGTCCAGGCTACCACCCTCGGGCGTATAGAAATTATCGTCGCTGGCATTACGTACAACGGTTAAGTCCATGCGTTCGCCGTCGTAATGAACCGCCAATACGCGGGAATCCAGCGTTTCCCCATCGATCATGTCTGACTCAACCAGCACCTGAAAGCGGTCGCCACGACGGCTGTCACGCCGAAAATCGAGTTTCTTCTCAAGCAGCTTTGTCAGCTCTGTTACCGAGCCGCTGTTCAAGCCTGTCGCCTGAGCGGAACGCGCGAAACTACCGCTGACGCTGCCTGCATAGAGGCGTTGAACAGGCTCGCCCTGGCGTTCAATTGTGGTGATGGCGAAGTGGTCTGCATCTTTCTCCAACAATATGCCATCACGGGTGTTTTTCATCATGCGTAGCGATAACAAACGCCCATCTTCATCCAGCTGGTAATCAAAGCTGTGCCCGGCGCGCCAGTTCGTTAGCAAGCGCTGATCGGGTAAATCCTCAAGCAGAGCCATCACTTCGCTGTAACCAAGGCCTAATTCATTCTGTGCCAGTACCGCGAAGGTTTCGCCAGATTCGACAATGTGCGTTTCCCACTCCGGCACAAACGGCTCTTCAGCTGCCAGCTCTAAATTAAGAAACGAGATATCATCGAATAGCTCAATGCCGTAGTCCTCATAAGAGGTGGCATCGGCAATTTCAACGGAGGAGTCGTCGTGATCGACATCCAGCATACCGCTGGTCAGCGTGCCCAGCACAATCGCCATATGCAGCGCCCCACCATCAAGGCCGCCACCTGTCAGTGCGGCAGTATTCAGTGCCGTGGCATCGCCACCCAAGGCGGGTTGGACCGCCATATCGGCTTCTGCGCTAGCAATGACGTCAAGATCAACGATCTCGGTTGCGGTGAGTTCACTGAGGGGGATGTTTTCGCGGGTGGCGTCGAGGGCGCGTGAGGCGCGGTCGATCGCATCTGCCACCGGGGTGCGTTCTTGACGCAGGGAAGGAACGCCCGGAGTAGAATCACTTGGAAGCGGTACCAGCACGCTTTCAAGTGGTGTCTGTGGCTGATTTAAATCTTGGTATGTCGTCAATAATTTTTGTGTGCCCAGCACGGTGACCATTGTGGCCACGGGTAACAGTAATAATTTATGCGTGCGAGGCAGCGAATGGAGGATTCGCAACATGGGTAAATGGACCGCCGAGTTCGTGATTAAAATTAACTATTAAGTGAATAAACCCAGAAACCATACCCGATGAAGGCAGGGGTGCATAGACTGTATGCCTATACATAAAATGTAATTAAATGCGAAAATGATAATAATAAACGCAAATCACTATTTATAAACAGTGTTTGCTAACAAATGTAACCGATAAGGCGTGCTAACTAAATAGCTGATGTTAACGATAGATGAAAACAAAGCTTTTTAAGGTTTACCTATAAGAGATGTCGAGTATTTGGGCGGGCGTTGGACGCCTTTTCGCCTGTTGCCAGCGGTTATTCTCAAGCATTTTACAAGCATGGGCGGAAGTGTTGGCTATTTCCTGGCATTCTAGCCATGTTTTCGAACACAAGTTTTTTCGAACATTAAGCGCATTGTTTCGCTGTATTGCGTTGAGGAAATCGAAATGTCCCGGGTAACACTTTCACAATGGCAAATGTTGGCCGCCGTGGTTGACCACGGTGGGTTTGCGCGTGCGGCAGAGGCGGTACATAAAAGCCCTTCTACGCTGAACCATGCCGTGCATAAATTAGAAGAGCAGCTCGGCGTCCAGGTGTTAGAGCCTATTGGCCGACAGGTGCGGTTAACCGAGGCGGGGGAGCTGTTGCTTCGACGTGCGCGCCAATTAATCGAGAGCGCGGCGTCACTTGAGGATGTCGCCACCCGGCTAGCCGCAGGTTTAGAAGCAGAAGTGGTGGTGGCCATTGATCAGGTGTTTCCTGCCGCCGCTCAAGCCAAAGCGTTAGAGCGCTTCTCTGAAACCTACCCCCAGGTGCGCGTTCAGTTACACGAGAGTGTGCTCAATGGCGGCATTGAAATGCTCTACGATGGCCGCGCCGATTTAGTGGTCTCTGGCATTGAGGCGCAGGGGTTCTTGGGCGAGCCGTTAGTAACGGTGCGCTTTGTTGCCGTGGCACACCCCCAGCATGTGTTGCACCAGCTGGGGCGCTCATTAGACCTGCGCGACCTGGCCCAGCATCGGCAGTTGGTGGTGCGTGATTCAGCCCTGCGCCAATCAACCAATTCTGGCTGGTTGAAAGCGGAGCAGCGCTGGACCGTCAGCCACCTAAACACCTCGCTTGATATGCTAAGGCGTGGACTTGGCTTTGCCTGGATGCCCGAGACACGCATTGCTGATGAGTTGAAAAGCGGCCAATTAAAGCCACTGCCACTGCCCGCGGGAGGGATTCGCGAAGTGCCGGTTCAGCTGATTTTTCGCGATCGGGATCGCGCTGGGCCTGCGGCGCATGCGATGGCGGCTGCACTGAAACAAGCCGTGGTAAGCGAGTGCGTGCTGCATGATTCGACTGACTCGAATGAAAGACCGTAAAACATCCGCTTGAGCCTCCTTGAAGCGGGCGTATGCTGAAAAAAAGAATGTATTAGCTCAGCACCCCAAACAACTGTTCAGGAGACGCCCCATGGGACTACTTGTAAACGGCGAATGGCAAGACCAGTGGTATGACACCAAAAAACACGGCGGCGAATTTGTCCGGGAATCAGCTCAGCTACGCGATTGGGTGGGCGACCAGGCTGAGACCGACGGCCACTGTTACCCGGCTGAAAAAGAGCGCTACCATTTATATGTCTCGCTCGCCTGTCCCTGGGCGCATCGCACCTTGATGATGCGTAAGCTGAAAGGGCTGGAACCGTTGATCGGCACGTCCCATGTAAGCCCCTTGATGCTCGACCAAGGCTGGACATACCGCCAGGACGAAGGCGCTAGTGGTGACCCCATTAACGGCGTCGATTTCCATCACCAGCTGTATACCATGACCGACCCGCACTACACCGGTCGCGTGACCGTCCCCGTGCTATGGGACAAACAGCGCAGTGCCATCGTTAATAATGAGTCCGCGGATCTGCTACGCATATTTAATCATGGGTTTGATGCGTTGACCGGCAACGACCTGGATTTTTACCCACACGACCTGCGTGACGTTATTGATGACGTCAATGCCGATGTCTACGACCATATCAATAATGGGGTGTATAAATCAGGCTTTGCCACCGAGCAGGCGGTTTATGAGAAGCATGTGAAGGCATTGTTTGACGCCCTAGAGCGTATGGAAGCGCGCTTGGCCGGGCAGCGCTATTTGGCCGGGGAGTGGTTAACCGAGGCGGATATTCGTCTCTTTACCACGCTGATCCGGTTTGACGCGGTTTACTATGGCCACTTCAAATGCAATTTTAAGCGCATTGAAGATTATCCCAATCTTTCCAATTACGTGAGGGAAATCTATCAGTGGCCGGGAGTGGCTGAGACCGTCAATATGGATCATATCAAGCGCCACTACTACTACAGTCACGATACGATTAACCCCACGCGGATTGTGCCTGCCGGACCGCTGCTTGATTTTCAGCAGCCCCACGACCGAGAGCGTTTGCCGGGCAAAGGGGTGCGGCGTAAATAGACGTGTAGCGTAAGTAGTGAACGCGCCACTAGGCGGTTTCCATCAAAAAGGGCCACCCAAACGGGTGGCCCTTTTGCTTATAGGTGCTTACTGGCTTGGCTTAACTTTATTCGTCTGCGTTTACCGCATCACGAGTTCGCTGCCAAGCGCTCTCAGCGCCTTCTTGGGTGGTTTGCCAAGCGTCACGGGCGTTGGCTTTGGTCTGTTCCCACCAGTCATTATCATAAGCGGGGAAGGCTTCCACCTCTTCCTGGCTGGCTTCAACCATGATGCGGTGCTCGGTGTCACCGTCGCCTTCAGTCTCGGTTTCGAGAGTGAAGTAATCGGTATCGACAACGATTTCGCGACCGCCCAGGCCAAGCACTGAGCCACTTTCAATCACGATGGCGCTGATACGCATCTCTTCATCAAACAAGATGTCATCAACATCGCCGATCTCTTCACCGGAACCGCCGGCAAAATAGACCTCTGCATCCAGAATATCGTCGGCAGAATACATGCCCTGGGGCTCGTTTTGGGCATGAGCGCCCATCGCAAAGCTTCCCAGTAGGGCAGTACTGATCGCTGTAGTCAGAATTGTCTTACGCATAGCATCTCTCCATGTGGCTACGATAAAGGGTAGGTCGTTTAGCGGATATAGCTGACAATGCCGACCTACTTAAAATGGAATCTACTGCTTATCAGCCCAGTCGTCGGCTTGACGCTCTGCTTCTTCACGTTCAATGCCATATCTCTGTTGAAGCTTACCTACCAACTGGTCTTTCTTGCCGCCGATTTGATCCCATTCATCGTCAGTAATTTCGCCCCAGCTGGAACGGGCCTTGCCCTTCATTTCTGTCCATTTGCCTTCAATTTGATCCCAGTTCATCGCATCGCTCCTTGAGAATAGTGAACTTGTTTAGGCAATTCTTAGGTTAGACTATATATGCACAAGTGCAAGCTCTTGATTCATTGTGGTGCAAGATTGAGAGGTAAGAGAGTGTACGTGAAAAAACTGGTCATGAGTAAAATGCGGTGTTAGGATGCGCCTTCCTCGCATGTGTTGACCCCTCCATCATGACGGTGAGTGTTTGTCTACGTAGTCGTTAGTGAGATAGTTATTAATGACATTGCTATTAATGAGTCAATATTAATAGTTACGCGTAGCGGCGCTTACGGGAACATCTCGCCAATTGCTAGATGTTCATTGCTGTGAAGATGGCGCGCCTCCAGTATTTCACCACACGGGTGAGATCGGCGCAGTAGGTCGCCACAACGGTTGGCCCGTTAACGCGGTGCTTGCCAACCGGATGCTAGGTGCGACCGGCGTCTCCGACTCCATTGATGGCTTTAACCGCTACGGCGGTGCCTGTTATCGACAACGACCACACTTTATGCCGTTGTGCGATGACAGAGTCAGAGACGCTTATGATGTTTTTTGCCGGTATTTACCGGCCTACCAAGGTGTGATTAATGACCTCGACTTCTGTCGCCTCGCCGAGCTTCGGCGATCTGGCTCTTTTGCCTGCCGTTCTGTCTGCTGTTGAATCACAGGGCTACCTAGTTCCTTCACCGATTCAGGCACAAACCATCCCTGCGCTGCTTGAAGGCCGCGATATGCTGGGCCAGGCCCAGACGGGTACCGGCAAAACTGCAGCGTTTGCATTACCGTTACTGTCACGTTTAGAACTGACCCGCCGCGAGCCGCAAGTGTTGGTGATGGCGCCAACCCGCGAGCTGGCGCAGCAAGTAGCCGCCTCTTTTAGTAAGTATGGCCAAAACCTCAAAGGCCTTGAAGTTGCCACCCTATGTGGCGGTCAAGAGTACCGTGAGCAGCTGGGCGCCCTGAAGCGTGGCGCGCAAGTGGTTGTGGGTACCCCAGGCCGTATTATCGACCACCTGGATCGCGGTAGCCTGAAGCTTGATGGCTTGTCCGCCCTGGTGCTGGACGAAGCTGATGAAATGCTGCGCATGGGCTTTATCGACGACGTAAAACGCGTGGTTGCCGATACCCCGAAAGATGCCCAGCGTGTGTTCTTCTCGGCGACACTGCCGACTGAAATTGAGCGCATCGTTAACCGCTATTTGGTTAATCCGGTGAAAGTCGCCATTGAGTCTGGCACCACTACCGGCGAGAACATCGAACAGCGCATTGTGCGCGTTGATGGCGGCGCTAAGCTGGAAGCGCTGTCGCGTATTCTTGAAGTTGAACCGGTCGATGGCGCTATCGTCTTTGTGCGTACCCGTGCTGCGTGTACCACGCTGGTTGAGCAACTGACTGCACGTGGCGTTAACGCCGCAGGCTTGTCGGGTGATCTCGATCAGAGCCTGCGTGAGCGCACCATTACGCGCTTGAAGCGTGGCAAAGTCGACGTGTTGATTGCGACTGATGTGGCTGCGCGTGGTCTAGACGTATCGCGCATTACTCACGTTATCAACTACGATCTACCCCAAGATGCGGAAGCCTACACCCACCGTATCGGTCGTACTGGTCGTGCGGGCCGCAGCGGCATCGCGATTACCTTTGCGGGTTTCCGTGAAGGCCGTAAAGTAGGCTGGATGGAGCAGGCAACCGGTCAGAAAATGACCGAAATGCCGCTGCCTGATGAAAGTGCGATTCGCGCCCACCGCGATGACGTTTTCTATCAGCGCGTTATTGCCTCTTTAACCAAAGGCGCCGAAGAGCAGCGTGCGCTGATTGAGCGTCTGGTCGAAGAAGGTCATGACCCGATTGAGCTGACCTGTGCGTTTGCTGCCATGGCACGCGCTGACGAGGCGCCGATTGGTCGCCTACAGGCGCCGCGCAAAGAGAAGCCTTCGCGTGATGGCGCACCCGCCGGTAAGCCGGGCGCTCGTCGTGAACGTACTAGCGGCCCGACCGAAGGCATGACGCGCTACCGCGTTTCCGTGGGTCATAAAGATGGCGTTAAGCCGGGTCAACTAGTCGGTGCCCTGGCTAATGAAGGTGGTATTGAAGGCGCGCGTATCGGCCGTATCGATATCCGCAACGCTTTCTCTGTGGTCGAACTGCCGAGCGGCTTGCCCGCAACGATTCTGACCAAGATGGCACGTGCCCGTGTTGCCGGTCGTCCGCTGGAAATCAGCGAAGATAGCGCACCGGCAGAGCGTGCACCGCGCCGCCGTCGCGACGAAGGCGATGCGCCGGTTCGTCGTCGCGAACGCGCCTAAAGATTGATCAGTCGCCGTTAAACGGCGCCTGAGAAAATCTCAAACGCCCCCGTACCTTTCCAGGTGCGGGGGCGTTTTTTTGCTACCTTGATTACCATTCACTAGATCAAGGAGGATGATATGTCAGCACCGTTACACGAATGGAATTTGGCGCCTAAAGAGGCGAGAGCCCTGCAGACAGAGCTGGCCAAGCGCTTGGAAATGACCGACCGCCTAGCGCCGGTAACGCATATCGCTGGGGTAGATATCGGTTTTGAAGAGCGTGGCGAAATCACCCGGGCAGCGGTGGTGGTATTGAAGTGGGACCCTGCCACCGCACCCGATTTAAGCGTGGTAGAGCAGGTGATCCACCGCGAACCCACGCGCATGCCGTACATCCCTGGTTTGCTGTCGTTTCGCGAAATCCCCGCTGCGCTGGGCGCGTTTGAAAAACTCAGCGTGATGCCTGAGCTGGTGATGGTCGATGGCCAGGGTATTGCGCACCCACGCCGGTTAGGGGTGGCGGCTCATCTAGGGCTATGGCTGGATTTGCCCACCATTGGGATTGCCAAGTCGCGCCTGTGTGGTCAACACGCTGAGGTGGGCGAGCAGCGCGGTGACAGGGTGCCGCTTTACGCGGGGCAAGAGACCATTGGTGCGGTTTTGCGCTCCCGTACCAAGGTTAAACCAGTGTACGTATCGCCTGGGCACCGCATCACCTTGGAAACATCGCTTGAATGGGTGATGCGCTGCTTAGGACGTACCAAGCTGCCTGAGCCAACGCGGCTGGCGGATCGCTTGGCCTCACGTCGAGATCAGCGTCGCATTGGCTAAGGGCAGTGGCCACGCGCTATACAAACGCCAAAAAGCGCCGCAGCAAGCTGGTGGCTTCATGGCAGTCCACAATGTTCGCCAGCAGAGTATCGGGCTCTTCGCCCTGGTCGCGCAGCGCGGCACGTTGGCGCTCAATGTAGGCGCGCATCACCGGCGCAGTAAACTCAGGATGAAACTGGACGCTCCACTGGCGTGGGCCGTAGCGTAGCGCCTGGTGGGCGTCGTGGCTGTTATGGGCCAGCACTGTGCAACCGTGAGGCGCTTGCATCACCGATTGGGCATGGGTCAGGTGGGCGGAAAAACTTTCCGGTAGCTGTCTAAACAAAGGGTCTTGCTGCCCCGCTTGGGTTAGCCGCACGGTACGCGTGCCGGATTCCCTTCCCGCCGGGTGGTAGTCGCTCACGCCACCAAAAGCGGCGGCCATTAACTGGTGACCATAGCAAACGCCTAGCATCGGCGTTTCGTTTGCCAGCGCCTCTTGCAGCCATGGTTTAAGCGCCTCGCTCCAGGGTTCGGCTTCGCTGACCATGCTGTGCGAGCCGGTAATCACAATGCCCGCGGGTGCTTTAAGATCAGGTGCGCTGGGTTGGCGGGTTGCATCCCATACCTGTAAATCTAAATGTGCCGGTAGAGCCGTGCTAAGCTGCTTTTCAAATAGCGTTTCAAAATCACCGTGCTGGTCGACAACTTCCGGAAAAGCGTCGCCGGTTTTAATGATTAATACACAGGCCATATCACTCCCTCGGTAGGATGAAACGCAAACATTGAACAAAGGCCTTTCAGGCAGAACGCAAAGGCATGAAGATAGCCTACCATGGCTTATCAAATGGCCAACACGTATTCATTATTAACCTTATAAGGAGACGAGAATGCAACAGATTACCCGCGCAGGCGAACCGCTAGATGTGGCTGGCACACTGCCTGCAAAAGGGCAGCCGGCACCTGCGATGACGCTGACCAACACTGATTTGCAAGACGTTACGCTCGATACCTATGCAGGCAAGCGTAAAGTGCTGAATATCATTCCCAGTGTAGATACGCCTACTTGTGCCATGTCTACGCGGCACTTTAACGAGCTGGCGTCTAACCTTGCGGATACCGTAGTATTGGTTGTCTCTGCGGACTTACCGTTTGCGGCCAAGCGCTTCTGTGGGGCGGAAGGTTTGGATAACGTCGAAACGCTATCGACTTTCCGTCACGCTGAGTTTCGCGAAGCCTGGGGCGTAGCGCTGTGCAACAACCCCATGGAAGGCCTTTGCGCCCGTGCAGTCGTGGTACTGGATGCCGATAACCGGGTGCTGCATAGTGAGCTGGTGAGCGAGTTGAAGAACGAGCCTGATTATGAGGCTGCCTTGGCGGTACTGAACTAGCTCGTATGCCGTTTAGCATGCCGCTCTGACGCCCTCACCAGCGCGCGAATCAAGCGCTGCTGGGGGCGATTGAAAATCAACCACTCCGGGTGCCACTGGACGCCAATCAAGAAGCCGTGTTCCCGCGACTCAATGCCCTGCACCAAACCATCCCTGTCACGTGCAACGATTTCAATCCCTTTACCCGCTTGATAAACGGCTTGATGATGCAGGCTGTTAACCCGACACCAGGTAACCCCTAGCAAGCGATGCAATTTACTCGCTCCTACGATATCAACGGTTTTGCGCGGGAGTACGGTGCGTCGCCGCTTTAGCCCTTCATGGGTCGTGTAGATGTCGGGGTCCAGGGTGCCGCCAAGGTGTACGTTGATTAATTGCGCCCCTCGGCAAATACCCAGTACAGGGGTATCCAGCGGGATAAAGCGCTCAAGTAGGGTGAGCTCCAGCTCATCCCGGGCGGGGTCAAGGCGCACATCCAGTTGGACTTCGCCGCCATAAAGGTGGGCCTGAATATCGTCGCCGCCGCCGATGATTAAACCATCAAGGCTTTCTGGCTGCGGGCGCGAAGGCGATAAACGCAGCGGTTTGCCGCCATGCCGCCAGACGGCAAACCAATCGAAACACCACGCTAAATGGCTTTTTTGGTCAGAGGTAGTAATTCCGATAAGCGGCCGAGACATGCGGGTGGTTACTCACTGTTGCGGGAAATAAAGAACGAAAAAAAACTAGTGTTTACGGCGTAGCCAGTGGGTCAGTTTCTCTTTTACACGGGTCAAAATGGGGCGGTTATGATCGGCGATGTACTCATCGCACCGGGCGAGCAAAACGTCAGCATTAGCGGCCAGTTTCTCAACCTCTACCCAGCGATTCCACTCGACCACGGAGCCCCACCCCGGCTGTGAAAGCTGGGCGTTGGGTAGGCGATAGTGAAAGGTAGGGCGCGGCTTGGTAAGCTGCTTATGCAGTAATTCATGGGCATGATCGGGTCGTAGGTAGGCAAATAGCGGCAGCATATCCAGCTCGCGGTTGCGCGTTGGATTGTAGCCCAAATAGTCGTCAATCAGCGTGTCGAGATCCGGCGAATAGCGGCTATCAAGCACTTTTAACGCATAGGCTTTGGGGAATGGATTCGCGTGGGGCAGCATCTCACGGGTAATATCGACTTTAATTTCGTCACGCAGCCAGCTAGCTAGCAGCAGGTACGCACGCAGCATGGCCAGCAAGTAGTCAACGTCGAAACGCTCCACTTCGGGGTTTAGGTGTAACCCAAACCCATACAACAGGCTGGCATCGGTGCCCTTGGCGCCATGCTTACGCAGAGCCTCGAATAGCGTGTCTAAATCTTCCAGCTCATCCCAGGGGATGGGGGGGCAAACGATTTCGGTAGGCACTAGACCGGTGACCATATCACCAATCAATTCGCGGGTTTTTTGATGAAACTCGATCCGCCGCTGATGCTGATGGCGCGCCCACTCGCTGTCTTGGGCGTGCGGGTCGTCAACGAGTGTTTTGTCAGGATGAGCGTACTGAGTGTCGAGCTCGATACCAAATTCGCCCCAGCGTGTATCCTCTACGAGTAGCCGATGAGGGCTTACCACGTTAAGCTCCCCGCCAAACAGCTCACGTACAATCATCGCTGTGTCCCGGGGCGGCAGGCCTGCGAATTCAATTTCAACGCCAACCTGCCGAATTTTCCCATGGCTGTTTAAGCGGTTGGGTGGAGCTTGTAGCGTCATCTCGCCATCCTTGAGGTGAACGTTTAGGTTTCCAGCCTATCATAGTCACGCGTTGAGACTGTGCGTATTACTGGCGTAGCGGCAGCAGATGATAAGCAGAGCGCCATCTAAGCTAATTTTCAGGAGTAAGGCGTGCGACAGCACTGGTTAATCAACTCGCTAACAGGCCTTGTCTTGTTTGTCTTGGCAAGCCTGGTATTGACGAGTACGGCAATTACGCAGGCCCAGGCGCAAACGGTGTCGCTTCCCAGCTTGGGCGGTGGTTCTGAAGAGCAAACGGCCGAGGTCAGTGGTGAAGAGTTCCAGGCGTCCTTGAATGACGTCATCACCATGCT
This sequence comes from Halomonas sp. TG39a, assembly GCF_000744395.1. Taxonomy (NCBI): domain Bacteria; kingdom Pseudomonadati; phylum Pseudomonadota; class Gammaproteobacteria; order Oceanospirillales; family Halomonadaceae; genus Halomonas; species Halomonas sp. TG39a. The sequence goes on from NZ_JQLV01000001.1 coordinate 733,362, forward strand.
CGAAAGCGAGCAACAGCGCACCGAGCTGCTTAAATCGCTACGCGAGTTGCAGGTCACCGCTGACGCTGCCAGTGAGGATGAAGGCGTGGTGCGCCAAGGGCTGCTGGGGGCTCTCGCTGACACCTTAAGTGACCTGGGTGATCAGGCCCAGGCGGGGGACTCGCCGGTTGATCAGTGGTCACGCCAGTTGGTTCAAGGCGCAGATGATTTGCGCGCGCTTAACGATGATGCCGACCAGGGCGAGGCGATTCGGGCGGTGGCCGAGGGCGCCGTGCTTGCGCTGATTTGGGGCGTGCTGCTGGTCGTCATGATTGCCTTTGGACGCATGGTGGCCACCCGGCGGGAGTGGCCGCTGGATTTACCCCGGGACCCAAAAGGCTGGTTGATGGCGGTGCACTTCTTGCGCCGTATGCTGCCTTGGGCGTTGTCGTTTGCTATCACGCTGGGCATTGGTCAGGTGCTGCCTGATAGCCCTGGGCGAACGCTGGTGCTGGTGGTGGCCTATATTTGCCTGTGTGGTCGGGCGCTCTCGGTGGTATTTGAAACGGTTATCGCATTCTTTAGCCGCGGCCATCGGTTTACCGCGGTTCAACTGCTTCAACAGCACGCGCTGCGCGGCCTGTTTGTGATCGGTGCCTTAATTGCGCTTGGCGATGCGGTTAACTCCTCTCGCTTGGTCGAAATGCTTGGCAGCGAGCTATCGAGCCTAGTGTCGGTGCTTTCCAATATGTTGGCGGCGCTGCTCGCGGCGCGGTTTATTATCAAATTCAAACGCCCCGTACGCCATTTGATTTGCAATCGCCCCTTCAAGCAGCGTCGTGATGCCAGCGCCGCGGTCGAGATGATCCGCTCCCTGGGTGGGCTATGGCACATACCTGCGTTACTGATGGTGAGTGGTTCACTGTTGGCGATTTTTATCACCGTTGGCGATGTAGGCACCGCGCTGGCACGCTCAATTATTTCCGCCAGCCTGTTGGTGTTAACGCTGGTGGTCACTGGGCTGCTGCGCCGCCAAGCGGAACGGATGGGCAAGCGCCGACACCGACACCGCCAGAGCCAGTATCGTAAGCGTTTAGAGCGCTTCGGTTTTGTGCTGGCGCATATCTGTTCATGGATGGTGTTTGCCGAGCTCTCCATGCAGGTGTGGGGCAGTTCGTTCTTTGGGCTGGGCCAGCAGGCCGTGGCCAGCGCGCGGATTGGTCAAGCGCTGGTGAGCCTGGGCGCCACCGTACTATTGGCATGGCTAGTGTGGATCTTCGCTGACACCGCCATTCAGCGGGCACTTACGTCGTCGGCACGCTCTCGGGGGCGGCGGGTTAATCAGGCCCGGGCGCAAACCATCACGCCGATGATTCGCAATGTTATCTTCGTCACCATTTTGATTATTGCCTTCATCGCTGGGCTGGCGAATTTGGGTGTCAATGTCACGCCGCTGCTAGCCGGTGCGGGTGTGATCGGTCTAGCGATTGGTTTTGGCGCCCAGACGTTAGTACAGGATTTGATTACCGGTATTTTTATCTTGATTGAGGATTCGCTGGCGGTAGATGACTTTGTACAGATCAATAACCATATGGGTACGGTCGAAGGGCTGACGCTGCGCACCGTGCGGCTGCGCGATTTGGATGGGATTGTGCATATCATCACCTTTAGCCGCATTGAGTCGATTCATAACATGTCGCGCCAGTTTGGCATCGCGCTGATGCGTATCCGTATTCCGTTTGATATGAAAATCGACGATGCGATTACGCTGATGCAGGAGACCGCCCAGGAGCTGCGCCGCGATCCGATGATGCGCCACTATATTTGGTCGCCGCTGGAAATGCAGGGGGTCCAGGGCTTTGAGGATGGCTGCCCTATCCTACGCATGCGTTTTCGTACCGCACCGGAGATGCAGTGGGATGTCTCACGGGCGTTTAACCTGCTGCTGAAGCAGCGCATGGAAGCCCAAGAGATTGACCTGGGCGTGCCGCGTCTCAGTGTCAGTATGGAAGCGCGCTCCGAAGACCGTATGGAGGCTACCGCGGGGACTTCGTTCTCGCTAGACACAGACTCGCAAGAAAACGACCCACCTGAGCGTGAACAGGGCAAGGGTGAATCAGCCCAAGAAGCTACATCAAATCCAGAGGAACATAAGAAACCCGCGCCGCCGAAACCGGCGCCGCGCCCCACAAAAGCCGAGATTCGCAAGGATGAACAGGAGCGTAAACACGATAACACGGCTAATCGTGCGGCTTCACATCGGCACAAACCCCAGGCACAGGGCGAGCCCCAGAGCGATACCTATGCCAGCCCCGGCGGCGAACATGGCGATCAGTAGCCACGGCCCGCGCCAGCGGCGCCAGCGGTTGTAAAGCGAGACCGCGTGGCTAACGCGGTCAACCAGTTCGTCGTGACGGGAAATAGCGTGGTCGGGGGGCAGTGAAAAGTCGTTGGCGACATCGCCCTGCCAGTGGGCGCCGTGGCTGAGCCCCAGGCGCGCGCGTAGCCTGCCGATATCGCTGACGGTGTCGTGCAGCGTATCGTAGGTTTCACGGCGTTCGGCAACGGCGAACACCGCCTCGGCATCCTGGCGTAGAGCGCTATGCTGGCAGCTAGCAACGGCTTGGCTGATTTCTTGGTCGTTGGCCTCGGGGGAAACCGCGAGGCGCTGGTACAAATCGCGCATAGGGGGCTATCGTTTCTCTTAGGACTGTCAATTCTTGTAGGCCAAACAGGGTGTGCGAGCAGGCTAGCGTTGCATGGCTTCAATAAGTTTGCATCAAATAATCGTAGGCGTTTTTAATACGCTGAAACCGCGCTGAAGCCAGGGCTACCTGGTGCTCGCTCTCCGAATAGAAGCGGTCTGGGTGGTGGAGCTGTGCCATTCGCCGATAGGCGTGGCGCACTTCTATACGGGTGGCGCCTGGGGTAAGTCCCAGCACCGAAAGCGCCCGCGTGGTGCGGTCCGGCGGTGGCGGTGAAGCGCGTTGCTGGCGATTGCGCTGCTCTTGATGATAAGAGTCTTGCTGACGAGAGCGTTGCTGAGAAGAGTGATCGCGAGAGCGGCGTTGCTGTTCCCGCTCGGCTTGTTCGCGCTGCTGTTGTTGCCTGTGCTGCTCCTGCTGGCGCGTCTGTTCCCGCTGGCGTTGCCGTTCGTGATCGCGGGCTTGGCGAGCCTGCTCTTGGCGCTGCTGCTTCTCCTGCTGTTTTTGCTGCTTCTGTTGGTGGCGCTGTTCTTTTTTTCGCTGTTGCTGTTCGGCCTGGGCGTTGGCCTGTTGGTGCTGCCGTTCCGCCGCCTCTGCCTCGCGTGCTTTTCGGGCATGGTAATCTGGGTCGTGAGTTTTCCAGTAGGCATCACGACTGGGGTCTTCGGGGGTGGTAAGCGAGGTGCCGGTGAGCTCCTTAAACAGGGTGTTTAAGGTCATTGGGGCAACGCTTAGCAAATCGGCCAAAAAGCGCAAAATATAGTGGTTGGCCAGCGACAGCTCGCCGTCATCGGTGGCAACGGTAATCGCTTGATGAATAACGCTGAGGCAGCGCTCTGTGCCGCACTCTTTGCGAACCACCTCGGCCGCTAGTTGGATCGCTTGCAGGTCTTGGCTATGGGCAATACTCATCACCGGGCCTAACTCATGCCCGTGGCGAAACTGTGCGGTCACCTGAGCTAGGCGGCGTCGCCGCTGCCCCTCTGAGACGTGTTGGCGGTGCACCAGCACCCAGGCCAACAGCAGCAGGGTTGCCGTATCCACTTGGCTACGGCTCTTTAATAGCAGCAGCTCAAAGGGTGAAAAACGGGCAATGGGCATTTCCTAGCTCCACAGACGAAGAGGTAAACAAAGGGCGGTGGCTTTGCGCAGCCCCATGATCATTTTAGCCATGGTATATCATCACGTTAGCCAAAGGAGTAGGAGATTGATGAGTTGATCAACGTTGAGCGTAAAAACAGCTTTCAGCTGCGTCTTACCCGGCGGCTCAAGGAAGAGACATCGCATAACCTCGACGTCTATCTTTTTGTGCCTGGCGAGCTTGGATTAAGCACCCAGCTTATCTCAGAAGAAGCCTTTTATCATGCGGCCATCAATGTCTCGCGCACCTACTACAGTGACGAGTATCTCTTACCCTTGGTGCACAGTCGATTGGCCAGTCGTAACCGCCTCGGCAGCGATTCGTACCGGTTGAGTCTGAGCCTCTACGCCTACCAATACGTGGAAGCGATGGAGCGCACGACTCGAGCGATGCTGGTGAACGCCAATAAGTTGCGCCACGCTCGCCAAGAGGAGCGGGAAGAAAACCGTGAGGTGCAACAGAGTGCTGTCGCCCTACGCGACCAACTGCACGAGATGATCGACCTAAGTGACGGCATTCTCAAGCGGCTGCGACGCCATAAGCCCGATGATGAAAGCTTCAATAAGTACTTTGCCAATATCGATAACTACCTCTCCTGGTTTACCGAACAGCAGTTGCTGGCGTTGATAGCCCATATGCCCCGTGGAGGAGAGTTTACCGATATTCGTCGCCGTTTTATCAGCGTCTGCCATCGAGAGGATGAGTACCGCCGCGAGCAGCAGTACAACGCCGAGCGGGTTATGGCAGACCCAACACGCATGTCGAATAAAATGCGCCTGCTGCGGCGGCTGATTGAGCACCCGATTACCCTGAAACAAGCGGCGTTAGAGCTGGGTGGCGGTGAGCAGAAAGCGGTCAAGGCCCTGGCGACAGCCGTGGTGATGACATTTGTGACCTTGGGTGTACTGCAATTGCGCAGCGTGCTGGGCGGGATTACTGCCCTGTTCGTCTTAGCTATGGCGCTGCTCTACGCCATGCGTGAAGTGTTTAAGGATGATTTGCGCAATACCCTTTGGCGCTGGCTGCGTAAAGGACGCCCCAAGTGGCGCCGACAGTATCGCGACCCCACGCATAACGCCTTGGTGGGGCGTCAACTGGAATGGTTCGACTACAAGCGATTTGCCTCGCTGGGCGAGGATATTCAGCAGATGCGCCGTCGCAAGGTGGCTCAGCGGGAAGAGGTGGTGCTGCATTACCGCTCAAGCTCACGTATGTCGCCCACGCGCTTTTTAAGCGGCTACGAGCACACCCGCGAAACGCTCAATCTGGATATCTCCATGCTGACGCGGCTAATGAGTAAGGGCAAGCATCATATCTACCGTTTAAAAGATGGCCAAGCGGTGCGTGAGGGCGTCGAGCGCCGCCATCTGTTCAACTTGGTGATTCGGGAGACGGGTAGTGAGGATGCGCCCTACCTCGCCCGCTGGAAGGTGGTTGTTAGCCGCTCGGGCATTGTCGATGTTGAGAAAGTCGAAGAGAGCAGTGTGGTGAAGGAGCACAAATAAGAAAGGGGCAAATAAACTGCGCCAGATCAACGCCGCCTCAATGCGTTCATTGATATCGCCTCTCGACATGGGCAAATTGCCAGCAGCGAACTAGTCTCAAAGTACAGGCAGACTAACCTGCATCTGCGGCCCAGTCTTTAAGGGTTGAGCGCAAGGAGTAGAACCATGCAAGCTATCGATATTATGACCCCCAAAGTGGTGAGTGTGGGGCCTGATACTGAAGTGCGAGAAATTGCCCAGTTGTTGCTCAGTCACCGCATCAGTGCCGTTCCCGTAGTGGATGAGGCTCACCAGGTGATTGGCATTGTCAGTGAAGGCGATTTAATGCGCCGGGTAAAAGGCGACGGTGACCATCGCGACTCCTGGTGGTTATCGCTGTTTACCGGCGGCAAGGATGCTGGCGACTACGTTAAGTCCCATGGTCGTAAAGCCCACGAGGTCATGACCCCGAATCCAATGACCGTCGAAGAGAACACGCCGCTGCACACCATTGCGCGCATGTTGGAAAAACACCATATCAAGCGGGTGCCTGTGCTGCGTGAAGGTAAACTGGTGGGCATCGTCAGCCGTGCAAACCTGCTACAAGGTATTGCCAATGCGGCGGTGGCGCCGACCCAGTCACCCACGAATGATCGGCAAATTCGCGAGGCTATTCTTAACGAGGTTGAGAATAATGCCGGCGTACAGGTTGAAGGTATTAGCGTGATTGTGGATGGCGGTGCTGTGGAGGTATGGGGGCTGGTCGAATCGCTTGAGCAGAAGCAAGCGGTGACCGTCGCTGCGGAAAACGTACCTGGGGTTACCCAAGTCGAAAACCATCTGGGTATGATGCCGCGGGGCGTGGGCTATATGTGACTTTAAGCCCGCTATTAAAATAGCGGGCTTTTCCTTCCTTGCTCTCTTAAGCACTCTCTTCAACACGCTCTTAAACCACTGCTTTAATCGCCTGCTCCAAGCTATTCACACTGCGCTCTGTGTGATGCAGTTTATCGAGGCCAAATAGACCTATGCGGAAGGTTTGGAAGTTATCGCCTTCATCGCACATCAGCGGTACGCCTCCCGCCACTTGCACGCCCGCCTGGGCAAGTTTGCCCACTAAGCCGCTATCGTCGCTATAGCACACTACTACCCCCGGGGCCTCAAAACCTTCCGCAGCAACGCTCACAAAACCGTGGCGTTTAAGCATGGCGCGGACTTCCCGGCCAATCGCCTGCTGCTCCTCTTTTACCTTGGCAAAGCCGTAAGCGCGGGTCTCCTGCATAATGTCCCTTAGCTGCCGCAGTGCATCGGTAGGCATGGTGGCGTGGTAGGCGTGCCCGCCATTTTCGTAGGCCTGCATAATGCTGTGCCACTTGCCCAAATCACAGGCAAAGCTGTTGCTCTGGGTCTCACTTAAGCGCTGTGTGGCGCGTTCTGAGAGCATTACCATGGCGCAGCAGGGCGAACCGCTCCAGCCTTTTTGCGGCGCGCTTACTACCACATCAATCCCGAGTGTCTGCATATCCACCCACAGAGTGCCCGCGGCAATGGCATCCAGCACAAACATGCCACCTACCTCGTGAGTGGCTTCGGCGAGCGCTTGAATATAGTCATCCGGAAGCAGCAAACCAGCAGAGGTTTCGACTTGCGGGGCGAACACAACGGCAGGCTTTTCGCTACGAATTTGCGCGACGGCCTCATCAATGGGAACCGGCTGAAAAGGCGAGCGAGGGTCATCGCCATTCAGGCGCCGCGCCTTAAGTACCTTGTGCTGATCGGTTAAACGGCCCATCTCGATAATTTGCGTCCAGCGGTAGCTGAACCAGCCGTTACGAATGACCAGGGTTTTCTGGTCAAGGGCAAACTGGCGCGCCACCGCTTCCATGCCAAAGGTGCCGCTGCCGGGCACGATGACCGCTGCATGGGCGTTGTACACCTCTTTCAGCGTGGCGGAAATATCCCGCATCACACCTTGAAACTGCTGCGACATGTGATTCAGCGAGCGGTCTGTGTAGACCACCGAGTACTCAAGCAAGCCGTCGGGGTCGACGTTGGGCAGTAAACCAGCCATGGCGTTCTCCTGTTTTTAGAAACAGCCTGTCGTGGAACAGCCTGTTGTTAGAAGCAAATAATTAAACACGCATTGTTAGCCACGCTAAAGCGTGAGGTAGCGTTTCAGAATACGGATAACCTCGGCGCGATGCCAATAGTGATGGTCTACATAGTCGAGGTGGGGATAGCGACTAAAGATGTAGAAAAGTAAACGTTTACGTATTTATAGTAAACGTTTACTTTGTACCTTGGGTGTCACTTAAAGCCGTTTTTACGCTGTTAGGCCGCTATGGCTAAGGAGAAAATATGACCATTAACGTCACCGTGTGGGGTGAAAACGTTCACGAGCAAACCAATGAAGTTGTAGCAAGAATTTATCCTGATGGTATGCATCACTGCATCGCCGAAGGGCTAAACGAAGCTGAAGGGCTCAATGCCCGTGCTGTCACTCTGCAAGACCCTGAACAGGGGTTAAGTGACGAGTTCCTCGACAATACCGACGTGCTGCTGTGGTGGGGCCACGCTGCCCATGGCGATGTGCTTGAGGAAACCGTCGACCGCGTGCAGGCGCGCGTGTTGCAGGGTATGGGGCTAATTGTGCTGCACTCTGGGCACTACGCAAAAATCTTCAAACGTCTGATGGGCACCACCTGCTCGCTCAAGTGGCGGGAAGCGGGAGAGCGCGAGCGGCTATGGGTCGTTAACCCTGGTCACCCTATTGTGCAGGGCCTGGGCGACTATATCGAACTGCCGCACACCGAAATGTACGGCGAGCCGTTTGCGGTACCCAACCCCGATGAAGTGGTCTTTATCAGTGCTTTTGAGGGTGGTGAGGTATTCCGTTCAGGGCTGACCTACAAACGCGGCAACGGCAAGATTTTCTACTTCCGCCCTGGTCACGAAACCTACCCAATCTACTACGACGCACAGGTGAAAACGGTACTGAAGAACGCTGTGAAATGGGCGCGCCCGGAAGGCTCCCGGTGGATCGACAGCTGCCCCAATATTCCTGCCGATCAGGCCCCCAACCCGGTGGAAATCAAAGGCGAAGGGCTGCATAAACCCGGCGAAGGGGGCTTCAAATGATCCGCTTGGCGATTATTGGCGCTGGCAGTATGGCGGGGGAACACGCCAAGCACTTTAGCCGGATCGAGGGAGTGGAAGTGGTGGCGGTGTGCGATATGGAGCTGGCCAAGGCCCGTGATTTTGCTGGCCGTTATGGTATCGCCGATGCGTATGACGACCTGAAGACTATGCTGGCGCGGAAGGATATCCAAGCCGTTAGCAACGTCACGCCGGATGGTGTTCATAAGCGCACGTCACTGGCCGCGATCACCGCAGGTAAGCACATTCTGTGCGAAAAGCCGCTGGCGACGAATGCGGATGATGCTCATGAAATGGCCCAAGCGGCGCAGGCCGCCAAGGTCATCAATATGGTCAATTTTAGCTATCGCGATGCGCCGGCCATTCAGCACGCTCGTGCACTGATTACCGCTGGGGCGATTGGTCAAGTTCGCCACGTAGATGCCAGCTACCGGCAAAGTTGGTTGGTCAGCAATGAGTGGGGGCGCTGGGATCAGGAGAGTCAGTGGCTTTGGCGGCTTTCGGAAGCCCATGGCAGCAAAGGCGTATTGGGCGATGTGGGTGTGCATATTGTCGATTTCGCCAGCTTCCCGGTCGGTGATATTAGTCGCGTGAACTGCGAACTGACCTGCTTTGAAAAAGCCCCGAATAACCGCATCGGCGATTATCTATTGGATGCCAACGATACCGCGCTAATGCGAGTGACCTTTGCCAATGGGGCCAAGGGCACCATTCAAGCCACCCGCTGGGCGACGGGGCACCATAACTCGCTAACCCTGAGCGTACACGGCGATAAAGGTGCTATTCGAATCGATTTAGATGCCTCAAAAGAGAACGTGCAGGTGTGTTTGGACGATGACGTTCACCCGGCGCGCTGGAGCACAGTGAAGGCACCGCCAACACCCAGTATCTATCAGCGTTTTGTGGAAAGCATTCGCAGTGGTGAAAACGACCAGCCGGACTTTGCCCGAGGGGCGGCGATCCAAACCGTTCTTGATGCCTGCGTTATATCCAGTCAGGAAGATCGCAGTCTGGAAATTGCAGTGTAATCAGCGTCGCAACGCCGGGCGTTTTTCGGCACACTGGAGGCATTCCAGGTGAAAAATAGGGCGGGAAATAGCCGGTGAGAGATTCGGTGATAAAGAGCAAACAAAACGCCCAAACGGCCACCATCCGAGAAATTGCCCGGCGGGCCGAAGTATCAATTGCCTCCGTGAGTCGAGCCCTAAATGGCAAACCGGGGCTCAGCGATAACCTGCGTGAGAGGATTTTGGCGATTAGCCGCGAGGTTGCTTACCAGCCCAGTGCTGCCGCGCGCCAGCTCATCAGCGGCAAAACGGCGGTAGTGGGCATATCACTGGGGCGACAGGATATCGAACTGCGTCCTTACTATATTTTGCTCTACCAACACCTTACCGTGGCCCTTCATCAGCAGGGTATGGTGCCGGTGTTCTTTAATCACCAGCAAACCGCTGAATTACCCGAACGCGCGGGGGCGGCCATTTTGCTTGGTGAAGCCCCAGACGATGAGCGCCCAGCGCTGCTTAAGGCCGCTGCGATTCCTTTTGTACGCATAGGTGACGCCGGGGAAGGCTTTTCCGTCTCCCCAGACGATAGGCAGGGTCTGTATGAAATAACGCACCACCTCATTACCCAGGGCCGCCAGCGGCTGGCCTTTATGGGCGGTGAGCTAGAGGTGCCGCGTCCCCATAGCCGTTTGGAAGGATACCGGCGTGCGTTGGAAGAGGCAGGGCTTGCCGAACGCTTGATCAGCCTACCGCACCGCCTAGCGTCAGACTCCCTTAACAGCTATCGCTATCTAAATCGCTATTTAGACGAAGAGGGCACTCAACCACTGCCTTTTGATGCGCTGGTATGCGCCACCGACGAACTAGCGTTGGGCTGTGTGGCCGCGCTGGAAGACCGCGGCATTGAAGTGCCTGTTCAGGTCGCAGTAACGGGGTTTGATGACCTGCCCACCCTCGCCACTGGGCTCACCACCGTACGGCAGAATATTGCTGAGATAGCGGCGACGAGCATGGCACTACTGGCAGAAGCAAGGGCGGGAGAAGCGCCCCGGCACGTATCGCTGCCGGTGGCGCTGGTGCTACGGGAAACGAGTTAGCGCGGCGGCAGCTGCTCTGGCCCAAAACCATCGGGTAGCAGGGCTTCCATGGTGTAGGTTTTCAGTAGTTCGCCGCCGCCGGATAGCACCTTGATTTGCGTTTCTGGCGTGGCGAACTCGCGGATGCGCTGACGGCAATCGCCGCAGGGCGTGCATAAGTGATCGCCTGGGCCCATGACGTAGACGGAGGCTAACTGGCGTTGCCCTGCGGTGATCATGGCGGAAATGGCCGAGGCTTCGGCACACAGGCCTTTGTAGTGCGCCACTTCCACATTGGTGCCCGCAAACTGCTGACCATCGGGAGTCACCATCACTGATGCCACCGGATGCGCGGAGTAGGGCACATAGGCGTTAGCCCGGGCGCTGAATAACTTCTGAACGATCTCTTCTGATACCTGTTCCATCATTTTTCCTTTTGGTTCTTCGTCATCTCCCACAGGTGCAACTATCAGGCTGGAAGCTAATTGTGGGAGGCCGCTTCCAGCGGGCGAAGGGTGCCGAAGGTACCCCGGTGTTGTCAGGCTGGCAGCCTAAGCGGTCGCGAGCTAAAGCTACCTCCCACGGGTGCAACTATCAGGCTGGTAGAGATAATTCCATACTGAGCGAAGAAGAACCTTGCTTTAGGCCATGTCAGCGCTTCAAGCGCGGGCAGCGTCGTCGCGTAACACGGTGTCCAAAGCAATCAGCATCATGTCGTCAAAGGTAGTTTGACGGTCTGCGCTGGAGAGCGAGTCGCCTTTCAGGATGTGATCCGATACGGTGCAGATGGTCATGGCGCGGGCGCCAAACTCGGCGGCGACGCCGTATAGACCAGCAGCTTCCATCTCGACGCCGACAATGCCGTAGCGCTTAAGCATTTCAGCCATTTCGGTTTGCGGGTTGTAGAACAAGTCCGCTGAGAAGATGTTGCCGACTTTGACTGGCACTTTTTTGGCTTTGGCGGCAGCAACGGCGTGCTGGGTCAGCTCAAAGTCTGCGATGGCGGCGAAGTCGTGGTCGTTGAAGCGCATACGGTTAACTTTTGAATCGGTGCTGGCGCCCATGCCGATGACCACATCGCGCACGTTGACGTCGTCGCGTACCGCGCCGCAGGAGCCCACGCGAATTAGCGATTTTACGCCGTAGTCGGTGATCAGCTCTTTGGCATAGATGGAGACCGACGGAATGCCCATGCCGTGGCCCATCACGGAAATCTCGCGGCCTTTATAGGTGCCGGTATAACCAAACATATTGCGCACGTCGTTGACCTGGCGAACATTCTCCAGGTAGGTGTCGGCAATGTACTTGGCGCGCAGCGGGTCACCGGGCATCAGTACGGTATCGGCAAAATCACCGGGGGCAGCGTTGATATGTGGGGTTGCCATCAAAGGTCTCCTTTAAGCGGCGCTCGCCTTTAAGCAGCGTCAGGTAGAAAGCTTGTGCCATCGGCCATGGCCGGAAGCAGGAAAAAGTCGGCCAGGGTTTGGCCAATATCGGCAAAGGTGCCGCGCTCACCCAGCGAGCCGGGGGTAAAGCCGGGGCCATGTACCAGAATGGGGATGTACTCGCGGGTGTGCTCGGTGCCGTGCCAGCTGGGGTCGCAGCCGTGGTCGGCGGTGAGAATCAGCAGATCATCTTCGCTTAGCGCAGCCAGCAGCTTAGGTAGCTGGGCGTCGAAATCTTCTAGTGCGGCAGCGTAGCCCGGCACATCCCGGCGGTGGCCATAGACCGAGTCAAAATCGACAAAGTTGGTCATGATCATGGCGCGCTCGCCCTGATTTTTCTTGTCAAAGCCGCGCTGGCTGGTGCGCTCGATCTCGTTGAGCGTGGCGTCCATCAGTGCATCGTGGCCGCTGGCTTTTACCTTGTGAGTAATGCCGCAGTGGGCGTAGATGTCGGCAATTTTTCCAATCGAGACCACTTCGCCACCGGCATCATCAAGCTTTTGCAGCACGGTCGGTGCCGGTGGCTCAACGCTATAGTCGCGGCGGTTGCCGGTGCGGGCGAAGGTGTTGCTGTCTTCGCCAATAAACGGACGCGCAATGACGCGGCCAATGTTATAAGGCTCCAGCAGCTCGCGGACGGTTTCGCACAGCTTATAAAGCCGCTCAAGGCCGAAATGCTCTTCGTGAGCGGCGATCTGAAAGACCGAATCCGCCGAGGTGTAAACAATTGGCTTGCCGGTGGCGATGTGCTCTTCACCCAGGCGGGCGATGATCTCGGTACCGGAGGCGTGGCAGTTGCCAATCACCCCAGTGAGGTCGGCTTCCTGAACAATGGCGTCGAGCAGCTCAAGGGGGAAGCTGTCGGTTTTATCCAGAAAGTAACCCCAGTCAAAGCGTACTGGTACGCCGGCAATTTCCCAGTGGCCGGAGGGGGTGTCTTTGCCGCTGGAAATTTCTTTGGCGTGGGCGTAAGCGCCTTCCAGGCTTTCCGGCAGCGTGACGCCTTCGGCAACGCTGCCCGTGGCATCGCGGTGGGCGTGAAATAGCCCCAACTTGGCCATGTTGGGCAGCTTGAGCGGGCCTGAGCGGTTGGCGTTATCCGCCTCGCCACGGGCGCATGCGGCGGCGATATGGCCCAGGGTATCGGAGCCTTCATCGCCGAAGGTCGCGGCATCCGGGGCGGCGCCAATCCCAAAGGAGTCAAGTACCAGTACAATCGCGCGGCTCATAAGGCTTCTCCACGGAAAGTGTCTTGTAGCAGGGTGTCGGCGTTGGCGGCACCTTCGCCAATTGTAAACGCTGCACGCAGCTGTTCGGCGGCGCGCTCGGCGGCGGCGTCACTGCGGGCGTGCACCATGGCAATGGGCCGCTGGCTATCCACGCTCTCACCGATTTCGACGATGTCGGTGAAACCGACGCTGTGATCGACGCTGGCATCGTTACGCAGGCGGCCACCACCCAGTTCCACCACGCTCATGCCCACGGCGCGGGTATCGATACTCTGGACGACACCCGATTGCTCGGCATACACGGGTTTAATCACGTCGGCTTTGGCCAGGTAGTGATCTGAGCGCTCCATAAAGTCGCTGGGGCCGCCAAGTTCGCGCACCATGCGGGCGAATACTTCCGCGGCAGCGCCGGAGGTCAGCGCTTTCTCAAGCTTAGTTAGTGCTTCTTCACGTGAGCCAGCCAGCTTGCCAGCGATCAGCATCTCTACCGCCAGCTCGCGGGTGACTTGCATCACGCGGCTGTTGGGGCGGTCGCCGCGCAGTAGCGCCAAGGTCTCGACGATTTCAACGGCGTTACCGGCGCAGGGGGCCAGCGGTTGGCTCATGTCGGTGAGCAGGGCAGTTGTGGGCGTGCCCGCTTGGGTGGCCACATTGGCGATGCTTTTTGCCAGCTCGCGGGATTTTTCCGGCGTGGGCATAAAAGCGCCGCTGCCGACTTTAACGTCCATGACCAGCGCGTCCAGGCCTGAAGCGAGCTTTTTGCCCAGGATAGAGGCGGTAATCAGCGGAATAGACTCTACCGTGGCGGTGACGTCCCGCACGCCGTAAATGCGCTTATCGGCAGGGGCAAGATCCCCGGTCTGGCCGATAATCGCCACGCCGGTGGATTTCACCACCTCGCGGAAACGCTCTGGCGCAGGGTAGGGGTCGTAGCCGGGGATCGATTCAAGCTTATCCAGCGTGCCGCCGGTGTGTCCCAGGCCGCGGCCAGAAATCATCGGTACAAAGGCGCCGCAGGCGGCGACCCAGGGGCCAAGCACCAGCGAGACCAAGTCGCCTACACCGCCAGTGGAGTGCTTATCGACAATCGGGCCGGGCAGGTTCAGGTCGCTCCACTGCATCACATGACCGGAGTCGCGGGTGGCGGTAGTCAGCGCCACGACTTCTTCACGGCTCATGCCGTTAAGAAACACCGCCATGGTGAAAGCGCCAATTTGTGCGTCGCTAATGCGATCATCGGCAATGCCTTGCACAAAGGCTTTGATCTCTTCAGCCGGCAACGGCTGGTTATCACGCTTAAGGCGAATCAGTTCCTGGGGGAGCAGGGCGTGTTTAGTCGTGTTGGCAGCCATTAGTAACCTCCGTCTGTGGCGGCGGCGTTGGTATTGCCGGTCAACGTTGCCAGCAGATTGCCCAGCAGGCTGGAAGCTCCAAAGCGGAAGTGCGCGGGCGTTGCCCAGCCTGGGCCCATAATGTTGTTGGCAAGGGCCAGATATGCTGCCGCGTCTTCGGCAGTTTTGACGCCACCCGCCGCTTTAAAACCAACATCTTGGCCGCTGGCCTTGATGGCTCTTAACATGATCTCAGCGGCTTCCAGCGTAGCGTTAACGGCTACTTTGCCGGTCGAGGTTTTAATAAAATCAGCGCCGCCTTCAATAGCGAGTTCGCTGGCGCGTTTAATCAGCTCGGGCTCTTTAAGCTCGCCGGACTCAATAATCACTTTGAGCAGCGCTTGGCCAGCACAGGCGGCTTTGCACATTTCAACCAACTCAAGGCCGGTCTCTTCGTCGCCTGCCATCAACGCGCGGTAGGGAAAGACCACATCAACTTCATGGGCGCCGGAGGCAACCGCATCGCGGGTTTCACGGGCGGCGGCCATAATGTCGTCGTCGCCGTTGGGGAAGTTGGTGACCGTGGCAATTTTAACTTGGTTATCGAGTTTATGCGCGGTAAGCGCGCGCTGGGCAGTAACGATAAACTGCGGGTAGACGCAGACCGCGGCTGGATTGCCGAAAGGCGTTTTCACCTGCTGGCAAAGCGCCTCGATGGTGCTGTCAGTGTCGCTGTCGTTCAGGCTCGTCAGGTCCATGAGGGTGAGTGCCTGTCGGGCGGCTTGGACGATATGAGGGGAGGCAGTCGCAGTCATGGAGTTCTCACAAATCAGTAAAAGATAAAAACGGGCACTGCGGATAAAACCGCAGTGCCCGATGCGTTAAGTAGCCGTCACTGCGCTAGCAATGGCAAGCGCTATGCAGACGCGCCACTTAGCGCAATAAAGAAGCCAGCAATCGAGGCCGACATCAAGTTGGATAGTGTACCGGCCAGCACGGCTTTGACACCAAAGCGGGCAATCTCTTTACGACGCGTGGGGGCAATGCTACCTAAACCGCCCAGCAGAATCGCAATGGAGGAGAGGTTAGCAAAGCCACACAGCGCAAAAGAGAGGATCGCCATAGTGTGCGGTGTCATTAACTGACCCGTGGCGGCAACAACTTGTTCCCCGTCAATGTAGGGGGCTAAATTGATGTAAGCGACAAATTCGTTGACCACCAGTTTTTGGCCAATGAATGAGCCCGCCAGGGTCGCTTCTTCCCAGGGTACACCCAACAGGAAGGCGAGTGGAGCAAACAACCAGCCCAAGATCAGCTCCAGGCTCAGCGAGTCAAAGCCCACCCAGCCGCCAATGCCACCCAGGATGCCGTTGATCAGGGCAATCAGGGCGATAAATGCCAGCAGCATCGCACCCACGTTGGCGGCCAGCATTAAACCCGAGGTGGCGCCCGATGCCGCAGCATCTAGCACATTGGCAGGTTTATCTTCCTGGGCGTCAATCTCTTCTTCCACCTTGGAAACGCTGTCGCTATCGGTTACGTCTTGGGTTTCCGGCATGATCAGCTTGGCGAACAGCAGCCCGCCCGGTGCCGCCATAAAGGAGGCCGCTACCAGGTACTCCATGGGAATCCCCAGCGCGGCGTAGCCCGCCAATACTGAACCGGCGACCGACGCCAGACCACCACACATAACGGCAAAAAGTTGCGATGGCGTCATGCGGGCGATAAACGGGCGCACCACTAGCGGTGCTTCGGTCTGGCCGACGAAAATATTTGCCGTTGCGGAGAGTGATTCCGTGCGTGAGGTGCCCAGCGCTTTTTGCAGGGCGCCACCCAGGATACGAATCACCCACTGCATAATGCCGATGTAATAAAGCACGGCAATTAGCGACGAGAAGAAGATAATGACGGGGAGTACTTTGATCGCAAATACAAAGCCGACGTTATCAACATCCGCTAAACCACCGAACAGAAAGCCGATACCGTCGTTGGCATACACCAATATTTGGCTAACACCGGACGAAATGGCCTGCAGCACCGCTTGGCCAAACGGCACGTAAAGTACAAAGGCACCGATACCCGCCTGGATAGCAAAGGCGCCCAGCACGGTACGCAGCCGGATCGATTTACGGTCATAAGAGAAGATCAGGGCAATGGCCACCAGAGTGACCATACCCACCAAGCTCATAAGGAGTGTCATATGGGGATCCTTCGCGTCAGCGCGTAAGTAACGTTTTTATAGACAGTAACGCGTTTAAAGTAAGTTGAGCTTGACGGAGTAAATCATCGCATTCTGATAATTGTTGGGGGTACCCAACTTGTTGTCAGAGTAGCGATACTGAATACCGGTGGTGATCAAATCGCTCGGATGCCACCACAGGCTCAGTGCACCGTTGGTGCCTACACTGCCTGCTGTATCGCCCACGTAGTTCTGTTCCAGATACTCATCGTCACGGCCAAACGTCTGTTCGTGCCAGTTGGTGACGCTGAAATTCTGGTTGAGCGCGGTGAAATCATAACCCGCGACCCAGCCTGCCATATAGCCGTTCATGCCGGTATAGCTATTACTTTGTACCCGCGCCGCCCCGATAAAGGGTTTAAACCACAGACCATTGTCGAAGGTAGTGCGGTAGCCCAGGCCCAGAATCTGATCCTGCTCGCGGCTGTTATAACCGTAATCGCGGAAGTCATACAGGTGGGCATAAATCGACAGCGGGCTATCGCCCAGATAAATGTGCGAGGTCACTTTACCTGCGGTGCGGAAGTTGTCCTTGCCGCCGCTGGATTCATCAAACTGGTCGTTGGTGGGGTTCTCGAAATCAAAGAAGCCATAAAACTCGCCCCAGCTAAAGCCAGCGCCGCCTTCGATTTCGAGAAACATAAAGTCGCTTTTAGCCGCATTGGAAGCGGTGCGCGCTTCGGTGCCGTTCGACCAGTCCAGATAGTTGACCGAGACGTTGGCGAATGACCACAGCCGATCAAGCGGATGGGGCTGAGCATCATCTGCCATTAGCGGTGTGGTGAGCATCGTCGTCAATACGCCCGTTACGCCAGCGCTAAGCGCGACAAAAGACGAGGAGCGAGAAGAGTGAGAGTGTGTACGAACTGTCATAAAAGCCTCAACAAGGTTATCGCGGAGCCATTTGGGTGTGGCTATCCGAGGGTTGTAATTGTGCGGGCTGGCGTTAATGTTAAAATTATAACATTTAGTGTTATTTTTCTAACGTTGATTTGCAAGTATTGTCACATCAACGCTATTTAAATGTCATATGGCTCTCACTGTGGCACTAATAGTATCAATAGCCGTCGTAGCAGTGGAAATTACGCCGCAGCTCGCTCAGCATAGAAATTGACGCAACACCGATGCTGTCGTTGCGAAAAACACAACAAGAGGGGTTTGTCAGGAGATGCCCACCATGAATGGCCGTAGCGCTCAGCGCCTTGCCAAACTTCAGGAAGCGCTTGCCAGTGGCGGTACTCTTCATCTGCGCGATGCAGCAGAGCTGTGCGATGTTTCCGAAATGACCATCCGCCGCGACCTAACAACCCAGGTCTCCGCCATTAGCCTGCTGGGGGGGCGCTTAGTGATGGCGAATTACCCCGGCGTCACGCCTATTTATGACCTAACCGAGCAGCAGGCCAGCCACTACCAGGCGAAGCATCGCCTGTGCCAGCGAGCACTCGCCTTTATTGAAGAGGGCGATACGCTGTTTATTGACTGCGGCTCAACGCTGATGCCGCTGTTGAGCCAATTAAGCCATTTTAATGAGCTGACGGTAGTGACCTATGCGCTTAACGTCGCCAATGCCGTCGCCGCACTCCCCAACGTGCGTTTGGTGCTGCTGGGTGGGTTATTTTATCCCGCCTCACAATCATTTGGCAGCGACAATATGGCCGCCGCTATCGAACGTTTAGGCATTAATAAAGCGTTGATATCTGCGGCGGGGGTGGATTTAGAGCGGGGGGTAAGCTGTTTCCACTTTCACGAAGTGGCACCGAAACAAGCGGCCATTGCCACCGCTATGCAGCGCCTGTTAGTGGTAGATGCCAGCAAGTTCGGCGTGGTGCGCCCGGCTTATTTCGCCGCCCTGGACGATTTTGATGTGGTGGTCACCGATGGCGAGGGGGCTCATAGCAGTCAATACCTGGGGTGCGGCAATGCGCCACTTCTTTCATGATCTCGATCAATAGAAAATACTTTAGTCTTAACTGCTTAAGCCTTTAGTGCTTAGGCCAGCGAGGCTCGTCGCCAATTCCCATCCGGCGACGCATATTTTTCCCGGAGCAATGGCGCCCAGCGTCACGTGTGCACTGTCCTTGAGAGCGTTTTCCTAGCACGTTTTCAAGAGCGTCATGCAGAGCATGTTTTGGGAAGAGTATGGGGTGGTAGTTAGCCTGCTATGTAGAAGGGCGACATGGCTAGCTAGTGTTTTAAACAACCTCTGACGAGATCACACCATGCAACGACGCTCACTTTGGCGCAGGCGAGGCACGCTAGTGCTTCTTGCGCTGTGTCTGTTTCTAGCAGGCTGTAGTTCAGCGCTGCTAGACCCAAAAGGCCAGATTGGCGCTGAGCAGCGCACACTGATTCTGACCGCCTTTGGCCTAATGTTGATTGTAGTTATTCCTGTGATTGTCATGACGCTGCTGTTTGGCTGGCGTTACCGGCGTAGTAATAGCCTGGCTAAATACACGCCTGATTGGGCGCACTCCAACGTGATTGAAGCGGTGGTGTGGATCGTGCCCTGTGCGATTATCGCGGTGCTCGCCCTGTTGACCTGGAAGACCTCCCATAGCCTTGATCCCCACAAACCGCTGGAAAGCGATGTGGCGCCGATCGAAATACAGGCGGTGGCGCTTGATTGGAAGTGGCTGTTTATCTACCCCGAGCAGGGTATTGCCAGTGTTAACGAAGTGGCCTTTCCGGTAGATACACCGGTGCGCTTTCGGGTCAGCTCAGGCTCAGTGATGAACGCTTTCTTTATCCCCCATCTTGGCAGCCAGATTTATGCCATGGCGGGCATGGATAACGATGTCCATCTCATCGCCGATGAAATTGGTAGCTACCCTGGTCGTTCCACCAACTACAGTGGCGCAGGCTTCTCTGGCATGACCTTTGAAGCCAAGGTGACCAACCCCGAGGATTTTGACGCCTGGGTGGAAACGGTACGCGCTGCTCCACAAACGCTGACCTACCCAGAAGGTTATGAAGCGTTGGCGGAACCTAGCGAATCGAATCCGGTTGAGTACTTCTCAGCCATCTCACCATCGCTGTATGAAAGCATCTTACGAAGCTTCCATACCGGCGGCGAGCATCAGATGGGCGGCGATCATGCTGACTCCCACGATGGCGAAAATGAGAAGACTGCCGATCACGCGGCCGAATCAGGTCATGTCACTAACAACCATGCTAGTCAGGATAATGCCATGCGCAGCCATTCCTCTAGCGTAGAAGTGGGAGGTTAAGCCGTGTTTGGAAAACTCACGTTAGAGTCAATTCCCTACCACGAGCCGATCATCATGGTCGTCGCGGCCTTTATGGCCATTGGTGGGATCGCACTGTTTGGTTTAATCACCTATTACCGTAAGTGGGGCTGGCTGTGGAACGAGTGGTTTACCTCCGTTGACCACAAAAAGCTCGGCATTATGTATTTCATCGTCGCCCTGGTGATGCTGCTGCGCGGCTTCTCGGATGCGATAATGATGCGCACCCAGCTGGCGATGGCCGCCGGGGATGCAGCGGGCTATTTACCCCCCGAGCACTACGACCAGATCTTTACCGCCCACGGCGTGATTATGATCTTCTTTGTCGCCATGCCCATGGTCATCGGCTTGATGAACCTGGTGGTGCCGCTGCAAATTGGTGCCCGCGACGTTGCTTTCCCTTTCCTGAATAACTTAAGCTTTTGGCTGTTTGCGGTCTCCGCGATACTGGTCAATATCTCGCTGGTGGTGGGCGAATTCGCCAAAACCGGCTGGCTCGCTTACGCGCCGTTATCGGGGATCGAGTTTAGTCCCGGGGTGGGGGTCGACTACTGGATATGGGCGTTGCAGATATCCGGTATAGGCACCACGCTGACCGGTATTAACTTTTTCGTGACCATCATTAAAATGCGCACCAAAGGCATGACGATGTTCCGCATGCCGATCTTCACCTGGACATCGCTGTGCGCCAACGTGCTGATCATTGCTTCCTTCCCAATTTTGACCGCGACCATCGCACTGCTAACGCTGGACCGCTATTTGGGCATGCACTTCTTTACCAATGATTTTGGCGGCAACATGATGATGTACGTCAATCTCATCTGGGCCTGGGGCCACCCGGAAGTTTATATCCTGATTCTGCCAGCCTTCGGCGTGTTCTCTGAAGTGATTGCGACCTTTGCCCGTAAGCGGCTGTTCGGCTACGCCACCATGGTGTGGGCGACCATTTCGATCACCTTGCTCTCGTTTGTGGTTTGGTTGCACCACTTTTTCACCATGGGGGCGGGCGCCAACGTCAACGCCTTCTTCGGCATTATGACAATGATCATCGCCATTCCTACCGGGGTGAAAGTGTTCAACTGGCTGTTCACCATGTTCCGCGGCAGCCTGGAACTCACTTCGCCGGTGCTATGGACGCTGGGCTTTATTATCACCTTTACCCTAGGCGGTATGACCGGCGTTATGCTGGCGGTGCCCGCAGCTAACTTTGTGTTGCATAACAGCCTGTTCGTTATTGCGCACTTCCACAACGTTATTATCGGCGGCGTGGTGTTCGGCATGATGGCGGGGCTTACCTATTGGTTCCCCAAAGCGTTCGGTTTCACTTTGAACGAAAAGTGGGGCAAGCGTTCGTTCTGGTGCTGGTTTATTGGCTTCTACGTCGCCTTTATGCCGCTTTACGTACTGGCCTTCTTTGGTGCCGTACGCCGCATGCAGTCCTACGCCAACCCCGAATGGCAACCGTGGATGATTCTGGCTTGGGTAGGCGCGGTAATCATTATGCTGGGCATTGTCTGCACCATCATCCAGTTCTGGGTGAGTATTCGCGACCGCAAACAGAACGCTGATGTCACCGGCGACCCCTGGAACGGCCGCACCTTGGAGTGGTCAACCTCTTCTCCAGCGCCGTTCTACAACTTTGCACGTCTACCGGAAGTGGGCGATATCGACAGCTTCTGGTCGCAAAAGCAGCGTAGCGAAGAGCAGCTTGAAGAAGCCCCCTATACCGATATTCATATGCCGCGTAATACCGTGGCCGGGCCAGTTATCAGCTTCTTTGCGCTGGTCATCGGTTTCGCCCTGGTGTGGCATATCTGGTGGTTAGCCGGCGTCGGCGCCGTGGGTGTATTCATCAGCTTTATGGCACGGGTATTTAACGACGATATCGACTACTACGTTCCCGCTGCTGAAGTTGAGCGAATCGAACGTGAGCATCAACAACGCGTGGAGGCGCAAGCGTAATGGCAACCGATACGTTACATCACGGCGCAACGGCCGAGCCTCATGAGCATCACGATGCTTCGGGCACGAAGCTATTTGGTTTCTGGGTCTACTTAATGAGCGATTTGGTGATCTTCGGGTCACTGTTCGCCACTTACGCCGTGCTGATGAAAGGCACGGCGGGTGGGCCAACCGGCGCTGATATCTTTGAATTACCTTTGATCCTTTTCGGAACCTTTGCACTGCTGATCAGTAGTTTCACCTTCGGTATGGGCGTTTTGGCAATGCATGCCAACCGTGTTGGCCAAGTGAAAGTGTGGCTGATTATTACCTTTCTACTGGGCTTGTGCTTCCTGGGGATGGAAGTCTATGAATTCCAGCATCTGATCCATGAAGGGTACGGTCCGGACCGTAGCGGCTTTTTATCGGCCTTCTTTACCCTAGTAGGTACTCACGGGTTGCACGTTACGTTTGGCATGATCTGGATTTTGGTCATGTTGGTACAGCTGTCGACCAAAGGGTTGAACGATATGACCCGGCCGAGGATTTTGTGCCTAAGCCTGTTCTGGCACTTCCTCGATATTGTCTGGATCTGTGTCTTCTCATTCGTCTATCTGATGGGAGTGTTGTGAGATGAGTGCAAGTTCAACCAATGCCCATGGCAGCGTTAAGTCGTATGTGACAGGACTGGTATTGTCGCTGATACTGACCATTATCCCTTTTGCGGTGGTGATGAGTGGCGCTTTTAGCGTATTGGCTACCGTGATTGTGATAGCCGTGACCGCGGTGTTGCAGATACTGGTGCAACTGGTCATGTTTATGCATATGAGTACCAAAGCCGACGAGGGCTGGAATCTGATGTCCTTCGTCTTCACACTGACGATTCTCGTCCTAGTGGTAGGAGGCTCGCTGTGGATCATGCAGCATCTGCATCTCAACATGATGATCGGCTAATCTCAGCGCCCAGCCGCTGGCGGGATCTGCTCGAGCTGACCAAGCCGGGCATTATCGGCGGCAACCTGATTGCCACCCTGGGGGGCTATTTTCTCGCCGCCCAGGGGCAGTTCGAGTGGCTCAGCTTTGTCTCGGTCATGGTGGGGATTGCATTAATCATCGCGTCAGGCTGTGCGTGTAACAACGTTATTGACCGCGATATTGATGCATTGATGGCGCGTACGCGCCATCGCCCTCTGGTAAGAGGCAGCATCTCTATTACCCAGGCACTGGGCGTTTCGGCGCTGCTGGGTGTATCGGGGGTGGTGTGCCTGGCGCTGGGCACCAATGGGCTAACCGTTGCCTTGGCGGTGATTGGCTGGGGCGTGTATGTGGGGCTTTATAGCCTCTATATGAAGCGCCGCTCGGAGTACGGCACCTTGGTAGGCAGCCTCTCCGGCGCCATGCCGCCGGTGGTTGGCTACTGCGCCGTGACCGGTCAGTTCGACAGCGGTGCGATCATGCTACTGGTGATTTTCTGCCTGTGGCAGATGCCGCACTCCTATGCCATTGCGATCTTCCGCTACGCTGATTATCAACGGGCATCGATTCCGGTGTTGCCGGTAGTGCGCGGGGTGAAAATGGCCAAACACCATATCCTTGGCTACATTGTGGCGTTTATTCCCGCCTCGCTGGCGCTAGGGTTGGCCAGTCAGGCAGGCGCTGGGTATCTGTGTGTGGCGCTGACCATGGGCGGCTACTGGCTCTACCTGGCGCTGCGCGGCTACCGTTTAGACGACGATGTGCGCTGGGCCAAGAAAGTATTTGGCGTCTCTATCCTAACCATCACCGCGATGAGCTTAGTCATGGTGCTGGAATCGATGGTGCCAATGTGGGTCTAGGCCTCACACACCGTTAAGTCGTTAATAAAACGCCCCGAGCAGTTATCTGCTCGGGGCGTTTTTATTGGCTAGGGAAAAATTCTGTAACTCAGCTTTCCCGCTGACTGGCCTGAATGGCGGTTAGCGCAATGGTGTAAACGATATCGTCGACCAGTGCGCCTCGGGAAAGGTCGTTCACCGGCTTGTTCAACCCTTGAAGCATGGGGCCAACGCTCACTACGCGGGCGCTACGCTGTACTGCTTTATAGGTGGTGTTGCCGGTGTTGAGGTCGGGGAAAATAAACACCGTCGCCTTACCGGCAACCGGGGAGTCGGGCGCTTTTTGTTTGCCTACACTCTCAATGGCGGCGGCGTCGTACTGGAGCGGGCCGTCAATGGCTAAGTGCGGTGCGCGCTGTTTAGCAATCCGGGTGGCTTCGCGGACTTTATCCACATCGGCACCGGTGCCGGAGTCACCGGTGGAGTAGCTGATCATAGCGACACGCGGTTCAATACCAAAGGCCTCCGCGGAGCGGGCGCTTTGTAGGGCGATTTCGGCCAGGGTTTCGGCGTCCGGGTCGGGATTCACCGCGCAGTCGCCGTAGACCACCACCTGTTCGGGCAGCAGCATAAAGAAGATCGACGACACCTGGCTGTATTCTGGCGCAGTTTTAATCAGCTGGAACGCGGGACGCACGGTGTTGGCGGTGGTGTGTACTGCCCCAGAGACGAGGCCGTCGACTTCATCCAGCTGCAGCATCATGGTGCCGAGCACCACGTTGTCTTGCAACTGCGCTTCGGCGGTGAGTTCGTTGAGCTTGCCACGACGACGCTCGACCATCGGGCCAATATAGCGCGCGCGGCTGCTTTCAGGATCGATAATCGTCAGCGCTTTGGGCAGCGTCAGCCCGCGGTTACGCGCCACATTTTCAATATCATCGCGCTTACCGAGTAGTACACAGTCGGCAATGCCGCGGCGCTGGCAGATAATCGCCGCTTCGACGGTGCGCGGCTCATCGCCTTCCGGCAGCACCACGCGCTTTTTGGCCAGTTGAGCAAGTTTCACCAACTGGTGGCGAAACGCCGAAGGCGACAGGCGGCGGGTATAACCGCTGCTTAGGTGGGCTTTCAGCCACTCAAGATCCATATGGGCCGCCACATAACGAGCCACCTGTTCGGCGCGCTCGAAATCGTCCATGGGAATTTCGCCGCTTAACTGGCTGAGGTGCTGGGCGGTGGTCAGGCTGTCGGTCTCTACCGCCAAAACAGGCAGGCCCGTTTTGAGCGCGGGGCGGCACATCTCAATCATATTGTCGTTGGGCATAAAGCCGTTAGTCAGCAGTACGCCCGCTAATTGAATGCCGTTCATGGTGGCCAGTGCGGAGGCCAGCACCACATCGTCGCGGTCGCCGGAGGCCACTATCAAGCTGCCAGGGGTGAAAATATGCAGCGCATTTGCAGCGCTGCGGGCGCAGAGGCTGGTGGAAAGCACCCGGCGGCTGGCCGCATCGCCTTCGTTTAGCAGTTTGGCATTGAGCGCTCGGGCTACATCCAGGGTGCGCGGCGCACTGAGTGTTTTACTGTAAGGCACCACGCCGATCAGGTGGAACTTATCCGTCGCCAGGGCCGGAGAGTATTGCCGTAGCTCGGCGAGCACCGACTCTTCCAACTGTGGTTTGAAAGTGCCCGGTGCCGCAGAAAGGTCATCTTCCTGAGCGTAGGGCAGGTTTTTCATGCGCATCAAAATGCCGCCCAGAGTGCGGCTGGAGCTAACCCCACCAAAGCTGCGGGCGTGCATATCCAGCTGGTCGGCCAGGGCCTGGGGTTCGTTTAAGTCACCGGTGCCCACCAGAATAATCCGCGCATTCAGCGCGTTGGCGAGTTGGGCATTGGTTTGCGTCGCGTAGGTGGTGTGTTGGGTGGGCACCACGCCTTCTACCACGACAAGGTCTAAGGTGCTGCCATCGCGGTGGGCCTGCTGGACAACCTGTTCATAGAGCTCGACGGCGTTTTCCATGAGCTCATCGGTTTGGTCGTCGCGCAGCAAGCGCTCCAGCCGAGCCTGGGAAATCGGCGAAGGCGGGCGCTGATTAAGTGCCCGCGAGACCAGCGCGGTGGAGCGATCCAGCCCCGGGCCGTTCAGCTCGTTCTGCATAAACGGCTTTAAAAACCCGGCTTTCAGGCCGATGGTATCCAGCGCTTGAATTAACCCCAGACAGGCGGAGGTGAGCCCGGCACCCTGGCTGGTGGGCACTAATAGAATGGCTTGTGGCTGGTCGGGGTGGGCAGTCATACACGGGTCTCTAAGCAGTGGCGGGTTTCCATGGCAATGCGGCCCTCTTCATCGGTAGGGATCACCCACACCTGGGGGCCTTGGTGGTCAGGGCTATCCAGCTTGCCCTCTTTGCCGCGAATGGTGGCTTCGTTAGCGTCGTTATCCAACGCAAAGCCGAAGTGGGGCATCAGTGACAATACATTACGGCGCACGATAGGTGAGTTTTCGCCGATTCCGCCGGTGAAAATAACCCCATCGAGCTGGGGCAGCGCGCAGGAGAGCCCCGCCAGCGATTTAGCGATCCGGTAGCAAAATACCTCCACTGCCAGCTGTGCAGTGGCGTGGCCCTGTTCGGAGGCCTCTTCAATTTCACGCATATCGTTGGTTAAGCCTGAAAGCCCCAGTAGGCCGCTGTGTTTGTTGAGCACGTCGTCGATTTTGTCTAACGACCAGCCCAATTGGCGGTGCAGGTGAGCGTGCAGGCCGGGATCAACATCGCCACTGCGGGTGCCCATCACCAAGCCTTCCAAAGGGGTAAGGCCCATGCTGGTATCCTGGCTTTGATTGTTCCACACCGCGCTGGTAGAGCAGCCATTGCCTAAGTGGGCGGTTAGCCAACCGCCTGTGCCACGGCTACTTAGTTTGCCCACCCGCTGACTAACGTAAGCGTGGCTGGTGCCATGAAAGCCATAGCGGCGAATACCATGCTCGGCGTAGAGGTTTTCAGGCAGCGCGTAACGATAGGCACGCGGCGGCATGGTTTGATGAAAAGCGGTATCAAAAACCGCCACTTGCGGCAGTTCAGGGAATACGTTTTGGGTTGCTGCGATGCCTGCTAAGTTGGCAGGGTTGTGAAGGGGGGCGAGCGCTGCGGTGGTTTCGATCGCGGTGATGACGCTATTGTCGATGAGCGCGGCTTGGGTGAAGTGCTCCCCGCCATGCACGATGCGATGGCCCACCGCCGTCGGTAAGCGGCCCTCCATCCGCTCAAGAATCGCGTTAAGTGCCTGGGTATGGTCGGCATCAGGCAGTGGTTGAGTAAAACGTTCACCGGCACTGTTTTTGCCCTTTAAACGTGCCTCCCCACTACTCAGGCGTTCAGCTATGCCTTCAAGTCGCGGTGCCTGAGGGTCTGAATCAATCAACGCGTATTTAATAGAGGAGGAACCGCAGTTAATTACCAGCACCGGTGCGTTCATAAAAACCTTTTCGCTAGGAGGTTAGTGAGCAAAGCATTGGACTTTAGTATAACATGCTGCAGTGCGGAAAAGCAGCGCTAGGATTTCGTTAGCCTTCTATGTGAAAGCTAGGCATGCTGGGCTCTAGCGACCTGCATGACCGCCACCCATCTTACACCTTAACCACTACAACGAGCCGTTTCGTTCCTATGTCAGCGCCTTCTCTGCCAAAACTACTGCCGCGCCATTTGGCCATTGTGTTAATGATGACCGTGGCCACCATGTTCGCCGCCAATCACGTCTCCGCGCGGCTGGCGTTTGATAACGGAACCGGGCTATTGCTGGCGGTATTAACCCGCTCAGGGGTTGCCTGCCTGATTTTAGTGGCGCTAGTCATCGTGCAGAGAAAGCGGCTTTGGCTGCCCGCTGGTTCTTGGCCGTGGCAGCTCGCGGTGGGTCTGCTGATCGCGATCCAGAGCGTTAGCCTCTACTCGGCGGTAGCAAGGCTACCGGTGGTGATTGCGCTGCTATTGGTCAATACCTTCCCGATTCAACTGGCGCTGCTCAGTTGGGCATTGGGCGGCCCACGCCCGACGCTACGTAGCTGTTTGATTATGGGCACTATTTTAATCGGCTTGCTGGTGGTGCTGGATATCCCTTCATGGATTGCCAGTGCTGATGGTATGGGGCCAGGCTGGATCGCGGGGATTGGTTTTGGATTAATGGCGGCCTTCGTATTTGCCTGCGCGCTATGGGTCACTGAGCACCGCCTAGCCGGAGTGGGCAGCACATTGCGTAGCCTGCTGACCATGCAAACGGTGTTTATCGTCATGATCATTGGCGGCATCGCCGGTGTGGTGCCTGGGGGGATGAGTCTGCCGGATAACAGTACCGGCTGGCTGGGGCTTGGGCTGCTCGGGCTGCTGTATGGTTCGGCGTTCTCAACGCTGTTTATTTTTGTGCCACGACTCGATATGGCGCGTAACGCGCCAGTGATGAATATCGAACCGGTGGCCTCCCTGGTGTTGGGCTATTTCGTGCTGGGACAAATGCTTAGCCCAGGGCAGCTAGTCGGGGGAGCCGTGGTAGTCGGCGGTATTATCGTGCTGAGCCTATCCAAGGGGCGGTAAATATTTGCGTTCTTCATAGTTATGGATCACAATACAAACGTGTAAGGAAACACTGTTTTTTAACTGAGGTACAAGCTATGAAGATGTCCGTATTATCACTTACATCGGCGGTACTCCTGGTTGGCGTAGGCGCTTTCGCAACGTCTGCTCAAGCTCAACAGTCTTTCGACTATCCACAAGCTTACTTGGGTGGTGACGCCATGTTTTGGAGTCTTGACCCAGAGAGAGGCTCTTCACGTGACGACGTAGGCTTACGTCTGCGCGGTGGTGCCCAGTTCAATGACTACTTTGCCCTTGAGGGCCATTTAGGTACGGGCGGCTCGGATGGTGGTGCTGATCTAGACCATCTGGCCGGTGCTTATGCCAAAGGGATTTTCCCGGTAGCGCCTGAAGTGCGGTTATACGGTTTAGCGGGCTTCACGGAAGTTGAAGTGAGTGACAACCGGGAGAGCGATTTCTCCTACGGTGGCGGCGCTGAAATGGACATAGCACCTAATTTATCGGTGAACGCAGATTACATGCGCTACCTGGATAAATCTGACTACACCTTTGATGCGGCCAGCGTTGGTTTACGTTACCGGTTCTAATAGCGGTGTAAAATTTAACGTTAATCGCTAGTTATATCTAAAAACCCCATGGCTTCTTGCCATGGGGTTTTTGCTTCCCCCCATACTTTCCTCGCGAGCAAAGGAACGTTTTTTGCTTGAAGTTACTGTCATTATATCTCGGTGTAGGTGTGTGCTCACTTAGGTCATCAAGCATTTCTTAATTTCCAGCTTGGTGACTGTCAGAGACTCGGCATAATTTTTCGTAGTTTGGGCCAAATGCTGCAACTGCGAAGGTGATAATGTCGAAGTGACTCGTTGGCAAGAAACGAAAATATAAAGTCCAGCGCTCAACTTGATTAAGCTCCGTTCAAGAGGAAACTATCATGTATAAAATAAGCAAAATGACTGTAGCTGTAGCTGTAGGTTTATGTTCAAGTTTAATGGCAGCATCCGCTATGGTTGAAGCCGCTGAAAAAAATTGGCGTATGGCAACACCTTGGAGTGGTGGGCCGTGGCTTGAACGTGATGCACAAATGTTTGCTGATCGTGTCAATGAGCTTTCTGATGGTGAAATTGCCATTGAGGTTTATCCTGGCGGCACCTTAGGCAGTGCACTGAAGGTAACGAATACGGTCAAGTCTGGAGTTGCGGAAGTAAGCCACAACTACATTAATTATGACTATGGCACCGATCCCACTACCGCGCTTCTAGCAGGCCATTCAAGTGGTTTGACTCCTGAAGAGTTCATGATGTGGATGTACGAAGGGGGAGGCGTTGAACTGTATGAAGAGTACCGCCGCGATGTCTTTGACGTTGTCGCTTTCCCTTGTGCGATTTTGGGTACCGAAATTTTCCTGCACTCCAATAAACGTGTTGAAACTCTTGAAGACTTCCAGGGCTTACGCTTGCGTACTTCCGGTGCATGGTCTGAATTAGCTTCCCGGCTTGGTGCCTCCACGGTGGTAATGGCCGGCGGCGATATCTATAGCGCGCTTGAGCGTGGCGTAATTGATGCAGCCGAGTGGGGTAGCCCTGAAATGAATCAGCCCACGGGTTTTCAGGAAGTGGCCCAGTACGTGATTATTCCAGGCGTGCATCAGTCAGGTGGTTTTTTAGAGTGCCAGGTTAATGAAGATACCTGGAGCGAATTAAGTGAAGATGAACAGGACATGCTGCGTTTAGCGGGCAAGTTAAGTGTTTTTGAAACCTGGCTGGCAAGCTCTTTTGCTGACTTGGATGCCTATCAAGCCTTACTCGATGGCCCCAACGAAATTGTTCATCTTGATCAGGCGTTTATCGATACTATCTACGAAGAGACTGTGAAATGGGAAGACGAGTATGCGGCTGATAATGAGTGGTTTGCTCGCGTCGTTGAGTCCCAGCGCAGCTTTAAAGACACCATGAGCGTATGGCCTGAGTATCGCTTACCGATTGGCAGTATGGGTCGATAATCGAGCCATCAACGAAATGAAAGAGAGGTCTCTGGCCTCTCTTTCATACGTTCAAGTCTCTCTTTTATGACGTGTTGATGAGTAGCCATCATGAAACTAATTCAAGCGATTGAGTCGCTAACCCGTTGGGCAGGTTGGGTAGGTGCGATATTGATTTTTCCGTTAGTTGGCGCGCTAGTAGTGGAAGTATTCAGCCGCTATGTGGCCGGACGTCCAACGCTATGGGCGTTTGAAATTAGCTATATGGTCATGGGTGCCATGTTCATGCTGGGTATGGCCAATGCACTGCGAATTGGCCACCACGTCAGTGTGGATTTGGTGTCGATGCAGCTGAATGCCAAAACTAACGCGCTGCTGCGCATTATTGGCTATGTACTGTTTTTGCCCATTTTAGCGTGGCTTGTGTGGGAGCTTTTTCATTATGCACTGCAAGCGTTTAACTCTAATGAGCGCTCGGGCCGTTCCGCATGGAATCCTATTGTGTGGCCGATTTTGACGGTGTGGTGTATCGGTTTTACCTTGCTAGCACTGCAGGTGGTAGCAGAGCTATTAAAGGCGGTAGCGGTACTGCGTGGCCAGCCGCTACCTGAGGAGGATGCATCATGAGCAGTTATTTATCGTTGATGATGTTTCCGGTGTTGATGCTGTTTATCTTTTCCGGTTTTCCCATTGCATTTTCGATGATTTTGGTGGCAACAGGCTTTGGGATTATCCAGTTTGGTGATGTGGCGGCTTATCAGCTGCTGACCAAAATCGAAGATACCGCGTCTAATTCTATTCTCGCCGCCGTGCCACTCTTTATCTTTATGGGGGCAATGCTCGAGCGTTCAGGAATCGCCGAAAGGCTATTCGAAGCAATCCATATGTGGACACGTCGCTTACCCGGTGGTTTGGGTGTGGGCGCAATTATTATGGGTACGCTCTTCGCTGCCTCTAGTGGTGTAGTGGGCGCTACCGAAGCGGTTATCGGCATGCTTGCGATCCCGGTAATGCTTAAACACCACTACAACAAGAGCCTGATTTCAGGAACGATTTGTGCAAGTGGTTCGCTTGGCACCGCTATCCCGCCCTCTATTACGGTGGTGGTGTTAGGGCCTGTTGCTGGCGTTTCAGTCGGGTCGCTTTTCAGTGGCTTGCTAATTCCTGGCTTTTTAATGGCGGCGATGTTTTTGATCTACATTGTCGGCGTGGCCTACTTGAAGCCGCAGATGGCCCCTCGGGTAGACGAGAGCGAGCCAGAGGAAAGTTGGCAGGAAAAAATACGCGTCACGGCGGTTGCGTTACTGCCTACTATGCTGCTGATTTTTACCGTGCTTGGCACCATCTTAATGGGCTTAGCTACACCAACAGAGGCGGCAGCCTGTGGAGCGCTTGGCTCAGTATTATTGGCACTGGCTTATCGCAATTTAACGCGGGATGTACTGTGGCACGCAGCTATCAAAACCATGAACATCTCGGCAATGATTCTGCTGATTGTAATGGGCGGCAGTATGTTTGCGGGTGTCTTCTTTGCCTCTGGCGGTATGGCAACGGTGCAGTCGATGCTGATGGATACCGGATTAAGCCCCTGGATGATTCTCGGGTTGATTCTACTCATCGCCTTTATTGCGGGCTTCGTGTTGGATTTGATCTCTGTCGTGCTGATCATTATCCCCGTGGCAATGCCGATTGTGCGTATGCTAGGTTTTGATGAAATATGGTTCTGCGTAGCCTTTCTGGTAGTGCTACAAACGAGCTACTTAACACCTCCGCTTGCCCCGGCAATTTTCTACTTAAGAGCCATTACTCCACCAGAAATTACCCTCAAGCATATGTATTGGGGTGTAGTGCCTTTTATCATCGCGCAGTTAGTGGTGCTGGCGCTGGTGTTGGCTTTCCCTAGTCTTGCGTTATGGCTGCCTGATTTGATGAGCGGACCATCTTGGTAATGAGTTAAGTGCGTATTGTTGTGATTGATGCCGCCTAAGGGCGGCATCGTGCGTTTTGGGAAGTGGTATTCGAATATTGTTAGCGCGCTAATTAATTGTTAGACTAACGTCTCTAATGCTATCCCCTAAACGATACGCGCCCGTATAGAGGCGCTGGCCAGGTGGTTGCCTGGTGGCAAACAAGTGAGCCCTGCATGACCCCCGATCAAACATTTGCCCGCTGGGTGAAGGTAGCCCTGGCTGCCTTTGTACTGCTTTTTATTTATTTTCTGGTGGCTGATAGCTTTATGCCCATGACCCCTGAGGCGAGGGTGCTGCGGCCGGTAACCCGTATTGCGCCCGAACTCAGTGGTCCAGTGAGCGAGGTGTTGGTGAGTGATCACCAACACGTTACCAAAGGCGATGTGCTGTTTCAGGTAGACCCCGCGCCGTTTCGATTAGCGGTTGAGCAGGCACAGCTAAATCGCGAGCAGGCCGAACGAGAGAATGCTCAGTTGGAAGCAGAGCTAGCCTCCGCACAAGCGGAATTGGCATCTGCTGAAGCCACAGCTGCAGAGCGGCGGGGTGAA
This sequence comes from Halomonas sp. TG39a, assembly GCF_000744395.1. Classification (NCBI taxonomy): domain Bacteria; kingdom Pseudomonadati; phylum Pseudomonadota; class Gammaproteobacteria; order Oceanospirillales; family Halomonadaceae; genus Halomonas; species Halomonas sp. TG39a. Next base: position 766,233 of record NZ_JQLV01000001.1, read on the forward strand.
CTGCAGCGTGCGGAAACTCTGGTGGCGCAGCAGAGCGTATCCCGCCAGCAGTACGAACAGCAGGTGGCTGCTGAACGCACTGCACAGGCCAGCGTGGCGGCGGCCAGGGCGAAAATTGTGAGCCTGGAAGTGCAGTTGGGCGATGCTGGTGAGACGAACCTGCGTTTGCGCCAAGCGGAAAACGCGCTTTCCCAGGCGCAGTTGGATCTTGCCCATACCCAGGTACGCGCCGCGCAAGCCGGTAGCGTTGCCAATCTTCAGCTAGACGTAGGTGACTACGTTCAGGCGGGTCAACCAGCGGTAGCGGTAGTGGCGGATGCAATCGATATTATTGCCGATTTCCGTGAAAAGAGCCTGCGCCATGTGGTGCCCGGCGATGTAGCGAAAGTGGTGTTTGATGCCTGGCCGGGGCAGGTATTTGATGCGCAAGTATTCGCCATGGATGCCGGGGTTCGCGATGGGCAGTTGGCCGCCGATGGTCAATTGGCCGATATTCCTACCACTGACCGCTGGGTGCGCGATGCTCAGCGCATGCGCGTTCACTTGGAGCTAAGCCAACCAATCGCCAACTTATTGCCCAGCGGTGCCCGCGCCACCGTGCAGCTTCAACCCGGTGATGCTGCCTTGGCCAAACCCTTTGTGTGGCTACAGGCGCATATGATCAGTTGGCTGCATTATGTGTATTAAAAAGAGGTCTGCCAGGTTTATTAAAAAGAGGCTTGCCAGAGCGCGGGCGTCTAGCAGAGCGGCGCCTAAGCGTAAGCCCGAACTCTCAAAGAATGGCCTGCGTCAGTGCCTGAGAGTGGCCGGGGGAGGCGCGCTGGGGTTTGTGGTCAGCCAATTGATGGGCTGGAACTATGGGGTGTTTTTTACCGTTTTTCCAATGTTCTTGCTGGGTATGGTACCCATCTTGAACGGCCATATCGTGCGTCAGTTTTTGGCCAACGTATCTATCAATGTGCTTGAGGTGAGTCTAGTGGTCGGACTGCTCAAGCATATGCCGGTAGTGATGACCCTGGTGGTCATGGGCATATTTCTATTTCGCTTTAACTTGATGGCGAAAGGGCCGCTGTTTCTATTCGGCGCCAACGGCGTGCTGACGCTCAGCATCCTGCTCCACTTTGCCAGCTACCCCAATGTAGACTTGAGCGATTTACTGGCCTGCAACCTCGTCGCCAGTCTATTGGCGGTGTTTATTGCCATGCTGATGCATACACTGTTCCCTGACGTGGAAGCGCGTAAACCGCCACCCAGAGTGACCAAGACTTCCTCCCAGATTCGCCATGAAACCTTAATCGGCGGCCTAACCGCGACGCTCTCGTTTGTGGTATTTCAAGTTTTTGACTTGCAGGGGTCGCTTTCCGCGCAGATGGCGACCATCTTGGTGCTATTTACGCTGGGCTACTCCGGTGCGCGGGTATCAGCTGCCAAGCGAGCCGTAGGAACGCTGTTGGGGTGTAATTTAGCGCTACTCATGCAGCTACTCCTGTATACCCAGAGCCACCATTTCCTGCTGGTGGTGTTGCTCTATTGGCTGGGGCTCATGCTCTTCGCCCGGGAGCATATTCATGAAGGCGGCGGCTCGGGGATTGGCTTTGGCGGGATGACCACCCTGGGGATTCTGTTTGGCCAGTCGCTGGGCCCGCAGCAGGATCTGGTTTACAGCGCACTCTACCGGTTCTCCTCAATGAGTGTCGCGCTAGCGCTTACACTGCTGACGATGGCCTGCCTGCACTTTGCGCTGAACTGCTGGACGTCAACGCGCTTACCAGAAAGCAGCCTGTCATAAATACAGCTGCCACAAATAAATCAGCGCAACTTTTTTAATACAGGCTACTCTGATGAGTGTGTCGACGTGTGATTTGATGTGTTTCCCTACTAACGGATTAGAGGTGTTCGTCATGGCAACAGGTAAAGAAGATAAAGCAAAAGGAACGGCCAACAAAGCTGCAGGCAAAGTGAAAGAAGCCGCGGGCAAGGCAACAGGTAGCACCAAAACTGAAGCTAAAGGTAAGGCCCAGCAGGCGAAAGGCGAACTGCAAAAAGGCAAAGGCGACGCCAAGGAGAGCCAGAAAAAACAGCGCTAGTCATGTAACACAGATACCAACAGGGGGCTTCGGCCCCCTGTTGGCGTTTATGCGGTCTGGAAACTCCCGTTTCTCATCTTCAGCGCTGAAGCATGGAGAAGTTTGCTTAGTAGTGACCCAGTATTTTCCACCACAAGCCGCCGACCACCACCCAGATCGCAAGATTAACCACACTCATAATAAAGCCCGCTTTCCACCACTCGCCCAGCGTTAGATAGCCCGAGCCAAAAATGACCGGCGATGTCCCGGTCGCGTAATGAGTTAAGGTCATCATGATCGAGGAAGTGGCGGCCATGATCAGTACAAACGGCATGGGCGGTGCGCCGAGCGTTAATCCAACGGTAAGAAAAGCTGCCATCATTGCGGTGATATGTGCGGTGGTGCTGGCAAAGAAGTAATGAGTATAGAGGAAGGTCAGCACCAGCAGGGCGGATGCTCCCATCCAGCCAATGCCCATCATGGTGATCCAGTTCTGCATATTGGTAGAGAACCAGTCGATCAACCCGGTCTGGTTGAGCTGGGAGGCCATCATTATTAAGGCGCCGAACCAGAGTAGAGTATCCCAGGCGTTCTTTTCCGCCAGCACATCGTCCCAGGTTAATACGCCTGTCAGCAGTAGTATCGATAGCCCAATAAACGCTGACGTGGTGGTGTTGAGGGTGACTGCATCGCCCAGAAATAGCGCCGGGATATCTGCCCACAGCAGCAATAGCACCAAGAAGACAAACAGCATAATGCCTTCGTCTCGGCTGATCTTCCCCATTTCGGCAAGTTTATCCCGCGCCATCTGCGTGGCGTGGGGTGTCTGTTTAATATCCGGCGGATAAAGCAGGTAAAGAATATAGGGCATAGCCAGGATAGCGACCAAACCAGGCAGTAGCATAGCGAGCGCCCAGGTCATCCAGCTCAGCTGGATTTCCGCCCCGGTGGCGATAGATATCAGCTCTACGGTCAATGGGTTGGGAGCAGTGGCAGTGACAAACATCGCTGAGGTAATCGGGTTGCTGTGGTAGTTAACAAGTGCCAAATATTTGCCGATTTTGCTCGACGTGCCATCTTCCGGGCGTGAGTCAAAGCCTTTAGCGATAGAGCGCATTATGGGGTGCATGATGCCGCCACCACGGGCGGTATTGCTGGGGGTTACCGGGGCAATGGAGAGCTCTGAAAAGGCCAGGCTGTAGCCGATTCCCAGCGTCTTCTTACCAAAGATAGAGATGAAATAGTAGCCGATACGGGCGCCTAGCCCCGTTTTAATCAGCCCTCGCGAGATCATAATCGAGATAGCGATTAACCAGATCAGTGAGTTGGAGTAGCTGCTTAAAGCATCGTTAATGGCGGTGCCTGGGTTGTCGCTGGTCACCCCGCTCGCCGCCACAATCGCAATGGCAATGATTGAGATGGCCCCTATGGGCATTGCCTTACCAATAATCGCGGCAATCGTCCCCACAAAAATAGCCAGCATTAGCCAGGCATCAGAGGTGAGACCTTCTGGCAAGGGAATAGCCAGCCATATCAGTAGAGTGATCGCCACCGCAATAGCGGTTGGCCAGGGTTTGAAAGGCAGCGTCGGCATCGTGGAGCCCTATAGTAAGTAGGTGGCTGTGCAGTACGCTCACAGGCAATAAAGCAGTGCTTGAGTTGCGACTTAAGTCTAGAGCGGATGGACGATTGGCGACTTGCCCCACGTCAATTAGAAGCTTGATCTAGCGCAATCATTCACGCTGTTAGCTATGACTTAATGGTGAAGTGCCATGACTCCCCTCACTGAGGAAGCGACCCATGCCTACCATGATGAAAGCGGCCATTTTAGTTGAACCCGGCCGCATCGAGATAGATGACAAACCCATTCCCGAGATTGGCCCCAATGATGCGTTAATGCGCGTGACCACGACGACGATCTGCGGCACCGATATCCATATCTTAAAAGGCGAATACCCGGTTGAGCGCGGCTTAACCATTGGCCACGAGCCGGTGGGCGTTATTGAAAAATTGGGTGCTAACGTTAAGGGCTACCAGGAGGGGCAGCGGGTGATTGCCGGGGCAATCTGTCCGAGTTTTACCTCCTACGCTTGCCAGGATGACTGCTGCTCACAGGATGGCGGCCACCACAGCCACGGCTACAAGCCGATGGGCGGCTGGCGCTTTGGTAATACCATCGACGGCGCCCAGGCGGAATACCTTTTGGTACCCGATGCACAGGCCAATCTTTCGCCCGTGCCCGATGGCCTAACCGACGAACAAGTACTGATGTGTCCGGATATTATGTCCACCGGTTTTGCTGGCGCTGAAGCTGCCGGTATAAAAATTGGCGACACGGTGGTGGTGTTTGCCCAAGGTCCGATTGGGCTATGCGCAACTGCAGGTGCGCGGCTGCGTGGAGCGGGTTTGATTATTGCTGTCGACGGCGTTGATGAGCGCTTAGCCATGGCCAAGCAGATGGGCGCCGACGTGACGCTGGATTTTCGCAAGGTCGATGTCGTTGAGGAGATACTCAAACTCACCGGTGGGCGCGGGGTCGATTCCGCCATTGAAGCACTCGGCCTGCAACAAACGTTTGAATCAGCTTTGCGAGTACTAAAACCCGGCGGAACGCTATCCAGCCTTGGCGTTTACTCCCAAGACCTGACGATTCCGCTAGGCGCTTTCTGTGCTGGCCTTGGCGACCATAAGATCATTACCTCGCTATGCCCCGGTGGCAAAGAGCGCATGCGCAGGTTGATGAGCATCATCGCCGCGGGACGGTTGGATCTTGGCCCCATGGTCACCCATCGCTACGCGCTGGAGAATATCGTCGAAGCCTACGATCTCTTCTCCCACCAGCGCGACGGGGTACTGAAAGTGGCGCTTGAGGTTTCATAAAACTCAAGTGACATACTCAGCAGTGAGGCTATCAAAGAAAAACCCGCTAATATCAGCGGGTTTTTCGGATTGAAAGAACTATCGGGTATCAGTTCAATTCCAGTGAGAAACTCATTTCAACGCCTGCATCATCCACTCTGAGCCAGTACTCAGTGTTCTTATAAGCATCACCATATTGCTTGAGCATATCAATATCAGACGCTGCTATCTCATCCGAGGGTATCTGCTCCATAACATCGGCCAGCGAATGATAAAACTCGCCTGTCATGTGGCTGTGAAACAGTAGGTCATGCTCTGAAGTAGGGGCTTGTAGCTCTGACTGCAGCGTCGCTGAATCGCTAATACCCACGCCTAACGCAACCGCCGTGTCAGACATAGCGGCGTAAAGCGCTGGTGCGTCTGGTGGCAGCATCATGCTCTTGACTTGCTTGGCTTTTCCGCCTGGTTCAAGTCCAAGAGCCCCTAGCTCCGGCATGAAAGCGCTCACTGTAGACAGCAGCGCCAGCGGATTTTGTGAGGCGAGGGTGAGGATACCGAGACCGCTGGGCGCCCCGTTTTTCATCGTTAGACTGTCAATGCGAGCATTGAAACCAGACAACGACGGGCCAATCATCATGGTGATCGGGTTATTGAGCGCCATGTTAATTTCATTCCAAGTACCGTTTAGCTCCTGTAGTTCATCACAGCTGAACGGGTTTTGACGCACTTCCTGCGCATATTTTTGAACGGTTTGAAGCAGTACAGGCAGGTCCAGACCCAATCCAAAGCTGGCCATTCCACCGGTGCTGCCAAGGCCCGGAACCTGTGTGGTCAGGGCACGCAGATCGCTGACAATATCTTCATCGGTCTCAAGGATGAGATTCATCTCCATGCGGTCGAGGCTGTAATCACGCATGCCCATTACCAGACCAGGGAAGCGGCTGGTAATGCGGTCAATATCTGCCTGGCAGGTGGATAGATCCAGAGGTTCTGCATCGACGGCATTCATCAACGCTTGAGTACCCGAATGCGTAGGGCTACTTAGCTCATCAAACAGCCGTGAGGAGTCGATCTGCCCGGCACCGTAAGGCGTGAAGTCATGGCGCTGCTCAAGCTCTGCCAGTGCATCGGTATCACCGATGCTGCTGTCGGGCAGCGCTTTACCCAGCACCTGTGCCAGCAGCTCGTCGCTGGCATCCTGCGGCACCACCGATACCAGTAGCTGCTGGTCGTCAATGGCTAGGATGGCCTGGAGTGGGCCCTCAGGCGTCAGTACCCAGTAGTCGGTGCCGTTAGTGGTGGCCGTGCGTGGAGTGATGTCTGCTTTGGCGAGGATGCGCTGCAGCGTTTCGCGAAAGGCATCTTCATCCTGCAGTTGCATGCGCAAAACAGGCAAAATACCCAGCCCATAGAAAGCAGCCTGAGGGCTCATCTTGAGCCCCAGCGCATGCACATCTTCCAGTGACTCAACCCCGACTAACTCTTCACCCATGGCGATTAACAGCGTCATCATCGAATGCAGCACTTCATCGTCTTCTATCTGGGGCAGCGTATCGCGCAGTTCATCCAGATCAGAATCAAGGGTCGCCATGGGCTGCATACGCTGATAAAGATCAAAGACATCCTGTTCAGGCATCGCTTCGCGCGTGGCCATGAAATAAGGGGAGTTAGCCGGAACGTATTTCAGCATTGGCGCTACGTTATTTTTCGGCGCTTCCTCTTGTGTTGCCGCTTCGGTTGGCTCGTTATCATCGCTGCAGCCGCTGAGCAGGCCTGCGCTGAAGAGGGCAAGGGTAACCGCTATGGAAAGTTTGGTTTTCATCTGGAATCAGTTCTTTGAATGGTGTTGGTTTTAAATGAGCCGAGTTGGGCTGAGCGCTCTGTAAATGGGAATCATACACGAGCAATGTATAATTAATCTCTACTTGAGTGAAAATTTATCATTACTCCAAAGCGTATTGATCAATGGAGAGGTCGGAAAATCATGCGGCATAAAGGTGGCCCTTGAGTTTCGCTAAGACTCAAGAGCCACATTCCACAGCGAAGCTGTTAAGTAGGCCTACACCTCCTGATACAGCTCGCTACCTTTCTGGCGAAACTTCTCCGCCTGCTCTTCCATGCCCTTCATAACCGCTTCCTGATCGCCGTTTAGCCCGTGCTCATTAGCATAGTCACGCACCTCCTGGCTGATCTTCATGGAGCAGAACTTCGGCCCGCACATGGAGCAGAAGTGGGCCACTTTTGCGGAATCCTTGGGCAGGGTTTCGTCGTGGTATTCGCGGGCCGTATCCGGATCCAACCCCAAGTTGAACTGGTCTTCCCAGCGGAACTCGAAGCGCGCCTTGGATAGCGCATTATCGCGCCGCTGCGCCGCCGGGTGGCCTTTGGCCAAATCCGCCGCGTGGGCAGCAATCTTGTAGGTAATGATGCCGGTTTTGACGTCGTCTTTATTGGGCAGGCCCAGATGCTCTTTGGGGGTGACGTAGCAGAGCATGGCGCAGCCAAACCAGCCGATCATCGCCGCCCCAATGCCAGAAGTAATGTGGTCATAGCCGGGGGCAATATCCGTTACCAGCGGCCCTAATGTATAGAAGGGCGCTTCGTCGCAGTATTCCAACTGCTTATCCATGTTCTCTTTCACCAGGTGCATGGGCACGTGGCCGGGGCCTTCGATCATCACCTGCACATCGTGCTTCCAGGCGATATGGGTCAGCTCGCCCAAGGTTTTTAGCTCCGCCATTTGCGCTTCATCGTTGGCATCAGCCACTGAGCCGGGGCGCAGGCCATCGCCGAGGGAGAACGCCACATCGTACTGCTTGCAGATCTCGCAGATCTCTTCGAAGTGGGTGTACAGGAAGCTCTCCTGGTGATGGTACAAACACCACTTGGCCATGATTGAGCCGCCGCGGCTAACAATACCGGTGACCCGCTTAGCGGTGAGCGGCACATAGCGTAGCAGTACGCCCGCGTGAATGGTGAAGTAGTCCACCCCCTGTTCGGCCTGCTCGATCAGCGTATCGCGAAACACTTCCCAGGTGAGGTCTTCGGCCACGCCTTTGACCTTCTCCAGCGCCTGATAGATAGGCACCGTGCCAATCGGCACCGGCGAGTTGCGCAGTATCCACTCGCGGGTTTCGTGGATGTTCTGCCCAGTGGAGAGATCCATGATGGTGTCCGCGCCCCAGCGGATGCCCCAGGTCATCTTATCCACCTCTTCTTCGATAGAAGAAGTCACCGCCGAGTTACCCAGATTACCGTTAATTTTGACCAGGAAATTACGGCCAATAATCATCGGCTCGCTTTCTGGGTGGTTGATGTTATTGGGAATAATCGCCCGCCCGCGGGCCACTTCATCGCGCACAAACTCGGGGGTGATCTCTTCGGGCAGGCTGGCGCCAAAGCTCTGGCCTTTGTGCTGATGGCCCAGAATGCGCTCTACTTCAGCGGTACCCAGCGCTTGACGGCGCTGGTTTTCGCGCAAGGCGATAAACTCCATTTCCGGGGTGATAATGCCCTGGCGGGCGTAGTGCAGCTGGGTCACGTTCTTGCCCGGTTTTGCTCGGCGTGGTGTGCGGGTTAGATCAAAGCGCAGCTGGGCAAGCGTCGGGTCGTTGGCGCGGCGGTTGCCGTAATCAGACGTGGGGCCTGATAGAAATTCGGTATCGTCACGCTCTTCAATCCAGACCCGGCGCAGTGCCGGTAGGCCACGGCGTAGGTCAATCTTGGCGTCAGGGTCGGTGTAGGGGCCGGAAGTATCGTAGACCAGCAGCGGTGGGTTCTCTTCATCAATGCCGGTGGTTTTGGTCGGTGACAGTGAAATTTCCCGGAACGGCACACGGATATCCGGGCGCGAACCTTCGATATATACCTTACGTGAACCGGGCAGCGGCGCAATGGCGGCGGCATCGACCTGGGCGGTTTCGGCTAAAAAATGGCTGGTTTTGCTCATTACGGTCTCCTTACGATTGTTGTTTTGCAGGGTTAGTGAGTGGGGTCTGCGTCTATCAGCGCTAAGCCCATCTGCCAGAAATCGATTTCCAGGCGGGTGGCGTCGCGGAAGATTTTGCTCAGTTCGGCAAAGCGGGCGGGCGACACATCGGCAAGGCGGGCATTGAGCCACTCAAGCTCAGCCTGCATGGCTGCCTGAAACTCCTCGCCTTCGTACATGGCAATCCAGGCATCAAAAGGGTTTTGCGCTCCGCGCAGGGTAGAAGGCTGGTCGTTCAGCCAGTTGGCAATTTCGCCGTAGCCGACCAGGCAGGGGGCCAGCGCCACGTGCAAATCCAGCAGGTCGCCGCGGTTTCCGGTATCCAAAACATAGCGGGTGTAAGCCAAGGTGGCCCTGGCTTCGGGGAGTTCGGCCAGCTCTTGCTCGGAAATCGCCCACTCCTGACAAAAGCCCACGTGCAGGCCCAACTCCACATCCACAATGGCTTTCAAGCCTTCATGGGCCTGGCGAAGATCGGCAAGGGTGGGGCTTTTATAGACAGCCAGCGCATAGGCGCGGGCGAAGTGAATCAAAAACAGGTAGTCCTGCTTTAAATAGTGTCGAAACGACGCCTCAGGCAGCGTGGCATTGCCCAACTGACGCACGAAATCGTGCTCAATATAGGCGCGCCAATCTTGCTGGCAGGCGGTGGTGAGATCAGTAAAGCGGTAGCCCATGATGCCTCCGGTGGTAATGATCCGGGGGGTGGGCGAATAAGATCGAGGAAATGGCGCGGAAGGTGGCGTGAAATGAAGCCGTGGCCATCGCTTGATCCCTACGCCGGTACCCGCGCTGCGACTTGTGTAAGTAGCAGCGCATTAGCCGGATCAGGTTCAGCGGGACCAGCGCTCGGCAGCATTAATTGCTACGCCCTGCGCCATCTCAGCCGGATTTCACCGGCACCCCGTCAAGCTGTTCGTTGGTGGAGTGTAGGAGGCGGGCGGGGGAGATGCAAGGGGCTGGCTATTGCTCTTGGGTAAAGGTGGAAGTTGATGTGATAGTGGTAGGCCGTCGCTATGCTGAGGCTATAGCGCCTAGCCCTATGGCTGCAGAAGGCGGACTGGAGCGCGCTTGCGACATCGGAGAAGAGGTTCGTTAAATTTGCTTAACGAGCTGCAATGCACCACAAACACTTCTTAGTCGGGCTGCTTCACAGGTGTAACGGATATAGTCCAGCTATGCGCGAAGGCTTTGTTTACAGAGTTTCTAATCCTCCCTGAGGCCACGTTCATTCAATGCATCGTACTTGCGGATATCAGCGCGCATCCTCCCGCTCCATTGATGGACAAACTGTACGGTCTTGTCGGCGTTTAGGTGGGCAGTCAGTGCGGCTTGATCAACCCAGCGCTCCGAAACTATCAATCGTCCGGCGTCCGCGTCATCCACCGCAGCGTCATAAGAAATGTTTCCACCACGCCGCCGCGTGGTGGCGGCAAGTACTTTTAGGTGGGTCATAAATCGCGCTAATTCAGCCGGGGCGACGTATAAATATCCGGTAACGATGAGCATGTTTTATTCCTCATAATACCGCCGCTGGAGCAAGGAATTGCTGTGATTGGCGGCAACAATTTACTGTTTAACGACAAGCACGACCTTACCTTGAACGCCGCCTTGCATAGCTCTCTGATGCGCAGCCGATGCTTCTGCCAACGAATAGGTACTGTCGATAACGATCCGAATGGTACGGTCGTCGAGCAAGCGACCGACCTGCGCCAGCAGCATTCCGTTTGAGTGCACCTGTAGTGAGGAAACCGTAATCCCTAGCCTGTCGGCTTCATCCCTGGCAGAAAAGCCCAAGGGGTTGACCAGAAAGAGCGAGCCGCCTGGTTTAATAATGCTGAGGAAGCGTTCTATGTTCGGGCCACCCACAGCGTCAAGCACCAGATCCACGTCATGTGCGACCGTTTCGGCGGCTGCCTTGGTGTAATCAATGAAGTCGTCAGCACCCAGCTCGCGAAGAAGCTCTTCATGCTTACCTGAAGCAACCGCGATCACACGCGCCCCTTTCCATTTAGCGACTTGAACCGCTAGATGCCCCACGCCACCGCTAGCTCCATTGATCAAGACGGTCTTGCCTTCGAGTGGGACAGGCACATGCCGAAATGCCTGGAATGGATTGGGTAGGTCATTACCAGGATCAACCAGAAACTGCCAGACAGTAAGCAGTGACATTGGGGCACCTGCTGCCTCGACATGAGAAATGCCCTTTGGCTTCAACGCTAGGTGGCTTTCAGGAACGCTGACATATTCGGCATAGGTGCTGCTGCCCGTCATCAGGTCTTCGGGAAAACGCCCCATTGCAAAGACGTGGTCACCTACGCTGACTTTGGAAACCTCGTCGCCAATGGCAGCAACGACCCCTGACACATCAGTGCCCAATATCAACGGGAAATGTGGGCTAGGCTGCCATTCTGGAGGTAGCGCCCGATAGCCGTCGCGCAGGTAAAGGTCTGGTGGGTTAAGACTTGCCGCATTAACTTGGATAAGCACTTCACCGGCTTGTACTTCGGGTCGGGGCGTATCTTCGTAAAGCAAGACCTCTGGGCCACCGAAACTATGCAGCTGCACTGCTTTCATCATGTCGTTCATCACAACCTCACTCAAGAATAGTCACATGGCAAATAGTAAGGAAGTTCCTTGTCATTGATAATGGTGCGTAGATTCGTTTTAATAATTCCATGAAGGAACAAATCGGATTGGAACGCCTCACGGGGCTTATCGCATTTGCACGCGCCGGCTCCTTAGGCAGCTACACCGCTGCGGCGCGCTCGCTGTCTGTTTCGCCCTCTGCGATAAGCAAAAGCATCCAGCGGTTGGAGCGTCACTTCGGCGTCTCTCTTTTCACTCGTACGACACGATCGCTGTCTTTTACGGCCGAGGGCCGCGACTTGCATGGACGTGTGCTAGAGCTGTTGCGCCAGGCAGAAGAGATAGAGCAGGTAGTGAAGTCTGCTCGTTCCGAGCCCGCAGGCACGTTACGAATTGCGGCATCACTCCCATTGGGTCTGCATCTGATTGCTCCTGCTATTACGGATTTTCGAACGCGCTACCCGAAGGTAACGATCGACCTGCGGCTGAGCGACCATATCGTCGGTATGGTTGAAGAGAGCATTGATCTTGCAGTGCGGATCGGTGAACTTGCGGATTCGTCACTTTTATCCAGGCGGCTCTCACCTTACAGGCTCTCTTGCTACGCTTCGCCAGACTACCTGGCTAGGTATGGTGCTCCCGAGCATCCAGATGAACTGGTGGGGCACGAAACGATCAATTTGCGCTACCAAAGTACGGGGCAAATGTTTCGCTGGCCGTTCCGGATCGGCGAGAAAGAGATCGAGATAGTGCCGTCTTCCCCTGTTGTCGTTGATTCAAGCGAAGCCGTCATAGCCGCTATGACCGCGGGTGCAGGCATCGGGATGGCTGCAAGTTTCATGGCTGCCCCGCGGGTTAGGCGAAAGGAACTGGTACCAATCCTGTCCGACTTCGGCGTAGAGCGGCATAATATCGTTGCGCTATGGCCACAGAGTCGTAGCACCAACCCCGCTGTACGCGCCTTTATCGATATGTTGATCGAAAGACTTTGAATACCTAACACTTGATACACACAAACCTCTGGAATCAGCGAACAGCAGTTTTACATCGTTCAGCATAATTGACATACATACAGCTCAGTAGTGCTTGTGTTAAGTAGGATTTGTCAGTGCTTCCGGCAGCGTTTCAGTGCTTCGCAACAGTCCAGCATCGCGCTCAATAAGGGCGCGCCAATCTTGCTGGCAGGCGGCGGTGAGGTCAGTAAAGCGGTAGCTCATGTTGCCGCCGGTGGTAATGATCCGGACGGTAGGCGAGACAGATCGAGGAAATGGCGCGGAAAGGTGGCGTGCGATTGCGAGAGAGAGCTAGCCATGGCCATCGCTTGATCCCTACGCCGGTACCCGCGCCGCTCTTTATATGAGCAGCGCATTAGCCGGATCAGGTTCAGCGGAACCAGAGCGCTTGGCAGCAACATTGCTACGCCCTGCGCCATCTCAGCCGGATTCATCGGCACCCCGTCAAGCTGTTCGTTCGCGGAGTGTAGGAGGCAGGTGGGGGAGATGCAAAGGGGAGGTTGATACTGCCGAATTAGGCTTTGCTTGGTTGTGAGAGTGTGGAGTAGAGTCAAGATCGAGTTAATAGAACTTCAATGGAAGAGCCGTCAGGTGTAATAAGCTTGCCCAGCGTGCCTCATTTAATCCTATATATACCTTTGGTTTTTTAGGAGAGCTATATGCCAATCGTAACCGTTCAGCAGTCTCCAGGCAGGACTAAAGAGCAACGTGAGCTCTTAGTGCAGCGGATAACCGAAGCATTTTCAGAAGCATATGGAACCAGCCCTGAGGCAGTCACAATATTCTTGCAAGATTTTGATGATGAGCATTGGGCTAAAGGTGGGAAGCTACATTCTGATCGTTCCTGAGTAGCTTTCCCTGAATGGTCAATGGTGATCAGTGGGGAAGGTCGAGATATTGAATCCGTATAGCGTTTGATTCTGAGGGTAGCCTTCACCCGCTCCAACAGTTTCATAGGGGACGCTCCCTACAAAATGTGTGCTTATATACAGCGTTATCGAGTTGAGCAAAACGCGCAAGCACCCGAATCTTGGATGTGCTGCCGAAATTTTCTTTGCCACCTGAAGAATCAATGGGGTAGAGTTAATTTTGATGGCTACATGAGCTCAATTATGTCTCAAAAGTAGGTAAGTGCACATGGCAATGATTACTGATTTGGTAGTGTTATTGGTAGCTTTGCTCCACGGATATTTCTTGATATTGGAGATGTTTCTTTGGGATAAGCCGATGGGCTTTAAAGTCTTTGGTCATTCCAAAGAGCAAGCCGCAACGACAAAAGTTTTGGCATCGAATCAAGGTCTTTATAACGGTTTTATTGCAGCCGGTCTTTTGGTTGGTATCTTTCAAGGTGCGGCAGGATACGATTTCAAGTTATATTTCTTGGCGTGCGTTGTTGTGGCCGGAATCTACGGTGCAGCAACAGCAAACCGGAAAATTCTATTTGTCCAGGCATTGCCAGGAGCAATTGGTTTGCTTTTAGTTCTCTTCGCTAATCATTAAGTGCAGGTTCGCCATAACAACTCGCATCAGTACGCGGCCTGCGGCCGCCGGGCGCCCTTTCATGGCTCCTTCGTCACCATTTCAAGATCGCCGCTGTGCTCGGAGTTAGGAGAAATACGTGACCAAAAAAGTCACTCAGATATCGGAGTTTTTACTTCAGTTTGATGCGTTAAAATCGGTAAACCGCAAAACCTACATCAACTGCGGAGAGCGAGTTGAGAACTCAGCAGAACATTCGTGGCACTTGGCGATGGCTTGCTGGGCTTTTGCGGAGCAGTCACAGGAAGACTTTGACCTCTTAAAATTACTCAAACTGGCCCTGGTGCATGATCTTGGTGAGATTGGTGCAGGAGATACATTTCTCTATAGCGCAAACCGCAATGATGCCCACATTGAAGAGCGTAAGTATATCGAGAAACTGGCTTCTCATCCCGGTAACCCAATCGGAGATCTTCCGGAGCTCTGGGAAGAGCAAGAGACTGGGGAAACTAAGGAAGCAAGGCTTCTGAAAGTCATCGACCGTCTATTACCCTTTCTGCACAATGTAACGAGCGAGGGCCGTGCCTGGAGAGACCATGGTATACGGAAGAGCCAAGTGTTGAAAATGCATGGGTTCATAGAGCAGGAAAACCCAGAAATATACGACTGGTTTATTTCAAAGGTTGAGTACGCCGTGAACCAAGGCTGGCTAAAGGACTCCTGACAAGAGCAGGCACCGCGACGACCTTTACATTGTGCTTTGGCTCCATTCTCGGAGAAGATCAGTTTCATTCAAGAAGTTCCTTTTCCTGACCACCACCATGCTCCAGCTCGGTAACGGATTCCAGCAAAGGGCGGGCGTTCTTAGGTGCGCGCAGAAGGTAGGCTGTCTCTTGCAGCGCTTCATAATCTTCGAGAGAGATCATTACCACGGACTGCGACTTGCTCCGTGTGATGATCACCGGAGAATGGTCTTCACAGACCTGTTCCATCGTTTTTGCTAGGTTGGTTCTAGCGGCTGTGTAGCTGATGGCATCCATTAAGTCGCACCTGTACAGGATTCTAGTCATGTGCAGGACGTACCTTGGTGGGGTTAACAATCGACTGCACAGCGACCGATTTTCCGCTGCTTCGTGGCTCTAACCGGCGTGTGAGCGGGACATTAAATCTAATACCGAGTTTCGGGGGTAAATACCGTTGCGAATAGACGAAGTTCCACCTTCAGAGGTTCCGATAGACCTACTTCTTTTGGCAGATCCGTCTGAAAATGCCATCAAAGAGTACCTGAAACAGGCAAGGTGTTTTGTTGCATTTACCAACGATGAGGTGATCGGATCTTGCGTTCTAAAGCCACTCGGAGGGGGGATATTGGAATTGATGAATATTGCTGTTTATCCATCGAATCAACAGCGTGGCATCGGAACGCAGCTTCTAGAAACAGTTATCGATAAAATGAAGGAGGCTGGTGTAAAGAGCCTAGAGGTCGGAACCGGCACTTTCGGTTACCAACTGACCTTCTACCAAAGGCAGGGTTTTAGAGTGGACTGTATTGATAAGGGTTTCTTTTTGAAGAACTATCCGGAGCCAATCTTTGAAAATGGAGTTCAGCATAAAGATATGCTGAGATTGACTCTCGAGCTTTCTGACGATACGACATGCCAACGAACCGTTTAGCAATGCACGCGACAAGCGCGTAATTGTTGCTTTGCCACAAACACAATGAGCCTTCGGCGAGAATGATTAAAGCGAATGGTGGAAGCCTGGAGTCTGAGATTCTCTATGACGGAAAGGTTGTCCAGCGCTATGTGGCCATTGCTCCTTAACAATCGCAAGCAATACGGCCCTTCGGGCCCGGACGTCGCTGAGATAGATTCCCAGTGGCCTTTACAGGCTTTCAAGGAGCGGTTATTCATGGTGGTGCGAGTTACTCTACAGTAGATTTTTGTTTTCCCAGGAGGAACCATGCCCTTTCCCAAACGCGGTGCAAATCTCATCGCCACCCTGTTAGCAAGTTTGCTGGTCATCACTTTGATCACCGGCTGCTCGAACCCGTCCTCGGACGCAGAGGAAGAGGCGGCGCAACCGTCGTCGACTCCGCCGTCAGCCGAGGCACCCAATGATTCCGACAAACAGGAAAGTGCCGCTCCCGCAGGGCAGGCCCAGGGTGGTGATGGTTCCGAGATTACACTGAATGCT
This sequence comes from Halomonas sp. TG39a, assembly GCF_000744395.1. Lineage (NCBI taxonomy): Bacteria > Pseudomonadati > Pseudomonadota > Gammaproteobacteria > Oceanospirillales > Halomonadaceae > Halomonas > Halomonas sp. TG39a. Next base: position 782,423 of record NZ_JQLV01000001.1, read on the forward strand.
CTTACGGAGGAGGACATGAACGAGGCCAGCCTTCCCGGTGAGCTGGGGTGCCAATTCACCACGGATGATAGGGAGGTTTTACTGCTTGCCATGGGCAATGTGGGGTCGTCCGATGCGGCGCAGGGGGTGGTCAAGGTCGCCGGTTATGTGGAGCGCGTGTCGGCACCTGGTGGTTTTAATGGCATTACGGAGTCTCCAACCTTCAATGGCAAGGGCAAGACCGTCCACATTGAGGTCACCGGTGATCCCTCCGAAGGCGGGGAGTCGCCGCCAAGGCCGGCGACGTTGACATATGACCGGGCCGACGGCGCTCAGCGTGACTGGCAGGGCGAGTGGCGTTGTGGGCCTTAAGGCGCTGGGCGTCAAAGTGAACCGTTTTCGTTGCGGCTTCGTCCCCAGTAAAAAGACGTGCATGCTTGCAGCGTTAGATGCGGAGCTTTCAACTGTGGCGTGTCATGACACAAAAAGTATTGGCATACCCGTTGAAATGACATCGGTGCCTGACTCATGGTGCGCCGAGCCTGGAGGCTCCCGCGAGGGTTGCCTTTTTCGTCGTTACCCAAAGGCCCACTTCACAGGGCCGGTGAATCAGGTCAAGGAAGTGAATATACCCACGATTGCTGAGTAAGGTCATGAAACATCCAGATATTGGCCTGCACATACGTACCTATGATGATGAAGTGAAAAGACACTCTCACGACCATCATCAACTGTAGTGGTCAAGTAAAAACTGGCCAGCGCTTGGAAGTGAGTGCGGATGAGCGCTTAGCTATGTCCAGCACCTTTAAAACGCTGGCCTGCGGCGCGCTGCTGGAGTAGGAGGATGAAGGGTTACGTGGTTGCCGAAGGCCTGTTTCGTGACGACATGCCGGTTGACGGGTTGATCGCGGGCAGAACCAGTGCGAGGTATGGCTCGCGCCCGATTAGTGCGATTATTTGACCGCCGGAGCAAGCGCCCATCCAGATAATGCGACTGAGTTGGTTCGTTTGATCTCTTTTATTTGATAAATACTTTATATATGTCGGACTGATGATGATCTCGGGATCAAACTAGGCATAGCCACTCTACTGATCGACGAGCCAGAGTGTTTATCGTTAAGTAGTAAGTCGACAGCCTGTTGTGCAATATAGTCAAAAGGTATGTATACAGACGTAAGCGGCACAGGAAGGCGACTGGCAAGAGGGATATCGTTATATCCGACTAATGAAAGCGTTTTGCCTACCTCAATGCCAAGTCTATGTGCAGCAGCCATCACGCCAATAGCGAGGTTATCGTTGACTGCAAAAATGGCTGTTGGCTTCTCATCCTGTGAGAGCAGAGCCAGCCCTGCTTCCTCGCCAGCTTCGATTCCATAGCCTGACTCGATAATCCATGACTCACGCACAGCAATCCCAGATTCGCTCATTGCTTTGCGGAAGCCTTTTTGTCGGTCACGAGCGCTCGAGGTAAAGCTAGGCCCTGCAACAAGGCCAATGTCGCGGTGCCCTAGGTCGATGAGGTGCCGGGTAGCAAGGTATCCACCTTGAATATCGTCACCCAAGGCAGAAGGGCTTTTACCATCGGTACGAAGCACCAACGAGTGCGGAACTCCCCTTTCACGCAGTTGAGATGGCAACTGGTCATCAAGTCGGCTGGTAGCCAAAATTAGGCCATCCACACGTCGATTAAGAAGCAATTCAACCGCTTGACGCTCGCTTTCAGGATCGTCACCACTAGTTGCTACGATAGCGAAATAGTGACGTTCTTGAGCAACTTTAGAGATCGCTTCGTAGATAAGAGCCATGACTGTATCGCTCAGTCGAGGCACCAGTACACCAATAGTGCCTGTACCACCTCGCCTCAAGCTGGAGGCAAGAATGTCACGCTTATAGCCGAGTTCTTCCGCCGTTTTTTTAACCCGTTGAGCGGCTGGGCTATTGGAAGGCGGAAGGCGCTCATCAAGAACGCGAGAGACTGTAGACGTGCTGACGCCCGCGGCTTTGGCAACGTCTTGCATAGTTATAGGCTTACCGTTCATGAATATATTATTCCATGACGTGAGGTGGATTACTGAACCTCTGTGTTGGCTCGCATAAACAGGCATTTAGGCGAACCATTCTATCGGTTTTACAGCGATCTTATAAGCGATATGACGCTAACCCCACTGATTTACTATTAGTTTGCTTTCCGTAGCCACACATCATTTGTGAGTCGTAGACTAACGTCTAATTTTCGATGTGGTGTATTTGGTGAAAGGATTGCAATCGTTCCCAGGAACGATAACACAACCATATAAGAGGAATCATCATGTCTCTCGATCTCCGAGGTTTGACCCCCGCACCGGTTACTCCTTTCACTCGCGATGGCGAGGTTGATTTTGCTGCAATCAAGAAGCTTGGCTCTTGGTTGGGCGGCATCGACGGCGTGAAAGGTCTCGTTGTTCTTGGCCACGCTGGTGAGGGTACATTCATGACCTCTGACGAGCAGAGGCGCGTTATTGAGGCATTTGTTGAATCGGTAAAAGGTGAGATACCTATTATCGCGGGCATCACTCGCGAAGGTGACCATATTGCAGCCGAAGAAGCAAAACGTGCTGTCGAGGCGGGCGCATCTGCTGGTCTAGTCTACCCATCTCATGGCTGGCTCAGGTTTGGTTATCAGGAGGGAGCGCCTCAAGAGCGCTATCGCCGCATTCATGAGGAAAGTGGGTTACCGCTGATTCTTTTCCAGTATCCGGACAACACGAAAGCCACTTACAATCTCCAGACGCAGCTTGATATTGCGGCCCAACCTGGTGTGTTTGCGATGAAAAATGGTGTTCGCAATATGAAGCGCTGGGATACTGAAATTCCTGTCATTCGCGCTGAGCATCCGGATCTACAAATTCTGACTTGTCATGATGAGTACCTGCTTCACACCATGTTTGATGTCGATGGTGCGCTAGTTGGCTATGGCTGTATTGCACCGGAGCCTTTGATCGAACTGATCAAAGCTGGAAAAGCCAAGGATTATGCTAAGGCGCGCGAATTGCATGATCGCCTCCTGCCCGTTACCAAGAATGTCTATCACCGTGGTTCGCATATGGAAGGAACTGTGGCTCTGAAGTGGGCCCTAGTAGCCCGGGGGATTCTTGATCACGCTACTGTGCGCTCTCCGCTTCGTCCGCTTGCCGAAGGCGCAGATCGTGAAATTGCTGCTGCTATGAAACAAGCCGGGTTAGCCTAACCGAGATTGACTACTCCTTAGGCGCTGGGCGTCCCCGAACGGTGATGCCAATGAGGCATCACCTTATGCATCCTAAATAACAAATTTAATAGGAGCGTAGGATGAGTATGAATACCAAACATGATTCAGGGCCACTTTCCCCTGCGACAAACAACGCTCGAAATCGGTTTTCTCTGACGTTGCCGCAAATGCTTGCGCTAATGGGGCCTGCTTTTGTCGCTGGCGCTTGGCGTTTCGGACCCGGTGCGCTGACATCCGCTGTCCAGGCAGGCAGCCAATATGGCTACATGCTGCTTTGGGTAATTCTTGTGTCTGCAGTGCTAATGTTTGTGTTTAATGATATGGCCGTGCGATTGGGCCTTGCATCTGGTGACTCGGTGGTTCAAGTCACCAAGCAAAAACTTGGTCGCCCAATCGGTGTCATGGCTGGCTTCGGTGTTTTCTCTATCACTTTGATGTTTGCTGTAGGCAATGCCGTTGGCTCTGGTTTAGCGCTAAGCCTGCTTTTAGGAGGTTCGGTAGTAGGCTGGACGCTCGCTAGCACTGTGGCGGTAGGCTTATTAATAGCCATGCGGAATACTTATAAGGCGATGGAGCGCTTGTTGGTCGCTTTGATTGGGCTTATGTCTGTAGGTTTTTTAGCATCAACCATACTGAGTGACCCAGATTGGGCGGCTGCTGCGCAAGGTCTTATTCCTAAATTTCCTGCTGAGGCCAGCGTTCTTTTAATTGCTTTGATCGGTACAAATTTCTCCATTAACTCAGCTTTTTATACTGGCTATGCCATCCATGAAAGAAAGCTGAATAGGCAGCAGTACCGAGCTATTACGTTAATGGATACTCTCCCGGGGAATGTAGCAACCGCATTTATGGCGATGCTCATCATCATTGTAGCCTCAGCGGTACTTCACTCCACTGGTACTGTAGCTACGACTTTTCCACAGCTGGCAAGCGTATTGGAGCCACTGGCTGGAAAGGTGGGTGCGGTACTGTTCAGCCTTGGGTTCTTCGCAGCAGCCTTTTCATCAATGGCGGCAAATGCTTCTGCGGGAGGAACGCTATTAGCGGATGCGTTGGGCTGGAACAGCAGTTTATCCGGATGGAGAGTCAAGCTGCTTGTATATGGGGTGTTGGCTTGGGGAGCTACGGTTGCTGTGGTGGCGAAAGGTTCTCCCATTGAGCTAATTATCATCGCTCAAGCCCTAACCGTCCTAGTAGCACCTTTTTTGGGAATTATTCTCTTTCTTTTGACAAGACGTGAAGATGTGATGGGGGATCTAAAAAATGGCCCTCTACAAACCACGCTTGCTCTAGTGGGGTTGGTGACCATTTTCGCAATGTCTTCTCAGCTTGTCTTTAGGCTCCTGGGTTAAGTTGAAAATAAAAGTATTACAAATATAGAGATAAAGATATGAATAAGTTTTTGTTGTGGCGCAGAGTGTTTCCTTTCTTAGGCTATTCTTTTCTATTCGTTACTCCTTCTGTATTTGCAATTGATTATGATGTGAATGGAACCAACGTTTCTTTATACGGTTACGCTAAGCTTGATGTGATGTATGACATTGGCGACGTTAAGACCGGGAATAGTAGTGGCATGGGCGATAGTGTGAACTTCTCTAAAATTGCTGTGGATGGCCAACCAAATACAAGTGGGCATTCGAATCTGCATGCGAATGAGTCACGCCTAGGTATCCGCACTACAACGTCGACAGAGAAAGGTGACTTGATTACCAATATCGAGGGTGATTTTTTCTTCGGTAATCTCCGGCTTCGTCAGGCCTATGGCTCATGGAACGGTATTACGGCAGGGCAAACGTGGAGCAATTTTCACACCTTTCTCAGCACTACTCCTACTCTTGATTTTACTGGCCCCGCAGGTCGCGATGCATTCCTTCGACAAGCACAATTGCGGTATTCAGTAGATAATTTTCATGTTGCTATTGAGGATCCGAGTGGTGCCATGTCTGGCAACTCTTTTGACGGAGGCTACGATGCAGTGACTGGTGGTAGATCCATTGCTGGTACTGATGTTGATCGTAAAGATGGCTTGCCAGACATTACGCTTCGGTACGAATCATTGGCTGGCGCATTACGTTGGGCATCAGCTGCCATGATTCGAGAAGTGGCCTTTGACGATGGTGCAGCAAAGGACTCAAAGATCGGGTGGGGAGCTTTTGTCGCGGCTAATTACGCTCTTACGCCAAATACGACGTTGCGTGGCCAAATAACCGGCGGTGAGGGGATTGGGGCTTACATGAAAGTAAACCCGGCACCCTCAGCTTATCGAGCAGGCAACGAGCTAGAGACCATCTTTGCATGGGGGGGAACGATTGGCATTAGTCACGATATAGGCCCTGGTGCTTTCAACGTTTCATACTCACTTGTTAATGCAGATTGGGATAATGCCGAGCGCGATGGCGTTTCTCTTGTTAATACTGGTAGTTCAAGTGAGTTTATAAGCGCTTATGATGAAGAACGTGAACTTGTGCATATTAATTACCAATGGAGTCCTGGTCATAACGTAACCTACGGAATTGAGTTGGCTCATGCTGCACGGCATACTGTGGATGGCCGTAGTGGAAGTGTCGATCGTCTACAAGGGAGTGTTATCTATCGGTTTTAACCTGCGGCTTCGGCCTGAATAAAAAGTTGTAATTGATTATATGTCTATGGCTAGTTGTGCGTATAGTGATCTGAACCTTGCTGCATCGTAAGGTTGCTTTAAGCGTTAGTATTTTTGCTAACGCTTTTTTTAGTTAAGTGGGCTAGAAAAGTCTTTAAAAAGGAGCACTGCGTTGATATAAATATCTAACATCTACGCCAACAGAGTACACCTATGAAACATGGTGTTTTGTGCGAGTGGGCGAGCAGCTAGATGAGATCATGGGGGAGCCTGGGCTTTTATTGTGTTGGGGGAGACAGCATCTCACTCAATAGCGTTTTCCTTGTCTGCTGTAGGGCGTTAATAATATGAACCATCTATTCGTACTCACCGGTGGCCCCGGTGGCGGCAAAACTGCTCTCCTTGATGCCCTAGCGGAGCGGGGCTATCGCGTTGTACCTGAGTCTGCCCGTAGCATCATCAAAGAGCGGTTGGCGGCGGAGCTATCACCTCGGCCAGACCCGGTCGCTTTCGCTCAGGATATTCTGAAATCCGATATTGAAAAGTACCGAAGTGTCGCTGTTGGCGAGCAGGCCACGTTCTTTGATCGTGGGGTGCTGGATGCGCTGTACATGCTGAATGCGGAGAGTGCGTTGTCACGGGCGGACATCGCCAACTATGTTCAAATGATCCTCTATAATCCCGTTGTCTTTCTTCTGCCGCCATGGGAAGACATTTATGCTATAGATTCAGAGCGTGATCAAACGTTTGAGGAGTCCCTTGAGGTATTCGAGGGGATGAAAAGCTGGTATTCGCAATGGGGTTACAAAACGCTGGAAGTGCCGCGTGATACTGTGGAAGAACGCGCGACGTTCATTTTGCAGCGTTTAGAAAACCTTTAGATCGTCACTGTTGGCGGCTCTGTTTCGCGCTTAACGCTATAGTAGGAACATGAAGACAGTTTATCGAAGATAAACCCACCAAGATACTCAAGCGCTGGTTCTGCTAATGGCGCAGCTTGGGTATAACACCAAGCGCCGCTTAAATATCGAACAAAACCGTTAACCAAGCGTGGCACGTAGCCCCTTTTCCTACGCGTCAACGAAATCGATGCTACGACATTATCGCTTGGGTTTGATGCTTTTCCAGACCAGCCCAACCAGAGTGATCGCCAACACGGCGAACAGCACGACGGAACCTGTTGAATCCAGTGCCTGCAGAGTCAGGCCTGAAACGACCAGCCAGAGCGCGGGAATGATGGCGGCGATCCAGAGGGCGAAACCCCGGAGTATGATAAGCACCAGGCCCAGTGTGGTCACCGCCGTGGGATCGGCATGTATGCCGAACACTTCCGCCTGATGCCAGGAACCGCCACTTAGGGGCGCCATCAGCGGCATGATGATCAGGCCGAAGAGGGTGATGGTGATGCCTGTCGCAACCGGTGGGTTTGTTGCGCGTGGCGCGTTATCCATTCCCCACCCCGTTAACGCCATCACTACCAGCAGCACGGCCTGGGCGATGAAGGCGTAGCCAACATAGCCTCCGGCCCAGTTAAGTTCTGCATAGCGCTGAAGGAAAAAAGCGACGGCGACGAAGGCCCAGAGCGGGGCGGGTAGCAGGCAGGCTGTTCGCGGGCGGTTTTTCAGCGCCAGCGCAAGGGTTGCGGCGCCGAGCCCGAGTGTCAGTAGATGCAGCGGCCAGAAGGTTTCGCCCATGCGCTCCAGTAAGCGAAAGTAAACCTCCGCCGTGAAGGGAATAAAGTCCTGCAGCTGGTAGCTTGTCCACTCGTTCATAGCGACTCGATATAGGCGATCATCCGTTGCCGGGCATTGGCCAAAGGCATGGGGGAGTGGCCGGCGCGCATGTTCTCGCGCATGTGCTCGACCTGGGTGGTGGCGGGTATCGCGCAGGTTAAAGCCGGGTGGCTGACGATAAACTTCAGCAGAAAGTCCGCCCAGGTTGTGCAGCCGCATTCCTCATTGGCCCACTCGGGCAACGGCGCGTTACGTCGCTTGAGGTTCTTGATCAGGCTGCCGCCATCGTATGGCCGATTAGCGATTATGCCGATGCCCCGTTCTTCTGCCAGGGGGAGTAGCCGGTTTTCGGCCTCGCGGTGGGTGATGTTGTAGGTGAGCTGAACGAAGTCGATATCCTCTGACGTCATGATCTGCTCGATCTCGCTGTGGCGGCATCCGTGGGAGGTGGTGATGCCGACATGGCGGATGGTGCCTTCGGCTTTCATCTCCTGTAGTGCTGCCAAGTGCTCACGCCAGTCGGTTAGGTTGTGTACCTGCACCAAATCGAACTGCTCCACCTTCCAGCGCTCTTTAAGCTCCGCCACCTGCTCGCGGGCGGAGCCACCGGCGGGGCTCCAGACCTTCTCTGCAGCAAACAGACTCTCGGGCGTGCCGAGCTGTTGCAAGGCATAGCCCATCACATCCGGCGCCGAGCCATACATGGGCGAAGAGTCGATCAGGCCACCGCCATGCTCGAAAAATGCCTTAACCACCTCGGTACGCGCATCGAGCAGCTCAGGGTCGCTGCCAACGTTGAAGGTGCGCCAGGTGCCCATGCCGATAACGGGCAGCTTTTTGTCAGTGCCCGCAAAAGCCTTCTGTTGCATCCCGACCGCGTTGGCAAGAAGTGATGCCGTTGGGAGCGTCATGGCGGCGAGCGTGGCGCCGATGAGCGTAAGGCTTTGTCTGCGCGTGATGCGATGCTTGATGTGAGGCTTCATAGCGGTCGCTCCTTCAGGTTTTTTTGAATCGGCACCGTGGCAGCCAACACCAGCACAAAGCATGTCAGCACAAATACCTTATTCACAAACCAGTTGGTGCGCCAGATCGACCACTCAGGGTCGGCGAGAAAACTGATCCAGGGGGTTGGTTTTGGGGCGGGCAGTGACATGACATCGCTCCAGTGCTGTGCCGTTAATTGCTCGGGCTCACACCATCTGAAAAGGCTGCTTGCGCGTTGGCGGAGGATAGGCGGCGTCGATCTGGGCCAGATCATCTTCATCGAGTCTGACGTTATCTGCATCAAAGTTCTGTTTGAGGTGCTCCAGATTTACGGCTTTAGGAATAGCAATCACGCCAGAGTGGCGCAGTGCCCAGGCGAGGGCGACTTGCGCGGTGGTGGCGCTGTGTTTGTCGGCTATGCGTTGCAGGGCGGCGTTATGCAATAGCGCGCCGCCTTGCCCAATGGGGCAATAGGCCATGAGCGGCATGTTGTGTTGCGCTTGCCAGGGCAGCAGGTCGTATTCAATGCCCCGTGCTTCAGGGTTATAGAGCACCTGATTGGTGGCGCAAGCTGGCGCGTCGAGCTCTACTAAGTCGTCAATATCAAAGTTCGACACGCCCCAGCGCAGTATCTTTCCCTGCTCGCGCAGCCGCTCAAACGCTTCCACTGTTTCGCTCAATGGATACTGGCCGCGCCAGTGCAGCAGGTACAGATCGATAGTGTCAGTGCCCAATCGGCGCAGGCTGCGCTCGCAGGCGGCTTGTACACCCTTAGTGCTGGCGTTGTGGGGGTAGACCTTGCTGACCAGGTACACCTCATCGCGCCGACCGTGGATAGCTTGGCCAACGATCTCCTCAGCGCCACCCTCGGCATACATCTCGGCGGTATCGATCAGCGTCATGCCCAGATCCAGCCCTTCGCGCAGCGCCCTGACCTCAGCCTGCCGCTGCCCGGCATTCTCGCCCATATGCCAGGTTCCCTGGCCTATGCGGGGTACACTTTCTCCGCCTAGTTCGATCGTCTGCATAGTCTCTTCCCGGTTGTGATGCTGTTCCGACTCATGTTCATTAAATGCAGTAACCACCCGAAGGAGTATAAGCTACCAATCAACCAACACGGCAATCCATCGGACGCTCCTTGAGTATGCTCAACGAGCGACATAATGTTGAGAATCTTATTGAGCGAGGAAATTGAAATGACGCATAGAAAGCAAGCGGTCGTTCTTATTCACGGTTTGTTTGGCTCTTTGAACGATCCGAAAATATTGGCAGAGTTCGATCAAGTAGAGGTGCATGCGCCTGACTTGATTGGCTACGGCGCGCTTTCCCAGCAAGAAACAGCAGGCATCGATTTACTCGCTCAAGCGGAACACGTTGCTAAGTACATTTTAGACGCCGGAATTGAACAGGCTCACATCGTAGGACACTCGGTAGGAGGCGCAATTGCAGTTTTGCTGGCCGATCGTTTTCCAGAGCTAGTGGCGTCTTTAATCAGCGTGGAAGGAAACCTCACTATTAAAGACGCTTTCTGGTCTGCCGAATTGGCCTCTATGCCGATAGAGAAAGTTGAAGAAATAGTGGCCGGTTATAGGCACGCGCCATCTGATTGGTTCGCGAGCGCCGGCGTGCCTATTACGGAATGGACGTCGCGTTTAGCTACCTCCTGGCTTTCCAATCAGCCAGCGACGACCATAAAAGCGCAAGCCAAAGCGGTAGTCGAAGCGACGAAGCCGAGTACGTATCTCCAAACCCTCTCTCGCCTTATCGATTCTGGCCTTGCCGTCAGTTTAATTGCTGGCTCTCGATCGCCTGATGGTTGGGACGTACCCGATTGGTTAACTCGGACATGCACGATGCGAATTAACATTGCGGACACAGGGCATCTAATGATGGCGGAGAGTCCGGCTCGATTTTCGAGTGCTGTTCAAACGTGTGTCGCGTACAACAAATCATAACGTAGTGTCTTAAACTGCCGCACTACAAAGCACGTATGGGCTGGATGATTCTCTGGTACTCGTCTTTCGGAAGCGCTTTCAACGAGGACGTTGGCGCAACGACATTGGTGGGCGAAGACATTGCCATCGTTATTTGCCCTGGTTGTCGATGAGGTGACAGATAACCTGCCGACGTTTCAGCGGGACTAGACTTCTCTATAAGTTAATAAGATTGAACTACTACAGCCGCTCGACAGTCAACGCTAAATTGAGTGCCAAGGGGAGCCGCGGTAGCAGCGTTGCCTGGTAAGCGTGGTAGAGATCGGGCTTGATGTCGCCTTCGGTAGTGTCGATCTGTAGCTTACCGTCGAGTTCCTGATACCAGCCGCCCCGCGCGCGATCTATAAAAGTGGTATCGATGAAATCCCAAAGCCGCCGATACCAGCGCTCGTAGTGGGGCTGATCTGTGCGCCGTAGAAACGCGGCAGAGGCGGCCAGTGCTTCGGCGTGAGTCCAGTGGCGACGCCGCAGGGAGTTTGGGCGACCCTCCCAATCCACGGTATACACTAGCCCCGGGGCGCCGTCGGTGGCCCAGCCGTCACGCAGGCTGGCGTCAAATAGCGCCGCGGCGTCAGCGAATAACCAAGAAGGAGCTGCGCGGCCGCGAGATTCAAGCGCTGCCTCCAGGTGTAGCATCAGTCGCGACCACCCGAAACCGTGTCCCGGCGTGGCGCCATAGGGATAGAACCCGTCGTCGGGGCGGTCGGCGTTGTGCTCCGGCCATTCTGACCAGTCGCCATGAAAATGCTCGAGGATGCGGTAATCCCGGGGAGCCGCGTGGTGGTGAATCAGCCGTTCAACGATGGCTAGCGCCCGGTCAAGCCATAGCGGTTCGTCGCGCACATCGGCTAGTGCTAAGCACAGCTCTACGCCGTGCATGTTGCTGTTACCGCCGCGGTAGTCGCTCAGTTCGCTCCAGTCCTGGCTAAAACTCTCGACAAAAGCTTGCTCATCCATCGACCAGAAGCGGGTGTCGATCACTCCAATGGCCTCTTCGAGCAGAGCCGCCGCGCCGGGAATGTCGGCGTGGGTTGCAGTGGCGGCACCGAGGGCGACGAAGTGATGGGTATAGCACTGCTTAGTGAGGTCTTCGCTGGTGGCGGGGTCGGCCCCGAACCAGCCTCCGTGATGCTCGTCGCGCAGCTTGCCAGACAACGCGCGAATGGCATGCTCGGCCAGTGCTGCAGCGCCTGGTAAGCCTTGTAGCGCCGCCAGGGCACAGCTGTGCGCCATGCGTGCGGTGAGCATGGTGTCGGCGCTGGCGCCGTCGGGAATGCGCCCGTCACCATTGAGTACTGCGAAACCGCCAGAGGCCAGACGCGCCTGGCGATGAAATTCGAACAATGCGAGCCCTTCGCGGGTCAGCCAGTGGTGATGGGTGGCACTATTAAGCCAGCGCTGGGGTTTTTGATCGGTGTCGTGGTTCATCGCAGCCATGCCTTATGTGATCGAGTGGGATCTCGCCTCAGCCATTGACGATGGTGCCGCCGGTCTGACAGCTGGAAGACTATATTTAGCGTGTGATTGGCTCTCCTTTACGCAATCCGCCAAGTTAACCATAAAATGAACATCGTCTAATTTCTAATTGATTGATATTAAGCTTTATTAGAGTATGAGAGCGAATCGATTAGAATTGGACATATGATTAGCAACTTTACGATTGCCGGGTGGGGCAGCTATCGCCCTCGCACCCTGTTAACTTCGCGCGCCCTGGACGAGCGTCAAGGTCAATCGCCCGGCTGGACTGAACGTCAGTTTGGCATTGCCGCGCGCCATGTCGCGAGCGAGGAGGAGACTACCTCGATGATGGCGACCGAGGCCGCCCGCGAGGCGTTGAACCGCGCTGGCTGGGGCAATACACCGCCCGACGTCATCATTGGCGGTTGTGGCGTTATGGAGCAACCGATTCCGTCTACAGCCGCTTTAGTCCAGAACCGTCTCGGCTTTGGCCAGTCCGGCGTGCCTAGCTTCGACGTTAACCAGACCTGTTTATCCTTTATGGTGGCACTGGATATCGCCGCTATGGGAATTGCCTGCGGGCGCTGGCGGCGAGCGCTTGTATTTGCGAGCGATATTGCGTCGGCAGGGCTTAATCCTGAGGAACCGAAAACGCGCTCCATCTTTGGCGATGGCGCAGCGGCACTGGCGATTGAGGCGACGTCAGACCCAATCTGTGGAATGCGTTCAAGCGTTTCGGTTACCCATGGTGCTCACCATGCGCTAGCGCAGCTTCGCGCGGGCGGCACAAAGTTGCGCATCGCTGAAGGTTACCAGGCGCTGGTCGCCGGTTCCTATTTCGAGATGGACGCCTTTGGCATCTTCAAGGCCGCTGCCAAAGCGTTGCCTGGCGTCATCGAGCGTGCGCTCGAGCAGGCGGAAATAAGCAAGGATGATCTCGCCTGCGTGATTTGCCACCAGGCGAGTGCGCCAGGGGTCGAGCATATCAAGCGGCTTTTCGCGCCCAACAGTGACCGCGTGGTCAATATCTTCCCAACGACCGGTAACCAGATCGCCGCCTCAATCCCGAGCGTGCTCGCCCACGCACTCACGACGGGGGTCGCCAAGCCGGGTGACTATATCCTGCTGTTGGGCACTGCCGCGGGGATCAGTGCCAGTGCAATGGTGCTCAATCTATGAGTCAACGGCGTATCCTTATCACCGGGGCGACCGGCGGGCTGGGCATGGCGCTGGTGCGCGAGGCGCTAAAACGCGGGCATGCTGTGCGAGCCACAGGGCGTTCGCAGGCGGCGGGCGAGGCGCTTACGTCACTCGGCGCGCAGTTTGTTAGGGCGGATCTTACCCAGCCAGAAATTGATTTTCGCGGGCTCTTAAAGGATGTCGATAGCGTGATTCATGCCGCCGCCTTATCGGCCAGCTGGGGCCCCCGGCGAGCATTTGAGATTCACAACATTCAACTGACCGAACGCCTGCTTGAAGCGGCCAGCCGCTCGGGCGTTGAGCGTTTCGTGTTTGTTTCTTCGCCGTCAGTTTTTGCTGCGTATCGTGACCGGATAGCCATCGGCGAATATGACGGCCCCGCGCTTCAGCCACTTAATCATTACGCACGTACCAAGCACGCGGCGGAACGCAGCGTGCTTGCGCCGCGGGAAGACGCCATGGCCTGCTGCGCCATTCGCCCGCGGGCGCTAGTGGGGCCGGGCGATCAGGTGATCCTGCCCAAGCTGGCCGAGCTTGCGGGGCGCGAGCGGATGCCGCTTCCGCGTGGCGGCAGGGCGCTGATTGAGTTGACCGATCTGCGCGACGCCGCATGGGCTATCTGCGCCGCTGAGGAGCAGGCAGTCGGGCTTGCCGGAAAGGCAATCAACATATCGGGAGGTAGCCCCATTGCGGTACGAGAGGTGGCTGGTAAGCTCGCCGATGCGTTGGGAAAAACACCGCAGCTTGTCTCGCTGCCGGTTGGCTTGGCGCGTGCTATTGCTGTGCTCAGTGAAAACGCTGCGCTGCTGATGCGCTCTGCTCGCGAGCCGATGCTGACCCGTTACAAGCTGGCGACGCTGGCCTACTCTCAGACCTTTGATCTCGAGCCTGCTCAGCGATTACTCGGCTACCGACCCCAGCATGATGCACTGGCGACTCTGCTGGCCGAAGCGCGGCAGCTTGCCACGCAGGAAAAGCAGCCATGATCCGCGTCGGATTCCGTTGGCTTGAACGCGGTTTATGCCGCCATCCAGAGATCGCCACTCTCTCAGGTGGGAGCCTATGTGCGGTTGATTTTCCCGCCATGGTGGGGGTGATTGAGCACCCGACGCGGGATATTTTGTTGTTTGATACCGGCTATGATCCTGCTTTTATCGATGCAACCGAGACGTTTCCCGAGCGGTTCTATCGCTGGACAACGCCGGTCAAAATTGATGCACAGCAGGCGTGGAGCGCCTGGCTCGCGACCCATGGGATTGAAGACAGCGCGATTGCTGGCACCATCATCTCGCATTTTCATGGCGACCACGTCGCGGGAATGACCCACCTTGCCCAGCGGCCGGTCTATTGCGCCCGTGCGGGCCTTTCCGAATTGCGCCGACCGGGTCGCTTTGGCCGCGTGCGCCAGGGCCTGCTGCCTGCGCTGGTTCCCCAGGCAGCCGATGCAAATGCTCGCTTTTTCGAAGATGCGCCAGCAGTGGCGTTACCCAGTGGGTTCGCGCCCTTCAGCGAAGGTCGTGACATCCTGGGTGACGGTAGTCTGATCGCCGTCGAACTGCCCGGTCATTGCGTCGGCCACTGGGGGCTGGCACTGCGCACCACCGACGATCGCCAGGTCTTGCTGGCTGCTGATGCGGTGTGGCTTGGCAAATCAATCACGCAGCGCCGGCCGCCGCCGTGGCTTACCACCACGCTTCTCGGTGATACCCGTCGTTATCGAGCAACGCTAAACCTGTTGAGCGAGGGGTCGTGCTGCAATGGCGACTTGGTCATCCTACCTTCGCATTGCGCTGCCAGTGCCAAGCGTTTTGGTGACCATTATGCGAACTGACCGGGTCTTAGCCGCATGGATACGAACGCGGCGTGCGCTGAGCCTGTCGCCGGGGCAACTGGCTGCGCGGCGAGCCAGCATGTGGCGCAAGCTGCAGCCTGTCATCGCCCTTACGCCCGCACTGGCAAGATATGCCGGTCGTGATCTGGCGGAGTTTCCGGTCACTGACATCGCGGATCTTCGTGCTGATTACGGCGCTTGGAATAGCCTAGGCATGAGCGATGAGGAACTGCGCGGGTTGGCCGCCGCCTCAGAGCAAGGCACAGCCGTTGGCGAATTGTCGGCAGGCTGGTCGACCGGAACGGGAGGCGGTGCGCGAGGGCTATTTCTCTCCAGCCCCGCAGAACGTGCCGACTACATCGGCCAGAGCCTGGCCCGACTGCTACCGGCGCGTGCCTTGCTCAAGCGCCAGCGGCTCGCCCTGCATTTGCGCGCCAGTAATGCGCTCTACAGCGATGTGGGGCGAGGGCGGTTTACGTTTGCCCATTTCCCCCTCGAAGCGTCGATTGAACAGAGCGTTGCGGAATTGGCGCAATTCGAGCCGACGATCCTGATCGCACCGCCCCATCGGCTGGCCGCTTTCGCTGAAGCAGGGGCGCATTTCCCCTCGCTGCAGCATCTGTTTTGCGGCAGCGAACCCGCCGGTGAAGCTGAGCGCCACTTCTTTACTGAGCGGTTAGGGGTAAGGCCACGCCAAATATACCAAGCGACCGAAGGGTTTCTGGCCGCTGAGTGTGCCAACGGCCGGCTGCATCTCAACGATCATGCGATGGCTATCGAGCTTGAGCCGGTTCCCGGCACGCCCGGCTATCGACCGATCATTACCGACCTTCGCCGCACCAGCCAACCGATTGTCCGTGTTCGCGGCGACGATTATCTTGAGCTCGACGCTTGTTCCTGCCCGTGCGGTTTTGCGGGTCGCGTCATCCATGCGCCTCAAGGCCGGGTGAACGATATCTGGCGCTTTGCAGATCAGAGCGTTACGCCACCCCAAGTGGTAGCCGCGCTTGAGACGGTGCTGGGGGGCGACAAGATCTGGCAGGCTGAAGCGGGGCCTGAGCGCGTCGTGCTGCATTTGTCGCCGCCTTGCCCAGCCACGATTTCAACCACGGCTGCACAGGCGCTGAGCCAGGCATGGGATTTGCCGGTGCCGGTTGAGGTCTTTCATGATCTAAGCGCGTGGAGCGGCCCCAAGCGCCGTAAAGTGGTGTGGCGTGATGGCTAGACGCGTGCTTATTACCGGCGCCCGGGCGGTTGCCGCGCTGGATATTGCCCGGGATTTCGCCGCCGCCGGATGGGAGCCGCATCTGGCTGACAGCGTACCGGTGCGCATGGCGCGCTGGTCGCAAGCACCTGCGCGGGTTCACCGCTATCCCGCGCCACGGCAGCAGGGCGAAGCCTTTCGCGCGCGTATTGTCGAGCTAGTCGATACCTTCGGTTTCGAGCGGGTGGTGCCGACCTGCGAGGAGGTTTTCCATCTTGCGGCGCCCGCCCTTCAGTGCCGATTGGGTGAGCGCCTGTTTGTGCCTAACCTTGCCACGTTGCGCCAACTACACGACAAGCTCGCCTTTGCGCGCCACTGTGGCGAATGGGGCCTGCCCGTGCCGGACAGCCATCCGATAGACTCCGTAGAAGACTTGACTCGCTTCGCTAGCAGAAGTCGCGAGTGGGTGTTCAAACCGCGTTTTAGCCGATTCGGTGATAGCGCACTGGTCGCCCCAGGCCGGCGTGCGTTGTCCGCTATTACACCCAGCCACGACAACCCCTGGATGGCACAAACGCGTATTTACGGCGAAGAAGTCTGCTTTCACGGCGTGGCGCATCGGGGAGAGTTGGTTGCCTTTGCTGCCTACCGTTCCAGCTGGCGCCTGGGCGGAGGGGCTGGCTATGCTTTCGAACCTGTCGCTGATCAGCATCGCGAAGCGCTACGAAAAATAGCTGTTCGCCTGGCGCAGTGTGCCGCCATTCATGGGCAGTTCGCCTGCGATGCAATGTTCGATGAAGCTGGCGTTGCTTACTTGCTTGAGTGCAATCCGCGCGCGACCAGCGGTGTGCATCTGCTCACTGGTGCCGGTCATCTTGCCCATGCAATCGGTGACGGGATCGCCGCACCTGAAGCCGCGCCACGCACTCTTTATCTTGGCCCGGCGATGGTCGTATTTGGCCTGTCGCAGGCGGTGCGTGGTGCGCGTATGCGCGATTGGTGGCGCTGCGTTGCTACCGGGCGCGACGTGGTGTCTCGGCCTGGCGATCGCTGGCCTTTGCTTGGTGCGCTTTGCGACGCCGCCTCCTTCTCCCTGACGGGTTTCAAACACAATATCTCGACGAATGCCGCCGCCACTTACGATCTCGAGTGGAATGGTGAGGAGCTGCCTTAATGACATTCCCCCAGTCAGTCCGTGATGCCTGGCACATGGTTGCCTTATCGAAAGACCTGAAACGCGGCAAAGCGCAAAAGGTCATGTGTTGCGATACACCGATTGCACTCTTTCGCAGCGAAGAGGGGATTGGCGCCTTGGTTGATCGCTGCCCGCACCGCAATTACCCACTTTCTGAAGGGCGTGTGCACAAGGGGGCACTCGAGTGCCCTTACCACGGCTGGCGCTTCGCAAGCGATGGAACCTGTATCGAAGTGCCCGGTTGTTTGGTCGATACGGCCCATGATCAAAAGCTGAAGGCCGACGCACTGCGCGTAGTCGAACGGCACGGCGGGATCTTTGTGGCGCTTTCTGACGCGGCACCGCCCGAGCCCGTGTTACCGCCTGATTTTGGCAACCCTGAACTTGATCATTTCTGGTGGCAACAAGGCACCTGGGTGGGTCGCGCCTACGATGCGGTTGAAAATGTGATGGATCCGTTCCACACCAATCATCTGCATCATGGTTTTATTCGTCGCCGGGATCGACGCTTGCCAGTGGAGCTGATTGTTACCAGCCACGGCGACGGGATCGATATGGCCATCGAGCAAACCCAGCCTGACTATGGTCTGATGTCGCGCTTTTTGGAGCGCGACCGCTCGCGCAGTGTATCGCGCTATTATCCGCCCACTACGGTTCAAGCGCGCTGGGAAGGTGAGACCAAGCTAACCCTGTGTGTCACCGCCATTTTCACACCAGCGACAGGAAGTAGTTTCACTCCTTTCGCGCGCTTTTCGACACCCAAGGGGTTGGCGCCAAGCTGGCTCAAACAAGCAGCCATACGATTGTTCCTGGCCCCAGTGGTCTCGCAGGATCGTCGTGCACTAGAGCGCCAGCACGAAGTGATGACTCACTTCGGACAACCTAAATTCATCTCTGGGCCTGGCGATATTCTCAAAACCAGGTTGCATCGACTCTGGGTCGGTGAGCAGTTAGAGCCCGGCACTGATCCAGCCGTGGAGGTAAGGCTTTAGCCCCCGCGTAAACCCTCGACAAGGCGGGGAGCCGGCACCTTAATTAATCCGAGCATCGTTTGACTCTGCGCGGGCTTGTATTTGTTGCCTGACGCTTTCGAGGGTGGGCCGCAATGCTGCCAGCCTGCATTGTGCTCGGTATAGACCTGTCCATGCGAGCTGTAGGACGCGTAGATAAGCCATTGTAATTCATGCTCATTGCTTACCTGAAACGCTTGGCAGGGTTCAACTTGGCTTAGGCAGGCTGAGCCCTGCTCAATTAACAAGGCGAGCAGTGGCTCGGGTAGCGTGGCGTCTTCAGGGTTCACGCTAAACTGCTGGGCGACATCATCCAGGTTGTGGGTATCCACGAGTGGATCCTGGTTCCAGCGATTGGTTTGCTTTAGCGAGAGATCAATACGCCGTATCAGCTCAGGTCGCGATTGGGCAAACTCGCTGTCAGCGAGTGCTTGTAATGCCAAACTGCCCGGCTGGCCGAGGTGAAAGCGTAGATAGCGGTAGTCGAAAGCATCCACAGTGGTGCGTCCGTCTATCAACCGCTTGACCTGATGCTGGGCCACCCAGTGGCGCATATCCGCCAGCGGCGTATTAACCACGATCAGCGCCCCGGCCACCAGCAGGGCCAAGCCAACATTGGCGCGCTGTAGATTGGGTACTGCTGCTTGCCGTTGCCAAAGCAGAATCAAACTATAGCTGAAGGTAAAGGCCGCGGTTAGCACTTGCAGCAGTGCCGCCCAGAGCCTATCCAAGCTGAGTCCATATTGGTCGATTCGTAGCCAGAGCGCCCAGGCGGCCAGCAGGCTACCTATCGGCAGCAATACGACGGCGAGCATAACGGCGCTGCGTAACCATATAGGATAGGGCAGCTTGTTATCGGTTTGATAGAAAACGGCGTTGAAGAACAGCAGCAGGGTCAGCATCAGCGCCATAAGTATTTGCGCAGCTCTGCCGGTATCCCATATCGGCTGTAGCCCGGTCCAGGGCAGCACGGCAAAGAACATCAATATGATTAGGGCGACCAGCGGCAGTAGCGCCTTGATAAGCGCTTCGCACATCAGTCTTACGCTCGCGATAAAACGAAAGCGATTGCGGATCATCACCAGCCCCATGCCAATCACCAGCCAGGTGACTGGATAGAAAAAAGCGGGTGTTTGGAACAATGTTTTGAAAAAGTCTAAGCCAATGGCTGAAAAGAGCGCTGCCCACAAAGATAGCAAGCTCCAAAAAACGCCAATGAATAGGCCTAGTTGGGCGATTGTCAGGGCGTGCTCCCATGAGTAATCCAGCATGGGCTGATAGGTTTTTGGCCAAGTGCCACTGGCGGCGCTGCTACGAAAGAGCAGCGCAAGAATAAACAAGGCAACTCCTACGGCCATGCAAAAGGCAAAGGTAAACGGGTGGCCTCCCCACTGCTGCGGCTCGGGCACCTGCTCAACCCAGCCAAGGTGCCAGCCCAGCCAAAACAGTAGGGGAGCCAGCAGCAGCGGTAGGAAGTTGATGCGATCACGCAGTCGCACGATGCTGATCAGATAAAACGCTGGCAAGGCGACTGCGACGGTGTAGAGCGCCTTAAGCCAGCGCTGGTCGGCGACCAGCCAGTACTCATGGTCGATAGCCAAATGTAGCGCATAGAGCGCACAACCCTGTACAAAGGCGAGAAAAATCAAGCCCAGACTGGTGGCCCGGTCCAGGGTATTTAGGCGATTATCGTCCATGACAGCTCTTCTACGGTTGAGTGGCGGCGTGGGGGCCGTAATTCTTCTAAGCAGCTAACGAGCCCTAAGTAACTAGCTGGCTCTAAGTAATTAACTAGCTCTAAGCAACTATAATAACGTGAGAAAGTTACAAAGGTTGCAAAGTGCAAAGATAGACGGCACGAAATACTGCTAATTAATTATGCTGTGCTTTAGGCACGTCGTAAAGCCGGGCCAGGGAGGAGCTTTGAATCTTCTGTTTATATGCAGCGCAAATAGACTCCGCAGTCCGACGGCTGAACGTATCTTTTCAGCTTACCCCGGTATTCAAGCAATCGGAGCTGGAACAAGTTCGAGTGCTAAAACGCCGGTTTCTTGGTGCTTAATTGAGTGGGCTGACATCGTCCTAGTGATGGAAAAGAGCCATCGGAATGAAGTCGCCAAGACGTACGGGGAGTTACTCAAGGGGAAGAGATTAGTCTGCCTGGATATTCCCGACCACTACGAGTTAATGCAGCCTGAACTCATCACCTTGCTCAAGGAAAGGGTTCCTGAGTATGTGCGGCTGTCGGCAGTCGAAACATAGCGAGGAGCTGGTGCGCCGTAGTATTGATCATAGCGATGAAGAGTCGTTCTCCTCCCATTTCAGGTTTATATGAAATTATACTTATAAAAAACCTGGTTTTTTAAAGCTCTGGTCAGGTAAAGTTTACTTTGACTGCCATGAGCCATAACTAGGAGGGAAGCATGTATCGAGTAGTGATCGTTCTATGTATTTTTTTAGCGGGCTGCACCACAAAACTGTGGGAGCCCAAGCCAGAGAGAGTGATGGCCGTCAACGGCTTCTACGTTAATAAAGAAACGAACGATTTAGTGGTCACCACGCAGCGTGAAGCTTTTTTATTTCCCTCTCAGCAGCAACTTGGCCAGGCGCTGATGCTTAGCCGAGAAGTTGAGTTTCTTCCCGAATTTAGCGGCTTCTCGCTCTCTAGCTCCAATGTGGTGACCGGCAGCATTAAGCTTACACTGCATGAACAGAACCCTTCAGCCGAACTTGTCAGTCAATTAACCGCATTGGGCTTTACGAAAAACCCCGTCACCGATAGCTTCCAGTTGATACGGGAGATTAGAGGCGAGCGATATACCATTGAAGGAAGTTTGCCGCTTGAAAAGCTCGAAAAGGAGTATCAAGTCAGTATGAGCATGCCCAGGGGCCCCATCGATACAGCCGGGCGTGTTATCGCAACGCCTGTTGCCATTACATTTGATGCGGCCGCAACGGTCGTGGCAATTCCTCTCTTCGCACTCTTTGCGGTGTCACAGGGTTTGTTTGGGCCATGAGTAAACAGAGCGTCTTAACGAGCTCACAGGGGAAGTTTAAAAACAGTTGCCTATAGAGTCTGACTAATGCCTAGGATTTTTCTGAAAAGTCGGCGTGCGCAGGCCAGGTAAGGACACAGCCTATTAAAAAGAATCGGATTCGCGTGCGAAGTTACGGGTTGTAAATGAGTGCTTTGATTGGACTCGTGCACGAGCCGATTCTTAATAGAGTATGGCCAAGCGTAATAGTTAACCAGAGGTTTCCTGGTATTTATTAAAGAATAGAGGTTAAGGGTGGGGCTACTCGATAACTTTAAGAAGAAGCGTGCTATTAAAAGCTACATAGAGAAATTGCATAACGTTTTGGTCAACGATTATGGCCGCCAGAAATATTACACACAGCTGCAGGTAAAGCGGATTATTGACCCTTACTGTTTTTCCCGCCGCAACGCCCAGACAGGGTGTTCAGCGAGCCGCTCTTCTAGAAACGCCACAAACGCCCGCACCCGAGGCGGCACCAGCTGCCGCTGGGGCATCACCGCGTAGATGCCGGTTTCCGTTAACCGGTAATCCGGTAGCACCACGCTCAATTGGCCGTTGCGCAGGTATTCGTGGATGTGCCACACCGAGTGCTGCGCGATCCCCTGGCCGCCGAGTACCGCCTCGGTGAGCATTTCACCCTGATTGCTGCGTATGCGGCCGCCTACTTGTATCGCCTCGCTTTGCCCCTGGTTGTCGGTGAGGTGCCAGATATCCTGCCGACGCCGACTGCTGGAAAGTACCAGGCATTGGTGATCGGCCAGGTCGCCGGGGTGTTGTGGGGTGCCGTGGCGTTTCAGGTAGTCGGGAGAGGCGCACAGTACCCGCTCGTCGTCGGCCAGGCGTCGGGCCACCAGGCTGGAATCTTCCAGAATGCCGATGCGAATGCCCAGATCGTAGCCCTCACCCACCAGATCCACTACCTGGTCAGTCAGGCCGACACACAGATCCAGCCGGGGATAACGGTTAAGGAACTCGGGCAACAGCGGTGAAATGTACTGACGCCCGAAGGAGTGGGGCAGGGTGACGCGCAGGGTGCCGGTGACGTTGTCGGCGCTGCCGCGTAGATCCTGGGTGAGTGCTTCCAGCCCCTCCACCAACTCGCGGCCTTGTTCCGCCAGCGCGAGCCCCTCTGGGGTGGGGTGGAGGCGACGGGTTGTGCGGTGCAACAGCCGGACATTGAGACCCTTTTCCAACCGCTGTAGCCGCTGGCTGGCCACGGCCACTGACAGGTCAAGGCTGCGGGCGGCAGCGCTGATCGTGCCCAGATCCACCACGCGAAGAAAAAGGGCGATGTCGCTCAGGCGATCCATGGCCGTCTCATTATCAATTAAATCTTGAAAGTCATTGAAGATACTAAAGGTATCAAGGAGGGCGATGCGGGTCTAGCATTCGTTTCATCACTCCCTGATGGATGTTTCGATGATGACTTCAATCTCTTCGCGCCCGGTTCCCTGGGCGCTCTACGCTTTGACCATTGGTGCCTTCGGCATCGGCACCACCGAGTTCGTAATCATGGGCGTGCTGGAGCAAGTGGCCGCTGACCTGGATGTGAGCATCCGCCAAGCGGGCCTGCTGATATCCGGCTATGCCTTGGGTGTGTTCGTGGGTGCGCCGTTGCTCACCATTGCTAGCGCCCGCTGGCCTCGCAAGAGGGTGCTGGTGGCGTTGATGATTATTTTCACCCTCGGCAACCTAGCCTGCGCGCTGGCTCCGAACTACTCGATGCTGATGGTTGCCCGGGTGGCGACTTCTCTAGCACACGGCACTTTTTTCGGCGTCGGTTCGGTGGTCGCCACTGGCCTGGTAGCGCCGGACAAACGGGCCAGTGCCATCGCCACGATGTTCACCGGCTTGACCGTGGCGACGCTGCTGGGCGTGCCCGCTGGCGCTTGGCTGGGGCACGAATACGGCTGGCGCACCACCTTCTGGGCAATTACCGGTGTGGGCGTACTGGCGACCCTGGTGATCGCCCTCATGGTGCCTCGTGACAGCGGTGACGGTGAGACATTGGGTTGGCAAAAGAGTCTGGCGTCGATCGGTCGACCCACGGTGTTATTGGGGCTGTTGATGACAGCGCTTGGCATCGCCGGGGTGTTCACCGTGTTTACCTACATCCAGCCGATGCTAACGGGCATCGCCGGTTTCTCCCAGGATGTGGTGTCGCTGATTCTGCTGGTATTCGGCGTCGGCATGATCATCGGTAACCTGCTCGGCGGACGTCTCGCGGATCGTGGGCTGACACCGGCCCTGATAACCACATTGGCAGTGCTGGCGGCGGTGCTGGGCCTGTTTCCTTTTGCGCTCGGCTATCAGTGGACAACGGTGGTCTTCGTCGGCCTGCTGGGCATGGCCGGTTTCGCGACGGTGGCGCCCTTGCAACTGTGGGTACTTAACCGGGCGGAAGGCGCGGCCAGCCTGGCGTCCAGCTTCAATATCGGTGCGTTCAATCTGGGCAATGCCATTGGTGCGGGCTTGGGTGGTGTGGTGATCGAGCGAAGCGGCAGCTTTACCGCCGTGCCTGGCGCCGCCGCACTGGTTGCTCTTACCGGGCTGGCAGTGGCCGTCTGGGCAATCAAGCGTGAGCATGGCGAGTCCATTGGGCCTGCCTCGGCAATTTCCTGCGAACAGGAGCGAGTGTGATGGAATATCGTTATCTAGGGCGGTCTGGTTTCAAAGTGCCTGCATTGGGGTTTGGAGCTGGCACCTTTGGTGGCAAGGGGCCGCTGTTCAGTGCCTGGGGCAATACCGATGTTGAGCAAGCGAAGCGGCTGATCGATATATGCCTGGACGCTGGGGTCAATCTGTTCGACTCCGCAGATGTTTATTCCGATGGTGCATCGGAAGCGATCCTTGGTGCGGCGATCAAAGGCCGTCGTGACCGGGTGATCGTGTCCACGAAGCTGTCACTACGCAGCGGGGAGGACGCCAATGACGTGGGCAGCTCTCGACACCACTTGATCCGCGCCACCGAGCGCGCACTAAAAAGGCTGGGAACCGATTATATCGATGTGCTGCAACTGCATCACTTCGATGCCATGACCCCGGTGGAGGAGGTGATGTCCGCACTGGATGATCTGGTGCGGGCTGGTAAGGTTCGCTACTTAGGGGCATCCAACTTCTCTGGTTGGCAGTTGATGAAGTCCCAGAGCGTTGCCGAGCGTTATGGCTATGCGCGCTTCGTAGCGAACCAGACGTATTACTCCCTGGTGGGCAGGGATTACGAGTGGGAGCTGATGCCGTTGGGGCAGGATCAAGGCCTGGGTGCTCTGGTGTGGAGCCCGCTGGGCTGGGGCCGCCTGACCGGTAAGATTCGGCGTGGCCAACCACTGCCCGCCGGGAGCCGTCTTCACGAGACCGAAGAATTCGCGCCGCCGGTGCCGAATGAAAGACTGTACCGAGTACTGGACGTGCTATTTGAGATCGCTGAAGAAGTCGGCAAGAGCGTGCCCCAGGTAGCGATTAACTGGTTGCTGCGCCGTCCAACGGTGTCATCGGTTTTGATGGGGGCCCGGGACGAAACCCAGTTACGGCAGAATCTCGGTGCGGTTGGCTGGCGCCTTGATGAAACCCAGGTCGCACGTCTGGATGAGGCGAGTGCGGTGACTCCGCCTTACCCCTATTATCCCTATTGGAACGGCCAGTTCGCTGAGCGTAATCCACCACTGGTATGACTGACATTCACTGAAACTGAGAAAGGGGTGCTCCGGCGCCCCGCCCGAGTATTGATGTGCCATTAATGTTTTGGCATTACAAAAAATAATGTTTGGGGATCTTTAAGAGCCTAGTAAGCGTAGTCACAGTGATGGCTTTCCATTGTGGCCCAGACCCACAGCGAAGCTACGCGTATTGGCCGCATTAGACGTTGCTCATGCGGTGTCTCATCAGCGAGACCACACCTGTTGGAGATGGCGTATCATCGACTGAATGACCTGTCGCCGAGCCTCGTGCTGATCCAGCCGCACACGCTCAAGATTAATGCCTCCTCGGCCATCGCAGTATCTGGAAGGGATGCTTTCCTTGAGCGAATCGTCGGCACTTCCTTTTGGCATGCCATCTTTATCGCCGCAGGGTAACGAGACGTGGCGTTGCAAGTTCTGCTCTTTTCTTGAGTTCAACATGTTCCTGACCTCTATTGCGTCGTCCCAGGTGACGGGATGAAAGCGTGGTTTCATAGGTTCAGGTTCATGCTAATCTTGTTCTAAACTGCAAGGTATTCCATAAAAGCGAGCATTAACTTTGCAAAAACGAACAGGCAAGAATCTCCGGCAACCCCCTGCCATTCCACAGAATACAAGGAGCCATCTGGCCTGGAATGACTTTGAGGTTGTCCTGGCAATAGCGAATGCAGGCTCTTTGTCTGGTGCTTCACGCGCTCTGGGCGTCAGTCACGCCACGGTTTTCCGACGGCTGGGTGATATCGAACAGCGTCTGGGTGTTTCTCTTTTTGAAAGAAGCCGAACTGGCTACCGGCCAACGCTTGCTGGAGAAGAGCTTGCCGGCACCGCCAGAATAATGGATGAAGCAGCTTTGGACGCCGAACGTAAAGTCGCCGGGCGCGACTTGGAGCCGAAAGGGGAAATTTGGACTACCACAACGGACTCTTTGTTGATGGGACTGCTCTCTCCGCTGTTCACACAGTTTCAGCATACATATCCAGGCATCGTGCTGGATGTCGCCGTATCCAACCAGTTGTTCAACCTGACACGCAGAGAAGCTGACGTCGCCATCCGTCCATCCAACGCTCCCCCTGAAAATCTGATTGGGCGACCGCTGACCGCTATTGGACAAGCTGTCTACGGACACCGAAGCCTCAATTTGACACCAGGGGCTTCCATCAAGAGCCTTGCTAGCCAACCCTGGATTGGTGCCGGATCACGATTGCAGGATTCAGCATTGGATCAGTGGATGGATAAGCACGCGCTAAAAACGGCCTGTGTCTACCGTGTGGATACCCTGGTCAATATACTCAGCGCTGTTCGCTCCGGTATGGGGTTGGCCGTTCTGCCCTGCTATCTTGCCGACGAAGACCCAGACATTATCCAGCTCACTGATCCCATCCCCGAGCTGGAATACGGCTTGTGGTTTCTAATGCACCCGGATCTACGTGGCGTAGTGAGGATTCATGCGTTTATGGATTTTCTAACAGAAACTGTTCGTGCACAGAAACAACGCCTGGCAGGGCCATTATTAGGCTAGCTTGGTTCGCTAATGCAATATATAAGCTGCCTGTGCATTTGTACGTAGGCAGCGGAAAACTATGAGTAATGAAAAGCAGAATAAGACGCGGGCTAGTCTCTAGCTACGTTGTTTCGCCCGATACTCCGTAGGACTGACGCCTGTCTCTGCGCGAAAGCGGTTACTGAAATGACTGCTAGAGCCAAAACCGCATTGTAATGCAATCTCGGTCATATTCAGAAATGACTCCACCAGCAAGTGGCGCGCCTGGGTAAGACGACGGTTCAGCACATAGCGATGTGGTGGGTAGCCAGTGGTTTGTTTGAACATACGGGCGAAGTGAAAGTCACTCAGGCCGGTGACGCCCGCCATGTCTGTTAGCGTAAGCGGTTGGTTCAGGTGATGCTCAATAAACTCCACCACGCGTTTTAATTGCCATGTAGGCAGGCCACCAGTGGGGCGCAAAGTCGGCAGGCGGCGCTGGCTGTAGTGGCGTAGAGTATGTATCAATGCCGTTTGGGTGGCGGAATCCAGCGCTATTTGATCTAGAGGGTCTTGCCAGTTGCTCTGGCCAAGGGTAGTGCAAAACAGCTGAGTGAGCAGGGCGTCCTCGGCAAAGTCGATTTCGTCCAGTTGTACACGTTGGCCATCTTTATCCCATACCTGTTCGATCAACTGGCTCAGGTGAGTGTCGCTGAAATAGAAATGCAGATGTGAGATAGGCCCGCGTACTTCCCAATTGGTGTCCAGGTTGGCGGGCATTAAACACACGCTGTTGCTGGTCGCGCTGGCAATGGTTTGTGAACCCTGCCAGCGCAGGGAGTTCTCTGCACCGTTAAGATAAACGCTCAGAGTGTGGTGGTTTGAGTGAATGTTCTCAATACGGTCTTTTAAGTTACTCCAACGTGCCAGCGCCATGCCGTTTTTTAGCTGGGTGCTACTCACCAGACGCGCCTGCGTCTGTCTCATCCTGGGATAGTGGTTCAAGGTATCGGTGAACATTGGCGGCTCCTGGGCACTTCGTTAACAGTACTCAGGCTCAGTTCGAAACTCAATCCAACGGATCATTCAACCGCAAGAATAGACAAACAAGGGCAATCGCTGGCAAGCCAGTCTGTACCTTGGAAGCGACACTATGGCTGACGCTAACCACTCAGGGAAGGGCAAGCCATGAATAGCTTTTTATATATCTCAACGGTTCTGATCTGGGGATCGACCTGGTTGGCTATTGCCTGGCAAGTGGGCGACGTGGCGGTGCCAGTCTCGGTGTTTTACCGCTTCCTCATCGCTGCGCTGGTGTTGCTGGGCGGGCTTGCGTTGTTTCGCAGGCGTCAGGCTCTGCAAGCCAGGGATCATCTTTTTTGCCTGTTGCAGGGTGGCTGTGTGTTTGGGCTGAATTTCTACTGCTTCTATACCGCTGCGGGTTATCTACCCAGCGGCCTGATTGCTATCCTGTTTTCGATGTCGATACTGTTTAATGCGGTCAATGGCTACCTGTTCTTTCGCACACCGGTTCCGCGGGTATTCTACCTGGCGTTGGCCCTTGGTCTGCCGGGTATGGCGCTGATTTTCTGGCAGGATCTGGTCACCGTTGAGGCTACGTGGGAACTGCTGGGCGCCATTGGCTTGGCGTTGCTGGGCACCTACGGGTTTTCGCTGGGTAACATGGTGTCGGTCAGGCACCAGCGGCGGGGTCTGAAAATCAACACTACCAACGCCTTTGCCATGCTGTATGGGGGAGTGCTAATGGGGTCGATTGCATGGTCGCAGGGGGCCAGTTTTAGCCTGCCAGCGGAACCGAGATACTTGGGAGCCTTGGTTTATTTGGCGGTAATAGGCTCGGTAGGAGGCTTTGGTGCCTACTTTATGCTGGTTGGCCGGATTGGTGCCGGTAAAGCGGCCTACGCGACGGTATTGTTTCCTTTGGTTGCGCTGGCGCTGTCAACGGTGTTCGAGGGTTACCAGTGGCATGCGGATGCACTTATAGGGTTAGCAATGATTGTGAGTGGCAACCTGCTGATGTTTAATGCCCATGGTTTAGTCTGGCGGTGGCTACAACCCGCTTAGTTGATAAGGGGGGCGCCGCTATTCACTTAAAGAGGCACTGCCACGGGTGGTTAAAGTTTACGTGTCTGGGCTTATAGTTACTGCTATATATTGTTGAATACTGGAGTGTAAAATGTCAGGAGTAGACATCCGTCAAGCGACCATTGAAGACTCGGCTTTAATCCATAAGTTTGTCGTAGAACTTGCGATTTATGAGAAAGCAGAGCATGAAGTATTAGCGACAGTCGCGGATATAGAAAACGCTTTGTTTGGTGCCAACACGACTACGAAAGCCGTTATTTGTACCTTTAATAACGAACCTATTGGTTTTGCTGTTTATTTTTTCAATTTCTCAACATGGCTTGGTAAGCATGGGTTATATCTTGAGGATTTGTATGTTTCTCCTGAACATAGGGGCGTTGGTGCTGGTAAAGCGCTTCTGAAACATCTAGCTAGTATTGCTGTATCGAAAGAGTGCGGTCGTTTTGAGTGGAGCGTACTTGATTGGAATGAACCGGCTATCCAGTTCTATGAGTCAATAGGCGCAAAGCCGCAAAATGAATGGGTTGGCTACCGATTGGCAGGCAAAGCGCTCGAAGAGTTTGCTAGTAGATAACTGTAAATAACCATGAATTCTGCAGGTATGGTGAGTATTCATACCGCTGAAAGGAGCCATCAATGTTTGCAGTCACCTCAACCCAGCATGTTCTTGCGGTCAAGGATATTGAGCGTATCGAAAGCTACTTTCTCGACAAGCTTGGCTTTTCTGTCCAATTTCGCGTGGAGGGTTGGTCGTTTTTCAGCCTTGGCAGTTTTCATATCATGTTAGGCCACTGCCCTGATGAAATTTCCGCTCGTGAAACGCAAGAACATTCGTACTTTGCCTATGTGAACTGTGTAGGTATTGACGAAATTTATAATGACTATCAGGGCCGTGGAGCTGATATTTTTCAGGCAATTGCTGGTAAATCGTGAGGCATGCGTGAGTTTGGTGTCACAACTCCCGAGGGGTATAAAATCATTTTTGGTGAAGATATCGAGCCACCAAAAAACACATAAATACTCTCTGCCCGGTCAGCTTTTTTCCATCGCCGCGTTTCATTGTTGTAGGAAGCTAAATACCAGCAAAAGTGGTGTATCCCGTGGTTCCAGACGAAGCAAGACAAGCGCAGTCCATCGTTGAAGACGTGCATGGTGAGTCGATTGTGGGTATTTATCTATTTGGTTCTGCTGTTACCGGTGGCTTAAAGCGTAATAGCGATGTCGATATTCTGGTGGTTGTTAATGATTCGCCAACCCATAAGCAGAGGGAAGCCCTCATTGCCCAGCTAATGAAGGTCTCTGGGACGATTGGAAATGCACAAGCTACCAGGCCAATAGAGCTGACGGTTATCACAGTCTCTGATGTTGTGCCCTGGCGGTTTCCGCCTCGTGCGGAACTTATATACGGTGAGTGGTTGCGGGATGAATTCGAGGCAGGGCACATCCCGAAACCAGCCTATGATCCTGACCTAGCGATTGTTCTGAAAAAAGTGGTCGATAATAGCCTGCCGCTATATGGGATCAATGCCGCTGAGGTGCTTGAGCCAGTGCCAATGGCTGATATCCAAAGAGCGATTCGTGATTCCTTGCCTACGTTGCTGTCAGAGACAGCAGGTGATGAACGCAATGTGGTCTTAACCTTGTCTCGCATGTGGCTAACGGCAGCAACGGGTGAAATTGCTTCAAAAGATGTCGCGGCTGAATGGGCAAAAGGCCAACTAGCAAAGGAACACGCAGCTTTATTGGACTACGCTAAGCAAGGTTACCTCGGAAATATTGAGGATCGCTGGGACGAGAAGCAGTGGGAGTTCAAAGCGCTCACCTGCTGTCTGCGAAAATCTATTGAGGCGTGTCTTGGTACCTGGCAGCGAGAAGGTTCTGACGATCAGAATGAATATTGCTGAAAACAGCTCACTCATCGTGCCGGTTATGGCAGATATTGCCAACAAGAAAATACATCGGAGCTTGTCGATTTCGCTCACTCTCGAACGACTAGGTAATAGTTTGACCATTCGAGTGCAGCCCAGTTTTGGGGCAGCAGCTTTCGTGAGGGAATTGATGATGATTACTATGTATGGATTTGGAAAAGTAACGTCACAGGTAATTGGGATTACAAGGGATTTACGTGTGCTGTGGGCGCTGGAAGAGTGCGAATTGCCTCATCAGGTTCATGGGCTCGATGACGTTGCTGGGGAACTACATGGCGCTGATTATTTGGCAATCAACCCATTTGGTAAAGTGCCAGCTATCGATCATAACGGCGTGATTATTTTTGAATCAGGCGCCATTGTTATCTACTTGGCGGAGCAATCAGGAAGACTTCTGCCAACGAGCGAACCAGAGCGCATCAAAGCCCTGCAATGGACATTTGCTGCGCTGGATACAGTTGAACCACCCATGACCCAAATTGCGGTGATTGACTTATTTGAAGCAGATGCAGAGTGGGCAAAATTGCGACGTCCAGCGCTCGTAGAGATGGCTAAGAACTATCTTGAGGTCATCAATGATGTGCTCATCGGCAAGCATTATTTGCTTGGCGACCAGTTCACCTATCCAGACATTTTGATGGTTGCTGCATTAAGTCAGGTACAGCATACAAACCTTCTAGATATGTTCCCTAATGTGACGGCCTACTTAACGCGCTGCCATGATCGGCCTGCGTGGCATAAATGCCTTGATGCATACAATCGCCGTTTGGCCGTGTAAGTAGCCCTTACCGTCTTGGTGAAGATAGTTAGTGCTGGTGCGACTCGAAGTCGCTCATGAAACACATAGGAGAGTGAGGTA
The DNA here is from genome assembly GCF_000744395.1 of Halomonas sp. TG39a. Classification (NCBI taxonomy): domain Bacteria; kingdom Pseudomonadati; phylum Pseudomonadota; class Gammaproteobacteria; order Oceanospirillales; family Halomonadaceae; genus Halomonas; species Halomonas sp. TG39a. The sequence goes on from NZ_JQLV01000001.1 coordinate 813,948, forward strand.
ATGGCAACCACTAAACAGCCGCTGCCAAGTATCGTATCTTCAGAAGAGTGGAAATTAGCGCTGGATCAGCTTCTTATAAAAGAGAAAGCGCTGACCCGAGCACGCGATGCTTTGAGTGCGGAGCGTAGAAAGCTACCCATGGTGAAAGTAGCAAAAAACTACGAATTCCATGGCGACGAAGGCCCCATATCCTTCCTTGAATTGTTCGGTGGGCGTCGGCAGCTCATTGTTTATCATTTTATGTACGCGCCTGATTGGAAAGCGGGGTGTGACGGGTGCTCGTGGGTTGCCGATGCCATGACTCACCCGGCTCATTTACATGCTCGTGATACTTCGCTGGTAATGGTTTCACGGGCTCCTCTAGAGAAAATCAACCAGTACAAAACGCGTATGGGTTGGACGATTCCCTGGTACTCGTCGTTTGAGAGTGACTTTAACTATGATTTTGGGGTGACGACAGCGGATGGAGAAAGGCATGGAGCCAGTGTGTTTCTCCGCGACGGAAACGACATATATCGCACCTATTTTACCGGGGCGCGTGGGGTCGAATATTTAGGTAGCTTCTGGACGTACCTGGATTTAACACCTTATGGTCGCCAGGAAACGTGGGAAGACTCTCCAGACGGCTGGCCTCAGACCAAGCCATATGAATGGAACCGCCGCCATGACGAGTATGATGTTTAAGAATACTGGCGCTCGCCAAAAGGGCAGGCGCGGTTGGTCAGGCCATTCTCGTTAAAGGTGGCTACAACCACGGCAATCCTTTGCCGCGTCCCGCTTCCTTCCAATTGACACTGTTACTGTCCATCTATTAACCGTTGTTTCAAACCAGCTCACGCTTCTCGCGCTTAGCCACGCGAATATCTTTGACGGTAGCAATGCCAATTACCGCCAAGATGACAAGTGAGATCAGCGGCCAGATCAGTACATATAATGCCAATATAAAGGTTTGCATATGCTCTCCTATTGTCTCGCTGGTGCGTAATGGCGCACCAGTTGATGAAGTGATTTCGGCTTATTTCAAAGAGCTCGCACAGGGCTTAGGCCTGAGCAGCAGGCTTGGCCGGATCGTAGTTGATCACTTTCTGATCGATCTGTGAGAAGTCGAACTTGCTCGAGCTCATCAGGCTGACCGCGATGCAGACAGCCGTGCTAACGCCGTAGGCCATCAGTGACGCCAGCAGCACTGTGTAGTCGCGCAGGAAGCCAATGCTGAAGTAGGCCAGCACGATGGCGCTGAGTGCGCCGAAGATCACACCGACCCGGCGCCCACAGAAGCCGAAGGCCATCAGACCGAGCACCACACCACCACCTACGGCAGCGAGTAATTCGAATAGCCCTCCGACCACGCCGACCAAGGGCAGCAGCTCAAAGCGTGCGACGCAGAACATCACCAGCCCCGCGATGACCGCAGAGGTGAAGGCCGTATTGGTGACTCGATCCCAGAAACAGCTGGCGATGACCGGAAACACAATCGCCCCCCAAAGTGCGCCAACGAAGACCAGCATGATCAGAATATCCATCGAGAAGCTGGCGAGAATCACCCCGATCAGCGTTGCGACGACCATGGTCAGCCTGCCGATAAACAGCATCTTGGTGGGATTAGGTTTGTTTTTAGCAATGTTCTTGCCATATACATCGGCCATCACAATCGCTGACATGGCGGAAAGATCCGAGTCGGCGGTAGAAGAGAGCGAACCGATTACCAGGATAAAGAACAGCGCGATAAACACCGGCGAGAGGTACATCGAAACCATCTGCGGGATCAGGTTGTTCATGTCGCCATCGATGGGCTCCATGCCGGTCATCAATGCCATCAAGCCGATCATGCCAAGGCCAATGACAATGGCACCGTAACCAATGGTCGCGGTGATGAAGGTTGGTTTTATATGGTCTTCACGCACGGCGAATAGGCGCTGGGAAATAGTCTGGTTGCCAATGGCGTAGGCCAGCACCGCTACAAAGAAGGGCGCACCCTGATTGAGGATCGCGTCCATCGAGAACAGGTTGGCTTGTTCTGGCGTAAGAAGACTCATGCCATCTGACAGCGTTTCTGGGCCGCCGAGGGCGAACATCACCGCTGGAATAATCAGGATGGCCACGGCCATCATCGCCATTAGCTGGGCGAAATCCGTCAGCACCGAGGCGCGGAAACCTGACCACAGCGTATAGGAGAGCACCCCGACCCCGGCAATCACCACACCGGCCTGGAACGAGAGTGGTGAAAGCACCGAGACCAGCGCGCCGGAAGCCGTGAAGTTCACCATCAGACTGATGATGCTACCCAGAATGTTGGAGGAGGCGAGAATCAACTGGCTGGAAGAGCCGTGCCGGGCATGGATAAGCTCGCCCAGGGTGTGAGCATTGGGCGCCAGTTTGCGAAAGCGGCGGCCAAAGGGGTAGATGAACAGAATCATCAGCGCACCCCACAGCCCGTAATGCAAAGGGCCGGAAATGCCGTAGGTATAGCCCGAGGTAGCAGCGCCGTAGAACGAGGCTGCCCAGATCCAGGTGGCGGTCATGCTGGCAGCGCCAAGGCCAAAGCCGATCTGGTGATTAGACACCATAAAGGCGTCGGTATTTTCCTTTTTCTTCTTAATCAGCAGGGTCAGCAGGTAAGTGCCGCCGTAAAAAAACGCCAACAAGGCGAGCACAGTCACGGTCGAGAATTGATAGAAATTTTCTTCGTTCATTGAATACCCATAGGCTTTGCAGCCCTAGCATCCTAAATAGCAACCACAGTTCCCTTGAAGGAGTGGCCGCGACAGGACGTAAGCAAAAAACAGAACATCTTTCTAGGTATGTCTGTAGCGAGATGAGATCGCGGTTGGCGATCAGGTCGTGCAAGTGTCAGGCGTTGGAAACGCCTTAAATAGGGAGGCAGATGGATTTCCACAGTGAATCGCAACAAAGCGCTGGGGGAGTCGATCCGGAGGGCTACCCTACGCCCTTAAGCGTGAACAGTACAGGTGAATACCCGCTGCACCGGGAATCGGGTGCGCCGTGCGCTTAAAAGGCTTCAGGCATGTTCAGCACTAATGTACCAGCGAAATGTAGCAAGTTTCGGGTCGGCGCCAGGTAAGCGGCTTCTTATGATCCTCGCTGTTGATGGGGAGGTTTCCCTATCTGTGAACAATGATGGAGATTACAAAGATGAATGCACTCGAAAATAAAGTCGCCATTGTTACTGGTGCCAGCGCAGGTATTGGCAGAGCGACTGCCCGGCTTTTCGCTAGGGAGGGAGCTACTGTCGTGGTAGCGGCCAGAAGAGAGTCAGAGCTGGAGGTGCTGGTCAGCGCTATAAAAGAGGAGGGTGGCCAAGCGTTAGCGGTTGCTGGCGACGTAGGTGATGAGTCTTTCGCCAAAAAGCTTGTTGACGAGACACTCGCGCGGTTTGGTCAACTGGACGTTGCGTTTAACAACGCAGGCATTTTAGGCGCGATGGGGCCGGTGCCCGAGATGTCATTGGCTGATTGGAATCAGGTAATCACGACTAATTTAACAAGCGCTTTTCTGGCAGCTAAGTATCAACTGCCTGCCATGCGGTCGGCTGGCGGTGGCTCGTTAATTTTCACTTCAACATTTGTTGGCTATAGCGCCGGAATGCCTGGCATGGCGGCTTATGCGGCCAGTAAAGCGGGACTAATAGGGTTGACGCAGGTGCTCGCCTGCGAGTATGGCCCTGATAACATTCGGGTGAATGCGTTACTGCCGGGGGGAACGGATACCGCTGCAGCCAGGGAGTTTGCCAACACTCCCGAAGCGTTAGCGTTCGTAGCCAGCCTGCATGCAATGAAGCGGACGGCAAAGCCTGAAGAGATTGCTCAATCCGCCCTCTACCTGGCTTCAGATGCATCCAGCTTTACGACCGGAACGGCACTATTGGCAGATGGTGGAGTATCAATAAATCGCGTCTGAATATAGGGCCTCACTCTGACTATAATCAGGATTAGGGGCCTTGAGCTATGCAGCAGCATGCCACAGGCAGCCCGTTCTGAAGGAGGGGCTGCCCCTTTTGATTGGAGTACTGTTAATTGCCACACTAAACATAGGATACAAAGAGCTATGACATCTCAGTTTAAAGCAACGCTTCTTCGTCCCGCCAAGCAGGATAGCGATAATTCATGGGCTTTTGTCGTGCTGCCCAAAAGCGTGAGTGAGAAGCTCCCACGGCGAGGCAGGACAACGGTAGAGGGCACTCTCAATACTTATGCCTTCCAGGCTACTCTTGAACCGGACGGCCAATTGAGCCATTGGTTGCGGGTAAGTAAAGAGCTGCTTGAATCGGCAGGCGTTAACAGTGGCGACGATGTCACCTTTGAGATTACGCCTGTAGAGCAGGAGCCTGAACCCGAGGTGCCCGCTGATTTGCAGGATGCCCTTGCAGAGTCTCCAGAAGCTCAAGCCGTTTGGAGCGATACCACGACGATTGCTCGCCTGGACTGGATTCATTGGATTACGTCCGCCAAGCAGTCCAAGACTCGAGCGAAGCGGATTCTCGATGCTTGCGACATGCTTGCTTCTGGAAAGCGCCGCGTTTGCTGCTTCGATCCATCTGGCTATTACAGTAAAGCGTTTAGCCCACCTAAAGCTAAAGCGGCCGACTAGCGCTGTAGCCTCTGCATTGCCGTTCAGATTCCGCGCTATATGGAAGACTTGTAAGTGATGAGCCGCCGCCAAAATCGGCCTAATCAATGCCCTTCCTTAGAGCATTGCCGCGGCTCCAAACTTTCATTCCGATAATTTAAAAAGCAGTCAAAGTAGGCTCCTACAACACACTGTTGGGCTCAGCCTGATAGGCTTTATGGAGCAAACTGATGAGTGGTGTTGCTTCTTCAAAAACAGTGGTAGCAATGGCAGTGACTGCGATCCCGGGTGTCCATGAATTCATCACCGCGGCACCGGACAGTTCCGAAAGACGAACAATGGTGATCTCCTCATGGCGTTGGGCAATACCAAGGCGGTTCAGTTGGCGTTGGACGATGCTCATCATGGTGCCCTGCAACATTGTCGCCTGGGGCCAGATAACCGTCTCCCCGTCCCAAAAAACAAGGTTCCAGATGGTTGCCTCGCTCAATCGCCCATGGCGGTCGACAAAGGCTGCATCGTCGAAGCCCTGGCGCAGAGCTTGATGTAGATAGTAAGTTTTGCCCGCCTCACCAACGTGCTTAATAGAAGCCAGAGGTCGCTCGTGATCTACCTTACTCAGCCTCAACGGCCCTTTAGGGCCATTAGCCGCTGCGCTGCTACGGACGAGTACGTCTGGCTCTGCATCCATGCTGGCCGCGGTGAATTCACCGTGACGGGAGAAGAGAGTAACCGTTAATGACTGGTCTTTCGGGCCTTCATCAATAGCTGTTTTGATGTAGGAGATTAGCTGCTCTTCGGGAAGCATCTTTCCAAAAAACTCTTTTGACGCTTTCTGCAGACGGGCAAGATGAAGATCTAGCCCTTTGACCTCTCGATCTCGTACCTGCATGGCCGTGAAATGGGCAAACCCTGCAAAGGCTAGGGGGATCAGCTCTGAAAGAGTGGCTGGTTGCCCATTAATATGGGCCTGAAAATTGCTGGCGTTAGTGGACATGGCATTGACTCCTGATTGAATTTGCAGTGAGGAGCCACTACCCTAAACCCTAACAGCGCTGTAAGAGTCAATAGAGTGAAATGAAAATAGGAGAACTGGCTAAACGCACCGAAGTCAGCATTCGCATGCTGCGCTACTATGAAGCGGAAGGCCTACTTAAGCCAACGCGCGCCGCCAATGGCTATCGTCATTATGGGCAGGGTGAGATCCGTACTGTCGAGCGGATCAAACTGCTCGGTTCAGCAGGCATGACTCTGGCAACCATCAAGCAATTCCTACCGTGTGTGAGAGGGGAGGGCCCAGTCTTCGAGCCCTGTGACGAACTACGCAATGTCTTGCACGAACAAATTGAGTTTGCCGACCAGAAAGCAGCCAAACTGGCCCAAAGCCGTGCCATTTTAGAAAGTTTTCTGTTCGATATAGAGCGGCAATGAAACGGTGGACAGCGGAAATTCCAAGGGGCATGTAACGCTTAAGCCATTGCGTACTCGCTTGGAGGGCTAGTCAACAGAAGAGCCGGGAGTTTCACTCACCCCGGCTCTCCTTCTACCAGGCTGGGCGTTGTGTGCGTGGCCCAAATGACAACACAAGCAATGTTCCCAGGCTGGTAGTGATCAGGGCTAATAGAGGGCCACCTAAAGCGCCGAGGTAATCCACTAATATACCACCGCCTATGGCGCCACTGGCGATAGCAACCTGAAAGGCGGCAACTATCAAGCCCCCCGCAGCTTCAACCTGATCAGGTGCGGCGCGAACAATCCAGGCTTGAAATCCGATGGGAAATGCGCCGAAAGCAAACCCCCACAATGCGATAGATACAGCAGTAACGCTGGCCAGACTACCCGCGAACAGTAGCGTAATGGTGATCGCAATAATGAGTGCCCCACCAAAGATAATGGCGTTGCGCTCGCTACGTTCTGCGATAAATGCACCGGCGAAATTGCCAAAAAAACCACCAATACCAAAGCCGAGCAGTACCGCAGAGATTGCACTGACGGATAGCTGCGCCACCTCTTCAAGGAGCGGTCGTATATAGGTAAATCCGGCAAAATGGCCTGAAATCATCAGCACTACGGCTAGCAGCACAACGCGAACCTGCGTGCGTTTAAGCAGTTGGAAGAGAATGCGCAGGCTTGGATTGTCTTTTGGCGGCATAGCGGGAATGGTGAAAAGCTGAGTCACGAGCGTTATCAGACTAAGGAAACCAGCGGCAATAAACGCACTTCGCCACCCCCAGAGACCACCGATATAGGCGCCCAGAGGCGCTGCACAAACGGTAGCGACAGATACGCCGGTCAGAACAATAGACATGGCGCGTGCAAACAGATTGTCGGGCACCATGCGCATTGCCAGAGCAGCGGCCATCGACCAGAACCCTCCCAAGGCAATTCCCAGCAGTACTCGAGCAAAAATTAAAACAAAAAAGCTATTCGCCGTCGCTGCCAACGCGTTGGAAATGACGAGCAGCAGCGATAAACCAAGCAGCACAAACCTACGATCAAAATTGCGGGTCAGGAGTGGGATTGTTAGCGCGGCAAGCGCAGCCACTGCAGCAGTAGCCGTGACGGCTTGGCCCGCGGCGCCAACGGAGATGTTGAGATCCGCTGCCATGGCCGTCAGCAGGCTGGCCGGTAAAAATTCGGCAGTCACTAAACCAAAAACCCCCAGCGCGAGGCTGACAATGCCCATCCAATTGGCTGAGGTAGGTTCAGCGGTGGGTGTTGCTGTTAGTAATGACGGGCTGGCGGAGCAAGTAGTGTTGTTCATTGCAGGCCTACTAAAGTGTTAGTTGAAGCTGCAGTGTAAAGTTAAGGTTTTGGCTTTTTTATGATATAAAAAACGTAAAGCATGACTATTTGTCCAAACCGAGTTCATTAATATGCGCGACACCTTAACTGAAATTCTGCTCGGCCTGCGCCTTGAGGGTGTGGAGTATGGACGATGCCTGCTGCGCCCCCCTTGGGCCGTCGCAACCCCTGCCCAGCCAGCAGCACATTTTCATTTTGTGGCGCAAGGCGGGTGCTGGTTGCGTACCGAGACAACCGAGTGGACATACCTGAACGCTGGCGATGCGGTGCTCTTTCCGCGCGGAGCTTCCCACGTCATGGCCAGCTCGCAGGACGTGCCTGCAGTGGGTAAGGCTACGTTGGCTCGCAGGCCGGTCTCTGAAAATATTTATCTGGTGAACAGTGGAACCAAAGAGGGCGATATTGAGCCGGATGTGCTTTTCTGTGGCGCCATGCACTTCAACCTCGACCCACTACATCCACTGATCGCGATGATGCCTGACATGATGCGCGCTAGCGATTTGGCTAAACGTGACCCATCGGTACCTGCTTTACTGGAGGCAATGGAGCGAGAAATTAGCCTGGATCGGATCGGTGCCTGCGGCATACTTGCCCGTTTGGCCGATGTGCTGGCCGCCAGTATTATTCGCGCTTGGATTGAGTGTGCCTGCAGTGACGACTCCAGCGGTTGGATTGCCGCCGTGCGCTGCCCACAGCTAGGCAAGGTGCTGGCAGCCATCCATACACAACCGGAGCGCGATTGGTCAGTCGCCGAGTTAGCGGATGTCATGGGGGCTTCGCGCTCAAGCTTTAACGATAAGTTCAGCCGGATGTTAGGTGTGACTCCCGCCAAGTATGTGGCGCGGGTAAAGATGTTTCAGGCTCGACAGTGGATAGCCCGGGACAATATGCGCATCGCCGTGGCCGCGAACCGGCTTGGCTATGACTCCGAAGCTTCATTCAGTCGCGCGTTCAAACGCATTATTGGACACCCGCCGAGTGAAGCACGTGAAGCAGAGATCTTGTGACGGTTAAAGTTTTGCTTCAACACCCGGTGAAGTTGCTGAACGGCTTTCCGATGAGATACTTGAGCAAGCACAGTCTGCGTTTACGCAAGGTATAAATATGGCCGCCGCAGTAAGTGGTGTCACCCTTTTGGCGCTTATGTTGATTAAGTCGGACTTCCAGGTTTAAAAGGGGGAACGGTTATAAATTGCTGGTTAAGCATTAAAAAAAGCCGTGTGCTCGGCCAGTACTGCTAAGCCAATTCCGATTAGCACAATACCGCCGATAAGTTCTGCCCAGTGACCGACAAACTTGCCAAGCTTATTGCCCAGAAAAGTGCCTATAGAGGCCATTACCGTAGTAGCGAGGCCGATAGCTAGGCTGGTGGCGATTATATTGGCATCGACAAAGGCGAGGCTGGCGCCCACGGCCATGGCATCAATGCTGGTTGCCGTGGCGGTCAACACCAATAACCAGAGCGTCTGTTTGCGATGCTCTATCTTGTCTTCCTTTTTGAGCCCGGCATGCATCATGTGAAGGCCGATAAGCGTCAGCAGGGTAAAGGCCACCCAGTGATCCCAGGCTTGCACATACTGCTGGGATGCCTTGCCCGCTACCCAGCCGAGTACTGGGGTAATGGCTTCGATCACACCAAAGACCAGGCCAATACTGATGGCGTGACGATACCGTGGCTTTTGCAGCTCGGCGCCTTTGCTGATGGAGGCGGCGAAGGCATCCGCCGACATGGATACGGCCAGAAACAGCAGGGTAATCGGTGTCATGGAGTGTGAACTCGCTCGCTGGAAAAGTACCGCGCACATTTACCCAGTGGCAGAGTAGTAATACTATGCTTGAGTGTAAGAGTCGGGTATTCAATAGCGATGAATCCTACCACGATTTATTAAACAAACAAGACAGAGCTTTAAAAATAAAGTTTGTAATAGTGAACTATCATAGCCTTGGCTAACAATGTGTGTGTTAGCTGATTTTGTTTGCTTTTAATATACTTGTGTGACTTTTGATAAAGATGTGAACCTATTGTGTTCGTCATGTTTGATGACGTTGTGATGTGCTTTTAAGGTTAAAGATTTATAGTTATCTATAGCGTTATTGTTGTTGGTGATTTAGTTGCAGTGATTCAAGATTAAGTAGCTTGAAGTTATAAAAGACTAAATAGCCATTTATCAGAATCATCGGGAAAACCAGAGGCCGATCACACTGGAAGTCATGCAGTCTGCGGAGCTGTTCCCGCTGCCCGCAGTTGAATGACGTCAGCGCGAGGTGGCGCGCCGAACATGCGGCTATATTCGCGGCTGAAGTGTGAAGGGCTTTCGTAACCCACACGATAGCTGGCGGTGGCCGCTTCCAGTCCTTCGGCCAGCATTAGTCGCCGGGCCTCATGCAAGCGAAGTTTCTTCTGGTACTGCAGGGGCGACATGCGAGTGACTTGACGGAAACTGTGATAAAGCGTCGATTCGCTCATGTTGGCTGCATCTGCCAGCTCACGGATCTTAAGCGGCTGGGCAAAGTGCTCTTTAAGGGTGTAGATAACCTGCGCAATCCGATTAGCCTGGGAGTCCGAGGCGGCAAACCGGCGCATATGTGGCCCCAATGCGCCCATTAATGCCCGGTAGATCAGTTCCCGCCGGGCCAAGGGCGAAAGCACCTTAATATCTTCCGGGGAGTCGAGCAGGCTTAATAAGCGAAAGAGTGCGCCCTGCATACGGGCATCCATGGGAGCCGACTTTAATCCGCAGTCCATCTCGGAACAGATAGCATCACTCCCCGAGAGCGGTGCCTTATCACCCAGTTCCAGTATCAGCCCCGCTACTTCCTGAGGATCCACAGAGACTTTTACCGCCAGAAAGGGTTTTTCTGGGGAGGCATGGTCAATCCTGCCTACCACTGGCAAGTGAACGGCGCTCGCCATGTAGCTGGGGCCGGTGTATACGATCTCTTTGTCACCTAGTAACACAGTCTTGCTGCCTTGAATGACAAAGCACAGGCACGGTTCATAGACGGCGCAGTGAAAACTGGAAGGGGCGTCAGTGCGCACCAATTGAACTTCGGCAATCGCCGTGTCCTGAAGTGCTTCAAGGGGCGACCAGCGGCGGACGACTTGGCTCAATTGCTGCGGCAGGCTGTCGCTGAATTGGGTGATCTGTTCAGGTGCGATAACGGTCACGGGCTCTCCTCCTTAACAGTTTGCAGTATATGCCCTCGCTTGAGGAATCGAAGGTTTTTCGGCTGGTTTTGCAGAATCAGGCAAGCACCCCGTAGAAACCGACAATTCGCACCAAGTGTCATCACGTTGTCATCGTGCCTATGCACCGAAATAGGTCGTTATCTCGCCTCACCCTCTTATTTAAGCTTTTACCCGCCACGACAGAATTAGGCAATCTTCCCGCAGGAACCCGATACCTCTCCCACGCCCCCTTCACCTATGTTAGCTGATATCCGGTCGGTGCTTGGTCTCTGGTCGAATCTGGCGCTGCTCAACCGACTACATAACTACCAACGCGTTACCCATCTATATAACGAACGCCGCTACCGGATGCCGGTAGCCAGGGGAGCAAGTCATCATGGGAAGTTTGTCTCAAAGAGCCCGCTTTGCAAGCAGCCGAGCGGTGATCCCGTTTTTGCTAATAACGGTCTTACTAGCCGGCTGTGAAGCCAAAAGCGAGGAAGCGGCAGCGCCTTCGCCGCCACCAGAGGTTGACGTAGCGGAAATCGAAGCGCAGCCGGTGGTGCTGAGCGAGTCATTCACCGGGCGGGTAGAAGCCGCAGAAACGGTGGAGTTAAGAGCCCGGGTTAGCGGCTATATCCAAGAAGTGGCCTTTGAAGAGGGCGAACTGGTAGAGCAAGGAGACCTGCTGTTCCTGATCGACCAGCGCCCTTATCAGGCGCGTATAGGTGCCGCTCAAGCGGATCTTGCCCAAGCCAGGAGCCAGCTGGCTCAGGCTGGCAGTGAAGCCGAGCGTGCCCGGGTGTTGCTGGGGCGTCAGGCCATTTCTCAAGAAGTACATGATCAGCGTCAATCGGCGCTAAACAACGCACGCGCTATGGTAGATGCCGCCCAAGCGGCGTTAGATACCGCCGAGCTCGACCTTGAGTACACCCGCATTACCGCACCGGTCGGTGGCCGCGTCGGCCGGGCCATGGTGACCCGGGGTAATCTGGCCAATGCCGATCAGAGCCTGCTGACCACGCTGGTAAGCATTGATCCGGTACACGTTTACTTTGAGGCAGATGAGCAGGCCGCGTTTGCCAGTCAGACACTATTGACCGTTGACGCGACGGATAGCCTGACCATCGAGCTGGGCGGCGACCCGCAGCGGCAGTACACGGGCACCCTGGACTTTATCGACAACCGTTTAAACCCCAACACGGGCACTCTGCAATTCCGGGCGGTGCTGGCCAACCCGGAGGGTCGCATTCGGCCTGGAGAGTTTGCACGGGTCGAAATGCCGGTCGCTCGTTTAGAGCAAGCATTACTGGTCGACCGTAAGGCAGTGCTGACTAATCAGGATCGCCGCTACGTCTATGTCGTCAATGAGAATAACCTGGCAGAGCAGCGCCAGGTGACCACAGGGCGGCAGGTGGCAGAACGAACCGTTATCACCGACGGGCTTCAAGCGGGTGATCGAGTGATCGTCAATGGTGTGCAAAAAGTGTTCTTCCCCGGAATGGAAGTGAGCCCGCAAAGCGTAGCGGCCGCCCCGGCGGCTGATGGCCCTATTTCCGACGACCAGCCCACCATTGCGGCCAGGGAGGAGTAAACCGTCATGAATTTCTCCCGTTTCTTCGTTGACCGACCGATTTTTGCGGCGGTGCTGTCGATCATTATTCTTGCGGTGGGGCTGATCTCTATTCCCAACCTGCCGATCAGCGAGTACCCCGACGTGGTTCCTCCCTCGGTTGTGGTGCGCACGGTCTACCCTGGTGCCAACCCGAAGGAGATCGCCGAGACGGTAGCGACGCCGCTGGAAGAAGCCATCAATGGCGTCGAGGACATGATGTACCTCAAGTCTGTTGCGGGTTCTGATGGCGTACTGCAAATGACCATCACCTTCCGTCCCGGTACCGATGCTGAGCAGGCTGCTGTTCGCGTACAGAACCGCGTTAGCCAGGCAGAGGCTCGGTTGCCGGAAGCTGTACGCCGCCAAGGCGTCACCACCCAGAAACAGTCACCGACGTTTCTGATGGTCGTTCACCTGACTTCTCCCAGTGGTGAATACGACACTCTCTACCTACGTAACTATGTGCGGCTGAATGTTCGTGACCGCCTGGCCCGGCTCGAAGGGATTGGGGATGCGCAAATCTTCGGCGGAGGTGACTACGCCATGCGAGCATGGCTGGATCCCGATCGGATCGCTGCCCGCGGCCTAACGGCCAGCGATGTGGTGGGGGCTATGCGAGAGCAGAACGTCCAGGTGTCCGCTGGGCAGTTGGGAGCCGAACCCATCGCGGATAGTGATTTTCTCACCCTGATTAACGCCCGTGGGCGGCTTGAAACGGTGGAAGAGTTTGGTGACATCGTGCTGAGCCGCGGCGACAGCGGCGAGATACTCAGGCTTGCGGATGTGGCTCGGCTGGAAATGGGCGCCGGGGACTATACGCTGCGCTCGCAGTTGGACGGCAACAACGCGGTGGGGGTGGGAATATTCCAGGCACCGGGTGCCAATGCGCTGGATATCCGAGAGCAGGTGATAGCCACCATGGAGGAACTGTCTGAGCAGTTCCCGGAAGGTGTTGAGTACGAAGCCGTCTACGACACTACGATCTTTGTTAATGACTCTATAAAGTCAGTGATAGCCACCTTACTTGAAGCCGTGCTGCTGGTGGTGTTGGTGGTCACGCTGTTCCTGCAGACCTGGCGTGCTTCCATCATCCCATTGCTTGCGGTACCGGTCTCGGTGATAGGCACCTTTGGCGCGCTCTACCTACTGGGTTATTCCATTAACACGCTGACCCTGTTTGGCCTGGTGTTGGCCATCGGTATCGTGGTGGACGACGCCATCGTGGTGGTGGAAAACGTGGAGCGGAACATTGAGGAGGGCCTAAAACCTCAGGCCGCCGCCCATCAGGCCATGAGAGAAGTCTCCGGGCCTATCATCGCGGTGGGGCTGGTTCTGTGTGCGGTGTTTATCCCCATGGCCTTTCTCTCGGGGGTGACCGGTCAATTCTATAGCCAGTTTGCGGTGACGATTGCCATCTCCACGGTGATCTCCACCATCAACTCGCTGACCCTATCGCCTGCGTTGGCAGCGATGCTACTCAAGCCCCATGACGCGCCCAAAGATCGCCTCACCCGAGTGATCGATAAGCTGTTCGGCTGGATTTTCCGTCCTTTCAACCGTTTCTTTAACGCCAGCTCCAACAAATACCAGGGCGGCGTGGCTCGCTCCCTGAAGCATCGTGGCGCGGTGTTTGTGGTCTACGCGCTGTTGTTGCTGGGCACCGGCGTGATGTTCAAGGCGGTGCCACCCGGCTTTATTCCAGTGCAGGACAAGCTTTATCTGATCGCGGGCGTCATTCTGCCGGAAGGCGCGTCGCTGGAGAGAACCGACCAGATGCTTCAGGACGTCGTGGACATCGCCATGGAGACCGAGGGCGTGGAGCACGCCATTGCCTTTCCCGGCCTGAACGCGCTGCAGTTCACCAATACCTCCAACACCGGGGTGGCCTTTCTTACCCTCAGCGCCTTTGGTGAGCGCAGCCTTAGCGCAGCGGAGATAAACGCCCGCATTAATCAGGGCATTGGCGGCCTGAAAGAAGGCTTCGCATTCTCCTTCATGCCACCGCCGATTCTGGGGCTAGGCAATGGGTCGGGCTTCCAGCTGTTCATCGAGGATCGCGGCAATCTTGGCTATGGGGCGCTGCAGCAGGCGGTGAACCAGCTCCAGGGGGCTATTTCGCAAACACCGGGAATGGGCTTTCCGATCAGCAGCTATCAATCCAACGTGCCGCAGCTGGATGCCGAGGTGGATAGGCTGAGGGCCAAGGCTCAGGGCGTGCCGTTGACCGAGCTGTTCGACACTCTGCAGACCTATCTTGGCTCGACCTATGTGAATGACTTCAATCGCTTTGGGCGCACTTGGCAGGTGATCGCCCAGGCGGACGCTCCCTACCGGAGCAGCGTGGAAGATATCGCCCGCCTGCGCACCCGCAACGACCAGGGAGAAATGGTGCCTATCGGCACGATGGTGAACATCACGCAAACCTTTGGACCAGACCCGGTGCTGCGCTACAACGGCTACCCAGCAGCAGACCTAGCCGGCGAATTTGACCCCCGCGTGCTTTCTTCCGCCCAGGCGATGGACGCCATCAACGCTCTGGCGGAAGAGGTGCTGCCGCCGGGCATGGCGCTGGAGTGGACTGACCTGAGCTACCAGCAATCCACTCAGGGGAATGCGGCGCTGGTGGTCTTCCCGCTGTCGATTCTGCTGGTATTTCTGGTGTTAGCGGCCCTCTACGAGAGCTGGACGCTACCGCTGGCGGTGATTCTGATTGTGCCCATGTCGATGCTGGCGGCGTTGATTGGTGTCTGGTTTGGTGGGGGTGACAACAACATCTTCGTGCAGGTGGGGCTGGTGGTGCTGATTGGCTTGGCGTGCAAGAACGCCATCCTGATCGTGGAATTCGCCCGTGAGCTGGAACTGCAGGGCAAGGGCGTAGTGGAAGCGGCCCTGGAAGCCTGCCGACTGCGGCTGCGGCCGATCATCATGACCTCGATTGCCTTCACGGCGGCGGTGTTACCTTCGGTAGTGGCCACTGGCGCAGGCGCCGAGGTGCGGGCAGCGCTGGGAACTGCGGTGTTTGCCGGCATGATCGGCGTCACCCTGTTCGGCCTATTCCTCACGCCGGTGTTCTACGTGGCGCTGCGCAAGTTGTCAGGCCCACTGGTCAGCCATCACAGCACTTCTTTAGACGCCGATCAGGGTAATTTGCCTGAAGGTAGCCATGGTTAAAAACGTTTAGTTCTGCTATAAAAATCCACTGCTCCTCTTTCACTAATCAATTGGGCAGTGGGTTTCCCCTTTCCGGTTAAACGGCTGCCTGATGGCGGGTTGGATAAGTAAATCTCAAATTCTAGTGTTTAGTTTTATGCATATTTTAATGTGCTTATTTTTTTGAAAATTACTTTTGGAGTGCCCGCTTAATGGTGCGCTTTAAAAATTTAACGTGGTGTTGAGAAAAACGCTATGGGGCATGAAAAAATATTTCATTTATCCCTTGATAAAACGCTTGTTTTAGAAAAAAATGCTCAATAAGCTCGCCATGGGGAAATAAATTGCTTATTGATCGTTTCGATTTGAAAATTCTTGAACAGCTGCAGCGCGATGATACTCTTTCTATAGCACAGCTCGCAGAGGGGATTGGACTCTCTGTTACGCCATGCTGGCGGCGAATACAAAGACTGGAAAAAGACGGCGTCATTGAAAAAAGAATTGCCGTATTGAACCCTGAAAAGTTGAATCTTGGACTCACCGTGTTTGTGATGGTTAAAACGGATAAACATAATCAGGCTTGGCTTAATGCATTTCAGGAAACCGTACAGGCATTTCCTGAAATTGTAGAGGTGAATCGCCTGGCAGGTGAGTACGACTACTTACTCAAGGTCATTACGCGTGATAACCAGTCTTATGACGCCTTTTATAAAAGGCTTATTGCGAGAATAGAGCTTAGTAATGTCACATCGTGCTTCTCAATGGAACAAGTCAAGAAAACCAACGAGCTCCCCCTCGGCGATCTCTCATGAGTGGATGCAGTGCCTGCAGAGCGGGGTGATTGGTGAAGGGCGTTTGATCCCTGGCCCGTTTGGCGCATGCCCCTTGCTCTATGCCGATTACACGGCATCGGGAAGGGCGCTGGAGATAGTGGAGCGCGCAATTCAGAAAGAAGTGCTGCCTCTCTACGCCAACACCCATACCGAAACCTCTTACACCGGCAAGATGACCACGCGGCTGCGCGAAGCCGCCCGCCAGGCTGTCGCGGAATCGGTCGGTGCCAATCACGAATATGCGGTTATTTTTGCTGGCGCCGGGGCGACAGCGGCGATAGATCGCTGCTGTCGGATCCTTGAGTTGACGCCTGAGCAGAGGACTTCGCAAGCGGCCAAGCCCGTGGTGTTTGTTGGCCCCTACGAGCATCACTCCAATGACCTGATGTGGCGAGAGTGCGATGTGGACGTGGTACGCATTCCGCTTGGCGGCCATGGCCTCCCTGATCTCATGGTGCTTGAACAGGAGTTGCAGGCCTATGCTCAACGGGATGTCAAAGTGGTAGCGTTTTCGGCCGCTTCCAACGTAACGGGCATTTTGACACCGGTGCACCAAGTGGCAAGGCTAGCGCATCAATACGGCGGCTTGGCTATCTTCGACTATGCGGCGAGCGGGCCCTATGTGAAGATCAATATGGCAGGCAGCGGCCACGATGATCACCTGGATGCCATCTTCCTATCGCCCCATAAGTTTGTTGGCGGGCCGGGCAGTTCCGGCGTATTGGTGATTCGAAAAGCCCTGTGCCGCAATGCCAAGCCATCCATAGCCGGGGGCGGCACAGTCTCCTATGTGACGGCGACCCATCACCGTTATGTGCGCGATGTTGAGCGCCGGGAGGAGGCGGGAACACCGAATATCCTGGGTGATATTCGAGCCGGGCTGGCGTTTCGTATTAAGGAAAGCGTTGGGGTCGAGGCGATTGAGTCACGCGAGCAAGCGCTGGTAGCGATGGCCGTGGCACGCTGGCAAAAAGTCGCTAACGTGCGTC
This sequence comes from Halomonas sp. TG39a, assembly GCF_000744395.1. Classification (NCBI taxonomy): domain Bacteria; kingdom Pseudomonadati; phylum Pseudomonadota; class Gammaproteobacteria; order Oceanospirillales; family Halomonadaceae; genus Halomonas; species Halomonas sp. TG39a. Next base: position 831,096 of record NZ_JQLV01000001.1, read on the forward strand.
TGCTGGGGGCCCTTGATGTGCCCAGGCTGGCGATTTTTTCTTTCAACATTACTGCCGGTGGCAAGGCTATTCATCATAATCTGGTGGTTGCCATGTTGAATGACCTGTTTGGTATTCAGGCGAGAGGGGGGTGTTCCTGTGCAGGGCCTTATGGTCATGAACTGCTCGCCATTGATAGTGAGACCGCAGCAGAGCATGAAGCTTTAGTCCAAAAGGGTAGAAGCATATATCGCCCAGGCTGGGTAAGGCTCGGATTTAACTTCTTTTTTAGTAATGAGACGGCTAACTATATAATATCTGCAGTCGAGTTTATTGCCCGTTATGCGCCGGTATTGCTGAAATTATATTCAGTCGATGAAGCCACCGGTGTCTGGGTCGCTCAGTATCAGAAACGGCCTACTCAGCCTGAGGCGCCAGTGACACCACAACTGTTGGATACGCTTTTGCATCAGGACGCTTTAACAGAACCAGCCGAGACGCAGGAATCCGTGGATTGTTTTGCCCGAGCGCTTGCGTTGGTCGAACAGGCGAAAGTCCTTCCTTTACCCGCCAGCCGTCACGATGACGACGTACCCGTTCGCTGGTTCTGGTGGCCCCATGAAGCAGACCAGGCTGATGCACTATATTGCCATTAACGAGAATTGTTTCTCTGATGAGAATCAACAGATTATTCTCGCGGTGGCTCACCCCGCCAGCCATCCCCAAAGTTGATGATAGAGCGGAATGCCAATTAGCACATTGAAGGGGAAGGTGAGCCCCAGTGACGCCAGCATGGCAAGGCCAATGTTGGCGTCTGGAATCGCGGCACGAATGGCCACAGGCGCGGCAATGTATGACGCGCTGGCAGTAAGACTCGCCAGAATAACCGCGGAGCCTGCGGGTAGCCCAAGCCAGTACGCCATCATCAAACCTAAGCAGGAGAGCGCAATGGGCGCTGCCATAGCAAAGATGATTAGGCGGCTGTGTCCCCAGCGCAGGCTGCGCAGTGTCTCTGCCGCGACCAGACCCATCTCCAGCAGAAACAGCGCCAATATACCCTTGAAGGCGTGGGTATATAGGCCAGTCACCGATTCGCCTGCATTCGGGCCGTAAAGCCAGCCAATCAGAACACCGCCTACCAGTAGAATAACGCCGCGATTGGTCAGGGTTTCGTGCCATAGGCCCGCGGCCGAGCTGGTTGTGCCATTACGGCTAAAACGCCGGTAAATCATCAGCCCCAGCATAATGGCTGGAAGCTCCAGCAACACCAGGTAAAGGGTGACTTGCCCGCCGGTCACCAGGTTATGCGCTTCGGTATACGCTAGTGCAACAGCAAAAGTACCGGCACTCACCGAGCCATAGTGGGCCGCGAGACTGGCGCTGTCGGCAATAGACAACCGTACTAGGTAGCGGCCGACCGGAAAGATAACCAGCGGAATAATGATCCCCAATAATGTGACACCGGCCAACTCGATAAGCAGTGAAAGGCTCAAGCTGCCGTGCAACGCCATGCCGCCTTTAAGGCCGATGGTGAGCATCAGCAGTAGGCTTAGTATGTCGTAAGCGGCTTTGGGAATGCTGAGATCGGAGCGCACCACACCGGCCACCACACCTAGCACAAAGAACATGACCACAATATCCGGCACGGAAGATCTCCTTTACAGGGTTTTAAAGCGGCTACTTTAGCGACCTAAAGAGATTGATGAAAACAAATAAACTTTATACAGTCATAGATAATTATCTATGGTGTAAAGGATGAAAGTACGACAACTGACCTTCCGCCTGCTGCAGGTTTATGCCGACGTGGTACGCACAGGCTCGATTACCGCCACCGCGAATCGGCTCCACCTGACTCAACCTACGGTGTCTCAGCAGTTGAAACGGCTGCGGGAAATTGTCGGTGAACCCATTGTGCGCCAGGAGGATGGTCGCGTGGTGCCCACTGAAGTCGGACAAGCGCTCTATCAGCTAAGCCAGGACTTACTCAGCCGTGCCGATGTGTTTAGCCAGTATCTGGGCGAATACAACCGGGGTGGCCGCGGCCATTTTAGTATTGGCCTGGTCAACACAGCCCAGTACGTGCTGCCCCGTCTTTTAGGGCCCTTTAGCCAGGCTAACCCGCAGGTAGACGTCACGGTGGAGATCGGTAACCGTCAGCAGATGCTTAATCGCTTTGAGCGTCACGAAGACGATATCTATGTCTTTAGCCACCCGCCCAGCGATGACGCGGTGCTCGCTGCGCCTTTTCTGAGCAACCCGCTGGTCGTCGTGGGGCCGACGGATTGCCGTTGGGCAGGCATGGAGGGCCTCACCATGGCGTCTCTCAAAAATGAGCGATTCCTACTGCGCGAACCGGGATCCGCGACCCGGCATACCTTTGATGCCTGGTTATACAGTGCGGGTATTGAGCTGCGCTCCACTCAGCAGATCGCCAGCAACGAGGCGATCCGGCTTGCAGTGGCATCGGGAATGGGGTTGGCAGTGCTGTCGCGACATGTGGTTGCGGACTCCCCTAAAGGTGTTCAAGAGCTGCCCTTGCAGGATTTTCCGCTGAAAAGCCGCTGGCACTTTGTGGTGCGTCGGGAGCGTCGCTTACCGCCCGCCGCCTATCGCTTTTTGAGCTTTGTGCAAGGCTCGCTGGCTCAAGCGTTTGACGAACCCGAAGGCGAATTGGCCGTGGCTGAACTGTTGCAAGCCTTAAAGGATGAGCGCTGACACGCTGACTTGCCAACAGCGTCAATCTTTCCCGTTGAAGGCGCCGGATAACCTATGCGCTAAAATGTTAAGAGAGAGCTTAAAAAGAACTTAAAAGAGAGCTGAAGACCGCACGTGGTTCATGCAGTCGCGCTTCGATACTCATGTTGAGTAACCGCTGCAAACGGAGGTAACTATGCTGCTCAAAGGATCATGTCACTGCCAGGCCGTGACGTTCAATGTAAGGTCTCAGCATCCCTATCCATTCAACCGTTGTTACTGCTCTATTTGCCGTAAAACGGCGGGCGGTGGCGGCTATGCCATCAACCTCAGCGGTGATAGTAAAACCCTAAATGTGAGTGGCGATGAGCACATCTCGGTCTATCGAGCGATCATCGATGGCGTGCAAAGCACGGGCGAGCGGCATTTTTGCAAGCATTGCGCCACGTCGCTATGGGTTTACGATCCCGACTGGCCCGAGCTTGTGCACCCTTTCGCATCAGCAATCGATACACCACTGCCGACACCACCCAAGCGAACACACATGATGTTGGGAAGCAGGGCGGATTGGGTGGAGGTAAATGCGCAGTTCCAAGACAAATGCTTTGATGAGTACCCGGATGAAAGCCTTGCTGAGTGGCACCAGCGCCTGGGGTTGGAACGCTAGGGCTAGAGGGAGGGGGGCCCGCTTGTTTCATAAGGTATCTGTACTAACCTTCTATACGAGCTCCGCAGGGAGCTCAGAGTGCAACTTGTAACTGATGTTCAGGTGACAGGTTGTGCATTCGTTGTATAAAAGGAGGTTAGGAAGATGGAATTTGAAAAATATAAGTCGTGTATCGAAGCGTGCAATATCTGTGCGGTTTATTGTGAATCTTGCGCCACTGCCTGCTTAAAGGAAGATGATGCAAAAATGATGGCCGAGTGCGTTCGTCTAGATCGCCAATGTGCTCAAATATGCCGTTTAGCGGCGTCATTCATGGCACAGGGTAGTGAATACGCCAAAGATATCTGCCGGATATGTGCTGATATTTGCAAGGCTTGCGGTGATGAGTGCTTCAAGCACGACGCCAAGCATTGTCAAGAGTGTGCCAAAGCGTGTCTGCATTGCGCTGATGAATGCACTGCTATGGCTGCCTAATATATTTAAAAACAGAAAGTTAACTACCTTAACTGAGCTAGCCAGCTTCCTATGCACACAGGAGGCTGGCTTTTTTATTGGCGGTAGCTGTTTGCTCTGACGGCGTATTCTGTCGCTGCCCTGGATAAAACTTTAGTGCAGGAGGAGGCACCAGAAATTCTGGAATAACTGCGCCCGTATGGCTTTTAACCTCCACTCGGCTACACTTTTTATGGGCCAATTGGCCCTATACCTCGAAAAGGAGGGCGTGCTATGCATATTGCAAAAGAAGACATTCCAGTCCAGATAGACTTACCCGGAGCAGTCGCCCGACAACAAAAGGATTTTGGTGATGTAACGGGGTTTGGGAAGATGGGTGCTGAGTATTTCTCATTTGGCAACGGTACTGATATCACCGATTTGTTGCACGGCCTGGAAGGGGATAGTTGTCAAAGCCCGCACTGGGGTTATGTAGTAAAAGGCTCGATTACCGCGTTGTATTCCGATCACACAGAGGAAACTTCTCGAGAAGGCGACATGTTTTACTGGCCTCCTGGGCATAGCGTTCGGGCGGAAGAAGATACGGATATCGTGATGTTTAGCCCTCAACATGAGCATGGCCTAGTCATTGACCATATCAAACGCAAAACGGCTAGTTAATCCTTGCCTAAGGCTTTGGGGCTGCGCTGTCTCTATTGACGCAGCTCCTCACAAGCACAGGATAAAATAGAGTCGTACCGACATTGCAGACACTATCTTCAGAAAAAAGCCTTCATCAACATCAGGCTTGCTTTCAAGGCTTCAAGCACATGAGCTTTTAGTTTTACCGCCCCTGTATTGTAATATTGAGTGGCTTAACGGTGGCGGTGCCGATAAAGCCACCAGATATCAAAACCAAACGAATAGGTTAAAGATATCAATGCGCTAATGGCCAGCAGGCTGGCGACAAGGTGCGAAGTAAGCGGCGTTAATGCCAGCAGCAGTGCGACTACTTGCCAAACACACACCGCCTTGCGGCGATAGCTTGCAAACAGCGGCTGTGAGAGCCACGGGAACTGCCAGCTGGCAGCGATAAACAGGTAGCGCATCCCACCGATTAACAGTACCCAAACGCCTAGTGACTCCAACCGCAGCAATCCCGCACAAAGCAGTAAAATCAGTAGGGCATCCAACTCCATATCAAAGCGGGCACCGAACGGTGTGTGGCTTTTGGTGCGCCTGGCAATCCAGCCGTCAACGCCATCCAGCAGTAGGGCGAACACCGCGATAACCAGCCACTGGCCTATAGCCCCTGTAAACGTATTATCGGCGAGCGCGCCCGCTACCAGGGCAACCAATACCGCACGGGCCAGCGTGACCCGGTTTGCCCACCCCAGTGAGCCGTAGGGCCAGAAAAATATGATCAGGGTGGATATAACGGTGTAGAAGGCAATGGCCACCCCCCAGTTAGCCGGCGTCGCCATTAATAGTGGCAGGCCTTTGCCCACGGCGATTAGCAGCAAGCCGGCCAGCAGTAGCTCTGCAGCGCTGTAAAGCCGCTTGGGCTGGGGTGAAAGGGAGGCATTAGTGAAAAGCGGCATGGTCTCTCACGAAGCGGCGTTGCTATCCGCAGTTAAAATAAATGATGCAACTATTTTTATATGTACCATTCTTGTAGAAGAAGGTAGGGTTGTCCATATGATCAAGAGTTTGACGGATTAGTTGCAACTGGTTAATCGAATATTTTCTTTTCACCCGCTAAGCTGAAGATGGTGAACCATTGAAAACTGTTCTGCCTAGGGCCATGCAATATGCGGTCAATCATTATGGTAAGTGGCCGGGCAAGAGGCTAAGACACACAGGGTCTCCCTTAGTCTTAACTTGCAGCCTAATGGTGCCACGCCACATTCAACGGAATGAAACAGAGCCCAGACTATGTGGGCTCGTAACGAAAAGGAACGCTCATGTCGGCGCCTGACGAGGTTGGCGAAACTTCCTATGATTGCCCAAAAAACTGGGCCAATGCCTTCTGGGTGACTCACCCAGCACAGGGCGAGTTGCGGCGTGAACAGCTTACTACGCCCGCTTCAGACGAGGTGTATGTGCGCACCTTGTACAGCGGTATCAGCCGCGGCACCGAGTCGCTGGTGTTCAATGGCCGCGTGCCTGAAAGCGAATTTTCGCGCATGCGGGCTCCCTTTCAGTCGGGGGAGTTCCCTGCCCCGGTTAAGTATGGCTACTGTAGCGTTGGTCGCGTTGAGCAAGGGCCAAGCGCTCTACTGAATAAAACCGTTTTCTGCCTGTTTCCCCATCAGGATCGCTACATTGTGCCTGCTTCGGCGGTGCTCGAAGTGCCCGCCAATGTACCTGCGAAACGCGCCGTATTGGCTGCTAATATGGAAACCGCCATTAACGGCGTGTGGGACGCAGAGCCCATGCTGGGTGAACGAATCTGTGTGATTGGCGCCGGTGTTGTCGGTGCACTGGTGGCTTATCTGTGCGCCCAGGTGCCCGGTGTGACCGTCCAGTTGGTCGATATTAATTCAGAGCGTCGCCCATTGGCCGAGAAACTGGGTGTGGCTTTCGCTACGCCTGAACAAGCCTCCCTTGACCAAGATTGTGTGATCCACGCCAGCGGCCAATCAGCGGGTTTACGCCAAGCGCTTGAATTAGTCGGTAGTGAAGGGCGCATTATTGAAATGAGCTGGTTTGGCGAGGGGGATGTTGCCATTCCGTTGGGCGGTGCTTTCCACTCTCAGCGACTAACGCTCAAGGCCAGCCAAGTCGGCCAGCTACCGTCCAAACTACGCCCCCGCTGGGACTACCAACGCCGCCTTCGGTTAGCGCTGAGCCTGCTGGTGGACGAGCGGTTGGATGCCTTGATCAGCGGCGAAAGTGAATTCGCGCAGCTACCAACGCTGGCCCCTAGGCTGTTTGGCCGCGGCAGCGTTGAACTCTGTCACCGCCTGCGCTATCCCGTATAACTCATTTGCTCATTTTTTGGAGACGCTATGTTTCGTTTATGTGTTCGTGACCACTTTATGATCGCCCACAGTTTTAATGGCGAGATCTTTGGCCCCGCCCAGCGCACCCATGGCGCTACCTACGTGGTGGATGTGGTCTTTCAGCGTCCTGAGCTGGATGAGGATGGCCTGGTGATCGATATCGGCCTGGCTAGCGAAACGGTGAAGGCAGTCCTCGCCGGTTATAACTTCAGCAACCTGGATGAAGTGCCTGAGTTCGCGGGTAAAAACACCACTACCGAGTTTATGGCCAAGGTGATCTTCGACCGGCTCGCTAAGGCGATCGGTGAGGGCAAAATGGGCACCACTGCTCAAGGGATTACCCATATGGAGGTCAAGCTGCATGAATCCCATGTGGCCTGGGCCAGCTACGAAGGCGCGCTATGAGTCGGCGTTTTACGTTAATCGTTGCCGGTGACCCTGCTCAACGCACCGGCGGCTATATCTACGATGCGCATATCGTCTCGGCCTTACGTGACCAGGGCTGGGCGATTAATGTTGTCGGCTTGGCGGGTACCTTTCCTGACGCGGATGCCGAGGCAGCCGCAGCCCTTGCCCAGGCACTTAATGCGCTACCCGATCATGGGGCGGTAGTCATTGACGGCTTGGCCATGGGCGCATTGCCCGAAATAGTGGCTCAGCATGCCCAGCGGCTGGATATCACTGCCTTGCTGCATCACCCCTTAGGCGATGAATTGGGCCTGAACGAAGCCGATCAGCAGCGTTTTCATCGCAGTGAGTTAACCGCGCTTGCCCCCGTGGCGCGGATTATTGTCACCAGTCACTTTACCGCCCGACGCTTGCCCGAGCTGGCTGCCCACTACGCTCTACCCCTAAACGCTAATGTAACAGTGGTTGAGCCGGGCGTAGCCCAGGCGCCGATCAGCCCTGCAGCAGAACCCGATGAAACCCTACGTTTGCTGTGTGTGGCAACGCTAACGCCGCGCAAGGGGCAGGATGTGCTGGTGCAAGCGCTGGCGGGCGTTGCCGGTGATCACTGGCAGTGTGACTGCTACGGCGGTGCACGTGACCCTGAGTTCACTCGGCGCGTAGAGCAACTGATTGAGCAGAACGGCTTGCAGGCCAGCGTGCACCTGCATGGCGAGTGCGATAGCGAGACGCTGGAAGCGGCTTATCGTGGGGCCCACGCGCTGGTGCTGCCCTCCTGGTATGAAGGCTACGGCATGGTGGTCACCGAAGCCCTCGCTCACGGCCTGCCGGTGATTACCACCACTGGCGGGGCGCTTCGCGATACCTTGCCGGAAGGTGCAGGGTTAAACGTTGAGCCGGGCGATGCTGACGCTCTTCAAGACGCGTTGAGTCGCTTTTGCCATGATGCCAAGTTGCGCCAAAAACTGCGCCAGGGAGCTGCCCAGGCCCGCGACGGTCTTAGCGACTGGCAGCAGTCGGGTGTTGAGTTCGCCACGGCGTTAACCGCGCCAATCGATGCCCCGACTTTGCGCGCAGGCAGCCAGTTTGCGTCCGATTGGCTAACGCTGCGAGAGGCGGCAGATGTCGCTTCCCGCAGCCAGCGTCTTGCGGAGCTTGCTGCGGAGTGGCTGAGCACGCGCAACCCAACGCCACTGATCGCGGATCTTGGCTGTGGCCGGGGCAGTAATATGCGCTTTCTGGCCCCGCGCCTGAGCGGCCAACAGCGCTGGAAACTGATTGATCACGACGCCATCTTGTTAGCCCAGGCGCGCCAGCGAGCCGCCGGGCTAAGTGATCGTCAAGGGCAGCCCGTGGCGGTGGAGACCCACTGCGTATCGCTTGAACCGCTTGCCGATGTGCCGCTCGATGATGCGCATCTGGTGACCGCCTCGGCGCTGCTGGATTTGGTTTCCCAGCAGTGGATTGATGCCTTGGTGGCCAGCATTGCCGAGCAGCAGCAGGCGCTGCTGATAGCACTTAGCGTGACCGGCGAGTGGCATTTTATCGACCTGCAAGGCGCGCCGGTACTGGATGATGAAGATCACTGGCTGCGGGCCATGTTTATTGCCCATCAGCAGCGCGATAAGGGCTTGGGTGATGCGTTGGGCGGTCAGGCTCACCAGGCGTTAGTCTGCGCGCTAGAGGCAGCCCATTATCGCGTTGAACAAGCGGAAACGCCGTGGCTACTCGCCGCGGATAGCCACGCTCAGCAGCCGCTAATGATGGCGCTGCTTGAGGGCTGGGCCGAAGCCGCCACCGAACAAGCCCCGCAAGCCTCAGCACGTATTGCCACTTGGCTGCAGCTGCGTCAGCAAGCAGTGGCCAATGGCGAACTGGGTATTGGGGTAGGGCACCGCGATCTGTTTGCGACGCCTCTTTTTGCTAAGCCCAGGGAAGAGGCTTAAGCCTATGAGGCCTGTTCAGCGGATGTTCAGTGTTTCTAGAAGCATAGGCTTGCAAAGCCCATGGCTACGCCGCGTGGTGGTCAGCATGGCATTGCTGGGTGCGGTGGCGCTGTGGGTTGAGCCCCAGGCTATCGTAGCAGAGGTGCAGGGCTTCTCCGCTGAGTGGGTCGTGCTGGCGTTAGGCATCAGCACGCTACAGATTATGCTCTGCGCCTGGCGCTGGCAGTTTACTGCCGGGCTTATTGATGTGCCGCTGCGGTTTGCTTACGCCCTGCGTGAATACTACTTGGCGCTGCTGGTCAATCAGCTGTTGCCCGGCGGGGTATTAGGCGACGCCGGGCGGGCGCACCGCCATGCCACTCAAGCGCAGTCTAGGGGCCGCGCTTGGCGAGCGGTGATTATCGAGCGCGCCTCGGGGCAGGTCGCCGTGGTGGTGCTAACGCTAACGGCGCTGCTGTTTTCACCGCTCTGGCATACCGCGCTGGGTGGGTCAGTGATTACGGCGGTGGGCTTAAGCGTGATGGTAGGCCTTGCGCTGGCCATCGTCAGCGGCCTGCTGCTGCGTCAACGTTTTAGCCACTGGCTGACCAGACTGCCGAGCTGGTGCCAAGCCCTGGCTCGTGATGTACGGCGTGGCCTGTTCCAGCACGGCGTATGGCCCCTACAGTTGCTGTCATCGTTAGCGATTGTGCTGAGTTATGGCCTGGTCATGGTGTGCGCCGCCAGGGCGATTGGCGTTGAGCTACCGGCGCTGCAAGTGCTCGCGCTTACCCCGGTATTGCTGCTGGCCATGCTGATTCCGTTTTCGGTGGCTGGATGGGGGCTGCGCGAAGGCGCCGCTGCCGGTGTCTGGACGCTGGTAGGCCTGCCGTCTGCCCAAGGGGTGGCAGTCTCGTTGGCTTACGGTGTGCTGGTGCTGTTGGCGAGCCTACCGGGCATTTGGGTGGCGCTGAGCCGGCGTGAAAAAGCCCACCCGTCAGGCGGTGGTATCCCGCAGTCGCAGGTCGAACAGCGTGTCGTCGCCGCAGCGGAAAGTTCGCGAGGGCGGGCGCAGCGCACTCTCAAGGGTCTCAATGGGCGTCATTTTAAGCCCTGGCCTGCCGGAGCCAATCAGCAGCGGGGCCACCAGCAGGTGCAGTCGGTCAACGGCGCCTGCTTCGATAAATTGAGACACCGTAATGCCGCCACCTTCAATCAGCACCCGGGGCAATCCTTTGCCAGCGAGCAGAGTGATGACGTCGTGTGGGTTGAACTGACCGCTGGCATTCAGCGGCAATACGAAACGTTCAACGTGGGCCAGGCTCGTTGTCGCCTGCCACTCAGGCCCCAGAACAGGCCCCACAATATGCAGCGTTGGGGCGCTATCGGTATTCAGCAGTGCCAGGTCATTGGGAATACGGCCTCGCGGATCCAGCACCACCCGCGTCGGGTGAGTGCCGCTAACGTGACGCACGGTCAACTGCGGGTTATCGGCGCTGGCGGTGCCCGCACCGACCACCACCGCGTCGACCAAAGCGCGCAGGCGGTGCAGGTGAACCAAACTTTCATGACCGTTGATGTAGTGGGAGTGGCCGCTTTCTGTGGCAATGCGGCCATCCATACTCTGCCCCAGTTGTGCTACTACCCAGGCCGGTCTACTGGCCAGCGGGGTCAGGCAATCGAGCAATTCTCGCGCCTCAGCGGCGACCGGCTTGGCCGTATGCCACTCGCCGGTTGGCGTCAAGGTGATCGCTGCATCGCAAGAGTGCCGATGACGCAACGCCAACAGCCATTCCCAGGCATCGGCCAGCACAATAGTGTTGACATGGGGTTCGGGCATGACGCCTCCGTGCTAAAAAATCCGTCTCATCATGCGGGTGCTACTTGGTCAAGAGCAAGCAGTTCAGGGCAACCATTAGTTCAGTTTAAAACAAATAGCTCAGCGCAAGCGTGCGCCATCCCCCTCGTAAGGAAGCCTGGAGGCCTACATGTACCAGATTGAACGCGCTATTTTCGATATTCGACGTGGCTTGCCCGTGGTGGTAAATGCTGGCGAGCAACGTTTGCTCGTGCAGGCGTTGGAAGGCAGTGAGTCAGTTGAAGCGCTTGCCCTGTTAGCGGGCGAGCGACCTTCTCTGGTGCTTACCCGTCACCGTTTGGCGGCGATGGGTATGAACTTAACCGCTGAGGCTGCCAGCCTGCCGCTGGCCGCCCACGTTAGCACCGATGAACTGCATCGTCTGGCCACTTCGGAAACGTTCTCGCAACCCGCTGGTGGGCTACTCAGTGGCTTGAAACCCGCAGGGTTAGCCGAGCGAGGCGCGGTGACGCTGATGCGCCGTGCTCTGCTGGTTCCTGCAGCGCTGTGTGCCTTTGTTAGCGAAGAGGCCACGGCGGGTATAGAACAGCAATTGGCAGCAGGGCGACTGCTGCAGGTCACCGCTGAAGACGCTGAGCAGTGCCTAGCCGGGGCGCCGGGTATGCTCAAACGGGTAAGTGAAGCGAATATTCCCCTTGAGGATGCTGCCGACAGCCGCTTTGTACTCTTCCGGGAGCCGGATGGCCTGCGCGAGCACGTTGCCGTGGTGATCGGTAAGCCGGAGCGCTGGGAAGGTGCGGTGCCGCTGCGCCTGCATTCGGCGTGTTTAACCGGCGACCTGTTTGGCAGCCTGCGCTGCGATTGTGGCGAGCAGTTGCGCAATGCCGTGGCGGATATTCAAGCCATGGGCGGTGGTGTACTGCTCTATTTGGCGCAAGAGGGCCGGGGCATTGGTTTAGCCAATAAGTTGCGCGCCTACACCTTGCAAGATGGGGGCTTGGATACCGTGGATGCGGATCAGGTACTCGGTTTTGGCGACGATGAGCGCCAGTACGCGGTGGCGGTGGATATGCTCAATGCGCTCGATATTGATCAGGTTCAACTGCTGACCAACAACCCGTTGAAGATGGAAGCGCTGCGCCAGGGGGGCATTGAGGTGGTCTCACGTCAGGCGCTGTATGGCAGTGTTACCGACCATAATCAGCGCTACCTGAATGCCAAAGCAACCCGTGGCGGGCACCTGTTGGAAGACGTGTTAAGCGATCAGCGCTGAACGCAAAACGGCCACGAGCTAAAGCTGTCTTCCATTGATAAAGCGGTTTTAGTTGGTCAGTGGCGGTAGGTGGGCGGTTTCTGTCACCACTGCCGCTAACTGACGAGCATAGTGCTGCACCAACCGCTCGCCTAATTCAGCGCTGGCGTGGCTGGCATCCCCGGCCACGCCCTGGGCACTCAGGTCTTCCGCCAACCAAGCAAATGCTGCGGCCCCTTCGGCACTGACTAATGCATCACCTTGGGGCGCCGCGGGCGGTGCCGCTTGGTAGCCGTCTAGCTGTACCAGAGTGGGGGCTAAATAGCGCATCATCGCGGTTTCGAGCAGTCCACCGTGCAAACCGTAGCGCAATTCGTCGGCATCAATAGCCGCTTCCAAAGGCGGTAGGCGGGTATAGGTGGCCTTGACCACGCGCATGGCATGCCGCCGCCGCAGGGTTAACCCCGCTAGATCCATCACCGCTTTATTGCCGCCGTGGCTGTTAAGCAGCACCAGGCGGCGAATGCCTGCCCTGGCTAAACTGTCGCCGTAGGCTTCTAGGGTGGCAATCGCCAGCGGAGCGGGCAGGCTGAGTGTGCCGGGAAAACTGGCATGCTCGTCGCTGGCTCCGACCGCCATCGGTGGTAGGCAGATAACGTTCAGGTTCGGATCTAGCTCCTTCAGCATAGCGGCCTGCAGTCCCTCGCCAATGGTCAGGTCGGTGGCTAGCGGGAGGTGAGTGCCGTGCTGTTCAATGGCGCCGAGTACCAGTATCGCTACCGGGTCGTGCTGAGCGAATTCGGCTAACTGTGGAGCGGTCAGGGTTTGCCAGTGGTGAATCATTGCGTGACGTGCCTATAGGAGTATTCAAAATAATCAAAGTAAATTCAACAGCAGCGGATGGTCTGAGCGACAGGCGTAAAGATCCCCAGAGGGCAGGTCGTCGGCCCCTGCACTTAGCCACTCGCTAATTGCTTGCGGCGTTTGCCACTCGGCCCAGCGGAATTGCCGCTGCTCACCGGCCACCACATTATAACGGTACTCGCCAAGGCGGCTTAAATGGCTCACGCAGGCGTGACTTACCTCTAATGTACCGCCTACAAACTCCACCGAAAGCGCCGCCACCGGGCAGCTTAGCCCGGCTAGAACCTCCGCTTCAAAACCCTCAACGTCGATTTTGATAAAGCTAGGTTCGCCGTACTCGTCAATTAACGCATCCAGCGTGGTCACCGGCACGCGTAATTGTTGTTCCCAGCGTACTTGGCTAAAACCTGGGTTGCGTTGGCCAATCTGCTCACGCCATTCGGTGGCAAGCGTGGCGAGGGTTGGGTTACTGGGGCTAATCGCGATCTCGGCGAAGCCCGCCGTTGGGCCAGCCGCCACTGGCAGCAGGGTGATAGTCGGCGGCTTCACAAGGCGTTTAAACCACTTGGCGAGGTCGGGCTGGGGCTCTAACGCCACCACCCTGGCGCCCAGTGCATGAAAAGCCGCGCTGCGGTCGCCTAGGTGGGCGCCAATATCAAAAGCGATATTGCCGGGCTGAATAAACGGTTGGTAAAGTCGTTTTAGCCCCCGCTGGCGCCCCGGCCGCCAATAAATAAACAGCGAGCGGGCTAGCCCACCCGCGCTACGCAGCCGTTGCAGCGCCATGCGCCGCATTAGCTGGGCTCTCTGAATGGGCGTGCCTTTATCCGCACAGACGCTGGCGATATAGGGAGTGCTTTATCAGTGCTATTGGTCATCGGGATACCACACGTAATTCCAGGTTTCGCTAATCGGTTCTCCGTTTAAGGTGAGCCTTAGGCGAACATCACTGGGCTGGTCGCTAGCGGGCAGCCGGAAACTAGCCCGCCAGCCATTGTCGTCAGGTAACGCGGTGACCTGAGGCAACAGAACCTCACCGGGTTGGGAACTGATAGCTAACTCCACGGGCTGGTCGGCGCTAATATCCGCTAACGCTCCGCCCTGAAAATCGACGATAAACTGGCGTTGATCTTGTGAAGGGGAGTCCGCTTGCCCCGGCACGCCTGCGCTGCCATGACGAGTGCGAATGGCACGGCCAAGGTTATGCGCGTCAGGCTGGGTATTCAGCGTGTGGGTGAGGTAGTGCAGGCGGCGGGACTCGCCTGCATCTAGCGTGTCGTCCGCGACCCAATAGGCGACGATATTGTCGTGGGTCTCATCGGGGGTAGGAATCTCGACTAGCTCCACGTGACCCGGTCCCCACTCATCCAGCGGGACAACCCACTGGCTGGGGCGGCGGTTGTACTGGGCTTCGGTGTCCAAATAGCGGTTAAAGTCACGCTCCCGCTGCATCAAACCAAAGCCTTGGGGAGAGTCGTCGATAAAGGCCGATGTATGTAAGTGAGCCGGGTTGCTCAGCGGGCGCCAGATCCATTCGCCGCTGCCGGTATGCATCAGCAGACCGTCGGAGTCGTGCACTTGGGGGCGAAAATCGTCCGGCCGTTCGCGGCTTGCTTCACCGTAAGTGAACATACTGGTGAGCGGGGCGACGCCAAGCTTGGCAATATCTTCCCGGGCAAATAGTTCGGCTTCTACTTCAACCTGGGTGTTTTCGCCGGGTTGGATGATAAACCGGTAGGCTCCGCTAACCGAAGGGCTGTCCATTAACGCCAACAGCTCAATCTGTTTGGCATCAGCGTCGGGTTTATACAGCCAAAACTCGCGGAATGCTGGGAACTCTTCGCCTTCAGGGGAGGCGGTATCGATCGCCAGCCCCCGGGTCGAAAGCCCGTAAGCCTGTCCCTGCCCAACGATGCGAAAATAACTGGCGCCGAGAAAAACGCCAAACTCATCGTCATACTCGTTGCTGTTAAGGGGGTAGTGAAGACGAAACCCTGCGTGGCCGCTGCCGGTTAAGTCTTGCTCTTTCAGCGTCGCGGCATTGCCATCGTAGGTGTAATCCTGTGCTGAAAAGGGCAGCGGCGCTACCGTATCGTTGTCGATAACGTTCAAGGTAATCGGGGTTTGAAACAGAAAGCCGCTGTGAAATAGCTGCAAGCTAAAGGGGCTCTCATCTTTCCAGTAGGCGTGTTCTGGGTTAAAACGGATTTGCCGGTAGGTATCGTAGTTAAGCTCACGTAATACCTGGGGCAGTGTTTCTTCCGGGGCTTGATAAGCTTCTTCGGCCAGCTGTTGGGCGCGTTCAATGACCATGCTGAAATGTTGATCGTCTTCGGCAAACGCCGGTAAGGCTAGCGTACAACTGAGTAAAACTATCCATTTATCGGCCCGCCACCTACCAACCAGCCTTCTAGCAACCAGCTTTCTAGCAAAATAGTTACAACGCATACGCGAAATCCTTTCCGGTGAAGGCCTGCAAAACGCATGATCAAGCAAAGCGTGAAATTTTTACACAATAACTATACGATAAAATATTACAGTACATGATTGTTGTGTTTTTCAGCAGCCTTATTCCTTGCTCTCTTGTCTTGCGACTGGGTACAGCTTTGCTTTGAGACTAAAGGTTATATCTTTGAAACTGTTCGCTAAAGCAGGCACACAGAGGGTGCAATGAGTCGATTATTACTAACGCTGCTAATGCTGAATCTCCTACTCATCGTGCCACTTTGGTGGCGCTTTGGCGATATCAGTACACACTTGCTCGCTTGGGAGGCGCTGATCATCACGCCAATCATGTTACTGCTTCCCGCTGGAAAAGCGCGCCGCATCGTGGCGATTGGGCTGGTCAGTTGGGTGATGCTGGCAACCGCCGCGAATCTTGGCACTGCCGCCACCCAAATGGCCTTTGCCCGGCCACTTAATCTCTATCTTGACGTACCTTTGCTGCGCTCAATTTATCACCTATTAGTAGGTAATGTAGGCCAACTGTTGGCAGTTTGCGCAATGCTGGTAGGAGCGGCCGTGCTAATCGCCATTACCCTGGGTTTGGCGCGCCTGCTGCTTCCACCAGTCGCTTACTCGATCAAACGGCTGCCTGGAGCGGCCGCATTAACGCTGCTGGTTATTGCCACCACCTGCGCGGCGCTTGAACTCAATGGGGTGCGGCTGATCGATAGCGCGCGGTTGCCGATGGTGAACACTACGCGCTTTCAGTGGCAGCAAGTGACCGATACCCACGCTGCACGCCTCGCCTTTACCGCCCAGCTGGAAGCCGCACCGTTGGAAGCCCAGCCGCTACCGGGACTTGAGGGCCGCAACGTACTGCTCACCTTTATTGAGTCCTACGGTATCTCGGCGCTGGAAAAACCACGCTATGCAGAGGTTCTGCTGCCTACTTTAGCTGAGATGCAGCAGCGGCTAGGCGAGCGTGACCTCCACGTGGTTTCTGGTCTGATGGCGTCGCCGATTAGCGGTGGGCAGTCCTGGCTGGCCCATGCGACGGCCCTCAGTGGCCGCTGGATCGATAATCAGCTGTGGTATCAGTTGATGTTAGACAGTGGTCACTCGACTTTAATCGATGATTTTCGCGCTACCGGCCAACGCACCCTTGGTGTGATGCCCGCCATTACGATGGCGTGGCCGGAAGGGGAGGCCTATGGTTTCGATGAAATTGCCGCAGCGAGAGATATCGCCTACGCCGGCCCCGCACTGAACTGGGTCACCATGCCGGATCAATTCACCCTCGATTACACCCAGCGTTACTTGCTAGGCGAGACACCGGTGTTTGCCCAATTGGCACTGATCTCCAGTCATGCCCCCTGGACGCCGATCCTGCCGGTGCTGGATGATTGGTCATCCATTGGTGATGGGCGTATTTTTGCCCCCTGGGAAGACGCAGGCGATCCGCCCGAAGTATTGTGGCAGGAGGTGGAACGTATTCGCGATCACTATGCCTGGTCTGTTGACTACGCTGTGAAAGTCACTGGCCGCTGGGCCGAGCGCGTAGTGGATGATAATACCCTGATGATTGTGCTGGGCGACCATCAGGCCGCGCCTTTGATTACCGGCGACGAGGCCAGCGCGGCCGTCCCGGTGCATATTATCAGCGGTGACCCGGCATTATTGGCGCCCTTTATAAAGCGCGGCTTCGTTCCCGGCACCCTGCCTGCGCTCGAACAGGCGAGTACTGCGCCCAGGATGAGCCAACTTCGCCACTGGTTGCAGGCTGATTTTGGTGAGTTAACGGTTGGCCTAGGCACTGGTTCAGCAACAGGGATAGCCTCTGAGGAAAGAGAGTTTTCTGATTCAAGGACAACGACAAGGACGCAGTAATGATTCAGCCAGTGATTTTAAGCGGTGGCAGCGGCACGCGGCTCTGGCCGCTCTCCCGCGAGCAGATGCCGAAACAGTTTTTGCGTTTAACTTCATCACAAAGCCTGCTTCAGCAAACGCTGAGCCGTCTAGAGGGGCTCCACGCCGCTGCGCCAATGCTGATGGGTCACCATAGCCATCGCTTTTTAATGGCTGAACAGCTGCGAGAAATGGATCAAACCGCCACTCTGGTACTTGAACCCGAGGGCCGCAATACCGCCCCGGCGATTGCCTGTGCCGCGCTTCTGGCACGTCAAACTGGCGATGACCCGCTACTGCTAGTACTCCCGGCAGACCATGCGATTGGCGATGTTCAAGCGTTTGAACACAGTGTTTCAGCCGCCGTGCCGTTGGCCGAAGCAGGCTATCTCGTCACCTTTGGGGTCGTTCCGACACAGCCTGAAACGGGTTATGGCTATATTGCCTGCGGCGAGCCGCTGGAAGGGGGCCACCACCTGGCGGCCTTCATTGAAAAACCTGATGCCAAGTGTGCGGCAGTGCTGGTTGAAAGCGGCGATTACCTGTGGAACAGCGGTATGTTTTTGCTGCGTGCCTCAAGCTATCTGGATCAGCTAACGCGCCTGCAGCCAGCAATGCTTAAAGCCTGCGAGGAAGCGGTAAGCAGCGCGCATCGCGACTTGGATTTTCTACGCTTGGGTGAAGAAGCATTTCGTCGCTGCTCGGCGGACTCTATCGACTACGCGGTCATGGAGCACTGCGACCACGCTGCGGTAGTGCCTTTGGTCGCCCAGTGGAGCGATATCGGCAGTTTTGATGCGCTGAGGGCCATAGCGTCGCTCGACGCGGCGGGTAACGCCACTAAAGGCGATACGTGGCTGACCGATACCCAGGATTCATTGGTGTTTGCCGAGCACCGTTTGGTGGCTACGTTGGGCGTGCAACATCTTATTGTGGTGGAGACTTCTGACAGCGTGCTGGTGGCCCACCGTCATCAGGCACAGCAGGTAAAGCAACTGGTGGCATCGCTTTCCCAGGCGGGGCGCAACGAACCGTGCTCGGCACCCCAGGTGCAGCGTCCTTGGGGCAGCTTTCAGGCGATGGACAGCGGTGAGCGCTATCAGGTCAAACACATTACGGTGAAGCCTGGCGGGCGGCTATCGCTGCAGCGCCATCATCACCGCGCTGAGCACTGGGTTGTGGTAAGAGGTACTGCGCGGGTAACGCTTGAGGAGCGAAGCTTCTTGGTAAGTGAAAATCAGTCGACCTATATCCCCATTGGGGCATTACATCGGCTGGAAAACACCGGAAAAATCCCTCTGGAACTGATCGAAGTCCAGTCGGGTAGCTATCTGGGTGAAGACGATATCGAGCGTTTAGATGATGTTTATGCTCGCGATAACGATGAGTGACGAGCGAATTACCACAGCCAACTGGCGGGACGTGCAGGGGGCTGGCCCTTGCGTACATTGATCCAGCCCAGCAGGCAACGCACGCCTAACCATACCGCTAGCAGCGGCCAGAGTAGGGTGCCAACAATCACAATACTGAGTAGAAAGGCGATGCAGGCATACAGCGTACCGATCCAGAAGGTGCGTATCAGGTAACGGTAGTGTTGCTGCAGCCAGGGCGCCGCTTCCTTGCGGTAAACATAAGCAATCACCACGCCGATCAGCAGGGTGATATTAGCAGTGACGATGCCCGCTAGGTAAAGCGCGTAAATAATCTGCGGTGGGCGTGTTTCATCGCCCGATTGGTCGTTTTGCATCATCAGTAAGCCCTTGTTAGTAAAGACGATAGTCGCGAAAGTTGGCGAGGTTTTGCTGCTCTTGCGCCACTTTGCGGTAACGTTTGTATTCCCACTGATACTGCGCAGGCGCCAAGTTGATCGCGGCCTCCACGCTGGCATTCACACCGGTGGCAGACTGCACATCATCGTCGCTATAGACCCGCTCGTCGGCATCCAAAAAATGGATTTCAAATCCTTGACCAGGGATACGTAGCGCGACGCCTGTGACCACGCGTGCCTGAGTCCGGGCGACCAGTTTCGGTAGCAGGGTGGCGGTGTAGGCCTCGCGGCCAAAGAACGGTGCAAAAACGCCGCTGCCCCAGTCGGGTTCCTGGTCGGGGAGTATGCCAATCGCTTCGCTGCGTTTCAGCGCTTTAAGCAGCGCCGCCACACCGCGGGGGTTGGTGGGCACCAGGCTAGCCCCCATGCGCTCGCGACCATGGCGAATCACAGGATCGAGGGCAGTGATTTTGGGTGGCTCGTACATGGCGGTGAAAGGGAAATGGCTCGAGAGCCAAAAGTTAAGCACCTCCCAGTTGCCGAAGTGGGGGGCAAGCACAATCACGCCGCGGCCTTCGGTGCGGGCGTTATCGAGCTTGTCGCGACCGTGTACCGCTAAAATGCTGGTCTCTACCTTGTTTGGTTCCGCCATCCAGGCGTGCCCCAGCTCCAGCATCGTAGCCGTTGAGTGGCGTAAACTGTGCTGACCAAGGGTTTTACGTTCAGCAATGGAGAGGTCTGGGTAAACAACCGCTAAGTTGCGATCGGTTACCCAGCGCTCACGCTTATTAAAGCGGTAAACCAGGGGGCCGAGCGCCGAAGCAATACGCCATAGGCGCGCAAGTGGCCAGCGTGACAACTGACGCCATAGCCAGCTGATCGCGCTCGCGCTGGCTTTGGAAAAACGCCGAGCGTTATTAGCCCCCTGTGGTGCCATCGTTAAATCAACCAAGTGTCTACGCTGGAGGGCGCGCGTTGCTCTTGTAGCCCTTTAAAGCAGCGGATAATAAACCATATAGCTAGTGCCACAAAAAGTGGGAAACCAATCACTGCAAAGAGCAACACCGTGCAAATAGTGCCGTATACAAAACCTATCCAAAACGTACGAATCTGATAGCGGTAGTGTTCGTCCAACCACGTAGGGCCTTTGCCTTTATAGACGTAAGCAATAACCACACCAATAATCGACGTAACGCCAAGGAGAAAACTGGCCAGGTAGAGCGCATAGATAACCATCGCCATGGTGGTGTCGGGCTGAGATTTTTGCTCTTCGCTGACGACGTTGCCTTCGAGTGGGGAATCAGTTTCGTTATCAAGCATAATGTTTCCTTTCGTTCAATCTGTATAAATACTTAAGTGGGTGAAGATGCCTATGGCACATCAGTTCGCGCTGTTTAAGCGCGACATATAATACCTTGATTCATTAGACTTAGCATTAGCGTGAGGCGGGGCGGCAAATCTCTAGCAAATTGCCATCCGGGTCGCGTAGGTAGATCGACTCGATCGGCCCATTGGCGCCTTGGCGGGCGACTGGGCCCAACTCAACCTCAATCGCCAGGGCATCCAAATGCTGCTTGAACTCATCCAGCGGCAATTGGCAACGCAGGCATAGATCCAGACTGCCAGGCGTAGGCGTTGCTGAAATGGGGGCAATGTCGGTATCGGTTTGATGCAGGCGTAACGCCGTATCTCCGAGCATTAAATCGACCCGTTGAGCATCGCGATAGCGGACGTCTAAGCCAAGAACACGTGAATAAAAATCGACTGCGCGACCCATGTCGGTCACGGTAACAACAAGATGATCCAGACCTGATAGCATGCCACCTTCCTTAATACCTAACGATAAACCAGAGAATACGATGATGCGTCGCTGCCCGCTATGCGCGGAATCCACTACTGCGCTCTACCACCAGGATAGGCGTCGTGACTACTACCAGTGTGCCACGTGCGAGCTGGTATTTGTCCCCCCCGAGCATCATTTGAGCGCCGCTGCAGAAAAGGCCGAATACGATAAACATCAAAACTCGCCGCATGATACGGGATACCGACGCTTCTTAGGGCGTTTATTTACCCCGCTGTTAGCGAAGCTTGCACCTAACGCCCGCGGCCTCGATTTTGGCTCTGGACCGGGGCCAGCGCTGTCGGTGATGTTCGCCGAGCGGGGCCTCCCGATGGCCATCTACGACCCTTTTTATGCCCCTGATGCCTCGGTTCTCACCCAGACGTTTGATTTTATCACCGCCACAGAAGTTGTTGAGCACTTGGCGCAGCCCGGCAAGGTGCTTACGCAGTTGGCGGCTCAGCTCTCGCCAGGTGGCTATCTGGGCTTAATGACCAAGCGCGTCACTTCGCCGGAGGCGTTTGCCCGCTGGCACTATATTAGCGACCCCACCCATATCAGCTTTTTTAGTGAGGAGACCTTTCGTTGGTGGGCACAAAAGAATAGTTTAGTAGTGGAATTTCCTGGGCCTGACACGGTTATTCTACACAAAACGCTATCGTGAATAATTGTAACGTTAGAAAAGCATTGACTTTGCCCGCTTGGGGGCAATAATTGCGCGCCGCTATCCCGGCCTGACTCGATGTGCCAGGTGAGATGACGGTTTCTGTGGACACGCTTAGTAGCGTTTTTACGCCTGTTTTCAGCCCTTTGTTTCACCACT
The DNA here is from genome assembly GCF_000744395.1 of Halomonas sp. TG39a. Lineage (NCBI taxonomy): Bacteria > Pseudomonadati > Pseudomonadota > Gammaproteobacteria > Oceanospirillales > Halomonadaceae > Halomonas > Halomonas sp. TG39a. Next base: position 852,922 of record NZ_JQLV01000001.1, read on the forward strand.
TTTAGGCAAGACGAGGTTTTCATGTCGCGGCAACTGCTAGCCATGGCGCTGGCGCCCCTTTTAGGGCTCTTTATTCTCGGGATTGGCAACGGTTTTCTCGCCACCTTAATTACCGTGCGTCTGGATGCCGCTGGTGAGTCGGCCACGGTCATCGGCATTGTCTCGTCGGCTTACTTTATCGGCTTGGCCTTAGGCGCAATGGTGAATGACCGCTTGTTGCTGCGCATTGGCCATATTCGCGCTTACGGCAGTTTTGCCTCACTAGTGGCCGTCACGGTGCTGCTGCAGGGATTGTTCTTCGACCCCTGGGCCTGGTTTGTACTGCGCCTAATTGGCGGTTGGGCCACGGTAGGGGTTTATCTCGTTATTGAGAGCTGGCTACTCACCTCCGGTGATCAAAAAGTCCGTGGCCGCCTGCTGGCGCTGTATATGATTTCGCTCTATGCCGCTGGTGTGTTGGGTCAGCTGCTGCTGGGGGTAACCAACGCTATGGGCGTCACCGCGCCCTTTATGGTGATCGGCCTGCTGGCCTCGCTCTCTGTGCTGCCCATGGCGATGATTCCTCGCGTATCGCCAATTATGGAACATGCCGAACCGCTTCCTCCGCATCGCCTGATTACCCTGACGCCCACCGGTGTAATGGGCAGCTTAGGCTCTGGGATGGTGGTTGCCGCGGCGTATACGCTACTGCCACTCTACCTACAGCGAAATGGCATGAGTGTCAGCCAGGTTGGGCAGATGATGGCCGTGGTGATTATGGGGGCCATGCTGCTGCAGTACCCGATTGGCCGCTGGTCGGATCGCCATGATCGGCAAATGGTGCTGATCGGTATTAGCGGTTTCTGTGTGCTTATCTCCGCGGCGATGCTTTGGCTGCCGCTCTCGACGCCACTGCTGGCGCTGCTGCTGTTCTTGCTCGGCGGTGGAGTATTCGCGCTCTACCCGGTGGCAGTGAGTCACGCCGCCGACCGTGCCCCCGCAGGGGCACTCGTGCGCATGAGTCAGGGGCTACTGCTGATCAACTCCATTGGCGCCACGATCAGCCCGCTGATGATCTCCCCGGTGATGACCGTGATGGGCGATGCGGGCCTGTTCTGGGCTTTCGGTTCACTCAGCCTATTCTTCTTAATGTTCTTCTCCTGGCGCCGCAGCGTGCGCCCAGCGCCGGTGCCCGTGGCGCCGTTTACGCCTACGACGCCGATGACCGCTGCAGGTGCTGAGCTGGTGGTGACCGAAGAGTTGATGCAGGGCGCGTTGGAGCATGAGCACTTGGAGGACCTGTCCGATGCCGTATGGGACGTCGACGCCGCCGAACCGGTGGTGGGGCCGCCCGCAGAAGATGAAAGCCATATCACCTACTATGATGATGTGGAGCAAGCAAATGAGCGAAAATAAAACCGAGTGGAGACGTTATTGGTAGCGGGTGATACCTTGGGCTAATGGTGCACGTGAGAGAGTATTACTACTATCTAGGGCATACTTTCAAACAATTGTTTAACTTTCAGCCCGAGGTTCGCCATGAATGTTTACGTCGCACCGGTACGCGATTTGCGCTTTGTACTCGAAGAGCTATTAGCGCACCGTTCGCTCAGCCTGCCGGGCTTTGAAGAAGCCACGCCGGATTTGGTCGAGGCGGTGCTTGAAGAGGCCGCAAAGCTAGCCGGCGACGTCTGGGGCCCGCTCAATAAGAGTGGTGATCACCAGGGAGCTAAGCGCCTTAGCGATGGCAGTGTAACGACCCCGGAAGGCTTCGCGGCGGCTTATCAGGCGTATGTCGACGGCGGCTGGAACGGGATTGGCGTCTCCGAGGCGTTGGGCGGTCAGAACCTGCCTGAAGTCGTCGCCAGCGCCGTTCAAGAGATGCTTCACGGCGCCAATATGGCGCTAGGGCTCTGCCCTATGCTGACCGCCGGAGCCATTGAGGCGCTGGCCCACCACGGCAGCGATGAATTAAAAGCGACTTACTTGCCCAAGCTGGTGGAAGGTACCTGGACGGGCACCATGAACCTTACCGAATCCCAAGCGGGCTCGGACCTCTCCCAAGTGCGCACCCGCGCCGTACCTGAAAACGACCACTACCGCATCAGTGGTCAGAAGATCTATATCACCTGGGGCGAGCACGACGCCGCCGAAAACATTATCCATCTGGTACTGGCCCGCAAGCCTGACGCACCGGAAGGCAACAAAGGCATCTCGCTGTTTCTGGTGCCCAAGTTTCTAGTTAACGACGACGGCTCTCTGGGTGAGCGAAACGACGTCACCTGCGCCTCAATTGAGCACAAGTTGGGCATTCATGGCTCGCCTACCTGCACCCTAAGCTTTGGCGAAAATGGTGGCGCCATTGGCTATTTAGTCGGTGAAGAGGGGCGTGGCCTGAACCATATGTTCACCATGATGAACGAAGCGCGTCACAAAGTCGGTATTCAGGGCATTGGCGTGGCCGAACGCGCCTGCCAGCACGCCTTTGCCTACGCGCTGGAGCGTCGTCAGGGGCGCTCTCCAAAAACGCGGGGCGGCGCTGAATGCACCATCAGCGATCATTTAGACGTGCGCCGTATGCTGCTCTCCATGCGCTCACGCACCGATGCGCTGCGTGCCCTGGCGTTGTACTGCGCCGCCGAGCTGGATACCGCCCGCCACGCTGAAAGTAACGATGCTCGCCAGGCTGCCCAAGCCTGCGCCGATATTCTTATTCCGGTGATCAAAAGCTTTTCTACCGATCAAGCGGTAGACATCGCCTCCATGGGGATTCAGGTACACGGTGGGATGGGCTACGTGGAAGAGACCGGCGCCGCCCAACTGCTGCGCGATGCGCGCATTGCCCCCATCTATGAAGGCACGAATGGTATCCAGGCGCTCGATTTGGCAGGCCGTAAACTCCAGCGCGACAACGGCGAAGCGCTCACTGCACTATTGCATGAGGTTGCCGCCACCGTGGAGCAGTTAAACGCCGACCCGGCACTTAAAGCGTTGGGCCGCGGCTTGGACGCAGGTTTGAAAGATTTAAAAGCCGCCCAAGCGATGGTGCTGGAACAAGGCAGCGATCCTGACAACGGTGCGGATGCGGTGCAGGCCTACGCCACACCGTTTCTCACTTTGGCAGGTCACGTGCTGTGTGCATGGCAAATGGGTCAGGCGGCGCTTAGTGCCCAAGCAGCCCTTAACAACGGCAGCGATGATCCCTTCTATACGGCCAAGATGCGCAGCGCAGAATTTGCGATCACTCAATGGCTGCCGGTAGGCCGTGCTCAGCGCGCCGTGATTGAGGCGGGTATACAGTGTTTAAGCGATTTTGAGGTTCATTAACGCTAATGTTTAGCTTCGCGCCGCCGCCCCTTGAGGCGGCGGTGTTGTTTCCAAACGATCAAAACGACTATTTAAAACGATCGCTTTTAATAACAACGATTTCCACAATGCCAGGAGCCGACCATGACCGCTATTTTCGAGCAAGGCTTACCCAAAACCGTAGCCAACCATGTACCCCTTTCCCCGCTGACCTTTATCGAGCGCTCGGCGTCGATCTATCCCGATTACCCGGCGGTGGTACATGGCAGCACGCGACGCACCTGGGGCGAAACCTGGTCGCGCTGCCGCCAGCTTGCCTCTGCACTCGAAAAGCGGGGCATTCAGCCGGGCCAAACCGTCGCGGCGATGCTGCCCAATATTCCCGCCATGTTTGAAGCGCACTTCGGTGTGCCGCTGGCTGGCTGTGTATTAAACACGCTGAATATTCGCCTGGATGCCGAGGCGATCAGCTATATGCTCGAGCACGGCGAGGCGAAAGCTATTCTGGTCGACCCCGAATTTGCCGAGGTCATCCAACAAGCGGTTGCCAAGCTAGAGCAAAAGCCGCTGATCATTGATGTGGCTGACAGTGAGTTTCTTGGCGAGGCTAAGGGCATCGGGGAAATTGAGTACGAGGCGTTGCTTAACGAGGGCGATGCTGACTTTGCCTATCAACTGCCTGCCGATGAGTGGGATGCGATCTCGCTCAACTACACTTCTGGCACCACCGGCAAGCCCAAGGGCGTGGTTTATCACCACCGCGGCGCTTATCTCAATGCGGTGAGCAATATCATGGAGTGGGCAATGCCCCACCACCCGATCTACCTGTGGACGCTGCCGATGTTCCACTGCAACGGCTGGTGCTTTCCCTGGACGATTGCCGCCAACGCCGGGGTGAATGTCTGCCTTCGCCGCGTTGATCCCAAAAAGATCATGCAGTTGATCGCCGATGAAAAGGTCACCCACTTCAGCGGGGCGCCGATTATTCTTAATGGCCTGGTGAATCTACCGGCTGAAGACAAATGCGAGTTTAATCACCCGGTGAAAGTGACCACCGCCGGTGCTGCGCCGCCAGCCTCAGTGATTTCAGGGGTCGAAAAGCTAGGCATTGAGGTCACCCACGTATACGGCCTGACCGAAGTATACGGCCCGGTAACGGTGTGCGCCTGGCGTGAGGCGTGGGATGAACTACCCATTGAAGCGCGGGCCAAAATTAAGGCCCGCCAGGGCGTGCGCTACCATATGCTCGAAGCGCTCTGCGTTGCCGATCCGCTGACCATGGAGCCCGTCCCCAAAGATGGCAAAACCATGGGCGAGATACTGATGCGCGGCAACAATGTCATGAAAGGATACTTAAAGAATTCTGAGGCCACCGAACAGGCACTGGCCGGTGGCTGGTATCACACCGGCGATTTGGCGGTGTGGCACACGGATGGTTATATCGAGATTAAAGACCGCTCTAAGGACATTATTATTTCCGGCGGTGAAAATATCTCCACCATTGAAGTAGAAGACGCGATTTACGGCCATCCTGCGGTTGAAGAGGCGGCGGTAGTGGCCAAACCTGATGAGAAGTGGGGGGAGACGCCCTGTGCCTTTGTGAAGCTTAAAGTCGGTTATGGCGAAGTCACCGAGGCGGATATTATCGCCCACTGTCGCGAACACCTGGCGGGCTACAAAGTCCCCAAAACGGTCATCTTCAGCGAGCTGCCGAAAACCTCAACGGGCAAGATCCAAAAATTCGTTTTGCGCGAAGAAGCCAAGCAGCATGGATAATCGCCTAATGTTGATAATCGATAGAGGAGAGAGTGTATGAGCGACCAACTTATTGGCGTTGTAGGCGCAGGCACCATGGGGCAGGGGATTGCCCAAGTGGCGATTGTTAGTGGCTTTCACGTGCGCCTTTACGATGTGGCCGAGGAGCAGCTTGGCCGTGCTAAAGCGAATATCGATAAAGGCTTGGGCAAGCTCGTCACTAAAGACAAGCTTAGCGAGGCGGATAAAGACGCCGCGCTGGCACGACTCTCCACCACCACCGAGCTGGACGCGCTAAGCGACTGCGCGGTGATTATCGAAGCAGCTCCAGAACAACCCGAACTCAAAGAGAAGCTGTTTCGTGACCTCAGCCAGTTGAGCAGTACCGCCATTCTGGCCTCCAACACTTCTTCGCTATCACTCACCCGTCTAGCGGCAGTGTGCGAGCACCGCGAGCGCGTAGTGGGTATGCACTTCTTTAATCCGGTGCCGGTGCTCAAGCTTGTGGAAGTCATTCGTGCGGAGCAGACCTCGGACGCGACCGTGGCTGAAATTGAAACGCTCGCTACGGCGCTGGGCAAAACCGCCGTGCCGGTTGGCGATGCCCCGGGTTTTGCGGTCAATCGCCTGTTGGTGCCCATGATCAACGAAGCCGCGTTTATCGTGCAGGAAGGCACCGCGACCCCTGAAGCGGTTGATAACGCCATGAAGCTCGGCGCGGCTCACCCCATGGGGCCGTTAGCGCTGGCGGACTTGATCGGCCTGGATGTCTGCCTGGCGATTATGGAGGTGCTTCAAGAGGGCTTTGGCGACCCCAAATATCGCCCTTGCCCCTTGCTCAAACGCATGGTTGCAGCGGGCTACCTAGGGCGTAAAAGCGGGCGTGGTTTTTATCACTACGATTAGCTTGCGCTGACGTAAAGAGCGTGGCGTAAAGAAGTTATTGCCACTCAACCAAGCGTTCGCTAGGGTTGGGTGGTGTTCACTTAATGTTCAATAACAAATCAAATAAGGAGTCCGCTATGAGCGAAGCAGTCATCGAGAAGGTTGATAACGATGGGATGGTACAGCTGACCATCAATCGTCCTAAAGCGCTAAATGCCCTTAACAGTGAAGTGCTTGCCGCGCTGGAAGCGCACTTAGTAGAACTTGAGTCTCACCCCAGCCTACGCGGTGTAGTGATTACCGGCGCGGGCGAGAAGTCCTTCGTAGCCGGTGCTGATATCACCGAAATGCGTGATAAAACGCCAGAAGAGGCGCGGGCCTTTGCCAGCCAGGCGCTGCGTACCATTAAACGCCTAGAGACACTGCCCGTGCCGGTGGTCGCGCTGGTGAACGGGTTTTGCCTTGGCGGCGGCTGCGAACTGGCGCTGGCCTGCGACTGGGCGGTAGCCAGCGAGAACGCCGTCTTCGGCCAGCCGGAAGTGCTGCTGGGCGTCATTCCTGGCTTTGGGGGTACACAACGCCTGCCACGCCGCGTCGGGCCTGCCATGGCGATTGATCTGGTCACCACCGGGCGCAAAATCGACGCCCAAGAGGCGCTACGTATCGGTTTGGTGAACCGGGTAATGCCGCAAGCGGAGCTAGAAAACTACGTTGAAGAGTTAACCAAGCAGCTCAAGGGTAACGGCCCGCAATCGGTGCGTGGCGCCAAGCAAGCTGTTCACGACGGGTTAGATCAAGACCTGGACAGCGCGCTAGCGCTGGAAACCAGCCTGTTCGCCTTCTGCTTTGCCGGTAACGAGCAGAAAGAGGGCATGTCGGCCTTTATCGAGAAGCGTAAAGCTAACTTCTAGGCTTTTATTAATTACAGCTTTATTCGTTCCAGTTTTGCTTATTTAGGGGGTGGCGCTTGCGCCACCCCCGTTTTATTCTCAAAGGCTTCTTACTACTAATCTCTTCGGAGTTGCCACGATGCAATGGGCCGCATTTATCTTCGCCGCGCTTGGTTTTGCCTATCTTCCAGGGCCTGCGATGCTATACACCGCAGCGCAAACCCTAGGGCGTGGCCGACGAGCAGGGTGGTTAGCGGTTCTGGGAGTGCATATAGGCTGCTATGTCCACGTTATTGCCGCCGCTCTTGGCCTGGCGCTGCTGTTTGCGGCGATTCCGCCTGCCTATATCGCCATGAAAATTATCGGTGGGCTTTACTTGCTGTGGATGGGGCTGCGCCTATGGCAGCAGGGTATCCGTGCCCAAGGCGATGAAGTTCCGTTGGCCACCACTAAACGCGTGCTGCGCGATAGCTTTCTAGTGGAAGTGCTCAACCCTAAAACAGCGCTCTTCTTTGTCGCTTTTCTGCCCCAGTTTGTGCAGCCCGAAAGCGCGATGCCGGTGGCCTGGCAACTGCTCTGGCTAGGGATTGCCACCAATGTGCTGTTTTCATCTGCGGATGTCGTGGTGGTGCTACTGGCGAGCCCCTTACGTAAATGGCTACAAAAATCCCACGGCTCTTCCCGGCTGATTCAGCGCATTGGCGGTGGCGTATTAATGGGGCTGGGCGGTAACACGCTGGCGCAAGTGGCGCGTTAAGGATGCCTGCCCAAACCGGCGAATTGTTTACCCTCATATAAGGAGCGCTGCATGTTTGATTTGTATATTGCCAACAAGAATTACTCGTCCTGGTCGCTGCGCCCTTGGGTGCTGATGAAGGCACTGGAAATTCCGTTTAACGAGCATCTAATGCCCTTTGAAGGGGGCACCGGTGCGAGCCACGACACCTTTATCCGCTTTTCACCCTCGGGCTTAGTGCCTTGTTTAGTGGATGACGAGCTGGCGGTATGGGACTCCTTGGCGATTGTCGAGTATCTGGCTGAGCAATACCCTAACGTCTGGCCGAGCGATAAGGGCGCCCGCGCTTGGGCGCGCTCAGCTACTGCCGAAATGCACAGCGGGTTTAGTGCTCTGCGTGACGAATGCTCAATGAACTGTGGCATGCGAGTGGCGTTAAATAGCTTGTCGGCCAAGCTCAAAGCCGACGTGGCTCGCCTGGATACGCTATGGCAGCAGGGGCTTGAACGCTTTGGTGGGCCGTTTTTAGCAGGCAAAGGCTTCACTGCGGTCGATGCGTTTTATGCGCCCGTGGCGTTTCGCGTGCAGACGTTCAACTTACCGCTCAGTGACGCTTCCCAGGCGTATGTTGAGCACTTATTAGCACTGCCTGCCATGCAAGCCTGGTATCAAGCCGCGCTTGAGGAGCCCTGGCGCGAGCCCATGCATGAGACTGATACGCTGAAAAATGGCCAAGCAACAGCTGATCACCGTAAACTTTAACCCACTTGGCAATTCACCAGGGGTACCCAGCATCGGGTACACTGACGCAAATTTCGTTTGGAAACGTCCATGGCTCTTAGCGCAACGCCCTACAAAGTTGATATTAATCTGACCGACCTGGATCGCGGGGTATATGAAACGCTGCGCTTTACCGTGGCTCGTCATCCCTCAGAGACCGAAGAGCGCATGACCGCCCGCTTACTGGCTTATGTGTTGTGGTACAGCGAAACGCTGGCCTTCGGGCGCGGGCTTTCCGATGTGGACGAGCCAGCGCTATGGGAGAAAAGCTTAGATGGGCGTTTGCTGCACTGGATTGAAGTAGGCTTGCCGGATGCTGAGCGTATCACCTGGTGCTCGCGCCGGGCCGAGCGCGTGACGCTGCTAGCCTACGGTCGGGTAGACCTATGGGAGAGCAAAGTACTCGCCAATGTGGCATCGCTGAAAAATGTGCACGTGGCGGGGCTGCCCCAAGAGGCGCTCGCAACCATCGCTAAAGATTTGCCAAGGGCTATCAATTGGGCGGTAATGATCAGCGAAGGCTCGCTGTTTATTACCGATGAAAACGGTCAGCATGAAATTACCCCGCAGTGGCTGCTGCGTGACAGATAGTGATTATTCTTGATCATTAGCCTACCAACTTTCGTCTAGTCGACTACGCTATAAATCTAAGCAATCAACAGCATAAGGGTGGCCTATGAGCCATCCTTAATTTTTAGTGTTTTAGCCTTTTTGCGTAGAAATTTGCAAAAGTATGCTTGCTATCTTTTTGCACAATTACATACAATCAACAATGTTTGTTGATATTCATCAAAAAGCAGCCTCCAAAAACGCTCCCTAGAAAAATCTCAAGGAACGAGTAATGAAAGCAATGACCCCTTTACGATGGCAGCTATTCCCGCTAGTGGCTGTCGTAAGCTTGCTGTCGACGCTGGCGCAGGCCAACGATAGCGTCCTCTCGATTAAGCACGAAAATGATGGCATGGCCAGTAGTGATGATGGCCACTTTACCAGCGGTTTTGAGCTCAATTGGGCGTTTGAACCCGAAGCGCAAAGCTGGACACAGCGCCTGGCGACTGCTTTGCCCGATAGCCTCATTGGCAACGCTGATATGGCCGCTTTCCGGCTCGTGCATCAAATTTATACGCCCAACAATATTGAGCAGCGTGGGTTGATCGAAGATGATCGCCCCTACGCAGGGATTGTTTACGGAGGTATATCGCTCTATGAAGATGTGCCCATGGGGAGCTGGCGACAAGCGACTGACCTGCATCTGGATATTGGTTTGGTTGGGCCCTCGTCACTTGCCGATAGTATTCAGCGTGAGGTACACAGGGTGACCGATAGTGATCGCCCCAATGGCTGGAAGAATCAGCTTGGCGATGAAGCGATCGTCAACGTAGCCATGCGGCGCCAGTGGTGGCACAGCTCCCCATTAATCGGCAAGCAGTTTGCCCATGGCCCTAGTGTCAGCGCCGCTTTGGGCAACCTCTACACCTACGCAAGTGCTGGGTATAGCGTTCGCTGGGGCGATGAGGCGCCCGGCATACCTACGCTGACGCCAAACCCCGGCAGTCGCTACCATTTGACCGCTAAAGAGGGCTGGCAGTGGTACCTGTTTGCCAGCGTCGATGGTTACTATATGGCGCAAAACCTGACGCTTGATGGCAATACGTTCAGAAATAGCCACTCGGTTGATCGCAAAGAGTGGGTAGGCGACGTATCAGCAGGGCTGGCGTTGGCCTGGGAAGATTGGCAGGTGACTTACGCGGCTGTTCAACGCTCTCGGGAATTCGATGGCCAGGAAGAGCAGGATAAATTCGGTTCTATCACCCTATCTAAGCGCTTCTAAACGGTTAGGTGAGGTGAGTAGAAGCGCCCAACGGGAAAGGAGTATTTCTTATGGCTAACAAGTACCCCCACACCCCTGATGGGCGCTATTTTGTCGCCAAAAACCGGCTTTGGCGCTGCACCGACCCGGGCTTAGGTGAAGATGAAAAGCGCATCCATATCAAAGCATTGATGAAAGCCCGTCGAGCGGTTAGATCAGCCCAGCAGCAAGATGATGAAGACGCGCTGCGCCAAGCCCGCAACGCGGTGCAAATCGCTAAAGAAGCCCTTGGAGAGCGTGGCCCGGTATGGTGGGATGATGACGCCCCCGATGAAGGCGGTTTGGCGCCCCATAACAGTTCCTATGCCGAGTGGTGGGGGCAGCTCCCCTAATTTATATTAATTTATAATTCACGGTTGGGGCTTGCGGTGTTACTCTCTGCCGCTTTCCACGCATACTAAGGGCAACCTGTGAAGATCAAAGCAGACCTCTCCATTCTAGATATCATTGGCCATCTACTTGTCTGGGTGGTGTTGAGTATTATCACGCTTGGCATAGCGCTATTTTTCTTCCCTTATTCGTTTGCGCGGTTCGTCATTAATCGCACGTCGGTAGTGGATGCCAGCACTGGCGTCGAGCGAAAAATGGTCTGCGATATCAATCTATTCAGCAATGTCGGCCACATCATCCTATGGATGCTGATTTCACTGGTCACCTTTGGCTTAGGGTATATTTTCTACTTCTATCGGGTTTGGAACTATGCTTTGAATAATTCGCGCTTTGAATAACTCGCGCTTTGAATAACTCGCGGGTTGAATAGCGTTAAAGAGAGCAACCCCGTGTTTAGCATCCATGAGGGCCTACGTTGAGAGATCAAGCGTAGGCCCTTTTTTTTGGTGGCTACTTACTCGCTATCAGTCAGTTTGTCCTGCGTTTTGAGCTCGAAGTCGCTGGCATCATGGCGTTCGTGCAACTGCTCGTGTGGCTCGCCAAAGGAGCGGTTGACCATCCGACCGCGTTTAACGGCTGGGCGCTCATCAATCTCTTCAGTCCAGCGTAGAACGTTCTTGTAAGTGTGGGCTTCCAAGAATTCAGCCGCTTCATAGACGCGATTTTTCACCAGCGCGCCGTACCAAGGGTGAATCGCCATGTCGGCAATGGTGTACTCATCGCCCGCCATAAAGCGGTTTTCCGCCAAATGGCGATCAAGTACATCAAGCTGGCGCTTTACTTCCATGGTGTAGCGGTCAATCGGGTACTGATATTTCTCCGGCGCGTAGGCGTAAAAATGGCCAAAGCCACCGCCTAGCATCGGGGCGCTGCCCATTTGCCAGAACAGCCAGGAGAGGCACTCGGTACGTTTCGCCGGGTCGCTGGGTAAAAATTCGCCAAACTTTTCAGCCAAGTAAAGCAGGATAGCGCCGGACTCAAATACCCGTTGAGGTGGATGAGTAGAGTGATCCATGAGTGCGGGGATTTTGGAGTTGGGGTTCACCTCGACAAAGCCGCTGCTGAACTGATCGCCTTCGCCAATTTGGATCAGGTAAGCGTCGTACTCGGCGCCTGTTACACCTCTTTCCAGCAGTTCTTCCAGCATCACGGTGACCTTGACGCCGTTAGGCGTGGCAAGGGAGTAAAGCTGCAGAGGATGTTTACCCACCGGCAGTGCTTTTTCATGGGTCGGGCCGGCAATGGGGCGATTGATGTTGGCAAATTTACCGCCGTTGCCAGGTTCCCATTTCCAAACGCTCGGGGGAGTATAGGTGTTGTCGCTCATTAGTTTCCTCGCTATAAATATTCTATCGGTGACAAAGCGGCTACAAGGGTTAGCTAGTGCTTAGCCTGATAATAAAGTAGTTCATTTTCCCAAATGAGGTGGCGGATGCGTGTTATTGGTGTGCTAGGCGGCATGAGCTGGGAATCTACCCAAGGCTACTACCGAGCCTTAAATGAGGGCGTAAAAGCAGCGCTAGGTGGCTTTCATTCGGCTAAGATCGTGATGGTTAGCGTCGATTTTGCCGAAATTGAAGCACTGCAGCAGCAGGGTGATTGGTACGCTGCTGGAAATCTGCTGGCCAGCGCTGCCCAAAGCATCGAGCGAGCGGGCGCCGACTGTCTGCTGATTGCCACCAACACCATGCACAAGGTATCACCCGCTATTGAACAGGCGATTACGATTCCGTTGCTGCATATTGCCGATGCCACTGCTGAACAACTCACCGCGGACGGCATTACGCGCGTCGGTTTATTAGGTACGCGCTTTACCATGGAGCAGAACTTTTATACCGGCCGCTTAGAAGAACAGTTCGGCATTGAGGTCGTCGTGCCGGATCAGACCGAGCGCGATGTCGTTCATCAGATCATTTACCAAGAGCTCTGCCAGGGCCGCATTGAAGATGACTCACGACAGCGCTATTTGGCCATCATCGATTCACTGCATGCCCAAGGAGCCCAGGCGGTAATTTTAGGCTGTACCGAAATCGCCATGCTGGTGAGCCAGCGCGATACCTCAGTGCCGCTTTACGACACCACCGCTCTGCATGCTCAGAAAGCGGTGGTGTGGGCACTCAGTGATTAATCCAACTAATAACGCTTAGACCAGTGTCAGGGTGACGTTAATATTGCCACGGGTGGCGTTGGAGTAAGGGCAGACAACATGGGCTTTATCGACCAACTGCTGGGCAACGTCTTGCTCAAGACCGGGCAGGCTGATTTTTAGCTCAACTTCGATACCAAAGCCGGTCGGAATGGCACCGATACCCACATGGCCATCAATCTTCGTGTCCTGGGGAAGCGTTACTTTTTCCTGGCTCGCCACGTGTTTTAGGGCGCCTAAAAAACAGGCCGAGTAGCCAGCGGCAAAGAGTTGCTCGGGGTTAGTGCCATCACCGCCTGCACCGCCCAGTTCTTTAGGCGTACTGAGTTTGACATCCAGCGCGCCGTCGGATGATTTGGCGTGACCTTCACGGCCACCCGTAGCGGTAGCATGGGCACGGTAAACAACGTTCTCGATAGTGGTCGTCGTCATTCTGAATCTCCTGTTAGCTTTAATAATTATGAACTTGCGCTTTTAATTTAGCGCAGCTTTATTTTGCGCGCAATATAAATGACAAATAAAAATCGAAGCCCTTCGCCAAGAAACGAAGGGTTACTGGTTTTTTTGGAGGCTATCGCGTAGTAGCACCAAATCCTCTTTCAGCGTGGTCAGTGCCTCAATCGACTGCTCACTGGCATGCACTACACAGCTAGGAATATGGTATGCCTGTTCGCGCAATGCTTTGCCTTTGTCGGTGAGATAAAGCTCAACCACGCGTTCGTCTTCATGGCTGCGTTTGCGATTCAACAACTGATCGGCTTCAAGACGCTTTAGCAGCGGCGTCAGTGAGCCAGGATCGGTTAGTAGGCGCTTACTCATAGTGCCTACTGTGATGCCATCGTTTTGCCACAATACCAGCATGGCCAGGTATTGCGGGTAAGTAAGCCCCAGCTCTTTGAGTAGGGGCTTATAAACTTTGGTCATCATCAACGAGGTTGAATAGAGCGCAAAGCAAAGCTGGTGATCGAGCTCTAATTCGCTACAAGATGGTTGCACAAGTATGGTTTCCGATCCGAAATACATCGCCTAATGTAGCGCGGGAAGCAGTTAGTGGCTATCCCTAGACGTTGGTCGTAAGTTGGCAGTTTTGTTTTGACACGCACAGGGCAGGTGGCTAGCCTTCGCTTACTGAATGTTACCGGTAACAATTTACCGGTCTTTAAGTTTTGCTATAAACAACAATGAGTATTTGGAGATAACGCTATGACCGCTATTTGGCGCAACACACTGACCTTCGTCGGCGCGACCACGCTGACATTGGGTATGGCTCATGCTCAAAGCCCTGAGCTCTCTGATCCGCCTGAGATAGAAGGCGATGTAGTCGGCGATCACGGTTCGCATACTTTGCGCATGGGCATTGGTCTTGCGGAAAGCTCACCTCAGTTCCTCTCCAGTCAATACTTTGGTGAGATTCTGGAGCAGCGCACCGACGGCCGTATCACGGTTAACGTTTTCCCTAACAGCCAGTTAGGTGACGACGTGCAAATGCTGGAAATGCTGCAAACCGGCACGCTGGACATGACCTATCCATCTAGCTCAGCGACTACGGGCTATGTCGAAGCGCTGGCGGCCTTCGACCTGCCTTTCCTGCTGCCTAGCCGTGAAGCCGCCGTGGCGGTTATGCAGAGCGATGTGGCTCAGGGCATGCTAGACGCCTTTGAAGGTACCGGTCTGAAGGCGCTGGCCTTCTCTGAAAATGGCTATCGTCAGCTCTCTAACAGCGCTCGCCCGGTGTCTAGCCCTGACGACGTTGCCGGTCTTGATGTGCGCGGTTTAAGCGTTCGCACTATGGAAAACCCGGTGCACTTGGCGATTTGGGAAGCGTTAGGCGCTAACCCCACGCCAATGGCGTTTGGTGAACTGTTCTCCGCGATGGAGCAGGGCGTTGTTGATGGCCAGGAAAATCCTTGGAGCACCATCCTGACCTCTAATTTTAACGAAGTGCAGGATTACGGCACCGAGACGCGTCATGTCTATACTCCCTTTATCATGATGCTTTCCGAGCGTACCTGGGATCGTATGGCGCCTGAGTATCAAGCACTTGTGCAGGAAGCCGCGCGCCAGTCCGCAGAGTACGAAATTCAGCTCTCTGCTGAATACGATGATTGGTCTCGCGACCAGCTAGCAGAGCGTGGTATGGAAATTACCCGCCTGGACGACGAGCAGTTAGCCGCGTTCCAAGACGCCGTTCAGCCGGTATACGAAGAGTGGGCGCCGCGCATTGGTGAAGACCTGATCGCCGACATTCAAAAGATTGTTGAAGAGAGCAGCAACTAAACCTTACGTTTAGCGCACGACTCGGGCAGGCCGTTGCGCCTGCCCGACGCGTCAGTGCCCTGGAGTTCCTATGTCACTCTCCTCTACACCCCCCAATACGTCTACGCCGATTGAAGACCCCTCGGTGTATCTGGATGATCCCAACCGCAAATCACTGGAAATCGATACCGACACCCGGCAAGGGCCAGCCCTGTTCCGCTGGCTGACCTTAGGGATGGAGTATCTGATCGGCGCTATTTTAGTGGCGTTGATTGTGTCCGTTTCCTGCAATGTGGTGGGGCGTGCGCTGTTTAATTACTCGCTGCCCTGGGCGGATGAGCTAGCGCGCATGCTGTTTATATGGCTGGTGTTTATCGGCGCCGCTGCCGCTTTTTCCCGCTACGAGCATATTGCCGTTGACGCACTGGTGCGGCGCCTGCCGCTGCGTTTGGCGCATATGCTCTATCTGCTGCAGCACCTGATTATTACCGGCCTGATGGTGGTAATGATTTGGGGCGGCTACCAAGTGCTGGCACGCTCTAGTGGGCGTTCAGCGATTATGAACGTGCCGCTGAGTTTGATCAGCCTTTCGCTGGTGCTGTGCGTTATCTTTATTGCGGTGGTTTCGATGTGGCGGATGTGGGTCAGCCTGAACGTTATTCGCCACCCTGAGCGGGAGCGCTAATCATGTTATGGATTTTTCTGGCCATTTTATTGGCCTCCATCGTTATTGGGCTGCCGATTGCCTTTGGTTTAGGCGTTGCAGCGTTGGTGATGGCAGTACTCTCTGATATTCCACTGTCGATCATGATCGAACAGTCTATTCGCGGGGTGAACAGCTTTCCGCTGCTGGCGATCCCGTTCTTTATTTTAGTTGGCGAGGTGATGAGTAATGGCGGTATCGCGCGTCGCTTGATGGAACTGGCGGCTGCCTTGGTCGGCTTTATGCGCGGCGGGTTGGGACAGGTAGCGATTACCGGCTCGATGTTCTTTGGCGGTATCAGTGGCTCTGCAGTGGCCGATACGGCTGCCACTGGTGCGATGATGATTCCCTCTATGAAAGAGCAGGGCTACACGGCGGCCAATGCCACCGCGATTAATACCGTCTCGTCGGTGATCGGGATCATTATTCCACCCTCAATTCCACTGATTCTCTACGGCATTGTCACCGAAACCTCCATTAGCCGCCTGTTTATCGCCGGTATCATCCCCGGCCTGTTGATTGGCTTTGCACTCATGGTGACCACCTATATTCTTGCTAAAAAGGATGGTGGTGGCGTGCAGCAGTTTCGCTGGGATCGTCTCTGGAAAGCCTTTAAAGCTGCCTGGCTGGCACTAGTGCTTCCGGTTATTGTGATTGGCGGTATCATTTTTGGCGTGTTTACCGCGACCGAGGCGGCCGTTGCGGCCCTGCTCTATGCGCTGGCTATTTCGCTGGTGGTCTATCGCGAATTCAAGCTTAAAGAGCTGGTCGGTATGCTGATTCGCACTGCTCGTTTGACCGGTATGGTGATGATGCTGCTGGCGTTCGCGACGGTTATTGCTTGGTTTCTTACCATCAATATGGTGCCGCAGACCCTGGTCAGCCAAGTGCAGGCGATCACCCAGGACCCATTTATGCTGCTACTGATTGTGGCAACTTTGCTACTTTTGGTGGGATTCGTAATGGACTTAACCCCGGCGATGGTGATCATGGCGCCTATGCTTGCACCCATTGTGACCTCAGTGGGCGTCGATGCCGCTTACTTCGGTGTTCTGATGGCCTTTGTATTGGGCATCGGGCTATTAACGCCACCGGTGGGTACTTGCCTCTATGTGGGTTGCGGTGTAGGTAAAGTCTCCATGGAGTCGCTGGTCAAAGCCATGCTGCCCTACTACGCGGCGCTTTTGGTCGTGCTAGTGATCCTGATTGCTTTCCCCGGTATCGTCACTTGGCTGCCTGATCTTACTGCCGTACGCGGCAATTAAATAATAGGAGAGCCTCTGTGAAGAACCTCTCGCAGCGTATTTTAGTGATGGGCGTGTCTGGTTGTGGGAAGTCACATGTTGGGCAGCAGCTGGCAGACACCCTGGGCTCGACCTTTATTGACGGTGACGATTATCACTCACCGGCCAACGTGGCCAAAATGGCCAGTGGTACGCCGCTTAACGACGATGACCGGAGCGAGTGGCTGGATACCTTGGCAGCGCTGTTCGCCGAGTATCGGGCAAGGGGAGAGTCGCTGGTGATTGCCTGCTCGGGGTTGAAAAAACGCTACCGCGATCGGCTGAGACAAGGCGACCCCGCCCTGCAGATACTCTATTTAGCGGGCAGCCGGGAGCTACTGCTTGAAAGGCTTGAAACCCGAGCAGGCCACTTCTTTAAAGGCGATACCATGTTGGCCAGTCAACTGGCCGACCTGGAGCCGCCTAGTGAAGAGGAGGCCTTCAATGCCTCAATCGCCTTATCACCCCAAGAGATCGTGACGCAATTTGCTGCTACGCTGCCGCCGCCCAGCCGCTCGTCCGTTTAGAGGAAAATAAGCGCAAGGGAGGTAAGTTAAAGGACAGTAAATTAAAGGAGATAATGGGCATTGGGGTCGCCTCTTTCAGGTAGGCCACAATGCTTACACCTTGCATAAGGCAGTCACTTTTTGAAGAAAAAACGCCCCACCCTACAGGATATAGCCGACCACGTAGGGGCTACCAAAATGACGGTAAGCCGCTGCCTGCGTGATCCTGAAACCGTCTCGGAAGGCCTGCGTGAACACATCTTCTCGATTGCCGAACAGATTGGCTATATTCCCAACCGCGCGCCGGATTTACTCTCCAGGTCGACCAGCCACTCCATCGGAGTTCTGGTGCCGTCGCTCACCAACCAGGTATTCGCCGATGTGATCCTCGGTATCGAAACGCTAACGGAACCGGCAGGCTATCACCTGATGCTTTCTCACTATGGCTATAGCCCCGAGCTTGAAGAGCGCAGCCTCGCCTCGTTGCTCTCCTATAACGTCGACGGAATCATTCTTTCGGATCGCGACCATACCCCGCGCAGCCTGAGGATGCTGGAAACCGCCGGTATCCCGATTGTGGAAATCATGGACACCCACCGCCCGCCACTGCAGCAGGCCGTAGGCTACGACAATGTCCAAGCCGCGTACGACATGGTGAGTGAGATGATCAGACGCGGTCGCCGCCAGGTGATTTATCTAGCGGTGCGCTTGGATGAGCGTACCCGCCAGCGCGAACTGGGCTATCGCCAAGCCATGCAAGAGCATTCATTAACGCCCGTTACTCTGCAAAGCACTCAGCGCTCCTCGTACAGCGTAGGGGCGGCGCTGCTGCAACAGGTGATTGCCGATTACCCTACTGCGGATGGACTATTCTGTACTAACGATGACGTCGCGGTAGGCGCCTACTTCGAGTGCCTGCGGCGCGGCATTGATGTGCCTGGGAGAATGGCACTGGCCGGCTTCCACGGCCACGATGTAGGGCACGTGATGACCCCTCGGCTCGCCAGCGTGGTCACCCCGCGTCAGGCTATTGGTGAAGCTGCAGCGGGGGAGCTGCTTGCTCGGCTTCGCGGTGAGCCGTTGACCCAACAAGTAGTAGACTTGGGCTATCGCATCGAAGCAGGCATGACGCTCTAGTACAGCGGTGTTAGCAAAGCGGCGCGTTTTCGAGTAGCCGCGAATGTTGGGAGTGGCTAAAGTAGTGTTTTACATATGTCGCGAGGCCACCGTGCAGATTACTCAACTCAACATCTACCCCGTTAAATCGCTCAAGGGCATCAGCCTTGCCCACAGTGCTGTGCATGAGCACGGACTAGCCTGGGATCGGCGCTGGATGCTGGTGGATGCGCAGCAGCGTTTCGTTACTCAGCGCCAACTCCCGGCGCTGGCCACCGTCGAGGTCGCGCTGACCGACGAACACTTAGTGTTGTCACATCCCAATGTCGAGCCGTTGAACGTGCCACTGACCCAGCCTGAGGGAAATCTGCGCTTGGTTAGCGTGTGGAATGACCACTGCAAAGCGCTGCCGGAGAGCGAAGAAGTCTCGCGCTGGCTGGTTGCCGCCTTGGGCGAACAGGCCCAAGGGCTTAGCATGGTGCGTTTTGCCACCGAGTTTACCCGTGCCGTTGAAGAGGATTTTCTGGATGGCGGCGCGGCGCATACCTACTTCTCCGACGGCTACCCCTTTTTGATTGCCACCACGGGCTCATTAGATGCTCTTAATCAAGCTTTGGTAGCGAAGGGACAGGCGCCGGTACCCATGAACCGCTTTCGGCCCAATATCGTGATAAAGAGCGATGAGGCGTGGGCGGAGGATCGTTGGGCAACGCTGGCCGAGCAAAGCGGAGCCTTTCAGTTGGCGCTGCGTAAGCCCTGTAAACGCTGCAAAGTCACCACCATTGATCAGCATACGGCGGCAGTGCCTGCCCCTGCAGAGCCGCTGAAAACGTTGATTGAGCTCAATACTCAACCCACCCAAAAAGGTGCGTACTTTGGCCAAAACGCCACGCTGCTTGAAGGTGCAGACAGCGTTATTCGTGTGGGGGATAGACTGGTGGTGACGATTCGCGACGCCTGATACGCAGTAATTTGGTGGCGATGGCCGTGCCGATCAGGGTAATCACCATCCCGGCGATAATCTGTAGGTTCAGGGTTTCGCCAAGCAATAAATAGCCCCATATCAGCGCACTAACCGGTACCAGAAAGGTCACCGTTGAGGTAGCCGTGGCGCCCGCGCTGGCGAGCAAGCCAAAGTAGAGCAGGAAGGCCAGCGTGGTACTGAGCCCAGCCAGAGCCAGGGCGTTACCCCACGCCAAAGGGCTGATCGGGTCGTTTGGCCACAGCAATATGCCGGGAATCAGCAGCACAAGTGCCGACATGGCACTACTGCCTGCGGCTAGCACACGCGCCGGTAGGTGGCTCAGGCGCGTTTTGGAGTAGTTACTCGCAATGCCGTAGCAAAACGTCGCCCCCAGGGCGGCTAAAATAAACCAGCCGTCCCCGCCCAGGGCAAAGTCGAGCCGATTGGCAGACAGTATGTAAACACCCAGTAGCGCCAAGGCGAGCCCCACGTACTGCTGGCGCTGTATCGCGGTAGCGAAGAACAGCGCGCCAAGCAGCGCAGTGAAAATCGGCGTGGTGGCGTTAATCAGTGAAGTGAAGCCCGCCTCAAGTTGTGTGGTGGCGAGCGCCAGTAGTGAAAAAGGCAATACATGATTGACCACCCCTAACAATAACAGCGGCCCCTTATGCTGCCAGATGAGTCGCAGATAGTGCAGGCTGATCAGCAGCGGCACCAAGAGCAGGGCACCAATCCCCATGCGCACAAACACTAGCGGCACTGCGCCAAACTCGGGGGCGGCCACGCGCATAAAGATAAATGACAACCCCCATAGCGAAGAGAGCAGTATCAAGCGCAGCGTATCAGCCGACGACATGGTGAGTCCTTAACGTCTAATCAATTAGGTAGCTAACTAGCTTACGGCTGAATAGAGGGGGATGGAAGCTATTGAGCATGCGGGGACAGCAAAACCGTAAAAAATCAGCTACGCTGGTTAGGTGGTCGAGCGGCAACCGTCGTTAGGCCCTGTCTGACAACATGTCTATGCATATTGGCACACACAAGGAGTTGTTCATGGATCGTAAAGCTAGCGCACGTTGGGAAGGTGGTCTCAAGGATGGTAAAGGCACCGTTTCAACCGAAAGTGGCGTTTTAGATGCCAAGTACTCCTTCAGCAAGCGCTTTGAAGATGAAAAAGGTACCAACCCCGAAGAGCTGATTGGCGCGGCGCACGCCAGCTGTTTCTCAATGGCCCTGTCAATGATTTTGGGCGAGAAAGGCTACACCGCTGATTCTATCGAAACCAGCGCCAAAGTGACTCTTTCCCAAAGCGATGCCGGGTTTGATATCTCGAAAATTCACTTGGACGTTGTGGCTGAGATAAGCGGCGCCGACGATGCCGCTTTTCAGGAAGCAGCGGAAACGGCTAAAGCTAACTGTCCTGTTTCCAAGGTTCTTAATGCAGATGTAAGTATGACGGCTAAATTAAAAGGCTGACGATAAGCTTTTTGATAGCTTACGTTTTTTAATAGCATAAGTTATGGTGCCGCCACATTGATTGATGTGGCGGCATTTTTAATTATTTTTTATTGTCTTAACGAGTAGGAAAGAGTGTTGATAATAAAAAAGCCTTGGCAAATGCCAAGGCTTTTTTAGAACTAATTAGCATTTACTCATCTTCGCTTTTATCTTCGCTACGGTGATACTCTTCAGCAGCTTCAAGTGCATCTTCTGACGCATTAACGGTAATGACATAATCTTCGCCATCTTCTTCTTTGGTCAACTCAAGTGAGTCCCATTCGATAGCGACGTTTTTCTCACCCATCCCAAGGAAACCACCGACACCAACGACAACAGCATTAATTTGGCCATCTTCATCGATCACCAAGTCAGTGATGGTGCCGATATCTTCATCATCTTCGACGCTGCTTTTGACTTGGTTGCCGGTTAAAGCATCGGAATGGAAAGTACCTGCTGGCGTTTCCGTCAGGTAAGTCGCTTCCATGGTGGTGGTATTTTCTTCGGCGTTAACAGTGCCTACGGCGAACATAACGGCCGGCACCATGAGAGTACCTAGAATAGCGGGTTTGATCATTTTCATTTTGCTTGCTCCTTGCGATTTTATTGGGGCTTAACGACTCCGCGTCACAACCCAAATAAATCGATAGCGACGGTACTGACTTCGTTTAATAGAAGCGATATCAACGCCGGTGCTATCATTCCTGATTGTGTTAATTGCGCCTATGCACTTTATGCTTGGTATTTGATACAGAGTATTTAATACATAGCATTTAATGCATTGGCTTAATTAACGCTATCTTGCGCGTCACTGCGCTAAGACAAATATTAGACTAGTCGCTGTGCTCAGAAATACAACAAATAATGTGAATTTTTAGGTATCAGAATCGCTTTGAGCCCACTCCTAACGGCGCCACTGGGCCGCCGTGCGACAGTCTGTCGAGTTGACCTGCTTCCGTCCAGTGTTCATATTCGTCTCCAAATGGCTCGCTTTTCATCCCCGCCTTGAGAAAAGTGAGGTCGCATAAAAAGGAGACTCCCTGACCATGACTTCCCACCCTTTGCAGACGTTAAAACAGCTCTGCGTCAGCAGCGTTGCGCTAGGCGCGTGGCTGTTAGCCTTGAGCGCTACAGCTGATAGCAGCGAGCTGCCCAAAGGTCATTTTCTGCTGCCTGAAGAGGGCAATATTGTGGGCCAAGTGTATACCATCACGGCGACCGAAGAGGACACGCTGCTGGATATTGCTAAAGCACACAATGTGGGTTACGAAGAAATTCGTATGGCTAATCCGGATACCAGCCTGTGGGTGCCGGGAGAGGGAACCGAGGTGACGATTCCCGGGCAGTTTATTTTGCCCGATGAGGCGCGAACCGGGATTGTCATCAACGTGGCGGAGCTGCGCCTTTATTATTACCCAGAGGTAGAGGCGGGCGAGACGCCGCGTGTTGAGACGTACCCCATTGGTATTGGGCGCGATGCCTATAATACGCCGCTGGGGATTACCGAAACCACCATGCGGCTTGAAAACCCGGCCTGGTACCCACCTGAGTCGATTCGGCGTGAAGCCGCTGAGCGTGGTGATCCCGCCCCTGCGGTTGTGCCCCCCGGTGCCGATAACCCCTTAGGTAAATACGCTATTTTGCTGGATATCCCCGGTTATCTGATTCACGGCACTAACCAGCCGGACGGCATTGGTATGCGTGCCAGCCGCGGCTGTATCCGTATGCATCCAGAGGATATTGAATCAGTTTTCTGGCGTGTGCCGGTGGGCACTCAGGTCAATATTATCGATTCACCGATCAAAGTAGGCTGGAGTGAAAGCGGGACAAATTACATCCAAGCCTTTACCGCAACGGATGAACAGGCATTTGGCATGGATATGCTGTTAAACGTTGTGGGCTTGATTGAGCAACACGAAGGTGGCAATTCATCTAGCGTTGACTACGAACAGGTGCGCGAAGTGCTGGAGCAGGCCAACGGTCAAATCGTTCCGCTTAGTTAGTCTATTGGGGTTAGCCTGTTGGGGGGCTGAAAACGCTAGCGGGCTGGATCTAGCACGCCACCCAGCGAGGCATTGCGCCGGAACCAGCCCGCAATGCTGGTACGCGGGTGGCGGGTAGGCAGTACTTCGTGGGGAATGGTTTCCGATAAGAAGCAGGCGAAAGTGCCTGCCTCGGGTACTACGCGGGCGACCTCCTGGTTGGGGGCGTCCGGGTGGTAAACCACCATTTCACCGCCGCCGTCGCTTGGCCAGTCTGGTGTCAAATAACCAACGGTGGAGATGACGCGGTTAGCGCGACCACGAAAGCTATCCAGGTGGCGCTGATAAAAAGCCCCCGGCGGGTAGTGGGCAAAGTGGGCTTCGTACTCAAATAAGCCCAAAAACAGCGCATGGTTAAGCGCTTGCTGTAGCTCGCTCATGGTATCTAAGTAACGCCGTTGGGCAGCGCTCTCGCGATCAAGCCAGTGAATGGCGTCACCACGAATATCTTTACGCAGCAGGTGCTGCTGGCCACGACCGATCCCCGCTTCATCCAGACCGTTATAGGCCGCCCGATGCAGAAGTTCGTGATTCAGCGCCTCGCATAGCCCAAGGTCAATGACCCCGCGGCCCACATACCAGCCTTGTTCAACCAGTGCATCCACAAGGGCGACCTGAGTCGCTGGCTGCAGTGCAGGTGACGAAGTAGCAACACTGGGGGTCATTTGCTGGTTCTCGATGGCGCCGGGCGCGAAGTATTCGTGGAGGATTTTGAGAGTCGGCTTGTGCGTTCAGGGTAGTGGTGCAGCGGCCCAGCAGGTCGCTGATACAAATCAATCGGCATACCAAAGCCTTCGGCCAGTAACTCCACTAACATCATCGCCGAGAGCCCCCAGATAACGTGGCCGTCTACGTGGTAGCTGGGCACGTAGTGGGCAACGCCATCGACGGTAATCACATCGGTATGCGTTCGGTGGTCGTCTAAAAAGTGACTCAGCGGCACTTCAAAAATGGCGTCTAGCTCGCCGGGGTCGGCAATCAGCGGTAAGTCGGGTGGAATAATGCCGACCCAGGGAGTAACGCGAATACCGTGCAACGAAATGACATCCGACAGCCGTCCCAGGGGTTGCACCAGACCGGGGTCGAGGGCAATCTCCTCTTCTGCCTCGCGCAGTGCCGTGGCGTATAGGTCGCTGTCAAAGGGCTCGCGCTTGCCACCTGGGAACGCCACTTGGCCACTGTGGGTGCTCAAGTGGCTGGCCCGGCGAGTAAACAGTAAGGTAGGCGCTGGACGTTCGACAATCGGCAACAGCACGGCGGCCTCGGGCATCACGATGTGATCCAAGCGTTGAGGCGTCAGTTGTTGCAGCTGTTTACGCAGTTTCTCTAACATGGGGCATCCAGTTACTTTGTTCTCTTTTACCCAGCAGCGGTCGTTGACGTCAAGCGCGTCGAGGCTTCTATTCACTAGCCGTTGAGAATACGCGATGAACTTTTGCAGCCAGTGTGGTGATAAAGTACGTTTTGCTGTCCCAGAAGGCGATGACCGCCCGCGTTACCTGTGCGATGCCTGCGGTACGATTCACTATCAGAACCCGCGCATCGTGGCCGGTACGCTGCCCGTTAGCGGTAGTAAAGTGCTGCTCTGTAAGCGGGCGATTTCACCGCGCAAAGGCTACTGGACGCTGCCCGCTGGCTATATGGAAAACGCCGAATCAACTCAGCAGGCGGCCTCCAGAGAAACCCGTGAAGAGGCCTGTGCGGAGGTCGAACTGGCCAACCTGTACACGCTAATCGACCTGCCGCATATCAATCAGGTGTATATGATCTTTCGCGCCGAGTTAATCGGTGGCTTCAGCGCCGGGCCGGAAAGCCTGGAAGTCGCGCTGTTTGAAGAGCACGAAATTCCCTGGGATGAACTGGCCTTCACCACCATTGAACGCACGCTACGCCACTTCTACGCCGACCGCGCCCACAACGAATTTCCGCTGCATATCAGCATGGTGACTCCCGAAGATCGGGAGCGCTATTTTGGCAGTGCGTAAGACGTTAACCAGCTGATTATAGATCGGCTAACGGCCACACATCATAAGCGACTTCTTCGTAGGGGTGGGCAAGTTTCAAGGCGGCGATGGCGCCATGGATATGCGCTTCATCGCACAACAATTCGACTTTGAACTCTTCGACTGTTTCCAGACTGCCCACCGAGCCGATATGCGGGTGGGCACCTTCCGTAGGGCGAAACTGCCCTGTGCCTCGGGTTTGAAAACAGACATTTTCATAATCGCCAATACGTCCTGCACCAGCTTCAAATACGGCTCGCTTAACGCTTTCGGCATCTTCCACAGGAACAAAAAAAGCCAGTTTGTACATGCTGTATCTCCAAACGGTCGATCCATTGTGAAACGCGTAATTCTGGCTATGTTAGCGGATAGGCGACTATTGGTCGCGGGGTTAGCTTTGTATGATGATGCCTGATCAACAATACGGGAACCATCGAATGGATAAATTTGAGGTAAAGCTGGATCAAGCAGCCAGAGCCGCTTGGATGTCCTATGTCGGTGGCATGACCCAGGATGAGATTGCCAGCCAGTTGGGCGTTTCGCGGCCAGGGGTGCAGCGCCTATTGGCGTTGGCTCGCCAGGAAGGGCTGGTGAAAGTGCATATAGATCACCCCATTTCGAACTGCATGGCGCTGGGCAGCACGCTGCGCGATCACTTTGGTTTGACCTACTGCGAAGTGGTGCCCGCCGATAACCACGCCGCCGACAGTGCCGCCGCTTACTTGGCCGTGGCTGCCGCTGAGCGCATTGCCCAACTGGTTGAACGCAGCGAACCGTTGACGCTTTCGTTAGGCACCGGGCGTTCGGTGCGGGCAGCGGTTGAAGCGCTGAGCCGCGTTGAGCGGCCTCAGCACCGCTTTGTGTCGCTGGTGGGGAATGTTGCCAGGGATGGCTCAGCTAACCGCTACGATGCGGTGATGGTGATGGCGGATAAAACCGGCGGCGAACGCTTTTTACTGCCCGCGCCGGTAGTCGCCGAGTCGCTGGCTGAAAAACAGGCGATGCTAGCGCAACGCCTGTTTAAGGCGATTGCTGATGTGGCCAGAGAGTCAGAGGCTGCCTTTATCGGCATCGGGCGTATTGACCGCCAGGCCACGCTGTTCCAAGACCACTTTATTAGCGAAAGCGAGCTGGATGAATTGCTGAACCTAAAAGCGGTGGGAGAGTTGCTTGGCTGGCCGCTTAACCGCGACGGTGAGGTGATCGACTGCTCAATTACGCGACGGGTCACTAGCCTGCCTCTGGAGCGCTTTGGGAAGCACCATATGGTAGCCATTGCGGGAGGGCACGAAAAAGCCCCGGCGATACACGCCGCGCTGCGTGGCGGTTGGCTGAAAGGGTTAGTCACCGACGAAATAGCCGCACGGCAGATTGTTGAGGCGCTATAAGTTGAGAGGGGTTGGAGTGGTAGCGCGTGCGCTGCAACATGCGTCAAAGGTGATAAGTTAGCGTAAAGTCTAAGTTAATCGGCTTTGCTTTTTTTTGGCTTACGTACGATCATTTGTTCGATAGATGATCAATAAGATCAAGGCGACAACAATGCCAATACCAGCCCACTAGGAGTTCTTTATGCGACTCGCACGTCACTTGCCCGTCTCCACGCTAGCGGCCGCCATTGCCATGTCAGGCCATGCCCAGGCGCAGACCGAAATTACCGTGGCCACGGTTAATAACAACGACATGGTGATAATGCAGAGCCTCACCGAGGCTTTTGAAGAAGCTCACCCCGATATCACCCTGGACTGGGTGGTGCTCGAGGAGAACGTGCTACGTCAGCGGATGACCACCGATATTGCCACCGATGGTGGCCAGTTCGACGTGATGACCATCGGCACCTACGAAGTACCTATCTGGGCAGAGCGCGGCTGGCTGTCTCCCCTGGATAACCTGCCCGACGACTATAACGAAGACGATCTGCTGGCCTCGGTGCGCGATGGTTTGAGCTTGGACGGCACGCTCCACGCTCTGCCGTTTTATGCCGAAAGCTCGATGATGTACTACCGCCAGGATCTGTTTGAGAAAGCGGGTATTGAGATGAGCGAGCAGCCCACCTGGGAAGAGGTACGCGAGTGGGCAGGCGAGCTGCACGGCAGCGAAGAGGGGGTGGCGGGAATCTGCCTGCGCGGAAAACCCGGCTGGGGCGAGAACATGGCCTTTGTTTCCACCCTGGTGAATACCTATGGTGGCCGCTGGTTTGACGAAGAGTGGAACCCCGAGCTCAACTCTGAGGCGTGGGTTAACGCTATCCAGTTTTATGTCGACTTGCTCAATGACTACGGCCCGCCAGGCGCAAGCTCCAATGGCTTTAACGAGAACCTGGCGCTGTTCTCCCGCGGCAATTGCGCGATGTGGGTAGATGCCACCTCAGCAGCGGGCAAGCTGTATGACGGCAATGAGTCCGATGTGGCGGATAGCTTAGGCTTTGCTCCAGCACCCGTGGCCGAAACGCCGAAAGGTTCACACTGGTTGTGGTCCTGGGCGTTAGCAATACCGGCTTCTTCAGAAAACCAGGAAGCGGCGCTTGAGTTTGTTACCTGGGCCACTTCGCAAGAGTACATTGAGTTGGTCGGTGAAACCGAAGGCTGGACCAGCGTGCCCCCAGGCACCCGTGAGTCGACCTACGCCAACGAGCAGTACACCGAAGCAGCCCCCTTTGCAGACTTCGTGCTGAAGGCTATTCAAGACGCCGACCCTACCGACTCCACCCTGGAACCCAATCCCTATGTGGGCGTGCAGTTTGTGGGCATTCCAGAGTTTCAGTCGATCGGCACCCAGGTTGGCCAAACCATTGCCGCGGCGCTAACCGGTGACACCACGGTGGAGCAGGCGCTAGACAGTGCTCAGCGTGCCACCGAACGCACCATGCAGCGGGCTGGTTATCTAGACTGATGGCCGCAATGCCTGCCTTGGCTAGCCAGGCAGGCATTGCACCCACACTGTTTCTGCAGGTATTCCCATGAATAAAACACGTGCTTCTGGCCGGACGGTCGGCGGGCTAAGGACGCTTTCACTTCAAGCGCCTGCTGTAACGCTGTTATTGCTTTGGATGATTGTGCCTCTGGGCATGACGCTATGGTTCTCCTTCCAGCGTTATAACCTGCTAATGCCGGGCATGACCGGCTTTGCCGGACTTGAAAACTACCAATATTTGCTCACTGATCCAGCCCTTTGGGCGGCCATGGGTAACACGCTGCTGCTGGTGGGCTGGGTGCTGGCGATTACCGTTGTTGGCGGCACCCTGCTGGCGGTGCTGTTCCAGCAGGAGTTTGCCGGGCGCGGGATCGCTCGGGTGCTGGCGATCTCGCCATTTTTTGTGATGCCCACCGTGAGTGCCTTGGTGTGGAAAAACATGATGATGCATCCCTCCAATGGGGTGCTGGCGTGGCTGTCTGAGTCTATCGGCCTGCCCGCCGTCGACTGGTTCTCCTCGCTGCCGCTGACCTCGATTGTGATCATCGTAGCGTGGCAGTGGCTGCCGTTCGCGCTGCTGATTCTGCTAACCGCTATGCAGTCGCTGGATGAGGATCAGGTGGAAGCCGCAAGAATGGACGGCGCGGGGCCGGTGGCGATTTTCTTCTTCATTACGTTACCGCATCTTAAACGCGCCATCAGCGTGGTCATCATGATCGAGATGATCTTCCTGCTGACCATTTTTGCCGAGATTTTTGTCACCACCTCCGGTGGCCCGGGCTTGGCGACCACCAATCTGGCCTACTTGATTTACATTCGTGCGCTGCTCGATTTTGACGTGGGCACTGCCTCCGCCGGTGGGGTGATCGCGATCATTCTCGCTAATATCGTGGCGATCTTCCTGGTCCGTATGGTGGCCAAAAACCTGGAAGAGTAGACCGGCACTTGTGTCCTGGGAGTACTTCGATGACAACATTAAATTCCAAACCCGCAGCGCCCCGCTCGGTGTCGGGATGGCGGTCGGCGCAAAGCAAGCGAGCCATGATAACGGTACTGGGCTGGTCGGTAGCGTTAGTGATCTTCTTTCCGATTTTCTGGATGATCCTGACTGGCTTTAAAACGGAAACCGCGGCGATTGCCGACCCCACGCTAATTTTTTCGCCCACCCTGGAAAGCTATCAGGCGGTACACGCGCGTTCTGGCTATACCCGCTTTGCGCTTAACAGCGTCGCGGTGGCCTTTGGCTCCACGTTCTTTGCGCTGCTGATTGCGATTCCCTCAGCCTACGCCATGGCCTTTTTGCCGACTAAGCGCACTAAGGGCACGTTGCTGTGGATGCTCTCTACCAAAATGCTGCCCTCGGTAGGTGTGCTGGTGCCGATTTACCTGATTTTTCGCGACGTTGGGCTACTCGATACCCGCACCGGTCTGATCATCGTCTATACGTTGATGAACCTGCCGATTGTGGTGTGGATGCTCTACACCTTCTTTAAAGATATGCCTAAAGACATTCTTGAAGCGGGGCGGATGGACGGTGCTTCCACCCTCCAGGAAGTGTTCTTCCTGCTGCTGCCGCTCACGCTGCCGGGTATCGCGTCCACAGGGTTGCTATCGGTCATTTTGAGCTGGAACGAGGCGTTCTGGAGTCTCAATCTCACTACCTCAAAAGCCGCGCCATTAACTGCCTATATCGCCTCATTCTCAAGCCCTGAGGGGCTGTTCTGGGCCAAGCTGTCTGCCGCTTCCACCATGGCCATTGCGCCGATTTTGATACTCGGTTGGATGACACAAAAACAGATGGTGCGTGGCCTGACCTTTGGTGCCGTCAAGTAAAGGATCTTCCTCATGGCAACACTACAACTACACAATATTACCAAGCGTTTCGGCGACACCGAGGTCATCAAGGGTATCGACCTTGAGGTTAATGACCGAGAATTTGTGGTCTTCGTTGGCCCCTCCGGCTGCGGTAAATCGACCCTGATGCGCATGATCGCTGGGCTTGAGAGCGCGACGGATGGCGATATCTTGATCGACGGTCAGCGTATTAATGACGTTGGGCCCGCAGACCGAGGCCTCGCCATGGTGTTTCAAAGCTATGCGCTTTACCCGCACATGACGGTAGAGGGCAACATGGGCTTTAGCATGCGCCTGGCGGGGGTATCCAAAGAGGAGCGGCGCGCCAAGGTACTGGAAGCAGCCAAGATTCTACAGCTCGAACCGCTGTTGGACCGCAAGCCCAAAGCGCTTTCCGGCGGTCAGCGCCAGCGGGTCGCGATTGGCCGGGCGATTGTGCGTAACCCCAGCATCTTCCTGTTCGATGAGCCGCTCTCCAATCTGGATGCCGCGCTGCGTGTGCAGATGCGTATTGAGTTAGCGCGCCTGCACGATGAGCTGGACGCTACCATGATCTACGTCACCCACGACCAGATCGAAGCGATGACCATGGCGGATAAAATCGTTGTGCTCCACGACGGCGTCGTCGAGCAGGTGGGCTCGCCCATGGCGCTCTACCATCATCCGCGCAATCGCTTTGTAGCGGGTTTTATCGGCTCGCCGAAAATGAACTTTCTGCCGGTAACGCTGACCAGCGTTTCGCCTGAAGGCGTGGGGATTCGTATGCCCGGCGGCGGTGAACGCAGCGTTCCGGTGGACGGTCAGCACCTGGAGGCCAACGCCCCCCTTGAGCTGGGTGTTCGCCCGGAACACTTAGTACTCGAAGAGCAGGGGCCCCTGAGTGGCGAGATCAAAGTGCTGGAGCGGCTAGGTGGCCAAACCTCGCTTTATGTCCAGATGGACGACGAACTCATCACGATTATGGCCGATGGCGACGTGGCCTATCGGGTTAACGATACGGTGCATTTCGGCTTTGCCCCCGAGCGCGCCCACCTGTTTGACGCTGGCGGCCTGGCCTTGCCCAGCTTGCAACAGCACCCCTTGGCAGGGCTAACCCGACACGATAACCGCGCGCCCGGTTCGCCTTCTGAGGAGCCTGCATGAGGACACTCATCTTTGACTGTGATGGCGTGCTGGTCGACAGCGAGGCGCTGGCTGAAGGTACGCTGGTGGAGTACCTCTCCCGCTGGCTGCCCGATCTGAATATCGACCAGGAACTAGGCCAAGCGCTGGGGATGACCACGGCGGCTATTCTTGCTCATCTTGAAGCGTTAAGCGCCCACACGCTGCCGTCTGATGCCACCGAGCAGGTGGATACTGCTATCGAGGCCCGTTTGGCGCAGGAGCTTAAAGCTATAGACGGCGCCGACAAGGCGATTCGTGGCATTACCTTGGAAAAGGCGGTGGTTTCCAACAGTCGACGCAGTCGTGTATTGGCATCACTGGCCAGCACAGGGTTGGCCGATGCGTTTGGCGAGGTGCCTATTTTTACCGCTGATCAGGTAGCGCATCCCAAGCCCGACCCCGCACTCTACCGATTGGCGGCATCCCATTTAGGCCAAGTGCCGCGTGATTGTCTAGTGGTAGAAGATAGCGTGGCCGGGGTGACGGCCGCCCGTGCTGCAGGTATGTGCGTGATTGGGTTTATCGGCGCCAGCCATGTGGATGTTGATCAAGCGGCGCGCCTTACTCAAGTCGGTGCCTGGCGTATTTTAGAGCATATGCACGGCCTGGAAGCCTTGGTGGATGAGTGGCAAGCCAATGGCCATTTATCCACTTGATAAAGGCTTCTTGCCCATAATAGTGCAGTTAACAGTGAGAGCATGACAATGAAACTAAATAGCAAAATCGCGGTGATTACCGGCGGCGCTCGGGGCATCGGCTTGGCCATTGCTCAGCGTTATTTAAGCGAAGGTGCCAGTGTGGTGGTGGCTGATATTGATGGTGCCGCCATTGAGGCGGCTTTGGCAACATTGGGCCAGCAAGCCCCCGCCGAAAAAGCCATGGGCATTGAGCTGAATGTCTGTGATCAGGCATCGATTAACGCCATGGTCGACGCGGTGACGCAGCGCTTCGGCGGCATCGATATTTTGGTCAATAACGCCGCTGTTTTTGATATGGCGCCGGTGCTGGAGGTGACTGAAGCCAGCTTCGACAAGCAGTTTGCGGTCAATACCAAAGGTATGTTTTTTACTTTGCAAGCGGTTGCCCGGTCTATGGTGGCTCGCGGGCAGGGGGGCAAAATTATCAATATGGCCTCCCAGGCAGGCCGTCGCGGTGAAGCGCTAGTAAGCGTTTACTGCGCCAGTAAAGCCGCGGTGATAAGCCTCACTCAATCCAGCGGGCTTGATCTCATCAAACACCGCATCAATGTTAACGGCATCGCCCCCGGCGTGGTGGATACGCCAATGTGGGAAGAAGTCGACGCGCTGTTCGCCCGTTTTGAGGGCCGCCCACTCGGCGAGAAGAAGCGCTTAGTGGGCGAGGCGGTGCCGTTTGGGCGAATGGGCCTGCCCGAAGACCACACCGGCGCGGCGGTGTTTTTGGCCAGCCAAGACAGTGATTACGTGGTCGCCCAGACGCTCAATGTGGATGGCGGCAACTGGATGAGCTGAGATGGCCATGACCCCTGATTTTGATACGTTAGCCCATCAGATTATTCGCGCCGCCGAAGGCGCCTCACGCTATCTGGTAGCGCTGGCAGGGCCGCCGGGGGCGGGGAAATCCTATCGCAGCGCCCAGCTCTGTGATGCCATTAATCAGCACCTACCAGGCCAGGCTGGACTAGTGCCCATGGATGGCTACCACTTCGATAACGCTGTGTTGGGCGAGCAACAGGTGCCGGTAAAAGGCGCGCCCCATACCTTCGATGTAGAGGGTTTGCGCTGCGACCTCGAGCGCATCCGCCAAGGGGTTCATCCGGTAGCGGTGCCGGTTTTTGACCGCCCACTGGATCTAGCCCGTGCCGGTGGACGACTGATCACCCTTGAACAGCGCATCGTCATTGTCGAGGGCAACTACCTGCTGCTTGACCGTTCCCCCTGGCGCGAACTGCGACCGCTGTTTGATTGGACGCTATTTCTAGACGTCGATGACGTCGTGCTGGTTGAGCGGCTGATCAATCGCTGGCTTGAGATGGGCGAGGATCGCACCGGTGCGCTGGAACGCACCCACCACAAAGACATGCTTAACGCTCAATTAGTGAAGAGTTGCTGTTTACCGCCTGACCAGCGCTGGCGCTAGTACTGTGTGTTAGCCCATTGATAGCGCCGCTTGTTACCTGCCTTTATTCACCCCATCGCGCCAAGAAGGCCTTGGCTGGAGAGTCCCATGACCCGTCTTAATAATCACAACCTGGGCAAGCTAACCGACGATGTTGCCAAACCTCAGTATGACCGCCAAACGCTCACCCCCGGCATCGTGCATATCGGGGTAGGCGGCTTTCACCGCGCCCACCAAGCGATGTATCTGGATGCCTTGATGAACCAGGGCGAAGCGCTGGATTGGGGCATTGTTGGTGTGGGCGTGATGCCCGGCGACAAACGCATGCAGCAGGCACTGGCAGCGCAGGACTATCTCTACACGTTGGTGGTCAAACATCCAGACGGCCAGTATGAGCCCAGGGTGATCGGTAGCATGCTGAATTATCTGTTTGCGCCTGAAGAAACAGAGGCCGTGATCGAGCAGATGGCCGATCCGGCGATTCGCATTGTGTCGCTAACGGTAACCGAAGGTGGCTATAACTTTCACCCGGTGAACGGTGAATTCGATCTCGACAACCCTCAAGTGCGCGCCGATCTTGCCAATCCTACCCAGCCCACCACCAGCTTCGGGCTGGTGGTGGAAGCGCTCGCTCGCCGTCGCGCCCGGGGCATCGCACCGTTCACCGTAATGTCCTGT
This sequence comes from Halomonas sp. TG39a, assembly GCF_000744395.1. Classification (NCBI taxonomy): domain Bacteria; kingdom Pseudomonadati; phylum Pseudomonadota; class Gammaproteobacteria; order Oceanospirillales; family Halomonadaceae; genus Halomonas; species Halomonas sp. TG39a. The sequence goes on from NZ_JQLV01000001.1 coordinate 886,732, forward strand.
GATAATATTCAAGGTAATGGTGACGTGGCCAAACGCATGTTCGGCGCCTATGCCCAGGCGCGGGATGCGGAGCTAGGCGCCTGGCTGGAAGCAGAGGTGGCCTTCCCCAACGCTATGGTGGATCGTATTACCCCGGTAACGTCGACCACGGATATTGATGAGCTGACCCAGCGCTTTGACGTTGAAGATGCTTGGCCGGTGGTCTGTGAGCCCTTCACCCAGTGGGTATTGGAGGATCACTTTCCCCTTGGCCGCCCGGCGTTTGATAAAGTGGGTGTCCAAGTCGTCAAGGATGTCGAACCCTACGAGCTGATGAAGCTGCGTCTGCTCAACGCCAGCCACCAGGCGTTGACCTATTTTGGCTATTTAGCCGGATACCGCTACGCCCATGAGGTGTGCCAAGATCCGCTATTCGTTGATTTTTTACTGGGTTATATGCGCGAAGAGGGCACGCCGACCTTGGCTCCAGTGCCGGGGGTTGATTTGGAAACCTACCGCTTAACGCTGATTGAGCGCTTCGCCAACCCGCAAATCAAAGATACCTTGGCACGCCTCTGCGCCGAGAGCTCTGACCGCATTCCTAAGTGGCTAGTGCCGGTGATTCGGCAGCAGTTGGCGCAAGGTGGCGAGATAGAGCGCAGCGCCGCTGTGGTGGCCAGCTGGGCACGCTACGCTGAAGGGGTAGACGAGCAGGGCGAGTCGATTGACATCGTTGACCGCTTGAAGGCCCCGCTGATGGTGATTGCCGCTGAGAACCGCGCTCGACCCACGGCCTTTATCGAAAATCGTGAGCTGTTTGGCGACTTAATCGACAGCACCCGTTTTGTAGAAGCCTATTTAGCGGCTCTAAGTTCACTGCACGAACGCGGCGCACGCGCTACGCTAGAGGGTCTGGCGTCGTCCAAAGGAACATTGTGATGTATATCGGGGTAGATTGCGGTACCCAGAGTACCAAGGTAGTGGTAGTAGACGTTGAGCAGGGCAAAATTCTTGCGGAAGCAAGCCGTGCTCATCACCTGGATGAAGGCGAGAATGGCCGTCGCGAGCAGGCGCCTGCTGAATGGCTGGCGGCCTTGAAAGCGGCGTTTTTTGCCGCACTCGACAAAGCCGGTGTCTCGGCTAGCCAAGTGCAAGGTATAGGCGTTTCCGGCCAGCAGCACGGTATGGTGGCTCTCGATGCAGAGGGCGTGCCGGTCTACCCCGCCAAGCTTTGGTGCGACACCGAAACCAGTGCCCAGAACGCCGCTTTAGTCGCCCGCTTGGGCGGCGAAGCGGGCTGCCTGGAGAAGCTGGGGCTGGTACTGCAAACCGGCTATACCGCCTCCAAAGTCGCCTGGCTGCGCGAGCAGCAGCCGGACGCCTATCAGCGTATCGAGAGCCTGCTACTGCCTCACGACTACCTCAATTTCTGGCTCACCGGTGAACGCGTCACCGAAGCGGGCGACGCTTCAGGCACCGGCTACTTCGATACCCGCAAGCGCTGCTGGCAGCTAGACGTATTTGCTGAAATTGCCCCTGAATTAGACCCCACGCGGGTTCTTCCCCGGGTGCTGGAAGCCCATGAGCCAGTAGGCATCGTGCGTTCAGCCGTGGCCCGCGAGTTGGGGCTGACTGATCAGGTGGTTGTCTCCTCCGGCGGCGGCGACAATATGCTCGGCGCTATTGGCACCGGCAATATTACCCCAGGGCTGATCACGCTGAGTTTGGGCACCTCCGGCACCGTTTGCGCCTACTCAGCGACCCCCGTGGAGTGCGATAGCGCCATGGTCGCCAACTTCTGCTCCAGCACCGGCGGCTGGCTGCCGCTGATTTGCACCATGAATGTCACTTCCGCCACAACTCGGGTGCGCGAGCTGTTTGGTTTGGACTTGGCGGCCTTTAGCGGGAAAGTGGCCAACGCGCCAATCGGCGCCGAGGGCGTTACCGTACTGCCATTTTTCAACGGCGAACGGGTGCCTATGCTGCCGAATGCCTCAGCGGACTTCCTGGGTCTGACCAGTCTTAATACCACCCAGGCTAATATGTGCCGGGCGGTGGTGGAGGGGGCCACTTTCGGGCTACGCTACGGGCTGGAATTGCTGGGTGATTTAACCGCCGGGGCTAGCCAGATTCGCCTGATCGGTGGCGGCGCTAACAGCCCCGTATGGCGGCAGATGGTCGCGGATATTACCGACACCCAGGTGATTTGCCCCGAGATTACCGACGCGGCCGCCCTGGGCGCGGCGATACAGGCGGCCTGGTGCGACCAGCGTTCAGAGGGGGTCACCCTGGAAGCGCTGTGCGAAAAATTAGTCCATCTGGATACGCAGTCGCTGGCCGACCCCCATCCAGAACGGGTGGCCGCCTACCAACCGATTTATGCGCGTTATTGCGCAGCACTTGAACAACGCCATGGCGGCGTGAAGTGATTATTAAGAATTAGACGGATATTAAGGAGATGTTATGACCAGTCAGCTGCAGCAGTTAAAGCAACATTCGCTTGTCGTCGCCGACACCGGTGATCTGGACGCTATTCGTCGGTATCAGCCTCAGGATGCCACCACCAATCCCTCGTTGCTGCTTAAGGCGTTTAGCCTGTCCGGTTACCAAGCGCTGATTGACGAAGAGCTCAGCAGTGTAAAAGCCTCCGGCGGCAGCCGTGAAGAGCAGGTCAAATATGCCGTTGACCGCTTAGCGGTGGCCATGGGCAGCGAGATTTCTGCCGTTGTTCCGGGGCGTGTTTCCACCGAAGTGGCTGCGCGGTTGTCGTTTGATACCCAGGCCAGCATAGCCAAGGCCCACGAGTTAATCGAGCTGTATGATGCCCGCGGGGTGTCTCGTGACCGCGTGTTGATCAAGCTGGCCTCTACCTGGGAAGGCATTCGTGCCGCCGAGGTGCTTGAGCGTGAGGGTATTCAGTGCAACCTGACGCTGCTGTTCAGCGAAGCCCAGGCCCAGGCCTGCTTTGATGCTGGAGTGTTTCTGATCTCGCCCTTCGTGGGGCGCGTGACCGATTGGTACAAAAAAGCGACCGGCAACGACTACACGCCAGAAAACGACCCGGGCGTTCAGTTTGTTCAAGGCGTTTGCCAGCGTGCCAACCAAGGTGGCTACGACACCGTGGTAATGGGCGCGAGCTTCCGCACTACCGGCCAAGTACTGGCCTTGGCGGGCTGCCCACGGCTGACGATTTCGCCGGCGTTGCTGGAGGAGCTGGAAGCAACAGAAGGCAGCGTCAATGCGCAGATTCAATCTGGCGAAGGTCGCGGCAAACCGACTGAACCGTTAAGTGAATCGGCCTTCCGCTGGGGCCACAATCAAGACGCCATGGCTAATGACAAGCTGGCCGAAGGCATCCGCCGCTTCCACGATGACCAGCTTGAGCTAGAGAGCCTGATCGATAAACGACTAGGCTAAGCGCCATAAGTCAGTCGATCGAGCTAAATTCGAGCAACGGGGAGAGTGACATGGATGCCACCCTAATCCAGCTGTTAGAGTCCATCTCGTTAACCCCTGCTGGAGACTTGCAGTCGCTAAGTGGGGGGGATATCGCCGCCGTATACCGCCTGGAGACGCGCCAGGGGCAGGTGGTGATTAAACACGACGACGCGACACAACTGCGCGGTGAAGCCGAAGGGCTACGTGCCCTGCGCAGCGCCTCTGCGCAGTTGGTGGTGCCTGAAGTGTTAGGTTTGTCAGCGGGCTGGCTAGTCATTGAGTCGCTGGATACCGTGCCAGGTGGGCCGCAGAGCGAAGCCGCGCTAGGTGAAGGGCTGCGCGGGCTGCACGGTGTGATTGGCGACGCCCACGGCTGGCATCAGGATAATGCCTGTGGGCGCACGCCCCAGCCTAATGCAGCGCTTAGTGACGGGCGGGCCTTCCAGCGTGAGCGGCGTTTATTACCCCTGTGTGAGGCGTGTCACCAGCGTGGGCTATTGGACGGCGAGTTGCGGAGGCGTATCGAGCGTTTGGCTCACGATTTGGAGAGTTGGCTGCCGGATGCGCCGCCCAGCTTGCTCCATGGTGACCTATGGTCGGGGAATGTGCTCTTCACGACAAAGGGGCCCGCGGTTATCGACCCCGCGGTGTACCGTCACTACGCGGAAGTAGATTTGGCAATGCTAACGCTATTTGGCTCGCCGGGGGAGGCGTTTTTTGATGCTTACTGGAATGGCGACGCCCCGACCGATTGGCCGAGGCGTGAAGCGCTGTTTCAGCTTTACCCGCTGCTGAATCACCTGCTGCTGTTCGGTGCCGGTTATCGTTCGGCGGTTGAGCGCAGCGTGGCGAGGCTCGAGTCTTTCGCCTGACTTGCCAGGACTTACGTTTTACCAAGATTTATAGGGCAAAAACTTACCATTCAAAGTTAATAGTACCCGGTCACCTTTGGGGTCTTCGATTTTATCGACTTCCATGGTGAAGTCGATGGCGCTCATAATGCCGTCGCCAAATTTCTCCTGCACCACGTCTTTCAGGGTCTCCCCGTAAACGCCAACGACTTCATACAGGCGGTAGATGAAGGGGTCTTGGGGGATCGCTTCGTCCCAGGCTTTGGTGGGGAAAGCCACTAAAGCTTCGGCGACATCGCTGTCCACGCCGAGGGAGTCACAAAGCTTATCGGCAATCGCTTGGCTGGCGCTGTTCATGCCGTAACAGGCGGAAGCGACCCACACCGGCGACATACCCACCGCGTTGCCAATATCGTCCCAGCTCATCTTTTTACGCGCTTTGGCGGCGAGCAGAGTGTGACGCATTTCGAGCTTATCCATGATGGTTCTCCTTTGGAGTGGAGGGCGTTTGAGGCCCTTTTTTGGCTAATAGGCAGTAATCAAGAAAAGACTTTTTTGGCTTGAGTGCGGACGTGGGTGGTGTAGAGCACCAAACCAACCAGTGTCAGACCGCCAACCAGGTTACCCAGCACCGTGGGGATCTCGTTCCACATAATGTATTGATACAGGGTGAAGTCAGCGCCCATCATGAGGCCAATCGGGAACAAGAACATGTTGACCACGGAGTGCTCAAAACCGAGATAGAAGAAGACAATAATCGGCATCCACATGGCCATGATTTTGCCAGAAACCGTTGTGGAGATAGCAGCACCTACCACGCCCATTGAGACCATCCAGTTGCAGAACATGCCTCTCATGAAGAGCACAATCCAACCGGCAAGTCCCGCGTCCTGGTAACCCACCGTGCGACTTTCACCCACAGTCATCATCGTTTGGCCGACAGCGTTGATCTCCTCGGTTCCGCCCATAGTGAAATTCAGGTAGCCAAAGGTGGCGATAAACAGGGCGCCCCCAAGATTGCCGAGCCCCACCAGCGCCCAGCACTTGAGCATTCGAGGTAGTGTGACGCCAGGCCGCTTGTCGAGCCATGCAAGGGGCACCAGCGTGAAAACACCTGTGAGCAGGTCATAACCCATCAGATAAAGCATCACAAAGCCGACAGGAAAAAGCAGCGCCCCGATCAAAAAGTTGCCTGTTTGTGTCGCTATGGTAATGGCAAAAATAACTGCCAACGCTAGGGTCGCCCCTGCCATAAAGGAACGGATAAGCGTATCCCGGGTGCCCATATAGACTTTTGACTCACCCTGATCCACCAACTTGGTGACAAATTCACTGGGCATTAAATAAGACATAAGTATGTCTCCTGTGTCATTTCGGTTAATTAACGCCTAACCCAAAAGTTTTAGTGTTTCCTGGTAGGAGCAATAAATAGAAGCAATAAAACCGATGGCTGCGCCGTCCTGGTGCAAAAGAGATTAGGCGTGTGGCGCTATCGCACTATCCTCACTACCGTTGCTATTTGTGTGCCAACTCGCGCGTATTTTTTATAAATATCTGTTTTTAATATATTTATTTTTTATTTCACGAGTCTTTTTGGAGCGTTTTGTGTGTTACGAAAAATCGTAATTCACGATATTCCGTTGTTTTATTGACGAAATGTCGTGAATGGCGCGGGAATTGAATGGTTAAGGGACAACTAACTCGAGCCTAACGCCAATGGATGAGCCAGCAAGCCTTCACACCGCCGCACTAATGGGCCGCATCTCCCCCCTTGCGATGCTCGTGGTCGACCCTTTTGCCGACCAACTACTCGACGCAAACCCTGCCGCCTGCGAGATGCTCAATATTGATGAAGCACTACCGCTGAGGGCTCCCTTTAGCCATCGCTTGAGCGCTTCACTGCCGCTATGGGTGAACTTCACCGGTGAGGCGTTGGCACAGAAAGCGGCCTGGTCAGATGACTTGGTGATGCTCGACATGCTGCGCCAGCCGTATCGGGTCGAGGTATATGCTCAACATATTGAAGACTCTTCGCAGCTTTTATTGACGTTGATTGATCGCAATAAAGCCGAACAGCGGCGGGCAAAAGCGGAGCTAGGCCGCCAGCACCGCCAGGGCGAAGTGGGCTGGCAGCGGGTCGAGCAGGTGTTTGAGCGGATTGAGAAGCAGAACCAGCTTATTCTTGGCGCAGCGGGGGAGGGCATTTACGGCCTGGATGCCGAAGGCAAAACCACCTTTGTGAATCCTGCTGCCGAGCGCATTTTAGGCTGGAGCACCGAGGATATGGTGGGCCACGACGCCCACCTGATGTTCCATCACACCCACGCCGATGGCAGCCACTTTCCGGTACAGCAGTGCCCGATCCATGCCTCGTTTAGCGACGGCCAAGTACATCACGTCGATAACGAAGTGTTCTGGCATAAAAATAGCGAAGCGATTCCGGTTGAATACACCAGTACGCCGATTTTCGAAATGGGCAGGTTGGTCGGGGCGGTAGTGCTGTTTCGCGATATTCGCGAGCGCAAGCGCGCTGAGCAGCAACTGCGCGATGCTCTTGCTGAAGTGGAGTCGCTCAAGCAGCGTTTGGAATTGGAAAATGAGTACCTTCAAGAAGAGATAAAAGCGGAGCTTAACCACCGTGATATTGTCGGCAACAGCCCGGCGGTGGCAAAGTTAATCCAGCAGATTGAACTGGTCGCTCCCACCAGCGCCAACGTGCTGATCAGCGGCGAGTCGGGCACCGGTAAAGAGCTGATTGCCCGCGCCATTCATGCTGGCAGTACGCGTAGCGACCGGCCGCTGATCCGGGTGAACTGTGCGGCTATTCCACGGGACTTATTTGAAAGCGAGTTTTTTGGCCATGTTAAAGGGGCGTTTACCGGTGCTGTTCAAGATCGCACCGGGCGCTTTGAACTGGCCCACGGTGGCACGCTGTTTTTGGATGAGGTTGGTGAAATACCTCTGGAGCTTCAGAGCAAGCTGCTGCGGGTGTTGCAGGATCAGCAGTTTGAGCGGGTGGGCGATAACCGTACTCGGAAGGTCGATGTTCGTGTGATCGCCGCCACTAACCGTGAGCTGCGCGAGATGATTGACGCGGGCCATTTTCGCGAAGATCTCTATTTCCGTCTCAATGTGTTTCCAATCGATTCGGTGCCGCTGCGTAAGCGAATTGAGGATGTGCCGCTGTTGGCGCGACACTTTTTACAGCGCGCCTGCCTGAAGTTTAATAAGCCAGGGGTGCGCATTCCCCCCGCCCAGCTGGAGATTCTTCAGCACTACCCCTGGCCAGGCAATATTCGTGAACTGGAGAACATTATTGAGCGCCAAGTTATCGTGACCCAGGATAGGCGCTTGATGTTTGATGACCTGCTGTTAGGGGACTCGCCGCGTTCAATAGGCTCTGCTAACCCGGTGCCTGCGCCGGTTCACGCCAGCGTGGAGCAAAGTGAAGCAACGCTGCTCACCGAGCATGCGCTGAGCCAGCGCCAGCGTGAAAGCACGATTGCCGCTCTGGAACAGGCGGGGGGAAAGGTCTCGGGGGCGGGGGGCGCGGCGGAGCTGCTTGGCATTAAGCCTACGACGTTGGCTTCTCGGCTAAATAAATGGGGCATCGACACTCGGCAATTTCGTAAAAGAGCGCCGCATTAATCGCCAAGCCATCATGCTTTGGACTAAGGTAAGCTGGAAGCGACTTGACAATAGGCTGTACACACATTTTTAGATTGTTCAAGGCTAGCATACATACATGAATGTAACTATAATGCTCATCTTTCTGAGTGGCACCGTACTTTGAGTGACACCGTGCTTTGATTGAATAAGTGCGCTGATTGATTGAGTGCGTTCGCCAACCTGACGCTGATACCTAGAGGCAATCCCATGCGACTGGCACACTGGGCAGTCAATGCCCCTTTACGACCCCTACTGTTAGCGGTATTTACCGCTTCTTTTGTATTGCCTGCTCAAGCTGCCGATCTCATCACGATTACCCGTGATGCGTTAGACAATAACGCTGAGCTTGCCTCGGCACGTTCCGAATATTTGGGCGTTGAAGCAGGTCGAGATGTTGCACGAGGTGGGCTGCTTCCCCAAATCAATGCGTCGGGCAGTGTGACGCATAACGAGCAGTATGAAAGTCAGGGTTCATCCCAAGCGGGAGCAGGTACTGGCGCAGGGAATGTGAGTGCCGGTGATGACCGTTACAACACGGTATCGCTCTCTCTTGAAGCCACCCAGGCGCTTTATAATGAAGTGACCCGCCGGGAAGTTACCCAGGCCGACCGACAGATCGACCAGCAGGTCTATTTGCTAGCGGCGACCGAACAGCAGCTGTTAATTGATGTGGCTAGCGCCTATTTCGACATTTTGCGTGCTTACGAGGTCCTAGAGGCGCGTCTTGCTCAAGAACGTGCCATCGGCCGCCAGCTTGAGCAAGCAGGCGAGCAGTTTGAGGTTGGTTTGATTGCGATTACTGAAGTCGAAGAGGCTCGCGCCACCTTTGATCAGTCACGTGCTGACCGGATTGCCGCTGAGAGCAATCTACAGGTGGCTTTTGAGGCACTAGAGCAGTTGACCGGGCAGCGCTATGCCAGCATCGAAGCGCTGGGTGACAGCATGCCGATTGCACTGCCTGAGCCCAGCAGCCGCGACTACTGGGTAGAGCAAGCCCTTGAGCTTAATCCGCAAGTATTGGCCCAACAGGCGGCCATTGAGGTTTCCCGTAGCGGCGTAGACATTGCCCGCGCGGGTCGTTTGCCGACTCTGCAAGCCTTTGGTAACTATCAATTTGGCGACAGCGATATTGATAATACCACCGGGAATGATTCTTCTAGCCAGGTGGGTATAAGCGCTAATTTACCGATTTACACCGGTGGTAGTACCAGCGCCAGCATTCGCCAGGGAACCTATCAACTGGAGAGTAGCCAGTACGATTTCGAGTCTCAGCGTCGCTCGTCGATCCAGCAGGTACGCTCGCTGTATACCCAAGTCAGTAATGACGTGGAAACCGTCGAGGCTCGGGAGCAGGCCATCGTTTCTAACCGAAGTGCGTTGGAAGCTACCCGCGCCGGTTACGAAGTCGGCACCCGGAATATTGTGGATGTTTTGAACGCTGAGCAGAATTTGTATAACGCCATCGCTAATTACGCCGAGGCTCGCTACGACTATGTGGTGAACCTGCTCTCGCTGCGCCAGCAGGCCGGGCGCCTGGATGTAGACGCCATTGAGGAAGTCAATGCGTGGCTAACCGGCGATGAGGTGAACTTTACCTTGCCCGAAAGCGGCGGCAACGACCGCTATGAACCCGCGCTCAACATCGGTGCGCCGCCCCAGCCCGGCGCTTAATTGCTTGTCGATTGGGAGTGCTCCAGGTGCGCGCGTGCTATCGGTCACCTTAAAAAAGATATATGGGAATTCAACGTATGAAGAAGATGATTCACTCACGCCGAGCGAGTCTGGTGACGCTGGTAGCTGCGTTGGCACTTTCAGCCTGTGGTCAGGAGCAAGCCGAGGCGCCCCAGCAGGGTGGCGGTCAAGAAGCTCCGCCCCATAAGGTCGAAGTGGCTGAAATGGCGCGTCAGGATATACCGCTGGATAAGTCGTACCCCTCGCTGCTGCGCAGTGATGATGAGGTCACCTTGGTTGCCCGTGTAAATGGTTTTCTTGAGGAGCGCCACTTCGAACCCGGTCAGCTAGTCGAGGAGGGTGATCTCCTCTACACCATCGAGCCAGACCTTTACCAGGCAACGGTTAACCAGCGTGACGCGGATCTACAGAGCGCCCGTGCCGAGCTTTCCCGGGCCCAGCGTGATGCCCAGCGTTTTGAGCAGCTACTCAGCCAAAACTCGGTGAGCCGTCAACAGTATGACCAGGCGTTGGCAGACCAACGCGTCGCCCAGGCCAACGTAGCACAGGCAGAAGCGGCACTCTCCAGCGCTAACCTGGATCTAGGCTACTCCCAGGTGACTGCCCCCGTATCGGGCATGATTGGGTTGAGCCAAATTAACGTGGGCAATCTGGTTACCTCCGGTACAGAATTAGCGACGATCACCCCGCTGGATCCACTGGAAGTGCGTTTCCAGCTGCCCCAGCGTGATGCTTTTGAACTGCGTCGCCAGTTGAGTGACAGCGGTGATACCTCGGATATTCGTGCGCGGTTGAGCATCCCTGGCGTCAGTGGCGGCAGCGATTCAGAACTGGAAGGGCATTTAGACTTCCTGGGCTCGCGGGTCGATAGCGGCACCAGCACCGTGCAAGCGTCAGCCACCTTTGAAAATCCCGACGCAAGCATACTGCCCGGTCAATTTGTGCGTGTGCGTATTGAGGGCCTGAAACGTTTTGATGTCATGGCAGTGCCAGAGATCGCGGTGACGCAAGGATTGATGGGCCCGCAAGTGTTTGTCCTGGATGAAGATAACAAAGCCCGCGAAAGAACTGTTTCATTGGGCGAAGTCGCTGGCCCTTGGCAGTTGATTCGTGAAGGCATTGAGCCGGGCGATCGTGTGATTGTCGGTGATCCGGCAGGTTTGGAGCCGGGTATGGCGATTGATCCCCAGCCGTTTAGTGGTGATGCGGAGGCAGTGGTCGAAGAGGCCGAGCAAGAAGAAGCGCAAGAGCAGGCAGAAGCGGCGCAAGAGATGGAAGAGGGGGCAGCCGATGGTCAGCCCGCTGAAGGGGAAGAGGGTGCGCAATAATGAACTTCTCTAACTTCTTCATCAGCCGCCCGATATTTGCCACAGTGTTGGCAGTTATCGTGACGCTGGTGGGCGTTATGTCGATGCGTATACTGCCTATTGAGCAGTACCCCAGCGTTGTGCCGCCGACGGTTTCCGTTCAGGCCCAATTCCCGGGCGCAGATGCAGAGACTGTTGCACAAACGGTGGCGGCACCCATCGCAGAAGCGATCAACGGCGTTGAGGACATGCTTTACATGACCTCCAACAGCTCTGATAACGGCACCATGAGTTTAAGCGTGGCATTTAATATCGGTACCAGTGGCGATATTAATACCATTAACGTCAATAACCGCGTTCAGGGGGCGCTCTCCCAGCTACCTGAAGCCGTACAGTCGCAAGGCGTCACCGTTGAGCTTCGCTCCGACTCTATTTTGATGTTTATCGCGTTGACCTCGCCGAGCGGCGACTACGACAAAATTTTCATGCAGAACTACGCCACCTTGAACGTCCTTGATGAACTGCGTCAGGTGCCCGGGGTGGGTAATGCAGAGGTGTTGGGCGGTGGTGAGTTCGCCATGCGCATCTGGATGGATCCGGATAAATTAGCTCAGTACGACCTGACGCCTAGCGAAGTGGCGAGTGCGATTAGAGCGCAAAACACTGAGATTCCGGCCGGTAGCTTGGCATCAACGCCGCAAAGTGAACCGCGCGCTTACACCTATACGATTACCGCTGGAGGTCGCCTTAATGATGTCGACGACTTCCGTAATATCTACCTGCGTACCAATAACGACGGCTCTTCGCTTCGCTTGGAAGACGTTGCACGCATTGAGCTTGGGGCCTCTTCTTACGGTGTCGACGCACGTTTGAACGGCTCAAGTATGGCGCCGATTATTATTAACCAACAGCCCGGCGCAAATGCGCTGGAAACTGCTCAGGGTGTGCGTACTGCGATGGAAGATTTGTCCACTCGCTTCCCACCCGGGCTTGAGTATGTAGCGCCTTACGACACCACGCTGTTTATTGATGCGTCGGTAGAAACGGTTATAAAAACGTTTATTGAAGCTTTTCTAATCGTAATCGTCATTCTGTTTATCTTTCTACAGAATTGGCGCTTTACCGTGATTGCCATGTCGGTCGTGCCCGTCGCGGTAGTGGGTACGTTTGCAGGCTTCTACGTATTTGGCTTTTCGATCAACCTGCTGACGCTGTTTGCGCTGGTGCTCTCAATAGGGATAGTCGTCGATGATGCGATTCTGGTGGTGGAGAACGTCGAGCGCGTGCTGAGTGAAGAGGAAGATATCAGCGTGCGCGACGCCACTATCCGGGCGATGAAAGAAGTTGGCGGGCCGGTTATTGCGACCTCGCTGATTATGGCCGCAGTGTTTGTACCAGTGGCTTTCCTGGGCGGCTTTACCGGGCAAATTTACCAGCAGTTTGCGATCACCGTGGCGATCTCGGTGGCGCTCTCTGCGGTAATGGCGTTGACCTTTACACCGGCCCTATCGGCGATCTTTATTAAACATAAAATCGCTGGTGCCGGTCAGTCCAAGTTTAAGCGCGCTTTAAACACACCGTTCCGACTGTTCGATCGCATGTTCGCAGGGATTACCGCCGCTTACATGTGGGTCGTAAAAGGCCTGGTGCGATTCTGGGTGTTGGCGCTGGCGCTCACGGTGCTGACAGGGGTGGGGTCGTACTGGCTATACGCTAATACACCCTCAACGTTGGTGCCTGAAACGGACCAGGGGGTTGTGCTGGTGAGTGTGTCCTTGCCGGATGCGGCGTCGCTTGACCGTACGCAACGCTATATGGCGAAACTCAGTTCGGCGATTGAAGATATTCCCGGGGTGGAGTACTCATCGGCGGTGGCGGGTTATGACATCCTTTCAAGTGCTGTGAATACTGCTCGCGGGGTAATGTTTATCAATCTTAGCCCTTGGTCGGAGCGTGAACTGACAGCCACTGAGCTGGTCGGGCGTATTATGGGGTTAGGCGCCAGTATTGATGGCGGCTCTGCCATGGCCTTTAACTTGCCGCCTATCATGGGGCTTTCGACCACCGGCGGGTTTACCGGTTACCTTCAGTCCTTTGACGGGGCGTCGACGCGCGAGCTCTATGAAGCTTCGTTGCAAATAATGCAAAAAGCTAACCAGCATCCCGCCTTGAACCGGGTTTTCAGCACCTTTAACGTTAATGTGCCGTCATACCGTGCCAATATCGACCAGCAGAAAGCGTTGAGTTATGGCGTGGAGTTGGGGAATATTAACTCGGCCTTAGGCAATACGTTTGGTAATGGTTTTGTGAATTACTTTAGCTATCAAAACCGCAACTTCCAGGTGTATCTGCAAAACGAGGACGAATTTCGTAAAACGCCGGAAGACGTCAGCAGTGTCTATGTCCGTGGCGGCAACGGCGAACGTATTCCCCTTTCCGAGTTTGTCGAGCTTGAGCGCCAAACCGGCCCGGCGGTAGTATCGCGGTTTGGGGTTTACGCGGGTGCTCAGTTCCAGGGTGAACCTGCGGCTGGCTACAGTTCCGCCCAAGCGATTGAAGCGATGGAAAGCATCGTACAAGAGACGCTAGGCTCTAACTGGGGCATGGGCTGGACCGGCACGGCTTATCAAGAGTCCAACATGGGCAGCGCCGCGACTCTGGCGATTGTCTTCGGGCTGTTGATGGTGTTCCTGATTCTGGCGGCTCAGTATGAAAGTTGGTCGTTACCGCTGGCGGTACTGACGGCAACGCCCTTTGCCTTCCTCGGCGGTATTGGCGGGATAGTTCTACGTGGGCTGGATACCAGTGTGTATGTCCAGATAGGCATGCTGGTGGTGGTCGGGCTTGCGGCGAAGAACGCGATCCTAATTGTGGAATTTGCTGAGCTGCAGCGTAAGGAACAGGGCAAATCCATTCGTGAAGCGGCTATTACCGCAGCTGAACTGCGTTTCCGCCCCATTGTAATGACCTCCTTGGCGTTTATCTTCGGCACTTTGCCGTTGGCCTTAGCCACCGGTGCCAGCGATGTGAGTAGCCACCATATCGGCACCACAGTGGCGATGGGTATGTTCTCGGTGGCTACTTTGGGTAGTCTGTTTATTCCCAGCTTCTATGCCATGATTGCGACGGCATCTGATTGGCTAGGTCGTAAGATGAAAGGGAACAAACATGAGTCTGCTAAGCCCGCACTGGAGCATGACAAGCACTAGCCTTTAGCGATTTACCAAGGGTGATAATAAGCGGGTGCTACCTTCGGGTGGCACCCGTTTTTTTTAGTGCGATGATCCAGGTCAAAGTAGAAGTGGCATTCCAAAGCTAACCTGGACTAAGCTGGAAGTAACAACACATCACCGGCTAAGTACCGGGGGAGAACACGCCATGCAATCGCTACTGCACGCTGCTACGCAATTTCCGAGCATTGTTTTTACCCTATTACTCGGACTATTAGCCCTCTACTGGCTATTAGTGATTATCCGCTTAGCGCCCTTAGAGCTTTTTGAGCGCGATAGTCTAAAAGAGGATCATCTTGCCAGCACGCTGGTCTCTTTAGGCTTCGCGGGTGTTCCCGCTACGCTGGCATTAACGGTAATTTTAACCATTGCCGCGGTGATCACACTGGCGATCGAACTGCTGGTGCTGCGTTGGTTGCCTCTCGGCTTGATACGTATCCCGGTAGGGGTGCTGGTGTTATGGGGCTCGCTGGTGGCTGCCTCCCCCGTAGCGTCGATGCTCTGCCAAGCATTGCACCGCGGGCTACACCGTTACCGCCCCTTCACCCGGCGCTGCTTACTGGGCCAAACGGTCGTAGTGACTGAGCGCCAAGGCGCGGGGGAGCAGGCGTTTGCAGTGATTGATGATGAGCCCAATAGCACGGTGAAGCTGCTTAGCAAAAGCGATGCCCTGCCTGTGCAGGGGGAGCGCCGGGTGCTGGTGAAGTACTTGCCTGAAGAAGGGGCTTACCGTAGCGTCTCTGAACAGGCGTATCTCGAAACGCGGATACGTTTGAACAGACTGCGGCTCAATCAGAAAAACCGCACTTCAGCCCATTACTCTGCCTCGCACTGATACGCCATTTTGCTGGAGATAGTGACCGGGAGGCACAAATTTTAAGCATTCCGGTCTACTTCCACCACCGACGCCACTTCTGCGCCAGCCACTGCACTGCAAGCTGCCAGCCTGTGGCGTTTTGCGTTTTATTACTTGGCGTTGGGCGAGGAGCGGGACGGTTTAAAAAGTGGCGAATGGGATCAACCTGTGCCGGTTTATCCAGCATGGGGGCGTGACCGCAGTTAGGCACGCTAAGCGTTACCAGCTTAGGCTGTGCCTCGGCCATCTTTGGTAGAGTTTCCGGGTCTAATAGCGTTGATTCTTCCCCGCGAATGACCATCACTGGGCAGCGAATATTCGCCCAGTCGGCCCACATGTCTCGGGGCGTATCATGCACAAACTGTTCACCGATGCGCGGATCGAAGTGGTACGTCCAACTGCCATCCGGCAACCGACGGGCACTGTTGAGTGCGAGCTCGCGGCGTGCCGCTTCAGCGGTAATGCCGAAGCTGGCGTAGTGCTGGTTGAGCTCTTGCTGGAGTTCGCTAAAGGTAGAAAACCGGTGGGTAACGCCGAAATAACTGGAAAGACCAATCAGGCCCTGTGTGTTCAGTTCGGGGCCGACGTCGTTAAGAATTAGCCGGGAAATACGCGCGCTATGCTGTGGGTCCGCGGCGATCAGCATGCCAAGCAGGCCTCCCATTGAGGTGCCCAGCCAATCAACGTAATCAAGTTCAAAGTGATCGAGCAGCGCGATCGCAACGGTTATGTAATGGCTATAAAGGTAGTCGTGGGCAGGGAATAGCGACCAGCTTGATAACCCGCGGCCTGGAGTGTCTGGGGCTAGAATCCGCCATTCACTACCGAGCTCCCGCGCCAGCGCACTAAAATCGCCTCCATGGCGAGCAAGGCCATGCCAGGCGATAAGGGTGCGGGGCGCGGTAGGGTTCCAAATACGTACGGCCACTTCTAATTCGCGTACGCGGATAAACGCTAAGGCATCCATAGTTGGCTCACACGACTAAAACGATATGGCCAGTATTAGCATACTTGCTGCATTGCAGCGAGAGCTGGATGAGGTGTTTAGCGCTGCATCATACGGATAGAGGCATCGATTAGCTCTCCACCGCGTTCGCGAATCGAAAAAGCCTCGGGGTTACGTAGCCAGTCGTGGAATACTCCACCCATCATTGATTGCATCAAGCGTGCTGCTACTTGAGGGCTTAAATCTTCGCGCAGCAGCGCCTGCTGTTTAGCAAGGATAAATACGTCGAGCATTTCTTCAAAGCACTCGTTGCCAATCTCTTCCTGCATTTCCAGCGGGTTGATATCACTGAAAAACTCACAGCGATGCAACAAAATCGACAGTACCCGTTGGTAAGACGGTTGCTCAATGCGCACCAAGCCAGCATGGCAGGCTAGGCGTATGGCTTCTAGCGGTGATAGTTCGGGGTCAGCTTTGTCGACCTCATCCATCAACGACTGAAACGGCATGCGCACCTTTTCAACCAGCGCCATGAAAAGATCGCCTTTATTCTTAAAATGCCAATAAACGGCGCCGCGGGTAAGGCCTGCATGGCGAGCAATTTGCTCTAGAGAGGTGCGCGCCACGCCTTTGGCAAAAAATACCTCTTCAGCAGCTTCAAGCAGCGCTTCGCGAGTAGCGGCGGCTTCAGCTTTGGTCTTTCTTGCCATGAAAGTGCAACCTCATAATCGACACAGTATGGTCATATTTTAACCTAAGCTGAAGCACATTTACATTCAAAACTGTATGGATAAATGTCCTACCTCATAACGTGGGTTAACAAATTCGTCATTTGGCCACTGAAAGCGTATAAACAGGCAATGAGACTGGCCCACCTCGTACTAATGACGTGAGCATAACGGATTAAAAAAAACAGGATATAAAGCATGGCGCGAGCTCCTTTTCAGCTGGGCGAACATACCATTATGCCCGGTCAGCGTTTACAAATTGATGTGCCGGTAGCGCGTTTGTATACCCATACCCCCCTGCATATTCCTGTCGAAGTCGTTCACGGTCGCAAGGATGGCCCGGTGCTGTTGGTCTGTGGTGGCATTCACGGTGATGAAATCAATGGGGTGGAAATTGTCCGTCGGGTGCTGCGCGCGAAAGCGATCAATAGTATCCGCGGCACCTTGATCGCTGTACCGGTGGTGAATGTGTTCGGCTTCTTACAGCAAACGCGCTATTTACCTGATCGGCGTGATCTCAATCGCTGTTTTCCGGGCAGTGAGTCGGGCTCTTTAGGCGGGCGCATCGCAGCGCTATTTCGCGAAAAAATTGTCGATCACGCCACGCACATTATTGACCTGCACACCGGAGCTATTCATCGCACCAACCTGCCGCAAATTCGTGCTCAGCTGCAAACCGGCAGCGAAACGCAGCGTATGGCCGATGCTTTTGGTGCGCCGGTGGTGCTGAATGCGGAACTGCGTGAAGGTAGCCTGCGCCACTACGCCCAGACGCGTGGGATTCCGGTGCTCACCTATGAAGCAGGCGAAGCGCTGCGTTTTGACGAGTGGGCGATTGCCCCAGGGGTGCGCGGCGTGCTGCGGGTGATGCGCCGCTTAGGCATGCTGACCGGCGAGCAGCGCCGCCGCACACCTGCGCCTGCGGAACTGGCCAAAGGGTCAAGCTGGGCGCGCGCGCCTATCGACGGTATTTTGCGCCCCAAGGTGCGCCTGGGTGCCCGCGTTGCCAAAGGTGAAGTGCTGGGCAAAGTCGCTGACCCTTTTGGCAATGACGAGGGCGAAGTGCGCGCCGTTGCCGATGGCATTGTGATTGGTATGAGCCGCTTACCGCTAGCCAACGAAGGCGAAGCGTTGTTCCATATTGCCCGCTTTGATGAAATTGATGAAGCTGAAACTGCCGTTGAAAGCTTTAACTCAAGCTTGGTGCCGCCCCCTGATTCGTTTTATTAATCGTTATTCATAGCTAACAACTATCGCTGTGATAGTTAAGGATTAGCTACTGTAAATGGCAAGTTGGCAGCGGTTTGACTATACCTAGTGGTGGGCTTTGTTAGCGGCTGCAAAAATGATAGGAACTAAAACAAACAGCTAAGCTTTCATCGTACTCGAACGAGTGGCGATCCAGCGCCACGTCTACCGTGACATGGAGGAAAAGCGATGACGAGCGATAAACCTAAGCACACCACAACGGATGCGGGCATAGCAGTCAACAGTGATGAACACTCACTTTCAGTAGGCCCCGATGGGCCGATCGTTCTACATGATCACTACTTGATGGAGCAGATGGCTGCCTTTAACCGGGAAATGATTCCGGATCGTCAGCCCCATGCAAAAGGGAGCGGCGCCTTTGGCCACTTCCAAGTAACTCACGACGTCAGCCGATACACTAAGGCGGATTTTCTCCAGCCGGGTAAAAAAACCGAGATGTTGGCGCGTTTCTCGACGGTGGCCGGTGAGTCGGGTAGCCCAGACACTTGGCGCGACCCCCGTGGCTTCTCGCTGAAGTTCTACACCGAAGAGGGCAACTTCGACATGGTGGGTAATAATACCCCTGTGTTCTTTGTTCGCGATCCGCTCAAATTCCAGCACTTTATCCACTCACAAAAGCGTCGAGCGGATAACGGCTTGCGTGATCACGATATGCAGTGGGACTTCTGGACGCTTTCTCCGCAATCTGCCCACCAAGTCACTTGGCTAATGGGTGATCGTGGTATCCCCGCCACTTGGCGCCACATGAACGGCTATTCAAGCCATACCTATATGTGGGTGAACGCTGAAGGCGAGCGCTTTTGGGTGAAGTATCACTTCAAGACTGATCAGGGCATTAAGTGCATGACCCAGGAACAGGCCGATAAGATGGCGGGTGCGGATGCCGACTACCATCGCCGTGACCTGTTTGACGCCATCAAACGCGGCGATTATCCCACCTGGACACTGCAAGTTCAGATTATGCCGTTCGAAGATGCGAAGACCTACCACATCAACCCCTTCGATTTGACCAAGGTGTGGCCCCACGCCGACTACCCGCTGCAAGAAGTCGGTAAGATGACGCTGGATCGCAACCCCGTCGATTTCCACAGCCAAATCGAACAGGCAGCGTTTCAGCCCAGCAATGCCGTACCGGGCACCGGTTTCTCGCCGGATAAAATGCTGTTGGCGCGGGTAATATCCTACGCTGATGCGCACCGTGCGCGTTTAGGGGTGAACTACCAACATATCCCCGTTAACGCACCCAAGGTCCCGGTTAACAGCTACAGCCAGGGTGGTCAGATGCGTATTGCCCACTCCACCGACCCGGTGTACGCACCTAATAGCAAAGGGGGTGCGCACGCCAACCCTGAAAAGTACCCGGAAGATGCGGTATGGGAGACTGACGGCGAGTTGGTTCGCGCCGCCTACACGCTGCGCCCGGGCGATGGCGATTTCAACCAAGCCAATGACCTAGTCAATAAGGTAATGGATGATGCTGCCCGCGACCGATTGGTAAACAACATTGTGGGCCACGTTTCCGACGGTGTTGAAGAGCCGGTGCTATCACGGGTATTTGAGTATTGGAAAAACGTCGACCAAACTATCGGCGAGCGTGTCGAGCAGGGCGTAATGGCGAACCGCCGGGAAAACGGTCAGTAAGCTTACGCTATTAGGAACACGAACCCGCTACGCCTGCGTAGCGGGTTTTTTATACAACGCACTCGGGTTCGTTCACCAAGCTAAGCGCGTCATCAAATAGGCGCAATCCTGCACCTTCTTTATGCGCGTGTTCTGACAAATGGCGCCGGAAGCGCCTGCCTCCAGGGCAACCCTGAAACAATCCCAGTAGGTGGCGGGTAATATGATTCAGCTTCGCGCCTTCATCTAAGCGCTGCTGAATATAAGGCCGGAAAGCAATCGCGGCATCCAAGCGGCTTGCCGCCGGGCCTTTTTCACCAAATAGCTGCTCATCGACACCGGCGAGTAGCCACGGGTTTTGGTACGCCTCACGCCCCACCATCACACTATCCACCTGAGTGAGCTGTTCACGGCACTCGGCTAGCGTTTTAATGCCGCCATTAATGCCGATATGTAGCTCAGGATGACTCTGCTTTAAACGATGAACGCGGGGGTAGTTAAGTGGCGGCACATCGCGGTTTTGCTTGGGCGACAAGCCCTGCAGCCACGCCTTACGGGCGTGAACGGTAAACACTTCGCAGCCTGCGTCCGCGACGATAGCGATAAACCGCTCAAGGTCGGCGTCCTCATCCTGGTCATCGATGCCAATACGGCACTTCACCGTGACCGGTATAGACACCGCCGCCTGCATCGCCCGCACGGCATCGGCCACCTTTTCGGGGTAGCCCATCAAGCATGCGCCAATCATATTGTTCTGCACGCGGTCGCTCGGGCAACCCACGTTCAGATTCACCTCATCATAACCCCACGCCTCGGCAATCGCCGCGCACTCCGCCAGCTCACCGGCATCGCTGCCGCCCAACTGCAGTGCAAGCGGATGCTCCACCTCGCTATAGCCCAAAAAGCGCTCACGGGGCGTCCCGTGCAAAATCGCACCGGTAGTGACCATCTCGGTGTACAGCAGCGTTCGCTTGGTTAAAGTACGTGCGAATGCTCTGTAGTCCTTTGTGGTCCAATCCATCATGGGCGCGACTGAAAACAGCCTGCCTCGATCTGCACTATTTTCTTTAAATAAATTAGTCATTTATTAACACTGTTAGCTGCAATGAATGCAGTCATATTGCCTCTTAATTCCGTAATTAACGCACCTGATGTGCCCAAAGTTTACCCAATAGCGGTAGTGGACTGATGTCTCAAAATCTGGGTACTTCTTGAGAGCTTTCTCACAGGTAGCGTGTTGTATGCGCGCTATTGTACGTAAGAAAGGGCGCGCAGCACATAGCAGGGTAGTTGCCATAGCGCTTACGTCGCAGATCAGGCTGGGTATCACCCAAAATGAAATAAAAAAAGAGCCGTAAATGGGCATTAGGTGAATGGTGCTAGCCGTATCGATGGGTTAGGCTTTCTTAAGGTTAGTAAATGGATGTTACAAAATGCTGCGACCCAAAACAGAAAGGCGTGTTTTTGCTGCTGGTGAGCGGTGAGCGGTGAGCGGTGAGCGAAGAATTAAACGGGTACAGCGTCTGGCGGGCGGCGCGCTGTACTTGATCAGCGACAACGACCACTACCAGCCGGAAATGATCAAGCCGCAGGATATGCACGATGTGGAGATTCTGGGGCGGTGTGAGATTTGGATTGGGCGGGTGGTATAGCTCATTTTTATTTTGATTGATTTAAAGGAAAAGAAAATGACTAAGAAATTCGTAGTCGGGGATATCGTTCAGCTCAAATCTGGTGGCCCGGGAATGGCTGTTAGTGATTATGACGAAGAGCGTCAAAGATGTAGGTGCCAATGGTTTGCAGGAAAGAAGTTGGAGCAGGGTGTTTTTCCTACAGATTCCCTCGAAAAGGTTGAGCAACCCTCATCATGAAGCCAAACGATGTAGCGGCGTGGATGCTGGCTTTAATTGAGCGGGAAGGCTGCTTATATCAGGACGACGTGGTCGATTATTTGGTAAAGCAGGACGCAGAGGAACTGCTGCGTGAAAACGCGGATGGAAATCTTGTCGTTGGAACACAGGTGCTGACGGCTTTCCGTAAGCTGACAGAGTCAGACGTTGTTTGGGTAAAGCCTGATCGGTATTGGCGGTTTCGCGTAGCAGAAGATGAGCCTGGCAGAGAGGCTCGAGGATAGGTTGTATTCGGCGGTTTATTAAACGCCGCAGAGTTAGCCAGCATATTTGCTAAACCTCGTAATACTCGAGGTTATGTGGTGTGACCGGCGCAGGAAACACAAAAATAAGGGGATTCGGAATGGCAGGACAACAATTAGAAGGCGTTCTTACGCAGGGCCAACGCGATACCCTAGAGATCGTCGAATTTATCTTTCATATCATTGATCCTGATGCGCCAGGTAAGGTCATAAAGCTTGATGAAGTTCAGTTGCAGGAAAAACAGAAATCGTTTTTTCTTGACCGGCTGCGTGATATAGCTGAAGGAACTCAGTATCTTTTTGATCCTGATGCGCCCAACCTTCAGGAACAAAGCCAACGATTAGTTGAAGACCGAGATGGGTTTGTAGACCTTTCTTACCAGATGACCCAAGAGTTTGCGCGCCTACATGGTGGTAACATGTCGGCAGGTGTTTTTATCGTATCGGTCGTTAAGTATTTAGCCAAGGCTCATGATTGGCAGCAACTTGTATTTTTGGTCAAGATGGATCAGCAGGAATCGTTTACCTATAACTATGAGGATATACAGGGACGAAAGGTTGCTGTTGTTGATGAGATTCCGAATGCCTTGAATGAAAACAAAAAAGCGGTGCAGAAAAGTGCTTTAATAGATACTAGCAATCAGTTTGCATGGGATGTACTGGCTTTCGATCGAGTTAAGAAACCTGTGCTAGGTGATTATTATCAAGCTTTTCTGGGTGTGATCGAGCGTCAGCAAGATTCAGTACTGACAAGGTCGACAGATCAGGCAGTAAGGAAGTGGGCGAAAGATATACCACAAGATCAATTGCCTCCTGGTGAGGATTTGAACACCTATCGAGGTCGTGCTCTCAACTATCTCAGGGACCATGATACCTTCGATACGGATACGTTCCTGGACACAGTAGTACGAGATGAAAACCCAGAAAGGAAGGTTGCGCTGGTGCGGTCTCTACGTGATGCCCTGGAAGAGGCAGGCATAGCGGGGCAAACATTCCGGCCGCGCCCTGATTCCCTTCCCAAGGCGCAGCGCAAGCATATTTACGAAACTTCGGAGGGAATCACGATCTCCTATGAAGGCACCCCAGAACAAGTAGGTATGCTGATTGAAAATTTGGATGGCGGTAGGTCGCGGGTTACCATTGAAACCCATAACTTAATACCGAAAGGCTAGTCGCCATGACCGCCGTAGTGGATCTGCTACAGGCCATTGAAGCTCTTCGCCCTCATGCTGCGAAGGCGGTTGAAGAGAGCTTTCGCTTGATTATAGAAGGTGATTCGCTGAACGAGTCGATTCGAGCGAAGCTATCCCATACCTTAGCACTTAGCGAGCAATTGGAAATATCACCTCCAACGATCTGGGCGGCCGATACTAACGACAGGATTGATGTCGATGACCTGTCAGGTGACGATTTCGATAATAGTCCCTGGCGCTTGGTTCTTGGAAAGACGCCTATCTCTGAATTTTTGAAGGCAAGGGATGACGAAACCACGTTGGTATTTTTCAGCGTGGATGGATTCCATCAATGGCTCAAAAACTGGGATCCGTTTCTGTATCCTACTGGCAATATCCCTGACTTGGCCAACCCAACAACGGTGCGTGTTCATGGGCTTTCTAATGGCGTTGGTGGCCCGCTGCTTTGGGTTATGCCGCCAGAGGGTGAGCCCCCAAGCATCGATGAAGTGATACTACCAGAACATGCGGATGTGCATCGCTTGATACATACCAATGCCACGAAGGCATTGCGGGTTTGCCCGAAAGCATATGCCCTCACCTGGGGGGACCTCGATAGCGCCGAGACTGCTCCCTTGGTCACATTAAGTGCAAGCGTATTCTCGGCCTGTTTAGTCCAAGAACTACGATGTGTCGATGGTATCTACGAAGCCACGTTGCAGGGCACTAAGCGCCTTTCATTACCACTGCTCGACACCAGTCCAGCAGCGAGTTCAGAGACGCTGAAACGAATGATCGAAGCGGTTTCCTGGGTATATGATGAGCGACCTGAGACGCGGTTAGGGTTGTTGATGGATCGGCTGTCGATCGATATCGAAAGAGGCCAGTCTCTTTCATCAGGCATGGAGCATCATCTTTCAGCTGCCTTACAGCAGGCGCGGGACAGCTACGCTTTTGTGATTCTAGACCGTAAGGATGCATACCATAAAGAAATCCGTGAACTCATGAAAGATATGAAATCTCAGGCGGATCTTTATGCTCAAAAAGTTAGAGATTTAGTAAGCTCTATCGCTCGTGATGCTCTTGGTATATTGATATTTATAACTTTTTCTTTTGTTGCTAGGTTTGATAAGGATAATTTTTCAGAGCTTCTTGGTAGCGCTGGGCTGTCTGTTATATCTAAAGTTTTAGCATGTTATTTGATCTTGTCTTTAATGATCCAATCTGCAGCTCATTTTCGTGATATCGCTTTGTCTGACCAAGAAAGCGAAAAGTGGCTTGATGTACTTCAACATTATTCCTCTAGTGACGATAAAGAGAGCCGGTTTTTAGAGCCTATAAAGAAGAGAAGAAATACCTTCTATTTTGCTCTAGCGATAGCGGCTTTTATTTATATCATGCTTGCCGTTTGTACTTGGAATTTACCTTCTCTTATAGGCTGGTTAATTTCAATTTCTTCTGATGGTAGTTGATCTTTTAGCCGCCCCCTCATCCGTATATGCCACCATCAACTCATCCCAATGCGTCGTATAGCGCGGGCTTCGGTTCGCGCAGCGTAGGTGCTAGGGGCGTTCTTTTCCGCTAGCCTAGACGTACCGTTTGCTTTCCCATTTTCTCGTTTAGCGCGTCCATAGTGGGCATTAGCTTTTGGCTGCGTTGATGTTCTTCTTCCGTTTGTGGTGTACCCATCAAACTGAGCTGTTGGCGCTTCTCGTCGGTGAGATTGATCAGCATCACGCCTTGTAGCGTATTTGGGCCGGTAGATCTTTGCCAGTGCTTGCTGGGCGGCGTGTAGGATCACGCGAGTGTTTTTGGGGCGTTCCATTTCGACCACTAGCGGGGCGAGTACTGCGAATGTGGAGCAAGCACATGGCAACAGAATGCGTGTAAATTACTTAGGGCCAGCAGCGGTGGGCGTGGAGCACCCAGCGGTAGCCGAAATGGATAATCGAAAATTTTCACCCAGCTGCTTTCTGGTGGAGATAAGCGAGGACGCCCGCCTAGGCGGGCCGTGCATGGAAGGCGATGTGCTGCTGGTAGATGAAGCGCGATCGTTCGGCTCCGCCGATCTGGTAGTGGCGGAGGTGGAAGGGGAGTACCGATTGTTTAAAGCCCACCGTGTGGGCAGCCGTTGCCGATTGTTGACACCGGATGGTGGCCAGGGCTACTTCGTGAACACGCAGCAGTTCAAGTGTGTGGTGGTCAGGCAGACGAGATGCTGGGCGGTGTAAGCGATCTCGTACAAATTGTGTCGGAGTTGGCTTACATTCATTTAGGTAGAAACTTGCCAAGCTGGAAATGTCGCTTAGTTGCACGCGTTTCCTCAGGGTTTCGCTAGAAGATTGCGGCAACGGGATATCCTCAGCCATGGATGGGTGGGGGATTGCGCAGGGTGGAAATATCACTTAATATCTATGAACGTCAACAAATCTTGACGAAGCTCACTCATCTGGCTAAGCTTTCACAGAAAGCTTAGCCAGATGAGTGAGCATCACTACCTTCTATAACCAACTGATTTTACTGGTGAAAATCATGGTTTCTTATATTAGCGCAAATCAAAAGAATGGTTTCGTGCTACGTCTTCAAGAGAAAGAACGCAACCGTTTCCAAGAATATGCAGAAATGCAGGTTTCTAAGGAAGCAATCGAGCGTGCTTCTCAGTTCAAGGGCGCACGTCAGCATGCCCGAATTATTCGTGGCGCTCCAGCTCCTGCGCCGCTCTGAGCCTACCTAAATTTATTACTTATCTGTAGTGAGTTTGGATGGAAGATAGTCTTTCAATACAGCCTATTCTGAAACTTATTGCAGAGCTTCCCCCAGAATATCAAGAACGCCTGGTGCTCATTGGAGGCCAGGCAATTGCTTTTTGGGGTGCTTATTTTTTGGAAGGGCAGTTAGATCAAGTACATACTGCTGCTTTGACTTCATCAGACCTCGACATTGTAGCAGGGACTGTTGAAGGGGTCAGGGTATTAGCAGAGCAGTGGAAAGGAGTGCCACGCTTTCCTACGCCAGATGACCATGTACCCAACATGGCATTGATAGAGCTTTATCGCCCTGAAATATTGGCTGACGGGCATTTCGTAGTAGATGTTATGAACCAGGTGTATGGTGGGCTTGATGCTGATAGCATGCGCGCCAAGGCAAGGCTGGTAGAGTGGGATCTACACCAAGACGGTAAAGAAATTCTACGTTTTTATGTTTTAAATCCAGCCGCGCTGTTATGGACGCGCATCGCTAATTTGAAACACCGGCGTATGAGGCCGATAGCGGTTGAACGTGAGCTAGTGCGTACAGAAGTCTTATGCCGAATCGTGCGTGAAGATCTGTGGAACCAAGCACTTGAAATATTCTCAGACCCCGCTGCTAGGCGGCCTAGCCTGGATTATGCCAAGTATGTTTACCGTGACATATCAAGGCATAAAGACACGCGTAGTGTATTAGCTCAGTACCCCTCTCTTATTCACCCTTTTCTTTCTACCATACCTGAGTCGCCTCATTGGCCTGAGTATTTCATGCGAGGCGTGGGCGTATGGCAAGGTCGATTGATCAGGCATGTGAATGCGATCATTAATCACAAAGTCAGGCGCGATCAGATACGTGCGACGTCACCCACCCGCTGATTGAGCAGCGCTACCCTTTAGGGTCTGTCCCTATCCGATTGTTTTAGCTATTAGCTAAGAATAATCGCTTTAGGCTTTGCTGCTCGCACCCCCTCAAGCCGTAAACACTGCATAAACCATCTGCAGTGCCAACCCCATCAGCATAAAAGCGAATACTCGTTTGAGGAGTTTAACGGGCAGCTTGTGCGCTAGCTTTGCCCCGATAGGGGCGGTAAGAATACTGAAGGGTGCCATTAATAGTAGCGCGGGTAGGTAAACGTAGCCGAGCGCTGCACTGGGCAGGCCTTGGGTAGACCAGCCGTTGATGACGTAGCCTAGCGCCCCGGCAACCGCAATCGGTAGCCCTACGGCTGCGGAGGTGCCAATCGCGCGGGGAAGTTTGACATTGCACCAAGTGAGGAAGGGGACTGTTAGTGAGCCACCGCCAATGGCAACGAGCGCAGAAATACCGCCGATGCCGAGGCCGACGCCGCTGACCCCAAGAGGACCAGGTAAGCTGCGGTTGGGTTTGGGCTTGATATTCGCCAGCATCTGCAGCGACATTAGCAGCATAAAACAGGCGAAAAAGATGGCTAGGCCGCGGGTGGGAATCAGGGCAGCGATAAAGGTCGCCAAAAAGGTGCCGGTTAATATGCCTGGGGTGATAAAACGCACGATATCCCAACGAACCGCCCCATGGCGGTGGTGGGAAAGCAGGCTGGAGGCGGAGGCGGGAATGATAGCCGCCATGGCGGTGCCTAAGGCCAGGTGGGCAAGGTGCTCATAAGATACGCCTTGCAGTACAAAAAGGGACGTTAGGATAGGCACCATAATGCCCCCACCGCCAATCCCCAATAAGCCCGCCATCAGACCCACGAAACCGCCCAGTGCTATATAGGCCAACCACCAAATGATCTCCAAAGCCGCTGCTCCTGAAAGTGTCTTGTTAGCATGATAAGCATATTGTACCGGAAGCGAGGGCTTGCGCGGGGCCAAAAATGAGTATTCCACTGTGGTAGCGGCTATGCAGTGGTAAGCTGCAGAACAAGTAATATTTCGGAGTGTGTATGCGCAATGTAATGAGCAGTGTTGGCGTGTTAATAGTGTCTGTTGCGCTACTGGCAGGGTGTGGCGGAACAGATGAACCAAGTGAACCGTCCTCAACCGCAGCACAAACGTCAGCCCCTGAACCGACAGCTGCCGAGACAGAAGCAGATGAGGAGGAAGAAGTAGCGCCGCTGGTGGTCGAGATATTTGCGCATGTATCACTGCGCAGCGATAGGCGTTTAATGGTGGAAGGCGAGAGCAACTTACCTGACGAAACACTGGTGCAGATTATCGTCGAGCGCGAGATTAGCAGCGTGCGTTGGCGGGAGCGGACACGCATACAAAATGGCGTGTTTGCAGCGGGGCCATTTGGTCCAGGCAGTGGCTTACCCGATGGTGGCTATATAGTGCAGGTTGAGGTTTCCGAAGGCAGTGTGCAGCCGGAAGCCGTTCAGGCGCGTATTGGCCACGAGGGCCAGCACCTGGCGGGAGAGCTGGTAAATCAATCCCGCCATGGGCTGGGCCAAGTGGCCACCTACTCACGGCGCTTCTTGGTGGGGAGTGAGCCAAGGCAAACGCGTGACCAGGTGGAGGTGCTAGAGAGTCCGGGGAGGTAGACGCTTTAGGCAGGATGCCAATGGGCTAACAGTACTGCATGAATCGATGTGTCGCTTGGGGCTTTGGCGAAGTGCTCAATGACGAAACGATCGTCGCGTTGCACTACATAGTGGCCCGCTTTGTGAAACACATGTGTTGGCCCAAGCAGCAGAAGGTCACCAGCATTAACGGGTGAAAAATCTGTACCTTGGCCGGGTGTTGCCATCACGCACGGTGCTTTCCAGTCGATGTGCAGCGGCAGATGACTGGGCACTTTAATGGTCGTTGCCTGTACCTGTTCCCAGGGGAGGGGGCCAGTGTGGGTCAACGTTAACAGCTCGGGGGCGCTGTCACCTTCCAGCAGTGTTGCCAGGGAGCAGTCGAGGGCGTCGGCGAGCGCAACAAGGCGTTCGTGACCGATCTGTTTGATCGCCCCAGATTCCCAATAAGAAATGGTGACATCTGACACGCCAACTTTGCGTGCGAGGGCAGCTTTGTTGAGCTTGGCCCTAAGCCGCAGTTGCTTGATACGTGAGCCTAGCGATTCCATTTCGTCTTCCTAATGATGAGCTAAACAAGCTCGTTGGCTGTTTTCCACTATGGTATGTCTTTCAACAAACAAAAATAGTGGCGCTATGAACATACGTTATTGGTCTGTCTCAAACTTGGGGTATGCGCCCAAGGTGTTGCTGCAGAGCCATACTAAGCGATTGTGCTTTAGCGCGCATTAGTGGACAAATAACGTTGAGTTAATTTCTCTGACGCTTTCTTGCGCTAGTTGTTCCCTGAGCAACGCTGTTGGTTGCGCCTAAGGTGCGTATAATATTGCCATGCATTTTTGCCAATAGGACGTTTTCATGACCGTACGTACTCGCATCGCCCCTTCTCCCACTGGAGACCCCCACGTTGGTACGGCTTACATTGCGCTTTTTAACCTCTGTTTTGCGCGTCAGCATGGTGGCCAATTTATTCTGCGTATTGAAGACACTGATCGGGTGCGTTCTACGCCTGAGTCGGAGCAGATGATTCTCGATTCGCTGCGTTGGCTGGGGCTTGAGTGGGATGAAGGCCCGGATGTTGGCGGGCCTCACGGCCCTTATCGGCAAAGCGAACGTGGCGATATTTATGCCCAATACGCCCAGCAGCTGTTGGATGCCGGGCATGCGTTTAAATGCTACCGCACCAGTGAAGAGTTGGATGAGCTGCGCGAGACGCGTAAAGCCGCAGGGCTGCAGCTGGCATTGAAGCCCGCTGATTTAGCGCTGGATAGCCAAGAGCAAGCACGCCGTGAGCAGGAAAGCTGGCCTTACGTGGTGCGCATGAACGTGCCTGCTGAAGGTGTTTGTGTCGTCAATGACATGCTGCGTGGCACTATTGAAGTGGAATGGGCGCAGGTGGATGCGCAAATTCTGCTTAAATCAGACGGTATGCCTACTTATCACCTAGCAAACGTTGTTGATGACCACTTAATGCAAATTACCCATGTGTTGCGTGGGGAAGAGTGGATTAACTCCGCACCAAAACATCAACTGCTGTATGAGTATTTTGGTTGGCAAATGCCGCAACTTTGTCACATGCCGCTGCTGCGCAACCCGGATAAATCCAAACTCTCCAAGCGCAAGAACCCGACTTCGATCAATTATTATCGCCGGATGGGCTTTTTACCCCAGGCCGTTACCAACTATTTGGGGCGGATGGGCTGGTCGATGCCCGACGAGCGCGAGAAATTCAGCCTGCAAGAAATGATGGCAGAGTTCGATGTTCAGCGTGTCTCCCTAGGTGGTCCGGTGTTCGACCTGGAGAAACTGACGTGGTTGAACGGCGTGTATATCCGTGAAGACCTCGACGACGATGCACTGTTGAGCGCGCTGCGCGATTGGGCCTTCAATGAAGCCTACGTTAAGCAGATACTGCCACAGGTACGCCCACGGGTAGAGACGCTCTCCCAAGTGATGCCGTTGGCAGGGCACTTCTTTTCGGGTTTGCCGACGCTAACAAAAGCGTCGTTCGATAGCGTGAAGCTCGAGGAGGAGGAACTGGTCAAACTGCTCCAGTTTCTTGTCTGGCGGTTTGAAGGCGTTGCGGCTTGGCATAAAGAGGCATTGCTGAGCGAAGTCAAGATACTGGCTGAGTATTTTGATTTGAAAATGAAGGCCTTCTTGGCACCGGTGTTTATTGCCATTACCGGTAGCAGCTCAAGCACCTCAGTGATGGACGCCATGGCAATTCTTGGCTCCGACGTTACTCGCGCACGTTTGCGCAGTGCGATAGAGGTCTTAGGCGGCGTCTCCAAAAAACAGGCCAAGCGCTTTGAAAAAGAGTTTCGTGAAATCGCTTCGTGAAATCGCTTAACCGTGATTGATATAGCGCTAGCGCCAATTTCTTACCCTTAGGAATTGGCGTTTTTTCTATTGACGAAGACCCGCATAATCAGTATTATACGCTCCGTCTTCGCGACATGTGGGGCCTTAGCTCAGCTGGGAGAGCGCAACACTGGCAGTGTTGAGGTCAGCGGTTCGATCCCGCTAGGCTCCACCAATTAGTGATAACTTTTAAGTAACGGTTTTTCAGTAATGGTTTTTGCGAAGCGGCTCAATTACGTCCCATTCGTCTAGTGGTCTAGGACACCGCCCTTTCACGGCGGTAACAGGGGTTCGAACCCCCTATGGGACGCCACTACTTCAGTACCCTTCCTAATCGTTTATTTCCTCTAGCAATGAGCTCCTCTCATATGCTGGTTTTTGCATGTCTGTCATTCACAAAAGAGCTACAAATCGACAATTTTTGGACGATTTTGTGCTTGACTTGTCCACTTTTGCGTTTCTGGTTTTAGGGTTGTGCACAACCCCTTGTTGTTGACGCAAAAAATCTTGAACAGAACTTAAACCCTTTAAAAACAATCAGTTATGTTAGGTTAAAAAATAACCAATTTAAGGCTGGCCCACTGCCCATGGCGATTTCGGGACGTTTTGAAGTGGTTGTGAACAGGGTTATCCACAGATAGTGTGGAAAACCTTGATCAATACCCGGCAGCAAAAAAGTCAAGCGATATTAGCAGCTGTTTAGGCGTTCTATAGTGGGGCGATGGTCCAATGAATGATTCCCCAAGGCGGCGTTAAATGCTATCGAGCGTGCCTCCTCGGTAGGCACGCTAGCTATCATCAAGCTATCCCATCAAGCGATCACTACAAGCGATCACTACAAGGGGCCTAAGAGGCTTCTGGGCTGCTGTCTTGCCTTGCAGGGCACTAGGCATGGGATCAATCGTTTGCGACATGTTGCTGCCTTGGTGGCCTAAGTCAGGGTTATACGCAAAAGGCCACCCGGAGGTGGCCTTTGGTCGTGCTATAAAGCGGGGGATTTATTTTTTCGGATAGTCACGCTGGTCGTGACCAATATAGAGCTGACGCGGACGGCCGATTTTGTAGCTTTCGCTGAGCATTTCGTGCCAATGAGAGATCCAGCCAATGGTGCGTGAGACCGCGAAAATCACGGTGAACATATTGGTCGGGATGCCCATCGCTTTCAAGATGATGCCGGAGTAGAAATCGACGTTCGGGTACAACTTGCGCTCAATGAAGTACTCATCTTCTAGGGCGATCTGCTCAAGACGCTTGGCAATTTTAAGCTGGGGGTCATCAGCCATGCCGAGCTCTGCGAGGACTTCGTCGCAGGTCTCCTTCATCACTTTGGCGCGCGGGTCAAAGTTGCGATAAACGCGGTGACCAAAGCCCATTAGCTTGAACGGGTCATCCTTGTCCTTGGCTTTATCGACAAAGCGCTGGATGTTCTCTTCGGAGTCTTCGCCGATTTCGTCAAGCATAGCTAGCACGGCTTCGTTGGCGCCGCCGTGAGCAGGGCCCCAGAGTGCCGCGATACCTGCGCTAATACAGGCGAATGGATTGGCGCCGGTAGAGCCTGCCAAGCGTACTGTCGAGGTAGAGGCGTTCTGCTCGTGATCCGCATGCAGCATAAAGATGCGGTCCATAGCTTTCGCGTATACCGGGTTGATTTTGTACTCTTCGCACGGGTTGCTGAACATCATGTAGAGGAAGTTCTCTGCATAGCTCAGGTCGTTGCGCGGGTAGTTGAACGGCTGGCCGACATTATACTTGTGCGACATGGCCGCCAGAGTCGGCATTTTGGCAATTAGGCGAATCGCGCTGATCTCGCGATCTTCTTCTTTAGTGATGTCCATATGGTCATGGTAGAAGGCCGCTAAGCCGCCTACTACGCCACACAAGATGGACATCGGGTGCGCATCGCGGCGGAACCCTTTAAAGAAGTTATTGATTTGATCGTGAACCATGGTGTGGTTACGAATGCGCGATTCAAATTCTGCGTACTGTTCGTCGTTGGGTAGCTCGCCAAACAGCAGGGTGTAGCACACCTCCACGAAATTGGACTCTTTGGCCAGTTGGTCAATGGGGTAACCGCGGTGAAGCAGTACGCCCTTGCCACCATCAATATAGGTGATGGCAGACTGGCAAGAAGAGGTGGCCATAAAGCCGGGGTCGTAGGTAAACAGGCCTTCAGCACCTAAGCCGCGTACGTCGATGACGTCGGGGCCAAGTGTGCCGGAATACATGGGTAGCTCGATCGGTTTATCCAGACCGTCTACCGTCAATGTCGCTTTCCTGTCAGCCATGCTGGCCTCCTTTCGAATTCGGGTTGGGACGTAAAGTCATTGCTGCGCATACCGCGCCGGCGAAAAGGCTTGCCCACTATAGAAGCGTGCGACATTTTGTCAATTAGCCTAAGCGCTAGCCGAATGTTGTACAAGAATTGTTGTTGTGGGTAATTTTTGTATATGATGAGAGGGCGTGCAGTGTAGCAAAACGCCAGAGATTTTTGCCTGTATTCTAACATAATATGTTAACAGGCTTATCAAACTGCTAGTCTCTTGCCACTATAACCATGCTGCAGCGCAAAATCGACTCAGGATGAAGACAATTTTCTTGCACCATAGTCGAGTTAGGCCTGAGTTCGGTTTGTAAGCGAGGGCGAAGGTTCTTATAATCCACGTCGCGCGACCGGCAGGTAGGTGGTCGTGCCCGACTTGGCAACGGCCGAGCCCCTTCCAGCAACCACCGCCCGCTCGGGCCATGCCCGACCTGTCGCAGAGCGGGCCAAGAGAGTGTGTACAAAGCCGTGAATAGCAAACGACCCGTAAACCTAGACCTTACTACGATACATTTCCCACTGCCGGCGCTGACGTCGATCACACACCGCATCACGGGTGTCATCCTGTTCGTTGGCCTGATTTTCGCTTTTTGGGCGCTGGGCAAATCCTTGTCATCTCCTGCGGGTTTCGACGCCGTTAGCGATGCGCTGGCCAATAATTTTTTGGCTAAGCTGATTGCTTGGGGGCTGTTGTCTGCACTGGCATTTCACTTTGTAGCAGGTATCAAGCACCTGCTGATGGATGCCGACATTGGAGTAACCCTTGAGGGTGGCGTTAAAAAAGCGCAGATCACCGTGGTGGTCAGCGCCGTTCTGATTATTCTGGCAGGAGTTTGGGTATGGTAACTAACATTACAAGTTTTGGCCGTAGTGGGCTTTCTGACTGGCTGATGCAGCGCGTTTCTGCTGTTATTTTGGCCCTCTACACGGTCTTTATCGTTGCCTTCCTGCTGTTTAATCCGAACCTCGATTACTACGCGTGGAGCGGCCTATTCAGCCAGACGTGGATGCGCATTTTCTCGCTTTTGGCCTTTGTCGCCATAGCGGCACACGCCTGGATCGGTCTGTGGACCGTCACCACCGACTATCTCAAGTCCACTCGCCTGCGCGTGGGTGCCCAAGCTGTCATCATCCTGGGCATTTTCGTGTACTTGGTGTGGGGCATTCAAATTTTGTGGGGAGCTTGATTACATGTCTAATCTGCGTAGCCTGACGTTTGACGCCATTATTATTGGTGGCGGTGGCTCTGGCCTGCGAGCCGCTCTGGAACTGGCGAAGTCCGGTAAAAAGACGGCCGTGTTATCGAAAGTTTTCCCGACCCGCTCTCACACCGTTTCTGCTCAGGGTGGTATCACCTGTGCAATCGCGTCTGATGACCCGAACGACGACTGGCGCTGGCACATGTACGACACCGTTAAAGGCGGCGACTATATCGCTGACCAGGACGCGGCGGAGTATATGTGTTCTGAAGGCCCGAAAGCGGTATTTGAGCTTGAACACATGGGCCTGCCGTTCTCGCGTTTAGACAACGGTCGCATCTATCAGCGCCCGTTTGGTGGTCAGTCGAAGAACTTTGGTGAAGGCGGTCAGGCAGCACGTACCTGTGCCGCGGCTGACCGTACCGGCCACGCGCTGCTGCACACGCTTTATCAGAACAACCTGAAGAACAACACCGTGTTCCTCAATGAGTGGTACGCGGTGGATCTGGTCAAAAACGCCAGCGGTGACGTGGTCGGCTGTATTGCCATGTGCATCGAAACCGGCGAAGTGGTTCACGTTAAGTCCAAGGCCACGGTACTGGCCACCGGTGGTGCAGGGCGTATTTACGCCTCTACGACCAACGCCTTGATCAACACTGGCGACGGCATTGGCATGGCGCTGCGTGCGGGCTTCCCGATGCAAGACATGGAAATGTGGCAGTTCCACCCGACCGGTATTTACGGTGCGGGCACGCTGGTCACAGAAGGTTGCCGCGGTGAAGGTGGCTACCTGATCAACAAAGACGGCGAGCGCTTTATGGAGCGTTATGCGCCGAACGCCAAAGATTTGGCGGGCCGTGATGTTGTCGCCCGTTCGATGGTCATGGAAATTCTGGAAGGTCGCGGCTGTGGCGAGAAGGGCGATCACGTCTTCCTGAAGCTTGATCACTTGGGTGAAGAAGTGCTTGGTAAGCGCCTGCCCGGTATCGTTGAGCTTTCTAAGACCTTTGCTCACGTTGACCCGGCGAAAGATCCGATCCCGGTTGTACCCACCTGCCACTACATGATGGGCGGTATTCCGACCAATATTCATGGTCAGGCCATTACCATGGACGAAAGCGGTAAGGATCATATCGTTAACGGCCTGTTTGCCTGTGGTGAAGCAGCGTGTGTATCTGTTCACGGTGCCAACCGCTTGGGCGGTAACTCGCTGCTGGATCTGGTAGTGTTTGGTCGTGCCGCGGGTATGTTTATCGAAGGTGCGCTGAACGAAGGCATTGAGTATCTGGACGCTTCTGAGTCTGACATTGAGTCGGCCATGAAGCGGATCACGCGCTGGAACGAGTCTAAAGGCGGCGAAAGCATTCCTGAACTGAAGGCTGAGCTTCAGGAAATCATGCAAACCTCCTTCGGCGTATTCCGCGAAGAGAAAAACATGCTGGAAGGCGTCGACAAGCTAGCGCTGCTGCGTGAGCGTATCGCCAATGCCCACCTGCCTGACAAGTCCAATGCCTTTAACACTGCCCGTGTAGAAGCGCTGGAACTCGATAACTTGATGGAAGTGGCTGAAGCGACGGCGATCGCTGCCCTTGAGCGTAAAGAGAGCCGCGGCGCCCACTCGCGCTACGACTATCCAGACCGTGATGACGTCAACTGGCTGAAGCACTCGCTGTTCTTCCCGGCGACGAAAGAGCTGAAAAAACGCGACGTTAACTTCAAGCCGAAAACTGTTGATACGTTCGAGC
This sequence comes from Halomonas sp. TG39a, assembly GCF_000744395.1. Classification (NCBI taxonomy): domain Bacteria; kingdom Pseudomonadati; phylum Pseudomonadota; class Gammaproteobacteria; order Oceanospirillales; family Halomonadaceae; genus Halomonas; species Halomonas sp. TG39a. The sequence continues at coordinate 922,514 of NZ_JQLV01000001.1, forward strand.
CTAAGGTTCGTACCTACTAAACGCCGCATAGACGAGAGGGAGTCACTATGTCCAATCTTCAGGTATCCGTATACCGCTACAATCCGGAAACCGACTCCGCACCTTACATGCAGGAGTTTCAGGTCGATACCAAAGGCCGCGATGTGATGGTGCTGGATGTCCTTCATATGATGAAGGAGCAAGACAGCGGTTTGGCGTTTCGTCGCAGCTGCCGTGAAGGCGTCTGCGGTTCAGACGGCATGAACATGAACGGCAAAAACGGCTTGGCCTGTATCACGCCGCTGTCAGACGTTGTCAAAAACAACAAGCTGACCCTGCGCCCGCTACCGGGCTTGCCGGTTATTCGCGATATGGTCGTCGATATGGGGCTGTTCTATAAGCAGTACGAGCGTATTCAGCCGTACCTGCAGAACGACACGCCTGCGCCGGCCATTGAGCGCCTGCAGTCGCCAGAAGAACGCGACAAGCTTGATGGCTTGTATGAGTGTATTCTGTGCGCATGCTGTTCAACGTCTTGCCCGTCGTTCTGGTGGAACCCCGAGAAGTTCGTTGGCCCGGCGGGTCTGCTGCAGTCATACCGCTTCCTGGCCGATTCACGTGACACGGCCACCAGCGAGCGGTTGAGCAACCTGGAAGATCCGTTCTCGGTATTCCGTTGCCGTGGCATTATGAACTGTGTAGCGGTGTGCCCAAAAGGGCTTAACCCTACCCGGGCAATTGGTAAAATTCGCGAAATGTTACTCGCTGATGCTACCTAAGCCTATGACATCTTAGTAAAAAAGCGTCTGCCACTTAAGTTGGGTGATAATGCCACTTAAATCATGGCGCTTCGCTTGTTATCATAGGGTTTGTCACGCGGTGCGGCGTCACGTCGCACCGCTGATCAGACAAGTTTGAAAGCCGGTGCCTGGGGTACCGGCTTTCGAGCATGAACTGAAGACGAAACACCGTATGAAAAGTTTGAGAACGAATAGCTAGATGAACAGGGTTTCCGGCCGTTGGCCGGCGCCGCCGGCAAATGTCCCGCCCCGCCGGCAGGGCAATAGCGATGTCGCCGCACGTTTGCGACGATACCGATACCACCCCATCAGTGCAGGGTGAACGAGAGATGCAACAAGGCATAATGGAGTTGATGTGGCGTTCCTCTCACGTTAGTGGCGGCAATGTTCACTACGTGGAAGCGCTTTACGAGCAGTACCTCGCCGATCCTGAGTCTGTCCCTGACGAATGGCGCAGCTATTTTGACCAGTTGCCGCGCCCCGAGGGCAGTGCCTCCCACGATGTTCCACTAAGCCCAGTCCGTGATCAGTTCTACCAGTTGGGGCGCGAAAGCCGCCCGGGCCGTGTAGTCGCCGCTGCCGATAGCGGTGAAAACAAGAAGCAGGTAAAAGTCCTGCAGCTGATTAACGCTTACCGCTTCCGTGGCCATCAAAAGGCCAATATCGACCCGCTAGGACTGCGTAATCCCACCCCCGTCCCCGACCTCGATCTGTCCTTTCATCAGCTTTCAAAAGCTGATCTGGACACCGAGTTCCAAACCGGTTCTTTCTTTTTAGGTATCGACAAAGCGCCACTGCGTGACATCGTGGATGCGTTGGAGCGTACTTATTGCCGCTCCATCGGCTGCGAGATCATGCATATCGTCGATACGGAAGAGAAACGCTGGTTACAGCGGCGTTTCGAGTCGGTACGCAGTGCGCCTGATTTCAGCGCCGATGTGCGTAAGCACGTGCTGGAGCGTTTGACGGCCGCCGAAGGTTTGGAGAATTACCTGGCATCCAAGTATCCAGGTACCAAGCGTTTTGGTCTTGAAGGCGGTGAAACCTTTGTGCCGATGATGGATGAACTTATCCAGCGTGCTGGCGGTTATGGCACCAAGGAAGTGGTCATCGGCATGGCGCACCGTGGTCGACTCAACCTGTTGGTCAATATATTGGGTAAAAACCCAGCTGACTTGATTGATGAGTTCGACGGTAAGAAAGTCATTGAACGCGGCTCAGGCGATGTGAAGTACCACCAGGGCTTCAGTTCAAACGTCATGTCACCGGGCGGCGAAGTCCATTTGGCGATGTCGTTTAATCCGTCGCACCTGGAAATTGTCGCGCCAGTCGTAGAGGGCTCTGTGCGTGCCCGCCAAGATCGTCGTAACGACGAAGAGGGCAGCAAAGTGCTGCCGATCAACGTCCACGGTGACGCGGCTTTTGCTGGTCAGGGTGTGGTGATGGAGACATTCCAGATGTCCCAGACCCGTGCTTATAAAACCGGTGGCACAGTCCACATTGTGATTAACAACCAAGTGGGCTTCACCACCTCGCATCCGCTGGATGCTCGCTCTACCGAATACTGCACTGATATTGCCAAGATGGTTCAAGCGCCAATTTTCCACGTCAATGGCGATGACCCGGACGCAGTGCTGCACGCCACCCAAGTGGCTCTCGACTATCGCCAGCAGTTCAAAAAGGACGTGGTGATCGATCTGGTTTGCTATCGTCGTCGTGGCCATAACGAAGCTGACGAGCCGTCAGGCACGCAGCCGATGATGTATGCCAAGATCAAAGATCATCCCTCCGCGCGGTCGCTGTATGCCAAGCGCTTGGTTGAACAGGGCGTGCTCTCTGACGAAGACGCCAAAGCGATGATAGAGACCTATCGTGATGATCTAGTGGCAGGCAATCACGTGGCCAATGCATTGGTGCAAGAGCCCAATGCTTCTCTATTCGTTGACTGGGCGCCTTACCTGGGCCACGAATGGTCGGGCGATGCCGATACGACCTTCGATATGAAGCGTCTGCAGCAGCTAGCCGCTCGAATGTGTGAGGTGCCGGATGGCGTCGACGTACAGCGCCAGGTGGCCAAGATTTATGATGACCGGCGTAAGATGCAGGCTGGCGGTCTGGCGCTTAACTGGGGCTTTGCGGAAACGCTGGCCTACGCCACTCTGCTAGAGCAGGGCCACCCGATTCGGATTACCGGGCAAGACGTTGGTCGCGGTACTTTCTCCCACCGTCATGCGGTGGTGCATAACCAGAAAGACGGCACCACCTATGTGCCGCTGCAGAACATGGCCGATGGTCAGCCGCGTTTCACCATTCATGACTCTATCCTTTCGGAAGAAGCGGTTTTGGCGTTTGAGTACGGTTACTCAACCACCGCGCCGAATGACTTGGTGATCTGGGAAGCCCAGTTCGGTGACTTCTTCAACGGTGCCCAGGTGGTCGTCGACCAGTTCATCTCTTCAGGTGAAACGAAGTGGGGTCGTGTGTGTGGTTTAACCATGCTGCTGCCACACGGCTACGAGGGCCAAGGCCCAGAGCACTCTTCGGCACGCTTGGAGCGCTTCCTGCAAATGTGTGCCGAGCACAACATGCAGGTTTGTGTACCGACCACGCCCGCGCAGATTTATCATCTACTGCGTCGTCAGGTGATTCGTCCGCTGCGTAAGCCGCTGGTGGTCATGACACCTAAATCGCTGCTGCGCCATAAAGAAGCGACGTCGAGCCTTGAAGATCTCGCCCACGGTAAGTTCCACATGGTACTTGCTGACCAGGCGGATCTTGTGCCAGAGAAGGTCACCCGCGTGGTGCTATGTGCTGGCAAGGTCTACTACGATTTGGCTGCGTGGCGCGCTGAGAATGAGCGTCATGACACAGCAATCTTACGTGTTGAGCAGCTCTACCCCTTCCCGAAAGAAGAGCTTCTGGAAGCGCTGCAAGACTACACCAACATAGAAGACATTGTGTGGTGCCAGGAAGAGCCGCTTAATCAGGGCGCTTGGTATTCCAGTCAGCACAATATGCGTGCAGTGGCCGATATGCTGAAAGATGGCCTCGGACGCGACTTGAAATTTGCTGGACGTCCCGCCTCTGCTGCTCCTGCAGCTGGCTATATGTCCGTCCACACTGAACAGCAGCGCCAGCTGGTGGAAGACGCTTTTAATTTATAAGCGACCACCGGATTTAGAGAACACATAAGGGAAACGACATGGCTACTGAGATCAAAGCGCCAACCTTTCCGGAATCCGTTGCCGAAGGCACAGTGGCGGCGTGGCATAAAAAGCCGGGTGACAGCGTTGAGCGTGACGAGCTGATTGTTGAAATCGAAACCGACAAAGTAGTACTCGAAGTTGTCGCACCGGAAGCGGGTACCCTGACCGACGTAATGGCCGAAGAGGGCGATACCGTTCAGTCAGAGCAAGTATTAGGCAAGATTGGTGAAGGCAGTGCTTCTAGCGACAGCGGCAAGAAAGAAGAAAGTGCTTCTGAAGCGCCGAAAGAAGAAGCAGACAGCAAACCATCCGAAGACAAGCCAGCCAGCAGCGGTAACGGTGGCGGCAAACAGCACGATGTAAAAGCCCCCAGCTTCCCTGAGTCGATACAGGAAGGCACCGTGGCTACCTGGCACAAAAAAGTCGGTGAAGCGGTCAAGCGCGATGAGGTGCTGGCCGATATCGAAACCGACAAAGTCGTGTTGGAAGTCGTGGCGCCGGCCGATGGCGCCCTGGCTGAAATTAAAGCCGAAGAGGGCAGCCAGGTGGAATCTGAAGCCATTCTAGCGACCTTCACTGAAGGCGCTGGTGGTGACAGCAGTGGTGGCGATAGCGGCGGCGATTCAGCACCCGCTAAAGCAGGCAGCAGCGATGACGATGGCGCCGATGAGAAAGTGGGCGGCAAGATCCTCGCCCCGGCTGCGCGTAAAATGGTTGCCGAGCACGACCTGGACGTTGCCAAGATAGAGGGCACCGGCAAAGGTGGCCGTATCTTGAAAGAAGATGTTCAGAAAGCGGTCAAAGATGGCTCCGCCAAGAAAGCAGCGAAATCGGCTGCACCGGCGAAAGCAGCCGCTGCACCGGCTGCCGAAGGTGAGCGCATCGAGAAGCGCGTACCCATGAGTCGCCTGCGTCAGACAATCGCCAAGCGCCTGGTACAGGCGCAGCAAACCGCGGCGATGCTGACCACGTACAACGAAGTGGACATGACCGAGATCATGGCCCTGCGTGCGCAGTACAAAGAGACGTTCCTAAAAGCTCACGATATCAAGCTGGGCTTTATGGGCTTCTTTGTCAAAGCAGCTTCAGAAGCGCTCAAGCGTTATCCGGATGTGAACGCCTCTATCGACGGCACCGACATTGTCTATCACGGTTACCAGGATATCGGTGTTGCTGTATCCACCGACCGTGGTCTGGTCGTGCCGGTACTGCGTGACACCGACAGCATGAAAATTGCTGACGTTGAACGTACGATTGTTGATTTCGGTAAGCGTGGCCGCGACGGTAAGCTGGGCATGGACGACATGATTGGTGGTACTTTCACAATCACCAATGGCGGCACCTTTGGTTCCTTGATGTCGACCCCGATCATCAACCCGCCGCAAACCGCCATTCTGGGCATGCACAAAATCCAGGATCGTCCGATGGCAATTAACGGCAAGGTCGAGATTCGCCCGATGATGTATCTGGCGCTCTCTTACGACCACCGTATGATCGACGGCAAAGACGCCGTTCAATTCTTGGTTACCCTTAAAGAATTGCTGGAAGACCCGGCACGTCTGTTGCTGGATGTCTAAAGCACCAACGTCGTACTGAATGAAATAATGATTCAGTACGCTACTGCTTAACCAGGATTTATCTGCAATTGCACACAGCCTCGCGCCCGGTTTGAGTTATCGCGGCGTGAGGTCAGCAAGCTAAAGGAGCCAACATGGCTGATAAGTTTGATGTGATCGTTATCGGTGCCGGCCCTGGCGGTTACGTCGCCGCCATTCGCGCTGCACAAATGGGCCTAAAAGCGGCCTGTATCGAAAAATGGATCGGTAAAGAAGGCAACGTTGTCCACGGTGGCACCTGCTTGAACGTGGGCTGTATCCCGTCTAAAGCGCTGCTTGAAGCATCCCACAAGTTCGTTGAAGCCAAGCACGATTTCGACGATATGGGCATTCAGGCCGGCGACGTCTCCATGGACGTTACCAAGATGATGGCGCGCAAGGACAAGATCGTTAAGAACTTGACCGGCGGCATCTCTGGCTTGTTTAAGGCCAATGGCGTTACTGCGATCGAAGGTACCGGTAAAGTGGTGTCTGGCAAGCAGGTTGAGGTCACTGACAACGACGGCAATACCACCGCCTATGATGCCGATAACATCGTTATCGCTGCGGGCTCAGTACCGGTGGAAATTCCGCCGACCCCGTTGACCGAAGGCTTGATTGTCGACTCTACCGGCGCGCTGGAATTCACCGAAACACCCAAGCGTTTGGGCGTGATTGGTGCTGGCATCATCGGTCTTGAGCTGGGCAGCGTATGGAACCGTCTGGGCTCAGAAGTCACCGTGCTTGAAGCAATGGACGGCTTTCTGCCGATGGTAGACGCCACAGTCGCCAAAGAGACGCAGAAGCTGCTCAAGAAGCAGGGACTGGATATCAAACTGGGCGCTCGCGTCACCGGTTCTGAAGTCAAAGGCGAAGAAGTCGTTGTGAAGTACAGCGATGCCAACGGCGAACAAGAGATGACCTTTGATAAGCTCATCGTCTGTGTTGGTCGTCGTCCCTACACCAAAGGTGTCATCGCCGACGGTGTCAGCATTGAGCTGGATGAACGCGGCTTTATCTTTGTCGACGACCAGTGCCGTACCAACGTGCCGGGCGTTTACGCCATCGGTGACTGTGTACGCGGCCCGATGCTGGCGCACAAAGCATCTGAAGAAGGCATCATGGTGGCGGATATTATCGCTGGCCATAAAGCTGAGATGAACTACGACACTATTCCTAGCGTCATCTATACCTACCCGGAAGTGGCGTGGGTCGGTATGACCGAGCAAGATGCCAAAGCGAAAGGCATCGAAGTCAAAACCGGCACCTTCCCGTTTGCGGCAAGTGGTCGCGCGATGGCTAATAACGCCACCGAAGGCAGTGCCAAAATTATCGCTGATGCGGAAACTGACCGTATTCTCGGTATGCATATCGTGGGTCAACACGCTGGCGAGATGATCGCCCAAGGCGTGATTGCCATGGAATTCGGCTCTAGCGCCGAAGACCTGGCCCTGACCTGCTACGCGCACCCGACCATGTCGGAAGCTGTTCACGAAGCAGCGCTTGCGGTAGATGGCCACGCGATTCATATGGCCAATCGCAAGAAGCGTAAGTAATTTAGTTAAACAACGAAGCGCCACCTTTTAAGGGTGGCGCAAACTTTCGGCTTTGTCTTAATCCACAAAGATCGAAAGAACGGGGATGGCCAGTTCTTTTAAGACTGTTCTTAAAAAAAGCTGATCATCGTTCGAGTCACATGCAACCAATGGCATGAATCGATGAATCTTCACGAGTATCAAGGTAAACAGCTGTTTGCCGATTATGGTCTACCAGTGTCTAAAGGCTTTGCTGTCGACACTCCCGAAGAAGCCGAAGAGGCTTGCAAAAAAATCGGTGGTGACATGTGGGTGGTTAAAGCTCAGGTGCACGCCGGTGGCCGTGGTAAAGCGGGTGGCGTTAAGCTGATCAAAGACCCGGCTGAAGCTAAAGCCTTTGCTGAAAAGTGGCTGGGCAAGAACTTGGTTACCTTCCAGACTGACGAAAAAGGTCAGCCGGTTGCCAAGATTCTAGTTGAAACCTGCACTGACATCGCCGACGAGCTGTATCTCGGTGCCGTTGTCGACCGTACTACCCGTCGCGTGGTCTTCATGGCCTCTACCGAAGGTGGTGTAGAGATCGAGACGGTTGCGGAAGAGACCCCGGAAAAGATTCTCAAAGCCGAAATCGATCCGCTTGTCGGCGCACAGCCGTACCAAGCGCGTGAGCTAGCCTTTGCTCTGGGCCTGAAAGGCGACCAGATCAAGCAGTTCACCAAGATTTTCTTAGGCCTGTCTCAGCTGTTCCACGACAAAGACCTGGCACTGCTAGAAATCAACCCGCTGGTTATTACCGACGAAGGCAACCTACACTGCCTCGACGCCAAGCTGGGTCTGGATAGCAACGCGCTATACCGTCACCCTGATCTGCAGGCAATGCGTGATCCTTCGCAAGAAGATCAGCGCGAAGCCGATGCGGCGAAGTGGGAACTTAACTATGTCGCACTTGATGGCAACATCGGCTGCATGGTTAACGGCGCAGGCTTGGCCATGGGCACCATGGACATCGTCAACCTAAGCGGCGGCAAGCCCGCTAACTTCTTGGACGTTGGCGGCGGCGCCACCAAGGAGCGCGTGGCAGAAGCGTTCAAAATCATCCTGTCGGATGACAATGTTAAAGCCGTACTGGTTAACATTTTCGGCGGTATCGTACGTTGCGACATGATTGCTGAAGGCATTATCGGTGCCGTTGAGCAAGTGGGCGTCAATGTACCGGTTGTCGTACGTCTGGAAGGTAACAACGCCGAACTGGGTGCTGAAAAACTAGCATCTAGCGGTTTGAACATCATCGCGGCTACTAGTCTGACCGACGCGGCTCAGCAGGTCGTTAAAGCGGCGGAGGGCAAGTAATGAGCATCCTGATCGATAAGAACACCAAGGTCATCTGCCAGGGCTTTACCGGTGGCCAAGGCACGTTCCACTCCGAGCAGGCGATTGCCTACGGTACGCAAATGGTCGGTGGTGTTACACCGGGTAAAGGCGGCCAGGAGCACCTCGGTCTGCCCGTTTTCAACACCGTGAAAGAAGCGGTAGCGAAAACCGGCGCGGAAGCCAGCGTTATCTACGTACCGGCGCCGTTCTGTAAAGACTCAATCCTTGAAGCGGCCAATGCCGGTATCAAGCTGATTGTGTGCATCACTGAAGGCATCGCTACGCTAGACATGCTCGAAGCAAAAGTGAAATGTGACGAGCTAGGCGTACGCCTGATCGGCCCGAACTGCCCCGGTGTTATCACCCCAGGCGAATGCAAAATCGGCATCATGCCGGGTCACATTCACCAGCCGGGCCGCGTAGGTATCGTATCTCGTTCTGGTACCTTGACCTATGAAGCCGTTAAGCAGACCACTGATCACGGTTTTGGTCAGTCTACCTGTGTGGGCATCGGTGGCGACCCGATTCCGGGCTCTAACTTCATCGACATCCTTGAGATGTTCGAGAAGGATCCGAAAACCGAAGCTATCGTTATGATCGGTGAAATCGGTGGTACAGCTGAAGAAGAAGCGGCAGCTTACATCAAAGCCAACGTTTCCAAGCCCGTGGTTTCCTACATTGCCGGTGTGACTGCGCCTCCTGGCAAGCGTATGGGCCACGCGGGCGCGATCATCTCTGGCGGTAAAGGCACCGCTGACGAGAAGTTTGCTGCTCTAGAAGACGCCGGTGTTAAAACTGTGCGCTCTTTGGCTGAAATCGGCGATGCGCTGAAAGAAGTCACTGGCTGGTAAGTCACTGACGTTTAGCTGCACGCGATAAGGGCGCCCCTCGGGGCGCCCTTATTTATTGGGGCCATGTTATTAAGGGCCATGTTATTAAGGGCTATGGCGTCGGTGAACGGCGTAGCATTCGGTAGCTATATAGAATAAACAGCGGTGCGCCTGCCGCCAAATAAAGATGATAGCTGACCAACCGCCATACCAATACTGCTGCAGCGGCCTGCTCGCGTTCCATCAACGGCAGTAACAGGCCACCCACGCCCACCTCCGCAGCACCCGCGCCGCCGGGCAGAAAGCTGAACTGACTGGCAGCCATGGCCAGCATTTGGGTTAGAAACGTCCACATCCAATCTGCATGACCGCCCACCCCTAGCACTGCCAAATAGAGCAAGCTATAGCGCATCAGCCAATGCGCCGTGGTCAGTAATAGCATCGCGAATAGCGTAGTGCGCGGCAGCTCAAGCGTCACCTTTAACGCATGCCGACAGCGCAACAAACGCCGTGCTAGCCAGCGCCGCCGATAACGGCTTGGCCATGGCGTGTTCACACTGGGTGAGCGTAATAGGCTGGGTAAATAGCGCATGACCACAATCACCAACGTTGCCATAAAGGCTAAGCCGGCCAGCGCCCACTGTACCAACGATTGATGTGGCCATTGGGTGTCGCTAAGCAGCGAAAACAGCACCAGGCCGCTCAGCATCGCCAGGAAGAACAGTAAGTCGCAGCCTTGGTCGATCAAGAACACCGCCGCGCCTTTGGCGGGCGGGAAGCCGCGCTGGGCAAGCAGCATCAGTAGGGTGACTGGGCCACCGCTGCCGCCTGGGGTGGCGCACAGGGCAAATTTAGACGCCAGTTCAATGCCCAGAGCGCCGCCTTGGCCTAGCTTGCCTGCACGGCCACCCAGCATCAAACGTAGCCTTGCCGCATTGAGATTCCAGCACACAAAGGCCATTACCAGCATCAATAGTAACAGCCCGAGCGGAAAGTGTTTGACGCGCAGCAGTGCCTCAGCGCCACCCAGCCAGGCGGTGAGCACCAGCGGCGCACTCAGCGCCAAGACAATCATCACGCCGTGGATGGGTCGCCACTTGAGTAGCTGGCGACGATTAGTGGTGTTGGTTGAGTGCATACGGTTGACTGCCGTGGCAAAGGTACTGGTAGTGCTCAAGCAGTGAGTGCATGACGCCATCCCAGTTGAAATGGCGCTCTACATGGCGGCGCGCATAGCGCCCGCTGGAGGCCACGTCATTACTAAACAGTGCCACACACGCCTCAGCCATGGCAGTTGGATCAAGCGGTTTGCATAAAATACCCGCCCCCAGCGGCACATTTTCTGCCAGTGCACCTGCATTGGCTGCTATTACCGGAAGGCCACTGGCCATCGCTTCCTGGGCAATTAAACCGAAGGTTTCGCGGGTGCCAGCGTGCAGCAGTGCATCGCTACTGGCCAGGGCTTTAGCCACCTCATGGGCGCCACAACATCGGTCCACAATGGTGACGTTGCTGGGAACGTGATGCGGCATGCCGGGGCCCATCAGCAACAAATGATAATCGCTACCTAGCTGGCGCATCGTCGCCAGCAGCACATCAATATTTTTCTCACGGGAGTTACGTCCCACAAAGATCAGCAGCTTCTTATCGTTGGCTATACCCATGGTTTGGCGGAAAGCCGGGTCATGCTGCTGGGGATTAAATTGCGTCAAATCGACGCCTAGTGACTGCACGCGAACGTTATCAACGCCCCAATCCCGAAGCCGGTTCGCCATAGCATGACAGGGCGCTAGCACGCTATCGAACTGGCTATAAAGCTCAGTGACATAGCGTGTTAAGCGCTTTTCAACGTAGTGCCCAAAGCGGTCACCCATCAAGCGTGGAAGGTCGGAGTGATAGAAGCCTACCACTGGCACGCCAAGGCGCTGACCCGCGGCCAGCGCTGCCCACGCCGTTACATACGGGTCGCCAGCCTCAATAAGATCAGGCTTTAGATCAATCAAGGTATCTCGCCAGGGCGACCCACGCAGCGGAAAACGGTAGCCCTGACCCAAGGGCAGATGTAGTGCCGGTAAGGTGTGGTGATCGCCGAGGCTATCGCGCTCCGCCCCCGGCACAAGCAGGCTGGTACGCAGCTGTGGAATGCGCGAAAAAACGCGGTGTTTGGCCTGCAAATAAGTACGCACGCCGCCGCTGGCGGGGGCATGAAACATCGTCACATCGGCAATGTGCAAGCTAACCTCCAGTCCTACCCAGTGTCATCGTTTCACCATAAAGGAGAAATAAGTCAGTTCGACGACACTTGAACCGATGCGCTGGACTATTTATGAGACTAAACTATTATAAATACCATCCACATGGATGGTATGTGGAGTCTATTTAGATGCTATAGTGCCAATGGGATGTTCAATGACGAGCACAACGAGGCTTCACACATGAGCGTGCACGAACTGCGCCGCAAGAGCGGCGACTCTAGCGAGAAGATTACTATCAATCTGGGGGTCGTTGATCTGGGGCAGATCGACCTGCTGGTTCAGGAGGGTTTTTACTCCAACCGAACCGATCTGATCCGGACGGCTATCCGCAATCAGTTGGCAAACCATGCTGATGTGGTGAGAGAGACCGTCACCCGCAAATCGTTTGTGCTAGGGCTTGAGCACTACAGTCGCGCGGATTTAGAGGCCCTGCAGTCGGCAGGGGAGATGTTGCAGATTCAGGTGCTGGGTATGGCCAGCATTGCCGACGATGTAACGCCGGAGCTTGCCCTTGCCACCATCGAGTCGGTGGTCGTATTGGGGGCACTTAATGCTAGCAAAGCGGTTAAAGCCGCTCTGGCGGATCGAATCCACTGAAGCGCCTGCCACTCAACAGGCAACCACTGCATCACTAAATAGGGACTTTGATCATGATTGACGCCACTGTGACGAAACGAATGGAAGAAGCAACGCGACTCACCCGTGCAGGGAAACTTCACGAGGCCATGGCCCTTCTCCAGGGCAGCGTGCCCGAAGCTGGGCGTGATGCAACACCGGATAACGCTTATCGAGGTGGCAATACCTTCGACGGAGCCTGCGAGGTTATCGACGAAGAAGCAACTGTATCCAAGCCAGAGCCTGCTGATTCGCCAGCCGGAGCATTCACGCCCAACGATATTAAGGTGCCTGCTGCATGGCGGGATAAGTGGATGAAGTTTCGCGGTGGGATGGCGCAACCCGAGCAAGCACCTAGTGTCAGTGAGGAAGCACAGCCCGGGGCGTTCACTGCTGGTCGGTTTACCAACCATGTGGGAGCACGTGATTACAAACTGTATATCCCTAGCGGCTATACCGGTCAGGCACTGCCGCTGGTGGTGATGCTGCATGGCTGTACGCAAAACCCCGATGACTTCGCTGCAGGCACCGGTATGAACCGGCTGGCCGAAGACCAGCTATTTTGTGTGCTCTATCCAGCTCAGCCGATGACCGCCAATAATTCCAAGTGCTGGAACTGGTTTAAAGCCGAAGACCAGCAGCGGGAGGGCGGTGAACCGGCGATTTTGACTGGCATGACTCGCCAGATCATCGACACCTATGGACTCGATGCCACCCGTGTCTATGTGGCAGGGCTCTCGGCCGGCGCTGCCATGGCAACCACCCTGGCAATGACCTACCCGGATCTCTTTGCCGCGGTGGGCGTGCACTCCGGGTTGCCCCATGGCGTAGCCAAGAGTCTTCCCGATGCTTTAGGGGCAATGCAGGGCGGCACTGGCCCCCTGGGAGGCGGTAACAACGCCAAACAAGCTAGATGGGCGTCGGATGTGCCAGCGATTATCTTTCATGGTGATCGTGACACCACCGTGCACCCCAGCAATGCGGATCGCGTAGCCGCCCAGTACAGCACGTCGTATCAAGCAGGGGCGACAGTGGAGAAGGGGAAGGTAGCCAATGGCCACGGCTATACCTGTACCACGCACCATAATGCGAAAGGCGAAACTCATCTGGAGCAGTGGCAGGTACACGGGGCGGGCCACGCTTGGTCGGGCGGCAGCACGAAAGGAAGCTATACCGACCCGAAAGGCCCCAATGCCACCAAGGAAATGCTGCGTTTCTTCTGTCAGCATCGGCAGATAGTGTCATAGAGCTGGCCGATATCCGCTCAGGTTATGTCTAGTCTGTCAGTAAGTTAGCGAGGTGAGACGCGCTGGTATAGTAGATACTCTTTGATTATGTATAAAAGTTGACAATAGTTTGCAAAGGTTGAGTTACAGTTTTCATTCTTGTTGCCTAAAATCCTAGCTCTTTCACTTGTTAGGATTTGGCAATGCTTTCACGGTTCAAGATCGGTACACGGCTCGCACTGGCTTTTGGCTTGGTCTCGCTATTTCTTTTGGGCACTTTAATAGCGGGAATTATGGGCATCACCTTCACCAAAGATACTGCCCAAAAAACCCTGGACACGGACGTAGCTCTAGCAAGCAATGCCGCTGAAATTCAGCGTCTGGCATTGCAAGCGCGGCGCTTTGAAAAAGATATCTTCATCAATATTGACAGTCGTGATCGTGTAGCGGCTTATCAGCAAAGTTGGGCGGCGACCATCGAAGAAATACAGGCCGCTTTCCAGGCGGGTAGCCAAATTGCCGATAAAGATAGCCTCAATGCTTTGTACCAACAGGCAGGAAGCGCCCTCCAGGGGTATGAAGAGGGTTTTCTGTCAGTCTATCGCCAAATTGAGTTAGGCAGTATTACCGAAACCTCTCAAGCCAATCTGGCTTTCGGTGAGCATAAAGATAGTATCTACCAGCTTGAGGAGTTGGCTGATGAAATTAGCCTAGTGGCTGCTGAAGGGGTCAAGACGGCTAATGAGGCGATAAATGCTGAGTATCGTTTGGCTATTTGGCAGCTTTGTATTTTTTCGGGGGTGGCGTTGTTGATGGCGCTGGCGCTGGCAATTGCCATTACGCGTAGCATCGTTCTGCCTTTGCGGCGGGCCGTTGAGGTTGCCCAGCGCGTAGCGGAAGGAGATCTGCGACACGATATCGTAGCCACAGGGCGTGATGAAACGGCTCAGTTATTAACCTCCATGGCCGAAATGAGTAAAGCGCTCACTACTCTGGTCGCATCACTACGTGACTCCAGTGAGAATGTCTTGAACGGAGCCAATGAGATTGCCCAAGGTGGGCAGGAGCTCGCCGCTCGCACTGAGCAGCAGGCAGCTGCCTTGCAGGAAACGGCTTCTAGTATGGAGGAGATGACGGCAACGGTTCGTCAGAATAGCGATTCAACCAAAGAGGCTGATACGCTGGCCCATAATGCTTCGCAACAGATGCAAAGCAGTGGCGAAGAAGTTTCCCGAAGTGTGGAATTAATGCGCGAAGTGACAGCCGCATCGCTTAGCATGGATAAGATCGTTGAGGCCATCGATACGATTGCATTTCAAACTAATATCCTGGCTTTAAACGCCTCCGTTGAAGCGGCGCGTGCTGGTGATAAAGGCCGTGGGTTTGCGGTGGTGGCAACAGAAGTGCGTGCGTTAGCAAGCCGCAGTGCCGCTTCAGCAGGTGAGATTCGCACTATGCTGGACGATACGCGTAGCAAAATAAAGCTATGTTCTGACCAAGCGGAGCGAGGCGCTGCGACTATTGGTGAGACGGAAGCGGTGATCCAGCGCCTTGCTATGCTGATGGTCGAGGTCTCTTCTGCCACTCGGGAGCAAAGTAGTGGTATCGAGCAGATCAATACGGCTATTACTGAAATGGATTCTACTACTCAGCAAAACAGCACCCTGGTTCAGCAATCGACTAATGCAGCCTTTTCCTTGGAAGATCAGGCTGGGCGTCTTCGCGAGCTGGTAGCTGCCTTTCAGATAGATGAAGCTGTCGTGCAAAAGGCATCAGAGTACAAACCTGCCAAGGCCTTACCCACGGCAGCAAGACAAGCAGAATTCTAGTAAGTTGATAGAAGCAGCGGCGTCTCAAGTGCGCTGCTGCTTTTGTAACGGCCTAATAAAATTTAACTGCTAGGCTGGGCCATCAGCAAACGGACCTATTCCCAAGCTTATACGCTCTTCAACTTCGACTTGGATACGCCTTTTTTGTTATCAATTACTACGGGCATAAACTCCGACGCTCCCTCAACTGCTTGGTGAGCTGCTGGGTAAGGAAGCCCTCGTGAACTGAGTGCTACTCGATTGCGACTGCCACTTGGTTGCCGTCAGAATCTATATCAAACCGATAGCTGAAAAAAAGAAGGAGTGACCGAAAAGGCACTCCTTTTGCCGTGTTGTCGGATGAAAAAAATAGTACCGCAGACTAGATTTTTAACCCGCCTTTGCTCTTGACAGTAAAAGAGCCGTCTCTTATTTTGAATGTAAGTTTTGGTATTTTTTTTGTTTCAAATTGTGAGTGTTTAGTGGCATAGTTTGTGAGGAATAATGATTAGTGCATAGGGAATTCATAAACAGGTAATCAATAAGTGACTAGTAAGAAATAGCTCTTAAAGAAAGCTGGTTATTAGTAGTAACAGAGTTCTAATGTTTTATTCGGAGAAATAACCAGTTTTATAGTGATAATAATTATTGATGAGGTGGTGTTTTGAAAATCTTAATTGTGGGGAATATGGGTTATGTTGGCTCCGTTGTGGTGCGGGAGTTAGCTTTACGTCACCCAGCCGCCACTCTTCATGGGTACGACACTGCCTACTTCGCACACTGTTTGACGGGGGCCGAACTGTTTCCCGAGCGTTATCTCGACCAACAGTTTATGGGGGATGTGCGAGATATTCCGGATGATTTTTTTGCAGGCTATACGGCAGTGGTTCAACTGGCAGCGATTTCCAATGACCCTATGGGAGACCGTTTTGCCGTAGTGACAGATGAGGTCAATCACCAGGCGACGTTTGATATTGCCATGGCAGCGGCTCAGGCGGGGGTAAAAAACTTCGTTTTTGCCTCAAGCTGCAGTATTTATGGTGTCGCTCTGGGGGCACCGCGTAGTGAAGTGGATCCCGTGGCACCCGTTACCGCTTATGCCTGTTCGAAAATAGCGGCTGAAAAAGCGTTAGCCGGCATCGAGGGCGACATGGTGATTACTAGCTTGCGCTTTGCGACTGCCTGCGGAATGTCAGAACGTTTACGGCTCGATTTGGTGCTCAATGATTTTGTTGCCGGTGCCCTGAGTCAGCAGCATATTAGCGTGCTTAGCGATGGATCACCCTGGCGGCCCTTGATCGACGTTTCTGATATGGCCCGCGCTGTCGACTGGGCAATACAGCGCAAGCCTGAAAATGGCGGACGCATACTCAATATCAACACCGGCTCGAATGCACGCAATCATCAAGTGCGAGACTTAGCCGCGGCGGTTGCCCAGGCAATCCCCGGTACCACGCTGAGTATCAATACCCAAGCCCCGGCGGACAGCCGTTCCTACCAAGTGGATTTCAGCCTGTTTGCAAAATTGGCACCCGAGTACCAACCCCAGATGACACTTCTCGATTCGATCATGGGGTTGATCAATGGGCTCAAAAGCATGGAGTTCTCGGATACCCAGTTCCGCGCCTCGCGCTATATGCGTCTGCATGCGCTACAGGCCCATATCGCTGCGGAACGGCTATCTGAAAGCCTACGCTGGAAAATTTGTGATGCAGTCACTCCGGGTGCTTTGCCTGCCACTACCCACGTTAACCTTGAGGCCTGAAACGGAGGCTTGACTATGAAAGTCGCAATTTTCGCAGGAGGGTTTGGAACGCGCTTAAGTGAAGAAACCGCCATTCGCCCCAAGCCCATGGTGGAAGTAGGTGGTCGGCCTATCCTTTGGCATATCATGAAGATGTACGCCCATCATGGCTTAAAGGAGTTTATCGTCCTGGGTGGCTATAAGGTGGAGTACATTCGCGACTATTTCCTCAATTATCGCGGTAATCGAACCGATTACACCATAGATCTGAAGACAGGCAACGTCGACTGGCTGCAGAGTGTTAACGATGATTGGAAAATCACCGTGCTGGATACAGGCGCCGATGCCATGACCGGTGGACGTCTCAAAAAGGCTATGTCTTACCTGGCAGATGAACCTTTTTGTTTGACCTATGGTGATGGGTTAAGTGATCTGAATATTAATGCACTGATCGACTCACATCTGGCCTCGAATAATTGGTGCACACTGACGGCAGTAACGCAGCCGGGCCGCTATGGCGCGCTACGCTTGAAAGAGGGCAATAGCCAGGTAGAGGGCTTCCGTGAAAAGGGCGAAATCGATGGAGGGCTTATCAATGGCGGCTTCTTCGTCTGTCATCCGGAAGTGTTTGAGACGATCGATGATAGCCAGACCGTATGGGAAAACGGGCCCATGAACCGGATGATTGAGATGGGGAAATTAGGCTACTTCCATCATAACGGTTACTGGCAAAGTATGGATACGCTGAGAGACAGAATGGTGCTTGAGACCGCCTGGGCAGAAGGCGCCCCCTGGAAGCTTTGGAAGGAATGAACCAACAATGATTATTGTTGATACAGCGCTTGCCAAACGAGAGGCGCAGGGTAATCCCATTCGTGTGGGGATTATAGGGGCGGGGTTTCAAGCGGGTGGTATCGCTCTGCAAATTATGACCGCGACGCCCGGAATGCGCCTTTGTGCCGTTGCCAATCGCCATATGGCTGCCGCGGTCAAGGTCTTCCAGCAAATCGGGATTGAGCCAGTCGCTTGTGACACCCAGCAGCAACTGGAAGCGGCGATTGCGGCTGGGCGACCGGCGGTCACCGAAGATGCTGTGGCACTGGCGAGGGCTGAAGGGTTGGATGCGATCATTGAAGTCACCGGGTCGTTGGAGTTCGCGGCACATGCTGTTCTGGCGGCGCTGGAGAGTGGTAAAGACGTCATCCAAATGAATGCGGAACTCGACGGCACGATCGGCCCTATCTTGAAAGTGAAAGCTGATCAGATGGGGGTTGTCTATAGCTTTGCCGATGGCGACCAGCCTGGCGTGCAGATGAACCTCTATCGGTTTGTCGCCGGGCTAGGCATTAAGCCTGTGCTGTGTGGCAACATTAAAGGCTTGCATGACCCTTATCGCAATCCGGCTACCCAGGAAAGCTTTGCCAAACGCTGGGGGCAAAAGCCGGCAATGGTGGCCTCTTTTGCTGATGGCACCAAGATATCGTTCGAACAGGCGATCGTCGCCAATGGAACCGGTATGCAAGTGGCGCAACGCGGTATGTTGGGCCCTGATTTCTCCGGTGGCGTAGCCGGTGGCCCTTTACTGCCCATCGAACAGGCGGTGTCGGCATTTGAGCCCTACTTGAACCCAGAGGAACCGGGTTTGGTTGATTATGTTGTTGGAGCGCAGCCAGGGCCGGGCGTATTTGTGCTCGGGACAATTGATAGCCCCCGCCAGCGCCACTATCTCGAACTCTACAAGTTGGGCGAGGGGCCATATTACTGCTTCACAACGCCCTACCACCTTTGCCATTTCGAAGTGCCCACGTCCGTTGCCCGTGCCGTGCTTTTCCGTGATCCAGTGTTATCCCCCTTAGAGGGCCCGAGGGTGGGCGTTATCGCCATAGCCAAAAAAGCGTTGCGAGAGGGGGAAACAATAGAAGAACTCGGCGGTTTTGAAGTCTATGGTGTGGCGGAAAACATTGAGGTAATACGCAGGGAACGGCTGTTGCCTATCGGGCTAGCGCTAGGCTGTCAGGTAGTGAGGCATGTGGAAAAGGATGCGGCGCTAACCTTTGATGATGTGCGTATACCGCCCGGGCGGCTGATCGACCGTCTATATGCTGAACAGGAAGCTATGTTTGCCCTGGAGCCGATGTCGGTCGTTGCTGCCACTTTCACGGAGTAAGACATGCATTTTCATCAAACGAACCTCAAGGATGCCCGCCTGATAGAGCTTGAACCACATGGTGATGAACGCGGTTTTTTTGCCCGCACCATGTGCCGTGCGGAGTTTGAGCGCCATGGCCTGCTGAGTGATTTTGTGCAGCAGAATACCTCCTTTTCTGCTCAGCGAGGCACCTTAAGGGGATTGCATTATCAGCGCCAGCCCCATGCCGAAGCCAAACTGGTGCGCTGCATTCGAGGCGCGATTGTCGATGTCATCGTGGATATCCGTGAAGAGTCGGAAACCTACTTGCAGCATCAGTTGTTTGAATTAACCGCTGCAAACCGGCATCAGCTTTATGTCCCGCCAGGCTTTGCGCACTCCTTTCAGACACTGACCGACGATGTTGAAGTCAGCTATCTGGTCTCGGCGGCCTATCATCCTGAGTCTGAAAGTGGTTTGCGCTATAACGATGAACGTCTCGCAATTGAGTGGCCGATTCCACACACAGTGGTATCTGAAAAAGATGCTAGCTGGCCCTTAATCAGTGAGCGAAACGAAGCACTTTTTTAGTTATTGGCGAATAACTAGCAGCGAATCCAGGTATCAACCAAACACACACTAAAAAAGGGGCAGCGTGATCGCTGCCCCTTTGGGTAATACCTAGCTAGTGATGACTTATCAATCAGCTGGCTTTGCCACCAGCGAGCGAGTCTCTTCGCGAGCTTCGGTGAGCACTACGCGCAGCGGATCGCCAAGCTTATAACGCTCTTCGCCCTCGATCTGAATACGCCCCTCTTTATCATCAATGACCACTTTGCTGCGGTCACTGTGCATCAAGGGAGCAGGTACAAACGCCGTCGCGCCATTTTCCAGCAGACGAACGCGCATACCACCACGGTTGATGGCCATGATCTCGGCCTCAAAGGTGTCCTGGTTCTGCGCTGAGGGGGTCAGGTAACGCACGTAGAGCCAATCTTTCACATCACGTTCGGCCATACGGTTCAGGCGGCGACGCTCAGTCAGCTGCTCGGTGAGCTGCTGGGTAGCCTCGGCGGGCGCCTGTTCGCCTTTCAACACGCGCTTGATCAAGCGGTGGTTGACCATATCGCCATACTTACGAATCGGCGATGTCCAGGTAGCGTAGGCAGCCAAGCCTAAACCAAAGTGCGGGCCGGGCTGTGCGGACATCATGGTGAAGCCCTGGAAACGGCGCAGACGCGCATCCAGCCAAGCGTCATCGCGGCTTTCCAGCGCACGCTTAAGCTCGGTGTAGCGGGCAAGCTCAGTCAACGCCTCACGCTCGACCACAATTTCCTGACCTGCCAGGAACTCCTGGGCGGCTTCGGCTTTTTCCGGCTCGAACGCACGGTGCACGTTAAAGATACCGTGGCCGATATGCTGGGCCAGGAAGTCCGCGCAGCAGGCGTTGGCCACAATCATCGACTCTTCGATCATGCGGTTAGCAATCCGGCGCTCTTCGGTGCGCACCGCCAAGACATTACCGGCAGGATCGAGATCGAACACATAGTCGGGGCGGTCTTTAAACACCAGCGCGTGTTCGTTACGCCAAGCAGTACGTGCCTCGGTCAAATCACGCAGCGCGGTGAGCTGCTCGGCAATATCATCTGCGGGCGCCCAATCGCCTTGGCCTTCGATCCAGTCGGAGACGTTGTCGTAAACGAGCTTGGCGTGAGACTTAACGTTGGCCGCAAAAAAGCGATACTCGCCCATGCTGCCGTCGGCATTGATATCCAGCGTACAGGCCAGCGCGGGGCGATCCTTACCTTCCCACAGCGAGCAGAGATCATCTGCCAACTGCTCTGGCAGCATAGTGACGTTCTGGCCAGGCAGGTAAACGGTAAAGGCGCGCGTGCGGGCTTCTAAATCAGCCGCATGGCCCTCTTCCACGTAAGCAGTGGGGTCGGCAATCGCGACACTCAACTGCCAGCCGCCTTCAGCGCGGGTGGCCACGTGCAGCGCATCGTCCATATCGCGGGTCTTCTCACCATCAATGGTGAAGAAGGGCGTAGCGGTCAGGTCTTCGCGGGTCAGACCTTCATCCATCAGCGGCCAGTCGGTGCCCGCGTCGGGGCACTCTTGTTCCAGCGCATGGCGTGCCAGCGTAACGCGCCACGGCACCGCAGGGTCGTCGCTTTTAGCCACCAGCTCATCAATCTGGGCAAAGAAGGCGCGGTCGTCGGCTTTTAGCGGATGACGTACCAGCCGAGCGACGATCCAATCGCCATCAGCAATGCTCTCTTCATCAAGGCTGTTCTTTATCCGCGCCTTGATAATATTTTTAATCGACGGATGGTCGGGGACGACAGATAGGCGACCTTCGCGCTTCTGCACCCGGGCGACAAACCGATCAAGACCCGCTTCAATCAGCTTTTCCGGCTCAATGGACTTTTTGTCACCGTTCTCGTGAATCACACCTTCCACGCGATCACCGTGAATCACCTGCTTCATGGCGGGCGGCGGCACGAAATAGGATTCACCGTCGTCGGTTTCGAGAAACCCGAAACCTTTGTCGGTGGCTTTGATCACCCCTTCAGCACGGGGGGTGGTTTGACGAATCTGTTGCTTGAGCTGGGCAAGCATGGCGTTGTTCTGAAGCATGAGCTCAATCAGTTGGCGAGAGTTAGGGTGCCACTATACGGATTCCCGCAGGCTGCGCCAATTGTCGCTATGTGAAGTTCTTTTTGTTCTCGATTTATCAATAACCTACATCTTCCCTGTTAGCTGGGTAATTACCCTGTGGGCAGAGTGGAGTGGGGCTATTCGGTTGTGGTAGTTGTTAATTGGCACTTGATTGGTATTGAATTATGTCTATATTGGTATTCAATTGGTATTGTTTGTCGTACGGAGATATCCATGGATCCACGCTTTACCCACCTGCGCCTTGACCCGCAGGGAGCGACACCGCTCTACCAGCAGTTAGCCCGTCAGTTGGAGCATGCCATCGAGACAGGCGCTTGGGAGACCGGCGAGGCGCTGCCTTCAGAGCGGAGCTTGGCCGATACCCTCAATGTCTCGCGTATTACCGCGCGCAAGGCTTTGGATTGTTTGGCTGAGCTGGGGCTCATTCGCCGTAGCCGTGGTTCTGGCACCTTCATCACGCCGAGACTTAATCAGTCGTTAACCCGATTGGTGAGTTTCACCGAGCTACTGACTCAGCGTGGTTTTACGCCAAGTTCTCAATGGTTAGAGCGCAGGCTGGCAACTCCCAACGCGGAAGAGAGTATGCGTCTTGGCTTGGGTGCCGATGCCCAGGTGGCGCGCCTTAAGCGTTTACGTTTGGCTGATGAGGTGGTGATGGCGGTAGAGGATAGCTGCCTACCTGTATCGGTGCTGCCCGATCCTCAATCAGTAGAAACGTCTCTCTATGCGGTACTGGAAGCCAGCGGTAAGTCAATGGCTCGAGCCCTGCAGCATGTCACCGCCATCAACGCTGACGCAGAGCTAGCGGTGCTCGCCGAAGTGCCCGAGGGGCAGGCGTTGCTTAAGATCACTCGGCTAGGGTATCTGGCCGATGGCACGCCAGCAGAGCTTACGGTGACTTACTGCCGCACCGATTACTACGACTTTATGGTCGAACTGACTCGCTAGGAAACGTTATGCAATTTGGCAATATCCTGACCGCCGAGGGCTGGCGCCTGGGCGAGATTCACTGGGAGGGGGAGCGTATCAAGCGTATCAGCGGCGAGCCGGTAGACCCTGATTCCAATGATCATCCTCGCATACTCCCCGGCTTTATCGATTTACATGTGCATGGTGGCGGTGGCGCTGATGTTATGGAGGGAGGCGAGGCACTGGCTACCTTGGCCCGCACCCATGTTCGCTTCGGAACCACTCGGCTGCTTGCCACTACCATGACTGCGCCAGACGACCACATCAGAAGGACACTACGGGATATCGCAGCTTATATGCAGGCACCCGCACCTCTGGCAGCCAAAGTACTGGGCGTGCATCTGGAAGGGCCTTATATCAACCCTGGTAAGTTAGGTGCCCAGCCATCCTATGCCCGGACTGGGTTGATCGAGGAGCTAGACGAGCTTTGTAATCTGGCGCCGATTCACTTGATTACCCTCGCTCCAGAACTCTCCGGTCATATGGCACTGATTCGCCACCTTAGCGATCGAGGCGTGCGGGTGCAGTTGGGGCATACCCTAGGCAGCTATGAAGAAGGGGTCGAGGCTCTGGCTCATGGTGCCTGCGGATTCACCCACCTATTCAATGCCATGACCGGCCTGCACCACCGTAAGCCAGGTATGGTCGGAGCCGCGTTGGCCCATGCCCAGTATGCCGAGCTGATTCCCGACCTGCTGCATGTCCACCCTGGCGCCATCCTTACTGCCTTGCGCTGCATCCCTAATCTCTATGCGGTGACTGATTCCACCGCTGCTGCTGGCATGCCTGACGGCGATTACCGCCTGGGTGAGCAGACCGTCACCAAATGCTTAGGTGGGGTACGTTTGGCCGATGGCACCTTGGCCGGTAGCACGCTGACCATGGATCAAGCGCTGCGTAACTTCGTAAGCCTCGGACTTTCGCTGGCTGAGGCTTCTGACCGCCTATCCCGCATTCCCGCTGATTTTCTGGGGCTTGGCGATATTGGTCGCCTTGCGGAAGGCGCAGTGGCTGATCTGGTTGTTCTTGACCCTCAACTCCAACTTCAAGCGGTCTTCGTAGAGGGCCGCTTTATCCACGGAGATGCCTGATGTCCCTGATGCTCGATGAAGCCCGCAGCGCTCCGGAAATTATCCGGAGTCAACTGCGGCGAAATGCACCCATGATGGCTGATTTGGGCCAGCAACTGCGTCAGTCGCCGCCGGTTTCAGCGGTAACCGTGGCCCGCGGGAGCTCCGACCATGCCGCTAGTTACTTTGCCTACTTGTGCATGAAGCAACGCGGCCTACCGGTGGCTTCGCTGCCGCCTTCATTGACGACACTGGCCAAGGCCCCTTGGCGGGCTAGTGGCCATCTGGCCCTGGCGGTCTCCCAGTCAGGGCAGAGCCCTGATTTGATTGCTACCCAGCAGGCGTTAGCGACCGGCGGTGCCCATACGTTGGCGCTGCTCAATACGGCGGGGTCGCCGCTGGGTGCAGTCAGTGACACTGAGATCCCTCTCCATGCCGGGGAAGAAAAGAGCGTTGCGGCCACCAAAAGTTACCTAGCGACCCTCTCTGCCATGGCTCAACTACTGGGTCACTGGAGCGAGGATCGCAGCTTATTAACCGCCCTGGAGGGATTGCCAGAGCGCCTGGAAAAAGCGCTTGAGCAAGATTGGACGCCTGCGGTAGAGGCATTTCAGACAGCCGACAGGATGATGGTCATTGGCCGGGGGGCCGGGCTGGCGGTTGCCCAAGAAGCGGCGCTTAAATTCAAAGAGACCTGTGCCATTCAGGCCGAGGCCTTTAGCGGAGCAGAAGTTCGCCATGGCCCGATGGCATTGATAGGCCCTGGCTACCCAGTGCTGGTACTCGCGCCGCCCGGCCCGGAGCAGGCCGGATTGCTAACGCTGGCCGAATGGCTAGAGGGCGTCGGGGCGCAGGTATTACTGGCGGCTGATGCGAGCGTGGCTAAACGCCAACTAACGTTGGTGGACGCGGGCCACGACGACCTGCAGCCGCTGTCCGTCATCCAAAGCTTCTACGTCATGGTGGCAGCCCTAGCGGCGGCCCGGGGTAGTGACCCGGATCGACCCCGGCACCTTAACAAGGTCACCTGCACCCTTTAATAGCTGATAGCTGATAGCTGATAGCTAATAACAAAGACAAAGCGGGAGTCTTCCCATGTCCGATGCAAGTCAAACCCTAACCCTACTGGCCCCCGTAGAGGGGGTGGTGATCCCCCTCAACGAGGTGCCTGACCCTGTTTTCGCTGGCTTAGCGCTAGGCGAGGGCATTGCCCTCGACCCCCTCGGCGAGTGCCTGCATGCTCCCTGCGACGGAGAGGTAGTGCAATGTGCCCGCACTCGCCACGCCCTGACTTTACGAACCGACGCTGGCTTAGAGCTGCTGATTCACCTGGGACTGGACACGGTTGAATTACAGGGCCGGGGCATCGAACTATTGGTGACGGTGGGTGACCAAGTCCGCGCCGGTGAGCCGCTGTGCCGTTTTGACGCCGATGTATTGGCGCTAGGCGCCTCTGCGCTGATCACGCCCATAGTGGTCACCGAAACCGCTGGCTGGCGCCTATTGCCGCTTCGCTATGCGAAGGGGGAGCGAGTTGCCCTAGGCGAAACGCTGATGGTGCTTACGCGCACCTCAGCGGAGCAGGGCGAAGCCGCAACGACCAAAGGCCCGTTAGTGGAGCGTTGCATAACGCTTGCTCTCGCGGCAGGGCTGCATGCCCGTCCTGCGGCGCGGCTAAGAGCCATCGCACGGGAGCACGATGTTAATTTGGAAGTGCACCGTGAACCAGCGGCAGAAGGTGCTAGCGCGAATGCTGAAAGCTTAAGTGCGCTAATGAACCTTGGCTTAGTCGCAGGCAGCCCTTTGCGTCTGATTGCCCAGGGAGCTCGGGGGGAAGTCGCTTTGGACGCTGCTGAAGCGTTGCTGACTACTCCCGAAGCCGAGGAGCACGCTGCTGGCACAACCCCGGCGGTACCGACCCAAGCACTTGAGAAAGAGCTTGAGAAAGAACTTGGAGCAGGAGAGCTGGCCGGTTTGATCGCCAGTCAGGGCTTGGCGACTGGCCCGCTGATAGTTTACCGACCGCCACTGCCTAGCGTGCCTTATGACGGGGAAGGTGAAAGCGTAGAGTCCCCCCGCCTTAAACAGGCGCTGAACCGTATCGGCGAAGACTTAGCAAAGGCAGAGGCGCAGGCAACACGTCAAGGGCAGGTCGCGGAGGCGGAAATCTTCGCCGCCCATGGCGCCTGGTTGGAAGACCCGAACCTAGAAGCAGCGGCAGAGGCGCGTATTGGTGATGGCCGCAGTGCTGGCCAAGCTTGGCGCGAGGCGTTAGACGTTGAAGCCGAGCGGCTTGTCGCTAGCGGTAATGACTTGATGGCCGCCCGCGTCGCGGATCTGCGTGACCTGCAACGACGTGTGATGGCGGCGCTGAGTAACGACCATCAAGAGGCAGCTCCTGAGCTGCCTGAAGGCGCCGTCTTGGTGGCGGAGGATTTAACCCCTTCGGAATTGGTGGCCGTGGCTGACCAGCACCCCGCTGGGCTTTGTCTTGCTGGCGGTGGCACCACTTCTCATGTGGCTATTCTGGCGCGGGCACGGAGTATCCCTTGTCTAGTGGCCATGGGGCAGGGGCTATTGGAAGCAGCTCATGAGGCCTCCCTTGAAAGCGTCATTCTAGATGCCGAGAACGGCTGCTTGGCGCTGAAGCCAACGCCGATACAACAGGCCGAGATGGCTGACCGGGTTGAGGTTCGCCGACAGCAAGCCGAAACGGCGCGGGCCGCAGCTCATGAGCCAGCCATTACCTTAGACGGACGTACTGTTGAGGTGCGCGCTAATATTGGTGGCGCCGAGGAGGCGCGCCTAGCGGCAGCATCAGGCGCTGATGGCGTAGGCCTACTACGCAGCGAGTTTCTGTTCCTAGAGCGAGATAGCGCCCCGGACGAGGAATTTCAGCGTAAAGAGTATCAAGCCGCTCTAAAGGCTTTAGACGGTAAACCAGTGATTATTCGCACGCTGGATATTGGCGCCGACAAGCAGCTTCCTTATCTGCGTTTGCCAAATGTGCCTAATCCAGCGTTGGGAGTACGCGGTGTGCGCCTTTGGCAAAGCCAGCCCAAGCTT
Organism: Halomonas sp. TG39a; assembly: GCF_000744395.1. Taxonomy (NCBI): domain Bacteria; kingdom Pseudomonadati; phylum Pseudomonadota; class Gammaproteobacteria; order Oceanospirillales; family Halomonadaceae; genus Halomonas; species Halomonas sp. TG39a. Next base: position 949,393 of record NZ_JQLV01000001.1, read on the forward strand.
TTGGAGACACAGCTAAGAGCGTTACTGGGTGTTACCCCGTTGAAAGCGCTGCATATCATGCTGCCTATGGTGAGCGAGGCCTCCGAACTACGCGAAGTGCGCCAGCGTTTAGAGACGCTGGCCGTTGAGTTAGGGCTGAGTGAACGGCCGCGTTTAGGGGCCATGATCGAAGTGCCCAGCGCCGCACTCTGCGCTGCCAGTCTTGCCGACGAGGCCGATTTCCTCTCCATTGGCACCAACGACTTAACCCAGTACACCCTCGCCATGGATCGTGAAGATCCAGCGCTTGCCAGCCGGGCTGATGTACTCCACCCGGCGGTACTGCGTCTGATCCAAGCGACGGTCGATGGCGCTGAGGGGCGTTGCTCGGTCGGCGTATGTGGCAGTGCTGCCAGTGACGAACTGGCCGCTCCTTTGCTAGTGGCCCTGGGTGTCGATGAACTCTCAGTAGAGCCTGCACAAATACCGGCGGTGAAGGCTACTTTGCGCCGTCTGGACACCGCCGTCTTGGCAGCCAAGCTCCCCGAGTTACTGGCTCTTCACGACGCTGTCGCGGTGCGTCGGCGCCTCGGCGAGCTGTTGGCGCTTAACGATGCAGCTCCATTAGCCACAAGTTCCACAACGACAACTCCCACAACAACAACTCCCCTCACGAGGTGCTGATATGCCTGTCATGACCCTGGGATCCCGTCTGATGGGCGGTCTACAGCAACTTGGCCGCTCCCTGATGCTGCCGATTGCCGTGCTGCCTATTGCTGGTCTGCTATTACGTTTAGGTCAGCCAGATCTACTCGATATCGCCTTTATCGCTAGTGCGGGTGAGGCGATCTTCGCCAATTTAGCGCTGATCTTTGCCATTGGTTTGGCGGTGGGCTTTGCCAATGACAGCAATGGCGCAGCGGGTCTGGCCGGTGTCATTGGTTATTTGGTTCTAGATGCCGTGCTGAACTCTCTTAATCCAGAGATTAATATGGGTGTGCTGGCAGGCATCATCATCGGCAGCGTGGCGGGCTTGCTTTATAACCGCTACCAAGCAATCCAACTGCCAGACTACTTGGCTTTCTTCGGCGGGCGGCGCTTTGTGCCTATTGTCACCGGCCTTGCCGCTGTGGTTCTGGGGTTCGCCTTCGGGGCTATCTGGCCTCCCATCCAGCACGGTATTGATTTGCTGGGCCAATGGCTCATTGATGCTGGTGAGTTAGGGCTATTCGTCTATGGAGTGCTCAATCGGCTACTGATCGTTACTGGTCTGCACCATGTGCTCAACAGCTTGGTATGGTTTGTTTTTGGCAGCTTTGAAACGGCATCTGGGGCGGTAGTTAGCGGGGATCTTAATCGCTTCTTCGCAGGTGATCCTACCGCAGGCCGCTTTATGGCGGGCTTTTTCCCGGTGATGATGTTCGGCCTGCCAGCCGCAGCGCTGGCCATGTACCACGCCGCACCGAAAGGGCGACGTGCCCAGGTAGGTGGCCTGCTGTTGTCGCTGGCGTTGACCGCTTTTCTGACCGGCGTCACCGAACCCATTGAATTTACTTTTATGTTTTTGGCGCCGTTGCTCTATGTCATGCACGCTTTGCTGACCGGTATCTCAGTAGCTCTGCTGCACTGGCTTGACGTTAAACTGGGCTTCACTTTTTCCGCTGGGGCCTTCGACTTCGCACTTTCCTACGGTCTTTCTACCAACGGCTGGCTGATGTTGCCGGTAGGGTTGGTCTACGCTGGCATCTACTACACAGTATTTCGCTGGGCGATTGTGCGCTTCGACCTACCAACGCCGGGCCGTGACCCAGAGACAATAGCACCCGTTGGGGCAGAAGCTACTCCCAGTGAGCGAGGCCCTGCCTTCGTTGCCGCTCTGGGGGGCGCAGCAAACCTGCAAAGCGTTGGCGCCTGTACTACTCGTCTCCGCTTAGTATTGGACAACCCTGATGCTATCGACGAGGCGGCTCTCAAGACGCTGGGATCACGAGGGCTCCTGCGCCTTCAGGGCGGTGGACTTCAGGTCATTGTAGGGCCTATCGCCGACGCCGTAGTTGATGATATACGCGCTGCGCTAAGCGCCACTGGTGAGGCACCGGAGCAACTTGCCGAACCAGGGCCGTCTAATGCCGTAGCGTCCTCTGTAGCTGCCATAGAGCCCCTAACACCTCAGCGTCGTCAGGCTTGGCAGCAAGCGCTGGGCGGCGAGAGCAATGTGCATAGTGCGACGGCGGTGGCATCCACGCGGCTGCGCTTGGAACTAACCAATGTCTCTATGCTAGACGAGAGGGCCCTGGCTAGCCTGGGAGCCCACGGCGTGCAGCGGCTGCAGCGAGGCGTGATTCATGTCATCTTGGATGAACAAGCAAAGGCGGTAGCCTTGGGGCTGTCATCCCATTGATGTTGCCCAATGGCCGAACCCGCGAGGTGGAGTGGCCATTGTGCCTGGCGTCCTAGCCGGTTGCGGCTAGGCGTCCGAGGAATCAATCGGTTAAGCTAAAACATCCACACTCACGGAGCGCGCTATGACACCTCGCTTAATTGTTTCTGACCTGGATGGAACCCTATTAGGAAGCGACCACACGCTGCACGCAAGCACCGTAGAGGTGCTCAGAGCATTGGTGAAGCAAGGTCATCATGTCGCGCTCGCCTCTGGCCGCCACTACTACGATATGAAGGTGTTTCGTGATCAGTTGGATATTCCTGCGCACTTGATCAGCACTAACGGTGCCTATGTTCACGATCCTGAAGATGCCTTGCTGGCGGCTAATCACCTTGAGCCTGAACATGCCAAGACGCTGATCAATCTTCCGCGCCCGCCTCAAGTGCGGCTTAACCTTTATCGCGAAAGCGGTTGGCATATTGATTCAGAGGCCCCGCACTTATTATCACTTCACGCCTCCACAGGGTTTGGCTATGAAGTCGTGCCCCCCGCGCAAATGGACGCTAATGGTGTAGGCAAAGTGCTCTATCTAGGCGATCCAAACGCGCTAAAACAGCTAGAAGCCCAGGCACAAGAGGCCCACGGCGACGGGCTGCATATTACCTATTCCACCATTGATTCTCTGGAAATCATGGCCGGCGGGGTCAACAAAGGTGTGGCGCTGTCATCACTGCTGGAACGGTTGGGCTTAACGCCCGCAGATTGTTTAGCGTTTGGCGATAACCTTAACGATACAGAAATGCTCGATTTAGCAGGGGAGGCCCAGGTAATGGCTAATGCCCACCCGGCACTATTTGATCGTCTCTCAGGCGCTGAACGCATTGGCCACCACGGTGAAGCTGCCGTTGCCGAGTGGCTTAAGCAGCGGTTTGGGCTTTAAGCGTCGAAGAACATTAATCTAATGCAACCTTGGTCGTAGCGGTATTGCTACTGCTTGGCCCCTCGATCATCATCAAAGCCCAATAAAACGACAACAATGTAGGGCGACAACTGCTGCGATGACGACACCCCCTGCTACCTTGATTGTGGTCGACGATGATCCGGAAATTTGTGAACTGCTCGCGGACTACCTGGGGCGTCATGGCTACCGGGTATTGACGGCGGAGGGTGCCGAAGCGCTGCATGTTCTGCGCGCTGAACATGCACCTGACTTGCTGATTGTCGATTTAATGCTTCCGGGAGATGACGGCTTTACCATCTGCCGCGACGTTAGAAAACACAGCGATGTACCGATTATTATGCTGACCGCCAGTGCCGATGAGACCGACCGTATTCTTGGCCTTGAGCTAGGCGCTGATGACTATTTGGGCAAGCCGTTTAATCCCCGTGAGCTGCTGGCGCGGATTAAAGCGGTGCTGCGGCGTACCCGCTGTGCACCGCCTGAGCTGCCCGCTGGGCAGGCACGCTGGGTCAGTTTTGGTAACTGGCAACTCGACCGAATGACCCGTGAGTTGATTGACCTGCAGGGCGAGCGCGCCGCGCTTTCAGGGGCTGATTTTCAGCTATTGCAGGTGTTTTTAGAGCATCCGGCGAAGGTGCTCACTCGGGATGATCTCTACGCGCTTACCCGTGGGCGGGACGCGCCGCCGCTTGATCGCTCCATTGATGTCCACGTTTGCCGCCTGCGCCAACGGCTGGGGGAAGACGCCCAGCACTCCCAACTGATTCGTACGGTGCGCGGGGCGGGCTACGTATTAACCGCTCAGGTAGACGCATTAACGTGAGACGCATGGAGTGGGCAAAAATACATCGACGCTTATCACGACGAGCGGCCCGCTGGTTACCAGCATCCCTGCGCGGGCGCTTTGTGATCATTATGATCGCCGGAGTGCTGGTCGCCCAAGGGGCCAGCTACGCGATCTGGACTTCCCAGGTGCGCTCCAGCCACTTGGCACAGCTTGATGAGCTGTCCACCAATATGGCGTTTAGCATCGCCTCCACCATGAAGTTTTTCCGCTCACTGCCCGTTGACTACCGCCACATCGTGCTGGATCAGCTGCGTAATATGGGCGGCACGCGCTTTTTTGTTAGCGTCAACGAACGCAGGCTGGCCATCGACGATATCGGCTCGGGGCCGGAAAAACAGGTGGTGGTGAACAATGTGCGCTCGGTGCTCACCCAGCAGCTCAATATTGACGACGTGATTGTCGAGTTCTCCCGCCCGGAAAACCTGCGAGTGCTCAATAACGAAGTACTGCTTTACGATCTGCCGCCCCGCTGGGGGCAGCACAGCCTGCTGATGGAACCGCTCTCGCCGCCAATTCTAGTGGTTCAACTGGAGCTTGCCCCAGGCACCTGGCTGTATGTGGCCACGCTGCTGGGCGTACCCGATATTTTCAGCGGCTATCGCTGGCTTTCTGAGGAGCGCTTGCTGGTCGGGTTGCTGGTGCTGCTGAGTGTGCTGGCGCTTTCGCTGTTAGGAATTACCAGCGTGACCCGACCATTGGCGCGGCTTTCACGGGCAGCGAATCAGTTGGGCGATGATTTGGATATGCCGCCACTACGGGAGAGCGGCCCTAAGGAGGTTGCCGCCACCGCCGCAGCGTTCAATCGTATGCAGCGGCGTATTCGTGAGCAGATTGAGGAGCGCGAACGGCTGTTTTCGGCGATTTCCCATGATTTAAAGACCCCCTTAACCCGCATGCGCCTGCGCGCCGAGATGCTCGATGACGACTATCAGCGCGAGCGTTTTTGCGCCTCACTGGATGAGCTGGATAGCTTGGTTAAAGGTGCCTTGGCCTCGGTAAAAGGCTTAGACCTGCATGAAGAGCCCGAGCCCGTTGATCTAACACACCTGCTCGAAGAGCTGGCCGAAGAGCTTAGCCTTCAGGGGGGTAAGGTCACTATTGAGATTAAAAGTGGTTCTCTTATCGCGCCGCTGATTGTCAAACCGGTAGCGCTTAAACGCTGCCTGGCAAACCTGCTTGAGAACGCGGTGTTCTATGGCAAGCAGGCCGATGTGCAGCTAATCGATCACGGTAATGTTGTCACCATGCGTATTCGTGACCACGGCCCAGGTATACCCGAAGAGCAATTGGGGCGGGTGTTTTCGCCCTTTGTGCGCCTGGAGCCCTCACGCAGTCGACACACGGGTGGTAGCGGCCTCGGGTTGGGTATTGCTCGGCATATTGCCCGTGCCCATGGCGGCGATATCACGCTCGCCAACCATGCTGATGGTGGGCTGGTGGTGACTCTCTCGCTACCCCGCCAGGAAACTATTACAGGTTTGTAATAAAACCCCAACACTATGCAGTACTCGGTAACTCCCGTTGACGCTCACCTTGGCGTAACCTCTTGGATGTCGAACGTCCGAGAGGACAATAACAATATAAGGAGTTACTCCATGTCGACGTTAAAGAAAACGACCCTCGCGCTTGCTCTGGCAGGTGCCACGCTAGCCACCACCGCTCAAGCGAATGAAGTTGAAGTGCTGCACTGGTGGACTTCTGGTGGTGAAGCTCGCGCTGCCAACGTGCTTAAAGAGTTAATGGAAGCTGAAGGCTACGGTTGGCAAGATTTCGCCGTGGCAGGCGGCGGCGGTGAAACCGCCATGACGGTGCTTAAATCCCGTGCCATGTCGGGCAACCCGCCCTCCGCCGCCCAAATCAAAGGCCCCGAGATTCAGGAGTGGGGTGAGCTTGGCTTGCTCGGTGACCTGAACGGCGTTGCCGATGCGGAAGGTTGGGATGAACTGCTGCCGGAAGTCGTGGCCGATATCATGCGTCACGACGGCCAATACGTGGCGGTACCCGTCAACGTGCACCGGGTAAACTGGCTGTGGGCCAACCCCGAAGTGCTCGAAGCGGCTGGAGTTGAGATGCCCACCACGCTGGATGAGTTGTTCGAGGCAGGCGAGGCTATCCGCGAAGCGGGCTTCGTACCGCTGGCTCATGGCGGCCAATCCTGGCAGGACGCTACGGTCTTCGAAAGCGTGCTGTTAGGTGGTCAGGGTAGCGAGTTTTATCAGCAGGCATTGGTAGAACTAGACCCTGAAGCCCTGGGCGGCGAACAAATGATCGATGCCCTTGAAGACTTCAAACGTACCCGCGAGCTGATGGATGAAGGCATGCCTGGGCGCGACTGGAATGTTGCCACGGCAATGGTGATTGAAGGAGTGGCTGGGTTTCAGCTCATGGGCGATTGGGCCAAAGGTGAGTTCACTGCGGCTGGACTGACCGCCGGGGAAGATTACCTCTGTGCCGCAGCGCCGGGCACCGAAGATGCGTTCACCTTCAATATCGATAGTCTGGCCATGTTCCGCGTCACCGACGACGAGGAGCGCGAGGCGCAGCAAGCGTTAGCCCGTCTGGTGCTTGAGCCTACTTTCCAGGAAGCGTTTAACCTTGCCAAAGGCTCGATTCCTGCGCGGCCTGATCTGGACATGAGCGAATTCGATAGCTGTGCCCAGCAGTCGTTGGCTGATTTTCAGCGCACCGCCGAAGAGGGTGGCCTAGTTCCGAGTATGGCTCACGGTATGGCCGTACGTGCGGATGTACAGGGTGCCATTTTTGATGTGGTTACCAACTACTTCAACGACGCCGATATGCCTGCTGAAGAAGCGGCAGAACGCATGGTGAGCGCTGCCGAAGCGGCCTCTTTCTAGGCTTTTCTAGCGTTAGCGTTCTTCAGGCGCCGCTGCAACGGCGGCGCCTTCGTTGCTTGGCAAGGATACTTCTCCATGAGAGATTCCCTCCCCATGAAAAATACCTCTGCGACGCCTTTAGGGGCTGGCGCTAAGCGGACGACGCCATCCGGCGGTTTGCAGGCGTGGCTGCCACGCCTGGTGCTGGCGCCATCAGTGGCCATTTCGCTGTTCTTTGTTTATGGCTTCATGCTGTGGACGTTCGTGCTCTCGCTAACCAGCTCGCGCATGCTGCCCAGCTATGACTTTGTCGGCTTTGGTCAATATGCACGCTTAATGGCCAATGAGCGCTGGTGGGTCGCCTCAACCAACCTGATGATTTTTGGTGTGCTGTTCGTAACGGTTTGCCTGGTGATTGGTGCGCTGCTGGCGATTTTGCTCGATCAGAAAATTCGCCAGGAGGGCGCGCTGCGCACCATCTACCTCTACCCTATGGCGCTGTCGTTTATCGTTACCGGTGTGGTGTGGAAATGGTTGCTCAACCCGCAGCTGGGCATTCAAGCGATGGTTCAGGGCTGGGGCTTTGAGTCGTTTCGCTTTGACTGGATTGTCGACCCGGATATGGCCATCTACACCCTGGTGATTGCCGCCGTATGGCAGGCGTCAGGCTTTGTGATGGCGCTGTTTTTAGCCGGGCTGCGGGGTATCGACGACAGCATTATCAAAGCCGCGCAACTAGATGGCGCTAGCCTACCGCGGATTTATTGGCGCGTAGTGATGCCCTGCCTGCGTCCGGTAGTGTTTAGCGCCGTGATGATTTTGGCCCATATTGCGATCAAGAGCTTTGACCTGGTCGTTGCGCTCACCGGCGGCGGGCCTGGCTATGCCACCGATTTACCCGCCACCTTTATGTACGCCCACGCCTTCACCCGGGCGCAGATAGGTTTGGGCTCCGCCAGCGCTATGCTGATGTTGGGCGGCGTGCTGGCGATTTTGATTCCTTACCTCTACTCCGAATTAAGGAGCCGCAAGCATGGCTAATGTGATTCGTCGTCAGACGCCCGCTGCGCGGCTCGGCCGTGGCCTGCTCTACGGCGTGCTGATACTCGCCGCGCTGTTCTATATTCTCCCGCTGGTAGTCATGCTGATGACCTCGGTGAAGCCGCTGAGCGAAATCAGCGCCGGGTCGCTGCTCTCATTTCCGCAAAATCCCACTTTCGCGCCGTGGACAAAAGCCTGGGGTGAAGCCTGTACCGGCATGCGCTGTGATGGCGTAGGCGGCTATTTCTGGAACTCCTTTGCGATTGTGATTCCAGCGGTGCTGATCTCAACCACTATCGGAGCCCTTAACGGCTATGCGCTGACCAAATGGCGCTTCAAAGGCTCTGAATTAGTCTTCGCGCTAATGCTGTTTGGCTGTTTTATTCCTTTCCAGGTGGTGCTGTTGCCCATGGCGCAAACCCTCGGCTGGCTGGGTATCTCCAGCTCCCGCGCCGGGTTGATTCTGGTTCACGTGGTCTTTGGCATCGCTTTTACTACGCTGTTTTTCCGCAACTTCTACGTGGGTATCCCCAACGAGCTGGTATCGGCGGCGAAGTTGGATGGTGCGGGCTTTTTCCGCATCTTCTGGCGCATTCTACTGCCGGTTTCCGCACCCATTATCGTGGTTTCGGTGATCTGGCAGTTCACCCAAATCTGGAACGACTTCCTGTTTGGCGTGGCGTTTTCGGCCCATAACACCCAGCCCGTTACCGTGGCGCTAAACAACCTGGTGAATACTTCCACTGGTGTACGCGAGTACAACGTGGATATGGCGGCGGCGATGATTGCCGCGCTGCCCACTCTAGTGGTGTACGTGCTGGCGGGAAAATACTTCGTGCGCGGGCTGACTGCGGGCTCCGTTAAAGGCTAATAACAACTAGGTGAGTGGCAACCATATCTAGAAGGTCAGAAGCAGCCCGTAGCGGGGGTCTTTCGCCAGGGCCGGAAAATGTTCCCAACAATTCCGGCATTTCCGCCATCCGTGGCGGTCAGATGGCGAAAGTAGCGCCCAGGGAAGGGTTCACAGCGCCCCCGCGGAGGGCTGCTTCTGACCAACCCAGATGAATGGAGTTTGTCAGTCGCTTTAGAATAGGATTTTCATTATGGCAGCGTTAGAAATCCACAACGTGCGCAAAGAGTTCGGTAGCGAGCGGGTGCTCAAAGACGTCAGCATCTCGATCGATTCCGGCGAGTTCCTGATTCTGGTTGGCCCCTCGGGCTGCGGTAAGTCCACGCTGATGAATGCCATTGCCGGGCTAGAGCCGGTGACCTCTGGCAATATTTATATCGATGGTGAAGACGTGACCTGGCGTACCCCCGCGGATCGGGATATCGCCATGGTGTTTCAGTCCTACGCGCTTTACCCCAGTATGACCGTCCGCCAGAACATCAGCTTCGGGCTTGAGATGCGCAAGGTGCCCAAAGCCGAGAGGGAAGCCGCCGTGGAGCGGGTGGCTGATCTTCTGCAGATCACTCACCTGCTGGAACGCAAGCCTGCACAGCTCTCCGGCGGGCAGCGTCAGCGGGTAGCCATGGGGCGTGCGCTGGCCCGGGAGCCAAAGGTCTACCTGTTTGATGAGCCGCTCTCAAACCTGGATGCAAAACTGCGCGTGGATATGCGCACCGAGATCAAAAAGCTTCACCAGCGCCTGGGCACCACCATTGTTTACGTCACCCACGACCAGGTCGAAGCCATGACCCTTGCAGACTGCATCGCAGTGATGCGCGATGGCCATATTCTGCAGCTGGGCACCCCGGATGAGGTCTACAACAACCCGGTGGATATGTTTGTGGCCGGCTTTATGGGCTCGCCGTCGATGAACTTTATTCGCGCCTCTTTGGAAGATAACAATGGCGGTTATCAACTGCGAATTGCCACACCGGGGGAGGAGGAACTGGTGCTGCCCTGGCCAGAAGCGCGTATCGCACCAGACATGGCCGAGCGGTTGAATCAGCCGGTGATTCTTGGCCTGCGCCCGGAGCACTTCAGCGAAGAGGATGAGCGGTTAACCTCCCAAGCCGAAGGAACGCTGCTCAGCGCCAGCGTGGCGGTGGTAGAACCTACCGGGGCGGATATCTTGCTGCGGTTACCCCTGGGCGAACAGGAAGTTACCGCCCGTGTTGGGCCTAAATGCGCGGTAACGGCGGGGGAGCGCTTAGCGCTGCGTGTTGATATGGGCCGCGCGATTCTATTTGATGCGGAGACCGAGCAGCGTATTGCTTAAGCGCCCGCGTATGAGCTTGTTGAAATAAGAGGCCCCCTGCTGATTTAGCAGGGGGCCTCTTTTTACCATGGCTTATATGTTGGTGTTATTTACGTAGAAGCCGCAGCTCGCCATTGAGCGCCTTGATGATCGAGTAGCACATCAGCAGTAGCACAATAGAGAAGGGTATCGCTGTGGCGGTGACCCCCGCTTGAAGCGCTGTTAGGCCACCGCCGATTAGCAGCACAATGGCGATCAGGCCCTCCACAATTGCCCAGAACATCCGCTGAGGCCGCGGAGCGTCGATTTTGCCACCGGCGGTGATGGTGTCGATCACTAGTGAGCCGGAATCAGAGGAGGTGACAAAGAAAATCAGCGCCAGAACGATTCCCAGCGTCGACATCAATCCTGTCAACGGCAGTTCATTCAGCATGCCAAATAGCGAAAGCTCGGGTCTGTAGTTGTCGATCACATACTCTTTAACCAGGCTGCCAGCAGGGTTGGCGTAGAGCTGTTCAAGCGCGGTTGAACCAAAGACGCCCATCCAGATAAAGATAAACAGGCTGGGAACCAGCAGTACGCAGAGGACGAACTCACGCACGGTACGGCCCTTCGACACCCGAGCGATGAACATGCCGACGAAAGGTGCCCAACTGATCCACCAAGCCCAGTAGAAAATGGTCCAGGCTTGACGAAAGGAGTCATCGTCACGGCCAAAGGGCGCCGATAACGGTAGAAAGTCTGTCACATAGGTTGTTAGACCCGCCCAGAATCCGCTTAACGCCAGCAGGGTGGGGCCAGCGAACAGCACGAAAAAGAAGAACAGTACGGCCAGCACCATATTAATCTCGGAGAGCTTCTTAACGCCCCCCTCGAGCCCGCGCCACACCGATATGAGCGCCACCGCCGTGACCAGTACGATAACGATGACCTGGGTGGTGGTGCTTACCTCCAGACCGAAAACAAAGTTCATCCCCGCATTGGCCTGCTGCGCCCCAAGCCCTAGCGATGTCGCCAGTCCAAATAGAGTCGAAAATACGGCAAGGATGTCGATCGCATGTCCCCACCAGCCCCAGACACGGTCACCGAGAATAGGAAAAAATGCCGAGCGGATCGAGAAGGGCAGGCCTTTGTTATAGGTAAAAATACCCAGTCCTAGCGCCATGACGACATAAACCGCCCAGCCATGGATACCCCAGTGGAGATAGGTGCCCGCAAGGCCTAGTGCACTGGCGTCAGCAATAGCATCAGGATTCAGCTCGCCATCGGCACCGAAGGGAGATTCAACGCCCAGCGGTAGCGAAACATTGGCGTGATAAACCGGTTCTAGCACGCCGAAGAACAGTAGGCCAATGCCAATGCCTGCAGTGAACAGCAGCGCAAACCAGGAGAGGTAGCTGTGCTCTGGCCTAGCGTCGGGGCCGCCCAATCTGACCGAGCCGTGAGGAAGTACCACCAGGGCTAAGCAGAACAAAATGAAGAAATCCACCAGGATCATGAAATACCAATCCAGCGTTCCTGTAGAGAAGGCAACGATAGACTGGAAAACGCTGCTCGCGCGTTCAGGAAACACCAGGGTGAGGACGATAAAAATTGCCGAGGCAACCGCAGAGACCACGAAGACGCGGTTGTGGATATCAAAACCGAAGGGGCCAAGCTGCCCCTTTATATTATCCTGGCCGACGACATAGTCGGTCTGCATGTCGCTGGCTATCGGGGGCGAGTCAGAATCATTAGGGGTGTTCATAAACAGTTTCTCCGCACTGGAGGATGTTATGCCAAACTCCCATCATGAGGACAAACAGCGTTGAATCGCAAATTGTGACCGAAAACAGACTTGGCGGCGTCGCGTCTACTTCATTAGCGGCTCTGTGGGGCCTTATCCTTGTCGAGACGCTTGATTTGCCGCCATAGGTCTTGGCGCAGGTCGGCGATCTTGGGCTGTTCATCGGCAGTGAAAGGCACCGGGCGGCATAGGCGCTGGGCGCGGAGCCCCAGGCGTGCGCTAAGCAGACCGGTGGCCAGGCCCTGGCCTGCGCGTGCAGAGAGTCGCCCGGCTAAATCCAGCGAGAGCATATCCATGCTGGCGTCGGTGGCCAGTTCGCTGGCCCCGGCAAACGCCATATTGTGCAGCACATTGCGAAATAGCCGCAGGCGGCTGGCGTAGCCCAGCTCCAGCCCGTAAAGGCGGCAGAGCCGATCGACCATCGCCAAGCTGCGCCAGGCCACCAGCGCCATATCCACCAGGGTTAGCGGGCTGATCGCGACCATAATCGCGGTTTCGCCGGACATGCGGGTAATCAGGCGCTGGGCTTCGCGGTCACGCGGTGCTAGCAAATGATAACGCAGCAGCGTCTGAATCTCCTCGCCGCTATGGTGGGGCTGGCTAGCGCGTTGAAAAGCTAGCCAGTGCGGATCATCGTCGGCGAGCTTAAGTTGGCGCCTCAACTGCTCGGCCATGGCCCGGGCCTGCTTGGGCGAGCGTAGCGGCAGCTCGGCCAGATCGCCGCGCAGTTTGTCGTGGCGCTTGAGACGGCGCAAACGGCCCAACTCTTTGAGCAGGGAGATCCCCCCTAGCCCGATCAAACTGATCCCGAAGGCCTGCCAGGCCATGGTCAACCACTGGGATTGGGCCAACGCATCGGGTATGCCGGTGACCAGCTCCGCGGTGCCCAAAATGGCGCCGCCTACCAGGGCGAATATTAGCCCCCAGCGGCGTTTGCGCGGCGCACCCAAACTGGCGGCGGGCAGGGCTTTGTCTTCTGGAAGAGGCGCTAGCGGATGGTGCTCGCTGGCGCCTGCAAAGGCTTCGCGCTGGCGAAGCGGTGTTTCAGCAGCAGCGACCTCTGCGGGCTTGTCGTCCAGGGTAAAGTGACGGCGTGGCTGTGGGGTTGTCATGTCAGTTTGTCTCCAATCAGCCAGTCGATGGCGGCGTCCATGCGAATATGATCCAGCGCTTCTGAGGGCGTCGGCATCGGGCGAAAAGCGGGGAAGTCGAAGCCCTGCTGCTGCCAGAAATCCGCAGCGGGCAGTCGAGCGGGCACATCGCCGGGGTAGACCAGCACGTCTTCGCCTTCTAGCGTAGTGCCGCGCAGCGCGGGTGAGCGCTTACCTTCTTGGGTCACCTCGCGGGCTTCAGTGGCGCGAATCGCTGCCAGCGAGAGCGCTTTAACCGGCACGTTGGCAAAGCGTAGGTCTTTAAGTGGCTCTGCCAGCAGTGCTTCAAGCAACTGCACCAGATTGCCGTGCTGGTCAGGTGTCACGTGATCCGCTTTGGTGGCGGCAATCGCCAGCCGATCAATTTTGGGCGCAAACAGGCGCGTGAGAAGGCTACGCTGGCCATAGTCAAAGCTGTGCATTAACTGGCGCAGTGCCCGGGAAAGATCTTCAAAACGCTCGGGACCCGCATTGAGTGCGCCAAGCACATCTACCAATACAATCTGGCGGTCAAAGCGGCGGAAGTGGTCGCGGTAAAAAGGCTTAACCACCTGCTGCTGATAGTAGCGAAAGCGCGCCGTCAGGGTGGCGTAAAGGCTATTGGCGGGCAGTGCTTCCAACGCCTCTCTAGAAGTATTGGGTTGAGACGCATTAAGCTGTGGCAGTGGGAAAAACTGTAGTACCGGGGCGCCTTCCAGCTCGCCCGGCAGCAAAAAGCGCCCAGGCTGCAGGTCGGAAAAACCCGCCTGCTTGGCGCGACGTAGGCCTTGAGCATACTCTTCTGCCAGGGCAGCCAGTTGAGCCTCATCGGCTTCGCCTGCCGGGTCGAGCTTCTCCACCGCCGCTAGCCACTCGCTAAACAGGCCACGGCGCTGTTCGCCTGCGTACAGCGCCTGCGCTTGGCTCCAGCTGTAGAAGTCGTGCTGCAGTAGCGGCAGGTCGAGCAGCCACTCGCCGGGATAATCAAACAGGTCGAGAGTGAGGTGGGCTATTTCCGGTGTCAGCCATCCGCTGCGGGCAGGGCGGTAGCGTAACTGTAAGCGTAACTCGCTGATCCCGCGGGTGGGTTCGGGCCAGCGCGGCGGGGTATCACGCAGGGCGGCCATGCCGGGGTCGTAGGGGAACCGCGGCACGCCCAGGTCGGGCTGGTTAAGCCGCTGGGCGCCGAGCAGGCGGCCTTCCCGGGCGGCGGGCAGTAAATCGAGCTGCGCCTCTACGCCAGCATGGCGCAGCTGGTTGACCAGTGAGGTCAAAAACGCGGTTTTCCCCGCTTGGGAGAGGCCGGTGACCGCTAAGCGCAACTGGCGATCTCGCCCGCGCTCTAATAAATTGCTCAGTTCGCGACTTAACGGCTGGCGCATCCTATTGATCCTTTTGTGGCAATTGATCACTATCCATTAACAGCGCTAACTCACGACAGTGAAAAGGGCTGATTGACCAGTGCCAGCATCATATTAACGAAACACTAATAGTAGCTGCGAAAACATAGGCAGGGTGGCAATCAAAAAGCCAACCCCCGCCAGAGTGTAACCGGGCCAGCGGCGGGTCATCTTCTGTGCCAGGGTCAGGCCGACCAAGCACACCACCATACCGATTAAATTAAAGGCGAGCGTGGCTGCCTCTAGCCATTGCTGCGGATCCATCGGGTCTCCCTAGCTCAAATAGCAGTGAGCGCATAATAACAAAGCATTGATGAACCGAAGATTAACCGCGGCTGAGGGTGGTGCCTAACAGGTGCTGAGCGCCAGGTACCAACCACACTGGATCCAGACGCGTATTGGCAGCCTCAACGCAGATAAAGTGGCGCGCTACGTCGGCGGGCGTGTCGCTGGGCAGGTCGTTGTTGGGGTGCCACACCACGGTAGAGTCGCTGGACTGCTTGCCGATGCGCAAGCTGCGCTCGCCATCGCTGAGTAGTACGGCTTCATTGGTGTGGTAAATGCGGTCAACGGCACCCTGAACGGCTAGCGTACCCTGCTGTTCACTCTCGGCAAAGTCACGCAGTTTGTCGAGGTAACGTGCGCCGGAGAGGCCTTCCAGGCGGCACTGATGGGTGTCAGCAACGGCTAAGTAGGTGTGCAGTGCGCCGCTGGTTTTGATCGGCGTTTCGCCGATGTTTTCGCTAATCAGCTCAACGTTTAAGCGCTGGGCGTTGGCTTGTACCACCAAGCGCGCGGTGAGCAGTGTATGAAGGGGCTGCGCGGGGGAGAGGTGGAGTTCAATTCCCTCGGCGTGCTCATCAACAGCGTCCAAATGCCAGTCGGCGTGGCGGGCTAGGCCATGGAAGGGGCCATCGCGATTGGGGCTCTCGTCGGCATAACGCTCGTCGGCAAACCATGGCCAGCAGAGTGGAATACCCCCACGAATAGCGCCTGGCAGCGACTGGGGCGTAGGCGTTAGCCATAACCAATCGGTATCCCCCTCTGGGCAGAAGTGCAGCACTTGCGCGCCCTGGAGACTAATCACCAACTCGCCCCAAGGCATATTGAAAAGCACCACGTCGCGGCCTTCCCACTGAGCCGTTTGCTGGCCTTGAGTGCTTTTAATCAGTTGATTTAGCGAGCTGGGGATCATGAATTTTCCTTTAAGAGTAACCAAACATCGATACCTAGAGGCACCGAAAAGTAACGCTATGTGCTATGGTAGAACAAGCGTGACTGGTAGGTAAAACGCCTATCAACATACTTAGCTAAAACCCGTTATTGAAATAGTAAGGAGACTATATGGGCTTTATTGCATGGTTAATCATTGGTGGTTTGGCTGGTTGGATTGCTGGCAACATCATGCGCGGCGGCGGTTTCGGCGTCCTGGGTAATATCGGCGTCGGTATTGTGGGGGCGCTTATCGGTGGGTTTTTGTTTAGCCTTTTAGGCCTCTCGGCGGGTGGTTTTATCGGTTCGCTGGTAACCGCGACCGTGGGTGCCGTGGTGCTCCTTTGGGTGATAAGCAAAGTGAAACAATCTTAACGATTGAGTAGCTAACCGCATGACACCGCCCGGCCTTGTGCCGGGCGGTGTCGTTTTGTGCCTACCGTCGCCCAGGGCTATCGGTGTTAGCGCCACTTTCCGTTACACTAGGCAGCTTTACTCCGGCTTTTTGCTGGTGACATTGTGCTTTTTCGAGGTGCCTCTTGATCGACGCGTTAAATGCCTGGTGGGCCCAACAGCTGGTGCTGTGTGATTGGGCGTTTACTCCTCATCCGTTGGCGGTCGATGCAGGGGCGGCGGAGCAGCGCCTGTTACAGCTGGGGATTACCAGTCGTGGCGAGCTTGCTGAGCAGCTGTTCCATGGGCTGGGTGCGCCCGCAGGCAGTGCCGACCGTTTGCTAGGCGCCCTAGAGTGGGCCGCACTGGCGGGGGCCGCAGGCTGGTTAGACGCTGATCAAGCCCGCCATTGGGCGCACCATCTGACTCGTCGCATCACGAGTGATTACAGCGATCTGCGCGCCTGGCTGGCGGATCTACGTCGCGCGTTAGGCGCCCGGGGTTGGGAAGTCGGTGCCGATGACCGTTTTATCGACGCCTGTCAGGCGCTGGCCAACCTTGAAACCGATGGCGAGGGCATTACCTGGGATGCACTCGAAAACGCCCTGGCTGAAATGCCGGCTCCTGCCTCGCTATGGCCTCAACAACCTGAAGCGCAGAGCTGGCGGCTATGCGCGCTATTCCGGCCGATTATTGCCTATCCTGCCAGCCAAACTGACTGGCCTGAAGCCACCGAGTGGCTGGCTCACGCATGGGATGTCCGTGATCGAGATGGGCTAATCGGGGTGATGCTGTGGTTAGGCGCGCAAGGCGAGCGTCAGCGCTGGGATATCGAAGCCCGCGAACTATTGAGTATGGATAACGCCCAGCGTATGGAGTGGCAGCGGAGTGTGGTAGAAGAGTCGCCCTATGCGCCGGTGCTGAATAAATTCGTCACCCAGGGCGAGCCCCTGGAGTGGGCGGCTTGGGATTGGCTGCGGATTGTGGAACTCGCCTGGGCCGGTGCTTGCTGTGGTTGGCTTAGCCAGGAAGAGGCCGATGATTTAGCGGGGCACGCCGCTGATTTGATCAGTCGTCGCTATCATGACTGGTACGCCGTCCTTAACGCCTACGGGCGCGGGCAGAGTCTGTTTGACGGCATTGACCGGCGGGGGAAAACACCCAGCGAGCGGCATCGGTTACTGCTGCATAGTAGCCATAGCCCCTGGAAGCGCCCTCCGCGGGAGCTGTTAGACGAGCCCACGCTCAACGCGTCTCAGGTGCGCATTCGACAATGGCGTAACACGCCCCATCACTGGCTGTTGGCGCTGGCCAGCGTTCGCGAGCCGGATGCCATGCTGCGCCAGATAGACCCCTCCGCGGCGCTGCCGGAAGAGCAGCGTGCCGATGCAGCGCTGTATTTGCAGGAGTCACTGGGCCTGCATGCCGATGAAGGCGCTCATGCGCTCGCCCGCTACTGGCTACCCGCCCAGGCGCACCACCTTAATCAGTTGGCGGCCGACGCGGTGCACGGCGTTTTGCCGCCGTCGCAAAGCTGGTTCGGTCAGCCGACGCCGGAAGAGCTGAAGCAGCGCAACGCGATTAAGGGCGTGAGCCGCCATGCGGCGACTATTCATATGGCTGAAAAATTCGCCTTCTATCTACATATGTCCCTCGACAGCGGCTTATTGGATCGTGCCCCGTTAATGGCCTATGCCAGCGCACTGCGTAGCTGCCTATGTCGTTTTTACCCCAATGCCAAACGTCTGTTAGAGGCGTGGTTTGCCTGGGAGAGCTGCCTGCCGGAGCCGGAGCATGCCTCGCTGGTGAATGAAATTATTTGGCACATCGAAGATCCTGGTAGCCTGTTTCACTGGCTGGATTGGCACCACGACGCTTGGCGCGAGCCGGGTAATCGCCCCACTTTGAGCCACTTTACCGCTATGTCGTTGGTGGGCCCGCTGAACAGTGCGGTGTGGAGTGAACCCCAGCCCGAGAGTGCCCGTGAGTGCGCCGAGATCCGCGAATGGGTGGAGAGCCACTACCATTTGAGCAACGGCGAAGATATGCAGGAGTTTTTGACCTACATGCTCGAAGCGGGGGATCGTCAGGAGTATCAGATTAACTATGCGCCCTATACCCTTAATACTGAGCGCTTAAGCGCAGAGATCGCCATTCTTGAATCCGGCGACTGTGCTGACGACGAACGCCACCATCTGCTGCGCTTGCGCCGTGTGCGCGACAACGAAGATGGCTGTAATGAGGTGGATATGGCGGCCTGGGATATTGCCCAACTGGTCGATTTGGCCATTGCCGCTCGGCAGCTAGGCTGGCTGGACAGCGCGGCCTTTGCCAAGGTGTTGGATCGAGCTTATCAATTGGCGGCGGACCACTATGCCGGGTGGCAGGAGTATGCCATGGGGATGTATGCAGGGTTCTCGTTTTTTATGGGCGAAACCCCTGAGCGGGAGAGCTTTCTAGCTGGTTTTCGTCAGGCACTGGTGGCTTGGGTATGCGGTGCGCCGGTCTTGGCTGGCCCATGGGTAAGCTTGGATTTTCCGGGCAATAAACCGCGCCATTTCGCGCCACTGCATATTGATACACTGCCGGGCGATCAACGCACGTTACATTGATGCTCGCCAAACCTATGAGAATTAGCTTATAGTCATGCTTATTAGAAAAATTAGTTTTGTCATACCGCCTTCTTATCGATGTCACGAGGTTAATCGCATGGTTGCGTTGCCACGCCCCGCTGTGACCGCTGTCCGTGTTGTAAGTGTTTGTTGTTTAGTTGCATTGGTCGCTGGTTGCGCAGGTTCGGCGCGACAGAGCAATATGCAGGCACCGGAGGATTATTTCTCGATGACGTTGCCTGGAATGGGGGCGAACCCGCAAATGTCCCCGGTTGACCCCATCGATGCGCATCTGCGCAGTTTGCAAGTACCGCCACCAACAGTGATTCGCGAGGCGCTGCTGGCACAACACCAGCGCTGGGCAGGAACGCCATACCGGATTGGCGGCACCTCAGAGAGAGGTATTGACTGTTCGGCCCTGGTGCGCAATGTTTATCGTGACACCTTCAATTTAGAGCTTCCGCGCTCCACCCGTGGTCAAGTACACGAGGGACGCCCGATCGACCGCCAAGAGCTGCAGGCGGGCGATCTGGTGTTCTTCCAGCCGCCGGGTCGCTATAACCATGTGGGTATCTACGTGGGCAATGGCTATTTTCTCCACGCTTCGACCTCGAAAGGGGTGATTATTTCCAGCTTGGATAACAGCTACTGGCAGCGTTACTACTGGCAGTCACGGCGGGCGCTGGAGCCGACGCATCTAGCCCAATTGGGTGGCAGTGTTTTCCAGTAGCCTGACGTCATTAATCTAGGAATGGCATGATTGAAGCCAAATCGCGCGCCTGGTGGCGCGCCACCTTGGCGCTTTGCCTCGGCTCATTTCTTGTTTTTATTAATCTCTATGCACCGCAGCCGCTGCTGCCAGGGTTAAAGGAGACTTACGCTGTCTCCACCCTTGGCGTCAGCCTGCTGATGTCGGTGTCGACCCTCTCCTTAGCCATTGCGCTGCTGGTCTTCGGGCCACTCTCTGATGCTATTGGTCGCGAAGGTATTATGCGCATCACCCTGCTGTTAGCAGGCGGCTGCTCCATTGCCTTGGCATTTGCCCCCACCTTCGAAAGCTTGCTGCTACTGCGCCTGGTGCAGGGCTTTGTGCTGGGCGGGCTACCGGCAGTCGCCATCGCCTGGATGGGGGATGAGTTTGAAAAGCCTGCGCTGTTAAGTGCTGTAGGGCTCTATATTGGTGCCAACTCCCTCGGTGGTATTAGCGGGCGTATTGTCGGCGGCGGCGCCGCTGAAATAGGTGGTCCCACCGCGGCATTCCTAGCGGTAGGCCTTATGACGCTGGTCGGCTGTGCGGTGTTTTGGCGCTTGCTGCCCAATAGCCGCGCTTTTACTCCCCAGCGCTTTGAGCTACGCAAAGCGGCTAGCGATTTAGTCAGTCATTTACGCAACCCGGTATTGCTCGCCGCCTACTGCTTGGGTGGTATCAACTTCCTGATTTTTATTAACCAATACAGCTATATCACCTTTCGGTTGGCGGCAGCGCCCTATCAACTAGCCGCTAGCGGCTTGGGGCTGATTTTCTTGACCTATCTCGGCGGCACCTTTGGTTCAATGATTTCCGGGCGTTTGGCCAAACGCTTTTCTCCCGCGGCGTGCATGATGGTGGGGGTCGTAATTTTAATGCTGGGCACGGCGATCACCTTGGCGGATTCGCTGCCGGTGATTATCATCGGCTTAACCGTCAACGCCTTTGGCTTTTTTCTGGCCCATTCGTTGGCGTCTAGCTGGGTGGGGCGTTATGCACTGGGGGCTCGGGGCAGCGCCTCGGCGCTCTATCTGGTGTTTTACTATGTGGGCGCCAGTTTGGGTGGCTTCTGGCTGGAGCCGTTCTGGCAATGGGCCGGGTGGGCAGGGGTGAGTATTGGCTCGTGGCTACTGCTGAGTATCACGCTGATCATTGCTTTCGGTCTATGGCGCTTTGAGCGTCGCCAGTCAGTTAGCTAATTTCAACCTTCCCTGGCATCAGTTATCGTTTTGTCTATTAATTGACCTGCGCTTAAGTGTAAGCGCTGCGGGCAGAGGCGTTCCAGCAGCGCGCTGTCGTGGCTAATCACGAGGACGCCAAGCTGGCGTTTCTCGGTCTCCTGTTTTAACGCCTGCCAAAGCTCTACCTGGGTGATCGGGTCGAGCATGGTAGAGATCTCATCGGCGACCAGAAAGCGCACTTCTGGCGCGAGCGCTCGCAACACGCATACGCGCTGTAACTCTCCCCCCGATAACGACTGTGGAAAGCGCGATAGCCAGTTTGCCTGTACACCAAACGCTTGGCACTGGGCGTCAGAAGGTGCCCAGGCTTCACGTAATATGTTGCCTACCCGCCAGCGGGGGTTAACCGCCAGCTCTGGCGATTGTGGCAGCCACTGCACAGGCTGCACGCCGCTGTTAGGTAGCGCCGCGCCATCCAGGGTGATCGCACCCGACTGGGGAGCTAAATAGCCGGCCAGCAGTTTGCCCAGCGTTGATTTACCTGCCCCAGAGTCACCGCTTAGTCCTAGCCACTGACCTGCTTTCAGCGTGAGTGAAACGTCCCGCAGCAGTGGGGAGCTGTTAGCAAACTGAAAGCCAAGTTGGCACGCTTCAAGCAACGTCTGCCTCCTGTTGCAGCTGTGGTGCCTGGCGTGTCGCGCTGGTCGAAAAGTGATTGTCCGGCAGCGCCAACCATAGTGCCTGTGAATAGTCATGGACCAGCAAGTCGCCGGTACCTTGAAAAGCATGGGCGGGCGCGGTTTCAACCCGCTTGCCGTCACGCATAATGGTCACGCGGTCAGCAATCGGTAGGGCGTGGCGTAGGTCGTGGGTAATTAACATCACGCTTTTGCCCTGGTCGGCCAGCTCCCGCAACGCCGCCAGCACTCGCTGGCGCTGGTGCGGGTCAAGGCCCACGGTAGGCTCATCGGCAATCACCAGCTGGGCCTGACTCACGTGGGCCATGGCCGTCAACACGCGGCGGGCCATACCACCGGAAAGCTCGTGGGCGTAGGCCTGCTGTGCGTGGGCGTCTAGCTGGTAATGATTTAGGGCTTGCTGAGCAGAGTGCCAAGCATTCGCCGGGGCATGACCTGCGCGCTGGGCCGCCCAGGTCACTTGGCGCTGGGTGCGCACCAGCGGGTCCAGCGCGCTAAGCGACTGGGGGATCAGTGCTAGTTCACGGCCGCGAAGCTGGCGTTGGCGTTGTTCATCAAGCGGCTTTCCTTGATAGCAAAGCTGCCCGTTCAAACGCGCAGGTGTTGGCAGTAACCCCATCACTGCGTAGGCCAACAGGCTTTTGCCAGCACCGGATGCGCCCACCACCGCATGCACTTCGCCTGCCGAGAACTGCAACGAGAGCTCATCCAGGCAGGTGGCCCAGCGACGTTTCCACCATGAGGCATGCCCATGGGCATAATAAGGCAGCTGTAGCGTTAAACGCTCAATGGTTAACATATCTGTGGTTCCTCGCTATAACGCACGACGCAGGTGAGTGGAAAGGCGCTCGAAGCCCAGCACCATCACTAACAGCCCCAAGCCTGGAAATACCCCTAGCCACCAGTAGCCACCGCTTAGGTAACGCATGGCATCCGCCAGCAGTACGCCAATGGCCGGTTGACTGGGGCTTAGGCCAAAGCCCAGAAAGGTTAACGCGGCTTCGTGAAGAATCGCGTGGGGGAACAGCAGCAGCGCGCCGACCAAGCAGTGAGGGAGCAAATGGGGGAGCAAGTGGCCATGGAGCACAAACCAGCGCGACTTACCCAGCGCACGAGAGATTCGCACATAGGGTGCCTGGCGCAGTTGCAACAGCTCGGCGCGTAGCACCCGGGCCAAACTCGGCCAGTGGGTGACGGCTACGGCAATAATCACTGCCTGGGTGCCGCCGCCCAGGGCAAAGGCGATCAACATCAATAAAATCAGGTGGGGCACACTGAGTAGCGTATCAATCAGTAGACTTACCAGCGCATCCAGCCGCGCTGATAGCGTGGCCAGTGCCGCCAGGCTCAGTGCAATCAGAGTGCTTAGTAGCGCCGCCAGGCAGCCCACCCAAAAGCTGAGTGCCAGCCCGGCCAGGGTTCTTGCCCAAAGTTCCCGACCTAGCGCGTCGGTACCTAACCAGTGGTCAAGGCTGGGCGGGGCCAAGCGGGCGTCAAACTGCATCTGCTGAGCTGAATCACCCAGCAGCCACTGGCTGGCGACCAGCCCCGTCACCAGCAGAACGGTGACGCCCAGGCTGAAAGCGGCACGCAGGCGTGGTTGAGCATCGCGGCTTGTTAGGGCGAGTCTCATAGGCCGCCCTGCTTAATGCGAGGGTCGATAACGTCATAGAGCGTATCAGCGATCATATTGCCGACGCTGACAAACAGCGCGGTAAAGAGGGCAATGCCTAGCAGCAGGGGAACGTCACTGCGCAGTCCCGCTGCCACCGTGGCCTGACCTAAACCGGGGTAGGCAAATACCTGTTCAATAAGGATAGAGCCGCCGAATAGCTCGCCCAGTGAAGCAAACGCCAGCGTCATCGCTGGTAGGCTGGCATGGCGCAGGCCGTGGCGCCAGGCCACATCAATTCGGCTGGCACCCTGGGCGAAAGCATGAGTGGCCACCTCTGAGCGCATTAGCTCAAGCATGCGAGCGCGGGTGTGAAGAGTGACATTGGCAATGCCCAGCAACGCCAGGGTGGCGATCGGCAGTATCAGATGGTGCAGGCGCGTAGCGAGAGTGACATCTTGGCTTAAGGTGCCCGTTGGGCCAGCGCAGCAAGTGGGTGTCCAGCCTAGCGTTACTGAAAAAAGCAGCACGGCAAGTATCGCCAGCCAGAAGGCGGGCGTGGAGGCGGTAATGAAGGCGTAGGTGCTGATAATGTTATCCAGCGTTGAGCCCTCTTTGGCTCCGGCTACAACGCCAAGGCTAAATCCCAGTAGCGCCGAGAGTAGCCAGGCGCCGCCCAGCAGCACAATGGAGCGCTGAAAGCGCTGGCCAATTACCTCGCTAACCGGCTGGTTATACACATGGCTCCAGCCCAGATCACCGCTCGCTAATTGACGTAGCCAGTGGCCAAACTGGACAGCAGGAGGCTCATCAAACCCCCAGCGCTGGGCAATTAATTCACGTTGCTCAGGGCTAACCTGGGCCATCTGCGGGCCTAGGTAGGCATCGATTGGGTCGATAGGCGAGGCCATCATCAGCCCAAACGAGACCACTGCCACACACAGCAGCACCAGGATTAGGCGTGACAGCCGCGTCGCGATACGCGCTATTACTCGCACGTCCAGCGCCACTCAAGCAGGTTAGCGGTAATCGGCCAGCCGTGGCCGTGGGGCGCCACGCCCAGCTCGCCAACGTCTAAGCAAGTGTTGGCAAAATAGACGTGCTCCAGGTTGACCAGCCAGGCCCAGCTACTGTCGCCGCGCAGACCATAGCCAGTCGTGCCATCCCACTGCGCTGCTTGCCAGTACTGGTTGGCTTGTTCGATGCTGTGAGCCGCCTGGGCGTCGTCAAGGTGGGCGTCCACCTCTGGGTTGGCATAAAAGCCGCTATTATAGAAACCGTTGCCCGCATACTGACTGTGGAAGAGGTAGTAAATCTCTTGCGGACTGTGGCTGCCAAACCCGAACATAATCGCGTCCTGATGCAGCGCTTCGCGCTGGATTTCGTCCCAGTGGCGGCCTGTGGGCTGCATTTCAATACCCAGTGGGCGTACCATCTCGGCGCTTACCTCCGCGAGCAGCTGTCGGGTGGTATCGCTGGCGGGGTAGGTGAGCCGAAAGCGCGCGGGCAGGCCATCTTTGTAGCGCAGGCCATCTTCACCAAGTTCCCAACCAGCGCTTTCAAGTATTTTTTCTGCCTGAGTCAAGTCGGGTGCGACGACGTTCTCTTCCGGGCCACTCCAAGGAAGGCCGTCGGCTGGGCCAAATGCGGGGCGGCCAAAACCGTGCAACGCTACCTCCACCAAGGTTTCACGGTCGACCGCAAGGTTGATGGCTTGGCGAATGGCAAGGTCGGCGGTGACGTCGTTGCCAATCAATGTTCCCGACGCTGCTTGCTCACCATTGGCAGGCTGCATGGGGAAAAGGATGCCACGGTTATCGACGCTCTCCATGATGACCCGCTGCATCTGCGCCGGTACATTGTCCGCCAGCGCTGGCGGAACCGAGGCAATATCCACCTGACCAGCATGGGCGGCACTGAGGGTGGCGTCTTCACCGGTAAACAGAAACACCAGCCGTTCAAAGACGGGCGTAGGGCCGTAGAAGTAGGGATTACGTTCTACAATCAGCTGTTCGCCTTCCTGCCACTCGACCAGTTGATAGGGGCCTGAGCCAAGGGGGTGGCGACCATAATGTTCGCTATAGCCGTTGTCACGCTCGGCGCTTGGCACAATACCCAGCGTCATGAGCTGGTCAGCAAAAGTGATGTGTGGGGCGCGTAGATGAAGCGTGACGGTATACGCATCCACGGCTTGGGCTTGATCAAGGGCGCTTAGATCGGCACGCCCACCCGCCTTGGCCGCTGCGTTGAAGGTATAGGCCACATCTTCAGCGGTCAGCAGCGTACCGTCGGCAAAGCGGGCATCGTCACGCAGGGTGAGTGTCCACGT
This sequence comes from Halomonas sp. TG39a, assembly GCF_000744395.1. NCBI lineage: Bacteria > Pseudomonadati > Pseudomonadota > Gammaproteobacteria > Oceanospirillales > Halomonadaceae > Halomonas > Halomonas sp. TG39a. The sequence goes on from NZ_JQLV01000001.1 coordinate 974,743, forward strand.
TAGACGATCTTCAGAAAGTGACCACTGGGTAGCCAATTCAGGCTGTGGCGTAAGGTCTCTGCCCCGAGAGAGTAGCGTCGACTGAAACAGCGGATTGCCGTATTGCCCCCAGCCCAGTAGCGGGTCGAAGCCCTGCTCGGGCTCGCCACCAACGGCGAGCACCAGCTGCTCCTTCGCCTGCACGGCGCTAGCGGCCCCTAAACAACTGAGTGCAATACCCAGTAAGATAGGCCGAGGTAATCCAGGCATCGCTTTATCCTTGCTGTTACTAGTATGATCTTTTTTAAATAACATCATACTAGCGGCATGGGCGACACATGAAAAGTGAATCAATTGAGGGGGCGTGAATGCAGCGTGTAACGGTTACGCTTGATGAAGAGCTGCTGGCGGAGGTAGATACGCTAATGCGTGAGCGCGGCTATCAGAATCGCTCAGAGGCGATTCGCGACCTGACCCGCAGTGGTTTAAAGCAGGTGAGGGAGGAGGTCGCACCGGACTCACCCTGCATGGGCGCGCTGGTATATGTCTATGATCACGCCGCCCGTGAGTTGTCCAAGCGCTTAACGCGCCACTCCCACGACCATCATGATCTAACGCTGTCGACCCTACATGTGCATATTAACCACGACAGTTGCCTGGAAGTGGCGCTGCTCAAAGGCCAGGGGCGGGCGCTCAAACAGTTTGCCGCCGAAGTAACGTCGTCACGCAGCGTGCGTCATGGGCAGTTAGTGCTGATACCTGACGAGTAGGCATAAAAAAGGTGACCCTGAGGTCACCTTTTCTGATCGGTAGCGCGAGCGTCTTAGTGCTCAACGCCGCCTTCGCCGTGCACGTGGCCGTGCTCAACTTCTTCAGCGCTGGCTTCGCGTACTTCAGCGATCTCAACATCAAAGTTGAGCTGCTGGCCTGCCAGCGGGTGGTTGCCATCGACAACAACCGTATCGCCTTCGACTTTCTTGACGGTAACCATCAGCGGGCCGCCTTGGGTCTGGGCTTGGAACTGCATGCCCGGCTCAATGCTTTCAACGCCTTGGAACGCATCGCGCGGTACTTCTTGCATTAGCTGCTCTTGCAGCTCGCCGTAACCTTCTTCAGGCGATACGGCAACGTTCAGTTTTTCACCCGCAGCACGACCTTCCAGCTCTTTCTCAAGGCCCGGAATGATATTACCGGCGCCATGGAGGTAGGTAAGCGGCTCACGGCCTTCGGAACTGTCTAGCACTTCACCTGCATCGTTGGTCAGGGTGTAGTGAAACGCGACAACCGAGTTTTGCGCAATTTGCATGGAATAACCTTTCGGTGAGTGCATGTCCCAATATGGTAACGCGTGTGGGCTGGCTTGTCAGGGGGTAGCAGCGCTTTTTCCTACTCACCACTTTCGACGGTATTGCGCACCAGGGTGACCAGGGATACCCTACAACCATCATTTTTTCCTTTGCCCTATCACTTTTGGAGCATGCAATGACGATCTTAATTATTTGGCTTGTCGCATTTTGCCTGATTGCTTACTTTGTGCATCAGCGCTGGAATAGCGGCGTGAGCGAGGGATTAGATAAGGTGTTGCCCGGTTTTTTGAAAAGCCATGGCGATAACCGTTATCTATGGGTAATTACGCTGGGAGTATTGGGCTCGACCACGTTAGTGAAGCCGGTTGATATGCTGCTGGTCGTTATTCTGTTGGGCCTCATTGGCTGGGCAGTTATGGCGCTGGTTAACTGGGCGGGCAGCAAAGCTCACTGATTTCGTCGACAGCAATAAAGTCGGCGGCAATAAAATAGTCATAAAAAAAGCCCGACCATCATGGTAGATGGTCGGGCTTTTTCGTGGCGATTAAACGCTATCCATGAACGCTGCTTACATTAATAAGGTGCAACGCTCACGCTAGCACCACTACCAATCAGGCGAACACGCTGACCGGCTTGGAATTGTTGGTCTGCGCGCTGAACGACAACGATGTCAGAGCCGTCGTCACGACGAATTTCCATTTCCAGCGCATTGACGCGGTTAGTCGCATCTTCAGCGGCGGTGCCTGCCACCGCACCGCCGAGTGCACCAGCAACCGTTGCCAATTGACGACCCGAGCCACCGCCGACTTGGTTGCCCAGAAGACCACCAATGATCGCGCCACCACCACTGCCTAAAAGGCCGCCTGCACGGCTTTCCGCTTGAATCTGTACCGGGCGAACCGCCACGATCGTGCCATAAGTGACGCTTTGGCTTGTTTTGGCCTGATTACCGCTATAGACATCGCCAGAGTAGCCGGATGTGTTGGCGCAGCCAGCTAGGGTGAGAATGCTTAGTGCGGCAACGGGTAAAAGAAGACGTTTCATTAAAACCTCCAGTGTGTCTATTTTGATAACTGTCGCCCACATGGCTGTCATTAAGATGACGGTTTGAGGAGCAATTACAGTTATAGAACAGTGTTCGTTAAAGATAGCTGATGCCACCGCTTTTGACCAGTGATCGTTTAAAAAGATCACAACTGGTAGCGCAGGCGCTACCAAATAGCTTACGCCAGAGTGTAACAGCGTATTAAGAAAACAGTGTGCAAATACCGCTAGACAAGCAAAAACAGGAGGCCTGTAAGGCCTCCTGTTGCAGGGTTTGCATGGCGAGTTAAGGCAGTTTAAAACCTGCTAATTAGCCAAACTGGTTCATGGTGTTGTCTTTGCCACCGGCTTTGAGCGCGGCATCGCCGTGGAAGAACTCTTTGTGGTCATCACCGATATTGGAGCCCGCCATATCCTGGTGACGAACTGTGGCGATCCCCTGGCGAATTTCCTGGCGCTGGACGCCTTTCACGTAAGCCAGCATGCCTTCGTCGCCGAAGTAGCCTTTCGCCAGATTATCGGTGGACAGGGCGGCGGTGTGGTAAGTCGGCAGGGTGATCAAGTGGTGGAAGATCCCTGCTTCGCGAGATGAGTCGCGTTGGAAGTTACGCGTCCACTCATCGGCCAACTGACCAAGCTCTGTTTCGTCGTATTCGGCGCTCATCAGCTTGTCACGCTGGTAAGCCGATACATCTTTACCCTCTTCCTGCCAGGCATCGAACACCTGCTGGCGGAAGTTCAGCGTCCAGTTAAAGGACGGTGAGTTGTTGTAGACCAGCTTGGCATCCGGCACGACTTCACGAATCCGGTTAACCATGCTGGCGATCTGGCCAACGTGAGGCTTCTCGGTTTCGATCCATAGCAGGTCGGCGCCGTTTTGCAGACTGGTGATGCAGTCCAGAATGACACGATCTTCGCCAGTACCGGGTTTGAACTGGTAGAGGCCCGACGCGAGGCGCTTGGGTTTCACCAGCTTGCCGTTCTGCTTGATAACCACATCGCCGTTATTGATGTCGGCGGCGTTCTCAATCGTATCGCCGTCCAGGAAGCTGTTGTACTGATCGCCTAGATCACCTGGCTCATTGGTGACGGCAATTTTTTGCGTCAAACCAGCGCCGAGTGAGTCGGTGCGCGCCACGATAACGCCATCTTCAATGCCGAGTTCCAAAAAGGCATAACGCACGGCGTTAATTTTGGCCAGAAAGTCCTCATGGGGCACGGTGACTTTACCGTCCTGGTGGCCGCACTGTTTTTCGTCAGAGACCTGGTTTTCCAGCTGGATACAGCAAGCGCCGGCTTGAATAAACTTCTTGGCCAGCAGATAGGTGGCTTCTGCGTTACCAAAGCCCGCGTCGATATCGGCAATGATCGGCACGATATGGGTCTCGTAATTATCGATTTTGCTGATCAACTCCTGCTCTTTGCCGCTGTCGCCGGCCTCTTTAGCCTCATCCAGGGCGCGGAACAGGTGGTTAAGTTCCCAGGCATCGGCTTGCTTTAGGAAGGTGTAGAGCTCTTCAATCAGGTCCGCGACGGAGGTTTTCTCGTGCATTGACTGGTCGGGGAGCGGGCCGAACTCGGAGCGCAGCGCGGCAACCATCCAGCCAGAAAGGTAGAGGTAGCTACGTTTGGTGGTGCCAAAGTGCTTTTTGATTGAGATAAGCTTCTGCTGACCAATAAAGCCGTGCCAGCAGCCTAGTGACTGGGTGTACTGTGCGGTATCAGCATCGTAAGCAGCCATATCTTCACGCATGACTTTGGCGGTATAGCGAGCAATGTCCAGGCCGGTGTGAAAGCGGTTTTGAGCACGCATGCGGGCGGCGTACTCAGGTTTGATGGCTTCCCATTTGCCGCCTTGTGCTTCGCGGAGCTGGGCCATGGCTTTGATATCGTCGAGCAGTCCTGACATGAGCTTACCCTCTTTGGTCTTGATGTTGTTTCGCAAATCAGCGCTTGCTTATGCTGCACCTGCGAAGTTGTATTCAGCATCATTGAATTTCGCGTTACTGTCTTTAAGCCAATCGTCTCTAAGTCAATCGTCTCTAAGCCCATTGTCTTGGGTGCTAGAGACATCAGTGCTAGAGGCATCTGATACAGCGTTGCGGGCTTGAAGCCTTAACCACATCGCCATAACGCTGCAATGCAATAACTATCCACGAGGATGGCGTATTCAACAATTGACACTTGGGGGCACAGTGGGTTGTAACCCGACTACAGCGGGTAATACAGCGGTGGGTTTGTGTAGTGGTTTTTCGTCAGGAGGGCATAAAAAAGCACTGCCGGAGCAGTGCTAGAGATCAAACAAGAGTATCTATTACGCGAGTGAAAGCGTCATTTCTCGATGGGGAATACCTGCATCGAGAAACTCCTCGCCGTGGGCAACGAAGCCTAGCCGCTGATAAAACGCCAACGCGTGAACTTGGGCGCTCAGCACGACTTGAGGGTGTCCTGCATGGCGAGCCGCCTCAATGGCGGCCTGCATCAGCAGCACGCCGATGCCGGTGCCGCGGGCATCACTAAGTACTGCAACACGGCCAATATGGGCATCGGGCAGCAGCCGTGCGGTGCCTACCGGCTGCCCGTCGAGGAGTGCCAAAAAGTGCTGGCACTCAGGATCCAAGCCATCCCACTCCTCTTCCTGAGGCACGCTCTGCTCTTCAATAAATACTCGGCGCCGGATCTCGCTGGCAGCCTGGCCAAGCGTTTCCCAGTTGCCGGTGCTAATGTGGGTAATCGCCATTAATACGCCTCGTCGTCATCACCTTCATCGCTCATAAAACCCAGGCTGCCGGTATTGACCAGTTGCGTGATGAGCGCAGCAGCACCGTCAAGCTCAAGGTCGTCGGCGTAGAGCGGGGTAGTGTCGGCAAGGCGTTTAGCCAATTCAGCCGAGCAAGCGTGGCCGTCGCCATCAACAAATAGCGTGGTGCCGCTGGCGTCGCTACGCCAGGCAAAGCGTGAGCCCGGCATATGATAAAGCGGTTCGTCGTCTTGTAGCTGAGCAACAAGCGCCGCCTCGGTCATCGGTGTTTCAAGCGGTACCACTTGATCGACATATTTTGGCTGGGTCATCACCCGGCCAAACCACTGAGCGACTTGGGTTGGGTTATCCAGCGTCGACATAATCAGCTGACGCATCCGTTCCACTGCGGCGTCATCCAGTTCACCGGGCTGCTGAGCAGGCGCCATGCCTGCATCGCTGTAACGCTGAGAGGCCGGTAGCTGCTCGCCGAGGTAGTCCGCATAGGAGGTGATCGCCTCATCGGCGGAAGGTGCGCGAAAACCCACCGAAATGGTCATGCAGTCATCGCTCTGACTGACGCCGTGATGTGCCCAACCGGGAGGAAGATAGAGCATATCGCCGGGGTCAAGCACCCAGTCGGAGTCTGGCTCTACGCTGAATTCTTTCAGAATGCGCAGATCAATGCCTTGGATAATCGGCGCATCTTCGGTCAGTTTGCCACCCAGCTGCCAGCGGCGGTGGCCGCTGGCTTGGAGTAGGAAAACGTCGTACTGGTCGATATGCGCGCCCACATTGCCGCCAGGAGGTGCGTAGCTGATCATCACGTCATCGAGCCGCCAGCGGGGTAGGAAGTCAAACTCATCCATCAGTGCTGCCACCGCGGGCACATAGTGGTCAACCGCCTGCACCAGCAGACTCCAGTTGTTTTCCGGTAGCCGTTCGAAGGTGGCTTCATCGAAGGGGCCGTGAGAGACCTGCCAGGGGCCGTCCGGGCCTTCTTCTTCGACCAGACGTGCTTCCACGCCAGGCTCGCAGGCAAGGCCCGCCAGTTCATCGGCTTCAATGGGGCTGATGAAGTCGGGCATCGCGCCACGAATCAGCAGCGGCTTTTGCTGCCAATAATGGGCCAGAAAGTCGGCGGCGGTAAGATCGCCCAGCAGGGTTAACGGCTTATCGTGATGGTTCATGGCATGCCCTGGCGTTAGTAAGTTGGCGATATAAGGTGTCGTTATAGATGTCTTTATAGACAGTTTAATTGTTGCGTCAATGCTTCGGCCTGGGCCTGAGCATTACCAATATAGTTGGCCGGTGAAAGCGCCTTCAACTCGGTTTTAACCTCGCTGGGCAATTCCAGTGTATCAATAAACGCCGCAAAGCCCGCTTGGTCAATACGTTTGCCGCGGGTCAGTTGCTTAAGTTTTTCGTAGGGCTTTTCGATGCCGTAGCGACGCATCACCGTTTGAATCGGCTCGGCGAGCACTTCCCAACTGTTATCCAGGTCGGCGTTTAAACGCTCGGGATTGGCTTCCAGCTTGCTGACGCCTTTTAAGCTGGCGTGGTAAGCAATTAAACCATAGGCCAAGCCTACGCCCAGATTACGCAGTACGGTGGAGTCGGTGAGGTCACGCTGCCAGCGGGAAATCGGCAGCTTTTGGGCAAGATGACTCAGTACCGCATTGGCCAGACCCAGGTTGCCCTCGGAGTTTTCAAAGTCGATCGGGTTCACTTTGTGCGGCATGGTCGATGAGCCAATTTCGCCCTCAACCGTGCGCTGCTTGAAGTAACCCAATGAAATATAGCCCCATACGTCGCGATCGAAGTCGATCAAGATCGTATTGAAGCGGCAGATAGCATCGAACAGTTCGGCGATATAGTCGTGGGGCTCGATCTGGGTGGTGTAAGGGTTGAACGTTAGCCCTAGGCCTTCCACAAAGGTACGTGCGTTGGCTTCCCAATCGATCTCTGGGTAGGTGGTCAGGTGGGCGTTGTAATTGCCCACGGCGCCGTTGATTTTGCCCAGCACTTCCACCGCTTCAATCTGCTTCAACTGGCGCTTAAGGCGGTAGGCCACATTGGCCATCTCTTTGCCCAGCGTGGTTGGCGTCGCCGTTTGGCCATGGGTACGGGATAGCATCGGCTGGGCGGCGTGGGCGATGGCCAGCTTGGCGATTTCGTCGGCCACTTCGTGCATGGTGGGCAGCATGGCGGTTAGGCCATCGCTGAGCATCACGCCGTAAGAGAGGTTGTTGATATCTTCACTGGTGCAGGCAAAGTGAATAAACTCGGTGACCGCATGTAGCTCGGCTTGATCGGCAATTTTCTCTTTGAGGAAATACTCCACCGCTTTGACATCGTGGTTGGTAGTGCGCTCGATCTCTTTGATGCGCTCGGCATCGCTGATTGAAAACTCACGAATCAGCTGCTCAAGAAACGCGGTTGCCTCAGCGGAGAGCGGCGGCACTTCGATTATTTGGGTGTGCTCGGCCAGGCGCTGAAGCCAGCGAACTTCCACAATCACACGGGCGCGAATCAGGCCGAATTCACTGAAGTGTTCGCGCAGGGCGGCGGCTTTAGAAGCGTAGCGGCCGTCAACGGGGGAGAGGGCGGTCAAAGCGGAGAGTTGCATGGCATGGTTTCCAGGTGGTTCGAGAGCAAATTAATCGAGAGCAAATTAATCAAGAACAAGTCAAACGAGAACAGAGTAGTCGATTGGGTGGCGGTCAGCTGAGGCTGTCCAGCGCCCGGCGTAGCGCTTTGCGCTGGAATACCAGCTTCCAACGCCGCCCGCCTTGTTGATGCCACAATAACCCAAAGCGAATCCCTGCCATCAGGCAGGCGCGCACACGCTCGGGCATCATGCGGCTTTGCAATAGCGAGGGGTCACCTTGCACCACAATGCGGGTTTTAAAGGTGGAAATGGTCTCTTGGTAGGCTTCCCCCAGGCTGGCGACCACGTTTTCATGGGTAGCACCGAAATGCTCGGCCTGTCCCTGAATGCGGGTGAGCTTTTGGCCCAGAGCGTCCATCATGTCGTTGCTGGTGCGCAGTTTATTCATCAGCATCAGCAGCGAAAAACCGTAACGCAGCACCACCGGGTTCGCCTGCTTGCGGCCCACCAGGGCTTCTAAGGTATCCAGGCCACGGCGTAAGTTGTTGGGGTGCCCGCCGTAAATAGCTTCAAAGCTCTCCGGGTTGGTATCCACGGTGGCTTCAATCAGCGTTTCCCAGGCGCGCGGGTCGACTTGCCCGGTGCGGGCGAGTTCGTCCACCAGACTGGCGGCTTGGAACACGCCTGCTAACGCAAGCGCTTGGCGGGCAGACGGCGAGTCGGGCGCGCGATGGATCGGCGTGGTGGGATTCATGCAGCAGCCTCCGCGGCTTTCTTCCAGGTGGCGCGAATAACGCCGCCGCCCAAGCAAATGTCGCCATCGTAAAGTACCAACGATTGGCCGGGGGTGACGGCCCACTGCGGGTCATCGAAGGTAACCTCGACACCGCCGTCGGGCAGCACACGCATTTCGCAGCGGCAGTCGCTTTGCCGGTAACGCGTCTTGGCAGTAAAGCGACCCTGCTGAATCGGCGGCTCGCCCGCCACCCAATCCATGGCTTCCGTGGCCAGAGTGTCGGAGTAGAGCAATTGATCGTGCTTGCCCTGCACCGCGACCAGTACGTTGCGATCAAGGTCTTTCGCTGCCACGTACCAGGGCTCTTCTGAGTAGTTGGCCAGTCCGCCTATGCCTAAGCCTTGGCGCTGACCCAGGGTGTAGTACATCAGTCCCATATGTTGGCCAATCACATCGCCGTCCGGCGTTTCAATGCTGCCGGGTTGGGCGGGTAGGTACTGCTGCAGGAAGTCGCGAAAACGCCGCTCGCCAATAAAGCAGATCCCGGTGGAGTCTTTTTTCTTGGCGGTAATCAGCTCGTGCTGTTCCGCTAACGCACGCACGGCGGGTTTTTCCAGCTCGCCCACGGGAAACAGAGTGCGCGCGATCGCGGCTTCCGGCACCGCATGCAGGAAGTAGCTTTGATCTTTATTGCCATCCAGCCCTTTAAGCAGGCGCGGACGACTTTCGCTCATGCCTTGGCGGACATGCCCTTGACGAACATAGTGCCCGGTGGCGATTTTATCGGCACCCAGCATTTCGGCGTATTCAAGGAACACCTTAAACTTGATTTCCCGGTTACACAGAATATCCGGGTTGGGCGTACGGCCCGCTTTGTATTCGGCTAAAAAGTGCTCAAAGACATTATCCCAGTACTCCGCGGCAAAATTGGCGGTGTGCAGTTTAATGCCCAGCTTGGCGCAGACCGCTTCGGCGTCGGCGAGATCTTCTTTAGCGGTGCAGTATTCGGTGCCGTCGTCTTCGTCCCAGTTCTTCATAAACAGACCTTCCACCTCATAGCCTTGTTGCATGAGGAGAAGGGCAGAAACGGACGAGTCGACACCGCCGGACATACCGACAATGACTTTGCCGCTAGTAGAGGGCTCGGTAGTGGTTGAACCATCGCTGGCTGGCTGGGTATTGGATGACATTGGCATCCTCAGTAAGAAATAGTGTGCAAAAGGTGGTTTGCTAAAAAGTGTTATGCAATTGGGCGGGGATTATACACGATGGGGGGTGATGGCTTCGAGTGCTTCACTCGCGAATCACCGCCAGCGGATAACTCGTCCCGCTGAGCGCATCCTCAATACGTTTGAGTACTAGTGGGCTGCGTAGACGTGACTGGTGATCTAAGGCGCGTATTTGCTCAAGTGTGAGCCAATGGGTGGCGAAAATATCGGGGTCAAGGGCGAGATCAAGCTTATCAAGCGGCTTGGCAATAAAACCGTGGCTATGAAACGTCTGTCCTGCGTCGCTATGGAATACGTATAGGCCCAGGTAACCGGTGAGTGATACCTGCCAAGCGGTCTCTTCCTGCACCTCACGCAGAATTGCCGCGATAGGCCCCTCGCCGGGTTCGATATGACCGGCGGGCTGGTTAAACACGCTCTGAGGGCCGCCGCGCTGCTCTTCTACCATCAAAAAGCGCTCACCCTGCTGAATCACGCAGGCTGCGGTGCTGCGAATAAGGCTCATCAGGGCTTCCTGCGTTTTGTGGTGGGTCGCGCTCGCTGGCGAGCAGGCGTATTGGCGGGTCGAGGAGCGTGTAGCGCTTCCTTACGCCATTCGCCAGGGGCCAAACCGTCCAGCTTCCATGGGCCAATGGCGATGCGAATCAAGCGCAGGGTGGGAAAGCCCACGTGGGCCGTCATGCGGCGCACCTGTCGGTTACGCCCTTCGCTGAGGGTTAGCTCCAGCCAGCTAGTCGAGGGATGGCGCTTGGGGTCGATGGCCGGGTGGCGCGGCGCGGTAGTGGGAGGACCTATTCGCCGCGCCTTAGCGGGCTGGGTGGGGCCGTCTTTAAGGGTAATGCCCTGGCGTAACGCCTTGAGCGCCGTGTCATCAATGTGCCCTTCGAGCTGAGCCCAGTAGGTTTTGGGCTGCTTATGGCGGGGGTGAGAGATGCGGTGAATCAATTCACCGTCATCGCTGAGCAGCAGCAGGCCTTCAGAGTCGTAATCTAACCGGCCGGCGGGGTAAACATTATTGACATCAATATAGTCCGCCAGCGTGGGGCGACCCTCACGGTCAGTGAACTGGCTCAGTACCTGGAAAGGCTTATGCAGTAGATAGAGGTTGCTCATGAAGTCTCGTTGCTGTTCTTTACTCGGTGCCTTTGGCATGTCGACCATGCGCATGGAGGGCAGCGCTGGTATACTCCGGCTACCTGATGGGGCGCCCATCGTTGAGCTCGCGCTCCGCTCAAGATTTCTTGCCACCGCAGCGAAAAGAGAGAGGTTAACGCAAAAATGACCAAAACGCCGAAGATCATCTATACGCTCACCGACGAAGCGCCCGCGCTCGCGACACACTCCCTGCTACCCATTATCGACGCATTCACCGATTCTGCTGGTATTCAGGTAGAGACCCGCGATATTTCCCTGGCCGCTCGAATCATCGCTCAGTTTCCCGACTATCTGAGTAAAGAGCAGCAGATCGGCGATCACCTGGCGGAGCTTGGCGAACTGACCAAGACCCCAGAAGCTAATATTATTAAATTGCCTAATATCAGCGCCTCACTGCCCCAGTTAAAGGCGGTGATCAAAGAATTGCAGCAGCAGGGCTACAAACTTCCCAACTACCCGGAAACGCCCCAAACTGACGAAGAAAAAGATATCCAGGCCCGCTACGACAAAACCAAAGGCAGTGCCGTCAATCCCGTACTGCGTGAAGGTAACTCTGACCGCCGCGCGCCCTTGTCAGTTAAAAATTACGCCCGCAAATATCCTCACCGTATGGGTGAATGGAGCAGCGACTCCAAATCTCATGTCGCGCATATGCGTGAAGGCGACTTCTACGGCAGTGAAAAGTCGGCGCTAATTGAAAAGGCCACCGATCTTAAGATTGAGCTGGTCGCGAAAGATGGCAGCACGACGGTACTCAAGCCGAAAACCTCGGTGCTGGAAAGCGAAGTGGTCGATGGTGCGGTGATGAGCCGTAACGCGCTGCGCCGTTTTGTGGCCGAAGAAGTCGCTGACGCCAAAGCGAAAGACGTGCTGTTCTCGCTGCACCTTAAAGCGACCATGATGAAAGTCTCTGATCCGATCATGTTCGGCATGGTGGTCAGCGAGTTTTATCAGGACGTGCTGAGCAAGCATGCTGATGATCTTCAGCAGGCGGGTTTCGATGCCAATAACGGTATCGGTGACCTCTACTCGGCGATTAAATCGCTGCCAGAAGAGCGTCAGACCCAGATTCAGGATGAGATACAGGCGCTGTATGCCGAGCGTCCGCGTTTGGCGATGGTGAACTCCCACAAAGGAATCACCAACCTACACGTGCCCAGCGACGTGATCATCGACGCCTCTATGCCCGCGATGATCCGCGACTCTGGTAAAATGTGGGGGGCCGACGACCAGCTACACGACGTTAAAGCAGTGATTCCTGATCGCTGCTACGCCGGTATCTATCAAACCGTGATTGAAGATTGCAAACAGCACGGTGCCTTTGATCCGACCACCATGGGCAGCGTGCCCAATGTGGGTCTAATGGCGCAGAAAGCTGAAGAGTACGGCTCTCACGATAAGACCTTCCAAATCCCCACTGACGGTACGGTGCGCGTTACCGATGCCAGCGGCAATGTCGTGTTAGAGCACAGCGTTGAACAGGGCGACATTTGGCGGATGTGCCAGACCAAAGATGCCCCGGTGCGCGATTGGGTGAAGCTGGCGGTTAACCGTGCCCGTGAAAGCGCCACGCCCGCTATCTTCTGGCTGGATGCCCAGCGCGCTCACGATGCTCAGTTGATCAAGAAAGTCGAAAGCTACTTGAAAGATCACGATACCACTGGCCTGGATATTCGTATCATGGCGCCGGAAGACGCCATGCGCTTCTCCCTGGAGCGTATCCGTAAGGGCGAAGACACCATCTCCGTCACTGGCAACGTACTGCGCGACTACTTGACCGATCTGTTCCCGATTATGGAGCTGGGCACCAGTGCCAAAATGCTCTCAATCGTACCGTTGATGAATGGCGGTGGTTTGTTTGAAACCGGCGCTGGCGGCTCTGCGCCCAAGCACGTTCAACAGTTGCTGGAAGAGAACCACCTGCGCTGGGATTCGCTGGGCGAGTTCCTGGCTCTGGCGGCATCCCTTGAGCACCTGGGCAGCACCTTCGATAACGCCCGGGCGAAAATGCTGGCTAAAGCCCTCGATCAGGCGAACGGTAAGTTCCTGGATAGCAATAAGTCGCCGTCGCGCAAAGTGGGTGAGCTCGACAACCGCGGCAGCCACTTCTATTTGGCGCTATACTGGGCAGAAGCCTTGGCTGAGCAGAGTGAAGATGCCGAGATGCAAGCCTTATTCGGTCGTTTGGCCGACGCGCTAACGGCCAAAGAGGCGACCATTGTCGATGAACTGAACAGCGTTCAGGGGCAGTCTGTCGATATTCGTGGCTATTTCCACCCAGATCTTGAGTTGGCTGGTCAGGTTATGCGCCCCAGCAAGACTCTTAACGAAACGCTGGCCATGGTCGCTAAGAGCTAATAGCAACCGCCCGCGATGAGGCTTGTTAACCCCCGTCCGCTCGGCGGGCGGGGGTTTCGTATTAAGTTCTCTATTCCACCCGCTCTTGCACTCCCTGTTACACCCTGTGATATTTTAATTTTTCCATGAACCCTTGCTGATCGAAAGCGTCTTAGCTAATAGTGAAAGTTAATAGCCAATTAGCCATCGTGAGACCTGTAGACGCTTCCAGCGGTCAGTGTTGAGACAACCACCGTGCTGCTTATGCCCAACCTAGATAGTTCATGCTTGGCCATGCTACCCGTACAAACGGGGATGACACGGCCAAATATGCCCGATGAAGATGGCGATATCGCGGTGCAGTCAGCAGAACCGGCGCTGGCGCAACCGCCGCTTTATAAGGTGGTGCTTCACAATGACGATTACACGCCGATGGAGTTCGTCATTGAAGTGCTGCAAGATTTTTTCAACATGGACAGCGAGACAGCCGTTCAGGTTATGCTCGCCGTACATACCCAAGGAAAGGGCACCTGCGGCGTATTTACGCGGGATATAGCTGAAACCAAAAGCTATCAGGTAAACGAATATGCCCGGGAGTGTGAGCACCCGTTGATAAGTGATATTGAGGCCGCCAATTAAAAACGTTGAGAAATAATTGGCGGTGAGGCTTGCAACCGTGCCATTTGTACCCGATGTTGAGAGTGCCGGTCGATTAAACTGATCCGACGCAAGCCCTAGGTGGCGATACGCCCTAGGTAGTAGCGAAAAGGGGACTGCCATGCTGAGCAAAGAACTTGAAATGACCCTGAACACGGCCTTCACCGTGGCGCGCTCAAAGCGCCATGAGTTTATGACCGTTGAGCACCTGCTGCTAGCGTTGCTAGATAATGCCTCAGCGGTAGACGTACTGAAGGCCTGCGGGGCGAACCTCGACAAGCTGCGGTCCGATCTGCAGGATTTTATTAACTCGACCACGCCACTGATTCCAGAAGGCCAGGGTGATCGCGAGACCCAGCCCACGCTTGGTTTTCAGCGTGTTTTACAGCGGGCGGTCTTCCACGTTCAGTCATCGGGTAAAAGTGAAGTATCCGGCGCTAATGTGCTGGTAGCGATCTTCTCCGAGCAAGAGAGCCAAGCGGTTTACTTCCTTAAACAGCAGAGTGTTGCGCGGGTTGATGCGGTCAACTACATCGCCCATGGTATCTCCAAAGTGGCTGGTCACGGGCCGTCTCCCGCTCCTTCTTCGTCAGAGAGCGAAGACGCGGAAGAGGGTGGCAATGAGGGCGCTGCTCATCCGCTCACGGGCTACGCAACCAACCTGAATGAGCAGGCGCGGCTGGGCAAAATTGATCCGCTGATTGGCCGTGACCACGAGCTTGAGCGCGTGGTGCAAATTCTGGCCCGGCGGCGCAAGAATAATCCGCTGTTGGTCGGTGAGGCAGGCGTGGGTAAAACCGCGGTGGCCGAAGGCTTGGCCAAGCGTATCGTTGAAGAAGATGTTCCCGACGTTATTGCCGATGCGGTGGTCTATTCGCTGGATATGGGCGCGCTACTGGCCGGTACCAAGTACCGTGGCGACTTTGAAAAACGCCTCAAAAGCCTGCTGAGCGAGCTACGCAAGCAGCCTAACGCGGTGCTATTCATCGATGAGATCCACACGGTGATTGGCGCAGGCGCCGCCTCTGGTGGTGTGATGGATGCGTCTAACCTGCTTAAGCCACTACTCTCTTCGGGCGAGCTGCGCTGCATTGGTTCGACCACGTTCCAAGAATTCCGCGGTATCTTCGAGAAAGATCGTGCCCTGGCGCGGCGCTTCCAGAAAGTGGATGTGATGGCGCCGTCGGTCGACGACACCATCAAAATCCTCAAAGGGCTGCGTTCTCGCTTTGAAGAGCACCACGAACTGAAGTATACCGATGGCGCGCTTGAGAGCGCGGCACGTTTAGCGGATCGCTACATCAACGATCGCTTCCTGCCCGACAAAGCGATTGACGTGATTGACGAGGCGGGCGCTCACCAGCGTCTATTGCCGCCGGAAGTGCGTCTTAAGACCATCGACGTCGAGCAAGTGGAAGCCGTGGTGGCATCGATTGCGCGTATTCCGCCGAAGAGTGTTTCAAGCTCTGACCGCAAGCTGCTAGAGAAGCTGGATCGTGACCTGAAGATGCTGGTGTTTGGGCAGGATGAAGCAATCGATAGCCTCTCGGCGGCCATTAAGCTCTCCCGGGCAGGGCTTAAATCCCCCGATAAGCCCGTCGGTAGCTTCCTGTTTGCTGGCCCCACGGGGGTGGGTAAAACCGAAGTGGCCAAGCAGCTTGCGCATATTATGGGCATCGAGTTGGTGCGCTTTGATATGTCGGAGTATATGGAGCGTCACACCGTATCGCGCTTGATCGGTGCGCCCCCGGGTTACGTCGGTTACGACCAGGGTGGTCTGCTGACGGAAGCGGTCACTAAGCAGCCGCACTGTGTGCTGCTGCTGGATGAGATCGAGAAAGCTCATCCGGAAGTCTTTAACCTGCTGCTGCAGGTCATGGATCACGGTCGTTTAACGGATAACAACGGCCGCGAAGCCGATTTCCGCCACGTTATCGTGATCATGACCTCTAACGCCGGTGCTGAGCAGGCGTCGCGCCGCTCCATTGGCTTCCAGCATCAAGACCACTCCACCGATGCCATGGAAGTGATTCGTCGGACCTTCTCGCCGGAGTTCCGCAACCGTCTGGATGGCATTATTCAGTTCCATTCGCTGCCGGTTTCGGTGGTGCGCAACGTCGTCGACAAGTTCTTGATCGAGCTGCAGGCGCAGCTGGATGAGAAGCGTGTTCAGCTGGATGTGGACGACATGGCACGAGATTGGCTGGCCGATAAAGGCTATGATCCTGATATGGGTGCACGCCCAATGGCGCGCCTCATTCAAGAGAAGCTGAAAAAGCCATTAGCCGAGATGATTCTGTTTGGCGAGCTGGCTGACCAGGGCGGCATTGTTCACGTTAGCCTGGAGGAGGGCGAGTTGCACCTTTCCACAGAGACTGAAATGGCAGATGCGCCCTGAAAAGGGCGCTAAGCCGCATTAAAGCCCATCACTTATGTTGTACCCATAAAAACGCAGCGCCCTGTCTTTGACGGGGCGTTGTCGTTCTTAGTCAGCAGTCATTGACACTGATCGGCGCTGTCCTAGAAGCAATTCTTCGAAACAGTTCTTAGCAGCAGTCGAAGCCAGCCCAACGCGTTAGTATCAGCTATCAACAAGCTGAGGGCTTAGCGCGAACGGTAAACGATACGGCCTTTGGACAGGTCGTACGGTGTCAGCTCTACTTTTACCTTGTCGCCGGTCAGAATGCGGATATAATTTTTGCGCATTTTGCCGGAGATGTGAGCGGTAACAACGTGACCGTTTTCCAGCTCAACCCGAAACATGGTGTTCGGAAGGGTATCGACGATAACGCCTTCCATTTCAATATGATCTTCGCGTGCCATATAGGCATGTCCTCACTTATGAGTTAGTGATGTAATAATCGGTCAGAATTTGAGTGCCGCTAGGTGGGCGCTCAAGAAACAGCGCTATATTGTGCCGTAAGCCCGCCGTCAAGGCAAAAAAGCTGGCATGTTTAGCGAATTAACGGCCGCCAATGGCGCCCATCAAGGATTTCCAACGGCGCAAACGCCTGCTTGTAGCGCATCTTACGGCACTCTTCGATCCAATACCCTAAATAAAGGTGCGGCAGCGCTTTTTCTCGGCTGAGTTCAATAAGCTGGAGAATAGCAAAAGTGCCTAGCGAACGCTTGTCCAAGGCCTCGCTCACGGCAAAGAAGGTGTAGATTGCCGAGAGCCCATGCTCCAGCTGGTCAAAAGCGGCTACCCCGACCAGTTCGTCGTCGAGGTACATCTCCATTAGATGGGCATAGGGCTCATCAAGGGTGAGAAAAGTGCGATACTGTTCACGGCTGGGCGGGTACATATCGCCGTCGGCATGGCGCTGACGAATGTAGTTAGCGTAGAGCGAGTAGTGGCTTGATGCAAAGTGAGCGGGCACGATACGCACGCTAATATCGGCGTTGCGGCGCCAAATTTTGCGTTGCGTGCGGTTAGCCGCAAACTGTTCAACGGGAATACGCACCGAGCGGCAGGCGTTGCATCCCTCACAGTGAGGGCGGTATAAATGGCGCCCGCTGCGACGAAACCCTAACAGCGCCAGCGAGTCATAGACACCTGGGACTGGCGACTCCTGAGGGTCGAGAAACAGTGTCGTCGCCTCTCGGCCGGGTAGGTAGCTACAGGCATGCGGCACGGTAAGGAAGAAGCGTAAATCCCGCACCGGGCGACGCGGAGTGTTACTGCTCACGGCTTGCCTCCTTGTTGAAAGAAAGGGTTGAAACAGAATAAGTTCGTCACTATGCATTACCCTCAGCGGCAATCGCGTTTAGCCACAGCGATGCGGGAACAGTGGGTGTCTCAGTGGTTGGTGAAGGGAACGTAAACGCCTTATCGGGCAACCAGTTTTTAAGATAGTTGATGAATGCCTCGCGGGCGACTGTAATAGCGCCCAGGCTCTCCAGGTGGGGCGTATGCATTTGGCAGTCGATGAGTTTGCCACCGTGCTCGCGCATGGCCCTGGCAAGGTGGGCCAGCGCTACCTTTGAGGCATCCGGGGCGCGGGAGAACATCGACTCGCCGAAAAACACTGGGCCCATGGCAATGCCATACAGCCCGCCCACTAATTGGCTGTTTTGATGGACTTCAATGCTATGGGCAATGCCCAAGGCATGCAGCAGGCTGTAAGCGTCGCACATGTCATCCGTGATCCAGGTGCCAGCCTCTTCGCCACGTGGGGCGGCACAGGCCTGAATCACCTGGTCGAAGTGTTGATCCAGGGTGACATGGAAGCCACCATGGCGTAATCGTTTGGTTAGGCTACGACGCTGCTTAAATTGCTCTGGTAGGAGTATCATGCGCGGGTCTGGACTCCACCACAGAATGGGGTCGTCGTCGCTGAACCAGGGAAATATGCCCTGCCGATAGGCTTCTACCAGCCAGGTGGGGGAGAGCTCACCGCCAGCGGCCAGCAGGCCATTGGGCGCCTCTAGGGCGTTATGCGTAGCTGGAAATGTAGGATGTGGCGAGGAAAGCCAAGGTAGCATTACTTGCTCCTGTTGCAGCGTGCTCTGTGACGGCGGAAGGATGCTCGGTATCATGCAAACTCGCAAGTGGATTAAAGACGCCATTGAGGTGTAAAGGGAGAGTCGCTTGAAAGTGAATAAAGCAGTAAACAAGCGAACGCAGCGTAGCGCGCGTCAAACACCATCATCGGCTTCTTCTGCGCGTGTTAACGCCGCAAAGGATAAGGCTCGTCGTTTTGGCCTGCGCTTACAAGGCTCCGTACGCGAAGGCGTAGTGGTGATACTGCTTGCGCTGTGTGTGTTTTTATTATTAGCACTATTTAGCTACCACCCGTCTGATCCAGGCTGGTCTTATCAGGGCCCGGAAACCGATGTTCGTAACTGGATGGGCCAAGTAGGCGCCTGGCTAGCCGATGTCCTCTATTCACTGCTTGGCGCCAGCGCATTGTGGTGGCCAGGCATGTTTGGTTTTGCCGCCTGGTGGCTGATTCGCTCGCGTCAGGTGCGTTTTGAGCTTGACCCGGTGGCGATTGCCGTGCACGCGGGCGGCTTGATGCTGCTTATTTTTGGCACGACCATGCTGGGTGCGCTGCACTTTTATCACCCTGAAAGCATGCTGCCCTACGCCTCTGGCGGTATTTTGGGCGAAGGCCTGGTCGGCGCGCTTAGGCCGCTGGTAAGCAGTGGCGGCGTGGGGCTAATCGCCGCGGCGTTAATTTTAAGCGGCTTTCCGCTGTTTAGCGGTATGTCATGGCTGCAGGTGGCGGATGAGCTCGGCAAGCGACTATGTCGCCTGGGCAGCTGGTTATCGGCACGTCGGCAGTCTCGCCGCATGCGCGCAGCGCAACGTGCGGCTGCTAAAGCCGCCGCTAAGCCTACGCCGAAACCAGAAGCTAAGTCTCCAGTACAGCCTGAAGCTAAGTCCCCACTAGCGCCTGAAAGTAAGTCTCCAGTAGCGCCTGAAGCCGCAACCGCGGAGATTAAGCCCGACGCTGTGCCTGCGGCGGAGCCAGTCGGTAAAAGCCCGAGCGGTCGCGAGCGCCGTGAGCCCGGCTTGTCTATGCCGCTTTCGGGCAGCACGTCAGAGAGCAGCTCTTTAGCGAATAGTTCTTTAGCGAACAGTTCTTCAGAAACGACTCCTTCCGAAGTGAGTCCTTCAGAAAACAGCCTTTCAGAAAGCAGCGAGACCACGGACACTTCTATTCCCTGGGAAGCGGCGGCTTTTTCAAGCAATAAGCATGTGCCAGCTAAAACACCCGCACCTATCACTTCTACTCCTAACGCGGAGTCAGCCGATAGCAGCGCGCAAAAGGTAGCAGCGCCGCGCGAAAATGCCTTTGTCCAGGCTGAGAAACCGGCCGCAGTGCCTGAGAAGCAGACACCTGCGTTTGAAGAGCCCAAAGAAGCCGACACTGCCTTCCCGCTGCGTGCGACGCGTCAAGAAGAGCCGCCCACGCCTGCGGAAAGCCGCTTTTTTGTCAACGACGAAGCCCCCACCGAGGCCGAACAACGTGTTAGCGAGGCTGAGCGTGTGCCTGAGCGCATTGCTGCACCTGAGTCTGCCCGTAGACCTGAACGGGTGGCTGAGGTCGTCCCGGAGCCGGTGTGGGATGATGAAGAACTGGATGATGAAGAGCTGAACGATGACGAGATAGGCAATGCGCCGCCTACGCCAACCCCGGCAGCCCGTCAGGAGCCCACCTTCGCGCCCGACGAGAGCACGCCAGAAGCGGATGAAGGCCCTGCACTATGGACCGTGGAGCATTTGCAGAGCCAGCGGCCTGCTTTTGAGACGTTGGATGAGCCCGAAGGCGACGTGCCGAGCCTGCAACTGCTGACACCCGCAGAGCCTTATCAGCCCAACTACAGCGACCAGCAGTTGGCCGATATGGCTGAGTTGCTTGAAGTGCGGCTACGCGAATACGGCGTCAAGGCAGAAGTCGTCGATACCTGGCCTGGGCCGGTCATTACGCGCTTTGAGATTAAGCCCGCCGCGGGCGTCAAAGTGTCTAAGATCAGTAACCTCGCCAAAGACCTGGCACGCTCACTGATGGTCAAAAGCGTGCGTGTGGTCGAGGTGATACCCGGTCGCCCCACGGTGGGGATCGAAATACCCAACCCCAACCGTGCCATGATCCGGCTGCGCGAAGTCATCGACTCCGACCGCTATCAACAGGAGACCTCGCCACTAACCATGGCGCTTGGCCAGGATATTGGCGGCAGTCCCGTGGTCGCTAACCTGGGCAAGATGCCCCATCTGCTAGTCGCGGGTACCACCGGGTCGGGTAAATCAGTGGGCGTTAACGCCATGCTGATTTCGATGCTGCTGAAAGCGAAGCCCAGCGAGCTGAAGCTGATTATGGTCGACCCGAAAATGTTGGAGCTGTCGGTGTATGACGGTATTCCCCACCTGCTGGCGCCCGTGGTTACCGATATGAAAGAGGCGGCCAACAGTCTGCGCTGGTGTGTCGCTGAAATGGAGCGCCGCTACAAGCTAATGGCAGCCATGGGGGTGCGCAACATTGCGGGCTTCAATGGCCGCTTGGACGAAGCGGAGCGCGCCGGTGCTCAAGTGGCCGACCCGCTCTGGGAGCCGCAGCCTTGGGAAGTGCATCAGCCGCATCCGGTGTTGGAGAAGTTGCCTTACATCGTCGTGGTGATCGACGAGTTTGCCGATATGTTTATGATTGTCGGTAAAAAGGTGGAAGAGCTGATTGCGCGCCTGGCACAAAAAGCCCGCGCTGCCGGTATCCATTTGATTCTGGCGACTCAGCGCCCCTCGGTGGATGTAGTGACGGGCTTGATTAAAGCCAACATCCCATCAAGGATGGCGTTTCAGGTCTCATCTCGAATCGATTCGCGCACCATTCTTGACCAGGGCGGCGCCGAAAGCCTGCTGGGGCATGGCGATATGCTCTATCTGCCCGCGGGCTCTGGGCCGCCTAACCGCATCCATGGTGCCTTTGTGGATGATGACGAAGTGCATCGGGTGGTCGATGACTGGAAGCGTCGTGGTGCGCCGGAGTATATCGAAGAGATTCTTTCTGGCGGCGTCTCTGCCGATGCCCTAACTGGCCTTGAGGCTGAAGGGGGCGATGGCGACGATGCAGAGCAGGACGCGCTCTACGATGAGGCCGTCCAGTTTGTCACCGAAACACGCAAAGCCTCGATTTCTGCGGTGCAGCGGCGCTTTAAAATTGGCTACAACCGAGCTGCGCGCTTGGTTGAGGCTATGGAGGGCGCTGGCGTAGTGACGTCCATGGGTTCCAACGGGGCGCGGGAAGTGCTGGCGCCGCCGCCGGTGGGCCACTAACCGCGCGCAATTATGCAATAAGCGTGAAAGTAACGCCGTAGGTGAAACCCCACGGCGTTTTTCACGTCTGATTGTTACGTTTCCGAGTGAGGCATGAGCGGTTACACCGGCCTCAGTTATTTTTAACAAGCTTCGTTATTTAGCAACGGTTATCTGTCAACGGTTGCCTAGGGAGATCATATGCGCGATACGCAAACAAAACGTCCTTCACAACTGGCATTTGCGGCCAGCGCTTTGGGGTTAACATTTGGTGCTCCCGCTTTTGCGGATGACGCGGCCGAACGTTTGACCGAGCGGCTGGATCCGCTTGAGCGCTATCAAGCCGACTTTGAACAGCAGATTCTGGATGGAAGTGGCGAGCGGATGCAGAGCGCGCGGGGGCAGATGTGGTTGTCCCGCCCAGGCATGCTGCGTTGGGAAGTGGAAGCGCCGTACTCTCAAACCGTGGTGTCCGACGGTGAAGATGTGTATATGTACGACCCTGACCTTGAACAGGTCACCGTTCAAGAGATGGATGATCGGGTCACCCATACCCCAGCGTTGCTGCTGTCGGGAAGCGTGGATGATTTAGCCGAAAGCTATGAGGTTTTCTACGAGCAGGATGAGGGAGACGATGTCTTTACTCTAGTGCCTATCTCTGCCGACACGCTGTTTGAAGAGTTGAGCATGGTGTTTGAAGGTGAAGAGCTAAGCGAGCTGTGGATGATGGACAGCACCGGCCAGCGCACCTCGATTACGTTTAGCAATATTACCCTCAATGGTGATATCGCCCCGGATATGTTTGATTTCGAGATCCCCGAAGGCACCGATGTTATCCGCGAAGAGCTTTAAGGGTGAAGCGTGAATGGTCAGGTGTAAGGAGTCAGTCGTTAAAGATAAGTAATTGCTGGAGAGTGGCAGTTAAACCTGCCACTGGTTGAACCATCAGGCGCCTTAGGGCGCCTGATCTGCTTCCTGATCAAGATTTTCCCGCCACGCCATAATTTCCCCAAAGCGCTTCTCCTGACCGATGGCGCTTGGCTTGAAAAAGTCGGCCTTAGGTAGCTCTTCAGGCCAACAGTCGTGGGCACTGCCCGCCGGGTAGCCGTTTGGTTCATTATGGGCATAGCGGTAGCCCTCGCCGTGGCCTAACTGCTCCATCAGCTTGGTCGGCGCGTTTCTCAGGTAAGTGGGCACGTCCACCTGGGGCTGCTGGCGCACGTACTGTTTAGCTTCACTCCAGGCGCGGTCGATGCGGTTGCTTTTGGGCGCCACTGCCAAATGAATCGCCGCATGGGCAATCGCCCGCTGGCCTTCGTAATCCCCCAAGCGTAAGTAAGCATCCCATGCCGCAATCACCAGCGGTAGCGCGCGGGGGTCGGCGTTGCCGACATCTTCTGAGGCAATGGCGGTTAGCCTGCGCACCACATCCAGTGGGTCGCCGCCGCCCTGCATAAAGCGCGCCATATACAGCAGCGCGGCATTGGGGCGCGAAGAGCGTATCGACTTATGAATCGCTGAAAGCAGGTCGTAATAAGCATCCCCCTGCTTATCAAAGGCGCTGGCCTGGTGGCCAATCACATCGGCGAGTACCGCTTTATGCAGCACTTCGCGGCCAGCTTCCTGGGTAGCGAAATCGCAGGCGGTTTCTAAAAGCCCCAGTGCCCGTCGGGCGTCGCCTGCGCTGGCGTGGGCCAGGGCGGTTAATACCTCGTCATCAACCTGGATATCGCGCTTGCCCAGCCCACGCTCAACGTCGTTAAGGGCCTGGCGCATCACCGTGGTCAGTTCGTCTTGAGTGAGCGATTTCAGCACGTAAACCCGCGCGCGGGAAAGTAGCGCCGAATTGACTTCGAAGGAGGGGTTTTCGGTAGTGGCACCTATTAGCGTCAGCAGGCCCGACTCCACATGGGGCAGTAGGGCATCCTGCTGGCTCTTGTTAAGGCGATGAATCTCGTCTAAAAAGAGGATAACCGTGGATGACATCTGCTGGGCGCGCTCGACTACGGCGCGAATCTCTTTAACCCCAGCCATTACCGCGCTGAGCTGTTCTAGGTGAGCCTGGGAAGCCCGTGCCAATAGCTCCGCCAGCGTGGTTTTGCCAACCCCCGGCGGGCCCCATAGAATCATTGAGCGCACGACGCCTGATTCCGCCATGCGGCGTAAGGGTTTATCTGGCCCCACCAGCGCCTGCTGACCCACGTAATCATTTAACTGACGTGGACGCATACGAAAGGCTAACGGGGCGTCGTCGGCAGGTGTCGCCTGGGCGCTATCAAAAAGATCCATGTAAGCTTCCGTTATAAATCAAACCATTGAGCAACAAATTACCAACAAGTGTGAGTGGTAAGCCGCGCCTTAGCGAACTACCTTTGGCGTAACCTATCAGAAAGATACACTTGCTAGGATAACGCTAGAGGGGCATTGTTTATGATAACCCCCTACCGTTACGACAAGCTCAGGTTACGATACGTTGTAGCGACACAACATGCTTGTTACCGCGCTTATGATCGCATGCTGTCAATCACCAAGGCTCGATGGTAGGCATGACACAATAAAGGAGACGGTTCGATGTTAAACCAACTGCGTCTAGATCATGCCAACATGGCGAGATTACTCCATGTGCTGCAGTTAAAGCAGAAAACCCTTGTCCAGGGAGAGCGACCCAATTTTCAGCTGATGCGCGAGGTCGTCGACTATATTTTATCCTATATGGATGGTTTCGCAGCGCCGCTGGAGCGTGTCTGTGTGGAGCGGCTGCAAACCCAGGCGCCGGAGCATGTTGCGCTTACCGAGCAGATGGCGGAGGACTACCGTGAATTAAAGCCGCGTTTGCAGCGCTTATCCAACGATATCGACATGATACTGATGGATAATGTTCTGCCAATGGATCGCTTTGCCGATGATTTGAAAGCCTATTTAGAAGCCCACCGAGCCTATCTGCGCCATGAGCGTGAAGGCCTATTCCCGCTGATTGATGAACACTTTGGCCCCGAGGACATGGAAGAGCTGCGTCAGGCGCTCCCAGCAGGCGCTGAGCAGGAGTTAGAGCGTTTGCAGCAAGCCTACCCCGAACTCTACGCCGAGCTGCGCGGGGCCGACGTGCCCGTGTTATAGCGCTAGCGGCATTCGCAGCGCACTAACGGCCATTAATAAAATGACGGAGCATGCTAAACTAGCGGCTCCGTTTTTTTCAGGCAGAGTCATGAAAGGGCCCGTGTTAATTTTTGATTCCGGCGTTGGCGGCCTGTCGGTGGCGCAGTCCCTGCGCCAACACTACCCTGATGCGGCGCTGTGTTACGCCTGCGACAACGCTTGGTTGCCTTATGGGCTGCGCGAAGACGCAGCGCTGACTGATCGTATCGTGGCAGTGTGTTGCGCCGCAGTGGCGGCATGCCAGCCGAGCGTTTTGATCGTTGCCTGTAATACCGCAAGTACCCTGGCGTTGGAAAATTTGCGCGAACGATTAGCGATCCCCGTTGTGGGCACCGTGCCCGCGATCAAACCTGCCGCGGCGATCAGCCAGACACGCCATATTGGGCTGCTTGCCACCAAAGCCACGGTTGGCCGGCCCTATACCCAGCGCTTGATTGATAGCTTTGCCAGTGATTGCGTCATTACTCGCGTCGCCGCTGATGCCTTGGTCGTCGAAGCAGAAGCGTACTTGGCGGGTATAAGCCCCAATACTGACCGTATGCAGGCGGCCCTGGCGCCGTTATGGCACGCCTCGACACCTTCGTCTGCCCTCCGTTTATCTTCTGACTGCTTATCTTCTGACGATCGGGCCCTGGATACCGTGGTGCTGGGCTGTACCCATTTCCCGCTGCTAAAGCCCTGGCTGACCAAGCTGGCCCCTGTGCCGCTGCACTGGATCGATTCCGGCGACGCGATTGCCCGCCGGGTCGCGCAAGTGGTTGATGAGCTCTATAGCGGTCAACAGGATGGCCGCTGCTTTACCACGGCACCCGCTGCCAACCTGACCGCTGGTTTCGCCCGCTATGGGTTTAAGGCGTCCCAATGGCTGGATATGGACGACTGAACGTTATTTACTTCTGATCAAAATATTAAGAGGAGCAGCCTTGGCTATCCCCGTTGTAGAACCTGAGCGCTACGCTGAGCAGCTAGCCGCCAAGCGCGATTACCTGGAAAGTACCTTTGCCCCTTTCCAGCCACCGGCGTTAGAGGTGTTTGAATCGCCGCCGGGTTATTACCGCCAGCGCTGCGAGTTTCGCATATGGCACGAAGAGGACGATCTCTTCTACGCCATGTTCGAGGTAGACCCTGAGAATCCGAAGAACAAGCGGGTGATTCGGCTAGATCAGTACGCGGTGGCCAGCGAGCGCATTAACCAGCTCATGCCGCAACTGCGCGAGGCCTGCCTTAAGTCTAGCGAGCTACGCCGCAAGCTGTTTCAGGTCGAGTTTTTAACCACGCTATCGGGGGAGGCGCTGGTAACGCTGATTTATCACCGCCCGTTAGGCGAAGAGTGGGAGCAAGAAGCGCGGGCGCTGGAAGCACAGTTGGGTATTATGATTATGGGTCGTTCCCGCAAGCAGCGCCTTGTGTTGACCCGTGACCACGTCTGGGAGCGGCTAGAGGTGGATGGCCGAACGCTACACTACCAACAGGTCGAAAACAGCTTTACCCAGCCCAATGCGCATATCTGCCAGAAAATGCTCCGCTGGGCACGGGATGTCACCGCCGACCAGCCAGAGCAGGGCTTAAACAAAGATCTGGTTGAGCTCTATTGCGGCAATGGAAATTTCACCATCGCCCTGGCGGACAACTTCCGCCGCGTGCTGGCCACCGAAATCTCTCGCACCTCGGTGGCCAGCGCCAACGTCAACCTGGAAGCTAATGGGGTAACGAACGCACAGATTGGGCGCATGTCAGCTGAAGAGTTTTCTCAGGCACTGAAGGGCGAAAAAGCCGGGCGTCGCGTGGCGGAAATGGCCTTGGATGAGTACGATTTTTCTACCGTGCTGGTCGATCCGCCGCGTGCTGGTTTAGACGCGCAGAGCTGTGAGCAACTCAGCGAGTACGCCCAGATCGTCTATATTTCATGCAACCCAGCCACGTTAGCTGAAAACTTGACCATACTGACCAACACCCATCGGATAGAACGCTTTGCGCTGTTTGACCAGTTTCCGTTTACCGACCACTGTGAGTGTGGGGTGCTGTTAAAGCGGCGCGAGGTCGAGTAAGCGTCGACCTAATGCGTAAACGGTATGCGTCATGAACAACACGTCAGGTGATTAGGGCCGTGACGATAGGTAGCGTAAGCTAGCCGTTATGTTGGCCTAAAGGCCTATTGTCCTTCGTTTTTTGGCCGGTTAATGGCCCAGGCAGTCGAGGTGATGGATGCACTACGTTGCGATTGAAGAGAGTCGGCAAGATCTTTTGAAGCAGCTTCAGGAGCGGCTACACGCGCGGTTAGACCCCGCACGCGCCGCCACTGTGGACGCCTTTGCTCGACACTTTTATGCCACCGTGCCGGTGGAAGACCTGGTAGATCGTCGCCTGGACGATCTGTATGGCGCAACGCTGTCGATCTGGCAGTTTTTGCAGCACCACGACTCGCAAAGCCCCAAGGTACGGGTATTTAATCCAGATTTTGAAGAGCACGGCTGGCAGTCGACGCATACTTTCGTCGCCGTTCTCCACGCAGATATGCCGTTTTTGGTCGATTCGGTGCGTATCGAGCTCAACCGCCGCGGCTTGACGGTGCACGCGATTCAAAATGCCGTGCTGGCGGTCGCTCGTGATGAGCGTCACCAGCTACAGGCACTGGCCTCGCCCAGGGATGAAAACGCGCCTGAAGCCCGCGAGTCGCTGATCGTGATTGAGGTAGACCGGCACACCGATGTGGCGCTGCTTGAGAAGATTGAGCACAACCTGCACGAAGTGCTCCGCGATGTACGTACCGCCGTAGGCGATTTCGACGCCATGTGCTCGCAAATTACCGCATCGATTCAAGAGCTGGAGAAAAACTGCCCGCCGCAGATCGACCCCGACGACCACGAAGAGGCGATTGCCTTTTTGGAGTGGATGCTCAAAGATAACTTCACTTTCCTGGGCTACGACGAGTACCTGCTGGAAGGCCACGAACTGCAGCGCGATGCCGATAGCGTGTTAGGCGTGTTCCGCCTGGATCAGCCGCGCTACTGCGAGCGCATTCGTACCGAAGAGGGCGTGGATGAGCACAACGATTATGTGCTGGTGCCGCAACTACTGTCGTTTGCCAAAAGCGCCCATCATTCCCGGGTGCACCGTCCTACCTACCCAGACTATATCACCATTGACCGCTACGACGACGACGGCAATGTGATCGGCGAGCGGCGCTTCTTTGGTCTGTTTACCTCTACGGTGTATAACGAGTCACCGCGCAATATTCCGCTGCTGCGCCGCAAACTTAAAGCGGTAATGGATATTGCTGGGTTTAACCCCCAAGGCCACAACGGCAAGCAGCTGCTCCAGGTGCTGGAAGTCTACCCCCGCGATGACCTGTTCCAGATTGATACCGAGTCGCTGGCGAGTACCGCGCTGGGCATTCTCAATATCCGCGAGCGCCGCCAGGTGCGGCTGTTTATTCGCGCCGATATCAGCGGCAAGTTTTATTCCTGCCTGGTGTTTGTGCCCCGCGACGTGTTCTCTACGGACCTGCGTCAGCGCATCCAAAACGTACTGTGCGACGAGCTGGACGCCCACTTTGGCGACTTCAATACCTATTTATCCGAGTCGGTGCTGGCGCGTATTCAATTGATTCTGCGCTTTAATGGCGACGCGCCCAGCGACTACGACCTCAAACGCCTTGAGAGTAAAGTGGCGCGGCTGGCGCGCAGCTGGCGCGACGAGCTGCAGAGCGCGATGATTGAAGGCTTCGGTGAAGAGCGCGCTAATCTGCTTATGGATCAGTTCCGCGAGGCGTTCTCTGCCAGCTACCGGGAAGACTTCTCCGCGCGTACCGCGGTGTTTGATGTTCAGCACCTGCTGACGCTGAACAACGGCGACGATTTATCGCTGTCGCTCTATCGCCCGCTGGAAGAGCAGGGCGGCGGGGTTAATCTGAAGCTGTTCCACCGCGGTACGCAGATACCTCTCTCTGACGTGCTGCCGATGATGGAAAATCTTGGCCTGCGCGTGATTGGCGAGCGTCCCTACGATATCAACGCCCCTGAACAGCGCTACTGGATCCACGATTTCGAGCTTGAGCACAGCGGTGCGGATGTCAGTCTGGGCGATATGCGCGATGTGTTCACCGAAGCCTTTAAGCGCATCTGGACCGGCGAAGCCGATAACGATGCCTTTAACCGCCTGATTATCGGCGCCGGGCTGGATTGGCGCGAAGTGGCCATGCTGCGCGGCTACGCCCGCTATTTAAAGCAGATCCGCTTCGGCATGTCCCAGGACTATATTGCCGCCACGCTGGCCAACTACCCGGCCATTACCCGCGAGCTGGTTGAGCTATTCCGGCTGCGTTTTGATCCTGAGCAGCAGAGCCACGCCACCGACGAGTGTATTGCCAGCTTGAACGAGCGCCTTGAAGGTGTCGCCAGCCTTAACGACGACCAGCTGCTGCGCCGCTTTATGGAGCTGATCCTCGCCACCCTGCGGACCAACTACTACCAGCTTGCCGAGGGTGGGCGCTTTAAAGACTACATCGCCTACAAGCTCGAGCCCTCTAAAGTCACCGGTATGCCCAAGCCGCGGCCGATGTTTGAGATTTTTGTCTGCTCGCCGCGGGTAGAAGGCGTGCACCTGCGTGGCGGCAAAGTGGCCCGCGGTGGTCTGCGCTGGTCGGATCGCTTTGAAGATTACCGCACCGAAGTGCTGGGGCTAGTGAAAGCCCAGCAGGTGAAGAATGCGGTTATCGTGCCGGTCGGCGCCAAAGGCGGTTTTGTGTGTAAACGCATGCCGGAAAATGCCAGCCGTGACGTTGTCCAGAAAGAAGGTATTGCCTGCTATCAACTCTTTATCCGTGCGCTATTGGATGTCACCGACAATTTGGTGGGGGGGGACGTAGTCCCGCCGGAAAATGTGGTTCGCCACGATGCGGATGATGCGTATCTGGTGGTGGCCGCCGATAAAGGCACCGCTACCTTCTCGGATATCGCTAACGAAATTTCCATTGAGTATGGCCACTGGCTGGGTGATGCCTTTGCCTCTGGCGGCGCCAATGGCTATGACCACAAGAAAATGGGTATCACCGCGCGCGGTGCCTGGGAATCGGTTAAACGCCACTTCAAAAATCTTGATCTCGACACCCAACGCGACCTGTTTAGCGTGGTGGGGATCGGCGATATGGCTGGCGATGTGTTTGGTAACGGCATGCTGCTTTCTGACAAGATTCAGCTAGTCGGCGCCTTCAACCACCTGCATATCTTTGTCGACCCCAACCCGGATGCAGAGGCCTCCTTTGCCGAGCGTAAGCGATTGTTTGCATTGCCACGTTCAAGCTGGGAAGACTACAGCCAGGAGCTGATCTCCGCCGGTGGCGGCATCTTTAGCCGTAGCGCCAAGTCAATTGCCATCACGCCGGAGATGCAGCAGGTATTTGGCATTCATGAAGAGCGCCTGTCGCCCAATGAACTGATCCGCGCCATGCTCAAATCCAAGGTGGATTTGATCTGGAACGGCGGTATCGGTACCTACGTGAAAGGTTCTGAAGAGACTGACGCTGATGTAGGCGATAAAGCTAACGACACGCTGCGCATTAACGGTAATGACTTAAACTGCCGTGTGGTCGGCGAGGGCGGTAACCTCGGTTTGACCCAGCGCGGGCGTATGGAAGCCGCCGCCAAGGGTGTACGGGTGTATACCGACTTTATTGACAATGCCGGTGGGGTGAACTGCTCTGACCATGAGGTCAATATCAAAATCCTGATCGATGAAGTGGTCAAGCGTGGCGATATGACCGACAAGCAGCGCAATGAACTGCTGGCGGACATGACCGATGAGGTAGGTGATCTGGTGATCCTGGATAACTACCGCCAGAGTCAGGCGCTGGATCTATCGGCCATCCTCTCCGATTATTCGATGGGCCCTTACCGCCGTTTTATCAGCGAACTGGAAGCCGCAGGACAAATTGATCGCGAGTTGGAGTTCCTGCCCACCGATGAGGTGCTCAAAGAGCGCACCAGTAATGGCCAAGGGATGCGTTTGCCAGAGCTTTCGGTGCTGATCTCCTACGCCAAGAGCACCTTGAAGGGCGACTTGATCACCTCTGAAGTGCCGGACGATCACTACATTCACCGGCATCTGGAGCGGCTGTTCCCATCAGTGCTGGTTGAGCGCTTTAAAGACGAGATGTACGAGCACCGTCTGAAGCGGGAGATTGTCGCCACCCAGGTCGCCAATGACTTGGTTGACCATATGGGCATCGTCTTTGTACGCCGCCTGATGGACTCCACCGGCGCTGGGCGTGCCGATATCGCGCGGGCCTATATCGTGGCCCGCGATAGCTTCAACTTGCCCGGCCTATGGGCACAGATTGAAGCCCTCGATAATCAGGTGCCCAACCGTATTCAGACCTCAATGATGCTCGATCTGATGCGCTTGATCCGCCGTGCCACGCGCTGGTTTGTGCGTCAGCATTTGGGGCTCTCGACCCAGGATACCATTGAGTACTTTGCTCCCCGCTTAGCGCAGCTGCAGGAAGGTATAGGTGAGTTGCTCAGCGGCGAAGAGCTGAGCGCTTGGAATAACCGCCGCGACGAGCTGCTGGAAGCGGGTGTGCCCGAGGCCTTGGCGTCCACCGTGGCAGCGTCATCAAGCCTCTACGCTGGGCTGGGTATTATCCAAGCGGCGCGCCTGACCAATGAAAAACCGCAGCGGGTAGCGGAGGTGCTGTATGAAATTGGCAGCCGCCTGGAACTGCCGTGGATGATTCAGCAGGTAACCCAGCTGGAAGTGCGCGACGCCTGGCAGGCCCAGGCGCGGGAAACCTTCCGTGACGATATTGAGCGCCAGCAGTTGGCGCTGACCACCAGCGTACTGAAGTTGGATGCCGGAAGCCGCGATACCCAGGAGCGGGTGGCGCAGTGGCTGGATCAGCACGCTGACCTGCACCGCCGCTGGTGCCGTCTTATCGAAGAGGTGCGTGGCGGCAGTGAAGGCGGCTTTGCGCTGTTTGCCGTCGCGGTACGCGAGCTGGTTGATCTTGCCGAGAGCGATAGCGAGGCGTAGGTTCGCCTAGCTTTTTCATACGCCACTGTAAAGCGTGTTCCGGTTCTCCACCGGGGCGCGCTTTATTGCGTTATACTGGCGCCCGTTTTCAGCCCCGCACCCGTTTTTAGAGACCCGCTATGTATAACCTTGCCCGTTCGCTGTTCTTTCGCGTTGATCCAGAAACGTCCCATGGCATGGCGCTAAGCGCGCTGGAGACACTGCATCGCATGGGCGGCGTAACGCGGCTATTTGGACAGCCGGTCAATGATCCCGTCGAGCTGATGGGGCTGCGGTTTGCCAATCGCGTCGGGCTCGCCGCCGGGTTGGATAAGAACGCCGACCATTTGGATGCCCTGGGTGCGCTGGGCTTTGGCTTTGTCGAAGTGGGCACCGTCACGCCCAAATCCCAGCCGGGCAATCCCAAGCCCCGGCTGTTTCGTCTGGCGCAGCACGAGGCGATCATCAACCGCTTTGGTTTTAACAACAAAGGGGTGGAGCATCTGATTCAGCAGGTTAAACAGCGCCATTACGCTGGCATAGTGGGTATCAATATTGGTAAGAACCTCACCACGTCAGTAGAGCAGGCGTTGGATGACTACCTGGTGTGTTTAGACGCGGTGCACCCTTATGCGGACTACATTGCCGTTAATGTCTCGTCACCCAATACCCCCGGGCTGCGCAGTCTGCAGTTTGGCGAGCAGTTGGACGCGCTGTTGGCGCCTATTCGTGCCCGCGCTATAGAGCTTGATGCCCAAGCGGGCCGCAAGGTGCCGTTGCTCATTAAGATCGCTCCGGATATGAGTGCTGAAGAAGTAGCGTTGATGGCGGGAAGTATTGAGCGCAACCACCTTGATGGTGTGATTGCCACCAATACCACGGTATCCCGTGAAGCGGTGCAGGACGACCCCCAAGCGAAGGAGGCCGGTGGACTTTCTGGTAAGCCGGTCTTCGAAGCATCCAATCGCGTGATTCGACAACTGCGTGAGCACCTCCCCGCGTTGCCGATTATTGGCGTAGGCGGTATTGATAGCGCCGCTGCCGCCCAGGCCAAAATCGCAGCTGGCGCGGACTTAGTGCAACTCTACTCAGGTTTGATCTACCAAGGGCCTAAACTAGTCGGCGAGTGTGCGAGGGCACTGAAAGCTAGCTAAAAAGCCCACTTAAAAAGTGGGCTCACTTATAACCTTTTGTTTAAAAGTTAGCTTACATTTAAACATCAGAGAGTCTAAAAACGTTAAGTCATGACCATGGGGTTTTTATGGATACCGGAAATGCCGGTCATCCCATCCCACTGGTCGCCGCGACCTTCACGCCAACCGCTCATCCAGTATTCGCGTAAATTGATATCTTGACTGGGACAGTCATCACGAGAACGACCCGATACACCCGCTTTGTAGCCGTGGACATAAGCCCGCTGGAAGCGATCACGTTTTTGCCGTTTCATTGGCTAACCTCTTTTCACGAAAGCCTTTGATAAGAAATAGGATGTTGACGACACTATTGGTAATACATGTTCGAAAACACCATTATTCCGAGAGCTTGCTTCAAGAGCGAGACGCCGCCTCAACTCAAATGTCTAGCACTCACGAGCTGAACGGGTCGAGCGGCGATCTCTTTCAAATCATAGGCCGAGTCATAAACCGGCCCTGACAGGCAACGCATGCGTTTTTCAGTAGCTACTCTCTTATTGTTAGACCATGATGGGGTCATCTGTCGACTACCAATTTGTCATAAAACGTAAACTCATTTGTTATATACAGGAATATCGCGCCTTTCAGCGCCGCTATTATCATGATCGAGTCGAACCAAACTGCTCCGCTAAATTTGCTAGCCACCTGCCCCAAAGGCATCGAAGGCCTGCTCCACGATGAACTCATAGCGCTGGGCGCTACGCCGGGCAAAACCACGGTGGCTGGGGTGTACTTCACTGCCAGTCAGGCCATCGCCTACCGCGTATGCCTATGGTCGCGATTAGCTAACCGGGTGATTTTAACCCTGGTGCGCGAATCGATGATCGACACCGCCGAGCAGGTGCGCGATGTGGTCGCCCGCATCGCCTGGACGCAACACCTGGCACCGGGTAACACGCTGGCGGTGGATTTCCACGGCCGCAGCGAGCATATTCGCCATACCCGCTTTGGCGCGCAAACCGTTAAAGACGGCGTGGTCGATGCCCTGCAGCTGGCCGGGCAGGAACGTCCCAACGTGGATACCAAAACCCCGCATTTGCGCATCTACGCCCATCTGCACCGGATGAACTTGACCATTGGCCTGGATCTCTCTGGTGAAAGCCTGCACCGCCGGGGCTATCGCCGTGACGTAGGCCACGCGCCGCTAAAAGAGAACTTGGCCGCAGCGCTATTGGTGCGCGCGGGCTGGCCCGAGCGCTTAAAAGCGGGTGAGCCGCTGATTGATCCGCTATGTGGTGCGGGCACGCTACTCATCGAAGCCGCCATGATGGCCGCCGACCAAGCGCCAAACCTTAATCGTGAGCGCTTCGGCTTTCACGGCTGGGCAGGGCATGATGACGAGGCGTGGCGGGAGCAGAAGCGCGAAGCCGAAGCGCGCGCGTCGATTGGCCGCAAGCGCTGCAAAGCGCAACTCTTAGGTTTCGACCAGAGCCCGGCGGCCCTCAATGCGGCGAAAGCCAATGCCATGCGAGCGGGTATTCCTGCGCTGATTTCCCTGCATGGGCAGAGTCTGGCCCAACTGACCCGGCCAGAAACGCTCAGCGCTGAAAGCGGCCTGCTGATCACCAATCCTCCTTACGGCGAACGGCTGGGCGAGCTGCCTGAGCTGGTGCGTCTCTACGCCCAGCTGGGTGAGAAAGCCAAAGCGCTGTTTCCCGGCTGGACGCTGGCGGTCTTTACCGGCAACCCGGATCTCGGCCACCGGCTGGCTATGCGGGCGCACAAACAGTATGCGCTCAAAAACGGCGCCTTGGATGCTAAGCTGCTGCTAATGGAGATTGGTGGTGCCGAGCACTCGCCTGCCGTTAGCGATGCGCCCCAGGCCAGCGTTGAGAGCGGTGCTGCGCCGACTGCTGAAGATCGCCAAGAAACGCCTCACGCACCAGCCTCAAAAGGCTCAGACAATGCGCAGATGTTTGCCAATCGACTGATTAAAAATCAGAAGCGCTTGAAGAAATGGCTTAAACAGAGCGGTGAAACCAGCTATCGCATCTATGACGCTGATATGCCCGAGTACGCCCTGGCGGTGGATCGTTACGGTGATCGCGTGCACGTGCAAGAGTACGCGGCGCCCAGTTCGATCAATCCGGCTCAGGCGCAAAAGCGCTTGTACGATGCCTTGGAAGTCATGCCCGAGGCGCTTAACGTTGATGCCAGCAAAATCTATATCAAACGCCGCGAGCGCCAAACTGGCAGCGCTCAGTACCAGAAGCGAGCCGCCAGCGGTGAACGCTTTGAGGTGCAGGAGGGCGCAGCACGGCTATGGGTCAACCTGCGCGACTACCTGGATACCGGGCTGTTCCTTGACCATCGGCCGGTACGGCGCATGCTGGGCGAAATGGCCAGCGGTAAGCGCTTTTTAAATCTGTTCTGTTATACCGCCACAGCGACGGTACAGGCGGCCTTGGGTGGCGCTAGCGACAGCGTGAGCGTGGATATGTCCAACACCTACCTGGAGTGGGCGAAAGACAACTTTGCGCTAAATAAACTTGATACGCGACTGCACCGGGTGGTGCGCGACGACTGTTTCCGCTGGCTGGAAACCGCCAACGCCGAGTTCGACCTGATCTTTATGGATCCGCCGACGTTCTCTAACTCCAAGAAGATGCGCGACACCCTCGACGTGCAGCGTGACCACCCGCGGCTTGTGGAGCTCGCAATGGCGCGCCTGGCACCCGGTGGAACCTTGGTATTTTCTAATAACCAGCGGCGCTTTAAACTGGATGAGGCGCTTAGCGAGCAATTTGCCGTAGAGGACATTACCGGGCGTAGCTTCGACCCCGATTTCCAGCGGCGTACAAACTTGCACCATGTGTTTCTACTTCGCCATAAGGCGTCATAGGAGAGCTGTAGTATGAAGAGAGCTTCAGTATGATCCAGCTATCGCTTTACACGACCATGGGCTGCCACCTGTGTACCCAATTAGAGTCACTGGTGGCCACGCTCGCGAACCAAAAGGTATGGTTGCACCATATCGAGATTAGCGACGACGATGCCTTGGTGGAGCGCTACGGCGTGCGTATCCCGGTGCTGATGGACAGTGACGGTAAGGAGCTGGATCGTGGTTTTGAGCTGGAGCGCTTAAGTGCCTGGCTGCGCGAACGCGGCTGGCTGGATGAATCGGCGCTGGCGGCGTTTACCGCACCGCCAGAAAGCACAGCGCCTAAAGGCGCCCATGAGCGTGACGGGCGGCGCTTCTTAGGCTAAAAGTGTATGGCTAAAAGTGCGCGGTTAACAAGCATGGCTAAACGTGGTGGCTAAAGCACATCCAGCAGTGAAAGCTGGCGCATGGCTTCCTGGCCTTCTGGCGTATGGTCGGCCACTTCCAGCACCTTGCGAAACCCCCGTGAAGACTGGATGGTGGCCTCATCCTCCAGCCACATATGGGCTTGATCCAGCGTATCGGCTAGTTGATGTTTCAGGCCGCCAAACTGAGTGCCGATTTGGCCCCAAGCGCGGCTGAAAATCCAGTCACCAAACATATCCTGGTGAATATGAACCAACACATAGTCATGGTTGGTTTCCCAGCGTACGATCACAACACTCTCCTTACTTAGCCCTTAAAAGATAGCCTTTAAACACGCCTGCCCATCAGCCGTCGCGGGCGTATTGTAAAGCCCGGATACCCAAACGCCTATGAAACTTGTCATCGACGCTAACATCCCTGCTGCAGACACCTGCTTTGGCTCCTTGGGTACGCTAACCCGCGTACCCGGGCGGGAGATAAACGCCGTTCATCTTCACGCCGCCGACGCGCTGATTGTGCGCTCCATTACCCACGTTAACGATAAGTTGCTTACTGATAGCCCCGTGCGCTTTATTGGCACCTGCACCATCGGCACCGATCATATCGATCAGGTGGCGCTCGCTAAGCGCGATATCGCTTTCGCCAGTGCCCCCGGCTGCAATGCCGAAGCGGTGGTCGACTACGTATTAAGCAGCCTGCTGACGCTGGCAGAACGCGATGGCTGGCTGCTTAGCGAGCGTACCGTGGGTATTGTGGGAGTGGGTAATGTGGGCAGCCACTTGCAAGCACGGCTAACCGCCATGGGCATAGCAACGCTGGCCTGTGACCCGCCCCGGGCTGAGGAGGAGGGGGTGAGAGGGTTTCACTCTCTAGACGCCCTCATTGAACGCTGTGATGTGCTCTGCCTGCATACGCCGCTGACCCGGGAAGGCCCTCACGCCTCTTACCAACTACTCAACGCCCAGCGCATCGAAGAGCTGATGCCGGGTTGCGTTGTTCTGAATGCTGGGCGTGGGGACTGCCTGGATGGCTTGGCGTTGCGCAGCCGGTTGGCGGGGAAGGGCGATATCAGCGCAATATTGGATGTATGGGAAGATGAGCCGGACATCGACGCTGGACTGCGCGATCTGGTCTCGTTGGCAACGCCGCATATTGCCGGGCATAGCCTGGATGGCAAGCTGCGCGGCACCTGGATGATACGGCAAGCGCTGGCGCACCACTGCGGCCAACCCAGCGAGCTGACGTTTGCTGATATTTGCC
The DNA here is from genome assembly GCF_000744395.1 of Halomonas sp. TG39a. NCBI lineage: Bacteria > Pseudomonadati > Pseudomonadota > Gammaproteobacteria > Oceanospirillales > Halomonadaceae > Halomonas > Halomonas sp. TG39a. The sequence goes on from NZ_JQLV01000001.1 coordinate 1,012,158, forward strand.
CACCGCCCGCCCTCGCGTCGCTGCATTTGCAGCACGCACTCCCCCCGGAAGACGCCCTGCGACTCTGCATGCGAGCAGTTTACGACGTACGCCGCGACCACGATGCGCTAGAGCGTCAAACGCTGCATCACGGTATGCGCAAAGGCTTTGACGACTGCCGCGCCAACTACCCGCTACGCCGCGAGTTCGCTACCCTCAACGTGCAGCTATCAGGGGAGGCGGTAGCGCTAGAGGGTATACTGCGTGGTGCAGGGTTTGCGGTAACACTAGCTAGATTGTGAAAAACAGCTATTGAAAACCGATGGCGAAAAACAGTAAGGCCCGCATATGCGGGCCTTAAACGTATGAAATTGCGGAAAAACTTACTGACGATAAGCGGCTTCTTTTAGTGCGCGGATGCGCTCATCCAGCGGCGGGTGGCTGGCAAATAGCTTTTCCACCAGCGAGCGTGTTTGGCCTTTGGTGATGGCCATGGCGCGCAGCGTATCAGGCATTTGGTCGGGCATTTCGGTTTCGGTTTTCAAGCGTGCCAGCGCGCTGACCATGGCGTTGGTGCCCGCCAAGCGTGCACCTGCTTCGTCGGCGCGGTATTCGCGGTAGCGCGAGAACCAGGCGACGATCGCCGAGGCCAAAATACCAAATACAATCTCAGCGACCATAACCACTGCGAAGTAACCCATAAAGCCCAGGCCGCCACCGCCCTCGCTACGGCTGCGCAGGAAGTTATCCACTAGGTGCGCCGCCACCCGGGCAAAGAACATGACAAAGGTGTTCACCACGCCTTGAATCAGTGCCAGCGTTACCATATCGCCGTTAGCGACGTGACCTATTTCGTGAGCCAGTACTGCGCGCACTTCTTCCGGGCGCATACGGTTCATTAAGCCCGCTGAAACAGCGACTAACGCATCATCTTTATTCCAGCCAGTCGCAAAGGCGTTGGACTGCTGGGCGGGGAAGATGCCCACTTCCGGCGTTTTGATACCCGCTTCACGGGAAAGCTCCGCAACGGTATCCAGCAACCACTGCTCTGTGGAGTTGGAAGGCGTTTCAATAATCACCGTGCCGGTGCTGCGCTTGGCCATCCATTTGGAGATGAACAGCGAAATAATCGAGCCCGCCATACCGAAGATAAAGCAGAAAATCAGCAGGCTGGTGAAGTTGATCCCCTGGCCGCGCAGATACCCTTCAACGCCCAGCAGGCGCAGGGTAATACTGGCGACCAACAATACCGCTATATTGGTGCCTAAAAACAGTAGAATTCGCATCATGGTGCAGGTTCTCCCTAAGCGTTTATAAAACGGTTTAACAGCAGCCAGTGAAATGGGTCACGGAATAGTTGCTTAGATACGTACTGTTCATGGCAGTTTCAAGTCATGGAGGCTGTTAAATCTTCCTGACTTACTGACGGTAACGGGACAAAAAGTTAGCAAAGCGGTCCAGCGCATCGCCAAGCTGGTCGGCCCAGGGTAGCGTGACGATGCGTACATGGTCCGGCTCGGGCCAGTTAAAGGCGGTGCCCTGCACCAGCAATATTTTTTCCTGTAGCAGCAGATCCAACACCATCTGCTGGTCATCTTTAATGTTGAACACTTTCGGGTCGAGGCGTGGAAAGGCGTAGAGCGCGCCTTTGGGTTTCACGCAGGAGACCCCGGGAATAGCGTTCAGCTTCTCCACGGTAATATCGCGCTGGGCCAGCAGTCGCCCGCCGGGCAGGATCAGATCATTGATCGACTGATAGCCCCCCAGCGCGGTTTGAATCGCGTGCTGGGCGGGCACGTTAGCGCACAGCCGCATAGAGGCCAGCATATTCAGCCCCTGGATATAGTCCTGGGCGTTTAGCTTGGCCAGGGTGCCGGAAATAATCATCCAGCCTGAGCGGAAGCCGGCGCAACGGTAGCTTTTGGAGAGACCGTTCATAGTGATGACTAACTGATCATCGTCCGCCAGTGCCCCGGTAGCGGTGTGCTCAACGCCGTCATACAAAATCTTGTCGTAGATCTCATCAGAGAACACCACTAGATTGTGCTGCTTGGCGATTGCCAATACCTCTTTAACCACGGCAGGCGGATATACCGCACCCGTTGGGTTATTGGGGTTGATCAGTACAATGGCCCGGGTGTGGCTGGTGATTTTGGCGCGAATATCCGCCATGTCGGGCGTCCAGTCGGCTTGTTCGTCGCACAGGTAGTGCACCGCATGGCCACCGGAAAGGTGGGCGGCCGCGGTCCATAGCGGGTAGTCCGGCGCTGGAATCAGTACCTCATCGCCGTCATTGAGCAGCGCCTGCATGGCCATCACAATCAGCTCGGAGACGCCGTTACCGATGAAGATATCCTCAATGCCCACGTTGGGAATCTGCTTACGCTGGCACTCCTGCATTATTGCTTTACGGGCGGAGTAGAGGCCCTTGGAGTCGCAGTAGCCCTGGGCGGTGGGCAGATTACGCATCACATCCTGGAGAATCTCTTCCGGCGCCTCGAAGCCGAACGGCGCAGGATTGCCGATGTTGAGCTTGAGAATCCGCTGGCCTTCCTCTTCCAGGCGCTTGGCATGGTCGAGTACCGGGCCACGAATGTCATAGCAGACATTGTGCAGCTTATGAGATTTCTTCAGCGGTTGTGATTCGTGCGACTGCGGGGTATCCATGAGGTGTCTGTCCAAAAGTAGCGAGAGGCCCAAAGTATCCAAAAGGTAAGCGCCTACGAGCCGTCATCGGCTAACAGGCTGCCAAACCATTATGCGTCGGAAAGGTCTTGATTGTCTTCGTTGTTTTGCTCGGGCGGTGGGGGAATATCCGCCGGAGTTTCAAGGGTTAGTCGGCCTAGCTTGCCATCGCGCAGTTCGTGAAGCAGTACTTCCGCGCCGCGATGCAGATCGACGGCACCGCCGGGGCGCAGTCCGCCACGGCGAGCAGCAATATCTTTCAAAATGGCGTTGCCGTCAAAGCCAGCAATAGCGAGGAAGTCAGGCTTTTTGGGGCCGTCCGCATCAATGTCGTGGGGAATATCGGGCGCCGCGTAGGGCGGCAGCTCTTTGAGCTTATAGCGCTCGGTGAGCGCTTCAGGGTAGCGTTTGGCAAGCTCCGCGCTGGTCACAATCGCCACGTCTGTGTACTCAATGGCCGTGTCGCGAATGGCACCGGTGGCGGCGAGGCGATAGGCGCTGGCCTGGTCTTCAATTTTGGGCCACAGTACCCCAGGGGTATCGGTAAGCGCCACACGCCCATCAATACGTACCTTTTGCTGGCGCTTGGTCACCGCAGGCTCGTTGCCGGTTTTGGCGATTTTTCGCCCTGCTAAGCCGTTAATCAGCGTGGACTTACCGACATTCGGTATGCCCATCACCATTACGCGGACATCGCGATCAGCACGCACGGCACCGGCCAGCTCATGGCATAGCTTGGGGATTTTCTTTAGTTCGCGGGTATTGGTGGTGGTCACCGCCAGGGCGCGCATATTCTCTTGGGCATCGAAAAAAGCCACCCACTCGGCCGTTCGCTCAGGGTCGGCGAGATCGGCGCGGGAGAGAATTTTCAACACCGGCTTATGGCGGGTTAGCTCGGCCAGCATCGGGTTGGCGCTGGAGTAGGGCAGACGCGCGTCGAGTACCTCGATCACGACATCGATCTCTGGCAGCACCTCCGCAATCTGGCGGCGGGCCTTGTTCATATGTCCTGGAAACCAGCCGAGCATGAATCTCTCCTACAAGCACAAAAAAAGCGGGCTGCCATTATAGCAGCCCGCCGGACTTAACGCTGATTACTCGTCGGGGTGAAATTCCAGTGACACGGAGTTAATGCAGTAGCGTAAACCGGTGGTATCTGGAGGCCCATCGGGGAATACATGACCCAGGTGGGCATCGCAGTGGGAGCAGACCACCTCGGTTCGCTGCATGCCGTGCGTGGTGTCGGTATGCTCCTCCACACAGCGGGTGCCCAGCGGCCGGTCGAAGCTTGGCCAACCGCAGCCAGCGTCAAACTTGTGCTCGTTTTCAAACAGCGGCGCATGACAGCAGACACAGTGGTAAATACCCTGCGCATCGCGCACCTGATAGTCGCCGGTGAACGGTCGTTCCGTGCCTTTTTCACGCGCAACACGGTACTGCTCTGGGGTTAGCTGTTGTTGCCATTCGTCGGGGGATTTTTCTATTTTCGCCATGGGGTTCTCCTTTCCCTCTGGTTTCAATCATTCAGAGGCTTATTAGGCAGACTAGCTTATCACTTGTGTAAGTGACAGCTAGCCACCTGCCCAAGTTCAGCCTGTGCGAAGGCTGAGAAAGCCGCCAGTCTGCTTCTTATAAGCTTGCCGCCCCGCCATTACTGCGCGGGTCGTGGGCGCTTTCTATTAATCCATCGGGGTGGTGCACAATCCCACCTGCATGCCCCATGGTGTCGCTGAATGCCTCTGGGAGTACTTCCACATCATGGCCCGCCGTGACTAAGGCGGTGATCAGCGCGTCGTCAAAGCGCGCTTCCAGCTTTAAGTTCGTGCTGCTTTCTCCCCAGGTACGACCCAGCAACCAGCGGGGGGCGGTAATCGCCTGCTGGAGCGGCATGCCGTGCATTGCATAGCGTGAAAATACGGCCGCCTGGGTTTGCGGCTGGCCTTCACCGCCCATAGTGCCGTAAACCATGGTGCGGCCATCGTTAAATTTGGCCAGCGCCGGGTTCAACGTGTGGAAGGGTTTGCGACCAGGGGCTAAGCTGCGCAGGTCGTCGGGGTTAAGCGAGAAGCTGATGCCGCGGTTTTGCCACAGCACGCCGCTTTCCGGTAACACCACGCCGCTGCCAAACTCCCAGTAGATGCTCTGAATAAAGCTCACCGAACGTCCTTCGCTATCCACGGTGCCCATCCAAATGGTGTCGCCTGGCGCTGGTTCGTGGGGCCAGGGTAGGGCGTGCTGCGGGTCGATCTGAGCCGCTTCTAAGCCAATGTTCTCTTCGCTGAGCAAATCTTGCAGCGGTGTTGGCACACGGCCGGGGTCGGTGACGTTTTGGTCGCGCAGGATAAAGGCGCGTTTGGTGGCTTCAATTAAACCATGCAGGTGGTCAAAACCGTTGGGCTCGGCGGCTTTTAGGCGCTCGTAGATACCTAAAATCATTAACGAGGCCATGCCTTGGGTCGGCGCAGGCAGGTTATACAGCGTGGCATCCTGAAGCGTTACTTCCAGCGGTGTGACCCGTTGGGCGCGATAAGCGTGAAAGTCTGCCAGGCGCAGCGGACTGCCGACGGCCTCTAAATCCCGCGCCATACTGGCGGCCAGCTCGCCGCGGTAGAAGTCATCTAATCCTGCTTCTGCCAAACGCTTGAGTGTGGCGGCCAAACGCGGCTGGCGCAGCCGTTCGCCTTCACGGGGTACCTGGCCGTTAAGCAGAAGGGCATCGCTAAAGCCAGGGCTTTGGGATAAACGCTCTACGTGTTTGGCAGTGAGCGCCTCTTGGCTTTGGGAAACCGCAATGCCCGTTTCGGCATGATGAATGGCATCGGCCAGTAGGGTGGTAAGCGGAAGTGACTTACCCCATGTTGATGCCACGTTCAGTGCTTCATGCCAGCCGCCAATGGTGCCCGCCATGGTAAGCGCAGCTTTAGGGCCACGCTCGGGAATCTGCGTTTCACCGGCGTAGAAATCCGCGCTGGCCAAGCCTGCCGCCGGGCCGCATGCGTCGATAGCTACCGGCGCTTTGCCCGGCTCATGAATTAACCAGAAACCGTCGCCGCCCAAGGCGTTCATATGCGGATAAACCACGGCAATGGCCGCGGCAGCGGCAACCATGGCTTCTACCGCATTACCACCCTGTTTAAGCACATCGCGCCCGGCGCTGGCAGCTAGGTGATGAGGGGCGACACAACTGCCGCCATAACTACGTTGAGTGTGGAGCATATCCAGCGTCCTTTTTAATTATGATTACCAGCCAATCGCGTTCGGTAGCCAAGTGGCAATGCTCGGAAAGATAAACACCAGCGCCACGGCCAGAAACTGTAAGCCGATAAAGGGCAGTGCGCCTTTGTAAATATCCAGTGTCGAGACTTCTTTAGGCGCCACGCCTTTAAGGAAAAACAGCGACCAACCAAAGGGAGGGGTAAGAAACGAGGTTTGCAGCACCAGCCCCACCAAAATACCCAGCCACACCATATCAACGCCCATCTGGACAAAGAAGGGTAGAAACAGCGGTAGGGCAATATAGCTGATCTCGATCCACTCCAGGAAGAAGCCCAAGACAAACATTAGTAGCAGCATAAACAGCATCGCGCCTAGCTCACCACCGGGCACCCAATCAAACATACGGGCAACCAAGTGCTCGCCGCCTAAACCACGAAATGCCAGGCCAAACACCTGGGCGCTGATTAAAATAAAGAACACCATCGCCGAGATTACCAGCGTGGCTTTGGCAACCTCTTTGAGCAGCGCAAAGGTTAACCGCCCGGAGCAAGTCACAATGACTAACGCCCCCAGTGCGCCCATGGAGGCCGCTTCGGTAGGCGCCGCAATACCGCCAATAATCGAACCCAATACTGCAAACACCAAGCCCACAGGCGGTCCCACTACGGTAACGACTTTACGAATCAGTTGGCGCCTCCCCATATCCGCACGCTCTTCAGCCGGAATTGGCGGCATTAGGTGGGGGTAGAGTTTGGCGATCATCAGAATGGCAATAATATAGACCGCCGCCAGCGTCAGCCCCGGCACCATGGCCGCGGCGAACATCGTGCCGACCGATTCACCCAGAATTTCCGCGAGTAAAATCAGCACCAGGCTGGGCGGAATAATTTGCCCCAAGGTACCCGAGGCGCAAATCATGCCGGTGGCCAGGGTTTTGGGGTAACCGCGGCGTAGCAGTGTGGGCAGGGTGAGCAGGCCCAGGGTGACGATGGTGGCGCCGACAATGCCCGTCGCGGCGCCTAACAAAACGCCAACTAAAATAATCGCCACCCCCATGCCGCCTGAAACGCCGCCAAACAAGTGGCCGATCACATCGATCAGCTCTTCAGCCAATTTCGACTTCTCCAGCATCACCCCCATAAACACAAACAGCGGTATCGCCATAAAAGTGTAATTGGTCACCACCCCGTAGATACGCGATGGCAGCAGATTAAACAGCATCGGTCCGAAGCCGATATAGCCAAAGAAGAAGGCTGTAGCGGCGATGCTTATACCTACCGGTATACCAATCAGCAGAAACACGAAAAAAGCCACGATCATGCCGATCGCTAGCCATTCATTGGGAGACATGCGTTATTCACCTCGTGTGGGCAGGGCGAACGCCTGACGCAGCGCGTGGGCCAACCCTTGCAGCGCGAGAAGGACAAAACCAAACGGAATCAGCGATTTGAGTAGCCAGCGCAGAGGTAGGCCACCGGGGTTGGGTGACGCCTCGCCGCGGGCGAACGACTGGGCGATCCAGGGCAGCGTCAGCCAGGCGATATACAGCCCCATGACTAGCAGTAATAGCCCACCGATCACCTCAATTACTCGCTGCAGACTCGCGGGGAAGCGTTCGTAGAAGACGTCCACGCGAACTTGCTCACCCATCAGCAGTAGATACGACATGCCAAACAGTGCGATAGGTGAGATCAAGTGCCACTGCAGCTCCTGCAGCCATACCGCGCCAACGCTAAATGCATAGCGCATCAATACGTCACCAGCGACTAATCCGACTAATACCACGCAGGTCCAGGCGGCGATCCAGCCAAAAAGCCGAACCACCGCCTCAACTCCGTGGACAAAACATGCCACGGCGCGCATATCAGACTCCGATAATGTCGTTTAACCAAGCGCGTTCACTGGCGCCTGCCCAGCGGTCATGATTGGCTTTAAACGCCATATAGCTATCGTGCACTTTACGCACCAGCGGGTCGGCGTCGGCTTCGGTAGAAAGCGTGTCCATCGTTGCCTCACGCAGCGCATCAATGACGGGTTGTGGCAGCATGCTGGCAGTGACGCCTTCGTTTTCTACCAGGTCGGTCATGGCTTCACCATTAACGGCTTCCGACCAGGTCACGCTCTCCAAGCAGGCAGCCATACAGGCGCTTTTCACAATCATCTGCAGATCTTCAGGCAGGCTGTCCCAGTGTGATTTCGAGATCAGCAGTTCGCCAGTGGTAGAAGGTTCATGCCAGCCAGTGGTGTGGTAGAACTTGGCAGCGTTGTGTAGGCCCATGCGGCGGTCTTGGAACGGGCCAACAAACTCGGCGGCATCGATAACGCCGCGCTCCAGCGCCGGGAAGATTTCGCCACCGGGCAGCACGCGGGCATCCACGCCAAGCGAGGAGTAGACCTGACCCGCTAAGCCAGGAACGCGCATGCGCAGACCGTTTAGCTGGCTAATATCCTCAATGGGTTCGCGGAACCAGCCGGTCATTTGTACGCCGGTGTTATTCAGCGGGAAGGCCACCATTCCGTAGGGTTCATACACTTCGTGCCAAAGCTCCAAACCGCCACCGTGGTAAAGCCACGCCATATGGCCCATAAAGCTCATGCCAAATGGCACGGTGGTGAAGTACTGGGCGGCAAAGGTAGTGCCCGACCAAAAGTAGCTGTTGGCGGCGTTCATTTCGATGGTGCCGCTTTGGACGGCTTCGAAGCCTTCAAAGGCGGGAATCAGCTCGCCGGATGAGAAGTGTTGAATGTTGAGTCGACCGCCTGACATGGCGTTAATTTTGGCGATTACATCGGTGGGGCTGCCAGGACCTTCCACGTAAAAGGGCGAGCCGGGTGGATAAGCATTGGTCATACGCCAGTTAAAACTCTCGGCGGATTGCGCACGGGCAATTGACGGCGCCCCTAATACCAAGCCGGCCGTGGAGGAGACCGCGGCTGTAGTGAGAAACTTGCGACGGGATAAGGACATAGCACACCTCATTAATTGGGAAGTAGGTCAGCAAGGGAACACAATGAAGTAGCAAGGGGTGTGCCATAAAAAATCGATTTTTTTATAAATAAAAGATTTTAAAGGGTTTTGTAGGTTGCAAGTTGGCAAGGTAAGCACAACAAAATTAACGGTTTGCACCGTTATGCAGCTTGTTGATCTCAAATGGCACTCTTGGTGTGCACTTGATATCGCTCTCTATTGTCTGAGCGTGTAGGTGGTTGAAAGCAGGTCAGTTAGCTTGATGAGGGCTGAGTGCTTGACAGCTTAAGGCGGTCTGAGTAACATACGCGCCACCTCGACGAGGCAATGCAACGTCCCATTCGTCTAGTGGTCTAGGACACCGCCCTTTCACGGCGGTAACAGGGGTTCGAACCCCCTATGGGACGCCACTTATTTTGAGGCTAAGCCTTTAAAGATAAGAGGTCGTCAGGGTTATCGGAATGCGGGAATAGCTCAGTGGTAGAGCATCGCCTTGCCAAGGCGAGGGTCGGGAGTTCGAATCTCCTTTCCCGCTCCAAGTAGGTGTTAGGTGTGTGGTAAGTCAGGCGAGGTCGGGAGCTGGAACGCCAGCCCGGTCGAATCTCCTTTCCCGCTCCAAGCAGAAATTGCTTAAAGTGTCCCATTCGTCTAGTGGTCTAGGACACCGCCCTTTCACGGCGGTAACAGGGGTTCGAACCCCCTATGGGACGCCACTTTCGGTACTTTAGGTAAGCGTTAAGTAAGAGCAAGCGTTTTATAAGCGGGAATAGCTCAGTGGTAGAGCATCGCCTTGCCAAGGCGAGGGTCGGGAGTTCGAATCTCCTTTCCCGCTCCAGGTTTGATGGTGTGGTAAAGAGTATCGCCTTGCCAAGGCGAGGGTCGGGATCTGGTGCGCCAGTCCGATCGAATCTCCTTTCCCGCTCCAGTTTCGATATATAGTCCCATTCGTCTAGTGGCCTAGGACACCGCCCTTTCACGGCGGTAACAGGGGTTCGAACCCCCTATGGGACGCCATCAAGCGTTATAAGCAGTTGTGTGTGCGTTGCGGGAATAGCTCAGTGGTAGAGCATCGCCTTGCCAAGGCGAGGGTCGGGAGTTCGAATCTCCTTTCCCGCTCCAGTTTTGTTGGTGTGGAAGAGTATCGCCTTGCCAAGGCGAGGGTCGTGAGCTGGAAGGCCAGTCACGTCGAATCTCCTTTCCCACTCCGTGTAAGCAGTCGTACTCCTTCGTTATCCTCTCTGCCGTCATTCTCTTTGTATTCAAGCTTTTAGCTTTTTTAATAATCGCCTGTTTTTGTGCGATTTTTTTCGTGCGCTTAAATAGTTGCCACACCCAATACGCTCAAGCCAACAGGCTTGAGCGCAGAAAAGCGTTTCTGAATGGTTAGTGGGTGAGTGTGAAGTGGCTGACGACATCGTTTAGCGACTGTGAACGCTTGGTTAGGTCATGGGCGGACGTTGCCGTTTGCTGAACCATGGATGCATTATCCTGGGTAGCCTGATCTAATTGAGCAATCGCAACGTTGATCTGTTCAATGCCCCGCGTCTGTTCGTGGGTGGCCGCGGTAATGTCGGTAAACAAGTCATTAACCTGCTGGATCTGCTGATCAATTTTTTGCATCCGCTCTTTCGCCGTGCCGACCAGCGTAGCGCCATTGCTCACTTGTGTGTTCGATGTGTCGATCAGCGTTTTGATCTCCTGAGCGGCGTTGGCTGAACGATTCGCTAGCTGGCGCACTTCGCCAGCGACGACGGCAAAGCCTCGCCCATGTTCGCCCGCCCGAGCGGCTTCCACGGAAGCATTGAGTGCCAAAATATTGGTTTGAAACGCAATGCCATCAATCAGAGTCACGATCTCGGTGATTTTGGCGGCTTCTGCGTTAATAGCCTGCATGGAGGTGACCGCTTCCCCAATCGCCTGTTGGCCTGCTTGGGACGTTTCGCCGGCATTGCGTACCAGCTCTTTGGCTTGTTCTACGCTGTCGGCATTTTGTCGCACTGTGGCGGTGACCTCTTCCATGCTGGAAGAAGTTTGTTGAAGCGCTGCAGCCTGTTGCTCGGTGCGCGAGGAGAGTTCTTGATTGCCTGAGGCGATCTCGCCGGCATTATGATCAACGGCGCTACTGGTGGTCTGTATTTCCTGCATGGTTTCGCGCAGCTTGTCACGCATTGCTTGGATATCGTGCAATAAGCTGCTGGTGTCGTTCTGGCTGAGCAGCACTGTTGCGGATAAATCGCCTTGAGCAATACGGCCAACGACGCTTGCGGCGTAGCTAGGCTCGCCGCCAAGACGACGTAGGATTAACGAGATCATGCTCCAGAAAGCGATGGTGACTAGCACGCCAGCGAGTATGCCCACTACTACGCTTTCGATAAGCTGACCCATGATCGCGCTGTTAACATCCCCCATAAAAACACCGCTGGCAATGTACATATCCCAAGGCCCGTAAGCCTCGGCGTAAGTACGTACCAACGGTTGCGCATCGTTTCCTCTGGCAAAATTTGAGTAATACTCAGTGAAACTGCTTCCCGTGCCGCGGGTGTTATCTAGAATGGCTTGGAAAATACGCGTGCCTTCAGGATCAGTGACCTGGGCCAGATCGTCTCCTCGTTCCCGTTTAGGGTGGGCAAGCATTTTCAGGTCGCCACTAAACGCAAATAGATAATTATCTTCTTCCCCGAAACGCACATCGCGAATGGTGTCCAAGGCGAGGGTTTTAGCTTCATCCAGCGTGATATCGCCCTGCTGGGCCAGCATGTCAAAATGTTCCATGGTCGAAACCGCGATATCCACGGCGGTGACCATGCGTTGTTCGCGTTCGGTATACAGTAAGGCACGACTTTGCCATGCGTTAACGACAATCATGATGGCAAGGATCAACCAGAGCACAACAACTCCAATAAGCCGCTGTCGACGAAGGGGTAAAGCGGCTAAGCTCTTCTTTGTCTTAGGCGAAGCGACTGGCGGTAAGCTGGCTAAGGCCTTTGGGTGGTGAGTAACAGTGGCGCTCATTATGTGATTAGCTCTCTTATGTGTTTTCTTGATTCCCTTGTATGCCAAGCGGTGGTTATCCCGACTCCCTACATAGCACGGCGCTAATACTAAAGTATTAGTTCGCGGGCTTCTGCCCCAAAAGCGTGGCAAAGTGTCATTAAATGTACATATGCGCTTGAATCGATAGCGCGCTAGCCAATAGCAGGCTATGTGTGGCAGTGGGTGGCTTGAAAAAACATATGATTGCCCCGATATCTCTCCTTCTAACGCACTTTTTCGTGCTTCTCATTTTGCTGACAGGACATTTTCATGGCCGAACCGGCATTGTCGATCCGTGGCCTTACCAAAGTGTATGGCAATGGTTTTCAGGCGCTCAAAGGTATTGATCTCGACGTCCAGCAGGGCGATTTTTTTGCTTTGTTGGGCCCCAATGGCGCCGGTAAATCCACCACCTTGGGGGTGGTTTGTTCGCTGGTGCAAAAGACGGCGGGCAAGGTCTCCATATTCGGCATTGATGTGGATAAAGACTTCGCTAAAGCCAAGTACCAGCTAGGCGTAGTGCCTCAAGAGTTCAACTTCAATCAATTTGAGAAAGTGCTCGATATCGTACTGGCCCAGGCGGGCTACTACGGTATGACTAGCCGTGAGGCCTTGCCCCGCGCTAAACAGCTGCTGACCGATCTGGGCCTATGGGAAAAGCGCAACGGCAGCGCGCGCATGCTGTCAGGTGGCATGAAGCGCCGCCTGATGATCGCTCGAGCGCTGATGCATCGTCCCAAACTGCTGATTCTGGATGAGCCAACCGCCGGGGTGGATATCGAGCTGCGGCGCAGTATGTGGGAGTATATGCGGCGAATTAACCAAGACGAAGGCACCACCATCATCCTGACGACGCACTACCTGGAAGAGGCTGAGAGCCTGTGCCGTAATGTGGCGATTATCAATAATGGCGACATTGTGCGGAACACTAGCGTGCGGGAGCTGCTGGCTGAGCTTGATACCGAGACCTTCTTGATTGATTTGGCTGAGCCAGTTGTAGAAGTGCCCAGAATCGAAGGCTTTGAGCTGCACCAGTTAGAACCCACCCAGCTTTCGTTGTTAGTGCATCGCGGACAGCGCTTGAACGATGTCTTCAATGCGTTGAGCGAGCAGGGCGTGCAGGTGGTTTCCATGCGTAATCGCGCCAACCGTCTTGAGGAGATGTTTGTGTCAATGGTGGAAAGCAGTGGCCAAGGAGCGATTGACCAGCGCGTAGCAAGCTCAAGTGATGAAACCAAAGAGGTGCGCGCATGAATTTCAGCCAGACACTCATCGCGCTCTGGACCCTGGTGCTAAAAGAGATCAAACGCTTCACCCGCATTTGGCCACAAACGCTACTGCCGCCCTCAATCACCATGGCGATGTACTTCATCATCTTCGGTAATCTAATTGGTTCGCGGATTGGCGATATGGACGGCTTCAGTTACATGGACTTTATCGTCCCTGGACTGATCATGATGTCGGTGATTACCAACAGCTACTCCAACGTGGCATCGAGTTTCTTTTCAAACAAGTTCCAGCGCTCGATTGAAGAGATGATGGTATCGCCGATGCCCAACTGGGTGATTTTGGCCGGCTTTATTCTAGGCGGTATGGCGCGTGGGCTGGGCGTAGGGTTGATTGTGACCGTGGTATCGCTGTTCTTTACCCGCCTGACCATGGAACATCCGCTGCTCACGGTGTTGGTCGTTGTGCTCACCTCTGCGCTATTTTCTATTGGCGGCTTTATTAATGCCTTGCTGGCGAATAAGTTCGACGATATTTCTATCGTGCCGACCTTTATTCTCACGCCGCTTACCTATCTGGGTGGCGTGTTTTACTCAATCTCAATGCTGCCTGACTTCTGGCAGGGCGTTTCCATGCTCAATCCGATTTTGTACATGGTGAATGTTTTCCGTTACGGCTTCTTGGGAGTGTCGGATATTCCCGTTGGCTGGGCGCTTGCCGCCATTTTCGCCTTTATTATTGTGCTGTTTAGCATTGCGCTAGCGATGCTAGAGCGAGGCAAAGGCATTCGCAGCTAAGCGCATAACAACTTGATTGAGAAGAGAGCTTTTATACCATGGCACATCGCCCTGATACCTTAGAACATGCGCCGTTAGGGCGCGATTCCGCCTATCCTGAACAGTATAACGCGGGGCTTCTCTACCCGATTCCCCGCGCGGCTAACCGGGCGCCACTAGGGATTGAAGAGGGCGCTTTGCCGTTTGTGGGGGAGGATGAGTGGCACGCCTTTGAAGTCTCCTGGCTGAACAGCCGCGGTAAGCCTATCGTAGCCGTGGCGCGCTTTCGCCTGCCTGCAAGCTCCCCCCATCTGATTGAGTCTAAATCCTGGAAGCTCTACCTCAACAGCTTCAACCAAACCCGTTTTTATACTCGTCAGGAAGTGATGGAAACGCTTGCCAATGACCTCGCGGTTGCGGCAGGGGCTGAGGTGAGCGTTGAGTTGTTTGATGTGGATGCCCCTGAGCTTTCAGCGCAGCGCTTGCCAGGCGAATGCTTGGACGATTTAGATATCGCAGTAAGCGATTACACGCCTAGTAGCGCCCACTTAACGGTAGGCGATGAGGTCGTTGAAGAGACGCTCTACTCCCACCTGCTGAAATCTAACTGCCCCGTTACCGGCCAGCCGGACTGGGGCAGCGTGCTGATTTGTTATAAAGGGCCCAAAATCGACCGCGAAGGGCTGCTGCGCTACCTGATTGGGTTTCGTCAGCACCAGGATTTCCACGAACACTGCGTTGAGCATATCTTTACCGACTTAATGGCCCAGGTACAGCCTACTCAGTTGCTGGTGCTGGCGCGTTACGTGCGCCGCGGCGGGTTGGACATTAGCCCCTGGCGCGCAACGCCCGGGCTAACGCCGCCCGCCCCGCTGCGCCTAGCAAGGCAGTAAACGGCAATGTTGTAAATGACAGTGTTATTAAGGACAGTGTTATAAATGACGGTGCTACAGTAGCCTCACACGATTGGATTTGGAGTCATTAATGGACGCACTTACGCTGCTTCACGAACGTAGCTCAATGGGCAAGCTGATGGAGCCAGCACCCAGCGGCGAACAACTCAGCGCCATTTATCAGGCCGCGCTACGAGCGCCCGACCATAAAGAGCTGCGTCCCTGGCGCTTTATCGAGTTCAGCGGGGAAGGGCGTGAACGGTTAGGCGAGCTATTTGCCGAGGCGGAGTTTCAGGAGGATCCCAGCGCCGACGACGAAACGCTCAACTCAGCGCGCAAAAAACCGCTGCGAGCGCCGATGATTATCGCCGTAATCGCCAAGGTCACGCCCGAACTCGAAAAAGTACCCAAAATGGAGCAGGTGATCTCCGCTGGGTGCGCCGCCCACGGCATACTGCTAGCCGCCCACGCGCTAGGCTTAGGCGCTATGTGGCGCAGCGGGAAATATGCTTTCGACCCTGTGGTTCGCAAAGGGCTGAGCCTGGATGAAGATGATGAAGTCGTCGCGTTTATCTATCTGGGCACCTTAGGGGGTCGCCACAAACCCGTACCACAGCATAACGTTGCTGACTTTGTTGAGCGTTGGGGCTAGGTATGAATCTGCCCCGCCAGCCAAGCATACCCCACCCCCGTTTGCCGCTGCCAGAGAGCCAACCGGAGGACCTGGCCGTCTTTCAGCAGTGGCTAAGTGATGCCATCCCCATGGTAAGCGCGCTAGGCATTCACGAAGTCTCACGCCAGGACGATTCGCTAACCTGGCAGTTAGCGTTATCGCCTAACCTTAACGATAAGGGCACGGGGTTTGGCGGTGCACTCACGGCGCAGACTACGCTGCAAGGTTGGTGCTGGCTAACGCTATGGCTGCGCGAGCGGGGCATTGCGCGGGATGTGGTCGTTGCCGAGGCTAGCCAGCGTTTTCTTGCGCCGGTAACGAGTGACTACCGCTTGGTATGCACGCCAGCTCTACCAGAAGGCCCCGCACAGCTTGCCAACAAGCTCGCAGAGCGCGGTAAAGGGCGTATAGAGCTAACCCAGCGGCTCTATTGTGGTGAGACACTCTGCCTGGAAGCCAACGGCAGTTACGCGGTGTTGCCGTCCCGCTAACCGAATGGGTAATCGGCCTGAAAAGGCTTGCTATTTCGAGGCTTAGCCCATAGTATGTGCGCCGTTCTGTCGCGAAAGGTATAGCCTTTCAACAGCGCCAAAACGCGGAGGGGTGTCCGAGTGGTCGAAGGAGCACGCCTGGAAAGTGTGTAAGCCGCAAGGCTTCGAGGGTTCGAATCCCTCCCCCTCCGCCACAGAATTTTCAAGGCCGTCAAGTGCTTAGCTTGGCGGCCTTTTTGTTTCTGGCTGTTGGGAACAGTTTTGGGAAAATAAAGGGGGCTATTAAAAAGGCAGCACGCCGCCGAAGCCAATACCTAACACGGCAACGATAACAACAACGATAACGACGATAGTGGTAGTAGACATATTCTCTTCCTTTGAGTAGTGAACGTTGCTATAGCGTAGTCGCGATTGTGCTTTTTCGCACACAGCACAATAGGCTGAGTCTCTTCCTTTGAGTCCAGAGTGCAGCCGTGTCCCTGCTGCGATGTCATTGCGCTTCGGATGGCCAACGATTATTTTTCTTCGCTTTTCAACGCCTTTCCTAGCCCGCCAAAATAGTCGCTAAACGCGCGGTTAATTCTCTCCCGCTGCTCGCCCTGCGGGTAAAGCCCCATTTCCGCTTCGGGGGAGGCTTTGGTGCCTTTGACTAGGAAGTGATTGGTAATGGCGGCATCTTGCACAAACGCTTCAAAAGCGCGGGCGCAGAGCTCTTCGGGCTTGCTGTAGTAGAGCTGGCCAAGCTTTTTGTCCATGTGTGCCGAGTGCTTAAATAGCTTGCTTGGCTGTTCACCCGCTGGCTGTAGCAAAATTTCCTTGAAGCAGCGTATCAGTAACTGGTTGAGCGGATGGGGAATAGGCGCCACATCGGCAAGCCAAGCGGTAGAAGCGAACATACCGTTGGGCGCACCGCGAAAGCACTTACTGGCGATATAATGGTCGAAAGCATGAAACCACTCATGGGCAATACTGCCGGGGCCAGCATTTTTAGCCAGCGCAAAGCTGCGTTGGCTGGGGTTATAGTGGGCAGAAATGCCCGGCTGACCACCGCTGCCATATTGCAACGCTATTGAGCCGCGTAGCGAAATCAACGCCTCTGGCCCCTGTAAGATCATCATAAGATCGCATAGCGCATCGTGAAAAAGCTCAGCGGCCCGGTCACGCTCGGTACTGGTAACCCAGCGGCCAATCTCAATGGAACGAAAATCAAACTGGCGCCGAATCAAGGCAAAGCTACTGGCTTCCCCCTGGCGATGGTCTGGCCCGCTGCGGTAAAAATCCCGCGCTTCAATGCTCACTTATCGTTTCTCCTTGTATTCCGCCACCCAGGCCCCCACTAACTAACCGTAACGCATTTTAATAGCCTCATTTTCCACCGCCAGGAGAGAGATATGAGCAAGCGTATTTTAGTGGTACTGACGTCTCACGATCAGTTGGGTGATACCGGCAATAAAACCGGTTTTTGGCTCGAAGAGCTGGCCGCCCCTTATTATGTCTTTAAAGACGCGGGTGCTGAAGTAACGTTGGCATCGCCCAAGGGAGGGCAGCCGCCGCTGGATCCCAAAAGTGATGCAGAGGATAGCCAAACTGATGAAACGCGCCGCTTCAAGCAAGATGAAAAAGCTAACGCGGAGCTTGCCGCTACCCATCGCTTGAGCGATATGAAGGCCGATGACTTCGATGCGGTATTTTACCCCGGTGGCCATGGCCCGCTATGGGATCTCGTCGACGATGCGGACTCTATTCGCCTGATCGAAACTTTTATCGCCCAAGGCAAGCCGGTTGCCACGGTTTGCCACGCGCCGATTGTACTGGTGAATGCCAAAGACAGCGCAGGCGAGCCACTAGTGAAAGGCCGCCAAGTAACGGGCTTTACCAACGGCGAAGAAGAGGCCGTTGGCTTGACCAATATCGTGCCACATCTCGTTGAAGATGCCTTACAAAAGTGCGGCGGGATTTATAGCAAAGCGGATGATTTCACTCCTTACGTACGTGAAGATGGCCAGTTGATCACAGGGCAGAACCCGCCTTCCTCGGCGCTCACAGCTGAGACGCTGATGGCATGGCTGGCGAAATAATCGCTTAGGCACTAATGAAATAGACACTCATATCTACCCAGCGGCAACGGCGAGGCGACCCCTCGCCGTTGCTACTTTGGTGATCAGCTTTTTTTGCCTTTCTCTATAAGACGGTAGGGGGTTAAAAGCTAAAAAGCCGTTAAAAAACAATTTATTTGCCGCTACATATCATAGGTTAGATAAACCTACTGTTATAAAGCGCACTGTGTGCACACAGCGAAGGGAACTCGCGAAAGGGAAGAACAAGCAAGGATTGCTTGTGTAACACAAGGATGCACAAACAGGATGTTTGTGGTGCAAGATCAGGGAAGACCCGATGAAAACCCGGCCAAGGAGTGGCCGGGTTTTTTTACCTCGACATAAATAACAAGTTAATTAAGCTCTTATGACGTTTTTATTAACAATGCATTGCTTATGATAATAAAAGGACAGTGGTGATGAAATAAGCCTTTTTATAACAAGCGCTAAAGTTAGCAAGTGCTTACTTTAGCAAGCATAATGATAATAAAGCGAGCTTAACTCATTCAGAGGTACTTCAACCGCGGTTTGACAGTTCAGGCAGCGTACGGTGGTACTGTTTTTACCGGTGCCTTCTAAACGGAAGCGGTTCAAGAATGGATTTCTGGGTGACTCTGAGTTGCCACAATGACGACAGATGACATCCAGGCCATTGACTTTATTGGTAATTATAATATCGCGCACGCTGACCTCCTACCATTAGGTTCGATGATGGTTCAGGCGTGGTAACGTCCATGTAGAGCAGTATCGTTGCCGACACTTTTAAAAGTATAGCGCTGCTGGGTATATGTGCCATATGAAAAAGATAAAAAGCGTGCTTTAAATAGCTATCCCTGAGATTGTGAAAAAAAGATAAATTTTTTTCCGTTTTAATAACATAGGTTAGATAAATAGACCGTTTTAAGGTTCACTGTGAGCATACACCACACGGAAGTGGCAACAGGGAAGATTAAGCTAGGAAGGCTTATGCTCATGGAAGCACAAACAGGATGTTTGTGAAGATGAATCAAGGAAGGTTTGATAAAGCCCCAGCCAGGGAATGGCCGGGGCTTCTTTTTTATACGCTTGTTTTATTTTTTAGCTTTCTTCTTGTTTTTCTTACTGTGATTACTTTCTTTACTTTGAGTACTCGCAGCGCTTTGGTCACTTTCTGTATTCTCATCTTTACTGTCATCGCCCTCGCTGTCCGGCTTGTCGCTGCCTTGGTGAGTGAGCGGGCTCGCTTGGTCTAAGCGCGGGTGGTTATCCAGGAATTCACGCTGTAGATCGGGTATGGCATCCAAGGCTTGCAGGGTATGGGTGAGGGCATGAATCGCCGCCAGCACATCCTGGGTATGACCGGTTTCTGAGATGGTGTGCATATTACGGATGGGGAAACCAATCGAGGTAGCGGCACTGTCGATAGACGCCAATACGCCTGCCATGCCATCGGTACCCGTATCGATACCCACAATATCGCGCTGCAGCGGAATATCCTGCTCTTTAGCGGCAGTGGCGATAATGCGGTTGAGCTGTTCACTGGCAATAGAGCCCACCGCCATGGTGAAGCCTTTGCCCATCTCCAGCGGCTGCATGCGCTTGTCGCCAATACCGGGCGCAGCCACATAGTCGTGGTTGACGTCCACGCCAATCAAAGCATCCGGCTTCATTTCGCCCGCCATCACACGGCTACCGAAACGGCCAATCTCTTCATAGCTGGCAATCGCAAACAGCACGCGCACGTTTTGGGTGCCGCCTGCTTCGGCGATCAGGCGCGCCACTTCGGCGGCCACAAAACAGCCCAGTCCGTTATCCAGGTAAGCGCCGTAGAAGGTATTAGGGCTAAAGCCGGGGCGGATAGGGCGGTCGAAAATAATCGAATCACCAGGGCGAACACCCAAGTTCAGCACCTGTTGCTTTTTATTCTCACCGTGAATCTGCAGATCCAGGTAGATCTGCTCTTTTTTCAGCCCTTTGCTGCCATCGCGCTGGGCAGGGTCAGAGAAGTGAATCGCGCCCAGTGCCTCGACCGTGCCGCCTTCAATGCAGCGGTAGCTACCGGGGGCGTCCGGGTCTTCGCTAAACAGCTTCACTTCATGGCCGATCAGTACCGTCGGCAGGAACGAATCGGTATTGATCCAGATCTTGCCGTCTTCGCCAATCGAGCGCACCTGCATGCGGATTTTGTCCGCATGGCCGATCAGCATGACCTTGAACATGTCGTCGCGGCCGGGGTGAGTGTCCAGCACAACGCCCGCGTTGCCCTTAAACTGGTGAAGGTGCCAGCTTTTAGGCGCGAAGCTCTCAAAATGCGGCTTGAGTACGCCGTAGGTCATGGCAGCTTCCAGGCCTACAGGGCTGGGGGCGGCAAGAATATCGCGCATCAGTTTGAACTGCGCGTCGGGCATTGGCTGTGTCCAGGGTTTTGCACTATCGCTCATCGTTGTCGCTCACTCATTTTTAGGTGGATGTTAATCACCTCTAGTCTGCCAGATTCCCGCACTGTGTGTAGAGAAAGCCGCTTATTCATGGTGATGAATTAGCTCGCGCAGGGCGCTGGTGGCGGCGGAAGGAGGGTGACGGCGGCTCAATATAATGCCCAGCTCACGACGAATGGTTGGCTCGACCAACGGGCGGTATTCAATCCCATCAGCGGCAATTTGACGAAAACTGAGCGAGGGCAGCACGCTAATGCCTAACCCCGCAGCTACCATGCGGCCTACTGTGGCGATCTGGCGCGCATCGCACAAGATATCCAGCCGTTCTCCTACGCTCTGCATAATGCGGTCAATATCCTGGCGCGAGCTGGAAAGGCGATTGATACCAATAAACGGATAAGCTGCAAGTTGGCTCCAGGCGACGGCTGATTGCGCCAGCAACGGATGCCCGCAGGGGCAAACGACCACATAGCTGTCTTCGAGGACGGGTTCAAACGTTAAGTCGTCTGCGTCGCTTGGCGGCACTGAAAGACCCAGATCGGCGCGGCCTTCGCGCACCATTTGATTGATTTGATCGGCCAGCACATCGTGCAGGCTGAGGTTAATTCGTGGGTAGGCCTCATGAAAAAGCTTAATGACGCGCGGAAATAGTCCTGCCGCCAGAGTGGGTAGGGCGGCCACCGTTACCTTTCCGCGCTGTTTTGAAAACTGGTCGTTGAGATCTTCAAAGGCTTCGTTCCAATCATTCAGGAGCCGCACGGCAACGGGCAGAAAAGCTTCGCCTTCCGGTGTTAACACGAGCTGGCGCGTGGTGCGGGCAAACAGTGCACCACCGACGTTCTCCTCAAGTTTACGCAGCGCAATAGAGATCGCCGGTTGGGAAAGATGTACTCGCTCGCTGGCCTCTGCAAGGCTGCGCGAGTGGGCGACGGCAACAAAAACACGCAATTGCTGGATGCTTGGATTCATTTAGAAAGTAAAACATAAATTAAAAACTATTCAATATACAAAATTAAACCGGAGCACCATGCTTGGCTTATCGCGATTAGATTCGTCGCGATCACCGTTTTAGATAAAAAACCGCTCTACAATAACAATAGCTCGCTTAGCGAGCTTCGGAGACACAATGAAAACGCTACTGACCGCCATGGTGGCAAGCGCCGCTATGCTAGCCGCTGCGACCTCTCATGCCGATGAACGCCTGTTGATTGGCTCTACCTCAAGCTCCTCCAGCCACTACAGCTACTTTGTGGCCGTCAATCAGATTATTAATAACCAAGTTGAAGGGATCAGTTCTTCGGTTGCCGAAACCGGTGCCACTGTGGATAACCTGCGCCGTTTAGGCCGCAACCAAATCGATATGGGCCTGGTGACCACCAATACGGGTTATCACGCCTACGCGGGCGAGGAGGATTTTGAAGGCCGCCCCGTCGATAACCGCCTGCTGTGGGTCTACACCGTGGCACCGCAGAATACCGTAATGCGCCAGGATGCAGGGGTGGAAACCTTCGCTGACTTAAACGGTGTGCGCTTCAATCCAGGCATTACGGGGTCAGCCACCGAGAAAACCACCGAAGCGGTAATGCGCACGCTAGGTATTGAGCCTGACTATGTGCGTGGTTCAACGACCGATATGGTCGACGCTATGAAAGATGGCCGGGTGATGGGATCCGTTAAGTCGGGTGTCGGAGAACGCCTGGATGGCTCCTCTATGGATATCGCCACTTTCACACCGATAAGCGTGCTGTCGCTTGACCAAGAGCAGGCCGACGCACTGCGCAACGAAATGCCCGACGTGGCGATTGTCGATGTACCTGAAGGGGCTGCAGAGGGTATTCCTGCCTACACCACTTGGGCCTTTGGGGTTGCCGTGCACGCCCATCCGGATATGGATGAAGAAACCGCTTATCAAATCGTCAAAGCGGTGATGGAAAACCCAGAACCGCAGGTTAACGCCTTTGCGGCCATGCAGGATGCGGATATGGCGAAGATGACCCTGGAGGTTGGCACCGTGCCACTGCATGCCGGTGCTGCGCGCTATTTCGAAGAGCAGGGGCATGACATCCCCGATACCTTGCAGCCTGTCCAGTAAGGCCCATTGGAGAAGATGATCATGCGCGAGACACTCACCAAAGGCTTGGCGCTCCTGCTGGGCTGGCTAATCCTGTATACCTCCGCCACTGGGCCTTTCGAGAGTTTGATTCAGCGGAGCATTTTTCTCGCGCTGGTCATCCTGCTAGGGCTTGCCGTTTATCCGTTAGGCGCAGGCAAGCGCTGGCGCCCGCTGGGTATCGCTATTGATGTGGTGCTGGCAGTGGGGGTGGTAGTTGCCTGCAGCTATGTGGCGCTTAACTACGAACAAATTCTGGTCGAACTACCCTGGGCAACGCCTCGGGATATGTTGCTGACCGGCGTACTGCTAGTGGCTATTTTGGAACTGTCACGCCGTGCCATCGGCGTGATCTTTCCACTGTTGGTGTTAGTGGGATTAGCCTACGCGTGGTTTGGGGCCGCCATTCCAGGGCCGCTTGGCCACCGCGGGTTTGATCTTTACTACATGACCGAAACCATTTACCTCGGTGACTTAGGCGTGTGGGGCATGCTGGTGGGCGTCGCTGCGACGACAATTGCCGCTTTCGTACTGTTCGGCTGTTTGCTGCTACATACCGGAGGCGGCAATACCTTTATGGATCTGGCGTTGCGTATTAGCGGCCGTTCACCGGGTGGTGCTGCCAAAGTGGCCACTGTAGCCTCGGGGCTATTCGGCATGGTCAGCGGTAGCGCGGTGGCCAATGTCGCCACCACAGGCAACTTCACCATTCCGATGATGAAGCGCTTGAACTACCCACGCCCCTTCGCGGCTGGGGTAGAAGCAGTCGCCTCGACCGGCGGCCAAATCGCACCGCCGATCCTGGGCGCTGCGGCATTTATCATGGCGGAAATTCTAGGCGAAAGTTACTTACGTATCGCCTTAGCGGCCTTGTTGCCCGCAATTCTTTTCTACCTGGGCGTATTTGTCACCATTCATCTCGTCGCCAAGCGCCGCCAACTGCAGGTAGTGCCCGATGATGAGCTGCCCAGCTGGTCAGACGTGATACGCCCTGAACGTATTATTCCCATTCTGGCTGCATTAGGCGGGCTGTTTTACGGCGTGCTTAGCGGCCGCTCGATTCAAATGTCGGCGTTCTACGGCATCTTGATGACCGTGCTAACGTTCGTGCCTTTTGCGCTGCTGGCCAAGATGCCGCTGCGCGAGATCCTCGGCAAACTGGTGGCTGGTCTGGTCGATGCAGGCAAGGGCATGGTGATTATTGGCGTGCTGCTGGCCGGGGCGCAGATATTGGTGGCGATGATCGGTATGACGGGCATCGGTGTGACGTTAGCCAGCTTGATCGTCACGGTAGGCGGCGAATCGCTGTTCCTGGTCGCTTTTATCGTCGGCGGCGTGTGCCTGATTTTGGGCATGGGGATCCCGACCACGGCAGCGTATGTTCTGGTGGCATCAGTGCTGGCGCCTGCGCTCACCACCATCGGCGTTGAGCCGTTGATTGCCCACCTGTTCGTTTTCTACTTCGCGACACTCTCTGTTATTACACCGCCTGTCTGCATTGCGGTATTCGTGGCCTCAGGCATTGCCGACACCAACTGGCTGCCTGCGGCTATTGAATCAGTGCGCTTGGCGGCGGCTATCTATGTCATTCCATTCCTGCTGCTGATCTACCCAGCCCTGGCAGGGTTTGGTTCTGCCCTGGAGGTTGTCTTGGCCAGCTGTCAGGGGGTCGTGTTTGTGATGGCCTTTGCCGCGCTGATGTCCCGGGTAGCCATGACGGGTAAGCGTTTGATCGATGTCGTAGCGCTGATCGCAGTGATTGGGCTGGCGCTGACGCCCGGCTGGCTGACCACACTGGCAGCGCTAGCCCTAATCATTGGGCTATTTATACGCCGCCGCTCTCTGCTGAGAGACGAGCAGGGGGCCGTCGCGGGCGACCACCACTCTCTTCAGGCCAAGGAGACCCAGCTATGAGCTTTTTATTAGGCAGCGGTGCGGGTTTTTCTGGCGACCGTACCGATGCGGCCGTGGCGGTGGTGGCAGAGTTGATCAAGCGACAGCAGCCCTCCGCTTTAGTATTTGAAACCCTGGGTGAACGGACATTAGCGGCAGCTCACCGCGCGATGCGTGATGATCCCGAAAGCGGGTTTGAACCGCTGTTAGACGAGCTGCTGGCGCCGGTGCTGCGCGACTGCCTGGATCACGACATTAAGATTTTAGGCAACTTTGGTGCGGCGAACCCCAGTGGTGCTTGTCAGGTAATTGCTGACTTGGCTACGCAGCTTGGGCGCGGGGATGTATGCATTGCCCAGGTGCATGGTGACGATATCCGTCAGCAGCTACATAGCCTGGACTTACAGCGCTGGGAGGCCGAACGGCTGGATATGCCGGGCGATGACGCCCTGATTTCAGCCAATGTCTACCTGGGGGCCAAGGCGCTGGTTGAGGCGTTGGCCATGCAGGCGGATGTGGTGGTTACAGGCCGTGTTGCCGACCCGGCGCTGTTTTTAGCGCCGCTGATGCACCACTTCGATTGGCGTTGGGACGATTGGGATCGCCTGGCTTGCGGCATGATGGCGGGGCATTTGGCTGAGTGTGGCGCCCAGGTAAGCGGCGGCTATTTTGCCGATCCGGGCTTTAAAGACGTGCCCGGGCTCGCCACGGTGGGCTATCCGATTATTGAAGTGGAGCAGGATGGCAGCCTTATTATTTCCAAGCCTGCCAATACCGGCGGCTGTGTTACCGAGCAAACGGTGAAAGAACAGCTGCTTTACGAAGTGCATGACCCGGCGAATTATCTGACTCCGGATGTCACGGTGGATCTTTCCCACGCAGAGGTGCGTCAGTTGTCACCCAATCGCGTGGCGGTGACAGGAATTCGCGGCAAGCCTGCGCCTGAGCGGCTAAAAACCACCGTGTGCTATGAAGGCGGTTGGCAGGGCGAGGCGGAAATTTCCTATGCAGGCCCCAACGCGTTGGCACGAGCCCAGCTTGCAGCGCAGGTACTGCGTGAACGATTGGTGTTTCGAGCCCCTGCCGAGCTGCGTACCCGCTTGGATATCATTGGCTTGGCCAGCGTATTCGATAGCGATAGCGGTGAGCTGCAGCGTAGCGCTTCAGGGTCTGCCAGCGGCGATTATCGGTTGCGGCTGGCGGCCGAGCACAGCGAGCGGCGCTGGGTAGCCCGTGCCACCCAGGAGCTATTGGCGCTTTATTGTGCCGGGCCTGCGGGCGGCGGCGGCGTGCGGCGTCAATTTCAAAGGCGAGTGTTTACCGCTTCTTATTTGGTAAAGCGTAGCGATATTCATCCCCATGCCAGTCTGTTTGAATCATCGCCGCTCGGCGAACGCAGGAGTGAACGCTATGTTGCAAACTGAACACACGCAAACAGCGGTAAGCCCGCATTCCTCAATCGCTCTTCATCAACTCGCCCATGCCCGTGCTGGTGACAAAGGTGAGCGGCTTAACGTGGCACTGTTTGCCTATGACCCAAACCACTACGCCACCTTGCTGGAGCAGGTAACCGAAGAGCGTGTGCTGGCGCTGTTTGCTCATCGCGGTGCCAGCCGAGTGCGACGCTACCCTTTGCCCAATTTGGCGGGCATGAACTTCGTGATTGATGATGTGCTGCAGGGTGGTGTTAATGGCGCGCTCAATTTGGACGGGCATGGCAAAACGCTATCGTTTTTGCTTTTAAGCATGGAGGTTGATGCGAGCTAGACCTTTTTAACCTAGCCCCTCGACTTAGGTGGTCATGACCCGCTGCCCGAAAGGCCTTACTATGACGATAAAATACGCACGCTAATTAATATAACGCTCGCTAAGTCGTCGTTAAAGAGCCGTTCAGGAGCCGCCCCATGACCGTTGCAACGCTAGGTGCCCAGCGCTTCAAAGTGCTGCTGGCGGGCGTTTTTAGCCAAATATTATGTGTTGGCATCGCGCGCTTTGCCTATACCCCATTGCTACCGGTCATGCAGCAGCAGACCTGGATGGGCGATGCCGATGGCGGCTGGCTGGCCGCACTTAACTACGCGGGCTATATGCTGGGGGCAGTGCTGGCCGCCTCTATTCACACTGTTTATATTAAAGACACGCTATTTCGCTGTGGGTTAATCCTGGCGGTAATCACGACTGCGGGTATGGCGCTTACCGATCACTTCTGGGTTTGGGCAGGGTTACGCTTTCTGGCCGGTCTTTCAAGCAGCGCTTCCATGCTATTAGCGTCAGGGCTGATTCTTCACTGGTTAATCCAACATCGCCAACGTGGCGAGCTGGGTATTCATTTTGCCGGTGTGGGCTTAGGCATGATTGTTGCGGCGGTCGCGGTGGAAATGATGCTGCAGCTGTCGTTTAGCTGGCAGACCCAGTGGTGGGGCTTTAGCTTGCTGGGTGCCGCGCTGCTCGTGCCTGCCTGGCGGTGGCTGCCGCGCCCGGCAAAACCGCTAGTGGGAGCGAACGCAGCCAGTAGTAAGCCAGTTATGCCGCCCACCCGCACCTTTATGCGCTGGATGCTGGCCGCTTACTTCTGTGCCGGTTACGGCTATGTGATCAGCGCTACTTTCTTAGTCGCCATCGTGGAGCGTGAACCGTTGCTGGCGGGCATGGGCAACTGGACGTTCGCCTTGGCCGGTTTGGCCGCCGCACCTGCGGTCATGCTATGGGATTTAGTTGCTCGTCGGGTGGGCTACCTAGGGGCGCTGATTATCGCCATGGCGATTCAAGTGGTGGGCATAGTGCTGCCGGCTATTACCGCCAATGCCGCGGTGGTGCTGTTAAGCGCTGTGCTCTACGGTGGCACCTTTCTTGGCTGCGTCAGTCTGGTGCTGACCATGGCAGGCAGGCTCTATCCTTCAAGCCCTGCGCGGTTAATGGGGCAGATGACGCTGGCATACGGTGCCGCTCAAATATGCGCCCCGGCGTTAACCGGTATGTTGGCGGAAGCCTCTGGCCATTATGGCGTTGGGCTTTGGCTTGCGGGCGGCTTTGTGACCCTCGGCGCGGTGCTGCTGGCCTGCTTGCGTAAGGTAGACCAAACTGCCCAGCGTTTGGATGCCGCTGCCAAAGCTAGCGTCTACACCTAGGAACTGGGGTCCAGTGGGCATTGCCCACGAAATCCTCTAGGATAGGCGCCTTTTTCAGACAGGATAACTGGGCAAATGACCTCTTCTAGGCAACCTCGCACTCAGTGGCTAGGCCGCTGGGGCTTTATGTTGGCAGCCACCGGTTCCGCGGTGGGGCTGGGCAATATTTGGAAATTCCCCTACATGACCGGGGAGTTCGGCGGCGGCGCCTTCGTATTGGTTTATCTAGCGTGCATCTTTGCTGTCGGTGTGCCGGTAATGATGGCAGAAATCGCCTTTGGACGGCGTGGCCGCGGCAGTCCGGTGGACGCCATTCGCCGTGTGGTCAACGAGTCTGGCCGATCGTCGGCGTGGTCGCTGGTTGGCTGGATGGCCATGCTGTGCGGCTTTATGATTCTGTCGTTTTACGTGGTGGTAGCGGGATGGTCGTTCTCGTACCTATGGAAGATGCTGACTGGTGGCCTCGCGGGCACCAGCGTGGATGAGATGGCCGCCGTGTTTGGGGCCAATAACGCCAACCCGCTGAACCTCGGTTTCTGGAGCACTCTCGTTACGCTGGTTACTATGCTGATTGTGGGCAAGGGCGTGCAAAAGGGTATCGAGAAAAGCGTTAGTTGGATGATGCCGGGGCTGGTGATCATGCTGGTCGTGCTGATCGGTTTTGGCATTTTCTCAGGTGGTTTTGGCGCAGCGGTGAACTTCCTGTTTTCGTTCAATGCGGGAAGCCTCTCTAGCGAGGGCATGCTAGCAGCGCTGGGCCATGCATTTTTTACTCTCTCGCTGGCCTCCGGGGCGATTCTGACCTACGGCAGCTACTTACCCAAAGACGCCTCAATTGGCCGCACCACGGTCAGTGTGGCAGTAGCGGATACCGTCGTTGCCTTGATGGCGGGGCTGGCGATCTTCCCGGTGATTTTTGCTAACGGTATGAACCCCGGCGAAGGCCCTGGGCTAATTTTTATGAGCCTGCCGCTGGCTTTCCAGGCGATGCCGCTGGGCACCCTGTTTGGCATTCTCTTCTTCCTGATGCTCTCTATGGCAGCGCTGACCTCTTCGATCTCTATGGTCGAAGCCACGGTTTCCTGGCTGTGCGACAACAAAGGTATCTCGCGTCCGGCAGCCGCCTGGGGCACCGGTATTGTGCTGTGGTTGATTAGCACACTGGCGATGCTGTCGTTTAACCTGGGCGCGGACTGGACACTGGGCGGTAAGCATTTCTTTGATTGGCTGGATTATTTAACCTCACGCTGGATGATGCCGCTGGGTGGCTTGGGCACGGTGGTGTTGGCTGGGTTTGTGCTGAAAAGTAGCACTTTCCGTGACGAGCTAGGGCTTGCCCCCTTGCCTTATGCGCTATGGCTGACCATGGTGCGCTACGTTAGCCCGTTGGGGATTGTGGTGATTTTCGTCGACGCGCTGGGGATCTATCAGGTTTCATTTGCCGCTCACTGGCCCTGGCTGCTGGTGATTCTAGTCGTCATGGCAGCGATTGGCGAAACCCTCAGCCCACGGCTGCGTCACGCGCTGAGGGCAGCGTAATACGTTACGGCACCTGTCCCGATAACAAACGCTGCTGCTGAGCTTTTACCTCATCGCTGCACAGCGGCGTTTGGCAGGTCGCAAACACCTCTGTTAAAAATCGCTTGCGTGAACCTCGATAGGTGCCGCTAAGTAGCGTCACCTGGGTCAGCGTATTCAGCAATGTTTTACGTGACTCGCCCGTCAGTTGCGCATAGCCCTGTAGAGCAGTTGGCCAATCAATGTCAATCGCCGGAGGTTTTTCAGGCAGGCTATTCAGCAGGCGAGCCAACAGCAGCACCAAGTTGGGATGAGGGTGCTGGTTGCGCATAATAAGCTCGCCGACCCCCTGGGCTACCAGACGGCGGGTGTGTGCGTCGCTGTCCGTCAGTGTTTCCATCAAGTGCTTAACCAGGGCGGGGCCTCGCGCCTGCAGATAAGCTTCTTGAATAATCCGTGCCGCAATCCAGGCGTTCCACACGGCGTATAGCGGGCCGGTTAATACGGGTAGAAAGCCGCGCAGCGTCAGTCGTCCCAATAACCGACGCAGCAGTAAACGCAGTAGAAAGCTGCTTAAGCTGATTTTTAAGCGATAAAGTAGCGCTCTAAGTGTTAGCTTCCAGCCATGCAGGTAGGCGTGGGGGTCTACGCCATAAATAAGACTACCAGGGCTGGGGTACTCCAATGCCGACCGGGAAACGCCGTGAACGGTCAGCTGAATATCGGGTTCCAACGCGTCTGTTTGACCGTAACGTAAGCCCGCCAAACGGGTAATATTCGCCACACCGCGCAGCGCATTCCAGTATAAAAAGCCGATTTCCAGCGCGGTAACACAGCCTGCAACGGCCAGATAGCCGGCCCAGTAGGGAAGTTGCTCTCTAAGGCTCATGGCTTCCCAGGGGCTAGTGGCAAACTCACGCATCCACCATTCGGCGCTGCCAATCAGCGTGCCGGAAATCAAACCAGCGAGCGCTGCCCAGGCGATGATCCAGCGCCGTGCGCGCTTCAGGGCCTGCGGGTCAGGGGAATCAAGTGCCGGGTGGCGGCGTAAATAGCCCTGTACATAGCGACTAGCCCAGCGCTGCGCTAGGCCAGGGGCTGGGGCGTACTCTTTATCTGGCCGAGAGAGGGTCATAAAAACAGCGTTTCCTACGCAATTGACGCCTTAGGGTAGCGGTTCTGTTCGCGAAGTACACGCTTGGGTAGCGCCGGGGTGAGTGCCCACTTTCATCAGCTCATCCCAGCGCGTGGTATAGCGGTCTGAGCGATGGGCGCAGCGTAACTGCCAGGCGGCAGGTGCGTTCGTCATGCCAAAGCTGATCGTGCCTTGCCCCATGCGCTGGTTAATCTGATCCACCGTTGCCATCAAAAACGGATGACGATTCCGTGTGGGCGGATGTAGCAACGAAAGTTGATGCTGCTCAGCGTCCACCAAATCCAGCAGCATCACGCCAGCCTTCATAAACCGGTAGCGAGGACGATAAATCTGCTCAAGCCCTTGGCGAACGGCGTCAAGGATCACTCGGGTGTCGTCGCTAGGTGAGGGCAGGGGGATTAGCGCCTGCGGGAAATACTGCAACTGGTCGCGGCGGTGGCGGTTGGTATGCAGAAACACCATTACCGCACGGGCCAGACTCTGCTGTTCGCGCAGTTTTTCAGCGCTGCGCTGGGCGTGGCGGCGCAGGGCATTATGTACTTCTGCAAAAACGCCGGTGGGTTGGCCGAAGGAGCGCGAGGTCATAATGCGTTGGCGCGGTTGCTCCAGCGCGTTCATCTCCATACAAGGCGTGCCGCGCAGCTCGAGCGCGGTACGTGCCAGTACCACCGAGAAGCCCTTGCGCAGCTGCTTTTCGTCGCTTTCACGCAAGTCCCAAGCAGTAGTCACGCCGCCAATCGCTAAACGCTCGGCAAGCCGATGGCCGACGCCCCATACGCTGCCTACCGCCGTACGTTTGAGCAATGCCTCAGTGGTGTGATCCTGCCCATTGAGCAAGCAAACGCCTTGGTAGCGAGGGTCTTGCTTGGCAAGATGATTGGCCAGTTTGGCGAGCGTATGAGTGGGTGCCAGCCCCACACACACCGGCAGACCCAAGTGGCGGCGAATAAGCTGGCGCAGGCGTTGCCCTAGCGCCGCACATTGTGCTGTGGTGAAACCTTCCAAGTAGACGAACATCTCATCGATTGAATAGGGCGCGACCGCAGGGCAGGCATCGCGTAGCAGTTGGGCCAGCCGTGCCGACATATCGCCGTAGAGCTCGTAGTTAGATGACAGCAGGTGAATATCGCCGCGCTGACGCAGTCCTTCAAGCTTGAAAGCTGGCGTTCCCATAGGGATATCCAGCGCTTTCAACTCCGTTGAGCGGGCGATTACACAGCCGTCGTTGTTTGACATCACGCCGACAGGTCTACCTTCCAGCTTGGGCTGAAAAACCCGCTCGCAGCTGACATAAAAGTTGTTGGCATCGACTAATCCGATCATCGCCACCCCTCAGTCAACGTCAGTAGCTTGTTCAACGTAAGTACTCATGCACCACCGCGCGTACCACGCCCCATAGCTGGCAGTCGCTGCCTTCAAGAAGCAGCGGCGGGTAGTTTGGGTGGCTCGAACATAGATGGGGTGAGCCCCGATAAAGCGCGTAGCGTTTAATTAATGCCTCGCCCTCCAGCATAGCGATCAAAATATGTCCTAGGCGCGGTTCAATACTGCGATCAACAATCAGCAGATCGCCCTCAAAAATCCCCCAACCTTCCATGCTGTCGCCGGTGGCAGTGACATAAAAGGTCGCGGTGGGGTTTTTAACCAGCCTTGTATTGAGATCCAGCGTGCATGGCTCGTAATCCTGCGCAGGCGAAGGAAAACCGCTGAAGCCAGCGCGGCCCAAAAAGGTTAAGTAAGGCAGTGGCTGGGAAGTTAACGGCAAGGCGGAGATAAAGTGAGCTGACTGGCCCGGCATCGTCGGCATCCTGATTTTAAAATATTGTATAAATATACAGTATTTTTTAGGGCGAAGGAAAATGCAAATGATCGGGGGATGAAACTGCTTTGCTCTGCTCAATGACATCCGCAGGGACGCACGCGGTGACATTGAAGGATTGCGAGATAAGGCAGCCTAGTTATCCATTTGGTCAGCATTTAGTGAACAGAACAACATGAAGCACGTTCATGTACGACCTGACGCGGATGCGATGAAAGTCGCGTCAGGCTGCGTTATGATAGCGTCCTCGCTTCTTCCATGATGACCCTTTCTCGTTACGAGGTTCCCGCCGATGTTCAGCCGCGATATGACAATTGCCGGATTTGATGATGTGCTGTTTGATGCCATGCAGAAAGAAGTGGCACGCCAGGAAGCCCACATCGAACTGATCGCTTCCGAAAACTATGCTAGCCCCCGCGTACTCGAAGCCCAGGGCAGCCAACTGACTAATAAGTACGCCGAAGGCTACCCCGGAAAGCGCTACTACGGCGGCTGCGAGTTCGTCGATATTGCTGAAAACCTGGCCATTGATTACGCCAAAAAGCTGTTCGGCGCTACCTATGTTAACGTTCAGCCGCACTCCGGGTCACAGGCTAACAGCGCGGTATTCCAGGCGCTGGTCAAGCCCGGCGATACCATTTTGGGTATGAGTCTGGACGCGGGCGGCCACCTGACCCACGGAGCCAAGCCCAACTTTTCGGGTAAGCACTATAACGCCATTCAGTACGGTTTGAACGATCAAGAACTGATCGATTACGACCAGGTGGCTCAGCTTGCTCGTGAACATAAGCCCAAAATGATCATCGCTGGTTTTTCTGCCTACTCGCAAATTATTGATTGGGCCAAGTTCCGTGAAATCGCCGATGAAGTGGGCGCTTACTTACTTGTTGATATGGCCCATGTATCTGGTTTGGTCGCGGCGGGCGTCTACCCCAGTCCCTTGCCCTATGCCCACGTGGTTACCTCCACCACCCACAAAACCCTACGCGGCCCCCGCAGCGGTGTGATTCTCTCGGCAGAAAACGACGCTGAGATTGAGAAAAAGCTGCAATCAGCGGTTTTCCCCGGTGGTCAGGGCGGCCCGTTGATGCATGTTATCGCGGCTAAAGCTATCTGCTTCAAAGAAGCCATGGCGCCGGAGTTTAAAACCTACCAGCAGCAGGTGGTTAAAAACGCCAAGGCTATGGCTAAGGTGTTTATCGATCGCGGTTACGACATTGTTTCCGGCGGCACCGAAGACCACCTCTTCCTGCTCTCGCTGATCAAACAGGGCGTAACCGGTAAGGATGCCGATGCTGCACTGGGGCGTGCCCACATCACCGTCAACAAGAATGCCGTGCCTAATGACCCGCAAAGCCCGTTTGTCACCTCCGGCCTGCGCATTGGCACGCCGGCAGTGACCACGCGCGGCTTCAGTGAGCAGGAGTGTACCGAGCTAGCTGGCTGGATCTGTGACATTCTCGATGTACTGGCCAAAGGCGAAGACACCAGCGCCATCGAAGCCCAGGTGTTAGATAAAGTAGCCGAAGTTTGCGCGCGGCTGCCGGTTTATGAGTAACGAAACTAGTACTTAAATACCAAAAATACCCTTTATCACTAACGCCTCTACACTCTGTAGAGGCGTTTCTGTTAATGTGTGTAACATATTGTTACGTGCTTAGCGTCTTATTGATTTAAGGGAGGCTCGCCATGGCAAAACAACAAGAAAAAACCGATTTGCAGCGTGCATTAAAAGATTGTAAAGGTTCATTTTTTTCGGTGGGTTTTTTCAGTATGTTTGTTAACTTACTGATGCTTGTGCCGCCAATGTACATGCTGCAAGTGTATGACCGTGTGCTCACCACCCAAAGTCTAGACACGTTATTAATGCTTACCCTTGTCGTCGTGTTCTTTTTTATGATCATGGGAGGGTTAGAGCTGGTGCGCTCACGCATATTGGTGCGCGTTGGCAATCGGTTAGACACCAGTATTAACGAGCGGCTTTATAGCGCGATGTTCCGCCGTAGCTTGGTGGTTCAGGGCAGTCAAAGCGCACAACCTCTCAGTGACTTGACCAGCTTGCGCCAGTTTCTAACCGGGAATGGCCTGTTTGCTTTTTTTGATGCCCCTTGGGTGCCTGTTTATCTCGGCGTACTCTTTCTATTTCACCCTTGGCTTGGGGTATTTGCTACCTGTGCTGGGTTGATTTTGC
Organism: Halomonas sp. TG39a; assembly: GCF_000744395.1. Lineage (NCBI taxonomy): Bacteria > Pseudomonadati > Pseudomonadota > Gammaproteobacteria > Oceanospirillales > Halomonadaceae > Halomonas > Halomonas sp. TG39a. The sequence goes on from NZ_JQLV01000001.1 coordinate 1,046,427, forward strand.
TAACACTAGCGATTGCCAACGAGAAGTCGACCAAAAGGCTATTGGCAGAAGCCAATAGCGAACATATTCAGGCGCAAAATCTTGCCAACTCTAATCTGCGCAATGCCGAGGTGCTGCATGCCATGGGCATGTTGCCGGGCATTATGGGGCGCTGGTCGAAGCGTCACCATGAGTTTTTGTCCAAGCAGTCCCAGGCGAGTGATCGCGCTGGAGCGCTAACCAATACCTCCAAAGTTATGCGCCTGTTCTTTCAATCTTTAATTTTAGGCTTGGGTGCGCTACTGGTGCTAAGGGGGGAAATGACCCCCGGCATGATGATTGCCGGTTCTATCTTGATGGGCCGTGCGCTTGCGCCGATCGACCAAATGATCGGTGGCTGGAAAGGTTTTGTAGGCGCGCGCGGTGCCTATGAGCGGTTAAATGAACTGATGACTCAAATACCGGATGAGCAGCGTAAGATGTCGCTGCCTGCACCAAGAGGTGAAGTTGCACTTGAAGGGGTCGCCGCTGCACCGCCTGGTACGCGTATGGCAACCATCCGCGGCATTGAGTTTCGAGTCGCTAAGGGGGAACACGTTGGCATTATCGGCCCTAGTGCCGCGGGTAAGTCGACGCTAGCGCGAGTGCTATTGGGTATATGGCCAACCCAAGTGGGTGACGTACGTCTAGATGGCGGGGTGATCACTCAATACAACCGAGATGAAATTGGTCCCTATATTGGCTACTTACCTCAAGACATTGAGCTGTTTGACGGCACCATTAGTGAAAATATTGCTCGTTTTGGCAATCTCGACCCCAAAAAGGTGGTTGATGCGGCGAAAAAAGCCGACGTGCATAAAATGATTTTGGAATTACCCAACGGTTACGACACGGTGATTTCTTCCACGAGTGGTGGTCTCTCGGGAGGCCAGCGCCAGCGGGTTGGGTTAGCGCGCGCTCTGTATGACAACCCGGTATTGGTGGTGCTAGACGAGCCCAATGCAAACTTAGATGATGCTGGCGAACGGGCATTGGCGATGGCTATCGCCCAGCTTAAAGCCGAGGGAGCGACGCTTTTTGTTATAAGCCATCGCACCAGTGTTTTGAAAAGTATGGACAAACTCCTTGTGATGAAAGAGGGGCAAATAAGCATGTTTGGGCCACGTGACCAAATTATCGCTCAGTTTGCTAAAAAACCGCGCGGGCAAGTAAGCCAGCAAGGGACAGCGCGCCTCTCAGCCATCTCGGGTGGCCGTGGCACTGAGGAGAAATAGCATGAGCGACGAGAAACGTAACCCTCCCACCTCCGAGATCGATATCACCCCCAATCGCCCTTTGACAATTGACGGCGAGGCCTGCGAATCACTACCCATCAGTGATAAAGGCTACCGTAAGCTGGGCTTTGCGATTCTCATCTTTGCCTTGGGCGGCTTTGTTCTATGGGCCGCCACCGCTTCCCTAGCGATTGCGGTTGTTGCGCCGGGCAGTGTCTCGATCGAGTCATTCAAGCGCACCGTGCAGCACTTGGAAGGCGGTATTGTTGAGCAGTTGCTGGTCGAAGATGGTGACCAAGTTGCGGTAGGAGACACCTTAATAGTGTTGAGTGATACTCAAGCCAGCTCTCAACTAGCCATTGCCCGTTCCCAATATTTGATTAATCGAGCCATGGAAGCCCGCCTGCTCGCCGAGCAGCAAGGGGCGGAGGCCATGGTAATACCTGACGATCTTCAAGACACTGATAACATGCGTGTTCAGCAAGTGGTTGCTGTACAGCAGAGTCTATTTACCGCACGTCGCCAGTCGCTTAAAAGCACTTTAGAAGCATTGGATGAGCAGATTGTGCAAATGCGTGAACAGATTGTCGGCTTGGAGCAGCGGATTAGCGTTAACACCAGCCGTAACAGCTCATTAAATACCGAGGCAGGTGCCTTTCGTTCCCTTTATCGGGAGGGCTTAGGAGATAGCCAGCGCTTGCGTGAATTAGAGCGGCAGGTGCTTCAGTACGAAGGCGATAACGCCGAGTTTCGCGCTAATATCGCCCAGTTGCGATCACAAATAAGCGAAAATCGTATGCAGCGCGAGATTCAGCAGCAAGAGTTTCAGAAAGAGGTTGGCGAGCAGTTGCGCGAAGCGCAAGCACAAATTGCTGAGGCAGAAGAGCGCATTATTTCACTGAGTGATCAGGTAGAGCGAGCCATCGTTACGGCTCCTGTCTCGGGGATTGTGGTGGGCCGCCAAATTCATACCGTCGGTGCTGTTATCCGTGCGGGCGATACCATTATGGATATCGTGCCCTCTAATGACGGTTTTGTAGTAGAAGCCCGCATCCCAACGCGCGATATCGACAATATTCATATTGGTCAGTTTGCTGAAATTCGCTTTAGCGCTTTCAATCAACGGCTAACCGATGTGATTGATGGTGAGGTCATTCACGTGAGTGCGGACAGCTTTGAAGATGAAGCTACAGGGCAACATTATTACCGTACCCGAATACGTGTAACAGAACAGGGTTACACGCAAATGAATGAACAGATGCAACTGCTTTCAGGTATGCCCGCAGAAGTGATGCTTCGTACCGGTGAGAGAACATTCGCAAGCTATATTGCCAAACCAATTACCGACATGCTGGCGCGGGCCCTGCGGGAGGACTAATGCCAAAAATATCTCTCGATACAATAACGGTAAGCGCCATGCAGTGGAGGTCGCTACGCCTAGCGGCTATTGTGATTGCGTTGAGTATTTTATCTCCGTCGATTTATGCGCAACAGGAATTACGAGCGGGCAATGCCCCCGCAGCAGAGCTGGCGGCGCTTGAATCACATTCCACATTTCCTGTGGCCCTGCCATCCTTGCCAGAACTATTTGCCCGTGCACTTGAAAATGATGCCGACCTTTTGCGTCAACGTTACGAATTAGAGGCCACGCGTGAAGAAATTCCTATGGCGCGTTCACAGTTGATGCCCCAAGTCAGCGCTACCGGTTCGTACTTATGGCAAGACTCGACCAATATTCAAACTTCGCCCGATGACTTTGGTCTCGATCAACGTGCTCAGCGGCCTGGGGAAATTGATGAAACCTTGTGGCAGCTACAATTGCAGCAGCCCCTATTTAGCTTAGAACGCTGGCGGGGTGTTGGCGTTGCCAATGCCCAGGTCAGCGCCGCTGTCTTACAGCTAGCGGTAGTCGAGCGCGATCTAGCGCTCCAGGTCAGTGAAGCCTATGTGCAAGCTTATCTAGCCTCCCTGCGTCTCGGCTTACTAGAAACGCAGCAGACTTCACTAGATTTGCAAGTTCGCCAAGCTCAGCGAGCATTTGATCTTGGTATTGGTGACCGGATAAATTTACTGGAAGCGCAGTCACGCTTAGATCAAGCAATATCAGACGCCGTTCAAGCAGAAAATGAACTGGATAATGCTCTCAGCACTCTAGAGCGTTTAACCGGCACGCTGCCCGAGTTCCATGGCCTAGCCGTTGGCGAGCTAACTGACATTACATTGCAAAGTGAATGGGGAGAGCAGGAGGACTGGGTAATGCAAGCCGGGCGGAACCTGAATGTTTTGTTGGCGGGTCAAGAGCTGCGCATTGCAGAAGAAAATGCTAATGTTCGTCGGGCGGGCTATTACCCAGAGATTAATTTAAATTTGAGCTATTCAGATCGACAAAGCGATGACCAGCTACGTGAAAGCGAGGACTACCGCGCCAGTATTGAAGTGAGCATGCCCATCTATCGTGGCGGCTATACGACCGCAAGCGTTAGGCAGGGGGAAAATCGCATCGACGCTAATAAAGCTGCGTTTGATAATCAGCGTAATCTTGCGATGCAGGAAGTGCGTCAACGGTTACGCTCACTCAAAGGGCATGTGCGTCGAATTGAAGCCGTCAAGCAGGCTATTGCTTCAAGCCAATTGTTTCTAAACGCCGCCGAGCGCGGAGAGCAGTTTGGCCTACGCGATTTAGTAGATGTGCTTGATGCCCGCGCTAGCCTCTATGATCAACGCATTCAATATGTTGACGTCATTGGTGAATACGCACTAGATAGCTTAGCGCTACAGTCAGCGGTAGGTGAGCTAGAGAGTAATGATCTAGTGGCAACCATGTCGTTACTCTCTTCTATACAATAATCACCAACCCCCCTGGCCCTCTAACAAACTGCGGGTGTTGTTATTGAGCGGTAAGCGGAAATCGGCGCTGCCGAGCACCATGGCATCCCCTGCCCGCACCACCCGAGCACTCACATAGACGTAGTCTTGGCCTTGCGCGTAGGTGCCCATCAATATTGATCGGGCGTTGTGTTGGGCGGTTAAGCGCTGAACTTGCCGTGAAAGAATTAGCTCGCCCACGCTCTCTTCAATAAACATGCTGTCGCGCATTTTAACTTCGCGCACCTGCATGCCCTGGCGGGATAGCGCTGAGGCCATAATTTCTGAGCTCATACGCCCCAGCGTGGAGGATTGGCTTAAATTATCGATGCTGACAAAGGTAGCGGCAATCATGGGACTATAGCGCGTTAGCTCTGGATTGCTGGCAACCATCTGCTCGGCAGCAGTATGAACCAATTCCGAAAGATCGGGTTCCGGTTCGGCGGGCATGTTGTTAGCATTGCCCAGCGCACCGCAGCCAGCCATTAACAGTAGCGTCATGCCAATGGTCACCGCTCGGGTGGTATGGCTAATAGAGCGAGTGCGCCGTGTAGCGAAAAGTGTCATCAGCATGAAATTACCACGTATCAGTAAGCGGAACGGAAGGGGTGGTAGGTGCCTGGGGCACGCGGTTTGGCGCATATTGACGACGATCACCGGCATTAATGTAGTAAATGTTGGACGAAGAGTAGAGAATTCGCTCGCCGTCGATAATCTGCGTGGTCACGATGATCTCTTCGTTGCCCGTATTCGTCCAGCTACCGCTGGTGGTATCGGCGAGCATACCCGCGGGGATTAACCCCAGTGCAGGTTCGGCCCACTGGTTATACGGAATGGTGGCTACAGCGATGCCCGCGGTGAGGGCGGTAAAAGCACCGACGGGGGGGCGTATAAAGCCGCGATCGCGGTGTTCGACGACCTCGACATTAAACGTGATGTTGGCGCTGTTCGCAGTGGGAACGGTGGTGAGGTTGGCACCTCTGGACACCAGTTCGCTGGTCAGTAGGGCGCGAAAGCCGCGGCCAAATTCGCCGCCGCTATAAGCATGCAGTGCTTCACTGTCGGGTTCGCTGATGTGTAAATCGCGATTGCGAACACGCTCACGCTTCAAAATGCTGGTAGCTTCGTGGCGGGCCAGTACATCCCAGTGATGGGCGGCCTGCATACGCTGCTGTTCGCTATAGGGATAAGTGGTGGCAATCGGCGCTTGGGAGGTATTGGCATAAAAGCAGCCGCTGAGCATTAAGCTTGCCAGCCCCAAACTGACAGGGCGTATAAAATAGGGCAATGGAGATAATCTGGGACGGGTGCGCACCTGCGGGTTCCTTTTTTGCTACAAAACGGCTTTTGATAGACTGTTAGCCATGCGTAATATGGCATCTTAGTTTGCCATGCCTAATTCGACTCACCTAATTTGACTCACTTAGCTAGATCGGCCACGAGGTTAAAAACTTGAATGAGCGATGATAATAATGCTTGAAGATCACCGCAGCGGTCCGCGCCATGATTCGCTAATGTCGGCTTACCATGAAAGCGATAGCGGTAGCGGATGGATGATTAGTTACCTCGATATTATGACGCTGCTGGTAGCGCTATTTGTGGTCATTATCGCTGCCGCTGGGCCGGTAATTCCTCAGTGGAACCAGGAGGATACTCAGAAAGATAGCGCGAGCGAATACGCCTACACATCAGTACCCGCTTTGGAAGTCCCCCTGCCCGAGTCGTTGGCCCAGGTAAGCGATGAGCGTGCCAGCGTTGCTCGGTGGCACGGGGCAGGGTTAAGCCCTGTGGCCGTTAGTGCGGCACTCGGCGTGGCTGGGCTGCCCAAGTTAACGGATTTCCCGCGGCGTAGAACAAGCTTCGGTGTTCCGCCGCTTTTGGCAGCGCCACCGCCCCTCGCCGAACCTGCGATCACTCTGCCAAAGCTGCTGATGCCCGCGGGCAGCGATGATTTTACATCGCCCTTAGCTGACTACATGGTGGTGTTGACTGATCGCCCTCCGGTGAATGTGCAAGCAGTGAGTGATGAGTCGGTCTCGGGGGCACTTGCGCTAAACCAGGCGCTTTCAGAACGCGTAGAAGAGTCTACCTACCTGCCCGACCTTGAGGGGGTTGAAGTCTCCCGGGTGGCCGAGGGGATTAGTCTTCGCGTGCAGGACCAACTGCTGTTTCCTTCAGCAACGGCTGAGCTAACCACTGACGGATCGTCACTAGTGGGCAGTTTATTGGAAACTATTCAGCGCTATGAAGGCGAAGTATGGGTTGAGGGGCACTCGGATAGCCAGACCATTAGCACTGATGAGTTCTCGTCTAACTGGGCATTGTCTAGCGCTCGAGCCATTGCCATTGTGGAAGCACTTGAAGCCGCCGGAGTAGATGCTGAGCGGCTACGCGCCGTAGGCCTGGCGGCCACAAAACCATTGGAAAGCAATGCCACAGCGGAAGGGCGTGCGCGTAACCGGCGGGTTGAGGTGGTTATTCACGTCGAGTAACGGTTAATGTAGACGCTATTCGAAGGGAGGGCGTCATAACACTAGAAGCCCAGTGGTCTGGAGCTAAATCGACCTCCAGCCGACGCACCCCTCTATGACAGTGGCCCATAAAAAAAGCCCGCCGGGGGAAGGGCGGGCATTAAAGGGCTTGGCTCACTGCAGCCCACTGGTATCAGGTGAGGGGTGTACAAGACCACCAGTGGGTACAATTTCAGTATAGCTATTTATGCGTCGTTGCCAAGCACTGTGACACTTTTTTATAACTTTATTTTCATCTTAGTTAGTTCTAATGCGCCTTTTTTGATAGGAAACAGCACTAAAGCGCACCGATCTGTTTCATGCACTTTTTTGGTGCGCTTTGTTTGCCTCTTTTTGGTGCTAACAGATATTCCGATTTATTTATTCCGTAAGACGTTCTGTAACCCTCTGCTGAGTCGGAACTTCTCTGTTTTGGCTTATAAATTGCTATGTTCTTGATAGCCAATTAATAGCTGGTCATCGCTCACATCAGGTGTTCTAGACATAATGCCTAAATAATGCGTTAAGGCCGAAAAGAGGTAGTGCCATGCCTGAATCCGCTCGTCTCTCCGCATCAACGCCTTCGGCAGCGTCAATCTCTTCGATTGATCCCGCTCTGCAGCCTCGGCTAGTAGTGACCGATCTCGATGGGTCGCTGCTCGACCATCACAGTTATGACTTCAGCCCTGCGGCCCCCTGGCTTGCCCGTTTAAAGCAGATGGGGGTGCCGGTCATTCCGGTGACCAGTAAAACCCGCGCCGAACTGATTCCCCTGCGCGAAGCCCTAGGCCTTACAGCAACGCCGTTTATTGCTGAAAATGGAGCAGTGATTGGTTTGCCGCCAGGCTGGTGCCATGCGCGCTTAGACCGTCCAGGAAGTGGCCGCGATGGCGTTGTTATCAAGCATCCTGGTGTGGATGTTGGCTTTATTCGTGCCCGATTGAAGGTATGGCGCGAACGTCTGGATATTCGTTTCACTCGCATGGGGGAGTTGAGTGTACCTGAGGTGATGGAGCTTACTGGGCTTGACGCAGTTCGCGCCCGCGATGCAAGACAGCGGGAAGGCAGTGAGCCGCTGCTGTGGCAGGACTCCGAAGCAGCTTTGGAGGCATTTCGCGCCGCTTTAGAAGGGGATGGGCTACAGCTGACTCAAGGCGGGCGCTTTTGGCATGTCATGGGGCTCTCCGCCGATAAGGGTAATGCCGTCGAGTGGCTGGTTAAGCGCTTTACGGCGTTAAGAGGTCGAACGCCTCTTTCACTAGGGTTAGGAGACGGGCCGAACGATATCACTATGCTCGAAGCAGTCGATCAAGCCGTCGTGATCCGAGGTTGCCACGATTTAGCTGTAGAGCCCCGCAACGCTTCGCTCTATCGCACCGAGGCAACAGGGCCGACCGGCTGGGCCGAGGGGGTGGACTACTGGTGGGGGCGAGACGACCGCCGTTTAGCGACGGCGGAGAAAGATGCGGCTGTGTTCTTGGAATCTTGTTCTTTGAGTACAGTTCTTTGAATTCAGGGAGGTAAGTGCATGAGTGACTTTCATCAAAACGGAATTATTACCGACTTTCACAATCTTACCCGGCGCTCGGTAGAAGCGCTTGAACAAGAGCTGTGCCAGTTTGCTCGACGACGCCCCATGGGGCTGATTCTGCCGTCGCTGTTTTCGGAGCTGGAAGGGCCTGCACTGTCGGCGATTGTCGATGAGTTGGTTAAAGTCCCGTATCTCAATGAAATTGTCATCGGCCTGGACCGCGCCGATCGGGAGCAGTTTTTGTACGCTCGCGATTTCTTCTCTCGCCTTCCCCTGCATACGCGCATTTTATGGAACGATGGCCCACGGCTGCGCGCCCTGGACGCAGAGTTGGAAGAGCACGGGCTAGGCTCGCTGGAGCCCGGCAAGGGGCGCAACGTATGGTACTGCGCCGGTTATATGTTGTCGTCTGGGCGTTCGAAGGTAGTGGGGTTGCACGACTGCGATATTCTGACCTACGAGCGGGGGCTACTGGCACGCTTAATGTATCCGGTTGCCCACCCCAATTTTAACTACAGTTTCTGCAAAGGCTATTACCCGCGCATTGCCGAGGGCAAACTGAACGGTCGCGTCTCTCGACTGTTAGTCACGCCGTTACTGCGGGCGCTGAAAACCGTCTGTGGGCCAATGCCTTATCTCGATTACCTGGATAGCTTTCGTTATCCGTTGTCGGGAGAGTTTGCGATGCGTAGCGAAGTGCTTGAAGGAATCCGTATGCCAGCGGACTGGGGGTTGGAGATTGGCGTATTGTCGGAGTTGCAGCGTAATTACTCTCTGCGCCAGCTTTGCCAGGTCGATATTGCCGATGCCTACGACCACAAGCATCAACCGGTTAGCGAAGAGGACCCCAACGGCGGCTTAAACCGCATGAGCCTGGATATCTCAAAAGCGCTCTACCGTAAACTAGCCACCCAGGGCATTACCTTTAGCAGCGAAGATTTCCGCACCCTTAAAGCCACCTATTACCGCTTTGCGCTGGATTTGATTGAAGCCTACGATCACGATGCCACCATGAACGGGCTGAGCCTTGACCGCCACAGTGAAGAGCAGGCAGTAGAGCTGTTTGCCAGCAACCTACTCGAAGCCGGCAATCTGTTTATGGATAACCCGCGAGAGCGCCCCTTTATTCCTAGTTGGAACCGGGTGCAGGCCGCAGTGCCGGATCTGCTCACGCGGATGCACGAGGCGGTAGAACTGGATAACCAGGGTAAGGTTTAACGGCCCAGGTGTTTAAGTCATCATTTCTTAAAAACCGTTCATCCATTAAAAAGGCCAGCTACCTTAAGGTAGCTGGCCTTGTACTTAGAGCAGTCTTTTAGCGTTCGGTTTTTTAGCCCATGATTTTCAATACTTAGCTTTCGCTAGTGCTAAAAATCACTGTGTTGATGAGCCGCCCGCTTGGCAGAAGAGGCGGCGGGTAAGCTTGCCTGTGCATGCCCCGCGCTCTTCTGGTTAATGCGGAAGTGTGCGACCAGTTGGCGCAGCTGATCGCTGAGCTGTGCAAGCGCCTGGGTGGCGTGGTTGCTCTCTTGTACCAGGCTGGAATTTTGCTGGGTCATTTGATCCATTTGGGTTACCGCCTGGTTGACCTGCTCAATACCGCTGCTCTGCTCAATGGTGGCCGCAGAAATCTCCTGAACCAGTGTGCTGAGCTGCTTGATGTCATCGACCATGCTATTGATCACATCGCCGGTATCACGCACTTGACGGCTGCCTTCCATCACTTTGCTATCCGACGCTTCGATCAAGGTTTTGATCTCTTGGGCGGCAGCCGCCGAACGGCTGGCGAGTTGGCGAACCTCATTGGCGACAACAGCAAAGCCGCGCCCTTGTTCACCGGCGCGTGCAGCTTCCACCGAGGCGTTAAGCGCTAAAATATTGGTTTGAAAGGCAATGCCATCAATGGTGTTAACGATACTGCTCATCTGGGTGGCGCTTTCGTTAATCGTCGCCATGGTGGTAATCACCGTGGACATAGAGTCACTGCCGCGCTGGGCGCTGTCCGCAGTGCGGGTAGCAAGCGTACGCGCATGATCGGCGTGTTCGGCATTTTGCTTAACCGTGGCGGTGAGCTGCTCCATGCTGGAGGCTGTTTCGGCCAATGAAGCAGCCTGCTCTTCGGTACGCGTGGATAGTTCTTCGTTTACCCCGACGATCTGCTCTACGCCGCTGTTGACCTGATTGGCGCCGTGGTGAATATCGCCAATGGTATTGGCCAGGGTTTCGCGCATGCGGTTGATATCGAACAGTAAGCTCTGCTGATCCTTCGGCGAAAGCTGGGTGGTTTGGGTCAAGTCACCGTCAGCAATATGGCGTACTACGCTGGCTGCATAACGTGGGTCGCCCCCCAACCTGCGCGCGACATCACGAATAACCCAGCCCATCAGCAGCGTTACCGGAAGGCCAATGATCAGCAGTATGATGACCGAACGAATCAAACCGGCAATAAAGGCTTCATTAATATCGTCGACATAAACGCCCGCCGCGAGTGACCACTGCCACTCCGGAAGGTAGGCAACATAACTGATTTTCGGTACCTGCTCATCGCCAGTGATACGGCGGGAATAGTAGTCAACGTGCCCGCCACCGGCCTGAGCTGCCTCTCGAAAAGCGGCGTAGAGATCCATCCCGCTGGCATCCTGGTAGGCGCTCATATCTTCACCGCGGGGACGGTTGGGGTGGGAAACAATTCTCAGGTCGTCATCAAAGGAGAAAATATACTCACCGCCGCCAAAGCTGACGCTGGACATATTATCGATGGCGCGCTGCTGAGCTTCTTCAAGGCTAAGCTCACCGGCGGCTACCCGTTCTTGCAGGGCTTCAAGCTGGCCATGCACGCTTTCCACTACGTATTGGATGCTGTCGCGGCGTTCGTTCTCAATCGTCTGGCGATTCTCCAGAGCCAACCAGCCTACTAGCAGCAGCATGGCAACCCAGATAATGCCCAGTGTTCCCCAGAGTTTCTGTGTCGTCGTTAAGCGTGTCATGTTTATCCTAGCCGATGTAAGTAAGCAACGTAGTTTTCTATCGGCTTAGGGCGCTAATACCTTAGCGAAATTTAAAGCAAATGCTGCCGCGGCAATTTCGCTTGCCGCGGCAGCATAGCTCTATAGCGTTTCGCTAGTGATAACAGGCACTAAAAATCACTATGCTGATGGGTTGCCCGAGGTGCCGGAGAGGAGGCGGGCAAGTTAGCCTGAACATGGTCCGCGTTCTGGTTAATGCGGAAGTGGGCGACCAGTTGGCGCAGCTGGGCACTGAGCTGTGCAAGCGCTTGGGTGGCGTGGTTACTCTCTTGCACCAGGCTGGCATTTTGCTGGGTCATTTGATCCATTTGCGTTACTGCTAGGTTGACCTGCTCAATGCCGCTGCTCTGCTCCGTGGTGGCGGCAGAAATTTCCTGAACGATTGTGCTGAGCTGTTTGATGTCATCAACCATGCCATTGATCACATCGCCGGTGTCACGCACTTGGCGGCTGCCTTCCACCACTTTGCTATCCGACGCTTCGATCAAGGTTTTGATCTCTTGCGCAGCGGAGGCCGAACGGCTGGCTAGTTGGCGAACTTCATTGGCAACGACGGCAAAGCCGCGCCCTTGCTCGCCTGCGCGTGCCGCTTCCACCGAGGCGTTCAGTGCCAAGATATTGGTTTGGAAGGCGATGCCGTCAATGGTGTTAACGATGCTGCTCATTTGGGTGGCGCTTTCGTTAATCGTCGCCATAGTGGTGATCACCGTCGACATAGAGTCACTGCCGCGCTGTGCGCTGTCGGCCGCTCGGGTGGCAAGCGTACGCGCATGATCCGTGTGTTCGGCATTTTGCTTAACCGTGGCGGTAAGCTGTTCCATGCTAGAGGCCGTTTCAGCCAACGAAGCCGCCTGCTGTTCGGTACGTGTGGAAAGCTCTTCGTTAACGCCCACAATTTGCTCTACACCACTATTCACCTGATCTGCCCCTTGGTGAATGTCGCCAATGGTTGCGGCCAGGGTTTCACGCATACGATTGATATTAAAAAGTAAGCTCTGCTGATCCTTCGCCGAAAGCTGCGTGGTTTGGGTCAAATCTCCGTCAGCAATATGGCGTACAACGCTGGCTGCATAGCGTGGGTCGCCCCCCAGTCTGCGTGCGACATCACGAATAACCCAGCCCATTAGCAGCGTTACCGGTAGGCCAATGATCAGCAGTATCACGATCGAGCGAATCAAACCGTCAATAAAGGCAGCGTTAATATCATCGACATAAACGCCTGTCGCCAGTGACCAACCCCACTCGGGAAGGTGCGCGACGTAACTGGTTTTCGGCAGCTGCTCATCGCCACCCGCGCGGGTGGAGTAGTAGTTAACGTGACCACCGCCTGCTTGGGCAACTCGTAGTAATTCCGGATAGAGCGCCATGCCGCTGGCGTCTAGATAGTCGGTCATATCTGTGCCGGCTTCGCGGCTGGGGTGAGAAATGACGAGCAAGTCATCGTTGAAAGAGAAAATATACTCGCCAGCCCCAAAGCTAACGGTGGACATATTATCGATGGCCCGCTGTTGCGCTTCTTCCAGGCTTAGCTCACCGGCGGCGACCCGCTCTTGCAGGGCTTCAATTTGGCTTTGCACGCTTTCTACCACGTACTGAATGCTGTCGCGGCGTTCATTCTCGATTGTCTGGCGGTTCTCCCAGGCCAGCCAGCCAACCAGGAGCAGCATGGCAACCCAGATAATACCCAGCGTTCCCCAGAGTTTTTGTGTGGTTGTTAAGTGAGTCATGTTCTTCCTAGTTGTTGTAATGAGGTAAGGAACCCGTTCCCTATTCGTTCACTATCGGCCTAAACAGGACAGACCTTAGCGAAATATTTGGTGGAGGTGCTTTTTGCATCAACGCTATATTGCGGATAGTAGCACCTTTTTATTCTAAAATGATCTAAATATAGAACGAAAAATGAACTATGCTGTCCCTACAGTATGAGAAAGACATTTCCACCCATGGGAGGCAGCGATGCAACGCCCAATCGTTACGCACTTTTTTGATGAGCCCACGAACACTTTTAGCTATGTCGTTCAAGATCCCGATAGCCGTGCCTGCGCAATTATAGATTCGGTACTCGACTTTGATTATGCCGCTGGGCATACGGACGTGCGATCCGCTGACAACATCATCGCCTTTATTCGCGAACACGATCTCGATGTTGTCTGGATTTTGGAGACCCATGTGCATGCCGACCACCTCTCGGCTGCGCCATACCTGCATGAGCAGTTAGGCGGTAAAACCGGCATTGGCGCCAACATAGTGAAGGTGCAGGAGATATTCGGTAAGGCGTTCAATGCGGGCAGTGAGTTCGCTCGGGATGGCAGCCAATTTGATGCGCTGTTTGAAGAAGGCGATACGTTCACGATTGGCCAAATACAAGGCCGTGTGCTGCATACCCCAGGGCATACGCCTGCTTGTTTAACCTACGTAATGGGCGATGCCGCTTTTGTAGGCGATACGCTGTTTATGCCGGATTATGGTACCGCGCGGTGTGACTTTCCCGGTGGTGATGCGCGCACCTTGTATCACTCTATTCAAAAAGTGCTGGCGCTTCCCGAGCAGACGCGGCTGTTCTTATGCCACGACTATAAAGCCCCCGGCCGCGATACCTTTGAGCATGAAACCAGCGTTGCGGAACAGCGCAGTGAGAATGTCCATGTTCATGAAGGTGTCAGCGAAGACGAGTTCGTGAAGATGCGCACAGAGCGCGACGCCACCTTAGGCATGCCGAAGCTCATTATTCCCTCTGTGCAGGTCAATATGCGTGCGGGGGAGCTGCCTCCGGCGGAAGAGAACGGCACCGTCTATCTCAAAGTGCCGATTAATTTTTTCTAACGGTTTAAGTGCGAGTTGAGGAGTGACCAGTGGATTGGACAGCAGGCTTACAAGGGCTGGTTGGGGGTGTGTTGATCGGGCTTTCCGCTACCTGGCTGATGGCAACGCTGGGGCGTATCGCGGGTATCAGTGGCATCGTGGGCAACTTGATAACCCAACGCCCTAAGGGCGATAGCGCTTGGCGAGTGGCTTTTCTGTTAGGGCTGATTAGCGGCCCGCTTTTGCTTATGGCGTTTGGTGGTGGTTTGGGCAACGTTGCCGGTAGTCCTGGCGAGGTGATTGGCGCACCGGTGGGAGGCGTAGGGTTAATGCTAGTGGCTGGGCTGTTAGTGGGCGTAGGCACGGGGCTGGGCAGTGGCTGTACCAGCGGCCATGGCGTATGCGGGCTGGCGCGCTTGGCGCCACGCTCGATGGCGGCCACCGGTATGTTTTTAGTGACGGGGCTAGTGACCGTTTATATCTCGCGCCACTTGCTAGGTTTAGGTGGCGTTCAATGAATAGTTCAATGAGTCAGTCAAACAAGAGCAGTTGGATGAAAACGGCGGCAGGCTATGCGGCGGGACTACTTTTCGGCATCGGTTTGGCTGTTTCAGGTATGACCGACCCCGCGCGAGTAGTGGGGTTTCTAGACGTAGCGGGTGCCTGGGATCCAACGCTGATGTTCGTATTGGGTGGGGCCGTCGTCACCACCTTTATCGGCTATCGGCTGGTATTCAAGCGTACTGCTCCACTGTTGGGTGGCGTCTTTCAGTTACCGACCAAACGAGAGTTAGACGCAAAGTTGTTAGGGGGCGCGGCCCTGTTTGGCATTGGCTGGGGACTTTCCGGCTACTGCCCAGGGCCAGCGATAGCCTCCATCGGCGGTCTTTCCTTACCGCTATTGGCCATGCTGGTGACCATGGTGTTGGGGTGGTTTGCTGCTAAGCGTCTCGCCTAGCCATTCGTCCTTATTCGGCGATTGCCATGCCCACGCTCTTGCCTTCACAGCAAGGGCGTTTTTATTTGTCTTAACGCTGGGTTAATACCCATCAGCCATGCTGATGGGTAATAAATAGGAAACCGCTATGCACGTCTTGTTGATTGAAGATGACCCGCTGGTTGCTTCGGGTATTCGCGCTGGATTAATGACCTACGATTTTGTGGTCGATCACGTCTCCACGGTGAACGCCGCCCGTCAGGCGATGCGAACGGTGGCCAGTGATGTGGTCATTCTTGATCGCGGATTGCCCGATGGCGATGGTCTTCAATTGCTGGCCGAATGGCGTGAGCAGGGCAACGACGTTCCCGTGCTGGTGTTAACCGCCAGGGATGCGGTGCGTGACCGGGTGGATGGACTGCAGGGCGGCGCTGACGACTATTTGGTAAAACCCTTCGATTTAGATGAGCTGGTAGCGCGTTTGCACGCCTTGTTACGCCGAGTAGCAGGGCGCAGCAGCGGTCTGATTGCCCACGGCGCCCTCTGCTTAGATCCAACGGCTAGGGAGGTCTACGTCGATGAACAGCTGATTATGCTGTCTCGCCGGGAACTGGTGCTGCTTGAAACCTTCCTGCAATCGCCACGCAGCGTCCTTTCCGCCGACCAGCTCAAAGATAGCCTTTACGGTATGAACGACGATGTGGAGAGCAATGCGCTGAATGTGCATATCCACCACCTGCGCCGCAAGCTGGGTAGCGGCGTGATCGAGACAGTGCGAGGACTTGGCTATCGGTTGGGCAAACCCGAATCGGTACATGCGGCTGGTACGCCCTACAAGGGGCAGTTATGAGTTTACGTGCGCGCTTGCTGCTGACTCTGGGATTAACGCTGGCACTGCTCTGGGGGGTGGCAGCGGCGTGGCTGATGCGCGACCTGGAAGAGAAGTTTGTAGACACCCTGGATCAGCGCTTAGCGCAGTCGGCAAGAATGGTGGCCGGGTTAGTCCTGCAGCTGCCGTTTGACGTATGGGAAGACGCCGAGCACCCGGTGCTGTCTATTCCACCCATTGAGGGGCTGGCCTGCCAAGTGCACTCGCCCCAAGGTGAGATCATGGCGCGTACCCATGCCGATATGGACGCTATTCTCGCCCCGGGAGAGGGCGGCCACACTTATCGTCAGGCAGGCGACGTGACTTGGCGGGTGTTTACCTACGAGCGCGCTGGCATCGTGATTACCACCGCTGACCGTATGGATGAGCGCGATATGCTGCTCAGCGGCGTTATACGCATGACCGTGGTGCCCTTTATCGTAGCGCTGGTAGGCAGCATGTTTGCGCTCTGGCTGGGGGTTTGGCGTGGCTTAGCACCGCTAACACGGCTGCGCGAATCGCTGGCCAATCGCCACCCTGATGCGCTGGCCCCGGTCGCTACCTACGGCTTACCCAAAGAGATACGGCCGCTGATTGAGACCCTCAATGCCCTCTTGGCGCGCGTACAGCAAACCATTATCCGCGAGCAGCGCTTTACCAACGATGCCGCCCACGAACTGCGCACACCGCTTACTGCAATCAAAACCCACCTGCAAGTGGCCCGTCGGGTCGAAGGGCAGGCTGCAATAACATCGCTCAACTATGCTGAAGAAGGTGTGGTGCGGTTGAGCTCAACCCTTGACCAGCTGCTCACGTTGGCCCGCGTAGAGGGGCGTGTGCGCTTTGACGATGGCGAGGCTAGCCGCGTTGCGGACGTGGCCGAGCACGCCCTGGCGGATAGCCAACACGACAAATCAGCGCGATTTATAGTCCCGCCCCACTGGCCTGATGTCGCCCTTGCGATGCCCCGCGAACTGGCCATCACCGCGCTGCGTAATTTGCTCGATAACGCTATTAGCCATGGGCCCGCCGATGCCGAAGTTACCTTTAATGCGCAGTGGGGGCCAGGGGAGCGTCACCTTACCTTTAGCGTTAGCGACCAAGGCCCAGGTGTTGATGGCGCGACGCTTGAACAATTAACGCAACGATTTTGGCGCGCCAGTAAACAGCAGGGCAGTGGGCTGGGGCTAGCCATTGTGGCCGCTATCGCCGAACGCTTCGGTGGCGAAGTGACGTTTTCCAGCCCAGCAGAAGGTGGTTTTACCGCCTGCCTGGTGGTGCCAGTGGCGGGTAGCTAACAACGATAATGCAAGGGAGGAACCGAGATGAATAAAAAATGCTTAAGCAGGTTTGGCCTGCTGATGGGGATTGGCTTAGCCGCTGGAGGTGCACTGGCGCAGCAGGGTGACGCAGAGCGAGGCCAGGCAGCAGCGGCTACCTGCACAGCCTGTCACCAGGCCGATGGCAGCGGTATGAATGTGCCCAATGGTGAGTCATGGCCGCGCTTAGCTGGGCTGAATGCCGACTATATCGCCAAGCAGTTACACGACTTTAAAGCCGGGCAGCGTCAAAATGCGACCATGGTGACATTTGCCAATATGCTCGATGACCAGCAAATAGCCGATGTAGCCGAATACTATAGCCAAATGCCGCTAACGCCGGGGCAAGGCGGCGATGAGGCCGACGAAGCTCTGCTGGCGCGTGGTCAACAGCTTGCCGAACGTGGCGATTGGAACGCCTATATTGTTTCCTGCCAAAGCTGCCACGGGCCTGGTGGTACGGGCGTTGGCAGTACCTTCCCAGGTGTCGCCAGCCAGCATGCTGGCTATATCAGCGCTCAGTTGACGGCGTGGAAAAACGAGACACGCAGCAACGACCCGCAGAATCTCATGGGGGCCATTGCCAAACGCATGAGCGATAACGACATTCAGGCGGTGTCTGCCTGGTATGCCACGCAACCCGGTTCAGAAGAGCAGGAGACAGCACAATGATTACCTGTCGTCGCCCCCTCGTTATAGCACTGACCGGCTGCTCGCTTGCGTTCGGTGCCCTTTATGCAGCCACGGTTTTTGCCCAGCCAGAAGAGCGCCCAGATGCCGCGCTGAATATGCTTGTCCACGAGCCCCCCACCATGGAAGACCTTGAGAATTCCGAACTTCATCCGGAGCTGAAAAAAGTCATCCGCTACGGGCACGATCTATTCACCAATACGCAGCAGTTGCGTGGAGAGAACGTGTTCAATGACATGAACTGCTCAAGCTGTCATTTGGGTGAAGGGCGGGTGCCGTTCAGCGCGCCGGTGTGGGCGGCGGCCATCACGCTGCCGGACTTCCGGGGTAAAAACCAGCATGTAAATAACCTGGAAGAGCGTATCGCAGGCTGCTTTGCTTACTCCATGAACGGCGTGCCACCGGAGTATGGCAGCGATGAAATGCTGGCGCTAAGCGCCTACCATCAGTGGCTGGCCACCGGTGCGCCGATGTATCCAGACAAACCGATCTATGGGCGTGGCTTCCCCGCGCCGGATGAGCCAACTGAAGAGCCCGACTACGCTAGAGGCGAAGCGGCTTACCAGGAAAACTGTTCGGTATGTCATCAGGAAGATGGCTCGGGTCACTATGAAAACGGCGAATACGTATTTCCAGCCCCCTGGGGCGACGGCTCTAATAATTGGGGGGCGGGAATCGCACGAGTAGAAACCATGGCGGGCTTTATTTACCAAAACATGCCGCTTGGTCAGCCGCGGTCGCTCAGCGCTCAAGACACCTGGGATATTGCTTACTTCATAAGCAGCCAAGAGCGCCCCCAAGACCCCCGCTACACGGGCGATGTCGCCGAGACAGCCGAGCGCTTCGGCCCGACCTTCCATA
Source organism: Halomonas sp. TG39a (assembly GCF_000744395.1). NCBI lineage: Bacteria > Pseudomonadati > Pseudomonadota > Gammaproteobacteria > Oceanospirillales > Halomonadaceae > Halomonas > Halomonas sp. TG39a. The sequence continues at coordinate 1,065,089 of NZ_JQLV01000001.1, forward strand.
ACCGCTCACTGTACGGGCAAACCCGCGAACACGACGGCCACGTACTCGGTGACCACGACAACTTCGGGGAGAAGGGCGACATTAAACCCTGGAACGTCGGCATGCCGCGGTTTGAAAACCTTTCCGAGGAGTAAGCTAGGGAGACGAATGTAGCATTGAGGAGGCCGCTTTAGCGGCCTCCTGCAACCCTCTATGGCGCTTCGCTGCCCATCATGTCGATCAGCCGCTCATCACTGGGCATGCCCTGAATGCGGTCAAGGCGTACGCTGCCATTCTCTGTTTCACGCTGAAAAACCGAGGTGGGCGTGGCATACAGCCCTAACTCCTCGAACAGCTGGTTATTGGCATACACCTGCTCTTCAATTTCCCTTGGTTGGGCGCTGGCTTCGATTTCTTGCTGGCCACTTTCATGGGCATGCAGCGTCGCTGCCGGGTCATCGGCTCCGAGTATGGCGGCTGCTTTTCCAGGGCTGTCGGGCGCTAAGATACCTACCATAATATGACGTAGCTGCACTTCACCTGCTTCCACCCAGGGGCGAACGTCTTGCCACATTTGACGGCAGTAGGGGCAGTTGGCATCTGTAAAGGTGTAAATCACCCGGGGAGCATCAACGTCGCCATCTTGAACCCAGTGGCTTTCGCTTAATAGTTGCCAGGTTTGTGCCTCTAGCGGTGCACGTACATGCTCATCCAACTGCGCTTCGGTAAGGTCATTGCCCTCGCTATCCATTAACGTACCCACTACGGCGTGCTCGCCATCTGGCGTCAGATAAATCGCCATGTCCTGGCCCTGCACGCTGGCGCCATAGCCGCGCAACCCGCCGGGGGCATCGAATTGGCCATGAATCTCCAAGCCTTGGTTGGCAAGCGCCTGGATAGGGGCGGGGAGCTCGTCGGCAGCGCTCGCAGAGGTGCCTACCAATCCTGCCAGTAACAAAAAGCCGCTAATGGTGTTTCGGGTTAATTGCATTACAACGTCCTGTTTTAATGATATGGCGTTAAAAAAATGGGGTGAAAAAAGTAGCAGAAGGCGCTTGATAAGAGAGCAGGTCAGCGCAAACGTTCTAACCCACGCCGCAAAGTAGCGCTGGAAAGCTCGCCAAAGTGCGTATTGACTAGGTTTCCATCCGCATCATAAAAAAGCGTGGTTGGCATGGCGTGAGCCCCGGTGGCTTGGCCAACCGCATTGCGGGGGTCAAGCCATATGTTGTCCAGCGAGAAGTCGTGTTCACTCATAAACGCCTCAATATGGGCAGCTGACTCCCCTTGATTCACGAATACGAAGGTGATGTCTGTTTCATTAGTTTGGGCCTGTTCAAAAACCGGCATTTCGCGGATGCACGGCGGGCACCAACTGGCCCATAGGTTTACCACCATAGGTTGTTGGTTTTGTCGCGACATTTGCGGTAGATCGATGGACTCACCTGCGTGGGTAGTCAGCGCGATATCCGGTAACGGGCGAGATTGGTGCTCTATTAGGGTAGCGCTACCCGCAGCCAGCCCCCACACAAGGCCGCCAGCCAATAGTGCGCCAGTCAGCGGAAACCGCTGGTGTGGTGAGCGCCATAAAACCCAACTGGCATACGCAAGGCCGATAACGATACCGCCAACAATATCAAAACCGCCATCGCGAATATCCAGGCGGGAAAGCAGGCCGTCATACTCGCCCCAGTAACGCACCACGAAGACCAGGCGGGCGCCTATAAAAGCGACAAACAGCAGAGTGAATAGCGTATCGCTAACAGACACCCCATGACGGCGCCCCAGCAGCGCACCGGCAAGCAGCGCCAATAAAAAAGCCAAGCCAATCAAGAGCTGGTGGATACTAAAGCCCATTGGGCCCAGGGCAACACTCTGTTGCAACATAAGAAAAAATAACCCCTAGAATAAAGCTGTGCGGGCATTGTCGCAGCACGACATTATTTAGGGATTAGGTGTTTTATACCTGGGGCGATATGTCGCAATTGGCGGTTTTTGAAGCTTTAGGCTTCTCGACGGTATTAACGATCAGCCACTAACCAGCGTACGGCGTAAGGCGGCAGCGAACCTTCGGCGCTCCAGGGGTTAGCAGGATCCAGCGCTTGCCAGGCGTGTTTTTCAAGTGCCTGGGTAACTGCCTCACCCATATTCTCTAAAGGAAGCGGTAGGTCGGTGACGTTATACAGCGCTAGCAGCCGGCGACCATCGTGGAGCGGGCCGCGCTCTACTGCCAACAGTTCCGGTGCTGAGACCACAACCCGTTGAGCGGCATTGGGGTGAAAGCAGGGCTCCTTGCGGCGCTGGTCTAATAGCCGGTTTAAGGCGTGGAAAACATCGTGAGTGGGCGTCGACGGGCTATCGAGTAGGAGGTCAAGCTCGCTGCGCTGCCAGCGCCGACGGTTGATCGAGCGCAGGCGCCCGCTGCGCTCAACGCCTTCCACGTCATTGAGGGTGCCTGTCAGGGTGTGAATATACAGCGCGGGTATGCCCTGCAAACTCAACATAATCGCCTGGCTGCATAGAAAGCGCGCAATCTGCCATGGGTCGGGACCACGGCGGGTGCCGCGCATGGCTTCAAACCAGGTGATATTGATCTCATAGGGCGTATCGCTGCCATCCGGGTTACTGCGCATGCTGACAAAGCCGCCGAATTTGTGCATCAGCTCCAGCAGTGCATCGCGCTCGTGATCGGGCAGCAAGCCTTCCAGTGGGCGCACGCCGATTCCGTCGTGACTGGCGGTAAAGTTGAGGTAGGTGCAGTGGTCAGGCAGGACGGGAAGGCTGGCAAGCCAAGTTTGCAGGGTGCTCGCTTCACCACGGGTGAGGGTATGCAACAGCAGGGGAGGAAGGGCAAATTGATACACCATATGGGCTTCGTCGGGCTCTCCTTCCGCAAGACGATCTAAGCCAAAATAACTGATGTTTTCCTGGTGGGGCACATTGGTTTCGGTAATCAGCAGAGTGCCTGGCGCCACGTGATCCACAATCGCCCGCAGCAGCCGCACCACGGTGTGGGTTTCCGGCAGATGAATGCAGGCGGTACCCAATTTCTTCCACAGAAAGGCCACCGCATCCAGACGCACAATCCGCGTGCCTTGCTCCAGGTAGAACAGCAAAATACCCACGAACTCGAGCAGCACATCCGGGTTTTCAAAGTTTAGATCAAGCTGGTCTTCGGAGAATGTCGCCCACAGATAGCGAGTGCCGCGCCGGGTGGAAATAGGGACTAGCAGTGGGCTGCTGCGTGGTCGCACCACCTGGGAGACATCGGTATCCGGGTCGACCTCGATAAAGTAGTCGCGCCCCGGCAGGCTGCCGCTCAGGTAATCGACAAACCAGAGAGACTCCCTTGAAACGTGGTTGAGCACCAGGTCGGCCATTAAGTGATAATGGCTGGCCAGCTCGCGGATATGCGACCAGTCGCCGAGATCGGTGTTCACTTCCCGATAGTGGATCACCGAAAAACCGTCGTCGCTGCTCCAAGGAAAGAAAGGCAAAACGTGCACGCCGCTGATGCGATCGCCCAGCCGGGCTTGAAGAAAATCGCTAAGCACTGCCAGCGGTGGCTCGCCCTCTTCAATAATCGAGTCCCCATAGCTGATCACCCACTGGTCCTTTTCGCTCCAGGAAGGTGCGTTATTAGCGTTGGCTTCCACGGCGTTGGGTGAAAATGGGGCAAGCGACTGGAAATGTGCCAGGCGCTGGTTTAAACGGCGCTGCACTTCGCCTGCACGGGGCCCGTAAAGGTGGCTGAGATAGGCGTGAACGGTCTGCTCAAAGGGGGGCATGGGTGACTCCTGATAAACAATCTGCCACAAACGCTGCAGCTTGTGTGCCAAATCGTTACAATACGAGGTTGATACCGCGTTTAAACGCTAAGATATATTAGCTTGTGGCAGTTGCTACTGCGAAACGCCATTAATAGCACACACATTGACAGGTTATAACACGCTAACTCGTGGGGCACGCCGACACGAGCTGACAACAGGTTGACCGCCATGCATTGCCCTTTTTGTGGTGCAAACGATACTCGAGTGACCGATTCGCGGCTGGTAGCCGATGGCGACCAGGTGCGCCGTCGCCGCCAGTGTGCGAGCTGCCAAGAGCGCTTTACCACCTACGAAACCGCTGAATTGGTCATGCCGCGAGTGGTGAAGTCTGACGACTCACGGGAGAGCTTTAACGAAGCCAAATTGCGGGCAGGCATGCTGCGCGCACTGGAAAAACGCCCGGTCAGTGCTGAAGCCATTGAAGCGGCGGTGGAGCGCATTCGTCAAACGCTGCGCGCTCGGGGCGATCGTGAGATCAACGCCCGGGATATCGGTGAGTCGGTCATGCAAGCGCTTAAAACCCTTGATCACGTGGCTTATATCCGCTTTGCCTCGGTGTATCGCAAGTTCCAGGATCTGGATGAATTTCGCGCTGAGATTGATCGGCTTTCCCAAGAGCCCTCAAACAAGAGCGGACCGTCAAAATGAGCAGCGATTTTAGCCACGCCGACCACCGCTATATGGCGCGGGCGCTGCAACTGGCGCAAAAGGGCTTATACACTACTGATCCGAACCCGCGGGTCGGCTGTGTGATTGTGCGTGATGAGCAGATTGTCGGTGAAGGCTTTCATCGGTGTGCCGGTGAACCCCATGCCGAAATCCACGCTTTAAATGCCGCCGGTGAGCGGGCCCAGGGGGCGACCGCCTACGTGACTCTGGAGCCCTGTTCCCACACCGGGCGCACCGGGCCCTGTGCGGTAGCATTGAAGGAGGCCAGCGTGTCACGGGTAGTGATCGCGATGGTGGATCCTAACCCCCAGGTGAGCGGTCGCGGCATTCGCATGCTTGAAGAGGGCGGTGTCGAGGTTGCTGTGGGCTTGCTTGAGAGTGAAGCGCGCGGGTTAAACCCCGGCTTTATTGCTCGCATGACCCAACAGCGTCCCTTTGTGCGCCTGAAAATGGCGATGAGTTTAGACGGCCGTACCGCCATGGGATCCGGGGAGTCCCAGTGGATTACCGGGCCCGAAGCGCGAACACAGGTGCAGCGGCTGCGGGCGCGCTCCAGCGCCATATTGAGCGGTGTGGAGTCGCTTATTATGGACGACTCACGGCTAACGCTACGCAAAGAGCAGCTGCACCTCGATAATGTTGACGACGTGGTTCGCCGCCAGCCTCTGCGGGTGATTTTAGATACCCACTTGCGCTTACCCCTGGCGGCGGCCTGTTTAAGCGAACCAGGGCGGACGCTAGTGATCACCACGCCAGAGCACGCGGAGGAGAAGCGCGAACGGCTAATCCAAGCGGGTGCGGAAGTTCAGATAGTGCCCGCTGGGAGCGATGGTCGTATCGATCTAGTGGCAATGCTGCAGTGGTTAGCAGAAAATGAGCAGGTTAACGAACTGCTGGTGGAAACCGGTGCGACGCTGGCAGGCGCTATGCTTGACGCGGCGCTGGTCGATGAACTGCAGCTGTTTGTCGCCCCCACGCTGTTAGGTGGCGAAGCACGGCCGCTTTTTGCGCTGCCAGGGCTCTCGCGTATGGCCGACCAGCGGCGTTTAACCATTCATGATATGCGAGCGGTGGGGCGTGATTGGCGCATTATCGCCTCTCCTCAGGCGACTAGCGCATTGAACGAGAGCAAGGTACCCTGACGCGCAAAATCATGACTAATTTTTCGCGGGACGTTTTCTTTGCGACAACTGCTCACGGCAATTGTTTGTGATAATTGTTAATGACAACCGCTCATGAGAACCGTTCGTGACAACTGTTCATGAAAACATTGACTGGAGATTCCATGGCGCACCCCACCTCTAGAGGCTTAGCCCCTATCGCCGAGCTGGTTGAAGATATTCGCCAGGGCAAAATGGTGATTCTCATGGACGATGAGGATCGCGAAAATGAAGGTGATATCATCATGGCCGCCGAAAAAGTGCAGGCCGAACATATCAACTTTATGGCCCGTTTCGCCCGTGGCTTGATCTGTATGCCAATGACCCGTGCCCGTTGTGAGCAGCTTAATTTGCCATTGATGGTGCGTGATAACGGCTCCGGTTTTGGTACCAAATTTACGCTTTCGATTGAGGCAACCGAAGGGGTCACGACCGGTATTTCCGCGGCGGATCGAGCGCGCACAGTACAGGCAGCGGCGGCGCCCCATGCCAAGCCGTCGGATATCGTGCAGCCGGGCCATATCTTTCCGCTGATGGCAGAACCGGGCGGTGTGCTGCGTCGTGCCGGGCATACCGAAGCGGCGTGTGACTTGGCGGCTCTGGCAGGCTGTGACCCCAGCGGTGTGATCTGCGAAGTCATGAATGATGATGGCAGCATGGCGCGCCGCCCGGAACTCGAAGCCTTTGCTCATGAGCACGGTATTAAAATTGGCACCATTGCGGATTTGATTCACTACCGCATCGTCAATGAGCAGACCATCGACCATCTAGAAGCGTCAACGGTGATGACCTCCCATGGCGAGCTGACGTTGCACGTTTTCCGTGATCGTATACAGGGCGCCCATCACCTGGCATTGGTGAACGGCCAGCCCACGCCTGAGCAAGCCACCACGGTGCGCGTGCATCTTAGCGATACGCTACGCGACGTGATGGGCTTGATGAAAGACGAGCAGTGCCGTTGGGATGCTCATCGGGCGCTGGAAGAGATTGCCGGTGCCGCGCCGGGTGTGTTTGTGCTGATTGATGACGGCCGCCCTCATCAGGATTTAAAAGATCAGTTGGATATCTTTTTGGATCGTGTGCGTCAGCCGCGTACTAGCGATTCCGACGGCGCCGGTAACTACTTAACCATCGGCACCGGTTCGCAGATTCTGCGCTATTTAGGCGTGGGTAAAATGCGCTTACTTAGTTCACCGTGGAAGTTCTCCGCGCTGTCCGGCTTTGACCTTGAAGTCGTCGAGCGACTGGGTCCTAACGACACGGCGTACGAGCCAACTTCTCAGCAAGACTAATTTAGCAGGAATAAATTGATGCACTCCCTCACTCAAGTTGAAGGTACCTTTGTTGACGTCGATGGCCACTATGTCATTGTGGTCGGCCGTTTTAACCATCACGTGGTGGATAGCCTGGTGGAAGGCGCCGTCGACAGCTTGACCCGCCACGGCGTAGACGCCGAGCACATTCATATTGTTCACGTGCCAGGTGCCTGGGAACTGCCGTTGGCGGTGAAGCGCGTGCTAAAGGTGATGAAACCCGATGCAGTAATTGCCCTGGGCGCAGTCATTCGCGGTGGAACGCCTCACTTTGAGTATGTGGCGGGCGGCTGCAATACGGCGATCAATCACTTGCAGCTTGAGTTTGATACCCCGGTGGCTAACGGCGTATTAACCGTTGAAAACATCGAACAGGCGATTGAGCGTGCGGGCACCAAAGCCGGTAACAAAGGCACCGAAGCGGCCATGGCGGCCATGGAAATGGTCTCTCTGCTGCGCGCGCTGCCGTTAGGAGATAACCAATGAGCGAGCGTAAACCTTCTGCCGCTCAGCAGGGCCGCCACGCAGCGCGTGAGTTAACCGTGCAGGGGCTTTATCAGTGGCACATGACGGGTAAATCCATCACCACTATTGAAGCCGAGTTTCGTAGCCAGGTGGCTGATGATGATCTGGAAGATCATGAAAACTGGGTCAAGGTGATGGAGATTGCCGACAAGGCACTGTTTCACGAGCTGCTCCATAATACCGTACGTTTTAAGGTGGAACTGGACCGTGAAATCTCTCCCCTGTTAGACCGCCGCCTGGAAGATCTTGATGCGGTCGAGTTGGCAATTCTGCGATTGGGCGCTTACGAGCTTTCCCGGCGCATGGAAGTACCCTATCGTGTAGTGATTAACGAAGGCGTTGAGCTGGCTAAGTCATTTGGCGCCACCGACGGCCATAAATACGTGAACGGTATTCTCGACAAGCTGGCTATTCGCTTGCGTAGTGCCGAGGTCACCGCTCGTCGTCTCTGAACGCGAGCGGTATGACAATGCGTTTAAGGGGCCTTTGTGCTTGCCGAATTTGATTTGATTCGACGCTACTTTATGTCGTCGCAGGAGGCGTCGACCGCGTCAAATGGCGTCACACTAGGATGTGGAGACGATGCCACGCTACTGGTACCGCCAGCAGGTCAACAGCTGGCCGTAAGCGTTGATACCTCGGTGGTGAATGTACACTTTCCCCGCGAAGCCCCGGCATTTGCGGTGGGCCACCGTGCCTTGGCCGTTGCGCTGAGCGATTTGGCCGCCATGGGGGCGACTTCACGCTGGTGCTTAATGGCGTTGACCCTGGATCAGCGTCAATTTGCCGATGATGAAGCTGTCCATGCTTGGCTGGCAGACTATGCGCGTGGCTTTCATTCCCTCAACCAGCAGCACGACACAACGCTGGTGGGGGGGGATGTCACTTCTGGTGCGCTCTCCATCGGCGTCACCGTGATGGGCGAAGTCCCAGTGGGTGAAGCCTTGACCCGTGGCGGTGCCCGGGCGGGTGACCTGATCGCCGTCACCGGCGCATTGGGCGGCGGGGCAGGCGGGCTGGTGCTTTGGCAGCGGGGCGAGCGTGATGTAGCGCATCCGCTGCTAAGTCGCTATCTGTTGCCGCAGCCGCGCTTAGCCGCGGGCTTGGCGCTACGTGGCCTAGCCACCGCGGCGCTGGATATTTCCGACGGCCTGCTGGCGGATCTAGCCCATCTTCGCGAGGCTTCGCAAGTAGGGGCCGTCATCGCGTTAGACGCGCTGCCATTAGCTGATGAGCTGGAAAGCACGCTAGGTCGGGAGGCTGCTTTACAGGCGGCGCTTTCCGGCGGCGATGATTATGAGCTGCTAGTGACATTGCGTGCTAACGATGTAGCCACGGCGCAGCAGCGCCTTGCGCCATTAGGCTTGACGCTGACCGTCATTGGTCACTGTTGCGAATCGCTCGGCGTGAGGGCCTCTGACCAGAGTGACCTAAGCAGCTACGCCGGCTGGCAGCATTTTAGTGGGGAAGCGCCATGAATCGTGCACCTAAAAGTGTCTGGCGCCGTCCAACACATTTTTTTGCCTTTGGCTTAGGCAGCGGCGCTGTGCCTTGGGCACCCGGTACCTTTGGCACCCTGGCAGCCATTCCGTTCTACTGGATGATGGCGGAACTGCCCCTGGGGTGGTACCTGAGTATTTGTTTTGTCACCTTTGTTATTGGCGTTTGGCTGTGCGATAAAACATCTCACGATCTAGGTGTCCACGATCACTCTGGCATCGTTTGGGACGAGTTTGTGGGTTACTGGCTGACCATGGCGGCGGTGCCTTTTTCGTGGGAAGCTGCGCTATGGGGGTTTGTGGTATTTCGCATCTTCGATGTCTTTAAACCCTGGCCGATACGCTGGGCAGACCGCCGCGTAGCGGGCGGTTTTGGTATTATGATCGATGATGTGATGGCCGGGGCCTACGCCTGGAGTACTATGCACCTGTGGTTCTGGCTTCACTAAACTTGGTAAGTGGTAAGTGGTAAATAGAGATCAGGAGCGGTTGATAACTTTTTTCGAGTGCATTGACTGCAAGGCGTTGGCTTCAAGGAGGTAGCATGCGCAAGGAACGTCTGATTGTCCCCACACTGGCAATTATCGCGGTGGTGTGGATGGCAGCGCAGCTCCTCTCCAGCGTGCTTTTTGAGCGCAGCCTGCGCCAAGCGCTCGAAGATTTGGAGGCGCGGGGAGAGTGGCGCGTCAATCGTACTGAGAGTCATCAGGGCTGGCTAAGCTCCCAAGGTAGGCTGATTCTTTCACCGCTATTGGGTCGCCCCTGGCGTCTTGAGCTGACCTATAATGCGCGTCACGGTATCTTAACCACAGATGTCGAAGGCACTGTGTTACCGCGCCTGGATACTGTGTTGCAGCAAGCCTTGGGCGAAGTCACTGCCCCCTCTGTGCCGCGCTGGCAAGGGCGTTACCACACCCTGAGCGGTCATAGCGAGCTGCGCCTGGCGCTTGCTCCCTTCGTTATTCAACAAAATGGCCGCGACTTAGCCGTTCGCGGCGGTCGGCTACGCCTGGAAGGCGTGTTTGGCGATTGGCGGCTACGCGCGCTGTTTGACCAACTCACCCTCACCGATGGCATGGCCCAGCTAGCGCTAGGCCCCACGGCGTTGGAAAGCCGCTACACCTATACCGACGGTGCCTACCACTTTGCTCAGCGCGATCACCTGCATATTGAAACAATGACGCTGAGCTACCCCTCCTACGATATCCAACTTTCGCCCCTCGACCTGAATAGTCATATGGTGCTGGATGAGAGCGAGCTGCGTATCAAAGGTGACTTAGAGGTAGGTGATGTGATGGTGCCTTCTGAAGCGCCGGACATGCCGCTACTTAATGGCCGCATAGAGATGGAACTCTCCCGCCTGAATGCCGATGCGGTACGCCACGTGATTCGCCGTTTGCGGCAGGAAGCCGCTTGGGGAGACGCTAGCCTACCCATGGCCGAAGGCTTGCTGGCACGCCTTGAGCCGGATTTGCGCAAAGTGCTTAGCGACTCGCCGCGTTTAGATGTGATGACCGTTGCCATCGACAGTCCGCTGCTAGGTATTCGCCTGGATGCGGATGGCGCACTGTTTTTTGATGCCCGCCAGTTGGATGAGCTGAGTGTGGTTAATCTGGATAATAAGAAAGAGCAGGCGAAGTGGTTGGAGCGTATTGATGGCGATTTCACCTGGCACGATGCGCCTACCGTCGCTGCGCTATGGTTAGGGCTGCCGCTCGGCACCCGTGAGCTGCAATTTGATGTGGTACGCGGCGTATGGCGAATCAATGGTCGCCCAATGCCCGAGCTTTGGCCTCAATAATTTAAAAGCAACGCTTACCTACGCTCGCAGGTAGCGCTGTTAAGCAGGCTGTTCTACTCCCCAAGGGTTGAAGTTTAGCTGCACTGCCCGCATTCCATGGACAACGCTAGGCGGTTCTCACCGCCAGTACCGGTTCATTGGAGGATGCATGAGCGACCAGGATTACGAACGTGATAATGAACACCTTGACTGGCAAACTGATGATGAACAGTCATCCTCAACGACGGCTGATGAGAAGGGCAGTGAAGATTTTCGCTCTGACGGCGAACGAGTAAACTCCCTCGTGCCCGCCAGCGAAATGCTGCCTGAACGTATTTATCTCTTGCCTATCCATAATCGACCTTTCTTCCCTGCCCAGGTGCAACCCCTGGTGGTCAATCGTGAGCGCTGGGAAGAGACCATGCGCCGCGTGGGCAACACGCCGCACCACACCCTAGGCGTTGCCTTTGTGGGTGAACAGGGCGTTACCTCTCTTGACCACGAAGGTTTCCCCGAAATCGGTACCGCGGTCAAAGTGCATAAACTCAAGGGCGAAGATGATCAAATTCAGTTTATCGCCCAAGGTCTTCAGCGCTTTAAGATTACCCGTTGGTTGTCTAAAGAGCCGCCTTATCTCGTCGAAGTCACTTATCCGAAAGAGCCGGTTGACGCGGAGAATGAAGAGACCCGCGCCTACGCCATGGCGATTATCAACGGCATTAAGGAACTGCTGCCGATTAATCCGCTGTATGGGGAAGAGCTCAAACACTACCTCAACCGCTTCAGCCCCCATCAGCCGGGGCCGTTGACCGATTTTGCCGCCGCGATCACCTCCGCCAAAGGCCCCGAACTGCAGGATGTGCTGGCCACCCTGTCGGTGGAAGAGCGGATGCAGAAAGTGCTGCCGCTGCTGCGCAAAGAGATCGATGTGGCGCTGCTGCAGGGCGAGATCAGCGAGCAGGTCAACGCGCAAATGCAGGATCGCCAGCGCGAGTTTTTCCTGCGTGAGCAGCTCAAGGTCATCCAGCGTGAACTGGGTATCTCCAAAGATGATCGCGAAAACGATGTGGATACCTTTAGAGCGCGTCTTGAATCGCTGGTCGTGCCCGAGCGCGTGCAATCGCGCATTGACGATGAGCTCAACAAACTCAGCGTGCTGGAGACCGGTTCGCCGGAGTACGGCACCACGCGCAACTACCTGGATTGGCTCACCTCACTGCCCTGGGGGGTGACCAGCCAAGATCAGTTGGACCTACCCCACGCCCGCCAAGTGCTGGATCGTGACCACGACGGCTTGAAAGACGTTAAAGAGCGCATCATCGAATTTCTGGCCGAGGGCACTTTTAAAGGCGACGTAGGCGGCTCGATTGTGCTGTTGGTCGGCCCGCCGGGGGTAGGTAAAACCTCCATCGGGCGTTCGATCGCCGAAGCCCTGGGGCGCCAGTTCTACCGCTTCTCGGTGGGCGGCATGCGCGATGAAGCGGAAATCAAAGGCCATCGGCGTACCTATGTGGGCGCTATGCCCGGCAAATTGGTGCAGGCCTTTAAAGAGGTCGAGGTCGAAAACCCCGTTATCATGTTGGATGAGATCGACAAGCTAGGGCAGTCCTTCCAGGGCGACCCCGCCTCGGCACTGCTGGAGGTGCTCGACCCTGAGCAAAACGTCGACTTTCTTGATCACTACCTCGACGTGCGCATGGATCTCTCCAAGGTGCTGTTCATATGCACCGCCAACACCCTGGACTCGATTCCTGGGCCACTGCTGGATCGCATGGAGCAGATACGTCTTTCCGGCTATATCGCCGAAGAAAAACTGGCGATAGCTAAGAACCACCTATGGCCGAAACTGCTCAAGCGCGACAATCTGACGAAAAAACGCATCAGCTTGTCCGATGCGGCCTTAAAGCAGGTAATTGAAGGCTACGCCCGGGAAGCCGGCGTACGCCAGTTGGAGAAACAGCTGCACCGCATTGTGCGTAAATCGGCCGTTAAACTGCTCGAAGAAGAGGGCGAGACGGTCAAGATATCGGTTAAAAATCTTGAGGAGTTCTTAGGTGCGCCGATTTTCCGTAAGGAAAAGGTGCTTACCGGCGAAGGGGTGGTGACCGGTCTGGCGTGGACCTCCATGGGAGGGGCGACGCTGCCCATCGAAGCGGGCAAAGTACACTCGCTGGATCGTGGCTTTAAGCTCACCGGCAAGCTCGGCGAAGTGATGCAGGAGTCCGCTAACATCGCTTACAGCTATACTTTAGGTCATCTACAGGAGTATGGCGCCGATGCAGACTTCTTTGACTCGGCGTTTGTGCATTTGCATGTGCCCGAAGGCGCCACGCCCAAAGATGGCCCCTCGGCTGGTGTCACCATGACCACCGCACTGCTCTCGCTGGCCAAGCACCATGCGATCGATCGGCCACTGGCAATGACCGGCGAGTTAACCCTAACCGGCCAGGTGCTACCCGTGGGGGGGATCCGCGAGAAAGTGATTGCCGCAAGGCGCAGCGATATTTTTGAATTAATTCTGCCCGATGCCAATAAACGCGATTATCAAGAGCTGCCCGACTACCTAAAAGAGGGCATGACGGTGCACTTTGCGAAACGCTACCGTGATGTGGCCAATGTGGTGTTTGGCCGCTGATAGAACGTTTATTTAATTCCTTGCAGAGGCTATTTGCCCTTTTATTAAGCGTCTTACCAAAGTAAGGCGCTTTTTTTACATTTGTTCACTGGTTTGCTGACAAGAACCCTAGCGATAATAGCGTATGATTGAATAAAAATTAAGAATATCTAATTCTTGGAGAACTGATGCGCAATAACCAGCCTGTGACGCAACGCGAGTATGTCCTGAGCGAAGAGGCGGTATTGATCTCCCGCTCGGATCTAAAAGGCAATGTCACTTATGCCAATCCCACCTTCGTTGAGGTCAGTGGCTATAGCCGTGAAGAGCTAATCGGCTCTCCTCACAACCTTCTTCGTCATCCAGATATGCCTGAAGCCGCGTATGCAGACTTCTGGAAAACGATTCAAGCGGGGACAACGTGGCAAGGCGTAGTCAAAAACCGACGTAAAAACGGCGATCACTACTGGGTGCATGCTACGGTCGCGCCACTGCGGGACGGTGAGCGTATCGTTGGCTACACTTCTGTGCGCCGCAAAGCTGCCGGTAAAGCCGTTGCCCGGGCAGAAAAAGTCTACGCCGACATTCGCGAAAAGGGCAAGTCCCGCCATTATAAGCTGGCTCAAGGCACACTGCGGCGTAAAGGCTTGACAGGTATGCTGTCGCGCTTTCAGTTCTCTAGCTTGAAAGCCAAGCTCACCAGCATGGTCGTGGCATCGCTGCTGCTGCTCTGCCTTTCGGGTGGATTAGGCGTATACGCGGTGATGATCTCCGGTGAACGGCTAGAAACCATTAATCGCTCCGGATTGGGTGATGTCGCCTCGTTGCAGCATATCGAACGCCATATTGGCCAAACGCTTGAGACGCTTGAGCCTGCAGTGCGCAGCCCCCGCCGCGCTGACCTGGATGCCGTCAACGCAGACATAGGCCAATACACCGAAGCCATGCAAACGCTGTGGGCGGATTACTACGCGGGTGATGCGGTGACGGATGAGTCCGCCCAGGTCTTTGACAGTACGTTGGCTACCTGGATAAACGGGGTGCAAACAACCCTTGAAGCGATTCAAGTGGGCAATGGGTTTGCGGCCTTTGAAGCCTTTAATGACACAGTGGTGCCGACGACTGAATCACTACGTGAGATGAACAGCACGCTGGTCGAAAAGGTGCGCGCCGATGCCGAAGCGTTGGTCGCCAACGCGCAAGGCGGGCGTCAACAGCTGCTAATAGCGCAATTGGTGCTACTGGCAGTGGGCTTTTTAGTCATGATCGGCCTAAGCGTGATGATTCTGAAGTCGGTGTTTCGCAGTTTGTCCGGCGCGCGCTATATCACTTTCCAAATTGCCGCGGGTAACCTGGCCGCCCGTGAGCGGCGTCAAACCAACGATGAACTGGGCGAGCTGCTTTACTCCTTGGACACCATGCGTTTTAGCCTTTCCAGCATCGTGGGTGATGTAGAGAATCGTGTCTCTGTGGTCACTCCGGCAATTCAGCAGATAGCTGCTGAAAACGAAGAGCTCTCTTCGCGTACCGAGCAGCAGGCATCGTCGCTTCAGCAGACCGCCTCGAGTATGGAGGAGATGACCTCGACGGTTCAGCAGAATACTGAGAATGCCCGTCAGGCTACCGACCTGGCGGTGCAAAATGCGGCAAGTACTCGGGAGACCGGTCAGCAAATGCAAAAGCTGGTGGAGCGCATGCAGCGTATCGCCCAGAGTGCTGAAAAGATGACCGAGATGATCAGCGTGATCGACGGTATTGCCTTCCAAACCAATATCCTGGCGCTGAATGCGTCGGTTGAAGCTGCGCGCGCGGGCGAACACGGCCGCGGCTTTGCGGTTGTCGCCAGTGAAGTGCGCAATCTAGCTGGTCGTAGCGCGGATGCCGCCCAGGAAATCCGTAAGATGATTGATAGCACCACCCAGGAAGTCAGCGGTGGCCGCAGTGCGGTGGAGCAGGCGGAGCGGGCAATTGAAGAGGTCTCTAAGCAGGTCAGCCGGGTCAGTGAGCTGATGGAATCGATTAGCACGGCTTCCAGTGAGCAGAGCAGCGGGATAGGGCAAATTAACTCGGCGATTGCCGAAATGGATCTTGTCACCCAGCAGAATGCCTCTAAAGTGCAGTCGATTGCGGCGTCAGCCGACAACCTCTCCCTTGAAGCCTATGAACTCGCCAACGTGGTTGATGCGTTCCGTTTGGAAGGTGCCCAAGATGAGAGCATCAAAGAGGCGCGAGCGAAGTTACAGCGCGCCAACCAAGCCCTCAGCAAAGCAGCCCAAAGTTTGCCCGGGCCTGCCGAGCAGCGTGGCGCTAAGCCACCCGCAACGCAACCACGCGCCGACCAATGGGAAGAATTCTAGTACCCCAGGCAACGCGGTTAGGTGATTGATTTGCCTTTATTCGTTTTAATCATATGCCACCCTTTGCGGTGGCATATTTCATGCATCACCTCTAATTGAAAAGGCTTAGTGTTAGGGAACCGCTAAGCCTAAAGATGGCGCAAGCCTTCAATAAAAAGTAGGGGTTCTAAATGCAAAATGCCGAACAAGCAGCATCCGCTGTTTATGAGCTAGCCGATGACGAAGTGTTGATCTCACGCTCGGATCTTCAGGGCAGAATCACCTACGTCAACCAGACCTTTGTGGAGGTGAGCGGTTATTCGCTGGAAGAGATAATGGGCGAAGCCCATAGCTTGTTCCGCCACCCGACAATGCCAACAGGCGTTTTTCAAAATCTATGGTCAACCATTGAAGCCGGTAAAAGCTGGCAAGGACTGATCAAAAATCGCCGTAAAAGTGGAGAGGCGTATTGGATACATACCACCATTGCACCGCTGCTCGATGGTGAGCGTGTTGTGGGCTATACCTCTATCCGGCGCAAAGCCTCGGCTAAGGCCGTTGCCCGGGCTGAGCGCGTGTACACTGCAATGCAACAGGGCAAAATACGTGGCTTTAAGCTTCATTATGGTGCGTTACGCCGCACGGGGCTGCGGGGTTGGGCGCAACGTTTTAGTTTCAGCAGTATCCAGGCCAAGCTAATCGGCATGGTGTTGGCGTCTATTATCTTATTGGTAATGGCGGGGGCAGCAGGGGTTTATGGCTTAACCAGTTCCGCTGAACGGCTGCGAACGCTCAATCAAACCGGTCTTGAAGGCATCACCGATCTTCAGCAGATTGGTCAGCGCGTTAGCCAAGTGATCCAGGTGTTAGAGCCTGCGGTGCGTAACCCGCGGCGTGCAGATCTCGATGTGCTGGATACACAACTAGCCACCATGAGCACCGCTATTGAAGCGTCATGGCAAGGCTATAGCGCGCAACGCGAAACAAGCAGTGTGCAGGAAGGGCTAACAGCGCACCTCACCACCTTTAACGAAAGTGCCGATACCACCCTAACCGCTATCCGTGATGGCAACGGCTTTGCCGCTTTTGAAGCCTTTAATGACACCGTGCAACCTACCTCTGAGAGTATTAGTGCCACTATCAATGTATTGGTGGACCAGGAGCGAGCGGCCGCTCAAACCTTGATGGAAAACGCCGAGCAGCAACAGCAAGGGCTCTTATACGGCCAGTTAGGTGTTCTCCTGCTAGGTATCATATTAATGGTCGGCCTCAGCATGGCAGTCCTTAAATCGCTGATTAAATCGCTCAACGAGGCGCGCCGGGTAACGTTCCAAATCGCTGCGGGTAACCTCGCCAACCGAGTGACTTTAAAGCGTAATGACGAGTTAGGCGAGTTGCTGAGTTCGCTGGAAACCATGCGTGCCAGCTTGTCGGGGCTGATTACCGAGGTGGGCAACAAAGTCGATGTGGTGACACCTGCGTCCGAACACATCAAACAGCAGAATGAAGACCTGGCGTCGCGCACCGAGCAGCAGGCGTCCTCGCTGCAGCAAACCGCTTCGAGCATGGATCAAATGACCGCAACCGTGCAGCAAAACACTGAAAACGCCCGCCAGGCCAATCAGTTGGCCATGCAAAATGCGACGACCAGCCGGGAAACTGGCGAGCGCATGCAGGCGCTGGTTGAGCGTATGGAGCGCATTGCTGCTAGCGCCAATAAAATGACCGATATCATTAGTGTGATTGACGGCATCGCTTTTCAAACCAATATTTTGGCGCTGAATGCCTCGGTGGAAGCCGCAAGGGCCGGCGAGCAGGGGCGTGGCTTTGCGGTAGTGGCTAACGAAGTGCGTAACTTAGCCGGGCGAAGTGCCGATGCCGCAGGCGAAATTCGCCGCTTAATCGACGCCTCCTCCGAGGAGATTAACGGCGGCGCCCAGGCTGTGAGAGAGGCCGAAGCCGCGATTGAGCAGGTCGTTACTCAGGTGATGAAAGTCAGTGATATTATGGAAGAGATCAGCACCGCGTCCGATGAACAGAGCAGCGGTATCGCGCAAATAAATACCGCCGTCTCGGAAATGGATCACGTTACCCAACAGAACGCCTCCAAGGTACAGTCGATTTCCAGCGCCGCCCAGAACCTCACCCAGGAAGCCCTGGAACTGGCTAATGTGATTGCCGCCTTCCGCTTAGAGGGCGCAGCAGATGAGAGCAGCGAGACCGCCCGCGAGCGCTTGCTTAAACTTACACCTACTCCATTATCAGCACCAGCTCCCCAAGCACTAGCCGCACCTCAGCACAGCTCTCCGCAACGCACTGCCCAGGCACAACCAACGGAAGAGGCGTGGGAAACGTTTTAACTCTTCGGCGCCATGGAGGGCGCTAAATCTCGTCTTTGCCCTACTCTCTGCATCTCGCCTCTGCATCTAGTCTCTACGCAGCACCCATGCCACAATCTAAGGCCGTTGGATTAACACCAGCCCACGCCCTTTTATGCTGTGGTCTGATAAATAATAGACAGTAAAAAGTAGACAGTAGAGGACGCCATGCCAGAGTATCGCTCACGTACCACCACCGCTGGCCGCAATATGGCCGGTGCCCGCGCCCTGTGGCGTGCCACGGGTATGCAGGACGGCGACTTTCAAAAACCGATTATTGCGGTCGCCAACTCCTTTACCCAGTTTGTGCCGGGCCATGTTCACTTAAAAGATATGGGCCAGCTGGTGGCGCGAGAGATTGAGAAAGCCGGTGGTGTTGCCAAAGAGTTTAATACCATCGCGGTGGACGACGGCATCGCCATGGGCCACGACGGCATGCTCTACTCACTGCCCAGCCGTGATCTGATCGCTGACAGTGTCGAGTATATGTGCAACGCCCACTGCGCCGATGCGCTGGTTTGTATTTCCAACTGCGACAAAATCACTCCTGGGATGCTGATGGCGGCTCTGCGCCTCAATATTCCGGTTGTCTTTGTTTCCGGCGGCCCCATGGAAGCGGGTAAAACCAAGCTGCTTAACCATGGGCTGGATCTCGTCGATGCCATGGTCATGGCCGCTGACGACAGCGTAGACGATGAGACTTTGGCGGAAGTAGAGCGCAGCGCCTGCCCCACCTGCGGCAGCTGTTCGGGTATGTTTACCGCCAACTCAATGAACTGCCTGACTGAAGCGCTGGGCTTGGCGCTGCCGGGCAACGGCACGGTGCTGGCCACTCACTCGGATCGCCGCCGCTTGTTTGAAACCGCGGGGCATCGCATTGTCGAGCTGGCCAAGCGCTACTACGAAGGCGACGAGGCGCACCTGCTGCCCCGTGCCATTGCCTCCAAGGCAGCGTTTAAAAATGCCATGACCCTGGATATCGCCATGGGCGGCTCGACCAATACCATCCTGCACTTCCTGGCGGCGGCCCAGGAAGCCGAGGTGGACTTTACCATGTCGGATATAGACCGCCTCTCCCGTGAAGTGCCTCAGCTATGTAAAGTGGCGCCCAATACCCAGAAGTATCACATCGAAGACGTTCACCGGGCCGGTGGTATCATGGCCATTCTAGGCGAGCTGGATCGTGCCGGGGTGCTGGATACGTCGGTACCCACCGTGTACGGCGATAGCCTCAAAGCCGCGCTGGATGAGTGGGATATCATGCGCTCGCCAAGCGCTGAAGTGGTTGAGTTCTTTAAAGCCGGGCCGGGTGGCATTCCCACCCAAACGGCGTTTTCCCAAAGTGCTCGCTGGCCGAGTCTGGATGGCGACCGCGCTACCGGCTGTATTCGTGACCTTGAACACGCTTTCTCACAGCAGGGCGGCTTGGCGGTGCTCTACGGCAATATCGCGCTGGATGGCTGTGTGGTCAAAACCGCCGGTGTCGATGACTCAATCCTGGTGTTTGAAGGCCCCGCCCATGTGGTGGAGTCCCAGGATCAGGCCGTTGCCGATGTGCTGGCGGATAAAGTCAAAGAGGGCGATGTGGTAGTGATTCGCTACGAAGGCCCCAAAGGCGGCCCCGGTATGCAGGAAATGCTCTACCCGACCTCTTACCTAAAATCCAAAGGGCTAGGCAAGGCCTGCGCGCTGCTGACCGATGGACGCTTCTCGGGGGGCACCTCAGGGCTCTCCATTGGCCATGTCTCCCCGGAGGCCGCGGCGGGTGGCGCGATTGGTTTGATTGAGCAGGGCGACCTGATCCGTATCGATATCCCCAACCGGGCGATCAACGTCAAACTGACCGACGCTGAGCTAGCGGCTCGCCGCGAAGCGATGGACGCCAAAGGTGTCACAGCCTGGAAGCCAGTTGAACAGCGCCCCCGCAAGATTACTCCAGCGCTTAAAGCCTATGCCCTATTGGCGACCTCCGCCGACAAAGGGGCGGTTCGGGATCTAAGCAAGCTCGATTGATACTCACAGCTGATACACGCAATCGACATTCGCAACAATCCGAGTAAGGAATCAAATGAAGGCGATTATTAACGTTGGGTTAGTGGGCTACGGTTTCGCTAGCCAAACCTTCCACGCACCGCTGATCCAGGCCACGGAAGGCCTGGATTTGGTGGCAGTGTCGTCAAGCAATGCGGCCAAGGTAGAGGCGTCTCTTCCCAATGTTGAGGTTGAGAGCCAAGCGCTGGACCTCTGTAAGCGTAGCGATATTGATCTGATCGTAATTCCCACGCCCAACGATACTCATTTTTCGCTCGCTAAAGCGGCCCTAACGGCGGGCAAGCACGTCGTGGTTGATAAGCCGTTTACGGTCACGCTTTCAGAAGGCAAACTGCTCAAAAAGTTAGCAGATGACAAAGAGTGTCTGCTGTCGGTGTTCCATAATCGCCGCTGGGATAGCGATTTCTTGACCGTTAAAGATCTGCTGGCGGCGGGAACATTAGGTCGGCTGGTGAATTTTGAATCCCATTTTGACCGCTTTCGCCCGGAAGTTCGCGACCGCTGGCGCGAGAAAGCCACCCCCGGTGGTGGTATCTGGTACGACCTGGGCCCACACCTTCTGGATCAAGCCTGCGAACTGTTTGGCATGCCCCACGCAATCCTGCTGGAGCTTGGCGCACTGCGGGATGGCGCCAAGGCCGACGATGACTTCCTCGCGCTGCTCGACTACGAAAGCTTTCGCGTTACCTTGGCGGCGGGCACGCTGGTGGCGGAACCGACGCCACGCTTTCGGATTAATGGCACCCAAGGCAGCTTCATAAAATACGGCTTAGACCCTCAAGAGGATCGCTTAAAAGCAGGCGAAGTGCCGACATCCCAATGGGGCGAAGATACCCAAAATGGCACCCTGACACTGCGCGAAGGAGAGGGCGAAAACGCGCCGCTAACGCGCCGTGAGCTTCCTACCCTGCCGGGCGATTATCTGGCGTATTATCAAGGCATCACCGCTGCTATCCGCGATAAAGC
Source organism: Halomonas sp. TG39a (assembly GCF_000744395.1). Classification (NCBI taxonomy): domain Bacteria; kingdom Pseudomonadati; phylum Pseudomonadota; class Gammaproteobacteria; order Oceanospirillales; family Halomonadaceae; genus Halomonas; species Halomonas sp. TG39a. Next base: position 1,086,190 of record NZ_JQLV01000001.1, read on the forward strand.
ACCGCTACCGGTCAGCGTCGACGACGCCCTGCGCTCAATGGTCTTGCTGGAAGCAGGCTTAGACAGCCACCGTCAACGGCGCTGGATCGCATTGAAGAACCATTGATGTGAGGGGGGAGGGGTGAGGGGTGAGGGGTGAGGGGTGAATCGTGAGTGGGTTTTCGTAGCGCGGCGTAAGCGTCAGCGCACCCGCGGAAGCAGCGCGAAGCGGTGCCGGGGTTGGGGTGGCAAGGCCTCTGGGCGGCTTGCTACTCCGCGCACTATTCACTCCTTTCTTCTCACGCTTCACCACCCAATCAAAGCAAATCCGTCGCGCTATTGCGTTTCTCTTCCCGCAACCTATCCCGGGCGATATAGAGCGCGGCGATAGCGCGGGCTTCGTGAAAATCTTCGCGCAGTAGTAGGGCGGGGAGCTCCTCAATGGCGTGGGTTTCCACAATCAACGGCTCTGGCTCATCCCCTGGCAGGCGCTTGGGGTACAGGTCGGTGGCGAGGAGTACCTGCATACGGTGGCGCATATAGTTGGGCGCCAGCGAAAGCTCGACCAGCGGTTCAATGCGGTGAGCGCCAACGCCACACTCTTCCATCAGTTCGCGGTTGGCTGCGGTGATAATATCTTCACCGGGGTCGACCAATCCCTTTGGAAGGGTCAGCACATAATCTTCAAACCCTGCGGCATATTCCCGGATCAGCAGCACATGGTCGGGATCGGGCATCGCCACCATCATCACCGCACCGCGATCAGCGCCGGTTAAGCGCTCAAATTGGCGCTCCTCGCCATTAGAAAAGCGCAAATCCAATGACTCAATCTGGAATAAGCGACTTTCGGCAACGCGCTTGCGCGCCAAAATCTGTGGCTTTTGCTGGTACCCGGAGCGGTTAATGTTGGCATCGTCGGGGTGATTGAAGGGGTTGTGCGTTGGCGGGAACGTCGACATAACAGTGGGCCTCCATGGCTGGTAAAAGGCGGTTACGCTACAATAGCACGCTTACTCCTAACGTGACTGGAGCGGCAATGATTGATTGGCGCGAGATAGACACCGTCCTCTTAGACATGGACGGCACGCTGCTGGATTTACACTTCGACAGCCACTTTTGGCTGGAGCATCTGCCGCGGCGCTACCGTGAGTTGCACCAACTGGATGAAGCCTCTCAAGAAGCCCTGCGTGCACGTATTATCGGCGAGCAGGGCACCTTGAACTGGTACAGCCTGGCGTACTGGAGCCGCGAGCTGGGTGTGGATATCGTCGCTCTGAAGCGCGAAGTCCAACACTTGATAGGCCTGCGCAGCGACGCGCTGGATTTTCTCAAATGGCTAAAACAGGCCCACCCGCGGGTAGTGCTCGCCACTAACGCCGATCGCGCCAGTCTTGCCCTGAAGCTACCCCTCACCGGCCTAGAAGGCTACCTGGACGCTATCGTCTCTTCCGAGGACGTGGGGGCTGCCAAAGAGGAACAAGCATTCTGGTTTGCCCTGCAGGAAATTGAGGCCTTTGATCCCGCGCGTACGCTGTTTATCGATGATAACGCCCGCGTGTTAGAGAGCGCTCGTGAGTTTGGGATTAAGCATCTACTGGGCATTAAACAGCCAGACAGCCAGCGGCCTGAAAAAGAGTTACAGGAATTTATTGCCCTAGACCGCTTTGCGCATCTGTTTCCCGAGCAACTGCCACATCAGTTTTCAGCAACGCAAGGAGAGCGTTCATGAGCGACAGCGTACGCTTGGATAAATGGCTGTGGGCCGCACGATTTTTTAAGACCCGCGCACTGGCTAAAAAAGCCATTGAGGGCGGGAAAGTGAATTACGACGGTGGCCGCGCTAAAACCAGCAAGCAGGTGGAAATCGGTGCACTTATTCGCGTGCCCCAGGGCTGGGAGATATTGGAGGTAGAGGTCTTATCGCTTTCGGATCAACGCCGCGGGGCACCAGAAGCGCGCACGCTCTATGCGGAAACCGCAGAGAGCGCGCAGCGTCGTGCTAAAGAGGCCGAAGCAAGACGCCTCACTAACGAAGCGATGCAGCACCCGCTCAAGCGCCCCGACAAAAAGCAGCGCCGCGATATCCAGCGCTTCCAGCGCCATCAGGGTGAGTAACGAGACTATCGTAGGTGAGTGACTCCCTTTAATTACTCCCCCATAACGGGATCCGAGAGCAGGTTGAAGCGAGGGTCTTTTGACAAGGATGTCAAAAGTAGCGCCCATGGATGGGTTCACAGCGCCCTCGCGTAAACCTGCCCTCGGCACTGAGGAGCGCGGATTGTCAACTGCGATAACCCTGAGCCAAGTAGCCCTTAGCCACTAATAAACTAGTTAAACCTTAGGTTGCCAAATTATGTCCGATCAAATTCAACGTTTTATGTTCGATCACACCAATGTCCGCGGCGAGATCGTCACCCTGGCTGCCGCCTATCACGAAGTGTTGGATCGCCACGCCTACCCTCCGGCGGTCAATGAGCTGCTGGGCGAGCTGTTAGCCGCCGTGGCGCTGCTCACCGACACGGTTAAGTTAGATGGCACGCTGAGTATCGAAGTGCGCGGGCGCGGCGTTCTTTCATTGCTGATGGCCGAATCCAATCCCGGTGGCGAACTGCGCGCGATTGCCCGCATAGCAGAAGACGCCGCGCTGCCTAGTGAGCGTGCCAGCTTCCGCGAGCTGGTGGGCGAAGGCCAGATCGTGATTACCCTTGATCCCCGCGAAGGTAATCGCTATCAAGGCATCGTGGCGCTGGACCAAGCGTCACTGGGTGGCTGCCTGGAAGCCTATTTCAGCCAATCCGAGCAGTTGCCAACCCGCCTGTGGTTAGCGGCCGATGAGAAGCGCGCGGGTGGGTTACTGCTACAGCGGCTGCCAGAAGAGTCACAAAACCAGGATGTCGATGCCTGGGATCGCAGCGTACAGCTAGCCGATACGATCAAAACAGAAGAGTTGCTGGGTCTTGAGCAACGCGAAGTACTGCATCGCCTCTACCACGAAGAGACCGTGCGTGTTTTTGAGCCCAAAGCCCTGCGCTTTGGCTGCACCTGCTCTCGGGAACGTATGAGCTACGCGCTGCACTCTCTAGGCAAGGATGAACTGCGCGATATTCTCCACGAACAGGGTGCTATCGATACCCAATGCCACTTTTGCCACACGAAATATCACTACACAGCAGCGGATATTGAAACTTTGTTGGACGACCCCGAAGCGCCATCGCCCACGATTCACTAAGTATGTAGTCGAGGTCGCGGGGTAGGGCAGTTCCCAGCAGTGCTAGGAGGGCCAGTGGATTCAATGAATTTGCAATTTCTTGCAAACGGCTGTTTGAATTATTACTGCGCCGCAACACAAAATGTAGTGCCTTTGTAGTAGTTTAACTACAAGATATTTGATCTTCGCCCCCGTTTCCTGGGGGCTTTCTTTTTGCCATAATGCGCCGAACTTCAGCGCGCCCAGCCGGTTTTGTAGTGGCTGGGATGACTTTAAGGCGTCGGTGACGCCCGGTAACTCGAGAGAAGCCCAGGAATCGACATGACCACGACTCAAGCCGCTCCCCAAACCCACGTTAATCTCAGCAGCGCCGAACTAATCGAGCGTGCGGTGGCACGTGGCGAAGGCCGCCTCTCAGCCAACGGTGCCTTGGTAGTCAAGACCGGCGTACGTACCGGCCGTTCACCGAAAGATCGTTATATCGTCGACGAGCCCTCCACCAGCAGCCAAATCGACTGGGGCAATGTGAACCAGCCCTTCGACGCAGGTAAGTTCAACGCCTTGTGGGATCGGGTCAATGAGTACCTGGCCAGCCAAGAGCATTTTGTTGCTGAGCTGCACGTTGGCAGCGATTCCGCTCACTACCTGCCGGTACGTGTTACCACCGAAACCGCTTGGCAAAATCAGTTTGGCCGTACCATGTTTGTTCGCCCCCAGGCTTACAACACAGCGGTTAAAGACGAGTGGACGATTGTTAACGCCCCAGGCTTTGAGTGTGACCCATCGCGCGATGGCACTAACTCTGACGGCTGCGTGATTATCAACTTCGCCGACAAAAAAGTGCTGATCGCGGGTATGCGCTACGCCGGTGAAATGAAAAAAGCTATGTTCTCGGTGCAGAACTTCCTGCTACCGGCCGCAGACGTACTCCCCATGCACTGCTCGGCTAACGTCGGTGAAGATGGCGAAACCTGCCTGTTCTTCGGCCTCTCCGGTACTGGTAAAACGACACTCTCGGCGGATCAGGCGCGCTTCTTGATCGGTGACGACGAGCACGCGTGGGGTGACGGCATCGTCTTCAATATGGAAGGAGGCTGCTATGCCAAGTGCATCGACCTCTCCGAGAAAAACGAGCCGGTTATCTGGAACGCCATCAAGTTTGGTACCGTGCTGGAAAACGTGGTGTTGGATGACCGCCGCGAGCCTGACTACGCCGACGACAGCCTGACCCAGAACTCCCGCGCCGCTTACCCGCTAGAGCACGTTGAAAAACGCGTAGCGGAAAACCTGGCCAGCGAGCCGAATGCCATCGTGTTCCTGACCTGCGATATGTCCGGCGTACTGCCCCCGGTGTCGATTCTTTCCAAAGAAGCCGCGGCATACCACTTCCTGTCTGGCTACACCGCCAAAGTGGGCTCTACCGAAATGGGCTCCTCTGAAGGCCTGGCGGCCACGTTCTCCACCTGCTTCGGCGCACCGTTCTTCCCGCGTCCTGCCCGTGAGTACGCTGACCTGCTGATTAAGCGCGTTGAGAAGAAAGATGCCCAGGTCTATCTGGTCAATACCGGCTGGACCGGCGGTGCCTACGGCGAAGGTGGTGCACGCTTCTCCATCCCCACCACCCGTGCCATCATCAGTGCGATTCAATCCGGTGTTCTGCGCGACATCGACACCAAGCATATCGACGGCCTAAACCTGCAAGTACCGCTCGCTGTGCCGGGCGTCGACTCTAGCCTGCTCGACCCGCGCGAGACCTGGCAAGACCGTGATGCCTATGACCGCCATCTAAAAGAGCTGGCGACCAAATTCGTCGATAACTTCAAGAAGTTTGAAGGCGTCAACGAAGCAATCATCAAGGCGGGCCCTCAGCTAGGCTAAACGTTAGCGGATATAAAGATGCACGCTGATGTAAGGAATCGAATGCAGGGGCGACAAAGGCGTTAGAAGCGATGGAAGTCAGAATGGGACAGTGCTCAGGCGCTGTCCCATTTTTTTATTGGCTATTTTCCTTGCCAATTACGACGGGAGCAACACCATGAAAAGACGTCAATTTTTAGGCCTAGCAGGACTCACCAGCGTAGTAGGGGCAATTCCCGGTTTTTCGTTTGGCTTTCCACGCTTAGACCTTGAGGCTGCCCCTGGATTGGAAACACTGGATCTGAGTGAAGCTGAGTGGCGCGAACGGCTCTCTGATGAGGCCTTTAATGTGCTCCGTAAGCACGGGACTGAACCTGCCTTCTCTAGCCCCTTGGATAAAGAGTGGGGAGAGGGCGAATACCATTGCGCTGGTTGTGACCTATTACTTTTCACCAGTGAAATGAAATATGATTCTGGCACTGGTTGGCCAAGCTTTTTTGAGCATGTAGAAGGACATATGCTGACAGAGCTGGATTTCAAATTGGTTTGGCCTCGCATCGAATACCACTGCGCCCGCTGCGGCGGTCATCAAGGCCATGTATTTGAAGATGGCCCTGACCCCACCGGCCTGCGCTGGTGTAATAACGGAGTGGCCCTGCGCTTCATGCCGGCTTGAATGGGTGAGCCTGTTAACTGGAGCGATATAAAACAATGATTAGGAGCGCTGTGTGAAAGGATGGTTTCAACGACTGAGTACTCAAAAAAAACTCGCCAGCATCCATAACCTGCACGATGTTGAGAGACTGGCGCGGCGCAAACTGCCCAGGCCGATTTTTGGCTATATCGACCATGTCGCCGAGGATGGGCGAACCCAGCGCGCTAATCTGAGCGCCTTTGATGAGTACCGATTTTTGCCCAAAGCGTTTGTTAACGTTGCGCAAATTGATCTGCACACCGAGCTTTATGGCAAACGCTACGCGGTACCTTTCGGCATCGCCCCTATGGGCATCAGTGCGCTCTCGGCTTACCGGGGTGACTTAGTGCTGGCGCGGGCAGCGGCTGAGCGTAACCTACCGATGATTATGAGCGGTTCGTCGCTGATACCCATGGAAGAGGTGGCCAAAGTGGAGGGCGCCGACTGGTTCCAGGCGTATTTGCCGGGAACCCCGGAAGGTATCGAAGCGCTGCTGGCACGTATTCAGCGGGCTGGCTTCAAGAAGCTGGTAGTAACGCTTGATTACCCGGTACCGCCCAATCCTGATAATTTTCGCCGCTCGGGGTTTGCCTCCCCGCTGGAACCAAGCCTGCGTTTAGCGTTTGATGGATTGATGCGCCCAGACTGGCTGATTAATACCTTCCTGCGCACCCTGCGTAAGCATGGCATGCCACACTTTGAGAACAATTATGCCGAACGGGGTGCCCCCGTCATATCTCGCCAAGCCGCGCGGGATTTTTCGGGGCGGCGTCATTTTGACTGGGGCTATCTCGATCTGGTGCGGCGCCTTTGGCCCGATACCTTGATCGTCAAAGGAATACTCAACCCGGAAGATGCCGTTCGTGCACATCAAGCGGGTGTCGATGGCATTATCCTTTCCAATCACGGCGCCCGCCAGTTGGATTGCACCATCTCGCCGCTCGAAGTCTTGCCAGAAATTAAGCGCCGGGTCAGTGATATTCCAATTATGATCGACAGCGGCTTCCGACGTGGCAGCGATGTTATCAAGGCGCTAGCGCTGGGGGCTGACTTTGTCTTTGTCGGGCGGCCCTTCAACTACGCAGCCGCCTGCGCGGGGCAGGCCGGAGTAGAGCATGTCGCCGATCTTTTGCAGCGTGAAATTGAACGCAATATGGCCCTGCTAGGGCTGACCAGCCTTTCACAGCTTGATCGTACCTGCCTATACCAGCAGGCGGCAAGCGACTCATCTCAGCCAATTAAAGCCTAAACCCTTCAACAATATGCTCTGCCAAGCTATCGATGATCGGTGACTGGGTGGAGGCGGTGCGCAGTAGCACGATGGATGATTCGGGTAATTCGGGAAACCCCTCTTTTACCCCCAATATCTGCATATCGGGGGTAACTAGACTGCGCATCCAGGCAGACACAGCCAGCCCCGCCCCAACAACGGCTTGCAGCGTTGCCAGGCTGGGGCTGCTGTAAGCAATTCGATAAGCCCGGTCTGCGCGGTCAAGCGCGTTGCAGGCATGGCGGCGACAAAAGCAGGGGGCTTCAAACAGGGCAAGCGGTACCGGTGTCTGTAAATGGGTGCAGTGACTCTCCGCCGATACCCACACGGTCGCCTCACGCCTTAAGATGGTGCCAATCTCATCGCCTATCTCCCGCGTCATAATAATCAGATCCAGGCTTCCTTGCGGCTGCTGGGAAAGCACTGACGAGGGGGCGCAGTGGACATCCACATCCACCAACGGCCAGGCCTGGGAAAAGGTTTTCAGAATGCCGGGCAGAAAGCGCATTACATAGTCATCTGGTACGCCCAAGCGTACGCGGCCCACCATATCGGGTTGGCGCAGAAGCGTTAGCGCCTCTCCCTGCAGCGATAAAATTTTACGCGCATAGCCAAGCAGCGTGTGGCCTTCGCTGGTCAGTTGCAGCGGCTTGCTCTGGCGCACAAACAGCGGACGCTGAATAACGTCCTCTTCAAGCCGCTTGATCTGCATACTCACGGCCGATTGGGTGCGGTTCACCGTCTGAGCGGCGCGGGTGAAGCCGCCTTGGTCAACTATGGCAACAAAGGTACGCAGCAGCTCGTGATCGATGGTGGGTAGTGTGGCCATGGGTATCAATATTTCTGATGTTGTTTATAAAGAGTATTCGTTGGATTGATTGTAGGCGCTGTTCAATACTTCCTTCAACACTTATTCATGCCGCCGTATCTAGCGGCGAAGGGAGGTTGAAATGGAGCGCTCGTTACACTGCTTGCAAAACCAACAGTGCCAGTCGATTGAGAAACGGCAACCGAGAGTCACCTGGCGAGAAAGGCTCTATCGCTGGCAGCAACTGCGTCGTGAGCGTGAGACCTTGCGTCATTTAAGCGACGATATGCTTAAAGATATTGGCATTAGTCGCGAAGCGGTTCAGCGTGAATCACGTCGGCCGTTTTGGGACGACCACGGGTGGCGCCGCTAATGCCTCAAGCTATGCCAGCCGTGGCGGGTTTGTGATACCTTGTGGACACTTAAAAATGCTGCATGAGTTAGTTGCAATTTATGGATGTCAATCAGCGTATTATTTCCCGCCTAGCCACTGAGCTTGGCGTACGTCCCGAGCAAGTATCGGCTACGGTGGAGCTGCTGGATGGTGGCGCCACCGTGCCGTTCATTGCCCGCTACCGTAAAGAAGTCACCGGCGCGTTGGACGATATCCAGCTGCGCCAGCTCGATGAGCGCCTGCGCTACCTGCGTGAGTTGGAAGAGCGCCGAGCCGCCGTACTGGCCGCCATCGACGAGCAAGGCAAGCTAGACGGCCCGCTTAAAGCGAGTATTGACGCCGCCGAGACCAAGCAGCGGCTGGAAGATCTATACCTGCCGTTTAAGAAAAAGCGCCGCACCAAAGCACAAATCGCCCGCGAAGCAGGGCTTGAGCCGTTGGCGGATGCGCTGCTGGCCGATCCATCCCTTGATCCTGACAGCGAAGCGGCGAGCTATTTACGCCCAGCAGAGGGCGATATTCCCGCCATTGAAGATGCCAAGGCCGCCCTGGATGGCGCAAAGCAGATTTTGATGGAGCGCTTCGCCGAAGATCCCGAGCTCATTGGCCAACTGCGTGAACGACTATGGCAAGAGGGCGAACTAAGCGCCCGGGTGCTGGAAGGCAAGCAGCAGGAGGGCGCCAAGTTCTCCGACTACTTTGAGCACGATGAAAAACTCGCCAAAGCGCCGTCACACCGTGCCCTGGCCATGTTCCGTGCGCGCAATGAAGGGGTGTTAAGCCTGTCAATCCGGCTGCCCGGCGAAGAGGAGGCTCCCGTTCATCCCGCTCAAGTCACGATTGCCAAGCAGTTTGGTATCAGTGATCAGGGCCGCCCGGCGGATAAATGGTTGGCCGAAGTGGTGCGCTGGACATGGCGGGTAAAGCTCTACACCGCCCTGGAAACCGAGCTGCTGGGGCGTCTACGCGAGCAGGCCGAATTAACCGCGATTGAAGTGTTTGCCGCCAACTTGAAAGACCTGCTGCTGGCGGCACCGGCGGGTCAGAAAGTCACTCTGGCCATCGACCCCGGCCAGCGTACCGGCTGTAAAGTCGCGGTCATCGATGCCACTGGGCAGTTTGTCGATCACACCACGATTTACCCGCACGCGCCGCAAAATCGCTGGGATGAGTCACTGGCCGTGCTAGCCAAGCTGGCCAAACAGCATGGCGTCGAGCTGATTGCGGTGGGCAACGGCACCGCCAGTAGGGAAACCGATAAGCTGGCGGGTGAACTGCTCAAAGCACTGGCCCCCAAACACCGCTTAAGCAAAGTGATGGTCTCTGAGGCGGGCGCTTCGGTTTACTCCGCCTCTGAGTACGCCTCGCGTGAAATGCCCGATCTCGATGTCACGGTACGCGGTGCGGTCTCTATCGGCCGTCGCCTGCAAGACCCGCTTGCCGAACTGGTGAAAATCGAGCCCAAATCCATCGGCGTTGGCCAGTATCAGCACGATGTCTCCCAGGTGCAGCTCTCCCGCAGCCTGGAAGTGGTGATTGAAGACTGTGTTAACGCCGTAGGCGTCGATCTCAACACCGCCTCCAGCGCGTTGCTTTCCCGGGTGGCGGGGCTGAGTGCTGCACTGGCCGAAAATATCGTTGCCCAGCGCAATGCCAAAGGCGCCTTTAAAAGCCGTAAAGAGCTGTTAGAAGTCAGCCGACTGGGCGCAAAGACTTTTGAGCAGTGTGCGGGTTTCTTGCGCATCCATAATGCCAATAACCCCTTGGATGCCAGCGCCGTACACCCTGAAGCCTACCCACTGGTAGAGCGTATCGCTAAGCAGAGCGGCCGTGAAGTGCGCGGCTTGATTGGCGATAGCGCTGCGCTGAAAGCGTTAAAGCCAGCCGACTTTGCCGATGAGCGCTTTGGGGTGCCCACGGTCAGCGATATTCTCAAAGAGCTGGATAAACCCGGCCGCGACCCGCGCCCAGAGTTTAAAGCTGCCGAGTTCCGCGAAGGGGTCGAAACCCTCAACGATCTCAAGCTTTCCATGGTGCTCGAAGGCACAGTTACCAACGTGACACATTTTGGTGCTTTTGTGGATATCGGTGTCCATCAGGACGGCCTGGTACATATTTCAGCGCTGTCGGATCGCTTTATCGACGATCCACGCAGCGTGGTTAAGGCGGGGGATATTGTGACTGTCAAAGTCATGAGTGTGGACATACCCCGCAAGCGGGTGGGGCTTTCAATGCGCCTGGATGACCAGCCAGAGGCAGAAAACGATGCTAATAAGCACGATGGCTCAACTAGAGATCAGCGGAACGCCAACCGCAAGCCGTCTCGGAACCAACGTAATAGCGCCAAGACCGACGAACCAGCGCCCATGGGCGCGCTGGGGGCTGCTTTGCTAAAAGCACGTGGCGGCAAATAGTCGCGCGCCTTGAAAAAATGATCGTTGCCGCCATATCCTGTTGTCTACTTTCGAACAGCGATGATGGCGATGCCACCTGACTACAACAAGGCCCGCTTACGGCGGGCTTTACTGACAAGGAGTGTTCATCTTGCCTGAACCACTCACTGTGCCATCTGCGCTGACCGCGCAAGTCGAGCGCCTGATCCCCAGTGCGCGCCTTGGTCGGTTGGGCCGCCTGCGTCGTGGACTTGAGAAAGAGGGGCTACGGGTTGATGCCAAGGGCCACATTGCGCAAACGCCGCACCCCCACGCGCTGGGCTCCAAGTTAACCCACCCGCATATCACCACGGATTATTCAGAGTCACTGTTAGAGTACATTACGCCGGTTTATTCGCTGCCGGGTGAAGCGCTGTGCTTTCTTTCTGACCTGCACACCTTCACCTATCACCATCTTGAAAATGAGTGGATCTGGCCGGGCAGCATGCCCTCCAGGCTTTCCGGTAACGACAGCGTGCCGATTGCCGACTACGGCAGCTCCAATGTGGGCACCATGAAGCATGTTTACCGTAAAGGGTTGGATATGCGCTATGGCCGCATCATGCAGGCGATTGCAGGCGTTCACTACAACGTATCGCTGCCGGATGATATGTGGCACGCCCTGCGTGAAATGGAAAAAGCCACCAATATCCCGTTCAACGATTACCGCTCTACCCGTTATTTCGGCATGATTCGCCACTTCCGTCGCCATAGCTGGTTACTGCTTTATTTGTTTGGCGCATCCCCGGCCATCGATAAGAGCTTTTTGCCCGACGACAAAAAAGTGCCTGAAAAGCTGCACTCCCTCAGTGACGATACCTACTACGCGCCTTACGCGACAACCCTACGCATGTCGGATCTGGGCTATCAAAACAAGGTGCAGTCGCAGCTTAAAATCTGTTTTAACTCGCTATCTAACTACGTTAACACCCTTCGCCACGCCATCTCTTCGCCGTGGCCCGACTATGAAAAAATGGGTGTTCACGTGGATGGTGAGTGGCGCCAGCTAAACGCCAATATTCTTCAAATCGAAAACGAATACTACAGCGATATTCGCCCCAAGCGGGTCGCCAAGCACAACGAAACGCCCAGCCAGGCGCTCGAAGCACGCGGTGTGGAGTACATCGAAGTGCGCTGTTTGGATCTGAATCCTTTCGACCCTCTCGGCGTCACTGAAGAGCAGATGCGCTTTGTGGACACCTTCTTGATGTGGTGCTTGCTCAGCGACAGCCCATGGATCTCCGATGAAGAGTGTGACCGTCTGGACGACAACCGTCGCTGGGTGGTCGAGCGCGGCCGTGACCCTGAACTCACGCTGTTTAACCACGGTGAATCCACCTCGGTACGTGAGTGGGGCGAGCAGATATTCGCAGAGATGGGAGAAGTCGCCCGACTGTTGGATGCGGTCGAGGAGGGAGCCCCTCATGCTGACGCGCTGGCAAGCCTTGCTCCACGCCTGGCAGACCCTTCGCTAACGCCATCGGCGCAAGTGCTTCAACGGCTGAAGGAGAATGGCGGATCGCTTAGCGATTTGATGTTAAGCCTTGCTCAAGAGCAGGCCGCACAATTGAAAGCCGAGCCGATGCAGCGTAGTCGCGAAGCGTTACTTGCCCAGTTAATCGAGACCTCCCACCAGCAGCAGCACGATATTGAAGCCGCTGACCAAGAGACCTTTGAAGAGTTTTTACAGGTCTACTTCACTAAAGCCCGTGAGTCCCGCGCCATGTCGGCGCTGCCATCTGAGGTTCGTCAATGATTTTGCACTCCTTTCGCTCGGTAGCCCTGGCCGGTTTAGCCTTCTGCGTTTTGATGATGGCGGTAGCCCTTGGGCTAGAGCACATCGGCGGTTATGAACCTTGCCCGCTGTGTATCTTTCAGCGCGTAGCGGTGATCGCCGCGGGCATCGTGTTTGCGATTGCGGCTATCCACAGCCCCGCTGGGCGTGCGGGTAAAGTCATTTATGGCCTGCTGTCGCTCATTGCGGTGGGAACGGGTGCCTTTATCGCCGGACGCCATGTGTGGCTACAAGGCTTGCCAGCCGATGAAGTCCCTTCCTGTGGCCCTGGGCTCGATTACATGATGGATATCCTGCCCATGCAGGATGTGGTTTCCATGGTGTTAACCGGCTCGGGGGAGTGCGCCAATATCGATTTCTCGTTGCTCGGCCTATCACTGCCCGCCTGGACGCTAATCGGATTTGCCATTCTGGCAATCGCACCGCTGCGTATGCTGTTGATGAAAAGTCGGGGTTAGTAGGGCGTCAGCGATAAGGAGACGTACATGCTTTATCAACACTTTACGACTCAAGAAGAGATCGATCGCGCCTACGACCCGATGATGGGTCGTGACCCGGCGGTGTTGGTAAAGGATTGGCGTGAGCGCAGCGAAGCATCAAGAATTAACCACCGCACAACGCTCGATCTGCCTTATGGCTCAACGCTTGCTGAGCGCATGGATATCTTTCATGCCGATGCACCTGATACCGATAGCCCAAAAGCGCCGGTGCATGTGTTCTTCCACGGCGGCTACTGGCGCTCGCTGAGCCATCGTGAATTTAGTTTTATCGTCGATGGCTTGGTCAACGCTGGTATCACCGTCGCGGTGGTCAACTACGCGCTCTGCCCACAGGTTCGCTTTAGCGAACTGGTGCGGCAGAGCCAAGCAGCGGTGGCCTACATTTATTGCCATGCCGCTGAGTTGGAAGTTGATCCTGAGCAGCTGAGTGTTTCGGGGCACTCGGCGGGCGGGCATTTATGCGCGATGTTAATGTCGACGGATTGGCAAGGCACCTTTGGCTTACCCAACCAGTTGATTCGCGGCGCGCTCTGTATCAGCGGTTTATACGACCTGCGGCCATTTCCTTGGTCATGGCTGCAGCCCAAGCTTCAGCTCAGCGGGCGCGATGTGCAGGAGTTCAGCCCCTTATGGCTGCCGTGCCGAGTATCTGCGCCTATACAGCTGGTAGCAGGGAACCTGGAGTCTGAAGAGTTCGAGCGCCAGATGAGCAGCTATGCTGAGCATTTAAGCCAGCAAGGCCAAACAGTGACTCAGCAGCTACTTCCCAACGTAGACCACTTCTCGATTCTTGAGCACTATCTTAACGATGGTTGTTTTGTTGAGTGGATTAAAGGGTTTCACTGCTAATACCAAGCAGCGTCCAGTTAGGGCGCTGAAAGTTCGGCTTCCAGCGAGGGGCTGGGGCAGGGTATAGCGGGGGTCTTTTTCCAGGGCCGGAAAATGTTCCCGACAATTCCGGCATTTCCGCCATCCATGGCGGTCAGATGGAAAAAGTAGCGCCCATGGATGGGTTCACAGCGCCCCCGCGGCACCCTGCCGCTGCCCCGTACTCATAACGCTATACGGCCGGAATCACCGCAGTCGCTTCGATTTCTACCTTGGCCTGATCTTCGACAAGTCCCGCCACCTGAACCATAGTCATCGCCGGGAAATGCTTGCCCAGCACTTCGCGATAGGCTGCGCCCACCTCCTTAAGCCGCGCCAGATACTCCTGCTTATCCGTCACATACCAAGTTAACCGCACGATATGCTCCGGGCCTGCATTAGCCTCTTTTAAGATCGCCACGATATTTTGCAGCGCCTGGTTCACTTGCACGACAAAGTCATCACTTTCAAATACCTGGTCGGCATTCCAGCCAATCTGGCCGCCTACAAACACAGTTTGGCCCGAAGCCAGCACGCCGTTAGCGTAGCCAATGGCCGGTTTCCAGTGGGAAGGGTGAAGAAGCTGATGAAAGTTGGCGTCACTCATTATGGCTATCCTTATAGGTTATCAACGGTAATATGCTGGCGTATTGCCTCTGTCCATGGCATCGGCTTACCGCTACTTAAATCCACAAATACCAGGGTTGAATCACTGGTTAAGCGCTTTTGCTCTCCGCAATAAGCGACAATCTGCAGCGTTAAACTGCTGCGCCCCATGGACTGAACCCTTAATTCAAAGGTCAGCCGTTCGCCTAATCGGCTAGGTGCATGAAACTGGGTCTCGATAGCAGCAGTGGGCACGCCCGTACCGGTCTCCACATGCAGTTGGTTAAAGTCGTGGTGCACGACCTCCTCAAACCAATCCTCTACCACCGAGTTGATCATCTCGAAATAGCGAGGGTAAAAAACGATACCGGCCGGGTCACAGTGCTGAAAACGAACCTTCCGCTGCGTGGTAAACGCCATTATTATTTTCCTCCCTACACACCCAGGTAACGGTCACGCACAGCACTGTCCAGTGCCGCTGGTTTCCCATCCCACACTGTGCTGCCCTTTTCAAGAATGGTGCAGCGGTCAGCGATAGGCAGAATCTCGCTTAACGACTTATCCACCAACAGCGTGGCCTGGCCTTGCTCCTTAAGCAGCCGAATCGCTCGCCAAATCTCCTGACGAATAACCGGCGCCAAGCCTTCGGTGGCTTCATCAAGTACTAGCAAGCGCGGATTGGTCATCAATGCCCGACCAATGGCCAGCATCTGCTGCTCACCGCCAGAAAGGGTTTTGGCCATTTGCGCCCGGCGCTCCTCCAAACGCGGAAACAGCGTTGCCACTTTTTCCAGCGTCCACTCGCCAGGGCGAGCGGTGACCAGCAGGTTTTCGCGTACGGATAAATTGGGAAAGCAGCGGCGCCCTTCTGGCACCAAACCCAACCCCGCCTTAGCGATGCGGTAAGCGGGCAAACGGCGTATCTCTTGAGATTCAAATTCAATAGTGCCGCGGCTAGCTTGCGTCAGACCAAATATCGAGCGAATGGTGGTGGTTTTACCCATACCATTACGGCCCATCAACGCCACCATTTCCCCGGCGTTCACCTCAAGGTTGACGCCAAAGAGCGCCTGGGAGGGGCCATAAAACGTTTCAATGTCAGCAACCTTAAGCATCAGAATCTCCCAGGTAGGCTTCACGAACGCGCGGATCCTGCCTAATCGCCTGGCTATCGCCGTGGGCGATAACGCTGCCAGAGACCAGCACCGAGATGCGATCGGCAAGCCGAAACACCGCTTCCATATCGTGCTCGATTAGCAAAATGGGCACTTCCAGCTTTAGCGTTTCCAGCAGCTCAGTAAGCTTCGCCGAACCTTCCGGGCCCAGACCAGCCATGGGCTCATCCAGCAAAAGGGCGCGGGGCTTAAGGGCCAGGGCGCAAGCCACCTCCACTTGACGGCGCTCACCATGGGAAAGCTCAAAGACCGGCGTCCAGGCGCGATGGCTAAGCTGCATGCGCTCCAGGGCCGCATAAGCGGGTTCAAGCAGGTGCCGGTCACGGGCGACGGGTTTCCAGAAGCGAAAGCTATGACTCTGCAGCGCCTGAACGCCCATCATCACATTACGCATCACGGAAAGCGGCTCGGCCAGCGAGGAGACCTGAAAACTACGCCCCAGCCCCAAACGGGCGCGTTGGGCAATACTCATACCGGTGATTTCGGTATCGGCTAGAAAAACGCGGCCCTCATCCGGGCGTATATTGCCGGCAATTTGGCCGATCAACGTCGATTTACCCGCTCCATTGGGCCCAATCAGTGCGTGGATTTCTCCTGGCTTAAGATCCAGCGAGACATCACCGGTTGCCTGCAACGCCCCAAAACGTTTATTCAGGTTTTGCAGTGAAAGAACGATATCACTCATTGCGCTCCCTCCCAGCTAACCAACCCATCACCCCGTGTTTGGCGAACAGCACCACGCCAAGCAGGACTAAACCCAGGAATAGCTGCCAATACTGGGTAACGCCTCCGAGGAATGTCTCCATCATTACAAACAGCACTGCACCGGCCAGCGGGCCATACAGGCGCCCTACGCCGCCCAGAATCACAATCACCATCAGTTCACCGGAGAAGTGCCAACTGAGCATGGTGGGGCTAACAAAGCCATTTAGATCCGCATATAGCGCACCGGCAAGCCCGGTAATTGCCGCAGAAATCACAAACGCCACCAGGCGAATGGGGTAGGGGCTAATCCCAGCAGTGGCCAAACGCACCTCGTTAAGCCGCGCCATGGTGAGTGCTGCACCAAAACGTGATTTCATCAGCCGTGAGGTGATCGCCATCGCCAGTATTAACCCGGTGAAGCAGATCAAAAAATAGGTTAGCGCATTGCTGCTATCGACCAGCGGCAGGGTATTGCGTATGTAAATCGGCAGGCCATCCTCGCCGCCATAGGTCGGCCAGGAGTTGGCAAAGTAGTAAATCATCTGCGCAAAGGCGAGGGTGATCATAATAAAATACACCCCGGTAGTGCGCAGTGAAATAGCGCCGATCGCCAGCGCCAGCAGTCCGCACAGTACGGCGGCGGCCAGCCATACCACCAGCAGGCTATCGCTGCCCGGAATGCTAATGGGCCAGGTCATAAACGGTGTAACATCAAAGGCGTGATAGGCACTGATGCCTGCCACGTAGCCACCCAGGCCGAAGTAGGCCGCATGGCCAAAACTCACCATGCCGCCATAGCCAATTGCCAGATTAAGTCCAACGGCGGCCATGGCAATGATGGTCATCCGTGAAGCCAAATTGACGTAGTAAGTATGGCCCAGAAAATAAGCCGCAACAGGTAGCAAAAATAGCAGCCCGAGCAGGGTTATCTGCACCAGCCCTTTGCGATCAAAGTGGCTATCCGTCTTGGTGGCAAGGGAAGCGTTGGTAACGCCCTGGGGGCCGTTCTTAGCCAAGCCGTTCTTAGACAGGTAAGTGTTATTAGTCATGAGCAGAAAACAGTCCCTTTGGCTTGAACGCGAGAATAACGGCCATGAGGATATAGATCAGCATCGCAGCCAGCGCCGCGCCGACACCTGTCGCCTCAGAGGGCGGCATAAACGCACGGAAAAAGATCGGCAAATAGACCCGCCCCAATGTATCGACCACACCCACCAACAGCGCACCCAGTAGCGCCCCTTTAATGGAGCCGATACCACCAATCACGATCACGACGAAGGCCAAAATCAGCACCGGTTCACCCATGCCTACCTGTACAGACTGTAGCGCCCCCACCAATGCACCGGCTAAGCCTGCCAACCCCGCGCCCAACGCAAAGACCACGGTATACAGCTTGGAAATATTCACCCCAAGTGCACCAATCATTTCGCGGTCACTTTCTCCGGCGCGAATACGCATGCCTAAGCGTGTTTTAGAAATCAGCAAGTAAAGCGCGATGGAAATGACAATCCCCACGCCAATCAGCATCAGTCGATAGATGGGATAGCGGGTATCGCCGGGCAGCGTGACGAACCCGGTTAACCAGGTGGGCGGGCTAAGCCGCATGGGTGACGAGCCGAAAACCCAGCGCGTACCTTCTGAAAAAATCAAAATAAGCGCAAAGGTCGCCAATACCTGGTCAAGGTGAGGGCGGTGATAGAGTCGGCGTATGACCAGTAACTCCACCAGCGCGCCGACCATGGCGGCCGCAGCCATACCGGCCCCCAGGCCAATCAAAAAAGAGCTGGTTGAGGCAGTCACAGCGGCGGTGGCATAGGCCCCCACCATGTAAAACGAACCGTGGGCAAGGTTGATTAGCCCCATCACCCCGAACACCAGGGTGAGGCCGCTGGCCATCAAAAACAGCATGGTGCCGAGCTGCACGCCGTTAAGTAGTTGCTCAATTAGCAGAGTAACGGACACGTCAAACATCCTTTGCGAAGGAAAAGAGCAAAGGCCGGGCGATCACGCCCAGCCGCAGCGGTATTACATCTTGCACTCTTCGAAGTAGACGTCCTGGATATCTTCAATCGCGATACCAATTAGGCGATTGGTAGGCTCACCATCGTCACCTTCCACGACTTCACGAACGTAGATGTCCTGGATAGGGTGATGGTTAGGACCAAAACGGAACTCGCCGCGCACGCTATCAAAATCAGCGGCACGTAGTGCTTCGCGGAAGGCGTCTTTATCATCGGGGTGGGCAACGTCAAGCGCACTAAGAATCAGGTTGGCGGTGTCATAACCCTGTGCAGCGTAAAGCGTCGGCATGCGGTCATAGGCGGCCTGGAAACCCTCTACAAAGCGGGCGTTGGTGTCATTTTCGAGGTCATAAGCCCATAGCGAGGTATTGCGCGCGCCAATGGCTGCACTGCCTACCGCTTTGATCAGAATTTCGTCAAACGAGAAGGCGGCGCCAAAGATCGGCATATCAACGCCGGAGCTCTCCCACTGCTTCATAAACGAGATACCCATCCCGCCGGGCAAGAAGAAGAACAGGCTGTCGGCATCGCTGTCACGAATCTGGGCAATTTCCGCAGCGTAGTCAGTCTGCCCCATTTGGGTGTAAAGCTCACCGACAACCTCACCTTCATAAAGGTGTTTGAAGCCCGCCAACGCATCGGTGCCAGCCGGGTAGTTGGGCGCCATGATGATCGGGCGCTCATAACCCTCCTCGCGCATGTAGGCACCCATCGCGCCGTGCAGGTTATCGTTCTGGTAGGCCACGTTGAAGTAGTTCTCATGGCACATGCGACCCGCTAAGTCGGAAGGTCCGGCATTGGGTGAGAGATAGAACGTGCCCTGGCGCGTCACAGTGGGGACCACTGCCATTGCCAGGTTGGACCAGATAATGCCGGTCAGAATATCGACCTCATCACGCTGCATAAACTCATTGGCCAAGCTGCGCGCCAAGTCAGGACGGTTAGCGTCATCCTGGATCAGCACTTCCACATCGTCACGGCCAGCCTGCTCAAGAGCGAGCATAAAGCCATCGCGAACGTCCACGCCCAGGTGCGAACCGCCGCCTGACAGGGTGGTGATCATACCGATTTTAACGTCGTCGGCGTGAGCGGTTACCAGGCTGGAGGAGAGCAGTAAGCCAAGGCCAAAGCGGGATATCATTTTCATGGATCATTCCTCATTTTTAATCGTTTTATTGCTTAGAGGGTTATACGTTGGTGCTATTTATATTGGTGCAGGGAGAGCCAGCGCTGGGGTAATGTTCCTGGCTCAGCCGAAAGCGCTGAACCTTACCCGTGGTTGTTTTAGGTAGTGCCTCGATAAAACGTATGGAGCGAGGGTACTTATACGGCGCAATGGACTGCTTCACGAAGTCTTGCAACATTTGCTGACACTCTTCATCTTGCTGAAATCCATCGTTTAGAACAACAAAAGCCTCGACAATCTGCCCCCGCTCTTCGCTGGGTGCGCCAATCACCGCGCACTCTTTAACAGCGGGGTGGGCCAGTAGCGCCGCCTCCACTTCAGGGCCTGCGATGTTATAGCCCGCCGAGACAATCATATCGTCATTGCGGGCGGCGAAATGAAAGTAACCCTCTTCATCCTGATAAAACGCATCGCCGGTAATATTCCAGCCATCTTTGACGTATTTTTGCTGGCGCTGATCGGCTAGATAGCGGCAGCCGGTAGGGCCACGTACGGCAAGCTTACCCACCGTGCCGCGAGGTACATCATTCATCGTGTCATCAACAATACGTGCTTGGTAGCCTGTTACCGGTCTGCCGGTGCAATTGGGGCGATGGTCATCCAGGCGGTTGGAGATAAAGATATGCAGCATTTCCGTCGCACCAATGCCGTCAATGATGGGCGTGCCGGTTTGCTTGATCCAGTCATGATAAATCGGCGCGGGCAGGGTTTCACCAGCGGAAACCGCGACGCGCAGGCTGCTTAAATCCTCATGACGAGTGGGTGCGGAGAGCATGGCGCGATATGCCGTGGGTGCGGTAAATACTACCGTGGCCTGATACTCGCGGATAATGTCCATCATATTGGGTGGGGAGGCGTGTTCGAGCAGCACGGCGGTGGCGCCAAAGCGCAGCGGAAAGATCGCCAATCCACCCAGGCCGAAGGTAAACGCCAATGGGGGGGAGCCGACAAATACATCCTTCGGCGTTACCTGCAGCACCTCTTTAGCGTAGCCATCGGCAATCACCAGCAGGTCACGGTGAAAATGCATGGTCGCTTTAGGTGAGCCGGTGGTGCCCGAGGTAAAACCGAGCAGCGCCACATCGTCGGCGGCGGTATCCACGGCATCAAAGGTGGCGGGTTTACTGAGTGCCAAGCGGTCAAGCTCGGCGTCGTGGTTGGCGGTGCCATCAAAGCCAACGATCCGTTTGAGCTCCGGGCTATGTTGTTGGCACTCAACCAGTTCATCGAGCAGGCGGGTATCGCAGAGGGCGAGACTGATTTCCGCTTTATCAATGACCTGGCATAGCTCTTTGGCGCGCAGCATTGGCATGGTGTTGACGACAACAGCGCCTGCCTTGGTGGCGGCTAACCAGCAGGCCACCATAGCCGGGTTATTGGCCGAACGAATCAATACTCGCTGGCCGGGAATCACGCCAAGGTCTTCGACCAGCACGTGGGCAAGGCGGTTGGTCCACTCGGTGAGTTCTTGATAGGTTCGCCGTCGGCCATTGCCCGCTAAGGCAATCCGTTCACCGTGGCCCAGGTTGAGCAGCCGATCGCACAGTTCTACGCCTGCGTTCAGGCGTTCAGGATAATCGTAGCCCGCGAGCAGAAACTCAGGCTGACCATCAGTGGGTGGCAGGTTATCCCGCGCAAAAGTATCAGCATGAGCCGACTGGATGTACATGACCAACCTCCGTATTTAGAGTCGTTGTTTATTCCTGCCCGAGCCATATAGAAATCAGGTCTTTCTCAGATGGAGATCTGCACCGCTTTGGTCTCGAGAGCAGGCTTCCGCGAGGGCGCTGTGAACCCTTCCTTGGGCGCTACTTTTGACATCCCTGTCAAAAGACCCTCGCTCCAACCTGCTCTCTTCTCCCGTTAACGGAGATATTCAAAGAAGTCATTTCCAACTGTGATAGCCCTGGGGCAGGGATACGGTGTCTGGCGTTGTGTTTTATTGTTTGGTGTAAAACCTTGTTCGACTTTTTGCTGCTTACTCTTCCGCGAGCATGCTGCGGGCGATGACTACTTTCTGGACGTCTGATGCCCCTTCATAAATACGCAGCGCGCGGATTTCCCGGTAGAGGCTCTCGATAATGTGGCCTTTGCGCACCCCGTCACCGCCATGTAGCTGCACGGCTTGATCGATCACCTGCTGGGCTTGATCGGTGGCAAACAGCTTGGCCATCGCGGCTTCTCGGGTGACGCGCTCCGCGCCTTGGTCTTTGGTCCAAGCGGCGCGGTAAACCAGCAGGGCAGCGGCATCTACATTCAGCGCCATATCGGCCAAGTGGCCCTGCACCATTTGCAGATCAGAAAGGGTTGCGCCAAACAGCTCCCGGGAGCGGCTGCGGGAGAGCGACTCTTCCAGCGCCCGGCGGGCGAAGCCAAGGGCTGCTGCTCCAACCGTGGAGCGGAAAACGTCCAGCACCGACATGGCAATCCGAAAGCCTTGCCCAGGCTTGCCGATCAGCGCGCTGGCAGGCAGCACCATATCGTTGAAGCCCAGCCGTGCCAGCGGGTGAGGTGCCACAGACTCCAGGCGCTCACGAATCTCCAGCCCTGGGGTGTCGGCAGGTACTAAAAACGCCGAAAGCCCTTTAGCGCCGGGCCCTTCACCGGTGCGGGCGAAGACCGTGTAGATATCGGCAATGCCGCCGTTAGAGATCCAGGTCTTTTCGCCATTTAACCGGTAGCTATCGCCGTCATGCTCGGCGGTGGTATCCAGTTGGGCCACATCAGACCCCGAGCGGGGCTCGCTCAGGGCAAACGCAGAAATGGCTTCACCCCGGCGGGTTTTATCCAGCCATTGCTTCTGTTCGTCACTGCCATACAGACTAATTGCGCCGGTGCCCAGCCCCTGCATGGCAAAGGCGAAATCGGCCAAGCCGTCGTGGCGGGCAAGGGTTTCGCGAATGAGGCACAGGCTGCGCACATCGATATGCTCGCCAGCGGTGCCTTGCAAAAAGCCCGCTTTGCCCAGGTCACGCACTAGCTGGATACAGGTGGCATCCACATCGCGGTGATCGCGGGGTAGTTCAGCATGGCACCACGCCTCAAGCTGCTCGGAAAGTTCGCGATGCTGGGCCTTAAAAAAGGGCCACGCTAGAAAACTCTTGTCGCTCATCAGTCCCCCTTAAACTCAGGTTTTTGTTTGGCTACAAAGGCGTGGTAGGCGCGCTCGAAATCGTTGGTCTGCATGCAGATTGCCTGGGCCTGGGCTTCCGATTCGATAGCCTGCTCCAGGCTCATCGACCACTCCTGATTTAGCTGGGTTTTGGTAATGCTGTGGGCAAAGGTGGGTCCATTGGCCAGGCGGGTGGCGTAGGCGATGGCATCTTCTTCAAGAACGTCCGGCTCGACCACGCGGTTGTAAAAACCCCACTGCAGACCTTCCTCGGCACTCATACTGCGGCCGCTGTAGAGCAGGTCTGCGGCGCGGCCTTGACCGATAATGCGTGGAAGAATCGCGCAGGCGCCCATATCGCAGCCCGCTAGGCCCACCCGGGTAAACAGGAACGCCGTGCTGGCGCGAGGGGTGGCAAAGCGAATATCCGAGGACATGGCGATAATCGCCCCCGCCCCCACACAAATGCCGTCTACGGCGGCGATAATGGGCTTGCCGCAGTTCAGCATGGCCTTGACCAGATCCCCGGTCATGCGGGTGAATTCGAGCAGGCCCTTCATATCTTTGCCCACTAGCGGGCCGATAATTTCATGTACATCGCCGCCGGAGCAGAAGTTCTCGCCGTTGGCGGTAAATACCACGGCATGCACATCCGAGGCGTAGGCCAGATCACGAAAGGTATCGCGCAGCTCTGCGTAGCTCTCAAAGGTCAGCGGATTTTTGCGCTCAGGGCGATTGAGCCGAATAACGGCAACATCACCGCGCATTTCCCAGATAAAGTGCTCGGGGGTTAAGCCTGCCATGCTCTTCATAATATTGTTCTCGCCTATCAGTGATTAATCGGCATTGTTAGGAGAAGCGGGTAAGCGGTGGAGCAGCTCGCCTATATGGTGGGCGTCCTCTTCGTTTACCCCCTCAAATAGCGCATTGATCCAGCGTTCATGCTCAACGGCCATTCCTCTAAAGTTTTCCCGACCAACCACCGTTAAGCACACCCGCGTGGCACGCCGGTCGCCCTCAATGGCAATACGCTCCACGGCACCATCCTCTACCAGGCGATCGATAATGCCGGTGACATTGCCATTGGAAACCCGCAGCCGTTTGGAGAGCTCGTTCATTTTTAGGCCCTCCTCAGCGGCATACAGCGCGGCCATCACATCAAAGCGCGGCAGCGTAGAGTCATGCTCGGTGCGCAGGCGCTCACGCAGTTCGGCTTCTACTTGGCGAGTGACCCGCAACATGCGCAGCCATAAGCGCAGGCGTTCCTTACTTAAGCTGTTTCCAGCCACATTCCCAGCTGTCATACTTCACCCCCTGAAATTGAGATCGCCTGGCCGTTAATCGCGCTGCTATTAGGGCCGCATAGCCATAAAGCCGTTGCGGTGACCTCGGCGGGAGTGACTAAGCGCCCGGTGGGGTTGGTGGACTCAAAATGAGAGGTTGCCTGTTCGGCGGACTGGCCGGTTTTAGCCACAATGTTGTCGACGCTGGCCGCCAATAAGGGTGTGTCGGTAAACCCAGGGCAGAGCGCATTAACCGTTATGTTGCGAGTCGCTGTCTCAGCCGCCAGCGAACGCACCAACCCCACCACGCCATGTTTTGCCGCGCAGTAAGCGCCCACATAAGCGTACCCCTTCAGGCCAGCGGTGGAGGCAACGGCGATTAGTCGCCCACCGTCATTTAGCTGCTTTAAGCCTTCGCGTAGGGTTAGAAATACCCCGCTTAGATTTACATTAAGCATGCGCTGCCACTGCTCGAACGATGTCTTGGCAAATGGCGCGCTTTCCGCCGCTCCGGCGTTGGCGATAACAATATCGACCCTGCCGATGTTCTCGAAAAACGCCACCATGGCGGCTTCGTCGGTGACATCGACCACTGCGAAGCTGATGGCATCATGTTGGTCAGCTACCGTTTGAAGGGCAGCCTCCCGGCGGCCGGTAACGGTCACATCAGCGCCTGCTTGGGCAAAGGCTAAGGCCATATCCGCACCGATACCGCTGCCGCCGCCGGTAATCACGGCGCGTTTTCCCATCAAACTCATATCCAGCCCTCGCCACGCTCAGCTAAACGTTGCAGCTGGTCCGCCCCTGCTCGGTAGGGCGCTGGCCACTCGACTTCTCTATCACCTAAGCCAGCAGCAACGTGCAACAACCAGTAAGGGTCAGCCAGGTGAGGGCGGGCGATACAGACCAAGTCAGCGCGGCCAGCCATTAGAATCGAGTTCACATGATCGGCCTGATAAATATTGCCCACCGCCATGGTGGCAATTGATGCTTCGTTACGGATCCGGTCAGAGAAGGGCGTTTGGAACATACGACCATACACCGGCTTGGCTTGGGTCGAGGTTTGCCCAGCCGAGACATCCACAATATCCACCTCAGCCTCCCGCAGCCGCTTGGCGATCTCAACCGCATCATCAGGGGTAATGCCTTCATCGCCGCACCAGTCGTTGGCGGAAATACGCACCGAAAGCGGTTTATGGGCAGGCCAAACGCTGCGCACGGCGTTGATAACTTCCAGCGGATAACGCAGCCGATTATCTAAAGCGCCGCCATACTCATCGTTACGATGGTTGGTCAGGGGAGTGATAAACGAAGAGAGCAGGTAGCCGTGGGCGGCGTGAATCTCGACCATATCGAAGCCCGCGCGGTCAGCCATTTGCGCTGCGCTGACGAACTCGTCGCGGATGCGATCCATATCCTCGCGATCCATCGCCTTCGGCACCTGGTTGCGCGCTGCCCAAGGTTGAGCAGAGGCTGACAGTATTGGCCAGTTGCCCTCCGCCAGCGGGGCATCCATCTCCTGCCAGCCGAGTTGGGTAGAGCCTTTAGGGCCGGAGTGACCGATTTGGGCACACAGCTTGGCGTTGGTTTCCGCGTGAACAAAATCACACAGGCGCTTCCAGGCTACTTCATGCTCGGGGGCGTACAGCCCTGGGCAGCCGGGGGTAATACGCCCAGTGGGGCTGACGCAGGTCATTTCGGTATACACCAGTCCCGCACCGCCTTTGGCCCGCTCGGCGTAGTGGCTAAAGTGCCAATCGGTTGGGCAGCCATCCACGGCTTTGTACTGGGCCATGGGCGAGACCACGACGCGATTAACCAGGGTCATATCGCGCAGTTGGTAGGGGGCAAACATCGGTGCGCGGGCGCTGTCTGGATTGCCCGCCTGGGTTTGAAACCAGCGCTCGGCGCTCTCCAGCCACTCGGGGTCGCGTACCCGCAGGTTTTCGTGACTGATGCGCTGGGAACGGGTCAATAGCGAGTAGTTGAACTGCACCGGGTCGAGATCCAGGTAGCGCTCTACCTGCTCAAACCACTCGGTGGAGTTACGCGCTGCGGACTGTAAGCGCAGCACCTCGAAACGGCGGTCTTCTTCGTAGCGGGCGATGGCAGCTTCCCTACTGCTTTCACTGTGTAAGCAGTTAGCCAGCGTTATGGCGCTTTCCAGGGCGAGTTTGGAGCCCGAGCCAATCGAGAAGTGGGCAGTCGCTGCGGCATCGCCCATCAGTACTACATTCTCATAGCTCCAACGCTCGCAAAGCACCCGTGGAAAGTTGATCCACGCCGAGCCGCGGATATGGTTGGCGTTGGTCATCAGCGCATGGCCATCAAGATGCTTGGCAAAAATACGCTCGCAGACCGCAATCGATTCCTGCTGGCTCAGCTCACCAAAGCCAAACGCCTGCCAGGTGGCTTCACTGCACTCGACGATAAAAGTCGCCGTATCGTTATCAAACTGGTAAGCGTGGGCCCACACCCAGCCATGCTCGGTGTGCTCGAAAATAAAGGTGAAAGCGTCGTTAAAGGTCTGGTGCGTGCCCAACCAAACAAATTTACACGCCCGCACATCAATATCGGGTTTGAAATGCTCAGCATAGGTTTGGCGGGTGCGGGAGTTCAGGCCATCGGCCGCCAACACCAAGTCATATTCTTGCCGGTACTGTTCAATGGCGTCTTCTGTGGCATCGGTTTCAAAACGCATGTCTACGCCGAGTTCGCGGGCGCGCTCCTGGAGCAGAATTAACAGCTGGCGGCGGCCAATACCGCAAAAGCCGTGGCCGGTGGAGACGGTTTTGACGCCTTTATGAACAACTGCAATATCATCCCAATAGGCGAAGTGCTCACGAATTCGCTCTGCGCTAACCGGGTCGTTGGCTGCCAGGTTGTCGAGGGTTTCGTCGGACAGCACCACGCCCCAGCCGAAGGTATCGTCAGCACGGTTACGTTCAAGCACCACGATCTCATGGGAAGGATCCTGCAGCTTCATGCTGATCGCAAAATAGAGGCCGGCAGGCCCTCCACCCAGGCAGGCGATTCTCATTATTTTTCTCCACGGGAAAATACACTCTGTTTTGAAGATAGGAGAGGCATGTATAAAATTCAAGCTTAAAATGTTTAGGCTTAAAATATATTTTGACGAGCATTTGAGACCCGACAGCCGCCTTTACACGCAATGGCGACCGGAAGTTGAGAGCATAAATATAATTAATGTAATGCTAGCGCTAGCCGCTTGAGAGCAGTGTTTATGCGGCGTATTCAAAAGCGTTATTAGCAGTGAACGTTAAGTACCAAAGAAACCGTACCCGCTGGGATTGACAGCGGTAAGAGGAGGCGCGAACCTAGGCCTACCGTTGTTCTGAGCGGCTAAGCACAGTCAAAAGTAGTGTCGTTAAAAGTTGCTTAGTCAAAAGGTAAGTTTAAGGAGAAAGCCCCATGCTCGAAGATTGCAAAAATGCCCTGGAGCGCTGGGGTGGCGTGCATACGTTGATCGACCGCTGGCTGGATCAACGTCGTCATCTATTGGTCAGCTTTATTGAGCTAAAAGAAGCGTGTGATGCTGAACTGGAAGCGGTGAGCAAAGCACCCATCGATACCTTCAGTGAGCAGTTGATGGATTACATCAGCGCCGGACACTTTGAGATCTATCCGCAGCTTTCAGAAGAGGCTCAGGCCTTTGGTGATGAAAGCGCGCTTGTCATTGCGGAAAAATTGCTCGAACGTTTAGAAATGTCCACCGAGATGGTATTGGAGTTTGATACCGATTTTGGCTCCACGCTTAGCTGCGAGCAAAATATTGCCCGCCTGCCTGCCTGGATCGACCGCCTAGCCCGCGGCCTCACCGAACGCTTTGCCCTGGAAGACCAGCTAATCGCGCGCTTACATGCCGCCCACAGCCCTGAGCACAACAAAGCTCCCGCTTAAGCCCGCTATTAAACAGGCGCCGCCACGCGGCGCCTCTGCCATTCCAACTCCCCCTCACCCCTCACCCTTCACCCTTCACCCCCTGCGCCGTAATTTACCTCCAATCACCAACATACACGGCGTGAGTAGCAGCGTTAGCGCGGTGGCGAAGGTGAGCCCCCCGGCGATGGCGCTCGACATCTGCGTCCACCACTGGGCAGAAGGGGCATTGAAACCCAGGGCAGGGGTGAAGAGGTCTACATTGATCCCCAGCACCATTGGCATTAACCCCAGCACCGTGGTAATCGCCGTTAATAGCACCGGGCGCAGGCGTAAACAGCCCGCTTCCAGCGCCGCCTCGCCGGGTGTCATACCCTGGCCGCGTAGCTCGTTGTAGGTATCGATCAAGACGATATTGTTATTAACCACAATGCCCGCCAGAGCAATCACCCCCATTCCCACCATGACAATGCCGAACGCCTGACCGGTGATCAGCAGACCCATCAGCACCCCGGCGGTAGAGAACACAATCGCCGACAGCACCAAGCCCGCCTGATAGAAGCTATTGAATTGCGTGACCAGAATCAGCGCCATCAAACCGATAGCAATCAAGAACGCGCTGGCCAGGAACTGCATCGATTCCTGTTGATCCTCCTGCTCTCCGGCCACATTAACCATTAAGCCGTCAGGCAGGCTGTCGCTGCCAGCTTCCAGCAGGGCACCCAGGCGCTCATCAGCGAGATAGCCGGGGGCAAGGTCGGCGTCTATCGTAATGGCGCGTCGGCCATCAATGCGGTTGAGCGTACCGACTTTAGGTGCCGGTTCCAGGGTCACAAAATGCGAGATGGGCACCTGGCCCCGCTGGGTATTGATCGTCAAGCGCTCGAGTTGATCCAGTGAACGCCAGTTTTGCGGCAGACGCACGCGGATATCCACTTCATCGCTGACTTCCGGCGGCCGATAGCTCGCTACCTGAAGGCCGGTAGTAAGCAGTTGTACCGCGCTGCCAATAGTGGTGACATCGGTGCCCATGCGCGCCGCGGCTTCCCGGTCCACGTTAACCTGCCACTCCACGCCGGGCAGACTGCGGTTATCCTGAATGTCGGTAAAACCACCCAGCTCGCGCATTAACTGGGTAAGTTGGTTAACCCCTGCATCGGCAACGTCAGGATTCGTGGCGCTCACTTCCAGCACAATCGGTTTGCCGCCGCCAGGGCCCATCTCCTGCTCCTGAAACTCCAGCGTAATACCGGGAATATCCCCTGCACGCTCGGCCATATCGTCCAAAATAGCCTGGGCGGGACGGCGCTCATGCCAGTCGATAAACTGGAACTGCAGCATGCCGATCACGTCATTGCCCATCTGTTCGTTGGGCACTGCAAACGAACGCGCATACAGCGCCCTCACTTCGCTCATGCCAGATAGCTGCGCTTCCACCCGCTGAACGATGGCATCGGTCTCGACGGCAGAAAAATCGCCCCGGGCGCGCACCAGCACCTGGGCGCTGTCAGGTTCCACGCTGGGGAAGAAGTCGACGCCGTGGTTGAAGCGTGCATAGCCGGTATATAGCAGCGCCATTAACAGCACCGTCACCAGCAGTACCCAGGCAGGGTGCTTGAGTAGCCTGGACAATAGATGGCGATAACCCCGCCCAAACGACGTCGTCGCTTCTTCCTCATGGTTGCTATCTGCATGTGTCGCGTCTGTTTGTTTGGCCTCCGAGCGCGTAAACAAGCGCCCCAGCGTGGGCAAAAACACCAGCGCCATGGCCAACGATGCTAAAAGGCACAAAATCACCGTGGCGGGCAGGTACTTCATAAACTGGCCGACCACGCCGGGCCAGAACAGCAGGGGAATAAACACCGCGAGCGTAGTGGCGGTGGAGGCGATGACCGGCCAGCTCATGCGCGAAGCCGCGTTAAGCCACGCCTGATGGGGTGTTTGACCATCACGTAAATGGCGATCAGCAAGCTCGCTGACCACGATCGCGCCATCCACTAGCATGCCCGCCACCAGAATCAGCGCGAACAGCACCACGATATTGAGCGTAAAACCGAATGCCCACACCAGCAGGATGCCGGTTAAAAACGCGCCGGGAATGGTAAGCCCGACTAACAGCGCCATGCGCCAGCCCATGGCCGCGACCACCACGATCAGCACCAGCACCACGGCAGTCAGCACGTTGTTGAGTAGCTCGGAGAGCATATTCTCCACGGTGGTCGACTCATCCAGAATGGTGGTGAAACGTAACTGCTCGGGAAGCAGGTCATCGGCTTCGGCCAATCGTTCACGTACCGCGCCAATGGTGGCGATAATATTCGCCCCCGCGCGTTTGGAAATTTCCAGCACCACCGCGGGCTGGCCATCAATGCGGGCGAAGCCTTCCGGCTCTTTATATGTGGGGTTGATCCACGCCACATCGCCAAAAGTGACCACGCGATCCTCATCGACCTTGACCGGCATATTCATGACGTCCTCAAGGGACTCAATAATGCCGGGGACTTTTAACGCCAGGCGCCCCGCGCCGGTATCCAAGCTACCCGCTGCCACCAAGCGGTTATTGCGCGATACCTGATTAAACAACGCATCAAAATCGACCCCGTAGCTCTCCAGCACCAGCGGATCAACGACGATTTCCAGCAAGTCTTCCCGCTCACCGGCGATGTCGACTTCCAGTACATCGGCGATGCCTTCGATCTCTTCCTGCAGGCGCCGGGCAATCGACATTCGTTCCCGGGTGTCCAACTGCCCCGAAAGGCCGATGGTCAACACCGGAAACTCCGATACATTAACCTCCATCACCCGCGGCTCATCCGCTTCTGAAGGCAGCTCGCTGCGGGCAATATCCACCCGGTCGCGCACGTCGGTCAGTGCGGTGTCGGGGTCAAAGCCAGGGTCGAATTCCAGCGTGATTGAGCCATGGCCTTCGCTGGATTGAGCGGTGAACTTACGCAGCCCCTCGATGCCACGCAGCTCCTGCTCCATGGGGCGAATCAGCAGCCGCTCGCCATCTTCGGGGCTAACGCCCTCCAGCGACAGCGAGACGTAAATCATCGGAATGGTAACGTCGGGGTTGGCTTCCTTGGGGATCATCTGCCAAGCAGTGATGCCTGCCAGCAGCAGGCTCACCAACAGCAATAACGTCGTACGGGTGTGGGCTAGCGCCGCATTAATCAACTGGCGCATGGACGCTATCCTGGCCGGGTGACGGTTGTGAAATGGTGGCCTCTTCAGTCATTACTGGGCTGACCGTTTCGCCAACGTTGACCATGCCTGCGCCCAGGGTGATCAGGCGAAGCGGGTCGGCCAGGCCAGTCACGTAGGCGCGCTGGGTATCGGCACTTACCAGTTCCACAGCGGTCTGCTGTACCTGATCGTTGTCATCCAGATGCTTGACCGCCAGTTGGCCTTCGCTATTCAAGCTCAGCAGCGCAGGCGAAAGGGTATGCACTTGGCGCGGGGGGAGGGTGATGGTCAGCTCGGCGCTGCCACCTGCTAAACGCTTACCGGCCGGATTATCCAGCGTCGCTTCAATATAAAAACTGCGCGTGGCCTCTTCGGCGCGGTGGCTAATAAAGGTCAGTTCACCCTCCAGGTGGTCACCGTTCAGCAGTCGTGCAGTCACCGGCAGGCCTACGCTTAAATCACCCACCTGCTGCTGAGAGACCCAGGCAGCGCCTTTCAAGCGGCGGTCGTCGACCAACTGGCCCCACTCCTCGCCGGGCTGCAGCAAGTCGCCCAGTTCCACCTGTACGCGGTTAAGCACCCCATCAAAAGGCGCGGTGGGGCGGCTGTCATCCAGTTGATTCTGCAGCTGAGCCACCGAGGCAGCGCTGGCGCTTAGCGCGCTCTGCAGGCGCAGTAGCTCTGGCTGGGAGATCAGTTCCCGCTGGCGCAGGTTGCGTGCCCCGGCATATTCCGCCTCGGCAACTGCTAGCTCGTCACGGGCCTGCTGCAACTGCTCGGGCAAAGCGTCGTTATCAATGACCAACAGCGTATCGCCCGCCTCAACGCGGCTACCTTGGGCCACCGGCTTCTCGTCTACAAAGCCCGCTACGTTGGCGCGCAGGGTGGTTTCACGCTCGGCAGTCAACTGGCCTTGAATAATCTGCTGGGGAATAAACGGTGTGCTCTGCTGCACGACAATTTCGACCCGCGAACCCGCTTCGATTTGATCGGGGGCGTCAGGAGGCGTGGTTTGAAAGCGCTGAAAATTACCAAAAGCGAGCCATATCACTAGTGCCAGCACCAGTAGGCTAGCTAGGGCATAAGAAAACGGGATTCTTCGCATGGAGCGTCCATGTCCTTAGCAAAACAAGAAAGGAGGGGCATAAAGCCGAAGATACCATAGCGCAACTCAACCTTTTCAGCGAGTAGCACGCCAATGGAAGGAAAGCTTGTGTGTCAAATGGCAAGTAGTCTCATGTCTGATTGAGTTTTTGTCCGGCTGGGCATACCATCTTTGCGTCTTGAGTTCTGTTAAGCCACTCCTCAGGCGAGAACCATCCCTAGGCGAACCAATCAAGGAGCAATGATGAAAGATCCAGTACGTATTGCGATTACCGGCGGTGCCGGTCAGATCAGCTACTCTCTCATTTTCCGCATCGCCGCTGGCGACATGCTGGGGCCGGATCAACCCGTCATTCTCCAGCTGCTGGAAATTCCCCAGGCAATGGACGCCCTGAATGGCGTGGTAATGGAAGTTAACGACTGTGCCTTCCCGCTGGTGCAAGACATCGTTGCCACCGACGACCCAAACACTGCCTTTAAAGACGCTGACTTTGCCCTGCTAGTAGGTGCGCGTCCGCGTGGCCCGGGTATGGAGCGTAAAGATCTGCTGGAAGCCAACGCAGCAATCTTCTCTGTTCAAGGTAAAGCATTGAACGATCACGCCAGCCGTGATGTGAAAGTGCTGGTGGTCGGCAACCCCGCCAACACCAACGCGCTAATTGCTTCCTGCAACGCGCCGGATCTGGACGCAGGTCAGTTCACCGCCATGACGCGTTTGGATCACAACCGCGCCCTGACCCAGCTGGCACAGAAAACCGGTAAGCACGTCACTGACGTTGAAAACATGATCATCTGGGGCAACCACAGTGCCACCCAGTACCCGGATCTTGCCCAGTGCAAAGTCGACGGCAAAGCAGCGTTCGATCTGGTTGAGCGCGACTGGTACGAAAATGACTTTATCCCCACCGTGCAGCAGCGCGGCGCGGCGATCATCAAAGCACGTGGCGCCTCTTCTGCCGCCTCTGCTGCTTCTTCAGCCATCGACCACATGCACGACTGGGCGCTGGGTTCCAAAGGCATCGTCAGCATGGCGATTCCGTCTGACGGCAGCTACGGCATCGAAGAAGGCATCATCTACTCCTACCCGGTACGTTGCCAGGGTGGCAAGTATGAAATCGTTCAAGGCTTCGAAATTGACGAATTCAGCCAAGAGAAGATGAAAGCCACCGAGAAAGAACTGCGCGAAGAGCGTGCCGCGGTCGAGCACCTGCTCGGCTAAACGCGCCCGCTGACGCTTTTAGATAAGCGCCAGTCAAAGCCAAACCCCGTAAGCGTGATGCTTACGGGGTTTTTTATTGCCGAGATTCGCCTGGGGCTTTGCAAGTGACGGTATGGCTAGGGGTTGCTATGCTTCTAGTCTCACAGGCAGAGGTAATTGAAGTGCCAACGTTACTAAATGAAAAAGGCTTCAAGTTCTTTTTTTACGCCAATGAACACCCTCCACCCCATGTGCATGTGATGAAGTCAGATGGCTGGGCTAAAGTTGAGATTGAGACTGAAGTCGTGGTTTATTCATCATTAAAGAAGCAGGAACTCAAGGAGTGCCTTGAGTTGATTAGCTCGCATAAACAGCAATTTTTGGAGACTTGGAATGACTGGTTTAGCAGGTAAAGAAGTCCATTTTGATGACCATTACCTCCATGTCGAGCTGAGCGATGGGAGGCGTATCTCAACACCTATGAACTGGTATCCTGAGCTTGAGCAGGCCTCTGTTAAGGTGCTGCGGCATTACCAATTTATTTGTGACGCCACAGGCATAGAGTGGCCAGATATTGATTACCATTTGAGTATTGCCGCAATGTTGGAAACGCGTGCACAAAAAGTAGCTTAAGCGCGCAGCGTTGCCAGATATGGTGTGACGCCACTGGGCGCCGTTCCGCCGCCTCCTGAACTGACCCCCGAAAGTTGGACACTTTAATCCAACCTTCGGGATATGTTGATGAGACCTATACTCCTGACGATTCACGATTCACGATTCACGATTCACGATTCACGATTCACGATTCACGATTCACGATTCACGATTCACGATTCACCAACTCAATCCCGCAAACTCATGATCCGCCACTGACGCTCTTTGGCAACTTCGCGCAGGGTGTCGTCGGGGTCGACGGCGACGGGGTGCTCGACTATTTCTAACAGCGGCAAATCATTGTGCGAGTCGCTGTAGAACCAGGCGCCTTCCATGGTAAGGTCTTGACCTTCCAGCCACTTTTCCAAGCGGGTGACTTTGCCTTCGCGGTAGCTGGGAATGCCCGAAACGCGCCCCGTGTAGCGGCCCTCTTTGACTTCCGGATTCACCGCAATTAAGTGATCCACACCCAGGCGTTCGGCAATGGGCGCGGTAATAAAGCGGTTGGTGGCGGTAATAATCAGCAGCGTATCGCCTTTGGTACGGTGGCGCGCAAGCAGCTCTTCCGCTTTGGGCAGAATATTAGGCTCGATTTTGCTGACCATAAACTGCTGATGCCACGCCGAAAGCTGTTCAGGTGAATTATCGGCCAGCGGTTTAAGCGCCATTTCCAAAAAGGCCGCCATATCCAGAGTGCCCGCGTTGTAATCGGCCATAAAGCGCTCGTTGGCTTCCCGGTAAGCCACCGGGTCGACTGCCCCTTGTTCGAGTAAAAACTCGCCCCAGGCATGATCGCTGTCGATGGATAGCAGCGTATTATCCAAATCGAAAATGGCCAGACTCACGGCGCTCCCCTTTTTTAGTCAGTGGTTAGTAGTGGTGTATCTGTCGTGCTTAAAAGACGCTAGTAAGGCAAATAGCGGACGCGGATTATCGCAGAGTCGTCCTGCCATTCCCACCAACGATAGGGCTAATACAAAGTAAGCATTCACCACTTAGCGTTATATTGTATTGATACGCTTGTCACCCTTGTGGAAAAATGGGGACAACTGAAAATTTATAAGGTGATGTCCGTGATCGACGCTGACGGCTTTCGCCCCAATGTTGGCATCATCATTGCCAATAGCCAGGGGCAGCTGCTTTGGGCACGTCGGGTAGGACAAAATGCGTGGCAATTTCCCCAGGGGGGCATCAATGCAAGCGAGACGCCACAACAAGCACTTTTTCGTGAGCTTTACGAAGAGATCGGCCTAACCGCCGACGATGTTGATATTGTTGCCTGCACCCGGGGCTGGCTACGCTACCGTCTGCCACGACGTATGATTCGCACACATTCGCGTCCGGTCTGTATAGGCCAGAAGCAGAAGTGGTTTTTACTTAAAATCCGTTGCCAGGAAAGCCAAATCTGTATGACGGCAACCCCAACCCCCGAATTTGATGGGTGGCGGTGGGTGAGCTACTGGTACCCGCTAGGGCAGGTAGTGCCTTTTAAGCGAGAGGTATACCGGCGCGCGCTGCGAGAGTTGTCTCCCCGCGTTCAGCGTCTGGCACAGGATGACGATTAGGGTGATTCGCTGCTGCCCACCGTAGGGCGGCAGCAGTCTGCCAGGAAATTCCTCAGCGAGGCAAATAATAGTGAAAAGTAAAACGTCCATGCTTGAGGTGCTGCGCCGGGTGATTCAGGAAGTGAACGGCGCGCGCACCCTCGACGCCGCGCTGTCCACGATGGTACGCCGAATTCGTAAAGCGATGCAGACCGACGTCTGCTCCTTCTATCTCTACGATAAAGAGCTAGAGTCGCTTGTATTGATGGAAACCATCGGCTTGCGCACCCAGGCGGTAGGGCGCGTAGTCCTGCCGTTAGGCGAAGGCCTGGTGGGCTTGGTGGCTAAGCGCAGCGAGCCGCTGAACCTCGAAGATGCCCAGACCCACCCGCAGTTCCGCTATTTTGAAGCCACCGGAGAAGAGCGCTACTCCAGCTTTTTGGGTGTGCCGATTATTCACCAGCGCCATATGCTTGGCGTATTGGTGGTTCAGCAAGCCGAAAAGCGCCGCTACGATGATGAAGACGAAGCCTTTCTGGTCACCATGGCGGCGCAGCTGGCAGGGGTCTTAGCCCACGCATTGGCCACCGGCAACCTGTTGCGCCCGGCGCTTGCCGGTGGCCAGGCAATGTTTAAAGGTGTCGCCGCTTCGCCAGGCATGGCCATGGGGGAGGCGGTAGTGATTACGCCGCCTGCCGATTTAAATAGCGTGCCCGACCTGATTCCCCGTGATCAGGATTATGAAGTTGCCCGCCTAAAAGAAGCCATTGGCAAAACCCGCAGCGAAATTCGTGCCGCCGCCGAGCGTTTGGCAAGCCGCATCTCCGCTCAGGAGCTGGCGCTGTTTGATGTTTACCAACAAATGCTCGGCGAAGCGGCGCTTGCCGATGAGGTGGAGAAACGCATTCGCGAAGGGCAGTGGGCGCCCGGCGCGCTGGCCGATGTAGTACGCCGCCATGTCCAGTACTTGGAGCGGGTAGACGATAACTACCTGCGTGAGCGTGCAGCGGATATTCGCGACCTGGGGCGTCGGGTGCTTGCCCACCTCCAAGAAGATACCCCCTCTACGCCGGAAACCTACCCCGATAACGCCATTTTGGTCGGTGATGAAATCAGCGTGGCCATGTTGGGCGAAGTGCCTCGCGATAAGCTCAAAGGGCTGGTCTCGGTACGTGGCTCCAGCACGTCCCATGTGGCGATTGTGGCCCGCGCCATGGGCATTCCGACGGTGTTGGGCATGGTCGATTTGCCGTTGCCGCGGCTAGGCGGTGCGCCGGTTGTGCTAGATGGCCACCGTGGCCGACTGTTTGTGCGCCCCTCGCCTGAACTAACGGCACGTTATGAAAGTCTGATCGCCGAAGAAGAGGCGCTCAGCGAACTGCTTGAGCACGAACAGGATCTGCCCAGCGCCACACCCGACGGCCACGTCATGCCGCTAATGGTCAATACCGGTTTGGCGGTAGATGCCACTGCGTTGCTAAAAAGCCGTATCGGTGGGGTGGGGCTCTACCGAACCGAAGTGCCGTTTATGATTACTGAACGCTTCCCCGGCGAAAAAGAGCAAACCAAACTCTATCGAGACCAGCTTGAAGGCTTTGCGCCGCTGCCGGTGGTGATGCGTACCCTGGATATTGGCGGTGATAAAGACCTGCCCTACTTCCCGATTGAAGAGGCCAATCCGTTTCTAGGCTGGCGCGGTATGCGCGTCACGCTGGATCACCCGGAAGTGCTGATGGTGCAACTGCGCGCCATGCTCAAAGCCTCGATCGACCTGGATAACCTCTACGTACTGTTCCCGATGATCACCAACGTCGAAGAGGTCGACGAAGCGCTGCGCCTGCTGGATCGCGCCATTCTGGAATTGGGTGAAGAGGGCATTACTGTCGTTAGGCCCCAAGTGGGCGTGATGATCGAGGTGCCCGCCACTATCTACCAAATGGATGCGCTAGCGAAACGCGTCGATTTCTTCTCAGTGGGCAGCAACGATCTCACTCAGTACCTGCTGGCGGTGGATCGCAATAACCCGCGCGTATCAAGCCTTTACGACGCGCTTCACCCGGCGCTGCTGGGGGCGCTGCTTGAACTGGCCAACGATGCCACGCGGTTGAAAAAGCCTATTTCGCTATGCGGTGAATTGGCTGGCGACCCAGCTGGGGCGTTGCTGCTCATGGCCATGGGCTTTACCAGTCTCTCCATGAATGCGCCTAGCCTGCCCAAAGTGCGCGCGGCCATTCGCCGGGTTCCGCTTAGCGATGCCGAGAAGTTGCTCAAAGAAGTGATGGAGCTGGATACACCTGCCCAGGTGCATACCCATTTAGAAGGGCGTATGGATGAGTGGCAGTTGTCGCACCTGATGCCACCCCGTGACTAGGCAAACCCTAGAGCGTTGATGCTAGCGAATCGTTGGCCAGCGCCAGGGTGGTTTCACCCTCAAAGCGTCCCCGCGGCCCAAAGCGCTGTTCGGTAATTCTGATGTGCCCGTGGCTATCCAGGGTTAGCCACGAAGTGGCGCGGGTGCCGTAGTGTTCGCCAACTATAAACGCCGCCGAAAGCTGGCGCTCCAGCTCAAGGCCAGCGCCGGTATCCGGTAATGCCTCGACAGCCGCTTCTTGCGGGTTCTGCATTGCGCGCTGAACCGCGGTTGGCCAGCATCCTGGCTGCAAAATAGCGTCCTCAAGCGCCCTACGCACATCTAACAGCTTTGGCCAGGGGGAGTTAAGATCGGCGTTGGATAAACCATGCACGCCGGGGGGCACTTCGCTGAGAGCCAAGCGATCGCGGCCCCGGTGCAGGTGCCAAAGCCGCTGTGGTGTTGCGACTAATAAATTAAAGCCAGCATAGCGCAACGCCTCTCCCTGGCTAAGCTCCCTTAACCATGCTTCAATATTGCCACACTGCAAGGCACCAGCGACCAATTCGCCTCGGCTAGGCGCACCGGGTGGCACACTTAGTTGCAGGTCACGCACATTGGTTAAGGCCGCCACGACACCGCCACGCCTGGCCGCCATCCATGAGCCACCGGCCTCTAAATCACGCCCACCGACAACGTCAGGGCTATCTTGCCACTCACCCATGGGCGCGGTGGGGCGCGCATAAAACTCATCACGGTTACCCATCAGCCGCAAAGGCGTGGGTGTGCCGGGTTGCCAAGCAAACGATATCAAGCACATAACAAACTCGTAGACAAAAAGGGTGGAGAGCGTTCAACGCAACAGCCGCATGACAGTAACGAAGTGTAGACGTACACTTACATCGGTATCATATTTGTAGCATAAATCATCACACAGAAAGGGGTGATTTATGAGTGTCGGCAGTTCGCGCAAAGGTTAAAGCGGTCACGTTATCAGCGGCCATGCGGCTAATAGGAAGGCGAGATCATGCAGCACTATCAAAGGGAGCACTTTTGGAACGCCATTGTTTGGCCTCTGCTGTGGCCTCTATTGCTTGTACAAGCAGCACTAGTTGTGCTCTGTCTGTTGGTTGGCGCAATGGTGTGGGGGATGTCGCCCAGTTACGCTTCCTGGAGCACCATGCTGTGGTTAATGGCGGCTCTGCTTGTCGGCAGTAGTTTAAACGTTGGCGCCTTTCTGATGCTGGTGAAAGCCCGCGCTCGGCGCAAAGATAGCCGTTTTATGCAAGAACTCACCGAACTTGAACGGCATAGTCAGGCCCTGTGCGCCACCGCTGCACGTTCGTTACCCGAACATAAATGTTCTCCTCCGGATGCTGCCGACGAATCCCATCTACCTCTTCAGCGCTTGGCCAACGTTAATGAAGTGCTAGCCGGTCTTGAGCGCTGCATGCACTGCTCGC
Source organism: Halomonas sp. TG39a (assembly GCF_000744395.1). Lineage (NCBI taxonomy): Bacteria > Pseudomonadati > Pseudomonadota > Gammaproteobacteria > Oceanospirillales > Halomonadaceae > Halomonas > Halomonas sp. TG39a. Next base: position 1,125,481 of record NZ_JQLV01000001.1, read on the forward strand.
AAGTAGCCACTGCCGCGACTAAGAACACCCAGCAGGAGCATGAGCAAACCCTGTTGGACGACCTTCAGCATCAGCAGCGTCAGCTCAAACTGTTAATGGCAGGCCGCGAAAGAGCGCGGGAAGAGTCGCGTTTGAAATCAGGCTATTTAACGTTGCTGCAGCGTGAAACGGATAACTTGTTAGATCATTTAAGTGCGATGGCTGAAAAAGAGATTACCGATAGCTTTCGACAAAATGTCATGGAAGTGTACGAGCACGTCTCGGATATCCGTGCGCTATTGGTGAACCTCGTTCAGCAAGGTGCTGAGCAGGATGCTGGACAAGCTGCTGTAAGCAGTGCAACAGAGGTGGGAGACTGCGAGCACACAGGGGACCAGCGCAATTTACGTGTATTAGTCGTCGATGATGGTCCGGTCAATTTGATGTTGGCGCGGCAAATGCTGGAATCCCAAGGCCTAAAGGTGGAAGGCGTCAGCAGCGGCGAGCAAGCGTTGGAGCGCCAAAGAAACACCCGCTTTGATCTGGTGTTTATGGATATCTTTATGCCCACTCTGGACGGGCGTGAAACTACCCGGCGCTGGCGCGAGTACGAGCGCAAAAGTGGCGGCAGTCCAAGCGTGCTGGTCGCGTTAACGGCCAATATCGACAATGCCGGGCGCGATGCCTGTTTAGCTGCCGGTATGGATGACCTGCTCGCCAAGCCCTATCAACCTGAAACTCTTCTTAATATGATTGTCCGCTGGTTTCCAGGTGCGCAGGATTAAAGCGCCGCCGCCTAAATGACGATAAAGGTGGCTTTCTGAGCATGCCGACTTATCATTGCCCCGTGACATTGGCGCACGCATCGTGGCGGTAGCCTGTGGTGACGATGTACGGTTGCTAAATGCCTACCTCCGCGAGAAGGCCTCATTAATTCCTTTGGTCAGATTAGAGAGTTTAAATGATTAATTACCCAACGATTGACCCAGTGGCAATCTCCTTAGGGCCACTGCAAGTCCATTGGTATGGCCTGATGTACGTTGTGGGTTTTGTAGCGGCCTGGTGGCTCGGCTGTCGGCGCGCATCGCGTATCGGCCTCAATAATGACGATATCGGCGATTTACTCTTCTATTGCGCGATCGGTGTCGTGGCCGGTGGGCGTTTAGGGTACGCGCTGTTTTATGGGCTAGGGCAATGGACAGCAGACCCGCTCTGGATCTTCCGCGTATGGGATGGCGGCATGAGCTTCCACGGTGGCCTGCTCGGCGTATTGCTCGCTGCCTGGATATTCGCCCGTCGTAAACAGCTGGCATTTTTAACCCTTACCGATTTCATCGCCCCGTTAGTGCCAATTGGCTTAGGTGCCGGGCGTATCGGTAACTTTATTAATCATGAGCTACCGGGTCGCGTGACTTCGCTACCCTGGGGCATGCCATTTCCCGGTATGGGGCCTGAAGCGCGTCATCCATCAGCACTTTATGAAGCCCTGTTAGAAGGCGTCGTACTGTTTGCTATTCTGTGGTGGGTCTCGGCTAAGCCAACATCCCGTGGCTTTTTATCCGGGCTATTCTTAGTCTGCTACGGCGTATTCCGATTCATGGTCGAGTTTGTCCGCATGCCCGACGCACATATCGGCTTTATCGCCTTCGGCTGGGTCACCATGGGCATGCTGCTCTCACTACCGATGATTGCGCTGGGCCTAGTCATCATCGCCTGGTCACGTTCCCAGCCAGTAGATGTAAAAGTCGCAAATTAAGCAGCGCGCAGCGGTGCCGGGGTTGGTCGAATAACGCTAACCAGCCGGCACCGCTAGACCGAGCCGCTATGGGCGCCTAGAATAAACCGCTACATCGCCTGTTAATTTGGAAATTCTGTGACTGCTACAACGCCCGCGCTTGAGCAACCCTATTTAGACCTGATGCAAACCGTTTTGGAGCATGGTGTTGACCGCCACGACCGTACAGGCGTAGGCACCCGCTCCGTGTTTGGCCATCAAATGCGCTTTGATTTGTCGCGTGGTTTTCCGCTACTGACCACCAAAAAACTCCACCTGCGCTCTATCATTCACGAACTACTGTGGTTCCTGAAAGGCGACACCAACATCGCCTATTTAAAAGAGAACGGCGTGCGGATCTGGGACGAGTGGGCGGATGAAAACGGCGACCTAGGCCCCGTGTACGGCTACCAGTGGCGCAGTTGGCCCGATCCCAAAGGCGGCAGCGTTGACCAAATTTCCAAAGTGCTTGGCCAAATTCGCACCACGCCCCAATCGCGGCGTTTGATTGTCTCGGCCTGGAACCCAGCCCAGGTCGATGAAATGCAGCTACCGCCGTGCCATTGCCTGTTTCAGTTCTACGTCGCCAATGGAAAGCTGTCATGCCAGCTCTATCAACGCAGTGCCGACATTTTCCTCGGTGTACCGTTTAATATTGCAAGCTACGCCTTACTGCTGACCATGGTTGCCCAAGTGACTGGCCTGAAGCCGGGCGAATTTATCCACACCCTAGGCGATGCCCACCTGTACAGTAATCATCTTGAGCAGGCCAAAGAACAGCTGTCGCGCACCCCCAAAGCAGCGCCTAAACTGGTGCTTAACCCCGAAATAGACGATCTGTTCGCATTCCGTTTCGAAGATATCCACATTGATGCTTACGAGGCGCACCCGCACATCAAAGCCGAGGTAGCGGTATGAGCCAGCAGAAAGATACCTTTGACTCCCTGGTGCCTGTAGCAATGATCGTCGCCATGGCGAAAAATCGAGTGATCGGCGTAGAGGGCAAGCTACCTTGGTACCTGCCCGAAGATTTAAAGTTTTTCAAACGCATGACCCAGGCAAAACCGCTGGTAATGGGGCGTAAAACCTACGCATCCATTGGCAAGCCGCTGCCGAATCGGCTTAATGTGGTGGTGACGCGCAACACCGAGTTTTCCCACGAAGGTGTACGCGTATGCCACGACCTGCCTGCAGCGCTAGAACTAGCTGACCAGCACGCCACTATAGAAGCAGCAGAAGAGATCATGGTCATGGGAGGCGGAGAGATATACCGCCAGGCGTTACCCTTTGCCCAGCGGCTCTACATAACGGAAGTGGATATAGACGTAGAAGGCGACGCCACGTTTCCTGACTTCGACCCCAGCGAATGGAAAGAAGTACAGCGCGTAGCAGGGCAGCCAGCTGAAGGGCAGCCAAGCTATGATTTTGTGGTCTACGAGCGTATCGCTGACTGAAAAGGTCAAAGGAGAAGGCTATGGCCGCCAGCTTAATGAATATGTTGGATGACTTAGAAACACGTCTTGAACGCACACAAGCTGAGCTACAAGCCCTGCGCGAAGAAAATCAGCGGCTAAAACAGCAATTGGCGCTGAAAGACGCCCAAGCCCAAAGCGTGCCAAGCTCAGAAACCGCGACGACAATAGAAACTGAAACGCATAACGAAGAAGTGCTCAGCGACGATGCGCCAGAGGCGGCAGCTCAAGACACTAAAGCCTTCGAAGAAGAACCAGCTGAAGAGCAAGTCCCTGAACCTGAAGAAGTCTCTGCACAAAAAGCGCCCAGCGAAGCGGCTAGCGACCCTAAAACAGCGTCAGTGCCTTCGCCGCACGCCCTGCTTAATCAATGGTATGAGCGCTACCCCAAAGCGTTTTTTAAGGGGCACACCAAACCGCTAAAAGTAGGCATTCACCAAGAGCTTGCCGAGCGCGAAGAGTGGCCAAATAAACTGATTCGCCGCGCCTTAGCCAACTACGTGAACCTTCCTCGCTACATAAAAGCCGTGCGAGAGGGTGTTGAGCGGGTAGATTTAGATGGTCAGCCTGCCGGCAAGGTTGATAAGCAATCGGCACTGCATGCAGCAGAAAAACGTGGTGATCAGAAAGGGCCGCAGCCGTCCAAGAAAGCGCCACCCAAACCGAAGCCTGTTGCGCATAAACCCCGCCAAGAGGCGGCAGAGCAGGCAGAAAACGAAAAAAGCGAGCCGCGTAAGCCGCTTAGCATGGAAGACAAATTGTTAGGCCTACAGCAAAAATTCAAAGGCCGCTGAGACCAGGTCAGTAGGCAGGGGTTCCATAAAAAAGCACAAATAGTAAGAAAACACTGTTTTTTTCTATTGCGTTCCCTTGAGTCCCGGTATAGAGTTTGTTCTGCGAGCATTGGACTATAACAAGGCTTAGTTGAGGACATGCCGCATACCACTGGGAAAAACCAGTGGATGGCAAAAGAGCATGGCCCGCAAAAGCCAACTGCCAGCTTATTAAGAGCTGAGCAGCAACGATCGAAACAGTATACGAGTTAAGGAACTTACATCATGAAAAAAACACTTTTAGCGACTGCTATCGTTGGCGCCCTGGGTGCCTCTGCTGCAGCCCAAGCTGCAACCGTTTATGACCAAGACGGCACTCGGTTAGATGTTTATGGCCGTATCGCCATGGGTGTCGCTGGCGGTGGCCCCGAGTTCAATAACGCTGGTCAGAAAATCGATGACGGCGCTGAGTTTGTAGACGTTTATTCGCGTCTTGGTCTGCGTATGAGCCACGAAGTTTCTCGCGATCTGACTGCGTTCGGTCGTGTTGAGTGGCGTTTCGATGGTGACGAGCGTACCGGCCCCAGCGGTAACGGCAACACCGGCTTCAAAGAAGTCCGTCAGAGCTACATCGGTCTGCAAAGCGACCAGTTTGGTACTTTCCAAGCGGGTAACTTCGACAGCTTCTACAACCAGTTCGTTTCTTTGCCCTTTGATTGGGAAATCGATCGTGGTTTAGAATTCGCAGGTCACCCGAAGCAGTCACGTGGCGACTCTATCGGTTACTACACGCCTGACCTGAGTGGCTTCACTGCTTACCTGCAAGCGAAGCACTACAGCGAGCGCGGCCTGACTGAAGCTCAGCAATCTTCAGAAGGTGAAGTTGTTGCAGCTCAGGGTGGCGTACGTTATGCACAAGGCCCTGTGACTGTTGGTCTTGGCTTCGTTGATGACGTGCAGCGCGGCGGCGGTAACGGCGAAGTGCTGTACGGCCTGATCGGTTCTTACGATTTCACTGACCAGTTCTCTGCACGTCTGGGCTATGAAACTCGTGACAACAACGACAGCTACGCGCTTCGTGGTGCTAACGACGAAAATGGCTACGATAAAGTTGGTGTAGGTGGTACTTTCACCACTGGTCCTTGGGCATTCGCTGCTGACTATTACAACGTAGACCGCGAAGAGTTAGACGACAGTAACGCTTGGGTTCTAGGTACTTATTACAATGTATCCAGTAACTTCGACGTGTTCCTCGAGCTTAACGATGGCGACGCACCAACTGTTGATCGTGACGTTACCCTTGGTGACCTGACTGACGACGTATACTGGCTGACAGGCGCTCGTTACCACTTCTAAGCTTGGTTTAAACACCACGCTTAAAGGGTAACTGCCTAGCAGAACCAAATAGAACCGGCCTCTTAGAGGCCGGTTTTTTTGGGATTAATGATTGCGTTTTTATAGCTAATGTAAATAAGAATGATTTTTCTTTAATGATAACTTGATATTGTATAACATTAGTTCGCTGCACAGCGGAATAGCGTAAGCAGCCAATAAGATGAGCATATCAAGGGATCATTTCGAATGCAGAAGAAGCAGTTAGCAGTAGCGGTAGCCAGCCTGTTAAGCATCGCCTCGGTTCAAGCCGCAACGCTATATGATCAAGAGGGCTCTAAACTTGATGTTTACGGGCGTATCTCAATGGGTATCGCGGGCGGTGGCCCAGAGTTTGATCGTGCCGGCAATAAGGTCAATGATGGCGCGGAATTCGTTGATGTGTACTCCCGTCTAGGGTTTCGAATGAGCCAGGCTATTACATCCGACTTAAACGCCTTTGGGCGCTTAGAGTGGCGATTTACTGGCGATGAACGTAATACTGACCAGGGTTTTAATGAAATCCGTCAGAGCTATATCGGCTTGGCAAGTAAGCAGTACGGCACACTGCAAGCGGGTAACTTCGATAGTCTTTACTACCAATTTGTATCGGCACCCTTTGATGTCTACCTCGACCGCGGACTGCTTTTCAATTCAACCGGGCTACAGTCGCGCGGTGATTCGATTGGTTACTACACGCCTGAACTGAACGGCTTCACCTCTTTTCTCCAGGTTAAGCATTACAGTGAGCGCGGGTTAACGGCTGCTGAACAGAGCAGTGAAGGCGAAGTCGTTGCCGCCCAAGGCGGTGTTCGTTACCAGCAGGGGCCGTTTAAGATCGGTTTTGGCGCGGTGGAGAACGTGGTTCGAGGTGGTGGCAGCGGTAACGGCGAAATGCTTTATGGCCTTATCGGCGCATACTCTCTTACAGATCAACTCTCCATGCGCTTAGGTGCTGAAACCCAAGATAATAGCGATACCTACGGCGGTGGTTTTGAGACGGTTGGCCTGGGCGGCACCTACTCCACAGGGCCATGGTCATTTACTGCGGATTACTACAACGTAGACCCTGACGATAGTGAGGAGAGCAACGCCTGGGCAGCAGGGGCTTACTACAAAGTCTCCAGCGCATTCGATGTATTTGTAGAGCTAGCTGACGGTGATGCACCCAGCGTCCGTAAAGAGAGCACGGCAGGCAGGACGTATTGGCTTGCTGGGGCGCGCTATCATTTTTAAATAGTTCGTAAGAAACAAAATCTAAGCGCATTACCCTGCAAAGAAGCCCTCTTCATCAAGTAGAGGGCTTTTTTGCAGCCTTCTGTATGGGCTCGTCTACAATATGGGCTGGGTAATCCAGGTCGCTTAAGAAGCGGTACCTGTGCGAAGCGCATTGAAAGCAGTCTCCAGGATGAGGCGAGATGCTCGTTGTTCTGTTATGATTGCGTCAAAGGAAAGGCGGTGAGAGTATTGTTGTTGCTAGTAGGAACTTTGTGTTTTGATTAATTTAATTTTTATATTAACTGCTGTTGAATGATGTTTTTAATTATTAATTGTTGAATGCTTGGTCCAAAGCTAAAGATGAAATATGTAACATCATATAGAGGGTAGCAGTGAAGGGTATTAGTCAAATTGTAGTGAATATTGCCTGCTATCTTAACGCAAACATAATGCAATAATGAATTGCAAAAAATACTGTGACTCATGGATAGACGATCAATAGGAATTGTAGAACGCTATCCGGCTCAGCTTATAATGCCGGGAGTGGATATATTTGCTCTTGTAGTAGGAGGGCTGCTTGCACACTGTGTACGCTTTCAATCTCTCCAGCTACACGACAGGTATTGGCTTGCAATAGTGGTAATGTCTTTATTAGTCTTAATGATTAATACATTACACGGCGGTTATATACGCTGGCGTATCAGTAAAATATCAACCCTATTATTAAAGCTGAGTATGGTATGGTCGGCTGTTGCCATATTAGTAGCTTCACTCATCTTTTTTGCACATGCTGCCGGTAGCTACTCTCGTTTGTGGATCGGCTATACGCTGTTCTTTTCGTTTGTCATAGCGGCCGGATTAAGAGTAGCTGCACAGTTACTGCTTAAATATGCAAGAAAGCTGGGTAAGGCTAAGCGCCCGGTCTTCTTGGTAGGGCCCTCATTGCAAGTGATCCATGTGGGCAAGGGGATGCGCAATGCTCCCTTTGAAGGTTACTGCATCGCTGGTATCGAGCGTTTGCAAGAAAAACCGGATGACCTCTTCTATGAACGCTTGATCAGGCGTGTCATTGAGTCAGGTGCGCGAGAAGTGTGGATCTGTGTACCGCTGGAAATGGGTGGGCTGGTTCGTTCCATTTTCTACGAGCTCCGCTATCATACTGCAGAGGTTCGCTTCATTCCCGACTTTGAAGGTATGCAACTGCTCAACCACCGCATGAGCGAAGTGGCGGGCCACCTGGCGGTTGATCTCAGTGTTTCGCCATTGGACGGGGTGACACGCATCGTCAAGCGCATGGAAGATCTGGTGTTAGGGTCCATCATTAGCCTTTTGATATTACCAGTTTGCTTTGTTATTGCGGTCTGTATTAAAGCTACTTCGCCGGGCCCAGTATTGTTTAAACAGTATCGCACCGGGGCCAATGGAAAGTTTTTCAAGGTTTATAAGTTTCGTACTATGTACGTTCATCAGGAGCCAGAAGGTTGGGTCACACAAGCATGTCCTGGCGATGAAAGAATAACGCCTATTGGTGCTTTTCTGAGAAAAAGCTCCTTCGATGAACTGCCACAGTTTTATAATGTATTGCAGGGCCGCATGTCGATTGTTGGGCCAAGGCCGCATGCCTTGGCTCATAACGAATATTATAAAGACATTGTTGAGTCTTATATGAAGCGACACAAAGTAAAGCCGGGGATTACCGGCTGGGCGCAAGTGAACGGTCATAGAGGTGGCACAGATACTATTGAAAAGATGGAAAAACGCGTTGCCCATGACTTGTGGTATATCGATAGCTGGTCATTGGGGCTGGATTTAAAGATTATCTTCCTTACTATTGTTAAAGGCTTCTTTAATAAAAACGCCTATTGAGGATTAAACTGACTATGGCGAAAAAATCAGGCCGCTCAGTTCCAGAACCGAGCGTGCATTGAAAGCTTTTGCTTGAGGCGGTTAGGCAACTGCCTCTGATGGCGCCCAAGCCGGTAGCCCAAATACTTGGCAAAAGTGCGAAGCATAGCGCCGGGGAGCGCAATAGGGGCGTGTTTTAGCAGGTATTTCGCCTCAGAGCGAATAAAGCGTAAGCCTTCGCCTTCAGCGCTGCCCAACCACTCAATCAACCACGTCTCCTGCGCATGAAACGCCCCAATATCAAAGTAGCGCTTAAACTCTTCTCGAATCGAATAGTTATGGGAGTGGTGTACACAGGCGCTGGCGTTATAAGCCAGTTTCCAACCCTGTTTGAGCAGTCTGGCACCCGCCATCATGTCTTCGGAAAGGATCACATGGTCAGGAAAGCCTCCAGCTTCTATTAACGCTTGCCTGCGGTAGGCGGCAAAAGAGTTGGAGAGAAAGGCGGTTTTGATGCCCAGCCTGGGAATATCTGCCTGGCTGACCACCCGTGAAGCTGCAGGGTAGTTAAATAGCCGTGCATGAGCGGCAATAGGTGTGGCATCCAGGTGTGGCAGTTGCCTGCCGAAAGCAGCCCCAACCTCAGGGTCTTCAAATTCGGAGACTAGTCGGGTCAGCGCTTCGGAATCGGCCACCAGTGCATCCTGAGTGAGAAAAACCACGATGTCACAATCGCTCAAGTGATGCAGCGCACTTTGGCGAGTAGCACCATGATTAAAAGTCTCACGGCTGATTTCCAGCGTCTCAAAGCCCGCATTGCGCGCGGCTTCGGCAGTACCGTCGATAGAACAAGAATCCACCACCAATACGCGAAATCCATCTGCGGCCAGAGCGGTTCGTTTTAGCCACTCATGCCACAAGGCACCAGCATTCAATGTTGGTACACATAGGCCTACGCTATTCACTACGCTCTCTCATCATCTGTTGGGGGAACACGAGTCATTACAATAAATCCAAACAAAATAGCATATTTTTAACGAGTTACTGATATAGAGCTATAGATTGTAATAATTGTCATTTGCTTTTGTTGGTGGTGAAGCCCAAAAAGCTCCTAGCTTATCGTGCCTTTTAAGGAACCAAAGAGCCTCAGAATTCTCAAAAAACCTTCGCTGCTGTATAGTAGCCACCTGCCAGTACTGGCCAAGCCCTAAGATGTATTAATTTCACCAAGGACGGCGTATGAAAACCTATTTGCTCAATTGCCTTCTCGCAAAAAAGAAGCAGAAAGAAAACGCTAATATAGATGATTTTGCACAACAACTGATAAAAAGATATTAGTCATTACGTGTTGATCTTATTCTAGTCTTATATAAATGATGGCGAAAATTGCCTGAAAAGATAATCCGAGGAATTGATGAACCCCCATTCTGATCAACCAATATCATTCAAGTCGTTGCTAAAAAGTTTATGGCAGCATCGCGACCTTATTATAACGATGACTAAGCGCGATGTCGCTGGCCGTTATAGAGGGTCAGTGTTAGGACTGTTCTGGTCATTCCTAAATCCTGTTTTCATGCTGTTAGTGTATACCTTTGTTTTCTCGGTGGTGTTCAATGCCCGCTGGGGCGTAGGTGAAGATGAAACTAGCACTCAGTTTGCGGTTGTCCTGTTTGCAGGCTTGGTGGTGCATAGCTTTTTTGCAGAAGTGTTGAGTAAAGCACCTGGCTTGGTGCTGGGGAGCTCCAACTATGTCAAGAAAGTCGTGTTTCCTCTGGAAATACTGCCCGCCATTGCATTAGGTAGCGCCATTTTTCACACGGCTATTAGCCTTCTGGTACTGCAGTTCGCCTATATCGCATTTACTGGCATTCCGCCCTGGACCATTATCCTATCGCCTCTTGTCTTCTTCCCACTAGCTGTGTTGTCGTTAGGCGTGGCCTGGATGCTGGCCGCATTGGGGGTGTTCCTGCGTGATATCGGCCAGTTCATCGGCGTCATAATAACCGTACTCTTATTCCTGTCACCGATCTTCTTTCCTATCGATCGACTTCCAGAAGAGTATCAGATATTGATATTGCTGAACCCTTTAACCTTTATTATCGAGCAAGCAAGAGAAGTACTAATCTGGGGTCGTTTACCTGATTGGTTAGGGCTGGGAGTATATACGTTTTTTTCTACCGTTTTCGCTTGGTTAGGATATGCATGGTTTCAGAAAACCAGAAAGGGATTTGCTGATGTCCTCTAATGAAACGATAATTAAAGTAGATAATATTCATAAATATTATCAGGTTTATGATAAGCCTAATGATCGTTTGAAGCAGTTTGTTGTGCCACGTTTGAAAAAGCTGATGGGCGCAGGGCACACAAACTACTTTAAAGAATTCAAGGCGCTTCATGACGTTTCATTCGAGGTCAAAAAAGGTGAAACGGTCGGTATCATTGGTCGTAACGGTTCGGGTAAATCAACGCTGCTACAGATGATCTGCGGCACGCTGACACCCACCCAGGGCCAGATCGAGACCCGTGGACGGATTGCAGCGCTGCTGGAGCTTGGTTCCGGTTTTAACCCAGAGTTCACAGGGCGCGAAAACGTCTATATGAACGCTACTGTGCTGGGCCTGACCACTGAAGAAGTGAGCGATCGCTTCGACAGTATCGTGGAGTTTGCCGATATCGGCGACTTCATCGATCAGCCAATCAAAACATACTCAAGCGGCATGGCGGTTCGCCTAGCGTTCGCAGTAATTGCACACGTAGATGCCGACATCCTCGTCATCGATGAAGCATTATCGGTAGGTGATGCTTTTTTTGTGCAGAAATGCATGCGCTTTCTGCGCAAGTTCATGGAACACGGAACGGTCCTGTTTGTGAGTCACGACACAGGCGCCATTATCAACCTTTGTCAGCGAGTGGTATGGCTAGACAAGGGCGAAATCAAGATGATCGGAGAACCGAAAGACATATCCAAGGCGTATCTGGCTGCCATGTACATCTCGCAGCAGGATGGTACCGCGCCCATGACAGTCAATAAGGATGAAAAGAGCGACAGTTCCGATCAAGAAGAGACTATCGAAGACGTTCGAGACATGCGGTTGGATTTCCTTAACACGACCCAGTACCGCAACGACATCGAAATAGTGAAGTTTGATGAAAATTCGGAAGGCTTCGGCAGTGGTGGGGCCGTCATCGACTCGGCGCACCTGCTGGATGAAAACGATCAACGCCTGGCCTGGGTAGTGGGTGGTGAAAACGTCACGGTAAGAATTGAATGCACCGCCAAGGCTTACCTCACCAGCCCAATTGTCGGCTTCCTTGTCAAAGACAGGCTGGGTCAGCACCTGTTCGGTGACAACACCTACCTCACCTATGTAGAAGAGCCGATTCATATTGCTGAAGGCGAAACCTTCGTGGCCAATTTCCAATTCAGGATGCCCGTTTTACCGATGGGGGATTACTCAATGACGGTAGCGATTGCTGAAGGCAGCCAGCAAGGGCATGTCCAGCACCACTGGATGCACGACGCCATCGTATTGAAGTCGCATAGCAGCAGTGTCAGTACTGGGCTAGTAGGCATACCTATGAAAAAGATTGAGATGACCAGCTTATGAATATTTATCAGCAGATGTTGAAGTCTTCGTTTGTTTCGAAAGAACCCTCGAAGTTTCCCAGTGCATGGCTTGGTCACATTCCCTTTGGTGCGTGGTTGGTTGAAACCTTGAAGCCAGACTGTCTGGTAGAACTGGGCACGCACTACGGGCACTCCTACTTCTCCTTTTGTGAAAGCATCGACAAAAACAAACTGCCTACCCGTTGCTATGCGGTAGACACCTGGGAAGGGGATGAGCACGCAGGTTTGTACTCTGAACACGTGTTTGATGTGGTCAGCAAGCATCACGATGAGCACTATAAAGATTTCTCTAAACTGCTGAGAATGACCTTTGATGAAGCAGTAGAGAACTTTGCTGATGGTGATGTCGATTTTCTACACATAGATGGTCTTCACAGCTACGAAGCGGTTAAACACGATTTTGAAACGTGGCTGCCGAAGCTCTCCGAAAGAGGCGTTGTACTGTTTCACGATACCAACGTACGCGAGCGCGACTTTGGCGTTTGGAAGCTGTGGAGCGAGTTAAAAGAGCACTACCCGCACATCATTTTTGAGCACTCGTTTGGCCTGGGCGTGCTGTTTGTCGGTAAAGAGCAGCCAGAAGAAGTGCTGGAACTGGTCAACGAGTGGTCGCAGCCCGAAGGGCACGCGCTCATACGTAAGTATTTTTCCAAGCTTGGTGAGGTAATTGAGCGGCAGTGGGACATTACCCAGCTGCACGAAGCGGTTGCCAATGCCAATCAGGAAATAGCTAAACGAGACGATCTAGTTAAAGCGCTGAATCATGACATTGAAGAGCGCGATAGTGTTCTTAAAGATACGCAAATTCAGTTAGACAATAGGAATGCAGAGTTCGAGCAGCTCAATGCTACCATCGGCGAGCGTGACACATCGCTGCTGGAGCGTGGCGAGCAGCTGGCTGAAAAAGAGCGTCAGCTTGCAGAAATACTTAATTCCAGAAGCTGGAAGGTGACCAAGCCACTGCGTGACGGCAAGGTATTCGTCAACCAATGCCGCCGGGCGATAGGCTTGATCAAGCCTGCGGTGCAGCGCGGCGGTGGTATGAAAAACACGGCGCGCAAAGCCATTGCGATCTATCGTCGTGAAGGCTTTGCGGGAGTGAAAAGAGGGTTTCGCCTGGTCGAGTCCTCCACCAGCGTTACCATGCCGCACGTGACCGACCCCGTCTATCTGGCATCACTTACCCATCAGGCGCCGGAATACCTGGCACCGCGAGTACTGATTGTCGCTGAATTCAGCATTCCCCAGTGCAAAAAATACCGAGTCACTCAAAAGCAGAAAATGTTCGAGCATTTGGGCGTAGAGTGTACGGCGATTGACTGGAACGAGTCTGAAAAAGCGATCAAGGCCTTGCAGACGCACTCCATGGTCATTTTTTACCGTGTTCCAGGGTTCCCGAATGTAATAAGCATCATCGAAGAAGCCAAGCGCCTCAATGTGCCCACTTATTGGGAAGTCGATGACCTGATTTTCAACCGAGAAGTGCTACTCAACAGCAAAACGCTGGCGGGGCTCTCCAAAGATGATTTCCAGGGGCTACTGACAGGTGCCGAGCTTTACCTTAAAGCCATGCTCAGCTGTGATAACGGCATCGCTTCCACCACCGGGCTAGCAAAAGCCATGCAAGAGTCGGGCATGAACAGTGTTCAGGTGGTCGAAAATGCGTTGGATGCACAAACCATGGTCGTGGCCGAAAAGGTAAACGAAAAGCGCAAGACGGCTATCAAGGATGACGTTGTACGAATCGTGTACGGCTCTGGCACCAATACCCACAACGTCGACTTCCAGGAAGCGGTGCCAGCGCTGCTGGAAATACTGGCAACGCACAGCAACGTACACTTCCGCCTCATTGGCTTGCTGGATCTACCTGTGGAGTTCGATCAGTTTGAGTCCCGCATTGAACGCATCCCGGTCTGCTCCTACGAAGAGTACCTAGAGAGTCTCGCCGAGTGTGATATTAGCATTGCGCCCTTGGAGCACTATGTATTCAACGACTCCAAGAGCAATATCAAGTTTCTGGAAGCGTCCGCAGTACAGGTGCCCTCTATCTGCTCGCCACGGGCTGCCTTTACCAGCGCTATCACCAATGGCGTGGAAGGCTTTCTCTGCGAAACAGACCAGGAGTGGAAAGAAGCTTTCACTCAACTGGTAACTGATGCAGCGCTACGCGAACAAATGGCTGCAAACGCCTATGCCTCTGTAATGCAGGCTTACTCCCCGGAAAACATTGCCACCCAGCAACTTCAACCCCTGCTCAGCGACTTTGCCCGACACGAAGCAAGCGCAGCGCAGCCCCGTAAGTGCAAGGTATTAGCGGTCAATTGCTACTACAAGCCTCGCGCCTTTGGTGGTGCCACCGTGGTAGCGGCAGAGATGAACACGCGGTTGAATCAGCGTGACGATTTTGACATGCACATGTTCACAGCAGTGCCGACCAGCGTGGCAGAAGCCTATCAAATCAGGCGCTACGAAGCAGATGGTATCAACGTCTATGGCATGGGCCTGCCTGATGGGCTGGATGACAAGTCACAGTTCGATAATCCCCATGTCGTGCAGGCGCTGAGCGATGTGCTGAGTGTCGTCCAGCCAGATATTGTGCACCTGCACAGTATCCAGGGCATCGGCCTGCCAATAGTCGACCTGTGCAAGGAACGGAACATCAAGTACGTCATCACGCTACACGATGCATGGTGGCTGTGTGGTCGCCAGTTCATGATTGATCGGCGCGGCAAGTTCTGTGGCCAATACGTGATTGATCGGGACATATGCGCTTCCTGTGTGGACAACGCCAGCCTCAATAATGAGCGTTTGGACAAAATGGACGCCGCGCTCAGCGGAGCCTCTGCGTTGCTGGCACCCAGCCGCTTTTTTGCCGACTTCTTTATCGCCAACGGCTATTCAGAGAAAAAGGTACTGGTTAACAAGAACGGTATCCGTAAGCCAGGCAACACACCCAAAATTGCTCATGATGGGCCTGTTCGCTTCGGCTACGTGGGGGGCAATACTGAAATCAAGGGCGTGCATCTCGTCAAGAAGGTGTTCACCGAGCTCGATAGTGCCAATGCTGAGCTCGTTATTGTCGATAATGCCCGCAATCTTGGGTTCTCGACCTACGACCCCAGTACCTTCAAGAACATGCAAAGAGTAGAAATCGTGCCCGCCTATACGCAGGAGACGATCGATAGCTTCTTCGCCAGTATTGATGTGCTGCTGTTCCCGACCCAGTGGAAAGAGAGCTTCGGCCTGACCATTCGGGAGGCGCTAGCCAGAAACGTCTGGGTCATCACGACCGACGCAGGTGGTGTCGTCGAAGACATCATTCCAGGTGAGAACGGTATTATTATCCCATTTAGCGATAAAGGTGAGCGCCTGAAAGAGGCGGTTCTGGAATCCATCCGAGTGTTTAAAAACTATCGCCCAGGGGATGAAATCAAACTGGAAAACAGCCAGCTAACCTACTTTGAAGATCAGGCGGAAGAGCTGGCGGAGATACTGGTTGGCGTAGATGCCGGTCGTTACTCCACAAGCGATAGCATCATTGAAACCAGTGAGTACCGGCATGCCAATCGATCCTAATGTGGCAACACCGCGTACCACGGCCGTTATTGTCACCTACCACCCGGCACTGGACGTGCTGGGTGAGCTGGTGGATCGGCTAGCCAGCCAAGTAGAAACGGTGCTGATAGTGGACAACGGCTCAGATGAAGACCTGCCTAGTTGGAGTATCGGGCGGCCACAATCTGCCGACCACATCATTGCCTTGGAGGAAAACCGCGGCATAGCCGCGGCGCAGAACGTAGGCATTGCATGGGCCAAGCAGCAGGGCGCTAGCCACGTGCTGTTAATGGATCAAGACAGTCTGCCCGCGCCCAATATGCTTGAAAAGCTGCATGCCGCGCTAGCCAGTCAACCGGTAGCTGCTTCTGTCGGACCTCGCTACGTAGATACTCGTCAGAAAAACCCGCCCCCGTTTCTGCAAATTCGCAACTGGCGGTTATGCAGGCATAGTTGCGAGAGCGACAGTGCCGTGTTGCCAGTCGATTATCTGATCGCCTCTGGATGCCTGATCCCTATGTCGGTGCTGGAAAAAGTAGGTGGCATGCGCGACGACTTATTCATTGATTATGTCGACATAGAATGGGGGCTGCGAGCAGGCCATCACGGGTTTCAAAGCTATGGTGTATGCGGAGCGCACATGGAGCACAGCCTGGGCGAAACGCCCATCGAGTTTCGTGGTCGGAAAATACCGTTGCACAGCCCATTGCGTCACTATTATCACTTCAGAAATGCCGTGCTGCTCTACCGTACCGGATGGGTGCCGCTGCAGTGGAAATGTGTCGATGCATGGCGGTTACTGTTGAAATATGGTTTTTACACTTTATATGCTAAACCTCGTCGACAACATTTTATGAAAATGACCCAAGGGTTATTCCACGGCATCTTCGGCAGGGCAGGTAAGTAGTGTTCAGTGTTTTTGCATGTGCGCCATGTGAAAACGATGAGATTAATCAGGGATCGATCAAAGAGTGATCCGTAATAGTGGTGATTTAGTATGAATATTCTAGTAACAGGTGGAGCAGGGTTTATCGGTTCAGCGGTGATCCGATACCTGATCGAGCAGACCGAACACGCCGTGGTGAATGTGGATGCCTTGACCTACGCAGGCAATCTTGAGTCGCTAAGCTCGGTAGACAGCAGCGCCCGCTACACCTTTGAGCAGGCCGATATCGGTGATGCGGCAAGCATGGCTAATATTCTTAATCGCCATCAGCCGGATGCGGTGATGCACTTGGCGGCAGAGTCCCATGTCGACCGCTCGATTGACGGCCCAGCTGCGTTTATCCAGACAAATATCGTCGGCACCTACACGCTGCTGGAAGCCGTGCGTCACTACTGGAAAGGCCTGCAAGCAAGCGCCCCTGAAAAAGCCAGCGCGTTCCGCTTTCATCATATCTCCACCGATGAAGTGTATGGCGACCTGGAAGGCCCGGAAGACCTGTTTACCGAACAAACCCCCTACGCCCCCAGCTCGCCTTACTCCGCCAGCAAGGCAAGTTCCGACCACTTGGTGCGTGCATGGCACCGCACTTATGGCCTGCCGATCCTCGTCACCAACTGCTCCAACAACTACGGGCCTTACCACTTCCCCGAAAAGCTCATACCGTTGATGATTTTGAATGCCTTGGCGGGCAAGCCACTACCCGTTTACGGCAATGGCCAGCAAGTACGCGATTGGCTATATGTAGAAGACCACGCCCGCGCGCTGGTCAAAGTCGTCACGGAAGGCGTCGTCGGTGAAACCTATAACATCGGTGGGCATAACGAGCAGACGAACCTCCACGTAGTTGAGACCATCTGTGAGATTCTGGATGAATTGATGTTAAGTGAGGAGAGAGGAGTAAGGAGTGAGGAGAACCCCTCACAAGCACAGCGCTCGCGCCTCACACCTCACCACTCACCACTCACATCTTACAAAGACCTAATCACTTTCGTGCAAGACCGTCCAGGCCATGACCTACGCTATGCCATTGATGCAAGTAAAATTGAGCGTGAGCTAGGCTGGAAACCAGAAGAAACCTTCGAAACCGGGCTACGCAAAACCGTAGAGTGGTACCTGGCTAATGAAGCCTGGTGGAAGCGCGTACAAGACGGCAGCTACCAGGGCCAACGCTTGGGCAGCTTGTAAGAGGCACGGCACAACCTTCCGGCGTGAACTCAAAAGGATTTACCATGAACATTTTCATTACCGGCGGTAACGGACAGGTGGGCTCTGAACTGCGTCGTCAATTGGCAACGCTGGGAGAAATTCTAGCGCCCAATCGCGCAGCGCTGGATCTTTCCGATGCCGCCGCCGTCGATGCATTTCTGGCCGAACACCAGCCAGACCTGATCGTCAACGCGGCAGCTTACACGGCGGTGGACAACGCCGAAACCGACCAGGCAATGGCAACGCGCCTAAACGCCGAACTGCCAGCGCAACTGGCGGAGTACTGCCAGCAGCGCGCCTGTTGGTTGATCCACTACTCCTCGGATTACGTTTACAACGGCGAAGGCACCGCCCCCTGGCAGGAAGGCGATGCCACCGGGCCATGCAACGCCTATGGCGCCACCAAGCTGGCCGGTGACGAAGCCGTCGCCAACAGCGGCTGCCAGCACCTGATTTTCCGCACCAGCTGGGTCTACAGCGCCTTCGGCAAAAGCTTTCTGGCCACCATGCTGCGGCTAGGGGCCGAAAGAACAGCATTAAGCATTGTCAGTGACCAGATGGGGGCGCCCACACCTGCACGCCTGATTGCACTCGTCACCCAGCAGGCGTTAGCTAAGCTGCGTAACCCCAAAGCCAGCAAAGAACTGAAAAGCGGCGTGTATCATCTCGCCCCCAAAGGCGAAACCAGCTGGCACGGCTTTGCCTGCGAGATATTCCAGGTAGCAAAACAGGCTGGATTACCGGTGGCGATTAGCCCGGAAGGTGTAACGGCAATACCCACCGTTGATTACCCAACCCCGGCGGCGCGCCCGCTGAATTCTCGGCTGGAAGTCGATAAGATAGAGGTAGCACTGGGAATCCAGTTGCCCAGTTGGCAAAGCCAGTTGGCGCTTACCGTGGAAGAAATAGCAAGCTCGCGTTAGTGGCGGGCAACGAGCAAGGAGCAATAACGATGCAACGTAAAGGCATAATTCTAGCGGGGGGCAGCGGAACCCGCCTGCACCCCATCACGCGCGGTGTTTCAAAACAACTGCTGCCAATCTACGACAAGCCGATGATCTATTATCCCATCTCGGTACTCATGCTGGCAGGCATCCGCGAAATCCTGATCATCTCCACGCCGGAAGACCTGCCCCAATACGAAAACCTGCTGGGCAATGGCGACTCCTTCGGCGTGCGTTTAGAGTATGCCGTGCAGCCAAGCCCGGACGGCCTGGCCCAGGCGTTCATCATTGGTGAAGAGTTCATCGGCGATGCGCCGGTGTGCCTGGTGCTGGGCGACAACATCTTCCACGGCCAGCACTTCTCCGAGCAGCTAAAACGCGCCTCTGACCAGGCAAGCGGCGCCACGGTATTTGGTTACCTGGTCAAGGATCCCGAGCGCTTTGGTGTGGTGGAGTTCGACGAAAGCGGCACCGCCGTTTCCATCGAAGAGAAGCCCGACAAGCCCAAATCGCCCTATGCGGTAACCGGCCTCTACTTCTACGACAACGATGTGGTGGAAATCGCCCGCCAGGTGAAGCCATCCGAGCGCGGCGAGCTGGAAATCACCAGCATCAACAACGCCTATCTGGAGCGCGGTGACCTGCGCGTCGAGCGCCTGGGCCGTGGCTTCGCATGGCTGGATACCGGCACCCACGACAGCCTGCTGGAAGCCAGCCAGTATGTGCAAACCATCGAACACCGCCAGGGCCTTAAAGTCGCCTGCCTGGAAGAGATTGCCTGGCAGCAGGGCTGGCTAACCGATGAAGCACTGCGTGAAAGTGCCACTGCGCTGGCTAAGACCGGCTACGGCCAGTACCTATTACACCGTCTAGATGCAGAAGGAGCCCACTGATGCACGTTGAAAAAACAGCCCTGCCCGAGGTGGTGATCCTGACCCCCAAGGTGTTCGGCGACGAACGCGGCTTCTTTATGGAAAGCTTCAACCAGCAGGCGTTTGAAGACGCCACCGGCTGCAAGCGACAGTTCGTGCAAGATAACCATTCACGTTCACGCCAGGGCGTTTTGCGTGGCATTCACTACCAGTTGGAACAGCCCCAGGGCAAGTTGGTGCGAGTAGTGCATGGCAGCGTTTGGGATGTGGCCGTGGATTTGCGCCGTGATTCGGCACAGTTTGGTCAGTGGGTGGGCATCGAGCTTTCCGCCGAGAACAATCGCCAACTGTGGGTTCCAGAAGGCTTTGGGCACGCTTTTGTGGTGATGTCAGAAACAGCAGACTTTCTCTACAAGACCACAGACTTCTACCATCCTGAATCCGAACGCTGCATCCGCTTTGACGACCCGGCGCTAGGTATCGAGTGGCCCGAGCTGCCGGTACCGTTTGCGCTTTCGGAAAAGGATCAGGCGGGTAGCACGCTCAAATCAGCAGAAGTATACAGCCCGTTATAGCCGCCAACGCTCACCAGCGGAAAAGCGCGTTATGCCTACGCCACACTGGCTTGCCGGTGTGGCGTTTTTGCATCGTTGGTGGTCGCCGCCGCTAAGCCGATGAAAGATAACCCATTCATTGCGTAAGTAAAGTTAGCAAGTTGTACAAGAGTTGTCGATGTAGAGGCGAGGACGGTATTCCCCTACAATGGCGAGCTGGTGCGAAATATCTAGTTTGATATCTACTTCTGTAAACCACTAAGAGTGTAGCGCACCACCACATTCACCCGCGCAGAAAAGTAGGGCAAGGGAATACGCCCGTTACGATCCCTGGGCGGTAGCGTGCCTTTAATTTGGAATTAACTATGCCATTACCCTCACGTTCATTGGTGTCGCCAGCTCGCATGCTGCTGGCGGCGCTTAGTTTAGTCATGGTCAGCGGTTGCGCCTCATACCCCTCTGGCTCTAGCCAGCAAGAAGCACAATATGTGCTCAACAATGACCCCGCCACGTTGCTGCAAGATGAAAGCCTCAACGATTTTCTTACCAAAGCCCCCGCCGGTGCCATCATGAATGTAACCAGCAGCCCATGGGGCGACAACGTTGAAGTTGTGGCCGATGCCGCTTACCTGGCCGCCAGCGGGCGGGAATGCCGCAAGTTGCGCGTAGTTGAAGCAGGCACTAACGCCGCGGGGGCCGCCCTGGTATGCAAAACACCGAACGGCTGGGTCAACCAACGCGTTGTGGCGCAAACAACACAGGGGAGCAACTGATGAACGTTTTAAAATTGCTTGACCGCGCGTCGTTCAAACGCAGCATAGTTGTGGTTTCCCTTGCCCTGGTTAGCACCTTCACCGTCAGCACTACCATGGCGCAGTCCCTGAGCCTTTCCGACAGTATGTTGCCGGAACAAAATGGCCAGCAGGGCGCAGGTGCTCAGCAGCAGGAGCAGGTTAACGACACCCCCCGTGCAGACTGGCGCAGCGGCACCTATGGCCCGGTATCAGAACCCCCGCAAGACCCGGATGCGCTGCCACCGTTTGGCGCCAACCTATTTACCGGTGGCTTTCGGGGCGCCATGGGCGATGGCCTAAACCCTGATTACCGCATCAAGCCCGGTGACCAAGTCACCGTACGCGCCTGGGGCGCGTTTGAGTTTGACCGCGTGCTGCCAGTAGATGCCCAAGGCAATATCTTTATTCCCGGCTCTGGCCCGCTAAATGTAGAAGGGCAGAGCAGCCAGGAGGTGGATGGCAGCGTGCGCAGCGCGATTACTTCCGTTTACCCGGATAACGTCGAGGTCTACACCAACCTGCAAGGCGTACAGCCGGTCGCTGTTTATGTCACCGGCTATGTAGAAAACCCTGGCCGCTATGCCGGTACACCTAACGACTCGCTGCTCTACTTTCTGGATCAAGCGGGCGGCATTGACCAAGACCTGGGCAGCTATCGCCAAGTGCGCGTGGTGCGCAACGACACCACAGTAGCCACGGTCGACCTTTACGACTTCCTGCTCAATGGCAGCATTGCCCGCCCGCAATTCCAGGATGGCGACACCATCGTGGTCGAAGAGCGCGGCCCCGCCATTGCAGTCGGCGGCGATGTGCATCGTGAACACCGTTACGAGCTAGTTGGCAATCAGCTTAGCGGCGCCGAGCTGGTAAATTTGGCGCGGCTGAAAAGCGGAGTTTCCCACGTACTGCTGCGTGGCGACCGTGAAGACGGCCCCATTGCCCAGTACTTCCCCATCGACATGTTCGCAGGCCAAACGATTCGCAGCGGTGACGAAGTGCTGTTCAGCTCCGACCAGCGCAGCGAAACCATCGTGGTTGAGGTAGAAGGCAGCTACTACGGCCCCTCGCGCTATGCGCTACCCCGGGATGCCCGCCTGAGCGAACTGCTAGATGCCATCGCCGTGCCGGAAAACATGACCGCAGTAGAGAGCATCTCAATCAAGCGGGAAAGTGTAAAAGAGCAGCAAGCGCAGTCGCTAGAAGACAGCCTGCGCCGCTTGGAAACCACCTACCTCGGCGCGCCTTCCAATACCAACGAAGAAGCCCAGATTCGAGTTCAAGAAGCAGAGTTGATTCAAGACTTCATCTCCCGCGCTAGCGAGCTAGAACCCAGCGGCCGCTTGGTAGTGGCCTACGATGGCCGAATTTCCGATATCCGCCTGCAGGATGGCGATGTGGTCACCATTCCTGAGGTCAGTGACTCCATGCTGATCAGTGGCGAAGTGCTGGTGCCCCAAGCCGCCGTTTACCGCCCCGGCATGAGCGTGATCGACTACATCGAAGGCGCCGGTGGCTTCACCGAGCGCGCAGATGACGACCACATTCTGGTGGTACGCCAGAACGGTGCGGTTGAAAACGCCCGCAACGTAAACCTGCGCCCCGGCGACGAGATATTGGTCATGCCCGCCGCACCCACGCACAACCTGCAGCTAGCCTCCACCATCACGCAGATCCTCTATCAGGTAGCCGTTGCTACCCGTGTAGCGGTCGATCTGTAATAGGAGAAGGGTGAGGAGTGAAGGGTAAGGAGTGAAGGGTGAAGAGTAAGGAGTGAGGGGTAAAGAAAGTCCCTCTCACACCTCACCCCTCACAATTTACACCTCACAATTTACACCTCACCCCTCACAATCAACACCCCACACCTCACACATGCAAAAGTAACGCTATGGATAACATAAACGCTCAGCCCCAGCCTCGGAGCGCCCGCACGCCGTGGCAGGTAACTCGCAGCGTGTGGTATGCCATGTTTATGCGCGAAGCAATTTCGCGAACCATGGCGGACCGCATGGGATGGTTCTGGATGGTATTTGAACCAGCCGCATTAGTAGCAATAATGGCGGCCATACGTAGTTTTATCAGTGGCGATCAGCTGATCTCTAATGCCCCATTTATCCCTTGGATGATTACTGGGATGCTCGGCTTTTTCTTAGCACGGGATGGCATGCTACGAGGCATGGGTGCTATTGAGGGTAACAGTTCATTGTTTGCTTATCGCCAAGTGCAACCTATCGATCCCGTATTTGTCCGCGTGTTTTTAGAAGGAATGCTCCGCACCTTTGTTTTTCTGCTTTTTATCCTTGGCGGTATAATGCTTGGTCTAGACATTTACCCCGATAATGCGATTCGTGCAATGTGGGGTTGGCTCTCATTGTGGATGTTGGGGCTAGGGCTAGGGTTGTTTACTTCAGTAGCCAGTACGCTGGTGCCTGAGGTTGGAAAGATAATTCGTATGCTTTCACTCCCACTCTTGATACTCTCCGGCGTTATTTTCCCGCTGAATCAATTGCCCCATGGGTTGCTCAAGTACCTAATGCTTAATCCTGTACCCCATGCGTTAGAGTCGCTGAGGTTGGGTTTTTTTGAAAATTATCAAATTATTCACGGTACCAGCATGACCTACTTTTGGATGGTTACACTCTCAGTTACTGCCCTTGGGCTTTTAATGCACCTGCGCTTTTCTGATCGTTTAAAGGCTAAATAATCCATGCAACGTTCGTTACGTCGTTTTGTAAAAAAATCGCCACACTGGGCCGTGGCGATACTTGCCATACTCTTAGTTTCTTTTTATTGGTTTGTTTGGGCTCAGGATCGTTATGTATCACGGGCCACGGTGGTGCTGGAAAGCCCGCAAGTAGCTACCCCTGAAATTAGCTTATCCTCAATCATGGGAGGGAGCGGCGGCAATACTCAAGATCTGCTGCTATTACGTGAACACTTACTGTCCGTGGATATGCTGCGTCGCCTAGATGAAGAACTAAATATCCGCGACCACTACACCGAACACGGCGATATTTTTGCCAGACTACGTAACCACGATGCACCGATTGAAGACCTGCACAAATATTATCTGCGCCGGGTAACGGTAGAATTAGATGAGTACGCAGGGGTGCTGAATGTTCAAGTAGAGGGGTATACCCCTGAGTTTGCGCACCAGATGACCACGCTGCTATTGGAAGCGGGCGAAGCGCATATGAATGAAATGGGGCACCGTTTAGCCGAAGAGCAGGTTAAGTTTTTAGAGCAGCAAATGGTGCGCCTGGATGAACGTTTCTCTGAAACACGCGAAGCGTTGCTGGAGTACCAAAATGAGTACGGGCTGGTATCGCCCACAGATACCGTTGCAAACATTAATCAGGTTGTCGCAACACTTGAAGCAGATTTAGCTCGGCTCCAAGCCCAACGTACGGCGCTCTCTAGCTACCAAAGCGCGCAATCGTCAGAACTACGCCAGGTAGAGCGCAATATCAGCGCACTGCGCGACCAAATTGTTGAGCAGCGGGACCGTATCGCTCAGGCATCCGGGGATTCACTCAACAGCGTTTCAGCGCAATACGAAACGTTAGAACTGCAAGCGCAGTTCGCCCAGGAAACCTACTCCAGCGCACTCGCCGCATTAGAGAACACCCGCCTGGAAGCTGCACGCCAGCTCAAGCAAGTAAGCGTACTGCAAAGCCCGCTAATGCCGGAATACCCCACAAAACCCGACCGGCTCTACAACAGCAGCGTATTCGCCATCATCACCATTTTCCTAGCCTTCATCCTCAGCATGCTGATCATGATCATTAAGGATCACAGAGACTAAGTGAGGCGTGAAGTGTGAGTCGTGAATGGTGAAGTGTGAGTGGTAAGGGGATGGGAATGAGGAAGCATCAGGAGCTGAGAGTTTGGCAGCAGGCGATGGATCTGGTCGAACACATCTATCAAATTACGTCGCTATTTCCTGATGACGAAAGATTTGGTCTCACAAGTCAGATGAGGCGAGCTGCCGTATCAATTCCAAGCAACATTTCAGAAGGTGCAGCAAGAGGAAGTGATAAAGACTTTATTCGTTTTTTGTTTATCGCACGTGGCTCGTTGAGTGAAATAGAAACCCAGGTGCTGATTGCCCAGCGCCTTGGTTACATCCGGGATGTGACAACTGCCATTGAATTAATTCACCAAGTATCTGGTTTACTCGGTGGGTTAATTCGCCATTTACAAAATCGATAATTCCTCACGACTCACGACTCACGACTCACGACTCACGACTCACGACTCACGACTCACGACTCACGACTCACGACTCACGACTCACGACTCACGACTCACGACTCACAACTCACAACTCACAACTCACAACTCACAACTCACAACTCGTATGCTCGAAATAATCCACCACGGCGGTGCCACTGGCGTAACGGGAAGCTGCCACCAACTGGTTCTCAATCAAAACGAATCCCTACTGGTAGATTGCGGTCTCTTCCAAGGCGAAGACGCCGCAGAAAACAGCTTCGAGCAGCTACAGATCGAATTCGATATCAGCACCGTCAAGGCCCTGGTCATCACCCACGTTCACATCGACCACGTGGGCAGGCTGCCTTACCTGCTGGCCGCAGGTTTCACCGGGCCAATCATCTGCTCGATCCCCACGGCCAAACTGCTGCCCCTGGTAATTGAAGACGCGCTAAAAATCGGCTTTACCCGCAACACCCAGCTAATCGAGCGCTTTCAAGCGCAGCTCGAAAAGCAGATTGTTAGCGTGCCTTACGGCAAATGGCACAACATAGGCTCAGGCAGCGATGTAAGCGGTCACTCCAGTGCTGGCTCTGGTATGGGCGGAAAGGGCACCACCCGCGTCAAACTCAAACGGGCAGGGCACATACTCGGTTCCAGCTACGTAGAAGTAAGCTACCAGGATGCCAAAACCGGCGAAAAAGAGCGCGTAGTGTTCTCCGGCGATCTGGGCGCCCCCTACGCGCCTCTATTGCCCGCCCCCGAATCACCTTACGGCTGCGATCAACTGGTACTCGAAAGCACCTACGGTAACCGCCTACACCCAGACCGCCGCCAGCGCCGTGCCACCCTGAAAGCCGCCGTGGAGCAAGCACTCGCTAACGGCGGCACGGTGATGGTGCCTGCGTTCAGCATTGGCCGCACCCAAGAACTGCTGTACGAGCTGGAAACCATCATCCACCAAGCGCGCTCGTCACAATGGCAGTCGCTGGAAATAATTGTCGATTCACCGCTGGCCGCACGCTTTACCAAGGTGTACCGCGAGCTAAAACCCTACTGGGATAAAGAAGCTCAAAGCCGCCTCCGCAGTGGCCGTCACCCGCTCAACTTTGCCAACCTCTACACGGTGGACAGCCACGCAGAGCACGAACAAACGGTGGAGTACCTGGCCAAAACTGGCCGCCCAGCAGTAGTAATAGCCGCCAGCGGTATGTGTGCAGGTGGGCGTATTATGAATTACCTAAAAGCCATGCTCGGCGATGAACGCCACCAAGTACTATTTGTGGGCTACCAAGGCGCAGGCACCCCAGGGCGAGATATTCAGCAGTACGGCCCCCAGGGCGGCTGGGTAAACATAGACGGCGAGCGAATCGATATAAAGGCAGGCGTGACCTCTATCAGCGGCTACTCCGCCCACGCCGATCAAAAAGACCTGCTCAACTTCGTAAAGCGAATGCGCCGCTGGCCCAACACCATTCGTCTGGTGCACGGTGAACAAACCGCCCGCGCAACGCTCAAAAGCGAGTTGGAAAAACTCTATAAGCGAAAAGGAAAAGAAGTGAGAGTAGTGAATGGTAAGTAGTGAGTTGAGGAGCATTCACGATTCACGATTCACACCTCACGATTCACAAACAAATGATTGAGATAAAAAACCTCTACAAACGCTACCACAATCACCACGGCAGCGATTGGGTACTCAAGGACATCAACCTGACGATCCCCACCGGGGTAAGCGTGGGGTTGATCGGCGCCAACGGCGCGGGTAAATCGACCTTGTTGCGCTTAGTCGCAGGAATGGACAAGCCTGAGCGAGGTGAAGTTATTCGCCACAGTCGTGTTTCTTGGCCGGTGGGTCTGGCTGGTGGTATGCAGAACAATATGACCGGGCGGCAAAATGCTAAATTTGTTGCCCGTGTGCAGGGCAGTACACCTGAAGAGGTTAAGCGAGTCATCAAATTTGTTGAAGACTTCGCAGAGATTGGCGAAGCGTTTGATGAACCCGTGCGAACTTACTCCTCAGGTATGCGCTCCCGGGTGTCATTCGGCCTATCGCTTTCCTTCGATTTCGATATCTATATTTCTGATGAGGCGACTGCTGTTGGCGACAGGGCTTTCAAAGAAAAAGCCAAAGCATTGTTCAAATCTAAAATCGGCCAAGCCTCGTTAATCATGGTGTCCCACTCTGAAGGTATCCTGAAGGATCTTTGTAAGTCAGGTCTTTATTTAAAAGAGGGCCGAGCATATTGGTATGACAATATTAATGAAGCTATTAAGGCCTACCATGCGGACATAGATAGTGGTAAAGCGGTCACTAAACCCAAAACCCCTGGTAAGCCCAAGCGTTTCGACAACTTGCCCGGCAATATTCCTGAAGCTGAAAAACATCTGCAACAGGCAAAAAGCAAGCTAGCAGAAGCGCAGCGCGCGTTAGAAGTCGCTAAAGAAAAAAACCTATTACCTATTTACCGCAAACATATACGAGACGACATACCCAAACGCCAACAGCAAATAACCAATGCCCAGCTTCACCTGGAAGCACTTAAGCAAGAGCAGGGCAACGCCGCTGCTGAATAGGTTGTAACATTTAACTCAAGGACTGTAGTACATGGCGAATAAAACTTTCTTGATTACCGGTGGTGCTGGTTTTATCGGTTCAGCGGTGGTGCGTGAGCTTATCCAGAACTCAGCTCACGATGTCGTGAATGTAGACAAGCTGACTTATGCAGGTAATCTGGAATCGCTCGCTAATGTTGAAACCAATGAGCGTTACACCTTCGTGCAGGCCGATATTTGCGACGCACATGCTATGCAGCAACTGTTTGAAAAGTACCAGCCTGATGTAGTGATGCACCTAGCGGCAGAAAGTCATGTGGATCGCTCCATTGATGGCCCGGCTGAATTTATTCAAACCAATGTGGTTGGTACTGCAGTGCTGCTAGAGGCTGCACGTAGCTACTGGAAAGCGCTGCAGGATCAAGACTCGGCCAAAGCCGAGGCGTTCCGCTTTCATCATATCTCGACCGATGAAGTTTATGGTGATCTTGAAGGCACGGTTGACCTGTTCACCGAAGAGACATCCTATGCTCCCAGCTCGCCTTATTCAGCCAGCAAAGCCAGTTCAGATCATCTGGTACGCGCATGGCAGCGTACCTATGGGCTCCCCACTCTGGTAACCAACTGCTCAAATAACTACGGCCCGTACCACTTCCCGGAAAAGCTGATCCCGCTGATGATTCTTAACGCCCTGGCAGGCAAATCCCTGCCGGTATACGGCGATGGACAGCAGATTCGTGACTGGCTGTATGTAGAAGACCACGCCCGCGCATTGATCAAAGTAGCCACAGAAGGAAAAGTAGGTGAGACCTACAACATCGGTGGGCACAATGAAAAAGCCAACCTCACAGTCGTAGAAACTTTGTGTGATCTACTACAAGAGCTAGTACCCCAAGAAACCTCTTACCGCGATTTGATTACCTTCGTGACCGACCGCCCCGGCCACGATGTGCGCTACGCCATCGATGCCAGCAAAATCGCACGCGAGCTAGGCTGGGTACCAGAAGAAACCTTTGAAACCGGTCTGCGCAAAACCGTGCAGTGGTACTTAGCCAACGAAACCTGGTGGAAGCGCGTACAAGACGGCAGCTACCAAGGCCAACGCCTAGGCACCGACTCATAGCGCGTGGTAAGCGAAGCGCACGCACCCGCGACGGCGGCCCGGCACGAAAGCAGCGCGAAGCGGTGCTACCTGCACTAGCTTTCTGCGTGTATGAAAAGGATTCCTCCAATGAATATCTTCATCACCGGCGGCAACGGCCAAGTCGGCTTTGAACTCCAGCGCCAATTTGCCATATTCGGCAATATCATGGCCCCTACACGCCAAGAGCTCGACCTAACCTACGCCCAAGCGGTGGATAACTATCTGGCAGAGCACAAGCCAAGCCTTATCCTTAACGCCGCCGCTTACACAGCGGTCGATAAAGCCGAAAGCGAGCCAGAGCAAGCCAAGCGCCTCAATGCCGAGCTGCCAGCACAGTTAGCCAAGTATGCTGTCAAGCACAGCATTCCGCTGGTGCACTACTCAACCGACTATGTGTATCCAGGAGATGGCGAAATACCCTGGCAAGAAGATAGCCCCACGGCACCGCACAGTGTATACGGACAAACCAAGCTGGAAGGCGACCAGGCGGTTACCCAAAGCGGCTGCCAGCACCTGATTTTCCGTACCAGTTGGGTATACGCTGCACGTGGCAACAACTTCATGAAAACCATGCTACGCCTGGGCCTTGAGCGCGACGCACTTAGCATCGTCAACGACCAAATAGGCGCGCCCACACCAGCCCGCTTAATCGCCCAGGCCACCACACTAGCGTTCACGCCTCACCCCTCACAATTTACACCTCACGCTTCACCACTCATGCCTCACATCCCCTCAGGCATCTACCACTTGGCACCGCGTGGGGAAACCAGCTGGCACGGGTTCGCATGCGAAATTTTTGAGCAGGCACACAAAGCAGGAGAAACGCTTGCTATTAAGCCGCAAGGCGCAGCGGGCATTCCCACCGCTGAGTATCCGACACCTGCACAACGGCCTCTAAACTCACGAATGAACCTGAATAAACTTGAAACTGCCCTTGGTGTCACACTACCGACCTGGCAATCTCAGTTGGGCCTAACTCTTAAAGAATACCTCGAAAATACTTAAGCCACGGAAGACACGGATACCACAGAAAAACCCAAGAGTGCGTTTTGCCTTTAACCGTGTTTTCAGTGAGTGTCCGTGGCTATCAACTTACCGAGGAGGTAACCATGAGCCAACATACCCAACGTAAAGGGATCATTCTTGCCGGAGGATCGGGCACCCGTTTACACCCCATCACACGCGGTGTCTCTAAACAGTTACTGCCTGTCTATGACAAGCCGATGATCTATTACCCGGTTTCTGTCTTAATGCTAGCCGGTATTCGGGAGATCCTTATTATCTCGACACCCGAAGACCTGCCGCAGTATAAAAGCTTGCTTGGTAACGGCGACGACTTTGGCGTTCAGTTTGAATACGCCGAACAGCCAAGCCCTGACGGCCTGGCTCAAGCCTTTATTATTGGCGAAGAGTTCATTGGTGATAGCCCCGTTTGCCTAGTGCTGGGCGATAATATTTACCATGGTCAGCACTTTTCCGAGCAGTTACAACGCGCCGGTGACCACACCAAGGGTGCAAGCGTGTTTGGTTACCTGGTTAAAGACCCGGAACGTTTTGGTGTCGTCGAGTTTGATGAGAGTGGTAAAGCCATCTCTATCGAGGAGAAGCCTAAAAAGCCAAAATCGGCCTATGCAGTAACAGGCCTCTATTTTTACGATAACGACGTTGTTGAAATTGCGAAACAGGTCAAGCCATCCGAGCGGGGCGAGCTGGAAATTACCAGCGTTAACAACGCTTATTTAGAGCGTGGCGATTTGCGTGTAGAGCGCTTGGGTCGTGGTTTTGCTTGGCTGGACACCGGCACTCACGACAGTCTTTTAGAAGCCAGCCAATACGTACAAACAATCGAGCATCGCCAAGGGCTTAAAATCGCCTGCTTGGAAGAGATTGCCTGGCAGCATGGATGGATTAGCGATGAACGCTTGGCTGTACTTGCTAAGCCACTTTCCAAAACCCAGTACGGCCAATACCTCCAGCGTCTTTTAAAGACTAAGAAGTAAAGTGTAAGGGGTGAGCTCACCTCTCATGGTTCACCAATGCACTACGGTAAACTCGCTATTCCTGGTGTAATACTGCTAACCCCTCAAGTCTTCGACGACGAACGAGGTTGCTTTATGGAAACCTTCCGACAAAGTGAGTTTGAACAGTGCTGTGGGAATTACCAATTTGTGCAGGATAACCACTAACTTTAAGCCAATCTGGTGCGGGTAACGCGCGGTGAATTATTTGATATTGCCGTAGACATGCGCGAAAGCATGCCTACTTATGGTGAATGGGTAGGTGTGCTGCTTAGTGAAGATAACAAGCAGTTGCTATGGGTGCCTCCGGGCTTTGCCCATGCTTTTGACGTTACCAGCAGTGAAGCTGAATTCCAGTACAAATGCACTTGTTACTATAACCCCAGCGATGAAGTGAGTATCCACTGGGATGATCCAGGGCTGGCGATAGATTGGCCATTAGTGGGGGCAGGGGCCACGTTTGTCAGAGAAAGATGCTTAGTGATGTATCTGGAAGAATGCTCTAAATTTTATAAAAGTGTAAATTTTTAAAGGATAGGCAATGAAAACGTGTGTATTCGTTCTAGGAATGCATCGTAGTGGCACCTCTGCCATTACCGGAGCGCTAGAAAAAATGGGAGTCATGTTACCGCAAGAACTTATGCCGGCAACTGAAGATAACCCAAAAGGGTATTTCGAAGGTGTAAGGGTTATGCAAATAAATGACGCCTTCTTATCTGATATGCAATCTAACTGGGATGATACCCGTTTTTCATTAGCGATTACCGAAGAACTTATTGAAAAACACTTGCCTGAAGTCATTAGATTCATAGAAGAAGAGTTCTTGTACTGCAAAGTATTTGCTCTAAAAGATCCAAGAATGTGTATTGTTTTTCCACTTTGGGAGCGTGCTCTTAAAGAAACGGGAATAGAGATTAAGATCATTTTTCCGTATCGTAATCCATTCGAAATAGCACGCTCGCTAAAGCAGCGTAATGGTTTTTCTGTAGAAAAGTCCCTATTGTTATGGGCGAAGTATGTTTTACATGCGGAAAGAGTATCACGCCCTTACTCACGTTGTTTTGTCGATTTTAGCGAGTTTTTAAATGATACAAAAACAGAGTTGACTAAAGTAGCCGACTTTATTGATTTAAAACCAGATTCAGCTACGATAAAAGAAGTGCAAGAAAGTTTCTTAGAAAAGAACCTGAAGCATCATAACCTCGATGCCAAAAATATTGCGGATAATCTACCGCAATTTATACTAATGCTGATCAGTTTCGTACAAAAGAGCTCATTTTCCACTGTCACTGCACAAGAATTTGACCGAATCTGCAATGATTTTGCAGCGATTGATCAATTCATGCACACCCGAGATGTTCAGTTTGAAAGTCAACTAGCTCGGGATTTAAATGCTCGATGGAATGAGGAGCGCGCGCTAGTAAATGCCCTGGAAGCTATCAAAGACCCTTCGTTTGTTGACGAAGCCTACTACCTTGATCGCTATCCTGATGTACGTCAGAGTGAAACTAACCCAACTTATCACTATATGGAATTTGGTAAGCAAGAGGGGCGCTACCCCAACCGTTACTGTGAACAGTACCACCTTAATGTCAAAGAGATTAGTTCACCTTCAGAGAAGCTTTATTGGACGCACAAAAAACTCAGCGAAAAAGAAAGCGAACTTGATGAGCGGCGACAGCAGTTCAGCGAGTTGCAAGCCGCACAGCTTGAGTTAGAGAAGCACTACGGTAAAGAAGAAGCCACCAGCCAAGCGCGCATCACCGAGCTGGAAGCGGAAAAAGCTGCGCTATGTGAAAGCCAAAACACGCTTAATCAGGAGCTAGAAAGCCTGCTGGGGGATCTACAAAGCGTTAAAGAATCGAAACAAAAACAAAAAGTCGAATTGGAAAGCCAGCTCAACGAGATGCAAGTCACCAACCAAACGCGCATCACCGAGCTGGAAGCGGAAAAAGCTGCGCTATATGAAAGCCAAGGCACGCTTAATCAGGAGCTAGAAAGCCTGCTGGCGGATCTACAAAGCGTTAAAGACGCGAAACAGAGCCAAAAAAGTGAACTGGAAGGCCAGCTCAATGATCTACAAGCCTCCAGTCAAACGCGCATTGCTGAACTGGAACAAGAAACACTACTACTGTCTCAATCCATTGATCAAATCGTCTCAGATCTGGCCTGCATCAAAGAAAGCAAGTGCTGGGTTTACACCAAGCCTATTCGCCATTTGAGCATGGCGTTCAAGCACGAAAATAGGGAAGTGAAATAATATGAAAGCGAAGCAGATCAAGAAGCTTCTGGAAAAAAACGATTTCTTTGACAAAATATTCTATCTAAGAAACTACCGGGATGCACGCCTGGCAGATAGCACACCTATTGATCACTTCTGTGCGAAAGGTATCTCAGAAGACTATAAGCCAAATGCAGAATTTGATCCAGTATGGTATAGAAATTATTATCAAGATGTTAAGGAAAACGGAGGTCATCCGGTATTGCATTACCTTTTGTATGGCAAAAAGGAAGGCCGATTTAAGAATGCAATTGATTATGAAAGCAGAGATCAGAGTACAGTTTCAGAGTGTTTAAAATCGTACAATAAAAAAGAAGATAATTATGTATTGAAATTATTTTCTGAATTCGATGAAAAGTTTTATTTAAATTATTATCCAGATATTAAGCGGGCTGGTGTAAATCCTCGTGAGCACTTCGATACCGTTGGATGGAAAGAAGGTCGTAAGCCAAATAGTTGGTTTGATACAAGATTTTATTTAAACAGATACCCGGATGTGAAAGAAAACGAAATTAATCCTTTTTCTCACTACCAAAAATATGGGGTAAAAGAAGGTCGGGACTGCAATCATTTGGCGAAAATCAGCCAAGTGGATCAGTTGTTGTCTTCAGGGGTGTTTGATCCAGAGTTTTATCTAAATGCTTACCAAGATGTAAGGGATAAGGGCCTAGATCCGTTGCAACATTACCTAAGCACTGGATTTAAGGAAAACAGAAACCCGTCCCTAACATTCGATAACTTTTTCTACATGAAGAAGAATGGGTTAAGCGAATGCCCTCTCAATCATTTTTTAGATAACGAAGATTTACCAACTCTACCCGAAAATGCATTTTTAATAAGCTCAAAAGAAAATGAATGTTTTGAGAGTGATTTAAGTGTAAAGATTGCAATACAAGCTCACATTTTTTACCCTGATGTTGTTGATCAAATAATAAAGTATTTGGGAAATATACCAATCAAGTATGATCTCCTTATATCTGTCATTACAGAGGCTGATGGAATCTATGCTAAAGAAGTCTTAAGTAAGGCTGTAAGGTTAAACAAAATATACGTTAAAGTTGTTGAAAATTCAGGAAGAGATGTTTCTCCTCTTCTTGTTGCTTTTAAAGATGCTTGGCGTGAGTACGACTATATATGCCATATTCATACTAAGCGAAGTCTGCATACTGATTTCGGCGATGAGTGGCGAACCTATCTGTTTGATAAGATTTTAGGATCTGAAAAAACAGTGAAAGCTGTGTTGAACAAACTAGAATCTGACAATGATCTAGCCTTTATTTATCCAGAAAATTTTCATAAAATAAAAAAATATACCTCTGGTGATTCTAATGTTTCTGAAATCAATTCTTTGCTCAATCGTCTTGGTCTTGCTGAAGAAGAATCTTTTTCGGACTATCCCTTCGCTGCGGGCACCATGGGGTGGTTTAAAACAAAATGCTATAAAGATTTGGTGAATTTGGAATTTCAATACGATGATTTCAAAAATACCAATGAAAAACTTGATGCCACATTAGCTCATGCAATGGAGAGATTTTTTGCGATTTATCCAGTGATAAAAGGGTTCAAAACAGCAGTTTTTTATTCGCAACCTAATAATCAAAATATAATTGATGAGGCAAAGCA
Organism: Halomonas sp. TG39a; assembly: GCF_000744395.1. Classification (NCBI taxonomy): domain Bacteria; kingdom Pseudomonadati; phylum Pseudomonadota; class Gammaproteobacteria; order Oceanospirillales; family Halomonadaceae; genus Halomonas; species Halomonas sp. TG39a. The sequence continues at coordinate 1,160,243 of NZ_JQLV01000001.1, forward strand.
GTTCTCGCAGAGCTTTCCCGTCGGTAACAAATGGATGCGCGATGATCCAAAAATAAGTGCGAATCCTGTTACATCATTATCGCCAATGCACAATTTTTTCAATAAAGATTCTTTGGTCATTCACTGGGTCATACCTGACTTCGGCATTGGTGCAGGTGGTCATATGACCATCTTCAGAATGATTTATTTCCTTGAAAAACTGGGCCATCGCCAAACGATTTGGATTCAGAATGTCAATAACTATCGCTCACCATTTTTAGCAAAAGAGACAATATCAAAGTATTACCAACCCATCGGCAAAAATGTAGATGTTCAATTTCTACCCGACAATACCGAATGGATCAGCGGAGATATTGCTATTGCCACAGACTGCTGGACAGCTTATCCAGTTCGCTCAATGAGCAAGTTCAAGAAACGCTGCTATTTCATCCAAGATTATGAACCCATGTTTCACCCAATGGGAGAAAACTACCTTATTGCCGAACAAACCTATGGCTTTGGTTTTACAGCGATTACGGCTGGGCCATGGCTCAAAAAGAAAGCACAAGATAAAGGCATGACTGCCTACGATTTCCCGCTCTGTGCTGATGAAACTGTTTACAGCGTCACAGAAGAAAAAAGTTATACGGTTAAAGACAAGCTCAATATCGCCTTTTACTCAAGAAGCTATACACCAAGGCGTGCAGTCAGGCTGGGTATCGCCGGTCTTAACGAACTGGCCAAGCATAATGACAATATCCATGTGCACTGTTTTGGGCAAGATGACTTACCAGTCGAACCTGAATTTGACTACACTAACCACGGTATATTAACTCCGCAAGAACTTGCCTCACTTTATAATTCTTGCGATATAGGCGTTGTTTTCTCAGCTACCAACTATTCACTGATTCCGCTTGAGATGATGGCATGTGGCTTACCCATTGTGGAGTTGGATGTTGAAAGTACTCGCTATGTGTTTGGTGAAGATGTTGTCACTTTTGCCCAGCCTAATGTGCCCGCCATTGCAAAGGGCGTTCAGTCACTTATAGATAACCCTGCCAAAAGAGAAGCTCAAATCCAGGCAGGCTTGGCCTTTTTGCAAAACATCAGTTGGGAGAAGGCTGCGCAGAATGTCAATGACGCACTCTACACCGAGCTGGACAAAGAAAACTATACACCGCTGGATATCAACAGCATCACCAACTCCGGCTTTTCAGCAGAAACCCATGCAACCGTCGTGATCCCCACACTCAACGCCGCCGGTGAAATCGACCCGCTACTGGACAAACTCTTAACACAAAAAACATCATTTAGCTTCGATGTACTAGTCATCGACAGCGCCTCAGATGATGGAACTCAACAGATACTTGAACGCTATGCTAGTCAACATGACAGCATTAGCTACATAGGCATCCAGCGCTCAGAATTCCAGCACGGCAAAACCAGAGACATGGGTATCGAAAAGGCAAAAGGGGATTATGTCGCTTTCTTAACCCAAGATGCTTTGCCCTATGATCAGCATTGGCTGGAACAGTTGATAAAGAGCTTCGGTGTTGATGAAAAAATCGTTGGTGTCTTTGGCAAGCACAAAGCTTATGAAGCGCATTCACCCTTTGTAAAGCGTGATATATACAACCATTTTAAACACTTTGAAATGTTGCCACAGGTCTACTCATGGCACGACGCTATGCCTTCACATATAGAGCGAGGCTCGCTAGAGTGGCAAATGAAGATGATGTTTTATTCTGATAACAACTCAGCCATTTGTAAGCAAGCTTGGCATAGCATTCACTACCCACATATCGATTGGGGTGAGGATCAAGTCTGGGCATGGACCATCGTGCAGTTAGGGCTAAAGAAATACTATGCTAAAGATTCCATCGTGTATCATTCTCACGATGATAATTATGAGACTAGGCTTAAAGTCAGTAGTATAGAAAGAGATTTTTTTTACAATAACTTTGGGGTTAAGCTCATCAGCGGCGAAGAACATGCCGAGCAAACCAAACGAGCACAAGATAGAAACGATGCCAACTATGCCGCTCTGAAAGGTGTAAGCCAAGAGGAATTAGAAAAGCAAATGCTTTTAAATGAAGCTTCAGCTGTTGGGCGTAGTGGTTTTCAAATCTAAAAGGAGATAGAAAATGGAAAAAGTAGCAGTATTTGGCGCACAAAAAGGCGCAAGAAAAAAAGCTGATGATATTAAGTTGAAACTAAATATGTCAGGAAATAATTTTGGTAACTATTTAATTGGCTATTCAGTAGATAAGCAAGTAGAGAATTGTGATTTTTTTCGGTTTTCCGATAAGTTAGACTTTGAGTCAATTAATTCAAATTACGACCGAGCAGTAATTGCTTCTGCAAATTTTATCAGTTCTGAACAGGATTTAGGAAAGTGGGCAGATGTTCTTGAAAATTTAGACATGCCAATTACGCCTATTGGTTTAGGGGCACAGGCACTTAGCACATCTGATACAATAAAAATAAATACAGGGACTGAAAGATGGCTTAAAATTGTTTCTGAAAAAAGCGTTAGTATAGGTGTGAGAGGTGAGTTTACAGCTGATGTATTATCCAATCTTGGCATTAAGAATGTTGATGTTATTGGGTGTCCTAGTGCTTTTATGAGTTTGGATAGAAATTTCTCTATTGATACAAAATTAAAATTGGATGATACATCTGTCTCTCAGTCACGTATTTTAGTTCATGGAGCACCAAGACAAAATCAAATGTATTACATAGATTTTCTATTTGATACCTTTGGTGAATATGATGCGAAATTCTTAGTACAGAGCGAATCTAAATTACTTAAATTACAAGCCGGTGAAATAGGGATTGATGAGTTTAAAGATAATTACATGAACATGAAGAATCGTTCGATCCCATCTAGACAAAATCTTGTCGATAACGCGGTTTATTTTGAAGATGTAGATGTGTGGAAGGAATACTTAAAAACGGTAGATTTTTGCATTGGTGGGCGATTTCACGGCAATATGTTGGCGGCCCAAATGAAGGTGCCTGCTCTTTGGATTGTTCATGATACTAGAACAATGGAGTTTACAGACTTGTATTCTTTCCCTTCTGTGCATATGGACGAGTTGGTTAAGTTGTCAAAGAGTAAAATCTTAGATAAATTCACTTATGAAGGTTTTAATAAAAAATACAAAAATCTTTATGATAACTATTCCGAGTTTCTTTTAAAAAATAATATCAAGAATAAATTGTGAGGGTGCGCTTTTATGAAGATATTATATATTCATGTGCCAAAAACAGCTGGTTCTTCAATAAACAAATACTTTTCAAATAATTTGAAATCCCATCGCTTTCATATTGAAGGGATTCATGGGTTGAATAAAGATATTTGTGAAAGTTATGAGTTTATATCCGGCCATTTGCCCTATAACGTAATAGATAAGATGTTGCCACTTGAGGAGTGGATTACTCTTATATCTTTTAGAGAGCCAGTGTCTTATGTGATCTCACATTTAAGTTGGGTGAGACAGCTTGCAGACCCGGGTGAAGAAGAGAGGTTTAATGCGCATCCTAAACCTTTTCAGAGAATAGCAAGAAAAATGACTGAATACGATTTTAGTAATCCAGATGATTTAAGCGATTTGATAACTTGGTTAGAAAATGAAAATCTTTTATTTCTACACAATACGCAAATGTATTTCTTAAATGGCGAACATAACCGAAGTACATACTCTCATTCTCAAGTGAACGCTGCTCTGAAAAATCTTGAATCTATAGATCTTGTTGGAATTCAAGAAGATATTAATAAGTTCATGAATATGTTGAGTATGAAGTTTGAGTGGCCAGCTAATCAAGTCGTAATGGAGAATGTGAGTCGCAATAAATACGGGCTTGATATTAATGATGATAAGATAACAAAGGCTCTTTTTCCATTATACGACAAAGATGTAATCGTATATGAAAAAGCTAAAAAAATATTTGAACAGCAAGCAGAGTCCTTCACGAAAATTGATTAGAAGATGAAGTTATGAGTGAGAGCGTAAAAAACTGAAGATGGGCATCAGTAAAGGAGAGGTAGATATGTCTACTTTAAGCCTTGGACGTCATTATTGCTAAGGCGCTGGGCTAGCCCAGGTTCATAACCTTCATTTGTCGCGTTACGACGTAACTCATGGCGTATCGTGCTGTTATGAACGCCACGATTTCTAGTGGCCTGTCGCTTGCTCATACCTACCCCAATACAAGCGTTAATCTGGTATCGTTGGGTATTGGGCAGTTGTCTGTAACTCATGCTCTGTTTTAATTTGGTCGGTAAAACAGTGAGGGTACTGGCGCTGGCTCTCCAGCTTATACTGGGTGGTTCAAAGTGCTGCCATTATTCTATGAATCCAGGATGGAAAGGATGAATCATACGTGAAAGTTCTTGTCGTAGGTGGTGCAGGTTATATTGGCTCGCAGATGGTTAAGCAACTTACTCATGCGGGCGATTCGGTGGTCGTGCTTGATAATCTTTCTACCGGTTTTCGTGAGTTGGCACGTTATTGTGAGTTAGTGGTTGGTGATCTTGCGGACCCCCTTTTGCTGGAGCGGTTGTTTCGTAAGCATGATTTTGATGGGGTAATGCATTTCGCCGCCCATAGTTTGGTGGGCGAGTCGATGCAAGACCCAGGCAAATATTACCGCAACAATGTCTCTAATACTCTTAACTTATTAGAGGCAATGGTGCGTCATGATGTGAAGTACTTTATTTTCTCATCGACGGCTGCAACGTTTGGTGAGCCAGAATATGTTCCCATTGATGAGGTGCATTCCCAGCGGCCCATTAACCCCTACGGGGCTAGTAAACTGATGGTCGAGCGCATGTTGCAAGATTTTCATACAGCACATGGACTCAGTTCGGTATCCCTTCGCTATTTTAATGCTTGTGGAGCTGATCCCGAGGGTGAAATTGGCGAGTGCCATGACCCCGAAACTCATCTTATTCCACTGATTTTACAAGCGGCCTCTGGTCGGCGTAAGTCTATCACTGTGTTTGGCCGTGATTACCCTACCGAAGATGGAACCTGTATACGTGACTACATACATATTGAAGATTTATGTAGCGCCCATGCTCAAGCGCTAGAGGCGTTGATTCTTGGTCATAAGCAGGGGGCGTTGGCCTTTAATTTAGGTAACGGTAAGGGGTATTCGGTTCAACAAGTGATCGAAGCGGTGCAACTTGTAGTAGCAGAAGATGGGTGCAACCTCATGATAGAGGAAGGTGAGCGACGCCCCGGCGACCCAGCCAAGTTGGTGGCTGATGCCTCTCTCGCCAAACGCGAGCTGGGCTGGCAGCCACAGTATGCCGATTTGGAGACCATTGTCCGCCATGCCTGGGCGTGGGAGAAACAACGAGCAAGTTTAGTCAAGTGACTGAGTAAAAGCATTTTTTATATAGAGCGCGTATTCTCCACTCTTTTAATACATCACAGGTTCGGGTCGCAGTGCCCATACAGGATTTATGATCAAGAAAGCCATTCGTGCGTGGAGCAAAGGAAGTCGTGTCGAGCCCTTACCAGATGTCATCTTCCATATTGGTGCTCCTAAGGCGGGGTCATCCGCTATTCAGCGCTTCTGCCAAACTCATCCTGAGATATTAGCCAAGCTAGGTTATTTCTATCCGGAACATCCGCTGGATGTGAATGGCGTCTCCGGGGGGCATACCCAGCTGGCAGGCGCTTTGCTTAATGGAAAGTTGGAACAGGCAAAAGAACGGCTTGAAGGCTGGCTTGAAGAGGCGCGGAAGCGCAAGCTCTGTTTGCTGGTATCGGGCGAGGCGCTATATGGTCAGGCCGAGCAAATGCGCCAACTTACCAACACATTAGACGTGCGTGTGGTCGGTTTTCTACGCCATCCAGTGGATTATCTTTTGGGCAACCATAATCAGGGTATCAAGCGTCATATGCAAACCCGCCGCTTGGGACAGTTGTTAATGGAGCAAGCAGGCAGGCCAGCGCCACATTTGGTGGGCCTGCCTTTGTTAAAATGGGCGGATGCTTACGGGGATGCTCAGTGCCACTTTCTGCCGTATCGCAGCCCTGGCCAGGGAGGCGCCCCCATTGAGCGGCGCTTCTTGGAAGTGCTGGGGATGCCTGAAAAAGAGGCAAAAGCCTTAGTCGGTAACGTGGCCATCACCAATCGCAGCTATGTAACGTCGGCACTTGAACTTAAGCGCTTGTTAAATACAGTGTTGCCAGAATTACCCGATGGGCTGGCTCATCGGGTTGACTGGGGGCTACAGGGCTACTCAGACAAGGCGCAGGATGAACAGGGTTTATCCCAAACCGATATAGCTGCGAATATTCGCCAGCAGCTACTAGACGAGTTGATGCCGCAAATGGCGCCTGTGGTAACACGTTTTCCTGCCCTTGCAGAGGTAGCGGAGATACCAGTTTCAACTCAAAAAGCCCCACGCCAATCTTGGCTCAACTTGGGCGCACCGCTTGAGGCTCTAGAGCAGGGAGAGCCTGAGTTGATGACACAAGTTCGCCAAGCAGCAAGGTCACTACGTGATAATGGACGCTGTGACTATACTTTCTTCAAGCTTCTCGATGTTCTTGGGATCGAGTTCGAAGAGCCGTCGGCACTACAGAATCCGTTAAGCCCTGCTGCGCGTCGTGTATTAACCAGCGAGAAGTCTCGCGATGCCGATGTGTTGCGTGAGATGGCAGTGATGCTCGAGCGGCTGGGTTATTTAGATGATGCCATGTTAGCAATTGAACAGGCTCTCGTGCGGCGGCCTAAAGGAACGGGGATCCAGAAAATACATCAACGTGTTGCAGAAAAAATAAAGGTACGCAAAGAAATGGCGTAATGAAAAGTATATAGATGGCACTAGAGCGGCCGATTTCTTAGTTCACCAAAGCTTACTCCGTTTTTTACTGCTAAGTATGTTTGGCTGGTGAAGAGGGTTGTTAAGTTGAGATTTTAGTCATCATTTATGCTTGTAGTCCCTGATTCGTTTCCTGAATTCAGGTCTAAAGAGCTAAAATATCCAGTTTCAACATATTAGCTCAACGTTTAAATTGTTAGCCTGAAGAGAATAGAGAGCTTTGTGAATTTATTTGTACGTTCTCCCCAATGTAAACCACGTTGTCACCTTCAGCGATTGAATGCGGGTAAGGCATTCAACTGGTTAGCTACAGATGCCGACCCGCAATTCACTTTAACAAAAGCACGCTTGCTGCCCGGCTGGCAAATGCTTGAAGTGGCGATTGATCATGACCAGCCCAGTGCTTCAGTACAGCTCTTTTTTAACCGAGGTAAAGGTTATGAAGAGGAAACCAGCGTTTATTTACCCTTAAAAAGCGGTCGCATTACTAAGCGTCTGTTTTGGATGCCTTTCGGAGTCAAAACACTTCGCTTGGATCCGTTGGAAAGTGAGGGGAATTTCACCATTCGTCACCTGCGTTTTGTGTGGTTAACCCCTTGGTTTGCTCACGACCGGTTGGCGCAGCGTTTAGCCAATATGCACTATAAGTGGCGTAATGTACCTAAGCGCCAGGTCATCAAGGCGCTTAAGGAGCAGGCGGTTTCAAGCGGTCGTCCATGGCGTGAAGTTGCCCTGGAAACCTATGAAGCGACGTTTGAGCGGTTTTCGGTTCAGCGTAGCTACGGTGATTGGATTGCGGGGCAGGTTAAGCCCAGCGAAACGGAACTGGCTAACACACTAAATGGGTTGGCCTTCAAGCCATTGGTATCGGTGCTTGTTCCCGTTTATAACCCGACGCTTGAGCACCTGAAGAGTTGTCTGGATTCCGTCTTAAGCCAAGCGTATCCCCACTGGCAACTTTGTATTGCTGATGATGCCTCTACTGATCCCGCTGTTGCGGCACTGTTGGCGGATTATGTTGAGCAGGATCGCCGTGTTCATGTGGTCACCCGGGAGAACAATGGTCATATTTGTGCCGCCAGCAATAGCGCGCTAGCGCTGGCAGAGGGCGAGTATATCGCGCTGCTAGACCATGACGATTGCCTGGCCAATGAAGCGCTATTGGAAATGGTTGCGGCACTTAATCAGAATCCTCAGGCACGGCTGCTTTATAGCGACGAAGACAAGCTCGATGAACGCGAGCAGCGTATTGATCCGCACTTCAAGCCAGATTGGAATCCTGATCTGTTACTGGCGCAAAACTATATTTCCCACTTGGGCATGTATGAAACTGACTTGGTAAGGGAAGTTGGCGGCTTTCGTGAAGGGTTTGAAGGCAGTCAGGATTACGACTTGGTGCTTCGGGTAACTGCCCATTTGACCCCGGAACAGATTGTTCACGTGCCTAAGGTGCTTTATCACTGGCGGGCGGTAGAAGGCTCCACCGCAATGGATAGCGGGCAAAAAGATTATACTTCCCAGGCTGGCCTTGATGCGGTCAAAGAGCATGTTACTACCTGTCACCCCGGTGCTAGGGTAGAGCATGGAGCATTTGCCAATACCTATCGCATACGCTGGCCAATGCCTAACCCTGAGCCATTGGTGAGTTTGTTAGTGCCCACGCGGGACCGTGTCGAAATATTGAAGCCTTGCGTGGATGCTATTCTATCGCGCACCGATTACCACAATTTCGAGTTGTTGATTCTGGATAACCAGAGTACCTGCCCAAAAACATTGTCTTACATGGACAAGGTCGCCTCTCAAGACTCACGGGTTCGTGTATTGCGTTGGGAGCAGCCGTTTAACTATTCGGCCATTAATAACTTCGGTGCCCAGCAAGCCAAGGGTACAATTATCGGCTTGGTTAACAATGATATTGAACCGATTAACTCGGACTGGCTAACCGAAATGGTCAGCCAGGTAAGTCGGCCAGAAATTGGTTGTGTGGGGGCTAAGCTCTACTATCCGAATGATACGATTCAGCATGCAGGCGTTATTTTAGGTATTGGCGGCGTAGCGGGGCATGCCCATAAATACTTTACTCGCCACGCTATTGGTTATTTCACACGGTTGCATCTTGCGCATAATTTATCGGCGGTAACCGCGGCTTGCATGTTGGTTCGAAAGTCCGTTTTTGATGCAGTTGGGGGGCTTAATGAAACACACTTGGCAGTGGCCTTTAACGATGTGGATTTTTGCCTGAAAGTACGTGAGGCAGGCTATCGCAACTTATGGACTCCATATGCCGAACTTTACCATCACGAATCTATCTCACGTGGGGCCGACGACAATGCCAAGAAGCGCGCTCGTGCTGCTGGGGAAGTTGCCTATATGCGAGATAAATGGGCAGATAAGTTAGATAACGACCCTGCTTATAACCCCAACTTAACGCTGGTGCATGAAGATTTTTCGCTCCGTTAACGCTTCGCTAGGCCAAGGTTCGGTTGACCATATAAGCGTAGCGGGCGTGCGTGGTTGGTGTTCAACCCCTGGGCCTGTGCGTATTAAGGTGAATGGTCAAGAGCGCCTGCGCGCCTTTTGCCAAGTTGAACGGCGCGATGTGCAGGCGGTTATAGGGGGCGAAAGCATGGTGGGTTTTAATGTCCCGCTGCCTCTCTCTCCTGGGGATGTGGTGGAGGTCACTACCCACTGTCGTAAACTTTTGCCGGGGAGCCCCCAGCGTGTTTCAAGTAACACTTGGCTATCGACAGAGGCAGTGAAGTATCCTGCTTTCGCGTCAATCGCAAGCGTTGTATCGGCTGCTCATGCTAGTCACTTCCAGCCTTTTTTTAGACGTAACGTTGAGTTGGCAGCAGTGGCGCTTCGGGTCCCTGATCAGCCTGATAGGCTGGTAAAGCTTAATTGTAACGCTGCGCATAGGCGCGATGTGCAAGCGTTTTATCAGCATGTTATTACCCCCTTCTCGCTGCCTGCGCCCGCACTACTGCCTTTATCTGGGTGGGAAGGTGTGCATCAGAGCTGCCTTTATTATCATTATATTGAAGGTCGAAGCTATGCCGCGGCCTCGTTATTGCCTGAGCAAGCTCGCCGTGATGTGATCCACACCCTTGGTAAGCTACATTCAATTTCAATCGGTAATCTGAGACGGCTCAATAGTCAGCAGCCTTACTGGGTTTATTTGCAGCGGCATATTGGCCGGCAGGCGTTACTTTCGTGCGACATCGGCTATATAAAAATGTTGTTGGCGATGAGGCGCTGTATCCGTAAATTACCCGTAGTGCTTTCTCATGGTGATCTACACACTGGCAACGTGCTAGTTGATGCTACAACAGGCCATGTGACATTGATTGATTGGGATCGGTGGGGGGAATTGCCACTTGGATATGACGAGGCTTGCTTCTTGCGAGGTATACCGTTTCGCCAAGCTTTGGCGTATCTGCCTGATCAGCGTGATTTGCGTTTAGGTTTTACGATAGTGAGTTATTGGCTAGGCGCTTCGCAAAGCCCACAGTTTCGACACTCGGATGAAGCCGAAGAGATGTCGCATTATTTCTATAAATATAGAGCTAGGGCGTTGTTAGCGAGGAGTGTGAAGTGAGTGGCCAGACCCACTGGGTTATTCTTAGTGATGGTGCGCGGCCAACTGAAGATATTTATTTCTATGAATCCGCCGCACCTGCATTGCATCAACAGGGCTCGCTAAGCGAGCGTTTTCCTGTTTCTCGCTCTTTTGGCGCTGCGCGGCTGCATGGGCCTTCCTTCAAGCGCCGCTATGCTGGTGTAAACTTGCTGTTATGCCGCTCGCTACCGTTAAGCTGGCTGCGCTGGCTAGAGCGCAACCGTAATACCTTTGGCTATATCGTCTATTTGATTGATGATGATATAGCCGCTGCTGCCGTCGATGACACGTTACCCAGCGCTTATCGCAAACGTATGGCGGGGATCGCCAGCCTCCAGCCGCGCTTGCTGGCCCTGGCCGATGAAGTGGTGGCGTGTAGTGACCAATTGGCTAGCTACTTTACCCCGCGCCACGCCAATGTGTCAGTGCTTACTCCCTCGCTGCTGGCGCCGTTACCCAGCCAAGCACACTTTACCGTTACCCCTTCTGCAGAAACACCGTGGCAGATAGGCTTTCACGGTACGCGGGCGCACCTTCAGGATTTACTGCATATCGCACCGGCCTTGGAGGCGCTCCAACAGCAGCGCGACGATACCGAGCTTGAGATAATGCTGGGCCAGCATATGCCTAAGCGTTTGGCGGCGCTGCCTCGGGTGAAAGCCCCCGCGCCGCTACCCTGGCAGGCTTTTCAGCAATATCAGCGCGAGCGCCGCCTGCACATTGGTTTGGCGCCGCTATTAGCAACGCCGTTCAACCAGGGAAAATCGTTTATCAAGTTTTTGGATATTGCTGCTATGGGCGGAATAGGCATCTATTCCAACCGCTACCCCTATACGGAGGTTGTGCGCCATGGAGAGAATGGTTTGTTGGTGGAAGACTCTCCCGACGCGTGGCAGGCAGCTTTTAAGCAGTTGCTCGATAACACTGAGGCAACCGCTAAAATGGCAAGTCAAGCGGCGCGGGATGCGTTGAGTATTGGTGACCCGCAGAAAGTGATAACGTTTTGGCAGTCGCGACAGGGTAGGGATTTTTAATCTTCAATTTGAAGGTGGCAATCACTGGGCTAAACATCCAGTAAGATAGCTGGATGCTGATGAGCTTTGCCATGACAGCTTTTTTGCACCATCTCATGGCAATGAGACGGTCTCACTACTTTTTTCGATAAAGTTGCGTGCCATAACCGCTGGGGTTGCCTTAATGGGCATAGAAGCACTTGAAAGTCTACTCATCGATCATCAGGAAGATTGGCCTGAGTGGCTTACCCATTCCATCGGAGATCCAGCAAATAGAGAGATACAACCCATTTTTCCCATCGAAGAGGAAGCAATCGCTCTTGCAGTTGAGAAACGACGAGCGGAATTTGCTGCAGGGCGTTCTGCTGCGCGCGAAGCGCTTGCAAAGATGGGTTATGCAGCTACTGCAATTCCAATGGGGAAAGATCGCGCACCGATCTGGCCCTTTGGGGTAGTTGGAAGTATTACACATACGGCTAGCGTTTGTTTGGCGGTCACCGCCTCTACGCACCGTGTCCTAAGTGTAGGCGTCGATGTTGAAAATCTTATTTCTCTCGACAACTCTCTCATTTCTCAAATCGCAAAACCTAATGAAATCGAACTTCTCAGCGTAACACCTGAGTTTGCTGCCCTTCGAATCTTTTCAATGAAAGAGGCAGCTTATAAGGCGCAGTATATGTTAAGCCGCACTTTTCTTGACTTCGAGGCGCTCGAAGTTACAAAAGATGGTCTACGCTTCCGTAATGCAGTTTCGCCATTCCCAAAAGGTTTTGTGCTTCCCATGCTTCAATGGATTGGCTTTGGGCTTTGTCTATCTTTATGTGTTCTACCTCCCGCTATTTCTATCAAGTATATAAAAAAGGGATTATAAGTGGTGACATTGAAGAGCGGATGTAGGGTCCGATAATTAATGAGAGTTTCTTTTGATGCTAAGCGACTTTGTGCGATAAGAACGAAAAAATTTCGGATGGAGTGGTAAGGCTAAAGCACAATCAAAGAAACTGGGATTTTTATCCTGTGCGTGCGTGATATGAAAAAAATCGCTGGAAAGTAGTGTGTGATTGTTTTTAGTAATCACTTTTAATAAGTTTATTTTTTTAAATACGCTGCGGGTAATAAATAATGTTTTCTAAGAATAAAAATTCAACATCCAGTTCTAACGATTATTTTCCACTTTCTACTAACCAACGTGATGTTTGGCTGGATTGCCTGATAACACCTGATCTTTCAAAATACAATATTGGTGGATACATTGTTATTGATTCAAGTGTTGATCAAGCTATGCTCGATCAAATGTTTGAGAGGCTTATTGCGCGACATGATGTATTAAGGCTGGAGATTGTCGAAGGGGAAGATGGTCCGCAGCAGCGAATTCTGCCGAATGTGGCACTTGAGTTGCCTGTTTTTGACTTTTCCTCCTCGGAAAATCCGCAAGAAGCAGCGCGCGCTTGGATGGAACATGACATGCAGCGCCCCTTTGATATGTCCCGAGCCCCTTTATGGCGGTTCGCTATTCTTCAATTATCTCAAGAACAATACTGCTGGTATTACGCTTTTCACCACTTGATAAGTGATGGTGTAAGCTTGCATCTATTGGCTACCTCACTGACTGAAATTCATGATACCCACATCAGAGGGGAGACAGTCGACAAAGCACCAGACTACCGTGAAGTAGTCTGCTCCGATGAAAAATATGTTCATTCCGATAGATACATTAGGGATGGCATTTTCTGGGAGCAGCAATTTAAAACAATTCCTCCCGCTATTTTTTCGGAAGTTAATAGCGGTAGTGATGAGTGCGGTTCCTTGGATTTTACACTCAGTGCTCCGCAAGCAGAGAGACTGCGAGCTTTCGCTAGTGACGTTGGAAGTTCTGTATCTCAAGCCATTCTTTCTTTGCTTTATCTCTATTTCTCTCGCGCTGGCAACACAAGTGATCTAGTAATTGGCGTTGCTACCCATAATCGTAGAGGGACCCGAGAGCGTGAAACGCTGGGTTTCTTTAGTCAGATTATTCCTCTTCGGCTAGAGCTGGATCAAGAAATTACTTTTGTTGATGCCATAAATGAAGCCACTAAAAAATTGAAGAGTTGTTATAAGCACGCACGTTTCTCACAGGGCGACATTCAGCGTCGAATCGGTCTCCAAAAAAGCTCAAGAAATCGGGTATTTGATGTCGAGCTTTCCTTTATACCCAGTGACTATGGCGCAACAATTATTGGAAAACCTGCCACTCCTTTTATGTATGTTGCTAACAAGCAAGAACAGATGCCATTAAGGGTATATTGTTTCGATGACGTAAGAAATGGCGTTTATCGATTCTATTTTAATCATAATCTGGGCTACATTTCATCATCTGAGATGAAGCAAATGGTTGATCGGTTTGATTACCTGCTTGAGCAAGTTATTGTTAATCCTACCCATCCCCTTTTTTATTACTCGCTTGCGACGCGCCAAGAGATTGAACAACTGGTACAGTGGAGCAAAGGCAAATCTGTGCCCGCATCAGATCAAAACATCGTCCAACTCTTCGAACAACAGGCAGAACGAAACCCCAATGCGGTTGCACTGACCTTTGAGAAAAAATCGCTTAGTTACGGCGAACTTAACCGTCAAGTCAACTGTCTGGCCCATCGACTCATTGAATTAGGGGTTAGGCCGGAAACACTGGTTGGTCTTTGCATCGAGCGCTCCCTAGAGATGATTATCGGGCTGCTGGCAATTCTTAAGGCTGGAGGGGCTTATGTGCCTGTTGTGGCAGGTCACCCCGAGGCGCGTATCCGCTTTCAGTTGGAAGACAGCGGTGTGACGTTGCTGCTGACGCAGAACCACTTGGTTGAGTCTCTGCCTAACGTAGACGGGATTCAGATGCTGGATGTGTTGCAGGAATTGCATCGCTCGGCGGGTGAGTGCGATAACCCACGCATCGCGATTGCACCGCACCATCTGGCTTATGTGATTTACACTTCTGGCTCGACGGGTAAGCCCAAAGGGGTGATGGTGGAGCACAATTCACTATCGAATTTGCTGCTTACTTTTCCCTGTATTTTGAATTTTACCGCAACAGATAAATTTCTTTCTTTAACGAATATCTCCTTTGATATTTCTATCGTTGAGATTTTTATGCCACTTACCGTCGGTGGTGAGGTGCTACTTACGCCCTCGTTTGTTGCCCAAGACTTTGGTGCATTGAAGGCCTTAATACAACAGGAAAAACCGAGCCATATTCAGGCTACTCCCGCCACTTGGCGGGGCATTCATCAAGGTGTATCACACACCAAGCTTAAAGTGGTTATTACCGGTGGTGAGGCCATAGATGAAGAGCTGGCGAGGGTGTTAGCCGCCATTGCGCCTGACTCATATAACCTTTATGGCCCGACTGAGACAACAGTATGGTCGTCCGCAAGGCCATTACTCAGCAACATGTTATTCAAAAGTATTGGCAGACCCATTGCCAATACACAACTCTATATTCTTGATAAGCACTTTCAGCTATTGCCGCCTAGTATCCCCGGTGAACTTTACATCGGTGGCGCAGGTGTGGCGCGCGGTTACCTGAATCGACCAGAACTCACTACTGAGCGTTTTGTGGAGCTGGAGGTGTTTGGCAAAAAGCAGCGTCTGTACCGTACTGGTGACAGGGTATGTCGTAGTGCTGAGGGCGAACTGGAATTTCTGGGTCGGCTGGATTATCAGATTAAGCTGCGTGGTCATCGGATAGAGCTGGGCGAAATAGAATCGCTGCTGCGCGAACACGAACAGGTCGAAGAGGCACTGGTGGTGGTGAGGGGCGAGGCCGAAAATAGTCGTCTGGTTGGTTATGTTGTTCCTCGTCAGCAAGAGGGGGGGCAATTACGCTATACCCACCTGAATCACTGGCATAGTCTGTGGAATAGCCAATATCAACACACTAACCAAGAGTCGGGCAGCCTTTCAGATTTCGATTTAACCGGTTGGAACAGCAGCTACACTGGCGATGCCATTCCGGCAGATGAGATGACTATCTGGGTAGCAGATACAGTAGCGCAGATACGCGCGCTCTCTGGAACTCGTGTGCTGGAAATAGGCTGTGGTACGGGCTTGCTGCTTACTCGTTTGGCTGCCGGGAAAGAGCGTTATATTGGTTTGGATTTCTCGGAAGCGGTGTTGGCGCGGCTAGGTTCTACACTTTCTGCGCGCGCTGATCTTGCGCATGTGGAACTGCAGCAAGGTCTGGCTCATGAACTGGCTTTCCTTGAAGACCATAGCATTGATCTGGTGATTATCAACTCAGTCGTGCAGTACTTTTCTGATATGGATTATCTGCTGGAGGTGTTTAAACAGCTGTGTCGGGTTTGTACGCCAGATGCACGTATTTTTATGGGTGACATCCGGAATCTGACGTTGTTGGAAGCTTTCCACGCCTCGGTCACTGCTCATCGTGCAGATGAAAACGCATTGTTGGAATGGGTGTGCGGTCGCTATTACACAGCCATACAGGATGAAGAAGAACTGTTGCTGGCTCCGGAGTTTTTTGAAGCCTTGGTACAGCACTGGCCAGGCGTAGCGAGAGCCGAAGTACGGTTAAAACCGGGTGACTACGATAATGAGCTAAGCCGCTTCCGTTACGATGTTTGCCTGACACTAGGTGAGCAACAACAATTGAGCAAGACGATGCACTGGTGCGACTGGGATTCGGAAGGTTTATGGCGTGAAGCGCTGATTGAAGGAATCACGGCACATCCACAGCAATCTTATGTTGTACGTGGTGTACCAGATCTACGAGTTAGTGAGGCAATTGAGTACCACAAACTGCTGGTGGATACACAGTCTCCGTATTTACCTTTGAAGGATATACGCCATAACATTGTGCGGGAGGGTGAAGCCCCCGAATCGCTGTATCAGTTGGCGAACGCGCTTAATGTCGAACTTATTTGGCAAAAGTTGGGCGCGGATGGGCGCTACCAGGCGGTTTTTAACCCAAAATGGGAGGCAGCAGAAAAAGAAGCCAAGAGGCTTGTGTCGGTCGACTATTGTCGTTATGCGAACAGTCCTGCACGACGTGAACTGCAAACAACGTTGGGAGCTACGCTTAAATCTGAGCTGGCGTTGCGTCTGCCGGAGTATATGGTGCCCAACGCTATAATGGTGTTAGATAAATTTCCTCTTACGCCTAACGGAAAGATAGATAGAGCAGGCTTGCCGGAACCTGGGTTGATCCACGCAGAGCGCACTGCGGATACTTATGTCGCTCCACGTACCCCACGGGAACAATCTTTGGCAGATCTATGGCAGGCGGTTTTAATGCTCTCCGAAGCGCCGGGTGTAACGGACAATTTCTTCGATCTGGGCGGCAATTCTCTACTTTCTGCTAAGATGGCTTCTCTTATCGAAAAGGAATTTGGTAGCAAGATTTCCCTGAAAAATTTTTTTAAACAACCCACGATACAAAACGTCGCCATGTCATTAGAACAAACTGACGTTTGCTCTGAGCTAGACGTAGTGGTGCTTGGCGCTATCGGTTGGCAGTTGCCGGATGAGCTGCGTTATAAGTTGGAAAGTTATTTAGGTAGTTGGGAGGGAACACGTGCATCTGAAGATAGCTTAATTGTAGGGCGCAATGTAGACGGCAAAAACTCTCCGCTCTTCTGGGTGTTTCAAGGAGAACGAGAGTTTTACCAGATGGCCTCTTATTTAGGGAACGAGCAACCTCTTTACGGCATGCGCTCCGGCCATCTGATTATGGATTATACGGAAGATAACATTCAGTACTTGGCACTACGTTATATGGCAGAAATCCAGGCGCTATGCCCGCAGGGGCCGCTTTTTATCGGCGGCAATTGTCAGGCCGGAATAATTGCTTTGGCGATAGCGCAACATTTGCAACGCAGACAAAAAAACGTGCCTCTTACTTTTTTGATGGAGTGGAGTTTTGGGGAAATGTTTGGTGTGCAGCCTTATCTGGGTTCGGTTGCGTTGCTGTATGGTAAAGAAAGTGAGCTGAACCCATATCAGAGTTATCGCCAACCTGAGTTGTACTGGAAGCGCGCATTCCCTAATTATCGTGTGAAATTTATTTCTGGAAAGCATGGCCATTTTTTTGAGAAGCCCAATATACAAGGGCTTTCTGAAACGGTGAGCCTCTGCATGAGAGAAGCCCTTGATGTAGTGCCGCTGTTTATCCCACCAGTTGAAAGACGAGCTGAACTCTCCGTAAGCGATATCCCGAAAACGCTATACGCGGGATCCAGGCACCTACTGGCTGTTAAGGTACGAAATGTTAGTTCAATAGTTTGGAATGGCTCGGATATATCAGGTTTGATGCTGGGAAACCGCTGGTTCAGTGCTGATGGCGTATTGCTGATTAAGAAAGATGGACGCTCGCCTCTACCAGCATTGAAGCCAGGTGAGTCAACTTTATTGAACTTGTATATTCATACTCCTGCTCAATTGGGTGAGATTGTACTTAATATTACCTTAGTTGAGGAGGGGGTATGCTGGTTTGCTGGGAGGGAAAGTGGCGAAATGGATCTAAAGCTAAATGTTATCGCGCTTCCTGCTGAAATTTTGAATGTGACCTCATAACAGGCTATTGCATGAACATGTAGTGGTATAATTAATGGGCTCCTAATTAGCGGTGCTAATATACGTTTCTAATTAGGTGTAAGGATTCCGCCGGTAATCCCGCCAGTCATACATCTGTTTTTTTGAGAGCAATCATTCATAATTTTGTGTGTGGTCATGACTGGGTTTGTGTGTGCGCCATCTTTTATAGATAGTGTGTCATTAGTAACGCAGCATAAGCGCACTCACGGAAGCGCGCGAAGCGGGAATGGGGGGAGTTGTGTCTTTGGGCGTCTTTCCGACGCCTCTCGCGGTTGTCTCGAAACGCTCGCTGAACCCGCTTTCTCGTTACCACGCGCTACAAAAATGTGAATTGTAAGTGGTAAATGGTGAATCGCTTCGTACTCTTCACGATTCACGATTCACGATTCACGATTCACGATTCACGATTCACGATTCACCCTTCACCTAAAACGGAAACACCAGCGGCGTTATCAGCAGTACCGCTGCTGAGTAGGTTACGCTGACCGGAAGGCCGATTTTTAAAAAGTCGGTGATGCGGTAGCGCCCAGGTGAATACACCATTAGGTGAGTTTGGTAGCCAAACGGGATTAAAAAGCAGGCGCTGGCGCCATACGCCACGGCCATCACAAACGGCAGTGGGTCGGCGCCAAAGGCGTGGGCGGTGCTCCAGGCTACGGGAAAGGCCAGCGCGGCAGCGGCGTTGTTGGTCACGGTTTCTGTAAGTAACAGAGTTAGTAGGTAACAACCTACAAATGCAGCATAGATACCGTAGCCGCTGAACAGCCCCTGCATACCGCTGGCTAACAAGCCTGCCGCCCCTGAGTTTTCCAACGCTTGGGCAATCGCTAACGCCGAACCAATAATCAGCCATAGCTCAAACGGGAAACGGCGGCGTAGTTCCGCCAGGCTGATCACTTTCAGCAGCAACAATCCGCCCAGCAGTATCAGCAGCCCATGGAACAGGGGGAGCAGGTTAGCGGTGGCCAGGGTGATCACTGCTGCAAACCCGCCTACGGTGAACAGGCTTTCCTTATTGCTCAACTGCGGCCGGGTGAAACTGCCACTCAGTAAGTGGAAGTTGCGGTCTAGATTGCGGTGCTGCCGGAAGTCAGCGCTTACTGCCAGTAACAAGCAGTCCCCCACGCGAAGGGGGATTTTCCCCAGCTGCCCCTCCAAACGTTTTTCTCCCCGCCGTATACCTACCACTCCCGCACTGAACATGCTGCGAAAATCCACATCCTGTAGGGTTTTACCAGAAAGCTCGGATTCGTGGGAAATCACTACCTCTACCAAATTCGTCGCCAGCAGGTTATCGGCCTGATGGCCAAACAGCTGCAGCCCGGGAAAACGCTGCAGCGCTTGCACTTTGCCTACTTCCCCTGTGAAGACCAGGGTGTCATTGGCCAGCAACTGCTCATCCGGCGCCACGGGGCTAATCAGGCGTCCTTTGCGCTCTATTTCCAGTAAGTAGAGTCCTTCCAGGCTGCGCAAGCCGTTCTCTTCGATGGTTTTGCCGATCATGGGCGAGTCGGGCTCCAGGTCGGCGGCTAGAAAGTAGGAGAGCTTTTCGCTGGTGTCTTCGAGCTGATGGTGCGGTAAGGCATTAGCGCGCCACATTAGAACGCATAGGGTCACCAGCGCCACAGGGATGCCCACCAAGCTGAATTGGAACATGCCCAGCTCGCTGCCGCTGGCGCTTAAATTGAACGAGTTCACTACCAGGTTGGTGGAAGTACCCACCAGGGTGGTAATACCACCCAGGATTGAGGCGTAAGAGAGCGGGATTAAAAGCCGAGAAGGCGCAATACGCTGCTGGCGCGAAATAGCGCCGAGAAAGGCAGCTACCACGGCCGTGTTATTCAAAAAAGCGGAAAGTACCGCCGTACTACCCATTAATCGTGCGGTCGCAAGCCGTGGGTGACCCTTTAATAAGTGACGCGATAACCAGTCCAGCAGCGGCGAACGTTCAAGCGCCAGCGATACCAGCAGCAAGAGTAACAGTGTGGCGAGCGCCGGGTTGGTGTATTGGGTAAGTAGGGTCGCGGTATCGACAAACCCTAGTAGTAAAAAAATAGCGGCCAATGTGACAAAAGCAATAGCAGGCTTTACGCGTCCGCTAATTAACAGTGCCAATAAAATCGTAATAGAAAGCAGAACGGCCCAGGGGGTCATGGTGGGTCCTTAAATACGTTAACTTCATGGTTCACTTGCTGGATTTTACGCAGGCTTTTATGATGGTGTCTAATGATTGCCGATTTTCGATGCCTTGGTTCTTGAAAATTATATTTAATACAGGTGGTTAGCGATAATCTTGAGCATTAAACATTTATCGCCTGAAAGGCTCAATGAGCGTCGCATGCAAGCTGTAAAGCTCCGCTTGGATGGGTTGACAGTGTCATTGGTCAGTCAGCAAACCGGGCTTTCTGCCCCCACCATTTCGGCGGCCTGGAAGGCGTTTCGTGAAGGTGGTTGGGCGGCAGTGCCGGTACGCCCCCGCGGCCGTTTAAAAGGGCAGGCCAATGTGCTTGATAGCGCTATTCAACAGCGGTTATGGGAGGCGCTGCATGCCCCGCCCCCCGCGGAGCAACCAGGCTGGAGCAGCGCTGACTTGGCAGCTTTTTTACGCGATGAGCATGGCGTTGAGTTGACTCAGCGCGGTATTGAGCACTGGTGGGAAAGCCAAGGTCTGAAGCATGAGCCCTGGCCGTTAAGCGCATTGGCTAAGCAGCGCTCGCAGCAGGGCCGGTGGTATCGGCAGGCCGTGGCGCCGCGGTTTAATAGGTTAGAGGAGGCCGATCAGCGTTGGCAGGGTGGTGTGCGCCGGGTGGCGCATCCGCAGCGTTCGGTTTATCAGCTCTATTTGCATGGCCCGCGTGGCCGGTTGTGGATGCGCTGTTTTAAGCGCCCGCCCTTGGCAGATGATTATCTGGCTGCGATGCAGGCGCTCATTGGCAAGAGTGAACAAAGTAACAGGCCAGTCGCCTTGGTATTTCATGGCGCTTGGTTGTCAGCTAGCCCGCAGGTAGCGGCTTGGTTGGCGCAACAAACGATGTTTTGGTTAGTGCCGGTGCCTGCCGATATGGGCTTGGCTTCCTAGCACTTGAGAGCAAACTTTTTCACGCTATGTTTTTTCACACAATTGTTGGGACAGATGATGACATCACTCACCCATTTACAGCGACTGGAAGCGGAAAGCATTCAGATCATGCGCGAAGTGGTTGCCGAGACTGAAAACCCGGTAATGCTTTATTCCGTTGGTAAAGACTCGGCGGTCATGCTGCACCTGGCCCGCAAAGCCTTTGCACCTTCGCCGCCGCCGTTCCCGCTGCTGCACGTTGATACCCGCTGGAAGTTCCGGGCCATGTATGAATTCCGCGACAATATGGCGGAAGAGATTGGTATGGATCTGCTGGTGCATATCAACCCGGAAGGTGTCGAGAAGGACATCAATCCGTTTACCCACGGCTCGGCGATTCATACCGACATAATGAAGACCGAAGGCTTGAAGCAGGCGCTGGATAAGTACGGCTTTGATGCGGCTTTTGGCGGTGCCCGGCGCGATGAGGAGAAATCCCGTGCCAAGGAACGTATTTTTTCGTTCCGTACCGCACAGCACCGCTGGGATCCTAAAAATCAACGCCCGGAGTTATGGAAGCTCTATAACACCCGTAAGAATGGCAAAGAGTCGATCCGCGTATTTCCGATCTCTAACTGGACCGAGCTGGATATCTGGCAGTACATCTACCTGCAGAATATCCCCATTGTGCCGCTCTACTATGCGGCTGAACGGCCGGTGGTGGAGCGCGATGGCGCGCTGATTATGGTCGATGACGAGCGCATGCCGTTAGAGCCGGGTGAAGTGCCGATGATGCGTAAAGTACGTTTCCGTACCCTGGGCTGCTATCCGCTCACCGGTGCGGTTGAGTCAGAAGCGGATACCTTGCCTGCCATTATTCAAGAAATGCTGTTGACCAAAACATCGGAACGCCAGGGCCGAGTGATTGATAGCGATAGCGCGGCATCCATGGAGAAGAAGAAGCAAGAGGGGTATTTTTAATGTCTCACTCATCTGACCTGATTGCTGACGATATCGAAGGCTACCTGAAAGCCCACGAGCATAAGGGCTTGCTGCGCTTTATTACTTGCGGCAGCGTGGACGACGGCAAAAGTACCCTGATTGGCCGACTGTTGTTTGAGTCCAAATTGCTGTTTGAAGATCAACTGGCAGCGATAGAAGCAGATTCAAAAAAATACGGCACCCAGGGCGGCGAGATGGATTTTGCGCTGCTGGTGGATGGCTTGGCTGCAGAGCGCGAGCAGGGCATTACCATTGATGTGGCGTATCGGTTCTTCTCGACCGAGAAGCGCAAGTTCATCGTAGCGGATACCCCCGGGCACGAGCAGTACACCCGCAATATGGTCACGGGGGCTTCTACTGCCGACGCGGCTATTCTGATGGTCGATGCACGCCACGGCATTTTGACCCAAACCCGCCGGCATAGCTTTTTGATGTCGTTAATAGGCATGCGCCATTTGGTGGTGGCGATCAACAAGATGGATTTGGTCGACTACTCCAAAGCGCGTTTTGATCAGATCGTCGAAGAGTACCGTGCTTTCGCCAAACAGTTGGGGCTGGAGAATATCACCTTCATTCCCATGTCGGCGTTGAAGGGCGACAACGTCATTGAGCACAGCGCCAAAATGCCCTGGTACCACGGCACTACGCTGCTGGGTTACCTGGAAACTGTCGAGCTGGATGCGGAACACCTTCAGCGCTCGCCTTTCCGTATGCCCGTGCAGTGGGTGAATCGACCCAATCTCGATTTCCGTGGTTTTACCGGCATGGTGGCTAGCGGTGTGGTTCGCCCTGGCGATCAAATCCGCGTTCAGCCTTCTGGCAACACCAGCACTGTCTCGCGGATTTATACCCTGGATGGTGACCTGGAAGAGGCGGTTGCCGGGCAGTCCATTACGCTGCTGCTGGAGGATGAAATCGACATCTCCCGCGGCGATGTGATTTCCGGCGTTGATCAGCCAGCCCAAACCGCTGACCAGTTCGAAACTACATTGGTGTGGATGCACGAAGCGCCGCTGTTACCGGGCCGCCCTTACTTGATGAAGCTGGGCACCCAAACGGTGTCGGCGACCGTGACGGACATCAAGTATCAGGTCAATGTGAATACCCTGGAGCACACGGCGAGTAAGCAGCTAGACCTGAACGGTATTGGTATTTGTACCTTAAGCCTTAACCGTGCCGTTGCCTTTGATGCTTACAAGGACAACCACGATACCGGTGGTTTTATCCTTATCGACCGGATGACCAACAATACGGTTGGCGCGGGGATGCTGCACTTCGCCTTACGGCGTAGTCAGAATATCCATATGCAGCATGTGGATATTGATAAGCAGGCACGTGCGTTGGCTAAAAGCCAGAAGCCCGCTGTGCTTTGGTTCACGGGGCTTTCTGGTGCGGGTAAATCGACCATTGCTAACCTGGTCGAGAAGAAGCTCTTCGCCCACGGCCAGCACACCTACTTGCTGGATGGCGATAACGTGCGCCACGGTTTGAACCGTGATTTAGGCTTTACCGATGCCGACCGCGTTGAAAACGTGCGCCGGGTGGCAGAAACCGCCAAGCTGATGGTGGATGCCGGGCTGATCGTGATGTCGGCGTTTATTTCGCCTTTCCGCAGCGAGCGCCAGTTGGCGCGGGACCTGTTGGAAGCGGGCGAGTTCATTGAGATTTTTGTCGATGCACCGCTGGATGTCGTTGAGGCGCGCGATCCGAAAGGCCTGTATAAAAAGGCCCGCCGTGGTGAGCTGAAGAACTTCACCGGTATTGATTCGACCTATGAAGCCCCCGAAGCGCCGGATGTGCACCTGAAGACATCCGAAATGGATGCGGAAACAGCGGCCGACGCCGTAATTGCGGCACTACGTGAACGCGGGATGATCAGTTGATTTAAATGCTCTAGCTGTCAGGTGGTGGCGAGGTTGGCCGCTGCTTGGCAGCTTTTTTTATGCAAGGAATAAAGTTATGTCTGCAAACCCAATGTCCGTTATTGACCAAGCCCTGCTGGGTGCCGTTGAAGGTATCGCTCGTGAAGCGGGCGATGCCATTATGAGCGTATACGCGCGCGAGTTCAGCGTGGAAGAGAAGGACGATAAAAGCCCGTTGACCGAGGCGGATAAAGCAGCTCACAACGTGATCGTGCATGGTTTGAAAGCGCTACCGGTACAGTTCCCGATCCTCTCTGAAGAGGATATTGAGGGTTTTGCCGGTGCTGATGCTGAAGGCCGTTATTGGTTAGTTGACCCGCTGGATGGCACCAAGGAGTTCATCAAGCGTAACGGCGAGTTCACCGTTAATATTGCCTTGATTGAAAACGGTAAGCCGGTGCTCGGCGTGGTGACCGCACCTGCGCTTGAGGTGGGTTACGTCGCAGCGAAAGGGCTGGGGGCATTTAAGGTTGAAGCGGATGGTAGCCGTAAGGCTATTTCCGTGGCAGGCAAGCCTAAAGCGGGCGTTACGTGGCGGGTAGTGGGGAGCCGTTCGCACCCCAGCCCTGATTTGGCCGCGTGGCTGGAACAGTTGGGTGAGCACACCATGCTGCCCATGGGGAGCTCGCTAAAGCTGTGCATCATTGCCGAAGGGTTTGCCGATGCCTACCCACGCTTGGGCCCCACCTGCTTATGGGACACCGGCGCCGCCCATGCGGTAGTGCTCGAAGCCGGCGGAAGGGTGGAAACCCTGGAAGGCACTGCACTTAGCTACGCCAACCCCAGCGAAAAGCTCAACCCCTATTTTGTGGTGTGGGGGCATTAAGCCAAGGCGCCACCGATATTGTTTTGCCAACCTTCTATATGCATAACGTGTACATGCCCTTGGAATCCCCATCTTCATATGCACGCGAGATTTAGTAGCGCGTGGTAAGCGAAGCGCTCCCGCGACGGCGGCCCGGCGTGAAAGCAGCGCGCAGCGGTGCCGGGGTTGACCCGTGTAGGCATTGTTGGTTGGTTGCCATTGGGCGTCGTTCCGCCGCCTCCCGCGGGTGCCTCGAAACGCTCGCTGAACTCGCTTTCTCGTTACCACGCGCTACGGTTTGTGGCGCCACTGATCTTTGTGTGAACATATTCCTTGTAGCGCGTGGTAAGCGAAGCGCACCCGCGGGAGCAGCGCGAAGCGGTGCCGGGGTTGATTCGTGCACGATCCAAGCCTTCTGGATGTCCAGCAGCACGTTGCTTCGCTCTACTTTCGGACTGATTCGTCTCTTTAACCATGGCTAATGCGTCTAGTGTGTCTGACAATCACAGTATAGGTTTAGCTGAACATGGTCGCCAAATGGTCAGCTGGGCTTTCCCCATCCATCGGTTTCGTATATCTACGTAGCACACCATAAGTTGCTGCGTGTAAACTATCTTGTTTGAATACGGAACCAATCAATACGTGGCTAAATAGAGCAAGGGAGACGTAAATGGATGTTGTCACAAGCGCTTTTTATGATGAAAAACCGAGTGCTAGCGAGGTCAAGGAACGCGTAGCGTTTGGCACCTCTGGCCATCGTGGCCGCTCCAGCGAGCGTACCTTTAATGCCTCGCATATTTACGCCATTACCCAGGCAGTGGTCGACTACCGGCGTGAGGCGGGCTATCAGGGGCCGCTTTTTTTAGGTTTCGATACCCATGCGCTTTCGCGCCCCGCCTGGGAGTGCGCACTGCAAGTGCTGGCCGCGAACCGGGTACCAGTATTCGTCGAGAAGGATCACGGTTACACGGCGACACCGCTGATTAGTCAGGCGATTTTGCACCACAATCAACCAGAGGGTCAGGCAGCGCCGGATGTGGCACTTGCGGATGGTTTAATCATCACGCCTTCGCATAATCCGCCGGAAGATGGCGGCATTAAGTACAACCCGCACCACGGCGGCCCCGCGGATACCGATGCCACCGGCTGGATTGAGCTGCGCGCCAACGCTTACCTGCTGCGCCAGTTGGAAGATGTGCCTACGGTGCCGGTTGACGAGGCGATTGCCCACGCCCAAGAGTACGATTTCACCGCACACTATGTTGCCAAATTGGGCAGCGTCGTCGATATCGCCGCGATTCAGGAGGCCAACCTGACCTTAGGCGCTGACCCCATGGGTGGCACCGCGCTGCCGGTATGGCAGGCGATAGCGGCACACTACAACCTTAATCTTGAGGTGGTGAATACCACTATCGATGCTGAGTTTGCGTTTATGCCGCCGGACCACGACGGCAAGATCCGCATGGACTGCTCGAGCCCGGCGGCGATGGCCAATCTGCTCAACATTAAAGACCGCTTCGATATCGCTTTTGGTAACGACCCGGATGCCGACCGCCACGGTATTGTCGATGCCAACGGCTTGATGAACCCGAACCACTTTTTGGCCGTGTGCATCGATTACCTGATTACTCATCGCCCGGCGTGGGCGGCTAGCCTGAAAATTGGCAAGACGCTGGTGTCGTCCTCCATGATCGACCGAGTAGTGGCTTCCCACCAGCGCGAGCTTTATGAGGTGCCGGTAGGCTTCAAGTGGTTTGTAGAGGGCCTGCACCAGGGCTGGCTGGCGTTTGGTGGTGAAGAGAGCGCTGGCGCTAGTTTGCTAACCCGTGACGGTAAGGCGTGGTCCACCGATAAAGATGGCATCGTGCTGTGTTTGCTGGCGGCTGAAATCATGTCGGTGACCGGTAAGACGCCTAGCGAGTACTACCGCACGCTGACTGAGCGTTTCGGCGAGCCTTTCTATAAGCGTGTGGATACGGCTTGTTCACCGGAAGAGAAGGCAGCGTTCAAGAAACTGACCGCCGAGAGTGTGACTGAGCAGCAGCTTGCTGGTGATCCGATTACTGCGGTGTTGGTCAATGCGCCCGGCAATGGTGCCGCCATTGGTGGTATCAAAGTCACCACCGAAAACGGTTGGTTTGCCGCTCGGCCAAGTGGCACAGAATCGCTTTATAAGGTGTATGCCGAAAGCTTCAAAGGTGAGCAGCACCTGGATGAATTGATTGAAAACGCTAAAGCGCTGTTAGCGGGGGTGTTGAAAAGTACGGGGTCGTAGTCAGTAGAGGGGCACTTGTGATGCTAAGTTTGAAGTCGGGCTGGGATCAACAATAGCTTAACAACAAAAGGGAAATGGGAATGATACAAAAAATAAAGCTAACCTCTATTTTGTCTGCTACGGCTTTTGCTCTGCTGCTATCTTCCTCTGCCTTGGCGGAGGAGGAAGTGTTTAGCGAGACAGCAACAGGGATGGTGAATGCTGCTGTTCAGGCGATCTGTGATGGTGATAAAGACAGACACCTTGCAATGCATTATCGAAAAATAGAACCAGATCCCTATTATGATGAAAAGTTTGCTGCTTTTCATGAGGCGTGCAAAGAGAACGGTATCGCGGATATTGAAATAATAACCGAGCTTGATGATGAATTAATGCAAGAGCAGAAGCGTCGCTTTCATATGGATGCGAACATCGTTATGGGAGATGGGGCTTTGTACGCAACCACGTTTCGAGTGGTTTGGGGGGCATTCGGGGGTACAGATGGCAGTAGCCCCGTTGAGGGATGGAGGTTGGGTGGACTTAGTAGAGTCGAAGTGCCCATCCTTAGAGAAGTCCGGGTTGTAGATTAGCTTTACCTTAATAAATATTAATTTAAGGTCGTCACCACCGTTCCTCGGTTTTTCGATCGTGCACAAACCTTGTAGCGCCAGGTAAGCCTAAAGCGCATCCGTGGGGCAGCGCGCAGCGGAGTGTGGTAATGCTCGAATTTATAATAAAAAAGGTGTCCAATGGTCAGTCAAGATATGTGAGCAAAAGGGGGTGTGATGTACGCGATTGAATTTGAAACCGATATCCAGAATGGGGTGGTCAATATTCCTGACGAGTACAAGGCGCTTGCCAACAGACATGCGCGTGTTGTTATCTTGCTGGAAGATGACTCCGAAAGCTCGGATCTGCGAGCATTTTCTGAACATTCAGCGGGATTGGTAGATGAGTGGAGCAGTGCAGCTGAGGACGCAATATGGAAGTGAGGCGAGGTGAACTTGTGTTGTGTGAGTTCTACTTCTCCGACTCCAAACAGCGCAAACTCAGGCCTGTGATCGTTTTTAAGGATAATCTGCCTTTTGATGATTTTGTTGGGGTTCCTGTCAGTAGCCAATTACATAGGCTGCATGAAGATGAGTCACTGCTTGAAGAAGCTGATTTAGGAGAAGGTGGTCTGCCAAAGCGTTCTAAAATTATGGTACGAAAAACATTTGTCATTTCAAAGCAGGTTGTTGTAAAGAAATATGGCTCTTTAACGGCCGTACGCTTTCAACAACTACATCAAGATTTTTGTCGTTATTTTGATTGCTGCTGACCTAACTTGTGGCTGACATTTTGCAATTTGTTATCTTTACATAAGTTTGATGACCCCACGGAAGCAGTAGCGCGCAGCATTGCTGGGGTTTGGTTGGGTGCCATTGGGCGGCTTGCGCCGCCTCCCGCGGGTGCCTCATTCGCTCGTGCCTCGCGAGATTCGTTACCACGCGCTACGGTGCGTGCTCGAAGCTGAACCTTTGGATTTTCCTAGCGCGGCGTAAGCGTTAGCGCACCCGCGGGAGCAGCGCGCAGCGGTGCCGGGTTGATTCCGCGCCACAGGGCGTCGTTCCTCCGCCACCCGCGGGTACTTCATTTGCTCTTGCCTCGCGAGACTCGTTACCACGCGCCACGGGGGCTTTATTCCCAATTCATGTCGGCGACATCGGGTACTTGTTGGGTGCCCCAGTCGGGGTCGTACCAGCCTTTCTGTACGCATTGTCGAAAGCTCGACCATTCCCAATCGCGTGGGGCTTTCGTCCAGCCGTGTTTGACGGGGTTGTAATGGATGTAATCCATATGCTGCTGCCAGTCGTTGTCGTCGCGAATGACGTGTTCCCAGAAGCCGCGCTGCCAGGCGTTCTGGGTGCCGGGTGGAAATAGAAATTCCTGCGAGGCGTATTTTTTGATGTCCCTCCAGCGCGAGGAGTAGTCGGCGTCGCCTTCGGGGAGTGTCCATAGGCAGTGGAGGTGGTCGGGGAGGAGCACAAACGCATCCATGACGAAGGGGCGTTCTTCTCGAACTCTGCTGAAGGCTCGCCCGAGGGCGTTAATATTTAGGCGATCCGCCAACAGGGGTTGTCGTGCGTAGGTGACGACTGTGAAAAAGTAGCAGCCGCCAGGTATATGCGCGCGTTGATAGGTTGCCACCCGTGCCTCCATGCAGAATGATTGGGTTATAAAAACCTGGGTTATAAAAACCTATTGTAGCGCATCGTTATTGGCGTGGGGCGTCGTTACTTCTTGCTTAAGGTGGCTAGCGGTATTTCCAGATGCTGTGGCCGGTTGAGTACATTCAGCAGCACGATGGCGCGTTCTTCGCCTTTAAGGCGGGTAAAGATGGCTTCCAGGTCTTTGAAGGGGCCGTCGGTGATGGTGACTTTTTCACCGGCGCTGAAATAGCTGTGAATGCCTTCCTGTCGGTGCGGCTGCGCACGCAGGGTTTCGACCAGTTGAGAGGGTACGGCGACGGGCCTATCGCCGAAGGTAAGCAAACGCAGAACGCCGCGGGTGGAGCGAATCGGTCGCCAGTTACTGACCAGTTGATCCAAATAGATAAACAGGTAGTAGGGGAATAGCGGTTCGGTCACCGTGGTGAGCTTGCCCTGGCGCTTGCGCTGGCTATTCAGCACCGGGTGAAACACCTCGTAACCTTGGTTGGCGAGGTGTTCAGCGGCGCGAAATGATTCGCCCCCTTTGCAATGAATAACGTACCAGGCGGGCGTTGCTGCACTTTCCTGGTCGTTGAAAACGTCCATGCCATCATCCTTGTGTCGAGAAAAGCGTTACAAAATTATGGCAGTAGTCTGGTGAGTGCATCAAGGGTTTGGTCAATGTGTGCCTGGGTGTGGTCACAGGAGAGAAAGAAGCGTAACCGTGCGCTTTTTTCGGGTACCGCCGGGTGCAGGATTGGCTGTACGTTAATCTGTTGTTCTAACAGGGCGTTGGAAAGCCGGGCGGCTGCGGCGGAGCTGCCGATAATCACCGGTACCACCGCGGCGCCAATGCTATTGCCAGTGTCTAACCCGCGGGCAGTGGCCTGTTCGAGGAAGTAGCGCGAAATAGCGTGCAGGCGCTGAACCCGTTCGGGCTCTTGCTGCATTAGCTGCAGCGCGGCTAGCGAAGGCGCGGCGACCTGCGCGGGCATGCCCACGCTGTAGAGAAAGCCGGGGGCGAGGTAGCGTAGCGTTTCCACCAGCGGTTTGCTGCCTGCGATATAGCCGCCGCAGCCAGCCATGGCTTTGCTCATGGTGCCCATCCAGATATCCACATCACGCGGGTCGATATCAAAATGCTCGCGCAGCCCCAGGCCGGTTTCGCCCATCACCCCGAAGGAGTGGGCTTCATCGACCATTAGCCACGCTTGATAGCGCTGCTTGAGCTCGATAAAACGCGGCAGCTCAGGGATGTCGCCATCCATGCTGTAGAGCCCTTCGATCACCACCAGCACGCGTTCAAACTGATGCCGATGGCGGGCCAGCAGGGCTTCCAGCGCGGCGGGGTCGTTATGGCTAAACGACATACGCTTGGCGCCGGAAAGCTGCGCGCCGACCAGCGAGCTGTTATGGATATACTCGTCGTGGAGCACTAAATCTTTGGGCCCCAGCAGGTGGCCCAACGTAGAGACATTGGTGGCATGGCCACTGACAAACACTACCGCGTCTTCGACGTCGTAGGCAGTGGCCAGGGCTTGTTCCAGCTCCTGATGAATGGGCCGTTCGCCGGAGACCACACGACTGGCGGAAACCGAGGTGCCGTAGCGGGCCACGGCATCGCAGGCGGCCTGGTTGATACGCGGGTCGCCTGAGAAGCCAAGGTAGTTATAGCTGGCAAAGTTGATGCAGGTCTGCCCGTTGATCACGCTAGTCGCCCCGGCGGTGCCTTCGTGCACCTTGAAAAACGGGTCGACCAAGCCTAACTGGTCGGCGGCCTGGCGCATCATGGCAATTTGCTGATAGCCGGGCTGGGCGTCAAAACGCGTGAAGCGCTCCGGCACCGTGCGCTGCTCACTCCCCTGGCCATTGGCGGCGGGAGCGGTGGCGCTGGCAGCACGCGGCGCGGTGCGCTGGCGTGCTTTTTCCAGTAGTTGCTGTTTCAGTTCAGAGCGCTTGGCAGTCATGGTGTCTCGGTCGCGGGTGATGAGGAGGCAGACGCAGGCTCGGTGGTGAACCCTTCGGCCCCGTGTTGAGCGGCCAGTGAGGCTATCGCATCCTGAGGAGCGTCTTCAACATCGTCATGCTGATGCAATTTCTGAATCAGCACGCCCGCCAGTTTGTCGAGGGTCGATGCTTCACTGAGCACCATCACTGACACCTGAACGCCTAAGCGGTTCTCGATAGCGGTCATGAGTTCAACCCCCATTAGGGAGTCAAAGCCCATATCGTAAACCGAACGGTGAATATCGAGCTTCTCTTCATCCACCAGCAGAATGCTGGCCAGTTCAGCGCGCAACAGCTCGGTGACCGTGCTGTGCAACTCTTCGGGCGAGAGCTCGGCCAGCAGGGCGCTGATGTCGTCATCGGCATCGGCGCTGCCGTCGTCGTCGCTGGCGCGGGCTATTTCGTTAAAGCGCGGTGCTTCGGCAGTCGGTAAGAAGCGGGCAAGTGCGCCCCACTCCAGTTCCAGCACGCCCAGGCTTGGCCCTGGCGTCAGCAGCATCTGTTCGAGTACTTTCAGCGCGTCCTCCGAGCGCAGCGCGGAGCCGCCCAGGCGCTCTTGCAGCGCATCCCGGGTGCGGGTGTTGCGGGCCAGGAAACCGACATCTTCAATGGCGCCCCAGCGTACACAGGTGGCCGGTAAGCCCGCGGCACGGCGGTTGGCGGCAAACGCTTCCAGCCAGTGGTTGGCGGCGACGTAGTTAGCCTGGCCGGGGTTGCCGAACAGCGTAGTGGCCGACGAGTAGAGCACGAAGAAGTCCAGCTCGCTTTCGCGGGTGAGCGCATCGAGATGACGGGCACCGTCGATTTTTGGCGCTAGCACTTTCTGAATGCGTTCGGCATCCAGGTTGCGAATAAGGCCGTCGTCAATCACCGTGGCGGCGTGGACGATGCCACGCAGCGGCGCGAGCTCGCCCTTGGCGCGTTCCAGCACATCGGCCAGCGCAGCGCGGTCGGTAATGTCGCAGGCGGCGGCGAGTACCGTAACGCCTTGCTGTTCAAATGCCGCAATGGCTGCTTGGGCCTCTTCACTGGCCGCGCCGCTGCGGCTGAGCAGTATCAGTTGCCGGGCGCCTTTGTCTACCAGCCACTGGGCAGTCCTTAACCCAAAGCCTCCCAGGCCGCCGGTGACCAGGTAGCTGGCCTCCGAGGACAGCTGCATCGTTGCCGTGCCCAATACTTCGTTCTGGGGCGGCGCGATGGGCTGTTCGTAAGTCACCACGACTTTGCCGATCTGGCGCGCCTGCTGCATATAGCGGAAGGCGTCGATCACCTGGGTGTGGCTGAACGAAGTAAATGGCAGCGGGCTTAAAGTACCGTCGTTAAACAGCGCCATCATTTCGCCAAACAGGCGCTGGGTGAGCGCGGGCTGCACCTTCATGAGCTGGTCGGAGTCGATACCGAAGTAGCTTAAGTTGTTGCGGAACGGGCGCAGGCCGATATGGGTGTTTTCGTAGAAATCACGTTTACCCAGTTCCAGGAAGCGGCCAAACGGGCGCAGTGCGCGCAGGTTCTGGTTGATTGCTTCCCCGGCCAGGGAGTTAAGCACCACATCGACGCCTTCGCCATTAGTGTCTTCAAGGATCTCTTCGGCGAAGGTGAGCGAACGCGAGTCGTAAAGTCGCTCGATCCCCATCAAACGCAGGAAGTCGCGCTTCTCTTCAGAGCCTACGGTGGCGTAAATGTCGGCCCCCAGCCACTGGGCGATTTGTAGCGCGGCGATCCCCACGCCGCCTGCAGCGCCGTGAATAAGCACTTTCTCGCCGGGCTCTACCCGCGCCAGATGCTTAAGCGCGTAGTAAACCGTAAAGAAGGTAGTTGGGATTGTCGCCGCGGCGGCAAAGCTAATGCCTTCCGGCAGCGGCGCCACGGCGTGCTGGCTGGCGATAACTTTATCGCTGAAGCTGGCGGGGCCGAAGCCGACCACGGCTTGCCCTGGGGTTAGGTGGGTAACGTTGCTACCCACGCTTTCTACCACGCCTGAAAATTCAAGGCCCAAGGTTGGCCCGGCAAAGCCGTTCTCAATTGCTTCATCGGAGAGCAGGCCGAGGGTGTACATCACATCGCGGAAGTTAAGCCCGGTGGCCTTAACGCGAATGGCCACTTCGTCGGCATTGGCTTCGGGTAGCGGGCGCGGGCGCCAGGTTAACTGGCGCAGCTGGCCGGGCATAGCAAAGCCTAGCGTCATCGCTTGATGAGATCGCTTGGTTTTAGCGGCTTCCGCCTGTGTTGGGCGGGGCGCTGGCAGGGTGCGCAGCCGGGTGGCAAAGCGGTGGCCCTGGTTATCAATCAGCGCTTCGTTTTCGCCATCCGGTTGGGCAAGCAGCATCGCCCAGGCGCTAAGCGCGGGTTCGCTCACCGCCGCGGGTACATCCAGCAGGTAGACGTTATGGCCTACCGCTTCGTTGGCCAGCGAACGGCCAAAGCCCCATAAGGCCGCATCGCCAGGGACATCGCTATCGCTAAGGCCGGAGGCAGGCGTTGCCTGCCAGAGTGTGCTCAGGCCGTTGGTCACCAGCCACAGGGAAGCAGCAAGGCCGTGCTGCTCCAGGGCTAGCGTCCACTGTAGGGCGTGCTCACAGCGTGCGGTTTGCTCTGCGGTGGTGCTGGCGCCGAGGCCGCGCAGATCAATCACATTGAGCGTTAGCTCGGCTTGACTGTCGAGTGCCGATTGAGCCAGCAGTTCAGCGGGGGCGGCTTGGCTAACGCTGAGTAGGGCTGAATCTCCCCGCTGTTGCAGGGCCTCGACCAGTTTGGCGGCAAGCGCTTCACTGTTGTGATCCGCAACGACCAGGTGCCGCCGCTGCGCCGCGCTGGCCTCAATGTCGACTGATGGCGTATCTAGCGGATAGTGGGCGTGGAGTAAATAAGCGCCGCTGTCACTCTCTTCCAATGCCATCGGCGTGGAAACCACAAAGCCTTGGTCGTTGAGCCAGCCGATCAGCGTCTCTTGCTCCAGGGCGGTTTGATCGACGCCGGGTGTGGCCAGCAGATCATCTAACCAGCGGCTGGGCGCAATGCCGATCAGCATGACCTGAGCACCAGGGGCTAGCTGATCAGGTAAGGCTTCAATCAACTGACGCGTAGCGGCAGGCTGGGTGATATCCACGCTGACAAACGCCAATTGGGCTTTTTCAACACGGGTGGGGGCGGTCAACGCGGTGGCGTCATCTTGCCCCAGGTGCTGCATATCCATCAGCGGGAAGCGCTCTTGCAGCTGCTCGGCCTGATGGCGCGTGCTATCGAGGGTGGTGATAACACGGTAATGGGTAAGGTCGTGGTAAAGCGCCTGGGCGCTGCGCTCCAGCAGTCGCTCGCCCAACGCAGGCGCGCTGGGGCCCGCTTCCAGCAGTTGCAAGCGCTGTCCGGCGGGAAGCTCTGCTATCAGGGCATCGATCAACTCGGCTAACTCGCCTGCCAACGCCTGCCAGCCGCTTTCACCCACCAGCACACGGTTTAAGCGCGCCAACTGGTCGCGGCTAATGCCCAGTGCTTCCAGGTCACTTGTGCCGCTGCGTAACGCCTGCTGGTGAAACCCTAAGCGGCCCACCAGGTGAATGGGCGCAAAGTAGTCGGGGTAGTCCTGCACCAGCAGTTGCCAGATAACGTCTGGCGAGTGCTGTGCGTCATCGGTTGCCTGATCTTGGTCTTTAACCACAGCGTTTTGCTGGGCAAACGCTTCGCTAAGCGTGTCGAGTAGCGGCGCCACTTCATTGCCGTAACGCTGCCCGGTGCTGGCGGCGTAAACGCTCGCGATATCGGCCAGCCGAGCGAGCGCATCGCCGGGCAGTGCCAGCGGTTCTGGCTGCAGCGGCGCTGGGGTGAGCTGCACATCCAGATAGCTAAAGTGTTGATGATGGGCGCGGTTGAGACGAATTGCTTTGAAGCGGGTTTTGCTTAAAACGGCGACGGCATTACCGGCGGCGTCATACAGCTCAAAGTCGGCGGTGAAGGAGTGCGGCGCACGCTTGCCCATAACGGCGCGGGCGAGTACCGGCGCACCGGCCTGAGTGTTGACCTGAATGCGTCCCACGCGAACCGGCACGAAGGCGAGCTGTGTTGCAAACTCGCTGTGTTGCGCCAGCAGCGGGATAAACATTTGGAAGGCGCTATCCAGAATGCCGGGGTGCACGTGCAATGTGCTGAGCTGCGCTTGAACTTCGTCTGACAGCGCGATTGCGCCAATTACCGCATCGCCTTCAATCCAGCCGTGGGAAATCGCCTGGAAAGCGGGCCCGTAATGCAGGCCAATGCGCTCGGCCATTTCCAAGTGGTCTGCCAGCGTGTAGTCCGGCGCACGGGAGGGCAGCACTGGCGCTGTGCGGTTGAGCAGAAAGCCACGGCTTTCGCGCATGGTGCGGGCCACGGCATTTAGCTGCCACTCAACGCCGGTAGCTGGTTCGCGGGAGTGGATCTCCAGGCGCCCGTCTACTGGCAGGTAGGTCAACCGCATGGCGCGACCATGGGGGCCATCCAGCAGCAGCGGGGCACGGATTTCCAGCTCTTCGATATCCAGCAGCGGGGTGTCTTTTAGCTGCAGTGCCGCTGCCAGGGTGAGTTCCACAAAACCGGCACCAGGGAACACCGCACTTTCACCCACGACGTGGTCGGCCAGCCAGGGCTGGCGCTGGGTGTCGAGCTGACTTTCCCAGGTGTGTTCGTGCTGCGCCATCGCGTACCCCAGCAGCGGGTGCTGGTAGTAGCGCGAAAGCAGGCCCTGACTGTCGTTGGTGCCGTGCACCCAGTGGTGGCTACGCTGCCAGGCATAGCGGGGTAGCGGCACGCGCTGTCCTACCACGGGTAACTGGTCGCTAGCCAAGGTAAGGCCACTCAGCAGCAGTTGGCTTAGGCAGCGTTGTAAACCCTCAATTCCCGGTTTATGGCGCTCAATGGTGCCAAATACCAGTCCTGGGCGTTCCACTTGGCGGAGTGACTCATTGAGATAGCGGCGCAAAATGGGGTGGGCGCCAATCTCGATAAAGACGTTGCTGCCCTGCTCGATTAACGCGCTAGCGGCGGCGTCAAACAGCACCGGCTCACGGATGTTTTTCCACCAGTAGGTGGCATCCAGTTCAAGCCCGTCGCTTAGCGCACCGGTCACGGTGGAGTAGTAGGGGATCTGCGTGGCCCGTGGGGTAATGTCGGCTAACGCATCGATGACGCCTGCTTCAATACTGTCCATCGCGGGGCTGTGGAAGGCATAGTCCAGCGGCAGGCGCTTGGCAAAAATATCCTGCTCGCTCAGAGCGGCTTCCAGAATGCCTAGCTGTTGGCTATCACCCGCCAGGGTAATGCCTTTGGGGCTGTTAATGCCGGCCAGGCAAACCTGATTGAACTCGGGCTTTTCGAGCCACTCGGCGATGTCGTCGGCGCTCATGGCCACGGCGGTCATTTCGCCTTGGCCACGGGTTTTGCCCTGGTAGTCACTGCGGTAGTAAATCACTTTTACCGCATCTTCCAGGCTAAGCGCTCCGCTGGCCCAGGCAGCGGCCACTTCACCCACGCTATGGCCAAAGACCGCCGTGGGGGCAATGCCTTGATCGCGCAGCCACTCGGTCAGCGCTACCTGTAGTGCAAATAGCGCAGGCTGGGCGATTTCGGTCAGCGCGAAGCGGTTGTCATCACTTTCCTGTTCACTATTACGACCTTCAAGCTCGGCACGTAGCGAGAAATTACCGTGCTGCTGAAAAAGTGCGTCAACGCGATCAATGGCTTCAGCGAAAACTGGCGAATCATTAAGCAGATCGCGGCCCATGGTTTCCCACTGGCAGCCGTTGCCATCGTAAACGAACACTGGACCTACCGGGGTGGGCAGGCGCTCCAGCGTAGTAACGCCGTTTGCTTCACCGGCGGCAAATTCGCTCAGCTTTGCAGCGGCTTCTTCCGCGGTTTGGGCAAACAGCAGCGCGCCATGGCTATGCCGGTCACGGTGGTTAAACAGCGTGTAGGCGATATCGTAAAAGCTGGCGCTGTCGTTTTCGCGCAAGTCATTTTCACGCAAATAGCTAGCCAGGGTTTCGGCGCTTTGGGTGAGCGCGGCTTCGCTGCGGGCGCTAAGGCGAATCGGTAGCGGTGAGTTTGGTGCCTGCGGTTCGGGTTTGACCCGCTCGGGTGGGCTTTCCAGAATAACGTGGGCGTTAGCGCCACCAAAACCGAAGGAGTTAATGCCGATGACCAAACGGCCCTGTTTTTTCAGCGGTTGGCCTTTGGTGACCACCGAGATATTCCACTCATCAAACTTGATGCGCGAGTTAAGCTTGCGAATGCCAATCGTGGCCGGGACTTCCCGGTGCTGAATGCTGTAGAGCGCCTTGGCAAGCCCTGCCACGCCGGAAGCGGTTTCCAGGTGGCCCAGGTTGCTTTTTACCGAGCCGATGAGCAGCGGCGTTTTACGCTGCTGGCCAAGCGCTTCGCCAATCGCACGGGCCTCAATCGGGTCACCAACGGCGGTACCGGTGCCGTGGGCTTCCAGGTAGTCGATCTCGTCCGGCGAGATGCCTGCCTGCTGATAAGCGCGGCGCATCAGGTCAATCTGAGCGCTGGGGTTAGGTACCGTCAGGCCGGATTTGTGACCATCGGTGTTGACCGCGGAGCCAGCCACCACGGCAATAATATCATCGCCATCGGCTACCGCCTGGTCGTAATCTTTGAGCAGGAAAATGCCTGCCCCTTCCGAGCGTACATAGCCGTTGCCTGCTTCATCAAATACCTGACAGCGGCCCGTCGGCGAGAGCATGCTGGCTTTGGAGAAGATGATGAAGCCGTAAGGGTGCAGATGCAGGCTAATACCGCCCGCCAGCGCCATCGTGGTTTCACCACTGCGAATCGATTGGCAGGCCTGGTGAAAGGCCACCATGGAAGACGAACAGGCGGTATCCAGCGACATGCTGGGGCCGTGTAGGTCGAACACATACGACAATCGATTAGAGGCGATGCTCGAAGTGTTGCCGGTGGCGGTGGAGGCATCAATCGCCGCCAAATCGTCCGCGATTCGATAAGAGTAGTCGAGGCTGGCAACGCCTAAAAACACCCCACACTGGCTGCCACGCAGGGAGCTGGGCGGAATGCTGGCATTTTCCATGGCTTCCCAGGCGAGCTCTAGGAGCATGCGCTGCTGGGGATCCATGTTGGCCGCTTCGCGGGGCGAAATGCCAAAAAACTCGGCGTCAAAGCCGCTAATATCGCCCAGGCTACCGGCGGCAAAGGTCACGCTGGTGCCGGGGTGACGCTTATCTGGATGCTGGTAGACGTCGTGGCTCCAGCGGTCAGCGGCCACTTCGGTAACTAAATCTTTTTCGGCTTGCAGGTCCTGCCAGAACGTTTCAGGGGTGGTGCCGGGGAAACGATGGGCGGCGCCGATGATGGCAACGCGTTTAGTCATTCTTGCTCCTGAGGTTCTGGTTCTGCCTTGATCACATCGTTACTTATATCGTGTCCAAACACATGTTTGAATAACTGGACACCAAGTTCGTTTGCGGCCAATTCCTGTGACTCATGGTTCTTTGCGAAATGGTTCTTCGCAACATGGTTTTTTGCAAAATGATTATTTGCATAATGCTCCGTCGCCAACTGCTCACCTGCGGCTGCCTTCTCACCCGTTGACCATACCATGTAGGGGGTGCGGCTATCAGGAGGCGTAAAGTGTGCATACGCCTCAGGCAGAATTGGTACATGATCCCCATACCAGCCTAGCAGCCCCGGTCGTTTTGCAGTATTCAGCGAATTTTTAACGCCTGCCAACATCTTGTCGGATTCACTTAAATGCTGCAAATAGACCGCAAGGTCACGCAAATGGTTGGGCAGCGGCCAGGGTGCACGGGGCAGCGTGGTGGCTAACGTTGCCTGGCGTGGAGCTTCTAAATGCAGTGGGCCGTGATTTTCCATGGTGATAACAAATACAAATAGCGGTCTATTATCGTCATCTTCAAGCAGCCGTCCAATCTTTCGTGCCACCGCTTGGTCACTAACGTATTGGCCGCTTTTGTCGCTGCTCTGGAAGGCATTGATATCTATAAACTGATCAAAGCCTAACTGGGGCATTACCTTGTGGCGAAAATAGAAGCTCGCCAAGTATGGATGCACACACACTGTGCGATAGCCCGCGGCTTTTAGCGCGCTCGCCAGGCTGGGCATTGGGTGGCGTGACAGGGTGCGGTAAGGGTTGAACTGGCGCGCGCCCCACTGGTTGGGGGCAATGCCGGTTAACACGGCGCACTCGGTACGCACGGTGTTGGCGCCCCAGGCGGGCACGTTTAATGTGCCGTGCAGGCTGGCACTCGCGCGGGTGGCATCAAAATCGGGCAGTAGGTCGGCATTTACCTCATGACACCAGGGGCGCGGGTCGAAAAACGACTCGCTCTGCACCAGCACTACGTTGGGCAGTGGCTGCTCGCTTTGATGCGCGCTCGCGACCGGCGTTAAAGCGTGAAAGGGGGACTGCTCAGGTGCTGGCACGGGGGAGCGCATCAGCGCCACACCGTAAGCCCATAAGCTGGCGAAAAGCCCTAAGCGGTGCATATCATCGATGGGTCGCAAAGCGATGGGGGGCAACCTGCGTAGGCTGAGGGTGAGCAGCAGGGCGCCTGCTGCGATTAATCCCAATACTGTGGTTAAAAAGCGGCTAGCGCCCTCGCTGGTGACCAGCGAGCCTTCCCAGTAGAAGAACGCACCAATCGCAACGGCAGCGGCGCTGCTGGCGGCGATTGCCAAGCCAACGCCAAAAAAAGGCACGTACAGGCGAGGATGCAGAATGGCGTCCCAAAAGTACTCGAAGTCGTGGCAGATAAACGGCTCGTTGAGGGTATGTGATTTGGCGTTGCTCGACTGCACGACGACCAGTTGCAGTGAGAGAAACACCATCAGCGCAAACCAGGGGCGCTGAAGTAGCAATACCAAGATGCCGAAAAGCAGTAGCCATGAGCCGATATGCACGCAATTAGCCGCACGGCCGCGCTGCCAAAACGGGCGCGGTCGTGGGCTAAGCAGGGCTTCAAACACGCCGCTGATCAATAGCCCCAGGAGCAGCGGCCATACCAGCGCGTTAGTCATGGGGCGAGTCTCCCGGGTGGTTAAAGCCCAGGCGTTTGATTAACCATTGAGAAATCCCTGCAGGCAGTACCGCCAGCCACCAGGTACCAAAATTGAGCGGAAAGGGGAAGCTGATACGTGCGCGGTTGGCAGTGATGCCGCGTTTGATTACCTTGGCTGCGCGCTCGGGCGGCCACTCCCAGGGTTTGGGGCCGGGCATGGCTTCGCACATGGGTGAGGTGACATAGCCGGGCATAACCACCGTTACGCCAATGCCATGGGGCGCGAGTAGGCCACGCAACCC
Organism: Halomonas sp. TG39a; assembly: GCF_000744395.1. NCBI lineage: Bacteria > Pseudomonadati > Pseudomonadota > Gammaproteobacteria > Oceanospirillales > Halomonadaceae > Halomonas > Halomonas sp. TG39a. Next base: position 1,200,851 of record NZ_JQLV01000001.1, read on the forward strand.
TTCGCCATAGGCTTTAATACCCGCCTTGCTGGCGCTATAGCTGGGCGTGGTGGGTAAGCCGTGCCAGGCAGCAAGGGAGCTAATCAGCACCAGCTGGCCGCTGCCGCGGGCCTGCATGGCCGGTACTAGGTGCTGCACCATAGCCATAGGCGTTTTCAGGTTAATATCCAGCAGCGCTTGCACGTCTGCCCAGGGCTCTAAGATAGCGGGCCCTTGGGGGTGGGTGTTTTTGCCTGCGTTGGCGATCACAATATCCGGCACCTGCTGAGCGCAGAGTTCGGCTAGCCAGCTTTGCAGGGTGTGATCATCGGTCAGGTTGATGGTTGAGAGCGTGACTTGGGCACCTTGCTGGCGGCAGGTCTCGGCAAGTGCCTCTAGCTTCTCCTGCTGTCGCCCGTGCAACACCAAGTGGGTGCCAGGGGTGGCATAAGCGTTTGCCAGGGCACCCCCAATCGCGCCGGTGGCGCCGGTGATCAGCACGCAGCGGTTCTGAGTAGGCTTATTCACCGTTGCTTTCTCAGGGGCTTTCTCAAGGGCTTTCTCTGGGGGGCTCTCAGTGGCTCTCTCCGGAGCTGTTTCAGTAACTGTCACAGTAACTTCTCCAGCGGCGACGGGCAGGCTTCGAGTATGCGGGCGGCGTTCTCTACGGCTAAATCGATACCGGGCTGGCAGTAGTAGCCACCGTTAACCTGAACGGCGTGCATCACGGTCTTTTGAAAATAGCCAAATAGCTCGCTGTTAGGCGGCTGCGGCTGCTGCCAAAAATCCGCTAAGTCGCCTTGGTAGGTCAGCCCGTCCAGATTGTAGATTGGGTCGCTAAGCGCGAAGGTGGGGCAGTTTTTCTCCAGCGATACGATGCCCACGGTGCTGTTAACGGTCACATTGCCGTTGGCGTGTTTTAGCAGGGCGTTGAGATCCCCCGACTCCAAATAGACGATACGGCCTTGCAGGCCGTGGCGCTCTTCAAGCTGTTTGATGATCTTGGGGTAGTTGACCAGCCCCATATCCAGCGGGTGGTTCTTAATGCATAGCTGTGTATCGCTGGGCGCGTGCTGGGCAAACGAGGCCATCACATCGTCCATCACTTGCTGCATATTGGCGTAGGGGGAGTGGTCGCGAATCTGCGCATCGCTATTCAACTGCAGCGGCAGCATAAAGTAAGGGCGACGGCTTTCGATCAGCGTTTTGATGCGCTCAGCATCGCGCTTTTTCCAAACCGCCTTTAATTGAGCAAAACGCTTGAGGTAGCCCGCGTATTCAACGGGGGCTGTGATCGGCGCATGATTGCGGTAGTGCGGTGCCACCAGCGGGTTGGTTAGCCCGGCCAAGTGGTAGCCGACATCATGCATTGCGCGAATTTTAAACGAGGAGCGAAAGCGCACCGGCGCAGCGGGTTCGGGCAGCGCTTTGCCAGTCTCATAAAACCAACTTGGGTCACGGGGCAGCAGCGAGTGGCCGTTAACGCCTTCGCGCTCCAGGGTGATCCAGAAGGGGCGAAAGTAGCCCTCTTCAAACACATGGGTGCGAACACCGGCTGCAGCGGCATTGTCGACCGCGGGGCGGTGAATAGGGCGACGGTCGCCGAACACAACCTGATCGGTAATGCCGTATTGATCCCACAGCGCTTTAATATAGCCGGGTAACTCGGACGTGGGGCCACGGAACAGGTGGCTTTCGCCGTGGGTGCGCTGCCAGTAGACGATATCGCCCGCATTAAAGTTGACCTTAACGACGCGGTGTCCATCGTTGACCAGGCGCTTGGCTAAACGCTGGTAAAACGGTGAGCATACGCCCTGCAAAAATAAGAATGCACGCTTCTGATCCTTCAACTCAATGCCTTCCGATCAACAAGTTACGATAACAGCGGTAGAGTTGCTGTTTCCATGTAAGGGTGTTTTTTTGTGCTCTTGCCTGTTCCAACAGGCTGACGACGGTTTCAGCATTGCATAGCTGGCGGGTCGTGGGATCTACATAGCCGGGATAGAGAATCAGGGTGCCGGCAACCAGCGCATCCAGCGAGAGTGAGCGCTTACGGCGTGGGCAGCTAAGCGCATCCTGGGTTAGCCCCCAGCCAGCATAAAAAGGCAGGCCGTAGGTGCTGACTTCTCGCTGACGTAACAGTGCTTCAAACCCGGTTAAGGAGCTCATCGTGTGCACGGCATCGACACGCTCTAACAGGGTGGCAATGTCGATAGCGCTGGCATCCAGATCATACAGGCGTTTAGCGTTAGTATCGAGTGCTCCGACACGCGCACCACTCAGCACATCCGGGTGGGCCTTGTAGACTATGTAGGCATCCGGGTGTGCTTCTCGTACGGCGCTCAGCAGTCCGCTATTGGTGTTGATGCGCGGAGAGCCGGTGGCAATCGAGGCGTCGCTCTCTACCTGGCCGGGCACCAGTATGGTGTAACGCCCTTTGGGCAGATCGATATCTGCCGTGCCGCGTACATTGTACTTGGAGAGCTTGAGTGCCACTAGCCGTTCACGTAGATGCTTGGCGCGTAGCAGTAGGTCGTCGCTGAACGAGGTGTCGTTGAACAACGCTTCCAAATCGCTGGGCTGGCTGGGGTCGTAATAGATGCCTTGAGAGTCAATGACCAGTGACAGCGGTTGCGTGAGATCCACCCCCAGGCCTACCGAGCGGATAAAGCCATCTTCCATGCGCCACAGCTTGGCCATGTGCTGGGCGTACTGACGTTTAAAATCGGCATCAATGCGGCTCGACCACACCAGTAGCCGCTCGTCGGGCTGCTCGTGGGAAGGCAGTTCGGGCTCATACTTCACTTGGGCGGCGATGCCTAAAAAATCGCCAATAAAGCGCCGTTTCCATGAGGAGAAACCACACGCCCGCCAGTTGCCCCGGTAGCGCTCCTGCTGGCGCTTTTGGTCGGCGATTAAGGCAATCGTCTCTTCCAGCGTGGCGGACTGCCGGGTGTAGGGGTTGGCGTAGCGGCAGTAGCGTAAATAGGCGGCAGCAAACACTTCCGTTAACGTGCGTTGAGTGCGACGTCGGTGGCAGGGCAGTTGGTCATGGGTCAGCCCCCATCCTGCATAAAACGGAATGCCAAAGCAGTGCACCTGTTTGCCGGCAAGCAGTGCTTCAAAGCCAAGTTGGCTGGTTACGACATAGACATGGTCGACCTGATCAAATAGCGCCCAGGGGTTAAGGTCTTCACCGATTACCTGACAGCGCGGGTGGTCTGCGGCGTTAAGCAGGTGGCCCTGTTTTTTGCCTGCGATCACATCCGGATGAATCTTGACCAGGATGTCGTCGTCGGGGTGCTCTGCTAACGCTGCCTCAAGCATCTGATCGAAGCTATTACCGCTGGCGCCGCCGTAGTGTATAGAGGCATCCCCAGCGGTTTGGTCAACAACCAGCACGCGTCCCCGGTTGTTAATAGGTTGATCTGGGGCGTGGTTATATTTGGAGAGCCGGTAGTGGGCAATCAGTGCTATACAGCGCTCTGCTTGGGCTAACTCCTCAGCGTCGAAAGTGGCTGAGTTGAGCCAGTTTTCTAAATCCGAAGGTCGCGATGCATCGTAATAAATACCGGTTTCATCGACGACCATGCTGTGCGGTTGAAAGCCGTTTACGCCTAAGCCTAACGAGCGTATGAAGCCATCTTCCAAGGCGATATAGGCTAGCTGGCGACGCTGAGCATACTGCCTGGCGCGGACGCTGGTGGGCTTTAACCCCCAGCCAATTACTGCGTCGGGGGGCGGCCTAAGTGAACTTATACGGACGAATTGGTCAAATTCGGGCAGCAGCGCAGGCAGGGCAGCCAGCTTGCGAATACCTGAGGATGTGTAACCTGCCGTTCGTTTCGCCATAAATAAGGCCGCAGTGAGGTAACAGGACAAGGAGTAGGCGGGCGAACATACGTTAATTGGCTAGGGTAATCAATTCATCCTCCTTTAAGTGATAGGCTAGATCATGTAAAGGGCACGCTTAGTTGATAAGTGAAACGCTCGTTAGGCCACAAGTTTGGTAAATTAGTGTTTGAAGTGGCTTGAGCGATACGCTCATCACCCCCAACAACAGCAAATGGATACAAATGCTGCCGTTATTCTATAGATTCAGGGGCTCCTCGTGCGTCTGGCTGCCCTGCTGAAAAAAATGCATATTTCCCGCTCATTAAGAGGCCGGCTACTGCTGGGTCTTGCCGCTACTTGGTTTTTGGTCGTTACCCTGGTGCTGGGCATGTCCTGGCAGTTGGGTAAAACCATGGTGCAAGAAACCAATATGTCGCACCTGCGCTATGAAGCTACTCTGCTGGCTGATGAAGTCACTCAACAGGTTGAGCTGCGTTTCCAGGCATTGGAGCGCCTACGCGGAATGATTGGTAACACCGATGATGCGTCTTGGATCAGCTATCAACTGCAGCAAAACGATAGTTTGCTGGCCTGGTTCGAGGGCATTGTCGTGGCTGATCGCGAGGGGAGAATAGTGGCCGATTGGCCCGCCATTGTTGGCCGGGTAGGGCTGGAAACCTCACAGCTTGAGTATTTCCGCATGTTGCGCGGTACTCGTCGGCCCTATGTGAGCGAGCCATTTAAAGGGCGGGCGAGCGGTATGCCGATGGTGTTAGTAAGTGTGCCGCGCTTCACCGAACAGGGCGAGTTCGATGGCTTTGTGGGGGGAATTCTTAGTCTTGATTCAGGGGGCATCTTCAGCCGTTTAGCCAAGGTGCGTTTGGGTGAGAATGGCTATGCGGGTATTGCCACTGCGTCAGGGAAAGTGTTGTATCACCCGGATCGCACCTTAATTAATGGCCCTGTTCCCGACAAGTCATTTAACCCGTGGTTAGACCTTGCGCTGGATGGCTGGGAGGGAGATGGTTTAGGCAAACTATTAAATGGTCAAATGGCGCTTCAGTCTTATGCTCAGGTATGGCCTGCAGGCTGGGTGGTGGGTCTCTACTTGCCGGTTCATCAAGCGCAACTTCCGCTGGCTAGCTTTATTCAGAAACTGTGGTGGTTGTGGGTACTGTTTGCGCTCTCCATGCTGCCTTTGCTGTGGTGGATGTTAGGCCAAGTGCTTTCGCCCCTGAAGCATTTGGAAAGGCAAATTGGCGAGGTGGGGCTCGGCTATCGTGAGAATGTAACCCTGGCGACGAATATGCAGGAGTTGCAGCAGGTAGCGGGTACCTTCAACCGAGTAGAAGAAGAACGGCAGCTATTGCTCGGTTATCTTCAAGAGCGTGAGGCGTTTCTAGACTCGGTGTTGAGCGCCGCACCGCAAGGTATGTTTGTCGCCAATATTAAGGGCAGCATTACTTATATGAATCCTGCGCTTTTAGAGATGCTGGGGGTTTCTGCTGACGCGCCAATGGAGACATGGCTGCCCCAGATCCATAGTGACGACCTCGCCGATGCCAAGGATATGTGGCTGCATAGCCTTAACAGCGGCAGCGATTTCATCCGACAGTTGCGTTTTTTGCGCAGCGATAAAGAGCTGCTGTGGCTGGATATTCATGCCCGTGTGGTGATGCTTTCCCAGGATGGCCATACCCTTGGGTTGGTCGGGGTGGTAAAAGACATTACCGAGCGCCGCGAGCAGGAAGCTATTCAGCGCTGGGAAGCAGAACATGATCCGTTAACGGGCTTGTTGAATCGCCGTGGTTTCGAGCGTCGCCTGGACGAAGCCTTTGCCGACTTCCAAAAAACCAGTACACCTTCAGCCCTATTGTTGTTCGATTTGGACCACTTCAAGCCTATCAATGATGAAGGTGGCCACGCGTTAGGCGATGAAATGCTGCGCCGTATTGCCCAGGTGGTCGCCTGGGAAGTTCGCCGCAGCGACCATGTGGCACGTCAGGGAGGAGACGAGTTTGGCGTGTTGCTGCCCAGTTGCACCCTGGCTCAAGCGAGAAGGATCGCCGAGTCATTACGTCAATCGGTCAGTGAAATCTCTGTTACCCATGAAGGTAAAGAGTACATGGTGACGCTCAGTATCGGTGTCACCACCTTTGATGAAGTTGACTCCAACGTGGCCGATGTCCTGGCGCGGGCCGATGCCGGTAGTTATAAAGCCAAGGGGTTGGGTCGTGATGGTGTGGTGGTTAATATGCCCAATGATGGTGTGGTGGAGCTCTTTGACCAATCCACATAACGTCTGGCAAGCGCGTGTTCTGTTCTACACTCAGGGGCGCTTGCCAGTCGACAAACGTCGTCCGGCAGTACAGTATAAGCAGGTGCTAAATTTGTTGTTGGAAGCCAGTTTTTAAATCAAAGCTGACCGAGATACTGTTGTGAACCTACTTGAACTGTTTGCCCGCACGCTTGATGTCACGCTGCCTGTCTTCGCGATGGTATTTCTTGGCCTGGGTCTTAAGCGCTTGAAATGGATCGATAGCGCTTTTGTCTCGACCGCTTCCGCACTGGTATTTAGAGCAACGCTCCCCACACTGATCTTCCTTAGTTTGATTAAAGCCGACCTAAGCGTTGCTTTAGACGTCTCGCTGATGGTGTTTTTTGCCGTGGCTACGCTGGGGCAGTTTTTATTGAGCTGGGTATGGGCGCGATACCGTGTAGTGCATCATGATCGCGGCATTTACGTTCAGGGGGCGTTTCGCGGCAACTGCGGGATAGTAGGGCTGGCGTTGGCAGCGGGGATGTACGGTAACTATGGCCTTTCAGCGGGTAGTCTTCTACTGGGCGTGGTGATAGTGATGTATAACGCGTTTTCGGTTGTGGTGTTGGCCTTCTACCAACCGGGCCAGTCCACCGATTGGCGCAGCCTGCTTAAGCATGTCGCCAAAAATCCGCTGATTATTTCTGTGTTTGCGGCGTTACCCTTTACGGCACTTTCTATTCCGCTACCCAGTTGGGTGATTACCTCCGGGGACTATTTTGCCTCGTTAACACTGCCGCTGGCGTTGATTTGCATTGGGGCGACGCTCTCCGTGTCGAGCATGCGCGACAGCAGTCAGGTGGCTCTCGGCGCTAGCTTGATGAAGATGGTCACGCTCCCAATACTCTCTACTGTGGCGGCTTGGCTAGTGGGGTTTTCAGGCGAGCAGTTGGGCCTGCTGTTCCTGTTCTTCGCCAGCCCCACTGCCGCCGCCAGCTTTGTAATGGTGAAAGCGATAGGCGGCAATGTGGCCCTGGCAGCCAATATCATCGCCATCACCACGCTGATGGCGAGCATTACCGTTACGCTAGGCATCTTCGCGCTGCGTTTGCTGGGCTGGATATAGCCATTCGGTTGGCCCTACCTAAGTCGACGCGTTATACTACGCGCCCGCAAGTTTAAGACCACGTTTGTCCCTGTAGCTCAGTAGGATAGAGCAGCCGCCTCCTAAGCGGCAGGTCGCAGGTTCGACTCCTGCCAGGGACGCCAAACTCTATCTGCTAATAGATGCCATTGACATCCATCACGCCCGAACGATGTAGATCGAACTGGAGTGGCAGTCACGTCGTGTGCGCTTGGTTATTGAGACCGCCTTCTATACCAGTGGATGAAATACAGTGACTGCCTTTAAGTGCTTATCGTTTGTTTGGTCGTCTGTGCTGCTGAGTAACACGGCTGGACATCTGTACGTCACGAAAACTATGGCTACCAACTTACGATTTTATTAAAGACAATTTCCACCACTTGATTTTTTCTTGCACGAATAAGTTCCCAGTCATTTAAAAGGGCTAATACATACACTCGCTTAAACAATGCTTTGTTCAAACGAGGTGGTCAAATGTATTTCCTCGGTTATTCAGTTGTTTAAAATAAAGCAAGGGAAGCTTTCTTGATTGATTTTATTAATAAGAAATCAGTGAATTAGCTTCTGGATGTGGCCTGGAATGGTATGTTTTTAGTCCTTGATAGTTAGGTTTCTACTGTAAAAAAGCATTAGTTGGCGTCATTTTTTAAACGGAAAATGTATTATTTTTAATGTTTCTTTTGCTTGGTAACAGTAAAAAATAAAACCTAAACTTTGTTTTCTTGGTTAGTTGGCCTGATTTTTATAATAAGTCTGTTGATGTTTTTTTTTATCCGAACTATTTTTTAACCAGTGCGTGGCTTTGCGTGGAAGCTATGCAGCAGCGTTTGTTGCCGCGTAGCTTTAGCATTGTTGATAAAACTAATGAAGCTGAAAATTGCTTGCAGATTAAAGTTCATGATGCGAAGTAGGGCTTGCGTTCTGTTTTAGTAATTTTTAGTTAATTTGTTGCCCGAAAGCTGTTTTAAAATAATCAGTTAAAAGGATCCTCCCATCATGGTTACGAATAATTTTTCTCAAAGCAGTTTAGATCTCAACGGAAAAATTACCTTGTCCCAACCTACCGCACTGGTGTGGGGGGCAGATGGTCGCCTCTATATCACTGAGCAGAGTGGTGATGTCAAGGTTTTAACCGTAGCATTTGGAGATCCTAATACAGCAGATAGTGACAGTACGGCAAGTTTCTATGTCGTTGAAGCTGAAACTGTTTTTTTAGTAAAGGAATTACCTAACCATAACGATGATGGTACCGAGGGGGGATCTAACAATCGTCAAGTTACGGGTATTGATGTAACCCCGCAATATGATGAAAACGGTGACCCGGTCATAATTAATGGAAAGCCGGCAGTCAATATCTATGTGACATCTAGTGATAATCGCATTGGTGCTGGGAGTAGTGGCTCTGACACAGGTCTCGATACAAACTCTGGCATCATTACGCGCCTAACGCAGACAGTAGATGGATGGGAAGCACTAGATCTTGTCCGGGGACTTGCTCGTTCCGAAGAGAATCACTCTCTTAATGGTTTGGAAGTCATACAAGAGTTTGACGATAACGGTCGTTTACTAAGTGAGAGGCTCATCGTTGCTAACGGGGGTAATGCCAATGCTGGTGCACCTTCGAATAATTTTTCTGGACAGCAGGAAACGGCCTATAGTGCGGCGATTTTAGAGGTCGATCTTGATCAACTTAAATCCATGGAGATCAAAAACGATGATGGCCGCAATTACGTCTATGACATTCCTACCTTAAACGACCCCTCACGCTCCCCGAGCGAAGAAGCGCTCACTGACCCCTTTGGTGGTAATGATGGCTTCAACGGGGGAAAAATAGATCCTAACGGCCCAGTGCAGATTTATTCTGCGGGGTATCGTAATGCCTATGATGTAGAAGTTACCGAAGATGGACGCGTCTGGACTTATGATAACGGCGCTAATAATAGCTGGGGCGGTCGCCCTGTTGGCGAGGCGGGGGATAATGGTGGCAATATCGATGCTGAACAAGATGAAAACTATATAGCTACCAATCTTAATAACGGTGATGGTAGTGGTAGTGACAGCATCAATACTGAAGCTTGGAATCCTAAAAACCTCGATCAGTTTCACGAAATCACTCGATCAGACGATCTCGCTGGCCGGGTTCTTTCCGCTGGTCAGGCGGGCGCCGCCACCTACGTAATGGCGCATCCTGACTTTGACGATCCTTTAACCCTGGTTTACGGCGGTCACCCGAACCCGACACGTGCCAGTGGCGGTGAAGCTGGGCTCCTCTTTACGCCCAAGAATGGGGTTGAGGATGCTTTCCTGCTGGTATCTGAAGAGCACTACGACAGTGTTATCGACTGGCTGGTAACTGTTGAGGATGAGTCTAACGGCGTGTCTTCTGGGGATCTTACAAGCCGCGTTATTAGCTTAGTTCCTGGAGAGCTGTATTACATTACCGAAAATGGTGAGGCGTACCTGACTAGCGACTATACCCAGACGCCGTCGAGTATCGGAGGATCCGGTGTACTCGGAACCGCTGGGGTGCCGGCAGATATTGATGACGTGGTGGCCACACTTAACGTTATAGAAGGCAACTATCTCGAAGGGGGATATAACGATGGCGCAATTGACTCAGGTACGGGGTCGATCAATGGTTTGACCGAATATACGTCGACCGTTTTTGATGATGGTGAGACGAAGATGTCCGGCGCTCTTATGGCAGTACAGTTGGGCGGTGGCAACCTCATCGTGATGGGACGGGATGAGAATGGCGTCATGCAAACCGCTAGCGGTAGCGGTGGGGTAAAAGCTGCTGAGAGGATCACATTGGCGTTGTCAGGCAGTCCTCTTGGGCTGGCTTCTATTGGCGATGACCTATCTGCATGGGATAACCAGGCAGCGTTTCGTGGTTCTGTTTGGGCAACTGTTTACAGCGGAAGTGGTACCAAAATCGAAATCCTCCAGCCCAATAATGGGGCTGTTCCTCTCGCCGGCAGTGAAGCCGCTGATCCGACTGATCATGATCTTGACGGCATTAACCATATTCATGACCCATTTGAGTACAGCGCCGCAAATGGTCTCGCGCTGACGCCAGGCGAAGCCATCGTCATGAATTTTCAGCCTACCGAGGCTCCCTATCCCGGCACCATCGGTGATACTGGTTTGATGGGCGCAGCACTTGATGGTGCGACGCCGAATCAGGATGCCAACCCGGATCAGGGGCTTCCCGGCCTTTATGATATCGGCGGTAATATCATTCCCGGTGCCAATGCCGCACTGTTCCAAATCAAGGAGGTTGTGCCGGGCACTGTGGTCGGTCCTGCAAATAGCGTTCGTGATGCTATGCATGTAGGTGTCAATCCCAGCAGTGATGTTCAGCGTCTGGTGGCAACAACACAGGTGCTCAACTGGGTTGCCGATAATGGCGGTGTTGCAGATGGCCAACTGACTGGACTCATGTTTGGCGATGGTACTCAGGCCAACTTCGTACGCCTTGTGTTTGGAGAGGTAAACGGAGAAGCTGGCTTTGAAGTTGGTTATGAAATCAACGACAACAATTATCAGGCGTTGGCTCAAGTGGCGGTGCCAGCACTCACAGATACTGCTGTGACGCAGGTTGAATTATACCTAGAGATTGATATGGCTGACGGCTTCGCCCTCTACGCGGGCTACCGTTTCAATAGCCAGGATGCCTTTACCGAACTGCCTCTGAATGGTTTTACGCTGCCTGAGGGTGTTTTACGTGACGTCCTGACAGGTAATCATACCATCAGCGATGGTGATTCCCAGGCCCCCTCTGGAGCTGCTTTTGGCTTCCTAGCTGAAACCAGTGAAGGTGCGCCTCTTGCACCGGTTAACTTCGAAAACCTCAAAATAAATGGCTTCGGTAATGAGATTGAGGCAGATTCGGCTGGCGGTGTGGGGGCCGAAGGCTCTAATGGTATTGACACTATTATCTATACCGGAACCGATACCGTACTGTCGCCGCTGGATGACAGCGTCGAGAACTTCGATGGCTCCGGCACCATGGCAGATTTTCATGCCACTGGTAATGGCGGCGACAACGTGATGATCGCCGGGAGTGGCAATAATACGTTTACAGGGGGCGGTGGAGCCGACAGCTTCCAAGGTACGCTCGATACTATAAACGGTACTGAAATCACCGACTTCACACCCGACGATGAAGTCGTTGTTCAGGGTGCTTCGTTCGATGCCAGCGACGTAACCTATCAAGCTGGATCCGCGATCATTACTATCAATAACGAAACGGCAATCACTTTTAGTGGTGAGGGTTTTGAAGACTTCGATCCCAGTACTGGCGAGTCAGTATTCAGCTTCACGTCCACCGCTAACGGGACGCGCATTACCACTGTACCTGCGTTGACTGCGGTTGCCGCGATCAGCTCGGGGGGGCCCGATATTAACAACGTCACCGTACGTGACCAGACAATTGATTTCCTCTCAGACATGACCAACGCTGAGGTTAATGGCTGGGTTAGCGGTGTCACCTCCAAAGATTATGTCAACGTAGTCGACATCGACGGCAGTGTCCCCGATGAGCTGCATCAGTCTGAGCGCTCGGCAGAAGATGCCGGCGAATGGGGCTACTCGATTCCGGTCGAGAACGGTGAATACCTGATCGATATGTATTTCGCCGAGATTTACCATGGTGTGGAAAACAGCAGCGGTACTGGGGCGCGTGTCTTTGACATTAGCATTGAGGATGCGCTGGTGGAAGATGACTATGACATCATTGGCGATGTTGGTAGCGCAGCAACCGAAGTGATCAAGACCTACGCCGTTACCGTCACTGATGGTGTTCTCAACATTGGCTTCGATGCCTCGGTCAACCAGGCCAAAATCAGCGGTTTGGTGGTCTGGCAAGTTGGTGGAACCTATGTGCCACCTGAAGATGTAACACCACCGGAAGTAGTGTCGATAATGATCGATCAACCTTTCGATAACGACAGTGACATCTTGGCCACAGTAGTGGTTACCGATAACGCTGGAATTAATGTTGATTCTATCAATGGTGATGAGCTGATTTTTACCGGTTATGAGCCTGGTGCCGTCTCCCTGGCTGATAACGATGCTATTACACTCAGCAATGATGGCAAGACCGCTACTATCCAGTACACCATTTCCCCGCCGACAGGTTCTAATGCTTGGGAAAATGGTGCTTTCAAGGTTGGCGTTGCTGCAGGTAGCTTTACTGATACGACAGGCCTTGGTGTCGCCGCTTTTGAAACGGATGTCATTATTGCCCGGAACCTTGAACAGCTCGTCAAGGGGGCGTTACAAAGAGCGATAAACGTCGGACCAACCAGCAACACTATCGATAATAGTCTCGAGGGTGATGATAAAAATACTTATGGCGGTGCCATCACTAATGATCCGATCCTGGGTATCGATCTTGAGGCGGATGACCCCGCGTATTACTCGCCGAGTACAAAAACAGTCAGTAATATTGATGGTAAAGCCGGAGCAACCGGTAGCAACAGTGGTGGGGTCGATCTGGATGGTTCTGCCTACCACACCTATCGTGACTCTGCTGCTGGCTCATACACAGCAACCTATGAAGTGCCCAATGGTTTATATGTGGTGGAGCTGCATTTTGCTGAGCTTTATCAAACCCAGGGCGGCCAGCGCCAGGGTGACTACACGATACAAGGCGAGTTGTTTGCTGAGAACTTTGATGCCTTTATAGCAGCGGGAGGAGCCGACAAGCCAACCGTTCTTACCAAAAACGTTATAGTGACAGATGGCAAGATCGTTATTGATGTCAATGCGGATAACGGCGAGCCGGGCTTCAACGCCATAGCTATTTATCAGGCAGTCGACAGCGGTATACCGATTGCCAGCATTCTTTCGATTGAAGCGCCGGAGTCGAGCGATGGACAGGTTATTGTCACTGTCCAGTACACTGACGATGGCAACATTTCCGGCACACAGATCGGTGCTACCGATGTCACTGTTTCCTCTGCCGCTGGTGCGTTAGTTACTCCTTCGCTGGTGGCTTATGATAGCGCCAGTGGCATTGCCACCTATACCTTTGACGCCCCTGAGAGCGGCTGGCAAACCGGGACAATCACCGCTTCAGTCGCCGCCAATGCAGTACTCGATAGCGATAACAATGGCAACAGCGCAACGGCTAGTTCGGTTTATGTGAATTACTCGAGCGATGGAGTCATCCTCGAACTTGATTTCGAGAATCCCGGGTCGCCGCTTGAGGAAGGCGGTTTTGATGGCACGCTGGGTGACGTTGTAGATGATACGGTCTTCACTACTGTGGAGGGTGGCGAACTGATCGTCTGGACATCCAATGGCGACATTTCACAAGCGGCTGACCCGAGTGCGAATGACTTTATCAAGTATGTGGCACTGGGCGATCCAGCGTTAGAGACGATAAACATTACCTCGCGCTTTGATAATCCCTTCCCTGCCGCTCTCGCAGCCCAAGAGCTACCAACTGATACTGTCCCGAACTTTGCCCAGCAAGGCATAGTCTTCGGTCTTGGCAGTCAGGGCAATAATGAGCTCGTCAAGCTAGTGTTCGGTGGTAATGGCGGTAACGGGGTGCAAATCTGGTCCAAAAGCGCCATTGATACAGTCATTCCGCTTGCGAATATGCTGAGTAATGCCTCAACAACCCTGAATGATATTGCCTCTGTAGAACTGACGCTAGTCGTCAACAAGACAGCCGGTACTGTGACTCCTATCGTTACTTTCTTCGATACTAACGAAAATGTTCTGGGGGGCTTGCGTGCCGAGGCAACCGATGGTTTCGCAACGGCGTCCCCTGAGGTGTTGCCACCCGCAGTGCTAAGTAATCTTACTGATCTGAACTCAACAACGGCAGTTGGGGTCACTTCAACTGATTACAACAATCCCATAGAGTCGTTCATGGCTAGTTGGGATTATCTCAACGTTACCTCGCCGGATCTCATTTCAGAGCCAACGGATCCCACCACTACTCTGGCTATCGTTAATGCTCCTGACATCATCGAGAATGGAGACGATGGCTTCACGACACTGAACTTCGGCCTCACCGCTTCAGATGGCTTTAGTGGCGAGGTGGAATTGACCCTGAGCATCGATGGCGTGACCGTGACGGATACGTTGAACTTCAGCGACGGCACCGCCATCCTGTCGGTTGATGTGCCTAATGACGATGTGGCTAATGGTACCAACGAAATTTCAGTCACTTTGGTCGCAGTCAATAGCACAGGGTTGTTTGAAATTGATGCATCGGCGGCCACAGCAACGGGCAGTGTGACCGAAGACGATGAGGGCTCTGTGCCCAATCCGGACGACCTGGATGAGGACGGCGTTAATAATGATGACGACCTTTTCCCATACGATGCTGCTAATGGCATGATTTTAGCGGCTGGCGAAACCTTCTTGCTTGACTTTGAAGAAGACACCGCGAGTCCCTATGAGGCTGGCCTGACGGGGTTAATGGGCCGGGCAAATGAGAGTAATTCTGCTGGAGCTGTCGAGAGCGGTACAGCAAGTGTCGAGAATGGCACACTTAATATTGTAGCCGATACAGGTGATCACTATACCAACAACAATTCTCAGAAGGATGCATATGCGGTAGGGGTGAAGAATCCTGGTGGCTTTATCGTTGAGACAAGTTTTGCTATGCCGGACTTCGATGATCAGCAAGAGGGCCTGCAGGCACCACTTAACTACCAGGCTGGTGGTGTTGCGGTCAGTCTTTCGGAAGACAATCTAGTGAAATGGATTTTCGGTGCGAACGGTACCGCTGCTTTCCAGCTCGCCCATGAAAATAAACAGGTAGAGGGAGCAACACCTGCTGTTCCAGGCGCGACCTTTGCCTTACCGAGTGGTGTTGTCTACAGCGACATAGCTTCAGTGAAGCTGATGCTTGAAATAGTCGTAGATACTACATCCGGCGAAGTTAAGGCACTCACTCGCTCTGTATTGACGTTGAATAATACCAATATAATTGACGGTGCTTCGGGAGAAATAACGCTGACTGATCCGTTGGCTTCAGCAATTAAGGATGAAGCTCAGGGCGTCAGCGTAGGCTTTATACAAACATCCACCGGTGGCCAGTCGCCTGATACTTTCGACATTTCTTACGACTATCTCCAGGTGTCCTCGACCGAAGAGGCCGAACCTCAGGTACTGATTGGCATAACAGATGCTGTTCCGATGGTCGAAAACGGCGATGAGGGCACTACCACGCTAAGCTTCGGCCTTACCGCCTCGGAAAGCTTTAGCGGCGAGGTGGCTCTGAGCGTGGATATTGATGGGGTGGTCGAGCCCCGCACGGTGGTCTTCACCGGCGGCGTTGGCAGTTTGACGGTTGACGTCGCCAACGATGATCAAGCCAATGGCCCGGAGCAAGTCAGTGTCATCCTAGCCGGGATTGCAGACGCGGCGTTTGCTATCGATCCCGCTGCTGCAACGGCAACGGGCACAGTGACAGAAGATGATGTTGGCCAAACGGTAATCGGTATTACCGACGCCGATTCAATGGTCGAAAACGGCGACGAGGGCTCCACCACGCTAAGCTTCGGCCTTACCGCCTCGGAAGGCTTTAGCGGCGAGGTGGCTCTGGATCTCACTATTAATGGTACATCCGAGCCCCGCACGGTGGTCTTCACCGGCGGCGTTGGCAGTTTGACGGTTGACGTCGCCAACGATGATCAAGCCAATGGCCCGGAGCAAGTCAGTGTCATCCTAGCCGGGATTGCAGATGAGGCGTTTGCTATCGATCCCGCTGCTGCAACGGCAACGGGCACAGTGACAGAGGATGACGAGGTCGCGCCAACAACACCCGTACGCCTCCAGGCCGAGGACTTTACCACGGCAACCAATTACACCGTCGAGAACATCGGCGCAGCGGATGAGGGTCAAGGCATCCGGCTGCAGGGCGGTGAGTCGGGCACGGCCAGCTACGCGCTAGCCGGTGCGGTTGCGGCGGGCACTTACACCGTGATTGTCGGGTATTTTGACGAAAACGACGGCGAAAGTACGGCGCAGTTGAGCATCGGTAATGCCCAAGGCCAGAGCTTTAGCGGCGACTGGATCTTTGATAACGACGCCACCAGTGGCAATGCTGCTCAGGCAGCAAGCTTCCGCACGGTGACTTTCGAAAACGTCACGGTGGGTGACGACGCTACTCTGGACCTGGCAAGCACGGCGGCACCCTTTGAATATGCGCGTATCGACTATATCGAGTTTGTGCCCGCGGGAATTGTCGAGCCACCGGCGCCGACCTTGATCGGTATTTCCGATGCTGATCCGATGGTCGAAAGCGGCGACGAGGGCTCCACCACGCTAAGCTTCGGCCTTACCGCCTCGGAAGGCTTTAGCGGCGAGGAGGCTCTGGATCTCACTATTAATGGTACATCCGAGCCCCGCACGGTGGTCTTCACCGGCGGCATCGGCAGTTTGACGGTTGACGTCGCCAACGATGATCAAGCTAATGGCCCGGAGCAGGTCAGTGTCATCCTAGCCGGGATTGCAGACGAGGCGTTTGCTATCGATCCCGCGGCTGCGACGGCAACGGGCACAGTGACAGAAGATGATGTTGGCCAAACGGTAATCGGTATTACCGACGCCGATTCAATGGTCGAAAACGGCGACGAGGGGACCACCACGCTAAGCTTCGGCCTTACCGCCTCGGAAGGCTTTAGCGGCGAGGTAGCTCTGAGCGTGGATATTGATGGGGTGGTCGAGCCCCGTACGGTGGTCTTCACCGGCGGCGTCGGCAGTTTGACGGTTGACGTCGCCAACGATGATCAAGCCAATGGTCCGGAGCAGGTCAGTGTCATCCTGAATGGGATTGCAGACGAGACGTTTGCTATCGATCCCGCTGCTGCGACGGCAACGGGCACAGTGACAGAGGATGACGAGGTCGCGCCAACAACACCCGTACGCCTCCAGGCCGAGGACTTTACCGCAGCGACCAATTACACCGTCGAGAACATCGGCGCAGCGGATGAGGGTCAAGGCATCCGGCTGCAGGGCGGTGAGTCGGGCACGGCCAGCTACGCGCTAGCCGGTGCGGTTGCGGCGGGCACTTACACCGTGATTGTCGGGTATTTTGACGAAAACGACGGCGAAAGTACGGCGCAGTTGAGCATCGGTAATGCCCAGGGCCAGAGCTTTAGCGGTGACTGGATCTTCGATAACGACGCCACCAGTGGCAATGCTGCTCAGGCAGCAAGCTTCCGCACGGTGACTTTCGAAAACGTCACGGTGGGTGACGACGCCACTCTGGACCTGGCAAGCACGGCGGCACCCTTCGAATATGCGCGCATCGACTATATCGAGTTTGTGCCCGCGGGAATTGTCGAGCCACCGGCGCCGACATTGATTGGTATTACCGACGCCGATTCAATGGTCGAAAACGGCGACGAGGGGGCCACCACGCTAAGCTTCGGCCTTACCGCCTCGGAAGGCTTCAGCGGCGAGGTGGCTCTGGATCTCATTATTAATGGTACATCCGAGCCCCGCACGGTGGTCTTCACCGGCGGCGTTGGCAGTTTGACGGTTGACGTCGCCAACGATGATCAAGCCAACGGCCCGGAGCAGGTCAGTGTCATCCTGAATGGGATTGCAGATGAGGCGTTTGCTATCGATCCCGCGGCTGCGACGGCAACGGGCACAGTGACAGAGGATGATGATGTCGCGCCAACAACACCCGTACGCCTCCAGGCCGAGGACTTTACCACGGCGACCAATTACACCGTCGAGAACATCGGCGCAGCGGATGAGGGGCAAGGCATCCGGCTTCAGGGCGGTGAGTCGGGCACGGCCAGCTACGCGCTAGCCGGTGCGGTTGCGGCGGGCACTTACACCGTGATTGTCGGGTATTTTGACGAAAACGACGGCGAAAGTACGGCGCAGTTGAGCATCGGTAATGCCCAGGGCCAGAGCTTTAGCGGTGACTGGATCTTCGATAACGACGCCACCAGTGGCAATGCTGCTCAGGCAGCAAGCTTCCGCACGGTGACTTTCGAAAACGTCACGGTGGGTGACGACGCCACTCTGGACCTGGCAAGCACGGCGGCACCCTTCGAATATGCGCGCATCGACTATATCGAGTTTGTGCCCGCGGGAATTGTCGAGCCACCGGCGCCGACCTTGATCGGTATTTCCGATGCTGATCCGATGGTCGAAAACGGCGACGAGGGCACCACCACGCTAAGCTTCGGCCTTACCGCCTCGGAAGGCTTCAGCGGCGAGGTGGCTCTGGATCTCATTATTAATGGTACATCCGAGCCCCGCACGGTGGTCTTCACCGGCGGCGTTGGCAGTTTGACGGTTGACGTCGCCAACGATGATCAAGCCAATGGCCCGGAGCAGGTCAGTGTCATCCTAGCCGGGATTGCAGACGCGGCGTTTGCTATCGATCCCGCTGCTGCAACGGCAACGGGCACAGTGACAGAAGATGATGTTGGCCAAACGGTAATCGGTATTACCGACGCCGACCCAATGGTCGAAAACGGCGACGAGGGCTCCACCACGCTAAGCTTCGGCCTTACCGCTTCGGAAGGCTTTAGCGGCGAGGTGGCCCTGAGCGTGGATATTGATGGGGTGGTCGAGCCCCGCACGGTGGTCTTCACCGGCGGCGTTGGCAGTTTGACGGTTGACGTCGCCAACGATGATCAAGCCAACGGCCCTGAGCAAGTCAGTGTCATCCTAGCTGGGATTGCAGATGAGGCGTTTGCTATCGATCCCGCTGCTGTGACGGCAACGGGCACAGTGACAGAGGATGACGAGGTCGCGCCAACAACGCCCGTACGCCTCCAGGCCGAGGACTTTACCACGGCAACCAATTACACCGTCGAGAACATCGGCGCAGCGGATGAGGGTCAAGGCATCCGGCTGCAGGGTGGCGAGTCGGGCACGGCCAGTTACGCGCTAGCCGGTGCGGTTGCGGCAGGCACTTACACCGTGATTGTCGGGTATTTTGACGAAAGCGACGGCGAAAGTACGGCGCAGTTGAGCATCGGTAATGCCCAGGGTCAGAGCTTCATCGGCGACTGGATCTTCGATAACGACGCCACCAGTGGCAATGCTGCCCAGGCAGCAAGCTTCCGTACGGTGACTTTCGAAAACGTCACGGTGGGCGACGATGCTACTCTGGCGCTCTCTGCAACTGCGGCTACGCTGGAATACGCACGTATCGACTATATCGAGTTCGTGCCCGCGGGAATCGTCGAGCCACCGGCGCCGACCTTGATCGGTATTTCCGATGCTGATCCGATGGTCGAAAGCGGCGACGAGGGTGCCACCACGCTAAGTTTCGGCCTCACCGCTTCGGAAGGCTTCAGCGGCGAGATGGCATTGGATCTCACTATTAATGGTACATCCGAGCCCCGCACGGTGGTCTTCACAGGCGGCGTTGGCAGTTTGACGGTTGACGTCGCCAACGATGATCAAGCCAACGGCCCGGAGCAGGTCAGTGTCATCCTAGCCGGGATTGCAGACGAGGCGTTTGCTATCGATCCCGCTGCTGCAACGGCAACGGGCACAGTGACAGAGGATGACGAGGTCGCGCCAACAACGCCCGTACGCCTTCAGGCCGAGGACTTTACCACGGCAACCAATTACACCGTCGAGAACATCGGCGCAGCGGATGAGGGTCAAGGTATCCGGCTGCAGGGTGGCGAGTCGGGCACGGCCAGTTACGCGCTAGCCGGTGCGGTTGCGGCGGGCACTTACACCGTGATTGTCGGGTATTTTGACGAAAACGACGGCGAAAGTACGGCGCAGTTGAGCATCGGTAATGCCCAGGGCCAGAGCTTCAGCGGCGACTGGATCTTCGATAACGACGCCACCAGTGGCAATGCTGCCCAAGCGTCAAGCTTCCGCACAGTGACTTTCGAAAATGTCACAGTGGGCGACGATGCTACTCTGGCGCTCTCTGCAACTGCGGCTACGCTGGAATACGCACGTATCGACTATATCGAGTTTGTGCCCGCGGGAATCGTCGAGCCACCCGCGCCGACCTTGATCGGCATTTCCGATGCTGATCCGATGGTCGAAAGCGGCGACGAGGGTGCCACCACGCTAAGTTTCGGCCTCACCGCTTCGGAAGGCTTCAGCGGCGAGGTGGCATTGGATCTCACTATTAATGGTACATCCGAGCCCCGCACGGTGGTCTTCACCGGCGGCGTCGGCAGTTTGACGGTTGACGTCGCCAACGATGATCAAGCCAACGGCCCGGAGCAGGTCAGTGTCATCCTGAATGGGATTGCAGATGAGGCGTTTGCTATCGATCCCGCTGCTGCGACGGCAATGGGAACGGTGACGGAGGATGATATTACCAGCACCGATCCTGCGACGATCAATCTTGAATTCGATGAAGGTGAGACTCTACAAGGCTTATTTGACGGAGTGACTGAAGGTTCGGGTACTGACACAGAGGAAACCGGTACAGCTGAAATCATTAATGGAAATTTGGTTATTTCGGCCAGTGAGGGTGATGCTGGAGGCAGTAATAACGCCAATGATAATTACTATACTAATGTGTCTGGAGGTGATGGTTTTACTGCTGAGCTTAAATTTGGCAACCCTTTCCCTTCGCTGCCTGCACAGTATTCGCAGCTGGGTCTTAATATAAGCCTCAGCCAGGACGAATATCTGAAGGTAACCTTCGGCAACGTCGGAGGCGGGCAAATTGAATACTCCTATGAGCTAGGAGGTTCACAAAGCAAACAGACCTTCAGCCTGCCGCCAAGCATCAGCTTCGCGCAGATTGCTGATGTTGTTGTGGCTATCGAAGCCAGTGTTGATGGTGGCATGGCAAGTTTCTCGGGCACCATGACCTTCCTTGATGCATCAGGACAAAGTTTGGGAGATACGGCTCTGCCAGCACTGCTCCTACCGGATGGCCCTTTGAATACAGCCATTACTAGTGCGGGAGAAGAGTTCGGTGTTGGCGTAACCCAGACCTCGTTTGGTTCCGGTCCAGTTTTTGTTGCTAATTATGACTACTTGCGTATTCAGCAACAGGGCGAAGAATCCACTGACGATAACGACAAGCCGGTCGCGACGATTGCTATCCTACAGCCAGTCAACACCGACGCGGAACTTACGGTTGTTGTCACTTACGCTGATGCCTCGGGCATCGCTACGGAGACGCTTGATAACAGTGACATCGCACTCATGCTGGATGGGGTTCCAGTTGCTGCCACGATCAGCTTCGATGGCTTCAACGCAACGACGGGCGAAGCAACTTATGCGATCTCGTCTCCAGCTGGAGGTTGGAATGAAAATGGTAGTTATACGGTCTGGGTGGCTCAGGGGGCGGTCTCAGATGCCTCAGAGAATGCCAACCTTGTCGATTCAACGCCATCGACGAGCTTCATGATTGACTTTGATGAGGGCAGCCCGCTTGGCGGTTATGCCCCGGGTGATGACCTGGACGAAGATGGCACTGCCAATCAGGCGGATGAAGATATTGATGGTGATGGTGATGCCAATGTAGATGATGTCTTTGCTTATGACGCCCAAAATGGGCAGCCTTTGGCCGACGGCGAAAGCATACGCCTTAATTTCGAAGTAAACGGCACTCCCTATCAGAACGGTTTCACCGGGGTTATGGCCAGTTCTGATGCGGCATTCCAGGACGAAGATACCGGCGCCGGCATCGTTGCCGATAATCAACTCAGGGTCACGACAACGAGTGGTGATACGGGGTCTGCAAATACGCCACAGAATGATTATCACTTGGGCATTATTCGTGATGGAGGCTTCATCCTGGAGTCCGTGGTGGATAACCCCTTTGCTTCGGCGCCCGGTAGTTATTCGCAGCTAGGGCTGGCGGTTAGTGTGAACAGTAATGATTTTGCCAAGTTGGTATTTGGCAGTGTTGGTCAGGACATTGAGTTTTCCTCGCGCGACAACAACGCCGAAACCAAACTTGGGGCTGACTTCCCAGATGGTTATGGCTTTGGTGATTTTGCAAAAGCGAAGCTAGTACTCGATGTCAGTGTCAATAACGTCGGCAATACTATGGCGACGGCGACAGTCACTTTACTGGACGCATCAGGTGAACCTTTACCGGGTAATGCCAGCGTGACCATTAGCGGGTTGGAACTCACCGGAGCCCTTAAGGAGGCGATACTAGACCCTGCAGCTTCGGTCGGCGTAGGGATTACCCACACGCATGGTGCGGCGGAAGCCTTTACCGCTGCCTATGACTACTTCGAGGTAAGTGCCAAGGAAGACACTAGCACTCCTTTGCCGGTGCCGGCGACCGAGATCGAAGAAATTTTTGCTGGTGCTAACCTCGAATTATCGGATAGCTATGATCAAGGTGATGTTGGCTCTGCATTGGTCACTGTGACTCCTGGCGGGAATGACGTACAGAGTTCCAATTACGGCAGTAACTCGTTCCAGGTGCAAAATACCGGAGATAAGAAGATCGCCGCGGTTTTCTTTGATGTGACGACAGCCCTCTATGGCGATAGCGTGTTTGATCCCGATGGCAAAGGTGGGGATGCGACAGCCAAGGAGTGGGCGATCAACAGTGCCGGTAACACCGGGGCAATTCAGCCTGTGGGGTCGTCTGGCTACGAGCATTATTTCCTGCCGGGAATCGATCCTGAGCCTGAGAATTCAGATAATAATGGTGGTTACCGTGGGGCCTTGGTGAAATTTTCGGCCACTGCCAACGGTGGATTTACTAACGGTGAAACAGTTGGTTTCAGTGGTGATATGGATCCTAACTCGATTGCTGGCTTTACCAAATCCAGTGTCGATACGGGATCGATTCCCTTCTGGGATGTGGGGGGGATCTCAGGGGCGGAACTTATCGGCTCCAATGTGTATATCAAGTTTACTGATGGTAGTACTGCCAGCGGACAATTGATGAGCGATGGCAGCCAGGCTGGAGCACAAGTGCTGGTGAGTGAAACGCCACCTAACCTAGTTGCCGAATTGAGTGTCAACGGGCTTTCTGCCGGTAGTCAAGGGACCTACGGTGGTGAAGTACCTTCGGTAATTGTTAGCGGGCCAGCTGGTGAATGGGTGCGAGTCGTCATGACTAAAGGGCACCAGCCAGTAACCAATAATCAGGATGGCATTGCCGATACTGTAAATGCCCGTCTAGCGGATAAGAATTTCCCTGCTAACAATGCTGCAGAGTTCCAGTTTGTAGATGTACAGCTGGGCGCCAGTGGCACAGCCGATGTTTCGCAGGAGTTTACCTATGGGGATTTCCTGAACGACACCTCCAGCTTCGATGGAGATGACACACTTCCGCTTGGTTTTGTTGCATCCGTCATTGATAACCCGAATACCTCTGATGGCTTGGGATTGGGGCCGGTATCGCAGCCGATCTATCTAATTTCGAATGGTACGCCTGTTGTGGATGGCGATACGACAATCCCGTCGGAAGGTTATTACCTTATGGAGGACAGTCGTCTTAAAGTACAGTTTGAGGATATAAATGGACCTGGTGGAGTAAACCCTCCTGGCAAATGGCAGTTCTTCGATGAGGCAGACGAAAATGGTAACCAGGCGAACTTCCAGGGAGTTGGTTACTATCTCTGGGGCGATGAGGACAGTGAGGCTCTTAATGGGCCGCAGGCAGAACTGACCTATACATTCGTCATTCCTGAGTCGGCAGCAGGGGAGTTTACCTTGCGAGTTCGGGGGACACGGGATCCAGGTGGGGCCAGCGATGCCCAGAATGATGTCTGGGTGAAGATAGATGACAATGCTGAAGAGCTTCTCGTTAGTAATGTCAATGCGATAGATAATAGTGGGTTTATAAAGCTGTATGGTAATGCAACAGGCGATTTTGGCTTCGCGAACTTTATCGATAGCACCTCGGATTCGGTACCGAATTTCCCAGCGGAGTTTGTGCTTGACGCCGGTGTTCATACGATTACTTTCGCAGGCCGTTCCGAAGGCTTCCATATTGACTTCTTTGAGCTTTACCAAGGCAATGCGCCAAGTATAAACGCGACGAACTCTACCTTTATACTTAGTGGTGATACCGAGCCTTTCGTTAATAACCCTCTTGAAGATCAGACGATCGAAGCTGAAGATGAGTTTTTCTTCGAGATTCCTGATGATACCTTTCGCGACCTGGATGGCGATATATTGACCTATGAAGCCCTAAACATACCTGATGGAGTCTTCTTCGACGCACAAACGAAGACTTTCTCGGGGAGCCCTAGTGCAGGGGTAGGTAATTACGCGCTGGAAGTTCAGGTAACCGATGAAGATGGTGCTACTGCGACAGCAGGTTTTGAGTTGGTGGTGGTGCCAGAGGATCAAAACGAGCCAGATACTTACTTTGTCGCCATGGTCGAGAGTGCTAATGGCGACATTGAACAGGGTTCATCTCTGTCTAGTCCTGATTTAGAGATAGGCTCATATGTTGTCGGTATTCAATTTACCGTGCCTGATAATATTAATCTTGATGATAGTGAAACTATTGATAGTGCGATTATCAGTTGGGTATCTGATAGGACGCATTCTGCCAACTCGACGATGACTTTCTCCGTAGAGAACTCACTCAACGGAGCGGGCTTCGGCTCAGTCACTAACCGCAATTATCTCTCTGAAGAGGAAGTGTGGCAGTCTACAGGTACATGGCAGGATGGTGAAAATATAACTGTAGGTATTAACTTGGCAAATCAACTTAATTCGCTTATTGCTCAGGAGGGGCTTAACTCAGGAGATCTGATCACGGTCAAAATAGAAGGAACTGGTGGGACTCGCTTTGTCGAGGCGGCTGGAGGAGACCGGACTGCTCCAACGCTTGCTATTACTGTGGCTGATAACGCCAGTGCTAGCCAACTAAGTAATGATGCAACCCTTCTGTTCGAGAGTAACTCTATAAGTGATATGCCGGGAGATGATGAGTTTGGAACTCTCAATCCCTCATCAATGAGCCAAGAAGTTGGCCTAGTTGGTATTAATGATGAGTCAACGGTAGGAAGTTTTTGATAAGTTAGTAGCTTAGTAGCATGAGGGGCTGGTTTCACCAGCCCCTTTTTTTTGAAGAACAGTAGGTGCACTCATGCTTGAATGGATCGCCATATCACGTACTCAGCATGTCAATAAACGATTCTGGTCACGTCAAGGCTATTTCTTTTCTGCAGAATATCACTTGGCTCCCATTCTTCTGGAAGAGCTAGCCAGTCTGGTACCCCATTATGTATTGGGCTTTATTTACCAGAATGAGGGTTATCACCCAGTAGCAGTACTGGGATTTAACGAATGCAACTTGTATTTGCATCGCGATGGTCGTTGGCTGGGTGATTACGTGCCCGCGTCGCTGCGAGAGTATCCGTTTACCTTGGCAAAGGCCGAGACGAATAAAAAAGTATTCTGCATAGAACGGCAGCACCTCACTGACGATTTGAGCGCCGAGCCACTTTTTGGAGGGAAGGGAAATCTTGCTAATCAAGTCGAACTAACACTGAGTTTTCTCAAACAAAGCGAGTGTAACCGACACTTAACGACTGCTGCCTGCCAAGTGTTAAGTGAAGCAGGCCTAATCGAGCCTTGGCCTCTACAGCTGACCTGGGGTGACAAGCAGGCGTCACTGCATATGCAGGGTTTACATTGTATTAATCAGCAAGCTCTGAACCAATTAGGAGAAGGAACGTTAGCTGATTTACATCGCCGTGGTGCCTTGCCGTTAGCCTACGCTCAACTATTCTCAATGAGTCAAGTAATTCAGTTAACAGAACGAGTGAAATTCCATGCGCAAGAGCAGGCTAAACAGTCACAGCTTGAAAATGATATTGATCTATTTTACGAAGACGGAGATGAGTTTAAATTTTGATTTTATTACGTAGTTGTTGGCTTCATTCTATCGAGCATCGAATTCAGCACCTCGTAACAATAAATAGCACTTAGTTAATGTGTCCCTGTAATTTGATAATCGCTGAGCTTTCTCCTGGATTAACGTATCCTCTAGGCTTGATCATCGCTCGACTGACTATTATCCTGAATTCAACTAATAAGTGCAGCACCTGCGGTTTCTAGTGCTCCTGAGTATTCACCTAAGAACACCTGGGCTGGGGTTCGGTATCCCAGCCGTTTTCTTGGTCTATCGTTTAGCTTATTGACGACTCTTCGTAGCTCGGCATTGGTCACTTTGCGGAAGTCAGTACCTTTAGGAAAATACTGCCTAATCAGACCATTGGTGTTTTCATTAGTACCACGCTGGCATGAGCGGTACGGGTCGCAAAAATAGGTCTTGGCCGAGACGGACTTGGCAACCTTCCGATGCTCGGCGAATTCCGACCCATTATCCAAAGTGATGGTGTGCACTGCCCCTCGGCGTGGTGCCAATAACCGCGTCATCGCCTGTGCCGTTCTAGTGGCGGTGATTGTTGGCAGCCGCGCTGTCAAGAGGTAGCCACTGCGTCTTTCGACCAGGGTCACCAGCCCGGATTCTTTGTGGCCCTTAAGCACCGTGTCGCCTTCCCAATGTCCGATATGGCGACGTTCTTCCAACTTGGCAGGGCGCTGCTCGATGCCTACTCGGTGCGGGATTTTGCCTAACCCCGCCCGCTTAGCCAATTGGCGCTGATAGCGCCGCTGGCGTGACAGCTGGAGCCGTTTCCATAAGGTTCCACCGTGCTTCTTGTCGTCCCAGATTAACGCATAGATCCACTCATGGCTTACGCAGACTCCGTTGGCATTGGCCATAAAACCACTGATTTGTTGAGGACTCCATTCGTCCATCAATTGGCCAGTGACCCAGCGAACCAGGCTTGGTAGTCGTTTAGTCACTTTCCAGGCAGTGCGTCGGCGCTGATCACTTGCCAATTGGGATAACCACGGGGCAGACCGTTATGTTTTATCTCGCGGCTAATGGTGCTGCTGTGGACACCAATGGCCTTGGCGATCTGTCGCTGGCTGATGCCGGTCTCAAGATAGGCAAAAATTTGGTATCGTTGGACTTGGGTCAGTTGTCGGTATCCCATGCTCTGCTTCACTTTGGTAGGTAAGGCAGAGAGGGTACTGGCGCTGGCCCTCCTGCCTCTACCTTGTGATCCAAAGTGCTGCGCTTATTCTATGAATCCAGGAGGTGCTAGTGTCGCACCCGCAAGTGGTGTGCCAACGCCAGGCGTCTCCACGGTTGCTTAAAGGGCCTACGGCTTTAATTCTGATGTTCTAAATTGGGTATCAATAGATGTCCAACTTACAGGCATGCGACGTGAGCCTCGACTATCCTTAAGTCATTTACTGCTTGTTACCCGGGATACTTGGCGGAACAATGCCTGGAGCCCATTCCGACTGCGGGAGGCTCTCAACGTGGAGTTTAAGGATTATTATCAGATGCTCGGCGTGAAGAAGACCGCAACGTCCGAGGAGATTAAAAAAGCCTACCGCAAGCTGGCTCGCAAGTTTCATCCCGATGTGAGCAAAGAGCCAGATGCCGAGCAGCGCATGCAGGAAATCAATGAGGCCAAGGCAGTGCTGTCTGATCCCGAGAAGCGTCTCGCCTATGACCAACTGGCTGAGCAGTATCACTCTGGCCAGGATTTCCATCCCCCTCCGGACTGGGATGCAGGTTTTGAGTTCAGCGGCCGTGGCTTCGAGGAGGCTGACCTCGGTGAATTCAGTGATTTCTTTGCGAATATTTTCGGCCATGCACGTCGCCCAAGAAGAGGCGCCGGCGGCTATCAAATGCGCGGCGAAGACCGTCACGCGAAAGTTGTTATTGATCTCAAGGATGCCTACTTCGGGGCTACCCGGTCGATCACGCTGCTTGTGCCACAGGCCGATGCCCAAGGCCGCGTCAGTTCCAGGGAACATACCCTTAGCGTAAGAATTCCCAAGGGCGTTAAAACCGGCCAGCATATCCGTCTCACGGGGCAGGGGAGCCCCGGTGTGGGCGGGGGGCCTCCGGGGGATCTGTTCCTTGAGATTCGCTTTACCCCCCACTCGCGTTACCGTGTTGAAGGGCGTGATGTGCATCAGACAGTACCGGTAACGCCCTGGGAGGCTGCGTTAGGAGCCAGCATTGAAACTCCCACCCCTTCTGGGGTCGTGAAATTGAAGGTGCCTGCTGGCTCTCAATCAGGGCGTCGGTTGCGCTTGAAGGGGCGTGGTATTCCCGGGCCTGAGCCGGGTGATCTGTATGTGGAATTAGAGGTCGTACTGCCCCCGGCCGATAGCTATAAGGCACGGGAGCTCTATGAAACCATGGCGCGGGAACTGGCTTTTGATCCGCGCCAACGGAAGGGAGGCTAAGCCATGGTACAGCGAGCTATTATTAGCGGTGATTTGATTGATGAGGCGACCCTGACACTTGATGAGTTGGCGCGTGCCTGCTCAGTGGAAACCGACTGGGTCATCGAGCGTATTGAGAGCGGGTTATTGGCTGATGGTTCCCCTTATGTGGCGAGCTGGCGCTTCACCAGTCAAGATCTGATACGTGCTCGGCGGATGTACCAGTTGGAGCGCGATTTTGAGGCTGCACCCGAACTTGCCGCATTGACGACCGATTTAATTGAGGAAAACCAGCGACTAAAAGATAGATTGCGCGCTGCTGGGCTTTGAAAATACACTACCCAATGAGGTGTTTTTTAATAAAGGTTTTACCTGTGTAGTTTAGTGCTTTTGTTTATACGGAATTTCAATATTAGCTTTTATTAAATAATGTTAATTTTATTAAAAATAACTTAGCGTTAGTGGATTAGCTTGTTAATTCGTTTTTTGTATATTTTTAATTGCGCTATAAAAATTGACGAATATCAAGGAAAGTAGGCTTTATCATGCTCTAGTATGCACCTGTGGGCCCCGCTCTGATCCTTTTTTTATTGCCCAAAGGTTCGTTATCATGAATAACTTGGCAGCTCTTTCTCTTCTACCTCAAGAACAGTTGAATTTAGCCT
This sequence comes from Halomonas sp. TG39a, assembly GCF_000744395.1. Classification (NCBI taxonomy): domain Bacteria; kingdom Pseudomonadati; phylum Pseudomonadota; class Gammaproteobacteria; order Oceanospirillales; family Halomonadaceae; genus Halomonas; species Halomonas sp. TG39a. The sequence goes on from NZ_JQLV01000001.1 coordinate 1,229,916, forward strand.
ATTCTAATGAAGCTTCTGAGCTAAAACGGTATCGATGGCTAGCACTTACCTTCCTACCTTTTGATTCATCGGTTAGTCGTTTGATGACCGCAATTAGCATGGAGTGCATGCATCGCCTTTGCAATTTGCAAGAAGTGGCTAGGAAAATGGAGCTTGGCGCTTGCATTAATACTGAGCAAAAAGGGAACATACATTTGCTCAATACAAAAGAACAGCATTTTTTTGTTGTGGACGATCAAATAGGGCATCAAATCCTCGCCAAAGCTGAAGAAGCTGCTGAAGTGTCATGGACATTTTTTTGCTGGCTGCTAGAAACTAATGCCACTCCTGAGTTACACAATACCTTATTCGACTTCGTAACGCAGAAAAATAATGAGTTTCGCGTCATACAGGAGTGTCGCGAACAACGGGCTATAGGTTTTTATAAGTAGCTTGTCGTAGTCAAAGCCGAAGTAGTGTGTTGTACATATATGTGCTCATATCATTGAGGTGTGTTCATGCTTACTTCAGTATGTAATAAACCGGATTTTTTTAGCTGTCTTAATAGCGATTTGAATTTAGTGGCAAAAAGCCTTTGGGAGTGTTTTCCTAAAGAGATGATAATCGTTCGTGTTACTGAGCGAAATCACTATATTATTGAAGAGATTAAGCATCTGCAATCTGCTGAATTTAGCAACCATCTAATAAGTGTGGGTAAACCTTTCAGAAATCTACTTCCATCACCCCTAGCCGAGGAGTTGATCGTAAACTGCACACGCTGTGTTAAAGGGGAAGTGCCTGTTCATTTTGAAGTGGCGGATGGTTGCTTCAACAAAGGGGGGGACCAGCATAGCTTTAAGCTGCTTCTATTTCCTGTCATGCACCAACCAGGGGTAGTGTCGCATCTACTCTGCATCGTGTTGAGCTCAAATATGACCAACATTACGCAGGTTGCGAAATACTCCGAGCAAGAAGTGGAACGCCGGGTGATAGAGCGCACCGCTGAGTTGGTGGCTACGAATTTGCACCTGACCTACCTGGCTACCCATGATGGCCTCACTGAAACGTATAATCGACGCCATCTCCTTGATTTGGCTAACACTGAGTTCAAGCGGGCTGCTCGTTATGGCTTATCGCTCTGTGTGATGATGTTGGATATTGACCACTTCAAGACTATCAATGATGAGCAGGGGCACGCGGCGGGTGATCATATGCTGAAAACTTTAGCCCATGCGATGCGTTCCACGGTGCGCGATTGGGATTTATTGGGTCGTTATGGTGGGGACGAATTTATCATCATATTACCTGAAACAGATATCCAAGGCGCCCAGGTTATAGCAGAGCGACTGAGTAACACTCTGCAGAGCGCCAGGCTGTCTGTTAGCATTGGCATCGCCACGCTTGAACTGAATGATCGCTGCATTGATAATTTGATTAACCGTGCCGATCACTTGCTATTGAATGCCAAGCGAAACGGCCGTAACCGCATCGAATGTACTTCTTTTGCTCTCACAGCCTGATGATTACTGAATTAATAGCGCATCACTTTATGGAATAGCGCACTCATTGCAACGTGTCGCGTAAGGTAAGGCCTGGAGGCGGTGAATATCGATCACTCCGCCACACACCTCACAGAGCTCTCCCACGTTGGCGTCAATACGAGTGAGGGCTTTTTCAATTTGCGTAAGCTTTGCACGTGCTTCATTTTCCAAAAGGTCGACGACATCATCACTCTGAATTTCAAGCGCCTGTTCTTCCAAATCTTTATCTAAGGCACCACTTCGCTGGTGCTGATGTGCTTCGTAGCGTTGTATACGTTCGAGTAATTCTACTCGGAGCTCCACAAGCTGTATTCTTCTGTCATTTGCAATCATGGTACACCCTCAGTGCTTGATAAAAAGTAAAATGAAGCGCTCTTTATTTAGCATAATGGTCTAATGTTCAGTCTCTACGGCTAGAAAGTATTTGAATGCAAGGTGGGCTTTGGTAATTGTTAAACCTCGTGAGTGCCTTTAGTTAGAGCGCTAAAGATCTTCAAGCTCTTGCGCGTCACGAACCATGCGCATTGCTTCATGCTGTTCAAGAGTGAGGAGGTTGTTAAGTAGCTCATTTGCAACTACTGTTTCTGCACGCAGCGCCAAATAGCGATAAAGCTCAATGATCTTGTTATGTATTGTTACGATTGAGCACATGATTTCTGCGAAGGTCATGTTGCTGTAATCAATATTTTCGAGTGTGATAAAGTTCTTGTCGAAGTGCTCAACACACCATGTGTGAATAGCAGCTGATTGAGCATCTTGCTCACTCAGCGCCAAGACACGACTCAGCTCTTTTTCATGCAGTGATAGGTAATCAAGCAGCATGCGCACTTTTTCTTTTTTTGTTGAAAGGGATGCTTTGTTTAAGCTATAAGCTAAGTTGGTGTGTAATAAACGCGTCATCTTCAACATTTGTTGAATAGTTTCGACTGACATTGTCTATCCAGCTTTGGTTAGAGTTTTATTTTTGTAGGTTTTCGGTGTGCTATATTTCGCACCAGAGAAGTTCTTTGAAGTCTTCGTTAAGCTCAGACACCTTATGCATTCGCCTCATGGTTACGTCAGCCATGTCACTCGCTACTTTATGGTAGCAAGACGCCATCGATAGCGGTGTCTGTATTCCTTCAAGCCCAAGTAGACAGCTCGTTAGCTTGCTATAAGAATCGGCCATGGTCGAAAACAGTTCGAGTTCATGGCGCATGGTATCATTGAGGGAATCAAACAAAATACCCTGTAACTTGGCAGCCGAGCCATTGGTTGTCATCCAGGGCTGGTACCACCATATAAAAACGTTATCATAATTGAATGCGTTCAAAGCCTTTTTGGGGTGTTTTGATTGTAAAGTTGTCATGGTTGTCATTTTTTTACCTCCTAAGGACTAAAAGGAAGTATAGAAGCAAATAGGCCCCTTGGCTTACCCATTAATCAATGCTTTGATGTTGTAGATCAATATTTTTGCTGTTAATAAGTTAATAAACAGTTACTGCAAAAAGTAGCGTCATACAATGAGTAGTCCACGTCATTTCTCGCTCAAGGCCAGTGCGAGCTTCAATTTACTTGGTTCAGGTGACTTTAAACACGATGTGAGGCGTCCCGAAATCCCACCATGATCGGAGATGTTAGATGTCGATTCGCAATTTAGATGTACTGTTCTCTCCTGAAACAATTGCGCTCATTGGTGCTAGCAACCAGCCTGGGTCGGTGGGTGCCGTGTTGGCACGAAATTTACTCAGTGCTGGTTTTGCAGGGCCGGTGCTCACCGTCAACCCTAGTGAGCGTGCCATTCGATCAACCCTAAACTACCACTCTGTTAGTGAATTGCCGCTCACTCCTGATCTGGCGATCATCGCAACCCCGCCGGAGAGCGTTCCGGGCCTGATAAAGGAACTTGGTGAGCAGGGCTGTCGTGCGGCGGTGGTTATCACCGCAGGCTTTGGCGAAGGAGAGCAGTCAGATGGAAAGGCGCTCCAGCAGGCAATGCTCGAGGCGGCACGACCTTATCTAATGCGTATTGTAGGGCCCAACTGTTTGGGTGTTTTGGCTCCTCACAAGGGTATCAATGCCAGTTTCGCTCATCTTACCCCCTTGAAGGGCGATATCGCTTTCGTTACCCAGTCGGGGGCTGTGGCAACATCGATGCTCGACTGGGCGTCAGCGCGAGGTATCGGCTTCTCGTATATTATTTCGCTAGGCGCAATGAGCGATGTTGATTTTGGCGATGTGCTCGACTTCCTGGCGCTTGACCCAAAAACGCATTCCATTCTGCTCTACGTCGAGGCCATTTCCGACGCACGTAAATTCTTGTCGGCGGCGCGCATGGCTTCACGAAACAAGCCGGTCGTCGTGGTGAAAGCCGGCCGTAGCGATGCAGGTGCCAAAGCGGCGCTTTCGCATACTGGGGCTCTGGCGGGATCCGATGCTATCTATGACGCTGCCTTTAGGCGTGCGGGAATGCTTCGGGTGAAAACCCTAGATGAGCTATTTCAGGCGGCAGGAACGCTCGCCACGGGCATCCGCGTGCAGGGAGATCGGCTGGCTATACTCACCAACGGTGGTGGAGTCGGTGTGTTAGCCGTGGATGAATTGATCGATTTGGGCGGCCACTTGGCAGAGCTCTCCGAGGCGACCTTGGCGCGTTTGAATGCCGTGTTACCCAAGGCTTGGTCACACGCTAATCCCGTTGATATTCTCGGCGATGCGTTGGGCCAACGCTATGCTGAGGCGCTTGACGTACTGCTTGATGAACGCGGTGCTGATGCACTCTTCGTTATTAATTGCCCAGTAGCGGTTACCGACAGCCTGGATGCTGCTCAAACGGTAATGACGACACTTGAGAAACATCGGCTACCCGTTTTGACCTGTTGGCTCGGCGAAGGCGCGCCCGCAGAAGCCCGACGACTGTTTGCGGAGAAACGTATTCCCTCATATGGCACGCCGGAGCAGGCGGTTCGTGCCTTTTTGCACCTCTCCAGCTACTGGCGCAATCAGCGGGCCCTTATGGAGACGCCTGCGGCTGTTTCCGATCTCATTACCATCGATATGGCTAGCGCGAACGCGATTATTGATCGTGTTACTGATGAGGGCCGCAGCGTACTGACGGAGCCCGAAGCATCAGCTGTCTTGGCTGCCTATGGCATACCTACGGTGCCGGCCATGTTGGCTCGCACGCCGGAGGAGGCCTGTCACGTAGCAGAGCAGCTGGGCTTCCCGGTCGTGCTGAAAATTTTGTCGCGCGATATTTCTCACAAGTCTGATGTCGGGGGTGTGCAATTAAACTTGGCTTCGTCCGAGGCCGTGTATCTGGCGGCCGAGAATATGCTTAGGGTAGTCCATCAGGAGGCCCCCTCGGCACGGGTCGATGGTTTCAATGTGCAACCGATGATTCGTCGTCCAGGTGCGCATGAGCTCATTCTAGGCGTCGCTGAAGACCGCGTTTTTGGCCCCATTATTCTGTTTGGGCAGGGGGGTAAAGCCGTTGAAGTCATTGGTGATCGCGTGGTTGGCTTACCCCCGCTTAACTCACTGCTGGCTCAAGATATGATCAGATCGACACGCATATCGCGTATGTTGCAAGGCTATCGTGATCGTCCAGCAGCTGATTTGGATGCGATCACGCTCACGCTTATAAAATTGTCGCAACTGGCCAGCGACTTGGAACGCGTAGTCGAACTTGATATCAACCCGCTGTTGGCTGACGCTTCTGGTGTGATGGCTTTGGATGCGCGCATCGTGATTAGATCCGGTCAGCAACAACGGCTGCCAATGGCCATCCGCCCTTATCCCAAGCAGCTCGCCCAAACAATCACGACACGCAGTGGCCAAGCCTATTTCTTGCGTCCCATACGCCCCGAAGACGAAGCGGCGCTGGTCAACATGCTGGGCCATTCCTCTCCCAGTGATGTGCGATTGCGCTTCTTTGCAGCCATCAAAAAGTTCGACCATGCCTTTGCGGCGCGACTAACCCAGATAGACTACGACCGGGAAATGGCTTTTGTAGCGATACCTTCTGGCTGCGACGAGATTGTGGGGGTAGTGCGCCTGTCTGCCGATCCCGATAAAGAGAAAGCGGAGTTTGCGGTCATGGTGCGTAGTGATTTTAAAGGAACCGGACTGGGTTATAGCCTTATGCAGCAGATTATTGATTTTGCCCGCATGAACGCGATTAAGCAGCTATTTGCGGATGTGCTGCGCGAGAATCACCCAATGCTCAAGATGGTAAAAGAGTTTGGATTTCTGGTGATGCCAACGGATCATCAGGCGGATAGCGTCACCGTCGTGCTAAATCTGTAATGGGAACTCGTCGCCGAACCGAATGTTATGCGCTGTCAGGCCAGCACAGCAAGGCTTGCTCACTGCTTTTCCTGTCTGGCGGATGGTTAAGCCTTTCGCATGGCCAATGGCGATAAAAGTGTGTTTAAGTTGAGGAAACGAGATGGCCAAGATGTTGTTTTTTATTATAATGCGTACTGTGTAAAAGGAGAGCGATAGAGCGCGCCTGTTCCTAAGATAGAAACGGTCGCTTAGGAGAATGTCGTCTGCGATAAATTCACTTCCTTTTTACAACTATAGACGCTAATGCATCAGGGTTTACTATGCAGTACTCATGACCACGTGCTGTTAATATTTCTTGTTGCTGAAAGCGGCTGATGAGGCGACTGAGCGTCTCTACTGCCATACAGAGATAATCGGCCATTTCATGTCGTGACATGGCAAGCCTGAAAGAGTAGGGCGAATAGCCCCGAGCAAAAAAACTCCTCGACATTGCAGCAAAAAAACAGGCTAATCTGACGTCTGCAGGCTGGCTAATCATTTGCCACATTCGTGAGTGCTCTAGGCTCATAGCCCGACTCAAACAGCGCAGCAATTGCATATGGCTAGCTTGAAGGTTGGGAAACTCTTCAATTCGTCTAAAGGGAATGTGCAGTAAGCCTGATGTTTCAATGGCAATCACGGTGCCTGCATAAAATCCCTCGCCAATAGCATCTAGGCCAATAATTTCGCCAGGTAGAAAAAAGTGTGTGAGCTGCTCATTGTCGTTTTTAGACTGAAGCATTTGTTTTAGCATGCCACATTGCACGATGTATAAGCCTTGAAAAGGATCTCCTTGGTATAATAGTGTGTTTTTTCTACGCAAAGTTAATATGTATTGAGACAGGTTTTTCAATTCTTGTACAAATAAGAGAGAGGAATGACTGTAAAGCACTCCTTGTTCGACATATGGCTTATCCAAACCAGTTGACTTCTCCATACGTTTATCCTAGGTTCCCCAATAAAATTTTTGTGTAACTCTATGAGCCACGAACGATTTTTAAAGAAGGTTCTCTTGAAAGTATTATAATTCAGATAGTTATGTGGTTTTTGGTTTTTTTAGACGTTGGGGAAGTTAAGCGTAGCAGATGTTGTGAGTTATACAGTGATAAAAGCTAGTTATTTTTATATTTAAAGCCTATGTCAGTAACAAAATGACTTGTAAGATGATTTTTAGGTTAGGAAAGAGGGGGAGGTGCCATCAATATTAGTTAGCATCCTGAAGGTGCTTTTTTGCCAGTTTATTTAGTCTTCGCGTTTCGCTGGCGAACTGGTGTCCAATTTATCTCGCCGAAAAGAAAACCTTGTTCATGGCTGCTTCACATAGCTCCCCGGTGCATCTTCTAATGGCGGGTAGTCGCTTGAACCCAGAGCTGGCTTGCTAACCAGAGGCCCTGAGTGTTTCTCCAGCCAGATTTGCCACTCCTTCCACCAGGAGCCTGGCTGTATAGTTGTGCTCTCTAGCCAAGTGTCAGGGTCAATATAACTATCGTTTTCATGCGCCACTGTCATTCGGTAGTGCCGATGAGAGTGCTCTGGAGGGCTAATAATCCCCGCATTATGGCCACCGCTGGTGAGTAGGAAAGTGGTTTCAGGTGCATCAGAAAGCAAGTTCAGCCTGTAAGTGGATCGCCAAGGTGCAACGTGATCCCATTCGGTGCCGACACAGAAGATCGGCACCTGTATATCGCTAAGCGCTACTGGGCGGTCATCCACCCGCAAGCGACCTTCGGCTAAATCGTTATTTAAAAATAGGTTGCGCAGGTATTCAGAATGCATACGGTAGGGCATGCGCGTTGCATCTGTGTTCCAGGCCATTAAGTCGTTTACGGGTTGTCGTGTGCCTAGCAGGTATTCATTTATCATTCGAGACCATATTAAATCGTTAGACCGAAGGATCTGAAATACTCCCGACATTTGCTTGGTATCAAGAATGCCCTGAGCCCACATCATATCCTCAAGGAAAGCGAGTTGCTTATCATCGATAAATAGCATGAGCTCACCAGCTTCCCGAAAATCGGTTTGTGCAGCCAAAAGTGTCATGGATGCTAAGCGATCATCTTTATTTCGAGCCATAGCCGCAGCAGTGATAGCTAATAGCGTTCCGCCTAAACAGTAGCCAACGCCATGTATCTTCTGATTGGGCATTAATTGCGCGATGGTGTCGAGACTCGCGAGAATACCTTGCTGGCGATAGTCATCCATGCCGATATCACGATCCTCGGCGGTAGGGTTACGCCAGGAAATCATAAACACGGTTTGCCCATGATCAACCAGATACTTGACTAGCGAATTATGTGGTGAGAGGTCAAGAATGTAATACTTCATGATCCAAGCAGGCACTATCAGCGTAGGTATGGCATGCACTTTGTCGGTCGTAGGCGTGTACTGAATAAGCTCGATCAAATGGTTGCGGTAAACGACCTTGCCAGGTGTGATCGCCACATCCTTTCCTACTACATAAGTGTCGGTGCCAACGGGAGGTTTGCCGAGTAAATGGTTCTGAATATCTTCATAGTAGTGTTGCATTCCCTGAAGCAGATTGGCTCCGCCGCTGAAGAAAGTTTTGTTTAATACGACAGGGTTGGTCAGCAGGTAGTTGGAGGGCGACAGCACATCAAGCCATTGCCGAGCCCCGAACTCTAAGGCTTGTTCGTGATGAGGTGAGAGGCCGCGTAAGCCTGTTGTGGCGTTATACCACCACTGCTGTTGCAATAAGAAACTTTGATAAAGCACATTGTAAGGGTAGCTGCGCCAGCTAGGGTCGCGAAAACGACGATCCTGAGGTAAGGGGGTAATACAAGGGGCAGCATTGGGATCAAAAGCCGAGTGGCTAGCCCAAGAAAACAAGCGCAGCTGTTTTTTTTAAGGCTTTTTGTAGCAAATGAGCCTGGGTTCCTGGAGATAGTACCATGCTGGATAACCAGTCCAAATATGTAAGCATAACCGACATAGGGGAAATACCCATTGTCATCCCCGCCAGTGAGGCACGCACTAGTCTATCAAAATCTTGATGCTGAGAATTTCCGAAAAACATATATCTCATGCCTCACAAAGGGTTATTAAAATAGCTTTATTAATACCTATTTAGACTCAGTGACCTTTTCCTCGCCAGTGTGGCTGTTAACGATGAATACTTAAGTTACAAATTTTGCATGTGGCTAAGAGAAACTGTTAAGAGGTTTAGATGGTTTTTTTAATATTTTAAAATAGTTTTTTGAATATGATGCTTTATTTTGACATAGGTCAAAATTTACGTATGTTAACACTTTTTAATGATCCCAATAATCTACTCTCCATGCAAAGTTAAGCTATAACTAACCAAGTGGTTTTTATAACCATTGGGAAAAGCTATCAAAACTAAGGTAAGTAATATATTTGTATTTCTTATTATAAGGGTCCTAAAAAGGAGTGATAACATGAGCAAGACAGCCATCAAGTCTTCAGTAGAGGGTAAAAACGATACCCAGACTTCTAGCCGTGCATTGAGTCCCCTGGAGGAGTTTGACCGAATGATGGAAGGGTTTTTTGAACGCAGTTGGATGAAGCCTTTCTTTAAAGACGATTCAGTCAAAGAGCGGTTGGGATTGTTCTCTCAACGCAATCCTAAGGTTGATATTATTGATCGCGAAAAAGAGATCATAGTACGCGCTGAAATTACCGGAATTGATCGAAAAGAATTAGAGGTTGAAGTCACTGAGCATGCGGTAACGTTAAAAGGGCATCGCTCTGGTGAGACCGAAGAAAAAAAGGATGAATATTTTTATTCGGAAATATGGCAAGGCTCTTTTTCTAGGACCGTGGCTTTGCCAGCTGAGGTGGATGCACAAAATGCTGACGCTAAGTTTAAGGATGGTATCTTAACAATTACTCTGCCAAAAACGAAAAAGACTTCGCGACGCAAGTTAGAAGTTAAATGAGTCAACTAAGGCAGGTAAGCAATTGTTGATATGTAATGAGGTGCTAACTGAAAGTGTATGTTATGTGCCTAAAGATCACTCATGCGTTTAAGGGAGATGTAGACATGTTTAAGTCAGATACTCAAATTCAGCAAGATGTGCTTGCTGAACTCAAATGGGAACCTTCCGTTCGCGCTACAGATATTGGAGTGGAGGTGAAAGACGGCATTGTGACATTGGCTGGGCATGTCGATAGCTATGCGGAGAAGTGGCATGCAGAAACCGCAGCACAGAGAGTCAGCGGTGTGAAGGGGGTTGCGGTAGAAATTGACGTGAAGTTGCCAGGAAGTAATCAGCGTACCGATGCCGATATCGCACGAGCGGTGAAGAACACGCTGGAGTGGAATGTATTTATACCCAATGATCCGTTGAAAGTAATGGTCGAGGATGGTTGGGTGACGCTGACTGGCGAAGTTCCCTGGGAGTATCAACGCCGTTTGGCTGCTAGTTCTATTCGTTACCTGGCCGGTGTTACCGGTGTTAGCAATCAAATCATTCTAAAACCTAAGCCGACAGCGGCGGCTGTCAAGGCCGATATTGAAGCCTCACTGAAACGTAGGGCTGTTCAGGATGCTAACGCCATCAAAGTAGAAGTGCATGATCATGATGTAACACTGAGTGGAAAGGTACACAGCCTCGCCGAAAAAAGCTTAATACATAATGCGGTCTGGAACTCACCCGGTGTTTGGAAGGTTACAGATAATATAAAAGCTTAATGCGTTGGCTGTTGAGAAGGGTGAAGGGTCGTCGAATCCCAGGGATGCTTTCGACGACCCTTTGCCTTTGTGGCTTCCCTTTTCTGAAATGTAGCGGGGGTGGTGGGTAGATTGATGGTGACGCTGGAGTTATGAGCGCCCCGACTTTGAGTAGGGCGTTAGCGTGTTGTATTCCTCAATGCTGCTGCCATGTTCGCCGATAAAACAGAGTGCCACAGTATTAATTAGTATAACGTCTGTGAATCCACTCTCTTTAGGCTCAATGTTGCCAGTAGTACTCTATTCACAACCTGGTTGATAGTTGGAGGACATGCACACACTTGCACGCCGTTCAGCTTCAGCTATGTCTTCGTCTGTCATTATTTCGGCGAAATCTGTTTTATTTCCATTTGTTCTATCACTGTCGGCTTCAAAAATGGTTTAACACATGTACGCGGTTACATCGTCCTGATTTACGCCCCTCCCAAATTCGTACTGGGCCCCGAGAGCAAACTGTGCCTCTGGATACCCTTGCACCGCCGCGAGACGAAACCACCTTGTGGCTTCTACGTCGTCTTCTGGTACGCCCCAGCCATGCTCATAATGCGCAATATTACGTTTCAGAAGTAAAAAGGGAAGTGGGATTCTGCCTGCTGATGGTTCTCCAGGAAGTTTGTACATCATGTATCCTTAGCGCTTGCCTGTCTCTTAGTCTGACTAATCCCAAGGAAGTTACCCATGCTTTTCCCAAAACGCGCTGCCCTCACGTTGCTCATTGCTATGGTTGCGCTATTGCCGCCCACGCTATTCGCTCAGGATGCTCATATCGGCAGCGTGCGTACCGAGTTCAAGCTGCTGGGCCCGAACAATACCATTGAAGTGGAACGCTTCGATGACCCGAAGGTTCAGGGTATCTCCTGTTATCTCTCTTACTCACAGATTGGCGGGATTTCCGGTGCGGTGGGGTTGGCTGAGGAAGCCAGTGAGGCGAGCGTGGCGTGTCGGCAGACGGGGGAGATTGTCTTCGACCCTGCAGAAGTAGACGAGCAAGAGGTGATTTTTAGCCAACGTCGCTCTGCGCTTTTCAAGAATATGCGCGTTGTGCGCATGCATGACGCCGAAACCCAGACCTTTGTGTACCTGACCTATAGCACCAAGCTGGTAGACGGCTCACCTAAAAATGCAATTACGGCCGTTAACTATGGTGGCATTAGGGAAGGTGAAATAGAGGAGTGACCTGTAATCGATTTGTGGGCGATTAGCGGGGTTTGCCGAGTGTTTGTGTCCAGTAGGTTGAGTAGCGCGACTCTGAACCCTCGGCTTTTGCCATGCCCATCTCGGTAAAGGCGTCATTCATGATGTTGCGGCAGTGGCCGGGGCTGTCTAGCCAGCCTTCAACCGCGGCGGAAACAGTGGTGTGGCCAGCGGCGATATTTTCTCCCACGGCTTGCCATGCGTAATCCTGATTGCCCACCCGTTGCTCAATTCCCGCGCCATCCGGGCCGGTATGGCTAAAGTAGTCATTCTCGGCCATGTCCTGGGAGTGGCTCTTGGCCGCTGCTTCAAGCTTGCAGCTCCATGCTAACGACTCTACGGCCTCAAACGGCTGGTCGCCGCATTGTCGTGCTTGGCTACGCGCTTCGTTAACCAGCGACAGCATTGCCTGCTGTTGGTCGGTAAGTTCGCACTTATCCTGACTGATAGCATCGTCACTCGGGGGCTGATCATTGGCCCAAGCGCCGCTTGAACCCAGGAGCATGACAACTATCAGGCTGGAAAGCGCCCCGGTAGCGGGGCGCTTGGGTAGGACGTTACCCACCGAACTTCTCATTCTCACCAAGGTTCGGGGTGGCATCCTGTTTGAGGTTAGCTTTGGCGATTTCGTAAAGCTGGAACGTCTTGCTCTCTTTGGCTTTCCAGTGCTCACCCATCTGCACTTTAATTTCCAGCAGTGCAACGTCTGGGTCGTCTTTACCTTCAGGGAACCAGGCCGCGATGAAAGGATTCCAGTATTTCTCGATCAGTTCGCGGTTATCGGTAAGGTTGGCTTTGCCCGATAGGGAAACGTAGACGCCATCTTCCTGGTCGGAGAAACTAAGGCACACATCGTGGTCGCTTTGGGTTTCAAATACCTTTTCGGCACTGCGGCGGGTGAAGAACCACAGGGTGCCATCGTACTCATCTTGCACCAGATGCATGGGGCGCGCTCGGGGTGTGTCGTTATCCAACGTCACGAGCATGCCCACTTTGATATCTTTGATCATCTTCCAGATCTTTTGCTTATGTTCCGGGCTGGACATAGCTTCACTCTCCATATGAATTCGGTACTAAAAATAGCCATAGACAATGCTTGTACATCGAAGATGACTAGCTACAGCCTAGCTACCATTTTCGACATCAGCAAACGCTCTATTAAATAATCATACCTCTCGCCAGGTAACATCCTGCTTGATGTGCACGCGGTTACTCACCAAAATCAAACTGACGCTGAACTGTATGCGCAGGGAGGGAGGTTCCAATGCTAACAAGATTTATATACCGCTACGGTGCAATAACAGTGCTACTCATGCTCGGCGGCTGTGCCTCGGGCGGGGGTGGCCCGGATTCTGACAATCAGATGACGCAATACGCGGCTGAATACTGTAGAAGCCTCGGCGGGGAGAATGAAATTCGCGAAAGCAGCTTAGGCACTGGCCGCTATTGCCGCTTGCCTGATGGCCGGGTTGAAAATGAGTGGCAGCTTTATCGTAAAGAGCGCCTTGATAATGACTAGTCGTCACCTTTTATCGCACTTGGGCCAGTCACTCCTAGTCCAAGGGGCTTAGCTGTTCTTGGTTTTATGGCTTTTTTTAAGGCCAACCATAACCGCTAGCAGCCCGCACGCCAGTGCTGGCAGCAGCACATCAAACACTGAGTCTAACGTCCACCCGCGCCAGACGCCTTCAAACATACCGACTGGTAGCGTTTCGCTCCACGCCCATCCACGTTGAATGCCTAGCCTGTATTCGTGCTGCGCGATCTCGCGACCAAGCAGTATCGCCACCGGTATAACCCCCGCCACGCGTGCAGAAACAAACGGTAATAGTGAGAGCTGAATGACCAAAGCGATAATGACGTGCTCTAAATGTGTGACGTCCATCTCTGCGCTCCCATAGCCTTTCTTCCGTGAGCCGAAAGGGCTCTGGGGCAATTGGCATCATGTTCCCACATTCATCGTGGTAGGGCACGGGACATCGCGATAATGCTCGGCCTAACGCTTACCCGCTTTGGTTTTAATTTTGGGGGGCGTATCGGAAAGCTCTTTCTCTTTGGTGCGCCACTTAATCTTTATTTCCACCTCTTGCTTATCGCCTTCATCGCTGGCGCGTAGGGAGACTTGCAGCAACTGCTGGGGTGTCAGCACTAGCTCGCCTTCGCTCTCCTGGAAGGCCAGCTCGCCTTTATTGATCGCGTTTGCCAGGGTGATCAACAGCTCCTGGGTTGCCTGACGATCCAGCAGCGAGTCGTGACTGAATTTAGTTTTGGACTTCATTTAGTGGGCTCCTACCCGTTTCCTTTTGAGGCTGGGTTTGAACACTTTTATCTGAGGGTAGTCACAGCTCAGGCCGATCACCCCGCGTTTTTTGTCGATTAACGTTACCCCCACACCACAGCCGTCGAGCCCCTCATTTTTACGCGAGTGAGCGTCCAAGGTGATATCGGCTTCGATATGGATAAGGCCGTTTTTAAGCGTCACCCGCTGGCCAAAGTGTTGGTTGATATGGCCGTGAACCAGCACCTGAATGCCTGCCTGTCGGGCAACGTAAGCGCCGCGGGGCGTAAGGGGCAGGTCGGCTTTACGGTATTTCGTTCTAAAGGTGTTGGCCAAAGAGCCGTAATAAAAACTGAACAGATTCTGGTTCATCAGGTTTTGTTTGAAGGCGCGGTTGGCATACTTGACGCCGTGATTGGCGAGCAGTTCGGCCATATGGTCATCGAGGCCCGCATGCAGAAACAGAAAGGAACCGCGCTTTTTGACCAGCCGCATGCGGCGGAAAAACCAGCTAAATTCCCCCGACTTTTTGAGAAACAGCGAACGACACTTCATGGCGGCGGCGTAGACCTGGGAGAGCGACAGGCCGTTTTTTGCACAGTGCGCTTCAAAGTTCTGGGCCTTGGTCGTCATCTTGCTAATTTCACGCGCTATGCCTTCATCAGTCAGAAACCCGGCGGCATAGAAGGGGAAGTTCTCGAACCAGTCACTGCCTGGAAACAGCGCCTGTCGGCACGCCTCCTCCGACGGTAACCCTTTGTCCCACTGGGTATCGGCCAGGTATTGATCGAAGACCTCTTTGAACAGCGGTATCACCTTTTTACCCATGCGTACAAAGAGGTGCTGGCTACCGGCGTCAGTGTCGCGTTCCAGGGAAAGCAGCCCCATCAGCAGGCGTAGGTCATGGTTGCCGGCCAGCAGGGTGACCTTGGCGTTAAGGCGGTATAAGTGGGCCAGGCTGCGCAGCATCATCAGATTACTGGGGCCTTTATCCAGACAGTCGCCGCCCACAACGATGTCGGCTTTTTTGCCGAATTTTGTCAGCGCATACTCACATAGGTGGTCACCGTCACGCTCGATCACCCCGGCAGCAATTAGGGATGCCTCAAAGGCTTCGGCATCCGCATGGGGGTCTGAAATAAACACCACCGGTTTTTTGGGCCAAGTGAAGCCCTTTTTCTGCGCACGCTTAACAAAGGTGCTTAGCGCTTCGTCGTGATTGACCGAGGTGGCATCATCGGGCCAGGGCGCCCACTCCGTTGGCAGGCGAGCCAAGATGGCGTTGTGATAGGGGTGGTCGTTAATTTGCGGAATAACATTGGACGCTGTCATGGAAGCCATCTTATAGGTCGCTATCGTTTAATCGAGTGGGTCTGCCGGCTGGCGCTGTTTCCAGTTGCCGTATAGTCGGCTCCAGCCTTGGTGATGTCGCTCGAAAACGACCGGATGACCATGAAACATACTTAACCGTTTAATATCGCTGAAGGGGATGACATCTAAATGATAGCTCGCATGGCGAATGGAGGCGCCGTGGCCCACGACCAATTGCAGTTGTTTCGCTGCTTCAAGCCCTGGCGATGGCGCTAACAGGGCTTGTAAATGGGCAGCGACCCGCTCACCAGCTTCTAACAGTGACTCCGCGCCATCGAAGGGCAGTTTAAATTCGCTGGCCGATTTCCAGCCCGCTGGAAGAGGTTCAAGGCGGGGGTCAAGGGCAACGATGCGTTCTATTTCCTGAACACTAAGGTTGGCTAGTGCCCCAACGCTGCGTTCACATAGGGCTGAGAAACTGCGCAAGCGGGGTGGCTCAGCAAACAGTGGTGTGAGCTCTTCGCGGTATATGTCGGCCGTTTGCCAGGCTCTTAACAGCGTCGAGCAGTGAATCTCGGCATGAAGTTGATAGCCTGAAGTCGCTAGCCATTCACCGAATTGCCGCGCTTGCTCTCGAACGTCTTGTGCACCCTTTTCAGTGAGGGGGTAGGGCTGCAGGGCACTGGGCGTATTCGCCAACTGTGCATAAGCCCCGTGGCGAATCAGTGCCAGCGCCGCCATCAGAGAATGCCTCTGTCGTTGAAAAGTTCGATTGCCCGTGCAAAGTCGATGGCGCCGGTGAGGCGCAGTACGTCAACGCCCGCTAGGTATTCGGCATAGGCCTGGGCAGATTGGGCTTGTTCGGCTGGGAAATGGCCATCCGCGCGCTGAAAAAACGGCCCTGGGCTTTTGCGTAAGCCCTCCAGGGCCTCAGGTGTGGTGGCGATATCCACGCTGCTCAGCGCGGTGGGGGCCGTCGAGTCTAATGCCCAGTCCAGCAGAACCAGGTGTTTAAGCGTGCCGGATAGGGCGGTTTTGTCTGCGCCGTAGGCGTTGGGAATCAGTACATCGTACTTCTGCTCAATATCCCATAGCTGGCTGCTGGGCATGTGCTCAAAACGGGCACGCTCATGGGCAGGCAGTATGTCGATCAAGCGCGGGGAGTGGATCAGCGTGCCCGGATTAACCCGGGGGTGTTTGGCGACTCCGAGAATGTTTATCTGGCCGTTGTCGGGTTTAAACAGAACCCGGTCATTGGAGAGAAAGCGCGCCTGTGCGGTTTCCAGCGCTTTCAGCATCAGCGTCGATTTACCGCCACCGGAACTGGCGGCAATGGCCGTAACGTTGCCATCAATATCGAAAGCCGAGGCGTGGCCGAGCAGGTAACCGCCGCGTTGATGATGATTAAGAAACTGGTTGTTAATAAAGTTGATGACTTGTGAGTGATGCTTGTTTAACTCGCCCACCGCGACCGGCGCCGTTAATGACTGGAACAGCACCATGCCCGTGCGTACTTTATGAATCCAGCGCCCTTGGGGCGTATCCACGTAGGCCTCTTTCAGGCCTAGCGCGCTGGTTTTAGCACGCTTGACCGCTGTCCACTCGCGGCCGCTGGTATCCACCTGCTGATCCAGTAGCCATACCGGTAGTTCTGGCTGGTCAATGGTATGGACTTCTTTCGGGAGTAAACCTGACGCCGTTAAACCAGCATAGTAAACCTCTAGATGGTCAAGAATGGCCGGTTGGTCGGCCAATACGCGCACCGTTAAGCCATTAAACGTCAGCGGTAGCGTGTAGCGACAGGCGGCCTTGGCCTGAATGATTTGCTGGTTGTCAAAAAGGTTGATCATTAGCCTGCCTCTGCTGTCGCTGCCTCTAATTGGCCCAGTACATAATCACCCAGTTTTTCGGCGGCATCGATACCACAGCCTTTTTTTGCGCCGCTAAACCCGCCAAAGGCGGAAACCTCAAACACCACGGGGCCTTCATCGGTCAAGGCAATGTCTACAGTGGTAAAGCTTAGATCGAAGCATGACTGGGCTTTGCGGCCCAGCTCAATCAACTCAGGGCTGGCATCAAAGGGTTGATATTTGCCCCCGCTGTGTATCGTTGTGTTCCAGGCTTTGCCATCGCTAACACGGGCATAGGTGCACAGGTACTCGCCGCCGAGAAACACCATGCCTAAATCCTGACCGCCCAGGTTCACGAACTGCTGAAGGTAAAACAGACCGTGCTTAGCCTTAAATTTATCCAGCTTTTGGGTGTTGGCTTTTACACCGTCTGCTGCTTGTAACACCATCATGCCGCGAGCTTTGGTTGAGTAGAGCGGTTTTAGGATCGCCTTGCCGAACGCGTGGATAGCCGCCAGCGCTGCATCAGTGCTCTCGGTAACTCGCGTTGCGGGAAGCGGGACGCCGCCTGCTGCCAGGGCGGCGGTGCCCTCAAGGCGATTAATCAAACGGCTTACCTGGTGTGGGCTGCTAAAACAGCGCACACCGTCCGCTTCGAGGCTGCTGAGCATACGGAGTCGGTCGTCTGCGGCAGGGGAGTAGGTTTCGCTTATTTTTTTGATGATCACGCCGTCAAGGGCGTTGAGCAGGGTGTCCTGATAGCGCAACTGGCCGCTTTCAAGTTCCAGCACGACGTCTGCCATATCAACGACGCAGCGGTAGCCGGTGCGCTGTTCTAAATGATTCGCCAAGACCTCGGTTGACCATTTGCCCGGTATCCCGATGACCGCAATCCGCTTATTAATCACTAAAAATATCCTCTAGGGGAAGCCTGTACTGCTCAATTTTTTCCGGGTTTAGAAGCGTTATGGCTTCTAACAAATAGCTCGCTCTAAGGGCGAGCCGGTTGGCAAAAGGTTTGTCATAAATAAAGCGCGTGGAGGTAGCAAAGGAGCGCCCCAAGGCGATGGCTAGCCGGGCGTCAAAACGTGTATCGTTATTCTCTTTGGCAAACCGTCGAGCAAACTGATAGAGCTGCCTGATCAATGCCATTAGTTCGGCTCTAGGGGGCTCATCCATAATGGGCAGCCGATAAATCGACGCCATCAGTACCGATAGATCCTGAACATAGTCAGAGTAGGAGGCTCGGTGGAGATCGATGAAGTAGATGCGATTTTTGAGTTCGTCGTAGATTAGGTTATCGACGTTAAAGTCGCCGTGGATCAGCACGGAAAATGGCGCTCTAAGCTGGCCCTCAAGGGGCTCAACCCTATCGATCAGCTGATCAAAACTGGGGCGGGGCAGTCCACAAATAGTCTGGCGCTCATTAAACAGTGTCGGGTGCGTTTGGCGGGTTTCCGGCATGCGTTTACGCAGCTGCTGCATATATTCGGCCTGAGCGGGTTCAGGGGTGCGTGAACTCTTCCAGATTTTTCTCAACGTTCGTTGGAGGGTGTGGGTAAGTTGCTTGGCTGATTTCCACTGGCCGTTTAACAGCAGTGATTCAAGCGTTTGACCTGGTAGGTGTTCGATGACCATCGAGCCCAGTTCATCGCCTTGCTCCACATGGTGGGAGAGCACCGTGGGCGCCACCTTGGGGTAGACCCGCTTCCATTGATCTACCCCGTACAGCTCTTCAATGACTTTCTGACTTTCACCCTCTTTGTAGACGGCCATCATATTGCCAGAAGCGGCATGCTCGGCTTTCAATGTAGCGATGGTGCTGCCGCTGCGGGTAAGCGCCAGCCGCTCAACGCTAAAGTCTTCACTCTGGGCGGTCATCGCGTGGGCGGCGTTTTGCAGCTGCTTATAGTTTTGCAGCCGTACGGCGGGGCCAAAGTTGGCGGCGAGTAGGGCGTCGGCAAGTTCTGAAAGCAGATGAATCATGCGGTGAAGTTGAAAATCTACCACGGCGCTGTTTTTGACGGCTGAATTGTCAGGACCGAAAGCAGCCGTTAAGCGAGCGGCTATATTGGGTATCCGTCGGCCTATTTTTAGGCCTTGGCGAATATTTGCGTCATCGATGTTAATGATCACCAGCTTCAATGATTTGCCTACCAACCGAATCAGCTTGGCGTACTCTTTTCGCGACTTATCAGGAAGCTGTTTTAGCGCCTTAATGGCGGTGAATTCAAGGCAGGCTTGGCCGAGCTGGTCAAGCAAACGGGCTAAGCGTTCAAGGGATTTAGATTGTTGAAAACCCTGGCCATCGATTTTGCGTCGCTGCACATCCATAGCGACGGCGAGCTCTACTTTCTCCAGCAGCGTGCTTCTATAGCCCTTGCGATTGATGAGGCGCTGAACAAGAGGTTCACTGGGCTTAGTCACATAAGCTTCAACTAACTCGAAGTGATTTTCGACTTCGAATCGTAGAAAATAGAAATGCTCCAAAATCGACGTATTGATACGCTGCCTCACCGAGATAAAGTGCGCTTGGATAGCCACTGTATTTTAGTGTAACTAGTATAAATAACCGGGCCGTCATTTACGTTACACGTTTCTTACAGTTCAAAGAGTTGTATGAAAAAAAGACGTTTTACCTATACTCGAATGTGCCTGCCCCGTGACCTTGGCAGGGGGCGGGAACTGCGCTTGGCCAGATACCGAAAAGCCCCCGAGCTGGGGCCGAAAATCCTCTTTTTCAGCGGTGGTACAGCACTGAAACGCTTTTCTGAGGTGTTGACAGACTATACCCATAATTCCATTCATCTGGTTACCCCCTTTGATTCAGGCGGCAGCTCGGCAGAATTGCGCCGGGCCTTTGCGATGCCTGCCGTGGGCGACCTGAGAGCACGCCTGCTGGCGCTGGCTGACGACTCAGTCACCGGGCACCCAGAGGTAGCTGCGCTTTTTTCCCATCGGTTAGCCGCCCAGGGGCGGGACAACACAGCGGCAAAGGCCGCCCTTGAGCAAAGCCTGCAGGCCCTTGTTAGCGCTAAGCACCCGCTGCTTAAGGCGATCGCTGAACCCATGCGGTCGCTCATTCAGAGCTATATCGCCGCTTTTTATAAACACATGCCCCAGGACTTTAACCTCAATGGTGCCAGTGTCGGGAACCTTATCTTGACCGGCGGCTATCTAATTCATGATCGCTCCCTGGACCCAATCGCCTTTCTATTTGGCCAGCTGATCAAAACCCGCGGTACCGTTCGCACCACGACAGACGCCGACCTTCAACTGGAGGTGTTGCTAGAGAATGGGCGAAAAATTATTGGCCAGCACCGCTTTACCGGCAAAGAGACGGCTGAAATCGACTCGCCTATCCAGGCGATAAAATTATCCGGTGATGCGGATGATATCGAGACCTTGGATGCCTCCAAGGTGCGCAAGGAGACCCGTAAACTTATCGATTCGGCAGAGTTGATCGTCTTCCCGCCAGGCAGCTTTTACAGCAGCATCATTGCCAACCTACTGCCCAAAGGGGTGGATAGGGCGTTGGCTAAGAACCCTTCAGCTAAGGTCTATGTGCCGAGTCTAGGCGCTGACCTTGAAACCCGAGGCATGACACTGGTAGACCAGGTTCAAGTGCTCAATGCGCACTTGTCTTGCACACTTGAGCCCCTATCGTCTAAGCGGTCTTCCATTGATTTTTTACTGTTTGATTCGCAGCTGCTGAGTGTTTCTCCCCAACAGATTGAGACAATCCGTGATGCAATGGGGATACAAGTGATTGACCTGGATCTTGCGCCGGAGAACACTGACAGCCACCGTTATGATGACGTTAAGCTGGCTGAAGCGCTGCTTGGGCTGACCTGATATCCACACACTAGAAATGTTAGGCATTGCTATGCGTCTTAGTTATCAGGGCCCGCTGCCTGAAATGGTCGGATTTTTACTGCTGCCGCAGTTTTCCATGATGGCCTTTTTTGCGGCAGTGGAGCCGCTGCGAATTGCCAACCGCATAGCCAATAGTCCGTTGTTCGACTGGACGCTAATCAGTGCGGATGGCGGGCCGGTCACGGCGTCTAACGGCATGACCCTGATGACCGATCAGGCAACGGCGGATGTCCACCATCTACCCTCACTGGCGGTATGCAGTGGCTTCACTCCTGAGGCGCATCTTACCCGGCCGTTAATGGCCTGGCTGCATCAGTTGGATCAGGCGGGCTGCTGTTTAGGCGGCATTGATACCGGCGCGTTTTTGTTGGCTGCCACCGGGTTGTTAAAGCACCAGCGGGTGGCGCTGCACTGGGAGAGCCTGCCCGCCTTTCGTGAGCGCTTTCCGGGTATTGATACTACCGATGAGCTGTATGAGTTGGGCGAACGGCGTTTCTCCTGCGCGGGTGGGGCGGCAGCGATGGATATGGCGCTGGAAGTGATCGCACGGCGGCATGGGGCGAAGCTGGCCATCGATGTTTCCGAGCAACTTATTCATGACCGAATTCGCACTCGCAGCGACCAGCAGCGTATGGCGCTGGTGAAACGCTTAGGCACTCACAACAGGCGCGTTGTGGAGGCGGTGGCGCTGATGGAGCAGAACCTTGAAGAGCCGCTCGCCCTTGACGAGATAGCCAGCCGGGTAGATGTATCGGTTCGCCAGTTGCAGCGCTTGTTCGAGCAGGAACTGAACGTGACCCCGCGGCAGTGGTATTTGCAGCTGCGCATCAAGCGCGCCCGGCGGCTGCTAGCGGAGACAGATCTCGCGGTGCTGGCGGTGGGTTTAGCCTGCGGGTTCAGTTCGTCGTCTAGCTTTGCGCGTTCGTTTCGAACTCATTATGGCTATTCACCTCGGCAGGTGCGGGAGAAAGGCGTTTAAGGCTCAATAATTGTCGTGTAATGCCTGGTAATCGTCGCCTTACGCCTAGTAGTGGGGAGGCAGCCGCGCATACTAACTAAACCCAACGAATAAGAGGTTTAGCTAAATGTCTCCCACTACCATTTCTCCCACCACCAAGTCATTGACGTTAACAGCAGGGTTTTTACTCTCTGCGTTTGCCGCCACCCCTGCCATGGCGGAGCTTGATGAGCTACGTTTTGGGGTACCGCCGTGGCCTGGCGTAACGGTAAAATCAGAAGTTGCAGCCCAGCTACTGGAGACGATGGGTTACGAGACGCGGCAGCAGGATTTAGCCGTGAGCGTCATTCTGGAAGGTTTGTCGCGTAACGACCTGGAAATCTATTTGGGCGGCTGGTATCCCGTTCAGACCGATATGGTCGAGCCCTTGGTGGCCGACGGGAAAGTAGAAAAAGTGGTTTCCAATATCCGCGGCGCCAATTCCGGGCTGGTGGTTCCCCAGTATGTTTACGATGCGGGTGTCACCACAGTGTCCGAGCTGGCAGAACACCACGACCGTTTTGATGGTGAAATCCAGGGCATTGAAGCGGGCACCGGCATCAACGATGCCATTCTCAACGCCATTGATAACGACCTTGCAGGACTGGGCGATTGGCAGCTTCGCGAAAGCTCAACCTCGGCCATGCTGGCCCAGGCCGAGCAGAAAATGGCCGATGAAGAGTGGGTGACCTTTGTTGGCTGGGAGCCTCACTGGATGAACGTGAGCTTCGATTTGGCCTATTTAGCCGATAGCGATGATGCAGGCGTGGCCTCCATTGAAAGTACGGTATGGACGATTACTCCTGCCAGCCTGGTGGACGAAGCGCCGGAAGTTCACCGCTTCCTGTCGCAGTATGTGATCGATATCGAAGACCAGAACGACTGGGTACACGAGTACAGCTATGAAGAGCGTCCAGCAGATGAAGTAGCGAACGAGTGGATCGGCAACAATCTGGATACTGTGGCTGAGTGGCTAGAGGGCGTTGAAACTCGCGATGGCGAATCCGCCATTGAGCAGGTGCGGGCCCAGTTCGGTTCTTAACCCAGTTCTGTTCTTAAATAGTTTATTTATCCATCAAGGCGTTGCTTGAGCGCGTGGCAAAACGCCTGCCACGCGCTGCCCATATCGGATAGCTGCGATTGGGCGTGCAGAGCGGCGTGGACCATCTGCGGCGCACAGCGGTAGCCCACGGAGGCGCCTGCTGCTCGCCAGTTTGCCAATGCAGCTTCGATAGGCCGCGTTAATGGGTCTCGCTCCACCGTCAGTACTTCAATGCTATTGGCAGGAGGGGTGCTATCTCGATGCGTGGCAATGATTTCAGGGCAATGTTGACGAATGCTCAGTACATCGTTGCGCGCAAGCAGTGGGGCATCTTCGCCTAGGCAGGCTGGCGAAAGCTCGCCAACGGGTGGGTAGATTAACCCCAACGGCGGCGCTTCACTCAGTGGGTGGGCAAGGTCGATAGCTAATCGTCCACCCGCGCTATCACCCACCAGAGCAACAGGTTGAACGGCTGCTAACACCGCTTTGCAGTCTTCCAGCATGGCGGGGTACTTCACCTCCGGTGCCAGCCGGTAGTTAACGCTGACCACTTCACGCTCAAGCTGCTGTGCCAAGCTGGCGGCGGGGCCATGGTGGCTATCGGTTGAACCGATGGTAAAGCCGCCACCATGGATAAAAAGCACACATCCCGGTGATGGCTGCTGGGGATTAAAACGACGCACGCTAACGCCGTTTATAGCGCTATCTTCAATATGCATGCCGGCTGGGTTGGCCGGAGCGAATGTGCGGCAAAGCTTATCGTAGGCGCGCCGAGCCTCGGGGAAAGGCAGTGCCTCGATATCGCTTAGCCCTGCGCTAAAGCGATCAATAAAAGCGTCTATGTGCATAGCGTTAGCCTGTTTTTAATAGCTCAGCGCCGTATTCCGATGGTGCGGCCCGCTAACGTCGGCCACGCCTGACTATTTGCTTTGGGCAGTTCTTCGATGCAGTTCGCAATCTTCGCTGGAAACGGACTTGGCCGTCCTGACGCTTTTTTCATACCCATCAGCATCTGCTCGCTGGTCGCCAGCAGGTTGCCTTCATCATCGAACATGGCGAAAAACACATGCAGCCGTTTTGCATCGCTATCAAGCAATGTAAGGTCTACGTTGAGCGGCTGGCCTTGGTGCGCCTCGCGGCGGTAGCAAAGGTGGGTTTCCAGGGTATAAACCGTGTAGCCGTAGTGCTCGCGACCCGCTTCATCCAGCCCGATGTGATCAATAAGCGCTTCGCAGGCCTGAGAGAAGACGCGGGCGTACTCCGCGTCGTTCATATGCCCGTTGTAGTCGACCCACTCGGGAGCGACCTGGGTCTCATAAATGATCATTAAATGCGTCCTTTTAAGCCTTCGGCTTCCGGCCAGTATTTCTGTACCACCTCCAGCAGCTCGACTAAAAAGTCATCCCGACGGCGGTCAAGCGTGGCCACTGAGCGGCCTGCGGCCTGGTGCTCACAGCCTTCTACCACCTTATCAATCAATTCGTCGGTGAGCTCTGGGGCTTCCAGTTTTGTCCAGGGCAGTTTTAGCGCCGGGCCGAACTGCTCCAGCATATGTCGCATGCCGGGCTCGCCGCCCGCAAGGTGGAAGGTGAGAAAGGTGCCCATCAACGGCCAGCGTAGTCCACAGCCGTAAACTACTGCAGCGTCGATCTCTTCAGTGGTGGCCACGCCATCGTTGACCAGATGCAGGGCTTCCCGCCACAGCGCTTCCATCAAACGGTCGGCGATATGGCCCTCAATTTCCCGGCAAACTACCAGCGGGCGCATGGCGAGCGACTGGTAGAGTTCCTGGGCGGTGGCAATCTGTGCGGGCTGAGTAGCTTCGCCGCCAACAAGCTCCACCAGCGGTAGTAAATAGACTGGGTTGAAGGGGTGGGCAACGATCACCCGACCTGGCGCTTGTTGGCACTGCTGCTGCAGATCAGTGGGCTTAAAGCCAGAGGTGGACGAGCCGATGATGACGTCTGGTGCGGCAGCGGCGTCAATTGCGGCTAGGATCTCTTGTTTTAGCTCAAGGCGCTCAGGGACGTTTTCCTGAATCAGATCAGCGCCGTTCACGGCCTCTTCAATCGTTGCTACAAACGTTAGCCGTTCAGGACTAGCGTTGGGCGCCAGGCCGAGCTGGGTTAACGAAGGCCAGGCGTTGTCGATAAACGACTGGGTGCGCGCTGGCGCTGTAGGGTCTGGATCAAAGGCCACTACATCCCAGCCTTGGGCGAGAGCGCGGGCAATCCAGCCGTTGCCGATCACGCCGGTACCAATGATGGCTAAACGGCTCATGCGTCACCTCCTGCCGGGTTGCGCAGCTCTGGGTCACGCAGTTTGAGATGCGCGCGGGTTTCTGCAGGCGTCATCACGCGGGCGCCGAGATTCTCAATAATCGTCGAGGCCTTTTCGACCAGTTGGCCGTTAGTGGCCAGCACGCCTTTCTTCAAGAACAGGTTATCTTCCAAGCCAACCCGGGCGTGGCCGCCGAGCAGCACCGCTTGGGCGACCATGGGCATTTGATGACGACCAATGCCGAAGGCGGCCCAGTTGGCGTTGGCAGGTAATTTGTTGCGCATGGCCAGCATGGTTTCGGTATCGGCTTCGGCGCCCCAGGGAATGCCCAGGCAGAGCTGATAGAGCGGGTCGCCGTCGATCAGGCCCTCCTGCTGAAGCTGGCGGGCAAACCAGACGTGGCCCAGATCAAAGCACTCCAGCTCCGGCTTAACGCCGGCGGCTTGCACCAAACGGGCGTGTTCGCGTAGCCAGTCGGCTGGGTTCACGTAGACCATATCGCCAAAGTTAAGGCTGCCGCAGTCCAGCGTGCACAATTCTGGAAGCAGTTCAGCTACCGGCGCATGACGTTCAGCGGGCGTTTGAATATCGGTGCCGGGGCCGCCGCGCGTAGGATCTAGGGCATCGGGTATCCAGTCGCCACCACCGCCAGCGGTGATGTTCATCACGATATCAACATCGGCCTCACGAACGCGCTCCATCACTTCGCGGAACTGTTCAGTCGAGTGGCTAATGCCGCCAGTTTCCGAGTCGCGAACATGGATATGCGCGATGCTGGCCCCGGCACGAGCAGCTTCGATGCAGGACGCCGCAATGGCCTTGGGCGTGATGGGAACGTTGGGGTTTTTAGCGGTGGTATCCCCCGCGCCAGTGACGGCACAGGTTAGGATGACATTGCGGTTCATGGCGTGCTCTCTAGTCAGCGGTTTATTCGCTTACTAGTGTGTCGCGGTGGGCAAATATTAGTTGTCGTAAAGCGACATTCGCTATACATAGCTGGCTATTCACAATCATCTATGGGGGGATGGCGCAAAGTGTGGAGCGTCAGCCAGCATGGGAGGTCGCATCCA
Source organism: Halomonas sp. TG39a (assembly GCF_000744395.1). Classification (NCBI taxonomy): domain Bacteria; kingdom Pseudomonadati; phylum Pseudomonadota; class Gammaproteobacteria; order Oceanospirillales; family Halomonadaceae; genus Halomonas; species Halomonas sp. TG39a. Next base: position 1,256,353 of record NZ_JQLV01000001.1, read on the forward strand.
CTGAGTAGCGGCTACCCAGACGATAGCGCATGGAGGGATGGAGAAACTTAACGTAAGTAACGACCCGTGAGGCACTCCAGGTACGGCGCATAAGTGCTAAACAGGGCTCGTTGACATCAATATCTAGCGCTTTGGCATCTTCTTCCGAGGGCAATAGCGCATCGACGATATGCTCTATTTCGTCTACGGGGATGGTGTTCAATAAGTAGCGTGAAGGCTGCAATGTGTCATCAAATTGCTGGTGAATAAAATCCGGGGCCATGGCAGGCGAAACGTAGCGATCCTCAAGCTGTACAGCGAGCTCTTCCTCGTAGTGAACACAGCGCAGATGATAGACCGAGCTACCGGTGGTCAGCTCAAGCGCTGAAGCAATGGAGAACGGTGCGGCTACACGACCAAGTTCGAGTACTTCGCAATGGTAACGATGGCCACGGGAGGCTATTTCGTCAGCAATATTGGCTATCTGCAATAAATTGGAGTGTGGTTTGCGCTCAGCAATAAAAGTACCTACACCGCTGGTACGTTCTAAGAAACCCTCGTTAGTCAGTTCCCTCAGCGCCCGGTTTATCGTCATACGCGACATGCCGAGCTCATTAACTAATTGATTTTCAGATGGAATCATGTCGCCAGGTTTCCAAAAACCTGAGGCGGCGCGTTCCAATACAAACTGTTTGGCCTGTAAATAAAGTGCTTTTGGTGCGGTGACGCTATCGGTGCCGGATTTTTTCATCCACTACTCCAGTGATGGCTTAGAGCTAATCGCTAGTGACGTCATAATAAGGCAATCAGCTAGGGCTAGGTTAGTGTGGCATTGAAGCCGCTAGTGCGGCCAAGAACTGGTCGTTCTCCTCTCGGCTGCCGATTGAAACACGTACCCAATGGGTGTATCCCGGCTCTAGCCAAGGTTTAACGATCACTCCGTGAGCCAGCAGCGCCTCATGCACCTGCTCTGATGGCTGGGTCGTTTCGAAGAACAGAAAATTAGCCAGTGACGGTACCACTGTCAGCCCCATATCCTTCAGTGCTTGCGCCACGCGACTGCGCTCGCTCATTGTCAGCTCAAGGCTTGTTTCAAGGTGCGTCGTGTCCTGGAGTGCTGCCACCGCCGCCACTTGCGCGAGGCGGTTGACGTTGAATGGCGTACGCAGGCGGTCGATTAAGTCGGCAAGGGCGGGGCTGCTGACAATGCCATAACCAATCCGCAAACCAGCGAGTGCGTAGGCTTTTGAGAAGGTGCGCAGTACGATCCAGGGAATTTGCTGGTGAGCCAGCTGGGCCAGCACGTCTGGGTAATCGGGGCTCGTTTTGGCGTATTCATAATAAGCTTCGTCGAAGACCAGCAGGGTGGAGGGGGTGAGCGCATTAAGCAATTGATCAAGCTGAGCGGCGGATAAAGCGCTGCCAGCCGGATTGGAGGGCGACGAGAACATCAGCACGCGTGGCGGCTCGACCAGTGCCTCCAGCAACCCATCGATATCGAAACGCCCCCCATCAAGCAATGGCACCGAGTGGATATGGGCCCCTAGCGAGTGCGGGTAGAGTGTGTGCAGGCCAAAGGCGGGGGTGATCGTCACCAGGCTGTCGCCGTGGTCGAGAAATACCCGGCACAAAATCGCAATCAGATCCTCAGAGCCATTGCCAAATACCAGCCGTTCAGGGGCTATATCCAGTTGCGCCGCGAGCGCTCCACGTAACAGACTGCAGGATGCATCGGGATACAGGCCGCTATCCATCAAGGCTTTAGAGAGCGCAGCGGCTACTTGTGGAGAGGGGCCGTGAGGGTTTTCGTTGCTACCCAGTTTGGCGATACGTGTTACGCCGAAGCGCTTGCTGACCTGCTCGCTTGAGAGTCCGGCGTTGTAACCCTTGAGTTCGCGAACTTCCCGGCGCGCCAGATGGGTCGGGTCGAGGTTGGGCATCAGCTCGTTTGCTCCGGGGTCGTATGCCAAAAGGCGTTGCGGTCAAGGTAGTTCTGTAGGAACTGGCGTAGACGTGGATGGTTGGTATCACGGAATACTTCATTGGGGGTGCCGCGGGTAACGATGCTGCCCTGATCCAGGAAAACGACGCTGTCGGCAACTTGGGCTGCAAAGCCCATCTCGTGGGTCACCACCACCATGGTCATGCCTTCCTGGGCGAGCTGTTTCATCACGGCCAGCACTTCACCCACCAGTTCCGGGTCGAGGGCCGAAGTAGGTTCATCAAACAGCATGATTTTGGGTTCCATCGCCAGTGCCCGGGCGATCGCCACGCGTTGTTGTTGGCCACCGGAAAGGCGTGCGGGATACTCCTTGGCTTTTTCACTGAGGCCAACTTTGTCTAACGCCTTCATCGCCTTTTTTTCAGCCTCCTGTCGCGGTAAGCGCCTTACCCTGACTAACGCTTCCGTGACATTGCCCAGCGCTGTCATATGTGGCCACAGGTTGAACTGCTGAAAGACGATGCCCAGGTTGCGTCGGGCCTGATTGAGGCGGTTGCGTCCGGCGTGTTGACGGCGCCCCCGGTCATCGATTTCCCAGCCGAGTAGGCGCCCCTCGATATGAATCTCCCCTTCGTCATACTCCTCAAGAAAGGCCATGCTGCGCAGCAGCGTACTTTTACCCGACCCCGATGGGCCAATCAGGCAGACTACCTCCGAGTGATGCACATCAAGGTTGATATCAGTGAGTACTTGATGCTCGCCGAAACGCTTGCCGACGGCGGAGAGATGGATAATGGGGGGCGTCTTATCACCCCCTTTTTGCGTAGCTTCGACTAAAGCCGCAGCAGGGGTAGATGTGGACGAAGATAGGGAAAGCGACATAGCTAGCTCCTGTTCAGCGCTGCAAGTAGATGCCGACGCGGTGCTCAAGCCACCTGCCTGCGCGTGAGGTGATCTCGATCAGTAATAGATAGGCGATGCAGAGCACTAATAACGTTTCAATAAAGGTAAAGGTGCGGGTGCCAATACCGGTGAGCACCGCGGTTAGCTCCGGCACAGTGATAATCGACAGTACGGCGGTTTCCTTGCACAGAATGGTCAGCATATTGACGATTGCTGGCAGGATAAGGACGAGCATCTGCGGTAGTTGTACGCGCCACAGTAGCTGAAGGCGGCCAAGCCCCAGGCACTCGCCTGCTTCCAGCTGCCCACGTGGCACCGCGGCAAAACCGCTACGAAAAATTTCCGCAAAATAGACACTGCTATAGAAGGCGATGCAGAGCACCCCAGCCGTCATCGCGCCGAGCCGCAGGCCAAATGAGGGGCCGCCGTAGTAGACCAGGAACAGGATCACCAGAAAGGGGGTGCCGCGTACCAGCTCAATGAATACTCTTAGTAACAGCTGTAATGGCCGCCCACCAAAGAGCATCAGCGCAGCAATCAGTAATCCCGCCATAAGGCCCAGCACGCTACCTGCCAACCAGGTATAAATGGTGACTAAAAATGCGTTCCAGATTGCTCCGGCATTGGCAGTGATAATGGATAGATCGAAAGTCACGCCAGACTCCTCTCTAAATGACGCTCAAGTCGGCGCCCGAACATGGTCAGCGGTATGTTAATCAGGCAGTAGATCCCCGCTAGCACCAGGTAATGCTGGAAGAATAAGTAGTCTGACGAGGCGAGGTTCTGGGCCACCCGGGTAAGGTCCGCCAGGCCGACCACCGACACTAACGCTGAGGCCTTAATCAGCAATACCAGCTCGTTGACCAGTGAAGGGAGGGTGCTTTGAACCGCTTGGGGCAGCTCAATACGCAGCAAAATAGCCGGACGGCTCATGCCTAGTAGATGTGCCGCTTCACTCTGCCCTGAGGGGATTGCCATCAGGCCACCGCGTAATATTTCTGCGATATAGGCGCCTGAGCAGAGCGAGAGCGCCATCACCGCGGCGACCATAGGGGAAAGGTTGGGTAGGCCAAACATAGGCGCCAAATAGTAGATGACCAATAGCTGCACGAGCAGCGGTACACCCCGAAAGATAAAGATATAGCTGCCACCGAGGCGCCGTAGTAGTGGCATTTTTGCCAGTTGCATGCTGGAAATAAGTATCGCGATGACAAAGCCAAAGGTATTACCCAGCAACGACGTCTGTAGCGTGATAAGCAGTGCCTTGCCAAGCAACGGAAGGCTGAAAAGAAAGGTTGGCCAGTCGAACATTGGCAATATCCCTGGAGGTGAGGGAGAGCATACCGGGCGGTATCTAGCTCAATGACCGCCCGAACACGTCACAAGCTGATTAGATCTCCGGTTCAAAATCTTCGCTGGGAACATCCATCGGCTCGCCGAACCATTTGGTTTGCAGCTCAGCTAGGCTGCCATCCTCGTGCATCGATAACAGCACCTCGTTGATGGCTTCCACCAGTGAGGCGGACTCCTCATCGTTGCGCGCCATATAGCCGAAGTAGGCGGGTTGCCCAAAGGGGGGATGGACCACCTCAAACATTGGCCGTTGGGTAGCGGTGTAAGCAATATTGGGGAGTGAGTTGGCTACTGCATCAATCCGACCCGCGGCAAGATCAGCGTAGGTTTGGCTATAATCAACGTACTCGGTAATCGTTGGGGGCTCGGGCAATTCAGCGGCAAACGCTTTTAGCTGCTCAAGCTGCGCAGTGCCGCGACCACCACCGGCCGCTTTGCCGGAGATATCTTCGGGTGTTTGTATAGAGTCGTCGTCAGCACGCTTTAAGATGGCGACGGTGGCATCAGCGATGGGCAGGGTGAAGTTGTAACGTAGCTTGCGCTCTTGAGTAATCATCGCCGGACCAGCTACGAAGTCATAGTTTCCAGCCTCAAGGCCTGGCAGTACGCTGGGCCAGGGCAGATCGATCCAATTGATACTTACCTCTAGCTCTTCAGCCACACGCTCCATAAGTTCAAGGTTGAGTCCGCTCTGCTGGCCATTGTCTAGATAAGCGAATGGGGCGAAATGAAATTCAGTACCTACATTGAGAACCCCCCGTTCTTGAACCTCTTCAAGCAGATCCGCAGAGGCGGTGCTGGCTGCAAAAGAAGTACCAAGGCTTATCGCCAGGTAAGAGAGTGAATGCTTGAGTAGATTGGATTTTTTCATCGAGTCATGACTCCATCGGGATGATTAAGAAACTGTCAGGGCGCCTGGATCTGTTGGAGGCGAAACTGACAATGCGTACCAGTACGTCAGCTTTATAAAAGCAAACTGCATGCCAAAAAGTACTTACCTGTATATACATAATGGTTTTGCAAATTTTGGCACTAAAGGGCGAATTAACTTCGCCCTGTTTGAGTGCGGTTGTTGGTGAATAAAGGTGGCTTAACTGAGCACCTTGCCGGGATTGAGAATGTTGTTTGGATCAAATGTTTGCTTGAGGGCATGCATAACGTTCAACGCTTCGGGGCGGACACTGTGATGCAGGAATTCACGCTTAAGCAGACCAATGCCATGCTCGGCAGAAATGGAGCCGCGGTATTCACCGACCAGCCCGTAGATATCAGTTTCGATAGCGTGGTGAGTCGCCGAGGTGTTCTCAGTTAGCGAGTTACTATCTACAGTGAGATGCAGGTTGCTGTCGCCAATATGGCCGAAATTGACGATGCGGATGCCTGACCAGCGGTGCGTGAGCAGCTTGCCTGCCGCTTCAACAAAGTCGCCAATTTTTGCAATGGGTAAACTGATGTCGAAGTTGATCGGTGCCAACTTGACGGGAAATTCGCCAGTCGCCTCCCGAATTGCCCATAGTTCTTGGGCCTGTTTGATCGTGCTTGCCATGACGGCATCTTGCACTTCGCCAGTTTCCAGAGCGGCTTCCAGGACCATCTCTAGGTGGCTTGCATCGCCTTCGACCTCACACAGCACGTAAAGAGGGTAGCTTGATGGGAGAGGCGACTGGTTGCTCTGCCACTCGCAACTCATCGCATAGAAGTCCTGCCACATCACCTCGAATGCCTCTAGGGCTAGTCCGGTGCCACGCAGTCGATGCAGCAGACTGACCGCCGCCGGGTAGTCGCGTAGCGCGCACAAAAGCGTGCGGGACTCCCTCTGGGGCGGGGCAAGACGCAGTACAGCGCGGGTGATGACGCCTAGTGTTCCCTCGGCACCGATAAAACAGTGCTTAAGGTCGTAGCCGGTATTATTTTTGATCATGCTGTTCATCAAATCGAGAATCCGCCCGTCGGCTAGCACTACTTCAAGGCCGAGCACACGGTCACGTGTCATGCCGTGACGAATCACGCCATGGCCGCCCGCATTGGTGGATAAGGTGCCGCCGATCTGGCAAGTGCCTCGGGCGCCAAAATCAATTGGATAGCAAAAGCCTGCTTCTATAGCCGCGTCTTGGACGGCCTGAAGTGTAGTGCCCGCTCGCACCGTCAGTGTGGCGGCAACTTGGTCAACGTTCTCCACGCCGCTGAGCTTGATTAATGACAGCGCGACACTCTCAGCCGTGGGTACGGCGCCACCGGCTAAACCCGTCATGCCACCCTGGGGGACGATGGCGCGACGGTGCTGGTTGCAAAGTTGCAGCAGCTTGGAGACTTCCTGTGTGCTGGTTGGACGTACCAGCGCCAGTGGACGACAGGCGGCGTGGCCGGTCCAATCGCTATGACAAGACGCCGGGATTGACTCGCCCAGCAGCACGTTGTCGCCAAAGGCGCTTAGCAACAGATCTAGGAAGGCATCGTCTTTACTGGGTTTAATGCTCACGATAGATCTCCCATAGTCGGCTGCACGGTTTGTGTGGGCGAATCCACCGAATTAGCCGTGAGGTAATGTGAGTTGTCGTGTGAAAGATGGAGGGGAAGACCCAGACAGTCGCGGTCGAGTTGGGACACGCATGGGCGACCCAGCAGAGCAAGCGTATTGTGTAACTGTTGCTGGAGTAGCGTCAGGGCATGATTAGCGCCTGCCTCGCCGCCAACCGCGAGACCATATAGCGTGGCCCTTCCACTGAGTACGCCATTGGCGCCTAGAGCTAGCGCTTTGGCAATATCGCTACCTCGGCGAATGCCGCTATCGAGCAGAACCTCAAGTTCTTTTCCCACCGCATCGACGATGGGTGGCAAGCAGTCGAGGCTGGCAGGCGAGCCATCCAGTTGGCGTCCACCATGGTTGGTAACCACGATGGCGTTGGCCCCTAGCCGCTGGCAGTGGCGGGCATCCTCAGCATTGAGAATACCCTTGATGATCAGCTTGCCCGACCACTGCTGGCGAATCTCGGCTAGCGCTTCCCACGTTAAGTCGGTCGCCATTTGTTGACTGATGTAGGTAGCTGCGCTGGCCGCACTGTGCTCCCCTGCGGGCAAGTATTTGAGCAGGTTACCCAGTGTCGGTAGGCCGTTGGGCCAGAGTGCCTGGGCGGCCCAGCGTGGGTGGCACAAAGCATCTAGCGTATGGCCCATGGTCAGGCGTCGAGGGTTCAGGTAGCTGCGGCTGTCCCACTCGCGTCGACCGAGCACCACTGCATCGGTAGTGACTACAAGAGCCTCTGCATTAGCTGCTTGAGCGCGTTCGATCAGATCCTGGGTCGCTGATTTATCGCGTAGTGGATAGAGCTGAAACCACAGCCGACCGGTTGGGACAGCGGCGGCAACCTCCTCAAGGCTATTGCAGGATACGGTACTCAGCGTGAAGGGCACGTCGTGACGTTGCGCCGCTCGGGCTAGGGCGATATCAGCGTCACGCCACAGCATGCCGTTGTAGCCGGTGGGGGCGATTGCCAGGGGTATTGCGCACTCCTGGCCCAAAAGGGTGGTGCGGCTGTCGATCTCACTTAGGTCAACCAGCGTGCGTGGTCGCCACTGCCAGCGTTGAAATGCTCTGCGATTGTCGTTGAGGGTGTGCTCGTCCTCGGCACCTGCATTGAGATATTCCCAGGCAAAGGCGGGCAGTCGGCTACTGGCCATCGTGGCCAGTTCATCGATACTTTGGGCGTGTCGCCAGCGGTGGCTTGGGGCGTAGCGTCGTTTCATATCAACCTTCGGCGTAGAGGCGTGGGCGGGGCAGCAGTGGTTCGAAGATAGCCTCGTCAACAAAGCGCTGGGCGGCAACGAGATCGGGGGCAAAGTAGCGATCCCGGTCGTAATGTTTAACGTCGCGCCGAATCAGTGCCAGCGCTTCTTCGAGGGAAGGTGACGTGGTCATGGGGCGGTGGAATTCCACCCCTTGGGCCGCCGCCAGTAGCTCAATGGCGACTACCGCGCTGGAGTTAAACGCCATGTCGGCCAGTCGCCTTGCCGCAAACGTCGCCATTGATACGTGGTCTTCTTGATTGGCGGAGGTCGGCAGGCTGTCTACTGAGGCGGGGTGGGCCAGGGTTTTGTTCTCGGACGCCAGTGCCGCCGCACTAACTTGGGCGATCATGAAGCCAGAGTTAAGGCCACTGTCGTTGACCAAGAACGCCGGTAGCCCTGAGAGGGCGGGGTCGACGAGTTGGGCGATACGTCTTTCCGACAGCGCGCCGATTTCTGAGATCACCAGCGCCAGCACATCGGAGGCCATGGCAACCGGCTCAGCATGGAAGTTGCCGCCGGAAAGGACGTCACCGTTGTCAAAGATCAGCGGATTATCAGAAACGGCGTTAGCTTCACGTAGAAATACGCCCGCTGCAAAGCGTAAGTGGTCGAGGCAGGCGCCCATCACCTGGGGCTGGCAGCGCAGCGAGTAGGGATCCTGAACCCGCGGGCAGTCGCGGTGGGATTCGCGCACCCGGCTGCCCGCTAGCAGCTCGCGGTAGAAACCAGCGACATCACACTGACCGGGGTGGCCGCGAACGGCCTGGATGCGCTCGTCAAACGGGGTGTCTGAGCCTTTTAAAGCATCCACTGTCAGGCTACCGGCGACCACGGCAGCGGTGAATAGTTTTTCGGTGGCGAACAGGCCGCGCAACGCAAGTGCAGTGGAAACTTGTGTTCCGTTGATGAGTGCCAGCCCCTCCTTGGGCGCTAGTGTCAGCGGTGCCAGACCCGCTAGGGCAAGTCCTTCAACGGCTGGCATCTCGCGTCCCTTATGGCGCATACGGCCTTCGCCGAGCAGGGTGGCGGCTAAATGCGCTAGCGGCGCAAGATCCCCTGAGGCGCCTACTGAGCCTTTAGCGGGAATACAGGGGTAGACCTGGGCGTTGTAAAGCGCCAGCAATGCGTCAATGATCAGCCAGCGTACGCCGGAGTGGCCACGGGCCAGCGAGGCGGCCTTAAGCGCCAGTATCAAACCAACGGTGGCATCGTCTAAGTTGTCACCAACCCCTGTGCTGTGTGACAGCACTAAGTTTCGCTGGAGCTCTGTGAGTGACGCGCGTGGTATTGAGGTCTGGGCGAGCACGCCAAAGCCGGTGTTAATACCGTAAACGGTGCGGCCACTATCCAGAATGTCGCTAACCGTTGCTTCGGCCCGAGCGACTCTAGCCCTGCTCTCCTCATCGAGCTCGATAGTGGGGCTGTCCTCAAAAAGCGCGCGAAGTGTGGCAAGCGTAAGTTGGCCTGGGGAGAGTCGTTGTACTGATGTCATGGTGACCTCTGAAGTGCTTTACGGGCATCATTTGGGAGCATCTAAACAGTCTTTTTCTCACTCAGCGGGTGTTGAAAATGGTTTTTAGATCTTCCCAGCTGTCGTTGAGAATCTGTGTCTATGAAATCGGACGCTGCTATTATGTATATACAGGTAGGTGGTGTTTATGCAAGTTCTATTGGTTAAGTTTCCTGGCGCTGTTAGAGATTATTTTAAAATGATAATTTTTAGTGCATTAATGGTGCTTTTTGTGTGATTTTGGTGCGTTTTAGGCGAAATTTTATAGGATTTGTTTTAATGACATGGATAGATAAAAGTATTTTTATATGTATATACTTATTGCTTGTGGCTGTTCTTGTTTATAGCCGCTACCGATAGCCTAAGTGGACTAACACGGGTAAGGATTGGGCTGGCTTTTCGTTGACAGTGGAGACTCAAGTAATGACAACTTCAGCAATGACCATACCGCTGGTTGATATGCAGGGCGTGCGTGAGGGCGACCCTGATAGCCTCGCGCGGGCGGGGGAGGCGATACACAACGCCTGTACCCAGGTGGGGTTCTTTTACATCATCAACCATGGTTTATCACAGGCAGTAATAGACGATGCTATGCAGGCCGCTCAGCGCTTCTTTGCTGAGCCACTGGAGCGCAAGGCGCAGGTGGCGGTTAATAAGCACCACCGTGGTTTTCATCGGCGCGGTGGTGCCACTATGTATCAGGCAACCCGACCTGATGAGAAGGAGTTCTATGGTTTTGGGCTGGACTTGGCCGAGGATGACCCAAGCGTACTGGCAGGCGAGGCACTGCGTGGGCCGAACCAGTGGCCAGACTTTATGCCGGAGTTTCAGCCAGCAATGGATCGCTACTTTGTTGAGGTAGGTCGCTGTGGCGCAGATCTGTTGCGTGCGATTGCGGTGAGCCTAGGAATCGACCCTGAGTTCTTCGCGGCAAAATACACTAAGCCGTTGCAGCGCACCCAGGCGGTCTATTACCCCGTGCAGGCTGATGATCGACCGGCGGATCAATTTGGCGTTGCGCCGCATACTGATTATGGCTGCGTGACGCTGCTCTACCAAGACGCCGTCGGTGGTTTACAGGTGCGCGAGCTGGGTAGCGAGCGCTGGGTTGACGCCCCCTTTATTGAGGGCTCGTTGGTGGTTAATGTCGGTGATCTGTTGGCGCGATGGTCAAATGACCGCTTTCGCTCTACGTTGCATCGTGTCATCAATACCAGTGGCCGGGAACGCTACTCCATAGCGACCTTTTATGACCCCGACTATACGGCTCGCGTTGATCCTGCCGACCTTGGTGTCTCAGCAGCAGAAGCTCAATATCCGCCGGTAGCCGCGGGTGACTACATCTTGGGTCGCATTGATGCCTCAATGAGCTACCGCAAGGCTGCCGCATCCTGATGAGGAGCAATCAATGAAGCTACCCGAAAGGTTACGCTTTACCGATCTTTTGCCCGTCGCTTGGCAAAATGGCGGTGGAGTAACACGTGAAGTGGCTCGCCAGGAGGGAGAAGGTGAGTCGCCGGGTTGGCGGGTTTCGGTGGCTGAACTTGACAGGGAAGGGCCATTCTCGATTATTGCTGGGGTCAGGCGTCACTTTACGGTGATAGGCGAGCATCCGGTCACACTTGTTTTGCCTGATCAGCGTGCTGTTTTGGTGGCTCGGGAAAGCTTTATCTTCGAAGGCGAAGCTGCGGTGAATTGCTTGTTGCCTGAAGGGCCGAGCCGGGCACTGAATTTAATGTACAATCCAGCAAACTGGCAGGCTTCTGTTCGCTGGCTAACGTCTGGGGAGTCGCTAAGGCAAGCCCCGAACGCTGAGGCACTTATCTTAGCTTTTGGTGGGCAGGCGTGGTTGGTCAGTGAGCCGTCACTGCCCCTTAATGGTGGCGATATTTGGCACTGGCCCAGGCCCATCGCTGATGACGAGTTAGCGACCGAAAGCTGTCACACAATGACATTTGAGACGCTGCCTGCAACGCGCCTGATTAGGATCGACCTGTTTCCGCGGGTTTGATAATTCTTTTCAGAGTGCTAATAAAGCGGGGTGGTGAAAGGGATTTGAGGAGAGCACGTGGGACGCCAACCGCCCCGGTATCAACAGATCAAACAGTACTTGCTGGATAATATCCAAACAGGTCATTTTCCCGTCGACCATAAGATCCCGCCTGAGGAGCAGCTTGCGGTTACCTTCGGTGTCAGCAGGATGACGGCCAACAAGGCCATTCGCGACCTAGTGCAGGAAGGCTATCTGGTGCGTCAATCGGGGATCGGCACTTTTGTGACGGATCGTCGCTCTGAGTCGCCATTGGCCGAAATTAATAATATCGCTGATGAGGTACGCAGCCGTGGCCACGAATACGCTAATCGTGTGGTGAGTTGCGAAGCGCTGAATGCTGACGATGAGATTGCCCTGCGGATGGGTGTGCGTATTGGGACTAGGTTATTTCATTCGATTCTTATTCACCTGGAAAATGGCCAGCCGATCCAGCTCGAAGAGCGCTTCGTCAATCCACGCTGGGTGCCTGACTATCTGGAGGCAGACTTCAATCGCCAAACGCCCAACGAGGTGTTGGTTGCCGCCTGCCCGATTACTGATATGGAGCACGTGGTAGAGGCGGTGCTGCCTGAGGCGGGTGCGGCAGAGTGGCTAGAAATTGATGCTGCGCTACCCTGCCTTAGTGTTCGTCGGCGCACTTGGTCAGGCGACCGCCTAATTAGTTATGCTCACCTGCTGCATCCCGGTGACCGCTATAAATTGCGCACCATGGCGCACTCTTCTAAGTAGTCGTTCTCGCGAAACAACAACTAGCCTATCTCACGAAACAGCCTGGTCATCGCGGCATTGTTTGACTCGTCGAGGGCGTGACGCCACTGCTGAATAACCCAGCGGCCTGCGACCATGACATCGCGTATCTGATGCTTGAAACCGCCAAACAGCCAATGGCCTAGCCGCGTTGCTTGCCAGGAATTAAGTCATTTCTATGATCATTGATAGAGCAGCTTAGGGTATGCGTATGCGGCATTTGGCTGGAATAATTGATTTTATAAATAATACAGGTACCATACAGGTGTTTTTAATGTATTCATAAGGTGCTGATAAAATAGAATTTTACGCTCTTTAAATAGATGATTAGTAATTTTTTGTGATATTCCTGACTAGACCTGTATAGTATGGTGAATAGAAAAGGAGGCTGCATGATACAGGCTGCACCAAAGTCCAAATCCGAAAGAATTGCCCGTGTGCTGGAGGCGGAAATTCGCTCTGGCTCGCTGCATGATGGAGCGGCGCTGTCTAGTGAAAGCTCCCTGGTGGAGCGTTTTGCCGTCTCGCGTACAACAGTACGCAAGGGGCTGGGTATCCTCGTCGCCAAGGGGCTCATCCGAACCAGGGTCGGAATTGGCTCCTTTGTGACCTATGGCGGTGCGGTGATTGATAACGGGCCGGGCTGGAGCCTTGCCCTATCGGATACTGGCACGCAGATGGGCGCGCGGATTCTGCAGATCGTGCGGCAACCGATGGATCTAGACGTCCAGCAGTTCACAGCAGAGTACGTGCTTGCCGTTGACCGTATCCGCTTTCGGAAAGATACAGGCCGCGCGCTGACACTAGAGCGATCCCGTGTGCCGTGGCGCGACGACTTTGCTCCGATTTTGGCAGAAGGGCTGGAGAACGGTTCGCTCAGTCAGACGTTGGAGGCGCGGAACCTATCGCCTGCCTCGGGCGAGGAGTGGGCCAATGTGTTGCCCGCTCTTACGCCTGAGGACGCAGCGCTGATGGGGCGTGCAGTGGGCGAGCCGATGCTGCGCTTGCGTCGGCTGACGCGCACGGTGTCTGGTGACATTGTCGAATATGTGGAAAGCCTTCTTGATCCGGGACTTTTTGGTCTGCACTTGGAGTTCTGAAGATGAGCGTAACGAATGCGATATTGAACCGGGCTCGCGCGACGCTAATGGGTCTCGCAATGGGCGATGCGCTTGGGATGCCGGCACAGACTTTGACGCGCAGCGCCATCCAGGCCCATTACGGCCGGATTGAAGGGTTCGTCGCCCCGTTTCAAGGGCACCCAGTTTCCCACGGGCTGCGCGCCGCGCAGGTGACCGATGACACCGAACAGACGCTGCTGCTGGCCCGAAGGCTTATCGCCCACCCCGAGGGGTTCGACCATGAGGCCTGGGCGCACGACCTACTGGAGTGGGAAGCGGCTATTCGCGCCAAGGGACTGTCGGATCTGCTTGGTCCGTCCTCCCGCACGGCGATTGACGCGCTGTTAGCCGGAGCTTCGTCCGAAGAGTCCGGGTGGCGTGGGACAACCAATGGCGCAGCAATGCGGGTTGCGCCTGTTGGAATCATGACTCCACCAGAGGTAGAAACAGTGGTTGCACGGGTTGCACTGACCTGCCGGGTAACCCATAACACTGGAGAGGCCATCGCCGCGGCGTCAGCCGTCGCCATGATGGTTAGCTGCGGGATCGCTGGGCGCGATCTGGACGCGGCGCTGAATTATGCACTGGAGGCGTGCCGCTTAGGGCAGACCGCTGGCCATGCCGTGGGTGAAACTGACATGGCCGGGCGTATCGAAACCGCTCTGTACCTGGCCGAAGGCGGCGACGAAGAAGCTCTTATCGCCGGGATCGGCACCTCTGTCGCCAGCCGCGAAAGTGTTCCGGCGGCTTTCGGCATCCTGCGTCTGGCGCAGGGCGATCTATGGCGGGGGCTGTTGATTGCCGCAAATGCAGGCGACGACACCGATACCATTGGGGCGATAGTGGGAGCCATGGCTGGTGCTTTGGGCGGTGATGTTCCTCCCGCGGCAGAGGCGCAAGTCATGGCGGCCAACGATCTGGACATCGACGCAGTCGCGCGGGGTTTGCTGGCGCTGCGCGGTGTAGATTGCGAAGAGGTCATAGGATGAGCCTGCTGCTGCAGATGACTGGGCCGGTGATGGACTTGACCTACAATGTCCGCGCCATGCCCGCCTCGGGTACGGAGGCGGAGGTTACGGGCTTTGCCATGGTTGTTGGCGGTGGATTCAATGCGATGGCCGCGGCGCATGCAGCCGGAATGGCGGTGCGCCTGGGTGGATCAATCGGCACTGGGCCGCTGGCAGGGATCGTGGCAGAACGACTGAAGGAGCTGGGCATCGACTGTGCCCGCCCGGCAGTCCCAGGACACGATCAGGGGTGTTGCACCGTGCTGCTGGAACCGGATGGAGAACGCAGCTTTGTTGGATATCCCGGTGCTGAAGGACAGATCACGGCCTCGGACTTGGCGAAGATCGAGTTGTCAGGTGTCACTCATGTGATGCTCTCGGGCTATACCCTTTACTACCCCGCAGCACGGGTTGCCTTGGCCGACTGGGTTGCCGGTCTGCAGGCGGATATCACGGTGATCTTCGATCCCTCGCCCGTCGTAGCGTTGTTGTCCGAAGTGATCCTGCGCACGGTCATGTCCCGTGCCGATTGGATCAGTGCCAATGCCGCCGAGGCAGCAGTGCTGACCGGTAAGTCCGATCCGGCGGAGGCCGCTAGCGCCCTGGCCCAAGACCGCCAGGGCGCTGTTCTGCGCAGCGGGGCGGCAGGTTGTGTGCTGGCCACTGACGGTCAGGTGCACCGGATTGAGCCTCATAGGGTTGAGGCCATTGACACCAACGGCGCGGGGGATTGCCACATTGGCTGTTTTATCGCCGAGCTTGCCCGATCCGGCGACGCTCTGCGTGCCGCGCGTTACGCCAACATCGCTGCGGCCCTGTCCACGACACGGGCCGGTTCGGCGACCCCGCCAGAGCATAGGCAGGTTTTGGCTCTGGTCTGATCTCATACCACCAATAACAAGGAGTATCTGTGATGAAGACAACATTGCTTTCCCTTTCCGCGCTTGCTCTGACGACGGGTACCGCCCTGGCGGATGAAATTCGCGTTTTAAACTGGCAGGGCTACGGCACTGACCAGAGCTTTTCCATCGAGCCCTTTGAAGAGGCGACCGGCCATACCGTTGTGCATGAATATTTCAACTCCGAGCAGGAGATGCTGACAAAGCTGCGAACCAACCCTGGCGCTTATGACGTGGTAATGATTAATGCCGTCTTCACTCCGCAGGCCATTGAGGAAGAGTTGCTGGCGCCCATTGACGCTTCGGTCATCGAAAATTATGCGGGTGTGCCGGAGCGCTTTGCGCAGGACTCAAAACTGGTTTCAGATAATGACGTCTACGGTGTGCCATGGACATGGGGCCTGACATCCTTTGCTTTCAACACATCGGTGATTGAGGAAGCGCCCGACAGCATCGAGGCGCTGTGGAATCCTGCCTATGCAGGTCGCATTTCGATCCGCGACGATGCGCTTGAGGCGATGCAACTGGCTGCGCTCGCGACCGGGCAGGACATCAATAATATTGAAGACCTGGACGCGGCGGAAGAAAAGCTCGCGGCGCTGATGCCCAACTTACGAACCTTCTGGAGCAGCGAAAACGACTGGAACCAGTACATGGCCGCAGGCGAGTTGGACATTGCTAGCTATTGGTCCGGTTCGGCCGCCCGCTCCGCCTCCCTTGGCTTGCCGGTTGAATTCGTGGTGCCGAAAGAGGGTGCGATTGGCTGGCTCGATGCCTTGTCGATCCCCGCGACCTCTGAACACAGGGAGGCTGCGCAGCAGTTCATTGACTGGATGATTGATCCTGAATTCTACACCCGCTGGGATCAGGAGGGCGCGCCTGCCTCCGCTAACGCAGATGCGGCGGCGGCTCTGCCAGAAGATGCGTTCAACAAACGCGTTCTGGGAGATCCGGAGGTGGTTGCGCGAGCGAAGTTCCAAGCGCCCGTCACGGATGAGTCGCGCGAGGCCTATTTAGAAATATGGCAGGGACTGAAAGCCGCCCAGTAAATGTCAAAATTGACCCCGATACAGGGTCCGGCAATCGCTATGCTTCCGTAGAATATAAAAAGGAAGGAGATTGGAATGGCTCAACCCACTGCTCCGATGGATCGAAGGCGCCTGTTCGCGCTTCTGTCGCCCGCCTATCTTTGGTTGCTGGTCGCGGTGTTCCTGCCTCTTTCGGCCATGCTGTTCTTCAGCTTTCTGACCGACCTGCCACAGGATACCCCGGACTGGCGGATCACGCTGGGCAATTACAACCAGTTCCTGACGAACCCGACTTACGCCACGCTGTTGTGGAAATCGCTGAAGCTGGGTTTTACCGTCACTCTGGTCTGCATCCTGATCGGCTATCCCTGCGCGTTGGTGCTGGCTCGGACTATCAAGGGACGCGCGCGCGAAACCCTGTTCCTGCTGGTGATCCTGCCGTTCTGGTCCAATTCGCTTGTCCGGATCTTCTCATGGGCCATCGTGCTGCGTGGCAACGGCGTGCTGGAACGAAGCCTTGAATTCATCCTGCCCTTCGACATCCAACTGAATCTGATGTTCACGACCGAAGCCGTGGTGATCGGGCTGGTGCACAGTTTCCTGCCATATGTGATTCTGACCTCGTATCTCGCGCTGCAGGCCATTGACGACGATATTGTGGATGCGGCTCGCTCCATGGGCGCA
The DNA here is from genome assembly GCF_000744395.1 of Halomonas sp. TG39a. NCBI lineage: Bacteria > Pseudomonadati > Pseudomonadota > Gammaproteobacteria > Oceanospirillales > Halomonadaceae > Halomonas > Halomonas sp. TG39a. The sequence goes on from NZ_JQLV01000001.1 coordinate 1,273,365, forward strand.
TCGCGGATCACGATCTTGTGGCGGCTGTTGTTGCCACTGTCGCTGCCGGGACTGCTGGCGGGCGCCGTTTTGGTCTTCGTACCGGTGGTCGGATCGTTCATGGAGCCGCGCATTCTGGGTGGCCGGATGGGAACCTATTTCGGCACGGTGATCGAGGATCAATTCGTTGCCGTCTACAACTGGCCACTGGGCGCGGCGCTGTCGTTCATCCTGTTGGCCGTGGTTCTGCTGGTTCTTGCGCTGTCCAGCCCGATCCTGAAAAGGGCAAGAACATGAAAAGTTCCATTCTTTCGCTAATCGGCCGCTTCTGGCTGGTGCTGATCCTCGTGTTCCTTTATGCGCCGATCCTTGTCATGGCGACGATGTCCTTTAACGCCTCGCCGTTCTATCAACTGCCGTTCAAATTCTCGACGGAATGGTATGAACAGATGAGCGGGAACCAGCAGATCATCGCGGCTGCCGTCCGGTCGGTGCTGATCGCGCTGGCAACGACGGTGATCGCCACGGCGCTTGGCACGGCCGCCTCGATCGCGTTGTTCCGCTATGACTTTCCGGGCAAACGCGTATTTCAGGTGTTGTTGTTCCCGCCGATCGCCATTCCGTGGCTGATCACGGGCACCGCCATGCTTATCTTCTTCTTCGCCATCGGCATAGGGCGGGGCACGCCTGCGGTCATCATTGGCCACGTCGCGCTTGCCCTGCCGTATGTCATCGTCACCGTCACCGCGCGCCTGTCGAGCTTTGACATCACGCTGGAAGAAGCCGCCCGTTCCATGGGGGCTTCTGGCTGGACAGTGTTGCGGCGCGTAACTCTGCCATGGATAGCACCGGGTGTCGTGGCAGGGTCGCTTTTTGCTTTTGCCGTCAGCTTTGACCAGTTCGTGGTCAGCTATTTCCTGTCGGAACCGGGCGACAGCACGTTGCCTGTCCTGATCTACACCGCCATCCGCAAGGGGTTCACCCCGGAGATCAACGCGATTTCTACCATCATCATCACCCTGTCGATGCTGATCATGTTCCTTGCCACCCGCTATTCCAAGTTCGGAGGAGAACGCTGATGTCGCTCGTCGATGTGCGGAACGTCACGAAAAAATTCGGCCAGGCGATTGCACTGGACGAAGTGTCGATCACTTTTGAAGATGGCGGTTTCTTTGGCCTGCTTGGTCCGTCGGGATCGGGCAAGACGACGCTGCTGCGCACTATCGCCGGGTTCCATTATCCCGAAGGCGGCAGCATCCGCATCGGGGATCGGAACGTGGAAAAGATCCCGGTGGAAGAGCGCGACATCGGCATGATGTTCCAGAACTATGCGCTGTTTCCCAATATGAGCGTCGCGGACAACGTGGGTTTCGGCCTGCGGGTTCGTAAAGTGGGCGCAGCAGAGGAAAAACGGCGGATCGCCGAGGTGCTGGATCTCGTGCAGCTTGGTGCGATGGCCGGACGACGCCCGAGCCAGCTTTCGGGCGGGCAGCGGCAGAGGGTGGCGCTGGCACGGGCCATCGTGACCAACCCCAAGGTTCTGCTGCTGGATGAACCGCTGTCGGCTCTGGACAAATCGCTGCGGATCGACATGCAGATCGAGCTTAAACGCATCCAGCGTGAAATCGGCATCACCACGATTTTTGTCACCCACGATCAGGAAGAGGCGCTGACATTGTCGGATCGCATCGGCATCCTGCGGGCAGGGCGTATCGTGCAGTCAGGTCCCCCGCGAGAGGTGTATGATCATCCCAAAGACGCCTTTGCCGCAGGGTTCCTGGGAGAAGCGAATTGGCTGCCGGAAAGCCGTCTGGGCAGCCTTGCCCTCCCGGGTGGTCGCGTTGGGCGCAGCTTTGCCGTTCGGCCCGAAGCGCTGACAATCGGCGCGGTGCCAGAGGATGGGCGCAATTCTATTCGGGGGCGGCTGACTCAGCGCATTTTTGCCGGAGCTATGGCCACCTGTCTGATTGATGTCGATGGGCAGCAGTGGAAACTGGTCGCGCGGGATAGGGATATCCCCGAACTGCCACGGGATGGCAATGTCTGGCTAAGTTGGTCGCCAGAAGACACGATTGCGGTGTCAGCATGAACGATTGGCTTCTCGTCATCGGCATTCAGCCAGGCTTTCTAGTTCAAAATATCGCCACCAAAACAGACGTTACCCCAAGCCCGCCACCCAACAGCAGTACAAACAACACCCCAGCATGTGCTACCGGGCGCCAGCCAGCGGCTTTCAGGTCTGACCAGCAGGCTTTGATACCGAGGGCGACCATCGCCAAAGCCAGTGCCGCCTGGGCCAGCCATTGCAGAGCGGTAATGACCACGGGCGGCAACCAGCCCAGGCTGCCGATGCCAGCGGCGAGCATGAAACCGAAAACGAACCAGGGGATAGGCAAGCGGGTTTGGGTGGTGTCTGTTGTTTCGTTTTGACGCAATCGGATGAAGACTTGCGCCAGCACCAGCACAACGGGTGCCAGCATCATGACGCGTACCAGCTTGGTGACGACCGCGAACTCCATCGTTTCCGGACCCATGGACTGCCCAGCAGCGACCGCCTGGGCGACTTCATGGGCCGTGCTGCCTATGTAAATGCCGAACCAGGCCGGGTCCAGCCCGGAATAGGCGAACAGCAGAGGGTAGCTGAACATGGCCAGTGTGCCGAAAATAACGACCAGTGCCACGGCTAGTGTAACGTCCTGATCACGGCCCTTGATCACCGGGTTGGCGGCCATGATGGCAGCGGCACCGCAGACGGCGCTGCCGACCGAGGTCAGTGAAGCAAGCTCCGGGCTCATCTTCAGGCAGCGAATGCCAAACCAGATGCCGAAACTCAGCACCACCACGATCATAATGGCATCGGCCACCAGGGCAGGCCAGCCGACGGCGACGAGCTGGGTTAGGCTCAGGTTAAAACCAAACAGAATAATACCCAGGCGCAGCAGCTTTTGCTGAGCAAACCCCAGAACGTCTTTAGATTTTGCAGTTGGTTCGGTCGCCAGCGGTGAATTGCCATAAAGCGCACCAATCAGCACGGCCAACGGCAGGGCGCTCAGGCCTATGCCCGCCAGCAACGGCAGTTGAGACAGCAACAAGGCCGCGCCTGCCAAACCTACCAGTATCCACACCATCACATAGCTCCTGTTCAAGTGCGATTACTGTAGTTTGGTGACTATGATAAGTATAATGGATATAACTTAACTAAAAGTTCGGTTTAACTTATGAATTTTACCTTGCGCCAACTGGCCATATTCGAGGCGACAGCCCGTCTTGGGCGTCTCACACTGGCGGCCGAAGAACAGGCGATCAGCCAGTCTGCCGCGAGCCAGGCGGTAACGGAGCTGGAGCGACAAATGGGGCTGGCTTTGTTTGAGCGGAGAGGTCGAGAGTTAGTGCTTACTCCTGCCGGACGTGATCGTTTGCCGCAGGTGCGGTTGATCCTCAGCGATTGCCAGCGGCTGGCTGAAGGGTCGGGCGATGAGCTGGCAGGTCAGCTTAGAATTGCCGCCAGTACCACTATTGCCTGTTATGTAGTCCCCGGCGTACTGGCCCGGCTGACGGGCCAGTACCCGGGCATCCGCCCGACCATCGATATTCAAAACACCCGGGGCGTGTTGCAACAACTGGAAACCGGACAGGCGCAGATCGGCCTGATAGAAGGGCCGGCGGTGCACGACTATTTGCAGATTCGGCGCTGGCAGGAGGATCGGTTGGCGTTGTTTGTAACCCGGGATCACCCGTTGGCAAAAGAAAACCAGGTGTCGGCCGAGCAACTGGGAACCCTGGACTGGATTGTCCGCGAACCGGGTTCCGGCACACGGGAAGTGTTTGATACCGCCATGCAGGCGGTAGGCGTTCAGCCGAAGATACGCTTAACCCTGAGCCGTCAGGAGGCTATTAAACAAGCTGTGCTCAGTGGGCTGGGGGCAGGGTGTTTATCACACCTCTCCCTAGATGCTGATGGGTCTGGCCGTTTTGTACCGCTTAACACCGACCTGACATTAGTGCGGTCATTCTCATGGATATGTTCGCCTGAGGCGATTAAATCACCCTTGGTGCAGGCGTTTATGGAGGCTTTGACTTAGTGTCCTGAGTTAGAAATTCGAAGGACATCAGCCATAAAAAAGCCGCCAGGCCCAAAAGGCGGGAGGCGACAGACTGCTGATTGCCAACCGCATTGCCCACTGCCCGGTGATCACCGGATAGAGGGCGCCTGCGACGATCACCGCCATGACGTAGTAGGCCGCTGTACCCCCAAGCATGCTGCGCACGGCGGTTTTACCACCAATGGGCAATGGTACAAAGAATACCAATATGCCTAACAGACTGGGCACCAGTAGCTTACACAGAACGGTTGGTGTGGCTTTGAGGGTGTAGTTTGCGTCAGGCATAGGAGCTCCAAGGGCAGTTGGAGAGTTTTGGTCAGCGGGGCGCTTGTTGGTTAGCCGATATCGCGAAACAGCCTGGTCATCGCGGCATTATTTGATTCATCGAGGGCGTGACGCTGCTGCTGGATAACCCAGCGGCCTGCGACCATCACATCGCGTATCTGCTGCTTTGAACCGCCAAACAGCCAACGTCCTAGCCGTGTTTCGTCGTTACTCGTGGCGAGGTAGGGATCGCTGCCATCGAGGACGACTATATCGGCTCGTTTGCCCGCTTCGAGCGCGCCGATGGGTTGGCCAGAGGCCTGGGCGCCTCCCGCTAAGGCCTGGCGATAAAGCCAGTCGCCCACCGGGCGTATGTCGCTATTGTGCAGGCAGTTGCGTTGTTGCGTGGCAAGGCGCTGGCCATACTCAAGTAGCCGTAGCTCTTCAACCACATCGAGTGAGACATGGCTGTCGGAGCCAATGCCCAGACGCCCACCCTGGGCGGCATACTCCACTGCGCGGAAGATGCCGTCGCCCAGATTGGCCTCGGTGGTCGGACAGAGCCCTGCCACGGCGCCGCTAGTGGCGAGGTCACGTATCTCTGCATCGTCCAGGTGTGTGGCATGAATCAAACACCAGCGCTCATCCACCTCAACGTTATCCAGTAGCCAGCGCACAGGGCGTTTGCCTGAATAGGCGAGGCTGTCTTCCACTTCGCGTTGCTGCTCGGCGACATGAATGTGGCGTGGCCCGACAGGGTTCGTCGCCAGCACCGCCTGGATCTCTTCCAATGTCACCGCGCGCAGGGAATGAAACGCCATGCCTAGTGCCTGTGTGGAGTGGTCGGCAAAGCTTGGCTTCAACGTCTCAAGCAATTTCAAAAAATCTGGTACGGCGTGGATAAAACGTCTTTGCCCATGATTGGGTGGCTGGCCGCCAAAGCCGCTGTGGGCGTAAAGCACCGGTAGCAAGGTAAGCGCAATGCCACTGCGCTCGGCCGCTTGGCTAATCGCCCAGGCCATCTCAGCAGGATCGCTATGGGCCTTGCCCGATAGATCGTGGTGCAAATAATGAAACTCGCTGACCTGGGTATAGCCGCCCTTAAGCATTTCGACATACAGCGATTGGGCAATAGTGCCCACTTGATTCGGTGTCAGGCGGTCAACCAAGCCGTACATGCGGTCTCGCCAGCTCCAGAAGCTGTCTGGCTGGGGGCTACCGATTTCTGCCAGGCCCGCCATGGCGCGCTGAAAAGCGTGTGAATGTAGGTTAGGCATACCGGGTAGCGCTGGCCCGGCTAAGCGCTGGGCGTTGCCGGGCGAGCTGTTGGGCAGTACCGATATAAGCATGCCGGTGGCATCGACTTCGAACAGCACCTGAGAGGCCCATCCAGTCGGGAGTAGGGCATGATCAGCAAAATAGCAGTGGGTCATCGGGGCTCCTTTTTGTTAACGAATAACGGCTAATGTATATACATATAGCGAAGTCCGCTTCTTAGGTAAAGAAGAGAGTTGGAATTTCCTCGTAAAGTCCATTTTGGTGCGTAATTTCGCCCTATTGTTGGCGTTTGCACTATGTTGGCGAATATTTAGGGCTGAGTTGTTTTTTTGCTAAAAAGGGCGATTTAGGTGATTGCGCAGAAGCGTTTGTTGTCATAATGTATATACAAACTTTGACAGCAAACAGGAGTTACCATGTCTCTTTCACGCTTTCGCGATACCGAAATTCGGGCACCTCATGGAGCCGAGCTCTCCTGCAAGAGCTGGCTGACGGAAGCACCGCTGCGCATGCTGATGAATAACCTTGATCCAGATGTGGCCGAGAACCCCAAAGAGTTAGTGGTGTATGGCGGTATCGGTCGCGCCGCCCGTAACTGGGAGTGCTTCGATGCCATCGTTGAGACCCTCAAGCGCTTGGAAGATAACCAGTCGCTGCTGATCCAGTCCGGCAAGCCGGTGGGGGTGTTTGAGACCCATAAGGATGCGCCACGGGTATTAATCGCCAACTCCAACCTGGTGCCCGCCTGGGCCAACTGGGAGCACTTCAACGAGCTGGATAAGAAAGGCCTGATGATGTACGGCCAGATGACGGCTGGCTCATGGATCTACATCGGTTCTCAGGGCATTGTTCAGGGCACCTACGAGACCTTTGTTGAGGCTGGTCGCCAGCACTACGATGGCAAGCTAGCCGGGCGCTGGATTCTGACGGCTGGTCTTGGCGGTATGGGCGGGGCGCAACCATTGGCGGCAACGCTGGCGGGGGCCTGCAGCCTTAATATTGAGTGTCAGCAGAGCCGCATTGATATGCGTCTGCGTACCCGCTATGTGGATGAGCAGGCGAGTGATCTCGACGATGCCCTGGCGCGCCTGGAGCGCTATACCTCAGAAAGTAAAGCCGTCTCGATTGCGCTGCATGGTAATGCGGCTGAGATTCTGCCGGAACTGATTAAGCGTGGCATCAAGCCGGATATGGTGACTGACCAGACCAGCGCTCACGACCCACTGCACGGTTATCTGCCGGCAGGCTGGACTTGGGATGAGTATTTGGCACGCGGGAAGACCGAACCCGAGGTGGTGGTCAAGGCGGCTAAGCGCTCCATGGCGGTGCATGTGCAGGCCATGCTCGACTTCCAGGCAATGGGTATACCTACCTTCGATTATGGCAATAACATTCGCCAGATGGCTCAGGAGGAGGGCGTTTCTAATGCTTTCGGCTTCCCCGGCTTTGTGCCTGCCTACATTCGCCCACTGTTCTGCCAGGGAATTGGCCCATTCCGCTGGGTGGCGCTCTCCGGTGATCCAGAAGATATCTACAAGACCGACCAGAAAGTCAAAGAACTCATCCCAGATGATCCGCATCTGCATAACTGGCTGGATATGGCCAAGGAGCGTATCAGCTTCCAGGGCTTACCGGCGCGCATCTGCTGGGTGGGCTTAAAGGATCGTGCGCGTTTGGGGCAGGCGTTTAACGCCATGGTCGCCAGTGGTGAGCTCAAAGCACCCATTGTGATTGGTCGCGACCACCTGGACTCCGGCTCGGTGGCCAGCCCCAATCGTGAGACTGAATCAATGCAGGATGGCTCGGATGCCGTCTCCGACTGGCCGCTGCTCAATGCGCTGCTCAACACTGCCGGGGGCGCTACCTGGGTTTCTCTTCACCATGGCGGTGGAGTGGGCATGGGTTACTCCCAGCATGCAGGGGTGGTGATCGTCGCCGATGGCACGGATGACGCTCATGCCCGATTGGGCCGCGTGCTGCGTAATGATCCGGCCACTGGGGTCATGCGTCATGCCGATGCTGGCTACGACATCGCCAAACAGAGTGCCAGTGAGCAGGGGCTCGATTTGCCGATGGTTAAGTAATCTTCCTTATCAACTACCTCCCTCCCTTTAACGTTGCTGGATACACAGATACGGGTGTCGACAGACAGCATGTCGGCACCTAATAAAAAAGCGTTATAAGAATAAACCTCGACAGGAGACATACAATGTCACAAACAGACAGGAAACAGTTAAAGCGAAGCGTCTTTATACCGGCCTTCGTGATTATTATGCTGGCCGTCATCATTGGCTTGGTTAATAACGAACTACTGGTCAGCGTTGCCAGGCAGTTGTTCTATCTTTCGCTTTCCGACTTTGGTTGGCTTTATCAGTTGTTGGCTATCTCGACGCTGGGTGTCACGGCGTTTATCTTCTTTTCCAAGGCAGGCAATATCCGTTTGGGTGGGGCGAACGCTAAACCCACGTTTTCGTTGGCGGCGACTTTTGCCATGGCGCTAACCGGCGGGATAGCGACGGGGGTGGTGACCTACTCGGTCAATGAGCCCATCATCTATCTGGGCAATGTCTATGGCGAGATCGCCAATCAATCTTTTGAGCCCAACAGTGGCGAAGCGGCCATCTTTGCACTGGCAAGAAGCTTCCATAACTGGAGCTTTATTCCCTACGCCATGTACTCCATCGTTGGCTTGATGATTGGATATATGCACTTTAATCGCAAAGAGCGTTTCTCGATCTCTTCGACGCTGTCCCCGCTCTTAGGGAGTCGCGAGCGAAGCCCTACCGTACGAGCCGTGGTCGATATTATCTCTATTCTTGCCATTGCGCTTGGGCTGGCATCATCGTTAGGGGCGGGCCTCGCACTGATCAGTTCCGGCATTGAGGCTGAGTACGGTATCGCTTCGAGCCCCATGACGTGGCTGATTTTAACGCTGGTTATTTCGGCGATCTTTATTACCTCTGCGTTATCTGGGCTTAAGCGGGGCATCCGCTTCCTCTCATCGGTCAATGCTTACATCTTCTACGCTTTTGTCGTCATTCTGCTGATCATTGGCCCAGTGAGCTACATCCTGAGTCTGTCGGTAACCAGCTTGGGTTACTGGTTCGATAACTTCTTCCTGTGGTCATTCGATACCAAAGAGTCTGGCGGTGAAGCGCTGGTCACCTGGTGGACGATGTACGACTGGTCGATCTGGATCGCCTACGCCCCGTTGATGGGTCTGTTTTTGGCGCGGATCTCCTATGGCAGAACGCTACGTGAGTTTTTGGTAATTAACTGGATCCTGCCTTCCGTGTTCGGCATCGTTTGGTTCGCTATCTGGGGCGGGTCGGCGATCAAGTGGCAGATGGATGGCACTCTCGATCTGGTTAGCGTGGTGACCGAGAACGGCGCAGTTTCGGGACTTTGGGGCTTCCTGCAAAACCTGCCAATGTCCGCTTTGCTGATCCCGTTAGCTATTTTTACGCTGATTATTTCCTTCTCTACGGCCGCAGACTCTATGTCATCGACCATCGCTACCATCTGCACTAGAAACATGACGGCGGAGGAGGAAGCTCCCCGCAAGCAGAAGATCCTCTGGGGGCTATCAATCGCTATTATCGCCTATGTCATGGTGGCCTTTGGCGGCGGTGCTCAGGGGGTAGACGGTATTAAGTTCCTGGCGGCAGCGGGGGGCTTTATCGTGCTGTTTCTGTTTTTGCTGATTGTGGCTTCTGCGGTGAAGGTTTTCATCTTGGATGGCGCTAATAACCCCCAAGAGAGCCAGGCGCGTGTTAAACCCGCCGAGGATGTTTATGAGTGAGTTGTCTCGCTACGTGGAAATTGGCAATACGCCTCCAGCTTGGCTGGAGGTGGTCAGGGTCGCCCGCGACGGGTATCCGATGTCGCTGTCGCCCTCGGCCTGGGAGAAGGTTCGCTGCGCCCGCGAAGCCGTCGAGAAGATTGCCGCTTCGAGCGTGCCCCATTACGGTATCAATACCGGGTTAGGCGCGCTGTGCGATGTAGTGCTCAAGCAGGATGAGCTGCAACGTCTCTCGCACCACACCTTGATGAGCCATGCCTGTGGTGTTGGTAGCCCGCTGCGAACGGAGCAAGTTCGCGCCATTATGTGCAGCGCGGTGATCAACTACAGTCACGGCTACTCCGGTATCAGTCCGGCCGTGGTGGAGGGGCTGATAAGGCTGCTCAATGAGCAGATTATTCCCGTCGTACCCTCACGCGGCTCGGTGGGTTATCTCACTCATATGGCACACATTGGCTTGGCGCTAATCGGTCACGGCGATGTTGAGTTTCGTGGCCAACGGATGCCTGCCAAGCAGGCGCTGGAGGCCATCGGTATGGTGCCGGTAACGCTTGGGCCCAAGGATGGGCTGAGCCTGGTGAACGGCACCCCCGCGATGACCGGGCTGGCCTGTTTGGCGCTTGACGATGCAGCGCGCCTCTCCGCCTGGGCAGATATTATCGGTGCCATGAGCTTTGAGGCATTGGGCGGGCAGTTGAATGCGTTTATGGCCGAGGTGACGGCCCTCAAATGCCACCCAGGCGTTCAGCAAACTGGCGACAACTTGCGCCGGCTTCTTGCGGACAGTGCGCACCTGGCGCGTCATAAAGGGCAGCGGCTACAGGATGCGCTAAGCCTGCGTTCCATGCCCCAGGTACATGGTGCTTGCCGCGACCAGCTCGACCATGCGGCAAAGCAGGTAGAGAAAGAGCTTAATTCCGCCACCGATAATCCGTTAGTGATTCCCGTTGAAGATGGCTATCAGGTTGTGTCTCAGGCTAATCCTCACGGCGCCTCGGTGGCGATGGCCTGCGATCTGTTGGCCATCGCGGCCTGTGAGTGGAGTTCGATCTCCGAGCGGCGCGCTTACCGTTTAGTGACCCCCCAGGCAAATCAGCTGCCACCTTTCTTGACCACTGAAAGCGGCGTCAAGTCCGGCATGATGATCGCCCACTACTCGGCGGCTTCCCTGGTGGCGGATAACAAACGTCTGGCGCAGCCCGCAGTGACCGACAATTTTATCACCTCAGGCCTCCAGGAAGACCATCTAAGCTTTGGCGAAAGTGCTGCCCTGAAACTGGACAAGAGCCTCGACAATGCTTTCTACGTTCTTGCGATCGAATATCTACTCGCCTCTCAGGCCCTTGATTTAATTGGCAGCGATGAGTTTGCCAAGGGCACATCGTTGGCTTGGAAATCACTGCGAGAAGTGTTGCCTGCCTACCAGGAAGAGCATGCGCTGCACCTGGATATTGAGGCGGCTTACCAGCGCCTAAAGGAGACTCAAGTGATCGATAAGCTCCTGTCTATTGCCCCGAACTTACTGCCGAGTCGGCAGCCTAGCGATTAGGAGGAAGCATGAAACAGCTATGGCACCACTGCCATGCGGTGACCCTGGCGGGTGGCCGCTACGGAATTGTGCGCGATGCGGCGCTGATTATAGACGCGGGACGCATCGCCTGGATTGGCACTGAGGCGCAACTTGACCGCGATGTGGCATTCGATGAAGTGCGTGACCTGGGTGGGCGCTGGCTAACGCCGGGGTTGATCGACTGCCACACGCACCTGGTGTTTGGCGGTGACCGCAGTAATGAGTTTGAGCAGCGCCTGGAGGGCGTGAGCTATAGCGAGATAGCTAAACAGGGCGGTGGGATCGTTAGCAGCGTGCGGGCAACTCGCGAGGCCAACTTTGACGAATTACTGGCCAGCGCCGAGAAGCGCGCCAAAGTACTGCTGCGTGAAGGCGTCACCACGCTAGAGGTCAAGTCGGGGTATGGGCTTGATCTGGAGAGCGAGCGCAAAATGCTCAAGGTGGCCCGGGCGCTGGGGGAACGGCTACCTGCCGAAGTGCTCACGACGTGCCTTGCGGCTCACGCGCTGCCGCCCGAATACCGCGAACGTAGCGATGAGTATATTGATCTAGTCTGCGAGGAAATTCTGCCGACGCTGGCGAAGGAAGGTCTTGTCGACGCCGTCGATGGCTTCTGTGAAGGTATCGCCTTCTCTGTGGAACAGATGCGGCGCGTATTTGAAACTGCAAAGCAATTGGGCCTGCCGCTCAAGCTACATGCTGAGCAGTTGTCGCGTCTTGGCGGTTGCCAACTGGCTGCGGAGTTTGGCGCGCTTTCTGCGGACCACGTCGAATACGCCGATAAAGCGGATGCCCGTGCGATGGCACAAAGCAGTACTGCCGCCGTGTTGCTGCCGGGGGCTTTTCTGACCCTGCGTGAAACCCAGCTACCGCCGGTTGCAGACTTTCGTGAGCAGGGCGTCACCATGGCGCTGGCCAGCGACCTTAACCCCGGGACGTCACCCGTACTGTCGTTACGACTGATGATGAATCTGGGCTGCACGCTGTTTCGCCTTACCCCTGAAGAAGCGCTGGCAGGCGTGACCATCAATGCCGCTAAAGCGCTGGGTATTGATGCCACTCACGGTTCGCTAGAAGTAGGTAAATGGGCAGACGCGGTCGTCTGGGAGATTACCGGGCCAGCGGAGCTTAGCTACTGGCTGGGCGGGCAATTGCCGGTCACGGTATTCAAAGCAGGTAAGGAGCTAGAGGCATGATCGAAAGTTACCAACTCACCCAGGGCGATACGCCGCTATTGGTTTCAATGCCTCACGCAGGCACCGCGCTAACGCCGGAGGTAGAGGCGGGGCTTAATAAAGCTGCGCTCAGCCTTGCCGACACCGACTGGCATATACCCAAGCTTTACGACTTCGCCGCCGAGCTTGGGGCGAGCCGACTTGAGGCGCGCTATTCGCGCTACGTTATCGACCTTAATCGGCCTGAGAATGACGCGCCGCTCTACGCGGGTGCGACGACTGGATTATTTCCCGACATCGACTTCGACGGTGACCCACTGTTTCGAGACGGACAAGTACCGAGCAAGGAAGAGCGCGAGTGGGCAAAGGAGCATGTTTGGCGCCCTTACCACAATGCCCTGGCGAGGGAGCTTGCGCGGCTAAAGACGCGCTTCGGCTATGCGCTGCTGTTCGACGCCCACTCTATCCGCTCTCGCATCCCGCGGCTCTTCGACGACCAACTGCCGGATATCAACCTGGGTACCTTTGAGGAGCAGAGCTGTGACCCTGAGCTTAGCAAGTCGTTACAAGCCGTCTGTGCTGCTCAGTCGCGTTTTACGCATGTGATCAATGGCCGCTTTAAAGGCGGGCATATTACGCGCGGCTATGGCGATCCCGCCAACCATATTCACGCGGCGCAGCTCGAACTCTCCCAGCGCACCTATATGAACGAACCCGATGATGACCAGCCTATCTTCGCCTATCGCGAAGATCGCGCCGCCGAGGTACGACCGGTGCTGCGTGAAGTGCTTGAGGCGATGCAGCGATGGGGGGAGGCTCGCTACGCAAAGGGTTAATGTGTTTGTTAGCTCAATACCCGGTCATTTCCAGGTAGCCCTCGCCCAGCGGCTCGCCGCTGGCGCGGTCGTTGACCACTACTTCGCCTTCCCAGTAGGGCACGCTGGTGGTCATCCAGCGGTTGGCGTGAGGGGCTTCAATGTTGATATCGATTTCCACTGACGGTATTTCCAACCGCCATTGGGTGGGTACCTCGCGCCCGCCGACTGCCGAGCTTGCCAGCGGTGTGAGTGTGATGTCGTTGTTGGCTAAGGGGGTGGCTCGGCCTTCAGGCGTTATCAAGGTGCCAGAGCGGTAGTCGGCATTTTGGGCGGAGCCGCCACGCAGCTGAAAGGCCATTAGCTTGTGGCCGTCATCAAAGTGAATCGAGAACCAGTCCCAGCCAGATTGGCGGGCATCCAGTAGTTGGCTGCTCCATTCCCGGTCTAACCAACCGCGCCCGCTGACCGTTTTGGTTTCTCCATTGAGCGTGACGTCGCCCTCTATCTGCCAGAAGGGTTGGCTGTAGTACATCGAGCCCTGGCCATTGGCGGCTTTCTGGCTAAACCCCTTGTCGCCATGCAGCACCAGCGGCCCCTCGGCGGTAAGTTCCAGCGTATAACCAAACCGCGACGCGCCTTCGCCGCTGTAGGCGGTGAGCGTTAGGCTATTGAAATCGCTGCTATCGGCCTGCTCGTTTGCTTTAAGCTGCCAATCATCCAGCCAAGCGTGGAAGGGTGAAGCGATAACCCCCGCCTGGCTGTCCTGGGGAGTGCTCAATGGGGCCTGTGAGTGGCTGCGCCCAAAGCGCTCAGCAACGTAGTGCTGCTCGCCTTGTGAGATTGCCATATGGGCCATCCAGAGTTGATCCGCTGCCCAGGGCGTGGGTTCGGGTCGCTCGTTGGGTGGCATCAGCGCCTGACGAAATAGTGTCCACTGCAGGCCGAGTGGCTCGCCGGATTCATCTTCCAAATTGGCGGTTAAATACCACCATTCGATACGGTAATCCGGGTGTGCTGAGTGATCCGTTGGGAATGTCAGTAATTGGTTTGGCACGGCGTGTTGGAAGCCGTCGGCGTCCTGGCCCAACCCGGCAAACCCCGCACTGCTGGCTGAGGTTACGTCTTCATCGCCGCAGCCTTGAAGCATCAAAGCAACGATGGCTATCAGTAGAAGTGGCAGGTTTAGCCGTCGGCGTATGCTCATTGATTGGCCTCTTCCGCCAGCAATGCACGCGGTGATGCGCGCCAGAAACGCAGCGCGGGCAGGGCAGCAGCCAGCAGCGCCACGACGACTGCCGTGGCGAGTGTCACGGACATTTCCCAAGGGAATAGGTAGAGCGGCAGACGCCAGCCGAAGGCGGCCACATTGATAATCGCCACTAAGCCCCAGGTAATCGCAATGCCCAGTGGTACGGCCAGCAGGCCGGTGACGAATGCCGCGCCACCCAGCTGCGCTAAGTTTAGCCATGCTAGCTGTGACCGGGGGACGCCCAGCGCCCAGAGTGGGGCTAACTGCTGGCGCCGGCTGCGTGCCTGGGCCAGCAGGCTAGCGAATAGTGCCAGGGCAGCGACGGCTAGGGTTAGTGCATTAAGCGCGCGGGTAATGGTAAAGGTGCGCTCAAAAATCTCGGTGGCAATGCGCTTGATTTCGGCTTGATCGGTAAGTGCATCGCTGCCTAAATCGAAACGCACGGTAAGGGCTGCTCGTAGAGCACCCACATCGGCATCGTCATGTAGCACCAAGCCTATCGAGCTAGGCGGTGCATTAAACCGTGCGGCGAGCTGGGGCGACGCCATTAACACTTGGCCGCTGGGGTTGCCGTAATCGGGATAGACAGCGGCTATGATCAGGTTTTCGCTTACCCCTGGCGCGCTCAATGCTAGCCGATCACCGGGGGCAAGGTTTTCAGCCGTGGCTAACTGTTCGTTAACAAAAACCGCTCCGTGGTCGAAAGCTGCCCAGGCTGCGGCGCGACCTGATTGTGTCTCCAGCAGCGGCCAGTGAGGTGTCAGCGATACGCCAGGGGTAATACCATAAAGCTCGATAGGCGTGCCTAAAGAGCGGTTGCTTTCGGGTGTGCTAACTGTTTGAAGGGTTGCGTCGCTGCGCCGAGTGAGCAGGCGCTCAAAGACCTCCGGGCGATCCGCCAGCCAGGCATCAATGTCTGCATATTGCTCGGCGGGTGCATTTAAATAGAGTGGGGCGACTAAGCGCTGATCAAGCCAGTCTAAAAAGGTCAAACGAAAGCCGCCTACCATACTGCCGACACCCAGATTGGTTGCCAGCGCGATGAGCAAGGCCATCATGGCCAGCGAAAGCTTGGGTAGCTGAAGCTGCATATCCGCGACTGCCCAGTGAATAAGCGGCCGCCGCCGGGCAAGGTGCGCCAGCACTTTCAATACCAACGCTAACAAGGGTGGCAACCACAGGGCGCTGGCCAGCAGTAGGGCTGCGATTAGTCCAAAACCTGCCACTAAGCCATCGCCAGGGGGCTGTAAACGTAACCAGGCGTATAGCGCTAACGCAATACTCAAGGCGAGTGCACCGCCCATGCTCATTAGCGTTAATTGCCGACGGTAACCACTACGCCAGGCCTGCATCTGGCCTAACTCCAGCATGTTTAAACGGGCGGCACGCCATAGCACGCCACTGCCCGCCAGCACTAGCCCGCCAAGGCTAACTGCCAGCCCGCCGACCCAGTAATGCCAGGGTAGATTGAGTTCTTGACCCACGCCTGCACCATAAAGTGAGCCCAGGGTGGCCGCCACATCGGGTAGCAGCAGGCGTGCCAGCCAGACGCCGCTGGCAATACCGGCAAGCGCGCCGATCAGGCCGAGCAGGAGTAACTCTAAACTGAGTGTCACGACTAAACTGCGCCCTGATACACCCAGCACCCTGAGGGTGCGCAGCATACCCAAACGTTGCTCTAAGGCTAGACCCAGCGCTGCTTGAACGATAAATAGCCCCACCACCCAGGCCAGTAGCCCCAAGGCGGTAAGGTTTAGGTGAAAGCTTTCAGTCAGTTGGCCCGGGGTGGCTAAGTTGCTGGCACGGGTGAGGGTCAATCCTGCGGGCGCTTTCGCAAGTGCCCCCGGTGCGCTAACGATTCGGGTAATCTCGTCGCCGCTTTCCAGTAACTGTGCCGCTGCGGCAATATCCATGATCAGAGTGTCCGGCGGCAACGCTGGCGCTAAAACGAGCGGAGGTAGCGTTTTGCCATCTGCCAACGTTGGGCTAGCACCCGGTGCATTGTCGCGCTCTATCCCCAGGGCTGCCAAGGCATCAGGCGCTAGGCGTGTTTGCCACGGCGGCGTTAGAAAGTCGCTTAACGACGCGGAGGTGTTTGCTTGAGCCAGCGCGTTATCGCTGGAAAGGGTAAGCGGGTCAATGCCGATCAGCGTTAGTCGGGTGCCATCTTGGGTAACGACTTCACCCTCTAGCATAGGCGAAACAGGCAGGCCTGTTTGGCGCAGAGCGTGATACTCGGCGCGGGTGAGTGGGGCGCCATCGCGGCGCTCAAACTGGTCCAGTTGGGTGGCAAACAGTGCATCGGCGCGGGCGTAGCTGTCTCTTGCTGTGGCGTTGATCGCTTGAATACCGCTCCATAAAGCGCTGGCAACCCAAAGACCAAGTAGCAGCATGGCCAGTTGCCCAGGGTGACGCCGGTAGTGGCTAAGGAGCGTGGCCAGAACGGTGGGCATTGCTCTAAACATGTGCGCTATTGATCAGTTGGCCATGGCGTAAATGCAGACAGCGATCAAGTGGCGCGGCGACCTGCTGGCTGTGAGTCACGACTAACAGCGCACATTGCGTTTCGCGAACCAGGCTCAATAGCAGTTCAAGCACTTCGCCAGCGGTGTTTTCATCCAAATTGCCTGTGGGTTCATCGGCCAGTAGCAGAGGCGGGCGCGGGGCCAAAGCGCGGCCAATGGCCAGGCGCTGCTGTTGACCACCGGAGAGCTGTTCCGGGTAACGTTTTTCCATGCTCGTCAGCCCTAGCCGCTCGAGTAAGTGCGCTGTCCAGCCGGCATTGTCGCGACCAGCGAGGCGCGCCTGAAGGCGCAGGTTATCGATGACGGTCAAGCTAGGCACTAGATGGAACTGCTGAAAGACCAGACCCAGGTTTTCTCGGCGCAGCTTGGCACGGGAGGGTTCAGATAGAGAGGCGATGTTGTTTCCTGCCAGGGTGATGTTTCCCTGGTCAGGCAGATCTAATCCGGCGGCTAGGTGTAATAGAGTGGATTTGCCGCTGCCGGATACACCCATTAGCGCCATACTTTGCCCTGACGCTAGGCGAAAGGAGACATCTTCAAGTACCTTCAGCGGGCCTTGTGGCGTCGCGTAGGTTTTGTGTATCTGGTGAAGTTCCAGCATGGCTGCTCTTGTCGTCAACTGAAGGGCTAAACAATAAGCATACGCTAGTCGATGCTAGGAGGTGCGCCTGGAGCACCACGCTCGCCATACACCGCTATTCCCCCCCGGCCTGTGCGTTTAATGAAGTACATACTTTTATCAGCGGCATCTATAAGCTCGCCTGCATCGCCAAATCCGCCATCATCCAAGCAGGCAATGCCAATCGAGACGGATACATGGATGGGTTGCTGGTCATCGTGAGCCATGGGTGTTTTTTCTAAACGCTGGGCAATTCGTTTGGCGAATAGCTGGGCTGCCTGGGCATCTTCATCGGGCAAAATGACCAGAAACTCTTCGCCGCCCCAGCGCCCTGCAAGGTCACCTTCGCGAATAAGTGCCTGTAGCGTTTTACCAAATTTTTGCAGCACATGGTCACCCATTTGGTGGCCGTATTGATCGTTTAGCTTCTTGAAGTGGTCAAGATCAATAAACACCACCGACATGATGCGAGCCTGTTCCTTGCAAAGTATAAAGCGCTGATGCGTCTGCTCTTCAAGCCAGGATCGGTTGGCAAGCCCGGTAAGCATATCTGTTCGTGAGCGCTCTTCTAACTCATCTTGGCGCTGACGCAGGGAGCCGAGTTCTGCTTGCTGGGTATCAAGGCGCGCCTTGAGCTGTAGCGTTTGCTGAAACAGCAGTTGCTGGGCCTCGGCAAGCAGCGACTCGTTATCCTGTAAAGGGGGCGCCGTCATTTGCAGCATATCTGCCAGCGCAGGCAACTGTTCTTGAATATTCTCGAGTAAATGCCGTAACGAGATCGAGTGGGCCCCCTGATAGGTTTCAAACTCTCGCACCACGGCGACTAGCGACTGCGCAGGGTGAGACGAGAGCCAGGCATCGGCGATGGGGCCAGAGAGCTGAATGCACAGCCTGTCCAGGGCTGTAATATCAGGTTCGCCGTGACTATCGCAGATACGCTGAGCAAGCGGTGTCGGAACGCCCCACTTGGCGGCAAGCCAAGCGCCCACTTGAGAGTGATCGCAGCCAAAAAGCCGCTGTTCAGACTCGGATAACTGTCGATGAGATAAGGCCACCTCGGTATATATCTCATTACTCTCTTTAGGGTATGTCGCCCTTAGGGCCATGATGCCAATGTCTTGTAGTAAGGCGGCGGTGAACACGGGCCCTGCTATATCGGGGCAGAGCTGTATGGCCAGGTGTCGTGCTGCTAACGAGGCGATGATAGAACGCATCCATACCCGTTGGTAATGGGCATCAATCCCCCTGTTTTGCAGCAGACTAAAGCTCATTACCGCTGCCAGCGTGGTGTCTAGCCCCAGGCGAGCCGTCGCTTCCTGACACCCGTGTACCTTCGTATGGCTACGCGAAAAAAAGGCGCTGTTGGCAAGGGTAATGATACGCATAGTCAAAGCTGGGTCACGCTCAATGGCATTCGCGTAGTCGTTAACCGAAGGACGCTCTGTACGTGCCATTTTCAAGACATTAACAGCAACAGTGGGCAGGGTAGGTAAGTTTGGGCACTTGAGTAGATCCGCTACCAAAAATGACGGAAGTTCCTTCGTTAAGACCAGGTCTTTCGAATTATCCCTTGCCTGGATGGCCTGCATTACTCTCTCCTAACTGGTATTGGCTCGCAGCAGCCCTCGGCCGTCCATGGCAATTGCCGTACTGGGCAGTGGTCATCGTATTCAGTCGTTTGTATCAAAGCATGTTAAGCGATTAGGTTGCGAAATACTTAATTTTAGCTGGCGATTTTTTTGCAGAGCAATGCTCAAAAAATAACCCAAAACGGGTTGTTATGTAAGATATTTCTTACAAGGTATGTATGAATTTGGCTAGTGGGCGTTAATCGTGAATGCGACTAAAGAGTGACGCATTCGGGCTTTTTTTATCTTAAGTCAACTACCATACTAGTCATATCAGTTCTCGCAGCTAACCTACACGCACTTCTCTATCAGGATCAGGTGCCATGCCCACAACATTACAAACGCTTTGGCAGGAAACCCACGATGGAGAATCGGTTCGCCAACGGCTATTTCACGTGCTGAGGCAGTCGATTATCCAAATGGTGCTGGCGCCGGGTCAGGTGTTATCTGAAAAGGAGATAGCCGATACCTTTTCGGTTAGCCGTCAGCCGGTGAGGGAGGCTTTCATAAGGCTCTCTGAGGCTGGGCTGGTGGAGGTTAAACCTCAGCGTGGCACCTATGTGGTCAAAATATCCCAGCGGGCGGTGCTTGAGGCACGCTTTGTACGTGAAGCCGTTGAAGTAGCCGTAGTGAAATTGGCGGCAGAGAAGGGGATTGAGCCAGCGATGCTGACGGAGCTGCATGATTTGCTAGCGCGGCAGCGTCGCTGTATTGAGCCTAATGATAATGACCGATTTTATCGTCTTGACGAAGCTTTCCACCGGACGCTTTCGCTGGGGGTAAAGCAGCATGCAGCCTGGAAAGTCATTGAAGAAGTCCGCGCTCAGCTTGACCGGGTGCGCTACCTCAGTGTGCCCCATAGCACCCCGCTCGAACGGCTTGTGGACCAGCATGCCAGCATCGTGGCGGCCATTGAGGCGCGAGACGTTCAGCAAGCTGAAGAGACGATGATGCTTCATCTGCGTGAAATTTTGGTCTCTATGCCTGATCTGGTGCGCCGTTTCCCCGCCATGTTCGAAGAACAAGAAAATCAACAGCTAAAGCAGGAGTCGATGCGATGAAAATTGAGCACGCCTATACCATTGTGACCTCGCCGGGGCGCAATTTTGTGACGCTAAAGATTGTGACCGATCAGGGCGAGTACGGCATTGGTGATGCAACGCTCAATGGCCGTGAAATGGCCGTAGTGGCTTATTTGGAAGAGCATGTAATCCCGACCTTGATCGGCCGAGACCCTCAGCGTATTGAAGATATCTGGCACTACCTTTACCGCGGCGCTTACTGGCGGCGTGGGCCTGTCACCATGAGTGCGATTGCCGCCGTTGATATGGCGCTTTGGGATATTAAAGCAAAGCTCGCGGGCATGCCGCTGTACCAGTTGTTAGGTGGTAAAAGCCGAGACCGCGTCATGGTTTACGGCCATGCAACGGGGCGTGATATTGACGCCTGCCTGGAAGAGGTCGCCCGTCATGTGGATGAGGGCTACAAAGCGGTACGTGTGCAGGCCGGTGTGCCCGGCATTGCGAGCATTTATGGTGTTGCCAAAAAAGATGGCGAGCCCTATGAGCCAGCCGATTCTGATTTACCCGCCGAGCACGTTTGGAGTACCAGCAAATATTTAAATCATGTGCCCAAGCTGTTTGCCGCCGTGCGTGAGCGCTTCGGTGAAGACCTGCATGTTCTACACGATGTTCACCACCGCCTGACGCCCATCGAGGCCGCCCGCTTAGGCAAAGAGGTTGAGCCCTACCATCTATTTTGGCTTGAAGACTGCGTACCGGCTGAAAATCAGGAGGCGTTTGGGCTTATCCGCCAGCACACCACCACACCGCTGGCCGTCGGCGAAGTTTTCAACAGTCTGTTTGATGCCAAAGCGCTGATTGAAAATCAGTGGATCGACTATATCCGCGCCACGCTAACCCATGCGGGTGGTATTACCCATGTGCGCCGAATCGCCGATTTAGCAGGCCTTTATCACGTGCGTACCGGCTTCCACGGGCCGACGGACCTTTCTCCGGTGTGTCTGGGTGCGGCGATTCACTTTGACACTTGGGTGCCCAACTTCGGTATCCAGGAGTATATGCCCCATTCCCGTGCCACTGACGAGGTCTTCCCCCACGACTATCGCTTTGAAGATGGGCATTTCATTGTCGGCGAAAAGCCGGGGCATGGTGTTGATATCGATGAACGGCTAGCCAAGCAGTACCCCTATAAGCGCGCAAGCTTGCCGGTTAACCGGTTGGAAGATGGCACGCTCTGGCATTGGTGAATTAGGGGCATTGGTAACTTAACGCACGGGTAAAGGAGATTTACATCAATGAAAGCATTCCAGGTGAAGGCGCCTCACGACTATCAGGTAGCGGACGTTGAAACGCCCAAGGCTGCCACTGGTGAAACACTGGTGCGTGTGGCATTTGCCGGCATTTGCGGCTCGGACATGCATATTATCCATGGCGATAACGCTTTTGTACGCTTTCCGCGTATCACCGGTCACGAGTTTGCCGGGGTAGTCGAAGCAGTGGGGGAAGGCGTGCTCGGCGTTTCCGTCGGGGATCGCGTATGCGTTGACCCCGTGATTAGCTGCGGCGAGTGCTACCCGTGCCGGATTGGCCGTCCCAACGTGTGCAGTACGCTTGAGGTGATCGGCGTGCATCGCAATGGCGGTTTTGAAGAGTTAGTCGCCGTGCCCGCTGAAAATCTGCACCAGCTACCTGATCACATTGGGCTAGATGCTGCGGCCTTGGTTGAGCCCTACACCATCGCCGCTAACGTGCTTGATCGTATGCAGCCGCATCCCGGCGACCGACTGATGATTTTGGGCGCTGGCGTTATTGGCCTGACGATTCTGCAGATGGCTCTGGCCAAGGGTATCGAAGAGGTCATCGTCACGGACGTTATTAATGAGCGATTAGCGGCGGCAAAACAGCTGGGGGCAACGCAGGTCTTTAACAGCCGCGAGCAGGATGTGGAAAAAGAGGTGCTTGCCTTAACCCAGGGTGAAGGTGTGCCGCTGATTGCCGATGCGGCCTGCGTGCCCGCGCTGCTACCGCAAATGCTGCGCTTAGCATCGCCGGCAGGGCGCATTGGTCTGCTGGGCTTTAGCGTTCAGCCCAGCGAGCTAGTGCAGTTAGAGGTGATTAAGAAAGAGCTGACCCTGGTCGGCTCGCGACTTAACAACCGTAAGTTTCCGGAGGTGCTTAAGCTAATGGCAAGTGGGCAATTGGATCCGTTGGCGTTAGTCAGCCATCGGTTGCCGCTAAGCGACATGCCCAGCGCTATTGACATGCTTGAACACCGCCCAGAAGAGGCCCGCAAGGTGCTGATTCAAATCGGTGCTTGAGGGGCTACACCCACCCACGCCAACCCACGTGCAATTAGAAGCTGCAATTAACAACTAACAACACCCGCGTGCAGGAGAAAGACAATGATTAAACAACTGATCACCAGCGCTGTTCTTGGGGCCGCCATGCTAGGCAGCCACTCATTAATGGCGGCAGATTACACGCTGCGTTTTGGCCATTTAGCCAACGAGCAGAATATTTGGCACCAGGCCGCCGAGAAATTTAAACAGGAGGTCGAAGCGAACTCCGAGGGGCAGATTGAGGTGCGTCTCTACCCCAGTGAGCAACTGGGTAACGAGATGGACGTGATCAACAGTATCCAGCTAGGTACGGCGGATATGACGATCACCGGTGAAAGCTTACAGAATTGGGCGCCTAAAGCCGCGATGATGGCGGTTCCTTACGCCTTTCGAGATTCCGAACATCTTCATGCGGCGGTGAATGGTGATATTGGTGCTGAAATTGAAGCGCAAATCACTGAGCGTACTAACCTGGTGCCCTTGGCGTGGTTTGAGCGTGGGCCCCGTGAGCTGACCTCCAATCGTCCTATCCGAACGCCTGATGAGCTGGATGGGTTACGTCTACGCGTGCCGAACGTGCCGCTGTTCGTTGATACCTGGCAGGCAATGGGGGCACGTCCAACCCCAATGGCGTTTAGCGAAGTGTTCACCGCGCTACAGCAAAATACCCTGGAAGGTCAGGAGAACCCGCTTAGTCTGATCGAAAGCGCCAGCTTCAATGAGGTCCAGGACTACGTCAACATGACCGGCCATGTGCGCAGCTGGATCTATGTAGTGATTGGCCGTAACCAGCTGGAAAGCATGCCGGATGAGCTTCAGCAGGTGGTTCGTGATGCCGCCCAAACAATGCAAACGTATCAGGCCGAGCTTTTTGTTGATGACCAGGCACGTCTTGAGCAAGCGCTTCAGGAGCGTGGCATGGAGTTCGTGGAAGTCGACGTTGATGCGTTCGCAGAGAAAGCTCGCCCCGCCGTGCTTGAGGCCTTAACCGAAGAGCAGCGCGAACTCTTCGACGCTATCCAGGATTTGTAAGGTCGTATTTGCAGTGAATTGGTAATGGCGATGGGCTGGCATCTTGCTGGCCCATCTTCGAACTGCACATGCAGCTTGCCTATAAGGATACGGTTATGAACTCGGATCACAAAGCGCTTGAACAGGAAGCGTTGGATAGCCTGGATTCAATGTCGGCGGTGCCTAAGCTAAAGGGCCCCATCGGACGCGTGATTGGCTGGGTGGATAGGTGCTTTCTGACCTTGGCTGTTGTGGCACTTGTAGCGATTGCCGCCACGGTACTGCTGCAAATTTGTTCGCGGCTTTTTTTGCCGTTTTCGATAGCTTGGACCGAAGAACTTTCGCGCTATCTGTTTATTTATATGGTGGCGCTATCCGCTGGCGTGGTACTGCGCCAGAACCGCAACATTAGCGTCGAGCTTTTTCATCACCTGCTAGGGCCGCGTATGCAGGCGGCTTTTCAAGTGTTGATCTGTGCGCTGATTGGCCTGTTTGCCTTTCTGGTGCTGCCTTACGCTTGGCAGTATGCGCAAAACGGCGCCTGGCAGACCTCGCCCACGCTGCATGTTCCCATGCTGTATATCTTTTTCTCAACGGTAGTCACCTTTGCGCTACTCCTGGTTTACAGCTTACTAGGGTGTCTTGAGGGAATTATCGCAATGTGTCGCTCCTCTGCCTCCCTTCAGGAGTCGTAAGCATGGAAGTTATTATCCTCTTTAGCGTTTTCTTGGTTTTGCTGTTGGTGGGCATGCCCATTGCGTTTGCGTTGGGGTTAGCGTCGCTCTCTTATCTTCTGCTTGAAGGCATTTCATTAACCATTGTGCCGCAGCGTATGTATGCGGGTATCGATACCTTCGTGCTGCTGTGTATCCCCGGTTTCGTGCTGGCTGGCAATTTAATGAATGTGGGCAATATTACGGATCATATTGTGCGCTTTTCCAACGCTCTGTTAGGCCATATTCGCGGCGGTCTTGGCTTGGCCAACGTGGCCGGATCGATGATTTTTGGCGGTATCTCCGGTACGGCCGTAGCCGATTCCGCCAGCATCGGCTCGGTGATGATTCCCGGTATGGCGCGCTCGGGTTATGACAAGCCGTTTGCTGCTGCGGTTACCGCCGCCTCGTCAACCGTTGGGCCGATTATACCGCCCAGCGTACCGATGATTATTGCCGGTTCACTTAGCGGTATTTCGGTCGGGCGGATGTTCCTAGCCGGTGCAGTTCCGGGGCTTTTAATGGGCCTCGCCATGATGATCACGGTGTACATTCTGGCCGTTCGGCGTGGCTATCCAAAAGAGCAGCGGGTACCTTTTTTGCAACTGCTGCGCGAAGCCAAAACAGCCTTCTGGGCACTACTGATGACCGTGATTATTCTGTACGGCATTATTGGCGGGTTCTTTACCCCCACCGAAGCGTCCATTGTGGCTTGCCTGTATGCCTTGGTCGTGGGGATGTTTGTGTATAAAGGGTTGTCGTGGAAAAAGCTCCCGGCGATTTTGTCGGATACTGTATTAACCTCTTCGGCACTCCTGCTGATGGTAGGGTTGGCTAACTTGTTTGGCTGGATACTCACCAGTGAGCAGATCCCGCAGATGATCGCTGCGCTTATTCTCTCCATCAGCGATAACCCGCTCATTGTTTTACTTATTCTCAACCTGATTCTGCTATTTGTCGGCGCTTTTATGGAGACCATCGCCGCGCTGATTATTCTTTTCCCGGCCTTAGTGGGGGTAGCCACTGGCGTGGGTGTCGATCCGGTTCACTTTGCGGTGATCGCGGTGTTGAACCTGATGATTGGTTTAACCACACCGCCGGTAGGGGTATGCCTGTTTGTGGTGGCCGGCATTGGCAAAATTCCGATGTTGACCGTTGCCAGAGCCATCGTGCCCTTTTTGCTCTGCAACTTAGCGGTGCTGCTGTTGGTGACCTATGTCCCCGCGATTTCGCTTTGGTTGCCTAACTTGCTGATGGGAGAGTAGTGACTATGGACCAGCAACGTCTTGACGCCATGCCTAAAAGCGGCCAGATCGGGTTTGTCCATTTAGGCTTAGGCGCTTTTCACCGCGCCCATCAGGCTGTCTATTTAGAGCGCTATCGTCAGCGCAGCGGCGATACTGCCTGGGGTATATGCAGCGCTAACCTACGCGCTAGCATTGGTTTAGTCGATGGATTGAGCGCGGCTGGGCATCGTTATCATGTAGCAGAGTACGCTGATAGCGATAACATCACGCTGCGTGAAGTAGGCGTGATTGAAGAGACGCTGTTCTCGGGCCGTGATGGCGCGGGTAACTGGAGCCGCGACAGGGAGGCTTTGCTGGTGCGAATGGCTTCTGCGGATACCCGTATCGTTACTTTAACGGTGACCGAAAAGGGCTACTTTCTAAACCCCGCCAACGGTGAACTAAGAGTCGATGACCCGATGATCATCGGTGATATAGCTTCGCCCCAACAGCCGCGTACTGCCCCTGGGCTATTGGTGGAAGCGTTAGCTAGGCGGCGCGAGACAGGCATAGCCCCCTTTACCGTGCTCTCTTGCGACAACATGCCGGATAACGGTAAGCGAACACGTCAAGCGGTGATGCAACTGGCCGAACATCGAGACGCAGAATTGGCCAGCTGGATCGCCAATAAGGTGGCATTTCCCTGCAGCATGGTGGATCGCATTGTGCCCGCGATGACCGACGCGGACTTCGGGCGTTTAGCGGCACTGGACGTTACTGATCCCAATGCGGTGGTATGTGAGGCTTTCTCTCAGTGGGTAGTGGAGGATCACTTTCCTATGGGGCGCCCAAGCTGGGAAGCCGAGGGCGTTGAAATGGTCGCCGATGTGGCGCCGTTTGAAACCATGAAGCTACGCATGCTGAATGGCAGCCACTCTTTACTCGCTTACCTGGGCGCATTGGCGGGCATTGAAACCGTGTTTGACGGCGTCAATCACGCCGAACTTCGCGCGCTACTGCGTCGTTATATGCTTGAAGAGGCGGCGCCTACCCTTGAGTTGCCCGCAGGAATCGATTTAGACGCCTATGCCGACTCGCTGCTGGCACGCTTTGCTAATGACAGCCTGCGCCATCGCCTGCAGCAAATCGCCATGGATGGCAGCCAAAAGCTCCCGCAGCGCTGGCTCTCCGGCGCACTAAAACGCAGCGCCGCTGGTCAATCATCGCCTTGCGTGGCGTTGGGGATGGCGGCCTGGATTCGCTATACCGCAGGCGAAGATCTGCTTGGGAATCGTTACACCGTCGACGACCCGTTGGCCGCGCGGTTTGCCTCGCTGCACCAAGCACAGGGTTCCGATAGCGCTGCACTAGTGGCTGCCTTTTTGGCTATGGACGATGTGGTGCCGAGGGAACTGGCAGCGAATAAGGGATTTGTCCAGGCGGTGGTGGTCGCCTATCAGACGTTGACCCATGATGGGCTGCGCGGGGCGCTCGCGGCGCTTGATCACAACTAATATAAGGAGATCCCAATGGAGCATACTTGGCGCTGGTTCGGCCCTAATGATGCGATTAGCCTAGAAGAGATCCGCCAGACAGGCGCTACCGGTATCGTGACGGCACTGCATGAGGTGCCCAATGATCAGGTTTGGTCGGTCGAGGCGATTCGTGAGCGCCAGCAAATGATCCAAGCGGCTGGTCTGACATGGTCGGTGGTGGAGAGTGTGCCGGTACATGAGTCGATTAAAAAAGGCTTGCCCGAACGTGACGGGTTAATTGCCACCTACTGCCAGACCCTGCGCAATTTAGCTGCCTGTGGCGTCGATACTGTTTGCTACAATTTCATGCCTGTCCTTGATTGGACGCGCACCGATCTGACCTATGAGCTATCCGATGGCGCTTTGGCGCTGCGCTTTGAGCAGGTGGCGTTTGCAGCTTTTGACTTGTATCTGCTTCAACGCCCTGGTGCTGAGAACGAGTACAGTACCGAGGAAAAAAGTCAGGCAGCTCGCTATTTAGACGGGTTGGATAAAGCCCGTCGTGACAAGCTGGTCAATACGCTGATCGCTGGGCTACCGGGCGCCGAAGAGCACTACACCCTTGAGCAGTTTCGCACTGTATTGGAAGGGTACGCTGATATTGACGCCGCCAGGCTGCGGGAAAACCTTGGCTACTTTCTGCAGGCGGTGATTCCGGTGGCAGAAGAGGTGGGTGTCCGAATGGCTATCCACCCGGATGACCCACCGCGGCCACTGCTGGGCCTGCCCCGGGTTGTGTCGACGCGGCAGGATGCCCAATGGATTGTCGATCACGTGCCCAGCCCGGCCAATGGCTTGACGTTTTGCACAGGCTCTTACGGTGTTCGTGACGATAATGATTTGGTGGCGATGGCCCGCCACTTTGCCGCGCATATACACTTTATTCATCTACGCGCCACGCAGCGTGAAGCGGATACGCTCTCTTTCCACGAGGCGCCGCACTTGGCCGGCGATGTGGATATGGTGGGGGTGATACATGCCTTGGTGGAGGAAGAGCGGCGACGCGAACGAGAGGGCGGGGCGCGCTTACCACTGCGCCCGGATCATGGTCACCAACTGCTTGATGATCAACGACGCAATACGGCTCCCGGCTACCCGCTTTATGGCCGTATGCGCGGCCTTGCCGAACTGCGCGGTGTGGAGTTGGCAGTGCGGCAGTTAACCTAATTACCTATCAAGACACTACCTTCATATAGAAACCCCCGCTGATTGATTCAATCAGCGGGGGTTTTGTGTACGAATGGCTAACCGTTAGCGCGAAGTAGACGGCGCTTCTGCACCGGTCAGTGTCGGCTCGGGCACTTGCTCCATACGTTTACGTTCTTGGTCAAGAATCGCCAGGGCCTGGGCAGAAGTGACGCGGGAAGCGGGTGTTGCCAGGCTGACGACCACACCGGCTACCAGCGCTACTAGCACCGCGGGGATGCTGGGGTTACCCCAGAAGGCTGTCCAATCGCTATTGGCGATAATCGTCAAGGAAGTCACCGACGCGCAAATAAGCGTCGCAATAGCGCCCTGCCAATTATAACGTGGCCAGAAGCGGCCCAGCATGGCGCTGACAAACAGCCCTGAAAGAATCGTCGAGATCATGCGGGTGATGTAGGTGATCACATTGTCCGAGGCGAGTGCGAACAGCAGCGCCAAGCCTATGGTAGCCACCAGCGCAATACGCGAGAAGCGCACCACGTTACGCGCGGATGGCGTGCGGCCCGTGGCCAGCACATAGAGATCTCGAATCAGGGTGGAAACACCGGCGATGGCATCGGAGCTGGCGCTGGACATGGTGGCGGAGAGGCCCGCTACCAATAGCAGCAATCCTAACCCCAGCGGCATAATTTCAGTCGCCAAAAAAGGGAAGGCGTAGTTGCTATTGTCGAGCCCAGGATTAAGCGCGTGGGTGGCCATACCGATAATCGCGGGGATAATCGAGAAGCCCAGGTATAGCACGCCGGTGATTAAGAACGAACGGCGTACCGACTTGACTGATTCGCCAGAGTATATACGTTGGCGGAAAGAGGGCGTTGCCAGCACACCAATAGCGATAACAGCCGCCAACGATAGTGCCGGGAGCGCGCCTATTTGACCAATACCTAAAAAGCTAGTGGCGCCCGCATCCATACCCTCCGTAAGACCTGGGAGGCCGCCCACCTCTATCAGCGCCAATATTGCCATTAAAATAAAGCCCGCGAAGAGCACAACGGCTTGAATAGTATCGGTCCAGATAACCGCAAAATAACCGCCGACGACGCAGTAGATGCCGAAGCCCAGTGCCACCAAAATACGCGCCGTGGTCAGGTCGATGCCCGCCATCCAAGAGAGGTAGAGACCGCCACCCAGAATGTGCGCACCCAGCCAGCCGATGCAGGCGATATAGATAAGTAGCGCGACAACGTTGCGCACCAGCCGGTTAGCGCCGACGTAATAGGCCAGTTCTTCGCTCATGGTCATAAAACGAAACTGACGTACTGGGGCAAAACAGACCGCGAGCAGTAAAATACCCACTGCGCCGCCAAGCCCGTATAAAGCACCGGCCCAGCCGTTGGCGTAACCAAAGCCGACGGCGCCCATACTGGAGCCGGTGCCGACCATGGTCGCGACGGTGGTGCCCACGGTTAAAAAGAGCGGCACGCTTCGCCCGCCAAGTAGAAAGTCGTCACCGCTACCGCGCTTATGCCTGGACACCCACCAGCCAAACGCGATCATGGCGACAATGTAGAGCACGAAGGTAATAAGGAATAGTTGACTGTTCATGTTAACCTCTTGTCGTTGTGTATCCGGCCGTTGCCGCGGCCGAAGGTAGGCAATGGAAGCGATTACCGCGGGGCTTTATTATCCTAATCACGCGGTAATCTGGCGCTGCGCCCTTGCCGGGGCGCGGCGCTTTTTTTAGAGCCGGTGTTTAAACGCGATCCGCTCTGAAACACTTCACGTCAACTTCTACTTTGCAATCCACCACTAGGTCTTGAACGCTACAGATACGTGCCGGTGGGTTGTCGCCAAAGACCTCCTTAAACACCTTGTTGAACGAGGTGAAATAGCGCGCATCGGTGAGCACGGTGGTGACATGTACGACGTCTTCAACGCCATACCCGGCTTCCTGCATAATGGCCAGGCAGTTGTCGAAGGCGAGGCGGGTCTGCTCCACAATGCCGCCTTCCACCACTTCGCCATCGGTCATCGGCGTTTGGCCAGAGACGTATAGCCAGCCACCTGCTTCTACGGCGCGCGCAAAGGGCAGCTTCTGACCGCCGGTGCCTACGCCGCCTTCGGTGCCGTATCGAGTAATACTCATGGGGTTTGCTCCTGGTTGGGTTGTGAGGGAGTGAGGGTTTGAGAAATACGCGCTGTTCTGCGCAGCATTCGGCCAGCGCGTTGGTCGGTAATCGCGCCTTGGTAGTAGGCGAGCTGGCCGTTCACCACGACCATATCGATGCCCTTTGCGGCGGCGATAGGAGTCTCGTAATTCGCGGTATCTTCCAGCACCGCGAGATCAAACAGGGTGAGATCTGCGTAAGCACCGATGCGGATCACGCCGCGATCGGTTAAGCCAAAATTGGCCGCCGAGAGGCTGGTCATTTTGCGCACCGCTTCTGCCAGTGGCATTAAATTTAAATCGCGACTGTAGTGGGCCAGTACACGCGGGAATGCACCCCAAAGGCGCGGATGTGGATGCGGATCGTTCGGCAGGCCATCAGATCCCACCATGGAGAGCGGGTGCGCTAACACCTGCTGCATATCCGCTTCGCTCATGTTGTGGTAAACCGCGCCCGCAGGCTGTAGCTGCTTGGCAGCTTCTAGCAGCGATAAACCCCACTCAGCGGCGATCTCTTTGAGTGGGCGGCGTGCTTGCTCTGGGTGGGGCTGAGACCAGGTAATGGTGATCTCAATCTCGTGCGTGACCTGGCCCAAATCGAGGGTGGAAGAGCCCGCGGTGTAGGGGTAGCAGTCGCAGTGGGCATGCTGATGCTGTGCGGCCGCTTCCAACTTGCTCAGCGCCTTACCCGCTCCTCCCCAGTTGCCTGCCCCAGCGCATTTCAGGTGCGAGATGACTAGCGGCACCTTGCCCTCCCGCGCAGTGGTAAAGGCTTCATCCATGGCACCCAGTAAACCCGCAAATTCATCGCGAAGATGAGTGGTATAGACACCGCCTGACTCCCCAACAGCCGCCACCAGTGGCCCCATTTCGCTGGTGGGCGCCTGAATCGCATTGCGATAGGCAAGCCCCGAGCTAAGCCCTAACGAGCCCTCACTCAGCGCTTGGCGTAGCAGAGCCTCCATCGCGGATATTTCTTGCTGTGTGGCGGGGCGGGCAAAGCTGTCCATTACCTGGCTGCGTAGGCTGGTATGCCCCACCAAGGCGGCGACGTTAATACTTGGCGTAGCGGCGTCTACGGCGTTGGCATAGTCAGCGAAGCTGGGATAACGAAAGTTTTCTAGATTGCCCAATAGATTCATTGGGTCGGGCACTTCGTCAGCAAGCGTTACAGGGCTTGCGCTAATACCACAGTTACCTACTACCACTGTGGTTACCCCTTGGGTCAACTTCGGCAGCATCTCGGGGGTACGAATGACGTTGGTATCGTCGTGGGTGTGGACATCGATAAAGCCAGGGGCCAGATAGCGCTCTTGGGCGTCAATGATAGTGGTGGCAGTGGCGTCGGGCATATCGCCGATGGCGCAGATACGTTCGCCCTGAATAGCTACATCGGCACGAAAATGGGCAGCGCCTGAGCCATCCAGCACGTTGGCATTACGAATCAGTAAGTCGTAAACCATCTTAATCTCCTAGAGGCTGGCGGTTATCACCACCGCGATGGTCATCCAGACTCAGCTTGAGGCGGCGCAATTTAGTCCGCGAGCGCTCGCGGTGGCGCATGGCGAGTTCAAGCGCTAATACATCGATAACGGCGAGCATCGCGTAGCGGGAGGCGGAAGGATGGAAAATGAAGTCGGTTTCGCGGGAGGTCACTGGCAGCACGATATCGGATGTGTCGGCTAGCGGAGAATTCATCGCGGTGATCGCAATCACCTTAGCGCCGTACTGCTTGGCAATCTGAGCAGACTCCACCATTTCAGGGGTGTAGCCGGTGGCGGAGAGTACAACCACTACATCTTCGGGCTCAAGGGTGGATGCCACCATGCGGGGCAACAGTGCTTGCGGGTAAGCACTGATCGCATAGCCAAGGCGTACCAAACGAAACTGGAGCTCCTGGCTAAGCATGCTGGAACCGCCGCCAGCACCAAACACCAGTATCTGGCGGGCTTTATCTAGCTGTTCAACCGCGCCTGCTACGTCGGCTTGGGCAAGTAGGTCACGGTTAAGCGCCAGGGTTTGGGTGGCAATGTCATACACCACGCTTGAGTTGTCTTCTGGCGTTGCTTCTTGAATAAAACGACGGCCAGCAGCTAAGGCGCGGGTTAAGCGTGTTTTTAAGTCGCGCACGTTAGTACAGCCGATGGCGCGGGCAAAGCGGGTGACGCTGGCGTCGCTCACCCCGGCGCGCTGGGCAATATCACCGATGCTGGCTTCGGTAACAAACTCAATGTCAGCGAATATCAGCTCAGCAACTTTCTTTTCAGCGTCGCGCAGCGCGGCAAAGTCAGTGGTAATGCGTGACAAAATGTCAATTTCTTGGCTCACCGTGGACTCCTATGATTGCCTTCCTTAGAAAATATGTTAGTTTCTAACTTGAAGTCAATGCTTGTGAAAGTAACTAACATGCGTGCTTTACGCTAAAGAGGAAATGGGCGAATGCAGACAATGGCGTTAGCGTTGGACAAAGGTGGTATCGAAGTGGGGCCCAATATGCTGTCCGGTGTCAGCCTGCCCGCCGCGGTGGTGCATGAAGGCCCGCTGGCGCATAACATCGAGTGGATGCAACGCTTTGCGGAAGCCCATGGTGCCCGTTTGGCCCCTCACGGCAAGACCACCATGACCCCGGCACTTTTCCATCGCCAGCTTCAGGCGGGTGCGTGGGGCATCACCCTGGCGACGGCGCCCCAGTGTCGTGCGGCCTTTGCTAATGGTGTTACCCAGCTATTAATGGCTAACCAATTAGTCGGTCAGGCTAATATGGCCATCATCGCTAGCCTGATTGAGCAGGGCGCGACGTTTTACTGTGTGGTTGACAGTCAGGAAAACGTGCGCCAGCTCGGGCGTTTCTTTGCTGAGCGTGATTTGAATTTGGCGCTACTTATTGAGGTGGGTGTCACCGGTGGCCGTTGCGGCTGCCGCAATAAGCAGCAGATTCTCTCGCTGGCGGAGACAATTGCTAATGAGCCAGCGCTTTCCCTGGTGGGGCTAGAGGGCTATGAAGGTGTGGTTCACGGGGATAACCCTGAATCTGGCATTCGTGCTTATGCTCAATACCTGGTGGATGTTGCAGTAGAGCTCGAAGCTGCTGGACGCTTTGCGGAGGAAAACCCGATCGTAACGGCCTCAGGTTCTGCCTGGTATGACGTGATTGCGGAAGCCTTTCAAGGCGCGCCGCTACAGGGTCGTTTTACCCCGGTGCTAAGGCCTGGGTGCTATGTGGTCCACGACCATGGGCTCTATCGTGAAGCGCAGTCCGCCGTGCTAAACCGTCGACCAGATTTGCACCAGGGGCTTGAGCCTGCCCTGGAAGTTTTTGCCCAGGTGCAGTCGCTGCCTGAACCTGGACTGGCTATTGTGGCCCTAGGTAAGCGTGATATTGGTCATGACCAGTTACCTATTGCGCTACGTCGGTTCCGGGAAGCAGGTGACCCCGCGCAGCCCTTGTCGGTGGGTGGTTGGGAAGTGACGAAAATCATGGATCAACATACATTCGTGCGGCTTCCCGATGAGGCGCAGGACGTTGAGGTGGGTGATATCGTCGCATTTGGCGCCTCTCATCCGTGTTTGACCTTTGATAAGTGGCGCCAGCTATTGCTCGTCGATGATCAATTAAACGTTAAAGAGCGCTTGGTGACCTGCTTTTAAAAATCGCCCGCGCCTTCCCGCCGCTAAGCGGTAGTGGCTGTCGCTAAGCGTAAGATTGCCGCGGGCAGCTCGCTGGCGTGGTGAATACCCACCGCGCCTTCGGGCGTGCTTTCTTCATTCGGAAAGTGGTTGAGATGAATCACATGCATGCCTGCCGCTAGCCCCGCTTCCACACCCACTGCCGCATCATCGATCACAACACACGCTTGTGGTAAGTAGCCCATGGCAGTGGCTGCTTTTCGATACAGTTCTGGGTCGGGTTTCCAGACGTTGAGGGTATAGGCGCTAAACAGCCTGTCGGCAAAATGGTGGCCTAGATCAGTGCTTTCCAGGGCGCAGCGAATTTTGCGCTCAGGGCCATTGGATACCACGGCCTTGGGATGGCTGCTTAGCTGTTCCAGCGCATTGGACATGCCGGGTATTGCCACTAGTTCGGCACGCATCCGGGCTTCCATACGGGTTCGCATACCTGCTTCAAGCTGGGAAAACGTGTCTTCTTCCAATGCCTGAAAACGGCTTTCTAGCGTTTGCACGATGGTCTGGAAACGTACCCCGCGAAATTCATCCATATATTGCCGTGCTGAGAAAGGTAAGCCGAACTCAGGAAGAATGTCGCCCATCACCTCGGCAAGCAGTATTTCGCTATCCACCAGGGTGCCATCGCAGTCAAACAGCAGGCAGAGAGGTGTGGCCGTGTTCATCGCAGAGTTCATTGATAGGCGTCCTCGTTGACTAAGCTAATCGGCCGCTTGCCCTGAAGCGCTAGGCGAATATTATCCACCGCCCGCTGGGCCATGGCGTCGCGGGTTTCATGGGTAGCAGAGCCGATATGGGGCAGGGCGACGACATTGGCCATCTTCGGCAGCGGTGACGAAGCGGGTAGTGGCTCCTGCTCAAAGACATCCAGCCCGGCCGCGTGAATAACTCCGTTCTCCAGTGCGTGTATCAAGGCGCGCTCATCGACCACTTTGCCGCGGGCAATATTGATAAAAATGCTGGAAGGCTTCATCAGCGCGAACTCTTGGGTACCGATCAAATGCTCGGTTTCGGCGGTAAGCGGTACAGTGACACAGACGAAATCGGCCTCGGCCAATAGCTCGCTGAGTTCGCGGCGCTGCGCGCCAAGTTCACTCTCTAAATCGGGCTTGGGTGAAGCGTTGGAGTAGAGCACCTGCATGCCAAAGCCTAGCGCACCGCGCCTGGCAACGGCTTGACCAATGCGTCCAAACCCCACCATGCCCAGTGTTTTGCCGTGTACATCGCTGCCAAACAGTGCGGGGCCAATGCTGGCTTGCCATTCACCGGCTTTCACCCACTCGGCTAGTTCAACCACCCGGCGCGCCGCGGCCATGATCAACGCAAAGCCGGTGTCGGCGGTGGTTTCGGTAAGCACATCAGGCGTATTGCACAGCATAATGCCGCGCTTAGTCAGTTCATCAACAGGGATGTTGTCGTAGCCAACCGAGATGGTGGCGATGACTTTCAAGTTGGGTGCTGCGTCCAGCAACTGGGGAGTGATCGCCAAGCCGGAGCCGATAATGCCTTGAGCGTCAGCTAACAGCGCGCGATTTTCAGGGGCATCAAGCGCGGTGGTCTTCGGCAGTACGTCTACCTCAAACAAGTCATTAAGCGCCGCTAGTTGGGCGTCGCTGAGTCGTCCTTGAACCACTAGGCGTTTTTTCATTGTTATCTCCTGGGTAAAAGCCTGTTATTAAAGGTCGTTTATTAAAAGCCATATATTAAGAACCATATACTAAGAACATCGGAGGCGAATTAGGCAGAGGGTTGCTCTGCTTCAAGCGCTTGTAACCGCTTGCGATTAGGAAGGCCTTCCATATCACCAATGACTTGAATTGCCTGAGCGCCGATTAGATTTCCCCGCTGGGCGGCTTGGCGTGCTGTAAAGCCATCAAGCAGGGCGCTAATCACTCCGACGGCAAAGCCATCGCCTGCGCCCACGGTATCCACCACCTCAGCGACAGGGCAACCGCTGACTGTAAAACTCTCCTCTTGCCCATCCAGATTGCCACGATAATAGCTGCCCTCCGGCCCCAGCTTGATGATCACCGCGGAGGCGCCTTGATCCAGATAGTAGCCTGCTATGTCGTAAGGTGTCTTCTGCCCGGTGAGCAGCTGGCCCTCGGAAAGCCCTGGTAGAACCCAGTCAGCACGGCCGGCAAGTTCATTGAGGGTCGAACGCATAACACTCTCGCTGGGCCAAAGTGATGGTCGCAAATTAGGGTCAAAGGAAATAGTGGCGCCATGGGCGCGGGCCTGTTCCATCAAATGATGGCTCAGCTGGCAGGCGCTTTCAGATAACGCCGGGGTAATGCCCGTCGCGTGAAGGTGTTTCAGCGCCTGAAAGTCGACACTCTGGGCGTCGTCAATAGTAAGGTGGCTGGCGGCACTGCCACGCCTGAAATACTCGACTCGCGGGTCGGCGCCGTCTTGGGCGCGCTCTTTAAAAAGCAGCCCGGTGGGGTGCTGGGCATCGGCGTGGATATAGCGGTCATCGATACCTTCCTCTGTTAATGCCGCCTGGATAAAACCTCCAAAGCTATCGGTTCCCACTCGGCTTAACCAGCCGACGTGAAAACCTAGCCTTGAGAGGCCGATAGCGACATTGTTATCGGCACCGGCCAAGCGTCGGTGGAAACGCTCAATGCTGGATAAGTCGCCCGGCGTATCCGCCACAAACATGGCCATGGCTTCGCCAAAGGTGAGAATTTCGGGTGGGCTAGAGATGGAGTGGGGCATGGTCGATACTCTCTTTGTGCTGTCTTGGTGCTGTTTGTTGTCATTCAATGGGAACGATACCATTTTTGCGACTCTTTTCTAGCGGTGCCTTAAAAATTAGCGCTGGGTGGAGCCTCGTTCAATCAGGCTAGGGGCAAAACTTACCGTGGTCGGCATTGCCGATGTATGCGGCGCAATGCGATGCATCAAGCACTCAACCGCCGTTTTGCTGATCGCATCGGTGGGCTGGGCAAGCGTGGTAATGCCGGGGGAGACTAAGGCGCACCAATCGAGCTCGTCGATTCCCATCAAGCCTACCTTGCCAAGCGTTAAGCCCAACTGCTGAAACAGGCGGGTCACTGCTAGGGTGGCGGTGCCGTTACCACACAAAACCGCGCAGGCGTGCTGTTGATGGGCGGCTAAAAAGTCGCTTAGCGTTTGCTGCGCTGCCGTGCCATTTGGGGCGGCGAGTAGTAATGTCGCGTTATGCAGACCTCGCTGCTCGGCAGCTTGGTGAAAGCGGGACAAACGCCTTTGCCGTGTGCTTGATTGTTCAGGCGCTTCGCTAACATACAGCACGGCTTGGTAGCCCTGACCGGCTAAGTATTTGAGCGCCATATCAATGGCTAGGTGATTATCGAGCCCGACCACTTCCGCCTCTACATGGTCGACTTCCCGGTCTAGCAACACGATGGGTGTCCCCAGACTAATAAAGGTGTGCAGTTGGCGTTCTGGGTTGCCGGACGCATTGACCACGAGACCTTCCACTTGATAGGCGCCAAGCAGGTCTAAGTGCTGGCGCTCCTGTTCCGGGTCATTGTCGGTATTACACACGACCAACGAGTAGCCGTATTGGCGGCACGCTTGCTCAACACCGTGGGTGATGGCCACTGAAAATGGATTGCGGATATCGGCGACCAGCATGCCGATCAATTTAGATCGACCACCTTTTAAGCCGCGTGCCATTTGATTTGGCTGGTAGCCAAGGGTGCCTGCCGCATGGGCTATGCGCGCCTGAAGTGAAGGCGAGAGCCGGTCACGCTCTTCGCCAAAATAGCGCGAAACGCTGGTTTTAGAGGCGCCAGCGAGACGGGCTACTTCAACAATGGTGGAGCGACGTGAGATAGACGACATAAACCACTTAAAGTAATGGTATCGGTTCCATTTTGAGCAATCACTTATTACTTAGCAACGACCTTTTGAAGGTAGCTATGTTTGAGAACGGTAAGCCTAGCTATGCTTTTTTCATGCTGACATTATAATCGCTAGGGTTGACCGTCCCCTCGAGTCGACCAATCTGGTTAAAGTCGTTACTGAACAGCACTGTATCAATGGACGTATCCCTAAAAGCCAAATTTTTAACAACGTCTACCTTACAAGGCATGCCCTTTGCATCTACATCCACAATCCAGGCTAGAAAACCGTTTGAAAACTTAGCCAGGCTGCCGATAGGGTAAAGGCCAAAGTGTTGGATATACTCGACCAACAATGACTTTTCATATTTCTCTGGACGGCTATTAACCCACCGGTAAGCATCCAGAGGTTGCTGTGGGTGTTGCCCATTGCGTTCATGTGTCAGCTTGTTGATTATTTTGATAACACTCATTAAGCGAACAACTTCTGATAGCGCCTCTGCTTGCATTCCCGTGGGGTAGCCACTGCCATCGAGCCTTTCGTTTGCATTGAGGATAATGTCGCTGCACGTTGGGCTAGGTGTCCAGTCGAGAACCGACAGTTTTTTGCTAAGGGCATGTACATGCTGCTTGAGTATCTCCGCGTGTGGCGGTGACATGTGTATTTTCAGTGAGGGCAACTGCTCACTAATGAGCAGTGGTTTGCCCATGGTATGAAGCAAGGCGCCCGCTACTGCTTCCCGCGTTTTGTAGGCGTAGGGGTCGCGGCTAATCAGCATCATGGCGAGCTGGCTACCCACTTGGATGGCGTGGCGTACCCACTCCGGCTCATCGTGCAAATACGTCAGGGCATACTGTAGGGC
This sequence comes from Halomonas sp. TG39a, assembly GCF_000744395.1. Taxonomy (NCBI): domain Bacteria; kingdom Pseudomonadati; phylum Pseudomonadota; class Gammaproteobacteria; order Oceanospirillales; family Halomonadaceae; genus Halomonas; species Halomonas sp. TG39a. The sequence goes on from NZ_JQLV01000001.1 coordinate 1,311,914, forward strand.
TTTGCGGTCATGGTTGACCATATACAGGATGCTATCCACGCACTCATATAAAATTTCTGCTGGTAATAAATGTTTATTTTTCATAAACATCAACATGATTTGGAGCTGCTGGGCTATTTCGAGGACGCCTCGCAGTAAGGGGGTATGTTGCGCACTTACTAGCTGGTCATGCTCTTCTTGACGCTGCATTTTTTTCTCTTTCGCATCGGCTATAAACAGTTTTGATCTTGCCCGCGCGTTATGTTGAGTACCCGAGCGTAAAGCGGCCTCAAATTCAGCTTCAGCAACGTAATGGAACAGCGTTTCCGTTGCGGCGGGGCTCATATCAATGAACTCTATGCCAACGGCGGCATGACCATGATTGCCAAAAGGGCGCATATGACGTATGCGGCCTTGGGTACTAAATGCCTCTCCATTTGGAAATTTTAGCGTTACGCCTGGAAGTATCTGATCGACAGAAAGCGCAATGCTGTCTTCTAGGCGCACATCCACCATACAGCCACCCACTGAAAGGTTTCGTATTTTCCCCTCTATATTGAGCTCGTGGGCAAACACTTCCAGGTAAACGCGGGCGTGCATGCCAAGAACAAAAGGGACTCTTAATGCACCACGGTTATCAGAGGAAAAAATGGAGTTGGGTAATTGGCACGTTAGGTGGTAAGTGTGGGTGTCTATTTGAATAATATGAGCAGGAACGTGCTCGATATTATAAATTTCTTCAGCATCATGCCCATGCCGCGAAGCCTCTATATCAAACGATATGGTGTCGTTATTTAGGTAAGGAGACAGCGAAAGACCCGCGTACTTTATCTCTAACGTAATTTTTCTATTATCGGGCTCAACTTTAATAGCTGTCGCCGCTATGGATTGGGCAGCTTCCTTAGAAAAAATCGTAATGGTGTGGTCTTTATCGAACAACGATTTCATTATTTGGCTGGTAGTATTTTGAATGGCTGTGTCGATAAGCATGTCAATCCCACCTTTTGTATTGTTTTTGTAAAGTTAGGTGATTTTATTTGTCGATTTTTAGTAAGCACCTGTCGGGAATGTGTATAAAATATCTGCCAATAAACTATCAGTTTATTAGCTAGTATTCCGAAAGCATTTGCAAACACATATCAATTTATTTTGTTTATCATGAAATGTTCCTTGATAGCCTTTTTGTTGTGGTGGCGTGGGCTTAGGTGACATTGAAAACCAGTACTTGCTGAGCATGGTCAATGTTTTTGGGCAAAAATGGCTACCAGCGTTAGATGGTGGGGCTAAGGGGCATGTTGCTGGAGTGCTGATAGGCACGATATGTATGCTGTCTGCTAGGCTGGGAAAAAAATATGAGGCGACTACCATGCATCTTGACGAGTACCAGCAGTATGACGCGGTGGGCTTGGCCGAGCTGATTTGCCGCCGTGAAGTCAGTCGGGATGAGGTGTTGGAAGCTGCCCTAACGGCTATTGAGAAACTTAATCCTGCCTTGAACGCTGTGGTACGAACGCGTTATGAGCGTGCCCGGCAAGAGAGTCAAAAACTCCCGGCTGATACTCCGTTCGGTGGGGTGCCCACCTTAAGTAAAGACCTTTTAATGGGGCTGGCCGGTGAGCCGCTGGCCTTTGGTAGTGCGTCGCTGGCGAAATGGTGCCCCAAGGAAGATGCGTTACTGATTCAGCGTGCAAGAGCTGCTGGCTTGGTATTCGTAGGGCAGACAGCCACCCCTGAGCTTGGTTTGATGGGGATTACTGAGCCGAAAGCTTATCCGCACCCCCAAAACCCGTGGCGGGCTGGGTACTCCCCTGGCGGTTCCAGCGGTGGCGCCGCGTCAGCAGTGGCCGGCGGTATCGTGCCGATGGCCCTCGCTGGGGACGGTGGAGGTTCTATTCGCATTCCTGCCAGTTACTGTGGATTGTTTGGCTTTAAACCTTCGCGTGGACGGATTCCCCTTGCGCCTGCCCATGGTGAGGTATGGCAAGGTGCGGTCATTGAGCATGCCGTGACGCGTAGCGTACGTGATAGTGCCTCTCTCCTTGAACAGATCAACGGTATGGCGGCGTCGGGGCCCTACCCGGTGCCGAGGGAAACCGGCTATGTGGCAGCGTTGTCAGTTCCGCCTCCACCGTTGCGCATTGCCATCTCGCTGGGCGAGCCACTAAGCCAAGGCCTGGGAACGACGTTAAGTTGTGAGGTTCGCTTGGCGGTTGAGAAGGCGGCTGTGGCGCTGGCAGCGATGGGTCATGAGGTCGAGTGGTGTGACCCGCCCGTTGATGGAGAGGCGCTAGCCGATAGTTATCTCACCCTATATTTGGGCCATTTGGCCGCGGACCTGGCTTGGGTTAGTCAGCAAACCGGGATATCTGTCCGCAAGCTCGATATTGAGCCTTCAACCCGCGCCATTGGACGATTGGGAGCAAAGCTCTCCGCGCGGGATTACGAATTGGCGAAACGTTACTGGCATATGGCGGCCGAGCAGATGAGCCTGTTTCATCAGCGCTATGATGCACTGGTGATGCCAGTAGCCGCTGATTCAGCCCCAAAGATTGGCGAGCTATACCCTTCAGAAGCGCGAGAGCGGATGATGAGCCTGTTGGCGATCCCGGGGGTACCATCGTTGGCGTTGAAGGCGGGGATGCTAAAACGTTTGGCGGTAGACGCGCTCAGCCGTACGCCGTTTACCCAACTAGCCAATCTTACCGGGCAGCCTGCCATGTCAGTGCCTATGCATATTGGGGGCAATGGCTTGCCGGTTGGTGTTCAGGTGGTGGGCCGCCTTGGGCAGGACAAGCAACTGCTTCAGCTCGCTGCTGCCATGGAACAGCACGATGATTGGCAACACTTCTTACCCCCGCAGGCGTTCCACGCGCAAGCAGGGTAAACTACGCCGCTTTGATGCGACGCTTGGTCTTATGCATGCACCCCAACGATAAATTAATAAATCCCGAATTTAAAAACTATCAATTAACCCAGGCTGGCGATCGCTATTTTGACGGGTTAGTCGATAAGTTTTCGCGTTCGCTCTATCAAGCGCCGCGTGGCGAGCTGCGTTTAGCAATGCTGGACTACCTGTTGCCGCAAATGCTTACTTTGAGCCGCCAGAAAGTGCTCGATGTCGGTGGTGGCCTGGGCCAACAAGCGGCATGGTTTGCTGAGCGGGGCCATAGCGTTGTGATGGCGGAGCCCTCAGCAGATATGCTGGATTATGCGAAAACCTGGCACCAGGGTACTAAGACGTTGCCGGAAGCGGCGCTCACTTATCTGCAGGCGCCCCTGCAAGAACTGGCCGATCAGGCCCCTGGCCCATGGCTTTTAATCACTTGCCACGCAGTGTTGGAATGGCTGGGCGATCCTCAGACAGCGCTAGCTACTTTGAGTCAGTTACTGGCACCGGGCGGCCAGTTGAGCTTGATGGTGTTTAATCGCGATGCACTGCGCTTTTCCAACGCGGTCAAAGGCAATCTGGAGAAGGCGTTGAGTGACCGCTTAGCGGGGAAGGGCAAACGCCAACGATTGACGCCTATTTCGCCCGTTAGCCACGCGGAGATTGAACAGTGGAGCGCAGAGAGCGGTTTGCGAATAGACGCCGTTGCCGGTATCCGCGTCTTTCAAGATTACTTACGCCAACCACCCGCCACGCCAGCAGAAAATGCCACGCTGCTGGCGCTGGAAAAGCAGTACTGTCGCCAAGACCCCCACTGGCGCCTGGGCCGTTACCTACTTTACACATTAACTAAACCGGAGTTCGCTGAATGAGTGCCCAAGCACCCGCATGCCAGCTGTTAGAGCGTCAAAATGATACCTATACAGCGCTGTGGGCCATTGGCCCACCCACTGATAGCTGGCTTATCGATCAATCGATGGGCGTGATCAGTGGTGACTTAGACGTACTGCGTGAGTGGCAGGCGAAAGGCAAGCAGGCCCGAACGCCTTTTGACTTGGCGGCGGGGGAGCCCTTAAGCAAAGAGATTGTGCTGTTTTGGCCGAAGGCCCACCAACTGGGAATTTGGTGGCTCAAGTGGCTATGTGAACAGCTACCCGAAGGCACACCCATTGAAATTGTCGGTGAACACCAAGGGGGGATCAAACGCGTTCCCAAGATGCTTGATGAGCTGGGTATGCCTTGGGATAAGCGCGACAACGCCCGGCGCTGTTCACTCTTTGCCACCCAAACCGTTGCATTGGATTCGACTAGCGATAGCGCTTGGCAGCAATTCGAGACATTAGGACTGACGCTGAACAGTCACCCGGGCGTTTTTGGTCACGGCAAAGTCGATGAAGGCACGCTATTACTGTTGGAGAGTTTGGAAAGTAGTTTGCCGAAAAAACCGCTCAAAGTGCTGGATATGGGCTGTGGCGACGGCATCATTAGCGCCTGGTTGGCTCAGCGTGGTCACCATGTGACTGCTGTGGACGTTAGCGCCTTTGCAGTGGAGGCGTGTAAGCGCAGCTTAGCAGCCAATGGACTAGCGGGGCGGGTACTCTGCAGTGATGTTTTTAGCGCCCTTGAAGGTGAGCAGTTTGACTGGATCGTCAGCAATCCGCCGTTCCATAAAGAGCGCGATATTAGCTATGGTCCCAGCCAACGCTTGATTAGCCAAGCGCCCGAGCACCTAAACACAGGTGGGCGTCTAGTCATTGTTGCCAATGGTTTTTTACCCTATCCAGATCACTTGCAGCGGGCGTTTCAGGATTTCCAGACCCTGGCGGATAATCGTCGCTTCAAGGTTTACGGTGCGATTAAGTCAGGGCGTTAGAGCTAACGCATAGATATTTCCTCAAACTTGCCACAATCAGCCGCCGACGACCCTACCTTTAAGGGCTATGATGCAAATAAGTAGTCGTTAATTTAACGAACGTTAGTGGGAGTGGCCGAAATGGCGGGAAACATTCGTAATACAGCGGTATTGGGCAGCGCTATTTTGCTGGGCGGGCTGCTGGCGCTGGGGCTGGTATGGAGCGGTAGTTATATCAAGGGCGCTGCGGAAGTATGGCAGCAGTCGTCACGTAGCGTCACGGTGCGAGGTTTAGCTGAGCGAGAAGTACCTGCTGATTTGGTGCTGTGGCCGTTCAACTACAGTGTCAGCGCCAACAGCTTGGGCGACCTTGAGCAGCAGTTGTCCAGGGATGAGCAGGCGATTCGCGATTTTCTTGAGGCCCAGGGCTTTGCCCCAGAGCATGTTAGCTCGACACCGCCACGAATTACCGATCAATTTAGCAACCAATACGGCGGTCAGCGCCCGGATGAACGCTACCGTGCCGAAGCGACGCTGCTACTGCGCTCCCCCAATGTTGAGGGCGTAATTGAGGCGATCCCTAGTGCGACGTCACTGGTGCGCGAGGGTGTACTGCTCTCGCCAAGCTATGAGTACCGTACGGAGTTTCTATTTACCGGTCTTGACGCGATCAAGCCCGAAATGATCGCGGCAGCCACTGCTGATGCGCGCAACGCCGCACAGCAGTTTGCCGAAGACTCCGGTAGCCAAGTGGGCCAAATTCGCCAAGCAACACAAGGCTACTTTTCCATCGAAGACTTGGATAGCTACACGCCGCAAACCAAGCGTGTCCGCGTTGTCACCACGGTAGACTATGCCTTACAAGATTAGGTGCAGCAGGATTAAGTGTTAAAGGAGCAGCAGTTAGGCGGTGTAATCGATGGCGGTGATGGTATAAAACGTATCACCGTTAGGCGTGAGCACCTTTGCTTCATCACCCACTTGTTTACCCAGCAGTGCTTTGGCCATGGGCGCATCGATACTGATCCAGCGCTTTTTGGTGTCGATTTCGTCGTGGCCCACAATTCTAAGATGCACCTGCTCGCCGTTGCCATCTTCCAGGCTGACATACGCACCGAAAAACACCTTGCTGGTGTCAGCGGGTAGGCGGTCAACGATTTGCAGTTCGTCCAAGCGTTTTGTCAGGTAGGTGGTCCGGGCAATAACGCGGTTCAGCTCTTTTTTGTTATAGGTGTAATCGGCATTTTCACTGCGGTCACCCTGGGCGGCTGCTTCGCCGACCTTCGCTGAAATAGCCGGACGTTTAACCCGCGAGAGGTGATCTAAAATAGCGCGCAAGCGGGCCGCCCCTTCTGGCGTAATCAGGTTGCTCTTAGGGGCTTGACGCGGATCTTTGGCTGGATCGCGCCAGCGGGTCATGTTGCGGCCTTTCATTACCTGTTCCCCATTATGTTTCGAGCTATCTACCTTACGTTAATTGCGCCAAGCAACCAAGCAGCATGCCGCTGATGAATCATTCAAACGTTCGTTAGATTTTTTGCTATATTGGGGGAGAGGCCCGCCATGGGTGGGTATAAGCCGGACAACAATAATTTAGGAGCAACTATGCGAACGCCCTCTTTTTTATCTATCTCTTTACCACGCTCATTAATTGCCGCCGCCATTGGCAGCGCGCTGGTGCTGTCGCCGCTAGCCGCTTCGGCCTTTGAAAGCGAGCTCTTCTCGCTGAAAAACAGGTGGGAGCATAGCGTGGCGGAACTGCCCGACAACGAGCGGGAAAGCACGTTAAAAGCATTGGCGGGTGAAGCGAAGCAGTTAGCCGAGCAGTACAGTGACGAAGCTGATGTATTGGTCTGGGAAGGGATCGTGCTGGCCTCCTATGCTCGTGAGCGCGGTGGCTTAGGCGCGTTAGGCACCGCTGGTGATGCGCGCGAGGCGCTGGAAAAGGCGATTGAAATCGACCCTCAAGGGCTGAATGGCTCGGCTTACGTCACGCTAGGCGCGCTCTATGATCGTGTTCCAGGCCGTCCGCTTGGTTTTGGCAATAGCGATACCGCTGAACGCATGTTCCAGCGTGCTCTGGAAATTCGTCCGGACGGTATTGATGTGAACTACTATTATGCCGCCTTTTTGCAAGAGGAGGGCAACGGGCAGGCCGCCCGTGAGCACGCCCAGCGGGCGGTTAACGGTACCGCCCGCGATAACCGACAACTCTCTGATGAGGCGCTGCGCCGCGATGCCGAGGCGTTGCTTAATCAGCTTTAATCCTTCCGCTGAATTGGCATTCCCGGTGGCAAGCATTGATAATAGAGCGATTATCACCACCGGGAGTGCCGCATGTCGACGAGTCCCACTGCCCCATCGCTTAGCGTTCCGCCGTTAAAGCTCGACGATGTTGAGCTGCACAAGCGTGAGACGCTGCACCAGGGGTTTTTCCGTTTGGAAGCGTTAGAGCTTCGCCACCGGCTATTTGAAGGCGGTTGGAGCGAACCTATGCGGCGTGAAGTGCATAATCGCTTTGATGCGGTGGGCGTACTGCTGTACGACCCCGAACGCGACTCACTGGTGCTTATTGAGCAGTTTCGCGCTGGCGCTATTGATGACGCCATATCGCCCTGGAAATTGGAAATCGTCGCCGGTTTGGCAGAAAAAGATGAATCGCTGGAAGACGTGGCGCGTCGCGAGGCGTGGGAAGAGGCCGGTTGTAAAGTGGCCCAACTGACCAAACTTCACACTTATTATCCCAGTCCTGGCGCCTGCAACGAGCAAGTGACACTGTTTTGTGGTTTGGTAGATACCCAAGGCTTAGGCGGGATTCATGGCTTAGACGAAGAGCATGAGGACATTCGTGTTCACGTGGTGTCTTTTCCAGATGCCTGGGAACTCTTAACCCAAGGACGACTCGACAACGCCATGTGTTTGATTGGGCTACATTGGCTGAATAACCAGCGAGCGTCACTGCGTGCCGCCTCTCAGCGCGCGGTAACGAAAAGCGAAACGACGCAAAGCGAAACAGATAAGGAGTGATCATGGCGAGAACGGCCTATGTCACCGATTTAAAATCGCTCCAAGGGGAGTGCAGCGCCAACTATTTACGTTTGGTGCGCCTGGTGGGCGATATGGAGACCGGCCAGCGCCGTGATATTGCCCTGCGCGGTAATAAACAGCATTTCGGCGATTTGCATCTCTATATTCAACAGCAGGCGCCTTACACCACTATGGTGGATGTTTCTCAGACCGGTCCGCTAGATACTGTTCTGGAAGGGCCGCGTATGCGGGTGCACCTCTATCACGATGTCCGTATGGCGGAAGTGACCGATTTTCAGCGCGAGCGCCACTTTAGTGGCCGCTACCGCTATCCCAATGCCCGCATGCATCAGCCCGATGAGAAGCTGCAGCTCAACCGTTTCCTAGGCGAGTGGCTGGCTCACGGCCTTGCCCACGGCCATACCGCTGATGTTCCGGAGATGCCCTAATGCGGGTGGTGCAGATTACCGACGCTCATCTCTATGCAGATACCCAAGCGCGCTCCCGAGCGGGCATCCCTTGGCGTCAGTTTCAGCAGGTATTAAGTGCCGTTGTTGCCGCCAAACCCGATCTTGTGCTGTTTACCGGTGATATCAGTCAGGATGAATCGGCCGCTTCTTATGCCTTGGCAGCTCAAGCGATGGAGCAATTGCCTTGCCCCTGGTACTGGCTGCCGGGTAACCACGACCAGCCCGAATTTATGGCTGCTGAGCGCCCGATGGTCGATCAAGTGGACGTGGGTGCGTGGCGTATAGTGCTGCTTAATACCCAGGTAGAAGGCAAGCCTTTTGGGGAGCTGGGAAGCGAGCGGCTAACCAAGCTTGCTGAGCAGCTAGAGAAGGACGATCGCCCCACGCTGATTGCCATGCACCATCCGCCGGTTGATGTAGGCGCGGTGTGGATGGATGCCATTGGGTTGCAAGATCGCGAAGCGTTTTGGCAGCTGCTAAGCAGGCACCCACAGGTCAAAATCATCGTGTTTGGTCACGCGCATCAAGCCTACGCCGAGCAGCATGTTTTGAGCGAAGGTACAGGTGAAGGCTTAGGCGAAACCACGATTGATGTGTATGGCTGCCCGGCGATGGCGGATCAGTTTCTACCCGGCGCCGAACAGTTCGCCATTGATGAAGCCTCTCGGCCTGGCTATCGCATTGTTGATTTGACCGGGAGCGATGCCCAACGAGGCGAGTGGCAGAGCTGGATTGAGCGCATCGATTAGAAGATTATCTCTGTTTCATTCTTGGATAGGTGATTTAGGAATAAAAAGATAGTTATTAATTCTTTTGGGTTATTATCAGCTTGGCGTTACCCTACCTGCATTCGAACGTACAATATTTAGAACGTACACTGTTTCTAGCTTGTGTGACGAGCATGTTTTTGTGAGGTAAGGGGCCATGACCCAATTGTCTACTATTTCTTCAAAGGAGCGGTCTTCAGCGCCACCGGGAGAGGCTTTTAACACCCCTGATGCTGCGCGTTTGACCCATCTCAAGCAGTTAGAAGCCGAGTCTATTCATATTATTCGTGAAGTCGCCGCGGAGTTCTCCAACCCGGTGATGATGTACTCCATTGGTAAAGACTCTTCGGTCATGCTGCATCTGGCGCGTAAAGCCTTTTACCCCGGTACGCCGCCATTCCCGCTGATGCATGTGGACACCACGTGGAAATTTCGCGAGATGATCGAGTTCCGCAACCGCATGGCGGCAGAGGCGGGGATGGAGCTGATCGTGCATACCAATGAAGAGGGGCGGGCAGCCAATATCAATCCCTTCGATCATGGCAGCGCCAAATACACCGATATCATGAAAACCCAAGCGCTCAAGCAGGCGCTGGATAAACATGGGTTTGATGCGGCCTTCGGCGGCGCCCGCCGTGATGAAGAGGCGTCCCGGGCCAAAGAGCGCGTCTACTCCTTCCGCGATAAGTATCACCGCTGGGATCCCAAGAATCAGCGCCCTGAGCTGTGGAATGTGTATAACGCCAAGGTCAATAAAGGCGAATCGATCCGCGTGTTTCCGCTCTCCAACTGGACCGAGCTGGATATCTGGCAGTACATCTACCTAGAGTCGATCCCTATCGTGCCGCTCTACTACTCGGCCAAGCGCCCGGTGGTCGAGCGCGACGGTATGCAAATTATGGTGGATGACGACCGCATGCCGTTGGCGCCTGGCGAAGTCCCGGAAGAGAAATCGGTGCGGTTTAGAACGCTGGGCTGCTACCCCTTAACCGGCGCTGTGGAATCCGAAGCCGCGACGCTGCCGGAAATTATTCAAGAGATGTTGCTGACCCGAACCAGCGAGCGTAGTGGCCGCGCCATTGATCGCGACCAAGTGGGCTCCATGGAGAAGAAAAAGCGCGAGGGGTACTTCTAATATGTCTCATCAATCCAATTTAATCGCCGATAATATCGAAGAGTACCTGCACGAGCACGAGAACAAGGATCTGCTGCGTTTTATTACCTGCGGTAGCGTCGACGACGGTAAGTCGACGCTGATTGGTCGCATGCTCCACGACTCGAAAATGATTTTTGAAGATCAGCTGGCGGCGATCACCCAGGCCTCTAAAACCAGTGGTACTACCGGTGATACGGTTGATCTGGCGCTATTGGTGGATGGCCTGCAGTCGGAGCGTGAGCAGGGCATTACCATCGATGTGGCATACCGCTTTTTCTCCACTGATAAGCGCAAGTTTATTATCGCCGATACGCCGGGGCACGAGCAGTACACCCGCAATATGGCCACTGGCGCTTCAACGGCCAGTTTGGCGATTATCCTGATCGATGCTCGCTACGGCGTGCAGACGCAAACGCGCCGACACAGTTTTATTGCCGATTTGCTGGGGATTCAGCACTTGTTGATTGCGGTCAACAAGATGGACCTGGTGGACTTCTCCGAGCAGCGCTTTAATGAGATAGTCGATGAGTACCGCGCTTTTGCCACTAACCTCCAAGCACCGGACATTCGCTTCGTGCCGATGTCGGCGCTGAATGGTGACAACGTGGTGAATCGCAGCGAGCAAACGCCCTGGTACTTTACCGATAGTTACCAGGGTAAAACGCTGATCGAGTTATTGGAAAGTGTCGAGATCACCCGCGATCAAAACCTTAGCGATCTGCGCTTGCCGGTGCAGTACGTCAACCGCCCGAACCTTGATTTCCGTGGTTATTGCGGCACCTTAGCCGCGGGTGTGTTGCGCCCAGGGCAAGCCGTTAAAGTGCTGCCATCGGGTAAAACGTCGCGGGTTGCACGGGTTGTTACTTATGATGGTGACCTTGACGCGGCGTATCCAGGTCAGGCGATCACGGTGACCTTGGAAGACGAGATCGATATCTCCCGTGGCGATTGGCTGGTGGCGGCGGATAGCGAGTTGCCGCTCTCCAACACCTTTAAAGCCGATATTGTCTGGATGCAGGAAGAGGCGTTAACCCCGGGTAAGCTATATGATTTCAAGCTAGCGACCCGCGATCTTTCCGGCCAGGTAAGCGCGATAGATTACCAAATCGACGTCAATACCTTGGAGAAACATGCCACGCATTCGCTGGGCTTAAATGCCATTGCCCGCTGCGACGTGGAGCTGACTGCTGCGATTCCTGTGGATGACTACCGCACCAGCCCGGGCACCGGCAGCTTTATTATTATTGATCGGCTGACCAATGTGACCGTAGGCGCGGGCATGATTCGCGGCACCGCAAGCGCCCCAGGCACTGCTTCAAACACCACTGATTGGGCGGCGTTTGAGCGTGACCTGAATGCCCTGGTGCGTAAGCATTTCCCCCACTGGGAAGCGAAAGATATTAGCGGCTTGTTTAACCGCTAAATATAATCGCTTAAAGCAAAACGGCACGCCTTCAAGGCGTGCCGTTACTATTTTGGGGGCTTGCAAGATTACTCAGCGTTAGGGAAAAACAGCTGCTGGCCATCCACTTCATAATCCGCAATCGCTTGCTGTCCCTGTTCAGACACCAGCCATTCGTGCCACTGGGCGGCGAGCTCATGCTTTAGGTGTGGGAAGCGCTCGGTTGAGAGCAGTAGGCTGCCGTACTGATTAAATAGCGCTTGATCGCCTTCAAACAGCAGGGTTAAGTCTTGCGGGTTGTCAAAGGCAACCCAGGTAGCGCGGTCGGTAAACGTATAGGCATCCATGCCCGCGGCGGTATTCAGCGTGGGGCCCATGCCGCTGCCCAGTTCACGGTACCACTCGCCCTGGGGCGTGATGCCCGCATCTTCCCACAAGCGCAGCTCAGCGCGGTTGGTGCCGCTATCGTCGCCCCGTGAAGCAAAGGGCGACTCGCTCTCGGCTATGCGTTGCATGGCATCGGTTACTGATTCACTGTCACTGATGCCAGCAGGATCATCGCTGGGGCCAACGATCACAAAATCGTTGTACATCACATTAAGGCGCTCGGTGGCGTAGCCATCGGCCACGAACTGCTCTTCACCCGCGGTGTCGTGAACCAGCAGGCTATCGGCATCGCCACGGCGGCCAATTTCAAACGCCTGGCCGGTGCCTACGGCCACTACGCGTACATCAATCCCTGTTGCTTCAGTGAAGGTAGGAATAATCGCGTCAAACAGGCCTGAGTTTTCGGTAGAAGTGGTCGACGCCAGGGTAATGTAGTCATCCGCTGCCAGCAGTGTGCCGCTCCAGGTCAGCCCTAGCGCGCCTGCGGTTAACCATGCGGTGGTCTTATTCATGTGATTGCTCCTTGATCGTTTGGCATTAATCATTTTTCTTCAGTGCTTTTGCTTCAGTACTTTTTCTTCATACCCAGGGTTCGCCCACTTTGGGACTACCAAACCAGCTCACCGCGAATAAACGCGCCTGCCTCACGAGAGGTGGGGGCGGTAAAAAAGTCGCTGGCGGAGGTGTGTTCAAGTAATTCGCCGTTATGCAAAAACAGCACGTCATTGGCTAAGCGGCGTGCTTGGTGCAAGTCGTGGGTGGTCATCACAATGCGCGTGCCGCTGTGATGAAACTCAAGCACCGCATCTTCAACGGCCTTAATGGCGGCGGGGTCGAGTGCCGAAGTGGGTTCATCTAAAAACAGCACCTGGGGATTGAGTAGCCAAGCCCGCGCCAGTGCTAAACGTTGCTGTTCGCCTCCAGAAAGCACCCGTGCTGGACGTTTGGCGAGATGCGCCAGGCCGAACTTCTCAAGGGCACTCATGGCCTGTGCTTTCCGGGTTAATGTTTTAGGTTCTGATCGCGACGCTTTGTTGATGGCTAACACATAGGTCAGATTATCCAGCGCCGAGCGGCGCAGCAGCACAGGGCGCTGGAAAACCATGGCTTGTGCGGGCGGTGCGCCTTGCCAACGAACCGTGCCGCTGGTAGGCGTTAATAGGCCGTGGGCCAGGCGCATAAGCAGGCTTTTGCCCGCGCCGTTGGGGCCCATAATTAGCGTTCGCTGGCAGCCCGCCAGACGCAGTGAGGTGGGCTTAAGCAGCGTATGGCCGCGATGGATAAAGCCCACGTTGTCTAACTCAAGAGTGGCGACGGGAGGCATGTGGTGTGCGTTCATCCCAGCCGCCTCTTCGATGTTTCGCCGATTATATGGGCGATAGCGTTAATCATGGTGACCAGGACAAGTAGAATAATCCCCAACCCTAGTGCTATGGGTAGGTTGCCCTTGCTGGTTTCCAGCACAATGCTGGTGGTCATGACGCGGGTAACGCCATCGATATTGCCGCCGACAATCATCACCGCGCCAACCTCGGCGCTGGCACGGCCAAAGCCGGCAAGAATCACCGTGAGGAGCCCAAAGCGCGCATCCCAAAGCAGGGTGGGGATCATGCGAAAGCGTGTTAGCCCTAGTGAGTTCAGCTGTTCAGCATACTCACTGTGAAGCGCTTCAACTTGCTGGCGGGTGAGGGCGGCAATAATCGGGAGTACCAGGATGACCTGGGCGATCACCATCGCCGTCGGCGTAAATAGCAGCCCCCATTCGCCCAGTGGACCCGCGCGTGAAAGCAGTAGGTACACGCAAAGCCCGGCGACGACAGGCGGTAAGCCCATTAAGGCATTAAGGGCAACAATGACGATGTTACGCCCGGGAAAGCACCATAGCGCCAGAGCCGCGCCTAAGGGGAGGGCTATCAGGCTGGCAATCATCACCGCCATTAGCGATACCTGCAGCGATAGCGCCACGATGGAAATTAACGCGCTATCCATACTCAGGATTAGTGCGAGGGCGGTACTAAAGGGGTTGTCACTGGTTAGCATTGAGCATCGGCGTCATTATTATGTGATATTGAGCATAATGTACTGAAAAGTGACTTAATGCACTTGAGGCTGAAATTAGTGCAGCCTTATGCAGTAAATTGTTTATTGCTTATACTCAGCGGAGGGGCTCATTGTGATGGCTGAACAATATGCTTACCTGACCACCGCAGAAGTCGCTGACTATTTGCGCTTAAAAGAGCGCAAAGTCTACGACCTGGTGCGCCAAGGCCAGATCCCCTGTAGTCGGGTAACGGGAAAGCTGCTGTTTCCCCGTCAACAGATTGATTTATGGGTGCTGAGCCATTTGGAGGGCGATCAGGCGCAGCGTTTATCGGTACCACTGGTCGTCGCGGGGAGCCAGGATCCGCTGCTGGAGTGGTCGATTCGAGAGAGTGGCTCTGACTTGGCGATGCTCTGCCAGGGCAGTGGCGATGGTGTACGGCGCTTGATTGATGGCAAGGCGATGCTGGCGGGTATTCACCTCCTAGATGCTTCATCCCAACGCTACAACGAGCCCAGCCTGCTCGGTTTAAGCGGCATGCGTGACCTGTTGATAGTGCACTGGGCCAAACGTCGCCAGGGGCTGCTCTTACCCGTTGATAACCCGCTGAAAATCACCGGGCTGAGCGATTTAAAGCGGCCCGATGTTCGCGTGGCGCACCGCCAGCCAGATGCGGGGGCAGCAAGGCTGCTGAGCTGTTTGCTACAGCAAGCAGGGATAGAGAGCTCGGCGCTTAACTGGGCGCCGCACGCATCCTTAAGTGAAGATGATTTGGCACTCAGTATTGGTCAGGGCGAGGCCGATGTGGGTCTGGGCGTTGAAGCCGCCGCCCATCGCCAGCAATTGGGCTTCATTCCACTCTGCGACGAGCCGTTTGATTTAATTATGCAGCGGCGCAGCTATTTCGAACCTGCCTTGCAGCGGTTGTTGGCTTTCACGCAACAAGCGCGCTTTGCCGAGAGGGCTGCCATGCTAGGTGGCTATGATATCGGAGAGGCCGGAAAAATTGTCTATAACGCTTAAGGCACTCGCTTACATCGTTAGCAGGTTAGCTTGACGCTGTTACTGTATGCGCCACAATGGTGGAGCGTTACTAACGCAAATCATCACGAAAAGGAGAGCATGATGAAACAAGCATTAAACGGTAAACGCGTGGCGATTTTAGCCGCCGATGGTTTTGAAGAGTCTGAACTGAGTGTGCCGCGCGCTGCTCTGCAAAAAGAGGGTGTTGAGGTTCACGTAGTGACCCCGGAAGGCAAAGGAATTCGCGCGTGGGCGGAAACCGACTGGGGCGACACTTATGAAGCTGATAAAGCCCTTGCTGATGCCAGTGAGTCTGATTACCACGCACTGGTACTTCCAGGTGGCTTATTCAATCCCGATGCATTGCGCATTAACGACGATGCCCTGAACTTCGTAAAGGCGTTTTTCAAGACAGGCAAGCCTGTCGCGGCTATTTGCCATGCCCCCTGGATTTTAATTAACGCGGGTGTGGTTGAAGGCCGTCGCATGACCTCCGTGCCAAGCGTTGCACAAGATTTACGCAATGCCGGCGTTGAATGGGTCGACGAGCCGGTTGTTGTGGATAGCGGACTCGTGACTAGCCGTACGCCGAAAGACTTGGATGCCTTTAATGCCAAGTTACTTGAAGAGCTGCAGGAAGGACGTCACTCCGGCCAGCACGCTTGATGGCGCTAATTCGTCAGTGGGCAAGCTTTGTAAAAAGGCTTGTCCACGTCATCGCCAAACCCATTAAAGGAGACAGTAGCCGCGGTGGCATGGTGGTGCACCCTTACCGCGGCTATGGCTCCCAGCGTGAAGTATTTGTCATGGGCCGGGTGTTTCGCCAAGCTGCGCTAGGTCGAGCCATCCCACGCCATGGCATGTTGCGAGATACGGCAGATGTGGCGCGGCGAATTTTGCGCCGCGGGTTGGCCGATGCACAGGTAGAAATTCATATCGGCGAAAATCAGCTCTGCGTGGGTACGGATCGCGATGGCTATTTCGACGTGCATTTGCCGATTAGTCACACGCTACCCATTGATGTCTCCTGGCACCGCGCCGATATTGTGGTGCATTGCCCCAATCAAACGCCAGTGCGTACTCACGTAGAAGTTTACATACCGCCCCCCGAAGCCGATTTGCTGGTGATCAGTGATATCGATGACACCGTGATGTTTACCGGCGTGGCGGAAAAGCTCAAAATGCTGTATCGCTTATTTGTTAAAAAACCCCATCGCCGCACCGCTTTTCCCGGTGTAGCATCGCTTTATCAGGCGCTGCATCGTGGCGTGAGTGAACGCGCCGAACGGCCTATTTTGTATGTCTCCCGGGGGCCCTGGGCCATTTATGAAATGCTCGAAACCTTTTTTCAGATCAATCGCATTCCTGTCGGGCCGATTATTTTTTTACGCGAGTGGGGCATCTCTTTGCGCCGCCCGTGGCCGCGCCGTGCCGAAGAGCATAAGCGCGATCTGATTGATCGCATGTTGACCCTCTACAACGAGCTGCCGTGCATACTGATTGGCGACAGCGGTCAGCACGATCCAGAAGTGTATATCGAGATCGTCAAGGCCTACCCAAACCGTATTAAAGCTATCTATATACGTCGGGTGGATAAAAATCCCAAGCGCGAGCAGGCGATTCAGCGCCTGCGCGATGAGTTAGTAGGTACCCAATGTGAGTTGGTGTTAGCCGCTGATAGCGTGCTGATTGCCGAACACGCCCACGCCCAGGGCGATATCTCTGCTCACGGCTTGCAGGCGGTTCAGCGCGACGTAGAAGAGCACCGCAACCATCCTACCTAACTCATACCTGTATAACGCTGTTGCCAAGTCAGTCCCCATGGTAAAACAGCCCTTCGGGCTATGAGTAAATAGTTGCGTGTGGCTATTTACCTACGTTTGCTTATCAACAGGGGCTGCCATGGTTGTTCTGCTGATCATTTTTGCGCTGGCGGTTTTTGTGCTCCCCAATGTGTGGGCCAAATGGGTACTCAAACGCCACACCCGCGGTCGTGACGACTACCCCGGTACAGGGGCCGAGTTGGCCGATCATTTGCTGCGTCGGTTGGGCATTGAGGGCGCAAGCGTAGAGCGCACCGAGTTTGGCGATCATTACGACCCCGAAACACGTTGCGTGAGGCTCTCCCCGGACAACTATGATGGCCGTTCGCTAACTGCCGTCACCGTGGCCGCTCATGAGGTCGGTCACGCTATTCAGCATCATCAGGGCTACGCGCCACTGCTGGCGCGCAGCCGGTTAGTCGGCGTCGCTCAAAAAGCCGAAAAACTCGGCGCTCTATTGATGATGGCCGCGCCTTTTCTTTTTCTATTGACCCGTTTGCCAGGTGGCCTGGCGATCGTGGTTGCCATGGCGGTCATCAGCTTTGGCACGGCGGCGTTGGTGCATTTGGTGACCCTACCTGTAGAGTTCGATGCCAGCTTTAATCGCGCACTGCCGCTGCTAAAAGAGTATGTGCCACCCTACGATATGCCCGGTGCCCGGCATGTACTCACCGCCTGCGCCTTCACCTACGTAGCCGCCTCGCTCGCCAGCGTCATGAATTTGGGCCGTTGGCTGGTGATTTTGCGGCGGTAAGTGTGTATTGCATCTTTGTTGCTGAATTCAGGTTTTCAGTGCCACTGATGACTACAAAGCTATAGCTCAATGTTGGTCTGCTATTGCTAAAAAGCACTACTAAGTGAGGGAGTGCTGAGATTTCTGTAAGCCATCGCTTAAAGTTTTGTAAGAGATCTCTTACATGCGTGTAAGAGATCTCTGTGACTTGCCCTGCAAGGGTTGCGCTTCGCTTTTGGCTCGCTATGCTGAGCGTTTCTCATTAGCGAATGATGGTCCAGGGAGCGGCATTATGTCTGACAGGATGGGGGCGGATAAGACAGGCCTTCAATTCACCCTAACGCTACCGGGGGTGGATGACGTGGCGGTGATTGACTTCACCTACCATGAAGCGCTCTCCCAGCCTTTCGAGCTGGCGCTCAACCTTGCCAGCCGCGATGGCAGCCTGGACGCCGCGGAGCTGCTGGATCGTGAGGCAGAACTGACTATTTGGCAGGATGGCGAACCGCTGCGCCGAGTGCACGGTATCGTTAGTGAATTTGGCCAGGGCGACCGCGGCCATCGCCGTACCTTCTACTCGCTGGGGCTGCGCCCAGCGTTCTGGCGGCTTTCGCTGCGTCAGAACTCGCGTATTTTCCAAAAGGTCGACCCGCTCACCATCATTAATACCCTGTGCGATGAGCGGGGTATTACCGATGTTGGATTTGCGGTAAACCGCGACCTAGCCGAGCGTGAGTACTGCGTCCAGTACCGTGAAACCGACCTCACCTTTATCGAGCGCCTGGCCGCCGAAGAGGGCCTGTTTTACTTCCATGAATTTGCAGAGGGTAGCCATCGGCTGATCTTCGCCGATGACCCGCAGGTACTGACCAACCTCGGCGAACGCACTTACCACAGCCGTGCAGGCGGCACCGCCCCCAGCCGCCATGTGCGCAAACTCAGCCATACTGCCCGTGTTGCGACCGCGTCCGCCACGCTGAAAGACTATAGCTTTAAAAACCCCGCCTATGCACAGCTGCACGACTACCAGGGCCGAGGTGTAGAAGCTAGTGGGCAGCAAGCTGACTACGAGCATTACGACTACCCCGGTCGCTATAAGCAGGACGCCTCTGGCGAGCCGTTTGCCCGCATTCGCCTGGAGCAGCTGCGCCGGGAAGCGATCACCGCCAGCGCCGAAAGCGACCTTCCCGAACTGGCCCCCGGCCTGCGCTTTGCTCTGACTAATCATGACACCGACAGTCTAAACCGCGACTGGCAAGCCATTGAAGTGAGACACTTTGGTGAGCAACCCCAGGCGCTGGAAGAGGACGGGATGACCGCTTCTGACAGCGCTGGGATGACCCGTTATCACAATCAGGTCACGCTGATCCCCGGAGATGCCCCCTGGCGAGCCACGCCTAATCCCAAGCCCCGCGTCGATGGGCCCCAGGTGGCTTTTGTCGTGGGCCCCGAAGGCGAAGAGATCCACTGCGACGAGCACGGCCGGGTGAAAGTGCAGTTCCCCTGGGATCGCTACGCCGAACCTAATGAAACGGCGAGCTGCTGGGTGCGTGTTGCCCAAGGCTGGGCAGGTGGCGGCTATGGCAGTATCGCCATTCCGCGTATTGGTCATGAAGTGATTATCTCGTTTTTAGAGGGTGACCCAGATCAGCCGCTGGTTACCGGGCGTACCTACCACGCGGTGAATACGGCGCCTTACCCGCTGCCGGAACACAAAACCCGCACCGTCATCCGTACCCAAAGCCACAAGGCCGAAGGCTTCAACGAACTGCGCTTTGAAGACGAAGCGGGCGAAGAGCAAATTTGGCTCCACGCCCAGAAAGACCTGGACCTGTTAACACTTAACGACCGCACCGAAGAGATCCGCCGCGACAGCCATCTCAAGGTGCACAATGACCGCATCAGCGAGATTGATAACGACGATCACCACACGGTGCATAACAACCGCCATACCCAAGTCGATGGTGACGACCACCTGAGAATCGACGGCACCCGCCATGAAAAAGTTGGCCAGGCGCAGCTGATGGAAGCGGGGCAGGAAGTGCATCAAAAATCAGGCAGCAAAACGGTGATCGATGCCGGAGCAGAGATCACCCTCAAAGCCGGGGGCAGCTTCGTAAAACTTGATCTTAGCGGCATTACCATCGTTGGTGCTCAGGTCAAGTTCAACTCTGGGGGTAGCCCCGGCTTGGGGAGTGGACAGGCGGTCTTAGACCCTTTGCGGCCTAGTGGCAGTGAAAGTGACGCTGGTAGCTATAACCAAGCCTTTGTCGCTAAATGGAGCGGTACGAATATACCTGCCGCCAATATGCGCTATCGCATTACCGATGCGCAGGGTGGCGTCGTAAAAGAAGGGCGCACTAATGAACTGGGTGAAACCGAGCTCACCGAAAGCGACGTACCTGGCCGCTTGCATATCGATATCTTAGGAGTCTAAGGGTGTCTACGAATGATGATGTTCTAGGTGCTGCTGATGCGGCCTATACCCCCACCGATGACACACAGCCTGTCACCGTTAATCTTCATGTCTGTAACAAGCAGGTGCCACCCGCCAATGAGGCCTTTTTAGGCAACTGCGAGTGGTATTATCGTCCTCTTCACGATGAGTTTATTGATAAAAGCGGCGTTGCAAGCTGGGAAGCTCTTAAAGCCTGGGCCACCACCTGGAACCCTTTTGACAATGTTGACGTATTCCTCCGTTTTCTAGCTAACCGGGATGAAATTATTGCACCCGATAGCGCCCATTCTCACTGGTCGCGGCACGCCAATTTTATGATGCGCCATATTGGCTGCGGGCATCTGCCACCGGGTTATTACATCAGCTACGGATATTACTACTGTTATACCTATGGGGAGCGACTTCAACCTCGTTTAAGCGATGCTGGGAAAGGGTGGTTAGCAGAAGCGCGATATTTGCTACAGAAGAATATAGAAACTGGTCTTGAAGACAATATGGATGGCGATTACATCTCTGTGGTCTGCCGCCGCTACCCCAACCGCAGCGTTCAGATGGAAGTCACCCAGTATGAGCTGGAAGTCGATCCCATCACCTTCAAAACTTTTGCTTTCAATACCCATGTACCTGCCTATCTTGATGCGGGCCTTGCTGATTTACCGATCACCGACCTGATGCGAATTGGCACCCAGCCCAATGCTGAAGAGTGGTTGGATGGCGAGACGTGGAAGCAGGCTTGGGACAGCGCTGTTGAAGTCGGCTGGGACAAAGCTAACAGTGCCAAGGATGCTGTCTCAAGCCGAGCACAAGCGGCGGCCGAGGCGGCGAATGAGGGTCTCAGTGCTGTGGAGCAGGCGCTTTCGCGGCTGATGAATCATATACGCTAGGAGCCACTATGCGCCGATATCAGTGGGCAGCAGCAACATTGGTCATTTTGATAGCAGGATACGTGATAGGGAGTGGTGGTATGTGGGAGCGCATTAGTAACGATTTTATGAAGGAAGACACCCCTTACGGGCCGGGGGATTTTCGAATGCGTGGTGAGCAGATATTGTCAATGAAGCTCACGAATCCTGAAATAACGTTTAAGCCACGTGATGAGTGGAGTGATCCTAATAGAGCAGAACCTGCGGAGGCGTGGATGGGGAAACCCGGTGAGTCCGCCAACCGCCGCACGGTACGCATTCTCGCGGGTTCGCTTGAGGAGGGCGTCGAGCGGCGCTTTGAAGAACCTGCCCAGCAGGCCGACTGGTGGCTGTCTCCAGATTGGAATACTTTATACCTAGCGACAGGCTGGTCAGACCGTACTGCTAATAAGCCTGCAGGTGAGCGTTACCACCCTCAGGCGACCCAACTCTTTAAATCTACCGACCAGGGCGAGTCCTGGGAGAAGTTACGCTGGCCCGAAGATCAGAATATTTCGGCATTTCGGTTTCTCGACGCCCAGCGGGGCTATCTGATTGGCTGGGGACCCCACATTTGGCGCACAGAGGATGGTGGTGAGCACTGGGAGGAAATCCCTGTGCCAGCAGAAGCGCGTGATCCGGAAAATGAACGGGAGCGTTTCGATCTAGTTGCCCTTGGCCAGGATAACGTTCTGCGGATGGCATTCTTCGATCAAGCTCGTGGCGAAAGCGTTATCTACTCACTGCCCTGGGGTGAAACCGAGCCACGCTTCGAGGTCGCCATCGGCGATTACGGCGTGAATGATATTGCCGCTAATGAACAGGGTGAGGTCTATATTCTGGCCCGCAAAGGACGCCCGACGTCCCTGATGCCCAAGGAACAGTTGGTACATCACCCTACATCTATCTGGCACTGGAATGGCAGTCAACTGACGGAACTACATGAGTTCGACAGCGACTTGGTGGGCTATGCACTCTACATCACGCCGGAAGAGGGATTATTGTTCGATGGGGTTAACGAAGGCAGCCTGCTGGGTAAAGACGTTACGGCCGTTAGCTACGACGGCGGTGCTGACTGGCGGATAGAGAATGAAGGCCGCAGCGCCCAAGGAGGCTACTACGATACACGCACGGGCGAACGCTGGCGGGTGGCTGGCTATTCGCTTTACCGACGCGAAATTCCCTAAATGAAAAAGCGCTATGGCTTCCTATTAGGGAGCGTGCTATTTGCATACTGGGCCTTCACCCATGGCACGGAGTGGGAGCGTGTTAGTAACGACTTTATGAAGGAAGATACGCCCTACGGGCCAGGGGACTTTAGGATGAGTGGAGAGCAAGTGCTGTCCATGAAGCTTACAAATCCTGAAGTAACCACGAAGTCGCGTGAAGAGCGAAGCGACCCAACACGGGCTGAGTTTACTGAACAGTGGATGTATAGCCCAAGCGAAACAGCTAATCGCCGTACGGTACGTATTCTTGGTGGCTCGCTTGAAGAAGGCGTTGAACGGCGCTTTGAAGAGCCTGCCCAGCAGGCCGACTGGTGGCTGTCTCCAGATTGGAATACCTTATATCTAGCGACAGGCTGGTCAGACCGTACTGCTAATAAGCCTGTAGGTCAGCGCTATCGCCCTCAAGCAACTCAACTCTTTAAATCCACCGACCAGGGCGAGTCCTGGGAGAAGTTACGCTGGCCAGAAGACCAAAATATTTCGGCATTTCGGTTTCTCGACGCCCAGCGAGGCTACCTGATTGGTTGGGGACCACATATATGGCGTACCGAGAATGGTGGTGAGCACTGGGAGGAAATCCCTGTGCCAGCAGAAGCGCGTGATCCGGAAAATGAACGGGAGCGTTTCGATCTAGTTGCCCTTGGCCAGGATAACGTTCTGCGGATGACATTCTTCGATCAAGCTCGTGGCGAAAGCGTTATCTACTCACTACCGTGGGGAGAAACCGAGCCACGCTTCGAGGTCGCCATCGGCGATTACGGCGTGAATGATATTGCCGCTAATGAACAGGGTGAGGTCTATATTCTGGCCCGCAAAGGACGCCCGACGTCCCTGATGCCCAAGGAACAGTTGGTACATCACCCTACATCTATCTGGCACTGGAATGGCAGTCAACTGACGGAACTACATGAGTTCGACAGCGACTTGGTGGGCTATGCACTCTACATCACGCCGGAAGAGGGATTATTGTTCGATGGGGTTAACGAAGGCAGCCTGCTGGGTAAAGACGTTACGGCCGTTAACTACGATGGTGGTGCTGACTGGCGTATAGAGGATGAAGGTCGCAGCGCTCAGGGAGGTTACTACGACACCCGCACAGGCGAACGTTGGCGGGTGGCTGGCTATTCACTCTATCGGCGAGAGATTCCCTAAATAGTATGGTGTTACAACTGTTAGAAACGCCTGATGAAGCAGGGGTAATATAGCTTTTGCTACTCAATAGTAGATGTAGTGACTATAAGACAATATAAGCAAGGAGATGATTGGAGCTGCGGTTGTTGTATTAACCCTCTTAGTTTTGGAGGGCAGGAGTAGGCATGTGAAGGGCTCTATTTTTTCCGGAAGATTAAAGCTTAAAATGATAGTAAGCTAGAGATATTATGACTGATAAAATTGAAGACGAGAAATTACTCTCAGAGAAAGAGTATTCACCTAATGGTTGTAAGTCTGGGTATTCAGAAACGGCGTTTAGATTAGACTCTATCCCTGCTCAAGAAAATGCGTATGCGGATTTTAGACTTAAGAAAAAGAAGCTTGTAAAACGTCTTGGGTGGTCTTCTTACCTAGGAGTGCACCCTACGTCATATCAGTATTCTGAAACTCCCTCAGCGTTTTTTATGGATCCCCAACGAAGAAAAGATTGCGAAGTGAACGACACGCGTTGGTTAATGAGAATAAATGAGGCGTTTAATGATTTTGACGTCATTAAAAGTTATTTTGGAAGATTATATAATGACTGGTTTAGGTTTTGGGGTAGTGCAAGTTCATCTGAGAAGTTTTTTTATTGCATATTTTCGATTTCTGTAATCATTGCTTATAAGATGGATCCATACTCTCTGCTAGCAGTGCTAATAAGCCCTATAGGCTGGATAGTTGTATTTATGACAGGAGCGTATTTAGTAGTTAAGTGGGTGGAAAATGATCATAAATACCATCGGTTGTCTCTACGCGGTTTGAACGAATTTTATTTTTCACGCAAGACTGGAAAAGTTGTTGCACCGTGGGGAGAGTTTTTGTTTTATGAATTTGATGCTTATATTGTCAGGAAAGTAAGCTTATTAGGTGACCACAAATACGCTTTAAATATAATTCATCGTTATCCTAATGATAGCCGTTCACCTACCGCTTATCAGCCACTTGATTTTATATTAGAAGTAGATGGAGGTGTCGCGGAGCATCAGGCGGCATGGGATATGTTATGTCGTTATATGGATGTATCTCAACCTCTTCCAGACATTCCTCAGTTAGAGCCATTTCGCGATTTAGATTTTACTACCAGGCTTCATGATAAAGAAGGAAAGAGAATAGTCGAAAGCGCTCATTGGAAAAAATTTTACGAGCAGGTTAGCTGGAAAGAGCTAGAGGAGGCGAGGGCTTCTCATCGATCAGTTGTCAAAAATACAAAATGGAAAGGAAGAGAAAACCTAATGGTAAGTTTGGTTCCTAATTATTTAGCGATAGAAGAAGAGCTAAACCTGGAAATAAAAAGTGATGGAACACCATGAGGGCGAGCATGATGGCTTAAAACTATGGCTTTCGGCTAAGCCCCATTTTGAAGTTGCCGCTGGGGCGGGCGACATGTTATCTACCCCGCCTTATTCGCCAAAATCACCGCCCGCCGCGGTGCTGGGTAACCTTCGATTGTGCGGCTGCGATCGTTCGGGTCAAGAAAATCGGCCAACGATTGGTAAGTCATCCACTCCGTCGATCGCTGCTCGTCTAACGTGGTAACGGCTTCGTCAACCACGCGCACGTTGGTAAAACCGCAGCGCTCCAGCCAGTGGCAGAGCGCTTGAGAAGAGGGCAGGAAGTAGACGTTGGGCATGGCGGCGTAACGTTCGCCGGGCACAAATACGGTCTGTTCGTCGCCTTCGACTACCAGGGTCTCCAGCACCAGCTCGCCGTCCGGTGCCAAGGCGGCTTTTAGCTGCTGAAGATGTTCCAGCGGGGCAGGGCGGTGATAGAGCACGCCCATGGAAAATACCGTATCAAAAAAGCCCAGATTCTCAGGCACATCTTCAATGCCCACGGGTAAAAACTGCGTTCTGCCGCCATCCGCATCACCCACAAAGTGGCGTACTGCCTGAAACTGCCAGTAGAAACGTGGCGAAGGGTCGATGATTAGCACAAAAGCAGCCCCTGCCCCGGCCATCCGCCAAGCGTGGTAACCGCTGCCGCCACCCACATCGAGCACTTTGCGATATTTTAGCGGTGCCAGGTGTGGCGCCACTCTTTGCCACTTCCAGTCAGAGCGCCACTCGGTGTCGATATAAATGCCGCCTAGCTGAAAAGGGCCTTTACGCCACGGGGCAAGCTTTCTAAGCAGGTTAAAGCATTGGCGCTGCTGGCTATCGCTAAGGTCGAGCTCAACGCTGACGGTATCACTGTTTAAATCCACGCGCCGCTCAGAGGGCAGCGTGGGCAGTTTGGCCACAGCTTTTTCCCAGGCAGACAAGTCGCCGTGGCGGTTGCGGTCAAGCCCATAAGCTAGCTGCTCAGGCAGCTTCGCTAGCCAGGGTGTTAGCGAGGCATCCAGTGTAGCTTGATCTAAAAACGCCTGATAAATTGCGCGATGATCGTCGGATAACGGTGCCACCTTTAGCCCTCCTTAAACGCAATCAGCGAGGCAAAGTTGAGGTACTGGAACCAAGTCATTGAGCGCGGAAAGCCTGCCTGCTTTAGCCGCCCATGCAGTGCGTCCAGTGTGTCCGGTACCAGCACGTTTTCCAGGGCAGTGCGCTTTTGGCTGATTTCTAAATCGCTGTAGCCATTGGCGCGCTTAAAGTCGTGGTAGCGTTCGACCCGCCAGGCGTTATCGCGCTCGTCGGCATCGACGGTTTTCTCGGAAAGAATCAGCACGCCGCCGGGTTCCAGTGCTGCATAAAGCCGCGCCAGTAGCGCATCGCGGTCAGCGGCGGGTAGAAACTGTAGGGTAAAATTGAGAATGATCATGCCCGAAGGCGCATACTCTAGGGTACGAATGTCGGCTTCTTCGACCTGCATAGCGTACGCTGGGCACTCGTCAGCGAAGGTTTGCCGTGCCTGAGTCACCATGGCGGGGGAAAGATCGACACCTGTGTAGCGAAAAGCATCAGGCGGCAGCGCGCCCGCCAGTGCAAGCCCGGAGGCGCCAAGGGAGCAGCCCAGGTCATATACATGGGCACCGTGGCGAAGGTGGCGCTGGGCAATTAAACTCAGCATGCCCAGAATTTGCCCGTATCCAGGCACTGATCGACGGATCATATCAGGAAAGCATGCGACGACCTTCTCATCGAAAGAGAACCGCGCTACGCGGTCAAGGGGTGTCGAAAAGATAGCGTCACGGTAAGATGCATCACTCATGGGCAAGCCGGTATTGTTAATGAGGCTGCGTAGTTTACGCGTCCTTCGTAAGTCAGAACAGTACGCCAGAACAGACCTTGCATGGAACGACGCCACTGGAGATGCCACATGGCCTCAGCATCAAGCGCTACCCCCGATACGTTACCCGCGTGGCAGACGTTAAAGCATCACGCTGAAACGCTGCAGCACGTTCACCTAAAAACGCTGTTTGGCACCGAGCCCTCGCGCTGGGAGAGTTTTACTCGCCAGGTGGCGGGCTTGACGCTGGATCTCTCCAAACAGCGCTGGGATGACGATACGCTCGAGCATCTGTTTACGCTGGCGACTGAAGCGGGGGTGCCCTCGGCGATTGAGGCACTGCTAAGCGGTAAGCGAGTGAATGTTAGCGAAAACCGTCCGGCGTTACATACAGCGTTGCGTTTGCCCGCCGATGCCTCGCTTGATGTTGAAGGTGAAGATATCGTCGCTGCCGTGCACGAAAGCCTTGCCCAAATGGAGCGCTTGGTGAGCCGGCTGCACGCAGGGCAGTGGCGCGGTGCCACCGGCAAGCCGATTCGCCATGTGGTGAATCTGGGCGTTGGCGGTTCAGATCTGGGACCCTTGATGGTCACCCATGCGTTGGCGGATTTCCGTCCCAAAGATATTCACCCGGTTGAGGTGCATTTTGCTTCCACCATGGATGGCTCGCAGTTAGCGGATTATCTGAGTCGGTTGAATCCTGAAACCACCATCTTTGTGCTGTCGTCCAAATCATTCACGACCATTGATACGCTCTCCAACGCTAACACTGCCCGGGAGTGGCTGCTGGGTCGTTTGACTCAGCATGGCGCGACGCCGATCAGCGCAGAGTTAGTTGTTCGCCAGCACTTTATCGGGGTGTCGGCGAGCCCCGAGAAAATGACCGAGTGGGGCATTGCGGACGACCATCAGTTAACTTTTTGGGAGTGGGTCGGCGGGCGCTACTCGCTGTGGGGCACTATCGGCTTGCCGATTGCACTGGTGGTGGGGATGGCGAATTTCCGCGAATTTTTAGCCGGTGCGCACGCCATGGATCACCATTTCGCCAAGGCAGAAATGTCGGAGAACCTGCCCGTGCTGCTAGCGTTAGCAGGAATCTGGAACGTTAATTTTCTGGATATCCGCGCGCACTCCATACTGCCCTACGATGGACGATTGGAGTATTTTGCCGCCTACCTTGAACAGCTTGAGATGGAGTCCAACGGCAAGTCGGTCACCCGCCAAGGCCAGCCGGTTAACTACTCCACATGCCCGGTACTTTGGGGCCAGCTTGGCCCTAATGCCCAGCATGCTTTTTACCAGTTGCTGCACCAAGGCACCCAGCCGGTAGTATGCGATTTCATCGCGCCGCTCAAGCGTTATGATGAGGTGGAAGACCCGGATACCCGTCGCCACCTTAAAACCCAGCACCGCCTGGCGCTGGCTAACTGCTTTGCCCAGTCCCGTGTGTTGATGCTCGGTGACGATGCTTTGGAAGATGACGGCCCACGACCGGAGCATAAACGTTATCGGGGCAATCAGCCCTCCACCACGGTGCTGCTTGATCAACTGACGCCCTCTACGCTGGGGGCGCTCATTGCGCTTTACGAGCACAAGGTATTTGTTCAAGCGGTGATTTGGGATATCAACCCGTTCGATCAATGGGGCGTTGAGTTGGGTAAACAGATTGCCACCGATACCCAGAAAATCATCGACGGTGAAGGAGACCTATCGCGGATGGATGCCTCAAGCCGTGGGTTGATTGAGGCATTTTGGGCGGCGGAGCAAGAGTGATCTGTCCTGTCCCCGGCGCCCCTGGTAATAAGCATGGCTAGATATACAGCTTTTTGCTTTTCCGCTATCCTGTGCTTCTTTGCCAGCCGCCAATTACTCGATTCAGCATTCAATATGGCTGCCAGTACGATTTTTCAGGGAACCGACGTTACATGACCCAGTTTGATGCCTCTCAGTACGGCGCGAGTTCCATCGAAGTCCTGTCGGGCCTCGAGCCGGTACGTAAGCGTCCCGGTATGTATACCGACACCACTCGCCCCAACCACCTTGCCCAGGAAGTCATTGATAACAGTGTCGATGAGGCTCTAGCAGGCCACGCCACCGAGATCCACGTCGTGCTGCATAGCGACGGCGGGATCGAAGTGCAGGACAATGGCCGCGGCATGCCTATCGACCTGCACCCTGAGCACGGGGTATCCGGCGTTGAGCTGATCTTTACCAAACTGCACTCGGGAGGAAAGTTCTCCTCCACCAGCTACCGCTTCTCCGGCGGCCTGCACGGTGTCGGTGTTTCGGTGGTGAATGCGCTATCGCGCCGACTGGATGTCGAAGTCACCCGCGACGGTGCACGCCATGCCATGGCCTTCGAGTTCGGTGAAAAAGTCGAAGAGCTGCATGAAATTGGTAAAGCGCCCAAGCGGACGAGTGGCACCCTGGTACGTTTCTGGCCCGATGAGAGCTACTTCGATAGTCCCAAACTAGCGCTAACGCGGCTCAAACACCTGCTGCGTGCCAAAGCGGTGCTTTGCCCTGGGCTCAAGGTCAAGCTGGTAGAGCCCGAGGGCACCACCACTGAGTGGGAGTTCGCCGACGGCCTACGCGACTATTTGGTAGAAGCCACCGATGGCTATGAAGTGCTGCCCCCCGAGCCGTTTGTCGGCCACTTTAGCGACGACGAACACGGCGTGGACTGGGCCATCCAGTGGCTACCCGAAGGCGGCGAAGCGCTGCTGGAGAGCTACGTTAACCTAATTCCTACCCCCCAGGGCGGCACCCACGTCAACGGTTTCCGTTCCGGGCTCTTGGATGCCCTGCGCGAGTTCTGCGAATACCGCAACCTGTTGCCCCGCGGCATCAAGCTCACCGCCGATGATTTATGGGAGCGCACTTCCTTTGTGCTCTCGGTAAAAATGCTCGACCCACAGTTTGCCGGGCAAACCAAAGAACGGCTTTCATCGCGCACGATTGCTGGTTTTGTTTCCGGCGTGGTTAAAGACGCTTTCTCGCTATGGCTAAACCATCATGTGGATCAAGCCGAAGCGATTGCCGAACTGGTCATCAGCGCGGCGCAGAATCGCCAGAAAAAAGCCAAGAAGGTCGCTCGTAAAAAGGTCACGTCCGGCCCGGCATTGCCCGGTAAGCTGGCCGACTGCTCCGGCCAAGACCCCGCGCAAAGCGAGCTGTTTTTGGTCGAAGGGGACTCTGCCGGCGGCAGTGCCAAACAGGCCCGCAACCGCGAAACGCAGGCGATACTGCCGCTGCGCGGTAAGATCCTGAATACCTGGGAAGTAGAAACGCACGATATCTACGGCTCCCAGGAAGTCCATGATATCGCCGTGGCCATCGGCGCCGACCCCGGCAGCGCTGATCTGGAAAAACTGCGCTACCACAAGATCTGTATTCTCGCCGATGCCGACTCCGACGGCCTGCACATCGCCACGCTGCTGTGCGCGCTGTTCGTGCGCCATTTCCCGAGCTTGGTCGATGCCGGCCACGTCTATGTGGCGATGCCGCCCCTCTACCGGATTGATCTGGGTAAAGAAGTGCACTACGCCCTGGATGAGAGCGAAAAAGCCGCCATTCTCAAGCAACTGGCCAGTAAGCGCGGCACGCCTAATGTGCAGCGTTTCAAGGGCCTGGGGGAGATGAGCCCGCTGCAGCTGCGTGAAACCACCATGTCGACGGAAACCCGGCGCCTGGTGCAGCTCACCTTGACCGATGGCGATGGCACCATGGAAATGATGGATATGCTGCTGGCCAAAAAACGTGCCGGTGATCGCAAAAAGTGGCTGGAAGATTACGGCAACCTCGCTGATATCGAGGTATAAATAAAATAGATAAGCGTTAACAAGGCGTTGTTACAGTAACTCGTGCTTTAGCCGATAGTTGAATGTAGGGCTTACAAACTCTAAAAACCGCACATTCAAGGGGAAAACGTTGTTTAAAACCATATCTAGGCAGCTAACGCTGGCCGCACTCGCACTTATGCTACTGATGGCCGCCAGTATCTACGCCGTGATGGCGTGGCGTGGCCAACCGCTGGTGATTGAAGCAAGCCAGTCGTTGGTGGATCGAACAGGCGGTTCGATAGTCAACGCTTTGGACGCGCAGTTATCGCGGGTTGAAGGCAATACCTCGAGTCTTGCCGCCTTGGCTGAGTCGTTACCTCGCGAAGAAGAACTTTATTTGCAAGCCTTCCCAAGAGTGGTGGATGACAATAGTAACAGCGTCATTGTTGGCGGTGGCATCTGGCCAGAGCCCAATGCATTTGAAGAGGGGGTTGAGCGTTTTAGTTTCTTCTGGGCAAGAAACGAGCAAGGCGGGCTTGAGTTTTTAGATGATTATAATGCCCCCGGTATGTCGCCTTATCAGGATGAAGAGTGGTACAGCAGCGCCCGTGGTGCCGAACCGGGGCAATGCGTATGGTCAACGGCGTATCGTGACCCTGCCACGGGCGTGGCAATGGTGACGTGTAGCGTCCCTTACTATCTTGATGATGAGTTTGCGGGCGTGGCCACTATTGATATGCAGCTAGAAGGTGTTGCCGAGTTCTTAACCGAAAACGGCGGTGCTACCGGTGGCTATGCGTTTGTGCTTGATAGTGCGGGTAATGTAATTCATTTCCCAGGTGCTGACCTGGAAACGGATGAAATGCAGGGCTTAGCGAATTTAACCAGCAATATGCCTTGGTTGCAGCCCGTTATTGATGGCCTCAATGAAGGGCGCGACGAAATCAGCGTTGAGACAGCAGGAGTGCTGGATGCTCCCGCCTCGGTGCGCTTGTTTGATATGCAGGATACCGGTTGGACGCTTGGGTTAATGACGCCGCAAGAAGAAGTGACGGCGCTGGCGCGAACCTTAACGCGTGATTTGCTGGTTGTCATTCTGCCCCTGTTAGCGCTGTTGCTTGCACTGGGTTGGTGGGGTGGACGCATCCTGTTGCGGCAAATTCGCAGTACCACGCTGCAGATTGATCAGTTAGGGCAGGGTGGCTCTAGCCGTGAGCTGACTATTTATCGCGACGATGAAATTGGCGAGCTACGCAGCGCTGTAAACCGCTACTCGGATAAACTGCAGCATCTGTTCGGCGACGTGCGCAGCGTAGCTGATGCTATCGCCAGTGAATCGACGGAAATTGCCGCGGGCAATACCGAGCTTTCTAGCCGCACCGAGCAGCAGGCGGCTTCTTTGCAAGAGACCTCTTCCACGATGGAAGAGATGGCCGCGACGGTGAAGCGCAACGCTGACAACGCCCAAGAGGCGGATCAGCGAGCGAAAGAGTCAGCGGAAAAAGTTAAGCAAGGTGGTGAACAGGTATCGCGGCTGGCGCAATCCATGGAGGCGATCAACGAAAGCTCCGGTGAAGTGTCTACCATTGTTAGTGTGATTGAGAATATTGCTTTCCAAACCAATATATTGGCGCTAAACGCCTCAGTTGAGGCAGCGCGTGCGGGTGAGCATGGCCGTGGGTTCGCTGTGGTGGCTAGCGAAGTTCGCGAGCTGGCGTCACGCAGTGCTGCCTCTGCCAGAAACATTAATGGGCTGATTAAAACCACTTCTGAGCAGATTGCGACCGGTAGTGGCTATGCTCAGGCAGCTGAATCTGCCATGAAAGACATAGTGGTGGCGATTGAAGAGGTGACCGCACGGATCAGTGAAATCAGCCAAGCGTCTGGCGAGCAGACTAACGGCATTGACGAGATCAACCGGGCGGTTACCCAAATGGATACGGTAACTCAACAGAACGCTGGCTTGGTCAGCCAGGCCGCTGGTGCTGCCAATGAGCTGTCGCTCCAGGCCCAGCGCTTGAAAGGATTGCTTGATGAGTTTCATGGCAGTTCTCAAGCGGCTGCACTGTCACACGAGACGAAGGCACCAAACGAAAGGTATCAATTAACATAGCGAGCCATGTTAAGTGGCCGCGCGTCCGCTTATCAGCCGCCCCGACTGGGGCGGTTTTGTTGTCAAGGTAGGATATAATCGACATGGATATTCAAGTAGCGGAGGGCGACGTCGAACGTCTCTCCCTGCGCGACTACACTGAAAAAGCGTACCTCGACTACTCGATGTACGTCATTCTCGACCGCGCCTTACCCAATATCGGCGACGGCATGAAACCCGTGCAGCGGCGAATCATTTACGCCATGCGCGAGCTGGCGCTGCACGCTAACGCCAAGTACAAAAAGTCGGCGCGTACCGTCGGTGACGTACTGGGTAAGTTCCACCCCCATGGCGATAGCGCCTGCTACGAAGCCATGGTGCTGATGGCGCAGCCATTTAGCTACCGCTATCCGCTGGTTGACGGCCAGGGCAACTGGGGTAGCCCCGACGACCCTAAATCCTTCGCCGCCATGCGTTACACCGAGGCCAAACTTTCCAAGTTTGCCGAAGTGCTGCTCGGCGAACTGGGCCAAGGCACCGTTGACTGGGCGCCTAATTTCGATGGCACCATGCAGGAGCCACTGGTTCTACCTGCCAAGCTCCCCCATGTGCTGCTTAACGGCGGCACTGGGATTGCCGTGGGCATGGCTACCGATATTCCACCCCATAACGTCTCGGAAATCGTCGAAGCCACCTGCCACCTGTTGCGCAACCCCAAGGCCACCACCACCGATTTGATGGAATTCGTGCCCGCGCCGGACTTCCCCACCGATGCGGAAATTATTACCCCGCCCGCGGATCTGCGTAAGCTCTACGAATCCGGCCGTGGCTCGGTCAAGCTGCGCGCGCGCTATATCCGCGAAGAAGCCAATATTGTTATCACCGCTGTGCCGTATCAGGTCAGCGGCGCCAAGGTGCTGGAGCAGATTGCCGCGCAAATGCAGGCCAAAAAGCTGCCCATGGTGGCCGACCTGCGCGATGAGTCGACCCACGAAGAGCCAACGCGCCTGGTCATTGAGCCACGCTCCAACCGCATTGACGTTGAGTCGTTGATGGCGCACCTGTTCGCTACCACCGACTTGGAAAAGAACGTGCGGGTGAACATGAACGTGATCGGCCTGGATGGGCGCCCACGGGTGATGCCGCTGCCCGAAATGCTGGGCGAGTGGCTGCAGTTCCGACGCAGCACAGTGCGCCGCCGGTTAGAGCACCGCCTGGGTAAAGTCGAAGACCGCCTGCATATCCTGGAAGGCCTGCTGATCGCCTACCTCGATCTGGACGAAGTGATCCGCATCATCCGTGAAGAGGATGACCCGAAAGCCTCGCTGATCGCGACTTTTAGTCTCTCCGAGCGTCAAGCGGAAGCGATTCTAGAGCTGCGCCTGCGTCACCTTGCCAAGCTCGAAGAGATGAAAATTCGCGGAGAGCAGGACGAACTGGAAAAAGAGCGCAAGTATTTAGAAGGCCTGCTAGGCAGCGAAGCCAAGCTCACCACCCTGATCGAAAAAGAGATTCGCGCCGCGGGTAAAGAGCACGGCGACGAACGCCGTTCACCACTGGTGGAACGTGAAGAGTCCAAAGCGCTGTCTGAAGTGGAGCTGTTGGGCGCTGACCCGATTACCGTGGTGTTGTCGGACAAAGGCTGGATTCGTGCCGCCAAAGGGCATGATATTGATCCCGAAGGGCTCTCCTACAAAGCTGGGGATAGCTTCCAGCTAGCGGCCAAAGGTAAAACCAACCAACCGCTGGTGTTGTTGGATGACACCGGGCGTGCCTATACGCTATCGGCGCATAACCTGCCCAGTGCCCGGGGCCAGGGTGAGCCGGTTACCGGGCGTGCTAATGTCGCCGCCGGGGCAAAAATGGCGGGGCTGATGTTTGCGCCGCCCGAACGCCGCTTTGTGCTCGCTACCGACGGTGGCTATGGCTTTGTGGCGCGCCTTGATACGCTCACCGGTAAAAATAAAGCCGGTAAAGCGGTGCTTAGCCTGCCCAAAGGCTGCAATGTGATGGCGCCGGTTGAAGTGCCTGAGGGCGACGAGTTGTGGGTGGCCTCGGTTTCAAACGAAGGCCGACTGCTGCTGTTCCCGCTAGATCAACTGCCTGAGATGTCCAAAGGCAAAGGCAATAAAATGCTCGATATACCCGGCCCAAGGGCTGCGCGCAGAGAAGAGTTTGTCTGCGGTCTTACCGTGCTGGCGTCTAACGATGCACTAATGATTCATGCCGGTAAGCGCAAGCTAACCCTAAAAGCCGACGATCTGGCCTATTATCGTGGCGAGCGTGGCCGACGCGGCAGCAAGCTGCCCCGCGGCTTCCAAAAAGTTGACCGTTTAGAGGCAGGGGAATAAATAATGGTAGGAGTTAAGTGATGGCAAACGGTGACTTGATCCTAACCGTTTTAGCGCCGCGACTCACCGCGGATATTCAGGCTCAGATAGACGCGCTTATCGTGCAATTTGGTCTACAGCAAAAGAGCACCCAGCGCCTTGCTGATATACAGCAGGGCGAGAGTATCGACTGTGTTGAGCAGCGTCTGGTAGGCGAGGTAGATGTTGAGGCCGTGCGCAATGCCGCACTGGTACTGAGCGAAACCCTGGGCGTGGATATTGTTATCCAAGCAGATACGCGAGATCACGTTCAGCCCCGTTTGGTCTGTTTCGACATGGACTCCACGCTGATCAAAGCCGAAGTGATTGACGAACTGGCGCGCCGCCATGGCGTTGGTGAAGAGGTCGCAGAAGTCACCGAGCGGGCCATGCGCGGCGAACTTGATTTTAAAGCAAGTTTCCGCGAGCGGATGAGTAAGCTGGGCGGTTTGGATGAGTCGGTGCTGGCGGAAATCGCTGCGGAGCTTCCGCTGATGGACGGCGTTGAACGGCTGATGGTCAATCTAAAACGCTTGGGCTATCGAACCGCAATTCTCTCTGGCGGCTTTACCTACTTTGCTCTTCACTTGCAGGAAAAGCTGGGTTTTGACGAGATACATGCTAATGAGCTGATCATCGAGGAGGGCAAGGTCACAGGCGCAGTTAGCGAACCGATTGTCGATGCCGAACGCAAAGCCGCACTATTAGAGTCCATTGCTTTGCGGGAAGGTTTTAGCCTGGGTCAAACGATTGCGGTGGGTGACGGCGCCAACGATCTAAAAATGCTTGCCAAAGCGGGGATGGGGGTCGCGTTTCGCGCCAAACCTCTGGTACGTGCCCAGGCACGCCAAGCGATATCGTCGGTGGGTCTTGACGGTGTGCTCTATCTGCTGGGCTACCATCAGCAGGATTTAACGCCGTAAAAAAAGGCGGTGCCACTGGGCGCCGCCTTGTTTTATATTTTTTAGTGCCTCTATTCGTTTTTAGCCATGACCTTTATCCGGATGCGGTACTGGTTTGTCGCCTACTTCCTCAGGGCGCAGCTCTACCGGCTTACCCTGGGTTTTATCAGCGTGTTTTAAGCGCAGGTGCAGGCCTGACTTGGCCAACAGGTGGGCGCTGACGGGGGCGGTAATAAACAGGAATAGCGTAATCAGCAGCTCTTGAGCATCCGGTTTGCCGTCAATGCTCCAGAAATACAGCATTGAAGCGATCAGCATGCAGCCGATGCCCAAGGTGGTGGCCTTGGTAGGGCCATGCAGACGCATATAGAAATCGCGCAGGTGCGCCATCCCCAGCGAACCGATGAAAACGAAGATACCGCCAGCGATCAGCAGCAGTGAAATAAGCGCTTCAATGATTACTGACATAGCTCCCCCTGACCTAGATTCATCATTCGATAGTTCATGTTAATCATTCGATGATGTCTCCGCGTAGAATATATTTGCATACCGCCACGGTGCTGATAAAACCTAGCATCGCGATCAGCAGCGCCGACTCGAAGTAGGTTTTGCTGTTCAGCCACAGCCCTAACAACACAATGAGTGCAATCGAGTTGACGTACATGGTGTCTAGAGCCAGTACTCGGTCGGGCAGGCTAGGGCCGATGGTCAGCCGATATAGGTTCATCAACAGTGCCATCACCACCAGCGCTAAGGTGATATAAAGCGCAATGCTCAGCATTCGTAAATCTCCTTGAGCGGGCGTTCGTAGCGCTCACGAATCTGGTTAATCAGCGCCTCTTCATCGTCGACATTTAAGGCGTGAATCAGCAGTGACTTACCATCCATACGCAGATTGGCCGACACGGTACCCGGTGTCAGGCTGATGGTGCTGGCGAGTAACGTGATGGTGAAGCGCTCTTCGAGCATTAGCGGGTATTCGATAAAGTGAGGCTTTAGTTTGCGCCAGGGGTTGGCGATCAAATAAGCCACTTCAAAGTTGGCGGTGATAATGTCTCCCAGTACCCGGAAGATAAACCGCAGTAGGGCGAAAGGCTTAGCGATCAGAGGCCGTGCATCCCAAAAGCGGTGGGTCAGCAGGGGAATCAGGATAGCTAACGAGCCGCCCAACACGAATTGTCCAAAGGCGTAGCTGCGTACTAACAGCAGCCACACGACCAGCAAAAGTAGCGATAATACAGGCGTGGGTAGCCAGGAACGCGGGGCGATCATTGGGCATCTCCAGCATCAGGTAGTAGCGTGCGAATCAGCACCTGGGGGTTGGCTAATTGCTCAGCTGTGGCTTGAGTGTAGCCGCTCACAGGCCCTGCAAGTGCGACTAATAGCGGCGCTGCGCTCAGCAGCCAGATAACCCCAAACCACTGGCAAGCGGGTAGTGAGCTACCGCTGGTGGTGCCCCGGTGGCTACGCCAAAATAGCGTAGAGCCAGCCCGGGAGAGGGCGATCAGCGAGGCCAGGCTGGTCAGCAGCAGTAGTGGCCAGAGCCATAAGCGCTGGGTGCCCTCGGCGGCATTAAGCATCAACGCCTTGCCGAAAGCGCCGGAAAACGGTGGAATGCCCGCGACGGCGATAGCGCCGACAAAAAACAGCATGGCGAGTACGGCGCCTTGCACCATAGGGCGACCCTTGACCAAACGGGTGCCTGCTTTACCGCGTTGTAGGCCAATCATTTCCGCTAGCAGGAATAGACCACCAGTGATTAGCGTGGTGTGGATCAGGTAATAGAGTAGCGCAGAGACCGCCTGAGGTGAGCGCATGCCAATACCTGCCAGCAGCGTGCCCACCGACACCAACACCAGGTAAGCCACCAGCAAGCGCAGATCTCGCGCGGCCATTACCCCAACGCCTGCGGCTGCCAGAGTGCCGAGCGATAGCCACCATACCCAGGGCTGCTCCAGCGCCTCCAAGCCGCCAGCGCTATCGCCAAAAATAAGTGAGTAAACGCGCAGAATGGCGTAAATCCCCACTTTGGTCATAATCGCAAACAGTGCAGCCACCGGGGCCGGGGCGGAGGCGTAGGCCTTGGGCAGCCAAAAGTAGAGCGGTAGAATCGCCGCTTTTAACCCAAACACCACCAGCAGCATTAGTGCACCGGCGGTCACTAAACCGTCGCGTTCTGTCGGTAGGTCAGCGACCCGGATGGCCATATCGGCCATATTCAGCGTGCCCGTGGCGCCGTAGAGAATTCCCACCGCAATCAGAAACAGCGAAGAGCCCGCCAGGTTGAGCACCACATAGTGGACGCTTGCCTGAATGCGCGCTTTGCCGCCACCGTGCAGTAGCAGGGCGTAAGAAGCTAGCAGCAGTACTTCAAAGAAGACGAACAGGTTGAACAAATCGCCGGTTAAAAAAGCCCCATTAATGCCCAGCAACTGCCACTGAAAAAGGCCGTGGAAGTTACTGCCTTTTTCGTCGTCACCCGCACAGGCAAAGACCACTGCGCCAACGGCTAATACAGCGGTCAGCAGCAGCATTAACGCCGAGAGGCGATCAAGTACCAGTACGATGCCAAACGGGGCTTGCCAGTCACCGAGTGCGTAGTAAGTGATTTCACCGCTAGCGGCTTGGCGTAACAAGCCAATCGCTACCAGCAGCAGTAGCGCAGTGGCGGCAACGCTGACAATACGCTTATAGCGCACCAGTCCTTGGCGTTGATAGAGCAGTAAGATGCCCGCCACTAACGGTAGAACAACAGGAAAAACAATCAGGTGCTGCATCATTCTCGGTCTTCCTTTTTACCGTCGACGTGGTCGTTACCCACTTCACTACGCGCCCGCATCGCCAGGATCACCACAAAGGCCGTCATCGCAAAGCCGATCACAATGGCAGTGAGCACCAGCGCCTGGGGGAGCGGGTCGGCGTAGTCAGTTCCCTCAGACACAATAGCGGGGCCATCAGTGGTTAAGCCGCCCATCGAAAACAGGAATAGATTCACGGCGTAAGAGAGCAGCGTAAGGCCCACCACTACTGGAAAGGTGCGGCCTCGCAACGTCAAGTACAGGCCACAGGCGGTCAATACACCGGTGGTCATCGCATAGAGCAGTTCCATTAGCGAGGCTCCTTGGCAGAGGGCGTTGCCGCGCTGGCGTCGGCATCTTTTTCTGAAGCTTCAGTAACCGGGCGGTGGGCGGTGGTGACCTTGCCCAGATTGGCAAGAATCATCAGCGTGGCACCCACTACCGCTAAATAAACGCCCAGGTCAAAGAGCAACGCGGTGGCAAGTT
Source organism: Halomonas sp. TG39a (assembly GCF_000744395.1). NCBI lineage: Bacteria > Pseudomonadati > Pseudomonadota > Gammaproteobacteria > Oceanospirillales > Halomonadaceae > Halomonas > Halomonas sp. TG39a. The sequence goes on from NZ_JQLV01000001.1 coordinate 1,350,838, forward strand.
CAAAGGTACCGATCAGTGGTAGCGAGAAGTAACCGAAGGCCGAAGTTAAGAACGGATGGCCGAATAGCCAACTACCCAGCCCGGTTAGAGTGGCTATCGCCACCCCAATGACGGCTACCGGTTGGAACGGGAAGTCCAAACGTTCTTGCGCCCACGCCACACCCCGGGCCATGTACAGCAGGATCAAGGCGACCGCAGTAATCAACCCGGCGATAAAGCCACCCCCAGGCTGATTATGGCCGCGCAGGAAGATAAAGGCAGATACCAACAGTGCCAGTGGCAGCAGCGTCATTGAAATTGACGTGAGTACCGCTGGGTAGCGGTCAGGTGACCATACCCGGCCTTCGCCGTCACTGTGCGGCATAAACAGGCGTAAGCGGTTGAGTAGCTTAAAGATCGCCAGGCCAGCGATGGCCAGTACGGTGATTTCACCTAGGGTGTCAAATCCCCGGAAATCGACCAGAATCACGTTGACCACATTGTAGCCGCCACCACCGGGCTTGCTGTTCTCCACAAAGAAACTGGAAATCGACAGCGTCTCGCGGGTCATGACCGCGTAGTTAAGGCTGGCAATCACCAAGCCTAGCGTGCCTGCCAGCAGCATATCGCGAACGTTGCGCAGTGGGCTGGATTCCCGTGGGGTCTTCTGCGGCAGGAAAAACAGCGCCAGCATCAGCAGAATCATGGTCACCACTTCCACCGAAAGCTGTGTCAGCGCTAAATCGGGTGCTGAGAAGCGGGCAAAGGTGAGCGCCACAAATAGCCCGACGACCGATAGCATCAGCAGTGAAATCAGCCGGTAGCGGTGAGTGGCAGCAGTGGCTACGCCGCCAAACATCAACATCCCCGCCCCAAGTATAAGGATACCATCCAGCTCTTGATTGCCAGCAGCTCCCGTTAAGTCGGTGATCTGGACCAGACCGATCCCACCCATGACTAGTGCGCCCAGCCACAGCCAGCCCACATAGCGCTGTAGCGAATTGCCTTCAAGCGCGGCGATAAGCTGCTCGGCGCGATAGCCCATGGAAACAAGAATACGTTCAAACACGCGCCGAGCATCCACTCCGGCAAACTGCTGGGTAAATCGACGCACCTCGGCATGGCGCCAATAGAGTGCAATACCCACTATGAAGGCGAGCAAACTCATGATGAGTGGCAGATTTACGCCGTGCCAGATAGCCAGGTGGAAATCGAGCGGACTACCGATCACCGCTTGGCTGGCGAGTTCAAGTAAGCCTGTTGCCATAAAGGCCGGGAACAGGCCCACTACCACGCACAGGACTACCAATATTTCTACCGGCAACCGCATGAGGTGTGGCGGCTCGTGAGGAGATTTCGGAGGGGCTTCACGGGCGGGTTTAAAGAAAACGGCGTGTGCTAAACGCAGTGAATAGGCCACGGAAAGAATGCCGCCAAGCGCCGCTAATGCGGGTAATAACCAGCTTAGGCCACCTAAAACGGGTGTCGCCAGCGCCTCGGTGAAGAACATCTCTTTGGATAAGAAGCCATTAAATAGCGGTACGCCCGCCATTGCTGCCGCAGCCAGGGTGGTCAGTAGCGCCGTCACAGGCATGGCTTTTCTCAGCCCCCCCAACTGCTTCAACTCCCGAGTGCCGGTTTCGTGATCGATAATGCCGGCACTCATAAACAGGGCGGCTTTAAAGGTGGCGTGATTCAGAATGTGAAACAGGGCAGCCAAAATGGCCATGGGGCTACCGATGCCCAACAGCACGGTGATCAAGCCTAAATGACTAACGGTGGAGAACGCCAAAATGCCCTTGAGGTCGGTTTTCATCAGCGCAAACCAGGCGCCATAAAGCATGGTGATGATACCCACCAACGAGACCACCACGCTCCATAGCTCGCTGCCCGCAATAGCGGGGTGTAGCCGTGCCATCAGGAAAATGCCTGCTTTCACCATGGTGGCCGAGTGTAGATAGGCTGATACCGGCGTGGGGGCCGCCATGGCATGAGGTAACCAAAAATGAAACGGGAACTGGGCTGATTTGGTAAAGGCACCCAACAGGACTAACCCCAACATAAGCGGATAGCGCGGGTCGGCAAGAATAACGTCTCCGCTGGCCAATACATCGCCCATGTTGAAGCTGCCTGCCATATCGCCCAGTAGCAGTAAGCCTGCCAACAGTGCCAGGCCGCCTGCGCCCGTTACGGTTAGCGCCATACGTGCGCCTTTGCGAGCGTCGCTGCGGTAGGACCAAAAGCCAATTAACAGAAAAGATGACAGACTGGTTAATTCCCAAAACAGCCAAAGCAGTATCAGGTTGTCTGATATTGAAATACCCACCATTGACGCCATAAAAAGCATCAGGAAGGCGTAGAATCGGCCATAGGGTTCATCTTTGGCTAAATAGTAGTGTGCATAGAGAATAATCAACAGGCCAATGCCGAGTATCAGCAGGTTGAACAGTAGCGACAGTCCATCCAGGCGAAACGCTAGGTTCAGTGCCAGTTCAGGCATCCAGGTGGCCGAAAAACGCAGCTGCTCGCCGTCTAGCAGAGCCGGCACGTTGAGTAGCGTCATTACTAAGGCAGTCGCCGGCAGCACAGCCGTCGCAAGTGAGCAGAAACCGCGCCCGCGCTGTGCGGTGAGTGCCGGCACCAGTACGCCTAGCAGAGGCAATAAGGCTATCCAAAGCAGTGTCATGGGGTCATCCAGCGTCTAAACAAAAGAGTACCGACAGGGCGCCTATAGAGGCGTTCTGGTGGCGTAGGATACATCAAGTGAAACAACAGGATATCACTTGTGTAGCAGGTGTGTAATTTTAGTATAAAGTGTGCGGATTAACCGTTAAGAGATTTTTTGTTACATGAGTAACTCCTTTACTACCTGGCAGTCCCGTTTTGAAAAGCTGCGCTCGAATAAGTTTTTTGAAGCGGTGGTGATTGCCATTATCGTCCTTTCCGCCCTGGTGATAGGGGCCAAGACCTACGACGAAACTTCCCAGGTTGAGCAGTGGCTGCTCTATCTCGATATCGCAGTGACGATTTTTTTCCTGATTGAGATTTTAATCAGAATGGCCGCAGAACGCAGCCTGCTTAGCTTTTTTAAAAAGGGCTGGAATGTTTTTGACTTCCTGATTGTCACCGCCAGCCTAATTCCCATGGACGACTCGGAAATGGTGCTGCTGGCACGGCTGCTGCGTATTTTCCGGGTACTCCGCTTGGTATCAATGATACCTGAACTACAGATGCTCCTTAGCGCTTTGGTGAAATCGGTGCCGCGGATGGGCTATGTGGTCCTGCTGATGTTTATCATCTTCTATATTTACGCCGCCATTGGCAGTTTTCTGTTCCACAATGTCGACGAGGGCCTATGGGGTAACATCTCCCTGGCCATGCTGACGCTATTTCAGGTGGCGACGTTTGAGAGCTGGGCCACTGCGGTGCTCTATCCGGCCATGGAGGTTTATCCCTATGCCTGGATCTATTTTTTAACCTTTATCTTTTTGAATGCCTTTATCTTTCTCAATATGATGATTGGTATTGTGCTGGATGTGATGCAGAAAGAGAGCGCGCAAATGGCGCTGGACAACGGCGAAGGCGAAGAAGCCGAGCTGCAGTCGCTACGCAATGATGTTCGCGGGCTGAAAGCACAGCTTGACCGCATGGAGTCAGCCCTCGCTCAAGCCTACTCGACAGCCCCCACACACCAGAATGACGCGGGCGGTAAAGCACACTGACAAACCCACAACTGACTGATTTTAGGAGAGCCGCCATGATGTTGACTGATCCTGCCAAAAAGTACCGCCCCTTTGTGGCCGTTGATCTACCGGACCGTCAGTGGCCGAGCCAGCGCATTGAATCAGCGCCTATCTGGTGCAGTGTTGACCTGCGCGACGGCAATCAATCGCTGATCGACCCTATGGATCAGGAGCGTAAACAGCGCTTATTCGACATGCTACTCAGCGTTGGTTTTAAACAGATAGAGGTAGGGTTTCCGTCAGCATCGCAAACGGACTTCGACTTTGTGCGCTCGCTGATTGAGCAGGATAAAATCCCTGAGGATGTGACCATTCAGGTGCTGACCCAGGCGCGCCCGCACTTGATTGAACGCACCTTTGAAGCCTTGAAAGGCGCCAAGAACGCCATTGTCCACGTTTATAACGCCACTGATCCCATGTTTCGCCGGGTGGTGTTTAACGTCGATAAGCCTGAGTGCGTGCAAATCGCCGTAGAGGCGACCCAGCAGATACGCGCGCAGATGGACGCTGCACCGGAAACTAACTGGACGTTTCAATACTCGCCTGAGCTGTTCACCACTACCGAGATGGATTTTGCCGTTGAGATCGTCGAAGCGGTCATGGCGGCTTATGGTTCCAGCGCTGATAAGCGCATGATCGTGAACCTCCCGGCCACGGTAGAAGTTGCCACGCCGAATAACTATGCCGATCAAATTGAGTGGTTCTGCCGCCACGTCAAAAACCGTGATCATCTGATCGTCAGCGTTCACCCCCATAACGACCGCGGCACCGGCGTAGCGGCAGCCGAGTTAACGCTGATGGCTGGGGCCGACCGGGTTGAGGGTACTCTCTTTGGTAACGGCGAGCGTACTGGCAATGTGGATATCGTTACTCTGGCAATGAATATGTACACTCAGGGCGTTCACCCTGCGCTCGATTTCTCCAATATCACTCCCATCATGCGTGAAGTGGAGTACTGCAATCAGCTACCGGTCCATCCCCGTCACCCCTATGTGGGCGATTTGGTGTTTACCGCCTTCTCTGGCTCCCACCAGGACGCGATCAAAAAAGGCATGGCGGATCGGCGCGCAAATCCTGATGCCGTTTGGGACGTCCCTTATTTGCCCATCGACCCGCTGGACGTGGGCCGCAGCTATGAAGCTGTGATCCGGGTTAACAGCCAGTCGGGCAAAGGCGGGGTGTCTTACCTGCTAGAGCAGGAACACGGTATTGAGCTACCTCGTCGGCTCTCCATCGAGTTTAGCCAGGTGGTGCAGGAAGTGGCTGAGCGCACCGGTAAAGAAATTACCTCGCAGATGATTTATCAGGCCTTTGCCGATGAGTATTTAGAGCAGCGCTCACCTTTCGCGCTAGTGAGCCATCGTTTGTCGTCGGAGCCCGACAGCCCTAAAATCACCTTGGATGCCGTGGTCGAACAAAACGGTGAGCGGCAAACGCTTACTGGTGAGGGCAACGGCCCGCTAGCGGCCTTTATTAAAGCGTTGGCCGCCGCTGGGCACGATGTGGAAATCATCGACTACCACGAGCACGCCCGTGGCCAGGGCGCCGACGCTGAAGCTATTGCCTATGTCGAAGTGCGCATCGATGGCAAAGCGGTGTTTGGTGTAGGCACCGATGAGAGCATTACCAGTGCCTCCATGAAAGGCGTCCTTAGCGCGATCAATCGCCACCACTCCACCCAGCCTGCGGCGGCGAACGTGACGGCGGAGACGTTGGGCTAGTAGTCGATTGCCAACATAACAAGGTGGAAAGCGATGCGGCCCTGGCAGATCATAGTGTTAATCGCGTTAGTGCTGGCTGGGTTAGCATCAGCCGTGGCTTCCCACGAGCCGTTTGAGTCCAAGCTGGTACGCCTGGAAGCTCAGCGGGCGCTGCCCGCTCTAGAGGCATCGCTTAAGCAGGAGTCGCCAGAGCTCAACGCGCTTTTTCTCAGCTACGCCGCCGATCAGGCGCTGTGGATGAGCGCTTCGCTGGCGATGTTACGCCATGGTGATATAGCCCGCGATGTGCTGGTGGAGTACGGTTTATCGCCTCAGTTTCAGCAGGTGCTGGTGCGCTTTGGCGCCGACGCCGTACTGCCTATCAGCTACTTTCGCAGCCACGATGTAGCGACGCTAAGGGCGCAGCACTGGGTTGGTGAGCGCTATCAGCAGCTTAGTCATTGGTGGAGCGATGAAGAGGGCGACGCGGATTCGGCGCTCACCCCTTACCGCCGCGGGCAGATGGGTATTGCGCTGCTGGATGCCAATGGTCACGCGCTGCTCAACCAGTTTGTAGTCAGTGAACAAGGCGACGTGGAGTGGCTACAGGGCGAACGGCTGGTCTCGGGCGTTGGCGATTTCTTTACCAGCGGCCTGCGCGATCTCGAAAGCCAGTGGCGGCGGGGCGACGCTATTGGCGCAGCCGATTTGGGCTGGGCCGGTGTCGATCTACTGGTCATGGCCAGCACCGTTAAGGTGCTGCGGGCGGGCAAGGCCGCTCGTGCTGCGCGGGTAGGGAGCGTTGAAGCCCAGGGCGCTCGTGTTGGCTTGCGCCAGGGAGTTGTTGCCACCAGCGGGCGTTTTGCGACTCTGCCGCGTATGGCCAAGATTGCAGCGGTAGCGGGCACCGCCTATGTGGTGGTTCGCCACCCAAGCCTAGTTAGCGCGCTGGGCGCCAACCTTTCTACCTGGCTAGGCTGGCCGGTATGGTTGGGCCAGTTTCTTATTTGGCTGGTTGTGCTACTGCCGGTGCTGATAGTGGCGCGATTTGCCTATCGCTGGCTGTTGACGCCGCTGCTGTGGCTGCTAGTGCCGTTGATGCGGGTATGTTTTAAAACTGCTAACCATGCGTTAGCCAAACGTACTCCAAGGCAAGTCGACGAGACTAACTAAGAAGATGGGATGTAACATAAACGGGGCGGCCTTAAGGCCGCCCCGTTTGTTTTCTATTGATCAACCGCAAGCGTTATTCCGGCAAGGCATAAACGGCAACCTGATCACCTACCTGATCTTTCAAGATGCTGTTGCCACCGGAAACAAAGGCGACGTATTGGCGACCGTTGTACTCGTAGACAGCAGGGTTCGAGACGGAGGGGGCTTCGGTCTGATCTGACCACAGCTCCTCACCGGTTTCCAGCGAGTAGGCACGCACCTTGGCATCCATGGAAGCGCCAATAAAGATAACGTCGCCAGCGGTTACCGCTGGGCCGCCAATGGTGGGCGAGCCCCAACTCTCTGGCATATAGAAACCGTACTGTTGCGATGCGCCGATGGGACGACGCCATTTGATATCACCTGTCGTCATGTCGAGGGCAACAAGCTCACCAAAGGGTGGTTCCCAGCAGGGCATGCCCAACCGATTGAGCGCGACCTCTAAACGCATCCCATAGGGCGCGCCTTCCTGTGGGGCAAAACCGCTTTCATTGCCGGATCCGCTATCCGCTTTGTCATAATCTTCGCGATTATAGAGTTTTATGTACTGCACAATGTGCGAGGTATTGACGATCGCTGTCTGGCTTTCGGGGTCGAAGGCTACGCCGCCCCACTGAACGCCACCCGCGCTGATGGGAAAGCCAAGGGTGCCTTCGCCTTGGGTCGTCGGTGGGGTGTACATGCCTTCATAGCTGAGATCGTCCCACAGTGCAGAGCACTCCCCAAAGCTAACCGCATCAGCCAGCGCCCAGACGTTGGGTTTCTCGGACTGATCTAACAGTGGCGCGGGTTTGGTGGGGAAGGGTTGAGTCGGCGCATAGACTTCGCCCTCAACACTACCGTCGCCGCTGGGTACTGGGCGCTCCTCAATCGGCCAAACATCTTCACCGGTTTCTCGATTGACCACAAACAGAAAGCCCATTTTGGTCGCCTGAATCAGCGCCGGGATCTCTTCGCCATCGACGGTAATGTCCATCAGCGTTGGGGCTGCGTTAATGTCGTAATCCCAAATATCGTGGTGAACCCACTGCCGCGACCAAGCCACTTCGCCGGTCTCGATATCCACCGCGGTGGTCGATGTGCCTAGCGGCACTTCTTCGCTGCGGTTACCGCCCCAGTAGTTCGGTGAAGGGGAGGAGACCGGTAAATAGACTAGGCCAAGCTCTTCATCGGCGGACATATGCGTCCAGACATTGGCGGTGCCGCTCTGCTCGCGCATCTCATCAGACAGCGCCTGGAACGTCCATTCGAGCTCGCCGGTGCGGGCATTGATTGAAAATACGGTGCCAGGGGGAGCCTCTTCATAGGCCCAGTCCATGCCTGCCCAGCCAAGAATTAGATGGTCGCCCACCACAGTGGGTGGCTGTAGCAGCGACAACGGCCATTTTTCATTGGTGTCATTCCACTGGTTGACGTCCAACACGCCGTTATCGGCAAAGTTTGCGCACTGTTCACCGCTATCGGCATCGACCGCGAACAGTTGCGCATCCATGGTGCCCATGTAGATGATCTTTTGGCAGGGCTCGCCTGCTTCCGGGGTATCCGCTTCCCAATAAGCCACACCGCGATTCTTCAGGGCGGGCTGGGTCAGCGCTTCGAGAGAGGACTGCGTATCGAAGCTCCATTTCTCTTCGCCATTCGCGGGGTCTAGGGCCAGAATCCGGTAGAAGGGGGTGCCGATATACAGCGTGTCGTTGGCAAACACCGGAGTGGCAGACCAAACGGTCGCTGGTAAATCACCTGAACCATCCGCTACATCGCCGGTATGCACTTCCCAGACTTTTTCCAATTCGCCAACGTTGTGGGCATTAATCTGATCAAGCGGGCTATATTTCTGGGCGTTGAGCTGACCATGAAAACTGTCCCAGGTCGGCTCTCCAGGCACCAGCGGAATGGGGGCGGCGCTAGTCGATTCTTCCGGTGTGTCGTTCTCTTGCTCCCCTGGCGATGCCTGTTCACCTGACTGTTCTTGAGCAGTGGGTTGCTGTGTATCTACTGACGGCTCCTGAGCGAGTAGCGGCAAGGGCGTAAAGCAAATAGCCAGAGCGGTAATCGCGCCTAAGCCCGATGTGACAAATTTAAACGGAGTGCTCGGGGCGGATAATAAAGTTGGCATGGGCAGCTCCTTAGTTGTGAGTGAGGCGTGCGTGAGGCGCTGGGCGAACCATGTCCACAATCAAACCGATCAGGCCGAGCACCATGGCAACGCCAATCCACCACTGATGGAGCAGCATTGCGGCGAAAAATGTACCGGCGAGCCCTAGCAGAATAAGCCCTCTCAGTGTGAGGGAGGCCCCGCGTGTTTTGACTTTCATGAGCAATAGCGCCATCACCGCAAGAACGCAACAGGCCACAATGGCAACCAGTGCCCCGAGTGTTCCCGTGACCCCGGTAAGTGGTGTGAAATAGGCATATAGAGCGATTGCAAGCCCGGCGAGTGAGGCTATCAGAAGGACGATAGCGCCCGATTTTGATGAGAGGGGTGACGACATAACGTGTTGGCCTCCTGCTGAGTGGAAAGCCTGACATTGAGGCTAATTCAACGTCAGAAATCGTTAGCACTATAACTTTAGCAGAAAACGGTACCTTTATGATCTGGGGGCCGTAACCTGATCAAATGTCGCAACACGTCGCACTGTTTTTTTTCAGTGGAGGTAAGGCATTGCAAAATTGCCTATCTCGAATAAACTAAACTAATTGAACTAAGTCGTGTTTCTCGGGAGAACTTCATATGGAAGCTATCAACATACACGAAGCCAAAACGCGCTTGTCGCAGCTAGTCGCGCGGGCTGCCGAGGGCGAGGGGTTTATTATCGCCAAAGCGGGTAAGCCGATGGCGCGGGTAACGGCGATTGACAGCCCTCTGCCTGGTCAGCAGAAGCGGCTAGGTTTTTTGGCAGGCCAGTTTAAAGTGCCTAATGACTTTGATCGGATGGGGCAGGAGGAAATAGCTGAGATGTTTGGAGGCTGATGTGAATCTGCTTCTGGACACGCATGTTTTGCTCTGGGCAGCGGCGTCACCGGAGCAACTCCCGGCGGATGCGCTATCGCTGATCAATGACGAGAATAATAGGCTCTACTTTAGCGCCGCCAGCATCTGGGAAGTGGTGATCAAGAACAGCCTGCAGCGCCCTGATTTTCAAGTTGACCCGCACTTATTGCGAAGAGGGTTGGTGGATAATGGCTATTTAGAACTCCCCATCAGTTCACTGCATACACTTAACGTCGCTCATTTACCTAGCATTCATAAAGACCCCTTTGATCGGATTTTGGTGGCCCAGGCAGAGGCTGAAGGTTTTTTGCTAATCACAGCGGATGAGCTGGTGGCTCAGTACGCTGGCCCAATTAGAAAAGTATGAGCGTTTCGTTCGTGAGCCGTAGGTTAAAAATCTGTTTCGCTTAAAAGCCCATCGACTAGATGGGCCTGATATGTTGGCGCTATGAACGACTCGCCAGCCATCCGCGCCAACCGCCAAATTCGCTGATGTCTTGTGCTTCGCCACCTTCATTAAGCGCTCCGGCGGTGCAAATAAAGCCACACTTCCAGCTACCGTCGGCAAGCTCCACTTGGCCTAAACCGAGCGGGGCGGGAATGCCTGCTAAAAAGCTGCCCACGCTTTCGATGGGCAGGTGCCACACTTCCACTTCAATGGCTTGGCCGTTTTCGTCGCGTAGCAATGCTGGGCGTTTGGGCGGCCCGCCTGCCAGGGCAAACAGCTTATAGCGCGGCGCGCTTTGGGTGGTGCTCACTAATACGCCGCCGCGTTCGGTCAATTGGTGGTTAAGCGGCAGTCCTTGCAGGTGTGCACCGCACACTACCAGCTCCATGGTGCCGTCTTGGGCATTGGTTAAGGGCTCAGATAACGCCGGATGGGCAACGCCTGTGGCACCTAACGGCAGCATTAAGCGGGCTTCTATGGCACGGGCGAGGGAGAGCAGCGTTAAGTCAGCAAACACCGGCCCAAACAGTGTCACGCCCACTGGTAAATCGCGCTCGCTAAAGCCTACAGGCACGGCCAGAGCACTGTAGTCGAGCAGGTTCATAAAGTTAGTCCAGGTGCCCAGGCGGGAGTTAACGCCGATGGGGTCCGCCGCTACTTCGGCCTTGCTTGGGTGCGTGACTGTGGTGGGCGAAAGCATGATATCGACGTTAGCGATTAACGCGTCGGCTTGGCGCTTAAATTCGGCGAGCTTATAGCGCGCATCGAAGGCGTCCACGGCCAGTGGTGTAGCGCCGCCTTGGGTAATTTCAAACGTTACCGGGTGGATAGCGTCAGGATGTGATTGCATCAACTCGCGAATAACATGGTAGCGTTCCGCCACCCAAGGGCCTTCGTAAAGCAGGCGTGCTGCTGCGAGTAATGGCGAGCAGTCCAACTCGACTTTCTCACCGCCGAGAGCTTCCAGTTCGGCAATCGCGTGGTGCATTCCCTTGGTATACGCCTCATCGGTTTGCCACTGGGATTCCAGCGGCACGCCGAAGCGGAACGCCGCAGGGGCTTTGCCATAGCGTTTACCGTGCACAGCAAAGTCATGCTTCCGCGACCAAGCGCACTGATCATCATAGGCAGCGGTAATGCCGAGCACTTTAGCGGCATCGTCGGCAGTGAAGGTAAACAGGCTAATGGTGTCTAGCGTCGCGCAGGCAGGTACTACGCCTCGGGTGCTAAGCAGCCCCAGGCTTGGCTTGACCCCGTAAAGGTTATGGAAGCAGGCGGGCACGCGCCCAGAACCAGCGGTATCGGTGCCCAGCGCAAAGCTGACCATCCCCGCCGCAGTGACCACCGCCGAACCGCTGCTGGAGCCGCCGGGTACCAGCTTAGGATCGAAGGCATTAGCAGGCGTACCGTATACATCCAGCGCTCGTTCACCCACCAGACCAGTGGCAAATTGATCCAGGTTGGTTTTACCCATCGGGATCGCGCCCGCACCGATCAACTGCTGCACCACAAAAGCATTTTCGGTTGGCGTATAGGCATACGCCGGGCTACCTGCCGTGGTGGGAATTCCCGCCAAGTCGATATTGTCTTTCATCGCAAAGGGAATGCCGTAAAGCGGCAGTGTGTCTGGTGATTCGCCTTCCAAGCGCTGTAGGTAAGGCTCCAGTTGCTCTCGCGTTAAACGAGTAATCCAGGCGGGCTCTTTGCCGTGGCTTTCAGCTTGGGCCAGCAGCTCGTCGATTAACGCAGCGGGGGTAAGCTCACCCTGTTGGTAGGCGGTGTGAAGGGTCGCAATATCCAGTGATGCGATGGGTAACATTATTAAACTCCTATCTGTGAACGGTGACCGTCATTAAACGTTGATACTGAAAGTAGCTCACCCACCCGCCAGGGGTGAGTCGAAAGCACTATCTGCCAACCGTTTTGGCTGCGCTCTAAGTAGTCGAAGCAAAGGCTGGCGCGCCAGCGTAAAGCGCCTTCAGTTAAGTCACTTACTGGTTCAAATAAAGCTGCTAGATTGGCCGTTGCGGAGCGAGGGGTAATCGCTATGGCGTATTCGCCCAGCTGCAGCCAGCGAAGGTGGCCTTGCTCATCGCAACGAACTACTTCTTCAACGGCGTTACCGGAAAGCCGCTGCCAGTGCTCAACGTAGAGCCCATGGGGGGGCCGCTCTTCTAGGGTGGTGTCATCAAGCCAGCGTAGTAGGCCAACATCACGCTCTAAACTGGGGCAAAGATCCTGATAGCGGTGCCATATGCATAGCCCTTCTTCGGTTTGGGTAACGCCCGCAAAGGCGGTCAGGCTTGCCAACCACTCAAGCTGTGATCGGTTGCACGCTTCTAGGCCGGTAATGCCGGAAAAATCCGGGCCGTTGGCAGGTAGGCGTAAATCAGCATGCCAGTGCTCGCCCTGGAGCCAGACAACCTGGCTGGTACTATCGGCCTGTTGGTAGGGCTCGGTGGCGGGCTCGGCATAAAGCGTGCGCTGCCAACCCCCACGAAATTCGCGCGGGATACTGGGTAAGGAAACGCTCATTATGGGGTTTCCTTATGCTTGCCGTGCTGGCCAAGGCTGCCCACTTCGCGGGCGCCATCGGGCAGCGCGATTTCTCCCTGGGCTAGCCGTTCACGCAGGTATTTAAAGGTTTGAATCGTTTGCGCGTAGAGATGATCCCCCGCTTTAAGCGGTGGGTAATATGCTTGGCCGTGGCGGGTCACCAGCTCGGGCAGCGGGGCGACCACGGTGTGATAATCGCAGGCGAAAAACAGCGGGAAAGAGTAGCGTTCTTCCTTTACTTTACGCACCCGATGAGAGGTGGCGACAAACTCGCCGTTGCTCCATATCTCCAGCATATCGCCGATATTGACCACCAAGGCGTCGTCTCGAAACGGCACATCAATCCATTCACCTGCGCCGTTCATCACCTCAAGACCCGGTGCGGTGGGGAGCAATAGGGTGAAACACTCATAATCTGTATGGGCACCAATGCCCTGAGCATCTTCGGCATCGGGGTTATAGGGGTAGTGAATCAGGCGCAGCTGGCTGGGCGGTTTAGTCACATGGTGAAGTAGGTGGTTCTCTTTAAGCCCTAACGCTAGGGCAAAGCCGCCCATCAGTGTGCGGCCAACCTGGTAGGCCGCGTCATAATAGGCTGCGACCGGCTCGCGAAAGTGCTCAAGGTCGGGCCAGGGATTGGGGCCGAGCAGGGGAGTGCCTGCCAAGACCTCAGGATCATCGCTGGGGAGTTCAAAGGCAAGATCGAAGGCCTCTTTCATATCCGGCTTTTTGGGATCCGGCGACTCTTCACCGGGCGGCACATAGCCCCGGTGGTGGTGGTAAAGACCAATATAGCGCTCCATTTTGGTCTCGGTTGGCTGGGCAAAGAAGCGCTTGGCTTGGCTGATTAGCCCTTCGCGAAGGGGGCGATCAATGCCGTGCCCCACCATTTGAAAGAAACCCACCTCTCGGGCGGCGCGGCCAAGTTGCTCGGCAACGGCTTGGCGCGCGCTTACATCTCCATGTAGCAGGTCATGAATATCGATCACTGGGATCGCCTGAAAATCGGCGAGGCGCTGATCGTTCGTTGATTGGCTCATGGGGTTGCCTCCGCTTCACTGCTAAGCACCACGATGGGCTGCCCGGGGGCAATCGATGCTCCCTCTGTAAGCGGCAGGCGAACGACGCGGCCACCACAGTGGGCGGTGATCTCAACTTCCATTTTCATCGATTCCACCAGTGCCACCGGTTGGCCAGCGGTTACCTGCTCACCTTCTGCAACCAGTAACTTCCAAAGGCTGCCGGTGACGGGGCTTTCGATGCCTAGCTCGTTGTCATCCAGCGCTGTTACTTCGGCGCTTTCCGGTGCCTGATCTTCGAATGTGAATTGGCCATTGGCCCGCCAAGCGGCTATTTCTGCCTGGAAAGCAGCTTCGCGCTTGGTGCGGAAGGTCTCAATCGCTTCAGCATTTTTATCGATCTCGGCTTGGTAGTCCGCTAGGCGAAAACGTGCGGTTTCAATAGATAGGTCATATCGACCATGGGGAAAGTCGCGGCGAATTTGCTCAAGCTCTTCGTGGCTGACTTCATGAAAACGCAGTTGATCAAAAAAGCGCAGCAGCCAAGGGGTCTCGAAGTGTGCCGTGGTGCGGTAGCGGTTCCACATTTGCAGCGTACGGCCAACAAACTGGTAGCCGCCGGGGCCTTCCATACCGTAAACGCACAGGTAAGCGCCGCCAATGCCCACGGAGTTTTCAGCTGTCCAGGTGCGAGCGGGGTTGTACTTGGTGGTCACCAGCCGCTGGCACGGGTCAAGAGGAGTCGCCACAGGCGCACCCAGGTAGACATCCCCCAGCCCCATTACCAGGTAGCGGGCATCGAAGACGATATCGCGCACTTGCTGTTCGCTTTCAAGCGCATTGATACGGCGAATGAAATCCAGGTTGCTGGGGCACCAGGGCGCATCCGGGCGCACGCTGCGCTGGTATTTATCGATGGCTTCCTGACAGGCGGGGTCGTCCCAGGAGAGCGGTAGATGCACCACCCGCGACTCCACTTCCAGCGATTCCACATCTATTAGCGCCTGCTCGGCTTTTTGCAGATGGGCGAGCAGCTTATCCAAGGACAGTGCTAATGGCTCATAGTGAATCTGCAGCGAGCGAATACCGGGGGTTAATTCCCGCAGACCGGGCAGCGAGTGTTCCCGTAGCCACAGCATCCAGGCGTGAACCCGAAAGCGCAGCGCGATATCCAGCTCCATGGCGCCGAACTCGATCAGCAGGAAATCATCCCCGGCGCGGCGGTAGACAATTCGCTCACCGGCTTGCTCGGCGGGTACGTCGCGCACAACAGGGGTGTCACGCTCTGGCTGAATCTCTTCGACGGGCGCTGCTGTGAGAGACGCCAGTTGGTCTAGCTGGCGCTCTTCCAGGGTGCGAGCGGTGTTAAGACTGACCGGGACAAAGCGTACTTTATCGCCCGCGGCGAGCTGTCCCAGCTTCCAGCGTTCGGCGCGGATTACGGTGGCGGGGCAGACAAAGCCGCCAAGTGAAGGCCCATCGGGGCCCAGAATAACCGGCATATCGCCGGTAAAGTCGATAGTGCCAAAGGCATAGGCGTTATCGTGAATATTGGAGGGGTGTAGTCCCGCCTCGCCGCCGTCGGCTCGCGCCCACTCGGGGCGTGGACCAATCAGCCGGATCCCTGTGCGGCTGGAGTTGTAGTGCACCTCCCATTCGTGATCGAAAAAGCGCTCGATATCGTCATCGGTGAAAAAGTCCGGCGCGCCGTGGGGGCCGTAAAGTACCGCCACTCGCCAGGTTTTACCGCTGCCTTGATTGCCAAAGGTCGGGATGAGCGTCTTATCAAGCTGAGCCGCCGAGGTAGGCGAGAGCAGAGGTAAATCTAGCATATCGCCGCTTCTTAGCGCGCGGCCGCCGTGGCCGCCAAACTGGCCCAGGGTAAAGGTACTGCGGGAGCCCAGGTAACGAGGGCAGGCAATACCGCCGCGTACCAATAGATAGGCGCGAGCGCCCGCCGCGGCCTTGCCCAACGTCAGCGTGGAACCGGCAGGAATATCCACTACCTGCCAAAAGGCTACTTCTTCTCCATCTAGCGTAGCGGGGAGCCTGGCACCTGCCAGCACGATCTGGGTCGCACGGTGAAAGCGTAGCGTTGGACCGGTGAGGGTGATTTCAAGCCCGGCGGCATCGGTGGGGTTATCCAGCAGGCGGTTGCCCAGGCGAAATGACCAGTCATCAAATGGCCCGGAAGGCGGCACACCCACATCCCAGTGGCCCTGGCGGCCTGGGAAGTCCTGAATCGTCGTCATTGTGCCAGGAGCGATCACCTCTACGACGGGGGGCGCCCACTCAAGGGTAGCAAGCCAGTGCGTATCCAGGTCGGCATGTTGAAAACGCTCGGCACGCAGCACATGGGCCAGCCAGATGCGGTTAGTAGTGATGCCATAAACACTGGCGGTATCAAGCGTTGCAGCTAACTGCTCAATAGCAGCGTCGCGGCTGTTGGCGTGAGCGATTACTTTGGCTAGCATGGGGTCGAAGAGCGCTGAGATCTCCAGCCCGGCTTCTATGGCGTGGTCGATACGCAGGCCGTCAGCCTGTGGGAAATCAACTTCAGTCAGCAAACCTGCGCTGGGGCGAAAATCGTGGGCGGGGTCTTCGGCGTAGAGGCGTGCTTGCACTGCGTGACCGCTGGGGGCGAGATCTTTTGTCAGTGTTTCAAGCGTGGGCAGTTGATTTGCGCCCAGTTTTACCATCCACTCAACGATATCAATGCCATACACCATCTCGGTGACGCCGTGCTCAACCTGGAGCCGGGTATTCACTTCAAGAAAATAAAATGCCTCGCGCTGGGTATCGTAAATAAACTCAACGGTACCGGCGCTGCGGTAGTTGACCGCTTTGCCCAACTGAACAGCGGTGGCGTGCAGCGCCTGGCGAACATGTTCCGGTAGATTAGGGGCCGGGCACTCTTCGAGCACTTTTTGGTGGCGGCGCTGGGTCGAGCAATCACGCTCGCCCAGGGCAACGACATTGCCCTGGCCATCGCCAAAGAGCTGCACTTCGATATGGCGGGCGCGGGCGATATAGGCCTCGAGAAACACGCCGCCGTCACCGAAGTTGCGCTCGCCCAGACCTTTGACCGAGTCAAAGGCGCGCTCAAGTTCGGCGGCGTTTTGACATACCTGCATGCCGATGCCGCCACCACCGGCGGTGGATTTGAGCATCACCGGGTAGCCAATCTGCTCGGCGCTTTTGAGTGCTTCATCAACGCTTGCAAGCAGCTCGGAGCCGGGTACTAGCGGTACACCGGCTTTTTCGGCCAGCGCACGCGCTTGGTGTTTAAGACCAAACTGCTCAATCTGTTCGACGGTTGGGCCTAAAAAGGTCAGCCCTGCGGCATCGCAGGCAGCGATAAAGCGGGTGTTCTCTGACAAGAAGCCGTAGCCGGGGTGCACTGCCTGGGCGCCGCTCTGTTGGGCAATGGCGATCAACTTATCGATATTAAGATAGGTATCGCTGGCGCCGCCTTCGCCGAGAGAGTAAGCCTCATCGGCCTGGTGGACGTAGGGGGCGTCGCGATCCGCATCTGCGTAAACCACCACGCTGCCCACACCGAGGGCTTTCAGCGTGTGTAAAATGCGTGCGGTAATGGCGCCGCGATTGGCAATCAGAACTTTGCTAAACGTTGTATTGATGGACATGGCACTGCCTGCAAACAAAGGCGGGTCGTCCCGCAGGTTGCTTGGCCTTCTAGGGTCGTCCCTAGGGCGAAGTACTTATTCCCAAACCAATAGCTCGATGGGCGTTGGGTTGTATCCGTTGCAGGGGTTGTTGAGCTGAGGGCAGTTGGAGACCAGCACGATCACATCCATCTCAGCGATCATCTCCACATACTTGCCCGGCGCGGAGATGCCGTCTTCAAAGGTCAGCCCGCCGTCGGCAGTGACCGGCACGTTCATAAAGAAGTTGATGTTGTGGGTGATATCGCGCTTGGTCAGGCCGAACTCTGGAAAGTTGGCGATGGCCTGCATCCAGTTATCTCGGCAGGAGTGCATATGACGCTTTTCCAGGTCGTAACGCACGGTGTTGCTTTCGCTGGCGCAGGCGCCGCCCAGGGTGTCGTGACGGCCGCAGGTATCGGCGCTGATCGTCAGCATGGCGCGGCCTTCACTGGACATTAGCGTCGTGCCTGCGGTGAGATAAACCGCGCCCTGTTCGCGTACCGTATCCATAGCGCTGTAGCGTTCGCTGGTATCGTCAGCGCTAAAGAACAGCGTGTCGGCGGCCTGGTTACCCTCTAAATCGAGAATGCGCAGGGTTTGGCCGCGCTTGACTGTGCCAATGTAGTGATCACCTGCGTTCACCGTTGTGCGGCTCAAGGCGTTTTCGGGGCGTAGAGTGCTTTCAATAATCATGCGGTGTCTCCCTTATAAGCCGAGGTGGTAAAGGCGGTTATTGGCAAAACCACGCGCGTTTTCAGGCCGCGAGCGGTAGCAGGGGTCGTCTTCTGTCACCGGCTCGGCGGTGCCGAGGGCAATGTCCACGCCACGGTGGGGGTAGTCAGCACTGGGATCGAGGGGGTGAGGGCAAGTATGCAACAGGACAAGCGTGTCCATCTCAAAGCGCAGCGTGACGCTTTTGCCCGGCTGGCAGTGGCCGGGCACATAGCGCAGCTTGCCTTCGTCGTCGCTTTCTACCCGAGAAAACAGGTTGAGGTTGGCCGCCATATCCCGACGGCCCAGGCCGTACTTGGCAAGCTCAACCAAAAAGGCGTCGAAGCCAGTAAGCGTCCAGTCGTTGTGAGCCTGCTGATAGCTGACCGGCTGCCAGCCTTTCTTTAGCAAGTGATGGGGCATCAGGTTGCCGCCAACGCTATCGTGCCAGCCCAGGTCGTCATGAGTGATAGAGGCGAAAATGCGCCCCATATCTGAGTAAAGGCAGTGACCCTGGGTAAGCTTAAAGGTGTGCTGGCCCTTCAAGGTATCGGGCAGGTTTAAGCGTTCCAGCAGGTTTTCCGGGTTATAGCACAAAAGCCCCACGTTGCTGTCGGCCTCTTTGGCCGTCAGCGTGAGGGTGGTGCCGCGGCGCAGGCGCAGCGACCAGTGATGCCCGCCGGGTAAGTGGGTGGTGTAAGCGGGTTGGCTATTCATAACAGCGTCTGTCATAGCAGCGTCTCCTGGGTGTGAGTTTGCAGGCCGCCCTGGTGAAGCGCTTCTTTAAGTTCGTTCGAAGGACGATCGCGTGAAATAGGTAAGTCGTAAGTAATCGTGGCGCCATAGGCTTCCGGCGCCTGGGGATCGTGGCGGGTTTTATCAAATACCCACAGCCGTGTGCCCAGCTCAAAGGCTTCTTTAAGGTCGTGGGTGATCATAAAGATGGTCAGCTGCTGCTCTTGCCACAGGCGGTTGATCAGCACGTGCATATCCTGGCGAATGCCGGGATCTAACGCACCGAAAGGCTCATCGAGTAATAAAATGCGTGGCCGCATCATCAGCGCCTGGGCAATGGCCAGGCGCTGTTGCATACCGCCGGAAAGCTCATGAGGGTATTTATTAAGCGCGTGGCCCAGGCCGACTTCTTCAATCCGAGCGCGCGCTTTTTCTATTGCGCGGCGCTTGGCGGCACCGAAGCTTTTGCCCAGCAGTTTTGAGCTGTGTAACTCATCGGCAATCATTACGTTGCCGAGCACGGTTAAGTGGGGGAACACCGAGTACTTCTGAAACACCACGCCGCGATCTGGTCCTGGCTCATTGGGAATGGGCTGATCATCCAGGGTTAAGCTGCCGCGCGAAATGGCTTCGGTACCTAACAGCATTTTCAGAAAAGTCGTTTTACCGCAGCCTGAAGCACCCACTAAGGTGACAAATTCTCCAGGCTCAACGCTGAAATTAAGATTTTCGAGCACCACATGATTGCCGTAGTGCTTTTCTAGCCGTTTGGCCGCTAGCAGGCTCATGAGTTATCTCCTTCGCCAGCGTGGTACCAAGGGAATGCCAGCCGCGATACCCAGGCCAACAGCTGGTCAAGCAAAAACGCCAGCAGGGTGATCCAGGCCACGTAGGGCAGAATCACGTCCATGGAGAGGTAGCGGCGTACCAAAAAGATGCGGTAGCCAAGCCCTTCCTGGGCGGCAATGGCTTCGGCGGCGATCAAAAACAGCCAAGCGGTGCCCAGTGCCAAACGGGTGGCGTTTAATAGCCGTGGGGTAAGTTGTGGCAGCAGAACTCTTAACAACACCTGCCAGGAGCTGGCGCCTAAGGTTTGCGCTTTGATCAACTGCTCGTCGGGTAGCCGCAAGGCGTGGCCTTGTAGGTCACGAATAAGGAAGGGCGTTACCCCAATCACAATCAGTGCAATCTTGGCGGCTTCGCCGGTACCAAAGGCGATAAATAGAATCGGCAGTATCGCCATGGGAGGAATCAGTGAGGCGACGGTGACCAGCGGCGAGAACTTGGCACGAAGGATGGGAATGCCGCCGTTTAAGATGCCCACGACCAAGCCAATCAACGCGCTGATCCCCACTCCAATGACGATGCGCTCCAGGCTTGCAAAGGTGTCTGTCCACAGCACCACCTCCCCTGTACGCACGTTCTCAGCGGTGGCCAAATGGTAAAAAGTGCTGGCCATGGTCGAGGGCGTAGGCAGCAGGCGGTCATCAGGGTTTTCCGCCAGCCTTGCATTGGAGAAGCTCATATACAGCATCGCCAATAGCAAAAAAGGCAGTAGGCCTAAAAGCCAGCGGCTGCCCCGGGAGGGCGCTAGGTTAATCAATCGCTTCATGGCGGTTGTCCACAGAAGATGAGTGCAGAGGGAGCGGCAGGCGCCGCTCCCATCGCGCTAATGCAGGAGGACCCCGTTACTGAGTGTCGAGGTAAGCTTGGGTAAAGCTAGGGTCGAAGCGCAGTTGCACATTGCTCTCATCGCCGAATACGCCACTGGGGGTTTCGATGCCGACCACGCCTGCATTGGGTGCAATATCGCCGAGTAGACCGTGCTCAAAACTGAATTCGGCTACGCGCTCCATGGTGTCAAGCAGTTCGGGGTTCTCCATCAACTCGATAGCTTCGGCAGGGTCGGTGTAGAGGTAGGTGGCGTCTAACTGATTACGATAGCCCTCCACATCAGTGCCTGCAGCGTCAGCCATAATACTCAGCGCGTTCTCGTCGTCTGCTTCGATCAAGTCCATCACTTCGTACCAAGCGCCTACCAGGGCATGACCAAGTTCTGGGTTGTCCGCCAGGGTTTGGGTGTTGACGACCATCATGTCGAGGATTTCACCGGGAATTTCCGCTGAGGTGTACACCACGTTACTGTCGGGCATCTCAGCAATAGCGCTTAGCTGTGGGTTCCAGGCGGCCACGGCTTCGGTGGTGTCGCTAGAGAACAGGCCAACAATATCCGCATCGGAGGTGTTGACTGTTTCGATGTCGCGTTCGGTTAAGCCGACGCTCTGAAGGGCGCGAGCGAGAAAGTAATGGGAGACGCTGAACTGAACGAGATTGACCTCGCGGCCTTCGATATCGGCTAGATCGTCGCTGCCTTTGAGCACTATGCCGTCGTTACCGTTGGAGTAGTCGTTAATAATCAGTGCGGTGGAGTCAACCCCACTGGCGGCGGGGATTGTCAGCGCATCCATATTGGTCATGGCGCAGCCGTCAACATTGCCCGAGGTAAACTGGTTAATTGACTCAACGTAGTCGTTGACCTGCACCACATCGATGCTGATGCCGTACTCGTCGGCCCATTTGTCGACGACGCCTTCAACATCGGCGTAGGCCCAGGGCATCCAGCCAGCATAAATCGACCAGCAGACGCTGAATTCATCGCGCTCTTGGGCCTGGGCAGAAGTAACCGAGAGTGGGGAGGTAAGAGCGGCTATCACCAGGGCAGCCGATAGCGGCGCAAGGGATAGGCTTTTCGAAGTACGGTTTGGGGATACACGATTTGGGGAAATGCGCTTGCAACGGGTCATGGCAGCCTCCAGCGGCTAAGAGAAAACTCGGGGGCATCGGCGCATCACTGCACCTTATCCTCCCGGGCTTTTGTCCCGCCGTGTAACCTAACGCCTTAGCGTTAGGTCGATTGCTCTCGGACCAGCCACAGCCATCAGGGGGCGTACGTTGATGGTGTCGGAACCCTAGCGATCTATTGGAAACTAAATTGTGTGGCAGCGTTAGCCACCGATACCCCGTTTGTTACGCTTAGATACAAGGCAAAATCGTGGCCGATTCAATCTAAATCTTTCCGTTTCAGATAATTACAGTGCAAAATCCTGCAGAGCGGCAGGGGCATGGGCCCGCTTCATGCATCTTAATAGTGCGAAAAAGTGGGCTTCTGCACTGATTTGTGTCGCTTGGTCAGCGTCAAAGAGGTGTTTTACTGCCCTTACCAGGAATTTCCCGCACCAGGCGTGGCATCAAGAACCCCGGTAAATGATCGCGCAGTTGAGCAACGAGTTCACTGGCTTCACTATCCGGCACATCAAAATGCGCAGCGCCCTGCACGGGGTCTAATACATGTAGGTAATAGGGCAAAATGCCCGCTTCAAATAGCCGCTCAGATAGCGCTGCAAGCGCACTGACGCTATCGTTCACTCGGCGCAGCAGTACGCTCTGATTGAGTAGCGTCGCCCCGGCTTGTTTAAGCCGCGTGCAGCCATCAACGACTGCCTGGTCAATCTCGTTGGCGTGGTTAATATGCAGCACCACGACTTTTTGTAGTCGGGTGGTGGATAACCAATTGAGTAGGGCGTCATCAATGCGGTCAGGAACCACGACCGGTAGGCGGGTATGAATGCGTAGCCGCTTAAGGTGCGGGATGCTTTCTAGCTGTTCCACCAGCCATGCCAATTGGCGGTCATTGGCGGCCAGCGGGTCGCCGCCAGAAAGAATCGCCTCGTGGATAGTGGTGTCGTTGTGTAAGTAGTCGAGGGCTTCCTGCCACTGGGCTCTGGAAGGTGAATTGTCGCTGTAGGGAAAATGGCGGCGAAAGCAGTAGCGGCAGTTAATGGCACAGTTAGGGCTGGCGATCAGCAGCACCCGGCCCGCATACTTATGAATCAACCCTTTAGCGGGCCGGTGATCGGCCTCTTCCAGGGGGTCGACAACGTAGCCCTGAGGCGTAAGCGCTTCCTCGCCTAGCGGTATTACTTGGCGCAGCAGCGGGTCGTTTATGTCGCCATAGGCTATTCTGGTGAGATACGCTTCAGGCACGCATACCTCAAACAGTTCGTGGCCTAACTTGGCGCCGGGCAACCATTCGCGGCTGAGCCCCAGCCGTTGGCATAGTGCCTGAGGGTCGCGAATGGCATGGGAAAGTTGCTGCTGCCAAGTGGGTCGTGCCATTGAGCTGCCATGGCTTTGCGTTTCAGACGCGGCAATAATGATGTTCTCCTGCAAAAAAGCCCTCCTTCGGGTTATCATGCGGCGCACTGATCACAAGCGTGAAGCTGCGGCTTCGCAGACAAAGTCGTTAAGAATAGGTAATTGAGAGGCAATATGGCGAACTATTCTACCAATGAATTTAAAGGCGGTCTGAAAGTAATGCTCGACGGCGATCCTTGTTCGATCGTTGAAAATGAGCTGGTCAAGCCGGGTAAGGGGCAGGCGTTTAACCGCGTTAAGCTGCGCAACCTGATGACCGGCCGCGTGGGTGAGAAGACTTTCAAGTCCGGTGACTCGCTGGAAGGTGCTGATGTCATGGATTTGGAGATGGAATATCTCTACACCGACGGCGACATGTGGCACTTTATGAAAACCGATGGCTCCTTCGAGCAGTACGCGGTGGAGAAGAAAGCCTTGGGTGACACCGAGAAATGGCTCAAGGAGCAGGTGCCCTACATTATTACGCTTTGGAATGACAAGGCGATCTCTGTGACGCCGCCCAATTTCATTGAGTTGGAAGTCGTTGAAACAGATCCTGGCTTGAAAGGCGATACTGCGCAGGGCGGTTCTAAACCTGCGACGCTGTCGTCTGGCGCTGTTGTCCGCGTACCGCTATTTATCAATCAGGGCGAAGTATTGAAAATTGATACCCGCAGTGGCGACTACGTCTCCCGCGCTTAATCACTTTTTACTCGCACTTTTTGATGGCCACGCCTTGTGCGTGGCCATTTTTACTTGTGAATCGTGTGTCTAAGGAGTAGTGATGGCCATTGACTGGCAACCCTCGGCGTCAATTGAAACGCTCCGCGCTCGTGCGCGGTTAATGGCCAAAGTGCGAGCTTTTTTTGCCCAGCGTGACGTGTTGGAAGTAGAAACACCGGTGCTGGGGCAGGGGGGCAGTACGGATGTGCATTTGGTGTCGCTGCACACCTTGGCGCGGACGGATAAAGGTCAGCGCCGTCTGTGGCTGCAAACCTCCCCTGAATTTCATATGAAGCGGCTGTTAGCGGCTGGCAGTGGGCCGATCTTTCAGCTCGCCAGAAGTTTTCGCGACGCTGAAATCGGCGCCCGCCACAATATCGAATTCACCATGCTGGAGTGGTATCGACCACAGTTTACGCTGGAAAAGCTGATTAATGAGGCCGCTACCCTGGTCATGTCGCTGCTACCCAGTTTCCCGGGACCGCTTGTGCATTACCGCTACCGGGAGCTGTTTCATACTCACTTAGAGGTTGACCCTTTTACCACCTCGCTGGAAAAGCTGCGCTCATTGGCCGCTAAGCGGGCGCAAATGACTGCCCAGTCCTTAGCTGGCGAAGGCCGTGATACCTGCCTTGACCTGTTGATGAGCATGGTGATCGAGCCGCAGCTAGGCCAGCATGAGCTAAGTGTGGTGATTGATTACCCGGCAAGCCAAGCAGCCTTGGCGCGCCGCCACCAAGATGCCGACGGTGAATGGGTAGCGTCCCGCTTTGAACTGTATCTAAACGGTATTGAGTTGGCCAACGGCTACGATGAGCTGACCGATGCGGCTGAGCAGCGCGCCCGCTTTGCTGAAGATAACGCCGAGCGCCGCCGGTTAGGTTTACCGGAAGTGGATATCGATGAGCGCCTGCTGGCCGCCCTTGAACACGGGATGCCGGCAGGTGCCGGGGTGGCGCTGGGGATTGATCGTTTGATTCAACTGGCACTAGGTAAGGCGCGTCTGGAAGAGGTGCTGGCGTTCTCGACACCCAATTGCTAGGGGCGGCGTAAGCCTAGGGCCTAAGCCTCGATGCGTTTAAGTAAGAACACCAACGGCACCGTGGCGATGTAGATTAGCCCCAGCCAGGTAAAAATGTCGTTAAAGGCCAGTACTTGGGCCTGCTGTGAGACTCTCTGGGCCAGCATCGCGACGGCGGCGTGGTAGGCATCGGGCACCGAGCCGGCGAGCATCGTCTGGTACTTGGCGATCTCTGCCACCACCACTTCACGGCTGGTATCGATGGCCGGAATCAGTTGGTTCCAGTGAAAGTCCTCGCGAATATCGCGCACGGTATCAAGCAGCGCCAGCCCAATAGCGCCACCCAGGTTGCGCATTACACTGAACAGCCCGCTGGCGTTGCCCACCTCGCTGGGCGGCAGCGTGCCCATGGCGATACGTGAGGCTGGGATGATACACATGATCAGCCCCATGCCGCGTACGATCTGGGGCACGCAGAACTGCCAGAAACCCGACTCTACGGTGAGGTTGCTGTTCATCATGGTGCCCACGCCAACCAGCAGCTGGCCAATGAACAGCATAATGCGTAGGTCAAGGCGGTTGGTCAGCTGACCGACGACCGGTGCACACAGAAACATCGTTACCCCGGTGACAAACATCACTTGGCCGATCTGCAGGCTCGAATAGCCGCGCACAAAACCGAAGAACAGCGGCATGATGTAGACCAGCCCATAGAGCGCAATGCCGATGATAAAACCCATTCCCGCGCCGATCGCGAAGTTGCGGTTGGCAAAAGCGCGCAGATCGACAATCGGATGGTCGTGGCGCAAGGTGCGGGTAAAAAACCACACCCCCGCTACCAGACAAGTCAGGCTGAACAGTATTATCCGCTGGCTGGCGAACCAGTCGTCGCCGGGCCCCTCCTCAAGCACAAACTCCAGCGAGCCGAGAAACAAGGCGATCAGTATCAGCCCGATGACGTCCAGGTTGCGCGCTACCGCGTGGTTAGGCTTGTCGATATCTAAGTAAGACCACGCCAGCCAGCAGACCAGTACGCCGGGAATCACGTTGGCCAGGAACAGCCAGTGCCAGCTCAGTGTGTCGGTAATATAGCCGCCTACCGTGGGGCCGACCGAGGGTGCCATGGTCACCACCATACCGATCACTGCCTGGACGCTGCCCATCACGCGCCGGGGAAAAATTGAAAAGCTCACCGCCTGGGTAATGGGAATCATCGCCCCGCCCATAAAGCCTTGAATGGCCCGCAGCACGATGAGTTGCTCAATCGAAGTGGCCAGCGCGCAGCCGAGGCTCGCCAGGGTGAAGCCGACGCAGGAGAGGGTGAAGGCGACTCGGGTCGAGAGGATCCGCATCAGCATGCCCGATAGCGGGATCATCACAATCTCGGCGATCAGGTAGGCGGTCTGCACCCAGGAGATCTGGTCTTCGCTAGCCGACAGACCCGCTTGGATCTCGTTGAGCGAACTGGCGACAATCTGAATATCCAGAATCGCCATAAACATGCCAAACACTGCGGCGATGAAGCCGATGCGCTGCGGCCAGGGTGGCATATCGCTGACGCCTGCGACTGAACCTGCGGCCACGTTGCTCACGAATCGGCCAGAGTGCCGGAAGATGTGGCCATCGGACGATGACTCTCTTCGGTCGCATCATCCTTTCGAGGGTTCAAATCACGGGTATCGACTTCGGGCACTGCGGATAACCCTGCGCGCAAACTGCCTAGCGCCTCGGCGGGGCCGGTAACACGAATTTTGACCGGTACTCGCTGGACGATTTTGTTGAAGTTGCCGGTGGCATTGTCCTGGGGCAGCAGGCTGAACTCGGTACCGGTGGCTGGCGACAAGCTGTCGACCACCCCCTGGTAAGTGATGTCCGGGTAGGCATCAAGGTGCACTTCGACCGGCTGGCCGACACGGATCCGGGTGAGCTGGGTTTCCTTAAAGTTGGCCGCCACGTAGGCCGAATCAATCGGCACTAACTGCAGAAGTGTCAACGATGGCTGTGCCAGCGTACCGGTCTCGACCCTCAGGTTACCGATCACCCCATCGCGAGGGGCGACGATTTGGGTCTTGTCCAGTTGGTGGCGAGCATAGTCAAGATCGGCGCTGGCAGCATCTAGATTAGCCTCGGCGCGGGTTACATCGCTCTCGGCGACGGCCAACTGTCGCCGGGCCGATACGACGGCGGCACGGCTTTTAGCCAGGTTGGCTTCGGCAACCCGCAGTGTGGCTTGGTCGTCCTCGTGCTGCTGGCGTGAGGCATAGTTGTTGGCAGCCAGGGAGGAGGAGCGTTCGAGGTGCTGACGCGCCTGATCAACGTTAGCCTGGGTGGCCTGCTGCTCCGCTATAGCTTGATCGATAGCTGCTTGTTGGAGTTCCACCTGACGACGGGACTGAGCAATAGAGGCCGCCGCCACGGCCTGCTGCGCCTCAGCCTGGGTGACTTGGTCGTGGTAGCTTTCGGCGTCCAGGCGTACGAGCAAATCGCCTTGTTTCACTATCTGGTTGTCGTCCACCGCTACTTCGGCGACCCGCGCTGAAAGCTCGGTGCGCACCGCGACACTGTCGGTGCGCACATAGGCGTTGTCGGTTTCTTCGATAAAACGGCCGGTTTGCCACCAGCCCAGCCCCCACCAGGCTAACGCCGACAAGGCAGTGAGCCCGACCAGTACGATGAGTAGTTTACGCTTAGCTTTTCCTTTGGATCCTGCCTTTCGACCTGTGACTGAATCGTCGCGCTGGTGTTTGGCCTGAGCCTCGCTGCGCTTGCCATCCGTTGTCATGGCCACTCCTCAATACCTACCGTCACAAAGGGGCTTTCCTGGGAGGTGCAGACACCACCCTTGGAAGTGAAGATACATAGTGTAATGAATGCTACACTACATATCTAGCACTAACACATGTCATTCACGCTTAGCGCCTCTATCATTGACGATTACTCGGATGCTTCAACGGGAGTGGAAATGCCTCGTTCAACAATATCAGGTCCGCCCGATTGCCCTAATAGGGCGGATGCCATAGTGACTTCACGGGGTATGGCGCGTCGCGAACGCCTGTTGGACGCTGCCCGAGATGTCTTTCTTGAACAGGGCTATGCAGGCGCTAGTGTTAATGAAGTGGTTGCCCGCGCGGGTGGGTCACTGGCGACACTGTACAAGCAGTTTGGCAGCAAGGAGGGGTTATTTACCGCGGCCATGGAGCGCCATATCTCTACCGCCTGGGCCGTGCTGGAAGAGGGGCGGCGGGATCATCATGCCCTAGAGCAGGTGCTTTATGAGCTGGGACGCCGCATGTTGACGCTGGTGTGTGACCCCGGTGTGATTCGTCTGGTTCGCGGCTTGGCCTTTGAGGCCGAGCGGTCCCCCGAGCTTTGCGAGCTGTTCCTTACTCGCGGCCCCGACCAGACGCGTCAGGCGTTAGCGATGTATCTTGGCGAACAGGCCGCCGCCGGTCGCCTTAACCTCGATAATCCCCGCGAAGCAGCCGGTATGTTTATGGGTATGTTGCTCGGTGAGTGGCATATTGACGCGCTGCTTGGCCGCAGTTTGTGCCTTGACGAGGCGCAGTGCAGCGCCCGGGCAAGGCGCTGTGTCGCGATTTTTCTATCGGGTGTGGCCCGCTCCTAGCGTCTGCCCCATTTGCACCATGGTGGCAGGGGGAAGCTGTGCGAAATTGACCTGGTTGGCGAAGCACATGACGACCGTGGAGCCGAGCTTGAAACGGCCCATCTCGGCGCCTTTTTCTAGTGTGATCGGTTGGCCAAACTGCATGCGCTGAGGGTAACCCGAGAGTGGTGTTACCTGCCCAGACCAGACGGTCTCAATGGCGGCGACAATCATGGCACCGACCAATACCATTGCCATGGGGCCTTGCTCGGTATCAAAGATACAGACTAATCGTTCATTGCGGGCAAACAGACCTGGCACGTAGTTGGCGGTGGCTTGGTTGACCGAGAACAATCGCCCAGGGACGTAGATCATTTCTCGCAGGGTGCCGGTTACCGGCATATGCACCCGGTGGTAGTCCCGTGGCGATAGGTAAACCGTTGCAAAGCTGCCATCCAGAAACTCTTCTGCCAGAGCGGTATCGCCGCCGAGCAGGGTTTGGGCGGAGTAGGTGTGGCCTTTTGCCTGTACCAGTTGCCCAGCCTGTAGCAGCCCGTATTGGGAGAGCGTGCCGTCGGCGGGGCTCAGGATGCCATCGCCCAGTGGGCGCGCATCGGCTTTTAGCGCGCGGGTGAAAAAGTCGTTAAACGTGGCGTAGGCGGTGGGGTCGGGCTCCAGCGCTTGGCTCATATCCACATTAAAGCGTTTGATAAAGGCGTTAATCAGGGTGTTTTTCACCCACGGATTGTCGCACTGGGCGAACTTGCCAGTCAGGCGCGAGAGCGCGTGGTGAGGCAGCGGATATTGGAGTAGCGAAAAGGCTTTTTGGGAAAGAGTCACAGTAATATTTTCACTTCTCAATCGGTGTGTCGTCGCGGTTGCCCCATTCACCCCAGGAGCCCGCGTAGCCGCGCATATTGAAGCCCAAGGCTTTACCTACCAGCCAGGTAAAGCTGCTGCGGTGGTGGCTCTGGCAGTGGGTGGCAATTTCCATGTCGGGCGTGAGGCCGAGTGCGCCTAGCTCGGTGATAAGCTCGGCGTAATCGCGGATGCGCAGCGCGCGGTAGCGATCCATGGCCTGCAGCCAGTCCATGTTGACCGCGCCGGGAATGTGGCCCAGGTGCTTATTGTTACCGCGTACGCCATCGTACTCATCTTTGGAGCGTGCATCCCATACCGCGAACTGCTTATCGCTGAGCTTCTCTTTGATCTCTTCACAAGTGATCAGGGCATCGGGGTTGAGGATCTCAGCATGGTAATCGCTGGGTGTCGGGGCTGTCGGTTCGATGCTCTCGTCGAATTCTGCATCGCGCCAAGCGTGAATACCACCGTTTAAGTAGGAGTAGCGGGTGTGGCCGATCAGGTCTAGCGTCCACAGTAGCCGTGCCGCCCAGCCGCCGCCTTCGTCATCGTAAGCCACTACATGGGTATCGCGTGTCAGGCCTAAGGCACTAAATAGTCTTGATAGCGCATCCACATCGGGAACATCGCTGGGCACCGGCCCTTCGCCGCGCATCAAGTAGCGGAAGTCGAGGAATATAGCGCCGGGTACATGGCCCTGGCGATAGCTGTCGCCGTTGACCGGCACATCGATAATCAGTAGCTGTGAATCACCCAAATGCTCCTGCAGCTGTTCGGGTTCAACGATCAGCGGCAGCAGGTTGGCTTCCGACGATTGGCTTGCTGTGCTCATGACTAACTCCTGTAAATCCTAGCTATCCAAACTATCGAGAATGCGCCGATAGCTGGTAAAGCGTGCTGGATGAATCTTGCCTGCCTCAACCGCTGCAAGTAAAGCGCAGCCGGGCTCATTGCGGTGGCGGCAGTCACGAAAACGGCAGTGGCCAATATAGTCGTGAAACTCAATAAAGCCGTCGGTGACTTCCTGCTCATTAAGGTGCACCAAGCCAAACTCGCGAATACCTGGAGAATCGATGAGATCGCCGTCAGCCACTTCAGCGCGGCTCATGGTGTAGAGGCGTGCCGTGGTTGTGGTATGGGTACCTTTACGGGAATCTTCCGAAAGCGCGCCAATGCGCAGGGTTTCGTCGGGTAGCAAAAGGTCGATCAGCGATGACTTGCCGACGCCGCTCTGGCCAACAAACACCGACGTACGCCCTTCAAGCTGGCTGCGCAGCTCGTCTAGCCCCGTTTCTGTGGCGGTGGTGGTGCGCACCACGGGATAGCCCAACTCACGATAGCGCTCGAGTAGTTTACCCAGCTCGCCACCATCTTCCGGCAGCAAATCGGTTTTATTGAGCACCAGCACCGGCGCTATACCGGTGGCTTCGGCAGCCACCAGATAGCGATCAATAAGGTTGGCGTGGGGCGCGGGTTCCACTGCGAACACAATCAACAGCTGATCAATATTGGCAGCTACCGGTTTGAGCAGGCCGCGGGCGTCAGGGCGCTTGAGCACGCTGTCTCGCTCCTCTCGAGCGACGACCACGCCGGAGCCTTCTTGCCCGGCGCGCCAAATCACCCGGTCACCGGTGACCAGGCCGTCCAAATTGGCGCGTAAGTGGCAGCGAACCGGTTCATTGTCGCTGTTGCGCACCTCTAGAGTGCGCCCAAAGTGAGCAACGACACGGCCCGGCTGTTCTGCGCCGTATTCGCCCGCGGCAAGTTTTTCAGCGTCTTGTACGTCGCGCTTTTCCGCACGCTGGGCACGTTCCGCCTGGACTTTCTCGACTCGCCACTGCTGCTGGCGACTTAATTTACGTTTGCTCATGATCACCTGATGATCGTTACAATGGCGGTCATTGTACCTACCAACTAGCCAAGCTGTCCTGTATAGCTGCTTGATGGGCTTATTTAAGGCACACTTGGATGATATTAATGGCCATTTGGGCAAAGGAAGAACGGTAATGAGCAACGAAAAGACGGATTCAGCGGTGCCACGGGATGATCTGCTGGTGTGGATTGATCTAGAGATGACCGGTCTGGATCCTAATATAGAGCGCATCATTGAAGTGGCCACACTGATTACTGACGCGGATTTAAACGTGGTCGCGGAAGGGCCGGTGATTGCGGTGAAACAGCCGGACAGCTTGCTGGCGCAGATGGATGACTGGAATCAGAAAACCCACGGCGAGTCGGGCTTAGTTGCCCGTGTTAAAGCCAGCCAAGTGGAAACTGCTGAAGCCGAGCAGCAAACCCTGGCGTTTTTACAGCAGTACGCGGTGGCAGGCTCGTCGCCGATGTGCGGTAACAGTATCCATCAGGATCGGCGTTTTCTGGAGCGTGAGATGCCTGCGCTGCTTAACTTTTTCCACTACCGCAATCTCGATGTGTCGACACTTAAAGAGGTCGCCAAACGCTGGAACCCCGGCGCGCTGGCCGGCTTTAGTAAGCAAAATGTGCACTTGGCCATGGACGATATTAAAGAGTCGATTGCCGAGCTCGCTCATTATCGCAATACGTTTTTGCGCGTTGATCAGCGCAGCGACGAAGAAGAATAGCTAAGAAGAGTAGCGTTTAAGACGCGTCAGTGGCAATGCGCTCACTGCGTTTAAGGCGCTGCTCCTCAAGCGACCAGGCGACGTGTTCGCGTACCAGGGCACTTGGGTAGGCTCTGCGTGCCCACAGTGCGGCCTCTACGGCTTCGCTCCAGGGTGCATTGCCCAGGCCAACGGCGATATTGCGCAGCCAGCGCTCGTAGCCAATGCGCCGGATTGGGCTGCCGGCGGTTTTATCCAGAAACTCCGCTTCACCCCAGCAAAACAGGCTGATAAGCGTTGCGCGGTCTAGATCGTAGCGCGGTGCAAAGTCATCTTCCTGGGTAATATGGGTAAAGCGAGTGAACGGGCACACAAGCTGGCAGTCGTCACAGCCGTAAATACGATTACCCATGGCGCGACGGTACTCAACCGGAATAGCGCCGTGCAGTTCAATGGTGAGGTAGGAAATGCACTTGCGTGAGTCGACCACTTTGTCGTCCACGATGGCGCCGGTGGGGCAGGCCGTTCGGCAGGCACTACAGCTTCCGCAGTGTTCATGCTCAAAGGGTGCATCAATGGGTAGCGGGAGGTCGGTATAGAGTTCGCCCAGAAAGAATAGCGAGCCCGCCTTGGGGTTGAGTAGCATGGCGTTTTTGCCGAACCAACCGAGCCCGGCTTTTTGCGCTAGGGCGCGCTCCATGACCGGCGCGGAGTCGACAAAGGCGCGATAACCGAAGTCGCCGACTTCCTGCTCAATTTTTTTTGCTAATAGGGCTAACCGTTTGCGTATTAGCTTGTGATAATCACGCCCTAAAGCGTAGCGCGAAACATAGGCGCGGCTGGGCTGGCCAAGCACCTTGGTGCTCTCCACTTCGGCAGGCAGGTAATCCATGCGCACGCTGATAATGCGCTGAGTGCCGGGTTCAAGTTCTGCAGGACGGGTACGCTTGGTGCCATGCTTGGCCATAAAGCCCATTTCGCCGTGATGGCCGTTTTCCAGCCATGCGTCGAGGTGGGCTTCATGAGCGGACAGTTCAGTATCGGTAATACCTACCTGCTGGAAGCCCAGCTCGCGTCCCCAGGTTTTAATCAGGTCGGCAAGATCGGTAAGAGTGTTTTCTGAAAGCATGGGCGCCGTTTTGTCGCGAAAAATGAAAAGCCAAAGGAATTGGAAGTTGATACTCAACGGCTAGACGTTAGCCGCGCTATGCTAACGCATTGGCAGCCATCAAAACATGTGAAAGGAGCGATCGTGTCGATCCCGAATACTTCCATGCTACGCCCATTATATAAAGCCGCCCAGGTGCAGGAGCTCGATCGCCGCACCATTGCCGGTGGTATCGATGGATTTGCGTTGATGCAACGCGCCGCCTCGAGCGCTTGGCACAGCTTCCGCTCGCGCTGGCCCCAAGCGCGTGGCATCACCGTGATGTGTGGCAGCGGGAACAACGGCGGCGATGGTCATGTGCTGGCAGCGCTGGCCATGCAGTCTGGCCTTAAAGTGCAGCGGGTAACCCTTAAACCCCTTGAGGAACTAAGCGGCGACGCGGCGCGTGCAGCAGCGCTGGCGACATCCGCAGGCGTAGGCTGCGAAGAGTGGAGCGCCGGGATAGTGCTTACTGGCGAAATAATTGTCGATGCACTGCTAGGTACCGGTTTGACCGGTGAGGTAGAAGGGCGCTTCAAGCGGGCTATTGAAATGATTAACGCCGCAGATCAGCCGGTACTGGCGATTGATATTCCTTCTGGGTTAGTGGCTGATACTGGCGCCGTGCTGGGTATTGCCGTTAAAGCCGCCTGCACGGTGACGTTTATTGGCGATAAGGTGGGTTTGCACACAGGGAATGCGCCGGCCTATACCGGCGAAATAGATTTTCGCCCCCTAGGCGTCAAGGCTCAGGCCTATTTTGATATTCCGCCCACGGCTTGGCGGCTGGATGATTCGTTACTGGAAGAGGCCTTTGCGCCCCGCCTGCGTACCCACCATAAAGGGGATATGGGCCACGTACTGGTGATGGGCGGGGCTCCTGGATTTGGCGGGGCGGCGCTACTTGCCTGCCAGGCCGCCGCGCGGTTGGGGGCGGGTAAAGTGAGTTTGGCAACGGCGCCTGAACATATTGCCGCCAGCTTGGTGCGCTGCCCGGAAGTGATGGCCCATGGCGTTCGCGGTGGCGCTGAGGCCGCTGAGTTGCCCAACAACGTTGACGTTGTGGTGGTCGGGCCAGGGCTGGGTCAGGCTGCTTGGGGGCAGGCGGTGCTACAGAGTGCGCTGCAGTCAGACGCGCCCTTGGTGGTTGATGCCGATGGCTTGAATCTTTTGGCGCGCCAGTGGCCGGATGTTCGCCGCGATAACTGGGTATTGACGCCGCACCCCGGTGAAGCCGCGCGACTGCTGGGCTGTGAAGTGGCCGATATTCAGGCGGATCGGCCTGCCGCCGCCCTGGCACTGCAACGTGCCCGGGGGGGCGTGGTGATTCTAAAAGGTGCAGGCAGTTTAATTGCTGGCCCCAGTGGCTTGGTGGTGTGCCCTTACGGTAACCCAGGCATGGCCAGCGGGGGTATGGGCGATGTGCTCAGCGGCATGCTGGGGGCACTGATGGCGCAGCGTGGTGACGTGGAGTTTAGCGCTTGGCTGGGTACCATGGTGCACGCGCTAGCGGCAGATCGCGCAGCCGAGGAAGAAGGCGAGCGTGGCCTGCTGGCCAGCGATCTGGCATCCTATGCGCGAAAATTGATTAATCCGTGAAGGCAGCCCACATGCAGGTGCGATTAGACAGTGAAGAGGCCCAGGTAGCTTTTGGCGAAGCATTAGGGCAAGTGTTGCAAGGACGCGGACGGGTGTATCTAGAGGGTGAACTGGGTGCCGGTAAAACGACACTAACACGTGGCATTCTGCGCGCTTACGGGCATCAAGGGGCGGTTAAAAGTCCTACCTATACGCTGGTGGAGCCTTACGAACTAGGCTCCCAGCGGATCTATCATCTAGATTTGTACCGTTTGTCTGATCCAGAAGAGCTAGAGTTTATCGGTGGTCGTGACGTGCTGGCCGACGATGCGATTTGCATTATTGAGTGGCCCAGCCGCGGTGAAGGATGGCTGCCAGTGCCGGATCTTCGTCTGGTGCTGGAAGTGGCTGATCCAGGGCGTTTGGTCTCCTTGGCCGCGGGTAGTGAGCAAGGTGAACGCATATTGACCTCCTTGCAACGTCAGCTAAGTAACGCAAGTAAGCTAAGTTCCGACCAGTTGGAGAGTGGTGTGATTCAATGGAAATAAAGGGCATAGCGGCACGCGTATATCGTTTATTGGCCGCCAGTTTTTTTGCCCTAGCGGCGGTTAATGTTCAAGCGTCCAGCGTCGAAAGTATGCGTTTGTGGGCGGCGCCGGATCATGCCCGGCTGGTATTTGATCTCTCCGCTGCCACCAATGCCAACGTGTTTTCGCTGGAGAATCCTGCGCGTTTGGTGATTGATTTAGATGATACCCAAATGGGTACCGACCCAAGCACGCTGCCTTTGAATGACAGTGCGATTGAATCGGTACGCACA
Source organism: Halomonas sp. TG39a (assembly GCF_000744395.1). Classification (NCBI taxonomy): domain Bacteria; kingdom Pseudomonadati; phylum Pseudomonadota; class Gammaproteobacteria; order Oceanospirillales; family Halomonadaceae; genus Halomonas; species Halomonas sp. TG39a. The sequence goes on from NZ_JQLV01000001.1 coordinate 1,386,128, forward strand.
GGCGTACGGGAGGGAGGTGGCCTGCGGGTGGTGCTTGAACTTAACCGTGAGATTGAGCCGCGTCATTTCACCCTGACGCCCAATGATCAATACGGGCACCGCCTGGTAGTGGATCTCGAATATCCCGGTGAAAGCGCCGTTGAGAACCCGATCGACCCTATCGAGGCGATGATTCGGGATCAGGAAATTCAGGCCCAGCGGGCATCGGCGCAAAACCAGTTGCCGGGCACAGCAGAGCCACCCAGTGACTCAGTACCGGTTGAGGTTCAGGAAGCCAAGCCGCATCCGCGTAGAGACATTATTATCGCCGTCGATGCCGGTCACGGTGGCGAAGACCCAGGGGCCATCGGCCCTTCAGGTACCCGTGAAAAAGACGTGGTGCTGGAAATTGCCCGTCGTTTGGCCTCGGAGGTCAATGACACGCCGGGCTTCAAGGCGGTGCTAACGCGCGACGGCGACTACTATATAGGGTTGCGCCAGCGTACCGCATTGGCGCGGGAGCAGAAGGCGGACTTCTTCGTCTCCATTCATGCCGATGCCTTTACTAGCCCACGCCCTCAAGGCAGTTCGGTGTATGCGCTCTCCCAGCGCGGCGCTACCTCGGAAACCGCCCAGTGGCTGGCGGATAGCGAGAACCGCTCCGACTTGATTGGCGGCGTTGATGGCAACCTCTCTTTGCGCGATAAAGATCAGGTGCTGCGCGGGGTATTGTTGGACTTAACCATGACCGCTACCTTAAACGATTCGCTGTCTATCGGCGGGCAGGTGTTGGAACAGTTAGGGCGAATTAATCGGCTACATAAGTCCCGCGTCGAGCAGGCTGGGTTTATGGTATTAAAGTCTCCCGATATCCCCTCGCTGTTGATTGAGGTGGGGTTTATCTCGAACCCCGACGAAGAGCGTCGTCTACGCGACCCTGTGCACCAGTCGGGGCTTTCGCAAGCAATTTTCAGTGGGCTGCGCGATCACTTTGAGCGCTTCCCACCGCCGGCCAGCCTGCTTGCCTGGCAGCGTGATAACCAACGCCAGCCGTCGGGTAATGAGTACCGTATTCAGTCGGGAGATACCCTGTCGGCGATTGCCGTGCGCCACGGCGTACCGGTGAATCAGTTGAAGCAGGCCAACGACCTGAATGGTGACGTGATCCGCGTTGGCCAAGTGTTACAGATTCCCCGTTCATGAGGTGTCGTGTTGACTGATGTGACCGCTACTGCACCGCGTATTCATGTGCTCGACCCGCGGCTGGCTAACCAGATAGCCGCCGGTGAGGTGGTTGAGCGCCCCTCATCGGTAACCAAAGAGCTGATTGAAAACGCTATCGATGCCGGTAGCCAGCGCATCGAGGTGGAAATTGAGCAGGGTGGCGCGCGGCTGATTAAGGTGCGCGATGATGGTATCGGCATTGGCGAACAGGACTTGCCGCTGGCCTTGGCCCGCCACGCCACCAGCAAGATTGGCAGTCTGGAAGATTTAGAGGGTGTCAGCTCACTAGGTTTTCGCGGCGAAGCGTTGGCCTCAATTAGCTCCGTTTCACGGCTGGAGCTGATCTCCAATGCCGAAGAGGATCCCCGTCACGGCTGGCGAGTGGTAGCCGAAGGGCGGGGTATGGACGCCAGAGTGACGCCAGCACCGCACCCCCGTGGCACCAGCGTCGGCGTGCGCGATCTGTTTTTTAATACCCCCGCTCGGCGCAAGTTCCTGCGGACTGAAAAGACCGAGTTTGCCCACGTGGAAGAGGCGTTTCGTCGCCAGGCGCTATCGCGTTACGACATCACCTGGGTATTGCGCCATAACCAAAAAGTCATTCACCAACTGCCTGCCGGTCACTCAGCGTCGGCCCGGGAGCGGCGGATTGCCTCGCTGCTAGGCAAAAATTTTATCGAGCACGCCCGCTATATCGAGCGCGAAGCGGGCGGTTTGCGGCTAAGCGGCTGGGTGGGTCTACCCACCCATTCGCGTTCCCAGGCCGACCAGCAGTACTTTTTTGTTAACGGGCGGGTGGTGCGTGACCGTTTGGTTGCCCACGCGGTGCGCCAGGCCTATCGCGACGTGTTGTTTAACGGCCGTCATCCGGTGTTTGTGCTCTATCTGGAGCTCGAACCGGATGTGGTGGACGTCAACGTTCACCCCACCAAGCACGAAGTGCGCTTTCGCGATGGCCGCATGGTGCATGATTTTCTCTATTCGAGCCTCCACCACTGCCTGGCCTCCGCTAAACCTGCTGAGAGTTCAGGAGATAGTTCAGGAGATAGTTCGGGCGATAGTTCAGACGAGGGGGTTGCCGATGAGGCCAATACGCCAGGCGCATCGCCACAGGGCGTGGCTTCAGAGGCGAGCGCCGAGCAGCCCCGATGGCAGCAGCAGGGCATCGCATTAACCCACTCGCCGGATCGCCACCCAGGTGCGGCGCGCGTGCGGCGCTTTATGCAGGGCTATCAGGCGCTTCACCCCGATCATGAAGAGACGCTATTAACGCCTCAGCCGAATGTCCCCAGTGGGCGGGGCAGTGAGGTGCGTGAAGCGCCCCTTGCAATGCCCGACAACGACCCCACTGCAGCGCCGCCGCTAGGTTTTGCGCTAGGGCAGTTGCACGGTATCTATGTTCTGGCCCAGAACGCCGAAGGGCTGGTGCTGGTGGATATGCATGCCGCCCACGAGCGCATTGTCTATGAGCGTATGAAAACACAGCTGGCCGCTGCTAAAGGGTTGGATGCGCAACCGTTGCTGGTGCCCGTCTCCATTGCCGCTAGCCGGGCAGAGGTGGCCACTGCTGAGAGCGAGCAACAGGCGATCTCCCAGCTGGGCATTGAGCTCGATATTGCCGGGCCAGAGACGCTGCTGGTGCGCCAATTGCCCGCCTTGCTTGCCCAGGCTGACCCTGAAGCGCTGGTGCGTCAGATGCTGGAGGAGCTGGCGCGTTATGGACGTACCCATCAAGTCGAGGCGCGCTTGCATGAGCTGCTTTCCACCATGGCGTGCCACGGCAGCGTACGTGCCAACCGACGGCTGACGATCGACGAAATGAACGCGCTGCTGCGGGATATGGAGCGCACCGAGCGCAGCGACCAATGCAATCATGGCCGCCCTACCTGGACACAGATGGGGCTTAAAGCGCTCGATCGGCTCTTCTTGCGCGGGCAATAGTCACTACTCTTTTACAGCTACTCTTTTCTTACCTGATGGAACCGCGCATGGCTGATACGCGCCCCTGGGCGATTTTTTTGATGGGCCCAACGGCCGCCGGGAAAACCGATACCGCGATGGCGCTCCACGAGCGGCTGGGGCACGAGCTGATCAGCGTTGACTCGGCGATGGTGTATCGCGGCATGGATATTGGCAGCGCCAAACCCAGCGCGGCTGAGATTGCCCGAGCGCCCCATCACTTGATCGATATCCGTGATCCTGCCGAACCCTATTCCGCCGCCGACTTCCGTGAAGATGCGCTACGGCTAATGCGACAAATGAGCGCGGCGGGCAGAGTTCCTCTCCTGGTCGGCGGTACCATGCTTTATTACAAGCGGCTAATCGAAGGTGTGGCGAATTTACCCTCTGCTGACCCGGTCATTCGTCAGCGGCTCGAAGCGCAATGGCAAAGTGAAGGGCTATCGTCGCTGCATAAGCAGTTGGCTGAGGTGGACGCGATCTCTGCTCAGCGTATCCATCCCAATGACCCCCAGCGCATAATGCGTGCGCTGGAAGTGTACTACGCCAGTGGGCGTCCAATGAGTGAGCTATGGGCGGAACAACAGCCGGAAACCTTTCCCTGGCGTGTGTTGTCGATAGCATTGGCACCTAATGATCGGGCGCTTTTGCATCAACGCATTGCCCAGCGTTTCGAAGTAATGTTGGGTGAGGGCTTGATAAATGAAGTCGCCGCCCTCAAAAAGCGTAATGACTTACATTTAGGCCTGCCGGCGATGAAGAGTGTTGGTTATCGCCAAGTGTGGGAGTACCTGGAAGGTGAGTATGACTATTCCTCGCTCGTTGAGCGAGGCGTGATCGCAACTCGTCAGCTAGCCAAGCGTCAATTAACCTGGTTAAGAAGCTGGCCAGAGCTTAATTGGGTTGATTCACAGCGTTCAGACGCGCTGGATCAGGTGCTGAAACTCGTGCGTGACAGCGGTGCTTAGCGTAAGATAGTCCGCTAAGATAGTAACTTAGTAAGTGTGTTTTCGATTGGCTGAGTGATTGGGCCTGTCGCGAACCTCAAAGCTCTTCGGGCATCACTCGGCCTTTCGGGCAGTAATAAATAGTGCGGCGTAGCACCAGTAGGGCACGCCATTTGATAATTAACCCCAACGACAGTTTTAGGGAGAGCAACATGTCCAAAGGGCAGTCCCTTCAAGACCCGTACTTGAACATTCTGCGCAAGGAGCGCATTCCGGTCTCTATCTTTTTGGTCAACGGCATTAAGCTGCAGGGCCAGATCGAATCGTTTGACCAGTTTGTTATCCTGTTGCGTAACACCGTCAGTCAGATGGTTTATAAACACGCTATTTCTACGGTTGTTCCATCTCGCAACGTACGCCTGCCTGCGCAAGACCCGGCAGAGCAAGATGCGGAGATTTAACACCGCTGAAGCAGCAAGAGAGTCCACGAGGTATTGATTGTTTTTCGAACGCCCAGACGCCGGTGAAACGGCAGTTCTTGTTCATGTCGATTTTCATGATGAACAAAAACGTGAAGACCCGGGTGAGTTTTTAGAGCTCGTACGCTCTGCGGGTGCAGAGCCTGCGACTCTACTCACTGCTAGCCGCCACCGACCTGACTCGCGCACCTTTATTGGGTCAGGTAAGTTGGAAGAGCTGCGGGCATTGCTCGCGGCTCACGAGGCTGAGCTGGTGATCTTCAACCATAGCTTAAGTCCCTCTCAAGAGCGCAATGTTGAGCAAGAGCTCAAATGCCGAGTGCTTGACCGTACCGGTCTGATTCTCGATATCTTTGCGCAGCGGGCTCGAACGCATGAGGGTAAGCTGCAAGTAGAGCTTGCTCAGCTTGAATATATGTCGACTCGCTTGGTTCGTGGGTGGACACACCTTGAACGCCAAAAAGGCGGGATTGGCCTGCGCGGCCCGGGTGAGACGCAGCTTGAAACGGATCGCCGCCTGCTGCGCGGGCGAATTAAATCGATTCATAAACGCCTCGATAAAGTACGTAGCCAGCGCGACCAGAATCGCCGTGCGCGTGCGCGCGCGGAAATTCATAGCGTATCGCTGGTCGGTTACACCAACGCCGGGAAGTCGACGCTGTTTAACGCCTTGACCAACGCCGAGGTGTATGCCGCCGACCAGCTGTTTGCGACACTTGACCCCACGCTGCGACGGCTTGAGATTGAAGACGTTGGCGCCGTCGTGATGGCCGATACCGTGGGCTTTATTCGCCATTTGCCACACAAGTTAGTTGAGGCATTTCAAGCCACGCTTCAAGAAGCATCGGAAGCGTCGCTGTTGGTGCACGTCATTGATGCCGCAGACCCTGACCGCGAGTTAAACGTGGAGCAGGTGGAGTTAGTGCTCAAAGAGATCGGCGCGGATGATGTGCCGGTACTCAAGGTCATGAACAAAATTGATAAGCTCGATAGTGCCCCACGCATAGAGCGTGATGGCCATGGCGTACCCGAAGTGGTTTGGCTCTCGGCCCAGCAGGGGCAGGGCCTTGAGCTACTCCATGAAGCATTAACCGAGCGCCTGGCCAACGATGTCATTGGCTTTTCGCTGACACTCACTCCTGAGCAAGGTAAGCTGCGCGCTGGCCTTCACGAGTTGAATGCTGTTCGCGAAGAGGCTTTTGACGAGCAGGGGCAGTCGGTGCTGGATGTGCGTTTGCCGCGGCGCGATTTCAACCAGCTAATGGCTCAGCTAGGCGAGCGTGCCAATACCTATTTACCTGCAGCGTTGCAGGAAACTGAAGATTGGTAGCCTCACCGTTTAATGTCTAGTACGCTGTCAGTATCTGCTTTTGTATAAAAACGGTACAAGATTTACATAGCAATAATATCAAAACGCCAGCGCTTCGTTGATTTACGAAGCCAGATGCGCGAGCGAATACCCTTAGTGGAGAAGAAGTATGGCCTGGAATGAGCCTGGTGGTGGCAACCAGCACGACCCTTGGAGTAGCGGCGGCCGACGCGGTGGAAATGATGGTGATGGAAACCGTGGCAATAACAATGGCAACGGCGGCGGCAATAACGGTAATAAAGGGGGCAACAACCAAGGGCCTCCTGACCTGGATGAAGCGCTGAAAAAGTTTCAGGACAAGCTCAACGGTATGTTGGGTGGTGGTAAAAAAGGCGGTGGTAAAAAAACCGGCGGTGGCGGTAGTGATAAAAACCGCAACCCCTTTGCGCTGCCAGGCTTGCTGATTATCGTGGCACTGGCTATCTGGGCGGCCATGGGCTTCTATCTGGTTGACCAATCCGAACGTGGTGTTGTACTCCGCTTTGGTGAATACCAAGGCGTTGTCAACCCCGGTCTCCAGTGGAATCCGCCGTTGATTGATGATGTCCGCATGGTCAACGTGACACGTGTGCGTTCGCTGTCACAAACGCAGTCGATGCTGACCCGCGACGAAAACATCGTCGAAGTGGAAATTTCTGCCCAGTACCAAGTGGCTAATCCGGGCGATTTCGTACTTAACGTACGTGATCCTGCCATCTCGATTGAGAACGCACTGGATTCGGCGCTCCGTCACGTCGTTGGTGGTACCGATATGATCGATATCCTGACCTCGGGTCGTGAAATTCTGGGTAGCTCGGTCGCTAGTCGTCTGCAGTCCTATCTCGACAACTATGGTGCCGGTATTCGTCTACAAACCATCAACATTGAGTCTACCTCGGCGCCCGCGCCAGTGATTGACGCATTCGATGATGTTATTCGTGCTCGTGAAGATCGCCAGCGTACCATCAACCAAGGTATTGCTTACGCCAATGCGATCATTCCTGAAGCGCAAGGTCAGGCGCAGCGTATTGTTGAGCAGGGCCAGGGTTATCGTGAGTCGGTCGTCGCTGAAGCGCAGGGTCAAGCCAACCGCTTTAACTCGCTGTTGACCGAGTACAGCAATGCGCCTGATATCATGCGCGAGCGTATGTATCTGGACACGATGGAAGAGGTGTTTGGCAAAACGCCGAAGGTACTGCTGGATGTAAGCGAAAATGCGCCGTTGATGTACCTGCCCCTCGATCAGCTAAGCGGTGGAAGCAGTAATCGAAATAACTCTTCCAGCGGAAGCGACAACAGCGATGAACAGCTAGACCCGAGTGTGCTTGAGCGGTTACGCAACACCCAGGGCAGCTCCAGTTCTTCATCGAATAGCAATAGTAGCTCCATCCGCAGGGAGGGCCGGTAAATGATTAATAATCGATCCCTGCTGATTGTTGGTGGTCTGGCTGCCGTGGCGTGGCTGGCGAGCAACACTCTGTATGTCGTAGACGAAACCGAGCGCGCCGTTAAGCTGCGTTTTGGTGAGGTCATTGAAGAGAATATTCAGGCTGGCCTGCACGCCAAGGTGCCGATCGCGCAAACGATCCGTAAGTTTGATGTTCGATTGCTGACGCTGGACACCGATACCAGCCGTTATCTGACCCTTGAGCAGAAAGCGGTGATCGTCGATTCCTACGTTAAGTGGCAGGTGGTGAATCCCACGCGCTACTACGAAGCGACGGCGGGTGATGAATTGATGGCTATCCGCTTGATTCAGCCGCGGGTGGATGAAAGCCTGCGTAATGAATTTGGCCGCCTCAACCTTCAGGAGATTATTGCTGAGCGCCGTGATGATCTAATGACGGGCCCCACCGAAGAACTCGACGCGCTTATGCGCGAAGAGCTCGGGGTGGCCATTCGTGATATTCGTATTAAGCGCATCGACTTGCCGGAAGATGTGTCGGCCGCGGTATTTGAGCGGATGCGTTCTGAGCGTGAGCGTGAAGCCCGTGAATGGCGCGCGCAGGGTCAGGAAGAGGCCGAGCGTATTCGCGCCAATGCGGATCGTCGGCGTCAGGTTCTACTTGCTCAGGCCAATGAGCGCTCAGAGACACTGCGCGGTGAGGGTGATGCCCAGGCCGCTGCGATCTTCTCTGAAGCGTATGGTCAGGATCAGGAGTTCTACTCTTTCTGGCGTAGCCTGAATGCCTATAGCGAAAGCTTTGCTGGCGATGGCAACCTGATGGTGCTGGAACCGAGTAGCGATTTCTTCCGCTATTTGCGCAGCGCTGAACCAGAAAGCGGTGAAGACAACGGCGAGTAAACCGCCGTTGGCCGGTGCTCCTCGTCTTGGTTGGCTGACAGCCAAGCGGGGTTCACCCGGCCCATAAACGTGATAGAATTTACTAACCGGGCGTCGCCCGGTTTTTTTGTGGCCCTCGTTTAACGCTAATGTCGCCCATGACCATGCTACGTTACTGATTGAATTTGTTGGGCCTTCATCGTCTTGCAGGATTGTTTACATGACCATTGCTGACCGCTGGCTGCTGCCCGACGGCATGGATGAGGTGCTTCCGCCTCAGGCAAGCCGTATGGAAGAGCTGCGCCGTGCGCTGCTCGATCTTTACCACTGCTGGGGTTATGACCAGGTCATGCCGCCGCCAGTGGAGTTTCTGGACTCGCTGCTAACGGGTACCGGTACGGATCTGGATCTTCAGACCTTCAAACTGACCGACCAGTTAACGGGGCGCATGATGGGCGCCTCGGCTGACGTTACGCCGCAAGTCGCACGTATGGATGCCCACTCGCTAAAGCGTCAGGGGCCGGTACGGCTGTGCTATTGCACCAACGTATTGCGCGCTAAGGCGGATCAGCATCAAGGGGGGCGTAGCCCGGTGCAGGTGGGTGCTGAGCTGTTTGGTCATGCAGGGCTTGAGGCGGATAGTGAAATTATTCACTTGGCGCTGGCCAGCATGAAAGCCGCAGGCGCCGAAGAGATTCACTTGGCGCTGGGGCATATCGGTATTTACCGCAGCCTGGTAGAGGCCGCAGCGCTCAGCGACGAACAAGAGCGTGCGTTATTTGAGGCGCTGGCGCTAAAATCACCGAGTCAACTGGCGCAGCTTGTAGACGCCAGTGTCAGCGACCCGGCATTAGCGGATATGCTGCTGGCGCTGGGTGAGCTGCACGGTGGCGCAGATATTCTACGCCAGGCGCGGGAGCGGTTTGCCGGCGCACCCGCTTCAGTCACGGCGGCACTGGATCAGTTGGATGCCCTTTATCAGGGAGTGCTGGCACGCTTTGATGTATCGCTCTACTTTGACCTGGCGGAGCTGCGCGGCTATCAGTACCACACGGGTATGATGTTTGCCGCCTACGTGCCAGGCTACGGCCATGCGCTGGCGAAAGGCGGGCGCTATGATGATACGGGGCGGGCCTTTGGGCGTGCGCGTCCGGCCACCGGCTTCTCGATGGACCTGAAACAGCTGGCATCGCTGGCGCTGGCATCCCCAAGCCATGGGGCAATTTGGGCGCCCGCTACGCAGGATGAGTCGCTTAACGCTGCCATTGTCGCGCTGCGTGAGCAGGGGGAACGCGTGATTCAAGCGCTGCCAGGGCAGCGTACTGGGCCGGCGGAGCATGAGTGTGACCGCCGTCTTGAGCTTATCGATGGTCGTTGGCAGCCAACGGCCCTGACACAAGAGACGAGTGCATCATAATGGGTAAGAATGTCGTAGTGCTGGGCACCCAATGGGGTGACGAGGGCAAGGGTAAAATCGTTGACCTGCTCACCGAATCAGCATCCGCCGTGGTGCGTTTTCAAGGTGGTCATAATGCCGGTCATACGCTGGTCATCGACGGTGAAAAGACCGTTCTCCACCTGATACCTTCCGGCGTTTTGCGTCCAGGTAAAACCTGCGTGATTGGTAATGGTGTGGTGCTTTCACCTGAAGCGCTGATCAAAGAGATCCGTGAGCTGGAAGCCAAAGGCGTTCCGGTGCGTGAGCGTCTGCGTCTTTCGCCGGCCTGTCCGCTGATCCTGCCTTACCATGTGCGTCTGGATCAGGCCCGTGAAAAAGCCCGTGGCATCGCCAAAATTGGCACCACAGGCCGGGGCATTGGGCCCGCCTACGAAGACAAAGTCGCCCGCCGCGGCCTGCGCCTGGGTGATATGCTGCATCGCGAACGTTTCGCCTCCAAATTGGGCGAAGTGCTCGACTACCACAACTTCGTATTGGTGAATTACCACGGCGAACCGGCAGTCGACTTCCAGGAAGTGCTGGACACCGCGATGCAGATGGCCGAAGAGCTGCGCCCCATGGTATGCGATACCGTGAGTATGGTGCACGACCTGCGTAAGGCGGGTGAGAACATCCTGTTTGAGGGTGCCCAGGGCTCGCTGCTGGATATCGACCACGGTACTTACCCGTACGTGACCAGCTCGAATACCACCGCAGGCGGCACAGCGACAGGCTCTGGCGTCGGCCCGCTCTATTTGGACTACGTGCTGGGTATCACCAAGGCGTATACAACACGCGTGGGTTCAGGCCCGTTCCCCACGGAGCTGTTTGACGTCGATGGCCGCCATCTTGCCGAGCGTGGCCATGAGTTTGGCGCTACCACTGGCCGTGCCCGCCGCTGCGGTTGGTTTGACGCCGTGGCACTGCGTCACGCGGTGCAAATCAACTCGGTCTCAGGTATCTGCTTGACCAAGCTGGATGTGCTGGATGGACTGGAAAATATTCGCGTCTGCGTGGGTTATCGCAGTAAAGATGGTGAAGTGCTGGAAACCCCGGTGGATTCAGAAGGTTATGAAGCGGTCGAACCTCTCTACGAAGACCTGCCAGGCTGGAAAGAGTCTACCTTAGGCGCTAAAAAGGTAGAGGATTTGCCTGCCAACGCCCGCGCTTATATCAGCTATCTCGAACAGCAGGTAGGTACCAGCATCGATATTATCTCCACCGGCCCAGACCGCATGGAAACCATCGTACTGCGTAACCCCTTCGATAGTTAAGATTGGTTCGCACGCTGGTCATTGTGAGTATGCAGATGGGCAGATGAACAATAAGGGGCAACTTAGTTGCCCCTTTTGCTATTTAAAAGTCGATGCCACGGCGTGCCTTAAGACCATTGTTGAAGGCGTGGCGAACTTCCTGCATCTCGGTCACCGTATCGGCCATAGCGACGAGCTCGCGGTGAGCGTTGCGGCCAGTAATAATCACCGTCTGTTCTTGAGGTCTATTCTCCAATGCTTGCTTAACTGTGGCGATGTCCAAATAGCCAAACTTGAGCATATAAGTGATTTCGTCGAGTACTACCAGATAGGTCTCTGGATCGGCCAGCATGTGCTCAGCCTCTTTCCACACCGCCTGGCAGGCGTCAGTATCCGCTTGGCGATTTTGTGTATCCCAGGTAAATCCAGTGGCCATTATCGCCACCTCTAGGTTGGCATCATCTTCCAATCGATTGCGTTCGCCGCACTCCCACAGGCCCTTAATAAACTGCACCACGCCCACTTTGTAGCCGTAGCCCAAGGCGCGTGTAACCGTGCCCCAGGCAGCCGTTGTTTTGCCTTTTCCATTACCGGTGTTAATAATGATTAGGCCGCGCTGCTCGTTGGCACTGGCGACTTTCTCCTCTACGCGCGCTTTGAGCTTCTCCATAGAGGCTTTGTGGCGGGTGTCGCGGTCACTCATGATATCTCCTGGTAAAAGCAGCAAGCTAAAAAATAACCAAAATTCATAATCCGTTAGCCTAAGCCATCCGCCGAGGGTTGAACATCTCTATGGTCGTACTTTGAGATAATTTTTGTATAGATATTTTCTATGCCTTGTGAACCTTTGTCTTAGTAATTCATTCTGAAAACCAACAAAAAACAACAGAATTGGCCCCTAGGGGTCTGGCTGCTCTAGAATAGGAGCCATCTCTTATCAGGAATTACATCATGCCCTCATTTGATATTGTCTCAGAGTTCGATAAACACGAAGGCGCTAACGCCGTTGATCAAGCCAACCGAGAAGTGCAGTCGCGGTTTGATTTTAAAGGTGTTGATGCCAGCTTCACCCTTGAAGGCGACAAAGTGCAGCTCGAGGCGGAAGTTGATTTCCAGCTTAAGCAAATGCTCGATGTGCTGCGCGCACGTCTCATCGCCCGGGGCATCGATGCCCGCTGTATGGATGTGCAAGACCCGCTACTCTCCGGCGTGAAAGCGCGCCAGGAAGTCGCTCTCAAGGAGGGGCTCGACGCGGCGGAAGCCAAAGATGTGGTCAAGCGCATTAAAGCCAGCAAGCTGAAAGTACAGGCGCAAATTCAGGGTGAGAAGGTGCGTGTGACGGGCAAAAAGCGCGACGATTTACAAGCGGTTATGGCGTTGCTGCGCGGCGAAGAGGGGCCGGATCTGCCACTCCAGTTTGATAATTTCCGCGACTAGGCGATGGTGTTCAGCTGTCGAACATTTTAATTATGTAACATTCGTTTTATACAGGAGTCACGCACTATGTCTGATCCGCAGCCGGTTTATTTAAGCGACTACCAGCCACCCGCCTACCGGGTAACTCATACCGAGCTGACGTTTGATCTTGACCCCGCCGCGACCCGTGTGAAAGCGCGACTGTTGATGGAGCGACATCCAGAGGCTGACGTTAATGCCCCGCTGGTCTTAAATGGCGAGCACCTGACGCTGATCTCCCTGGCTATTGATGAAACGCCGCTGGAAGCCTCGGCATATGCACTCGATGATGAAGGCCTGCGCATTGCTCAGGTGCCCGAGCGATTTGCATTGGAAAGCGAGGTGGAGATCGCTCCGCAGGAGAATACCGCGTTAGAGGGGCTATATCAGTCCAACGCTATGTACTGCACCCAGTGTGAAGCTGAAGGCTTTCGTCGGATTACTTTTTACCCCGACCGCCCGGACGTTATGGCGACCTTTAAGGTCACCGTGATCGGTGATCAGCAGCGCGAGCCGATTTTGCTGGCAAACGGTAACCCAATAGAGCGCGGCGAGGTGGAAGGCGGTCGTCATTTTGTCACTTGGGAAGACCCGCACCCCAAGCCCTGCTACCTGTTTGCCCTGGTGGCAGGTAATCTGCATAGTGTAGAGGATCACTTCACCACCATGAGCGGGCGTGACGTGACGCTGCAGATTTGGGTGGAAAAAGACAACCTGGATAAAACCGAACATGCCATGGCCGCGTTAAAGAGGGCGATGGAGTGGGATGAGCAGGCGTATGGCCGCGAGTACGACCTGGATCTATTTATGATCGTGGCCGTCAACGATTTCAATATGGGGGCGATGGAGAACAAGGGCCTCAATATCTTTAACTCTGCGGCGGTACTGACCCATCCTCAGACGGCCACTGACGCTGCTTTTCAGAGTGTCGAAGGGATCGTTGCCCACGAATATTTTCATAACTGGTCGGGCAATCGTGTCACCTGTCGCGACTGGTTCCAGCTCTCGCTGAAAGAGGGCTTTACGGTCTTTCGTGACCAGTGCTTTTCGGCGGATACCAATTCAGCGCCGGTTAAGCGCATCCAGGATGTGTCTTTTTTCCGTACTGCCCAGTTTGCCGAAGATGCCGGTCCCACGGCGCATCCGATTCGCCCCGACCACTATATTGAAATCACCAACTTCTACACCCTGACGATTTATGAGAAGGGGGCTGAAGTTGTCCGCATGCTGCGTAATTTGGTGGGAGAGGAGAATTTTCGCCGCGGCTCAGACCTTTACTTTGAACGCTTCGATGGCCAAGCGGTGACCATTGAAGACTTCGTCGGCTGTATGGCGGAAGTCTCCGGTGAAGATTTTAGCCAGTTTATGCGCTGGTACTCCCAGGCGGGAACGCCGGACATTGATGCCCACGGCGAGTATGACTACGTGCACGGTGAGTACCACTTAACGCTGCGTCAGCGCACGCCTGCAACGCCAGGCCAGCCGGATAAGCTACCGTTGCATATTCCGGTGCGTATGGGGTTGGTGGGTACCAAGTCGGGCCAGGATCTCACCCTGACACTCAATGGCGAAAAAATAGGCAAAGATGCGGTCATTCACCTGCGTGATGACGAGCAGACGTTTGTGTTTACCGATGTTGCCGAAGCGCCGGTGCCCTCGTTGCTACGCGAATTCTCAGCGCCGGTGAAGATCCATTACCCATACTCACGGGAAGACCTTGCCTTCTTGTTGACCCACGACAGCGATGGTTTCAATCGCTGGGATGCGGGCCAACGCCTGGCACTACTGGCCTTGGATGACTTGATTGCCGCCCATCGCAATGGGGTTGAAAAGGTCATGGACAGCCGCGTTGTGGATGCCTTTAAAGCCCTGCTGAACGGGCCAATGAGTGATAAAGCGGTATTGGCTGAGATGTTGACGCTGCCCTCTGAAGCCTATATCGCCGAGCAGCAGCCTATTGTTGATGTTGATGCCATACACGCTGCGCGTGAATTTGTCCGCCAGTCGTTGGCCGTAGCCCTGCGCGATGAGTTTCTGGCTGTCTATGAGGCCAATGTGGCGGAGGAGCCCTACGCGCCGACAGCGGAGCAAATTGCTCAGCGTAGCCTGAAAAACGTGGCGCTTGCTTATCTGATGTCGATTGAGGATGAGCAGGGCTTGGCCTTGTGTGAGGCGCAGTTTGCTGCTGATCACAATATGACCGATGTGCGTCAAGCGCTAACCCAGCTGGTGCATAGTGATCGTGATGATTTGGCGTCACCCGCCTTGAAGGCATTCGGAGAGAAGTGGGCCCATGACCCGCTGGTGATGGATCAATGGTTCACGGTTCAGGTATCGCGTCCCCAGCCGGATGTGCTTGAGCGGGTGAAGTATCTGATGCAGCACCCCGCCTTCTCACTCAAAAATCCCAACCGAGTCCGCGCGCTAGTGGGGGCCTTTGCTCAGAACCGAGTGAATTTCCACCGCCTGGATGGCCAAGGCTACCAACTGCTGGCCGATGTGGTCATTGAGCTTAATCGGCTCAACCCAGAGATTGCCGCACGGCTTATCACGCCGCTAACCCGCTGGCAGCGCTTTGATGAAACCCGCCAAGCATTGATGCGGTCTGAGCTTGAACGCATTAAGCAACAGCCGCTATCGGCAAATGTTTACGAGGTGGTCGAGAAGGCATTGGCATAAGGTATTGCTATTAAACGTGTATCCTAAGGAAAGGAATAACAACAGTGACAGATTCTCAGCAACACTATTTACTGATTATTAATGGTAAATCCGCCGGTAATCCGGCATTGCGTGAAGCAGTCGACGAACAACGTCGGGCAGGGATGCTGATTACTGTTCGCGCCACCTGGGAAGGGGGCGACGCTGCTGATATTGCTGAGCAATCTGACGCCATGGGGATCACCCATGTGATTGCCTGTGGCGGTGATGGCACCGTTAGCGAAGTCATGAATGGGCTGATGCGTCTGCCCCATGATCGACGGCCTGCATTGGGCATTGTGCCACTAGGCAGTGCCAATGACTTTGCGACTTCGGTCGGCCTGCCGCTGGAGCCAAGCGCCGCTTTGGCTGCGGCAAGGGAATTGAACGCCTATCCCATTGATGTTGTGCGCGTGACCGCAGGCGCTGGTGGTGAATCAGCCACCAGCTACTATATCAATATGACCACCGGTGGGTTTGGCGCTGAAATCACCTCATCGACACCGAAAACCTTAAAGCGGTTGCTCGGGGGCGGGGCATACTCCGTGATGGGGGCGCTAAAAGCGTGGCGCCATCGCAGCTATCGCGGCACGCTGCATTGGGACGAGAAAGAGGAGAGCGCCTCGTTATTGCTATTGGCACTGGGCAATGGGCGTCAATCAGGCGGCGGCCAAGTGCTAGGGCCCCGTGCCAAGCTGGATGATGGTCGCTTGGACGTGCTGCTGGTTAAAGACTTCAGCTCGGTAACGGAACTGACCAAGCTCATCAGCGAGCTGCAAAGCTTTCCCTATGACGGGCGATTCGTGCGCTATTTCACCACTACCCAACTGACGGTGACCACTCAGCCAAATGAGTCACCTTGGCCACTCACGCTCGATGGCGAGGCGCGCTACTATGATCAGTTTTGCGCGGAAGTAGTGCCCCTTGCGTTGCGCGTATTGCTACCTGAGGAGTGCCCGTTGCTCTCCTCCAATCATCCATGACAGGCTGGATTTAGATTTTTAACGTTACAAAGGAGAAGAATCAAATGGCAAATCGCGTGTGGATACCCGCACTCGCCGCCGTGGCACTGTTGCTGAGTGCCTGCGGAGACTCCCAGGATGATCCCAGCGTGACACCTGATGATAATGCTGCGGTGACGGATGAAGAGCCGACTCGTGATGAGGGGGCGGGCGAGGAAGAGGTTCCAGACGCCGCTGAAAATGCGGCAGATATGTCCAGTCCCGAAGAGGTAGAGGATGACATTGAAGCGCGCCAAGCCGCTGAAGAGCTTGAGCGAGCGGAAGCATTACGCGAGGACGATACCCAGTCTAGTGGCGTCAGTGGCAATGCGACGGCAGACGGTGAAGAGGTTGAAGCGGGAGAAGATACGCTGGCGGCTAATCCTGAAGATGTGCTCGATGAAGAGGGTGCTATGCCGGGTGAGGCTACACGCTCTGATGTGGATGAGATCATTGCCGAAACTGAACGCCGCTTCGAAGAAGCGGAGCAGCGTTTAGAAGAGCAGTTTCAGGAGGTGGAGCAGCAGGCGCCATCATTAGAGCCGATGGAAAGTGAGGATGTCTCGCCGAGTTGGGACACCGAAAGCAGTTTGCCAGAGCGCACGCCGTTGCAGGATGATCGCGAGGCAACCGATGTTGATGCCTTGATTGAAGATACCGAACGCCGCTTTGAAGAAGCACAGCAGCGGCTTGAAGAGCAGTATCAAGAGTTAGAAAATCGAGAGGCTGAGAGTGGCGCGGTTGTTGAGCCATCAAGCGAACTTGGCAGCGATGTTGAAAGCAGTGAAAATAGCCAGGAAAGCGGTGCGAACGGTGATTCTCGCAGTGATGAAGGGTGATCGCTGAGGGCTCGATTAGCGTTATCGATCAGCAATAAAAAAGGCCCGCAAATGCGGGCCTTTGTCCATCCGTTAGCAATTAAGCTGGGCGGATGTTGGAAGCCTGAAGGCCTTTTTTACCCTGAGTCACTTCAAAGCTGACTTTTTGACCGTCTTGCAGGGTCTTGAAGCCTTCAGCTTGAATTTCGGAGAAGTGGGCGAACAGATCGTCTCCGCCGTCATCAGGAGAGATGAAGCCGAAGCCTTTAGTGTCGTTGAACCACTTAACAGTGCCAGTTGCCATTTTCTATTTCCTTAACATGCTTAGTAATCACGGGCAACTCAATTGTCCACCCGCTACAATTACTCTAGATGCAAACGCGGCTGTCGTCCAGCGACATTCCTAAGATTTTTTATTTCGTTGCGAGTAAGCACTCATGATGCAGTTAGGTTTCATTGATGCACAGTTTATTTCCTTTCTAGTAGCGATCACGCTGCTAACGATTAGCCCCGGTGTTGACACCCTGTTGGTGATTCGTAATACGGCGCGTGGGGGGATTAGGGATGGGGTTACCACCAGTCTTGCTATCTGCTGTGGCCTGTTTGTGCATGCCACGATCTCGGCGTTGGGCATCTCGCTGATCTTGCTGCAATCCGCCTGGGCGTTTCATATGCTGAAACTAGTGGGGGCGGGCTACCTCATTTGGCTGGGGATCACCAGCTTGTTGGCGGCGCGGAAAGGCCAGCCGCTGCCGGTTAATGGCGTGCTAGAGGGCACATCGGCTGTTTCTCGCTGGCAGCCGGTCAAAGAGGGCTTTTTGTCCAATGTGTTGAATCCTAAAACAGTGGTGTTCTATATGGCCTTTTTGCCTCAGTTCATCGCGCCCGGCGAGCCTGCTTTACTGAAGTCGCTGTGGTTGGCGGGGGTGCACTTTATCATCGCCAATATCTGGCAAATCGGCGTAGTGCTAATGGTGGGGAGTGCCGGTAAGTGGTTGGCCAGTGCGCGCTTTGCGCAAACGCTAAACGCCGCTACGGGGGCGGTATTGGTGGTGTTTGGTATTCGGCTGGCATTAACACAACGCCCGGTATAAACCGGGCGTTGGCGTCAATCTAAAGCAGAGGATGCGGTTTAGCGGCGGGCAAGTAGCGCCCGGTCGTAGCGCACCTGCTGTTCGTTATCGCTTAGCAGCGAAACGCCTTCGCTACTGCCGCCGTTGGCAAGGCTCTCAAAAATCACCCGATAGCTGAGCACCGCTTGGACGTAGTCGCGGGTCTCGCGGAAGGGGATGCTCTCCACAAACAGATCGAAGGCTTCTACGCCATCGCCAAGCCACTGGTCGACGCGGCCAGGGCCTGCGTTATAGGCCGCCGCGGCGGCTAGGCGATTACCCTGATAGCGTTGCAGTTTATCGCGCAGGTAGGTGCTGCCCAGGCGGATATTAAGCTCGGGGTCGAGTACGCCGTAGGGGCCAGGGTCGTTAATACCCAGTTCGCGGCTGACTTGGCTAGCGGTGCCGGGCATCAACTGCATAAGCCCGCGGGCTCCTGCAGGTGATAGGGCGTTGGGGTTGTAAGCGCTTTCACGCCGGGTAATCGCCATCAATAAGTAGGGATCAACGCCCGTCATTCGGCCCCAATGCTGAAAACTGTCGTGGTAAGCCTGAGGGAAGCGCCAGTCCAAGGCGTCCCACATCTCGGCGGCAATGGTGGTCTGCACTAAGCGCGCATGCCACTGCTGCTGAGCGGCGTAGTCGGCTAATGCGCGCGCCTGCTGGGGAGAGCCGCTCTGTACCGCGTGTAACCACTCGCTGTTGGCCAGCCCATCTTCGCCAATGCGTAGCAAGGCCTCGGTGCGCTGTACGGCGGGGAGTTGGGCAACACGTTGGCGCGACGCTGCGTCAAAATGGTTGCGCTCAAGATTCAGTTGATAGGGTTGGCCAAGCTTTTCTGCTGCCGCAAAGCCGTAAAAACTGCGATCCTGGGAAGCCTGCTGGTAGCGCGCTTCTGCCGCTGCTTGATTGCCAAGCTGTCCGTTGGCGCGGCCCAGCCAATACTGCCAACGGCTATTCTCCTGCTGGCTAGCGGGCATTTCAGCGATCCAGTGGATAACCCCATTCCAGTCACGGCTGGCCAGCGCATGGCGGACCCGCAGCTCTAACACCCGCTCGCTGTCAAGTGTCGGTAATACGCCGTCGACCCAGCTAAGCGTGCCTGGGACATCCCGCACCAGAGCGTAAAAGGCAAGCTCTTCTTCGATGGCTGCACGGTCACTGGGCAGCAGGTTTAAGCGTGGTGATAGTGTTTGCCAAGCGGCAAAGGCTGCCGATGTATCTTCGCGGGTATAGCGCTGCATGGCAGCCTGGTAGAAGCTTGCCGTGGCGGCGCACTCCGGGCCTAGGCAAGCGGGCGCCTGGGTAATCGCGCTGCTGCGCGCTGCCACGCTATCGACCGTATCCAGGGCAGTTTGCCATTGGCCGCTTAATAACCCGCCAAGATAGCTTGAGAGGCGTGTTTCTCCTGCCTGCCAGGCGAGCATTTTGCGCTCCCAGATAGCCGTAGCGTCAATAGTGCCATTGGCCCGCAGACGCTCAAATAGCGGGTCGCAGGCGTCAGGTTGAGAGCTGCCTACACGCCATAAAGCTAACCCTGCCTCGCTCGCCAGTTGGGGTTGACTAGCGAGCAACGCCGTGTAGTAGTGGCATTGGCGAGCGGTGCCC
Source organism: Halomonas sp. TG39a (assembly GCF_000744395.1). Lineage (NCBI taxonomy): Bacteria > Pseudomonadati > Pseudomonadota > Gammaproteobacteria > Oceanospirillales > Halomonadaceae > Halomonas > Halomonas sp. TG39a. The sequence continues at coordinate 1,405,730 of NZ_JQLV01000001.1, forward strand.
GCCGGTTCACCGTCGGCTACCGCGAGCAGGTCGCTATAGCGCCCCGCGTGACCATACTTGGCAATGGCTTGACCGCGTATCCAGCCCGCTAACGGAGAGTCGGCGTATTGATCAATAAATTGCTGCACTCGGTCAGGGGAGACATTCGGCAGTTGTCCCCTTATGCGGTGGTATTCCACGTAGCCACGCAGCGTGTGGTCTTCAATGGCGCGTTCATCTACCCGCGCCCACTGCTGCTCCCTTGCGGCAGCGAGGGCATCACGTAACTCACTGTCTGAAGCCGCCCAGGAAAGCGCGGGTAACCCAGCCAGCAGTGCTGTACACAGCAGACGAGCGATATGGCGAAATGGCGAAACCAACATGGTGCTCTCTCTCTATCAATCGGTGGCACGTTATCTGGGCTCGGGAGCAGCCCACCTAGTTTGCTGAGCAACCGCTATACTGAACGAATACCCGCAGTCATGATCTGACCGCCCAGATACTTAAAGGATCTAATTACGATGGCCCCATTATCCACTTGGTGGTTCTTACGTCGACTCAAATCCCGCCTTTGGGCGACAAAACGCATTGTACGTGCGTTAAAACTGTTTATACCCATGACCCGCGATGTGCTCCGCGGTGATTTTCGGCCTATCCCCTGGTCAGCATTTGGCATGATGGCATTAGCGCTGGGCTATTTGATAATGCCCTTCGATCTGATTCCCGATTTTCTGATGCTAATCGGTGTGGTGGACGATGTACTGATTGTCGGCTGGCTGCTAAATCGTATCGATCAGCGCTTAGAGGGCTATCGGGCCTGGAAATATACCGATCCCGATATGACACCTTCTTAATACCCACGATTTGTTAACATTCCGCTGCTTGAAAAATCCCTGCTTAGCCCCATATCAAGTTCACGAAACCACTTTAAGCCCCTGCAGGTATCACGCAGGGGTACATGACTCAACGTGATTGATAAGGGCTAAGCGCATGACGACAGCTACCCACGAACAAGCGACCGACAAACCAGCCAACCACGAAGAAACCCTTGGCTTTCAAACCGAAGTTAAGCAACTGCTGAATTTAATGATTAACTCCCTGTACTCCAACCGGGAGATATTCTTACGCGAGCTTATTTCAAACGCGGCAGATGCCTGCGACAAGCTGCGCTACGCGGCGCTTGATAACGATGCACTTTACGAAGGCGACAGCGAACTACGTATCGAAATCGAGCACGACAGTGAAGCCAACACCATCACGCTACGTGATAATGGTGTCGGTATGAACCGCGAAGACGTGATTGCCAACTTGGGTACCATCGCGCGCTCCGGTACCGCTGAGTTTCTCAAGCAGCTTTCCGGCGAGCAGCAGAAAGATGCCAAGCTGATCGGCCAGTTCGGCGTTGGCTTCTACTCGGGCTTTATTGTCGCTGATGAAATTTCGGTACGTACCCGCAAAGCGGGCACGCCAGCCGCCGAGGGCGTTGAATGGCGTTCAAAAGGGGAAGGCGAGTTTACCGTAGCCGATATCGAGCGTGCCCAGCACGGCACCGAAATTACCCTGCACCTGAAAGACGACGCCAAAGAGTTTGCCGACGATTATCGCCTGCAAGGCTTGGTGCGCAAGTACTCGGACCATATTGAAGTGCCTGTGCGCATGCCGAAAACGGAAACGGCGAAAGATGACGAAGGCAATCCCATCGAAGGTAGTGAAGTGACTACCTGGGAAACCGTAAACGAAGCGACGGCGCTTTGGTCGCGCCCCAAGAGCGAGGTTTCCGACGATGAGTACAAGGCGTTCTATAAGCACGTTGCGCACGATTTCTCTGACCCGCTGACCTGGAGCCACAACAAGGTCGAAGGCAAGCTTGAGTACACCAGCCTACTCTATGTGCCGGGTCGTGCGCCCTTTGATATGTTTGACCGCGACGGCGCCCGGGGCGTTAAGCTCTACGTCCAACGCGTGTTCATTATGGACGACGCTGAGCAGTTCCTGCCGCTCTATCTGCGCTTTGTCAAAGGCGTGCTGGATACCCGCGAACTGTCGCTCAACGTATCCCGCGAATTGCTCCAGCAAGACCCCAATGTGGATAAGATCAAAGCGGCGCTCACCAAACGCGGCTTGGATATGCTCAAAAAGCTCGCCAAGGATAAAGAGCAGTATCAAACCTTTTGGAATACCTTCGGCAGCGTCCTTAAAGAAGGGCCGGGTGAAGATCCATCCAACCGCGAAAAAATTGCTGGTTTGCTGCGCTTTGCCTCAACCCACACCGATACAGCTACCCAAGAGCATGCGCTGGCAGACTACGTAGAGCGTATGAAAGAGGGTCAGCAGAAGATTTACTACGTGGTGGCGGATAGCTTCAATGCGGCCAAAAACAGCCCGCACCTGGAGATCTTCCGCAAAAAAGGCATCGAAGTGCTGCTGCTGTCTGATCGTATTGATGACTGGCTAATGAGCCATCTCACCGAGTTCGACGGCAAAACCTTTGCCGATGTGGCCAAGGGCGAGCTTGACCTTGGCGATGTGGAAAACGAAGAAGAGAAGAAAGCCCAGGAAGAGACCGCTAAAGCCAAAGAAGATTTGGTCAAGCGTGTTAAAGAAGCCCTGGGCGATGGCGTTCAAGAGGTCAAAGTGACCCACCGTCTTACCGATTCACCGGCCTGCGTGGTGCTGCCCGAGCATGAGATGGGCTACCAGATGCGCCGCATTATGGAGGCCGCTGGTCAGCCGCTGCCCGAGGTGAAGCCGATCCTTGAGCTTAACCCCAGCCATGCGCTGGTAGCCCGTTTGGAAGGTGCTGAAGGCGATCTGTTTACCCAGCTAGCCTACATCTTGCTGGATCAAGCGATCATCGCCGAGGGTGGCCACTTGGATGACCCTGCTGCCTACGTGAAGCGCCTGAATAGCGTTCTAACGGCTTAATAAAATACGCTGCGTTAACGACGACGGCCCGCTGGTTACCCCAGCGGGCCGTCTGTTTTGATAGAGTAGGGTTTACGTTCTGCAAGACTTCTTAGGACACTATTATTATGGCTGAGCAGCAAATCAACGTAGCGGTGCTGGGGGGCGGTAGTTTTGGTACGGCGCTGGCGAGTATTGCCGCTGACAACGGCGCCCGTGTTCGCCAGTGGATGCGTGATGAAACGCTGGTCACGCAAATCAACCAAGAGCACCGTAACGGACGTTATCTGCCGCATTACGCAATGAATCCGGCCATGGAGGCCTCAACCGACCTTCAAGCCGTGCTGGCCGACGCCGAGCTAGTGCTGATCGCGATTCCCTCCAAGGCTTTTCGCAGCGTCGTGCAAGCTGCGAAAGCATGGCTGAGGCCCGAGCAGATCCTGGTCAGTACGACTAAGGGAATTGAGCAGGATGGGTTTCTGCTGATGAGCCAAGTGCTTGAGCAGGAGACGGGCTTTAGCCATATTGGCGTGATTGCTGGCCCCAATCTGGCCTCTGAAATCGCCGATAAACAGCTAACCGCCACGGTGATTGCCAGTGCAGATCCGTTAACCCGCACTCGGGTTCAGCAGGCATTGGGCTGCCGCTATTTCCGCGTTTACGCCAGCGATGACCGCCACGGCGTTGAGCTGGGTGGTGCGCTGAAGAATATTTATGCCATTGCTGCCGGTATGGCGGCAGCGCTGGGCATGGGGGAAAACACCCGCAGCATGCTGATGACCCGCGCTTTAGCGGAAATGAGCCGCTTTGCCGTCGCCCAGGGGGCTAACCCGATGACCTTTTTAGGTCTAGCGGGGGTGGGGGATTTGATTGTTACCTGCTCGTCTAACCTGTCGCGCAATTACCGGGTCGGCTACGCCATGGGGGAAGGCCGCACGCTGGAAGAAGCGGTTGATGCGCTTGGTCAAGTCGCAGAAGGGGTGAATACCGTTAAGCTGGTATGCGCTAAAGCGAGTGAAATGGGCGTTTACATGCCGCTTGCTGAGGGCCTTAATCACGTGCTGTTTGACGGCGTACCTGCCCAGGATATGGCGCGTACCTTAATGATGGGTGAGCAGAGCAGTGACGTAGAGTTTATTCTGCCCCGTGAAGCGGTGCAGCAGGCGCATAGAGAAAATGGAGGCTGGCATGCCTGATATGCTAATGATGCGCCACGGCGAGGCCGCGCCGGGGTATCCCGACCAGGCGCGCCGGTTGACGCCTCACGGCGAGCTGGAAGCCGAAAAAATGGCGCGCTGGCTGGCCGAGCGTATTGCTGCGGGTGAGTTGCCAGTGCCGAGGGTTTATGCCAGCCCCTATGCCCGCGCGCAGCAGACCGCGCAAACGCTCTGTGACGCGCTGAAAACATCACTTGAGACGCTTGATTTTATTACCCCGGATGATTCCCCCGGTGCAGTAAGCGACTGGCTACTTGAGCAGCCTGAGGGCGCGCCAATTATGCTGGTCAGCCATATGCCGCTGGTGGGAGAGTTGGCCGGATTATTAGTCGAGGGTAGCCCAGCCCAGGGAGTTGGCTTCCCTACCGCCGCTATCGCCGAGCTTGAGGCTGACGTATGGGCGGCGGGGTGTGCACAGTTGAAGCGCTTTACCCAGCCCAGCCAGCTTTAAGAACCTTAAATGCCAAAAAAAGCGGCTGCCAATGCAGCCGCTAGTATTTGCAAGCTTTCAGATCCGAATCAGCTCGTAGCGGGGGTCTTTCGCCAGGGATGGCGAAAGTAGCGCCCAGGGAGGGGTTCACAGCGCCACCGCGAAGAGTTGTTCGGATCGTCTCCCTGTTACAACAACGCGTCGAGCTTCTCTTTTAGCAAGCCGTTAACCTGCTGGGGGTTGGCGGTGCCCCGTGATGCTTTCATCACCTGACCCACAAAGTAGCCAATCATCTTGCCGCGTTTTTCCGGCTCCGAGTCGCGGTACTGGGCGACCTGGGCGGGGCTGTCGGCAATCACTTGATCAATCATTGCTTCAATAGCGCCGGTGTCAGTCACCTGCTTGAGACCTTTGGCGTCAATCACCTCATCAGCGCTTTCACCCTGGCCATTCCACAATGCCTGGAAGACCTCTTTTGCGGCTTTGCCGTTAATGGTGTCATCCAACACGCGGCTGATCAGCTCGCCTAGCTGGCGGGCAGAAATCGGGCTATTGGCAATGCTTAGGTTTTCGCGGTTAAGTGCCCCGGAAAGCTCACCCTGAACCCAGTTGGCTGCTTGCTTGGCATCGCCACACTCGCTATGTACGGCTTCAAAAAATTCGGCCATATCGCGGCTGGCGGAGATGACGTTGGCGTCATAAGCAGACAGCCCCAGCGCATTCTGGAAGCGCTCGCGCTTATCCGCAGGCAGTTCGGGCAACTGGCCACGCAGGTGATCCAGGTAGGCTTGGTCAAGCACCACCGGCAGTAGGTCAGGACAGGGGAAGTAGCGGTAGTCGTTGGCCTCCTCCTTGGTGCGCATGCTGCGGGTTTCATCACGGTCAGGGTCGAACAGGCGGGTCTCTTGAACCACGCTGCCGCCATCTTCGATCAGTTCAATCTGGCGCTCAACCTCAAAGGCAATCGCACGTTCGACAAACCGGAATGAGTTAACGTTTTTAATTTCTGCACGGGTGCCAAAGGCTTCCTGACCTTTGGGGCGTACCGAGACGTTAACGTCGCAACGCATGGAGCCTTCCGCCATATTGCCGTCGGAAATGCCCAGGTAGGTCACGATGGAGTGAATCGCCTTGAGGTACGCCGCGGCTTCCTTGGCATTGCGCATATCCGGCTCAGAGACAATCTCCAGCAGCGGCGTGCCCGCCCGATTTAAGTCGATACCGGTCATGCCGTGAAAATCTTCATGCAGTGACTTGCCGGCATCCTCTTCCAGGTGAGCATGGTGGATGCGGATACGCTTGGTGCTGCCATCCTCCAGGGTAATCTCAACGTCGCCAGGGCCGACGATGGGGTGGTACATCTGGCTGGTTTGATAACCCTTGGGCAAGTCGGGGTAGAAGTAGTTTTTCCGGTCAAACACCGAGACTTCGGCGATATCCGCATGCACTGCCAGGCCAAACTGCACGGCCATGGCCACGGCCTGCTCATTGAGTACTGGCAGCACGCCGGGTAGGCCTAAATCCACTGCGCAGGCCTGGGTGTTTGGCTCAGCGCCAAACGCCGTGGAGGCACCGGAGAATATTTTTGAACGCGTTGCGAGCTGAACGTGGACTTCAAGCCCAATCACGGTTTCCCATTGCATTAGGCGTACTCCTCGGCAAAGGCAGGACGTTGTAAGTGCCAGTCGGTCGCTTGCTGAAACTGGTGTGCGACGTTAAGCAGCTGCGCTTCGGCAAAGTGGGTGCCCAGAATCTGGAGGCCGACGGGGCGGCCACCGGCAAACCCTGCCGGTACGCTGATGCCGGGAATGCCCGCCAGGTTCACCGCGATAGTGTAGATATCCTGCAGGTACATCGACACCGGGTCTTTTTTGGCCCCCAGGTCAAAGGCTGGCGTAGGCGAAGCGGGGCCCATCAGTACATCGACGTCTTCAAAGGCGTCCAGGAAGTCCTGACGGATCAAACGGCGCACCTGCTGGGCTTTGGTGTAGTAGGCGTCAAAGAAGCCTTCAGAGAGCGTGTGAGTGCCGATGAGAATGCGTCGTTTGACCTCTTCGCCAAAGCCCTCTGCACGGGAGCGGGTATACAGGTCAATCAAATCGCTGGGGTTGTCGCAGCGGTGACCAAAGCGCACGCCGTCGTAGCGGGACAGGTTCGACGAGGCCTCCGCGGGGGCGATGACGTAGTAGGCCGGAATCGCATAGTGGGTATGCGGCAGGCTAACTTCGCGCACCGTGGCGCCTAGTGACTCGTAGACTTTCACTGCTTCGCGGACGGCTTTTTCGACTTCCGGGGCTAAACCATCTCCAAAGTATTCTTTGGGAAGACCGATTTTAAGGCCTGAGAGCGGGGCGTTTAGGCCTTCCACATAGTCGGGCACGCCGCGGGCAACGCTGGTGGAGTCGCGGCCATCGTGACCCGCAATAACGCCTAACAGGTGGGCACAATCTTCAGCGCTGCGCGCCATTGGACCTGCCTGATCAAGGCTTGAGGCGTAGGCAATGATGCCAAAGCGCGAGACGCGACCATAGGTGGGCTTTAGGCCGGTAATGCCACAAAACGCCGCCGGTTGGCGAATAGAGCCGCCGGTGTCGGTGCCCATGGCGGCAGGCACCAAGCCTGCCGCCACTGCGGCCGCGCTGCCGCCTGAGCTGCCGCCGGGCACGGCTTGAAGATCCCAGGGGTTCTTAACCGGGCCGTAGTAGCTGTTTTCGTTGGAGGAGCCCATGGCGAACTCATCCATATTGGTTTTACCCAGGCTGATCGTGCCCGCTGCGTTGAGCTTTTCAACCACGGTGGCGTTATAGGGGGCGATAAAATTATCCAGCATTTTCGAGCCGCAGCTGGTTTTTACACCCTGAGTGCAAAAAATATCTTTCAGCGCCAGAGGAATGCCCGCCAGCGGCCCGGCGTTGCCCGCCGCTCTGGCGTTGTCGGCGACTTCAGCCTGTTTCAGCGCCTGCTCAGCGGTCACGCTGATAAAACTGTTCAGCTTGCCGTCAGCCTTGTCAATGCGCTGTAAATAGTGAGCGGTCAGCTCGCGGCTGGAAAACTCGCCGCTTTTCAAGGCGGCAGCGAGTTGCGTTAAGGTTTTCTCATGCATGACCCAGAAGCTCCGTTCAGGGGAGAAAAAAAGTGGCAATAGTGGTGGCTGCCAATGCTCGTATGCCGTTACTCAGCGTGTTTGTTCACTGAGTTTATTCAACGACGCGGGGCACCAGATACAGGCCATTTTCCACTGCCGGAGCACAGCGCTGAAAGGTGTCGCGCTGGTTGGTTTCCGTTACTTCATCGGCGCGCAGTCGCTGGGTCGCATCGAGCGGGTGGGCGAGCGGCATAACGCCTTCAGTATCGAGGCTTTGTAGCTGGTCGACCATGTCCAGAATCCGGCTTAGGTCGTCTACAAAGCCGCTGGCTTGGTCATCGCTGACGGCGAGTCGGGCCAAGTGAGCGGCCCGGCGCACATGAGATTCTTCAAGCGCCATGATCGAGTCTTCCTCGTAAATGTGATGGAACATAATCCGCTTTAAGCGGTATACATACCGATATCAAAAAATACGTCTTGTGTCGCAGACGTGGAAAATAGCCGCAAAAGGTACCACATCTTGGCCTTAACGGGCAGTGTTAGGCGCGACTCGTGCTTGCTGCCAGGGGGTTGCGGTGATACCGTTTGCATCCGCACAGGGTTCCCGGTCTGCACTAGGTAACAACATCCATGTTTAAACGTTTGAGGGGGCTGTTTTCCAGCGATCTATCGATCGACTTGGGTACGGCCAACACACTGATTTATGTACGCGGTCGCGGTATCGTGCTCGATGAGCCGTCCGTGGTTGCTATCCGCCAGTCTGGCAATATGCGCAGCGTCGCGGCAGTCGGTACCGATGCCAAGCGAATGCTGGGGCGCACGCCGGGTAATATTACCGCGATTCGGCCGATGAAAGATGGCGTTATTGCCGACTTCACCGTCACCGAACAGATGCTCCAGCATTTTATTCGCAAAGTTCACCAAAGCACCTTCTTGACCCCCAGCCCGCGTGTGCTGGTGTGCGTTCCTTGCATGTCAACGCAAGTAGAGCGTCGGGCGATTCGTGAGTCAGCAGAAGGTGCCGGTGCCCGCGAGGTGTTCTTGATTGAAGAACCCATGGCGGCGGCGATTGGCGCAGGCCTTCCAGTTGATGAAGCACAGGGGTCGATGGTGGTGGATATCGGTGGTGGTACCACCGAGATCGCGATCATTTCACTTAACGGCGTCGTCTACTCCGAATCTATTCGGGTGGGTGGCGACCGCTTTGATGAAGCCATTACCGCCTACGTGCGTCGTCACTACGGCAGCCTGATTGGTGAGGCAACGGCTGAGCGCATTAAGGAAGAAATTGGCTGCGCCTACCCCGGTGGCGAACTGCGCGAAATTGACGTGCGCGGGCGCAATCTGGCCGAAGGCATTCCACGTAGCTTTACGCTCAACTCCCACGAAACCCTGGAAGCGCTGCAAGAAACCTTGGGGTCTATCGTGGCCGCGATTAAGAGCGCTCTTGAACAGTCACCGCCTGAATTGGCGTCTGATATCGCCGAGCGAGGCTTGGTGTTAACGGGCGGTGGTGCGCTGTTGCGCGATCTGGACAAGCTGATTGCTGAAGAGACAGGTCTGCCGGTGATCGTTGCCGAAGATCCGTTGACCTGCGTTGCTCGCGGCGGTGGTAAAGCGCTGGAAATGATTGATCAGCACACCTTTGAGTTGCTGTCGAGCGACTAATCGCAGCGGTTAATTGCGGGGGGATTGCCTATTAAACCGCTGTTTTCGCACGGGCCACTGCCGGGCTACCGGCTGTTTTTTTGTGTCCTGGCTGCCAGTGCATTGATGTTTGTCGACCAGAACTTCACGCGTATGGAGCAAGTCCGTGCGCAGATGTCGATGGTCGTTGCTCCTATTCAATGGGTCGTTAGTGTGCCTAGCGACCTGTTGAACTGGGGGTCGCTTGCGCTCTCTGATCAACAGGCGCTGGTGGATGAGAACCGCCGCCTGCGTGAGCAGATTCTCACCCTTTCCCATCGTGGTCAGCGGATGGCCAACCTGACGGCGGAAAACAGCGAACTGCGCGATTTGCTGAAGGCGGCGAAGCGGCGTGATATTCCCTATATCACGGCTGAGCTGCTGTCGCTGGATAATGACCCCTTTAGTCATCAGATGGTGGTTAACCGTGGCCATCGTAACGGCGCCTATGTAGGTCAGCCGGTCATCGATGCTTCTGGATTGGTGGGGCAAATTACCGCAGTCTCTGCTTACTCCAGCCGTGTGCTGCTATTGGCCGATGCCAGTCACGCCTTGCCGGTTCAGTTAAACCGCAATGGGCTGCGCTTTATTGTCCAGGGGGCGGGGCGTTACAGTAGCGTTAATGTGATGCACGTGCCTGATACGGCGGATATTCGCGAAGGTGATTTGTTGACCACATCGGGCTTGGCTGGGCGCTTTCCTCCGGGTTACCCCGTGGCGCGCGTTACTGAGGTGTACCACGATCCAGGCCAGCCATTTGCGCGCGTAACGGCCGAACCCATGGCGCAGTTGCAGCGTTCACGTCACTTCTTGTTGCTTTTCCCACCTCTGCGAGAGGAAGTGGAAGAGAGTGCCTGGGATGATACGCTGGATATCTCGGCAGAGGCATTGCGCTCCTCTCTTCAGCTCGCCAGTCCTGAAGAAGCGCTTCCCGCACAAAATGCATCATCTCCAGAGGTGCCCTGATGCCGCGAGCACCGATTGTTCCATTAGTGGTTATTTGGTTTAGTCTCATCCTAGCCCTCTGCTTGCAAGTTATGCCGCTAGCCGATGGCTGGCAGGTATATCGCCCTGAGTGGCTGGGGTTGATGCTGATCTACTGGTGTATGCGTACTCCCGACAGAGTGGGTGTTTTTCACGGCTTTGTACTGGGTATTTTGATGGATTTAATTGAAGGCACCGTGTTGGGGCAGCATGCGCTTATCTATGCGCTGTTGGCGTTTTTGTGTGCTCTGGTCTACCCCCGTTTTCGGGCCTATTCGCTGGTACAGCAGTCGGCACTGGTGCTGGTACTGTTGGGCTTGATGCAGCTAGTCGCCCAGTGGCTGCGCACTATCGTGGGTGATTTTTCAATTCATTTAGCGTTTTTGATTCCCGCGCTGATCAGTGCATTGCTATGGCCGTGGCTGGCGACGATGTTCCAGGCGTTAGAGCGCCGGTTGGCGGCTTCATGACGACGCCTGTTTTGTGCTTAGCGTCTGCTTCTCCACGCCGTCGGGCCTTGCTGGCTTCTATTGGGGTGCCGGTCAAGGTGTATCCCTGTGATATTGATGAGACGCCGCTGGTCGGTGAGTCGGCTCAAGCCTATGTACAGCGCTTAGCGATGGCCAAAGCTGAGGCGGCAGTGCCATTCACTGACCTGCCTACGCTAGGTTCAGATACCGCAGTGGTGGTCGATGGGCGTATTCTAGGTAAACCGGCGAATGCAGGGGAGGGCGCTGAAATGCTGGGGCTGCTTTCGGGTCGGTGCCATCAGGTGCTTACCGCCGTGGCAGTGAGTGGGCCGGCGGGGATGCTCTCTTGCTGTGTGGCCACTCAGGTGACGATGCGTGAGATAAGCGCCGATGAAATTGCTGCCTACTGGTGTACCGGTGAACCTGCTGATAAGGCCGGTGGTTACGCCATACAGGGATTGGCATCCATATTTGTAAAACAGATTCAAGGCAGTCACTCGGCAGTGGTAGGGCTACCGCTGTTTGAGACGACGCACTTGCTATGCCGACAGGGAGTTCCTATCTGGCAGCGTGTCTGACACCTTTGGATTGAAGGTATCGAGCACCTGTATCGCTGGCAAGGAATACGTCAACCAACAAGGAATTTTGCATGAGCGGTGAAGTTCTCATCAATTTAACGCCAATGGAAACCCGCGTCGCGCTGGTTGAAAATGGCGTTTTGCAAGAGGCACTGATCGAGCGTTCCCGTCGGCGTGGCATCGTGGGCAATATCTACAAAGGCAAAGTGGTTCGTGTACTGCCTGGCATGCAGGCTGCTTTTGTTGATATTGGCTTAGATCGGGCAGCGTTTATTCACGCCCACGAAGTGATGCCACCCGGCACACCGCTCGATGAGCAGCAGACCATCGGCCAGTTACTCCATGAGGGCCAGGCGTTAGTGGTACAAGCGACCAAAGACCCTATCGGTAGCAAAGGGGCGCGCTTAACCACGCACCTGTCGATCCCTTCTCGCTATCTGGTCTATATGCCCGATTCGCCGCATCACGGCGTTTCGCAGCGTATTGAGGATGAGCGCGAACGCGAACGGTTAAAAGCTCTGCTGGATAATAGCGTGGCGGAGCAGACGCTGGAAGTGACGGGGGGCTTTATTGTTCGTACGGCCGCGGAAGGCGTGGGTGACGAAGAGCTAAAAGGCGATATGCACTTTCTGCTGCGGCTGTGGCGTAAGGTTAGCGAGCGTAAAGTGACCGCGACGCCGCAAAGCGTGATTTACGATGATTTGCCGCTCTTTATGCGTACCCTGCGCGACGTAATGCGCGACGATATCGAAAAAGTGCGCATCGATTCGCGGGAAAACTTCGTCAAGCTGGTGGAGTTTGCCGAAGAGTTTATGCCCGACGCGGTGGAGCGGATTGAATACTACCCCGGCGAGCGGCCCATCTTTGATCTCTACAGCGTCGAAGATGAGATCCAAAAAGCCTTGGGGCGCAAGGTACAGCTGAAATCCGGTGGCTATCTGGTGATTGACCCCACTGAGGCAATGACCACCATTGATGTCAATACCGGGGGCTATGTTGGTCACCGCAACCTTGAAGAGACTATTTTCAAAACCAACCTTGAAGCAGCTACGGCCATTGCCCGCCAGCTTCGGTTGCGCAATCTGGGCGGCATTATCATTATCGACTTTATCGATATGGTCGATGTTGAGCATCAGCGTCAGGTGTTGCGGGTATTGGAAAAAGCCTTAGAGCGTGATCATGCCAAAACCAAGTGTACCGGCGTTACCGAGCTTGGCCTTGTTCAGCTTACCCGGAAACGCACCCGGGAGAGCCTAGAGCAAACGATGTGTGAAGCGTGCCCCACCTGCAGTGGGCGGGGCACGCTTAAAACGCCAGAAACCGTCTGCTACGAAATCTTTCGTGAGATACTGCGCGAAGAGCGCGCCTATAGTGCTGAAACCTACATGGTGCTTGCATCACAACCTGTCGTTGATCGTTTATTGGATGAAGAGTCAGCCGCGGTGGCTGACCTGGAGACGTTTATCAATAAAACCATCCGCTTTCAGGTTGAACAGCACTACTCCCAAGAGCAGTACGATATTGTGCTGATGTAACCATGCTAACGCGTTCGCTGGTGCGTTGGAGTTTGCTGATCGCAGCCTGGCTACTGGGCAGCACGGCTGTGCTGCTGTTGCTGCTGCGCTTGGCGATTAGCCAATCCGATGCCCTAACCCCACGTATTGAAGCGCTGCTAGAGGCGCGCATTGGCGTGCCGGTCACCATCGAGCGGCTATCGCTTTCGCTCGCCCGGAGCGATCTTCTATTACGCCTTGATGGCGTAAACGCGGAAACCCCGGATGGCCAAGCGCTGTTTTCCCTGGAGCATGCGGGGCTACGTTTGGATACCTGGGCGTCGCTTGTCAACATGGCGCCGATTTTTAGCGACGCACGCATCAGCGGTACCCAGTTTCATCTTTATCAAGGCTCGGGGGCGTCTTTGCAGTGGCCTGAGCCCGCAGAGTTACCGCTATTGATGGCGGCGGAGCCAGACGTGGATCTGGCCACGATTGATAATTGGGCAGGCTTGATTTTGCGTCAACGTCTCTGGGTGGATGACACCCGCGTGGTGCTGCACGGCAAGCAAGACACCGTGATGCTCCATGCGCAGACACTGCTGCTGACCGGCGATGAGCGGCGGACACGGCTGGAAGGCGCTATCAATATCGCAGAATCGCTACAGCAGGCGCGCGAGGTGGATCTGCCCGCGGTTGAAATGAAGGTCGAAATGCAGCCCGGCCGACGGGGCTTCAGCGATTTTTCGGCAGCGTTGCAACTGGATGTTCAGCTTGATCAGTTAGTCGTCTTGGCGGATATGTTCCGGCCGGATCATGCCGCTTATTTAGAGCAAGCCGGCGGCAGTGCGCGGCTGTGGGGGCGCTGGAGCGCCGGACGCCTTGAGGAGTCTCGCATTGCTGTCGATGTTCCCCAGTTGACGCTACGCCATCAGGTTCAGTACGCGGTGTTAAGGGACATCAAGGCTAACGGTTTATGGCAGCGCGACGGCGACGGCGGTGAAGCGTGGCTAAGCGGTGATGCCGACAGTGTAGAGTGGGCGCAGCCCCCCGGTGGCAGCGTCGGGCCTGCCTTGCCACGCCACTGGCACGCCACCCACCAGCCTGGGCAGTGGGAAGTGCGCACCAGTGCCTTTGAGCTCGCCTCGCTGACTGCTTGGCGTGACTACGTATTGCTCCCTGAATCCGTCACCCGGGTATTGCAAACCCTGGCCCCCCGCGGGCAAGTCGAAGGGTTACACGTGGGGCAGCAGGATGGCCACTGGGGGGTGGACGCGGCGCTAACCGGCGTAGAGGTTTCACCGTGGCAGCAGGCGCCGGGCGGTGGCCCGCTGGATGCCTGGGTGCAGGCGCGGGATTTCCGCGGCCGCGTGCTGTTTAGCAGCAACGGCGATAGCACCCTCTACTTTCCTGAGTTTTTTGCCGCTCCCATGCAGCTACGGCGTGCTGAAGGGGAAGTGGAGTGGGTATATGACGGCCCCAATACCATGGTGAGTGGCAAGCGGCTAAGCGTCGACTGGGACGGTGCCCAGATAGCGGGTGGCTTCGGTTTGGTGACCGGCAATCAGCGTGGTCATTTTGGTTTAGACCTAACTTTTAGCGACGTGGATGCTCTTGAGCGTCCGCTTGCCCAGTGGTTGCCGCTCAGCGTGATGGACGATGAGCTGCGCGAATGGCTGCTTAATGATATGGGTGGTTACGTCAGCGAAGGCTCGCTGCAGCTAAGCCAGCCGTTAGGCGAAGGGGCGACTGCCCAAGACTTTACAGCAACGCTTGCCTTGGCGGTGACGCAAGGGCATTTGCCGATCGCGCCAGGCTGGCCACGCCTTGACGATGTCGAGGGGCGACTGAAGTGGCAAAACAGGGTGTTAGAGGCTGAAATTGATAACGCCCAGAGCCATGGTGTTACGGCTTCAGAGGGCGAGGTGGTGATGGAGGATGAGACGCTCAACCTTTCGGGGCAGTTAATCTCGGATGGGCCAGCGCTTATATCATTTTTACAGGCGATGCCTGAGGTCGACCTTTCCCAACTAAGTGATTTGCGCGTGACGGGGGATGTTAACGGCGATATTGCGCTGTCATTGCCATTGGCAAACCCTGAGGCGCTGCAGCTGGAAATTAATGCTCAGCCGCGCTTCTCGGAAGTGGTTTATCAACCGCTCGACTTACGTCTTCAATCGGTTGAGGGGGATCTCGCCTGGCTTCAAGATGGGGAGAGTTCGGGGCTCGTCGGCGAGGCTAAAGGGCAGTTGCTGGGGGGGGCTATCAACGCTGATATTGATACTCAAAGCGACGGCATACAACTGCAAGGGAGTGTCGCTACCGCGGCGCTGTTCGGGCTTGCCGGGTTAGACAGTAGCCAAGGACGTCTGCCCTTAGAAGGGCCGATAGAGTGGCAGGGCCTTGTCAGCATAGTCCCGACGCCCACCCTTCGCCTTGAGAGCCGCTTGCTCGGTGTTACTAGCCACCTGCCCGAACCGTTTGCCAAATCTCCACAGCAGCCCTGGCCCTGGACTTTGACCGCTGATTTAGATGCCAAACGGCTTGAAACACAGCTGGCCGATATCGTCGCAGCCCGAATTCAGCAGCGTAATGGCGAGTTTGCCGGGTCGCTAAATTTAGGCAGCCAAGCGGAGCGTCTGCCCGGCTGGCCCACCCAACCTGGGTTTAGCCTTAACGCTGCCGTGCCAAGGCTTGACCCGCTAGCGTGGCAGCGGGCGATTGCACCGCTAATGGCTGGTGGGGCACCCGGGGAGTCAAGCGCAGGCACTCAAACGCCGCTGGCGGTCTCGTTAACCACCCCCTGCGTGGTTTACCAAGGCGAGTGTTTAGGCTCTCTAAACGCATCTGGAGGCATTAACGCTGGCCTGATCGATTTGGGCCTAAGCGGTAACCTGGTCACCGGGCGTGTAAACTACGATGCTCAATCATCACAACCTTTAGATATGGCCATTGAAGCGCTGGCGCTTGATCGCTTGCTGGCGTTAGCCAATGTTGAGCATGACAGCGATGCACCGATGCCAGACTCCTGGATGGGATCGGTCGAAACGCAGCGTCAGGCGCCGTTGGCCATTCCTGACTGGCTAGCCGATGTGCCCAATGGGCGATTGCGTTTAGCCGAAATTGCGATGGGGCCGCGTCGTTTTGGTCCCTTGACGGCCTATTGGAAAACCGACGGTGAGCGTTTTTCGCTTACCCCCGTTGGCTTAACCCTGGGCCAGCTCTCTGCGCGAGGCGAGCTTTACTGGGAAGGGGACGCTGTTTCCAGTCATACTCGTGCGGACATTACCATTCAGGGGGGCGACATTGGGACCGCCCTTGAACGTCTTGACCAACCGGTGGCCATGCGCAGCCGTAGTACCGATGTGGCCGCCTCGCTTGATTGGCCGGGAGCTCCCTGGCAGTTGGAGCTAAGCCGCTCGGATGGCACTATCAGTACCGACATTCGCGATGGCCGTTTTGTTACCCTGGAATCGGCGCCTGCGCGTTTAATCGGCTTGCTTAATTTCGATAATATTTTACGTCGTCTGCGCCTGGATTTTTCTGACGTTACCGGCCGGGGCACGGCATTTGATCGTGTCCAGGGCACCGCCGACGTTACCGGTGGGTTGCTGACGCTACGCGGGCCATTGCAAATTGATGCGCCGGCCACCACCCTAACGCTTACCGGCAGTGTCGACCTGGTGTCGCGTGAACTTGACCAGCGGCTTGGCGTCACACTACCAGTGACGCAAAGTTTACCGATCGCGGCGATCGCCGTTGGCGCGCCCATCGTGGGCGGCGCGCTGTTCCTTGCTGACCAGATGTTTGGCGACGCTTTAGATCGTGCCACAACACTCCATTATCGCGTGCGAGGCCCTTGGACCTCGCCGCAGGTTACTTTAGAAGGCCCCCAATGACCGCATATAAAAGTGATGTAGATACGGCTGCTGCCATTCTGTTGACCCCTGGAGGACTCGATTTAGAGGCTCTGGAAACGGGGTTGGGCTACGCCATGGGCGCGGGCATTGACTACGCGGATCTCTATTTTCAGCGTACTTGGCAAGAGGGCTGGGTGCTGGAAGATAGTGAGGTGAAAGAGGCCAGCTACAATATTGACGGCGGTGTCGGCGTGCGCTCACTGGCCGGTGAAAAAACCGGCTTTGCCTACTCCAACCAAATTACGGCCGATGCGCTAATGGACACTGGCCGCACCGCGGCAGGTATTGTGCGCAGCGGTCAACGTTTACCTGGGCAATTGGTTCGGCCCGTTTCCGCTATGTCGCGCTATGCAGGGATTGATCCCTTAGCCGGGCTAAGCGCCGAAGAGAAAGTGGCCATGCTCAAACAGGCTGACCGTGTGGCGCGTGCGGCTGATCCGAGCATTAGCCAAGTGAGCGCTTCTCTGTCGGGTACTTATGAAGTGGTGTTGGTGCGGGCCAGCGACGGCACTCTGGCTGCCGATATTCGCCCCCTGGTACGCTTTAATGTCAGCGTTATTGCGGTTAAGAATGGTCGCCGTGAGCGCGGCAGCGCAGGCGGTGGTGGCCGTTATTCCATGGCTAAGCTGCGCGATGATCAAGTCGCCGAGCAGTACGCCAAAGAAGCGGTGCGTCAGGCGCTGGTTAATCTGGAAGCCGTCGATGCGCCCGCGGGTCAAATGCCCGTAGTGCTGGCGTCTGGGTGGCCGGGTATTTTGCTCCACGAAGCAGTGGGGCATGGCCTTGAAGGCGATTTCAACCGTAAGGGCAGCTCCGCCTTTGCAGGCAAGATGGGCGAGCGCGTGGCCGCTAAAGGCGTAACGATTGTTGATGATGCAACTTTATCGGATTGCCGTGGCTCCATGAGCGTGGATGACGAGGGCACGCCGGGGCAATACACGCCGCTTATCGAAGACGGCATTTTGACCGGCTATATGCAGGACAAGCTAAATGCTCGCTTAATGGGCATGGCACCCACAGGCAACGCGCGGCGAGAATCCTTTGCTCACCTGCCGATGCCGCGTATGACCAATACCGTTATGCTTGCGGGCCAAGATGAGCCCAGCGATATTATCAAAAGCGTTAAGCGCGGTATTTATGCGGTCAGCTTTGGCGGCGGTCAGGTGGATATCACCTCGGGTAAATTCGTGTTCTCCGCCAGCGAAGCCTACCTGATTGAAGATGGTAAGGTGACGGCGCCGGTAAAAGGGGCCACCTTGATTGGTAACGGGCCAGAAGCGATGCAGCGGGTCTCCATGATTGGCCACGATATGGCGCTGGATACCGGTATTGGCGTGTGTGGTAAAGAGGGGCAGGGCGTACCGGTGGGTGTCGGCCAGCCCACCCTGAAATTGGATGAGCTGACCGTCGGCGGCACGCAGTCTTAATGAGCCGCCTTTAAAGAGCGAGCGTTTCGCGCAGGTGTTTGAATAGCTTGCGCGAGCTGGTCGGCGGTTTGCCCTGCTCGCGTTCCCGCTGGGCGTTGCGAATCAATTGACGCAGGGTCTGGCGATCGGCATCGGGGTGCTCCGCCATAAACAGGTCGACAGCAGGATCGCCCTCGTCAATTAAGCGTTCCCGCCATTTTTCCAGTCGGTGGAACGCGTGGTCGCGCTGCTCCTGCTCCTGGTCGATGGAATCGAATACGCCTTGAATGGCGGTGAGATCCTCTTTACGGATTAGCTTACCGACATACTGCATATGGCGGCGGCGACCTTCATGGGAACGGATGCGCGAGGTTTCCTCGATAGCGCGCAGCATATCGTCAGAGAGGGGGAATCGGGCGCGTTCCGCCGGTCGCATGGCGATTAAGGTTTCCCCAAGTGCCTGTAAGGCATGCATTTCGCGTTTGAGTTGCGACTTGCTAGGGCGTTCTTCCTGCTCTTCTACTTCATTAGTACTTGAGACGGTATCGGGACGTTGCTTACGCATAGTGTGACTCACAGACAAGATTCGTAGCGGCATTATACCAGCTGCGAGTACAACATTGATTCGCCGAAGACACTCTCTTGAAAGACATTCGCTTGAGAGACATGCGGTTGAAAAAGGAGGCCATATGGCACAGGCATTTAATGCATCCGCGCAGCAGTCGTTATTGACCGCGCGTGCCGAAGAAGCGCTAGCGCTGGCCAAGCGCTTGGGCGCAGATGCTGCTGAGGTGGGCGCAAGTGTAGACCAGGGCATCGGTGTCAGCGTGCGCCTGGGCGAAGTTGAAACGGTTGAGTTATCCCGTGACCAGGGCATTGCCGTCACGCTTTACGTAGGTCAGCGTAAAGGCAGTGCTTCGTCCACAGACGCCAGCAGCGCCTCAATTCAGGCCGCCGTGGAGAAAGCCCTGGCGATTGCCCGCTATACCGGCGAAGACCCTGCCGCTGGGCTGGCCGATGCATCGTTGATGGCCACCGAGCAGCCCGATTTAAAAGTGCACTACCCCTGGTCCCTGACAACGGATGAGGCGATTGAGCTGGCGCTTGCCTGTGAGCAGGCGGGAAGCGACGTTGAGGGCATCTCTCAGTCGGATGGCGCGTCACTCTCCAGCGGCGAAGGGGTACGCGTTTACGCCAATAGCCACGGTTTTTTAGGTACCCAAAAAGGCAGTAGTCACTCTCTTTCGTGCATGCTGATTGCCCAAGACGCGGCCGGTATGCAGCGCGACTACGACTACACTTCTGCCCGCGACCCCAAGGCACTGCGAGACCCTGCCGAAGTGGGCCGCGAGGCCGCCGCGCGAACGCTGCGCAGGCTCGGTGCTAAACGCCCGCCCACGGGCACTTTTCCGGTACTGTTTGATCCCTCGCTGGCCAGTGGCTTAATCGGCCACCTTCTCAGTGGTTTGGCCGGTGGCGCGCTCTACCGGCAGGCCTCGTTTTTGTGCGACCGGCTCGGCACGCCGCTGTTTCCCGACTGGTTTAGCTTAGAAGAGCGTCCCATGGAGGTCGGTGCCACGGCGAGCTCGCCGTTTGATGGCGAGGGCGTGCAAACCCGTAATAATCGCTTTATCGATCAGGGCAGCATTGCCAGCTATATGCTCTCTTCTTACAGCGCTCGTCGTCTCGATATGCAAACCACGGGCAATGCCGGTGGCGCACGTAATGTGCGTTTAGCGGCGCCGCTGCAATCACGCGAAAGCCTGCTGCAGGAGATGGGGCGGGGGATTTGGGTAACTGAACTGATGGGCCAAGGCGTTAACGGTGTGACTGGCGACTACTCCCGCGGTGCCGCAGGCTTTTGGGTCGAAAACGGTAAGGTGCAGTACCCGGTCGAAGAGTTCACCATTGCCGGTAATCTAGAGCGGATGTTTGCTGGGCTAGTCGGTATCGGCGATGACACCGATACCCGTGGCAGTGTTCACACGGGTAGCTGGTTAATCGATGCCATGACGGTAGCCGGTGACTAAGTCCAAATAGCCAAGTGCGGCTACTGATCTTCCTCGAAACGCGCGTCGAACAGCGCTTGAATAGCTTCAAGTGCCTGTTCGGCGTCATCACCTTCGGCGCTGATCGTTAGCTCGGTACCGCAAGGGGCGGCGAGCATCAGCAGCGACATGATGTTGGCGGCGTCGGCAACCTGTTGCTGTTTGTAAACACGTATTTTAGCCGAGAACTGTTGGCCGCATTTGACCAGTTTTGTCGCTGCGCGCGCGTGTAGCCCGCGTTGATTGGTGAGTGTAAGTATTCTTTCTGGCACCCTGGTTCCTTTTCGCCGAGTGGTGTCATTAATGGATAGGCGCTCTTAAGAAGTCTCTTCTCGCTCGTTGTTTGGAGTAGCGCTGAGGAGAGGGGCCGCCGACTGATCGCTTAAGGTGTAGTGCAGCCCCAGCTCACGGTGGCGTAATTGAACGTCGCCCATGCTGGTGGCCAGCCTTTCTGCCAGCTTCTCGACCATATAGACCGAGCGGTGTTGGCCACCGGTGCAGCCAATCGCGATAGTCATGTAGCTGCGTTGGCTATTCTGGTAAGCGGGTAGCCAACGCTCTAGCCAAGCCAGAATGTCGTCGCTCATGGCGTCAACAATGGGATAGCCGCTCAAAAAAGCCACAATCTCAGCGTCGCGGCCGGTGAACTGGCGTAGCGTTGGGTCCCAGTAAGGGTTCGGCAGACAGCGCACGTCGAAGACCAAATCAGCGTCTAACGGCACGCCGCGTTTATAACCAAACGACTCAAGGGTCAGCGTTAGCTTATCGCGGCGCTGGTGCGCTACCTGGTCGGTAATGCGACGGCGCAAATCGTGTACCGATAAGCGAGATGTATCGATCAATAGATCGGCTAGATCGCGAATATCCTCCAGCGTCTCCTCTTCTTTATTGATCGCCTCTTCCAGGGTCATCTCGCTATCCCGAGTCAGCGGATGGCGTCGCCGGGTAGCGGAGTAACGCTCAAGCAGGATACGGGCATCGGTGGTCAAGTAAATAACTTGAAAATCGATTTTACGCTGGCGCAACTCTTCTAACAAAGACGGTAGGCGCTCCAGCGCTCCCGGCAAATTACGGGCATCGATACTGACCGCCAAGTGAGCGCGGTCACCCTGGTCGCGTAATTCGTCCACCAACGAGCCCAGCAGCATAGCGGGGAGGTTATCAATCGCATAATAGCCAAGGTCCTCCAGCGCCTGTAGAGCGATAGATTTGCCTGACCCGGAGCGGCCGCTAATGATCACCAGTTGCATAGAGTCTCTCTTTGCTTTGGTCAAGCTGCGTTGAGGGTGGTGAGCGAAACATTACCTGCCGTAACGAACCTTAAAACAGGTTTGAAGACCGTTAGGCCGCGGATTGCTCACGAATTTTGGCGGTAATCAGCTCAAGTAGCTCGCGCTGACTGGCTGCTTTACGCAGCTGCTGGCGTGTATCCGCATCATTCATGATGGTCGCTACTTGGCCGAGCAGAGAGAGGTGTGTGTCATCTGCTTCTTCAGGTACCAGCAGGACAAACACCAGATCTACCGGGTCTCCGTCGATAGCGTCAAAATCAATCGCTTCTGAGAGTTTTAAAAAACCAGCGATAGGGGCGGTGCAGTGGGGGCTGCGCGCATGGGGAATAGCCACGCCGTTACCGATACCGGTACTGCCTAAGCGCTCGCGGCCGATTAGACGGCTAAACACTTCTTGGCTGTCCAGGCTGGGGATATTTTGCGCGATAAAGGTGCTGTAAAACTCCAGCACCCTTTTTTTGCTGCCCCCGGGTACGTCAAAAAGAACGCGCTCCGGGGGGAGTATGGTTTCCAACGTCATTGAATTAACGCACACCTGCGCCTTGGGCGCGAGCTTGTGCTTTTTCCTTGTGTTTAACGAGTTGACGGTCGATTTTATCCGCTAGGGCGTCGATAGCGGCGTACATATCACTGTCGAGGGCTTCCGCATGTAAGTCAGCACCTGCGGCGTGCAGCGTACAAGCGGCCTGCTGGCGCTCTTTCTCCACTGATAAGGTGACTTGCACCGTGGTTATATTGTCGTAATGGCGCTCTACACGCTCAAGCTTTTCGTTGACATAGTCACGCAAGGCGTCAGTCAGTTCTACGTGATGACCAGTGATATTTACTTGCATTGACGTGCTCCTTATCCATCGGACTGTACTTCGATTGTAACCCTTTTTGCCGCGTTGCAAAGCCCTTGTCGAGAGATTCGCTGCAACGTCGACAGAACCTAGCGTAAACGACGTCGCTCACTGGAGGAAGGAATGCCCATGGCCTCGCGATATTTAGCCACCGTACGCCGCGCTACTTGAATCCCTCCTTCGCCTAATAGCGTGACTAGGCGGCTGTCTGAGAGCGGCTTGCCGGGTGGCTCCTCTTGAATCAATTTCTTGAGTCGCGCGCGGATGGCGGTGCTGGAGTGACTGTCGCCATCTTGACCGCTCACCTGACTTGAGAAAAAGTACTTGAGCTCGAACACGCCCCGGGGGGTATGGATATATTTTTGCGTCGTGACCCGTGAAATCGTCGATTCGTGCATCTCCACAGCTTCGGCAATATCGGCCAGTATCAGCGGTTTCATGGCTTCTTCGCCGTGCTCTAAAAAGCCAATCTGGCGGGTGATGATTTCGCGCCCCACGCGTAGCAGCGTATCGTTACGGCTCGAGAGGCTCTTAATCAGCCAGCGCGCTTCCTGTAGGTGCTCTTTGAGAAACTGGTTGTCATCGCTTTTGTCCGCACGCTTAATCAAACTGGCGTAGTCGGGCTGAATGCGCAGCCGTGGCAGGGCCTCTGGGTTGAGTTCTAAATGCCAGCCTTCGTGGTCGTGGCGGACGACCAGGTCGGGGGTTACATAGCTGTCATCGGTGTCGCCGTAGGCGCTGCCTGGGCGGGGGTCGAGGCTGCGAATAAGTAGGATAACATCGGCCAGCTGTTGGTCATCGAGCCCCAGGCGGCGCTTTAGCAGGCGCATGTCATCCTTACCAAGCGCTTCGAGGAACTGCCGCACTAGGCGGCGGGCGGGAACCAGTAGCGGCGTATCATCGGGCAGGGCGGCGAGCTGCAGCATCAGGCATTCACGCAGGTCGCGGGCAAAGATACCGGTTGGCTCAAACTGCTGGAGTTTGAGCAGAATGGTTTCTACCTCGCGTTGGCTAAGCCCGTCAATGCCCTGGGCACGCAGGCCCTCACGAATATCGTTAAGCGGCTGGGTTAAGTAGCCGTTGGCGTCGAGCGCGTCGATTAAGCTCTCTGCGACAAGCTGTTCGCGGGCGCTAAAGTCGGTCATGGCAAGCTGCCATAGTAGGTGCCCATGCAGGCTCTGCCCGGCTGCCTGACGCTCAAAATCAGGGCCTTCGCTGCTGCCGCCCTGGCTACCCATATCTTGATAGGTATCTGACCAGTCGCTATCTACTGAGAGTTCAGTGGGGATGCCCTCTGACCACTCTTCTTCCTTAGGCTCGCTGACAGCCTGCTCACCAAATTCATCTTCCTGCTCCAGCATGGGATTGGCATCTAGGGCCTGCTGAATTTCTTGACGAAGGTCCAGCGTCGAGAGTTGCAACAGCGCAATCGCCTGTTGCAACTGGGGCGTCATGGTCAGCTGTGTGCCGATACGCAGTTGGAGAGAAGCTTTCATGACCATCTGAGAACCACTCGTTAATCAGAATGCTCCACCCTAGTGCGAGTGAGTGTCTGGTGCAAGTGCAATAAGCATGCCATTGGTAGTAAAGTTGTTGCAGAGCGCTATTTACAGAACCAAAAAATAGGTTTATGGGCAGGCGGTGATTGTAGGCATAGCTGATCAGTTTAAAGGCGAAAATCAGCACCCAGATATACGTCTCTGACCTTCTGATTATCGAGAATGGCACTGGGTGAACCGCTGGCAATGATTTGCCCATCACCAACGATATAGGCGATATCGCAAATATCGAGGGTTTCACGCACGTTGTGATCGGTGATCAGTACGCCAATATGACGTTGCTTCAGCGCACGAATGATGGTTTTGATCTCGCCTACCGAAATAGGGTCGACGCCAGCAAAGGGCTCATCCAGTAAAATAAAGGCAGGGTCAGTGGCCAGCGAGCGGGCAATTTCTACACGCCTGCGCTCACCGCCCGAAAGGCTCATGCCAAGGTTGTCGCGGATGTGGGTGATATGAAAGTCTTCGAGTAGCGCTTCCAGGCGCTGTTCGCGTCCTGTGCGGTCAAGTTCTTTGCGCGTCTCGAGTATCGCCATAATGTTATCGGCAACCGATAGTTTGCGAAAAATAGACGCCTCTTGGGGGAGGTAGCCAATACCCGCCGCTGCGCGCTCGTGCATCGGCGCACGGGTTAAATCCACCGCATCGATTCCGACCTTGCCAGCATCGGATTTCACCAGCCCGACAATCATGTAGAACGAGGTGGTTTTACCTGCGCCGTTGGGGCCCAGTAGGCCAACAATGCTGCCTTGGGAGATCTCTAAATTGATGTCTTTGACCACTCGGCGGCGCTTGTAGCTTTTCGCCAGGTGGTGGGCATACAGGGTTTTGATCGGCGCAGTGTCAGCAGTTGCCACAGCTTGGCTCCCTATTGTTCAGGCTGAATAGTCATACGAATGCGCTGGGGCTCACTGCCGTCAACGTCAGAGCGCGCTTGAATCACTTCGCGGTCAATAAAATACTCAAGGCGCCCACCGCTAAAGGTATCTTCTTGTTGGATCAGTTCGGCTTGGTCGATTAGCTCTACGCGGCGCTCGGCGACGTGGTAAATAATCCGTCGCGCCCAACCTTCCGTCGGGCCATCTTGCCCTTCGGCTTGATGGCGCAGGTAGGCGCGCTCGCCGGTGGCTGTTGCCGTCGAGAGTTCGCCAGCCGCGTTGCGTTCGATCTCTACCCGCTCGCCGCGCAGCTGCATCTCGCCCTGACGAATATCCACATTCCCGGTATAAACGGCGGTGCCCGCCCGTTGGTCGAGATCTAAACGGTCGGCTTCGACTTCCACCGGAGCCTGTTGTGAGGTTTGGGCCAGTGCCAGTAGCGGCATCGCGAGCGCAAAAAGGGCTGTGTAAATAAGTGCTTTCATGACAATTCCTATTAGCGTTGCGTGGCCGGGGGGTGCGTGCCGCGCACATTATCAGTTAGCCGAACCTGGCTATTGTTAAGCCACACATCCATGCGTGAGGCACTCATTTGCTGGGGCGGTTGCTGCAGCATTACCGGTGTTTCACTCCAGGCATGCTGAGTTAGGCCATCATAATGCAATAGCTCGGTGTCTAGCTGCCAGCCTTCATCCGGCGCGACCAGGCGAGCTGAACCTGACAGCAGCAGGGCTTGGGTAGCGGTATTGAGCGTGCCGACATCGGCGCTGGCCAGCCACTGACGGTTTTCGCTGTCGTATAGTACGGCTTCGGGCTCTTCGGTCCAGGTTTCGCTTCGCTGAGGGGTATGAATTAGGCGCGGCGTTTTTAGCGACTGCAACACCTTGCCGTTATCACCAAACAGGGTAATTTCAGCGTTTTCGAGTACGTGGCCTGGCTCCTGAGCCTGTGCTTCAGGGTCGATAGCGGTATCTTGAGGCCCGCCTGGGTCAAGCCACACCAACAGCGCGCCTAGCGCGATAACAAGCCCGCCGAGCCAGAGGCGTAGGTTAAGCCGTTTCAACATTTATGGTCGACCGTGCAGATAGGTGTCAAGCACCGCGCCCCAGTGCCCTTGAGATTCAAGCAGCGTGTCGCAAATTTCACGCACGGCGCCGTGGCCACCCAGACGTTCGGTGGTCCAGTCAGCGTGGGTGTGCATATAATCCGGCGCGTTAGGAACCGTAATGCCGACGCCGCAGCGCTTAATCGCCGCTAGATCGGGCAGGTCGTCGCCGCAATAGGCCACTTGCTCCAGCTCGATATCAAGGCGCTGGCAGAGCCCGCGCAGGGTCGCCAGTTTGTCCTCACAGCCTTGATGGACATGGTCGATACCCAGAGCGGCAGCGCGTTGACTTACCATAGGTGAATCGCGGCCGGTAATCAGCGCAACATGCACGCCCACGCGTTTGAGAAGTTTTAGCCCATGGCCATCCTGGGTATGGAAGGCTTTGATTTCGATTCCATCGGCCTGAAAGTAGAGGCGGCCATCGGTGAGTACGCCGTCAACATCCAGCGCCAATAGGCGTACGCGGCGGAGTCGATCAAGTAGCGCAGCAGGTAGGGTCATAGAGCCTCCATATCAGTCATTTTTAAAACCAGTCGGCGTAGAACGGTGATGGGTTAAATAACGCCGCTAGCGAGCAGGTCGTGCATATGTAGAGCCCCAATAGGGCGCTGTTGTTCATCCACCACCGCTAGCGCGGTAATCCGGCTCTCTTCCATAATGCGTACCGCTTCGGCCGCCAGGATGTCGGGGCCGATGCGTTTGCCTGGCCGGGTCATAACGTCGTCAACGCGGACATCGCGCAGGTTGTGAAACTGATCCAGCGTACGGCGCAAGTCGCCATCGGTGTAGACTCCGGCGAGGCGTCCATCGCTATCCACCACACAGGTAAAGCCAAGCCCTTGCCGGGTAATCTCCAATAACGCATCGCGCAGCGGGCTGCCCAGCGCGACCTGGGGCAGGCGCGAGCCGTCGTGCATCAGGTCTCTAACGCGCAGTAGCAGGCGTTTGCCTAAACTGCCACCCGGGTGGGAAAGGGCAAAATCTTCAGCGGTAAATCCACGGGCTTCCAGTAACGCCACCGCCAGTGCATCGCCTAGGGCGAGAGCGGCGGTAGTGGAGCTGGTAGGGGCCAGATCGAGCGGGCACGCTTCGCGCTCAACGCCGCTGTTAAGATGTGCATCAGCGTGTTTGGCAAGCGTCGAGTGGGGACGCCCCGTCATGCTGACCAGTGGCGTACCCAAGCGTTTAAGCAGCGGCAGTAGGGCGGTGACTTCGGCCGTTTCACCCGAGTTAGAGAGCGCCAGTACTACATCAGCGCGGGTGATCATGCCCAAATCGCCATGACTGGCTTCACCGGGGTGAACGAAAAAGGCCGGTGTGCCCGTGCTGGCAAGCGTTGCTGCCAGCTTGCCAGCAATATGCCCCGACTTGCCCATGCCAGTCACCACCACCCGCCCTTGGCAGGCGAGGATTAATTCGCAGGCGCGGTCAAAGCTTTCGTCTAGTTTAGCCTGGAGACCGCCAATCGCTGCCTGCTCAATTTGCAGCGTACGCAGTGCGCTTTCGCGTAATAGGCTGGATGAAGCGAGAGGCTGGCGCATAGCGTTTTCTCTTAACGATTGAAAATATAAAAAGTGGTAACCGCCAAGAATAACATCTCGACACCGCTTATAGGCAGTAATTGCGCTCGTTATCCCTGGTGGCTTGAGCGGTAAGCTGGCCTAGTCTAGGGATTAGCTCACCAGTGATGTTATTAATCAACAGGAAGGCCCGCTCGCGCCGTAATGTTTTGTGGCGTTATAGTACAATGTTCGATAATGTTTTAGAAACACTGTTTTCTAACTGCGGTAGCAGCAAGTAGGGTATGATAATTAGTCCTAGCTGCGCCTTGTTAAGAGTCAACTGATCCATGACTGATGCACCCTTTATAGAAATTGAAGACCTTTATTTCTCTCGTGGCGATCACGAGATTTTCCGTGGTGTGAATATGACTATACCGCGGGGTAAAGTGACGGCGATCATGGGGCCAAGCGGCACCGGTAAAACAACGCTGTTGAAACTGATTGGTGGCCAGTTGACCCCGGAGAGCGGGCGCATCCTCATTGATGGTCAGGATGTTCATCGGCTATCCCGGAAGGCGCTATTTACGCTGCGCAAGCGGATGGGAATGCTGTTTCAGAGTGGCGCACTGTTTTCCGATTTGGATGTGTTCGAGAACGTAGCTTTCCCGCTGCGCGTGCATACTGATTTGCCTGACACCATGGTGCGCGATCTGGTGTTGTTAAAGCTACAGGCCGTGGGACTGCGCGGCGCGCGCCACTTAACGCCCGCGGAACTTTCCGGGGGGATGGCTCGCCGGGTGGCGTTGGCCCGTGCGGTAGCGCTGGATCCGGAGCTGATTCTGTATGACGAGCCGTTTGTGGGTCAGGATCCTATTTCTATGGGTGTGTTGGTGCAGCTCATCAAGCGCCTGAATCAAGCGCTGCAGCTAACCTCCGTGGTGGTCTCCCATGATATCAAAGAGACCTTGAGCATTGCGGATTACCTCTATTTAATTGCCGATGGTCAGGTGGTCGCCCATGGCACGCCGCAAACGTTGGACACTAACCAAGATCCGCGGGTTAGCCAGTTTATTCATGGCGAACCAGATGGCCCGGTGCCGTTTCACTACCCCGCTGAAGCGTTTTATCGCGACATTCTGGGTGACGCCCCGGTGACACCGTAGGGATAGGCGACAACGTTAGCTTAAATGCACACATGCAGGGCAAATAAAGGGCAGGGTTAATGCAGTCAAAGTTCTCTAGTAGCACCGCGCGTATCACCCGGCTAGGGCGTCGAGGGTGCGATTTAATGGAAGCATTAGGCCGTGCCGGGGTGTTTCTATTCCAGTCAGCGATTGGCGTGCCTTCCCGGGAAGGTTGGCGTTTGTGGTTGCACCAGATGCACTTTGTTGGCGTGCTTTCGCTGGCCATTGTGTTGGTGTCTGGGCTGTTTATCGGCATGGTGCTGGCGCTGCAGGGCTATACCATTCTGGTTGATTTCGGGGCTGAGCAGGCGCTGGGTCAAATGGTAGCGCTTTCGCTATTGCGTGAGCTTGCCCCAGTAGTGGCGGCGCTGCTGTTTGCTGGCCGGGCAGGCTCAGCGCTTACCGCCGAGATTGGTTTGATGAAAGCCACCGAGCAGCTCACCAGCATGGAAATGATCGGGGTTGATCCGCTACGCCGCGTGGTGGCCCCACGCCTGTGGGCTGGCTTTGTGTCGCTGCCTATCCTAACGGTAGGTTTTAGCGTGGTGGGTATTTGGGGCGGCTACCTGGTGGGCGTCGAGTGGTTAGGCGTTTTCGAGGGCTCCTACTGGAGCAATATGCAAGCCAACGTGGCCTTTCTCAGTGATATTGGTAACGGCATGATCAAAAGCGCCGTATTTGCCCTGGTGGTAACCTGGATTGCGGTGTTCCAGGGTTATGATTTGGTGCCCACTTCGGAAGGTATCTCGCGTGCTACTACGCGCACGGTAGTGTATTCGTCGCTTGCAGTATTGGGGCTTGATTTTGTGTTGACCGCCATGATGTTTGGCGGCCTTTAATGGCTGGAGCAGTTTCATGAAACGCAGTAAAACCATGGAGTTCGGTGTAGGCCTGTTTATGGTGGCAGGCATCCTGGGGCTTGTGTTCCTCGGCTTGCGGGTTAGTGGACTGACGCTCTCTGCACCCACACAGTCATTTCAGCTAGAGGCCAACTTTGCCAATATTGGCAGTTTAAAGCCCCGTGCCAGGGTCACTATGGCGGGCGTAACGGTGGGGCGAGTAGAAGCGATTGAACTAGATACCGAGTGGTTCGATGCGCGGGTGGTGCTCAGCCTGGATAGCGAACTTGAAGGCCAGCTCTCAAGAGACTCGATTGCCTCTATTCTGACTGCAGGCTTATTAGGCGAGCAGTACATTGGCCTAAGCGTGGGCGGCGACCCCGAGATGCTGGAGAATGGCGACACCATTCGCGACACCCAGTCGGCGCTGGTGCTGGAAGAACTTATCCAGCAATTTGTGTCCAATATGGCAAGTAACTGATGTTTCAAGTAGCGAATGTGTTAAATAGCTACTGTGTTAAATAGCTAATGTTTCAAATTGCAGGCACTAACCCTGTGTAATCACGGGTAGGGAGATAAGCGTTATGAATGGAGTGAACTTGATGTGGGGGCGTTGGTTATGGGTCGTCGTAATGATGGCAGCGTTAATGGTGCCATTGCAGTCGCATGCGCAGTCTCAGACGCCAGAAGAGATGGTTCGCGATAACGTTGAGTCGCTGATGGCAGATCTTCAGGGCCGCAAGGATTACTATGCCAATAACCTTAGCGAGCTTGAGGCGTTGGTGGATAGCAATCTCGACCAGGTGGCAGATTTTCGCTATATCGGTGCCAGCGTGATGGGCAACTATTTCCGCAATGCTTCACCGGAGCAGCGCCGTCGTTTTGTCGATGTGTTTCGGCAAACGCTGATTGATACCTATACCCGCGGGTTGGTGACGTTTGATTACGATGAGCTGCGGGTGTTGGATACCCAGCAGGCACAGCGCTATGACGACCAGGCCAGCGTTGCCATGGAAGTCGTGGCCAGTGACGGGCAAGTATATCCCGTTAGCTATAGTCTAAGGCTCTCTGACGGCGAATGGCGGGTGGTGAATGTGATCGTTAATGGTATTAATCTGGGGCTAACCTTCCGCAATCAGTTTGACCAAGCCATGCGCGATAACAACCGCGATTACGATGCGGTAATTGATGGGTGGTCGCCAGAGGTGGGCGTTGAAGAGCTGGAGCAGGGAGGCGATGCGTGACAGCGCTGTTTTCACACCCTAGCGTCACCGTTAGCGTAGATGATGCCACCCTGCTGGTAGTGGGGGATGTGGAGGTAACCGTGGCGGCCGATTTGGCCGCCAGTGGCGTTAAATGGCTCAAACACACCGAGCTCACCACCATCAGCTTTGATTTCAGCCGCGTTGAAAAGGCCAGCAGCGTTGCTATTAGCGTGCTGTTTGAATGGCTTCGCATCTGCCAGCAGCGCGGTATCCAGGTTCAATCCATTCACTTTTCAGCTCCGCTGCGCCGCCTTGCCTCACTGGCTGAATTGGATGCGTTGATTGAGCAACCCACCGCTACCTTGGCAGTTTAAAAGTACGGCATCGCCAAGCGCGCTGCTTTTCTTTATTATGTCGACCCAATTACGCTCAATGATAACGATGACCCCAAAGGAGTTTTTGCGCCATGCAACCCAACGAGGTAAAAGCACTGCTTGAATCCCGTATTGACGGATGTCAGTTCCATATCCAGGGTGAAGGCTGTAACTTTCAGGTGATTGCGGTTGGCGATGCCTTTGAAGGTCTCTCTCCGGTCAAACGTCAGCAGCTGGTTTATGCAGCGCTGAGTGATGAGATCGCCTCGGGCGCGCTCCACGCTATTAGCATCAAAACGTTTACTCCGGCGCAGTGGCAAACTGCACCGGAAAACGTTCAATAACGGTCGCCCCATGGATAAATTAATTATTACCGGCAATGGGTCGGTAGACGGTGAAGTGTGGGTGAGCGGCGCCAAAAACGCGGCGTTACCAATCCTGTGTGCCAGCCTGCTGGCCGATGGTCCTGTGGTAATTGGTAACTTGCCCCACCTACAGGATATTACCACCACGCTAGAGCTGCTTGGCCGCATGGGCGTTGAGCCGGTGATGGGCGAAAAACTGAGTATTCAGTTGGATGGCTCCCAGGTGACCCAGTGCCACGCGCCATATGAGCTCGTGAAGAAAATGCGTGCCTCCATCCTGGTGCTGGGCCCTCTGCTTGCCCACTTCGGTAAAGCCGATGTGTCCCTGCCCGGCGGTTGTGCCATCGGCTCGCGGCCGGTGGATCTCCACATTCGCGGTTTAGAAGCCATGGGGGCGGAGATTCGCGTTGAGGCGGGTTATATCCGCGCGCGGGTCGACGGTCGCCTGAAAGGCGCAACTATCTACTTTGATACCGTGACGGTGACCGGTACCGAAAACCTGCTAATGGCGGCGACCTTGGCCGAAGGCAAAACCGTTCTAGAAAACGCTGCCCGCGAGCCTGAAATCGTCGACTTGGCAGAGTGCTTGATCAAAATGGGCGCTAAAATCAGCGGCCAGGGTACTGACACCATTACTATCGAAGGTGTCGAGAAGCTGCACGGCTGCGAACACGATGTCATGCCCGATCGTATCGAGACCGGCACGTTTCTAGTCGCCGCCGCCATGACCGGCGGCCGGGTCAAGGTCAAGCGTACCCGGGCCGATATCCTGGATGCGGTCATCGCTAAGCTGGAAGAGGCGGGGGCCGAAGTCACTAGTGGCGACGACTGGATTGCCCTGGATATGCACGGCAAGCGCCCTAAGGCGGTAAATATTCGTACCGCGCCTTATCCTGCGTTCCCTACCGACATGCAGGCGCAGTTCGTGGCCATGAACGCAGTGGCCGTGGGGCACTCTCGGGTAGTCGAGACTATCTTCGAGAACCGCTTTATGCACGTTCAAGAGCTAAACCGCATGGGCGCCAATATTGTGCTGGAAGGCAACACCGCCTTGATCGAGGGGGTCGAGAAACTTTCCGGTGCGCCGGTAATGGCAACCGATCTGCGCGCGTCGGCTTCGCTGGTGATTGCGGCCATGATGGCCGAGGGCGAAACCCTTGTAGACCGCATCTATCACATTGACCGCGGCTACGAGTGTATCGAAGAGAAATTGCAGCTACTGGGTGCGCGCATTCGCCGTATTCCTGGCTAGACCATTTCTGCTGAGCCCCTGCTGCTAAGCCCCTGTATGCTAATAACCACTGGGCGACATGATGAGTAAGCAACTGATTTTAGCCCTCTCGAAGGGCCGTATTCTGGAAGAGACGCTGCCACTGCTAGCCGATGCGGGCATTACGCCTGCAGAGGATTTAAGCAAAAGCCGTAAGCTGCTATTTGATACCAACTTGCCCGACGTAAAACTGGTGATTATCCGCGCCACCGATGTGCCCACCTACGTTCAGCTAGGGGCAGCCGATGTCGGTATTGCGGGTAAAGATGTACTGCTTGAGCACGGTGCCGAAGGGCTTTACGAGCCGCTGGATTTGGAGATTGCCCGCTGTAAGTTGATGACTGCGGGAGTGACCGGCCAATTGCCAGCCCGCGCCCGGCGTCGGGTGGCAACGAAGTTTGTTAACGTGGCGCGCCGCTACTACGCCGAACAGGGGATTCAGGCCGAAGTGATCAAGCTCTACGGCGCTATGGAACTTGCGCCCCTGATGAACCTAGCCGATGAGATTGTCGATATCGTCGATACTGGCAATACCCTGCGGGCAAATGGCATGGAGCCCCGCGAGCTTATTGCCCATATCAGCACCCGGCTAGTGGTCAATAAGGCCGCCATGACCATGAAGCATGAGCGTATTAAGCCGTTACTCGACCGCTTAGCCAGTGCGGTCAAAAAGCGTCAGACCCAGCTTGCCGAATGATCTGAGGTGACCCCCATGAGCAAACAGACGACTGCGACGATTTCACGCCTATCGACAAGCGATGCTGCCTTTAACCATCGGCTTGATGCGCTGTTGGATTGGGAAGGGGTGTCTGATAAAGCGGTACAGACGCGAGTAGAAGAAATCCTTGCCAGCGTAAAGCAGCGGGGCGATGCGGCGGTGGTGGAAGCCACCAATCGTTTTGACCGGCTTTCTGCTACCTCGATGGATGAGCTGCAGTTGACGCCCGAGCAGTTGAAAAGGGCGTTTGACAACTTGCCTGCTGAGCAGCGAGAGGCGCTCTCCAGTGCCGCCGAGCGGATTAAGCGCTACCACGAGCGCCAAAAGCCCAACTCCTGGCAGTATGAAGAGGCTGATGGCACGGTGCTGGGGCAGAAAGTCACCCCTCTGGATCGCGCCGGCATTTATGTGCCGGGCGGAAAAGCGGCTTATCCATCCTCTGTACTGATGAATGCCATTCCTGCCCATGTGGCCGGCGTGCGTGAAATCGTTATGGTCGTGCCTACCCCCGATGGCGTGCTCAATGAGCTGGTGCTGGCAGCGGCTCACCTGGCAGGTGTCGACTATGTGTTTACCATAGGTGGCGCTCAGGCCGTCGCAGCGCTGGCTTACGGCACGGAAAGTGTCCCCCGAGTCGATAAAATAGTTGGGCCGGGCAATATTTATGTGGCCACAGCCAAACGTGCGGTATTTGGTCAAGTGGGCATCGATATGATTGCCGGGCCTTCGGAAATTATGGTGGTTTCCGATGGTCAGACCGATCCTGATTGGCTGGCGATGGACCTGTTTTCTCAAGCCGAGCACGACGAAGATGCCCAGGCGATTTTGGTGAGCTGGGATGCTGAGCACTTAGAGGCCGTCGAAGAGGCGATTGAGCGGCTGCTGCCCACCTTGGAGCGCGAAGAAATCGTGCGTGAGTCGCTGCGTAAGCGAGGAGCGTTGGTGCTCTGCCAGGACGCCCAAGAGGCGATTACGCTGATTAACCGGATCGCCCCTGAACACCTGGAGCTTTCGGTGGCTGCCCCGGAAACGTGGTTAGACGATATTCGCCATGCTGGTGCCATCTTTATGGGGCGTTACACCGCCGAAGCGCTAGGTGACTACTGTGCTGGTCCCAACCACGTGCTGCCTACCTCTGGCACAGCGCGCTTCTCTTCACCGCTGGGCGTTTACGATTTCCAAAAGCGCTCTTCGATTATTCACTGCTCGGCAGAGGGAGCCTCCGAGCTGGGTAAAATAGCTTCGGTGTTAGCGCGGGGAGAGTCATTAACCGCTCACGCCCGCTCAGCGGAGTACCGGATTCGCGATTGATAACTTAGATAGATAACGACAGCGTCTAACAAAGCGCCTAGCAGACATGCTGACTTAGGCGCTTATGTGAGGCCTTTATGAGTCGCGTTGGCTGGGAGTCTCTTCATTAATCGGAGTGGTGGGCAGTGGACGCTCTCCCACTTCCAGCGTCATTTCCATGCGTTCGCCGCTGCGTACGATGGTGAGCGGTAGCGAAGTGCCGGGGGCTATAGAGGCGATTTCGCTCATCGTGTTACGGGCATCCAAAATAGGCTGACCGTCGACGGAGAGTAGTACATCGCCCGGCTCCAGCCCCGCTTTCTCGGCGGGCCCGCCGCTGACAACGCCGGCGACGATGACGCCTTGGGGCGTTTGCAGCCCAAAGGAAGCCGCCAGTTCGCGGGATAGCGCCTGCGCTTCAATACCCAGCCAGCCACGAATCACCCGTCCCTGAGTGACCAATTCATCGAGAATGCTGTGGGCAAGGTTGGCGGGAATGGCAAAGCCAATGCCTTGAGAGCCACCTGAGCGCGAGAAGATCGCCGTATTAATCCCGACCATAGCGCCTTCGGGGTTGATCAACGCGCCGCCTGAATTGCCCGGATTAATGGCCGCATCAGTTTGAATAAAGTCTTCGTAGGCATTGAGCCCTAAATGATTGCGCCCCGTGGCGCTAATGATGCCCATGGTGACCGTCTGGCCGACGCCAAAAGGGTTGCCAATGGCGAGCGCGACATCGCCTACTGCCACATCGGCAGAATCCGCCAGTTCAATTACCGGCAGATCGTCCAGAGTTATTCTCAGCACGGCTAAATCACTCTCTGGGTCTGTACCAATAACTTCCGCCAGGGTTTCGCGCCCATCACGCAGGGCGACCTGGATTTCATCGGCGCCGTTGATAACATG
The DNA here is from genome assembly GCF_000744395.1 of Halomonas sp. TG39a. NCBI lineage: Bacteria > Pseudomonadati > Pseudomonadota > Gammaproteobacteria > Oceanospirillales > Halomonadaceae > Halomonas > Halomonas sp. TG39a. The sequence goes on from NZ_JQLV01000001.1 coordinate 1,441,262, forward strand.
GTGATTGGTCAGTACGTAGCCGTCCTCGCTGACGATAACGCCAGAGCCTAAACTAGACAGCATCCGCTGGTGGGTGGTGGCGTCGTCACCCTGATTATCAAAAAATTGCTGAAAAAACGGATCCGACATCAGCGGGTGCTGGTCGCGCTCAACAATGCGTGACGAGTAAATGTTAACCACTGCAGGCGCGGCCTGCTCGACTGCCTGTGCGTAACTAGCGGGGCCTTCGTTGCGAGATAGTGGCGCCGCTTGATGAATTTCTGGCGCGGGGCGGTTGGGATTGGGCTCTACCAGTGTCGGGGTCGTAGAAATCACCGGGGCTGGCGTCTGAGGGGCTTGTGGCGATGAGCCACGAAACGGGTTGGGTAGCTGCTCGGGAAGTGCAAAAAGGATCACCACCGCGAGCAGTACGCCTGTGATAACAGGCCAGAGGTAAGGCAGCACGTAGCGTCGCATGCGATCATTTCCTTAGCGGGTCGGTCTTGCTGTTCGCGATAAAAAGCAGCAAGTTTTACAATGGTTTTATGGTAACACTTTCTTAGCAACTTCCTCACGGGTGCAGTTAAATCAATAAAGGATGCAATATGATTCATCGTGACCAATTAGTGGCGGCCTGTGACCATCAGTTACGTGCGGCGGAATTTAAAGATTTTACCATTAACGGCTTGCAGGTAGCTGGCGGCGAGCACGTCAAGCGTATCATGACGGGGGTGACTGCCTGTCAGGCGCTACTGGATGAGGCGGTCGCTTGGCAGGCGGATATGGTGCTGGTGCATCATGGCTACTTTTGGAAGAATGAGCCCGTAGCGATTACTGGCATGAAACAGAAGCGGATTAAAACGCTGCTTGATAATGATATCAGCCTGTTAGCTTATCATCTGCCCTTGGATGCGCATGCAGAAATGGGCAATAACGCCGAGTTGGCCCGTCGCCTGGGGTGGAAGGTAGAAGGGTGTATTGATGGCGAGCTGGGGGAGGGGCTTTTGTGGTCAGGGCGTTTAGCGCAGTCGCAGTCGGTTAGCGCTCTAGCCGCGCAAATAGCGCAAACCTTGCAGCGTGAGCCTTTGGTCATTGAAGCCCCGCAGGTGGGAGATATCGAACGCATTGCTTGGTGTACCGGTGGGGCGCAAGACATGATTACCGCTGCCTTCGATGCTGGCGCGCAGGTATTCGTATCGGGTGAGATTTCCGAACGGACTACTCATCTGGCGCGGGAAATGGGCATTCACTATATCGCTGCCGGGCACCACGCCACTGAACGCTATGGGATTCAGGCGCTGGGCGAGTGGTTAAGCGATGAGTACGACGTTGAGCATCGTTTTGTGAATATTGATAACCCTGCTTAACATTCAATGCCCCGGATCGCTGATAGCAGAAGCCGGGGCTGATTAATTATTATTGGGGGCTAGTAGCGCGGCGGCGGCTGGGGTGTCGTCGCCTCATTGCCTTTCAGGCCAAAGTCTTCAGACAGCGTGCCGCCTTTGCCATCCGCGTAGTCGCGGGGCGTAGCAGGCGTGTTGGTGTCAGCCGTTGTCTGCTGCTCTTGGGCTGAATCGACGCCCGAAAGATCGAGGCTGGGTTGATGAATGGCTGCATCGCGAATATTCCACTCCGCTGCGTCCTCTTTGAGCTGAAGCTCAAGCTGGTTGGCTTCATCACGAATATTGCTTAAACGTTGATAAATGCCCGTTAAATGACTGCCCACGCTGCTCTTCATCTCGGCAATCTGATGCTCGCGCTCGAGTAGCTTTTGGCGCATGGAAGAGGCCTCGCGCTGGCTTTTGCTGAACAGCCGATATGCGACCGCTCCAACGATTAGGCCGACAATAAACCCGATGATGGCAAACGTTAATGGTGAGCTTGCGTCCACAGTGTTCTCCCTGGCGCCTTGAATATAACAGTTAGGCTGCATTAGCTAGCAGCTTAAGAATCGAACAGGCTGCTATTATAGGCGTCAGTCAGCCGGTTGGGTCAATCCACTCATGCGCTTAGATGTCTCTACAGGTATAATCACTGCCTTCTTAAGGTTGCCAGTGGTTGTGCTGGCTACTGCCTTATATGCTGTAGGAGGCGAGTGCATGTCATCAACATCTGCGGGTGGGGCAGCGATAAAGACGCGCCCTGCATCGCCTATAGAGCGCTATCGGGCGGACTTAGAGCGCGATGATTTTCAATATGATGCCGCTCAGGAGTTGGCGGTAAAGCATCTTCAGCGGCTCTACGATGAGCTTGTTGCCGCGCCTACGACGGTCCCCAAAGCGTTGGTCGCTAATAAAGGCCTGCATAAAGGGTTAAAAGCCAAAATGGCGGGGTTTATGGGTAAGAAATCCTCGTCGCCTGAGGAGCCTGTTTTGCCTCAAGTTAAGGGTCTCTATTTTTGGGGCGGAGTAGGGCGTGGCAAAACTTACCTAGTCGATACCTTTTATGAAGCCTTGCCCTTTCCCGATAAAATGCGCACCCATTTTCACCGCTTTATGCAGCGGGTTCATAACGAGCTGACCCACTATAAAGGTGAAAAGAATCCGCTCACGCTAATCGCCGGCAAGTTTGCCACTGAGGCGCGGGTTATTTGCTTTGATGAGTTTTTTGTTAAAGATATTACCGACGCCATGATTCTCGCCAATTTGCTGGAAGCGCTGTTCGAGCGTGGAGTGGTGCTGGTGGCGACCTCCAACATTGTGCCTGATGATTTATATAAAGATGGCCTGCAACGGGCGCGCTTTTTGCCGGCTATTGAGCTTGTGAACCGCCACTGTGAAGTGGTTAACGTCGATTCTGGGGTGGACTATCGGCTGCGCGCCTTAGAGCGAGCCGCCATCTTTTACTCACCGTTGGATGCGTCCGCTGAGCGTGAACTGTCGCGCAGCTTTCGGGAAATAGCGGGGAACGAAGGGGAGTCGGAGGCATCGCTGGAGGTCAACCACCGGGTGCTAAAAACGCGCCGTCTGCATGATGACGTTGCCTGGTTTGAATTTTTGGAGCTCTGCGATGGGCCGCGCAGTCAAAACGACTATATTGAGCTGGCCCGGGAGTTCCATACAGTGTTGGTTTCCAATGTCAGGCGTATGGATGCCAAGCAGGATGATCAGGCGCGTCGCTTCATTAATATGGTCGATGAGTTTTATGACCGCGGCGTGAAGCTGCTGATGTCAGCAGAAGCGCCGATTGAAGAGCTGTATAGCGATGGCAAGCTGACGTTTGAGTTCCAGCGAACCCTTTCACGCCTGCAAGAGATGCAGTCCAAAGAGTACCTGGCGCTGGCGCATAAACCTTAAGAGCCGGGGTGTGCGTCGACCCAATAAAAAAGTCGCGAAACGGCTTAACTTGTAAGTAGCCTTACTGTAGAATGCCGCCTCGCTGCATGTTGCTGGCGTAAACCAGCAACCAAAAAGAATAGGGATGGTGCTTCGCCGTGTAACGGTGTGAGTCACCCAATACATTTAATCTGGTGATTTTTATCCATGAAGACGTTCAGTGCTAAGCCGCAGTCCGTCCAGCGCGACTGGTATGTTGTCGACGCTAAGGACAAAACGCTCGGTCGTCTGGCAACCGAGATTGCTCGCCGCTTACGTGGCAAGCATAAGCCCGAATTTACCCCTCACGTTGATACCGGTGACTACATCGTCGTTATCAACGCAGAGAAAGTCCATGTGACCGGCAACAAGGCGAAGGCTAAAACCTATTACCGCCACACTGGTTACCCGGGCGGTCTGCGCTCTATGACATTCGACAAAATGCTTGATCATGCGCCTGAGCGTATTATTGAGTCAGCCGTTAAAGGCATGTTGCCGAAAGGTCCTTTGGGTCGCGCCATGTACACTAAATTAAAAGTGTACGCCGGTGCCGAGCATCCGCATGCTGCCCAACAGCCGCTTGAACTAGACATCTGAGGAAATCTTCGCCATGACACAGCAGTATTACGGTACCGGGCGCCGCAAGACTTCCACCGCTCGCGTGTTTATGAAGCCGGGCTCTGGCAAAATTACTGTCAACAGCCAAGACCTTGACCTCTACTTTGGTCGTGTTACCGGTCGCATGGTTGTTCGCCAGCCGCTTGAGTTGACTGAAACCCTGAACCAGTTTGACATCTTCGTGACTGTCGCTGGCGGTGGTGGCTCCTCTCAAGCCGGCGCTATTCGTCACGGCATTACCCGCGCCCTGATGAACTACAATGAAGACCTGCGTCCTTCGCTACGTGCCGCTGGCTACGTAACGCGTGATGCGCGTCAAGTTGAACGTAAGAAAGTCGGCCTGCGCAAAGCACGTCGTCGTCCGCAGTTCTCTAAGCGTTAATTTCCACGCTATGCGGCAAAACGCCCAGGTCATCGACCTGGGCGTTTTTTATTGGAATATCAAAAAATTATATTGCTTGTACCACTATGGTCACGAGCGGTTGTTCTTGTGCACAGCGCTTTGTTTTTTTACCATAGAGCGTAATTAATATTCGTCGCCGCGGGATCTCTTTGCGGCGGAACGGGTAAGCTGATGGGAGAAACCTGAAATGGCAGATAACGGCGTAAACAAAGGCCGACGCCGTTTCCTCGTAGGCGCCACCTCCGTAGTAGGTGCGGTAGGTGCTGTCGGGGTAGCGGTACCCTTTGTGGCTTCTTGGCAGCCTAGTGCCAGGGCAAGAGCAGCGGGTGCTCCCGTTCAAGCAGATATATCCAAGCTTGAGCCTGGGCAGCGTATGACTGTTGAGTGGCGTGGTCGCCCAATCTGGATTATCAATCGCACGCCGGAGATGATCGAGCGAACTGAGTCGCTTGGGGAGGGCGTGCTCGCGGATCCAGAATCAACAGAGCCTCAGCAGCCACCTTATATTGAAGGGCATATGCGCTCTATCAAGCCTGAAATTGGGGTGTTGATCGGTATCTGTACGCATTTGGGCTGTTCGCCGCTTTTCCGTCCCGAGCCCGACGCTGAAGGTGTCGGTGTTGATAACTGGCCGGGTGGTTTCTTCTGTCCTTGCCACGGTTCTCGCTTTGACTTGGCGGGTCGCGTGTTCAGTAACGTCCCTGCGCCGACCAATCTTGAGGTTCCACCCTACCGCTTTGAGAATGACGATATCATTGTCATCGGCGAAGATGAGGAGGCTGCCTAATGGGTAATCCGAATAAAGCCAAAGCGGAAAAAGGCCTCATGCGTTGGGTGGATGACCGCTTCCCTGCGACACAAATGTGGCAAGAGCACCTTTCCAAATACTATGCGCCGAAAAACTTTAACTTTTGGTATTTCTTTGGTTCGTTAGCGCTGCTGGCACTGGTTAATCAAATCCTGACCGGGGTTTGGCTAACCATGAGCTTTAACCCCTCTGCTGAAGGTGCATTCGATTCCGTCGAATACATAATGCGAGATGTGGAGTGGGGGTGGCTGATTCGCTATATGCACACCACCGGTGCCTCTGCTTTCTTCCTCGTCGTCTATCTGCACATGTTCCGCGGCCTTTTATACGGATCTTATAAAGCCCCTCGTGAGCTGGTGTGGGTCTTTGGTATGACGATTTACCTGGTGCTTATGGCGGAAGCCTTTATGGGCTATTTGCTACCATGGGGGCAAATGTCCTACTGGGGCGCGCAGGTTATTATCTCGCTATTCTCGGCTATTCCGGCAATCGGGCCCGATCTGGCGCAGTGGGTACGTGGTGATTTCCTGATTTCAGGTATTACCCTTAACCGCTTCTTTGCTCTGCATGTGGTCGCCTTGCCGATCGTTATTCTGGCGCTTGTTGTGCTGCATATCATTGCCCTGCATGAGGTGGGTTCTAACAACCCAGACGGCATTGATATCAAACAGAAGAAAGATGAGGCGGGTATACCGCTGGACGGAATTCCTTTCCACCCCTACTACACGGTGAAAGACCTTGTTGGCGTGGCCGTCTTCCTGTTTGTTTTCTGTGTGGTGGTATTCTACTTCCCAGAAGGCGGCGGCTATTTCATTGAGCGGCCTAACTTTGACCAGGCGAACCCGCTGCAGACGCCCGATCACATTGCGCCCGTTTGGTATATGACGCCGTTTTACGCCATTTTGCGCGCGATAACCTTCTCGGTGTTTGGCTTAGACGCTAAGTTCCTGGGGGTTATATTTATGGGGGCGGCGATTGCCATACTGTTTGTTCTGCCCTGGCTGGATCGTAGTCCGGTGCGCTCTATGCGTTACAAAGGCTGGATGTCGAGAGTAATGCTGCTGCTATTTGCTATCAGCTTTGTCATTCTGGGTGTATTGGGTGTATTGCCATCGACAGAGGGTAGGACGCTCCTAGCCCAGGCGTGCACCGTGATTTATTTCGCCTTCTTTGTCTTGATGCCGTTCTACACCAAGCTGGAGAAGACTAAACCCGTTCCGGAAAGGGTGACTGGCTAATGAAAAAGTATCTATTTGGACTCCTTTTCGCCTTAGTGCCAGTAACCGCGATGGCTGCAGGGGGCGCAAGCGTGCCCCACTCGATGGATCCTGATCTGCAAGATCAAGCCTCGCTGCAAAATGGCATGAAGCTTTATGTTAACTACTGCATGGGCTGCCACTCGCTTCAGTACCAACGTTTTTCGCGTGCGGCAGACGACTTGGGAATGCCTCAGGATCTGGTTGAAGAGAATCTGATTTTCTCACCTGATTTGGCCTATAACGATCAGATGCATAACGCCATGAACAGTGGCGATGCAGAGGGTTGGTTCGGAGCGCCGCCGCCTGATCTGTCGCTAAAAACGCGTGTGCGTGGAACTGATTGGATCTACTCCTATCTGCTGGGTTTCTACAAAGACCCTAGCCGTCCCACGGGCGTTAACAACACGGTGTTTGACTTAGTCGCAATGCCGAACGTGTTGGAGCCTCTGCAGGGCGTGCAGGAGCTGGTGTGTGCTGAAACGGATCACCCGGTAGAAGGCCAAGAGCCGGATGCGTTATCGGGCAAGTACCAGTCGTGTGATGTGCTGCAGGTGACCGAACCGGGTGAGCTCGAACCAGCTGAGTTTGAGGAAGCGATGTATGATCTTACTAACTTCCTGGCTTACGTAGGCGAGCCCTCCAAGCTTCAGGCCCAGACGCTGGCGCCTAAAGTACTGATCTTTATTTTCATTTTTGGTGTGATTGCTTACCTGCTCAAGCGTGAGTACTGGCGAGATATCCACTAATTAGCAGTAGCTGATGGTCAGTAGGGCGCACGGCGTAAGCCGTGCGCCTTTTGCTTGTCGGCATGGCAATAAAGCAAAGCAGGCTAGCTTCCCCTAAGGTAGCGCTGGCGTGTTATTATCCAAGATTGTTTTGATGTGAGGATGCTTTCATGGGTGTTGTGGCCAAGCGGTCGTCGATGATCTTTTACTCAGGTAGTGATGATCATTTCAGTCATCGTGTGCGCATTGTGTTGGCCGAGAAGGGGGTTGCCGTCGATATTGTCGATGTGCTCGACGAAAAACCACCGGAAGAGCTGGCAGACCTCAACCCGTACAACAGCGTGCCAACGCTGTTAGATCGTGACTTGGTGCTGTATGAATCCAAAGTCATGATGGAGTACTTGGATGAGCGTTTTCCGCATCCTCCGCTGTTGCCTGTTTATCCAGTAGCGCGTGCGCAAAGCCGCCTTTGGATGCACCGCATTGAGCGCGAGTGGTGCCCAATGGTCGACCTGATTCGTAGCGGTGGAAAGAAAGAGGCAGATAAGGCACGTAAAGAGTTGCGTGAAAGTCTGATTGGCATATCGCCAATTTTCGAGGACATGCCTTTCTTTATGAGCGAAGAGTTTACGCTGGTGGACTGCTGTTTGGCGCCTTTATTATGGCGTTTGCCGGAGCTCAATATCGAGTTGCCTGAAAAACAGGTCAAGCCGCTGCTGTCGTACATGTCGCGAGTATTCGAGCGTGAAGCATTTAAGGCATCTTTAAGTGAGCGTGAAAAAGAGATGCGCGCTTGAATTCATTCGGCTCCCTTGCGCGTGATAAGGGCAGGGAGCCTTTCTTGTAAGGAGGAGGGAGTCTAGATGAAATCGAGTCGCCCCTATCTCGCCCGAGCCCTCTATGAGTGGTTGTTGGACAATGAGTTGACGCCTTACCTAGTGGTTGACGCTACCTTGCCAGGCGTGGAAGTACCTCGCCAGTTTGTTCAGAACGGTCAGATCGTTTTGAACGTAGCGCCGACCGCTGTGCGTGATCTCTTTATGGAGAATCAGGCGATAGGTTTTAATGCGCGCTTTGGCGGGCAGCCTATGCAGGTGATGATACCGACCGAGGCCTTAATCGCTATCTATGCCCGAGAAAATGGCGCTGGAATGGTCTTTGGCCATGAGCCTGAACTGGGCGAAGGTGCCGAATCCTTTGGTGATATTGAGGATGAGGAGAAGTCCTCTACCAAGCCTGAGCTGTCGGTGACTGAGCCGGTTGCTGAAAAGCCTGGCGGCGATTCTAACGCTTCAAGCGAAGACGCTGATAAAGAGGCGCAAGCAAAGAGCAAGGCGAAGAAAAAGCCAACCCTGCGGGTTGTTAAATAACCCCCAGCGGTAGCCGCACAAAAAAGCCTCGCTTATTAAGCGAGGCTTTTTTGTGGCTAATAGAGTGCCTTGGCGTGATGCTTAGTCGAGGTAATCAAATACCTTTACGATACGCTGTACGCCGCCCACCGAGGAGGCTGCGTTGACAATGCGATCAGCCTCTTCGCGGGTAACGCGGCCCATTAGATAAACGCTGGCATTTTCAGAAGTGACTTTTATTTTTGAAGAGTCGATGCGGTCATTGGTGGCTAGTTGGCTAACTACATTGGTGGTGAGCCAGGTGTCGGCTAGGCGTTGGCTTGTGGGTAGATTAGCGGCGATGGTTAGCTCGTTATGAACCCGATTAACGCCGCGTAACTGGCTAGTGACGTCTTCCGCCATATCGCGAAGCTCTTCGCTAGGCACTTGCCCCACCAGTAGTACAACCCCGTTATAGCTATGGGCATGAATGCGGGCATCGGCTAGACGTGCATCGGCGCGTTCCAGAGCGCGACCGACTTCACGTTCGATGGTGGTATCGACGGCTTCAACATCGTCACTACGTTGGGCATAGTTGGACTGATTGGAGGCTGAGTTATTGGCGCAGCCAGTGATGAAGAGTGCTGCGCAAAGCACAGCGACCAGTAAGCCGCGGGGGGAGAGGCGTTGGGTCATCGGTATGACTCCTTAGTGCTGGCAGATAGAGCATGGGTTGTAAAAACGTTCAGTTAAACAATATCCTGCGTGACAACGCGCTAATAAAGTGATTAGGCGCTGCCAAACAGCTGTTCATCGATAAGATCGCATAAACAGTGAATCACCAGTAGGTGAACCTCCTGAATGCGCGCCGTCGATGTTGCCGGGACGCGAATCTCGCAGTCATCCTGGCCTAATAGCGACGCCATATCGCCACCATCGCGGCCAGTAAGCGCAACCACGGTCATGTCGCGATCATGGGCGGCTTGAATGGCCTGCACAATGTTGCCTGAATTACCGCTGGTGGAGATAGCCAACAATACATCACCTGGCTGCCCTAAGGCGCGAATTTGCTTTGAAAACACCTCATTATAGCTATAGTCGTTGGCAATTGAGGTTAGCGTAGAGGTGTCGGTAGTCAGGGCCAGTGCGGGTAGGCTGGGGCGTTCACGTTCAAAACGGTTGAGCAGTTCTGAGGAGAAGTGCTGGCTGTCACCGGCGCTGCCGCCATTGCCGCAGGTGAGAATTTTTCCTTCGCTGACAAGGCACTGCACCATCATTTGGCTGGCCACTTCAATAAACGGCGGAAGTACTTCGCTGGCGTAGGTCTTGGTGTCGATGCTGGCGTTGAAGTGGTCGAGTATCCGAGATTGAAAGTCCATCAGGGGCTTCCTGGTAAAATGAGAGTGTTAATGAGTGTTTTTAAAGGCAGCTTTTAAAAAAATGGTTATTACAAATAGTTTTAAAAACAGCTTTTAAAAACCGTCAAAAGGCATCAAAGGCAGCTTTCACCCAGTCAAATTCAAGGTTGGGTGGCTTGCCCGTTATCGCCAGAATATCAAAGCGGCAAGGCGATGAAAGCCCGCCGCGGGCGATATAAAGCCGTGCCGCACGCACCAGGCGCTGCTGTTTTTGGTAAGTGACGGTTTCCAGTGGATGCCCGTAGCGCGTCGTCGTACGGTGTTTGACCTCAATAAAGACAAGAATATCGCCATCTCGCATTATCAAGTCAAGCTCACCCCCTTTCACGTAATGATTCTGCGTGATCAGGGTGAGCCCCTGCTGGCGCAGCCATTGAGCGGCAATTTGCTCAATGGCTGCACCGCGGGCGCGGGCAGTGTGGGCGTTAGTCGTCACTGTCGACCAGGTTTGGGATTAAAATGGGCGAAGGCACACCGTTCTGGAATTTGGCCCAGGGCAACTCGCGGTAGATGCGCCCGTCGCCACTCAGGTAGAGAGTACCGGTGCTACCATTAAGGCCATTAAGCTCGCCCAGATCGGAAAAGCGGATGGCCAGTTCGTAAGCATCTACGCCCATGGCCATTAGGCGGAACATAGAAGCATCGGATTCGTCGCGCAGGCTTTGATAGGTAGATGCAAAGGGCAGGGCCTCTTCGCCGCCCACAGCGGCATCGGGGATCTGCCAGGGGATATCCACAAACATGACATCGTTTAGATCTTGGTCAAGGCGCGTCTGCAAGCGTCCTTCATGCAAGTGTGAGGTAGCATAGATAGGTAGGTCGGGGGCGTAGTAGTAATCCATGGTCGGGGGCACCTGGCGGGCATACTCAGGCAAGGCGAGCAGGAACAGAGCGTCAATATTGCTTAGGCGAGCACGATCACCGCTGACATTGAGAGCCGTTTGTACGGCATTGGAGACCGAGCTCTCGGGGTTGTAGCGTACGGCGTTAGTGATCTCGCCGCCCTGGCTGTGCCACTCATTCCAGAAGGCTTCACCTACGCGGCGACCCCAGCCGTTATCCGGTACCATCATGGACATTTGGCGGTGTCCATCCTGCCAGGCGCGGCGAGCGACTTGACGCGCTTCGTCTTCAGCCGAAAGGCCGTACTGGAACAGGCGCTGGGCTTGGTTGCTTTCGCCGCTGCCATAGTTGAGTGCCAGTGTCGGGAGCGGTACGCTATCGCGCTGCTCTAGCTGGGTGACTTGATCCTTGTCTAGCGGGCCAATAATCAGTTGCGCATTCATCTGCTGGGCGCGGTCATAAAGCTCATCCATCGAGTAGCGCGAGGCGTCCAGAAAGCTCAACTCGACATTGCTACCTTTGACATCATGGTGCTGACGCATGGCCGTGGCGATCGTGTTGGCAACACTACTCAGCGGGCCTGATTCAGGCAGCGCAACCACAATGCGGCGTATTTCCTGGCCCTCGAGCTCTGGTAGCGCAACGCTAACGGCATCGCTGGGCTGATCAAGTGCCTCGCGGGCCCAGCGTTGGCGCTCTGCAAGCCTCTCTTGCTGATTGGCCTGCATCGGTAGTTCGTCGTCAAGCACTTGTGCTGCACGAAGTACGGCGCGCGGCTCATTCAGGGCGCGGGCGAGTTCGGAAAAGAGCAGCGCCCAACGGACACGATCCGGTTCTGATAGCAGGCTTTCATCGATCCCGTCGGCGGTTTCAAAGGCTCTGTCGCGCTCACCTTGGCGGGCCAGAATATTAGCCGCTTCCAAGCGTGTCTTGGCGGCCTGTTCTGGTGCTTGCTGTTCGGCTTGGCTGAGTAGCTGGCCGGGATCTTCATCGGGCGCACGATCTACCACGCTAGGCGATTGCATCGCACAGCCAGCAACCAGAAATGCCATGAGGGCAGCGGCGAGTAAGCCACGTAATGACTGTTTCATGTATCCTTCCTTAGGTTTCCATTTGCGCTGTCGCTGCTTGTCAGCGATTGACAAAGCCACTGCACAAGCATAGCGCACCAGCAGGGCAAGCCATCAACGAATTGAGAGTCAACAATGACAGACGATAATCCGGGCACATTGTACGTGGTTGCCACGCCAATTGGGAATTTGGATGACTTAACCGCGCGTGCCGCTCGGGTGTTAGGACAAGTTTCGCGTATTGCGGCTGAAGATACCCGCCACAGTGGGCGCCTGTTGGCGCACTTGGGGCTGAATAAGCCCATGCTTTCTTTGCACGAGCACAACGAAGCGCGCCGGGTGGATACCCTGGATAGTTACCTTGCAGCAGGTGAGGATATTGCCCTGATCAGCGATGCCGGAACACCGTTAATTAGCGACCCAGGTTTTGTGTTGGTGCGCGAGTTACGGGCACGCAATCGCCATATAGTGCCCATTCCGGGCCCCTGCGCGCTGATTACTGCACTTTCAGGCGCGGGCTTGCCGACAGACCGCTTTGTGTTTGCGGGTTTTCTGCCCGCCAAGCCAGGCGCGCGTCGCCAAGCGTTGGACGGTTGGAAAACCCGCGAAGAGACGCTGGTGTTTTATGAATCACCTCACCGTATCGTGCACACTCTTGAGGCACTGCAGGAGCAAATGGCGGATCGCGATGTGGTATTGGCGCGTGAGCTAACCAAAACCTTCGAAACGTTTCTGCACGGTACCCCTGCGTCGCTATTGGCGCAGTTGACCGCTGATCCTAATCAGGCTCGCGGCGAATTTGTGGTCATTGTCGCCGGCGCCCCGCCGGTCGAGCAGAGTGAGCATCAGGCTATATCAGCGGATGCGTTGTTAGAAACGCTGTTGGCCGAGGGGGTTGGCGTCAAACAGGGCGCTGCAATTGCGGCGCGAATGCTCGGTGGTCGCAAGCAGACTTGGTACGCGCGCTTGCAAGCAATTAAAGGTGAGCATTGAGGCTAGTCGAGGGCGCTGGTATGCTTGCCGCCGGAGTTGGCCAGACAGTCGCCGCTAATACCCCTCAAAAGGTGTTGGGGGAGGAAAGTCCGGGCTCCATAGGGCAGAGTGCCAGGTAACGCCTGGGCGGCGTGAGCCGACGGAAAGTGCAGCAGAGAGTAGACCGCCTAAGCCCTCCGGGGCCGGTAAGGGTGAAAGGGTGCGGTAAGAGCGCACCGCGCGCCTGGCAACAGTGCGTGGCATGGTAAACCCCACTCGGAGCAAGACCAAATAGGGATCCAATGGCGTGGCCCGCGCTGGATCCGGGTAGGTTGCTTGAGCGCTGTGGTAACGCAGCGCCTAGAGGAATGGCTGTCCACGACAGAACCCGGCTTATCGGCCGACTCCCCCATATTACGTACCAGAGCGTGCACCCACGCTCTTTATTACGCTGTCACTATCATCTTGTGTGAGAAAAACATGCCTTCTCCTGACGCTGAACAGGTTGCTCCCCGCTTTCGCCATACCAGCGTACTACTGGAGGGTGCTGTCGATACCTTGGTTCATGATGCGCAGGGCATCTATCTGGACGGTACTTTCGGGAGGGGCGGTCACTCACGGGTTATTCTTGATCGTCTGGATGCCCAGGGCCAGCTACTGGCTATGGATCGTGATCCCCAGGCGATTGCCGCCGCTGCTGAAATAGCCGATCCACGCTTCCTGATTACCCAGCGCGAATTTGCTCAGCTTGCCGAGTTTGCCCGCGAACAGGGCGTGTTCGGCAAGCTTTCTGGGGTGCTGCTTGATGTCGGCGTTTCGTCTCCCCAGCTTGATGACCCCGAGCGCGGCTTCAGCTTTATGCGTGATGGCCCGCTGGATATGCGTATGGATCCTACCCAGGGGCAAAGCGTGGCTGATTTTCTGGCCCGTGCCAGCGAAGCAGATATTGCCTATGTGTTGAAAACTTACGGCGAAGAGCGCTATGCCAAGCGTTTGGCCCGCGCCGTTGTGACTCGTCGGGTTGAGAAGCCGTTTACCCATACGGTGGATTTAGCGGAAGTATTAAAAGTTGCCCACCCCGCCTGGGAGAAGGGACGCCACCCAGCAACCAAGGCGTTTCAGGGCCTGCGTATTTTCGTCAACGGCGAGTTGGAGCAGTTAGACAGTGCTTTAGACGCCGCGCTTGAGGCGTTGGCGCCGGGTGGTCACTTAGTGGTGATCAGTTTTCATTCCCTGGAAGATCGCCGTGTGAAGCGCTTTATTCGCCATCATGTGCGCGGCGATACCGACCTACCGCGTGGAGTGCCTATTCGCGACGATCAGCTGAATCGGCGGCTTGAAGCGCTGGGCAAAGGCGTGCGTCCCAGCGAGGAGGAAGTGGATGCAAACCCTCGCGCACGCAGTGCTGTCATGCGGGCTGCACGCAAACGGATGTAAATATCATCATGAGCATGGATCGGATTGAGCAGTGGGCGACCACGCTACGCACCGAATGGCCTTTCAGGCTGCGCCTACGCACCTGGCCGGTAGTTATTACGCTGTTGTTTCTACTCTGCATGGCTTCCGGGCTAGGTGTGGTCGTCACTACCCATATGACGCGGGTTCAATTTGCTCAGCTGCAACAGCTGGAGCAGGAAGAGAACCAGCTGCAAACGGAGTGGGGACAGCTGCTGCTTGAGGAGGGCGCATGGTCAACGCCTGCCCGCATTGAACAAATTGCCACTGATCGCCTGGGTATGCGAATCCCCGACGTCCATGATGTTGAGGTGATTCGGCCATGAGAAACGAACGTCGAGGCGGTACCTCCCGCCAGGCTCCGATTGCGCCCCCTCTCGGCGGCGGGCGGTTCATGTTTATGCTGGTTGCCATTGGCTTGGCATCTATTATTTTGATTGGCCGCATTACCTTGCTTCAGGTCATTGACCGCCCCTTTCTGCAAAGCCAGGGTGACGCACGTACCCTCCGTCACGAAACGATCCCCGCCCACCGCGGCATGATTACTGACCGTAATGGCGAGCCGTTGGCTATTTCCACGCCAGTGGTGACTCTTTGGGCCAACCCGCAAGAATTACCCGATGATGCCATTCAGCGCGTTATGTTAGCCCAGGCGTTGGGTATGACGTTAAGCGACTTTGAGTCTCGGGTGGCGCGCTTTAGTGAACATGAGTTCATGTATTTGCGCCGTCAGATGACCCCCGCGGCGGCCCAGCAGATACTTAACCTGCGCACGCCCGGCGTATATCCGCAACGCGAATATAAACGCTACTATCCTGCCGGTGAGGTCGCCGCCCAGTTGCTGGGGGTTACCAATGTGGATGATGTCGGTCAGGAGGGGCTAGAGCTCTCCTATCAGCCTTACCTAGCGGGCCGCCCAGGTCAACGGCGGGTTATTAAGGATCGCCGTGGGCGGCTGGTGCGCGAGCTGGGAGTGATTAACGAAGCCCAGCCGGGGGGCGAACTGACCCTCTCCATTGATCAGCGTATTCAATATATGGCCTACCGTGAGCTGCGCGCCGCGGTGGCTGAGAATGAGGCTGATGGCGGCGTGCTGGTAATGATGGATGCCCGCACCGGGGAAGTTTTGGCCATGGCTAACTTACCCTCCTATAACCCTAATAATCGAGCGGGGCTTGATCCACGCGGGTTACGTAATCAGGCGCTGGTAGATGTGTTCGAGCCGGGCTCGGTGATGAAGCCATTGGCCATGGCCGCCGTGTTGGAAAGTGGGGTGGTGGATCGTAACGCTATCGTGGACACCTCGCCCGGCTGGATGCGGCTGGATCAGTTCACCATCCGCGATTTCCGTAATTATGGCGAATTGGATTTGGCTGGCATTCTGGAACACTCTTCAAATGTGGGTATGTCCCGCCTGGCGCTGCGGTTAAGCGATACGGCGATTTGGGAAAAGTATAATCAGCTAGGTTTGGGCCAGGCGCCCGGAACCGGCTTTCCAGGCGAGTCTACGGGGAGCCTGCCGTCGCCGGTTCGCTGGTCGCGCAGCGAGCGAGCGACCCTCGCCTATGGTTACGGCTTGTCTGTGTCAGCGGTACAACTGGCCAGTGCTTACACGGCGTTAGCCAATGATGGCATGCGTTTGCCACCCTCGTTGCTGCGCCTTTCTGAGCCACCCCAGGGTATTCCTGCGATCGAACCGACGGTTGCCAATGATCTGCTGAATATTCTCGAAACGTCGGTGGCGGCCTATACCGGTGGCCGCAGAGCCCGTGTAGAGGGCTATCGCGTTGGCGGTAAAACGGGCACAGTGCGTAAAGTAGGCCTGCAAGGTTATACCACCGATGCTTACCGCAGCGTTTTTGCCGGGATAGCCCCCATCTCTGATCCGCGTATTGTCACTGTGGTAATGATTGATCATCCCAAGGCGGGCGAGTTCTACGGCGGCGCTGTCGCCGCACCGGTTTTTTCCAGTGTGACAGGGAATGCTTTACGCTTGTTAGACGTTCCGCCGGATCACGAGGCGGAGTAGCTTTTAAAGGAGATTGCATGACGCTGAGTCCAGGCGATGTATTAACGGCGCTTGCGAAAGTATGGCCCAAGTTACCACTGCCCGCTGATCTGCCTAAGCTGCCGGATCAGGTGCGCATTGAGATGAACTCGCGCAAGCTTGCCAAAGGGGATATTTTCGTCGCCGTGCCGGGCAGCCAGCGTGATGGCCGCGACTTTATCGAGCAAGCGCTTGAGGCCGGTGCGGCGCTTGTTTTAGCGCAGGGGGCGCACAGTGATGTTCAGCTCGATGGGCGGGTGCTGACATTGCCGCATCTGTCATCACGCTTGGGAGAGCTAGGGCGAGCGTTGTTTAAGGTGCCCGGTGAGCTGGAAGTCATTGCCGTAACGGGGACGAATGGTAAAAGTTCGGTGACCCATTACATCGCAGCCCTTAGCGAGGCCCTGGGCACACCTGCCGGCCTCGTCGGCACCTTGGGTGTGGGGCGCCCCGGCGAGTTGAACGACAGCGGGCTAACCACGCCTGGGCCCCTGGCGCTGCAGGCGACGTTGGGAGAGCTGGCGCAGCAGGGGGTAACACGTGTTGCTCTGGAGGCCTCTTCCCATGCCCTGGATCAGTACCGTTTGGAAGCGGTCAACGTCAGCGTAGGGGTGTTTACCAACCTGACCCGTGACCACTTGGATTACCACGGCAGCATGGCCGCCTACGCCGCTTCAAAGGCCAAGCTGTTTAGACGCTCTGAGCTTAGCTTGGCGGTGGTCAACGGTGATGATCCCTTGGCGCGTTTAATGCTGGCCGGCTGCAGCAACCGCGTACGCGTGCTGGCCACCGGGCAAGACGAAGCCGTGACATTGCGGGTGCTCGATTGGCAGGCGTTTGAGCAGGGGCAGCAGGCGATGATTGCGACCCCAGACGGCGAGAAAATACTGCGCTTAAAGTTAATCGGGCGGTTTAATTTAGATAACGTGTTACTGGCAATGGCCGTGTTGTACGGATTAGGCGAACCCCTTGATGCGCTGTTTGATGCAGCGATGGCGCTGACGCCGGTGCCGGGGCGCATGGAGCTGTATGGCGATGTTGGCGCTCCCAGCGTAGTGGTTGATTACGCCCACACGCCGGATGCCCTGAAAAGTGCCCTGCAGGCGCTACGCGCTCACCTGGGTGATGCGGGTCAATTATGGTGCGTTTTTGGCTGCGGCGGTGAACGCGATACAGGTAAGCGCGCCGAAATGGCCAGGGCCGCCGAGCCGCTGGCGGATCGCATAGTGATCACCGATGATAACCCGCGCCACGAGCCCGCCGCGCAAATCCGTGAGCAGATTTTGGCGGGCTTCTCGGCTAGCGCGCATCCCATTGAAATCGGTGATCGCCGCGAAGCCTTGGCAGCGGCCATTAAACAAGCTGGTGCCCAGGATGTGGTGCTGATCGCTGGCAAAGGGCATGAGGCGTATCAGGAGATCGAAGGTGTCCGCCACCCCTACACCGATAGTGAAGAGATTCAGCGTGCCTTTGCCCTGCGGAGAGCCCAATAATGCACTGGGATCTTGGTCAAGTAGCCGCGGCGCTCGGTATTGAAGCACCGTCAGAAAGCGCCCGGTTAACTATCTCTGCGGTGATTACCGATAGCCGTAAAATTGAGGCGGGTTGCCTGTTTGTTGCCTTAAAAGGTGGCAATTTTGACGGTCATGATTTTGTTGAGCGTGCTCACGCGCTGGGCGCGGTGGCAGCGTTGGTTGACACACCTGTTGCCAGTGACCTACCCCAACTGGTGTGCCCCGATACGCGCTTAGCTCTAGGGCTACTGGCCGGCGCGCACCGGCGTGCATGGCAAGGCCCCTTAGTCGCAGTCACCGGCAACAGCGGTAAAACCACCGTGAAGGAGATGTGCGCTGCACTGTTGACGCCTTTAGGGGAGGTGCTAGCCACCGAGGGGAATCTGAACAATGATTTCGGCGCGCCGATGACCCTGTTGCGATTGCGTCAGCAGCATAAAGCCGCCGTGATAGAGCTAGGGGCTAATCATTTGGGTGAGATCGCCTGGACAGCGCCGCTGGCAAACCCCGATATTGCGATTATTACCAATGTGACCGGTGCCCATGTGGGTGAGTTTGGCGGCATGGGGCAGATCGCCCAGGCGAAAAGTGAACTGCTGGCTGGGCTGAACGGGCAGGGTACGGCCATATTGAATCGCGATGATCACTACTACACCTTCTGGGCCTCTCGGGCGGCCCCAAGGCGAGTTGTCAGTTTTGGCTTTCACTCCCAGGCTGATGTGAGTGCCTCAGCGCTTTCCTGTGATCCTCAAGGGCGGTATGCTTTCACGCTACTGCAGCATGGTCAGGCGCTGGGCCAGGTGCGTTTGCCGCTACTCGGCAAACATAATGTCAGTAATGCCTTGGCCGCCGCCGCAGCAGCATTAGCGCTGGGTGTGTCGGCAGAGCAAATTATTGCGCGCCTGGCAGCGCTGCCTGCGCTAGCGGGTAGGTTAACCGTGGTACCTGGCTTGCGGGGGGCCAAGTTGCTGGATGACACTTACAATGCCAACCCTGGGGCGGTCAAAGCAGCCCTGGATACCCTGGCAAGTTTCCCAGCCCCACGCTGGTGTGCGTTAGGGGCGATGGGTGAGCTGGGGGACGAGTCGGCAGCGCTGCACGCGGAAATTGGCCGCTACGCCGCTGAGCTAGGGATTGATCAGTTTTTAACGCTGGGTGATGCCGCAGGTCCCGCCAGCGAGGCCTTTGGTCGTGGGCTGCATTTTAACGATCACGAGGCGCTAACGCGTCATGTCACTAATACTTTGCCGCCGGACACCACCTTGCTGGTGAAAGGGTCGCGCAGTGCGGGCATGGAACATGTCATCAATGCACTGCGTTCGGATAAATAAGGTAAACGCCGTTCATGTTACTTCACTTGGCGAATTTTCTGTCGCAATACCAATCTGATTTTCAGGTAGTCAACTATTTAACCCTGCGCGTGATTTTAGGCGCTCTCACTTCGTTAATGCTCTGCTTATGGCTGGGGCCATGGATGATCAGGCGTCTGGTCGAAGGCCAAATCGGCCAATCCGTGCGTGACGATGGTCCTCAGTCGCACCTTTCCAAGGCGGGTACTCCGACCATGGGTGGGGCGATGATCCTGTTGGCTATCGCCATAAGTACCTTGCTATGGGGTGACCTCACCAATCTGTATATTTGGGTGGTATTAGGCGTCACGCTTGGCTTTGGTGCCATTGGCTGGGTCGATGATTACCGCAAAGTGGTAGAGAAAAACCCCCGTGGCTTGCCCGCTCGCTGGAAGTATTTCTGGCAGTCAGTCGTTGGCCTGGGGGCGGCAGTGCTGCTTTATTTGAGCGCCTCAACGCCGGTCGAAACCAGTTTGTTAGTGCCGATGTTCAAAGAGGTTGCACTACCGTTGGGCGTTTTCTATATCGTGCTTAGCTACTTTGTGATTGTGGGCAGTTCCAATGCGGTTAATTTGACCGATGGTCTTGATGGCTTGGCGATTATGCCCACGGTACTGGTCGCTATGGGCTTGTCGGTGTTTGCTTATGCGAGTGGCAATACCCTGTTTGCTGAGTACCTGCATATTCCGTTTATTGCCGGTACCGGCGAGTTGGCGGTTTTTTGTGCCACTATTGCCGGTGCCGGGCTGGGTTTTTTATGGTTCAACACTTATCCCGCCCAGGTCTTTATGGGCGACGTAGGCGCCTTGTCGCTGGGAGCTGCGTTGGGCGTGGTGGCTGTGATCGTGCGTCAGGAGATCGTGCTGTTTATCATGGGCGGTATTTTTGTCATGGAGACGGTATCGGTCATTCTTCAGGTGGGCTCCTATAAACTCACTGGGCGACGCATCTTCCGCATGGCGCCATTGCATCACCACTATGAATTAAAAGGCTGGCCCGAGCCGCGGGTTATCGTGCGCTTTTGGATTATTACCGTGGTGCTGGTGCTGCTTGGCCTCGCAACGCTCAAAATTCGTTAATGCAGGTGACCATGTGTGCCGCTATTGGTCGTGAGCATGAGGCGAGAGGAAGCCTGTGATGGTTCAAGTTGCTAAAGGTTTAACGTTGGTGGTGGGGCTAGGGCTGTCGGGTCGTGCCATTTGTCGCCATTTAAGCCGCTTAAAGGTGCCTTACATGGTGGCGGATACACGTGCCGAGCCACCGGGGTTGGATGACTTTAAAGCCGCTCATCCGGGTGTTGAAGTTCACTGTGGCCCGTTAACGTCGCTGGATCTACGTGATGTTGAAGAGGTAGTCGTTAGCCCTGGTCTTGATCCGAGAATGCCGGGCTTGATAGAGCTGGTGGATCAGCTTAATCCGCGCACCGGCGAGCCGAGGGTGGTGGGCGAAATTGCCCTCTTTGTACGTGCCGCTAACGCCCCCATCGCCGCTATCACCGGGTCTAATGCCAAATCCACGGTCACCACGCTACTGGGAGAAATGGCCGCTTCCGCCGGTGTCAACGCGGCGGTGGGCGGTAATCTGGGTACGCCTGCTCTGGATCTATTGGCCAGTCATCCTGGTGCTGCGCTGTATATTCTTGAGCTCTCAAGCTTTCAGCTTGAGACGACTCCCTCTCTTGGTGCGAGCTGTGCGGCTTTTCTGAACTTATCCGAAGATCACCTTGATCGTCATGGGGATATGCATGGCTATCGCGCCGCAAAACAACGTATTTTTATCGGTGCAGAGAGTGCCGTGGTGAATGCCGATGAGCCCCTGACATGGCCTGAGCAGTCAGTGGCACAAGTGGCTTACTTTACTCAAGCTGCCCCTAAGGGGGGCGAGTGGGGGCTGGCGCTTCACCACGATAAGTTGACATTAATGCAGGGTAAAACACCCTGGCTGGCCATTGATGAGTTAAACATGGCCGGGCAGCACCATTACCTGAATGCCCTGGCGGCACTGGCCATGGGCCAGGCGTTGGGTTTCGCGGCTGGGCCCATGTGCAGCGCGCTGCGCGCATTTAAAGGCTTGGAGCACCGCAGTGAAGTGATTGCGCAAATTAACGGCGTCACCTGGGTTAATGACACTAAAGGTACTAATGTGGGCGCTACCTTAGCGGCCATTAATGGCATTGGCGCTACGCTGGAAGGGCGGTTGATTTTATTGGCGGGCGGGGTCGGCAAGGGCGCCGATTTTTCTCCCTTGGCCGAGCCTCTTTCAAAATGCGCACGTCACGTGCTGTTATTCGGGTTAGATGCCCCACGGCTAGCCGACGCATTGATTGAACACGTTAGTATTCAGCAGGTAGAGGATTTAACCCAGGCGATGCAGACAGCCTTTGAGCTTGCCCAGCCTGGTGACTGCGTGCTGCTTTCGCCCGCCTGCGCAAGCCTGGATCAGTTTGCCAACTACCAGCAGCGCGGCAACGTATTTCGCCGTTGGGTGCAGCAAAAGGCATCACCAACAGGCGAGGGGGCACTATGAGTCGACTTCAACGTCTTCGCGCGACGCTTTCAACGCGCGATTTACCCTGCGATGTCTGGCTCATCGTGGCAGCGGTTGCCTTGGCAGGTTTGGGTTGGGTCATGGTTAGTTCGGCGTCGATTGGCTTGCTGGAAGATACCTATCACTACTCACGTCAGCACGGCGTTTTCCTGGTGCTTGCCATCATCGCCTGCGTATTTATGCTCTGTGTGCCGCTTGAAGTGTGGCGCCAAAACGCAGCGCTAATTCTACTCGCCACTATTTTTCTATTGGTTTTGGTGCTGATTGTTGGCCAGGAGATCAATGGTAGTAAGCGCTGGATAGCGTTGCCGGGGCCCTTGCCGAGTTTACAGGTCTCTGAATTTGCCAAAGTCGGGCTGATTTTCTATATGGCGGCGTTTATGTCGCGTTTTACCTACGATTTGCGTCGCCGAGCGTTCAGCATGTGGCGCCCTCTGGCCGTGCTGGCCGTACCGGTTGGGCTGCTATTTTTAGCACCTGATTTCGGCGGGATGGTGGTCTTTACCGTCTGCGTGATTGGCATGCTGATGATGTGCGGTGCCTCGCTGGTGCTGCTGGTTGGCAGCGGGCTGCTGCTCGGCTCCGGGGCGGTTGTAATGGTGTTGATAGAACCCTACCGGCTGGCCCGGTGGACCAGTTTTTTAGACCCCTGGGCCGATCAGTTTGCAACCGGCTACCAGTTAACCCAAGCGTTAATCGCCTTCGGACGGGGGCACGTCACCGGTACTGGCTTGGGTAACAGTGTGCAAAAACTGCATTACCTGCCCGAAGCGCATACCGACTTTATCTTTGCCGTAATCGCTGAAGAGTTGGGCATGATCGGCGCGATTATCGTCGTGCTGTTGTTCACGCTGTTTATTACCCGCGCTATGTGGATAGGGCGCAAAGCTGAACTGGCAGGGCATCTATTTGGCGCTTATGTAAGCTACGGGGTCGGTTTTGTCGTAGCCGCCCAGGCGTTTATTAACATGGCGGTCAGTTCTGGCCTGTTGCCGACTAAAGGGCTAACGTTGCCGCTGATGAGCTATGGCGGCTCTAGCCTCCTCGTGACGGGGATTATGGTCGGTCTGCTGCTGCGTACAGATGCCGAAACACGCCATCGGCCCCGGCGCGCCTCCACCCCGTATAAATCGCGCCATGAACCGCGTTTATCGTAACGCTATGCCGCTGGGTGTTATCAGGAGTTTGATGTGACGACGAACGTAAGGCGACGAGTACTGATTATGGCCGGTGGTACCGGCGGCCACGTGTTCCCGGCGCTGTCGCTTGCCAAGGCTTTGCAGGCACAGCAGGTCGATGTTGAGTGGTTGGGTAGCCCGCGGGGAATTGAAAACCGTCTGGTGCCCGAGGCAGGAATTAAGTTACATACCATTGCAGTGAGTGGGCTGCGCGGCAACGGTTTAACGGGCTGGCTAAAAGCACCACTGAACCTTAGCCGCGCGATTTTGCAGGCGCGCACTGTTATTGGTGACTTCAAGCCCCATGTCGTGGTCGGCCTGGGCGGTTTTGCCAGTGGGCCGGGGGGGCTAGCTGCATGGTTGGCCCGTGTTCCTCTGGTGATCCATGAGCAGAACGCCGTAGCCGGTCTGACCAACCGGGTGCTGTCGCGGCTGGCAAAGCGCACCTACGCTGCCTTCCCTGAGGCTTTTGGGGCGCGCGCCGAAGTGGTCGGTAACCCAGTGCGGGAGGATATCGCCGCCTTGGGGAGCACGCCGAGGGATGAGAAAACACTCTCTTCTCGGCCTCTACGTTTGCTGGTGGTGGGTGGTTCGCTCGGCGCTGTCGCGCTTAACGAGCGCTTGGCCCCCGCACTGGCTGCACTGCCTATCGAACAGCGTCCCCAGGTGCGCCATCAGGCGGGTAAGGAGCGTGAAACGGCCACTGCTGAAAATTATCAGCAGCACGGCGTGAGCGCTGAGGTTAGCCCTTTTATTGACGATATGGCCGCCGCCTACGAGTGGGCTGACTTAGTGGTGTGCCGCGCTGGTGCGCTGACAGTGGCTGAATTAGCGGCTGCGGCTAAGCCCGCGCTACTGGTGCCGTTCCCGTTTGCTGTGGATGACCATCAGCGCATCAACGCCCAGGTACTCGTCAAGGCAGGTGCTGCCCAGTGCGTTGTTCAGTCTGAGCTAACCGTTGAGCGGTTAAGTGAATTTTTAAATCAATTGCTCGTCCCAAACACCCTGGCTGCGATGGCGTCAAAAGCACGCCAGGCCGCGCATCTAGACGCGACGAAGCGCTTGGCTGAAGGGTGTTTGGCGATGGTGCCGGTAGGAGACTCTGTGTGATCGATTCAGACCAAACCATGACACCTTCACGGACTGCTGCGGGCCCTGGCATGCGTCGGATACGCCGACTCCATTTTGTTGGCATTGGTGGCGCGGGCATGTGTGGTATTGCGGAGGTGCTGGCGAATCAGGGCTATACCGTGAGCGGTAGTGATGCCAAAAACTCTTCGGTCTTGGAGCGCCTGCGTCAATGTGGTGTCAGTGTGGCGATCGGGCACGCCGAGGCCAATGTGGAAGGCGCCGATGTGGTGGTCGTGTCCAGCGCCATTGATGAAACCAACCCGGAAATACGCTGGGCTCATGAACACCGCGTGCCGGTAGTGCGTCGGGCTGAAATGCTTGCTGAACTGATGCGCTTTCGTCACGGCATCGCCGTGGCGGGCACCCATGGCAAAACCACCACGACTAGTTTAACGGCGACACTGCTGGCCGAAGGTGGGCTCGATCCGACCTTTGTGATTGGCGGCAAACTGACCAGCGCCGGTGCTAATGCCCGCTTGGGGGAGGGTGACTATTTAGTCGCCGAGGCCGATGAGTCTGATGCATCGTTTTTGCACTTGCAGCCGATGGTCTCGATTGTCACCAATATCGATGCAGACCATATGGCTACCTACGGTGGTGATTTTGAGCGGCTGAAAAGTACCTTTATCGAATTTCTGCACAACTTGCCGTTCTATGGGTTGGCAGTGCTGTGTATCGATGACCCTCACGTGCGTGTGCTATGCGAACAGGTGAAACGGCAGTTTGTGACCTATGGGTTTGACAGCGATGCCGATTACCGCATTGTGGATTTTGCCCAGCAAGGCGGTGAAGTATCGTTTACAGCCCTACGCCCTGGTGGCGCCGCGCCGTTAGACGTGCGTTTGGCCATGCCGGGCCGCCATAACGCCTTAAACGCCATGGCGGCGATCGTGGTGGCCACCGATGCCGGGGTGAGTGATAGGGCTATTTTGAGCGGTTTGGCAGGCTTTGCCGGGGTGGGGCGTCGCTTTCAGGTGCACGGCCACTTTCCTGCGCCTAAAGGTGGCGGCGACATCATGCTGGTGGACGACTATGGTCACCATCCTCGCGAAGTTGATATGGTCATTCAAGCGATTCGTGCAGGCTGGCCTGAGCGTCGGCTGGTCATGCTGTACCAGCCCCATCGCTACAGCCGTACCCGCGATTTGTACGAAGATTTTGTGCGCGTGCTTTCTCAAGTCGATACGCTGGTGTTGCTTGATGTTTACAGTGCCGGTGAAGCGGTGATTCCTGGCGCAGAGGGGCGCACCTTGGCGGGCTCTATCCGCCAGCGCGGTGACGTCGATCCGCTGTTTGTCGAGAATAAACATGAATTGCCTGCGCTGTTAACCAACGTATTACGCCCAGGTGATATTTTAATTACCCAGGGCGCCGGTGATGTGGGGGGGATCTCCCTGCGTCTGGCTCAGGCACAGCTAGCGATGAACGAGGTGGATCTGTGAGCGTCGACGTAGCAACTCCCCACTCTGTTGGAAAAGTCGTGGTTGTTTACGGCGGCACCTCCGCGGAACGCGAGGTCTCGCTGAAAAGCGGTGCGGCGGTACTTGAAGCGCTGCAGCGTAAAGGTGTCGATGCCTGCGGCTACGACCCCCGAGACAACGGCTTGGTAGGCTTAGAGCAACTGGCTCCCTCGGTGGTCTTCGTTGCCCTGCATGGTCGCGGCGGGGAAGACGGCACCCTGCAGGGGGCATTAGAGCTGCTGGGTATTGCTTATACCGGTAGCGGGGTGCTGGCCTCGGCGCTGGGGATGGATAAGCAGCGCACCAAACAGGTGTGGAGTGCAGTTGGCCTGCCTACCCCTGAAAGCATTATGCTGGATCAAACAGCGGACTGGTCAGCGGTCGTCGCGCAGCTCGGCTTACCGCTGATCGTGAAGCCGGTACACGAAGGCTCGACGCTGGGAATTAGCATCGTAAAAAGTCAGGCAGCGCTTGAGGCGGCCTACCGCGAGGCAGCCCAGTTCGACGCCCGCGTGATGGCGGAGCGCTTTGTAGTGGGCGACGAGTATACGGTCGCGCTGCTAGGTGACCAGGTGTTGCCCGCCATCCGTGTTGAAGTGCCCGGCGGCTTCTACGACTACGAAGCCAAATATATCGCTAATACCACCCAGTACCACTTGCCTTGCGGCTTATCTGCCGAGGATGAAGCAGCACTGGCTGAGCTGTGCCAGCAGGCGTTTACAGCCATAGGCGGGGTAGGCTGGGGCCGGGTTGATGTCATGCGCGATAGCGAAGGGCGTTTTTGGTTATTGGAAGTCAATACGGTGCCAGGCATGACCGATCATAGTTTAGTGCCTCAAGCAGCGGCGCATGCGGGTATTGGCTTTGATGATCTAGTGCTGCACATACTCAACACCGCAGGCGAGCCGTTCACCGCATGAGCAATAACTTATTTAAAAGCGCCTTATTAAAAGTGCCTTATGAAAAGGCGTAATGCTTGGTTGGGAGTTATCCTGCTGGCGCTGCTGATGGGGGCAGGCGGGCGTGCGCTTTGGCTGTGGCTAGATCGCCCTATTGAGCGGGTGTCTATTCGTGGCGAATGGGAGTACGTCAGCGCCGACTATCTGCGCACTCAACTGGCCCCACTGGTGGTCGATGCCACTTGGCTGTCGGCAGATCTGGGAGAGCTGCGCGACCGGGCTCTACAGGTAGGCTGGTTAAACGAAGTGCGCATCTCCCGTGAGTGGCCTAACGCCCTGGTGTTTGAGCTCATTGAGCAGCAGCCCGTCGCGCGCTGGAATGATGATTTCTTGCTTAACCCTGATGGCGAGCCTTTCGCCTTTGCGCCTTTAACGCCACCGTCAGGCATGCCTGATCTGGCAGGCCCCGCTGGTAGCAGCGAAGAAGTGTTGAACTATTACCATCGGCTAAAATCCCACTTCGAACAATTATCGCTCGAACTCACTCAGCTTCGTTTAGAGCCACGCGGTGCTTGGCGGCTGCAATTAAACGATGGCGCTTGGGTGATGTTGGGGAGGCGACAGCATGAAGTACGCTTAGCACGTTTATCGGCTTCATGGCAGCGGGAGTTAAGTTCTCTTAGCGAACAGATTCGCTATATTGATCTACGCTACCCTAACGGTGTTGCTGTTGCGTGGCATGGAGAAAGTGAATTTGCGGTGCAAGATGAGTAACTTTTCTATTACTTGATGCAAATAAGGTGTAAAAGTGAGTGGTTGCCATCGTTGAAAAAGCCAATAATCGGCTTTAAATTGCTTTTCAAGCCTATTATTGTGGTTTTGTACTAGTCGTATTGCGACTATTGTTTCTATACTATGGGCCAGACACGAGTTAAATAGTTTTTAATTTCGACTATCGACAATTAGCGAGTGTCTGAGAAACAGCACTGATTATTTCGGGTAGTACGCCTTCAATGTTAAGCGTCACCCTATTTATATTTATTTTTAACAATGACGCAAGGAGATTTCCCGACTCATGGCAGGCTCACCCAACGCATCCAATATGGTGGTCGGGCTGGACATTGGAACGTCCAAGGTCGTCGCGATAGTCGGTCAACCTACCGATGATGGCGGAATTGAAATTGCTGGTATTGGTTCGCACCCTTCGCGTGGTATGAAACGTGGCGTGGTGATCAATATTGAATCAACGGTACAGTCTATCCAGCGGGCGGTTGAAGAAGCAGAGTTAATGGCCGGGTGTGATATCCACTCGGTATACGTTGGCGTCGCCGGTAGCCATATTAGTTCAATGAATTCGGATGGCGTTGTGGCCATTAAAGAGCGTGAAGTAACGCCCTCCGATATTGAACGCGTGATTGACTCAGCAAGGGCGCGCGCCATTTCAGAAGGTCAGCGTGTGCTGCATGTGCTGCCCCAGGAGTTCTCGATTGATGCTCAAGGCGGTATACGTGAGCCGCTAGGTATGTCCGGAGTGCGCTTGGAAGCGCAGGTGCACTTAGTGACGGCCGCATTAAACGCGGTGCAAAATATTGAGAAGTGTGTACGCCGCTGCGGTTTAGAAGTTGATGCTATTATCTTAGAGCAGCTGGCCTCAAGCATGGCAGTGCTCACTGAAGATGAGCGTGAACTTGGCGTCTGTATGGTAGATATTGGCGGCGGAACGACCGATATGGCTATCTTCAGTGAAGGCGCCATACGCCACACGGCGGTTATTCCTATCGCGGGTGACCAAGTCACTAACGATATTGCCATGGCGCTGCGCACACCAACGCAGCACGCTGAAGAGATCAAAGTTAAATACGCTTGCGCGCTTACCCATTTAGCCGCAAGCGATGAAATGATTAAAGTACCTAGCGTAGGCGATCGTCCTGCGCGTGATCTATCGCGTCAAGCGCTCGCTGAAGTGGTAGAACCGCGCTATGAGGAGCTGTTTACGCTAATAAGAGACGAATTGCGCCGTAGTGGCTATGAAGACATGGTGGCTGCTGGGATAGTGCTTACTGGTGGTACCTCGCGCATGGAGGGGGTTAGCGAATTGGCGGAAGAGATTTTCCATATGCCCGTTCGTATCGCATGTCCGCAAAATGTAAGAGGTTTGGCGGATGTCGTTCATAACCCCATTTATGCAACAGGCGTCGGGCTACTGCATTATGCCTTGCAGGAAACGCGTCATGGGCAAGGTCTAAGAAGCCACGGGGGAGTGGTTGCAGCTCATAAGGGCCGCAACGAGCTTGCCCGGCGTGATATCAAGGAAGACCATTCGGCGCTGGCAAGAATTAAAGGCTGGTTCAAAGGAAATTTCTGACAGGGCCGCAAGCGCGGTTCAGGAGACGGGGCTTATGTTCGAATTAGTAGATAACGCACCCTCGAGCAGTGCGGTCATCAAAGTGGTTGGTGTTGGCGGCGGTGGCGGCAATGCTGTTAACCACATGGTCGAGAGTAATATTGAAGGCGTTGAGTTTATCTGCGCTAACACGGACGCCCAGGCGCTGAAACGCTGTGCAGCGAAGACGGTGTTGCAATTGGGTAGCGAAATCACTAAAGGATTAGGCGCAGGTGCCAATCCCGACGTGGGACGCCAGGCAGCAATGGAAGACCGCGAACGGATTGCGGAATTGCTGGTGGGGGCCGATATGGTCTTTATCACTGCTGGCATGGGTGGTGGTACCGGTACCGGAGGCGCCCCGGTTGTGGCTCAGGTCGCCAAAGAGCTGGGGATTCTCACCGTCGCGGTAGTGACGCGCCCCTTCCCCTTTGAAGGGCCAAAGCGTATGCGCGCTGCTGAAGAGGGCATGAAAGAGCTCTCTGAGCACGTGGATTCGTTGATCACTATTCCCAATGAAAAACTGCTTTCCGTGCTGGGCAAGAATGCTACGTTGCTAACGGCATTCAGTGCGGCGAACGATGTGCTGCTGGGCGCTGTGCAAGGTATTGCAGAGCTGATTACCAGCCCAGGCATCATCAACGTCGACTTTGCCGATGTGCGCACCGTTATGTCTGAAATGGGCATGGCGATGATGGGTACCGGTGGGGCCACGGGCGAAAATCGTGCTCGTGAAGCTGCTGAGAAGGCTATCCGTAGCCCGCTATTGGAAGATATCGATCTTCACGGCGCGCGCGGTATCTTGGTCAACATCACTGCTGGTCCCGATTTGTCGATCGGTGAGTTCAACGATGTGGGCGCTACCGTGCAGGAGTTCGCTTCTCCAGACGCCACTATCGTTGTGGGCACCTCCATTGATATGGAAATGTCCGATGAACTGCGTGTCACCGTTGTGGCTGCTGGTTTAGATGGACAAAAACCTAAAACGGCCGCCCGCGAGCCAGCGCGTCGTTCGGCGACGGAGTCGTCGGATTACCGCAAGCTGCAGCAGCCGACGGTGATGCGTCAGCAGGCAACGGCCCGCTCTGAAGCACCTGAAACGGCCGCAAAACCTCGTCCTGAAAAGCGTCGCGCTGCTGAAGCCGATGACTATCTGGACATACCCGCGTTTCTACGCCGCCAGGCGGATTGATTCTCGATATCTGGCTCACTGCAGCAGCGAGCGAGCGTTTTATTGGCTAAAACGCTCGTTTGCTGTTAAAGTGAACACTGTTTGATAACTTTTTCCCCTGCGGTTATTACCGTCATCAGAGCTCGGCTACTATCCATGATCAGACAACGCACCCTGCAAAACGTCATTCGCGCCACCGGAGTGGGCCTGCATTCTGGCAAAAAAGTCCATCTGGCTCTGCGTCCGGCGCCGCCCAATACGGGGATTGTGTTTGTTAGAACCGATCTGGATCCCGTTGCACACGTGCCCGCGCGGGCAGCATTGGTGGAAGACACTAAATTGTGTACTGCGCTGGTTCTGGATGGGGTCAAGGTAGCCACCGTCGAGCATCTGATGTCGGCCTTTGCTGGATTGGGTATCGATAACGCCTATGTGGACGTTAGCGAACCTGAAGTGCCCATTATGGATGGTAGCGCTAGCCCGTTTGTGTTTTTGATTCAGTCGGCGGGTATCCTGGAACAGGACGCTGCGAAGAAATTTATTCGTATCAAGCACCGCGTGGCGGTGACCGATGGCGATAAAGAAGCTGTTTTCTTACCCCATCAAGGGTTCAAGGTCTCGTTTGCTATCGACTTCGATCACCCGGTTTTTGAGCAGCAGAAGCAAACCGCACTGATCGATTTTTCGACGACCTCTTTCGTCAAGGAAGTTTCCCGAGCGCGTACTTTTGGTTTTATGCGCGACTTAGAGTTTTTGCGCTCAAACAACCTGGCGTTAGGCGGAAGTTTAGATAACGCTATTGTGGTGGACGATTACCGCATTGTTAATGAAGGCGGTCTACGCTACGAGGATGAGTTTGTTAAGCATAAAGTGTTAGACGCGATTGGCGACTTGTACCAGTTGGGTTATAGCTTAATCGGGGAGTTCCGTGGGGTGAAGTCTGGCCACGCGCTAAACAACCAGCTGTGTCGCGAATTATTGGCGCAGCCAGAGGCGTATGAAATCGTTACCTTTGAAGAAGACAAGGCTGTGGCGCCGATCTCTTATGCAGCGCCTGCTATGGCCTGATGTTGTGCCAGCTAATCCGAGCGCTATGAGCCAGATCATTTGAGCTAAGTTATATGCATCAAATCATACGAGCTAGTTTATAGGAATCAAGTCGCTTGGGCAGGTAAGTTAATAAAGCATCGCTTAGGCGGTGCTTTATGCGTTTAAAATCGACCACAAGTAACGTCGGTCGGTACGCTGATTATTTAGCCGGTCGCGCGTGAGAGGCAAGACGTTCAAGCGCCCGTTTAAGCGCGGGGTTGGTGGTGTCTTCAGCGCACTCCGCCAGTGTTTTGCCCGCGTCGGCTGATAGGCTGCGTGTGTTGCGCTGGGGAGCCACAATAGGGCGCACAGGGCGCACTTTAAAGGTGAAGCCGCTGACCCCTTCAAAGCCGGGTAACTGGTGAAGCAGTTCCAGCAGCCGCCGCTGTTCAAAGCGTAGCCATGTCAACCAGCTCGCCTGGCCGCTAATCAGGGTTAAGCGACCTTCGCTAAAGCCACCCACAAAGATATGCTCACGCATCTCTTCGGGCAGGTGGGCGCGCAGGTGACGCTGCGCCTGATCGATTAACCGAGATAGGCGCATTAGCTTATTAATATCGCCCGACTTCGAGAGCAGGCGGGCAATGGGCTGTGCGCGAGAACGCTTAACCTTTATACTCATACGCTTAATTCCTAGGGTACCGCTATCCTAGGGTACCGCTAATGACGATGTCGGAAATGTTAGCCGATTTCACTTTAGCCGATTTTACCACGCTCAGGAGCCGGTCTACAGCATGCCACCTACGCTTGATGTTCAATCAGCTTTGCCGCGGCGCCAACGCCGTTACGGTATAGCGCGTTGGTGGCTGGCCGGTTTGCTAGTGAGCTGCCTATTGCCCGCCAGTTTAGGCCCTGCAGATGCGTTGCGCAGTGGCGAGCGTAGCGTGGCTATCTGTTTTTGGGTGCCCGCGATTTTACGCGCCCAGTCGCACTGGATTGCCAAGCGACGGCGTGCCCTGCAGCGCTGGGCGCAAAGCCCCCGGCGATTTGCGCCTATTCGGCGCCTATGCCTCTGGTTTGCCCCAATGGCTATGCTGGTCGCTGCACGGGATGTCTTGACCCAGCGCGGCCCACCTTCCCAACGAGTCTGTCGTTAATACACCTACATTGGGCATGCTCTGCAGAGAAAGAGTGTGCGGTGAAAAGCCTGTCGTAAAAGGGCAATGTCCGCTAGGACGCTCGTGAATACTTGGATATTTCATGCTTAATAATTTATTACGTAAAGTCGTGGGTTCTAAAAATGACCGCGATGTTAAACGCATGCACAAAAATGTGCCGCAGATTAACGCCTTAGAAGCAGAGCTTGAGGCGATTAGCGATGCGGAGTTGCAGGGAAAGACGGCCGAACTGCGCCAACGTTTAGAGGCTGGTGAGTCCCTTGATGCGCTGCTAGCGCCCGCCTTTGCGATCGTTCGAGAAGCCAGTAAACGCGTTATGGGCATGCGCCACTTTGACGTGCAAATGGTGGGGGGCATGACCCTGCACCGTGGTCGTATTGCTGAAATGAAAACCGGTGAGGGTAAAACGCTGGTAGCGACGCTGGCGGTGTACCTGAATGCGCTGCCGGCTAAGGGCGTGCACGTGGTCACGGTAAACGACTACCTGGCTCGGCGCGATGCCGAGTGGATGCGCCCGCTGTATGAGTTTCTAGGCCTGACCATTGGCGTTATCTTCTCCGGCCAGACTGGCGAAGAGAAGCGTCATGCCTATCATTGCGATATTACCTACGGTACCAACAACGAATTCGGCTTCGATTATCTGCGCGATAACATGGCGTTTTCGTTAGAAGATAAAGTCCAGCGTGGACTGCATTATGCAATTGTCGACGAAGTTGACTCGATTCTGATCGATGAAGCGCGTACGCCGCTGATTATTTCCGGCGCGGTGGATGAGAATACCGACCTTTATAAAGTCGTTAATCAACTTGCCCAACAGCTTGAGAAAGGCGAGGAGATTGAAGATGAAGAGGCCGCCGTGGTCGGTGACTTTTTAGTCGACGAGAAGCAGAAACAGGTAGAGCTAACAGAGCAGGGGCATAATAAAGTTGAAGAGCTGATGCGCGCTGAGGGTTTGTTGGGCGATGAAGAGTCGCTCTATGCCGCGCAAAATCTTAACTTGCTTCAGCATATGCACTCAGCCCTGCGTGCCCGCTATCTCTATAACCGGGATGTCGACTACATTGTCTCTGAAGGTCAGGTGGTGATCGTCGATGAGCACACTGGCCGTTCGATGCCAGGGCGCCGCTGGTCGGAAGGGTTGCACCAGGCTGTTGAGGCCAAAGAGGGCGTCACGGTGCAGCGTGAAAGCCAGACACTGGCCTCCACGACGTTCCAGAACTACTTCCGTTTGTATGAAAAATTAGCTGGGATGACCGGTACGGCAGATACCGAAGCTTTTGAGTTTAGGCAAATCTACGGCCTCGACGTGGTGGTGATTCCCACCAACCGGCCATTGGCCCGTAAAGACCTCAACGATTTGGTTTACTTGAGCGCGGAAGAGAAGTACGAAGCGATCATTAAAGATGTCAAAACCGAGACTGAAGCCGGTCGCCCGGTACTGGTGGGTACGGCTTCCATTGAGACATCCGAGTACCTTGCCAAGCTGATGCGTGAAGCGGGCCTGACGTTCAGCGTGCTGAACGCCAAGCAGCACCAGAGCGAAGCCGAAATTATTGCCCAGGCGGGCCGTCCAGGGGCGATTACCATCGCCACCAATATGGCCGGTCGTGGTACCGATATTGTTCTGGGCGGCAACTGGGAAGCCGAAGTCGCCAAGCTGCAAAACCCAAGCCAAGAGCAGGTTGATGCACTTAAAGCCGAGTGGCAAGCGCGTCACGATGGTGTGCTGGCCGCGGGCGGCCTGCACGTAGTGGGCTCTGAGCGCCACGAGTCCAGGCGGATCGATAATCAGCTGCGTGGCCGTGCTGGGCGCCAGGGTGACCCTGGCTCGACGCGGTTCTTCCTGTCGCTTGAAGATAGTCTGATGCGGCTGTTTGGCTCTGATCGTGTCAAGCGCCTGATGCAGGCATTGGGACTTGAGCACGGCGAAGCCATTGAGCATAAGATGGTCTCTAACGCCGTTGAGCGCGCCCAGAAGAAAGTCGAAGGACGTAACTTCGATATTCGTAAGCAGCTGCTTGAGTATGATGACGTTGCCAACGACCAGCGCCGGGTGATCTACGACCAGCGCAATGAAATTCTGGCTGCGGACGATGTTGCCGATGCTGTCATCGGTATCCGTGAAGAGGTAATGGAGACGGCTATCAGCGATTACGTGCCGCCCCAGAGCCTGCCTGAACAGTGGGATCTGCCCGGCTTGGAAGCGCACCTGAAGACCGAGTTCAACCTTGATGCGCCCGTGGTTAAATGGGCCGCTGAGGATGACCGTTTCAGTGAAGAGCAGCTGCGCAAGCGTCTGCAGACGATGCATCGCGAGGCCTATGCAGCCAAAATCGAGGCGGCGGGTGAGAAGCTGATTCGTCGCTTTGAGAAGCAGGTCATGCTGCAAGTGCTGGATACGCGTTGGAAAGAGCACCTTCAATCGATGGATCATCTGCGTCGCGGTATCCACCTACGCGGCTATGCGCAGAAAAACCCCAAGCAAGAGTACAAGCGTGAGTCCTTTGAGCTCTTCCAGCACTTACTAGAGCATATTAAAGCCGATGTAACGCGCATTCTGAGCCACGTTCAGGTTCGTCAGCCCGAGGAAGTAGACGCCCTTGAGCAACAGCGCCGCGAAGCGCTGGCGCGGGAAACCGCCACGGCGGCAAGCCGTCATGACACCCCGAGCCCGGAGCCGTCCACAGCCGAGCAGGAAGCACCGGGTGTAGATGGTCGCCCTGTGCGGCGCGAAGGCCCCAAGGTTGGCCGCAACGATCCATGTTTTTGTGGTTCGGGTAAAAAATATAAGCAGTGCTGCGGAAAATTAAGTTAACGGCGAGTATGTCTGATCCAGCGTGCCTGAACACTCAGCGAGCGTAGCGGGTGGTCAGGCATCGCCTAAGCGTCTGCCTGAAGGAGAAGAATCATGGCGGTAGGAAACACTCCCTTTCCAGCGATGCCCCCCTTAGCAGGGGTGCGCCTGGGGGTTGCAATGGCAGGTATCAAAAAGCCGGATCGCCGTGATGTGGTGGTGATTGAGTTGCCCGATACCGCGACAGTGTCAGGGGTTTTTACCCGTAATGCATTTTGTGCAGCGCCCGTGGTGGTGGCTAAGCAGCACCTTGAACAGTGCCGTGCAGAAAAGCGTTCGCCGCGTTTTTGGCTGATCAATACCGGCAATGCCAACGCAGGCACTGGCGATGCTGGCTTGCGTGATGCCCATACAAGCTGTGCAGAACTGGCTAAGCAGGTCGGCGTGACGGAGCAGGACGTGCTGCCGTTTTCGACCGGTGTGATTGGTGAGCCGCTACCCATGGAGCGGCTGTTAGCGGGTTTGGCGCCAGCGATCGAAAGTTTAGCCAGTGACGCTGCCGCCTGGCAGCACGCAGGCCAAGGCATTCTAACTACCGATACCCGGGCCAAAGGCGCGACTGTGACGCTGGAAATGGATGGCCAGCCGGTGACGATTAACGGTATCGCCAAAGGTTCGGGCATGATCAAGCCCAATATGGCGACCATGTTAGGGTTTGTGGTGACTGACGCGGCTATCGAAGCACCGCTGCTGGATCGCCTGCTGCGGGAAACGGTCGACCGCTCGTTTAACTGCATTACCGTGGACAGCGATACCTCGACCAATGATGCTTGTATGCTAGCGGCAACCGGGACAGGCCCTCGCATCGCCGATGATGAGCAGATAGCGGTGTTCAGCAACGCTCTACAGCGGGTAATGACCGAACTGGCACAAGCGATTATTCGCGACGCAGAAGGCGCAACCAAGTTCGTTACCCTGCAGGTGGGCGAAGCTAAAAGCCGTCAAGAGGCGCTTGATGTGGCCTTTACCGTTGCGCACTCGCCGCTGGTTAAAACCGCGCTTTACGCCTCAGATGCTAACTGGGGGCGTATTTTGGCGGCTGTCGGGCGAGCGCCGGTGAGTGACTTTGATGTGAATCGTGTGGTGATTGATTTAGGTGATGTACGTTTAGTCGAGCAGGGTGGACGTGCAGCGGGCTACACCGAAGCGGCAGGAAGCGCCGTGATGGCGCAGTCAGAAATTACCATTCGCATTAACTTGGGGCGCGGTGAGGAGAGTGCCACGGTATGGACTTCCGACCTCTCCCATGACTATGTGTCGATCAACGCGGATTATCGCAGC
This sequence comes from Halomonas sp. TG39a, assembly GCF_000744395.1. NCBI lineage: Bacteria > Pseudomonadati > Pseudomonadota > Gammaproteobacteria > Oceanospirillales > Halomonadaceae > Halomonas > Halomonas sp. TG39a. The sequence continues at coordinate 1,477,475 of NZ_JQLV01000001.1, forward strand.
TAGTCATGTTGCCCTAAGAGGGGACTGATTAGCGGTGGTAATGGGCAAACGCAGCGAGATAGCGCCGTCATGCAGAATGGCGGCGCGCAGACAGTGGATAAAGACGTAATGAGTGTAAAGGTAAAACGACGGGTTCACGTCGCGGCGGCTGCGATTATCAGCGCCGATCAACAGCAAGTACTGATTGCTCGTCGGCCGTCAAACGTTGACCATGGCGGACTGTGGGAGTTTCCAGGCGGCAAGCTGGCCCCTTATGAAACCGGTCTAGAAGGGTTAAAGCGAGAGCTGCACGAAGAGCTGGGCGTCGAGATTGTGTGCGCCCAGCCATTGATTCGCGTCCACCATGAGTACCCCGACAAGCACATCCTGCTCGATGTATGGCAGGTACACGAGTTTGCTGGCGAGCCCTTTGGTCGTGAAGGGCAGGCGGTGCGCTGGGTGCCCATGAGTGAGCTCTCCAATTACCCTTTCCCGGCGGCGAATTTGCCGATTCTGCGCGCAGTAAGGCTGCCTACCGAGTATTTAATTACCGGGGAAGAGTCGGATGAGGCGCGTTTCGATGCGTTCCTGGAGCGTGCGCTGCGTGAAGACAAGATTCGCCTGGTACAGCTGCGTGCCAAGCAGTTGGATGAGGCGGCTTATCTGGCCCGTGCCCAGCGTGCCTTGAGTCTGTGTCGTGAGCATGGCGCGCGACTGCTGCTCAATGGTGAGCCAACGCTGCTTGATCACATTGACGCCGATGGTATTCATTTGACCAGCGAGCGTTTGATGCAGCTTGAGCGTCGCCCGATTGCCGAAAACAAGTGGTTGTCGGCATCGACCCACAACCAAACGCAGCTTACCCAGGCGGCGGTGTTAGGCTGCGACTTTGTTAGCCTGTCGCCTTTGCGCACTACGCCGTCACACCCAGAAGTGTTCCCGCTCGGCTGGCATGATTTCCAGCAGTTGGTCGAGCGCGCCGGTATGCCAGTGTTTGCATTGGGCGGTATGACGCGCTTTGACGCTAACCACGCCCGCGCCGTGGGCGCCCAAGGGATCGCCTCAATCCGTGATTTCTGGAAGTAAACCGGCCAAGCCAGAACGCATAAAAAGCGCTATGTAATGAAAAACGCCTGCCTCGGTAGTTATCCAAGGCAGGCGTTTTTTTCTTTAACAAGCCTAGTCGCGGTAGCGGCGGGTTAGATCGCCATACGCGTCCACGCGGCGATCACGCAGATAGGGCCAGATGCGCCGGGTGTTTTCACTGCGCGCCATATCAAGTTGTACAACAAGCTGCTCTGTCTCTTCTCCTGCATGGGCTAATAGTTCACCTTGCGGCCCGCAGACAAAACTGCCGCCCCAGAACTGAATGCCATCGCCGACCCCGGAGTGATCTGCCTCAAAGCCCACCCGATTGGCCACCACTACCGGCAAGCCGTTAGCCACGCCGTGGGCGCGCTGAATCACCGTCCAGGCATCTTTCTGGCGGGTCTTTTCTGCGTTGTCGTCGTTCGGGTCCCAGCCAATCGCCGTCGGGTAGAGCAGTAAGTCCGCGCCGGCCAGTGCCATTAGGCGGGCGGCTTCGGGATACCACTGATCCCAGCAGACCAGTACGCCGAGACGGCCCAGCGAGGTTTCAATCGGCGTAAAGCCTTCTCCGCGGGCGCTGTCATGATCACCCGGCGTGAAGTAAAACTTCTCATAAAACCCCGGATCATCGGGAATATGCATCTTACGATACTGCCCGACGCGGCCTTTAGCACGGTCATAGACCACAGCGGTATTGTGATAGAGCCCGGGGGCGCGGCGCTCAAATAGCGACCCGACCAAGACGATATCCAGCTCTTTAGCGAGCGCCGCCAGGCGCTGGCCGGATGGGCCGTCGAGGGGCTCCGCGAGATCAAACAGCGCGGGATCTTCAAATTGGCAAAAGTAGTGGGTGGCGTGCAGTTCTTGCAGCAGTACCAACTGCGCGCCTTGTTTAGCGGCGCTACGGATACCTTCTTCGCTTGCTGACAGGCTTTGGGCTTTGTCCGGCCAGGCGGGTTGCTGCACAACACCGACGGTTAGCGTCGAACGGGATTTAATCGACATAATGGCTCCTTTATTTCGTCAGTATTATCTAATCAGTACCAGCCGAGTGCTGGACAAGCGTGTCCCGGACAAGCGTGCCTTGTGGAAGCTGCATGGTTAAACAGTGCAGGCTGCCGTGCTGGCGAATAACGCTGACGCACTCAATAGGGATAAGCGTGTGTTCAGGAAAAGCAACCGCCAGTGCGTTTAGCGCGGTGACATCCGCTGGATCGCCGTAAGTGGGCACCAACACGGCCTGATTAATGATCAGAAAATTGGCGTAGGTGGCGGGCAGGCGGTGACCATCTTCCGGGTCAAAGCAAGGCTGGGGCCAGGGCAGGGCGATAAGCCGGTAAGGTTCGCCATTGCGCTGGCGGAAAGCCTGCAGCTCCCGCTCCATGGCTGCCAAGGCCGGGTAGTGCGGGTCGTTGGGGTCATCGCAGCGCACGTAAGCTATGGTGGATGGATCGCAGAAGCGCGCCAGGGTATCAATATGGCTGTCGGTATCGTCGCCTTCTAAATGGCCGTTGGCCAGCCACAATACGCGGTCAACGCCGAAATCTTGGGCTAGCCGTGCTTCTACCTCAACTCGAGATTGCATGGGGTTACGGTTGGGGTTTAGCAGGCATGCTTCGGTGGTCAGCAGGGTGCCTTCACCATCGGTTTCGATGGCACCGCCCTCCAGCACAAAATCCCGACTTACCACCGGGCAGGCCCATACGCCTGCATCAGCAAGCCGCTGGGTGAGTCGATTATCACGCTCGGCGGGGAATTTGCCACCCCAGCCGGTAAAGGTGTAATCGAGCATGACGCATTGGCCATCTTCATCGACCACGCTGATCGGTCCATGATCCCGCGCCCAGGTATCGTCGGTAGGTGCGACAATAAGCTGCAGGCGTTCAGCGGGCACGCCGTAGGCGTCAAAAGTGACCGCTAAACGCTGTTTTGTGGCCTCATCGGGGATACATATAAGTAGCCGCTGGTAGTGAGCCGTGGCCATCACAATGCGTTCGAGAGTGGCTTCGATGCGCTCGATCAGTGGCGCCCAATCGCCGTCATGGCGAGGCCAGGTCAGTTGTATCCCGTCTTGGGGATGCCATTCGGGTAGCAAACGATAGGTCATAGTCGCCAATGTCATGAAGGCCTTTTGGAGTAAATAAACCTAACCGAGGCTAAGACACAAAGGTAGCCACACGGTCAGCAGTAAATCGGCGCAATGTAGGGTGTGGCGGGGCAAGTTGCAAGCGTAACGTTTTTATTATGAACGCTCACGGCGAAGGCCGCTCTAATGGCCGTTTGGAACATGCAGAGAGACTAAAAAAACCGTACCATGAGCGCTTATTGATAAGGAATGACGCCATGCTTGATCGTTTGCCTTTTCTGGTGGGGCTGCGCTACGTGCGCGCTAAACGCCGGAATCACTTTATTTCGTTTATTTCACTTACCTCGATGCTGGGGCTAATGCTGGGGGTCGCGGTACTTATTCTGGTGCTGTCGGTGATGAACGGCTTCGACCATGAGCTGCGCACGCGTATTTTAGGTATGGTGCCCCACGCTAAAATCGAGTCCCGTGTGGGGATGGTCGAATGGGAGTCCCTGGCTGAAGAGTTAATGCAGCGCGAGCGCGTCATTGGCGCGGCTCCCTACGTTGAGCAGCAGGGCATGTTCTCCGTGGGGGGGCGCAATCAGGGCGCTATGGTGACCGGTATTAATCCTGACTGGGAAGGACGGGTGTCTATCATCGGCGAGCATATGCGCCAAGGCGAGCTGGCCGATCTGGTGCCCGGTGAGTGGAATGTGGTGCTAGGGTCGATGCTGGCGCGCAACTTGGGGGTTGGCGTGGGGGATCGGGTGACACTGTTAGTGCCGGAAGCATCCATTACCCCCGCCGGCGTATTCCCGCGCTTAAAGCGCTTTACCGTTAGCGGTATTTTTAGCGTTGGCGCCGAACTTGATGCCAATTTGGCCTACGCAAGTATCGAAGATATGCAGACCCTTGCACGGATGGGCGATGCGGTAGGCGGACTTCGCCTGCAGTTGGATGACTTATTTGCCGCCAGTAGCGAAACCCAGGCAATTCTCAATGAACTTGGCCCTGAGTATCGCGGCAGCGACTGGACCTTCTCCCAAGGTAACCTTTTCCAGGCGATACAGATGGAAAAGCGCATGATCGCGCTGCTGCTAACCGTGATTATCGCCGTGGCGGCGTTTAATATCGTCTCCACGCTGGTCATGGTGGTTACCGACAAGCGTGCGGATATCGCTATTCTGCGTACGATCGGCGCTAAACCGAGCTCGATTATGGGCATTTTTATTGTCCAGGGCATGGCCATCGGGCTTATCGGTATCGCCATCGGGGTGGCTGTGGGTGTGTTGCTGGCGCTCACCATTGCCGATCTCATCGGCTGGGTTGAGGGAACGATAGGTATCCAGTTCTTGGATGCCGGGGTCTACTTCATCAGCGATCTACCCTCTCAACTGCAGTGGGGCGATGTTATTCGGATCGTTTTGGCAGCCTTTGGTCTGACGTTCCTGTCGACACTCTATCCTGCTTGGCGGGCAGCAAAAGTTCAGCCGGCGGATGTGTTGCGCTATGAATAATGGCTTCCGGAATGATGACTTCAGGAATAAGGATGACTCGATGTCTATGAATTCGGCGACTATAAACGCTACGTCTACCCACGGTGGGCAAGAGGCGGCGGTGATGCTCGATTGCCAAGCGTTGACACGAACCTACAGTGAGGGCCCTCAGGATCTCACGGTGCTGGATAAGCTCAACTTGCAGGTGCGTGCCGGGGAACGGGTGGCCATCGTAGGTAGCTCGGGGTCGGGTAAGACGACGCTACTCAACTTGCTGGGGGGGCTGGATCGTCCCAGCGAAGGCAGGGTGGTGATCGCCGGTGAGCCGCTTTCGGGCTTAAATGAAGCGGCGCTGGGTAGCTTCCGTAACCGCTACATTGGCTTTGTGTATCAATTTCACCATCTGTTGGCGGAATTCACCGCCGTCGAAAATGCTGCGTTGCCGCTGATTATTCGCGGCCAGTCGAAAAAGGCAGCCGAGCAGCGGGCGATGCAGATACTCGAGCGGGTAGGCATGCAGCCCCGTGCGGATCATAAGCCGGGAGAGCTTTCCGGCGGGGAGCGCCAGCGCGTGGCTATCGCCCGCGCGCTGGTCACCGATCCTAGCCTGGTGCTTATGGATGAGCCGACGGGTAACCTGGACCAGACCACGGCGGCGACTATTTTGGCGCTGATGGACGAACTGGCCAAAGAGAGCGCCTGCGCCTTTGTGATTGTGACCCACGACGTGAGCCTTGCGGCCCATCAAGACCGGGTGCTTAAACTGGATGCGGGTAAGTTGGTAGAGCAGGCTCCAGCGCTCTAACCGTCGAGCTCAATCATCCATCATTACTCATCAAATTCCGCTTCAATCTGTGCGCGCCGCTGCCGACGTTTCTGGCGGCGGCGTTTCCAGTTATGGGAGACGTGCCAGCGCCAGATTAATCGAATGCCAATATTAGCGACGATGGCCAATACGACCGCCGTTACCAATGAGCCGACGATCAGTGGCGGCATAATGTCGTGCATCTGTTCGGCGATCCAGCGTGAAGAGATACGCGAGGGGGCTTCCCGCACGGGCGCGCCGAGTATAAAGGTGCCAATCCAGTAGTTGCCGTAAAAAATCAGCGGCATTGTTAAGGGGTTGGTAATCCATACCAAACCCACCGAGAGGGCTAAGTTGCAGCGTGTTATGCGCGCGCCCAGCGCGGCGACCACCATTTGAAAGGGGATAGGCAGCATCGCGCAAAACACGCCCACGCTAAATGCATTGGCAACGCTTCGGCGAGTTAAAAGCCACAAACCTGGATCGGCAATCAGCGGTGCCATAAAGCGTAGCGAGCGCTGCTTCCTGATGGTGTCGGGTTTGGGCATGTAGCGCTGCAGGAACCGGCGCGGCATGATGGATACTCTTACCTATCGATGTGGCCCATTATCCATATCGAGCTGCCTTTCGGCTATGCTAGGCCATCAATGATGCGTCACCAGGGAGGGTTCTATGCGCTTAGGTGTTGCCATGCCAGCGGCACTTGCAGCACTCGCCGGAGGCACTTTTGCTTGGTATAGCCACACTGCCGCGCTGAGCCAACGTGGGTTTGAGTGGGGGTTGGTAGCTGCTTTGCTGGTAATGGTGTGGCGGCCGCGCTCAGGTCGATGGCTGCTAATCGGGGCGTGGGTCTTCATTGGCGTACAAAGTGAGTGGGGAAGTCGCTTGCCGGCGGGACTCAGCGGTGAAGATATTACCGTGGAGGCGACCGTGTTGACCGCTCAGCCGTTGGGCAATGCAACGCGCCTGTTGTTAAGCGTTGATAAGTGCCACAGTGCTGTAAATAGCCCAGCCCGGCCCAGCTGTTCGGCGCTCTCCAAGGTGCGCATAACCGCTTATAGCGATGAGCGATTTAAGCCCGGAGAAGCGTGGCAAATGACGCTGCGTTTGCGCCCTCCAAGCGGCTTTGCCAATCCTGATACCTTCAATTATGCGCAGTGGCTATGGCGTGAGGGAATCCACGCCACGGGCTACCTGCGCCAGGACCCTGCACCGGTGCGGCTCTCTCCCGCCAGCACTTCGCTGCGCCAACTGGCGCTGAATTTTTTAGCCCAGCAAACAATTGACGAGCGTACGAAGCGTTGGTTAGCGGCGCTAACACTGGGAGATAGCGAACAGCTTACCCAGGATGACTGGTCGCTGCTGAATGCTACCGGCACCACGCATCTGGTAGTGATTTCAGGCTTGCATGTCGGTCTGGTGGCGTCGTTTGCGCTGCTACTCGCCAAGTTAGCCGCGCGTTTGACGACGCCCACCCACTGGCGCATGCGTACCTGGCCATGGTGGTTGGCGGCAGTAGCCTGCGTCGGTTACGCCGCCCTTGCCGGAATGGCGCCTCCCGCCATGCGCGCGATGGTAATGACGCTGATAGGGCTGTGGGTGCTCAGCGGGCGTCATGCGCCAGGGCCGTGGCAAGCGTGGTGGCTGGCCCTTGCGCTGGTGCTGATCGTTGATCCGCTGGCTTTATGGCGCCCTGGCATGTGGCTGTCGTTCGTAGCCGTAGCGTGGTTAATCCTTATTTGGCAGGGGCGGCAGCGACCCAAAGGGGTGAAAGGCTGGTGCTGGGCGCTGGTGAGATCTCAGCTACTGCTCGCCCCGTTAATGGCCGCTGCGGTACTGGTGGCCTTTGGACGGGTGGCGCCCGCCGCGCCGTTAATCAATTTAGTCGCCGTGCCCTGGGTGAGTTCGGTGATGGTACCCTCGGCGCTGCTGGGGTGGCTGCTGTCCCCGATACCTGGGGTGGGAGAAGCGCTGTGGTGGTTGTTTGAGCAGGCACTTGACGTTTTCCATCTGCTGTTGGCGCTTGCTGTGCAGCACTGGCCATTGTGGGAGCCTGATCGGCCGTTAACTTACCCGCTCGCTTTTGCATTGTTATTACTGTCGTTATGCTGGGGGCTGCCTGCCGTGCTGCCGGGGCTGCGGTTGTCTGCTACCGCGCTGGTTCTAGCGCTGCCCTGGTGGTCGCTGCCGTCATCGATTCCTCCCAATACGCTCAGAGTTAGTGTGTATGACGTTGGGCAGGGGCAGTTGATAGAGCTGCGCAGCGAACATTATCGCCTGCTCTACGACACCGGGCCGCGCTTTCGTAGCGGCTTTATGCCGCTAGAGACGCTTTGGTCGCCGGGGCAGCGGTTTGATCAAGTGATTGTTAGCCACGCTGATAATGACCATGCGGGCGGTATTCGCGCGTTGCTAGCCGATCATCGGGTCAGGCAGTGGATGGCGCCCGCGGGTGAGGCGCTGCCTGTTTCAAGCCATGACTGCCAGCGTGGTCAACGCTGGCAGCGCGACGGCGTAAATTACCGCATCCTTTGGCCGCCCGCGGGAGATAACGATTTTTCTGCCAACGATCGCTCCTGCGTACTTGAGGTGAGCGTTGGTGAGCAGCGTCTGCTGATTACCGGGGATGTGGGCACGCAGGTAGAGCGGCGCTTTCTGGGTGAGGTAGAGCGGCCCGTTAGCGTGCTGGTTGCTGGGCACCATGGCAGCGGCACTAGTTCGGGTATCCAGTTTGTGCGCCATGCCGCACCTCGACATGTGATATTTAGCGCCGGGCGGGGTAACGCTTTTCAGCATCCGGTCGATGATGTTGTGCGCCGTTTTCGCCAGCAGGGAAGCTGTCTATGGAACACGGTGCATGACGGAGCACTGCGTTTTTGGCTAAACGCGGCCCATCCCGTTCAGGTTGAAACAACGCGACCATTGCCGGGACGACGTAACCAGTGTTGAAGCGCGCCGCCATCAGGTAGAATTCCCGACACTGCACACTATGGCCAGGAGCGCGTGTGACTGATTCAGGTTGGGTTATCTATAAACGGTTGTTGGGCTATGTTAAGCCGCATTGGCGTGCTTTTGCACTGGCGGTGGTGGGGTTTGTGGTGTATGCCGCATCGAGTACGGCGCTTGCGGAAATGATGAAGCGTCTAATTGATGGCATTCAAAACCCGGATGCGGCCTTTCGGCTATTTCTACCGCTGTTTGTGATTATTATGTTTTCCGCCCGGGGGCTAGGTACTTTTTTAAGCACCTATTTTATGGCCTATGTGGGCCGCTACGTGATTCATACCCTGCGCTGCGACGTGTTTGCCCATCTTCTCCATCTGCCCGGCTGGTTTTTTGACCACCACTCCAGCGGTCAACTGGTGTCGCGGGTGACCTACCACGTGGAGCAAGTTGCCGGGGCGGCCACCAAAGCGGTGACGATTATTCTGCGTGAGGGACTGTTCGTCGTCGGTCTGGTGCTCTATTTGCTGTGGACTAACTGGATGTTAACGCTGCTGTTCTTGGGTGTAACGCCGATCATCGCGGTAGTGGTGAGCTACGTGAGTAAACGATTTCGGCGCATTTCAAAGCGTATTCAGCACTCCATGGGCGATGTCACCCATATTGCCTCTGAGGCGCTGTCGGGCTACCGGGTAGTGCGAACCCACGGCGCGGAAGATTATGAAAAGCAGCGCTTCGAGCGGGTCAGTGAAGAGAATCGCCGCCAAAGCATGAAAGAGGCCATGACCCGTGCGGTCAGTTCCCCAGTGATTCTGATGCTGGTGGCTATCTCCATGGCTATCCTGGTCTGGCTGGCCATGGCGCCTTCGCTGATGGAGAACATGACGCCCGGTGAGTTTGTGGCTTTTATTACCGCAGCCGCCCTGATGATCAAGCCAGTGCGCCAACTGACTGAGATTAATGGTGAGATCCAGAAAGGCCTAGCGGCCGCGTCAGAACTTTTCGGGTTACTGGATATGACCCCTGAAGAGGATAGCGGTAAGCGCATCGCCAGCCGTTTAAGCGGCGAGGTAGTGATTGATAAGGTTAGCTTCCGCTACGCTGACGACCAGCCCGAAGTGTTGCACGATATTAATCTGCGCCTAGCGCCGGGTGAACTGGTGGCGATTGTCGGGCGTTCGGGAAGTGGCAAGTCCACCCTGGTCAGCCTGCTGCCGCGTTTCTACCGGCCCAGCCAGGGCCGTATTAGCATCGATGGCATTAACGTTGATGAGTACGCGCTGGGGCCACTACGCCAGCAAATTGCCCTGGTGTCCCAGCAGGTGACGCTATTCAACGCCTCGATCGCCGATAACATTGCCTATGGGGTGGACAATCCTGATCCCCAGGCCATTCAGGCGGCGGCAGAGGCTGCCTATGCCCATGAGTTTATCGACAAGCTTCCCAATGGCTATGCCACCACCGTGGGCGAAAACGGTGTGATGCTCTCGGGCGGGCAGCGCCAGCGGCTGGCGATAGCTCGGGCGATCTTTAAGGATGCGCCGTTGCTGGTGTTGGATGAGGCGACGTCAGCGCTGGATACGGAGTCCGAGCGCTATATCCAAAAAGCCCTTGAGCGGGTTTGTGAAGGGCGTACTACGCTGGTTATCGCTCACCGCCTGTCTACCATTGAAAGAGCCGACCGAATTGTGGTGATGGATCAGGGGCGCATTATCGAAGAGGGTTCGCATCAGGCGCTGCTGGATGCCGAGGGCGCCTACGCGGCACTGCACCAGCTACAGTTCCAAGAGGTGCTATGACACTGTCGCAGCGCTGGTTGAAGGGCGCCTATCAAGGCAGTTGCTGGCTATTGCCACTGAGGCCATTAGGGGCGTTGTACCAGTGGGCCATGGTGCGTCGGGAGCAGGCATATCAGCGTGGCAGCAAGGCCGCCTGGGAAGCCCCCGTGCCGGTTATTGTGGTCGGTAATATTACCTTGGGGGGAACGGGAAAATCGCCGCTGGTGGCGTGGTTGGCTAGCTGGCTGGTGGCTCAAGGCTGGTCGCCAGGCATTGTTAGTCGCGGCTATGGCGGAAAAGCGCTGCACTACCCATTATTTGTTACCGCCAGCAGCAACGTTGCCGAAAGCGGCGATGAGCCGCTGATGCTGGCACAGCAAACCGGCTTGCCAGTGGTGGCGGATCCCCAGCGCGTGCGGGGTGTTCAGGCATTGGTTGATGCGGGATGCGATATTATCCTTAGCGACGACGGTTTGCAGCATCTGGCGCTGGCCCGGGATATTGAGCTGGTCGTTGTTGATGGTGCCCGCGGGCTGGGTAACGGCCGCTGCCTGCCCGCGGGGCCACTGCGCGAGTCGTCTAGCCGGTTGCAGCGTGTTGATGCGGTAATCGTCAACGGCGACTCACCGCCGTCGTTGCCGGTCGCCTCGGTCACTACCATGCAACTAGCGCCGCTGCGCTGGCGCCGCCTTGACGATGGCGTGCATTTTCCTCTTGCGCCACTGCCGTTTACGCTGCCGGTGCACGCGGTCGCCGGTATCGGTCATCCCGAACGCTTTTTTCGTACCCTTTCTGCGCTGGGTATTGAGGGCGAGTGGCACCCGCTAGCTGATCACCAGCATTTTGATGCAGACGCGCTAAGCTTTGCAGAGTCGCGCCCGGTGATTATGACCGCCAAAGACGCCGTTAAGTGTTACGCCCTGGCGCCGCCGAATAGCTGGGTACTAGACGTGGAAGCAACCCTTCCACCCGAATTTGAGCACTGGCTGGCAGCGCGGCTGTCGGCTCTTTCCTAAAGGAGATATGCGCATGGATAAGGAACTGCTGGCAATGCTGGTATGCCCATTGTGTAACGGTAAGCTGAAATATGACCGCGACGCTCAAGAGCTGCGCTGCCACTACGATGGACTCGCCTATCCCATTCAAGAGGGGATTCCAGTGATGTTGCCTGAAGAGGCCCGCACAATGGATGCCGATGAAAAGTTACCCAGTTCTTCAGGACGCTCTCCAGGACATTCAGGAGGCGCTTAATGGCTTTTCCTGAATATACGGTTGTCGTACCCGCGCGCTATGGCTCTACCCGGTTACCCGGCAAGCCGCTGCTTGAGATTGCCGGGGAGCCAATGATTGCCCACGTATGGCGTCGCGCCTGGCAGAGCCACGCCGCCAGAGTGGTAGTGGCGACAGACGATAGCCGCATTCGCGATGCCATGCTGCCTTACGGTGCCGAGGTGATCATGACCCGTGACGATCACCCATCGGGCACCGACCGTTTAGCCGAGGTGGCTGCTAGCTTAGCGTTGGCGGATGATGCGCTGCTGGTCAATGTGCAGGGTGACGAGCCGTTAATTCCCCCCGCGCTGATTGACCAGGTGGCGCTGCGTTTGGCCGACGATCCCGAGGCATCGATAGCCACGCTCGCCGAGCCTATCAATGATGTGGACACGCTGTTTAATCCTAATGTGGTTAAGGTGGTGCGTACGCTTCAGGGGCGCGCGCTGTATTTTTCCCGGGCGCCAATTCCCTGGGATCGTGAACAGTTCAAAGCGCCGCCCACCATGCTGGCAACCGATGCTTGGCTGCGTCATATCGGCCTGTATGCCTACCGGGCTAGTTTTCTAGCCGCCTACCGGGACTGGCCCGCTTCAAGCCTTGAGCAACTTGAACAGCTCGAACAGCTGCGTGCACTGCAGAACGGCCACGTGATTCAGGTGGCATTGGCCTGCGAAGTCAACCCTGCTGGGGTCGATACGGCTGAGGATCTAGCGCGGGTTCGGGCGCTGCTGGCTTAGCGCGCTATTAACATAGCCTGTGGTTAATGACGAGTGACGCTAATAAGTTGTAAAGGAGCGCTACTGTGAAAGTGTTATTTGTGTGTTTAGGCAATATTTGCCGCTCACCCACCGCGGAGGGTGTTTTTCGTCGTGCTGTTGAACAAGCGGGGTTGGCCGGGCAGGTTAAAATTGACTCCTGCGGCGTCGGCAGTTGGCATTTAGGCAAAGCGCCGGACGCCCGTGCCCAGCAGGCAGCGCGACTGCGCGGTATCGATTTAAGTGACCTGCGGGCCCGTAAGCTAAGCGAGCAGGATTTCCGTGAATTCGATTACGTGCTGGGTATGGATCAGGACAATTTACGCGCCATGCGCGAGCTGAAGCCCGCCAATAGCCAGGCGCATGTGGGGCTTTTTTTGGATTTTGCCGGTTCCGCGGGTGCCGAAGTTCCAGATCCTTACTATGGCGGTGATGAGGGGTTTGAGAACGTGCTGAATATGATTGAGGCCGCATCAGATGGGTTGATTCAACACCTCAAGCGTGGGCTTTAATGGGGCTGATGGTGTGGCTAAATAAATGACTATTTTCAGCAATGTCGATCTGTCCGCGGCGAACACGCTTCGGCTTCCCTGCCAAGCAGAGCGCTTCGCAGCGCCAACGACATTAACAGCCTTACGCCAAACGCTAGCGGAGGCTTGCCGTAAGGGCTGGCCGGTCACGCTGCTGGGCGGCGGTAGCAATGTGCTGCTGCCCGAAACGTTACCAGGGTTGGTGGTGCGTCCTGCTTTGCAGCAGTACTGGCTTAGTCAGCGTCCAGGGGATGTATTGGCCCACGTGGGGGCTGGCGTTAATTGGCATACGCTGGTGATGACCACAGCTGCACGCGGCCTATGGGGCATTGAAAATCTGGCGCTGATACCCGGTAGTTGTGGTGCCGCACCGGTGCAGAACATTGGTGCCTACGGCGTTGAGCTTGCCGATACGCTGCAAGCGGTACAGGTAATGGAACTTGCCACCGGGCAGGTTGATTGGTTGAGCTCTCAGCAGTGTGCTTTTGGTTACCGTGACAGCCTATTTAAAGGTGAATTGGCGGGTAGTGTGGTGATCACCCAGTTGGTTTTGCGTTTGTCACGTACGCCAGCACCCCGGCTCGGCTATGGCGATCTCGCTGCACGCTTAGCGAACTCTCTCACTCCCACGCCGCTTGCCGTCGCCGAAGCGGTATGCGCTATTCGGCGCGAGAAGTTGCCCGACCCTCAGGTGCTGGCCAACGCGGGAAGTTTCTTCAAAAACCCACTCGTTAGCCATCAATGGGCAGCACAGCTGCTGAAAGAACACCCGTCCATGCCGCACTTCCCCCAGGAGGGCGGTCAAACAAAGCTGGCGGCGGGTTGGTTAATCGATCAGTGCGGCTTGAAAGGGATGCGCGATGGCGCCTTCGGGGTGCACCAGCATCAAGCGCTGGTGCTGGTGCACTTTGGCGGCGGAGATCGTCAGGGGCTGATGAAAACAGCCGACTATATCGCCGCCCAAGTGGAAGCACGCTTTGGACTACGTTTAGAACCTGAGCCGCGGTTGGTTAATCCCTAATGCTTATTACTAACGGGTGCTAACGGTGCCGATAACGTAAAAAACCCCGCCGAAGCGGGGTTTTTTGCTGTTGCAACACGCTGACCGATTTACTCGGAGTGGGTGTCTTGCTGCGCCTGTTTACGCTTCTCGCGCGGGTCGTTGTGGGCCCGGGTGCGACGACGCGGTTTAGGCATATCTTCATTAACCGTTTCTGCAGGCTCCTCTTTAGCAGGTGCTTCGTTGGCGACCGACTGAGCGGGCTGAGGCTCAGCTTCAGCCGCAGGGGCTTCTAGATCGCTGCTCTTCTTTTCAGTGCTGTTATCTTCAGTACTGCTCTCTTCCGTATTATTCAGTTCAACGCTACTCTCTTCAACGTTCTGTGGCTCATCGTTTTTTGCTTCGGCGCTTGGCTTTAGCTCGCTGCTGGATGGCTCTTCAGTTGAGGGCTCAGCGTCGACACTCTCAGCAGCACTGGGAGTGCCAGTTTCCTGGACGTTGGTTGACGCTTCAGGCTGACGCTCGTCTGAACCAGCGCTATGGAAAGGCGCAGAGGAGGCGGCCTCTTCAATTGCTTCTGCTGGATCAACAGCGTTGGCCGCAGGCGGTTCGATGGCTTCAGGCGCTACCGGTTCGCTAGCACTGGGCTGGCTATCGCCAGTTTGCTCAGTGTCAGCAGGCTCCGCGTTGGCTTCAGCCAGGGGCGCTTCAGCAGCGGGGGCTGCCTGCTGCTCAGCGCTATCCTCGGTGGTTTCCCCAGGTGCCGCTTTAGGCTGACGACGCTGGTGCGTCGACTTGCGCGCTTTAGCGTTCTCTGCCACGGGCTGGTCGGTGGTTGTAACGTTGTCCGCTTGCTCTGGCGCACTCTTAGCCTCGGGCTCCGTTGTGGTATCGGGCTCTACAGCTGCTGTCGGTTCTGGCTGAGCGGTGTCGGCTGTTGGCGCGGGGTTACGATCATCCGATTCCGGTCCCGATGTCGGTTCGGGAGTAATCGGTGTCTCATTTGTCGCTGCCTTAGCCTCCGGTGCCTGTGCTTCTGTAGCAGGTGCTTCACTCGGCGCTTGCGCGGCTGCTGGCGCGTCATCCTGGGCTTGGGCCTGCAGCTTTAACTGCTCAGCTTCTGCTTGGGGATTAATCGCCTGGGTACGCGTGCGGTTACGCGGGTTGTTACGGGTACGCTTCGGCTTGCCGTCGTCCTGCTTAGCCGTTTCATCGCGCTGATTGTCGCTTGCTTTTTCAGCACCGCTATCACGGCGTGGCTCTTTTTGCCCTGCGCTTTTACTGTTGTTGCTCTCTTTAGAGCTCTCTTTGGCAGTACTGCCTTTGGAGGCGCCGTCTTTAGAAGAGTTATCAGCCTGGGACTCTTTACGAGGTGCCTTGGCCGAATCTTGACCATTGGCATCCTCCTGCTGAGGATGACGACGGCGGTTGCGGGTACGGTTAGGGCCGCTGCGCTTTTCGCTATTGTCGTCATTGGCTGGGCGCGGTGTGCTGCTGCGCTGCTCAGTTTTCTGGTCGGCTTTTTGTTCAGCCTTTTGCTCAGTTCTGGCACTGCTATCGCCGCGCTCGCTGCGCGAAGACTTCTGCCGCGACTCGCTGCTGCGCTGAGTAGTTTTACGCTCGCTCGGCTTGCGTGGCGCCGGGGTTTCAGCCTTTGGCGCTGGTGTGGCTTCGGTTGTATTTTCGTCGCTGCCAAGCAGTTTGGCGAAACCGCGGATAAAGCGACCAATAACGCTGGGTTGCTCGCTGGTCGCCGGTGTTGGTTGGGCCGCAGGAGCTGGGGCAGCCGCAGGCGCTTTCTCTTCGGTTTGCAGCGAAGCGGGTGCTGGCGCGTTGTGGGTGACGCTTTTAACCGCCGCTTCTGCCCGCATGGCGGGTGGCACAAAGCTGGGTGTCGGCTCTTTGCCCACTTCGGTATCGGTCGAGAGTTCAAAGCTCGAAAGGCTTTGAGTGTCATCCTCGTCCAGATGGTCGTCGCGCAGGCGTTGTACGTCGTAGTGGGGCGTATCCATTTCAGGATTGGGCAGCAGTACGACGCGAACATTCTGACGAGACTCAAGATCAGCCAGCACGCTGCGTTTTTCATTGAGCAGGTAAGTGGCCACCGGTACCGGCAGAATGGCGCGAATCTGTGCGCTATTCTCTTTCATGGCCTCTTCTTCAATCAGGCGCATGATGGAGAGCGACAGCGAGCGCACATCGCGAATGGTGCCCTGTCCATTACAGCGCGGGCAAACCACGCCACTGGTCTCACCTAGTGAAGGGCGTAGACGCTGACGGGACATCTCCATCAGGCCAAAGCGGGAAATGCGGCCAATCTGTACCCGTGCACGATCCAGCTTTAGGGCATCGCGCATGCGGTTTTCAACTTCACGCTGGTTGCGCGCGGGCCCCATGTCGATAAAGTCGATCACCACCAGGCCGCCAATATCGCGCAGGCGTAGCTGGCGGGCGATCTCATCGGCGGCTTCAGAGTTGGTCTGTAGGGCGGTCTCTTCAATATCGCTACCGCGGGTAGCGCGCGCGGAGTTGATATCGATAGAAACCAGCGCTTCAGTGTGATCAATGACAATCGAGCCGCCCGAAGGCAGCTTCACTTCACGCTGATAGGCGGTTTCGATTTGCGATTCAATCTGGAAGCGCGAGAACAGCGGCACTTCGTCCGCGTAGAGTTTGATCTTCTGCTGATACGAGGGCATGACCTGACGAATAAAGCCCAGCGCCTCGGCGTGAATCTCGGGGCTGTCGATCAATACTTCGCCGATGTCCTGACGAAGATAGTCGCGCATGGCGCGGATGATGACGTTGGATTCACGATAAATCAGGAAGGGGGCAGGTCGCTTGGCAGCCTCGGTGGTAATCGATTCCCACACCTGAACGAGGTAATCCAAATCCCACTGTAGCTCTTCTGGGTTACGACCGATGCCAGCGGTGCGCACAATCAGGCCCATTTTATCGGGCACGGTCAGCTGGCCCATGGCGTCTTTGAGCTGGCTGCGCTCGTCGCCTTCGATGCGGCGTGAAATGCCACCCGCCCGCGGATTGTTTGGCATCAGCACCAAAAAGCGGCCCGCAAGGCTAACAAAGGTGGTTAGCGCGGCGCCTTTATTGCCACGCTCCTCTTTATCAACCTGAACGATGACCTCTTGGCCCTCTTTAAGCACTTCTTTAATGCTTGGACGCCCGGAAACGTCTTTGACAAAGTACTCACGGGAAATTTCTTTCAGAGGCAAGAAGCCGTGGCGATCCGCACCGTAGTCAACAAAGGCGGCTTCCAGGGAGGGTTCTACGCGGGTGATTTTGCCGCGATAGATATTGGCTTTTTTCTGTTCTCTTGCGCCGGATTCGATGTCTAAATCGTAAAGGCGTTGTCCATCAACTAAAGCGACACGCAGCTCTTCGGGCTGGGTCGCATTAATAAGCATCCGTTTCATAGTGTCTCGCATAGCGTTGCGTACCGGCGAACGGCCTATGGGGTGACGTAGGCGAACCGCTGGGTGCTGCGTGCTTGTGCTCGGCGCATTGCTATGCTGACGCGTCAAGCCGGGAGGGCGTCATCGCCGACCCGGCCAATAGGGCGTTGAGTACGTGGCGGAGGCAGGACGTGTTCCGGTGGTTCTGTCACGTCCATCCGGCCCTGCTGACACCGCCAACACCTGGCATTCATCGATTCACCAACGCCGGCCACCGGCACAGCGTTGAACTTTTCGCCCGGAGTCAGCCAGCGCCTTGTGACGAATAAGGAGGGGCTGCTCAGGGCGTGGCGTTGTTTAGTTACTGCCTGCCGTTGAGGGCTAGGCTTACTTTCATCTGCCGGCATAAAACGGGCGGCAGAGTTACTGCATTTTTAAGATCAGTTTTTAATACTGGAAAAACGGCCAATGCGTACACTGGTGCCGTTTTGTGTTCAGGCCTGCGTGTTAGTCGGGCAGGCGCATTAACCAAGCTCAGCGGTGATGCTCTTTGCTAACAAATTTAATCAATTAGCTATCATTCAGCTAGTCACTAGCGCTAGACAAGGAAGCTTTCGGCGCTTAGCTGGTGAACAACTTTGAATATAACAGTAAAGACAACGACCAGCAATTGACGCAATGCCCTTGGGTCTACGTTAGAATGCCGTTTTTAGCGTCACAGCAGAGCAGGAGTAAGCGGTAATGTCCGAAGGGCGTGAAGTGCAGTGGGTGGATATCGCCCCGGAACAGGCTGGGCAGCGAATTGATAATTTTCTCATGACGCGTCTTAAGGGGGCGCCACGCGCGCTTATCTATCGCATCGTGCGTAAAGGCGAAGTGCGCGTTAATAAAAAGCGCGTAAAGGTCGATTACCGCTTACAGGCGGGCGATTTAGTCCGCGTTCCGCCGCTACGCTTGGCGCCTCGCGAAGCCGTTAAGGAAGTCAGCGATAATTTGCGCGACCTGTTGGTAGGGAGCGTCATTATGGAAGGCCCAGACTGGATGGTGCTTAACAAGCCCTCTGGTTTGGCCGTACATGGCGGCAGTGGAGTTAAAATTGGGTTAATAGAAGCTCTACGTCAGGTGCGTGATGATCTGAGCTTCCTGGAACTGGTTCACCGCTTGGATCGCGATACGTCCGGTTGTTTACTGCTGGCCAAATCTCGTGATGCGCTGGTGACCCTTAACGAGTCGCTGAAAAAACACGGTATGGATAAGCGCTACCTAGCCTTGGTGAGTGGGCGTTGGCCAGCCCGAAAAACCTATGAGAGCGCCCGTTTGGATCGCTTTGATGCGGGCAATGGTGAGCGGCGGGTAAGGGTGGACCCTAATGGTAAAGTGTCGCGTACCCATTTTTCGGTGGTCGAAACCTTCGAAAAAGTAACCTTGATAGAGGCTGAGCCGGTCACCGGGCGAACCCATCAAATTCGCGTTCATGCCGCCCATGCCGGGCATGCCCTGTTAGGTGACGACAAGTACGCTACCCGCGAAAGCGGGTTTCTCACTAAGCAGTTGGGCTTGGGGCGGCTGTTTTTGCATGCCCGAGCGTTGACCTTTCCAGAGCCTGGTAACGGACGTCCAGTCACCGTTAAAGCACCGCTGCCTGACGCCTTGGAAGAGACGCTTAGGCGCGCCCGGCAAAATGCCCTTCGCTGATACGACCTTATAAGTGTGTCCAGCAACAAGGAGTTGCCATGCAGTACGAGCTGATTATATTTGATTGGGATGGGACGTTAATGGACTCCGTGCCGCGCATCGTGTCCTGCATGCAGGCGGCGGCTGTAGAGGCCGAGTGGGGCGATCTTTCAGCGCCGGAGGTGGAAGATATTATTGGCCTGGGGCTGCCAGAGGCGATTGCACAGCTTTGCCCAGGCATTTTGCCTGCCCAGGCTGAGCGGCTTCGCGAGCGTTATGCGCACCATTTTGTACATGCTGACGCTACGCCGATGGCTTTTTTTGGCGGCGTAGAGGTGCAAATTGCCCGTTTGCGCGGGCGTGAGCAGCAGCGTTTAGCGGTGGCGACAGGTAAGAGCCGGCGTGGTTTGGATCGCATTTTTGCTGAAACAGGCAGTGGTGGGTGGTTTCATGCCAGCCGCACTGCGGATGAAACCCGCTCTAAGCCGCATCCGCAAATGCTGTCTGAGCTGTTGGCAGAACTTGAGGTTCCAGTAGAGCGGGCGGTGATGGTTGGCGATACCGAGTACGACCTTGAAATGGCCCGCGCAATCGGTATGGACCGAGTGGGAGTCACATACGGGGTTCATGCCCCGGAGCGGTTAGCGCTGAGCCGCCCGAAGTGGATTGCCCATAGCGTCGACGAGCTTTTTGACCGGTTATAAGGATATTTTATGAGTGACGATCCAACCCGCCCAGGTGGTTCAGATGAAGGGCATGATGGCCCGGCCAGCGGCTACCGCCGTAGCGACGCTGATAATAGTGGCCAGTCCAGTGAGCTAAATGAGGATCCCTGGACTGAAGGGCCTGAGGTTCCGCCCGGGAAAGGGGCTAAGCAGGGGTATGGGGCGTCAGGCGACGATGCCGAAACCCTGCGCGAACGCCAGCGACTCGCCCAGCTGGAAATGATGGATCACTGGATAGGTGGCGTCTTGACCGAACAGCGGCGTACTCGTCGCTGGAAGCTGTTTTTCCGGCTGATGTTTCTCGCTGTTGTGCTGGTGGCGCTGTCTGCCGCGCTGTATAGCCTGTTCTGGGGCTCGCCGACTGTCGCAACGCCCGCCCAGCGCCACTTGGGCATTGTTGAGGTTAATGGAGTAATCGCCAGCGATTCGCCAGCCAATGCGGAGCGCATCATCCAAGGGTTAAACCGAGCCTGGGATGCCGAAAGCGCGGCTGCCGTGGTGCTGCACATTAATAGCCCCGGCGGTAGCCCTGTGCAGTCTCAGCGGATTTATGCAGAAATCATGCGCCTGCGCGAGCAGGGCGATAAGCCGATTATTGCGGTGATTGAAGATATCGGTGCCAGCGGTGCCTATTATATTGCGGCGGCGGCGGATGAAATTGTTGCCTCACCAGTGAGTTTGGTGGGCTCAATTGGTGTTATCTACGCAGGATTTGGTTTTGAAGAGGCGATAGCGCGTATTGGTGTTGAGCGCCGTGTGCTCACGGCCGGGGAGAATAAAGCCTTTTTAGACCCGTTCCAGCCGCTGGATAACGATGCAGAGGCATTTTGGCAAGGTGTGCTCAGCCAAACCCATCGCCAGTTTATCGATGATGTGCGCGCCGGTCGCGGCGAAAGGCTCAGCGATAGTGCGGACATTTTCTCAGGGCTGATCTGGAGTGGCGAGCAAAGCATCGGGCTAGGTTTAGTCGATCAATTGGGTAGCCTCGAACAGCTGTCTCGCGATCAGGTCGGTAACACCGACTGGGTAGACTATACGCCGAGCCTTGATCCATTTGAGCGCTTTACGCGGCGTTTTACCCAGGTTGCCGCCGAGGTGTTGGGTATTAGTGCGCCCAACACCCCGCTGCGCTTCTAGGTTGGCATAGCCTCTCATGGTTAGTGGGCGGCGCCAAGCGGGTCGAGACCCGCTTGGCGCAACATCTCGCAGAGCGCAATCAGCGGCAGGCCAATCAGCGCGTTGGGATCGCGGCCTTCCAGTTTTTCAAACAGCGCAATGCCGAGGCCTTCCATGCGAAAGCTGCCAGCGCTGTCTAAAGGCTGCTCTTTAGCGACATAGTTTTCGATCTCTTGGTTGCTCAAGGGGCGAAAGACCACTTCAAAAGGCTCTACATGAACCTGATGGCGCTGGTGGCGGGTATCCAGTAGCGCTAAGCCGGTCAGAAAGGTGACACGCTGACCAGAGAAGCGAGCAAGGTTGGCGCAGGCTTTTTCGGCGCTATGGGGTTTGCCCAGAATGTCGCCTTCAAATACCGCCACCTGGTCAGAGCCTATAATGAGGTGGTGAGTGAAATGCTGCGCAACGGCGTTGGCTTTGCTTAGCGCTAGCCGATGCACTAATGCCTGGGGCGTTTCGCCACGCTGGGGCGTTTCATCAATATCCGGTGAGAGACACTGATAGGGGAGTTGTAGGCGGTTCAGTAGCTCGCGCCGCGAGCGTGAGCTTGAAGCAAGTACCAGTTCTGCCGTTGATAGCTGGTTGCTTGATGGCTCTGTTGGTAATGAGGACGTCACAAATAGCTCCTGGCAACGGGGTTACACGTATCGAAATCTAAAGCAGTAGAGTGTAGCGAAAGCCAACACAAGTGCCTATGTTGGCTGTTTATTGTCGCCTATGTGGATTATTTGCTGAGGTAGGCATGAAGAAATATACCGACAGCTTTGACACCAGCAGGGGGAGTGCCTATCATTGCGCGCCTATGTTGACCTCACAACTCCCCAGTCGGGTGGAGCCTTATAAGCTCGCAGCCCGCCACGAACGAATCGAAGGCTTGGTAGCGCTTGATAAGCTGCCACGTCTTGCCGAAGAAGCGGGTGTCCAAACCGGCGACTGTCAAGTCGTGCTTGAGTTTGGCGTCGACGCTCAAGGTCGTCGTGAAATTCGTGGCCACTTGCAAGCGACGTTGGCGCTTGCCTGCCGACGCTGCCTGGTGCCGCTGCCTCAAGAGGTTAGCAGTGACTTTTTGCTTGGAATGGTCACTGACGAAGCCTTAGCGGCCGAGTTGCCTGCTAGTCATGAACCGGTGCTGGTGGAAAAGGAACAGCTGGATCTCCTGACGGTGGTTGAAGATGAGTTAATTCTCAGCCTGCCCCAGGTGGTCTATCACGATGAAGCCGAATGTCATGTCTCGGCGGAGCAGCTGGTCAGCAAAACAGAAGGCGCGGCGTCGGAAACAACGCCAGCGACGAACCCTTTCGCGGTGCTCAATGTCTTGAAAGGCAAAAAATAAGCACCCTTTACCTTAAATACCTTGGAGTAAACACCCATGGCAGTTCAACAGAACCGTAAAACTCGTTCCAAGCGCGGCATGCGTCGCAGCCACGATGCGCTGACCGCTCCGACGCTGTCCCAGGACAAAGAAACCGGTACCACTCACCTGCGTCACCACGTTTCTCCAGACGGTTTCTACCGTGGTCGTAAAGTGGTTGAGGTATAAACCTCAATTGCGTTACTAAGCGGCTAAACGGACTCAGTGCGGTATGCGCTTAGCGATTGATGTGATGGGGGGTGACCAAGGCCCTCGTGCGATGATCGCAGGCTCCGCAAAGGCGGTGGTGGAATACCCCGACCTTGAGCTGATTCTGTTTGGCCCGCGTCAGCAGATTCTTGCTGAGCTTTCGCGCTTGCCGCAGCCTCTGGCTGCGGCAACGTCACGTTTGGTGGCGCGTGATGCACCCGATAGCGTGGCGCCCGGATCAACGGCTGCCTGGGCATTGCGCAGAGGCCATGCCACTAGCATGGTGCACATGCTGCAGTGTGTCGCTCAGGGTGAAGCGGTTGCCGGCGTTAGCGCAGGCAATACGGCGGCGCTTGTTGCTTTGGCAAGGCGCGAGCTGGGCATGGTTGAGGGGATTTCTCGACCGGCGATCAGTACTGCGATTCCCGCACGCCAAGGGCGCCGCTGTTATCTGCTGGACTTGGGCGCCAACGTGGATTCCCCCGCTCATCGATTAGTCGATTTTGCGCTGATGGGGGCGGCGATGGCGCAGTGTATAGATGGCACCGCGGTGCCCCGTGTGGCGCTGCTCAATGTTGGTGCCGAAGCCACCAAAGGGAGTATTAGCGTGCGTGAGGCTGACCGTCTGCTGCGCGAGTATGCCAAGGCGAGTGCTTTCGACTATCAGGGCTATGCTGAAGGTGGTGATCTGTTTAAAGGCCAGTTGGATGTGGTGGTGTGTGATGGCTTTGTGGGCAATGCTGTGCTCAAGGCGAGCGAAGGCTTGACCAGTATGTTGGTTGAACGTGTGCAGATGGCATTTGAATCGCGTCTAAGCGGACGTTTAGCAAGTCTACTGGCCAAGCCTGTGTTGAAGCGCTTAAAGCAAGAGCTTGATCCCGTGCGCTACAACGGGGCCAGCTTATTAGGGTTGCGCGGCATCGTGGTAAAAAGTCACGGCAGTACTCACGCCGATGGTTTTTACTACGCTATCCGGCGTGCCCTGCAAGAGGTAGAACATGATTTACCTGCGCGGATCGCAGGCCGCTGGCAGACGTCATCAAGTGAAGGCGATGGCGCACGTCAGCCATGGAGATAATAAATAGCTAATTTTTTGCGGGTTTATAGGTGGCATCAGGATGTGCCAATAATCTCGCCTATCGCTCATATGAGCAAATGCCTACAAGAGCAAAGGTGAACGACATGTCTCAACCCCTTGCCCTCATTTTTCCCGGGCAAGGCTCTCAGCAGCTTGGAATGCTGCGAGAGCTTGCCGAGCGCTACAGTGTGGTGGGAACGACATTTGAGGAAGCGTCGGATGCTTTGGGCTACGATTTGTGGAAAGTCGTCCAAGAAGGCCCCGAAGAGTCGCTTAATGCAACCGCCTGCACCCAGCCTGCGCTACTCTCTGCAAGCGTCGCTATTTGGCGCGTGTGGCAAGAGTTAGAAGGGCCGCGGCCGACAGTGATGGCGGGCCATAGCCTGGGTGAATACAGCGCCATGGTATGCGCAGGCGTTATGAGTTTTGCCGAGGGCGTCAACTTAGTGCGTCTACGCGGGGAGGCCATGCAGACGGCGGTGCCCGCAGGTGAAGGCGGTATGGCGGCGATCTTGGGCCTGGCAGACGATGCGGTTGAAGCCGCCTGTGAAAAGGCTGCCCAGGGCGACGTTGTGTCAGCGGTTAACTACAACTCCCCAGGGCAAGTGGTGATAGCGGGCTCTAAAGTAGCCGTCGACCGTGCGATCGTTGCCTGTCAAGAGGCCGGTGCCAGGCGTGCCGTGGCGTTGCCGGTTTCCGTGCCCTCGCACTGCGCGCTAATGCGCCCTGCGGCCGAGCGCCTGGCAGCGGCTATGCAAAGCATTGAGCTGCGGGCGCCGCGCTATACGGTCATCCAGAATGTCGATGCACAGGCCCATGCCGATACCGCAACACTCAGCACACGGTTAATCGAACAGCTCTATCAGCCGGTACGCTGGAGCGCCTGCGTTGAAGCAATGGCGGGTCAGGGCGTGGAGGTATTTATTGAGTGCGGGCCAGGAAAGGTGTTGACTGGCCTCAATAAGCGTATCGTAAAGGGTAGCAGAGGGTTGGCGGTAAATGATCCTGACAGCCTGGAGGCGGCGCTTGAGCTGGCACGTGAAACCTTGGCTGATAAGGCGTGACCAAGGGGCTCTTTATTTCGCTATCCAGGCTTGATTACACGGTTAGAGGCAGAACGTTATGACACAAGAGAGTAGAGTTGCCCTGGTGACAGGGGCGAGTCGCGGCATTGGCCAAGCCATTGCTCGCGAGTTAGGTCGCCAAGGCCGTACGGTTATTGGTACCGCGACCAGCGAGTCAGGTGCTGAAAAAATTGATGCCGATTTGAAAGAGCACGGCATTGAAGGGGCCGGTTTGTGTCTTAATGTGACCGACCAGGCCAGCATTGATAGTGTGCTGAAAACCATCACTGAGCGCTTTGGTGCGCCCACTATTTTGGTCAACAATGCTGGCATCACCCGAGATAATCTGCTGATGCGCATGAAAGAGGACGAGTGGGACTCCGTTGTGGATACCAACTTGAAATCGGTCTATCGTGTGAGCAAGGCGTGTTTGCGCGGTATGACCAAGGCGCGTTTTGGGCGTATTGTGTCAATTAGTTCTGTTGTGGCAACCATGGGCAACCTGGGCCAAACTAACTATGCTGCAGCTAAGGCCGGTATGGAAGGTTTTAGCCGCGCTCTGGCCCGCGAGGTCTCTTCACGGGCGATTACGGTCAATGCTGTGGCCCCGGGCTTTATCGCCACCGACATGACCGAGGCACTGCCTGAAGCACAGCACGAGATGTTGCTTAAGCAAATTCCGTTGGCCCGTTTAGGGGCGCCGGAAGAGATCGCCGCCGCGGTAGGCTTTTTGACCAGTGATGCAGCCGGTTATATCACTGGCGAGACGCTTCACGTCAATGGCGGCATGAATATGCGTTGATGGCCTTGGGCTTGGCGGTTGCGTCTGTCCAAGGGCGTCTATAAACTACCCCGCAGCTTTTGGCTTGCGGTTTCCAAATAGCTGGTTATCAAAAACGGCTAATGTGAACGACTGGAGTACGTTAATGAGTACTATTGAAGAGCGCGTGAAGAAAGTTGTAGCAGAGCGCCTGAACGTTAAAGAAGAAGACATCCAAAACAGCTCTTCTTTTACAGAAGACTTGGGTGCTGATTCGCTCGACACCGTTGAGCTGGTCATGGCTTTGGAAGAGGAATTCGATACTGAAATTCCTGATGAAGAAGCTGAGAAGATCACCACGGTTCAAGAAGCCATCGATTACGTGAACGCCCACCAGTAAGGGTTGTGTCGATGCATCGAACCAGGGTGGGGTGCTAGCCACCCGCCTTAAGAGCCGTCCTTTTCCAGGGCGGCTTTTTTGCTTTGCTGCCACAATGCTTATAACGTTCAATCTCCGTTATACTGTTGACCAAATTTAAGCAGCAAATGACCCAAGTGGGTCGCGTCACCATGGATGCCTGGAGGAAAGCTGATGGCACGGAAAAGGGTAGTGGTAACTGGGTTAGGCCTGGTGACCCCAGTGGGTAATAGCGTTGATGAGTCATGGGCTAACATCGTGGCCGGTAAAAGCGGTATTACGCCCATAGAGCATTTTGACACCAGCGGCTTTAACACCCGCTTTGGTGGATCGATTAAAAACTTTGATATTAGCCCGTATCTGAATCCTAAAGATGCCCGCAAGATGGATCTGTTTATTCAGTACGGCATGGCGGCGGGCGCCCAGGCAGTAGAAGATTCCGGTATCGAGTGCACTGAGGAGAATGCCGACCGTATCGGTGTGGCTATCGGTTCAGGCATTGGTGGTCTCCCCATGATTGAGCATAACCACAACGCGCTGAACAAAGGCGGTGCTCGTAAGGTGTCGCCATTCTTCGTGCCGGGCTCCATCATTAATATGATCTCCGGCAATATGGCGATCCAGCACGGCTTCAGAGGTCCCAATATCGCCATTACCACAGCTTGCACGACGGGTACCCACAATATTGGTTACAGCGCGCGGACGATTGCCTATGGTGATGCTGACGTGATGATCTGCGGGGGCGCTGAAATGGCCACCACGCCGCTGGGCCTGGGCGGCTTTTCGGCTGCTCGTGCACTCTCTACACGTAATGATGATCCGGAAGCGGCAAGCCGCCCGTGGGATACTGACCGCGATGGCTTTGTGCTCTCCGATGGTGCGGGTGTGCTGGTGCTTGAAGAGTATGAGCATGCTAAGGCGCGGGGCGCCAATATCTACGCCGAGCTGGTGGGCTTTGGTATGAGCGATGATGCTTATCACATGACGTCGCCGCCGGAAGATGGGCGTGGCGCAGCGCTCTCTATGCGCAATGCGATCAAAGATGCCCAGATAGATGTTTCTAAAGTGCATTACATTAATGCGCATGGCACATCGACGGCTGCAGGAGATTTGGCGGAAAGTCGCGCTATTGAAAACGTCTTAGGCGATGCCGCTGCTAAGGTGGCAGTAAGCTCCACCAAGTCGATGATTGGCCACCTTTTGGGTGCAGCAGGCGCTGTAGAGGCAGTATTTTGTATTTTGGCAATACGCGATCAGGTTGCACCACCCACGATTAACCTGGATAACCCCCAGGCAGGCTGCAACCTGGATTACGTGCCGCATACAGCGCGTGATATGCCTATTGATATGGCGCTATCGAACTCCTTCGGCTTTGGTGGCACTAACGGTTCGCTGCTGTTTAAGAAGGTGTAGTTGACCATGCTGCCGCCCGCGCTATCTGACGAACAGTCTGTGCCGTTTGATGACCGTGGGCTGGCGTATGGTGACGGTCTGTTTGAGACGGTACTGCTGCGTGCTGGGTCACCCGTGCTGTGGCGCTATCACGTGGCCCGTTTGGCGCAGGGCTGTCATCGTCTGGGAATACCGCTACCTTGCCAGCAGGCGCTTGACGCCGCTTGGCAGGGAGACCCCACGGCTGAATTCGAAGTGCTTAAGCTGATACTGACCCGTGGCAGTGGCGGGCGTGGCTATGCCCAGCCGGATCAGATGGCACCGCGACTGCTTAGCCGTCGAGCGCCGTTTCAACCGTCGGTTGAGCGCTGGCAGAAGGGAGTGGCGGTACGGCTTTGCGACTTGCAGCTTGCTCGTCAGCCTCGGTTGGCGGGTATCAAGCACCTAAATCGACTGGAAAACGTACTGGCCCGCCAAGAGTGGAGCGATAGCGCTATTGCCGAAGGGGTGCTGGCCGATAGCGAAGGTTTTGTCGTAGAAGCCACCAGTATGAATGTTTTTTGGCAGCAGGCGGGGGAGGTGTTGACACCTCCGCTTGACCAGTGCGGAGTGGCGGGAACGCTGCGTGCTGCAATGCTTGAACAAGGTGCCGTTGCTCAAGCTTCGCTTTTGCTTCATCAACTCGCGGATGTCGAACGGCTATGGGTGGCAAACTCTGTCCAGGGGGTATGGCCAGTGACTACGCTACTTGCAGCGGATGGCTCGCTGTTGCAGCGCTGGCCCTTATTTCAGTCTGACCCGTTCCAACGCTTGGCACATCAGCTATTGGGTGTTGCTTAAACACCAACGTTTGTTTAGATATCGTTTGTTCAGATATCGCCTGGTAATTTTCTTAGAGGTGTCATGGTGAAACGGTTATTAACCGCTTTATTGGTGTTAGTGGTGGTCGGCGCTGCAGCTGCAGCAGGCGGTTATTTCTATTGGCAGAGCCGATTAGAGGCACCGCTTGCGCTTGATGAGCCAATGCTTTACCAGGTGCCATCTGGCGCGGGCTTTAATCAGGTTGTGGCGCAATTGGAAGAGCAGGGTGTGCTGGAAGATGCCTGGGCGTTTCGTCTGCTCGCACGGGTTGAGCCAGAACGCGTGCCACGGCTGCGTACCGGCGAGTACCAGCTATTGCCGGATATGAGCGGTCTGGAAATGATGGCACTGTTAGGCAGCAATAAGGTGGTCACCTACTCGCTGACGATTCCTGAGGGGTGGTCTTTTCGACAGATGCGCGAGTTGCTCAATGCCGCACCGAAACTCGACCATCGTACCGCTGAGTTGAGCGACGCCGAGGTAATGACGCTCCTTGACCGCGAAGACACCTTTCCCGAAGGCTGGTTCTTCCCCGATACCTATCGTTACCACCTGGGGATGAGCGACGTCGATATCCTGCGCCAATCACTTACGCGGATGGAGCGCATCCTTGAAGAGGTATGGGAAGAGCGCGCGGACGACCTAACCATTGAGTCCCCCTACGAGGCGCTAATCATGGCCTCGTTGATCGAGCGGGAAACCGGTGCACCTGAGGAGCGGCGCGAAATTGCCGGGGTGTTTAAGCGCCGCATGGAGCAGGGCATGCGCCTGCAAACGGACCCGACGATTATTTACGGTATGGGCGAGCGTTATGACGGGCGGATTACTCGCGCCGATATCCGCGAGGCCACGCCGTATAACACCTACGTGATTGACGGGATGCCACCCACGCCGATCGCCATGCCGGGGCGGGCCTCGCTAGAAGCGGCTGTGAACCCGTTGCCCGGAGAAACACTCTATTTCGTCGCCCGTGGTGATGGTACGCACCACTTCTCGCGTACCCTGCGAGAGCATAACAATGCCGTTAATCGCTATATCCGCAACCGATAATAGCCATGACTGATTACCACATTAAGGGAGCATGATGAGTAAGCGTGGACGCTTCATTACGCTAGAAGGCGGCGAAGGTGTCGGAAAGTCCACCAATGTGGGCTTTGTCGCCGAGTGTCTGGAAGCCCAAGGGCTGGAAGTGGTGCGCACCCGCGAGCCGGGCGGCACCGCCCGTGGCGAAGCGATTCGCGCACTGCTGCTGGATCCCGCCCCCCAAGAGCCGCTGCATGTGGATGCTGAGCTGTTGCTGATGTTCGCCGCCCGCGCGCAGCACTTAGCGGAAAAAATTCTGCCCGCCCTGGCCAGAGGGGCGTGGGTGGTGTGTGATCGTTTCACTGATGCCACCTTTGCCTATCAGGGCGGCGGACGGGGCATTGCAAAGGAGCGTATAGCCGTGCTGGAAAACTTTGTTCAGCAGGGGCTTTCGCCGGACTTAACCCTACTGCTCGATATGCCCAAAGAGGCGGCAAAACAGCGCTTAGAGTCACGCCTGCGTGATCGCCATGAACAGCGTGATCGCTTTGAGCAGGAGCAGGCCGAGTTCTTCCAGGCGGTGCGTGATGGCTATTTAGCGCGAGCAAAAGAAGCACCGGAGCGCTTTGCGTTGATCGACGCCCAGCACCCGCTAGAAGAAGTACAAACGCAAATTCATCAAGCCCTGCTCACACGGGTCGCGGCATGGCGTTAACCGGCGTAATGCCGTGGCACCAGGCCACGTGGCAACAGTTAACCCGCCTGGCCAATAGCGGACGCATGCCCCATGCGCTACTTATTCACGGCGCTCACGGCGTGGGTAAGCAGCAGTTGGCAGAGGCGTTAATTGCCCGGACGCTATGTGCATCGCCTGCCGACCAGGCCTGTGGCCACTGCCATAGCTGTGCCATGCTGGCTTCGGGTTACCACCCGGACTTACTGCGCGTTTCGCCGGAAGAGGGGAAGCGCCAAATCCGTATTGACCCGATTCGCGAGGTTAATCGCTTTGTTTCGCAAACGGCCCAGCAGGGTGGTTACCGGGTGATTGTGATTTCGCCCGCCGAGGCAATGAACGTTGCCGCCGCCAATGCGCTACTCAAAAGCCTAGAAGAGCCTGGCGATAAAACGCTGTTTATTCTGCTCTCAGACGTGCCTTCACGGATGCTGGCGACGATCCGTTCCCGTTGCCAGCAGTGGTCGCTGCCAAGCGTTGCTTATGAGGCGTGTCGCGGCTGGTTAATTGAGCAGTTGGGCAGCGCCGATGAAGCCTATTTCTGGTGGCAGGTGGCTGGCGGTCTGCCGCTGCTTGCGGTGGAGCTGGCCGTCCCGGAAGAGCGTGCATTGCGCCACCAGATTCACGACAGTTTTGAGCAGCTAGTGCGCGGCGCTGAGCCTGTTTCAGAGGCGGCTCGCCTGGATCGCCAGGCGATTGATGCCATCTTATGGTACGGTATCGCCTGGCTGGAAGACCTGATTCGACTGGGCTTATCCGGTGAAGCAGAGGTGTTGCATAACCCCGATCTTGAGCCGCTCTATCGCCAGGCGGTTAAAAATGGTCGTGTGCAGGATTGGTTTCGCCTGCTGGATTACGCCCGCGAGCAGCGGCGGTTGTTGGCGGTGGGGGCCAACCCCAATCCGCAGTTAGTGCTTGAAGCATGGTTGGTGCGCTGGGCGGCGCTGCTGCGCTCATAGCGGCATATCTTAACGTTTTGCAGCGAGGTCGTTATGGCAGCTCAAAAAGCGCTCTCTCTTACTGTTCCGGATGTGCCGACACTGCTCTCCGCGTATATGCCTTTTCTGGATCATGGGGGTATGTTTGTGCCCACTCAAACCCCTTACGCCCTTGGCCAGCAAGTGTTTTTACTGCTCACGCTACCGGGTGAAAGTGAACGCCTTTCGGTCACCGGTCAGGTGGCGTGGGTATCACCAGAGGGGGTGAGTGGCCGCCGTATGCCAGGTATTGGCCTGCACTTCAGCCAGCAAGATTACCCGGTGCGTGACCGCATTGAGACGCTGCTTGCCGGTCAATTAGATAAAGCAGCCCCGTCGTTTACGCTCTAAATCAGACGGTTAAAACGCTTATAGCCCACCTGTTGTCGAGACCTGCATGTTTGTTGATTCACACTGCCACTTAGACCGTTTATCCGACCAGACCCATGAGGGCGATATCGCCGCTACCCTGGCCGCTGCTCGTGCTGCCCACGTCAGCCAATTTCTTGCTGTGGCGGTGACGTTAGAGGATATGCCGCAGCTGGCGGCCATTGCCCGTGCCCATCACGATGTGGCAATTTCCGCTGGGTTACACCCTTTATATAGCGTTGAGCGCGAACCCAGTGTTGCGGATATTAAAGAGGCCGCTGGACAGTATGGCGCCGTAGCGATTGGCGAAACCGGCCTGGATTATCACTACAGTGACAGCGTACCTGTAGAGATTCAGCATGAGCGCTTCAAGCGGCATTTGATCGCGGCGCAAGAGCTGGAGTTGCCGGTGATTATTCATACCCGCGAAGCCAAACAAGAAACCCTGGCGCTGCTGCGTGAATATAGCGACTCCCGCGTGGGCGGTGTATTACACTGTTTTACAGAAGACTTGGCGATGGCCCGTGAGGCGGTGAGGCTGGGGTTTTATATTTCGCTGTCGGGTATTATTACTTTTCGCAACGCTGCTGCGCTGCGTGAACTTGCTCGTCAGCTGCCGCTGGACCGCCTGCTGATTGAGACCGATAGCCCTTATCTAGCGCCCGTTCCATATCGCGGCAAGCCCAATGAGCCAGCCTGGGTGGCGCAAGTGGCAGAGTGCATCGCCAAGCAACGGGGGATCAGTGTCGATGAAGTTGCCATGCAAACCACCGCCAACTTTTACCAGCTCTTTCGTGCCGCCGCGCCGGATGCCCCAGAACACGTTAAACAGGCACTGGCAAACGCTGGGCTTTTATAGCGAATACGCTTAAGCGAGGTGGGCGAGATGAATATTGACCGATTGCTGCAGCAAGGTAGTGGAGAGCAAGAGCGCGCTGGCGCTATTCCGCCGCTTGATGAGTGGCAGCCGGCGCTCTCTGGCGATATGAATATAAGCATTCGCGCTGACGGTAGCTGGTGGCACGAAGGTCAGCCGTTTGCCCGCCCCAAGGTGGCGCGCTTGTTGGCCACGCTGCTGCGCTTTGATGACCAGGGTTACTGCCTGGTCACGCCGGTGGAGCGCTGGCGTGTTCAGGTTGAAGACCTGCCGCTGGTCGCGGTAGAAGCCGACTTTCGTGATAATGCCTGGTGGTTTACCACCCAGTTTGACGACGTTATTCGCTTAGATGCCGAACATCCGCTCTCCGTTACGTTAACGCCGCAAGGAGAGGCGGTGCCGCAACTGCCGGTACGTTTTGGACTGGCTGCGCGCTTGCACCGTAATGTCTATTACCAACTGGTAGAGGCCGCCGAAACCCGTGATTTAGGCAATGGCACTAGCGAAATTGGGCTGATGAGCGCCGGGCACTGGTTTGCGCTGGGGCAACTCGACGACGATTCATTGGGCGAGGCGCCGTGAAGTTAACCGCTGAACAGCAGGCTGTGGTTAATCACCAAGCTGGGCACGCGCGGGTGGCGGCAGTGGCTGGGGCCGGTAAAACGACCACTATGGCTGCCCGGGTACTGCATCTATTGGCTAGCGGTGTGCCGCCAAAGCGTATCCTGGTGCTGATGTTCAACCGCTCCGCCAAGGATGATTTTCAACGCCGGTTAGCCTCAATGGCACCCGCTGGGCAGGCGCTGCCGGATGTGCGCACTTTTCACTCCCTGGGCCACCGTTTAACCCAAAGCTTATGTCGATGGGGTGCGCTGGCGCCACGCCAGCTACTGTCCGCTGATTGGCAGCTGGAAAGGCTGCTTCGCCAAGCGAGTCTCAATGTGCTGCGTGACGCAGTTGAACGCCGCGATGCTGCACTGGAAGGGGATCGTCTTGAAACCCTGGCCCACTTTTGCGGCTTAGTGAAGGCGGAAATGATCACCCCGGAAGCGCTCTATGAGCGGCTCAATTTAGACCCCGACACGGACTATTTTCCGGCGGCCTTTGCCGAGGGCGAGCGGCTGCTAGCAACCGAAGGGGTGATGACCTATGCCGATCTGCTCTACCGCCCGCTGTTGGCTTTAGAGGGAGATATTGACCTGCGTGGTCGCGTGGAAGGGTTTCTCGATCATGTCATTATTGACGAGTATCAGGACATTAACGCCGCGCAGCAACGGCTTTTATCCGTGCTGGTGGGCCGCACGGCCGAGGTAATGGCGGTGGGCGACGCTAACCAGTGTATTTATGAGTGGCGCGGCGCCAAACCCGACACCATGCTGGAAAATTTTACGGCCACCTTCGGCAGTGCTACCGACTATCCGCTATCGACAACCTTTCGCCACGGTCACGCCTTAGCGCTCGCCGCTAATCATGCCATTGCCGCTAACCAGCGGCGCCCTAACCAGCTGTGTTTAGCCGCGGCCAATAACCCCGAAACTCGCGTTGCGGTGGGGCAGGGCAGCCGCCTGCTACTCGATGCATTAATGGATTGGCAGGCCCAGGGGCGAGCGTTTAACGAGGCCAGCCTGCTGGTGCGTAGCTGGGCACTCTCGGTGCCATTTCAACTGGCGCTGCTCCAGGCAGGCATTCCGTTTCGGCTGCAGCGCGAGGATCGCTTTGTGTTTCGTTTGCCGCTGGTGCAGGCCTTGGCGGGCTATTTAAAGCTGTCGCGTCGG
The DNA here is from genome assembly GCF_000744395.1 of Halomonas sp. TG39a. Taxonomy (NCBI): domain Bacteria; kingdom Pseudomonadati; phylum Pseudomonadota; class Gammaproteobacteria; order Oceanospirillales; family Halomonadaceae; genus Halomonas; species Halomonas sp. TG39a. Next base: position 1,511,069 of record NZ_JQLV01000001.1, read on the forward strand.
CCTGACCTGCTACGCGACCCCCAGCAGTTGCTACTGCTGCTTTCCCAGCCGACGCCCTTCGTTGCCCGTGAGCGGCTGCAGCGGCTAGCCTATCAGTTGGCTGCTACTCAGCAGTGGCCCGAACGGCACGATCCCATGTTGACGGAGCTAAAGCCGATTCAGCGCCGTACGCTGAAAAAACGTTGGGTACTGCTTTGCGAACTGCCGCAATTAAGTGCCTGGCCACCCGCCAAGCTATTACGTCACGTGGTGGAAAGTATCGATGCTGAAAAGACGCTGAAGCGCGCGGCGGCGCGACGGGATAAAGGCGAAGAGGATGTTCGCTTACTCGACGTGCTGATTGAACAAGCACAAAGCGTGCAAGACCCCGACGCTTTTATCGAGCTATTGGAACGCCCAGTAGAGAACCAGGCGGGCGGCGTGCTGATCAGTACTGTGCACGGTGCCAAGGGGCTTGAATGGCCACTGGTAGCGGTGGCCGGGGTCAATGAGGAAGATTTCCCCCACTATAGCCGCGATAACCCGCTCAGCGATGAGCGTTTGGAGGAGGAGCGACGGCTTTTCTATGTAGCGATCACCCGCGCCCAAGAGCAACTGCTGGTGCTGCATGACGGCGGCGTGCACCGTCCTAGCCGTTTTATCGCCGAAAGCGCCTGGCAAGATAGCATGCGCGTCGCTGCCTGCCTGGTTGCTGAAAGCTCAACTGCTGCTTCGCTACAGGTGACCTCGGTGGCGCTGGTAGAGCGCTATCTGGCGCGTCTTGGGCGCGACGACATTGTGCTTGCCCCGGCGCAGGTTGAAGAGACCAAAGCCGGTTATTCAGGCGCGGGCTCTTCCGGAGAGACGCACTTTTATCCTGGCCAGCGGCTGCTTCATGCGGTGTTTGGCGAGGGCGAAGTAGCGGCGGTAGAGGGAAGTGCCAGCGACCCGGTGATTGATGTGCGCTTTGATCAGGCGGGAAGACGGCGGCTGATTGCCCGTCGGGCACCCATTGAAGTGTTGAAAAATGGCTCAACGCTTGTTGGGTAAGTAGTTGATTCAACGCCAAGACACACTCTTTCACACTTGCCGTCAAATTAAGCTTTAGGGCGGTTTGACTTAGCATGGCCCTGCCGATTTAATACCCACAAGCCTACCGAGCTAATACTCAGCAGCTCATCGCATAATAACTGATGAAATAGGGAACGGGCATGGTAAGGCAAGCCACTTGGCTCTGCGCCATTTTGATTGTCACCCAAAGCGGCGCCTTGCTGGCCGATAGCGGTATGCCGAACTTGGAATTTAATGGTTTTGGCACGCTAGGGGTCGTTCACTCTGATGAGCGTGACGCTGACTTCGTTGCTGACCCCTTTGCCTCAGAAGGTGCGGGGTATAGTAATGACTGGAGCGCTGAAGTTGATAGCCGCTTAGGGCTTCAAGCAACGCTACGAATGACGCCTCAGCTCTCCTCTGTTGTGCAGGTGGTCAGCGAGAAGCGACACGACGGCTCATTCGCACCTGATATTGAATGGGCGAATGTCCAATACGATGTTACCCCTGATCTTAGTCTGCGCGTTGGGCGTATGGTGCAGAGCTCTTTTATGGCCTCTGAGCACCGCAAGGTTAATTACGCCACCCCGTGGGTTAGACCACCACAAGAAGTTTACCGTTTAATCCCTGTGGCTAATTTCGATGGTGTTGATGTGCGCTATCGATACCACCGCGGAAGTGCCACCAATGAGCTGCAGATGAATTTTGGGGGTGGCAGCGCTGATTATCAAACTGGAAGTATCGACGCCAGCGATTCATGGGGTGTGTCTCATCGCACGCATTGGGGGAGTACCACCCTGTTTGCCAGCTACGGCGAACTGAAAGTAAGCGCTGATGAGCTCACACAATTCTTCGATATTTACCGTCTCTTTGGTCTGCCTGGCGAAGAGCTTGCTAGCCGTTACGAAGTTGATGGTAAGCGTGCGCGCCTGCTGAGTTTAGGGGCGAGTTATGACCCCGGTTCATGGTTTGTGATGGGAGAGTGGGCGCACTTTTCGTCGTCGTCTCTGTTAGGCAAAAGTGAAGGAGCCTACATGACTTTCGGCTATCGTATCGCCGACTGGACGCCTTATGTGGGTGTGGCGCGGGCAAAAATCACCAGTAGCACCTCAGAACCGGGCTTGAATGCTGCCCTCTACCCATCGCCCTATGCAGAAGGCGCGCAGCTTCTTAATGGTGTGTTAAATGAGACTCTATCCAGCAGAATGCAGCAAGACAGTATTACGGTTGGGGCTCGCTGGGATTTCAGGCCGGGCATGGCACTTACAGCCCAGTATGATCATATCGATATGCGTTCAGGGTCATCCGGGGGGCTGATTAATCAACAGTCCGAGTTTACCCCAGGTGAACGTATTAACTTGTTCAGCCTTGCGCTCGACTTTGTGTTTTAAGGAGAGTGACAATGGTTAAACGTCTTATTGCGCCTGGAATCAGCCTCTTATTGGGGGCAATGCTGAGCCTGATTTATAACCCCGCTTTAGCTGAGGTGTTGGTGGTTGTATCAGCGGACGCGCCTTTTTCTCGCCTCACAAGCAGTGATCTAAGGGATATTTATTTAGGACGCCGTACGCAAATAGCCGATGGGATGATGGTGGTACCTTTGGATCAGTCTGAAGGTACGGCGGCGAGAAGCGAGTTTTACACTCACTTCACGGGGCAAACCCCCGCGCAGATCAAGGCGCACTGGGCCAGGCAGATATTTACCGGACGGGGGCAGCCGCCCCAAGCGCTCGCTAATAGTCGTGCTGTGGTAGAGCGGCTGGTCAGTGATACAAAAGCACTGGGTTATATAGACCCTGCTTTTCTTGATGAGCGTTTAAGAGTGTTGACAATTGAGTAGTCTCAATGAGCAGAGAAGTCCTCACCGGTTCAGCTCAACCAAAGCCTTTATTAAGCGATGGCCTCATCATCTTGTAGAGCCACTGGTGCTATTCAGCATAGTAGCTTTTATGATGCTGTTGGTTGTCTGGGGGAGTACTTATTTTTTAGTTAATAAAGAGCGTGTGGCCATTGAGCGTCAGGCAGAGCTCTCCGTTGGGGAAATTACCGACACCTATGAAGCACGCGTTGTAAGAGCTCTCAGGGAAATTGACACGGCATTGAAATTAGTCCGTTTCACCGCCAACAACACCGGCCACGCGAACGTGCTCAATGCATTAAATGAACAGCGCTTATTGCCACCTGCGTTGCTATTTACCATCAGTCTTGTTGATGCCCAGGGTATGGTGGTTGAGTCGACTGATTCAGAGCTGCTTGGGCTGCGCTTGAGGCCTCCTTTGCAAGCCACGCAAGAGGGTGATTACTTAGCTGTGGGTGAAGCACAGACTGAACAAGAGAAGCAGCTTACCTTTACCCGGCCACTACTGCCGGGGCAAGCGCCAACGCAAGAGATAGGCTCGGGCTGGGTCGTTATTGCTATTGATGCCAATTATTTTGTGAGCAGCTATGAAGCTCGTTCTTTGGGCCAGCAGGGTATGCTGGCGCTAGTCGGCGAGGATGGCATCGTCCGCGTCAGGCGTACCGGGGAGTCTATTAATTCAGGCGAGTTGATGGAGTTAGCGGCTTGGCAAAGTAGTACGCTGGATGCTGTTAGTGTCCCCTTTCTGACCCACTGGCAAGGTGTGGAACGCTACACACTGGTGCGCAAACTCTATGATTTTCCACTATCAATCGTCGTAGGGCTTTCGGCCCAGGAGCAGTTGGCAGAGGCTCAACTGCTAGTGCAAAAGTATTGGCAGCGAGCCGCGTGGACAAGTGCTCTGTTGCTCATGATTCTGGTGATACTCGGCCGCCTGAGCTGGCAGCTTCAGCGGGAGCGGCAGCGGGTAATGGACGAGCGTGTATTGCATGCTCAGCAAGTGGAGCACTTGGCTTTTCATGACACGCTAACCGATTTGCCTAATCGCGCTTTTTTGAGTCATCTAGTGAGCCAGGAAGTTGTCCTTTGTGGTCGCCATGGCGAATCTTTCGCACTACTTTTCTTGGATCTTGATCGGTTTAAATTAATCAATGATTCTTTGGGGCATGCTGTGGGCGATTATCTACTGCAAGAAGCGGCTAAGCGGCTGACTGGAGCGGTACGCGAAAGTGATGTGGTAGCCCGACTGGGGGGTGACGAGTTTATTATTCTATTACGCAAAGTAAGTCGAACCGAGCAAATTGTACCGATTGCTAACGAATTACTATCCTCCATGAGGCAGCCATTTATCTTAGCGGGTCAAGAGTGTCATATATCGGTAAGCATCGGGGTGTCGCTGTTCCCCGCTGATGGACTCGATGAACAAAGCTTAATGAAAAATGCGGATGTGGCGATGTATCAAGCCAAGCAAGCGGGTAAAAACAATGTGCACTTCTGTAGCATAGCGCTGAGTTAAGTACCAAACTCTCAAGCTGGTTTCATCATCTTAAATGGCGTCGGCGAGCGCCGACGCCTTAAGTATCAGTCGTCTCTACGACATACTGGGGTGCTACATATTGGGGTAGTTGGGTCCGCCGCCGCCCTCGGGGGCTACCCAGGTAATATTCTGCGCCGGGTCTTTAATATCACAGGTTTTGCAGTGCACGCAGTTCTGGAAATTGATCTGAAAGCGTGGCTGTCCTGCACTATCTTCCACCACTTCGTAAACACCGGCCGGGCAGTAGCGCTGTGCCGGTTCGGCGTATTCGGGCAGGTTTTCGCGGATCGGCAGGTCAGGATCATCAAGGTGCAGGTGGCACGGCTGATCCTCTTCATGGTTGGTGTTCGACAGAAATACCGAGGTCGGCTTGTCGAAGGAGAGCTTGCCGTCCGGTTTGGGATAGTTAATCTTTTCAAACTCGGCCGCAGGCTTAAGGGCGCCGTGGTCGGTAGTGGTGTCGTGGACGTTAGGCAGCTTGTTGCCCAGCAACTGGTGGGCAAAGTTATATGCTCCACCGCCCACAGTGCCATATTTATGGATCGCGGGGCCGAAGCTGGCGCTCTCTTTAAGCTCCTGATATGCCCAACTCGCTTCCCATTTCTGGGTAAAACTCGTTAGCTCCTGCGCACCCTCATCGCCAGCTTTGATCGCCTCAAATACGCTCTCTGCCGCGACCAAGCCTGACTTCATGGCGGTGTGCAGACCCTTGATCTTGGAGAAGTTGAGGGTGCCTGCATCGCAACCAATCAATAGCCCCCCTGGGAAGGTCATTTTAGGCAGGCTGTTAAAGCCCCCTTTGGTAATCGCCCGGGCGCCGTAAGCCACGCGCTTGCCACCCTCCAGGTACTGGCTAAGGACTGGATGATGCTTCATGCGCTGGAACTCGTCGAAGGGCGAGAGCCATGGGTTCTGGTAGCCCAAGTCCATAATTAGACCAACGACGACCTGCTGGTTTTCCGCGTGATAGAGAAACCAACCGCCGTGAGTGTTTTTGTCCAGTGGCCAGCCTGAGCCGTGGAGTACAAGCCCTGGTTCGTGTTGTTCAGCAGGTACATCCCACAGCTCCTTGAGACCGATCCCGTAGTGTTGCGGGTCGCGGCCTGCATCCAGGGAGAAGTCTTTAATTAGGCGTTTGCCCAAATGCCCGCGCGCACCTTCAGCAAACAGCGTGTACTTGGCGCGAAGCTCCATACCCGGCATATGGCCATCTTTGGGGGTGCCATCTGCGGCGACGCCCATATCGCCAATCAAAATGCCGCGCACGGCGTCATCTTCAATGATAACGTCCTGGGCGGCAAAGCCTGGAAAGATCTCAACGCCGAGGGCTTCGGCCTGTTCGGCCAACCAGCGGCACAGATTGCCAGCACTGATCACATAGCGGGTAAGGTCGCCGCCGGTGTTGTGCATGCTTTTAGGCACTAAGGCGTTGGGCACTTTCTGCGCTTTTTCGGCGTCTTTGAGCAAAAAAACATCGTCGCGAATCGCCGGCGTATTGAGCGGTGCGCCGCGCTCTTCCCAGTCAGGGAATAGCTCTGCCAGGGCGCGGGGTTCAAATACCGCCCCTGACAATATATGCGCGCCCACTTCCGAGCCTTTTTCAACTACGCAGACGGTAAGCTCTTGCTCAGCTTCGTTGGCTTGCTGCATTAGGCGGCATGCGGCGGAAAGCCCGGATGGGCCCGCACCGACAATGACGACATCAAAGTCCATTACATCGCGTTCAACAGTTTCCACCCGGTTTCTCCTTATTCTCTTTAAGTGCCATTATTTATACACACTAGCGAATGAGAACTAGCTTATAAAAAATCGGCCTTAATTTAAAACGGTCGTTTGCTTCTGGTTATATGCCATGATAGGCATAATACCTGTGTCAGGTCACGCCTACGATGGTGAAAGAGGCATTTATTGGCTGTATGCTTCGCTAATCAGCGTTCAGTGCTACGACTAAGGCCGTAGTGGTTGTTTAGGCATTAGGTGTTGTCGTTTTGCAGCAGGCTATGGCAAATTGGTAGGGTTTCTCAATTGCGCACCTATCAAACGCTTGATTGAATTTAATCCATTGAATTTAAACGCGCCACCATTGCTGTTGGCAGTAGCTGTGTTAAGGCAGGTGGGTCGCTGTTAGGAAGTGGCCAGTCAGTCTTCACGACACGTCTTAAATTAAGGGGTATCCGCCGGGCGGGTGCCGTCTCAGGGTAACGGCTTTACGACAAGCCAAGCGAGGAACCTATGAAAGTACTCGTCGCGGTTAAACGCGTCATCGACTACAACGTCAAAATCCGCGTTAAAGCGGATCACTCGGACGTCGACCTTACCAACGTCAAAATGGCCATGAACCCGTTCTGCGAAATTGCCGTGGAAGAAGCGGTACGCCTGAAAGAGAAGGGTGTGGCCACCGAAGTGGTTGCTGTCACCGTTGGCCCCAAAGCCGCCCAAGAGCAGCTGCGTACGGCACTGGCGCTGGGCGCCGACCGTGCTATTCATATCGAAACCGACGAGCGCGCCGAATCCCTGGCCGTTGCCAAGCTACTGGCTAAAGTGGTCGAGGAAGAGCAGCCGGGCTTAGTGATTCTCGGCAAACAGGCCATCGACACCGACAACAACCAGACCGGCCAGATGCTTGCCGCGTTGACCGGCCTGCCCCAGGGCACCTTTGCGTCAGAAGTGGCGGTGGACGGTGACAAGGTGCATGTGACCCGTGAAATCGACGGCGGTCTGCAAACCATTGCCCTGACGCTGCCGGCGATTGTGACCACCGACCTGCGCCTCAACGAGCCGCGCTACGCCAAGCTCCCCGATATCATGAAGGCCAAGAAAAAGCCGCTGGATGTGAAAACCCCCGCCGACTACGGCGTCGAGGTTGCCTCCAAGGTGAGCCTGCTAAAAGTCGAATCGCCAGCGGAGCGCAAGGGTGGCGTTAAAGTCGCCTCGGTAGACGAGCTGATCGACAAACTGAAAAACGAAGCCAAAGTTCTCTGAAGTCGGTTGTTTACCCCCGTACGTTGAGATAAGCGCTTTTGAAGGAGCTGATTTTATGAGCATTTTGGTACTTGCCGATCTGCATGAAGGCCAACTGGCCGGTGCGACGGCTCACGTGATTGCGGCCGCCCAACAAATCGGCGGCGATATCGACGTTCTCGTTGCCGGTGAAGGCGTGCAAGCCGCGGCCGAGTCTGCCGCCAAGCTCGACGGCGTGAGTAAAGTGCGCGTCGCCGATAACGCCGTTTACGCCCACCAGCTGGCCGAGCCCATGGGTACTCTACTGGTCGAACTGGCAGGTGATTACACCCACGTACTTGCCAGCGCCTCCACCACTGGCAAAAACGTGCTGCCGCGCCTGGCGGCGCTAAAGGACGTCAGCCAACTGTCGGATGTACTTGGTGTAGAAAGTGCCGACACCTTCCTGCGCCCGATCTATGCCGGTAATGCCATTGCCACGGTCAAAAGTGACGACGCGCTAAAAGTCATCACCATCCGCACGACCGGCTTTGATGCTGTGGGCACAAACGGCAGTGCCACCATCGAAGTGGTCAACACTGTGGTAGAAAACAGCCAATCCAGCTTTGTTAAAGAAGAGCTGGCGGCATCGGATCGCCCCGAGCTGGGCGGCGCCAAGGTGGTGATCTCCGGTGGTCGCGGCATGGGCAACGGCGAAAACTTCAAGCTGCTTGACGGCATTGCCGACAAACTAGGCGCGGCCATTGGCGCCTCCCGCGCCGCGGTGGATGCAGGCTTTGTGCCCAACGATATGCAGGTCGGCCAGACTGGCAAGATCGTTGCTCCGGATCTCTACATTGCCGTGGGTATCTCCGGTGCCATCCAGCACCTGGCGGGCATGAAGGATTCCAAGGTGATCGTCGCGATCAACAAAGACGACGAAGCGCCGATTTTTCAGGTCGCGGACTACGGCCTGGTGGGGGATCTGTTTGAGATCCTGCCGGAGCTCGAGAGCAAGCTGTAAGCGGTTGAACAGCTAAGTCTTAAAAGCCGACTTCGCCAGAAGTCGGCTTTTTTGTGCCGGGTCTATTAGGTAAACTGCCAATAGTTGACTAAAGTACTGGGGCAAAAGGTAAGAAAATCCACCCCGGTGGTTGAAAAAGCTGCGGGCTGACCGCACATAGTTAAGTGAAAGCAACGAAAGCCACTCAAGGAGATGATGATATGGCACATACATTACCCGAATTGCCGTACGCATATGACGCTCTCGAACCAAACATCGATGCGATGACGATGGAAATTCACCACTCTCGTCACCATCAAACCTACATCAACAACCTGAACGCCACGCTGGAAGGCACGGGTCTTGAAGATGTACCCGTTGAAGAGCTGGTCGCCAATCTAGATCGCGTTCCAGAAGCCAAGCGTCAAGCCGTTATCAATAACGGTGGCGGTCATGCCAACCACTCCATGTTTTGGCAAATGATGTCGCCTAACGGCGGTGGTAACCCCCAGGGCGATGTTGCAAAAGCCATCGATTCTGAGCTGGGCGGTTTGGAAGCTTTTAAAGAAGAGTTCAAAAAAGCAGCCGTTGGCCGTTTCGGCAGTGGTTGGGCATGGCTATCCATTACCCCTGAAAAGAAATTGGTAGTAGAAAATACCCTGAACCAAGACAGCCCGTTGATGCACGGCAACACGCCGTTGCTGGGTCTGGATGTTTGGGAACATGCCTACTACCTGAAGTATCAAAATAAGCGTCCTGACTATATTGCAGCGTTCTTTAACGTTGTTAACTGGGAAGACGTTGAGCGTCGTTACCAGGCGGCGATTAGCTAATATTGCTATGATCCGCTAGCTGCGCCGCTTTGCGGCGTTGTGAAAAAACCGTCCACTTTTAGTGGGCGGTTTTTTTATTGCCTGGGATAACGTGGGGCATTAGTTGTCAATATCCTGTGGATGAAAAATACCACATATGCTTGAATTGATTTTCTATTGGTCTATATATAGTATGCGTTGTATCTTCTAGAGGGGGCGGGCACTAGATGTGCTCTACCCGAAAAATGCCGCTATGAAAAGGAAAATAGCCATGGAAATCCAAATTTATAGCAAGCCAGCTTGTGTTCAGTGTACCGCGACTTACCGCGCGCTAGACAAGCAGGGGCTTGAGTACACCGTCATCGATATTACCGCTGAATCTGGTGCCCAAGAAGAAGTTGAAGCGCTGGGCTATCGCCAGCTTCCCGTCGTGGTAGTCGGCGAAGATCACTGGTCGGGTTTCCGTCCAGACCGTATTCAAGCGCTGGCTTAAGTCATCTAAATGCTGGCAAGTTGCACATCCGCGCCTGCGGCCGGCAGTTTGGTGTACTTCTCTACTAAATCAGGCAATACCCATCGTTTTGTAGAAAAGCTTGGTTTTGCCGCAAAGCGACTGCCGCTGAATCGAGACGAGCCTGTTCCACGTGTCACCCAGCCGTATATTTTAATTACCCCTACTTATGGTGGGGGAAGTGAGCAGGGTGCGGTGCCCAAACAGGTAATCCACTTTCTCAACGACACGCATAATCGGGGCCTCCTGCGGGGGGTCATTGCAGCGGGCAATACTAATTTTGGCGAAGCCTATGGCCTTGCTGGTCGCATTATCGCCAAAAAGTGCAACGTGCCGCTGCTGTATCGATTCGAACTGTTTGGCACCGACGACGACGTGGCCAACGTCCGCAAAGGAGTAGAAGAGTTTTGGAAACGACAAGCCTAGCCTCTAAAGACACAGCCTCTAAAGATTTAGCCCCTAAAAATGTTGAGGCAAAACGGCCTGCGGCTACTTCTGAAGCGCGCACGCTGGATTACCACGCCCTCAATGCCATGCTCAACCTGTACGGGGCCAATGGCGAGCTGCAGCTGGATAAAGATCGTGAAGCGGCGCGGCAGTACTTTTTGCAACACGTTAACCAGAACACAGTGTTTTTCCACTCGTTAGAGGAAAAGCTCGATTACTTAGTAGAAGAGCAGTACTACGAAGCAGAAATGCTAGCCCAGTACAGCTTCGCCTTTATCAAGGCGCTGTTCGAGCAGGCCTATGCGTATAAGTTTCGCTTCCCCAGTTTTTTGGGCGCTTTTAAGTACTACACCAGCTATACGCTGAAGACGTTTGACGGCAAGCGCTACTTAGAGCGTTACGAAGACCGCGTCTGCATGGTCGCGCTGACCCTGGCGCGGGGTGACGAAACGCTGGCGAAGTCGCTGGTGGATGAAATTATTAGCGGCCGTTTCCAGCCTGCGACGCCGACCTTTTTGAACTGTGGTAAGCAGCAGCGCGGTGAGCTGGTGTCGTGCTTTCTGCTGCGTATTGAAGACAATATGGAGTCGATTGGCCGGGCGATTAACTCCGCCCTGCAGCTCTCCAAGCGTGGCGGCGGCGTGGCGTTCCTGCTCAGCAATATTCGTGAGTCGGGTGCCCCCATCAAGCGCATCGAAAACCAATCGTCGGGCATCATCCCGATTATGAAATTGCTGGAAGATGCGTTCTCCTATGCTAACCAGCTGGGGGCGCGTCAGGGTGCCGGGGCGGTGTATCTCAACGCTCACCATCCGGATATCCTGCGCTTTTTGGATACCAAGCGTGAAAACGCTGATGAGAAAATTCGTATCAAAACGCTTTCGCTGGGCGTGACGATTCCGGATATTACCTTTGAGCTCGCCAAGCGTAACGACGATATGTACCTGTTCTCGCCCTACGATGTCGAGCGCGTTTACGGCGTCCCCTTTGGCGATATCAGCGTTACCGAGAAGTACCATGAAATGGTCGCCGATGCGCGTATCCGTAAGCACAAGATTAATGCGCGGGCATTTTTCCAGGTGCTGGCCGAGCTGCAGTTTGAGTCGGGCTACCCCTACCTGATGTTCGAAGATACGGTTAACCGCGCCAATCCAATTGCTGGCCGCATTAACATGAGTAACCTGTGCTCTGAAATACTTCAGGTGAATACGCCTACGGAGTATGACGACGACTTGGGTTACCGCCATATTGGCCAGGATATCTCCTGCAACCTGGGCTCCATGAACATAGCCAAAGTCATGGACTCAGGCGATCTCGGCACCAGCGTGGATATCGCCATTCGCGGCCTTACCGCCGTTTCGGAAATGAGCAATCTGCGCAGCGTTCCGTCGATTGCCGAAGGCAATGCGAAGTCCCGGGCGATCGGCTTGGGCCAGATGAACCTGCACGGCTATTTGGCGCGTGAACATATCTACTACGGTTCTGATGAGGGCTTGGATTTTACCAATCTCTATTTCTATTGCGTGGCCTTCCATGCAATCCGCGCGTCGAACCGATTGGCCATTGAGCATAAAGACACCTTCGCAGGTTTTGCCGATTCTACCTACGCCTCGGGTAGCTTCTTTGATAAGTACACCGATCAGGCGTGGTTGCCGCGTACCGAAAAAGTACGTGGGCTGTTCGAGCGCAGCGGTATCGCGCTGCCGACTCAAGACGATTGGCAGGAGCTTAAAACCTCGGTCATGGCCCACGGTTTATACAATCGTAACCTGCAGGCGGTGCCGCCGACGGGCTCGATCTCCTATATCAACAACTCCACCTCCAGTATTCATCCGGTGGCGGCGAGAATCGAGATTCGTAAAGAGGGCAAATTAGGGCGTGTTTACTATCCCGCGCCTTTCCTGGATGAAGCCAATTTTGACTATTTCCAGGACGCCTACGAAATTGGCCCGGAAAAGATCATCGACACCTATGCGGAAGCTTCGCAGCACGTCGATCAAGGCCTATCGCTGACGCTGTTCTTCCCGGACACCGCAAGCACCCGGGATATCAATAAGGCGCAAATTTACGCCTGGCGAAAGGGTATCAAAACGCTTTACTACATCCGCTTGCGTCAAAGTGCGCTAGAAGGCACCGAGGTGGAAGGCTGTGTGTCGTGCACGCTGTAATCGCGCCGACGCGTTAGGTTTTTTTGAGCGTTAGTTTTTATAACCCTGCTTATATAACCAAGCTTTGCTAGCCCGGCTGTGATGGCCGGGCTTTGAGAGAGTGATATGAACACCATGCAACGTTTATCGCGGGTTGACGCGATTAACTGGAACCGACTCCAGGATGATAAAGACCTGGAAGTGTGGAACCGCTTAACGAGTAATTTTTGGTTGCCCGAAAAGGTGCCGCTGTCTAACGATATTCAGTCATGGAACACGCTGACAGAAAAAGAAAAACAGCTGACGATTCGCGTGTTTACGGGTCTCACACTGCTCGATACCATTCAGAGCAGCGTCGGTGCACCGGTATTAATGGAAGATGCCCGCACGCCTCACGAAGAGGCGGTTTATACCAACATCGCCTTTATGGAGTCGGTGCACGCGCGCTCCTACAGCTCGATTTTCTCGACACTCTGCACCACCCGCGATGTGGATGATGCCTTTCGCTGGAGCGAAGAGAATCCCACGCTGCAGGCAAAATCCCAGCTGATTCTGGAGCGCTACCGCTCGGATGACCCGCTGATGCGCAAAGTTGCCAGCGTTTTCCTTGAGTCGTTTCTGTTCTATTCTGGCTTCTACCTGCCGATGTACTGGTCAAGCCATGCCAAGTTGACCAACACCGCTGACCTGATCCGTCTCATCATTCGCGATGAAGCGGTACACGGCTACTACATTGGCTACAAATTCCAGCAGGCAATGGCGGAAGCGACACCCGCGCGTCAGCAGGAAGTGAAAGATTATGCCTACGAGCTGCTGTTGGAACTGTACGACAACGAAGTGCGTTATACCGAGTCGCTGTATGACGAGGTAGGCCTGAGTGAAGACGTGAAAAAATTCCTTCACTACAACGCCAACAAAGCGCTGATGAACCTAGGCTTCGAGCCGCTGTTCCCCAGCAGCGTCACCGATGTGGATCCGACCATCATGGCGGCGCTGTCACCCAACGCCGATGAGAACCACGACTTCTTCTCCGGCTCCGGTTCCTCCTACGTCATCGGCAAAGCCGTCGCCACCGAAGACGACGACTGGGCGTTTTAATATCACCGGAAGTTATGGGCATGAAGTCATGGTCATAGAGGAGGATGTATGTCAGCTAGCGAAGCTAACCTATTGAAGATCGCCGCTGCCGTAGTGAGCGACCCCGATGGGCGTTTGCTATTAGTGCGTAAGCACAATACGTCTTTCTTTATGCAGCCCGGCGGCAAGATCGATGCGGGGGAAACCGCTCTAAGGGCGCTGTGCCGTGAGCTGAAGGAGGAGTTGGGCTTGCAGGTTAATGAAGATCAACTGATTCCGCTAGGCGTGCACAGCGCTCCCGCCGCCAATGAGCCGGGCATGGCGCTTGAAGCGCACCTGTTTAGCCTGGTTATTGATGAGCCTGTCGAAGCGGCGGCTGAAATCGCCGAAGCAAGATGGGTCACCCGTGAAGAGGCTTGGCAGCTACCGCTGGCGCCGCTGACAAAAGAGTACGTAGTAGTGAAGCATTGAAGTTGAATATTGTGATAAAGGGCGCCGATGGGCGCCTTTTTTGTGCGAGCAAGGTAAGCAAAATCGATTGATTGTTAATGATAAATATTGTCATTTCTTCTATTAGTGGTAGGCTATGGCCCGTAAAAGATAAACGCAAATCGTTCTGATACCCAATTAGTTTCTAGTTGGGCGGTGTCCGCCGCCCGCTACTCAGTGACGGAGAGTCGACGTGCTGAACAGGCCTTTCTTTGCCTTGCGTGGATGGTGGCTAGCGGGAGTGCTGGCCAGTGGCACGCTGTTGGCAAGTGAACAAGCAGTGGCTCAAGCGGCCGAAAGTGTCGAAGCCCAGCAAACCCAGGCAGCGCTTCAAGAGCAGATAGACGCTGCCGATGAGCAAACCCGCGAACAGTTGGAAGAGCTACGTCGTTTAGAGCGTGAAACCCGCCAGTTAGAGGCTGATAATGCTTCGCTGACAGGACGCTTGGCGGAAGAGGCTGAGCGCCAGCAGCGGCTGGCGACTGCGCTGGATACGTTGGAAGAGACCCGTGCCGCGCTGCCTGTCATTGAACAAAATATGTCGGTGCAGCTTAGCCAGTGGATCGAACGTGACCTGCCATTTCTGCGCGAAGAGCGGTTGGCACGGGTTGAGCGTCAGCCCGACGAGCAGGGTCAAAATACCATTGAACGTATCAACGGACTGCTCGAAGCGTGGCGAGTTGAGCTTGATTATGGTGAGGAGATGGACAGCTGGCGGGGGCGTCTAAGTCAGGATAGCCGCGAACGCGAAGTGGATTTCTTGCGCATTGGGCGTATCGGCTTTTATTACCTAACCCCTGACGGCCGTGAAGGCGGTGTGTGGAATGCTGAAAGTGGCGCATGGGAGCCGCTGGAAGATGAATACCTGCGTGAAGTGCGCAGTGGGTTGCGCATGGCGGAAGATCAGCGCGCTCCGGATCTACTCACCTTGCCGTTCTCGATCAGTGCCAATGACCTGCAGGGAGAGCAGCCATGAGTCGTTTCAGCCTAACACTTAACCGCCAACCCGCTAGTCGCCTATCCATGCGTCGGCTAACGCTTCGCCAACTTGGCTATGCCTGCGTTGTATTGGGGCTGGTAGCGGTCAGTGGCGTATCAATGGCGCAAACCGAGAGCGCGACTTCGCTGCGGGAAGCCCGTGAGGCGGCGCAAGCGCGAGACCAGCAGCGGTTAATGCGCTTTCTTGATGATCAGCAAGCATTAGAGTCCGCACTGGAAGAGGCGCGCGCCGAGCATGAAGAGGCCCAGCAGCAGCATGATACGTTAGCGGCTCAGCAGGCAGAGCAAACAGATCAAGCCAGCGAGCTAAGCGAGCGCCAAGCGGAGCAGGGCGAGGCGCTTTCAGGTCTGCTCGCAAATCTTGCCCGGCATAGCTCCGAGATTCGTAATTCGCTGGGTGAAGAGAGCCTGCTCACCTTAGAGGTGGGGTCACTGCCGCCGCGCTTGGATGAAGTCGAAGTGCTGGAACGCCACCAGTTGGAAGATGTAGTGGATCATTTAGCGGCGTTAACCGCGCGCACCGGGCGCGCCGAGCGGCTTTCAATGCCGGTCGCTGATGCTAGCGGTGAAGTGACCACCCGCGAGTTGGTGAGGCTGGGCAATTTCGCTGCCTTTACCGCGAGCGAGCTTTTAGAACGTGGTGAAAGCGATGGCAATCTCGTCGTGTTGCCGCGTACGCCCGATGCCATTGGCGGTTTACTGGCGAATTACTACCAAGGCGAAAGTAACGTGATGGCGTTGGATCCTACCCAGGGCAGCGTACTGGAAGCTTTGGCCCAGCAGCCCAGCCTATGGGAGCGCTTCCAGCAGGGCGGCTATGTCGGCTACGTGGTCGTGGCACTGGGTGTTTTGGGGATGATAATTGGGCTTGGCCAATACCTCTATCTGGTGCTGGTCAGTCTGCGTGTTAAACGTCAGCGTCACTCCCTTGATCAACTGCAGGCCAATAACCCGCTGGGGCGGGTACTGCTACGCTTTGAAGGCATGGACAAGCATCAAACCCCTGAAGCGCTAGAAGCGCGGCTGGACGAAGCAGTATTGGCCGAGCTACCCAAGCTAGAGCGCAGTCAGCCGATGGTGAAACTGCTTGCAGCTATTGCTCCTCTGCTCGGTCTGCTGGGGACAGTGACCGGCATGATCGTTACCTTTCAGGCTATTACCGTGTTTGGCACCGGCGACCCGCAGCTAATGGCGGGCGGTATTAGCCAGGCGCTGGTTACCACCGTGTTGGGTCTAATTACCGCTGTGCCGTTGCTGTTCGTGCAAACAGCGCTGGCAGGCCGCAGCCGCTACTTAACCCACGTGATTGAAGGGCAGGCGAGCGCCACATTGGCGGATCACCTGGAATCACACACACCTGTGGTGAACTAACATGTCCACACTTCCTCTCTGGCTCGAACCCGTTGAGCGCTTAGTGGAGGCGGGTGGTGCGGTACTGGTGGTTTTGGCCGTCGTGGCCGTATTGGTGTTTGCCATGGCCATGGAGCGATGGTGGTACTACCGGATTACCTGGCGTATAGCGCGGCGACAATTGCTACGTCGCTGGGCGGCGCGCAGCGATCACACCAGTTGGAGTGCGCGTACGCTGCGCCAGGTTTGGGCAGAAGCATTGGTCGCTAGGCTGCGCAAACCCTTGCCATGGTTAAAGCTGTTGGTCGCGTTGTGCCCTTTGCTGGGGTTGTTAGGCACGGTAACGGGCATGATTAGCGTGTTTGATAGCCTTTCGCTGAGCGAGACCCATCAAGCCCGTGCCATGGCAGACGGCGTCGCCCGGGCGACGCTGCCGACCTTAACCGGCATGGCCATTGCCGTGGTAGGACTGTTATTTATTAGTCGTTTAGAGCACGTCATTCGTCGCGAAGACCAGCGGCTGCATGATCGCTTGGCGCGGGCACTGGAGGAAAGTGATGCGTAGACGCCGTTCCATAGATGCGACCGCTGAGAGTAATGAGGTGAACCTGACGCCCATGCTCGACGTGGTTTTTATCATGCTGATTTTCTTTATCGTCACCACCAGCTTCGTCAAAGAGAGTGGTGTCGAAATTGAGCGACCTGAATCCAGTGCCGCCACGCCGCGCCCTGATGCTCAGGTGCTTGTCGCGGTTTCCTCCGAGGGCGCTGTGTGGGTGGATGGTAGCCCGGTAGATGTTCACCGGGTTGGGCAGCAGGTGGCCGATATGCTGAGTGAAGATGGCTCAGTGGTTATCCAGGCGGATCGCGAATCGACCACGGGCTTGCTGATCGAAGTGATGGATCGCCTACGTGAGGCGGGGGTTGACCAAGTGGCGGTGGCGGCGAGTCGGAGTGGGTCATGATGCGCCACCTTCTGTCGTTGTTGGGGGGCGTTGTGCTGGCGGTGGGCTTATTCTGGCTGCTGGCGCAGCTGGTTGCCCCCCCTGAGCGGGAGCCCGAAGAGCTGACCATGAGTATGGCGATGAAGATGGTTGAAGCGCCGGAAGTTGCCCCTGAGCAGGAGGCGCCCACGCCGCAGCCTGTAGAAGCGGCACCCCAGCAGGCGCCGCCGCCCATGCCAGCCCCCAAGCCACCGCCAGTCACTGAGAGCACGATTAGCTTGCCGGAAGTAGAGCTGCCGGATGAGCCCGTTGAGCCGGTTGAAATGGATAGTCAGCTCCCCGAACTGACGGAAGTGACGCCGGAGCCTCGGCCAGAGCCTACTCCCGAGCCTGCGCCGGAACCGCCGCCACAAGAAGTGCCCGCTGAGCCAGCGCCTGCTTCAGACGCAGTAGAGAGTGAGCCCGCCGAGCGCGAAGCCGCGCCGGAAGCTGAGCCTGCTCCTTCTAACGAGCCGGTCAGCGTTGGCCAAGCGACGCCGACCAGCCGGGTCAACCCAAGCTATCCGCCACGTGCACAGCGGCGGGGTATGGAGGGTTATGTAGAAGTGGCCTTTACGATTCAGCGCGATGGCAGTGTTGATAGTTCCTCCATTCGCGTCACCAATGCGCAGCCAAGCCGGGTGTTTGATGATGCCGCGCGTGACGCGATTGCTAAGTGGCAATTTGAACCCAGTGATCGGTTACGCAATGCCACCCAGCGGATCGAGTTTCAGTTGAGGTAGCGGTATGCAGCGTCATTTATCGGTTTTATTGCTCAGCATGTGTTTAATACTAACCACGTGGTCCTTCTCGGCGCTGGCCAGCCCTGCGCTACAAGGCGGTGTGATTGACGATCTCAATACGCTCCAGGCCCAGCTACAAGATGGAGCGTTATCCAGCGTTGTAGAGCGGGCGACCGCACAGGCCGAGCGCCTGGCGCCGGGGAACCAATCGGATCAATGGGCCAGCGCGCTCTATCAACAGCTGGCGGCAGGCGCCTTGGCGCGCCAGGATCAGCACGCAGCGGCAGCAGATCGGTTGGCGATTGCCCGTGGTTTAAATGGTGTTGATGACGCCCAGGCGGCTCGCTGGCTACGTGAGGAGGCCTCCCTGCGACGTGCTGCGGGCCAGCGTGATCATGCCATTGATCTGCTCAGTGAGTGGTTATCCAGCCATCAGGATAGTGATGCCACCTGGCAGTTAACCCGGCTGCTGGCGCAGCAGGAGCGCTGGGACGAAGCCGCGCAGTGGCTTGATCAGGCGCTTGAGCAAGAGCCTGCCATTAATGAAGGGCTAAGCGAAGCGCAACAGGCGCTGGCGCTTGTCATCTATCGCAACGCTGGGCAAGGTGGTCGGGCCCTAGGGTGGTTGCTTGACGGTTTAAATACGCAGAGTGAAGCCGCCGAATGGCGTCAAGCCGCGGGGCTTGCCCAGCAGGCTGGTCAGTCGGGTGTAGCCGCTGGCCTGTGGGAGACAGCATGGCAATTAGGTAAATTAACCGAGCAGGAAGATTTTTGGCTGTTGATTCAACTCCATCTGGCGGCAGGTACGCCCGCCCGCGCGGCTGAACACCTAGAACTGGCGTTGAATGAGGGCGATATTGTTCGCGATGAGTCCAATCTACGCATGCTGGCCAGCGCCTGGCGACAGGCTAAAGACATTGAGAAGGCTTTGAGTGCTTGGCAGACGTTAGCGTTGCATACCCAAACAGCCGCTGACTGGCGAAGCTATGGCCAGCTCGCTTATGCCTGGGGTGAAAATAACCAGGCAAAGCAGGCGTTTGCCCGCGCCTCGTCGTTAGGTGACGAGGAGGCGGAGCAGTGGCTGGCCAGTTTCAAGTAGGTAAGGCTAATGTAGGAAGTGCTATGTCTCAGGTGCTATGTCTCAAGTGCTATGTCTCAAGTGCTATGTCTTAAGCGTAAGAGCGAAGTCACTCCAAGTAGGCGCATGATCGGAAGGCCGCTCCATGCCGCGCAGGTCGTAGTCGATGCCCGCGTTGGTGGTCTGCTCGGCTAGCGGCTTGGTAACTAGAATATAGTCGATACGTAGGCCGCGCTTGGGCTCCTGGTTAAACCCTTTTGAGCGGTAGTCGAACCAACTGAAGCGGTCATCGCTGTGTGGATGGCAGAGACGATAGCTGTCGGATAGTCCCCAGGCTTTAATGCCTTCCAGCCACTCGCGCTCAATGGGCTGAAAGCTGGTTTTGCCTTCGCGCAGCCAGCGCTTACGGTTGGCATCACCAATGCCGATATCCTGGTCTTGCGGTGAAATATTAAAATCGCCCATGATCGCCAGCCGCTCGTCAGGGCGGTGCTGTTCGTTAAGCAGCCGCGCTAGCTGACCATAAAAGTGCTCTTTATGGGGAAATTTGGTCGGGTGAGTGACGTTTTCGCCCTGCGGGAAGTAGCCGTTCCACACCGTCACCGGTTCGCCATCTTCGGCCAGCAGGCGGACGCCAATCATGCGGCGCTGGGCGTCTTCCTCATCGTCGGGGAAACCGTAGAGCACCTCTTGGGGCGCCTGACGGCACATTAGGGCAACGCCATAGTGGCCTTTTTGGCCGTAATAAAAGACGTGGTAGCCCATGGCTTCCACGTCTGCGATAGGAAACTCGCTGTCTTGTACTTTGGTTTCCTGCAGGCCAATTACGTCAGGCTGCTGGGTGTCGATCAATGCCTGTAACTGGTGAAGACGGGCACGAATACCGTTAATATTGAACGAAACCAAGCGCATTACGAGTCGTCCCCCTGAGGCTTGTTAGCACCGCTATCCGTTTTGTCAGGGTGAATAGCGATATCTTGACCACTCTGCTGACGGGCGAGTTTTCGCACTGCCTGCAGTTTGCGCTGTTGCTGCTTTTTAGCCACAAAACGGCGCGAAGGGGCGACTTGATCAGGGTTGTCGTGGCGCCATTTTTTGTAATCCTTGCGTCGACCGGTACGAATAGTCACCTTGTCGGCCAGTGAACGAGTTTTTTTCTTACGCGTCATGTCGCGCTCCTTACGTCGATTTAACGGCTATTCTAACAGGCCTTGGGACTCCTTCGACAGCAGGACGCGCTCTTATCGCCAAGCCCTGGTACAATGCGCGCTTCATGATGCCAACTTCCACAGCAATGGACAGATAGACAGCCTATGAGCGAGTCGGAACAGACCACAGCCCCGGCCCAGAATCGCAAGCCAAAACGCCGCCGTCGTAAACCGCGTCGTCGCCAGTCGAACTGGGATCTTCGTCAGTTTCAGGTGCCTGCCGTGGCCGGCAAGTGGCGCTTTCATGACTTTGATCTGCCGCTGCCCTTAATGCGCGCGATTCATGCCCAAGGGTTTGAATACTGCACGCCTATTCAAGCTGAGGCCCTGCGCCAAACGCTGCTAGGTGGCGACATTGTCGGCAAAGCGCAAACCGGAACCGGTAAAACCGCGGCCTTTTTGATCTCGGTGATGGCCTACTTCCTGGAAGAGCCAACGCCCAATGGGCAAAAGCCGGGCGCGCCGCGGGCGTTGATTATTGCGCCTACCCGCGAGCTGGCACTGCAGATCGAAAAAGATGCCAAAGCGTTAGCACGGTTCACACAGCTCAACGTGGCGAGTGTGGTCGGCGGCATGGACTACCAGAAGCAGCGTGAAAGCCTGGGCAGCAAGATCGATATTCTGGTGGCAACGCCAGGGCGGTTGTTGGATTTCCACCAGAAGCGCGATATCGACCTCAATGAAGTTGAAGTATTGGTGCTGGATGAAGCTGACCGGATGTTGTCGATGGGCTTTATTCCCGACGTGAAGCGGATTATTCGCTACACGCCGAAAAAAGAGGAGCGTCAGACCTTCCTCTTCTCGGCCACCTTTACCGAAGACATCTTGAATCTTGCCAGTCAGTGGACGTTAGACCCAGCCCACGTCGAGATCGAAGTGACCGTTGAGAACCAGGCGGATATCGATCAGCGGGTGTACTTGGTGTCCGATGACGACAAGCAGCGCTTACTGGTGAATCTGCTTCAGCAGGAGAGCTTTGAGCGTGTCATGGTGTTTGGCAACCGCCGTGATTTGGTGCGTAAGCTGGATGACCTGCTTAAAAAAGCCGGTGTCAGTGCTGCGATGCTGTCGGGTGATGTGCCCCAGAATCAGCGCATCAAAACCCTGGAAAGCTTCCGCGAAGGCGAAATTCAGGTATTGGTCGCCACCGACGTGGCTGGCCGTGGGATCCATATTGAAGACGTTAGCCACGTGATCAATTACACCCTGCCCGAAGACCCGGAAGACTACGTGCACCGTATTGGTCGTACCGGCCGTGCTGGCGCCAAGGGTGTGTCGATCAGCTTCGTCGGTGAAGAGGATGCCTTCTCGCTGCCGGAAATCGAACGCTATATCAACGACAAGCTGCCCTGCGTGCATCCGCCGGAAGGTATGCTCTAAGTCGCATGCTCGATACAGCCCTCAAAAGCGAGATTCAAGACGCTTACCGTCGCGTGGTGGACACCCTTGAGCTGACCCCACGCTACGGACAGCGCATGATGATCGCCGAAATCGCCCGGACGCTGGGTAATATAGAGAGCGACGGCGAGGGTAAGCGAACCAGCGATACCCATGTCTGTGTGCTTGAAGCAGGCACCGGTACTGGCAAAACGCTGGCTTATCTGATCGCCGCCTTGCCGATCGCGAAAGCGCGCGGCAAGCGGCTAATCATCTCGACCGCGACGGTTGCGCTTCAAGAGCAGGTGCTCAACCAGGATCTACCTTCGCTGGCCAGCCATAGTGGCCTTGCCTTTCGCTACGCGTTAGCCAAAGGGCGGGGGCGTTATGTGTGTGTCGCGCGGTTAGATCAGGCGCTGGAGGGGAGTGAACCCAACCCGACGCTGTCACTGTTTGAGCAGTCTCTGCAAACCCAAAGTAGCGACTTCAATGTCATTGCCAGTGATATGGCGCAAGCCTATGGGCAGGGTGAGTGGGAAGGGGATCGCGACAACTGGCCCGAGGCGATTGAGGATGCCCACTGGCGCAGGCTGACGGTGGATCACCGCCAGTGCACGGGACGACGCTGCGGGCACTTTGGCGCCTGCGCGTTTTTTCGTTCCCGCCGGGAGCTTGAAAATGCCGATGTAATCGTCGCCAACCACGATCTTGTGCTGGCTGATTTGGCCTTGGGTGGCGGCGCGATTCTGCCTGACCCAGCAGACTGCATTTTCGTGTTTGACGAAGGTCACCACCTGCCGGAGAAGGCGCTTTCTCACTTTGCCCACCGCTTTGCGGTGCACGGCTGTTTGCGCTGGCTGAAAACGCTGAGAAGCAGTTTGACCGACCTTCACCAAGCGTTGGCCATTCAGCCAACGGTGTCTCGCCTGTTGGTAAGCTTGCCAGAGCTGATCCATAACCTGGAGCCCGCTCTGGGTGATGTATTTAGCATGGGGCATCAGCTGGCGGGGCGGCCCAACGGTTTGGCTGATGAAGAGGCTACCCATCAATCGCGCTTTGAGAAGGGCCAAGTGCCCGATGCTTTGCGTGAGCAGGCGCAGCAGCTATTGGTGATGTTTGCTTCGCTAGCGCGCTGTCTGGAAAGCATCAGCGATATTCTGCGTGAAAGCCTTGATCCCGATAAGCAGACCGGCCTTGACCGTGAGCAGGCGGAAACCTGGCTGCCGTTGGTGGCACTGCTACACGGGCGAGCGTTAGAGGCGCATGCACTGTGGCAGGCGTTTAGCGAGCAGGACGTAGCTAATGAAGCGCCTAGCGCCCGCTGGGTCACGCTAAGCCGCGTAGCCGGCGAGCCGGAGGTTGAGTTTTCAGCCAGCCCGGTGTCGGCGGCGCATACTCTGGCCAAGCACTTATGGGGGCGCTGCCATGGCGCCGTCGTCACCTCGGCGACCTTGACCGCCCTGGGACGCTTCGAGCGTCTTCAGGAACGGGCAGGGTTGGCCAATCGCTACCGCTACCAGGCGTTGCCTAGCCCCTTTGATTACGCCAATGCGGTGTTGCGCGTGCCCAAAGAGGCCACCGACCCCAGTGATAGGGACGCACACGAACGCGCCATCGTCACGTTTGTGTCGCAACTCGCCGACACCGAGGCGGCACTGGTGCTGTTCTCTTCCCGAGCTCAACTGCGGGCGGTGGATAAAGCGCTGCCCGCAAGTGTGAAGGAACGCGTGCTTGCCCAGGATGCGCTGCCTAAGCGTGAGCTTATTGAGCGCCATCGGGCGGCGGTGGATAAAGGGGCTGGTAGTATTATCTTTGGTTTGGCGAGCTTCGCCGAAGGAATCGATCTACCTGGTGATTACCTGACCCATGTGGTGATTACGCGACTGCCCTTTGCAGTGCCCGACGACCCCGTGGGCGCGACACTAGCCGAGTGGATAGAGAGCCAGGGCGGCAATGCGTTTATGCGCATTAGCGTGCCCGATGCGTCTATCAAACTGGTACAGGCTTGCGGGCGTTTGATTCGCAAAGAGAGTGATCGCGGGACGATCACAATATTGGATAAACGGGTGATTACCCGCCGCTACGGGCAAGCACTGTTGGATGCGTTGCCACCGTTTCGGCGCGAAATTAGCCGGTAATGAAAAACCCCGCCGTAGCGGGGTTTTGCAGGTGTTGAACGCAGTGTTATTTGGCAATGCGCTTAGCCAGGGTGGCGGCCAGCTTCTCGTTCATGCGATTGAAGGTTTCCACCGTGGTGTCCCAGTCGATGCAGGCATCGGTAATCGACACACCATACTGCAGTTGGCTGAGGTCTGCGGTTAGTTTCTGATTGCCCCAGCCAATGTTGGATTCAACCATCAAGCCGATAATGGAAGTGTTGCCTTCCAAAATCTGGTTGGTGACGTTTTCAAGTACCAGCGGCTGTAGCGCCGCGTCTTTATTAGAGTTGGCGTGGGAGCAGTCGATCATAATGTTGGGCGATAGCTTGGCCTTCTCAAGCTCTTTCTCAGAAAGGGCAACGCTTACACTATCGTAGTTGGGCTTGCCGTTGCCGCCGCGCAGGACGACGTGGCCGTAGGCATTGCCGCGGGTGCGAATGATCGCCACCTGGCCTGCCTGGTTAATGCCCAGGAAGTTGTGTGGGCTGGCCACGGACTGGAGTGCATTGATCGCCACATCCAGGCTGCCGTCGGTGCCGTTTTTAAAGCCGACCGGGCAGGAGAGGCCAGACGCCATTTCCCGGTGAGTCTGCGACTCAGTGGTGCGGGCGCCAATTGCTGACCAACTGATGCAGTCTTGTAGGTACTGGGGCGAGATGGGGTCGAGTGCTTCGGTGGCTAGCGGTAAGCCCATTTCGGCCAGATCGACCAGCAGTTTGCGGGCGATATGCAGGCCCTCATCGATCTCAAAAGAGTCGTTGAGGTGCGGGTCGTTGATCAGACCTTTCCAGCCCACTGTTGTGCGCGGCTTTTCAAAATAGACGCGCATCACGATATACAGGCTGTCGCTGACTTGATCAGCCAGCGCGCGCAGGCGGCGGGCGTAATCAAGCGCGGCTTCCACATCGTGGATTGAGCACGGGCCGACGACGACTAAGAGTCGCGGGTCGTTGCCATCCAGGATATTCTGAATGGTTTGACGACCTTCAATTACGCTGCGCTCTGCCGCATCGGTTAACGGCACGGCATTTTTGAGCGCTTCTGGGGTGGTGAGAACGTCTTGAGCGAGGACGTTAAGGTTATTAACCTGCTGTTCTGACATCTTGCTACCTGTGCTTGCGCGATGGCTGAAAAAAAGTGAGGGGCGATAAAAGTGGCACCTACTATCGCTTGTCGAGCAGGTAAAAATCAATTGCTGTGGAACTATAGCGGCATTAAAAGTGTCAGCCGCAGGGTTTTGCGAAAGGGGCTAAGCGCTTGATACGCTGCAAAGAACGCGCAACACTGGCCGCATATCGTTATAAAATGCAGCAACATACTCGGGCGATGTATTCGCTCTTTTACTAACTCTATTATTAATCAATGCCCAAGGGACGCTATGCTGCTTGCTGTGAACGCCCATTTGTCAGGGCTAATAGGAATGGGGCTCGGCGCACGCCGTACGAGCTGGAGGAGCGTGTGAATGGGCACTCGGGAAACAGACCAACAGCTTGTTGAACGTGCCCAAAAAGGTGATACGCGCGCTTTCGATCTGCTGGTAAAAAAGTACCAGCATAAAATTATCGGCCTGATTGGTCGTTACGTTCATGATCACTCTGAAGTTCAGGATGTGGCCCAGGAGGCATTTATTAAGGCATATCGCGCCTTGGGCAAGTTTCGCTCAGAGAGTGCGTTCTATACCTGGATGTACCGCATCGCGATTAACACGGCGAAAAACTATCTGGTCTCACGGGGAAGGCGCCCGCCGGGAAGTGATCTGGATATCGTCGATGCTGAAATTATCGACCAAAGCGGAAGGCTGGCCGATTCAGAGTCGCCGGAAGCGGCGATTGCCAGAGACCAGCTAGAAGCTGCGGTTTATCAAGCAATTGAAAACCTGCCGGATGATCTACGCACGGCGATTACTCTGCGTGAGCTGGATGGCCTTGCTTACGAAGATATAGCGCAGGTCATGCAATGCCCGGTGGGCACCGTGCGTTCGCGGATTTTCCGCGCTCGCGAGGCGGTTGATGAACATATCCGGCCATTAGTATCCACCGCGCGGAACAGTCGCGATGAGTAGTGGTCAGTAGAGGGTAGGCAGCATGGTCGCCATAGGACGCCGAAATAAAGGTTTTATCTTTTTTTGTGAACTGTCTGGCATGTAAGGCGTCATAAAGCCTGACTATCTTGATGAGTACGTTCGATGTATCGATAAATGATATATCAATGTGCAAAGCGTCATGAGCTTAGCGTTGCAGACTAATGGGGGTTGGTAATTTATTAGTGTGTGGCGGAGTCTTGGCCTTGGAAGTCGTCGGAGTGGTGGTGCGCAGAATGATGGCCCATCACCCCAGTACTTCTTTTAAACAGTGTGAGGGTGTGAAGTATGAGTCAAAACACACGGGAATCACTTTCGGTGTTAATGGATGGCGAAAGTGATGAGCTTGAGCTTCGCCGAGTGTTGAAGGCACTGCCTAATGATGACGATGCCGCAGATACTTGGCGCCGTTATCACCTTGCCCGCAGTATGATGCAGCGCGAGCAAGGCGTAGATGTAAGCGTTGACCTTTCGGCGGGTATTATGGCCCGTTTGCGCGACGAGACTGCGCCAATGATGCAAGACGCTGAGCCTGTGGCTCACCGTGCGGGAGGTATATCGTTTGCCCGAGGTGCCGGGGTTGCGGCTGCAGTATCATTGATGGTGATCACTGGCGTTCAGTTCTTTGGCAATGACTCATCCGTTCGCCAGGGCAGTAGTGACATTGCGACGACAGCGTCTGGTTCCAACGGAGCTACCCAAGTGCAGCCCGTTAGTCTGGCGTCTCAGTCGGCAATGGCTACGCGTGCTGACATGCCCATGTTTGAGCCAACGCCGTTTCGGCTTAGCGGCCAATCAGGTCAAAGTGGTCTAATGAATATTAGCGAAAGTGGCTTCTCGGCTCAGACGCCTCAGGGAGTAACCGCTTCCCAAGGTACTAATATTGATATCGAGCAGATTGGCTTACTGCAGTCTTATTTAGAGCAGCACACTCAGAGTGCCGCCTACGGCAGTGGCGACAGTTGGATGCCGCTGATGCGTTCATCGGCAGTTACTGAGCCTTTAGGCCAGCGCTAAACCGAATGTCGCTCTATTTTGATGGTGCATGTTAGGTGAGTAGGGAGTGCGCAACATGATGGTTCCCCAGCGAGCTAAGCGCGCATGGGTGCTGGCAGTCGTCATCGGTACGCTCCCTTTTCAAACGCATGCGGAAAACGCCGATAGTGCTTCATCGGCCAATAGTCCCTCAGCAACCAGCACGCCTTCTGGCAACCATGCGGGCTACGAGTGTGCATTGGAACCCGAAGCGCAGCCCAGCAGCCCAACGCAGTGGCTGGAGCGTGGTTTGTGGGCCAGCCACTGTTATGCCTTTCAGGCCAGAGCGGTGGCTATCGATGCCGTTGATGTGCGCACGCTGGCGCTTTCACACCGTATTCAAGACGGCATTCGTCAACAGGTGGTTCAGTATTTAGACGGCCCCTCTGTCAGCATTGAGCGCCGCTCGCCAGTGGGTCGGTTGGCCTGGACCGAAGAGCATAGCAACGGTGAATTACCTTCGCCTGCAAGGTGGGCGGCTCATCTTGAGAAATATTACGCTATTGAGCTAGAGGATGACGCCCGGGTAGCTGGTCGAGACGCCGTCAAACTGGTTTTTAAGCCTGTCGATCAATGGCGTTTTTCTCATGAGTGGTGGTTAGACCGGGATACCAGCCTGCTGCTTAAGCATGTGCTCAGTGATCAGCAAGGCCAGATCATTGAAACCTTCCAAATTACCCAGCTCCAATCACCCCAAAAGTATACCGGTAGTGTTAGAGCGAGTACGCCCAACGTTATTCCCAATACTCCTTGGCATGCCACTTGGTTGCCCGATGGCTTTGTTGCGCAGCCGGTTTCCTTGGCTGGTGATAAGGGCCATCAGCGTGTCTACAGCGATGGTTTAGCCACGGTGAGTATTTTTGTAGAGCCTCTCGCCTCTGAAGAAACGACCGCCTTGCAAGAAGGGGTGCAGCAGTTGGGCGTGTCGGCCGTTGCTATTGAGCACACTATTACCGCTGAAGGGCGCTGGCAACTGATAGCCATTGGTGAGCTGCCGGTAGCAACATTGCAGCGAATTGTACGCTCAATTACCTTCGACCTCCTTGAAGGTGAAGTTCATGAGAGTGACGATGAGGCTGAACAGTAGTGTTGGTTATTGTTTCATGGCGAGAAGATAGCTGATGACTTCCGTACACTGTGCTTCTCAGCTGAGTACCCCTCTGCTTCGCATGGGCACGACTGTTGACTATTTCCCTTTCGGTTGTGCACCGAGAGGACTTATCGTAGAAATTTCCGCCCAACAGGGCTGTGAGCAGTGTGCTCAAGGGCGAGGGTGCGGCATTGGGTTGCTGGCGCGCCAGCGCAGCCAGCGCATTGCCGTCACGCTTCCCCCCAACGTGCACAGCGCTGAGCAAAGCTATCCGTTAGGCAGCCAAGTCACTATCAGCCTGCCGCGTGCCTCTGTCACGCTGCTGGCTTTTTGTGTTTATGGGCTGCCGTTATTGTTAGCCCTGTTGCTATCCGGCCTGGTCTCGTTCGTCAGTACCGCAATCTGGCTGGCGCCGCTGGTCTTTTTTATTGCCTTGGCGGGCGGAGCGTTGAGTATTAAATGTCTAATGCGTGAGCGTGGGGAACGCTTTCGCCCACGCTTGGTCAATTAGTTCGTCAATTTGGTTCTCCAGCATCTCGCTGTGAGTTGTTGATCTGCCTTCGATTACTATTACATTAAGTAGGAGCTCTTGCATGAAGCGCTTGATTCTCCCTTCCACGCTCTGGATCTGTGTGGTGGCCTTGCTAACGTTTGGCCAAGCCGCCAGCGCACAAGGTTTACCTGATTTCACCGAGTTAGTTGAAGACGCCGCCCCAGGGGTGGTGAATATCTCGACCAGCCGAACGATTCAGCGCAGTAGCGCGCCTAGTTTCGGTGGGCAGGAAATTCCGGAAATTTTCCGCCATTTTTTTGGAGAGAGCTTTGGTGACAGCTTTCCAGCACCACCTGGCAACGGGCAAGGGCGGACGGAAGAGCGTCAATCGTTAGGTTCGGGGTTCGTTATCAGCGAAGATGGCTACGTGATGACAAACGCTCACGTGGTGCAAGATGCCGATGAGATACTGGTGCGCCTCAATGATCGTCGCGAATTGAGTGCGGAAGTGGTCGGCAGCGATCCGCAAACCGATGTGGCATTGCTTAAAATTGACGCAGATGACTTGCCTACGCTCAATCTAGGCGACTCGGACGAGCTCAAAGTCGGCGAGTGGGTGGCGGCTATCGGTTCCCCCTTCGGATTTGATCACTCGGTTACTGCGGGCATCGTTAGTGCGATTAATCGCACCTTGCCGCGGGATGCGTATGTACCTTTTATTCAAACCGATGTGGCGATCAACCCCGGCAACTCCGGTGGCCCGCTGTTTAACTTAGACGGGGAAGTGGTCGGTATTAACTCGCAAATCTTTACCCGTAGCGGCGGCTTTATGGGCGTGTCGTTTGCTATCCCTATCAATGTGGCTATGGATGTGGCCGAACAGCTGCGTGAAGGCGGACGGGTGGATCGTGGTTGGTTAGGCGTCATGATTCAGCCTGTGTCTGAGGATCTGGCCGAATCTTTTGGGATGGAGAGTGCGATTGGCGCTTTGATTGCTGACCTTGATCCCGAAGGCCCCGCGGCCCAAGGTGGGCTGCAGGCCGGCGACGTGATTCTTGAGGTCAATGGCGAAGAGGTTGAGCGTTCAAGCTCACTGCCGCGCCTAATCGGTAAAGGCGCACCAGGCACCGAGGTGGAACTCACCTTAATGCGTGACGGCGAAGAGCTGACCGAGTCAGTCGAGTTGGGTAGCTGGCCAGATGCCGAGCAACAGCCAGGGCAGGCCAGCAGCAATAATCAAGCCCGGCTTGGCGTGATGGTCGCTGAAATTGATGACGCAACGCGCGAGCAGCTGAATATTCCCGGCGGCGTAGTCGTCCGCCAGGTAGAGTCCGGCAGCGTGGCCGCTGACGCAGGTATTCGCTCAGGAGATGTGTTGGTGAGCATCGATCATCGCAGCGTTTCCTCGTCCGATGAACTGGTAGAGATTGTCGAGGCGTTGCCCACTGATCGCGCTATACCAGTACGTCTGTTCCGTGATGGGCGTTCACTTTTCGTAGCGCTGCGTCTGGAATAACCCGCCTATTTTCACTCCTGGTTCGGCGGTTCTCGCCGGACCGCTGTTCCTAGCCTGCGCATATCGCTACAATAGCGGATATCTTTTTGTCGGAAATGGCCCTTATTTTTAAACGGCAGCTGTTTTCGAGCTTTGAACTCTCGAAGCGGCCTGCTAATGCGGTCGCTTGCGTACCACTAAGGCAGAACAGACTCGATGTCCCAAGACGTTCCCAACGGAAAGCTTAAGCACATACGCAATTTCTCTATTATCGCCCACATCGACCACGGTAAATCGACGCTCTCTGACCGCTTGATTCAGACTTGCGAAGGGTTAACCGAGCGTGAGCTTAAAGAGCAAGTGCTCGATTCTATGGACATCGAGCGCGAACGTGGTATTACCATCAAAGCGCAGTCGGTTACGCTGGATTACACCGCTGCAGACGGTCAGGTTTACCAGCTGAACTTTATCGATACGCCAGGGCATGTTGACTTCTCTTATGAAGTCTCGCGTTCGCTATACGCCTGTGAAGGGGCGTTGTTGGTTGTCGATGCCGCACAAGGGGTAGAGGCACAGTCGGTGGCCAACTGTTATACCGCTATCGAACAGGGACTAGAAGTTCTGCCGGTACTCAATAAAATCGATTTGCCTCAGGCGGATTGCGACAAGGTTTCCCAGGAGATTGAAGAGATTATCGGCCTGGATGCCACCGACGCCTGCCAGGTCTCGGCCAAAAGTGGCTTGGGCATTGATGCCTTGCTAGAGCGCTTGGTGCGCGATATTCCGCCGCCCAAGGGCGACCCGGAAGCGCCGCTGCAAGCACTAATTATCGATTCCTGGTTTGATAACTACCTTGGTGTAGTTTCGCTGGTTCGTCTGTTTGATGGCACGCTGCGCAAAGGCGATAAGATCCGTATTAAATCGACGGGCCGCGATTGGGGCACCACTGAGGTGGGGATTTTTACCCCGCAGCGTAAGCAGACCGGTATTCTGCGTGCAGGTGAAGTCGGCTTTATTGTCGCCGGTATCAAAGAGATTCACGGCGCACCGGTGGGCGATACCATTACCCACACCAAAACGCCAGATGTCGCGCGTCTGCCTGGTTTCCAAAAAGTAAAACCGCAGGTGTATGCCGGCATGTTCCCGGTCAGTGCGGATGATTACGAAGACTTCCGCGATGCGCTTGAGAAGCTGGCACTTAACGATGCCTCGCTTGCCTACGAGCCGGAAAACTCCGATGCCCTTGGCTTTGGCTTCCGGGTGGGCTTTCTGGGCACGCTGCATATGGAGATCGTCCAGGAACGTTTGGAGCGTGAGTATGATATTGATCTGCTTACCACCGCGCCGACGGTTGTCTATGAGCTGGCGATGAAAAATGGCGATATTACCTATGTCTCCAACCCCTCAAAGCTACCCGACATGGCCGACGTAGATGAAATGCGTGAGCCGGTGGTGCGCGCCAGTATTCTGGTTCCCCAGGAGTATGTGGGGAACGTGATCACCGAGTGTGAGCAGCGCCGGGGTACGCAACTGGATATGCAGTTCCTGGGCAACCAAATTCAGCTAGCGTACGAGTTGCCCATGTCGGAAGTGGTCATGGACTTCTTTGACCGCTTGAAATCGATCTCCAAGGGCTACGCTTCGCTTGAGTACAACTTCGAGCGCTTTGAAGAGGCCAAATTGGTGCGTCTCGACGTGCTGATTAATGGCGACAAAGTCGACGCGTTAGCGGTGATTATTCACCGCGATCATGCCCACCAGCGTGGTCGTCTCCTGGTCGAAAAAATGAAAGAGCTGATTCCACGGCAGATGTTTGACGTGGCGATTCAGGCGGCGATTGGTGGCCAAGTGGTGGCACGATCCACCGTGAAAGCGCTGCGCAAAAACGTGACGGCTAAGTGTTACGGCGGTGATGTCAGCCGTAAGAAAAAACTGCTCGAGAAACAGAAAGCGGGTAAGAAACGCATGAAACAAGTGGGGCGCGTGGAAATTCCCCAGGATGCCTTCCTTGCTGTGCTCAAGGTTAACGACTAGGAAAGAACGCCACTCATGGATTTTTCATTACTGCTGGTACTTGCCGTTGCGCTTTCGGGCGTTATTTACCTGTTGGACGTGTGGCTATTAAAGCCCAAACGCCGCCAACGCTTCGCCACAGCGGAGGCCAAGACCCCGGAAGGTCTGGACCCAGTTACCAGCGAAAAGCTGCTTAAAGAGCCTTGGCCGGTCGACTATGCGCGCTCGTTTTTCCCGGTGCTACTGGTGGTGCTGGTGGTGCGTAGCTTTATCATTGAACCCTTTCAGATTCCTTCGGGTTCAATGCGGCCGACGCTTGAAGTGGGTGACTTTATTCTGGTCAACAAGTTTGCCTACGGCCTACGCCTGCCGGTGATTAACACCCGCTTTATCGAAGTCGATGACCCTGAGCGGGGTGATGTGATGGTGTTCCGTTTCCCAGAAGAGCCCTCGGTCAATTTCATCAAGCGGGTAGTGGGTATGCCCGGAGACCGTATTCGCTACGAAGGCAAGCAGCTTTACGTTAACGGTGAGCCGGTGGCCAAGGAGTTGATCGAAGAGGGGCCCGATGGCTCGCCACAGCAGCTACTGTTAGAAGAGCAGCTGGGCGAAGCCGAGCACTTTATTTATAACAACCCCCGCGACCCTGGGCCGCAAATGCGTGAAGTGGAAGTCCCTGAAGGGCACTATTTCATGATGGGTGACAATCGTGATCACTCCAACGACAGCCGCTACTGGGGTTTCGTGCCGGAAGAGAATATTGTGGGGCGTGCGTTTGCGGTATGGATGCATTGGGATGGTGGGTTGCCAAGCTTTACCAGCGTGCGGCGGATTGAATGAAAGCGCTGCTTAGACTGAATTTAGTTAGTTATGTCACTTTAGTTAACGTCAATGACGTAGGAGAGCTGTGAGTAATTCCTTGAACGCTTTTTGCCGACGAATCGGCCATACCTTTGGCGATGATACGCTATTGGAATTGGCCTTGACCCACCGTAGCTTCGGTGGTCGTAACAATGAGCGCCTGGAGTTTCTGGGTGACTCCATCGTCAACTTTGTGATCGCTGAAGCGCTATTTCAGCGGTTCCCCCAAGCCCGTGAAGGGCAGCTTTCGCGCCTGCGTGCGCGGTTGGTGAAGGGGCAAACCCTGGCAGAATTAGCCCGGGAAATGGAGTTCGGTGAATGCTTGCGGCTAGGCTCTGGTGAGATGAAAAGCGGCGGGCACCGGCGCGAATCAATTCTAGCGGATGCGGTAGAAGCCATCATTGGCGCCATTTATCTGGATGCCGGGATGGATGTGGTGCGCGAGCGTGTGTTGGATTGGTACTTCGAGCGGCTGGGTAATATCTCACTGCAAGATACGCAAAAAGATCCTAAAACGCGGTTGCAGGAGTTTTTGCAGTCACGCCAAGCGGCGTTACCGCGGTATGAAGTTGTCTGCGTAAAGGGTGAGGCGCATGCCCAGACCTTTACCGTGGAGTGCTACATTGACCTGTTGGCTGAGCATACCACCGGTAAAGGCCCTAGCCGCCGCCATGCTGAGCAGCAAGCGGCAGAAGAAGCGCTGTCCTACCTCGAAAAAAGCCCTGGAGATAAATCATGAGCCAAACCTGCGGATTCGTTGCCATCGTTGGCCGACCCAACGTGGGCAAATCGACCCTCATGAACCGTATTCTGGGGCAGAAAATATCGATTACCTCACGGCGCCCACAAACCACGCGCCACCAGGTCATGGGTATTAAAACGGTTGATGAAACACAGTTTATCTATGTGGATACGCCGGGCATGCACATCATGTCCAAGGACCGCAATAAAGCCATTAACCGCTTTATGAACCAGGCGGCCACCCAGGCGCTGCGCGATGTCGATTGTGTGGTATTTATTATCGACCGCACCCGCTGGACGGAAGAAGACCAGGCGGTGTTAAAGCGCTTGGAGCATGTTAAAGCGCCGGTGATTCTGGCGGTTAATAAAGTCGACCGCCTGGGCGAAAAAGGCGATTTGCTGCCATGGCTGGCAGAGGTTGGTGCACGCCGCGATTTTGCCGCTATCGTACCGATTTCAGCGAAGCACGGCACCCAGGTAGATACCCTGGAAGAGGAGGTGGCCAAACACCTGCCCGAAAGCGTCCACTTCTTCCCCGAAGACCAAATTACCGATAAAAGCCTGCGCTTTATGGCCGCGGAGCTGGTGCGTGAAAAGGTCATGCGCCAGTTGGGCGATGAGCTCCCTTACCAGATGACCGTCGAAATTGAAGAGTTTCGCGAGACTGAACGGGTGACTCATATCAGCGCCTTGATCCTGGTCGAGCGCCAGGGGCAAAAGGTCATTTTGATCGGTGAAAACGGTGACCGCCTCAAAAGCATAGGTCGCGAGGCGCGCCTGGATATGGAGCGCGCCCTGGGTACCAAGGTGATGCTCAATTTATGGGTGAAAGTAAAACGCGGTTGGTCGGATGACGAGCGCGCCTTGAAAAGCTTGGGTTACGACCTCGATTGAAGGTAACGATGTCGCCAGAGCCGGCCTTTTTGCTTCACCGTCGGCCCTACCGTGAAACCAGTGCGCTGGTGGATCTATTAACGCTTGATCACGGTAGGGTGCGTGCTGTGGCCCATGGCGGGCAACGGCCTGGCTCAAAATCACGCCAGCGCCTGCAGCCGTTTACACCGCTGTTTGTGACCTGGCAGGGCAGCCGCGACTTAAAGCGGCTCACGTTAATGGAGTCCCGCGGCCAGACGGCGCTGCTGGCTGGGGAAGGCCTGCTATGCGGGCTCTACGCCAATGAGATCGCCACCCGGCTGCTGCCGTTAGAGCTGCCTGCACCCGAACTGTTTGCGTTTTATACGGCGCTACTTGAGGCGTTGCCAGCCCCTGCCGAGCGAGCGCTGGCGCTTCGCCGCTATGAGTGGGCGCTGCTAGAGGCGCTTGAGGCCACGCCACAGTTCACGACGCCAGAGGGTAGCGTTTTGGACCCTCAACTCCGCTACCGTTTTGACACCGACAGCCGGGCATTTATGCCTGCTGAGCGTGGGCTCGATGGCAGAACGCTACGTTACATTGAACAGGGTGACTGGCAGCATGAAGGGCTTGCCAATGCGCTCAAAGCGGTAATGCGCGCGGCGCTTGCGCCCCATCTGGGGACTACCGTTTTACGTTCACGGGAACTGATGCTTGATTTAGCGCGGCGTCGTCATCGGTCCTGATTTGTTTTAAATTTTGTGTTCACAAACTCTTATTTTATCGCTGCGCTGGAGGCTCTATGCACCCCCCTCGGATACTGTTAGGCGTCAATATTGATCACATCGCGACACTTCGCCAAGCCCGAGATACTCGCTATCCCGATCCCGTACAGGCGGCCTTAGTCGCTGAAGAGGCGGGCGCCGATGGCATTACGGTGCATTTGCGTGAAGACCGGCGGCATATCCAGCCCCGCGATGTGCGCATTCTGGCCGAAGTGCTGAACACGCGCATGAATCTGGAAATGGCCGTCACTGAAGAAATGCTGGCCCTGGCTGAAGACGTTCGCCCCGCACATGTCTGTTTAGTGCCGGAAAAACGCGAAGAGCTAACCACCGAAGGCGGTCTGGATGTCGTTGGCGGTTTTGACGCCATTGCCAGCGCCTGTCAGCGGTTGAGCGCGGCGGGTTGCGATGTATCCTTGTTTATCGACCCTGATATTGAGCAGATTGACGCTGCTCAGCGCGCCGGGGCGCCGACGATTGAACTGCACACCGGGGCTTACGCCGAAGCGCGTTCCGGCAGCGATGCCGCCAATGCGGAGTATCATCGCTTAACCACCGCTGCGACT
The DNA here is from genome assembly GCF_000744395.1 of Halomonas sp. TG39a. NCBI lineage: Bacteria > Pseudomonadati > Pseudomonadota > Gammaproteobacteria > Oceanospirillales > Halomonadaceae > Halomonas > Halomonas sp. TG39a. Next base: position 1,546,827 of record NZ_JQLV01000001.1, read on the forward strand.
CACGCTATCTCACTAGGCTTGGTGGTTAACGCTGGCCACGGTTTGCACTATCACAACGTGGAAGCGATTGCGGCACTGCCGGGCGTTAACGAACTCAATATTGGCCATGCCATTATCGCCCGTGCGTTGTTTGTTGGCCTGAAAGAGGCTGTGCAGGAGATGAAGCGCTTGATCGTCGCTGGCCAAGAGGCAGGGTTAATGGCGGCCTTAGATGCCCACGATCATGATCATGCAGACCACGCTGAGCATATTCATAATGGCTGCTGCGGGCATTAATCAGCAGTTTTCTACTGAGAGGTTGTTTAGGCGATGATCGTGGGAATCGGTTCTGATATTGCCCGCGTTGAGCGTTTTACGCGGGCCATGCAGCGGCACGGCCCACGCTTTGCCCAGCGTATTTTAGGCCCCGATGAGCAGACGCTTTGGCTGCAGAAATCCCAACCCGCGGCGTTTCTGGCCAAACGCTTTGCTGCCAAGGAGGCCTTTGTAAAAGCCCTGGGTCTAGGCCTGCGCCAGGGATTGCAGTGGAGTGATATTCAGGTGCTGAACGATGCCTTGGGTAAGCCCTATTTCCTGCTCAGCGGCGAAGCCGAACGGCTGTTGCAAGCCGCCGGTGTGATCAACAGCCATGTGACCTTGAGCGATGAAGCTGAGTACGCGGTGGCTTTTGTGGTGCTTGAGCGATAATTTCAAGATTAACGTTAAGGATTGCTGGGTGCTCGATTTACTTAACGCCCAAATGATTTAATGGCCGGTAATTTAATGTCCGGTAATTTAATGTCTAAGTAGCTGTGGTCGGTGCGCACGTAGCCGCGCCATTGCTTGGTATAGCTCGTCCAATAGCCCCTCAACATGGTCTAAACCGCTGGTACGAAGGCGGGTTTCCAAGGCCTCGACCAGCAAAGCTAACTCCGGCGCGCCGCAGTAACGGCTGGCACCATTGAGTCCATGTACCCAGTCGAGCAGTGTGGGTAAGTGTTGTTGGCTAAAAGCGGTGCGCATATGCTGTTCGCTTTCATCCAAACTGTCGATCAGGCGTTTGAGCTGCTCTCGCGCCAAGTCCTCTTTCCCCCCTGCTAGGCGCGCCCCAATCTCAAGATCAACGACAGGTAGCTTAGCGGGTGCCGTGTGGCTGAAGCGTGGCTTGGTGGGGGTTTTGCTATCGCGCTGAGAGTCGGTCGGTGCAGGGTTGCTGGCGGTTAGCCGATGGGTAACCCCCAAAAAGCGCTTTAGCAACTGTTCGAGCTGCTCCTCATCAATCGGTTTTATCAGCACGTCATCAAGGCCTTCCGCGAGCCATTGCTGGCGTTCGCTGCTGAGCACGTGGGCGGTGACGGCAATAATCGGGCAGCGGGCCCAGGTGCTACTGATTCGGCGCAGCGCTTGGGTGGTCTGGACGCCATCCATCCGCGGCATACGAATGTCCATTAACACCATGTCAACATTATGGGTGCGGGCGTACTCAAGCGCCTGATGGCCGCTTTCTAGCGTGGTGACATGCAGAGCTGGGGTTTCAAGCATGCTTTTGAGCAGCTCCCGGTTCGGCGCATTATCGTCGACAATCAGTAGCTTGAGTGGTGGAGTCGCGGCTGGAAGCGCTAGTTGTTCCTGGTCGATGTTAGTAGGTGTAAACGCAGATAATAGTAGCTGCTTGAGGGAGGCCACCAACTGAGCGCGGGAAAAAGGTTTGTAGAGAGTCTCGCCGCCATGGGTTAAGTGCAGCGGTGGCAGATCAAAGCTGTTGCCATTGGCTAAAATGAGTGTGGGGCAGGGCGTTTGATCAATCACCGTTTGCCAATGGGCGTGCCATTCGGGGTTAAAGTCGCCGTGCTCCAACCCTAATATGAGTAATTGCGCTGGTTCAGAGGCATCAAAGGCGATCGGCTGTGCTTCCCAGCGCTGCAGTAAATGCTCGAGTACGTGTCGGGTCGGTGCGTGAGTCTCATATAAACGAATAGCCGGATTGGCAAGGCTGATTTCCGCTGGCCGTTCGATGGCTTTGTGCGCCAGCATGGGCAGTGTAAAGGAGAACGTCGTGCCTTTGCCCAGCTCGCTTTCGACGCCAATCTCTCCGCCCATGCGCTCAATCAATTGTCGGCAGATAGTAAGGCCAAGGCCGCTGCCGCCAAATTGCCGCGAATGGCTGGGCTCTGCTTGAGAAAAGGCGCTAAACAGTGCTTCCTGATGGGCCTCGCTTAGGCCAATCCCCGTGTCACTGACACTGAGATTGAGCACCACATGCTGGCCTTCCAGGTTGTCCAGCATGACGCGCACAATCACGTCGCCTTCATGAGTGAACTTGAGCGCATTGCCAATTAAGTTATTCAACACCTGATGAATGCGCAGCGGGTCGCCGGTCAGCGGTGTGGGTACGTCGTCATACACCATGGCCACCAAGTGCAGCTGCTTGCGCTGGGCTTCTGGGGCGTGCAGCCCCACCACTTCGTCGACCAGGGCGACGATATCGATATCCGTCTCTTCCAGAGTGAGGCGGTTGGCTTCAAGCTTGGAGAAGTCGAGTACATCGTTAACCAGTATCAGCAGATTGTCGCAAGCGCGGTGCACATGCTGCAGCCACTCCTGCTGTCGTGTATCCAGCGACGAGCGCCCGAGCAAACGGCAGAAGCCGATAATGCCGTTTAGCGGCGTGCGAATCTCATGGCTCATATTGGCTAAAAATTCAGACTTCACGGCGTTAGCTCGCAGAGAACTGCGGTGAGCCAAATCGAGCTTGATATTCTGCTCCTCAATGGTTTCCATTGACTCTTGCAGCTCGCTGGTGGCCTGCTCGATTTGCGTTTGCATATCCCGCTGGGCCTGCTGAAAGTGCTCGGCCAGGGCGTTGATATAGCTACTTAAGTGGTGAAACTCTGTTGTATTAGAGGGCGCCAGGCGTAGCCGATAGTCACCGCGGGATAGACGATAAAGGGCCTGGTTGGCTTCCTCTATAGGGCGGGTGGTATAGCGGCTGATGGCAAACGCAACTAAAAACAGCAGCAGGCCAAGTAGCATGCCGCCTAAGCTTAGACTAGCGATCAGTTTATAGCGTCCTAGGGTTAACGCCCGGGTGTCCATTTCGATATCTAGCCAGCCAACGCTGCTATTGTCTGCTTGGCTGGCATTGGTCTGGGGAGTGCTTAGTGGCAAACGCAGTCGCCAAGCCTCTTGCTCCTTAATCAATTGCTGATCAGCGGGGGCGGTTAGCGGTGGTGGGTTGGATTGACCCATTAATAAAAGACGATTGCCTTGTTGATTAAAGAGCGCAACCGTACGCAGCCCTTGCATATTGAGCAGTTGGCGGGCCAAGGTCTCCAAGCGCTGGGTATCAGCCGTTTCGACCGCATCAGCAAGGCTTGGGGCCAGCAACTCGCCGACGCTGACTAAACGCTCTTGGTGGGCCGCGCGCGCTTGCGTATCACTCAATATGACCAGCATTACCGCCATCAGGGCGTACACCAGGAGTGGAAAACCGAGTAAGGCAAATAGAAGACGGGTATTCAATGACATGAAAAGAAGCTCGTTGATTCAATAAGGTTGCCTGTCCAGTCCAAGGCAGCACCGATATAATGCAGCATAACGGTGACGATAAGGAACATTCATGAATGATCTCAAGGGCTATCTCAAGAGCTATCCCACGTTAGAAGATGTGGTTGGTAACACGCCCCTGGTACGCCTGAAGCGCATTAGCGCTGGACGTAACAATACACTGTTGGCCAAGCTCGAAGGCAATAATCCTGCCGGGTCGGTCAAAGACCGCCCCGCGCTCTCCATGATTAATGAAGCAGAAGCGCGGGGCGATATTACCCCTGGCGATACGCTGATTGAGGCGACTTCGGGCAATACCGGGATTGCGCTTGCCATGGCGGCGGCGATTAAAGGCTACCAGATGGTGCTGATAATGCCGGAAAACGCCTCAGATGAGCGTAAGCAGGCGATGGCAGCTTTTGGGGCTAAATTAATTTCTGCCAGCAAATCCGGGGGCATGGAGGAGGCTCGGGATATCGCGGATGGCATGATTGCCAGAGGCGAGGGGAAGCCGCTCAATCAGTTCGCCAACCCGGATAACCCCCTGGCGCACTACCGCACCACCGGCCCGGAGGTATGGCAACAGACGGGCGGCGAGGTGACTCACTTTGTTAGCTCCATGGGTACCACGGGTACCATTATGGGTGTGTCGCGCTATTTGAAAGAGCAAAATCCAGCCATTCAAATTGTCGGCTTGCAGCCTGCCGATGGCGCGAGTATTCCCGGCATCCGCCGCTGGCCACAAGCTTACCTGCCGGCTATTTTTGAGGCGCCGCGAGTGGATGTCACCCTGGATATTGGCCAACAGGAAGCCGAAGAGCACATGCGACGTCTGGCCCGCGAAGAGGGTATTCTGGCCGGAGTGTCGTCGGGTGGCAGCCTCGCGGGCGCGCTGCGCATCGCTGAGCAAACCGAAAATGCAGTGATTGTGTTTATTGTCTGTGACCGTGGTGACCGCTATCTCTCCACTGGCCTTTTTGCCCCAGGAGTATAACCATGGCCATGTTGGGAAAACGGCGGCCACCCAGGCCTGCGTCAGGTCATTCTGGTCTAGCGGGCACGCCAGGCGGCAAAACGCGGCATACCGCGACGGATGATACATCGCCCCTGGTGATTGAGCGCTTGGCCCACGATGGCCGTGGCGTTGCCCACGCTGCCAACGGTAAAACCGTGTTTGTTGATCAGGCGCTGCCCGGTGAACAGGTGGAAGTAGCCGTTCACCTCACTCGCAAGCGCTTTGATGAAGCGCATATCAAGTCATTGCTAACGACGTCGGAGCAGCGCGTTACACCGCCGTGCCCGCATTTTGGCCACTGCGGTGGTTGCGATTTGCAGCATTTAAATATCGATGCCCAGCGTGCCCATAAGCGCGAAGTAGTGCGCGACCTCTTTGCGCGTCAAGGCATCACGCTGGATCAGATCGCCTCGATTCAGGGGGATGATCAAGGCTACCGTCGCCGAGCGCGGTTGGGTGTCAAAGTCGATAGCCAGGGTAATACGCGGCTTGGCTTTCGCGCTGCCCACAGCCACCGCCTGGTGGATATCGAACGCTGCCCGGTATTGGTGAATCCCCTGCAGCAGTTGCTAGCGCCCCTGCGCGAGTTGCTGGAAACCCTGGAGGCCCCGCGCCAGGTAGGCCATATAGAGCTGCTGGCAACGCCTGCAACACAGGTGGTGTTGGTGCGTCAGTTAAAGGAGCATGGTAAAGACGCCGAACGCTGGCAAGCCTTTGCACAGCAGCAGGCAGTAGCGCTGGGCACTTGGTTGGGGCGTGAATCGCCCACACTGCACTGGCATGGCGCACCGCCGACGCTAGAAGAGTCGTTAACCGTTAACGGCCAGCCACCGCTGAGTTTAAGTTTTGCGCCGGGGGACTTTTTACAGGTCAACGCCCAGGTTAATCAGCAAATGGTCGCTCAGGTCATCCAGTGGTTAGCGCCTAAGTCAGGACAAAAGCTACTCGACCTGTTTGCCGGTATCGGTAATTTCAGCCTGCCCATCGCGGCCGCGGGAGCTGAGGTGCATGCGGTGGAGGGTAACCCCGCCATGGTGGCGCGCATTGCCATTAATGCCAAGCGTAACCAGCTAATGGTCAGCGGCCAGCAGGCCGATTTAAACAGCACTGTCAGCGTTAAGGAGCTGTTAAACGATCACGGCGATAGTGATGCGCTGGTCCTCGACCCGCCGCGTAGTGGCGCTGAAGTCATTTGTCAGGCGTTGGCGCAGCACCCTGTGCCCAGGGTGGTCTATATTTCCTGTGATCCAGCGACGCTTGCCCGGGATGCGGCACATCTTGTGCATGCAGGTTACCGGGTCAAGCAAGTAGCAGTGGCGGATATGTTCCTTCACACTGCGCATATGGAAACGCTGATGCTGTTTGAAACTGATGTTAAAAGCTGATGTTAAAAGTTGGGGGGCTAGTGTTGCCCCATCGCATCAAGCCACGGTGACGGCCGTGTAGAGACCGTCTTCCTGAAAGGATAAGTGATTGTCATGGTGAAAGTGCGTGAAGACCAGCCGCTAACCGCAAGCGGAAAGGTGGACATACAGCAGTGGTTAACGCGCCTGCAGGAGGATGTGCGCCTACCTGAGCCTGAGCGTTTAGTCGAGGCCTGTGAGCTCGCTGAGCAGTTAGAGCTTGAGGCGCCGCGTACTCATCGTGTATGGCTGTCGCCAGGTTCTAGCTTTCGCATGGGCCTGGAAATGGCCGATATCCTTGGCGAATTAAAGCTCGATCAAGCGACGCTAGAGGCCGCCGTTCTCTACCGTGGCGTGCGGGAAGGGTTGTTGAGCCTTGAGTCGGTGTCAAAGCGCTTTGGCGAAGAAGTGGCCAGCCTGATTGATGGCGTGCTGCAAATGGCCGCTATCAGCTATCCGCTGGCGCCTGATCACGGTATGGGCCAGCACAACCAGCAGGAAAACCTACGCAAGATGCTGGTCAATATGGTCGGCGATGTGCGCGTGGCGCTGATCAAAATTGCCGAGCGCACCTGTGCCCTGCGCCAGGTAAAAGACGCTCCCCGGGAAAAAAGTTTACAAGTGGCCAGGGAAGTCGCCGATATTTACGCACCGCTGGCTCACCGCCTGGGCATCGGTCAGCTTAAGTGGGAGCTGGAAGATCTATCGTTTCGGTATTTGCACGAAGACGAGTACAAAGCGATAGCCAAGCTGCTGGCGGAGAAGCGTCTTGACCGCGACCGCTACATCCACGATGTCGTCGAAACCATCAAAGCTTTGATGGAAGCCCAGCACATCCACCGCTATGACGTGGATGGTCGGGCCAAACATATCTACTCGATCTGGCGCAAAATGAAGCGTAAGCGGATCGACTTCTCACAGGTACACGACGTACGCGCGGTGCGCATTCTGGTGCCGGAAGTAGCCGACTGCTACACCGTGCTGGGGATTATCCACTCGCGCTGGCACCACGTGCCCAACGAGTTTGACGACTATATCGCCAACCCCAAAAAGAACGGCTATCAGTCGCTGCATACCGCCGTAATGGGGCCGGAAAATAAGGTGCTCGAAATCCAGATTCGTACCTTCGCTATGCACGACGAAGCGGAGCTGGGCGTGTGCGCCCACTGGCGTTACAAAGGCCACGATACCAACGCCAAAAGCCGTAGCTACGAAGAGAAAATTGCTTGGTTGCGCCAAGTGTTGGAGTGGCAGGACGAAGTGGGCGGCTTTGGCGATTTGCGCGAAGGGCTCTCCAGCGATGTAGCGCCTGATCGTATCTACGTATTTACCCCCGACGGCCACGTGATTGATCTGCCGCGGATTGCCACACCGATCGATTTCGCCTACCGGGTGCATACCGAAATTGGTCACCGCTGCCGAGGCGCCAAGATTAATGGGCGCATTGTGCCGCTCACCTACAAGTTAAAGACCGGCCAGCAGATAGAAATTCTTACCGCCACCAAGGGTGGGCCAAGCCGCGACTGGTTAAACCCCAGCCTGGGCTATGTGCGCACTTCCCGGGCTCGGGCCAAAATCCAGGCGTGGTTTAAACATCAGGCGCGGGATCAAAACCTGGACGAGGGGCGCGTGCTGTTTGACCGTGAAATGCGCCGCCTGGATGTCGAGGGTCTCGATCTGCCCAAGCTGGCCAAGGCCGTCAACTACCAAAATGCCGAGGACATGTACGCCGCCATCGGCGCCGGTGACCTGCGTATCGGCCAGGTGTTGCACCAGGCTCAGCAGCTGTTTGGTGAAACTGACGACCAAGAGCAGCTCGACCGCCTGCTCGCCAAGCCAAAACGCCAATCCAGCAAAGCCACCAAAAGCGATATTACCGTGCTGGGTGTCGGCAACCTGAAAACCAGTATGGCCAACTGCTGCCGTCCGGTGCCTGGCGAACCGATTATCGGGTTTATTACCCAGGGGCGCGGCGTTACTGTTCACCGTCAAGATTGCAGCAATATTCTGCAATTGCGCCTGGATGAGCCCCAACGCATTATCGAAGTAGAGTGGGGCGAACGTGCTCAAACCCGCTACCCGGTGACCATCGAGATTCAGGCCTGGGATCGCTCCGGCCTATTGCGTGATGTCACTGGTTTGCTGGGTAATGAAAAAGTTAACGTGCTGGCGGTGAACACGCTAACCGATACTGATGAGGGTATTGCCCGGCTGCGTATCACGCTGGAAGTCGACGGTCTGGAGTCCCTGGGGAGGCTGTTCTCGCGTATTCAGCAGTTGCCCAACGTTACCGAAGTGCGCCGTTTGCGCAACGCCGACCCGGATCAACAAGTTCGCAAGGGAGGAGCATAATGCGCCATGGTATCGACGACCTGCTGACGCTCATGCAGGTGCTGCGTAACCAGGAGCAGGGCTGCCCTTGGGATCTCCAGCAGAATTGGGACAGCATTGTGCCCCACACCCTGGAAGAGGCCTACGAGGTCGCCGACGCCATTGAGCGACGCGCTTTTGACGAGCTACCCGGAGAGCTAGGCGATCTGCTTTTTCAAGTGGTTTACTACGCCCAGTTCGGGGCGGAGGAGCAGCGCTTCGACTTTGCTGATATCGTCGATACCCTGACCGCCAAGATGTTGCGTCGCCATCCCCACGTATTTCCGGAGGGCACCCTGGCCTCACGCCGCCCGCCGGGAGTGAGCGCCGAGGAAGTGCAAACCCAGCAGGTCAACAGCCGCTGGGAGTCGTTGAAAGCCGAGGAGCGTGCTGAAAGGGCCATTGAGGCGCCCTCTGTGCTCGACGATGTACCGCGCACGCTACCTGCGCTAAGCCGCGCTGCCAAGCTGTCTAAACGCGCCGCGCGGGTAGGCTTTGACTGGCCCGATGCCCGCGGTGTCATTGACAAAATTCGTGAAGAGTTGGCCGAGGTCGAAGAAGCGCTTGCCGCTGGCGACCAGCAGCACGCCCAGGAAGAAGTCGGCGATTTGCTGTTTGCGGTCACCAACCTTGCCCGCACGCTGAGTGCCGACCCGGAGCAGTGCCTGCGCGCTACCAATGCCAAGTTCGAGCGCCGTTTTCGTTTTGTTGAGCGCGAGCTGAGCGCTGCCCAGCGGCCATTAACGGAGGCTTCTCTAGACGAGATGGAAGCCCACTGGCAGGCGGCGAAAGCAGAAGAAAAACAACCTACCCATCCCTGATTTAATAATGATGCGACCCCTGCAAGGAGGCCATGCCAATGAGTCACGACCTACACGAATCTCTGCGCGATAACGTGCGTATTCTAGGCGACAGCCTGGGGCGCACCATTGCCGATGATTTGGGCCAAGCATTTGTCGATAAAATTGAAACCATCCGCGCCCACGCCAAGCGCGGGCGCCAGGGCGACTCGCTGCAACAGCGCGAGTTGATCGAGTATCTGCGTGAGCTCCCGGAGAGCGACCTGCTGCCGGTCACCCGAGCCTTTAACCAGTTTTTAAACCTCGCCAATATTGCCGAACAGCACTATCGGGCGCGCTTTCGCCGGGTAGAGGACTACAAACCCGGCTCTCAGCCGGTGCTGGGGGAGCTGCTTGAGCGCGCCCAGCAGGCGGGCAACTCACCGCGTAATCTGGTCGAGGCCCTCGCCAATATGCGCGTAGAGTTGGTGCTCACCGCGCACCCCACCGAAGTTATTCGCCGCACCTTGATCCAAAAATATGACGCCATTGATGAGTGTTTAACCGCCATCGAGAGCTCTGAAGATTATCCCGAGCGTGGCACCCGTGCCCAAGGGCGTCTGGAAGAGCTGATTAGTCAGGCATGGCACACTGACGAGATCCGCCACGAGCGGCCCACCCCGGTAGACGAAGCCAAATGGGGCTTTGCAGTGATCGAAAACTCGCTGTGGCAGGCGGTGCCTGACTTCCACCGCGATCTGGATAACCTGCTGCTGGATACCGCCGGCGAGCGCTTGCCCCTGGACGCCGCACCGATACGCTACGCCTCCTGGATGGGCGGTGACCGCGACGGTAACCCCAACGTGACCGCCCGAGTAACCCGCGAAGTTCTGCTGTTAGGCCGCTGGATGGCCGCCGACCTCTATCTGCGCGATCTTGAGCAGCTCAAAACCGAGCTCTCCATGTGGAAGGCTAATAGTGCACTTAAAGCCGAAGCGGGCGATGTCGCTGAGCCTTACCGCGAAGTGCTGAAGCGGTTGCTTGCGAAGATGGAGTCGACCCGGGATTGGGCCAAGGCCGAACTGGAAGGGCGCAACTACGACGGCGGGCCGATTATCGAAACCCGCGATCAGCTCTATTCGCCACTGCTCGCCTGCTACCGCTCGCTGTGCGATGTAGGTCTCGACACCATCGCCAATGGCGCACTGCTGGACACCCTGCGCCGGGTAGCCGTGTTTGGCGTCACGCTGACCAAGCTCGACCTACGCCAAGAAGCCAGCCGCCATGCCCAGGTGATAGAAGAGCTGACCAGCACGCTGGGCCTTGGCCACTACCGCGAATGGGACGAGGCTCAGCGCCAAGAGTTTCTGCTCGCCGAGCTTTCCTCGCGTCGCCCGCTGATTCCACGCCGCTGGGAGTGCTCCGCCGAGTCCCGGGAGGTGCTGGACACCTTCAAAGTCATCGCCCAGGAGCATTCTGAAGCGCTGGGGACGTACATTATCTCCATGGCCGCTGAGCCCTCAGACGTGCTCACCGTCGCGCTGCTCATGAAAGAGGTTGGGGGACAGGTAACGCTACCTATTGCGCCGCTATTTGAAACCCTTAACGACCTGGATCACGCAGGCGACGTTGTCGATAAACTGCTCTCAATTCCTGGCTATCGCTCGCTGATCGATGACCGTCAGGAGGTCATGATTGGCTACTCCGACTCGGCAAAAGATGCCGGCCAGCTGGCCGCTGCCTGGGCGCAGTACCGTGCACAGGAGTCGCTGGTGAATGTGTGTAATCGACACGGCGTCGATTTAACCCTGTTCCACGGCCGCGGCGGCACCGTCGGCCGCGGTGGCGGCCCGGCCCACGCGGCTATTCTCTCCCAGCCCCCTGGTTCGGTAAACGGCAGCCTCAGGGTTACTGAGCAGGGCGAGATGATTCGTTTCAAGTTTGGCCAGCCGGATATTGCCCTGCGTTCCATGGAGATCTACGCCTGTGCAGTACTGGAGGCCACGCTATTGCCTCCACGCACACCAGAACCTCACTGGCGCGAGGAGATGGATCAGCTCGCCAAGGTAGCGCACGCGGCTTACGTAGGCGTAGTGCGGGAAGACCCGGACTTTGTGCCTTATTTCCGGGCGGTCACCCCGGAGGGCGCTCTGGGCAGGTTGCCACTAGGCTCCCGCCCCACCAAGCGGCGTCAGGATGGCGGGGTGGAAACCCTGCGCGCCATTCCATGGATTTTCGCCTGGACGCAGATTCGCCTGATGCTACCCGCGTGGCTGGGCAGCGGCGAAGCCTTCTCGCGGCGCTTGGAACAGCCCGGTGGCCGTGATGTGCTGCAGGAGATGCGCAACGAGTGGCCCTTCTTCGGCACCTACCTGGACATGCTTGAGATGCTGCTGGCCAAAGCCGATGTGGCCATTGCTGCCTACTACGAGCACCGCTTAGTCGACGAGCCCTCGTTGAAGGCGTTGGGTAAACAGTTACGCCAGCGGTTCGCGTCGTTGGAAGAAGCAGTGCTGGATATTCTTCAGCAGGAGAAGCTGCTGGAGAACACCCCGCTGATTCGCCAGGCAATCGATGTTCGCAATCCCTACATTGATCCGCTGCACGGTTTGCAGGCGGAGCTGCTGCAGCGTAATCGCGATGCCGATGGGGCGATTAGCGCCGACCTTTCTCGGGCGTTGATGGTCACTATGGCGGGCATAGCGGCAGGGCTGCGCAACACCGGCTAGGCTGTTTTGATACGATTTTTACCGTGATTTTTAACCGTAACGTTCTACTACAACGTTCTACTACTACAGAGAGGCGCCAATGTCCTCAGATGCTCAAGCGGTACTCGACTTTTGGTTTGAGGAGTTGACGGCTGCTCAGTGGTTTAAAAAAGACGCTGAGTTGGATCGTACAATCTCGCAGAGGTTTGGCGCGCTGCATGTCCAGGCCGCACAGTGCGAGTGCTACGCTTGGCGGCAAACAGCCGAAGGGCGGCTCGCGGAGATCATTGTGTTGGATCAGTTCTCGCGCAATATCTACCGCGACGACGCCCGCGCCTTTGCCACCGATACCTTAGCGCTGGCGCTGGCCCAAGAGGCAGTGGCCGTTGGAGCCGATGCTCCGCTTTCCAGAGTGCAGCGGGCGTTTTTGTATATGCCCTATATGCATAGCGAGTCTGTGGTCATTCATGAGCTGGCGATGCAGCTGTTTGACCAGCCGGGACTAGAGAATAATCTCGATTTTGAAGTACGCCACAAGGCGATTATTGATCGTTACGGGCGTTATCCGCACCGCAATGCATTGCTGGGGCGGGCCTCTAGCGACGAGGAGCTGGACTTTCTAAAGCAGCCCGGCTCCTCTTTTTAAGCGTATATTTATTCCCTTTTAGCCCTATGGCGTTATATGTCGTTGCGAAAATCTACCCGGATCAATAAGTACATTAGCGAAAGTGGCATGTGCTCGCGCCGCGAGGCCGACCGCTTTGTGGAGCAGGGCAACGTGTGGATAAACGGTCGCCGCGCGACCACCGGTGATCAAGTGTTGGCAGGTGACTTGGTTAAAGTAAACGGCCAGGAGATTGAGCCTCAAGAAGAGGAGGATCTGGTACTGATCGCGCTGAACAAACCGGTGGGCATTGTCAGTACCACTGAATCCAGCGAAAAGGACAATATCGTTGAGTTTGTGAAGCATGGCGTGCGTATTTTCCCCATTGGGCGGCTCGATAAAGACTCCCAGGGACTGATTTTTTTAACCAATAACGGCGATCTGGTTAATAAGATTCTGCGCGCCAATAACAACCACGAAAAAGAGTACCAGGTGACGGTGAACAAGCCGATCACCGACGAGTTTATAGAGGGCATGCAGAGCGGCGTGCCGATTCTTGGCAAGGTGACCAAGCGCTGCAAGGTGCAAAAAGAGTCCACCTTTGTGTTCACCATTACCCTGGTGCAGGGGCTCAATCGGCAAATTCGCCGTATGTGCGAATACTTCGGCTATGAAGTTACCCAGCTTATTCGCACGCGCATTATGAATGTGCCCCTCAAAGGCTTGGCCTTGGGCGACTGGCGCGATCTCACTGCCAAAGAGATCGATACCATTATCGCGTTGACCGAACGCTCAGAGGCGGCACCCGAGAAGAAAAGTAAAGCTAAGCCTGAAAGACCCAACTACAGCTCAGGCGCAGGAAAGGCAAAGCCGCCCGCTGCGAAAGGGCGCCCGGCCAAAGCCGGCTCGAAGGCGACTGGTGCCAAGGCCGCCGGAGCTAAACCGCTTCCCAAAGGTAAAAAAGCTGCCAGCGGAAAAGTCAGTACCGGCCCGAAGGGCAGTGCCGGTAAACCGCACCCCAAAGGTAAAGCCCCCGGCAAGCCCGGTGTTAAAAGCAAGCCTGGTGCTAAAGGTAAGCCCGTGGGTAAAGGCCGCGGCAAGCCAGCGGTGGGCGGCAAACCTTCTCAGCGACGCAAGTAGCTGCTAACCATTCAAGAGTTTCCACTGTGATTCCAATCGTCGCTTTTTACTCTGTGATTAGCGTTATCGCTTATATCACTTACGCTATCGACAAAAAGGCGGCTATTAATAACCGCCGTCGGGTGAGTGAGAAATCGCTACATCTGCTTGGGGTAGTGGGGGGCTGGCCGGGTGCGCTACTGGCCCAACAGCAACTGAGACATAAAACCCAGAAAACCGCTTTTCAAGTTACGTTCTGGCTGACAGTTGTCGTAAATCTGGTCTGTGTAGGGTGGCTAATGGTTTCATTGAGTCTCATTTAGCCACCCTATGCTGGGTACCTACGCTCTGGCGTGGTTGCTGGGCGCGAAAAGAAAATTAGCGATTAGCTCTTTACCGCCCTCGGTGGCAAACGATTCCGGGTGAAACTGGATGCCATGAATCGGGTACTCCCGATGTTTAACGCCCATTAGTTCGAATTCGCCCAGTGCCTGCCAGCGGCTGCGCTGCTCAAAGCTATCGGCTGCAAGTGCGCCTACGGTGGCGGTTACTTCCAGGCACTCGGGTAGAGTGATCGCATCGGCAATTAGCGAGTGGTAGCGCATCACTTCAAGCTGGTCAGGCACGCCGTTAAACACCGATGCGTTATTGTGGTTGATCGGGCTGATCTTGCCATGCATCGGCAGCGGCGCTTTGACTACCTTGCCGCCAAACACGTGCACGATGCCCTGCATGCCCAGGCATACTCCCAGCAGCGGCGTGGTTTTGCCCAGTTTTTCGATCACTTCTGCACACACACCAAAGTAGCGCGGGTCATCCGGCGAGCCGGGGCCGGGGGAGATAATAATGCGATCCGGTGCCATGGCTTCGATGGCGTGGAAATCGATTTGATTATTGCGCTTAACGAGTATCTCGAAATTGGCCAGCCCGCCGCGATTCTTCTCCGTGGTTAGAATCTCTCCAATAAACTGGTAGAGGTTATAGGTGAAGGAGTCGTAATTATCGATGATCAGTACCTTCATGCTTGGCTCTCCATGTCCGTCTCCATAAAGGGGGTAAGGGCTTTGCGTGTACCGGCAAACTTGCGGCGGATCTCCTCGTACTCATCGGCAGCGTTGCTATCAAACACATTGCCACCGCAGGTTTGCACGTAGGCACGTTCACCATTCACAAACACGGTGCGAATGGGAATCGCAAAGGTGCAGTCGCCGTTAAACGAGAACTGGCCCACTGCGCCGCCGTAGGGGCCCCGACCGTCAGTTTCCAGGTCATCGATAATTTTCATCGCCTCGATTTTGGGGGCGCCGGTGAGAGTGCCCGCGGGAAAGTTGCTGGCCAGCGCGGTAAACATATCTTCACCTTCGGCGATAATGCCGACGATCTCGCTGGAAATATGCTGAACGTGGCTGAAGCGTTTGATATCCATCAGGCTGCGCACTTTGACGGTGCCAAATTGCGCCACACGACCAATATCATTGCGGTGTAGATCCACAATCATATTGTGCTCGGCGATCTCTTTGGGGTCGTTGAGCAGCGCCCGGGCGAGCTGGGTATCCTCCTGGGGCGTTTGGCCACGCAGCGTGGTGCCCGCCAGGGGGAAGGTTTCCATTTCCCCTTGGCGCAGCCGGAATAGAAGCTCGGGGCTGGCGCCAATCAGCTTCTGTTCACCAAATTTGACGTAGTACATCTGCGGCGAGGGGTTAATGGTGCGTAGCTGGTCGTACAGCGCCAAGGTATCGCCTTTGATACTAAAACGCTTTTTAAAGCCGACTTCACACTGGAACACCTTACCGTCGATAATATCCTGCTTCACCTTGGCCACCGCCTCGGCGTGCTCTGCCTGACTCATGGTGTCGCCCAGAGCGGTGATTTGCAGCGGGCCTGCTGGCTCATCGTTTGCATTGATCAGTGTCTGCAGAAAGTCGTAGCGGCTATTATCGTAGTAGAAGTAGGTGACTTCCCCGGTCATCTTGTCGAGGATAAGACCATCTTTGTAGAGCCCAAAGCGGAAGGTGTCGAAATCATCGCTGGCTTTTAACGTAAGCGAGGGCTCGAAGTACTGCATGGCGTCGTAACCAAGGTAACCGCTTAACCCACCGGCATACTTGCGGGAAATAATATTCTGCGGGATCAGACTGCGCAGCAGCTCATAGGGGTTATCGCTGGGGTAGTGTTTGGCGTTGCCTTTGCGGTCTTCGATCGTCAGCGTGTTGCCGTTGGCGTAAAGCGTGTACTCGGGATCAAAGCCAATGATCGAGTGGCGCGCCATATGGCTATCTTCGCCCAATGACTCCAGCATGTAGCAGGTATCAAACCGGCGCTCGATTTTCTGAAACAGGGCAAAGAAGTCGCAGTCCGCCGCCAAGGTCACATAGTGAGGTTTGCGTGGCAGCGTAAAAGGCTGCGGGCCTGATGAGGCCTGTGTATTGGCAGTGGTCATGATGCATCATTCCGTGAAGAAGGGCTTGAAGAGGGTAACGTGGTCAGCGCGCGGGAACCCCGCGAAACCGTAGCGATGCCCACGCCCAGGGTTTCGGCTATTTTGCGGTGAGGCACGCCTTCCTGCAGCAGTTTAAAAATCTGTAGGCGTTTACTGATTTCTTGGTACTCTGCAGGAGTCAGCAGGCTGGCCAGCGCCTCATCCATTGCGTCCGGCGAGTCGATGGCGAGCAGGTGACGAATGAGCTCAGCCTGGTAGTGTTCGTTTGTGAGCATGGTCAAGGCCGGTTAATAAGCGTGTACTAGCGTACTAGTACGGTATATTGTTGGCCAGAAAAGTCAAGCAATGCGTGTTGATTTACGTTAAGGGAATTCGATGACCGGATACTTTATTCAAGCTTTTATTTACCTTGTCGCCGCGGTGATTGCGGTACCGCTGGCCAAGCGCTTTGGCCTGGGGTCAGTGCTGGGTTATTTGGTTGCTGGGGTGGTGATTGGCCCCATTTTTGGGCTAGTGGGGCAGGAGACCACCACCATTCAGCACTTTGCCGAGTTTGGCGTGGTGATGATGCTGTTTTTGGTGGGCATGGAGCTTGACCCCAAGGGCCTTTGGGCGATGCGCGTTAGGCTGATCGGTCTGGGTGGGCTTCAGGTAGTGCTAACGGCCGCTGCTGGCACTGCCATTGCTTGGTGGCTGGGGCTTGTGTGGCAAACCGCTCTGGCGGTGGGGCTGATTTTTGCGCTCTCCTCCACGGCCATTGTATTGCAAACACTCAATGAGAAGGGGCTCGCCAAAACAGAAGGCGGGCGCAGCGCTTTCTCGGTACTGCTATTCCAGGATATTGCGGTGATCCCAATGCTGGCGTTGATTCCGCTGCTGGCGCTGCCGGAATTAATGGGCGCGGGCGGCGATGATGGCCATGCCAGCTTAAGCCTGGTAGCCCACTTGCCCGGCTGGGCGCACGCTTTAGTGGTCGTGGCAGCTATCGCAAGCGTTATTGCCGCTGGCTACTATTTGATGCCGCTGTTGTTTCGCTATGTGATTGGCTCTGGCCTGCGTGAAGTATTTACCGCTACTGCGCTGATGCTGGTGATTGGCATCGCCGCACTGATGAGTGTGGTCAATTTATCCCCCGCCCTGGGGGCCTTCCTGGCGGGGGTGGTGCTCGCCAACAGTGAATTTAAGCACGAGCTGGAAGCCAATATTGAGCCCTTCAAAGGACTACTACTGGGGCTGTTTTTTATTACCGTAGGGGCGGGCATCAACTTCTCAGTGTTAGCAGCGGAGTGGGGCACGGTGCTGTCGCTAGGCGTGGCGGTTATCGTTGTTAAAGGTGTGATTCTGCTGGGCTTGGCGCTGCTATTTCGAGTGCATGGTAGCAACGGCTGGCTGTTTACTTTAAGCCTTGCCCAAGCCGGTGAATTCGGCTTTGTGCTGCTAACCTACAGTGTTCAAAACAACGTGATTCCTACTGATATCTCTCAGATTCTCTCACTGGTGGTGGCGCTATCAATGTTCTTAACGCCGTTGCTATTTATTGCCTACGACCGGCTGGTGCTACCGCGGTACCTTATCGCTAAAAACGATGATCGCGAAGCCGATGCTATTGAGGAGCAGGCACCGGTTATCGTTGCGGGAGTAGGCCGGTTTGGACAAATTATCTGCCGCTTGCTGCGCGCCAATAATATTCCCATCGTGGCGCTGGATCTGGAGATTGAGCAGATCGAGAACCTGCGCAAAATTAACATCAAAAGCTACTTTGGCGATGCCAGCCGCTCCGACTTGCTAGAGACCGCAGGGATTGAGCACGCTAGGTTACTGGTTATCGCGTTAGACGATCGTGATCGTGCCGTACAAATGGTTAAGCATGTGAAGCATGCCTACCCCCAAGTGTGGGTGCTGGCCCGTGCATTCGACCGGGGACACGGCTATCAGCTACGTGACGCAGGGGCCGACGACGTTATCAGTGAAACCTACCACTCAGCGCTGGAACTGGGCGGGCACGCACTGACTGCCATGGGCGTGCATCCCATGCGTGCCAAGCAGATGACTTGGGCGTTTGTACAGAACGAAGATGCCCATGAGGATGAATTGTTTGCAACATGGAAGGATATTGAGGGAGGGAGTGCTTTCGGCCCTCGCTATAGTGAGCTGTTCATGAAACTCGAAGAAGCGCTCAATACCGCTATGCAGCAGGATTGGCCCGAGCCGCAACGGCAGGATGTTCCTATCTGGACACCGCCAGACCAAAGTCGCGATGCAGTTTAAAACGGCAGATGTAAGGAAGCGCTTAACATATTGAGATGACTGAGGGATGGGGCGTCGATGCGTTCGTACTCTAGGCGGCTAACGAGTCGGTTGATGGTCATGGTGGCGCCGAAACCTTGCAGCATCGCGGTGCCGCTTTCATCGGCGCCTTCCAGGTCGCTTTCACCACGCCACTCAGTGATGCCGGACTTCGCATAGACGCTGAAGGCGCCCATGCGAACACCGGCAACAATGGCACCGCCTAAACTCAGTGTATCCATAATCAGCGGATTAATGCTGGAGGATGTGGCGATTTCTTCGCTTTCCCGGTAGGCGATTTCAGCGCCAATATCGATTTGGGGGAGGCGCCAGGGGCTGTAGCCTGCGGTTACTCGAAAACCGCTGGTATAGTTATCAAGGCTTTGAAGGTCACTGCCTTCTAAGATAACGCCGTTATCCAGCTGCATGAGTTCGCTATTGGGAGCGGTATAAGCCATGACCGGCGGGGTATCGTCGGCGTAGCTGCTAAACCAAGGAACGGAGCAGCAGAGCAGGGTGCTTGCCAAGCGTTTGGTTGGCATTTTTCGTACACCTATTGTTTTATACCCATATATTGTCGTATACCCATGGGGTGTGAGAATACGGGCCGGGAGAAAAAGCTATCCCATTCAGACTAGCAACTGGCTTGGATTTCCACCACTTTAATTGCGCCCTCTGCTAAGTTATCGACTAAATTTTTACCCATTGTGATAAAGCGCTCGCCAAATACCCACTGTGGAGATAGCACCGCTTGGCGTGGCGTCTGCTCTTTTTGCCGCTGTCGCTGGCGCCACTCCAAGGCTATTTTGCTCCAGTCTTCCGTGTGTTCAAGTCGAAAACCGCCTGTTTCCAGCAATTGAGTCAGCTCCGCAATGGTCATTAGATGGGAGTGCTCAGAAGAGGCCGCCCAAGGCACTGGATAGCGAAGCTGTGCCACGTTGGGGCCGCTGATGACTTCATGCATCACTAGCTGCCCGCCAGGGCGCAGAACACGCTGGCTTTCTGCGATTACCTTGGTGGCATCGGGCATATTGAGTAGGCTGTGCTGAAAGAGCACGGCATCAAAGCTGCTATTGGCAAATGGCAGGGCGCTCGCGTTACCGGTTACCCAGATGAGTGGTAACGAGTCAGCCTGGTTAACCCGTAAACTCAGCGCTTTGTTCAGTGCACTGAAGCCATGCGTAATATCCAGCCCAGTCATCTTAAAACCCAGCGAAGCACCCTGGCGCATTAATCCGCCCAGTCCTGCGCCGATATCCAGTACCTTGCTGTGGGTGTCAGGGTTGAGGCGTGCAAGCAGCCGAGTAGAGGCCGCCACGCCACCAATATGCAGCTGATCCAAAGGGGCCAGTTGATGCAGCGTGGGGCCAGCGGGGTAGTGGGCGTCAATCTGTGCCAATACCTCATCAGCGCGCAGGGCACGCTGATAGTGATCGGCTAAAGGGTTGGAAGGGGTCATCGCTTACGATTCTTGATCCAAGCCCAGCTCTTGAATGGAAATTTCACGCATTTTAAATTTCTGAATCTTGCCGGTGACGGTCATCGGGAACTCGTCAACGAACTTAAAGTAGCGCGGAATTTTGAAGTGGGTGATCTTGCCTTTGCAGTACTCGCGCAGCGCTTCGCCGGTCACCTCATCCGCGGTGTTGTTGAGTTTTACCCAGGCAATCAGCTCTTCGCCATACTTCTTATCCGGCACGCCGGTGACCTGTACTTCTGAGATGGCCGGGTGAGCGTAGAGGAATTCCTCAATCTCTTTGGGATAAACGTTTTCGCCGCCGCGAATGACCATATCTTTGATGCGGCCTACGATCTGGATGTAACCCTCTTCATCCATGGTGGCGAGGTCGCCGGTATGCATCCAGCCCGCTTCGTCGATGGCCTCTGCGGTGGCTTTATCGTTGTTCCAGTACTTCAGCATTACGCTATAGCCGCGGGTACACAGCTCGCCGATTTCGCCCCGAGGCAGAATGCCTCCGTTGCCAGGGTCGACAATTTTGTTCTCTAAGTGAGGCTGGGTGCGGCCCACGGTGGAAACGCGTTTCTCAATACTGTCGTTGGCACCCGTTTGAGTGGAGACCGGGCTGGTTTCCGTCATGCCGTAGGCGATCTGCACGCCCTTCATATTCATCTTGTTGATCACCTGCTTCATGATTTCCGCAGGGCAGATCGAGCCCGCCATAATCCCGGTGCGCAGTGTGGAGAAGTCAGTGCTAGCAAAACCCTCGTGTTCAAGCTCGGCGATAAACATGGTGGGCACGCCGTAGAGCGCGGTGGCTTTCTGCTCGTGAACCGCTTTAAGTACTTTGCCGGGATCGAAGCCCTCATCCGGATAGATCATAGTGGCGCCGTGGGTAACACAGCCTAAGTTGCCCATTACCATGCCAAAGCAGTGATAGAGCGGTACCGGAATCACCAAACGGTCTTCGCTGGTAAAGCCCATGCTTTCCGCCACAAAAAAACCGTTATTGAGAATATTGTGGTGGGAAAGCGTTGCGCCTTTAGGAAAGCCCGTGGTGCCCGAGGTGTACTGGATATTGATCGCATCATCAAACTGCAGCGTCGCCTGCAGGTCGTCAACGTCAGTTTGGCTAACTTTGTTGGCTTCTTTCATCAGGTCAGACCAGCGCCACATGCCGCTGAGCTTTTCGCTGCTTAAATTAATAATGCACTCAAGGTCGGGCAGCTTTTGTGACTTCAGCTCGCCATCGTTACTGGCTTTTAATTCGGGTGCCAGCTCATACAGCATGGCGCTGTAGTCAGAGCTTTTAAAGCTGTTGGCAGTGACCAGAAAGCGCGCGCCAGACTGGTTCAGTGCGTATTCCAGCTCATGGGTACGGTAAGAGGGATTAATGTTGACCAGGATGGCGCCAATTTTGGCGGTGGCAAACTGGGTTAACGTCCACTCGCTGCAGTTAGGCGCCCACATGGCAACGCGGTCACCCTTATTAACGCCAATGGAGAGCAGCGCGCGGGCACAGCGGTTAACCTCTTCGTGAAGCTGGCGATAGCTCCAGTGAATATTCTGGTGCAGCACAATCAGGGCGTCGTTATCAGCATGCTGTGTCGCGATTTGATCAAATTTATCGCCAATCGTCATACCTAGAAGCGGCTTGTCTGCCATGCTGCTGGAGTAGCTGGGTTGGGTAAGGGTAGATGATGCCATGGTGTATCTCTCCGAGATTTTTTTTGTCCGAACGGGAAGGCAGAGGATAGTTAGCTGCTTTTAATTTTTATTATTCACTTCTCATTTCAACGGCTAGGGCCTTTTGCCAGGGCGACTTTGGAACTGGGCTTGCGGCCTAGCTCGCCGGTGATCCAAAAGCCGGTATCGATCACTGCCTGCAGGTCGATACCCGTTTCAATCCCCAGCCCTTCAAGCATGTAGAGCACGTCTTCGGTGGCCACATTGCCGGAGGCGCCCTTGGCGTAGGGGCAGCCGCCGAGGCCTGCCGTGGCAGCGTCAATAACGCTGACGCCTTCTTCCATTACCGCGTACAGATTGGCCAGCGCCATGCCGTAGGTATCGTGAAAGTGGGCCGCCAGGAACTCAATGGGCACCTGCTGCTGAACGGCTTCAATCATGCGCTTGGCAGCCAGCGGTGTACCGACGCCAATGGTGTCCCCTAGCGACACTTCGTAGCAGCCCATCTCATAAAGTGCCTTGGTGACTTCGGCTACTTTGCCAGGCGCGATTTCGCCCTCATAAGGGCAGCCCAATACGCAGGAGACGTAGCCGCGTACACGTACGCCCGCATCGCCTGCGCGCTTGAGCACCGGTTCAAAGCGTGCCAGCGATTCGGCAATTGAGCAGTTGATGTTCTTTTGCGAGAAAGCTTCAGATGCAGCACCAAATACTGCGACCTCTTCAACGCCAACGGATAAGGCGTTTTCAAGCCCTTTCAGGTTAGGCGTGAGCGCTGAGTAAACCACGCCGGGTTGGCGCTTAATACCAGCCATCACTTCGATGGCGTCACCCATTTGCGGCACCCATTTGGGTGACACAAAGCTGGCGGCTTCAATATGCGTCATACCCGCCTTGGCAAGCCGCTCGATCAGGGCAATTTTGGTCGCCGTGGGTACAATCCCCCCTGGCTCGTTTTGTAGGCCGTCCCGGGGGGCCATTTCAAACAGGCGAACTTGCTGAGGTAAGGTAGATTGGCGCAGTGTCATGGAGAGCTCCTTATTCGTTGGCCGCAAAGTCGAGCAGCACGGCGCCTTGGCTCACGGTGTCACCGGCTTGGAAGTGGAAGGTTTCCACGCTGCCGTCCGTCGGAGCGGTCATGGTGTGCTCCATTTTCATGGCTTCCATCACCATTAGCGGCATGCCTTTTTCAACATTAACGCCGGGCTCTACCAGCAATGCAACGACCGTGCCGTTCATGGGTGCGGTTAGCGTGGATTCTGCCTCGTGGTGACCGTGATCAATGGCATCGATGCGCCGCCAGAACAGGCGGGTTTCACCGCTGGGGTCGGCCATGACCACCACATGACCGTCGCGGCGGGCCTGCAGGCGACGGCGGTGGCCATTCAAGGTAACTGCTACCGCATCGCCGGTGAGCGGCTGCAAACTCGCGGTAAGGGTTTCATCACCAATAGTGAGATTCCACAGCGACTCGCCAGGGCTGCGTTTACCTTCGACGATCACTACCGCTTCATCGCTATCCGGCGCTTGTGCACTTGCCGGGTCACACAGGGCAATGCGAATGGTGTGCGGGGCGTTGAGGCGGAAGCCGTCGTGGCGATCCCAGGGCGAGTCGCTTTCGCACTCCTGGGTAAGTTGATTCAGGCCAATCAGCGCGGCACTCGCGTAGGCCTCCATGCTGTAAGTACGGGCTGCAAACAGCGTCGCTTCGTTGCGCTCGATAAAGCGGGTATCCAGCTCCACGTTCTTAAAGCCCGGATGCGTTGCCAGGCGCATTAGGAAGGCGCGGTTAGTCACGACTCCTTGGACATCTAAAGCTGCCAGCGCACGATTAAGGGTAGCCAGCGCGGCATCACGATCGGCGCCGTGAACGATTAGCTTGGCGAGCATGGGGTCGTAGTGCATCGACACCGCATCGCCGCTCTCTACACCGCTATCCAAACGTACCTGGTCGCCGCTTAGACCAGCGCCTTCTAAATCCAGTGCAAAGCGAGTGAGCAGGCCGGTAGCGGGCAGGAAATCCTGGTCCGGGTCTTCGGCGTAGATACGCGCTTCAAAGCTATGGCCGGTAATCGTTAGTTCGTTCTGGGTGCAAGGCAGCGGCTCGCCCATGGCGACGCGCAGCTGCCACTCGACCAAATCCTGGCCGGTGATCATCTCAGTGACGGGGTGTTCGACCTGGAGGCGAGTGTTCATCTCCATAAAGTAGAACGAACCATCAATGTCTAAAAGAAACTCGACGGTGCCTGCGCCTACGTAGCCGATCTCCTGGGCGGCGCGTACGGCAGCATCGCCCATGGCGCTACGTAGCTCCGCGGTCATGCCGGGGGCGGGGGCTTCTTCGATCACCTTTTGATGACGGCGCTGAACGCTGCAGTCCCGCTCGAACAGGTAAACGCCGTTGCCATGGCGGTCGCAAAATACCTGCACTTCCACATGGCGGGGCTGCACCAGATACTTCTCGATCAGCATCCGGTCATCACTAAAAGCAGCTTTGGATTCACGGCGGCAGCCATCCAATGCGGCCTGAAAACTATTACCAGACTCAACCACGCGCATCCCTTTACCACCGCCGCCGGCGCTGGCTTTGAGCATCACCGGGTAGCCGATTTTGTCGGCTTCGCTGCGCAGCAGGGCGTCGTCCTGATCGTCGCCGTGATAGCCCGGCACCAGCGGCACGCCCGCATTGGCCATACGCGCTTTAGCAGCGGATTTATCGCCCATGGCAGCAATTGCTGAGGCGGGCGGGCCGACGAAGGTAATGCCCGCTTCTTCAAGGGCTTTGACGAAGGTACCGTTTTCGGAAAGAAAGCCGTAGCCGGGGTGAATAGCGCCGGTGCCGGTGCGCTTGGCAGCTTCGATCACCGCATCAATATTGAGATAGCTTTCCCGCGCGGCGGCAGGCCCCAGACGAACGGCCTCGTCGGCCTCACGCACGTGGCGTGCGCTGGCATCGGCGTCAGAGTAAACCGCGACGGTTTTCAGGCCCATACGGCGGGCAGTGCGCATCACGCGGCAGGCGATTTCACCGCGGTTGGCGACCAGAAGCGTGTCAAAAGGCGTCGTGCGAGCGGCTTTTTCGGCTCTTTCGTTTTTATCAATTGGGGGTGAATGACTCATGAGCGACGCTCCGAAGCGTGGGGTGTGTTATTAGAATCGGCCCAGGCGGGGCGGCGCTTTTCAAAGAAACTGGATAAGCCCTCTTGGCCCTCTTGGCTTACCCGCAGTTTGGCGATCACCTGACAGGTATGTTCGCGGGTGGCGTCACTGTCAGGCGCTTGAGCGACCGAGGCCATCAGCGCTTTGGTGGCGCGCTGGGCTTGGGGCGAGCCGGCTAACAGGGTTGCCAGCAGGGCGTCCACTTCGTCGTCTAGCTTATCGTGCTCCACCACCAGATGGACTAAACCCAGCGCGAGCGCTATTTCGGCGTCCATGACTTCTGCGGTTAACGCATAGCGGCGCATCTGTCGCTCGCCCAGAGCCCGCTGCACGTAAGGGCTGATGACTGCGGGCGATAGGCCAATTTTGACTTCCGAAAGGCAGAATTTGGCTTTGCCCGAGGCGATCACCACATCGCAGCAAGCAGCCAAGCCCACCGCGCCGCCAAAGGCTGCGCCTTGCACACGGCAGAGGGTAGGGCAGGGCAGCGTATCCAGGCCATGCATTAGCGCGGCGAGCTTGCGGGAATCGGCGAGGTTATCTTCCAGGTCGTAATCGACCATGCGCTTCATCCAGTTCAGATCGGCACCCGCGGAGAAGCTTTTGCCTTCTGAACCCAGCACTACCGCGCGCACGTCGCCTGATTCGGCCAACGAATGCAACTGGTCAAGGTGCGCGTTTAGCTCAGCAATCAGGCTGTCATCAAAAGCGTTATGCACTTCGGGGCGGTTTAAGGTCAGGCGCGCCACACCCTCTTCTATATTCAGTGTTGAGTAAGCCATGGTAAGACCCCCTTACATCCGGAACACGCCGAAGCGTGTCTCTTCGATTTCTGCGTTCATCGCGGCAGCTAAAGAAAGCCCTAACACATCGCGGGTTTGCAGCGGATCAATCACGCCGTCGTCCCATAAGCGGGCGCTGGCGTAGTAGGGGTGGCCCTGATGCTCGTACTGGTCGCGGGTGGGCTGCTTAAAGGCTTCTTCGTCCGCTTTACTCCACTCGCGGCCTTCGCGCTCATGTTGCTCGCGCTTAACCTGGGCCAGCACGCCCGCCGCCTGCTCGCCGCCCATCACTGAAATGCGCGCGTTGGGCCACATAAACAGCAGGTTGGGGTCGTAAGCGCGGCCACACATACCGTAGTTACCGGCGCCGAAGCTGCCGCCAATCAGAACGGTGTATTTGGGCACCTTGGCGCAGGCTACGGCAGTCACAAGTTTGGCGCCGTGCTTGGCGATGCCTTCGTGCTCGTATTTGGAGCCGACCATAAAGCCGGTAATGTTCTGCAGGAAGATCAGCGGGATCTTGCGCTGGGCGCAAAGCTCGATAAAGTGCGCGCCTTTCACCGCACTTTCGGAAAACAGCACGCCGTTATTGGCCACAATACCCACTGGGTAGCCGTGAATATGGGCAAAGCCGGTGACCAGGGTTTCACCGTAGTAGCGCTTGAACTCGTCAAAGTCGGAGTCATCGACGATGCGGCCAATCACTTCCCGCACGTCGTAGGGCTTTTTCAGGTCGGTACCGACAATGCCGTACAGCTCAGCAGGGTCAAGCTTGGGTGGCTTGGGTGCCTGCATGGCGAGCTTGCCACGCTTTTGCCAGTTCAGCCGCGACACACAGGCGCGAGCCAACTGTAGCGCATGGGCGTCGTTTTCCGCGTAGTGGTCGGCGACACCGCTGACCTTGGCGTGAACATCTGCACCGCCCAGATCTTCAGCGCTAATGCTTTCACCGGTGGCGGCTTTTACCAAGGGCGGGCCACCCAGGAAAATCGTTCCCTGTTCTTTGACGATGATCGACTCATCCGCCATTGCAGGCACATAAGCGCCACCTGCGGTACACGACCCCATCACCACGGCGATTTGCGGGATGCCCTCGGCGGACATGGTCGCCTGATTATAGAAAATGCGCCCGAAGTGATCACGGTCGGGGAAGACTTCATCCTGGCGGGGCAGAAAGGCACCGCCGGAATCGACTAAATAGATACACGGCAGGCGATGCTTGCGGGCAATCTCCTGGGCGCGAATATGCTTTTTCACCGTGAGCGGAAAGTAGGTGCCGCCTTTCACCGTGGCATCGTTAGCGACGATCACGCACTCCACGCCGGAAACACGGCCAATACCAGTGACCACACCAGCGGCAGGGATCTCGCTATCGTATATGTTGTGCGCCGCAAGGGCGGAAAACTCTAGAAATGGCGAACCTTCATCAATCAAGTGATCGATGCGGTCGCGTACAAACAGCTTGCCGCGGCTTTCGTGACGCTCGCGGGCTTTGGCACCGCCACCCTGGGCGACGGCAGCGGTCAGTTCACGCAGTTTGTTCACTTCACCGAGCATTGAGGCTTCGTTGGCTTGAAACACATCGCTGCGCGGGTTGATCTGAGTGGAAATGGAGCTCATGACAGGACCCTTACTTACTTTCGGTGAAGAGTTCGCGACCAATTAGCATCCGCCGAATCTCGCTGGTGCCTGCGCCGATCTCATACAGCTTGGCGTCGCGCAGTAGGCGCCCGGTGGGGTATTCGTTGATATAGCCGTTGCCGCCGAGCAGTTGAATGGAGTCCAGCGCTACCTGAGTGGCTTTTTCGGCGCAGTAGAGAATCACCCCGGCAGCGTCTTTGCGGGACGTTTGGCCACGGTCACAGGCACCGGCTACGGCGTATAAATAGGCGCGGCAGGCGTTCAGGGTGGTGTACATATCCGCCACTTTGCCCTGCACCAGCTGGAACTCACCGATTGACTGGTTGAACTGCTTGCGCTCGTGGATATAGGGCATCACCACATCCATGGCGGCCTGCATAATGCCGATCGGGCCAGCTGCAAGCACTGTGCGCTCGTAATCCAAGCCGCTCATGAGTACGCGTACGCCTTTGCCTTCCCCACCGAGAATGTTTTCAGCGGGAACGGCGCAATCCTGGAATACCAGCTCACAAGTGTTGGAACCGCGCATGCCTAGCTTGTCGAGCTTCTGGGCGGTGGAGAAACCGGGCATGCCTTTTTCGATAATAAACGCAGTGATGCCTTTGGAACCGGCGTCTGGATCTGTTTTGGCGTACACCACCAGTACGTCCGCATCCGGACCGTTGGTGATCCACATTTTATTACCGTTAAGGATGTAGTGATCGCCATTCTGCTTGGCACGCAGCTGCATCGAGACCACATCCGAGCCTGCGCCGGGTTCCGACATGGCTAAAGCGCCCACGTGGTCGCCGCTGATCAGTTTGGGGAGGTACTTGGCTTTCTGCTCGGGGGAGGCGTTGATCTTGATCTGGTTAACACACAAGTTGGAGTGGGCGCCGTAAGAGAGCGCTACCGATGCGCTGGCCCGGGAGATCTCTTCCATGGCGATGCAGTGGGCCAGATAGCCCATGCCGCTGCCGCCATCCTCTTCAGAGACGGTAATCCCCAATAGCCCCATATCGCCAAACTTCTTCCACAGGTCGTTAGGGAACTCGTTGTTGCGGTCGATTTCGGCCGCACGGGGGGCAATCTCGCTGGCAGCAAAGGCGTTGACCTGCTCGCGTAACATGTTCAGTTCGTCTTCGAGGCCAAAATTGAGTTCTGAGTAGTGTGAAAACATGGTCAATCACCTGTGCTGATTATTTGTGTTTGCTATCTGTAATTAGCCATCTGGGCTGGCGTAGCTGTGTCGGCTAATCGAGCTGGCGGACGCGTCAGTGCATAGTGGCGGAAGAGGGGGCTGAGGCTTTATCGGCCGAACTCGCGTGCTCTTCTTCGTTTTGTGTTTCTTGAGGCTCTTTTTCGAGTAGTTCTTCGAGCGCTTGGCGGCAGCGGATCTCAGCGCTTTCAAGCTCTAGCTGAACCATGGTGATGTCTTTCATTTGTTGATCCAGCGCCGCACGGCGCTCGCCTATTTTGCTAAGCATTAGATGCAGCTGTTTTTTGCTGCCGCTGCGGGTTTCGTCCCAAAGTTCGAACAGTTCGCGTATCTCTGCCAATGAAAACCCCAGCCGCTTACCGCGAATGGTGAGCTTCAGACGTACACGGTCTTTGCTGCTGTAAACCCTGGTTTGCCCGCGGCGCGTAGGGTGGAGCAGCTCCTGATCTTCATAGAAGCGGATGCTACGGGTGGTTAAATCAAACTCGTTGGCTAGTTCACTGATCGAGTAAGTTTTGCTCATGGTGACGTTCTCTCACAAAGTCGTTGTTCCCAATATATGACGCCTATGGAACACTGCCACTGAGGCTAAAACAAGTTTACGTTAACGTAAAGCAATTGTTGCTAGCAGTTGAAAAGCGTTGAAATCAGGTAAGTCGTTGATATTTATGTTTTGAAGACAGTTGTTAATTCAGGAGAATGTCGTCGATAGACCAAAGTTGTAATTGTATTGCTATAGCGACAGTTGCTAGTTTGCACATACACCTTACGTTCAGGTAAGGCAGTAGCAGCCGCTTTTGCCATGCCTGTAAAGAATTAGCACAACAACAATAAGAGGCTTGCCACTCTATGAGTGCAAACGATGTCCTTCAGGGACCTGTCCTCGAAACCCGAGGGCTGACCAAAGAGTTTCGCGGCTTCACCGCCGTGGACGATGTCAACCTCCAGGTACAGGAAGGGCATATTCACGCACTGATTGGCCCCAATGGTGCTGGTAAAACCACCGTATTTAACTTATTGACCAAATTTCTGCCGCCTACCCGCGGCGATATTTTGTATCGCGGCAACTCAATCACCAGTAAAAAATCCAACGAAATAGCTCAGTTAGGGTTGGTGCGTTCGTTTCAGATTTCTGCGGTATTCGCCCACATGACCGCGTTGGAGAATGTTCGAGTGGCCCTGCAGCGTAAACTGGGTACCTCGTTTCATTTCTGGAAATCTGAGAAATCCCTGGATCACCTTAATGAGCGCGCGCTTGAGCTACTGGAAGAAGTGGGGTTGCGGGAATATGCCGATACGCTAACGGTAGAGATGCCCTACGGTCGTAAACGAGCACTTGAACTGGCCACTACCCTTGCGCTTGACCCCACCATGATGCTGCTTGATGAACCTACCCAAGGCATGGGCGCAGAAGACGTCGACCGCATCGTGGCGCTGATTAAGCGTGTCTCCCAGGGGCGCACCGTATTAATGGTGGAGCACAACCTGAGCGTGGTTAGCCGCCTATGTGACCGCATCACCGTGTTGGCGCGAGGCGCTGTTTTGGCTGAGGGCGATTACGACGCTGTCTCTCGGAATCCATTGGTACGCGAAGCCTATATGGGCAGCGATGCCGCGGAAGAGGATGGTTCTGAAAAAGAGGGAGCTGCCGTATGAATATCGCTGAGGCCGAAGTGCCGGTTGAAAACACGCAAAGCCTGGAAATGTTGCGCGTGCAGGATCTACACGCCTTTTATGGCGAGTCGCACATCCTGCACGGCGTCAATTTTGATGTGAAGCGTGGCGAGCTGGTAACGCTGCTGGGGCGTAACGGCGCCGGGCGAAGTACCACGTTGAAATCGATCATGAACATGGTGGGGCGCAGAACGGGCTCTATTGTGATTAACGGTAATGAAACGCTGCATATGAAGCCGCACCATATCCCGCGTCTCGGAGTGGGTTACTGCCCGGAAGAGCGCGGCATTTTTGCAAGCTTGGATGTGCACGAGAACCTATTGCTTCCACCCACTGTGCGTTCCGGCGGTATGAGCCTGGACGAAATCTACGCCATGTTCCCGAACCTTTATGAGCGGCGTAGAAGCCAGGGGACGCGGCTTTCCGGGGGTGAACAGCAGATGTTAGCCATGGCGCGTATCTTGCGCACCGGAGCGCGCATGCTGCTGCTCGATGAAATTACCGAGGGGTTGGCCCCGGTGATAGTGCAGAAGCTTGCCGAAGTGCTGGTTCAGTTGAAAGAGCGCGGTATGACCATTGTGCTTGTGGAGCAGAACTTTCGCTTTGCGGCGCCGCTTGCGGATCGCCACTTCGTGATGGATCACGGTCAGATTGTCGAAGAAATCAGCGCCGCGCAGCTGCCATCGCGTCGGGAACATCTCAACTCAATGCTAGGGGTATAACACACGGCTAGACACTTAAATGTTCATTCCGCCAACAGTTTCGCTGCTCACAAAACAACAATATTAATCAGTAATTTGCAGTACGCACTTTCACGACAGCTCAAAGACTACACAACAGCTCAAAAACAACACAACAACAAAGGCCTCCGGGCCAGGAGACGAATATGACCTTTATGAAAAAAACGCTGGCCGTCAGCATCGCCGTTGCGGCCGCTTCAAGCCTCGCCGTGTCTACCGCCCAGGCTGATATGAGTGATGGTGAAGTCCGCATTGGTTACCTGGCCGATATGTCCGGCACTTATCGCGACCTCGCAGGCCCCGGCGGCTTAACCGCCATGGAGATGGCGGTGGCCGATTTTGGCGGCAGTGTAGATGGCGCGCCCATCGTTATTTCCAGTGCAGATGATCGCAACAGCGCTGACGTCGGCGCGAATACCGTGCGTGGTTGGATCGATCAGGATAACGTCGATATGGTGGGCGGCTTAGTAGCGTCTTCTGTGTCCATTGCAGTGACCAAAGTGCTGGAAGAGAACAATGGCCTGGGTATCGTGTCCGGCTCGGCGGCTTCTAGCATTACCAACGAACACTGTACCCCTAATCACATCCACTGGGTGTACGACACCTATCCGCTCGCTAACGGTACCGCCAAAGCTGTCGTAGAGCAGGGCGGCGACAGCTGGTTTATGCTGACCGCAGACTACGCCTTCGGTCATGCGCTTGAAGCTGACGTCACCAAAGTAGTGGAAGAGAGCGGCGGTGAAATTGTGGGCGGCGTTCGTCATCCCTTCCCGACTAACGACTTCTCTTCGTACATTCTTCAGGCTCAGGGCTCCGGCGCGAAAATTATTGGCTTGGCCAACGCCGGTGCCGATACCGTTAACGCGATCACGACGGCCAGCCAGTTTGGCTTGACTCAATCTGGGCAGCAGCTAGCAGGCCTGTTGATTTTCTTGAATGACGTTCACGCCCTTGGCCTGGAAGCCACTCAGAACCTGCTGCTAACTACCGGCTGGTACTGGGATATGGATGAGCAGTCCCGCGAATGGGCACAGCGCTATTTCGATGAAGTAGGCCGCATGCCGACCATGGTACAAGCGGGTATCTACTCCAGCACCATGCACTACCTGAAAGCCGTTGAAGCCGCTGGCACCGACGACCCTGAAACCGTACGTGCACAAATGGCCGAGATGCCTATCGAGGACTTCTTTGCCCGTAACGGCAGCATTCGTGAAGATGGCCGCATGATCCACGACATGTACCTGGCCCAGGTGAAAACACCGGATGAGTCCACCGGTGAGTGGGATCTTTACGAAATCCTCAGCACCATTCCCGCCGAAGAAGCCTACCGCCCGCTATCTGAAAGCCAGTGCAAATTGGTGCAAAACTAATTTCCCGGCTGAGCTTGAACCAGATAGCCATAGCAAGTGATGTGTAGAACCGGTTGGCGGCAAGTTGCCGCCAACTGTTTGAGGGCGAGGGGAGTCGCGTTATGACGATGATATTCGGCGTGCCAATGGCCGTCTTCATGGGCCAGCTAACGCTGGGCCTGGTGAATGGCGCCTTTTACGCACTGCTTAGCCTGGGCCTGGCGGTCATCTTCGGCCTGTTGAAGATCGTCAACTTTGCCCATGGGGCGCAATACATGCTGGGAGCCTTCGCCGCGCTGTTAGGCTTTCGCTATTTGGGCATTAATTACTGGCTGGCGCTGC
Organism: Halomonas sp. TG39a; assembly: GCF_000744395.1. NCBI lineage: Bacteria > Pseudomonadati > Pseudomonadota > Gammaproteobacteria > Oceanospirillales > Halomonadaceae > Halomonas > Halomonas sp. TG39a. The sequence goes on from NZ_JQLV01000001.1 coordinate 1,579,106, forward strand.
TGTTAGTGCCGCTAGTGGTTGGTGCTTTTGGGGTACTGCTGGAGCGCTTTTTGCTGCGCCGTATTGCCCATCTGGATCACCTCTATGGGCTGCTGCTCACCTTTGGTTTAGCGCTCATTTTTGAGGGCACGCTGGTCAACTTCTTCGGTGTTTCCGGGGCGCGTTACGCTACACCGGAGATCCTTCAGGGCGGTTTGAACCTGGGCTTTATGTTCCTACCGACATACCGTGCTTGGGTACTGGTGGCAGCGCTGGCGATGTGCCTGTTTACCTGGTTTATGATCGAGCGTACGCGGTTGGGTGCTTACCTTCGCGCGGGTACTGAAAACTCGCAGCTGATGCAGGCTTTTGGCGTTAATGTGCCGCTGCTGATCACGCTCACCTATGGGTTTGGGGTTGGTCTTGCTGCGTTTGCCGGCGTGTTAGCAGCGCCGCTCTATCCGGTATCGCCGACCATGGGGTCGAGTTTGTTAATCGTGGTGTTTGCGGTGGTGGTCATCGGGGGAATGGGGTCGATTCTAGGTGCCATTATTACCGGGCTTTCCATGGGCATCATCGAAGGGCTGACCAAGGTGTACTACCCCGAAGCCTCTAATACGGTGATCTTTCTTGTCATGATCCTCGTGCTCATGTTGCGCCCCGTTGGGCTGTTCGGTAAGGAGGCATGAACATGGCAGAATCTCAATCAATGGCGGCGCCATCCGCGGTGCTGGAACGTCAGAAACGGGCCAAGTTTCGCCGCAATATGTTCTATCTGGCGCTAATCGTGGTGGGGCTGGTAGCGCCGTTTTTGGCCTATCCCGTGTTCTTGATGAAAGTGCTCTGTTTTGCGCTGTTTGCCTGTGCGTTCAACCTGTTGCTTGGCTATGCGGGTCTGTTGTCTTTCGGCCATGCGGCTTTCTTGGCCACTGGTGGTTACGTAACCGGCTACCTGTTGGCGAGCTACCCTGGATTAACCCCGGAGCTGGGTATTATCGCCGGTACTGTTTTGGCCACGCTGCTTGGGGTGGTGTTTGGGGTGCTCTCCATCAGGCGTCAGGGCATCTATTTTGCCATGGTGACTTTAGCGATCGCCCAGCTTGTGTACTTCATGTTTGTACAGGCACCGTTTACCGGCGGTGAGGATGGCTTGCACGGCGTGCCCCGTGGCGAACTATTTGGGTTTATCAGCCTAAGCAGCAACCTGGCGATGTACTACTTTGTGTTCGCGATTTTCATCTTCGGCTTCGCGCTGATTCAGCGCACGGTGCACTCGCCGTTTGGCCAGGTACTAAAAGCGATTCGTGAAAACGAGCCCCGCGCGGTATCGCTGGGCTACAACGCCGATGCCTATAAGCTAGTGGCGTTCGTGATCTCTGCAGGTTTAGCGGGCTTGGCGGGTTCGACCAAAACCGTGGTTTTCCAGCTGGCTTCGCTGACCGATGCGCACTGGCATATGTCCGGTGAGGTGATTTTGATGACCCTGCTGGGCGGTGTGGGCACCTTGCTGGGGCCGTTAATGGGTGCGGGAATCGTGGTCAGCCTTCAGCATATCCTGGCGCAGTCGCCGCTGGGGAATTGGGTTAGCGTTATTCTCGGTATCATCTTTGTGGTCTGTGTACTCAGTTTCCGTAGCGGAATAATCGGTGAGCTGGACAAGATGTATCGCAAAAACTTTAAGTAACCGTTTTTATTAAATAGCACTCTCTCTGTCCGATTTTGGGCGCCGTTTGGCGCCCTTTTTTTGATTCTTTTATAAGGCCTACGCCTAAGGTAGCAAGCGTTGGCAGGTTGCTTGTAGCCGAGTAAATGGATAAGTTAACGTTAACGTCAATTATAACGACAACAGCAGTGCGCACGCGCATCTGCGGAGATACGCCATGAATTTTGAACTCAACGAAGACCAGGTGGCCTTTGCCGATATGGCGCGGGCCTTTGCCCAAAACGAATTCGAGCCCCACGCTGCCGAGTGGGATCAAACCTCCTTCTTTCCCGTCGATGTGATTCGTAAAGCAGGCGAGCTGGGCTTCTGCTCTCTTTATGCACCTGAAAGCGTGGGTGGGCTAGGCCTCTCGCGGTTGGACGCCAGCATCATTTTCGAACAGCTCTCCATGGGCTGCACCTCTACCACGGCCTACCTAACCATTCACAATATGGTCACCTGGATGCTGGCGGATTTCGGTACTCCGGAAGCGGTCGAGCAGTGGGGCGCAAAACTGGCCACGGGCGAGCTGCTGGGTTCTTACTGTTTAACCGAGCCTAACTCAGGCTCCGACGCCGCCTCGCTGAAAACCACTGCCAAGCGCGACGGCGACCATTACGTATTGACCGGCAGCAAGATGTTTATTTCCGGCGCCGGAAGCACCGATTTTCTCGTGGTGATGGCGCGCACCGGCGGTGAGGGCGCCAGCGGCGTTTCGGCGTTTGCGGTTGATGCCAAGAGTGACGGCATTAGCTATGGGCGCAAGGAAGAGAAAATGGGCTGGAACAGCCAGCCCACCCGCATGATTACCTTTGAAGAGGTGCGGGTACCCGCCAATCATCTGCTCGGCAATGAAGGCGACGGTTTTAAAATCGCCATGAAGGGCCTCGACGGCGGGCGTATCAATATTGCTACCTGCTCTATCGGCACCGCCCAGCAGGCGATCAACAAAGCGCGGGAGTATATGCTGGAGCGCAAACAGTTCGGTAAGCGCTTAGCCGAGTTTCAGGCGCTGCAGTTCCGCCTAGCCGATATGGTCACTGAGCTGGTCGCTGCACGGCAGTTGGTGCGCATGGCCGCTACCAAGCTGGACGCAGGCCACGCCGATGCACCGACCTACTGTGCCATGGCTAAACGCTTTGCTACCGATGTGGGCTTCAAGGTGTGCGACGAAGCGCTTCAACTTTACGGCGGCAACGGCTATATCAAGGAGTACCCGATGGAGCGCTACGTGCGCGATACCCGGGTACACCGGATTCTTGAAGGCACCAACGAAATCATGCGACTGATCATCTCCCGCCGGGTGCTGGCAGACGGTGCCACCGAGCTGTAAATGACGATGAATAAGATTACGGTGGATACGATAGCGACGGATAAGGAATGCCAATGAGCAGCGTACTGTTTACCGAACACGCCACCCAAGACGGCCACGTAATTGCTGAGGTTAAGCTCAATGCCGAGCGCTCGCTGAACGCTTTAACGCTTGAAATGTGTGAAGAGATGCTGCCCCGCCTGCGCGCCTGGGCCACCGACGAGCGGGTGGTGGCGGTTGTGCTGGATAGCGCAGGCGAAAAAGCCTTTTGTGCCGGTGGCGACGTGGTGAATCTATATAAAACGATTACCGGCGAGGGCGACCCCAGCTTTCCGGAGCGCTTTTTCGAGACCGAGTATCGACTCGATTTTCTACTCCATACATACCCCAAACCAGTGATCTGCTGGGGCAATGGTATTGTGATGGGCGGCGGCATGGGGCTGTTAAGCGCCAGCAGCCACCGTGTCGTGACCGAGACCTCGCGTTTGGCCATGCCAGAAGTCACCATCGGCCTCTACCCGGATGTAGGCGCCAGCTGGTTTTTAAACCGGCTTCCCAACGGCGCAGGGCGCTTTCTAGCCATGACCGGCTGCCAGATCAATGCGCCAGATGCTGTACATCTAGGCTTGGCAGACCGCTGTATCGCCAGCCACCACCGTGATGCCATGCTGCAGCAGCTGACCGACGCACAATGGGGAGCCGGGGAGAATACCGATGCCAACGGTGTGGTTAACCGCATCATGCGTGAGCTTGAGCAAACATCCCAGCCTGTATTTGCCGAGTTGGAAGCGCCCGTTTACCAGCACTCGCCGCTGATTCGCGAGTTGATGGATCACGACAGCGTGGAGCAAATTGTCGCCGCCATTACGGCGGTAAAAAGCGACAATCAGTGGTTTGGCAAGGCACAGAAAACGCTGGCCCACGGTAGCCCGGTGTCAGTGAAATTGATTGATGAGCAGCTAAAGCGGGCTAAACATATGTCGCTGGCAGAGGTTTTCCAATCCGAAATGTCGCTCTCGGTGCAGTGCTGCCGCCACCGCGAGTTCCCCGAGGGTGTGCGCGCACTGCTGGTCGATAAAGACGGGCAACCGAACTGGACGTATCCCGATGTGGCCTCGGTAGAGGAGAGCTTTATCAACGAGCTACTATCTTCCGCATGGTCGCAAAATCCGCTGGCGGATCTACGCTAATATAATCTTCCCATTACCGGCTAATAAGGATAATAAAATGAACACCATCGCATTTATCGGCCTGGGCAATATGGGCGGCCCCATGGCTGCCAATCTAGTAAAAGCGGGCTTTGACGTGCGCGCCTTTGATCTTTCTCAAGAGGCGCAAGAGACCGCCAAGGCGAATGGTTGTGAAGTGGCTTTCTCGGCCCAGGAAGCTGCCACCGACGCCGATTTTATTATTTCAATGCTGCCCGCCGGAAAGCATGTACGCGGGCTATATATTGAAGACGATGCGCCGCTGTTTGAAGTGATCAAACGTGGAGCGCTGGTCATCGACTGCTCTACCATTGACGGTGCCACTGCCCGAGGCGTTGCTGAGGAGGGCGAGAAGCTGGGTATCGGCTTTATCGATGCGCCGGTTTCCGGTGGCGTGGGCGGCGCTCAAGCGGGCACCTTGACCTTTATTGTGGGCGGCAGCGAGGTCGAGTTCAGGCTGGCCAAGCCGGTGCTGGAAGCCATGGGCAAAAATATCTTCCACGCCGGAGATCACGGCGCAGGGCAGGTGGCCAAAGCCTGCAACAACATGCTGCTCTCTATCCTGATGGCGGGCACCTGCGAAGCGATCAATATGGGCGTCAAAAACGGCCTGGATCCCGCGGTGCTTTCGGAAATCATGAAGCAGAGCTCCGGCGGTAACTGGGCGCTCAATGTTTACAATCCCTACCCAGGCGTCATGGAAAACGCACCGGCCTCCAAAAACTATCAGGGTGGCTTCCAGGTCGACCTGATGATCAAAGACTTAGGCCTTGCCATGGATGTCAGCCAGCAAAGCGCCTCCGCAGTCCCCATGGGCTCCGCCGCCCGCTCACTGTTCACCCTGCATAAAGCCAAAGGCAACGGTAAACTCGACTTCTCAAGCCTGATGCAGTTTTATCAGGATAAAGAGTGAGGCGTGAGGTGTGAGGTGTGAGGTGTGAATCGTGAGGTATGAATCGTAAGTGGTGAGGAGCGGGGTTTTGTAGCGCGTGGTAACGAGTTTTGCGAGGAACGAGCAACACGAGGCACCCGTATGGACGGCCCCGCGCGAAAGGGCGGCGAAGCCGCCCCAGCTATCCCACCAAAGCCACAGCTTGTCTCCGATCTCAAGGGCGGGCAAACTTAAAGAAACTGCTCATATACAAGGACTACCATGATCACGCTTTGGGGCCGCAACAACTCCACCAACGTCAAGAAAGTGCGCTGGGTGCTAGAAGAGCTGGAACTACCGTTCGAGCAGATCCAGGCTGGCTTGGAGCACGGCGTTAACAATACGCCGGAATACCTGGCCATGAACCCCACCGGCCTAGTGCCGCTACTCAAAGATGACGCCACCAACAGCGTGCTGTGGGAATCCAATACGATTATTCGCTACCTTGCCGCGCAGTACGGGCAAAGCAAGCTATGGATCGAAGCCCCCGCCGAACGGGCGCAGGCAGAAAAGTGGATGGATTGGTCGAACAGCACCCTGTCACCCAGGCACCGCACGATCCTAATGGGCTATGTCAGAACCCCACCCGAAAAACGCGATAACGCTGCCATTGAAGCGGGTATGCAGGCGTGTGAAGAGCTGTTTGAGTTGATGGATAACGTGCTGGCCAAGCAAACGTTCTTCTCGGGCAATGAGTTTGGCCTGGGTGATATTGCCGTTGCACCCTTTATCTACAACTTATGGCATATCGGCTTAACCTGGCAGCCACGCCCCAATCTAGAACGCTGGTACCAACAAATCGCTGAACGCCCCGCCTACCAAAAAGTGGTGGTGATTCCTGTAACGTGATGCTTGAATGTAAATGAGGTAAGCGTACTTGTAGCGCGTGGTAACGAGTAGCGAGCGCAGCGAGAAACGAGGCACCCGCGGGAGGGCAGCGAAGCTGCCCCAGGGTAATGCCTAAAAGCTCGCCTCAACCTCCGCCAACTCATCATCCAACCCCTGCAATACCTCACACGCCAACCCATAGCGCTGGGCACTCTCAATCAACGGCCCCAAGATCGCCCCGCGCTCGGTGGGGCGTTTAGCCTCTACATCCTGCAACATCGAAGCCTTATTGTTTGCCGTGTTTTCCACCACCTGCCACACCAACGCCAACCATGCATCTTCACCGTTGCCATCATTAGGCGGCGCAATGCCCTCGGCTATCATAATCGCCGCGACTTCCTTTACCACAGCCAACACACGGCCCGCATAAGCTTCACCGCGCAATTCACCATTACGCACACCATTTAATGCCACCAACGGATTAATCGCCGCGTTCACCGCCAGCTTCTGCCATAAGCGCTGGCGAATATCACACACCTTTGTGGCGGCAAGCCCTGCCTGGGTTAATGTTTGCGCTAATTCTTCCGCCAGCGCACCGTGGTGGTTATGCAAATCACCCACAAAGGTATGCCCACGCCCCGCATGCACCACGCCATCATCACCGGTTAGATAAGCACCTTCGGTTGTTGTCGCGCACAGCACCGGCCCCGGCCACGCCTGGGTAATACGCGGTTGCGCCAAAAAACCGTTTTGCCACAGCACTAGCGGTGTAGCAGGGGAAATGCAGTCAGTAATGCCAGCCAACGCCGACTCAGCCACCATGGCTTTGGTAGTGATATGCACAAAGGCGGGCGGTACCAGCGTCTTTAATGCCAGTTGATCTATCGTCAACGAGTTTAACGGCAGCACGAGCTGTTCGCCTTCCGGCGTGGTCAGCATCTGGCGCGCAGTCAGCGCACGGCGACCGAGTAGCGTGGTGGCCGCTATGGGTGAAAGCGAATGGGCCAGCAGGCGGCCAATGGCACCCGGGCCGAGTATCCAGTGGGTAGTCATATCAAGCATGTACTCTACAGCGGCGTTGCCGCCAAGCTTACCGCGTTTGGTTTAGGGTCGCGAAGGTAAAAAAGCCGAGCAAAGGGGACTAATGGCTAGTGACGGTGGTAAATAATGTCTGATAAGTTTGAAGCTAAGTGAATTTGGTGGTGAAGTGGTCAATGTGTGACGGCGTATGATGCCCGATGTTGTCATGAAGAATTATTAGATGGCTGTTTTCGACCCTTTGCAGACATTCGCGCTACCTTGCACGTCCTTCGAAAGGCAATACCTAGCAGCAAAATAATGGAGCTTTCCATTAAAATCGTCATTGTCATCCTTAGCAAACAGCGGCTCAATTCATAGTTCGACCAAGGAATAGCGAGAAATGCCCCAAGCCTCTGACTCACTTTTGAACAACACCGTCGCTCCAGGCAATTTTGATGATCAGAGCCTAGCTGTCTGGCTGGATGCCTGTTTGGCCCAAGAGCATCGTGTGGCATATGTCCACGCTGGGTACCTGAGCAAGGTGGTTGATCTTGAAGAGTCCGCCCCCGTTCTCCATCCAGCTGATCCAGGATCAGAGGCCAAGGCTCGTCTAAAGAAGCTAGTCGGCAAGAAGCTGCTATTCAGCCTTGAGGTTTCGAGTGAAGCGCTGAGTAACGCGCGGGTTGCCGACAGCACTTGGATATATGACCAAGTGAAAAGCAAGCCCTGTGTAGATTTGCTCATTGCCACACGAGATGGGCTGCTCGGCAAAGCCAGAGGTAGAGGGCCAGAGATTTCCAAGCAAACAGCACAGAAAGTGTGGGCTGACGCAGGTGGGAGATGCATGTTCCAAGGCTGTAGCAAGGATTTGTCAGAGATCCATCTCTGGACAAAAGCCGCCCAGGTTGGATATTTAGCCCATATCGTTGCATCTGACCCCGAAGGGCCTCGGGGGAACCAAGAGGACTCTCATCGGCTCGCAAATAACCCAGACAACATCATGTTGATGTGCGATGAACACCATCGCTTGATCGACTCGTTCGCGCCTGAGCACTACACCGAAGAAATCCTTTACGAGATGCGCAAGTCTCATCGGGATATGGTTCGAAACTACTTGGATTCTTTGGCATTCCCCCCTACGAAAGCAGTCACTTTGCATGCCAATCTAGCAAACGTACCAACCTACTTCCACGACTCCGAGCTCATTGAAGCCATCATTGCAACGAGACGAGCGATGCTGCCAGGGGTGGTCCACTATGTTCGACGGAAATCGCAGAGAGATGATCGTCATTTGCCAGGATTTTGGCATCAGTATTTAAGAGAACATGAACACCATATTCGCCAATTAGTTACTGGATTTGAATCGTGCAGTGGGTCTGTTACTGAAAACTTGGCCGTTTTTCCCTTACACCACATCCCGACGCTTGTTTTAGCAGGACGCATAATGGGGGAGGCACAGGCCATTCAGATATTTCAGTACGACAGGCATCGGAAGACATGGGCTTGGAACCCTCAGGTTGCTCCTCATTCCAGAGACACCTTTAACGTTGATTCACTTTCGCTGGACCACGCCATAGAGGTTCTTATTACTCTTGAGCTAACGGCTCACGTGGATGAAGGGGCCCTACCTGCCGACCTTAAAACTCGTATAGATAATGGTCATCTGCCCTGGATTCGCGTTACAAGTTCGAATACAGGAATCAATTGTATCGGGCACCCTGATGATCTTGACCAGTTCGCAGAGGTTGCCCGTAAAGCAATCATGCATGTTCAGGATGTGATGAGGGTTCAGAAGGTACACCTTATCGCCGTAAGTCCCGCCAGCACAGTGTTCCGTTTCGGGCAGATGCTGCAGGCGGGGCACCATCCCGAATACATCATCTATGACCGAGCAGGTCGTGACTACGAATTCATACCTGCTTTGTCGATTACTGGCCATCACGTTTCGGCCACTGACGGTCAGCAGACCTACATAGTTAATCTGCGATAAGCAGCCCAAATGAGTTTGATACCATGATCACTAAAAGCGCAGAATTGGTAAAGCATGCTGAACAAAAATGTCCTACTCGTTTAACGCAGTCGCTTGAATCGTTTGCGGCTCTCAGAGAGGGCTACATAGCTGGTGCTATAAATAGGCTGGAAGAATATGGTCTTTGGGCTAAGGCGCTTAGTGAAGCGAATTCGCATATCGCTGTGGATAAGGAAGAAATCGCGGCTGCAACTGACGCATACAATGAAGTTGCAGATTATTTAGCCACTAACCTCTCTTGGCCCCCCGAATCTATTTCGATCAAGCCACAAGGCTCGGTGAGCACTAAGACTTTGATTCGCTCCCCCTATGGAAGTGAAAAATTCGACATTGATGCTGTATGCAAAATCGACATCTCTCACATTGAGGCGGATAATCCCGTGTCATTTTTTGAGTCAATAGGTCAGGCTTTGAAAGAGCTAGAGGCTCAACCCAAACGGCGCTGCTGGAAGATACCTTTCACCGGACGGAAATTTTATCTCGAATTTACCCCTTCTATACCGTTGAATACTATATCGGAGCAAACCCTACATTCTATGGCGCCGCGCTATAGCGTAGCGCGATATGGAGAAACCGCGCTTGCGGTCGTTGATATGCCCACCGAAAGCTGGAAAACCTCTAATTCTGAGGGTATGAGCAAGTGGGTTAACGACACGTCGGAGCGCCGCCTCCTTTGGTCAAATGTGATGGAAGCGCATGCATATGATAGGGCTGCAGCAAGCATTTCTCCGGTGCCGGATCAGACCGTAGACATCACAGACACACTTCGGGTTGCTATCCGGTTGTTTAAACGCCACCGAGATATGTGCGCTAGGCGTGGGATAATTGATGCGGCTACCAAGCCAATCTCAGTCATTATCGTGACATTACTCACCAGTTGCTATGAGGGTCTGGCGGACTTAGGTCGATCATTTGAACACCCAATAGAGTTGCTGGATGAACTCGCTACCCTTATGCCGCACCTCGTGCTGGAACTCGATGGTAAATACCGGGTTGATAACCCAACAGTCGAGGGAGAGAACTTCGCTGAGAAATGGAATGATGATAACGGCGAGCGTTATAAATCATTCATGACTTGGACAAACGCACTATCTGCTGATCTCCAATCCATTCTTGCTCTGAAAGACCCTCAGGCTATTTCCATACGTGTGCGCGATGTTTTTGGGATTGCTGCCCCAACAGGTGGGGGCAACGGCTTGACTACAATTCAGCCTCCAGCTCCTAGAGCCACTCCAGCAAGTCGCGGTTTGGCTTAAAAAATGGAGGATTAATGGCGCTGGATTCGAGCTTTTTGTGCGAGCAATTCCCTGAGCTTCAGCTATCAGCTTTGCACCGGGAGGGAGGAGTCACTGCCTACCAATTGCGGCTACCTCCTTTTCAAGAGGGAAGAGAATTTAAGTGGGCTGAGCTGCGTTTGCCCAAGGGGTTTCCTGAGTATGGCAAAGCATTCATTCAGTTATCTCCAGATGCTGTCTTGCGTATACCGCATCTCGATAGAGCTGGAGTGCTTTGCATTGAAGGCGACCCAGGCCCTGGCCTCGGATATTCCCCAGAGGACAGGGTTAAGTTAACCTTGCATGGCTATGTTGAACAGTTCCTGAGGCCTTGGCTGAATGGTGAACTCGATGGTGACTTCGAAAATGAGGCACTGAATTATTGGGCTATAGCGGTAACTAAGGCACGTTCAAAGTTCGATGCCGTTAGAGGTTTATGGACAGTTGATTCGCCTCCACCAAAGGCACGAGTTAGAAGCGGACTGCTCTTGATTCCAAATAGGGTCATTATTGCGGCAGATGAGCAGTTGCCTATCACCAATCGTTTAGTGCAGTCCATGGGGCTTGCAGCGAAGCAGCGTGTTCGCGTGCTAGTGGCAGATATTCCGATTTCACATTCATTTACGCCGTCTACTTGGCCAAGCTCTATGTCTGATCTGGAGCGCATTCTACAGGGTAGGCTTCTTCCTGCAGAGTATTTGAGGCTTAAAAATTGCCGCAGTCGCAAAGGGCGAGGCATATACTGCGTTGTTCTTTTAAGAAATAATGAAGTGTCCTTTGCCTATTTGCTTCCCGGTGGTCCGCCAACCGTTCTAGACGTATACCGAGGAAAGAAAGCTAGGCCTTCTCTTCCTAAACCGCTACCACTGATGACATCCCGCTTAGATCCAGATTGGACGGTCGGGCGAGATCAGCATCCTCAGATTAGTGGGCGTCAAAGTAAGCACGTTCTGGTTTTGGGGGCCGGGGCTCTCGGCAGCCCGATCGTAGATCATATCGCCAAGGCAGGTGTTGGTCGGATATCCGTGGTAGATGCTGACACCATGTCTTCTGCGAACATTGGGCGGCACCTGCTTGGGGCTGACTCTATAGGTCAAAATAAGGTGGATGCAATTGCTAGGCGGATTAACTTGGCTTACCCGGCTACAGAAGTGACTCCGTATGCGATGAGCACAGCAGAGTGGTTAAAGAAAAACACTTTGGTAGATGTAGACGTGGTGCTCGATCTCACTGGCGAGCCTGATGTACGAGTGCAGATTGAACAAGTCCGCTTAAGTTACCCACGCCCCTTGCTGATCGGGTGGATGGAACCTTATGTGGCTGCCGCTCATGCTTGCATGCTGCCTGCAGGTCAGAAATGGTTGAAGGGAGCACAAGATCCATTGTCTTATTTAGAAGCAGTGGTATGGCCAAGTGAAGTGATTATACAAGAGCCTGGGTGCAGTAGCCGCTTCCAAAGCTATACGGCTGCGGCTGCAGAGCATGCGGTTGCATTGGTGGCTGAGTGCTCGCTGGAGATGATCGACAATTCAGCAACAGTTACTACCGATTCATCAGTACGGAGTTGGGTACGTGGGCAACGCTTTTTAGACAAGCACTGGCCTGGGCTTACGCATAAAGAATGGGCAAAGGATGCTAGCGTTCACGATGGGTTGATCTTGAACAGGCAATTTCCATGATCAGGATATTCTTCTATCCCGATAATACCCGTTATGTCCTGTTTACTGAGCAAGCCTTGTCTCATATGTATGCTCATGCCCAAAGGAGACTATGGCAGAAAGAAGCTGGCGGTGAGGTATTCAGTTCAGAGCCGGGCTCCAGCGGCCTTGTCATCCACACCGCTACTGGTCCCAACCGCGCTGATTACCGACGTAGATGCGCCTGGAACCCTGATATAAAAGCCTCCGATAGAAATAGACAGATCGAATTCTCGCACAACAGGCATGTGGTTGGTTTGTGGCATACACATCCAGAGATATATCCGTCGCCCTCAGCTCGGGATCAAAAGACTACGTGGGAATATCTCGACTCATTCCATGGAGAGAGATCTCGTTATCTCATGGTGATAATAGGTAATCATGGTGGCGTGCCTAACATGGGTGTATGGCTGGCCTCATGCCAACCATCTCGTGAGTGGACACAACTTTGTGAAGCTACGATTGCCTGTGGCAAGACGAATCTCCAGTTTAAGGGGGCAGCACGAACTATCGGAGATCTCCAAAACGGGTCATGTAAATCAGAGTGAAAGATCAGTTCTTCGTTTGCTGTATGATTTCCCTGATCATGCGAAACAGCTCGGCCTGGTATTGAGCATCATGCAGTGCCTGATGGTCCGGTTGTAATTTGGGTTGGAGTCGAGCGGCCATTTGGCTAGAGCGGGTATTTATCCAATTTGACCCAGTTGCTCCCATGTACAGTGCCTTAATGTCTAGCGCGGTAAAGCCAAAGGGATTTGTCTGGAGATAGCGGTGGAAGTAATAGTTTACGAAGGACCAGTCAAATGGCGCATTGAGCCCGACGAATACGGGCAAGTTTTCAGTACCAACAACTTCCCCGACCCAGCTCTGGAACTGTGCCATCGCAATTTCTGGATTGAGTCCCTCAATTTCTAGGGCCTCCAAAGAAAGTCCCGTCACCGCTAGTGCTTCAGGATCTGCATTGGTCGATATTGGCTTCAGCTTACATGAGAACACCTGCTCAGGTTTATCTACATTGCACGCTCCAATTGTGAGCATGCTGTACTCTCCAGGAATCGGGCCTGAGGTCTCGACGTCAATTGAAATATAAACTTCGTGTTTCTTGCTCATGGGCCGAGGTGCTCCGGTTGTAAAAAGGGAGAAATTCTTTGTGGCTTTTCGGCTATCGCTTGGTGGCCTTCGTCCCGCCCTGAAGTGTTTGATCGATCCTGAGCTGTGGTAAAAGCATCATCTTAGTTGCCATCGACAGCTTAAAGCGTCCGCTCCTGGCCGATTTCAGCCAAGCGCGATAGGCTTCTCTCTGCTAGGTAATGCCAGTACTCGTGACGAGTACTGGCATTTTTTGTAGAGCAGAGTCAGTTATGGTTGAGAGGAGGCACAATGACAGTTGTTATGGGCCTATCGTCCGGAGATGTTGCTGCAGCGTTCACAATGGTCGATGGGATCTGTACCTGCTTCCCGTTGGAGAGCTTCCGAAGGTGAGCATTTCGGGCATGTGTGCGCTTGGATTGGCTAGTGCCGCCGCCCTGCTTTTCGTCACCAGCTTTAGATGAGGTGGGGCGTTTGCGAAGTTGGCGGGTTCGAGTTTCAACATCCCAGGCGGTGATTTCCTTTGGAGGAATCATCTGGAATCCAGATGGGGTCCGCTTGGGCTTTGGGGTAGAAGGCCTACTTGCAGGGGGTACCTCAGCTGTTATGGCACAAAGCCGATAAAGCAAGCCCGCGATGGGAAGGATATCTTCCTCCAGGGTGCTTTTCAGGATTTCGAGGAGTTCCTCAGGATGTTTTTGGCTCTCATTTAGAAGTGGTGGGCGCTTCCTATAATCCCTTAGAACCGTTGCCTGGAAGAGGTTTCGATCATTGTTGTTCATTCCCCACCAAGACGCGCCCTTCTTCCAGTTTCGAATGATGTCGGCACGTGAGTTCATGGGCTCGCGCACCTTGTGAATCTGGTATTCGATCCGCACATGGACGATATCGGTCAGCGAATGAAAAAGCGGCTCGTCACGGTCCATCAATAGAATCAGTCCCAACTCTCCATCGAGATGGTCGTCGAGATAGGCAAAGAAACCGGACAAGGGATCTCCCAGCCATGAAAACCCCGGTGTAGGCACGTAGATACATGGTTGTGGAAGGTGAAGGAACATTTTGGGATCAGGATCGCTAGGAATACCGTTCTCACGGGCGTCCGTAACGTCCTCATCGCTCATCACAAATATCCCTTTCGTGAGGCGCCAAGAAGCTAGGCCGGCAATGACATCGATGTCATTTAAGCGCTTTCTCTGTTCCAGTTTGCCTGGTCGGCTGTAGCGACCGCGCGCAGGGAAGGGGTCTTGAAACTCGTGATTCAAAAATCTGGTGGGAATGAAGCAACGCCGGTCCCACTTGGTATCATGCTCATGAGCGAGCTGGCGGACACCGTCAATCTGCTGCCAGATGCCTTCATGTCGTTTGCTTATTTTGGTAAGAAATGATTGCGCACGAGCAGATGCTACCGCAATTAGAGAGGATTGTGTCATAAGGACTCCATACCAATGATGAGTCATATCCAGGTTCCCGCCTGGTCAGGGCACAGGGTGTGCCGGCGCTGAGTCCGGTTGACTCAAACACCCATTTTCATGCCTCGACAGGCACCTTTTCAGGCTATTCCAAGTCGGGGCACAATGTAAAGAAGGATATGCGGCAGTTCCGTTGACAGAGCGGGTGATCAAGGGAGTAGTCAGTGGTCGTGCTTCGTCAGATTTAAAGCGAGCATGAGGCTGTCGATTGGCTAGAGCCACGCACCTACTGACCGAGTGTTTAGTATTTAGGGTCGCCTAGGACAATTCTCGAACGACTGCAATTGGCCGAATGGGGTAGCTTCAGGCTATGCTGATGTAACGGCCGCAGCATCGGTCGCTGGAGCCGATCGGCCACCGATTATCGTCAGACCAAAGGATATTGGCGCCTGTGATATTTGAAACATTAGCAACTCGATTGGGTGGGTCCGCTTTCTTAGCGGGAGTCAAGTATCTTTACGGCCGACTCGTTCCCCATAGAATCAAAGCTAAGAAGACTCCGCGGAATTTTTTCGAGCACATAGGCCCTGGGGTTTCCAAAGAGTTCGTGGTTGCATCACTAGGTCCGCCGCACCGGCAGTGCGAGGAGATATGGCAATATAATTTTGGGGACGCGCTAGCGCAGATCGAATTCTATGTGGATGGGGCTGCTCGCTCAGTGGCCCTTGCCATCACTAATGACAGCCCGAAGCAGGGCTTCAAGCTGCCGACTCTTGAGGTTCCACTCGGGAAGCTGACATTTAACGAATTTCTTGTTTGCCCAGAAGGACACTTTAGGTACCGATCGACATTGAGAACGTGTGAACTTCTATATGAAGTAAAGTTTCCACCTTCATGGACGAGCAACCATTACACTTTTGGAGCACTTTGCGTACTCACACCAGGAGCACTAGCGGAATCCGCTTTTAATACCCAACTGGCCGAGGCGAATGCGAGCTCTGCCGCGAAAGATGTCCGGGTAAACTGGATCGGTCTTTCTAATAGCTCCGAGGAGCTTTGGTTTGATTGGTCTATTGCATTGCCGGTGTCGGCTTAACGATCGACTATGTTTAGATTAGGCTATGCTCAACGCTTGCTTTTGGCCGAAAAAAAAGCCAGATTAATGAAACTTTGAAGCGCAGAGAAATATATGACATATGGATACAGGCTCAATGTTGAGCAGCTCATGCTAAGGAGAGCAAACAATAGTTTTGATGAAGCTAAGAAGAAGATGGTTGAGGTTCCTGATTCTGTGCCAGAGTCTGGAAAACCTTATTCCTTTAAAGGTCCAGGGTTTGAAGATGATGAAACTATTGCTCTCTGCATTGAAGCTATTCTTGGCTGGGCAATTTCATTTGAGGCATTTGTAAATTTAGTTTGGCATGCTCATCCAATAGCTAAAGAAGAGAATGAGAGAAGCTATGGAAGCACAACAGCCAAGCTAAAAAAATTGTACAAAATCTCTCGATTGCCTTATGGCGATTCAAGTTGGAGAGCTGGCATCCAGGATCTTTTTGATATGCGAAACTATCTTGTTCATTATAAGGATCCGGTAGTTTATATAGGTTTCAGTTTTGCAGCTAAGTTTCAGCACGATTTCTCAGAAAGAAGCATGCAGAAGATTCAACGAGACGTTCTCTGTGCGATAAAAGAAATTGGAGTCCTGTTTGGTGTTAAATCTGGATTTATTGATGTTGATTATGATCACTTGGTGTATAGATATTAATTCAGTTTGGTAGCATGGCTGCGCAGGCCAAGATCGGCGATAGCGGGCGAGCAGCCTAGTGAACGACTGCGATTTAGCCCTAGCTTACAATTGCAGATAACGGTTTCGCTGTGGCTGTATTACTTGTTATTTCAGTTGTGCTGAATGTCTGCTTCTGGCCGATAACGGCAATCCAGCTAGGGCCAGCAGTGTCAGTCCCTGCGATCAATGAGCATCAGGATCGCTAACAAGTTCTCCAGGTCATGGCAACCCCGGGCATTGGACGCCAAATCACGACGAGTCTCAGCTCGACAGCCCTTCGTGACCAGGCACGAAACCGCCCAGCAGGCGGTCGATTTCCTTGGCAGGCATTGGACGGTAGAAGAAGAACCCCTGGATGAGGTCGCAATGCATTTCGCGAAGCAATGACAACTGTTCGGCGTTCTCGACGCCCTCGGCCACCACTTCCAATCCCAACCGATGACCAATGAAGATGGCACCTTCCAGGATGGCCCTATCCTTCGGCTGTGTGGGAGCGTCGTGGATGAAGGAGCGATCTATCTTCAGGGCGGTGACTGGAAAGTGCTTGAGATAGCTCAGGGAGGAATAACCGGTTCCGAAATCGTCGATAGCAATGTGAATACCGCGATGATAGAGGCGCCGCAGATCCTCGAGGACGGTCTCGTCGGCTTCTATCAGGACATTCTCGGTCAATTCGATGCCGATATCCCGCGGGCCTAAGCCGTGGCGCTGCAGCGAGTCCTCGAAGCTCTTGAGGGCATCGGGACGCACCAGTTGACGCCCCGAGACATTGATATCGATGCGGTGCTCATGAAATCCCTTGGCACGCCATTCCACCTGCTGGCGGCAAGCCTCTTCGATGACCCAGTCGCCCAGACGATGGATCACACCGGAACGCTCGGCCAGCGGGATAAACTCGGCAGGCGAGATCGGCGGGCCCTCGGCAGGCTCCCAGCGTATCAAGGCCTCGAGATTCTCTATTCTCCCACTGGCCGCCGAGACCTGGGGTTGGTAGTGGAGGGAGAATTCACCGTTATCAAGGGCTTCCTCGAGTCGCGCCGAGAGATAGTGTTGGCGAACCAGCTCATCATGGAGCTTCTGTTGGAAGAAACGTACAGCACCCCGGCCCTCCAGTTTGGCACGATTCTTGGCAACATCGGCATTACGGATCAATTCGCGTGACGATTCACCATTCTCGGGAAAGAGTGCCACACCCAGGCAGGCCGTGACCTGACGCTCTCGACCATCCAGGACGAAAGGTTCCCGAAAGACATTCTGGACATGGCGAACGACCCGTCTGACATCGGGGGGCAAGTGGACGCCGGGAAAGGCCAGCACGAATTCATCGCTAGAAACACGGGACACCAGGTCAGTGACCCGCTGGCACTCTCTTAGTCGCCGAGTCAGCTCAATGAGCAGGCGGTCGCCCTGATCATAGCCAAGGGCATCATTGATTTCGACGAAGTGATCGATGTCCAGGTAGATGGTTGCCAGGCCATGACCCTGGCGTCGACAGGAATCCAACAGACTGTTCAGATCGACTTCGAAGGTCTGGCGGTTAGGGAGATGGGTGAGCCTGTCGAAACGGGTGGCGAATTCCAGGTCACGGTGGGCGCGCTTTTGGTCGGAAAGATCGACATCCACGCAGAACATCAGGGGGGAGTCGGTATGCTCATTGAGCATCAGATGCTGCGAAAAGACCGATACCAGTTCACCGGTTTTGTGTTTGAGCTGGAGTTCATCGGCGGGTATATCGACCCCTTCTTTGATCCAGGCATCATGCGCCTGGATCACCCCGTCACGCATGAAGGCAGGAATGATCAGATCTTCCAGTAACTGTCCTTGGGCTTCCTCAGCGGTATAGCCATAGAGACGAGTGCTACCCTCATTCCAGTAAATCACCCGCCGATCGCGATCATAACCCTGAACTGCCACTTTCGGCAGACTCTCCAGCAGGGAGCGGAATTGCTGCTCACTCTCCAGATACTGGCGGCGTACTAACTCGACTTCTTCCCTACCGGCATCATGCGAATCGATGCCATCAGTTGAAGGTGTCTTTGACATCTTCAACACGAGTGCACCGGAAAACTTCCTGCGGTTCTCCTTCAGGCGTTTCGGATCTCTGTGAAGTCGGGGATCGCTGGCAGTCATGGGATCCACTTAAAGAAAAAACACTGTCAAGAACCATCATAATGGCAACGAGAGGGGCACTTTGTTGTGATTATCCTACACCTATTTGTAGGAGATAACCTACAAATACGTCATCAACGGTCTGATCCTGTTTTCAAAAAAATCACTCTTTTTAGTACATTTCTTTGACATATCGTTGCAAATCTTTTCATTTTCTACCTGTTGACCTCAGTGTTTACACCGGCAACACCGGGCAATTCAGCCCAGTTAACAGGAGAATACCAACATGAAACTCGATACTCTCAAGCACGGTTTCGACCTCACCTCCATGCCTGCCGATTCACTCGCCGATTATTGGAATCCGGGAGTGATAGAGGCGCTGAGGCATCAGGATTGGGCGAAAACCAATATTCGGGAGCGAATCGATCTGACTGCCTGGCAGGGGTTTACCGCTGACCTGCCGCGCGATCCCTACGTTAACCAGCGATGGAAGCGGATGTCATGGCTCGCCCTGAATGATCAGGGTGATGTCGAGGATATGGGCCAATGCCCCATGGCCCAGGGGGGTGCCTTCAACGACGCGGAAAGCATGGCGGATCGCCTGCGGTACTATGATCCGCTGACTCGGGAATTTATGGCACGCCCCGATGTGAAAGCCTTCGTTCGCGCCTGGGCAAGGCTGTGGAGTATCGGTGCGCACGAACCCATCCTGATGCAGATCACCGGGGTTCGCGGGGAAGGCAGCATCGACCCCCTTCAGGGACAGGGAATTCATGCCGATGGCTGCAAGGCCCTAAGCATTCTGGTCATCAATCGGGAAAACGTGGCGGGCGCCGAAAACCACCTCTACGCAGACAAGGCTGGCACGCAACCCTTGGTCGATATCACCCTGAATCCGGGTGATATCCTTCATCTGAACGATGACCGGCTATTCCACAGTGTCGACGGGATCGAACAGCTCGACAGCGAGTCACCCTTCGAGCGGTTCATTATCATCATCAATAGTCGCTTCGTGGACGACTTCCAAAACCGGATGTTGCGTCGCTACTTCCCGGAAGCGGTCCTCAATGAGAGCTAATGACACTCTCGGTAAATTGAGAACCTAGCAACACCCACGCCCCCGGAACTCCGGGGGCGTTTTGGTTGTGCGCCCGGCAAGGGGAAGTGCTGGCCGACGGCAAGGGTGTCTGTCTCCACTGGCCAACGCTGTGTGAGCGGCTGCTGGCAACGGCTGAGTAAACGTGTCCCTTTTAAGTCGGCTTTGTCTGGGCAAGGCCCCGAAGGTTAACGAGCGATGCGGTTACTGGCGTCAGTAAAGCCGAGCAGTGAAATATCTATGTCCATGCGTTCACCGCGTGGACTAATCATGCTGAGGGTTGCTGTATTGCCACTGCGGAGTTGCTGCAACATCGACGACTCAATGGGCACGTCAGCACGGCACCCTTGCTCCTGGCATACCTGATAGGGGAATTGGACTGGCTCAGCGTTATCCACACTGAATTGCAAGCCCGGGGCCAGACGTACCCCCAGCGGCACGAAGAAGCTCATCACCGGGTCATCGATCTGAGGCGGGTAGTCGAGAATTACCTGCATCAAGGGCTGGTCGCTGTCAGGTTGAGTGATCAATTGCGACATCGCACAAGGGCTCGGGCCCTCGGCACTACGCTGGCAACGGACTTCCCAGTCCTGGAACGACTCGGTAGTGACATCATTACCGGAGGCTGCCCCCGGTTGTTGTTGGCTGAAGGCATTGGGGGACAACGCCAAGAGCGATAATAGCCCCATCCTGCATAGGTTTTGAGACAGGTTTTGAGACAGGTTTTGAGTAAGAGAGTGCGGCATTTGAGTAACCTCCTGTTGGTTCGCTGATGGTGGATGATAATACTCACCATGCCTGCTTGTTCGCTTGAGGTCGAGCCCTTGATTTACGAGAGCGTGGTTGGGCGGTTTACTTTCCTCTCCAACCGGTTTTCCTGAGCGCTTTTTTATTTAAGGTAAATATAGATTTTATGTGTAAAACCATTCGCTATATAGGTGAACTCCGGAGTGGCGATTAAGGCTTACACAGGACGCTTGGCAGGCGTGTTGCCGCGTATAGCGGTGCAACTGCTGCTGAGTCTCCCTAAGCTGAAAAACACCGTCAGATATCCTGCCGATATAAATCTGGCATTATACCCTGAGCAATATTCTGATATACCCAGGCTGTATTTATATGTCCGCTTACCTTTGCAGTTTTTATTGGCGTGTTTTGTGTAGTGGTCAATTAAAAGTGAAAGGCAAGAGTGTGAAGGGGCTGTTTGAAATTATGTAAGGTAACAAAGTTTCGTTCTATCAAAAGCAACGCCTAACACTACTGTATTTTGCTATTTAGTCTTAGCAGTGAGCGGTAGTGCTGAGTTAGGCTCGCTTAGTTACCTAGTACGTTGGTTTCGCTTTTCTTTGATGATTTAGCAGCTTTCTTTTCTTTCGCTGTTAGAAGGGGTTTCTTTTTAGTGTCTTTTTTACTGTCTTTTCCTTTGCTCATGCTATTTGCCTCTATTAATCCATTAGTTGACCCGTTAAGCTGTATGAAACCAGCTTCGGAGAGCTGATGTTAGCGCATAAAGTGTCGACGCGCATTGTATATAGTTAATACCCTGCTAAAACGTAAAAGCTGGCCTCATCCTGGCCTTATGAAATCCTCAGGAAGTAGCAAGGTGACTGATAGACCGCACCTTGCTCCAATACAACCTAATTCTTTGTTTCTATAGGGTTAAGCTTATTTGTTAGCTTTGACTAAAGTTATTTTTTTGTCCGATAATTGAACCGCGCAATATTCTACGCTGGCTTTTAAGCGGCTATTTGCCTCCCAGAACGCCCCAAAAGCGCTGATTTTGCAAGTATTGCTCTGGTGTGACTGGCTGGTCTGGATGTCATCAGCCTCTTTTAATCGGCTTCGAGCTAAATATGCGTTCTTCCAGTTGGCTGGGCAACACCCTCTGTGTTGCCCAGCGCTGTTTGAGCCACGTTATTCGGTGCCCGAACTGCTCTCTTCCGGCTCTAACTGCCCATGCCGCTGCATCCAGCGCATCACGATCCAGCACAGCGCTGCCCAGCTCGCCCCGGCCGTCCAGCCCGCAAGCACATCGGTCGGCCAATGAACTCCAAGGTAAACGCGGCTTATGCCCACCAGCAGGGTCAACAATATCGCCAGTATCAAAAGGTAAGCCTTTAGCCTCAGCGCGGGCTGTACGCGGATGAGCAGCGCGGCCAGGGTGAGGTAGGTCACGGCAGACATCATTGAGTGGCCGCTGGGAAAGCTCGCGGTGTAGACCATAGCTTCATGAGGCACGAGATCTGGGCGAGGGCGGTCAAAGCCTAGCTTCATCACGGTGCTGAGTAGTATGCCGCCGGGCACCGCGATTGAGGCAAAGAGAGCCGCGCGATAGTATCTGGCAAGTAACAGGTAGCCCAGGGCGCCCAATGTGATGAGTACTAGCACGCCGACACCGCCCAGTGCGGTGAAGTCCCGGCCCATTTCCTCAACCCAGCCCGGCCCGATTGGGTCGCTAAGATCTGCGGGGTTGCGAAGGGCGAGCAGTAGGCTCTCATCAATGCTATGGGTGTCCCCCTCGATAACTTCGTCGGCCAGCGCGACGAACCCCCAAATCCCACCGGAAAGTACCGCGACGCATAGCAGCATCGCTAGTTCGTAGCGGCCGAGCCGAGCCAGTAGGGAAAAGCTTTGGCGCCCAACTTGGCCAAGTTTTCCATGGTGCTTCATTGGCAACTCCTTTGCTTTGATAAGTGATACGCAACGTCGGTTATGACGGCTTATTGTGCCTGCGTTATCAATAGCGCGGAAAACCGCTTACTTCTAGGGCTTGTTGACGTTTTATAGGAGACGTTTGGCAGGATAGTCAGACATTGTCGCCGAAGATCTTGCGCCAGTCGCGGGGGCTGACCTGATGGCGCTGCCTGAAATGTTGCCAAAACGAAGTTGCCGTGTGGCATTCGCGATTTTGGCTTCATCCTTGGGAGCGGCGTTGCCGCCAAGCTTATTGTGTTCACTGCCTATAAATGAAGGTGGTATAAAAGGCTAATTTCCAGCGATGGCAGCAATCATTATCTGGAAGCGTTGACGCTAAGAAGATTTTGAAAATCTGCGCGTAGAGTGGGTGAAGGTAAGCGCAGATTATTGCTCTAGATGCACCTGGTTGGAGGGCTGATTTCGACCCAATCCGGATATCGGTGAGACCAGACGGCCACTACTGCGGCAGTAGATCGAGACAACTGGTATTGCCGGACACGGCCAAGAAATTGATAGCCTCCGCGATCACAGCACTCGCACCATCGCCGCATAATCACTCCGAGCCTGCAGGCTCAGCGCTCGTCCCGATCTACCTGACATCACCAACCCAGCTCTCGTTGCCCGTAAATTTTGCGACAGCCTAACAGGTGCTTTAGCGTGGCTTGATGATGTCAGATGCTGCGAGGCGTCGGTCAGCCTCATCGATTAGCGCATCGAATGTCGCCAAAACAATATTGCGTAGCCACCGGGTGGCGGGGTCACCATCAAGTTCTGATTTCCACATCACCCGAAAAGACACGTCAGGCAAGGGTTCGGGAGGCTCAAATACCTGAATATCTTCACCCTGAGCGCCTCCCAATAGACACAGCGCGACAAAATTACCCAGCATGTCGGTATTGTTCAAGACCGCACCAATGCCTGACCAACTGGCAGCGTGTAACCCAATCCGGCGTTTCAGACCTAAGCTGTCGAACCGCTCTTCTACGGTTCCATGTGTTGCACCTGGAGCGCGCACAACGACATGAGGCCAACTCATCCAACTTTCCGTTGTCCAGTCATTTGAAGCTGGGTGTCCATGACGAGCGAAGACATAGCGTTTTAATGGGGGGAGAGCCTTAGCCTTCAATCCTGCCGGGAGAGGGAAGTTTGCGTTCCCAAAAGCAATGTCTATTTCGCCACTTACGATCTGACCCATGGTCTCCTTTGACAGGGGCTGCCATGCAAGGCCGGACTCTGGTGCTTCTCTGTGCATCCTTCTGACAACTTCTGTGGCCACAATGTCCAAGCCGGGGCCGGCTATTTTGAAAATACGTGTGCTTTTCGAGGGATTAAATTCTGCTGGCGGCTGCACGGCGCGTTCAATCCGGGCGAGGATCGGCTGTATCTCTTGGTAAAGTGCGAGAGCCCTTGGACTGGGCTGCATAATTCCACCAACACGAACCAAAAGCGGATCACCAAGCTGGTCGCGCAACCGACCTAAAGCATGGCTGACTGCCGAAGGCGTCCGGCCGAGTTGTTCTGCGGCCCGATTGACACTGCCCTCATCCATCAACACACGGAAGACCAAAAGCAGGTTAAGGTCCAGGTTTCTAATCTGAATTTCATTCATGCTAAATGAATACTATTTGCTTTTATGACACGGAATTCCCAGCATAATGGCCCCGTATCGGTCAAAGATCAATATACAGCTGAAAGGAATTCACGATGGCACTCTCGTTACCAAACGCAAAGACTCTATTTGTTGATACTGGCCCAAGACTGGTGCTTGGAGGCATCTTCCTGACCGGCGCAATTGATGGGTTTTGGTACATATTCACTGGATCGCACCTCATCCACCCACCGACATCAGTAGATGGTCTGGCTTTTGAAGCCGCTCTCAAAGAGGTTGGATTTTTCTGGCCCTTGATGAAAGTTATCGAACTGATCGGCGCTTCGTTGTTGCTGAGCAATCGAGCGCCTGCACTAGGGTTGGCATTGCTTGCGCCTGTGATGGCGGTGATTGTGGCGTTTCATGTGGTGTTGAATCCCGCCGGACTGCCGCTCGCTGCCATCTTGGTGGCAACCGGCGGAATGACCCTTTGGGCCCAGTTTGAGCGTTTCAAACCGCTGACAGCTTCTGGAACACCTAAGCATCCAACCAACGACGCCGACGGCCAGTATACGTGACCGGGAGAACTTCTATCTGGGACCTGAAGATGTGGCCTGCCATAGCTTCAGGCTCTTATACCCAGACGACTAAAACCGTGAGGCGATCCTCGGCGTAGGGATACCCAAGAACGTAATCGCCAAGCGCCGCAAAGACTGCAGTCGTCGGTGTCCGACCTGCTATTTTCCGTCTCTACCTGCCCATGCCGCTTCATCCAGCGCTGCCCAGCTCACCTCGGCCGTCCAGTTGGCAAGCACATCGGTCGGCCAATGAACCCCAAGGTAAACTCGGCTTATAGCCACCGGCAGGGAAAAGCTTTTGCACCCAACTTGTCCAAGTTTTCCATGGTGCTTCATTTGCAACTCCTTTGCTTTGAGAAGGGGTACGCAGCGTCAATTCTGACGTTTTGACACGAGAAGTTTGGCAGGATAGTCAGGCATTGTCGCCGAAGGTCTTGCCCCAGTCGCGAGGGCTGACCTGATGGTGCTGCCTGAAATGTTGCCAAAACGAAGTTGCCGTGTGGCATTCGGGAACCAGGGCATCCCTATAGGATTCATGCAACCATTTGATAACAAGCATAATTCATAACCTACGTTAGGTTAGTGAGGTCGGCAAATGTTTTAGAATGACGCTAATAAACCATTTGCCTGAGGGGTAACAGAGTGTCTCTCATCGATACAGTAGTGATGCGGGGCCTTAGTACTCAAGGTGCGCTGTCTCAGGAAGACAAAGCGCTATTGCTGGGTCTTGAACTCAGCCCTAGATACATGTCAGCTAGTGAGGTGCTCTGGCAAGAGAGCGAGGATGCTGATCTGTTCTGCGTGGTCAAGGAGGGCTGGGCATACTCCTATCGTAACTTGAAAAATGGTTCAAAGCAGATCCTCAAGTTCTACCTTCCTGGCGATATAATAGGTATTCGTGATTTTGGCTTCACCCGCCGCCTGGCAAGTGCGGCAATGATTAATAAAGGTGTGATCTGTCCTTTCTCCTATCAGCAGCTTTTTGAGCTCTTTGGGCGTTCAAGCCTAGCTGCCGGTATCGTGGCCACAGCAACGCGTCAGCAGGCGCAACTCTCCGAGCGGCTGATCTACCTCGGCAAGTATTCAGCCCACGAGCAACTGGCGCACTTTCTCTACGAAATTTATCTGCGACTCAAGCGGATCAAGGCTGTTAGGGATAATAGCTTCTTCATGCCGCTCACGCAGGAGCTGATTAGCGATGCGCTGGGGATGAGCCCGGTACACGTAAGCCGGACTTTCTCGATGCTGCGTGATGAGGGGCTGGTGATCCGAAACCGCCAGCACGTGAAGCTGCCCGACCCCGAAGCGTTGGCGCGGTTAGTCGAATTCAATGATAGCTATATCGATGAATTCCTACCTCCCTCGTTTTCTGAACTTTTAAAAGCGAGCCCGTAAAGCGCTGGTAGCCTCTATTGGCTGATCAAGCCCCCACCAAAGCCCCAGCTTCCACGAGAAGCTGGTTTCACCAAAAGCTACTTTTCCTCTATCACTTCCTCGACCCATTCCACCCAGGTTTCGGTAAGGCGTTGTCCAAGTCGCAATGTGTGCCAGGGCGCACGCTGGGCTGGTTCCCTCGCATCGGGGCGCTGAATCGTCGTTCAGCTGGATATATGGTGATAGTTAAAAGCAAGCTTGATAGCTAGAGCCGCTTAGCTTCTAACAGAGCATTCCAATCATTGTTGAGCTTATGCTAACTTAGCATTAACAACCTGTGAGGTAGCTTTCCATGTCTATTGAAATCTGGTTCGCCTTTGCTCTTGCGTCCGTGGCGTTGCTCGCCATCCCCGGGCCAACGATTTTGACCGTGGTTAGCTACTCCATTGCTCAAGGTAGGCGCGCCAATATTCCGCTTGTCGCTGCGGTGGCATTGGGTGACTCAACGGCGCTGCTCTTTTCACTGCTTGGCCTGGGAGCGGTGTTAGCCACCTCGGCATTTTGGTTCACCGTGATCAAGTGGATCGGCGGTTTATACCTTCTCTATATGGGCATCAAGCTGTTGCGTGCCGGTATATCGTCGGTGCAGCCAGTAACACCGGCGGTATCGGGTTCGCGCTGGAAGCTTTTCACCAATACCTATCTCGTTACTGCGCTCAACCCGAAGGGCATTATCTTCTTCGTCGCCTTTTTGCCGCAATTCGTCAGCCCGAATGCCGATGCTGGGCAACAACTGTGGATACTTGCGATCACGTTTGTGGTGTTGGCAACGCTGAATGCCACTCTCTACGCCGTATTCGCAACGTCGGTGCGTAAGATGCTGGCATCGCGTCGTGCCCAGCGTCGCTTCAACTTGGTTGGCGGAACGTTACTCTCTTCAGCGGGTGTCTGGGCGCTGCTTGCCAAGCGGCCTGCGTAAGCAAAGGCCGCTAAATTTGATGATGGAAATGCTGAGCCTAGCGGGAGACAACTGTGAGTGAAACCCTTAAAGAACTGCTAACGGAACTTGAGCAATTTGGCCAACAAAACGATGCTGCCATTTCTGAACGCCCAAGACGAATGCTCAATATTACTCGTGATACGGGTGAGTTTTTATCGGTACTTGTTCAAGCAACCAATGCCCAGCGAGTGCTGGAAATTGGCACCTCGAATGGGTACTCCACCTTGTGGCTGGCCCAGGCAGTTCAGAGGGTTGGTGGGCAAGTTACCACTGTTGAGCTTTCCGAATACAAGCTTGAGATGGCCGCGAGAAATTTTGAGCGCTCCGGCCTCTCTAAGGTCATCACTCAGCAGCGAGGGGAAGCAGGAGGGCTTCTTGAAAGCCTGGACGATGCCTGTTTCGATCTGCTCTTTTTAGACTCAAAACGCTCTGATTATGTGCAGTGGTGGCCGAATATCCAGCGAGTTTTATGCAAGGGCGGGCTGCTTGTGGTTGATAACGCCACTTCCCATGCAGATGAAATGGCTGATTTTATGGCGCTGGTATCGGCAGACCCCGATTTCACCACGTGCACTGTACCTGTCGGCAATGGCGAGTTTCTGGCAACGCGGTGCGATGGTTAGAGGGCGGCTCTTATCGTGGCTTGGCTTAACCAGGATGAGCGGGAGAGAACACTATGTTTCCAGTATCAATAAAAGGTGTTTTGGTCTTGCCATCTGATGAGGTGGTGCTGGCGCTCAATGACCGCGATGAGTGGGAGCTGCCCGGTGGACGCATTGAGATTGGAGAGAGCTCTACCGAGTGCCTGATTAGAGAGTTTAAAGAAGAGCTTGCTATAGATGTTGAGGCAAACGGCCTTATTGATACCTATCTCTTTGAGGTGATTCCGAGCAAACATGTATTCATCGTCACTTATAGCTGCTGCTTAATTGGGCGGTTTAACCCTGTAGTGAGTCACGAGCACAGCAATATTGAAACGTTTCCAGTCAATGAATTGCCAGATAATTTGCCCATAGGCTATGCGAAAGCTATTCAAAAGTCGTTTTCGATGAACGTAAACCGTCAGAATATAAATGGAATAAACCATGATCAGAGATGCCGCAAAGGGTGATTCGGAAGCCATAGCGCACATTTATAACTACTACATCGAAAATACCGCTATTTCATTTGAAGAAAAGCCAGTATTGGGTTCAGACATCCAAGGCCGGATTGAAAACGTCCAGGGGGCAGGTTTGCCTTGGTTGGTGGCAGTGGAAGATGGTGCTGTGGTGGGCTATGCCTACGCGACAAAATGGAAAGAGAGAAGCGCTTATCGATTTTCAGTCGAAGTCAGCGTCTACCTTTCCAACCAGGCGCATGGTAGGGGCTTGGGTGCAAAGCTGTACGAAACACTCTTTACCAAGCTCAAAGAGAGCGGGATTTATGCGGTGATGGGCGGCATCACGCTTCCCAACCCTGCCAGCGTTGCACTGCATGAAAAAATGGGCATGAAAAAAGTGGCCCATTTTGAAATGGTAGGGTTTAAGTTCGATCAGTGGCACGACGTTGGCTATTGGCAGCTAAATCTGAATGCCTAATTGTCACTCAACACATTAAGGCCAGCTTCAAAGATAAACTTAGGCGACGTAATGATATTCGCTGCTTTTTTCGATATTTTTATTTATTGTTATTTATATCAAGCTTTTATCTTAATAGTCGATAGCTGGCTAATCTAATTTATTGCCCTATTGGTTTGTTAAGCAATTGATTTATATCAAGCTGGAACCATCGCCACCATCTGAAAAGTAAATTAATAAATTGACCTGGATCAATATATTGAAATTAACGTTTTTGAAAGCTAAATGTCGGGTTACTGCTGCCGATAATTTATAGCACTTACCTATAACAAGTAGTTAGCTTGCTTGTTATGGAGTAACACCCTCCCCGTGGCTGGAATCATTCGTTAACGATTGATTCTCTACATAAGAGTAGACAATGCATAACCTATTGAAAAACCTATCCGTTAAGGCAGGCTTAACGGCTGTTCTGGGCTTGTTTACAGCCTTGATCCTCCTTGTCGCGGCTTTGGGCTACCAATCCAGCACTCTGGGAGCGAGTTCGATAGATGAACTTAACCGTATTAACGTTGAGCAACTGAACGCGCTTAACCGTGCGCAAGTGAATATCGCTGACACTCAGCTGTTTTTCCTTAATCATCTCGACGCATTGAACGAAGGGGAGCAGGCGCTGGCAGAAGCCCATCTTGAAAAAGCAGGCCAAATGCTGCAAACGGCGCAGCAGCGTTTTGAAGCATTTGTAGCGGCACCAAAGTCTGAGCAAGGAAAGCCCTTTGCAGATGCGATAGAAGCCGCCTTTACTCAACTTGTATCACGCGGTATAGAACCACAATATCAGGCCCTACTGAGCAATAATGAAAGTGCCTTTCGTACAGCCAAACGTGAAGGTGACCAGCTCAACCTAGCCTATATCCAGGCGAATGTAGCCTTCAATGACTATGCCAGTACACGTGGTCAAAATTTGATGGCCGATTATCAATCGACCATGACAACATCTGGTTATATAGGATTGGCTGCATTGCTTCTGGTTTTTCTTTGTGTCGCTTTCGTTCGAATGGGGATGATGCGAGTTGTCATTCGTCCTATTGAGGAAGCCGTCCATCACTTTGAGCGCATTGCCCAAGGTGACTTGTCGCATAAAATCGCAGACCGGGGACGAAACGAAATTGGCCAACTGTTCGCGGCTATGAAATATATGCAGACAGGTCTTTCACAAACTGTCTCATCCGTGCGTGATAGCAGTGGTTCCATCCATATTGGCGCGAGAGAAATTTCCGGAGGCAATGCCGATCTCTCCTCCCGTACAGAGCAACAGGCCGCTTCACTACAAGAGACAGCTGCCAGCATGGAACAGCTCACCGCCACCGTGAAGCAAAACTCAGATAATGCGCGGCAGGGCAGCACCCTAGCGAGTGATGCGTCTACAACGGCAGCACGTGGTGGTGAAGCCGTAGGCGAAGTAGTTGCGACAATGCATGGTATAGCGGAAAGCTCTAAAAAGATTAGCGACATCATTGGTGTGATCGATTCGATTGCCTTCCAGACTAATATTCTGGCACTTAATGCGTCTGTTGAGGCTGCCCGTGCGGGTGAGCAAGGACGCGGCTTCGCCGTAGTAGCCACTGAAGTACGCAATTTGGCAAGTCGTAGCGCTGATGCGTCTAAGGAGATTAGAGCATTAATTGAAACATCAGCGGGCCAGGTTCAGCAGGGCTCTAACCTTGTAGAGGGGGCTGGCCGAACAATGGAAGATATAATGGCTTCCGTGAAGCGTGTTGCCGATATTATGGATGAAATCTCCGCTGCTTCCTCGGAGCAAAGTGATGGTATTGAGCAGGTCAATCAAGCCGTTTCGCAGATGGATGAGGTGACACAGCAGAACGCAGCCCTAGTACAAGAAGCTGCTACAGCAGCAGCTTCACTCGAAGAGCAAGCAGCCCAACTTGAATCGGCTGTGGCTACCTTCAAATTGGCTGATGGCGAGAACCGTGGGTCTCTGCCCATCGGCAATTCTGCACCCAAGGCAGTGCCTTCTATAAAACAGGCTCGGCCTGCAAGAGGGAGGGCGCCCAGCTCCAAAGTAGCAGAAGTCGAGTGGGAAGCGTTTTGAATAGGCGCTCATTTCAGGAGTAGATTATTATTCAATCGTGTTTTAAACCCGGCCAAAACGGCCGGGTTTTGCTTTCTGAAAATAGTAGTCTCCAAGGCAGTGAGTGCCTGATTACTAGCTTGAAATATCATGTAAAACAAACGAGCGTGTTTTAACGCCACATTTTTATAAATGGCTGCTCCTAGCCCAATTAGAAACTTTCCTCCATATTAACAACAGGCCAGACAACAAGCGCTGAAGTAGATGCGTTATCTACTAAATTAGCTTTACTAATAAAGCGAGAGGATTGCACCAATGACAGGGACAAATAAACCATCAACGATAGCATTGCTGAGTGATAATCGGGTAAAGGTACTCTTGGTCATCGCGGTTATTGCGGTGGTCTGGGCCATCGTGGCGCACACCATTGCAGGGGCGCGGGGAGACAGTATGGAAGCGCTCGAAGCGCAGCTGGCTGAAACTGAGCGAGAGCATCAACAGATTCAGGCGGAGATGTCTGAGGTTGAAGCCGCGGAGCTTGATTTAGCAACACTGCAGCAGAGAATGAGCGCCCTTGAGGTTGAGCAAGCTGATGCTGAAGCCGAGCTAGCTTCAACCCGATCAGACATTGCCCACGCTGAAGAAGATTTGAATGCTTTACAGGGCGAGCGTGAAACCCGTGAAGAAGAAGTAGAGACCCTCAATGAGCAGGTCGACAAACGGCAGAGCAGCCTTGAAGAGCTGAATGAGACCTACGCCGAGGTAGAAAAAGAGAAAGAAGAGGCCGAGGCCGCCCGTGATGCCGCTCAACAGTCTCGTCAAGACGCAGAAGACGCTCGCAGCGAGGCTGAAGCAGATCTTGAAGCGCTCAACACAGAGATTGAAGAGGCCGAAGCCGCCAGCGATACCGCGCAACAGGCTCGTCAAGAGGCAGAAGATGCCCGCAGTCAGGTTGAAGCTGACCTGGAAGCGCTAAATACTCAGATTGAAGAGGCCAATAACCAACTTTCAGCGGTCGGTGATCGGGTAAGTGAGTTAGAAACAACGCGTGATGCGCTCACCGTTGAAATCACTTCGCTCGAAGTGATGCGCGACGAAGCGCAAACGCCTGAGTGATTTACAGCCTTAACGCATAACATCTTGCAGCACAGCGATATAGGCGTGCCTCCCCGCTACTGGAACGGGGAGGTCATCGACGGTATCTACCGCCCCATAAGGTGCGGAAGGCTCGTTATAGCTTAGTACTGAGTTGGATCATGACCGCCTGTTTGTAGCCTACGATAACGACCGGCACCTTGGGCTGGGTAGCGTTGATGAACGCGACGAGCGCCACGCCTGCGAAGCGCCTTACACTCTACTGCACATTTCTTAATCCAGGCGATACTATCCGATGCATCGGCGATTTCTGTTACCTCTTTTTCTTTTGATGTTGCTGGCCTCTTTGGCAGGCTGCGGGGAAACGCCCACCGGGCGCTCCCAATTGGCGTTAGTACCGAACGCGTTAATGGCTGACATGGGGGAAGATGCCTTTAATCAGCTGCGCAATAGCCAGCCGATCAATCGCGATACGCAGGCTAATCAATTAGTGCAGTGCGTGGCCGAAAAAGTGGTGGCTGGCGCTAAGGCGAGCTACCCAGGGCTCGCTTTCCCTGAACGCTGGGAAGTGGTGGTATTTGAGGATGCTTCCCCCAATGCGTTTGCTCTGCCGGGTGGACGCATCGGGGTGCATAGCGGGCTACTGCGGGTGGCCGAGACGCCAGCCCAGCTAGCGGCGGTGATTGGGCACGAGGTGGGGCATGTGTTGGCGGATCATGGCAATGAGCGGCTTACCCAGCAGCTTGGCATTAAAGCCGTGTTATTGGTGGTGGGGTTATTAGGGGAAGAGGAATTTGGCAACCAGCAATTGATGCAGGCCTTGGGTATCGGTGCCCAGTTGGGGATTAGCCTGCCTTTCAGCCGCACCCATGAGGAGGAGGCCGATTTGATGGGCTTG
Organism: Halomonas sp. TG39a; assembly: GCF_000744395.1. NCBI lineage: Bacteria > Pseudomonadati > Pseudomonadota > Gammaproteobacteria > Oceanospirillales > Halomonadaceae > Halomonas > Halomonas sp. TG39a. Next base: position 1,611,447 of record NZ_JQLV01000001.1, read on the forward strand.
GAAATTATGGCCCGTGCGGGGTTTGACCCGCAGCAGAGCGTGACCCTGTGGCGCAACATGGCTGCTAGCGGTGGTGGTCAGCCCCCTGAATTTCTTTCTACGCATCCTGCCCATGAATCGCGCATTCGGGCATTACAGCAAGGGCTGGAAAAGGCCACGGCCAGCTATCGTACGGTTACGCCTGCTGAATGTTGAGGTGAGTGGCATCGCGTTATTGATAAAATAAGAAAAATTGCCACGTGACGTCGGGAGTGTGTGGGGCTGTGCCATTACAGAAACAACAGTATCAGGTGCATGGGTTAACGGGGCAGTTTTGCGATGCCAGCCGTGAGTTGATGTATCGCCGCTCTATCCAGGAAAGCGTGCGGCTTGAGTTTAGCTTTGCTGTGAGCGTTGCGGCATGTGTCTTTGGCATGTTCGCGATTGCGGATTACTACCTGCTGGGCCTTACCAGGGAGTTCTATCTGCTGCTTACCATGCGAATAGTGGTGGTGAGCATTTGCCTGTTGGTGGCACTCGTTGTGCGGCGCTGGGGTGGCAATGATTACCGTGCTTGGTTGCACGCCTTACCGCTGTGGGTATTTGCCACGGGCATTATATTGATTGTCCCCCTACGACCCGAAAGCCTCCCCACTCAAATCACCGCGGTGGTGGTGGCTACCATGGCGTTTTATCTTCTGATTCCCAATCCGCTAACAGTCGTGACAGCGGCCAGCCTCTATTTAAATATTGGCTTTTTAGTGGCTGCGGTACTGTTTGCGGGGCTTAGCCCGATAGCGACGCTGCTGGTCGCACTGTTGCTGATTATGGGCAGCGTTGTAGGGTTTTTCGCCCTGCTGCGCTTGGAATGCCTGCAACGTAAGCAATATGCACTGCTTCAAGAAGAGCGAGAGAATAACCACCAATTACACAAAGAGATCGCGCACCGAAAATCACTGGAAGAACAGCTGAGGGTAGTCGCTGAGCAGGACGCGCTGACCAGCCTGAATAATCGCGGCCATTTTATAAAACTGGCTAAAGATCTGTTGCAGCACTCGCAATCCCACAAGGTGCCATTTAGCCTGTTTATGATCGATGTGGATCACTTCAAACACATTAACGACACCTGGGGGCATAGCCACGGGGATTGGGTGCTAACCAAAATTGCCGAAGTCTGTGCCGAGTCGCTGCGCCCAACGGATGTGATAGGACGTTTTGGTGGTGAAGAGTTTGTCGTTGCATTGCCGGACACCAGCTCGCACGATGCGCAAATGGTAGCAGAGCGTTTGAAAAAGAAGGTGGCTGAACTTTCGTTAACAGAAGAGATGGGCAAACTGCGCCCCAGCGTCACCGTTGGCGTTGCGGCTACCGATTCAGAGGAAGCCGATCTGGAGTCTTTAATTAAACGAGCGGATGAGATGCTTTATGTTGGCAAGCGCGCTGGGAGGAACCAAGTCGTCGTCTGCAGCGATGTCGTCGAAGCACCAGATTCACCCGTTGGCAGCAAGTAGCGCTTTCCTATGCCCCCATCACTGCTGCTAATGCTCGCCGACACCCTTCTAATTCTCCACGTGCTGTTTGTGGCCTTCGTGGTGTTAGGCCTGGTCGCCATTTACGCAGGCTATTTCTTCAACTGGCGGTGGGTTCGCAATAAAACCTTCCGCATCGTACATCTTTGCGCCATTGGCTATGTGGTGGTTCAGGCTTGGCTCGGGGTGGTTTGCCCGTTAACCACCTGGGAAATGGCGCTGAGGGCGGAGGCGGGCGCCGCTACTTATTCGGGCTCGTTTATTCAGTACTGGCTGCATAGCCTGCTCTATTTCACTTTGCCGGAGTGGGTGTTTGTGGTGGTGTACACGCTATTCGGTAGCCTGGTGTTGGCCAGTTGGTTTGTGGTGAAGCCTCGTCAGCACTCTTCCTAGAAGATGGGCGTGTACTAAACTTTGCGTATCATACTGTGCTTGGGAGCGAACCCATGCGGCACCTATACCTAATGCGGCACGCCAAAGCTAAACAGCCCAGTGGCGACATGACCGACCACCAACGGCCGTTGCGAAAGCGTGGTAAACGTCAGGCAGCGGCTATGGCGCATGTACTTCAGCACTGGCAAGCGTTAGAAGGGGGGATTTACGTCAGTACAGCGGCTCGCACGCGGGAAACCTTCGACAAGATCGCAGGCCAACTGCCTGATCATACCCTGGTCAACCAGGTTCACTTTGATGAAGACCTTTATACGTTCGATGGTGGCGGGCTGCAGGCCTGGGTCGAATCGTTGCCAAACGAAGCCGAAAGAGTCCTGGTGATTGGGCATAACCCGGCGCTGCATGATCTGGCTCGTTGGCTCGACCAGACAGCGCCGCATTCGCTGCCCACCGGGAGTGTGCTGCATTTCACGCTGTCCGGCTCTTCTTGGAAAAGCGTGGGGCATAACGGAGCCAAACTGGCAGGGTGCCTGACCCCGGAAACGGCCAGCTATCCTCTTTTTCAGCGCCTTGCCCCCCAACCACCCAAACGCAATAACGACACCGCCAGCCGCATGCGTGACATGCTGGAGCACCAGTATCAGATGATCCGTGCCTTGGAAGCCGGTGTCATCGCAGGCATTGATCCTGAGTTCCTGCACCAGTACCGGGTTAATCTGCGTCGTAGCCGGGCAGTGGGTGAATCCGTGCGCGCCATTACCCGAGTGCCTGGCCTGAAAAAGATGCTTAAGCGGCTCAAGCAACGTGCCCAGGCTACCAGTGACCTGCGTGATATTGATGTGTTTCTGGAGGATATAGCCAAGACGCCCCCGCCGCTCACTTCTGGTAGTCGCCAGGGATTGATGCAGTGGCTCCAGGCTTGCCAGCGGGAGCGCCACCAGGCGCTATGTCAGCAGTTAAATGCACCGGCTTATGCTGAGGAGATGGAGGCATGGCAGTACTTTATCGCTTCCGATGACGTTGGTAAGGCACTTTCGAAACTGACGCCAAAGCGTATCCGTACGGTACTGAATGAGCGTATCGCACGCCACGATGAAGACCAGGCGGCACTCTCGCTGGATACCCATGACACCGGGTTCCATGAACTGCGGAAGGGCGTGAAGCGGATTCGTTACCTGGCTGATCTGAATCCAGAGACCCCTGAGCCGTTTCTATCTCAATTGAAGCACCGCCAGCGCCTGCTCGGCGAGTATCAAGACCTGTGTTCCCGTCAGGCCTGGCTGGATGCCTTTGGCGCAAGCCCCGATAACGACCCGCAGCAACAGCAGGAGTGTGTTCAGTGGCGTGATTCGTTAGAGAAGCCGAAGCTTGTGCTGCGCAAAGAAGTATTGGCGTTGGAACCTATGGCCAACGTGTCCCCGTAACAACGTAATCAGGTAGCCTTGCCGCCAATCGTTACGCGATATATGATTCGTATATGTTTCATATTCGTTTCATATATTAGGTGGTGTGATGGGTATCGTTAAGATCAATGACCAGTTGCATGAGGATATTCGCAAGGCAAGCACTGTCATGGTGCGCTCAATCAATGCCCAGGCAGAGTACTGGATAAAGGTGGGCATGCTGGCTGAGGCCAATCCGGGCATGACCTTCTCTGACATCATGCGTGAGCAAATGAAGCAAGCCGACGTTGAAGTAAGGAAGGTGGCCGGTGAGTGAGCTGACGTTAAAAAGCGAGGAGGAGTTGCGTTTGATGCGGGAAGCAGGACGGCTACTCGGATTGGTGTTCAGTCATCTCGACCATCGGATAGCGCCCGGCGTATCCACCATGGCTATTAACGATTGGGCCGAGCGTTATATCGTCGATCAATTGCAGGCTCGCCCGGCCAGTAAGGGGCAATACGGTTACCAGTACGTATTGAATGCCTCAGTCAACCACGTGGTGTGCCATGGCATTCCATCCGACAAGCAAATACTCAAAACAGGCGATATCGTCAATGTCGACATTACCCTGGAGAAAGACGGCTTTATTGCTGACTCCAGCAAGATGTATCTGATTGGCGATGTGACTCCCTATGCCAAGCGCCTGGTCGATAAAACCTACGAGGCCATGTGGCAAGGAATACAAGCGGTTAAGCCCGGTGCCACGTTGGGTGATGTAGGCTATGCAATTCAGCAATATGCCGAAAAACACGGATACTCTGTCGTTCGTGAGTATTGTGGCCATGGCATTGGTCGCGAAATGCATGAAGAGCCGCAAGTGCTGCATTACGGGAAGAGAGGCAGAGGCCTGGCGTTGAAAGAAGGGATGGTGTTTACCATCGAGCCCATGATTAATCAGGGCAGGGCCAAAATAAAAACCAAGCGGGATGGCTGGACGGTAGTGACCAGTGACAAGAAATTGTCTGCTCAGTGGGAGCATACGGTAGCGGTCACAGCCTCTGGTGTCGAAGTGCTAACACTCCGCGATAACGAGTGCATCCCTACTGAGATTAACCAATAACGACCATGCTCCATCCTCCTTCGTTTAAGCGCCCTGTATGTTTAAGGATCGTAGCCTGAAATCGATCTGGCGAAGCACATCAGGTGCGTTAAGCTGAAATGGTGGGTGCTACATAGATAGGCATGCTTTCCCTTGCATGGAGTCTATGATTCACCTATTCCATATCGCTTAACAGCTAAATGAAAAGGATGTCTACGATGGCGAAAAAACCGACAGGTAAAGGTAAAGGCAATACGCCAGCGGGTGAGTCACTCGCCACTGTTTCATGCGGCACCGAAAAATTGCTATTGGCGGCCTTAGAGCGGGGCGGCAGTTGCCTTGAAACCGGGCGCTTTCTGATTAGCTATCGTGAGGGGCGGGTAGAAGAAGGCATTAAGTCGCTAAAAGCCCAGAAATTTCGCATCGCTGATGCGCGAGATTTCACCGATCAAGCCGTTAGTCTGGAAGATGCCGGAGATGCTGAGGCAATGGTATTTCCGGAGCTTGGAGTGGCACTGGTAGGCGGCGATGCCCTGCAGCAGCATGGCATGAGTGCGCTGGGTAAGGTCGCTGCGGATAGTCCCATCGAAATTATTGAGCCAGAGTATTTCGCCTTTTCTGAAAATTCTGAATATCTACGTGGTTTTTTGCGTGCAGCCAGCACCATCGCTCGTGATCTTGGCGTTGAGCTGGAGTTGGAAGAAGGCGAAGAGAACCTTGAAGAGGACGCCCTTCGGCCAACTTGGGGGCTAAAACGCTGTAAGGTGCCGCAAAGTAGCTGGAGTGGCGCGGGTATAAAAGTCGCCGTGCTGGATACCGGGATGGATCTTGGCCACCCGGATTTCGAGGGTAGGGAGTTCGTTACCCGCTCATTCATTGGGGAGCCGGTGCAGGATATCAACGGGCACGGTACTCACTGTATCGGCACGGCCTGTGGCCCCCAGGCGCCCGGTGAAAACACACAGCGTTACGGGATCGCGTATGAGGCGCAGGTCTTCGTCGGCAAGGTGCTGACCAACTCGGGCAGCAGTACCGGGGCGGGCGTTCTCGCTGGCCTGAACTGGGCCATCGCCAACCGCTGTGAGGTGATCTCGATGTCGCTTGGCAGCCAGAGCCCGGTGCAGGCCGCTTACACCCATGCTGGTGAAGCGGCACTGCGTAATGGGTGTCTCGTTATCGCTGCAGCGGGTAATTCAGCTACCAATACAGGGGCGCCTGCCAACTCGCCTACTGTAATGTCGGTGGCATCACTCGATCCGAACCTGAAGCCCTCCAGCTTTTCCAATCATGGCAAGATCGAGATTGCCGCGCCTGGGCGCGATATCTTCTCCTCATGGCCTCGGCCCACTCGCCATAAAACGATCAGTGGCACCAGCATGGCGGCGCCACATGTGGCAGGTTGCGCGGCACTGTGGGCGCAATCAGATGCCTCGCTGCGGGGCAGGAAACTTTGGGAGCAGCTGGTGGCTTCGGTGCAAGAGCTGCCGTTGCCTGAATCCGGCGTAGGAGCAGGGTTGGTGCAAGCGCCCTAATGTTAGACGACGCGCTGGGCAGGCGCTCCTTTCTGGTCGCCCAGTGCTCTTGCTATGGAGATATGCCAGATGCCAACGGTAGCGTTATGGTTGATCACTATTTCCAGCGATCAACCGATAAATGAAATGGCCACGCGCCTCAGCGCTGAAGGATTAACCATCCAGGAGGTGCTGGAGGAGATCGGCTGTATTACCGGCTCGGCTGACGATGCCACGGCGGAACGGCTGAAAAAGATCAAAGGCGTAGTGGATATAGCGCCTGATATGCAGATCGATATGGGGCCACCGGGCTCTGAGGAGACTTGGTAAGCTCGGTAAATATTTCACTGGGCTTGATGACGCGATGGTTTTAGTGGAGATGTGACATGGCAATACCCGCAAAGAACACTGTTTGCCTTTGGTACGATGGTGGTGCAGAAGAGGCAGCGCGCTTTTACGCTGATACCTTTCCTGATTCGTTTGTCAGGGCGGTTCATCACGCACCGGGAGACTTTCCATCGGGTAAGCAGGGGGATGTATTGACCGTCGAGTTTACCGTGTTGGGCATTCCGTGCCTTGGGCTCAACGGCGGGCCTGGGGTTGCGCATAATGAGTCGTTCTCTTTTCAGGTCTCAACGAATGACCAAGCCGAAACGGATCGCTATTGGAATGCCATTGTTAGTAATGGTGGCAAGGAAAGCGCCTGTGGCTGGTGCAAGGATAAATGGGGACTATCGTGGCAGATAACGCCTGCTGTGCTGATTAAGGCCGTTACCAATCCCGATCCTGCCGTCGCTAAGCGCGCATTCGACGCGATGATGCAGATGAGAAAAATCAACATCGCGGACATTGAGGCGGCGCTTCACGGTTGAGATAGGATTGGTTGACTCTTCGTTTAAAGTAATAAGATTTCGAAAATCGGCTTAACTTGGGCATTATGAGCATTGAAACTCAATATGTTACAATATGTAATCGCCCATTAGCCACGTCAGAAGATCCTGATCTCACCGGTGTTTCCCGGTAGGTGGTGGGTGGTGTAAAACTATCCAGTTCCGGAAACAGGTGATGATGAGAAAGCATGCGTCAATCCCCGCCGAATGGTGGGCCGATTTTCTTCTTAATCAATACTCACGGTCGCGCCGACTTGGCTACTTGCTGTCTGGCGTAGTGTTAGTGTTGTTACCCGTTTTCACCATTTTGGATGCGACTCTGGTCAGCTACTCTAATGGGGAGTTGATATGGAAACATATTCTCCTCCGCCTGCCCGCCGCTATTCTGGCGATTACTTTTTTGCTGCTCCATCGTAAGAAAGACCCAGGCTTTTGGGCTTATCCGCTATTGCTGATGTTGAACCTTTCAATAGTGGGAATGATGGCTGCCATGTTCGTATTGCACTATTCGGAGCAGGGCGGGCACCTTCTCTACATCACTCAGGGGCTAACCTTGGCCATCATTGCTGTGGCTACAGCGACCGTCTACGGTGTTAGAGATCTGGTTTTGATATACGGCTTGCCGCTTATGGCAGTAATCGCTTTCATTGTTTTTTCAGGTAGCCCGTTTCCAGATAACCTCATTCATTTGATCTTCATTCCCGCTGCGATGGGCATAGGCGTCGTCATTGCTACTATGCTTTACCAGGAACACCAGCGTACCTTTATTGCCAGCCAGCAACTTGAGCATAGTGCTTTGACCGATGCGCTGACCGGCTTGCCCAACCGGCGCTCGATGCAAACAGACTTGCAGGCAGAATGGAGCCGCTCTAAACGCGACGAACAGTGCTTTGCTGTGTTGATGACCGACTTGGATCACTTCAAGGCAGTTAATGACCAGTATGGCCATGAAGTGGGTGATGAAGTGCTCACCATTCTTGCTACTCGGTTCACCACTACGCTTCGCGGTGGTGATCGGGTTGCCCGCTGGGGTGGAGAGGAGTTTTTGCTACTGATTCCAAGTGCCACCGTTGAGAGCGCTATGGCCGTCGCCGAAAAGGTACGTCGAGCCGTTGCTGAGCCGACTTTTGCCACCTCAGCAGGCAACTTGGCGGTTACATTGAGCCTGGGTGTTGCGCTTCACCGCCAGACCGAGAGCATTGATGAAGTGATCAGCCGCGCCGACAAGGCGCTTTACCGTGCCAAGCTAGAAGGCCGCAACCGTGCGGTACTGGCAGGCGATTGATCGGGCACCGTGTTTTCTGCAATTGCTTCAAACTCATAACGCATCTAACACATCAAAGTGATCGCAGTAAGCTATATCCACGAGCTCGACTTGGATATGGCTAGTCTTTAACGCTGCGACAAAATCGTGTGCTTGTTGGCGGAAAGAGGGCGGATCATTTTCGGCGATCACCACTTGGCATGAGGGTAGTTTGCTGGAATCGGCAAATATAGGACTTAACGCAAGCGCTTGGGGTGGAGTGAGCTCCAGCGCTTCGTTAACGTAGGTATCCACCAATGGCGTGAGGTCATAAACGCCGCTAACCAGTATCAACTTATCAATGGGTATATCACCACTGGCGGCTACCCAGTAGGCTAGCTGGGCACCGGCGCTATGGCCGCCTAATACAATCGACCACACGCCACCGTTATCCGCGAGGGCGTCACATGCGGCCGCCATTCCCTCAATGCACTGGTTCACCATGGTATGAATGGAGGTTTCCGGTGCTAAACCGAAACCCAGGGAAGCGAAGGCCATACCACGGGCCAGGTAGCGTTCAGCCAGAAAGTCCGTCGCGGTATTATCCAGCTCCTGCCAGTAGCCGCCGTGAATAAATAGCATCAGCGGCCAGGGGCCCGCGGTACTTTCCGGGACGAACAGGTTGAGGCGGGCCGCCGGATCTTCACCGTAGCGCAGGGTAATCGGCTGGTGGCGTGCCACCAGGTCGATACCTAAAGCTGCCTGGCGCGTTAAAGTGGCTTCGTAATCCCGAGCGAAATGGCTCGGCGAGTAGGCGAGGTTCAGGGGTATTTCAGTCATAACATACCTCTATTAGGTAACAGCATCACGCACATGAAACTGCGGATCCTGGTACTCACCGTTTTCCATTACCGCGCGGAAGTGCTGAGCGGCCTGCCAAACATCTTCAAAACTGAGATACAGTGGGGTAAAACCAAAACGCATTAGGCCGGGTTCCCGGTAGTCGCCGATCACACCGCGGGCAATCAAGGCTTGAACGATAGCGTAGCCGTTTTGACTATCCACCAGTGATACCTGGCTGCCACGCTGACTGGCTGATGGGGTTATATCGTCAATATTATGAGTGGTAAAAATATCGCTTAAACACTCTCGAAATAGGTCGCTCATGGTCAGACTTTTTTCTCTCAGCGCCTGCATGTCCACCTCGCTCCATAGAGCGAGTGAGGCTTCCAGAGCGGCGTAGGCAAGTGCCGAATGGGTGCCAGTGCGAAAGCGGGAAATATCCCCTGCTGGGGTATAATCCGCTTCAAAAGCGAAGGGCGCTGCATGGCCGTGCCAGCCGGAAAGCGGCTGCCAACCTTTGTCTTGGTGATCGCTATGCACGTATAAAAAAGCTGGCGCGCCAGGGCCGCCGTTAAGGTACTTGTACGTACAGCCTACGGCGTAGCGAGCGCCGCAACCGTTTAGATCAATGGGCAGTGCGCCTGCGGAATGGGCCAAATCCCAGATGACTTCTGCGCCGTGGTCGTGCACCAGTTTCGTGGTGGTAGCCATATCGCGTAATTTGCCAGTACGGTAGTTAACTTGACTCAGTACCACCACGGCTACACCGTCGAGGTGTTCGGCCAAGTTGCCTCCTTCTGGCAGGAAGCGGTGCTCTGCGCCACTCACCCGGCAATAGCCTTGGGCGATGTAGCCATCGGTCGGGAAGTTGCCGCCTTCGCTAAGAACCGCCTGGCGACCCTCCTTGCCTTGGCCGAGGATATACCCCAGCAGCTTGAAGATATTTAGCGTGATATTGTCAGTGACGCTCACTTCACCGCGTTGCGCACCAATCACCGGGGCTAGTAGATTGCCCAAGCGTTCTGGGGCGTCGAACCAGCCCTGGTTCCAGCCTTTGATCAACTGGTCGCGCCACTGATCCAGAGTCTCATCGACCGCTTGTTTGGCGGCCTTCGGTTGGGCGCCTAGTGAGTTCCCATCAAGATAAAGCACGCCTTCGGGCAAGGCGAAATGGCCTTTAAAGTCTGCCAATGGGTCTTGGCGGTCACGCTTACGAACACTATCCAGGCTTACAGGCATATGGCTGCTCCGAAAAATTGTATGTCGCTGTTTTGAATATCATGACGGTAGTTCAACTGGGTGCGTAGTAGTGCGCCAAGTGCTTATATCGTCGTCCGAACACTCCACAGTTCCGGGAAGAATTGAAGATCCAGCGCTTTGACCAGATAATTCACCCCAGCCGTTCCCCCTGTGCCGCGTCTATAACCAATGATACGTTCGACTGTTTTCATGTGGCTGAATCGCCAGCGCTGAAAGTTGAATTCGACATCCACCAGTTTTTCAGCGAGCTCGTATAGATCCCAGTGCTGTTCGCTGTTGCGGTAGATTTCCGTCCAGACCGCTTCCACCTCGCTACTGGCGGTGTAGGGGATACTCCAATCGCGTTGGGTTTTGCTTTCCGGAATGCTGAAACCGCGTTTGGCAAGCAGCTGCAGTACGATATCGTAAAGACTGGGCGCGTGGAGGGATTCCTGAAGTTTTTGGTAGTGTTTGGGTTTTGATCGGTGAGCTTCGATTAGCTTGGCGTTCTTGTTACCCAACAGGAATTCCATTTCCCGATATTGATAGGACTGAAACCCAGAGCTTTGGCCAAGGCTGTCTCGGAAGCTGGCATAGTCGGCGGGGGTCATGGTGACCAACACTTCCCAGGCCTTGATAAGCTGTTCTTGAATTCTGGAAACCCGCGCTAGCATCTTGAAAGCAGGGCGCAGGTTATCTTCTTGAATATGCGCTGCGGCACCATGAGCTTCGTGAAGGCACAGTTTGATCCATAGCTCCGATACTTGATGGATAACGATAAAGAGTAATTCATCGTGTTCATCAGAAGCCGGATTTTGGCAAGCAAGCAAGGGTTCCAGATCCAGGTACTGACCGTAGCTAATATCCTGATCCCAATGAATGGCTTCATTATCGACGCTGTTTTCTTCAGGAGTCGTCATTTTATTCTGCCTTGGTGGCTGTGCGATGTGTGGTTGTTGTCGTTGGTTTGAAAGCCTGTTCTTTAGGCTCACCTAAGTCCCAGAGTATACCGGCGGCGAGCTTCAGACCCTGCTCGATAATCGTTTCGAGCAGGTGTTCATCTGGGGCGTGCTGATTGCACGATGCATAGGAGTGAGGCAACCATACCGTGGGAAGGTTGAGTACATCTGAAAAACAGTGGTTGGGGATCGTCCCGCCCAGGTTGGGAAGGATATGCACCGCCTGGCCCAAGCTGTTCTCTGCAGACTGGGCCACAAAGGAAACCCAAGGGTGGCTGGGTTCAAGCCGGGTGGCGGCGTAGCCACCCATAAACTGAATTTGAATATCCTCTAAGCCATGGGCGTTAAGATGCTGGCGCAGGTTCTCTTCCACTGCTTGCCAATCGGTGCCTTTGACGAAGCGAAGCTGCAAAATGGCTTCAGCACTTTCAGAAATGGCGCCCACCGGCTTGTCGGTTCTCCCTGCGCTCAAACCCAGAATTTCCAATGTATTGGCACCATACAGGCGCTCGCCATCGGTTAGCTGTTTTTCGCCCCAGGCGGGATTGATGGCTGGGTCATTGCCGCCGCCGCCCACCGGGAGATTGCGCACCAATTGGGCTACTTCGTCAGGAATTGCGGGTGATTTAAGAAAGTCGACCAGAATTTTTCCTTCGCTGGAGAGTAGCGTACTAAGCGCGTTACACAGCACTACCGCGGGGTTGGTGATGATGCCACCCCAGTTGCCGGAATGTCGGCCGCCATTGCCAGTGTTCAAAGCAAGTTTGAGCTGAACAACACCCCGTGAGCCGAGAAACAGGGTGGGCATGTCATGGCGGATTCGAGGGCCGTCAGATGCCAAGAAAAGATCGGACTTAAGCGCTTCTTTATAGGTTTTGCAGGTTTCTTCTAACCCTGGGGAGCCTATTTCCTCGCTCATCTCAAAGAGGATCTTGACGTTATAGCCAAGTTGACCCTCGCGGGCTTTGATAACGGCCTCCAGCGCTGCCAGGTTGATGCTGTGTTGGCCTTTGTTATCAGCTGTGCCGCGCCCATAAACGCGGCCATCAACAAACGTCAGTTCCCAGGGTGCGATGCCGTCAGTCCATTTATCTTCTTGCCCATCGGTGACATCTCCATGGCCGTAAAGCAGCAGTGTAGAAAGCGTGCGATTTTCAATACGTTGGCTGATCAATAAAGGCGGGTGATCGGATTTAGGGTTTTCGATCACTTGGCTGTCGAAGCCTAATTTAGAGAGGTGCGGGACTATTTCTTCCGTTAAGTAGTCACGTAGCGTATCGCTACGTTCAGGATCTTGGCTAACCGTTCTAAGGCCGACGCGTCTTGCCAACGTCTGGTAAAAGTTGCCACTGGAGAGTTCGTTGCTCGCCAGTTGAAGAGCGAGTTCACGCCCTGAAAGCTGCGTTGTATCCATTGCCTGCCTTTTTTATTGACCGTTATGGTATTTGGACATAGTTATGGTGTCTGGAGGTAGTAGGAAGAAAGTCGTTAGAAAAAGAGTAGTCCTTGCCTATGTTTGCAACCATCATTAATATTTCAAATAATCTTTCTAATTATAAGAAACCAGGCGCAAACAAGTGGCGCAGGTAACTCGCTCAAACTTGTTGTTGTTGGGCAAAAAGAGGCCGCTATGCAGGAACTCAATTTACGTTACTTTCAAAGCGTCGCTAAAACGGGCTCTCTGTCGGCCGCGGCGGAAGAACTGCACGTCGCGGTTTCAGCGGTGAGTCGCCAAATTACCAATTTGGAACAACGGCTGGCTATCAAGCTGTTTAACCGACAACCGCGCGGGATGCAGTTAACGGAAGCGGGCAGGGTGCTGCAGGCCTATGCATTGCGTAATCAGCTGGAAATCAGCAGTGTGATTGCGGAAATGCAGGACGTAATGACGCGGCAAATGCGCAAAATTACCGTGGCGTGCCCGGATGGTATGGCCTGGCACTTCCTTCCCAGCGTTATATCCAGCTTTATTATTCAATGTCCTGATACCCGATTTGATCTGCACGTGGTCGAGTCAACCCGGGCCTCCGAGCTGGTGAAAGAGGGCGAGGCCGATATTGCCTTAACCTTTAGCCTCTCGCCAGATATCGGCGTGAAGGTGATCTCAAGTCACAATGCCGCGATCAGTGCGCTGATGGCTAAGAGTCATCCTCTGGCAAGCAAAGATGTCCTACAGGTAAAAGATTTAAGCCACTACCCATTAACCATGTCGCTAAACGGCTCGACCATGCGCTACTTATTTGATGTGGCGTGTAGCTTGTCGGGTATAAAAGTGCTTCCTAGCTTCTCTTGTGACTCCCTTGGGGCAACCTACACCATGGTATGCGAGCACCCTAATATGATTGGGCTGTGTAGCGCCGTGGCCGTTAGCGGTAAAACTCAACAAGAGGGCCTTGTACTGAAGCCGATTCAAGAGTCTCAGCTCTCCCTTCGTAGTCTTCAGGTGCAAGTGATGGCAGAGCGTCATTTGCCTGCCCATTTGGAAGCGTTTGTCGAGTATCTGGAGAAGAAATTGGTAGCCGCCGTTCAGTAAAGCCGCGTACTTGTGCCATGGTTGATTGAACCATCATTCACGAATACGCGGGTTTCTGTCATCAAGCCGTGGGCTTAAAATGGGCCGTAATTGATGCCGACGGCAATAGCGACAAATACTCCGCCAACCACTACCCAGATCATTACCAGCGGTAGTACAAATTTAAACCACTCTACATAGGAGATACGTGCAATGGCCAAGCAGGCCATCAGCGTGCCCGAAAGGGGGGTGATAATGTTCGTCACCGCATCACCCAGTTTAAAGGTGATAAAGGTAGACTGACGGGTCACCTCTAGCATATCGCCAATCGGCACCATAATTGGCATCACAATGGCCGCTTGGCCGGTACCCGAGGTGATAATTCCGTTAAACGTCAAATTGAACAGGTACAGCAACTGCATCGCCATTATTTGGCCGTGGCCATCTAAAGAGCTGGCAACGCTATGCACAATCGTATCGATCAGTTGGGCTTGCTTGAGGAGCACGATAACCGCCGCTGCAACTCCCACTACCAGTGCGCCATACATCACTTCGCTTGCGCCGCTCATCAGCCGCTTTACGAAGTCATTAGGGTTGATTCTGCATAGCATGGCCGTAACGACGCCGAGTATAAGAAAGATGGCGGAAAGTTCGGTAATACCCCAACCCAGGTTGAAGCCTCCATAGAGGAAAAAGCCAATAAAGCCGACAAATAAGCCCAGCACTAGCTTGTGGGAAAGCGTGAACGTCGCGGGCTCCTCAAGAGGAGTGTTTGCGTCATTACTCGTAAAGGTGTGTTGCCCCATAAAGCTATTTGTGGGGTTGTCTTTTACTCTGGCGGCGTAGCGACAGATATAAGCGGTGGTAATGGCCAGGAATGTAATGAAGATAACGCCGCGATAAACAAAACCTGAAAACAGCGGTAGCTCGGCAAGCGTTTGCCCCGTAACGGTCACCACGGGGTCGAATACGCCGCCAGCAAAGCCCGCATAGGCGCCCAGGAAAATCATGGCCATGCCTACGATGGGATCCAGGTTCAGCGACCGGGCAAGCAAAAGCCCAATGGGTATAAAAGCAATCGCTAAATTTGGCGCAATGCCTACAGAGGACAGCACTGCAAAAGTGGTGCAGAAAACCAAAATAAGGATGTTCTGTTTGCCCTTGGCAAGATTAATCAGGCGGTGTATGCCTGAGCTAATAGCGCCCGTTGATTCGATAACTTTAAGCACACCGCCAACCACCAAAATCAAAAAGATAATGCTCGATGCGCCTACCAGCCCCTTATGAATGGCAGTGAACAGATCCAAAAAGCCCAGCGGCTCCGCGCTTATATAGCGAAAGCTATCGGTATCTACCTGGGTGAGCCCATTATTGATGACCCTCTCGTAGCTACCGGCGGGGATAATATAAGAAGCCAGTACAATCAGAATCATGAAGCCGAACAAGATGACGAACACATCCGGCATCGGCAGTTTTTTGCGCTCTATGTTGTCGGAACTACGTATTCTATCGGGGTTATGCTCGTTGGAACGGGTTTTTGTTGACATTATCATCTCCGCTGTAAAAAGTTTTTTAAATTTAATGAAGCTCTTGCCGCAGATTTAATGTCACTTTTCGAAGGAAGCAGCTGCCATTGGCAGTGGAAAATAGACGGATTGTCATCTCTCTAAAGACCTTTGTTATTGATAAAGCTTACCCAAACATTGCATTGGCAAGTAGTACCATGCGTTAGGGGGTGACTGGAAAACTGGGGCGTGGTCTCACCTGGCGGTATCTTACTGATAATGCCTTGCTATTCTTATTTGAATTCAAGCTAGCAAGGAACGTACTGGCAAACAATTGTGGATTTTTCAAACGTAGTTTCTATTTTTGGTAAGGGGGCTTGCAGCTGACGTGACGTTAGTGACTGGACGCCCTCAAAGAGTAAATGAATTGCTGCCGGCGTTAGCCGCTTTGAAACAGGGCATTACTGGTAAATTATCCTGAGTGGGTGCGATGATGAAGGTAGGGTACCCGCAATCTATCTTGATTGGTGGCAAAACAGCCTATTTAAATAAGGAAGATTTAGTGCAGGCATCGCGAAAGTTTGAGGATTATCTGGTTAAGCGGCCAAAGCCTAACGGTATAGATGTGCTGTGTGGTCTTAAGCACTTTGCGATTATTACCTATGCTGTGCCGGCAAGCCGATTCGAGGGACTTTTCCCTGGAAGGTTTGTGTTGGACGCTGTTGAGATTGATGGCCAGGCAATGGGGCTTATCTCCGTGGTGCCTTTTGTCGATGTGGACTTCACCTCTGCCGTATTTCCTTTCCCAAAATTTACTATGGGGCAAACCAACTACCGTATCTATATCATCGACAAGCATACGGGGGAGCGATGTGTATGGTTTTTGGGTACAACTTTAGATTCATGGACGTTGGTTGTTCCCAGATATCTTTGGAATTTACCTTGGCATGCAGGCAAAGTCTCTTTCGATTGCAAGTACGATGAGACAACCGGTCTGTATAGCCATTATCGTATGGAAACGGCGTCTAAATGGGCTGAAGCTTCCGTTGAGCTTGCGCAATCATCTGAGTCAAATTTTAACTTTCCTGGGTTTCCCGATACTGAATCAGCATTGGTTTATCTTACCCATCCGCTTGCCGGTTTTTACTATCGACGCGACGGCAAGTTAGGTAGCTATCGTGTTTGGCATAAAGAGTTGGCGGTGAAGCCTGCTACGTTAAAATCCGCTCAATTTAAATTGTTATCTGACCTGGGTATTGTTCATGCAGCTGAGCAAAGCTCCCCGTACAGCGTATTAATTGAGCCTATCAACGAGTTCACCATATATTTGCCGCCTGCCGTGATCGGCTGATTTTTCTCCTTGCATGTATCTATTAAGCGTTGTGACTGAGAACGTTTCCCATTTGACGTGCGTGTGGTTTTTTCTTAAGCTAAAGCTAATAAACCGGTTAGTCTATATAAGGCTGTCCTAGCTCTAGGCTGCGAAGCCGACCTGAATTTCTCCAAGGAGTGGAAGTGAAAACACTTTTCTTTGTAAAGCTAACGTCGTTAGTGGTTGGTATTGCCTTGCTAGTCGCTTCTGCATTTCTATTGCTTAATACAAGAGACTTTCTTTCAGAGGCCGTTATCACCGAAGGTACGGTGCTTGAGCTGGTTGAGTCTCGCTCAACTGATTCGATCACTTATCGCCCTTTGGTTCAATTTCAAAATGAGAGCGGACAGGTGGTGAATTTTGCATCATCAACAAGTAGCAATCCGCCGAGCTACTCACCAGGACAGCAGGTGGAGGTTTTATACCAGCCAGGTGAGCGAAATAGCGCTCGAATCAATAGCTTTTTTTCACTATGGGGCGCAGAGTCGATTCTTGCCGGTATAGGCATCGTGTTCTTGCTGGCAGGCGCTATTCTTATGTTCGTGCCTGAGTTTAGGCATCGCAAAGGCGAATCTTTAAAGCAAAATGGTGTGCCTATCGATACCCACTATCAGGGGGTAGAGTTAAATACACGCTTCTCAGTGAATGGCAGGCATCCATTCCAGGTAATAACTCAATGGCAAAATCCTGCAACCTCTGAAGTGCATGTGTTTAAAAGCAATAATATTTGGTTTGATCCATCGAGCTACATTCATACTGATACGATTACAGTGTTTTGTGAGAAAGATGATCTTAGTGAATACTATGTCGACATTTCCTTTCTCCCTAAGCTTGCAAAGTGACGTGTTAACGTCTGATATTGAACAGGTGTGCTATTTTTTTCACTGGCTAGCTTTTCAAAGACCGGCTTTTACTGACGAATGCCGACTAACAAGGAAGAACCATGCTGCTCACTATCATCATCATCGTGGCGATCATCGCCGTTATTGCCTTTTACGTCATCGGTATCTACAACCGGCTTGTGTCGTTGAAAAATCGGTTTGAGAACGCCTTTGCTCAAATTGAAGTGCAACTTAAGCGTCGGCATGACCTGATTCCTAATCTGGTAGAGACCGCAAAAGGTTACCTCAGCCATGAACGGGAGACGCTCCAGTCGGTCATCGAGGCTCGTAATACAGCGGCCGCTGGGCTAAAAGCGGCCGCGGCAAACCCAGGCAGTGCCAAAGCCATGGCAGACCTGGGCGGTGCAGAGGGCGCGCTGACACAGGCGATGGGGCGGCTCAATGTGGTCATGGAAGCCTACCCGGATCTAAAAGCCTCAGAAAATATGCAGCAATTGTCAGAAGAGCTAACCAGCACTGAAAACAAAGTGGCCTTTGCGCGGCAGTCATTTAATGATGCGGTGATGCACTACAACACCTATCGGCAGAGCTTCCCGCCGGTAGCAGTGGCTGGCATGTTCGGCCATGGGCAGGATGCCTCGTTGTTAGAGTTTGAAGACAGCGCCCAGATTCAAGCGGCGCCGAAGGTGTCGTTCTAATTTCAGGGAAAACGCGACATGGATTTTTTTACCGCGCAGGATCACGCTCGTCGTAAAACCGGGCGTCTGGTTGTTTTGATGGTACTGGCAGTACTCGCCTTGATTGTTGTTACCACGCTGGCAATTGCCATCGCGCTGCATCTAATGGGGGAACAATCTGCTACGCAAACCAATCTTTCTGCTCAGGGAATGTGGTCGGCACTCTCGATTGAACTTGTCATTGGCGTTGCTATTGCAGTGTTGGCCGTCGTGGTGCTGGGTGGTCTATTCAAACGCAGTCAGCTAAGGCGTGGTGGCCGGGTAGTGGCAGAAGCCCTTGGTGGACGCGAGATCAATCTTAATACCCGTGATGCTGATGAGCGACGTATTCTCAATGTGGTTGAAGAGATGGCGATTGCCTCTGGAACGCCAGTGCCCTCCGTGTATGTGCTGGAGGAGGAGAGCATCAATGCCTTCGCCGCCGGTTATCAAACCAATGACGCAGTGATCGGGATTACTCGTGGCACGATCCGAAACCTGACGCGGGATGAGCTGCAGGGCGTCGTAGCTCATGAGTTTAGCCATATTCTGCATGGTGATATGCGGTTGAATATGCGCCTGATCAGCATCCTCCATGGCATTCTAATCATTGGCTTATTGGGCGGTACACTACTGCGCAGTATGCGTTTTCGACGGGTGGGCGGTGGAAAACGTGACAACTCAGGCGCTGTCGTTTTAGCGCTGGGGGCGGCGCTAATGCTGATCGGCTACGCGGGTACCTTTTTTGGCAATTTGATCAAATCGGCGGTCAGTCGGCAGCGTGAATATCTGGCGGATGCCTCTGCGGTGCAGTTTACCCGCAACCCTAAGGGGATTGGTAATGCGCTGGTTAAAATCGGCTCGCACAGCCAGGGTTCTCAAC
Organism: Halomonas sp. TG39a; assembly: GCF_000744395.1. Classification (NCBI taxonomy): domain Bacteria; kingdom Pseudomonadati; phylum Pseudomonadota; class Gammaproteobacteria; order Oceanospirillales; family Halomonadaceae; genus Halomonas; species Halomonas sp. TG39a. The sequence goes on from NZ_JQLV01000001.1 coordinate 1,630,345, forward strand.
TGCAAGCGACACAGGCGGCGGAATTCAGCCACCTGTTCTTCGGTCAAGGCGTACGGCAGGGGTTTAGCCAAATGATGGCCACCCATCCGCCGATTAAAGATCGTATCAAGCGGGTCATGCCTGATTGGAATGGCCGCTTTGAAGTCACTTGGCCCATCCAGCAAGCCGAGAATGACGCAACAGAACCAGAAGGCAACGGTGAGCGGTCTGAAGCGGAGCCCAGATTTGGCTCGGGAACAGCAACTGGAACGGGGGCAATGGCTGCTGTGTTAACCGGTGCCTCTGCTCAAACTGCCATTAACACCATGGGCCAGCCTGACCAGCGCCATCTTAACCAGGCTAGAGCGACACTAGATGCGCTGCCTGAGCGGATTAAAATCGCCGCCCATGAGCCCCATGCCGCTCGTGCTCTGATCTATTCACTACTGCTCAGCCAGGATAAAACAATGCGTAAGCATCAGCTTAAGGCGTTGCATCAAGTTGCACTGCCAGATGTTTACCGAGCGCTGATGGATTATGGCCCTGAAATGTTGAGGCTGGATGTACAGTTACGCTTGCCACTGATTGAACTGGCGCTGCCAGCGTTACGCTCGCTCTCGATGGAGCAGGCCCAACACTTTCGCCTCTGTATGGAACGGTTGATCGAGGCAGATGGTAAGGTCAGCCTGTTGGAGTGGACGCTATATCAGTTGGTGTTGAATAACATCAGCAAGCAAGGCAGTGGGCCTGCAAACCTCAAGATAAACGACCTGCAGCGGGAGTGTCAGATGCTACTGACGGTGCTTGCAACCGCCGGGCAAGATGACCCGGTTGAGATAAGCGCCGCGCTCAATGCCGCTGAGAGTGAGCTGCCGTTCTCATTGAGGGTCACTGACGATATAAGTGATATGCGTGCACTCAGCCTGGCGGTTGAGCGTTTGCGGCGCTTAAAGCCTCTGCAAAAGCCTACGCTGTTGCAAGCGATGGCGCGCTGTATTGAGCACAGCGGACGTATTTTGCCTGCCGAAGCCGAGCTGTTCCGTGCTATGGCCGATATTCTCGATTGCCCCATGCCGCCACTGTTATCAGATGATGCATAGCCAACAATTCTCGCTACAGGGGAACCTCAACCATGGATGAAACGGAATCTTTGAATCGAGCCATCCATGAGGAGGTCGCGCTATTTGCATACGATACCACTTGGCCAGCTCTATTCGAGAAGGAGCGAGACCGGCTACTAGGATTATTTCCAGATGAATTTCTAGCCGTTGAGCACATCGGAAGTACCGCTGTTCATGGTCTCTCGGCCAAGCCAATCATCGATATACTGGCAGGCGTTGACTCAATATCCCGGGCTGATGAGTTATTGGAGCCGTTATGCCGTGCCCAATATGCTACATCAATGGAGTACAACGCTTCTTTGGTGGGGCGACGTTGGTTAATGCGCTGGGCTGACGGGCGTAGGACGCATCATTTGCATCTTATGGTACATGGCAGCGAGGAGTGGCATCGTCGGTTGGCTTTTCGCAATAGCTTGCGCGTGGATACTGAACTGGCGCAGCGGTATGAGAAAAAGAAGCGCCTGTGGGTGGCGGAATTTGCATCAGATCGAGAAGCCTATACGGCGGCTAAAGGGGATTTCATTAAAGAGGCGCTCAAGAATGCCTTTTAGTCAAGGTAGTCAATGTCGCGTCTGTTTTCTACAGTAACGCTTAGCGGGTCGAATGAAATGGGGGGCTAAAATGAAAGCTATCAAAACATCTCTGATGTTTGTAGGTGATCAGGCAGGTAAAGCCGAAGAAGCTATCAAGTTTTACACTTCGCTATTTGCGAACTCGAAGATCATCGATATCGAGCGTGTCGAAGCTGGGGAGCATGACCCCAAAGGGGCCGTTAAGCTCGCCCGCTTCTCGATAAACGGCACTCTCTTCCTGGCAATGGATAGCTATTACGACCACCCGTTCAGCTTTACGCCATCAATGTCATTACACGTTGAGTGCGACTCAGAGAAAGAAATAGAAGACGTATTTAAAGCATTGAGTGATGGCGGGAACGTGTTGATGCCTCTAGATAATTACGGCTTTAGTGAAAACTTTGGGTGGTTGAATGATAAATATGGCGTTTCTTGGCAGCTTAACCTTTCAAGCTAGCGCTTTAATATTCTTTTAGCTTGGCAACGGAAAAATACAAGAGAGTGTTTATGTTTGAGTATACATTGCTTCACTGGATGACGTTTTTCTCTGCTGCCGTGCTTTTGAACTTATCGCCGGGGCCAGATATTGCCTATATATTGGGGCAAACATTACGTAGTGGGCGACGGCAAGGGTTTGCCGCTATGTTTGGGATTTGGACAGGAGCGGTGCTGCATGTAGCAATGGCCGCAGTTGGTCTTTCAGCAATTCTGGCGACATCCGCTCTGGCGTTTTCGATTGTTAAATGGGTCGGGGCGGCGTATCTGATCTGGCTTGGCGTTAAAATGTTACTGTCTCGAGGCGATCAATTTGTGGCAGCGGAACAACAACCGAGTCGCAAGAGCTTATCCTCTGTTTATTGGCAGGGCATGCTGGTATCAGCGCTAAACCCAAAAGTGGCAATTTTCTTCCTGGCTTTCTTGCCGCAATTTATCGTGGAAGGCGCTGGCCCAGCGGAGGCACAGCTTTTATTGCATGGCAGTCTTATTATTGCAGTTGCTGCCGTAATAGAGCCCCCTTTGGTTCTGGCGGGCGCTAAGTTGGGTGCTTACCTAAAGAGAAAGCCACGCGTTGGGTTGTGGATGGATAGAAGCTTGGGGGCACTGTTTGTAGCTCTCGGTGCACGGCTGGCTGCTAGTGCAAGGTAGGTTGAATATGTCACGCGTTTTAAAAGCACCTCCGCGCCGCCGTATGAATGGTCAACAGGTGATGTAAGTGGTAAATTAAAATTAGTAAATAAGCTTGAGCTCTTGCTCGAAAGTTGGAAGCAATCAATTTGAAATAACAGCGTTGAGGTAGGTCATGGATTTTGAAAGCACTTGGGGAAACATCTGTAGACAGCTATGCCCGCGAGATGATGAACTCGTGGTTGAAGTCAATTTGGCGCTTTCAGATCCAGAGAGCTACTTCGAAAAATACAGCGATGATCTCATGGAGCGCGGGATAGAAGATCCATCTGAGGTTACTCCTTGGATAGCGCTGGTTGATGGACTAACTCGTAGCGCCTCATTAGTAGAACTTGATTGGAAATTCGACGCTGCAGATTTGGTCTGGAATCTTGAACAGCTTCAAATTTGCAAAGCTAATGCGATCGATTTTTCTAAAATTAACGAAAGTGATGAATATTCCGAGGACTTATTTAAGTTGGTGGCTATTGTCTTAGACAGTTACTCAATGAATTTGATCATTCTAGATATTGATTCTGATTCATACCCCCTTATGGTAATTCCAAGAGATAGTGTTGGCCAAGTGAAAAGATCTGCGCAGGCGCTTATGCAAAAAGTCGATGTCATCGAAAGAACGTGACAGTGTAACAGCGTATTGCCCACGCCCATGGGAGCATATTTACAATGTCTTCAGGAAAAAGCTCGAGCGGGCTGAATTTCGGTGCAGTGGTATCTGAGTTTCGCTCAGAGCAAAGGCTGGCAGTTCTTAACCAGTTTGAGGCACGAGACGGAACGGTACTGAGATATCGTCATTACCCAAGCGTATCGAGCACTGCGCTAATCCTGTTGCATGGATCCGCCACAGACAGCAAATACTTGGCAAATTTCGCACATGGATTAGCTGAGGCTGGCGTCGCTACCGTATACACGCCTGATATGCGCGGACACGGAAGCTTTCCCGCTCGGCGAGGCGATATCGACTATATTGAGCAGCTTGAAGATGACCTTGCTGATCTTATCGGCCATATTGAAGCCAATGTCGAGTTAGCCCGTGTCGTTGTGGGTGGTCATTCATCAGGTGGAGGGTTTGCAGTACGCTTTGCCGGTGGTCAATATGGAAACTTGGTTTCCGCCTATCTGCTGCTTGCTCCATTTCTTGGACATAATGCGCCAACCGTTCGCGGTAAGTCAGGCGGGTGGGTAAATGCCAATGTAGGCAAGATTATTGCGTTATCTATTCTGAATAAATTCGGTGTTACTCGCTTTAATCAGACGCGCGTGCTGCAGTTCAATATGCCATCTGAATATCGTGATGGTTCGGAGACGCTCGCATACTCTTACCGACTTATGACAGGCTTTAATCCCGTTAACTTCCAGAAAGAACTAAGGTTAATTCAAACTCCTGTGCTGCTCATTGCCGGTTCTGAGGATGAGGCGTTCTTTGCTGATCGCTTTGAGTCTACTGTCAGACCGTGTATTCCGCATGCAGAGATTGACATAGTAAAGGGCGCATCGCATTTGGGACTCGTTATAAACAACGAGGCTAGTGCGACAGCTTGCCAGTGGATTCAACAGCTGAAGCTTGAAGAGGGTAGCCATGCGGCAGTGTTCTGACGGCTCAGTCCGATAAATAGTTAAGCGAATATCTATGGGAGGTGATTATGTCTGCCTACGCCGTTGCTCTTATCCGCGAAACCCGATTCGATCCTGAAATTAAACAATATTTAGAAGGCATTGATGCAACCCTCGCGCCATTCTCGGGCAAATACCTCGTGCATGGTGGGCCATACGTTCCGCTTGAGGGGGCATGGGCAGGCGATATGGTGGTGATTGAGTTTCCTTCCATGGAGCATGCGCAAGGTTGGTATGACTCGGCTGCTTATAAAGCGATCCGCCCATTTCGTACCCGGAATACAGAGGGCGATGTGCTATTAGTGCAAGGCGTACCAGAAGGGCATAAAGGAGCGGACATCCTTGGGTAGCGATAGTCGCTCCTTATATTTCAGCGTATTTACGATAAAAGACTATTAGCTATCATTTAGGCCGGTTGAGGTGATGGCGCACTTTCCAACGCTACCTGCAACTCTTCAACAAGCGTTTCGACTTTATGTATCGCGTCAGCAACCGATTTGGCCAATACCTCGCCGCCCACTTCCTGGCCTTCGATAGCAATGTAGTGAAGGCGGGTAATACCGATAAAACCAAGCGCTGTGGCCAGATTTGGCTCCAAGTGATTCATATGTGCCATCTCTCCACCGGGGTCAAAGCCTATGCCGCCTCTGGCTGTAAGAATAATCGCATGCCTTGTTCGATCATCCAGTTTTGGAATGTAAGGATCGGTCGGGTTGCTCTCATCAATATCCACTGTTCGGCCAGCGCGCACTACTTGGTCGATCCACGCCTTAAGGGCGGCAGGCATACCGAAGTTGTATAGCGGCGTTCCTATCACCAGAATATCTGCTGCAATTAGCTCATCAACTAGCTGATTGCTTTCTGCAAGCGCGTCCTTCATCCAGGGTTCTAGGCTTAACTCGGGGGTGAAAGCAGACGCAATCCAGTCGTGGTTAATTATAGAAGGCGGGTTTTGACCTATATCGCGATAGTTAACCGTGTCTTGTGGTCGGCCTGATTGCCACTGGCTGACAAACTGATCAGTCAGATGGCGGCTATGCGAACCGTGGTTATCTGTGCCAGCAATGCCGGGGCGGGCGCTAGCGTCTATATGCAGGATGTGTGTCATGGTGGTCTCCTAATCTGAGTTTAACTCATCTATGATTAACAACAGGCTTAGCTTAGGCTTTGCCTTTCAGCCTGAACAAACGATCTTTTCTTGCAGCTATAGATGAGCAAAACTCATTCATGAACCATCGCCGATTACCCTCTCTTTCGTCGCTTCGCGCTTTTGAAGCGGCTGCCCGCCATGAAAGCGCCAAGCAGGCCGCACGAGAGCTGTCGGTGACTGCCACTGCCATTAGCCACCAAGTCCGAGGCCTCGAAGAGGCGCTGGGCGTTTCGCTATTTTTGCGTAAACCTCGTCAATTGGAGCTGACACCTCAGGGCCGGGAGCTGCAGCAGGTGTTGGAAACAGCCTTTGATAGCATCAGCCATGTCGTCGAACGACTGAGCGCTGTACCTGTCCGCCAAACCGTTACGCTGTCTACAACGCCAGCCGTGGCGGTCCGCTGGTTGCTGCCCTGGGTATGCCTGCTACGCGACTCGTATCCCGATATTGATCTGCGCATTCATGCGTCCCATGAGCCGGTTCCGCTGGATGGGGTAACGGCAGACATTGCCATTCGCTATGGCGATGGCCGTTGGCCGGGGTTGGTAGCGGAGAAACTTTTTGATAACACCTTTGTCCCGGCCTGTAGCCCGCGCCTTGGCCTGCGTGATGTAGCAAAGTTGCCTCTGCATCCGTTGATTCATTTTCGCCCTCAGGGAGAAGTGTCTGCGCCACTGAATTGGAGCTTCTGGCAGAAACACGCAAAGGTGCCTGGGTTGGATGTTAGTGCCGGGCTGGTGTTTTCCGATGAGACCCACGCGATTTCTGCTGCCGTTGGAGAGCAGGGCGTAGCGCTGATGAGCCGTCAGTTGATTAAGGATGAATTAGAGGAGGGGCGCTTAGTGCAACCGTTCGGCCCGGAATTGGTAGGCAAGCCGTTCTTTTTGGTTTACCCGGAAAGTCGTCAGCATGATCCAACGATTCTGGCTATACGTGAGTGGGTAGTGGCGGTGCCGGGTGGGTTGTGTGCTCAAGCGCACTAACGTGTGGGTATGATGGACTATCAGACAGGACGTATAGGAGCTAAAAGGTGCAAGAAATCAAAGAGATTATAATCTCAGAGTTTTCAGATTTTAACGATGTGGGTGAGCTCATCATTGTGGTAATCCGGCTACTGCTGGCGGCTATTCTCGGGGGCCTGTTGGGGCTCGAGCGAGAGCAGCGAGGCAAGCCGGCCGGTATACGGACCCATATGCTGGTCTGCATGGGGGCTGCTTTATTCATCTTTATACCCGAGCAAGCGGGTATTTCTGATTCAGAGATGAGTCGTGTTATTCAAGGTGTCATTGCAGGCATCGGTTTTCTTTGTGCGGGCACTATCATTACTCGAAAAGATGAGCAGGCGACTTCAGGGCTCACCACGGCGGCCGGTATTTGGCTGACTGCCGCCATTGGGGTAGCGGTTGGTCTGGGGCGCGAGCAGACAGCCGTTTTGTGTACGTTGCTGGCCTGGATGGTGCTTTATGTGGTGCCTTTCTTTTCGCGCCCCATCAGCAAGAAAAAAGCTTCCCACTCAGGGCATGATGAAGATAGTTCCGATGTTTAATGGCTTTGATGTAAGGGCGTGGTTATTTATTGCTAGTGCCCCATTTGGATTGAAAGTTACTCCTTGCGATATAGCACCATACCGGCGTGATACAGCACGCCATCTATAAATTCGCCGTCTGCAGTAAAGCCGGTGTCGTCCCAGTATTCGATATAGTTACCCGTCACCTGATAGCGTCCTTGGTAAGCGCTTTCACGCTCACCGCGGGCCTCGTCGTAACGATTGTTGGCTAAAAGTTGATGGCGAATGCGACCATCTTTAGTGACCCACATTCCAACATACGGGTGGTCTGTCATGGGGGCATTTCCTTCGTTCGGGGTGGTTTGAGCAGAGGTGGCCGCTGGAAAAATAGTGATAATGCCAGCGACCACCAGTGCCCGTGTCCAGTATATGGAAGGCTTGGTTTCTTGCATGTGAAGTCACTCGTGCTTAGGCGCACACCCGGCAACCGCTCGGGCGTGACGCAAGGGGTGTTATTGGCTGGCGGTAGGCCGCACCACGATGTCGCTGGTGTCGACGTCATCGGGCTGGTTGATGGCATGGGCTATGGCTGAAGCGATCGCCTCGGGCTTGAGCGCAATCTGGCGGTAAATGTCGATTGCTTTTGCGGTTTCAGCATCGGTGATGGTATGGGCCAGTTCCGATTCCACCACACCTGGGTAGACACAGGTCACGCGTATATTGTCGGTTTCCTGGCGTAGGCCATCGGAAATAGCGCGAACCGCATATTTGGTGGCGCAATAAACGGCGGCGGTGGGCATAACGGTGAGGCCGCCGATGGAAGAAATATTGATCACCTGACCGCTCTTCTGGGCCTGCATCGTCGGCAGAATGGCAGCAATGCCATTGAGTACGCCGCGAATATTAACGTCGATCATGCGGTTCCACTCATCAACCTTGAGCGCCGCTAAAGGGGAGAGTGGCATCACGCCAGCGTTGTTGATGATCACATCAATGCGGCCATGGGTATTGATCGCGAAATCCGCAAACACCTGCATGTCTTCAAGGTTGGTGACATCCAGCGCCTGAAAATCCACTGTGCCACCCTCTGCGCGCAGGGAGTGGGTCAATGCTTCCAGCCGGTCGGTGCGGCGTGCACCAATGATCAAGCGGTGCCCTTGGCCTGCCAGCCAGCGGGCAGTGGCTTCACCGATACCGCTGCTGGCACCGGTTAATAAAACAACTTTAGAAGATGGGGTTGATAACGCCGTCATTGGATAATCCTCTCGGTGGTTGACCTTGAGAAGAATAAGCTGCCACGGCGGGCATCAGTATAGGCGTTCCTATTGCATCATTGCCTAATCCTATTTGATTGTTAATAGCGTGCGGCGCGTTAAGTCACCCAGCATGTATATTACTCTTAAGAGGTGCCCGGCGCGGCGAGTTAATTCCGGTGCGGCATGCATATACAGAGGTGGTTAACATGACATTGAAGAGCGATGCTGAGGTTTACCGTAAGATCGTCGAGTGCTTATACCAACTGGCACCCCACGAAGGCTATACCCAGTCGTTATTGGATGGCGTGCGCTTTATGCGCTCTAACCGCCCACTGCAAAATACCTCGGTGCTTTACGAGCCGAGTATTGTCATTATCTGCCAGGGCCGAAAGCGTGGTTATTTGGGTAATGAGGTCTATATCTACGATGCACAGCATTACTTGGTGTTATCGGTGCCCCTGCCATTTACGTCGGAAACAGAAGCCAGCCCTGAAGAGCCAATGCTAGGGATTGCGATCCGCCTGGATGCAGTAGTGATCGCTGAGTTGGTGACGATGCTGGAAGCATCGGGAGGGCCATTAGAGGCGCCGCGTGGAATGCTTTCCAGCCCGCTGGAAGCGCCGCTGGCCGATGCAACGTTACGGCTGCTGAGTGCGCTTGCCTCCCCAACGGATGCGCATATACTCGCCCCTTTTATCGTCAGGGAGATCTGCTACCGGGTATTGACGGGAGAGCAGGGGGGCAGTGTTCGAACAGCACTCTCCCACTATGGCCAATTTGGCAAAATCGCTAAGGCGCTCAACCGTATTCATGCCCACTATGCGGATCCGCTGGAAATCGCCAGCCTGGCCAATGAAGCAGGCATGAGTGCGCCAGCCTTTCACGTTCACTTCAAGGCGGTGACCCAAACCTCGCCTATCCAGTACATTAAATCCACCCGTTTGCACCATGCGCGGCTGCTAATGATACGTGACGGGGTAACGGCAGCCGTCGCCGCTAGCCGGGTCGGCTATGAGAGCCCCTCCCAGTTTAGCCGCGAATTTAAGCGTTTTTTTGGCCGCCCGCCAGCAGAGGAAGTGCGCACCATGAAAGCGAGCCTTGATCTATTGCCGCCGACTCACCTGGTCGATATCGCTGTGCCTCACTGACTTTAAGTCTAAAAATACCCCTCAATCGCTACTCATATACCCTTTACTGCGCTTGCCTGGCTTACTCGAGCGGGTTCCCGTACTTTTCCTTTTCGCATAGCTCTTTCTCGGCTTACCCGTGCGTTTCGGCGGGCTACCAGCCTCTCCCTGGGCGGTTTGCAGGCTCTGCCTCAATTTGGCGGCGTCGCTATGGGTGAGCAGCCCACGTAAGTCGTCCAGTAACGCTTGCTGAAACGCGCCAGGATCATCCTGCTGTTCAGAAATCGCCCGCAGCCGCTGCTCCCATAGCGCGGTGCGCTCCGGTGTGCTTACCGCGCTGGGCAGGGCGGCGATTAACGCGCAGCCGAGTTTGGTGGCGCGTAGGGCCTTTTGCTGGCGTACCAGGTAGCCGCGCTGTACCAGGGTTTCGATAATGCCTGCCCGGGTGGCTTCGGTGCCCAGGCCGTCGGTGTCGCGCAGGGTGCGGCGAACGGCGGGGTCATCCACGTAGCGGCCGATATTCATCATCGCTTTGATCAGGCTGGCATCGGTGAAGGGCTCCGGCGGGCGGGTTTCTTTCTCTTCCACGCCTGCGCCTAACGCTTGGCAGGGCTCGCCTTGGGTGAGCGGTGGTAGCGGTGGCGTTTCATCGCGGGTGGTAAATAGCGGCTTCCAGCCGAGGTCGAGAATACTTTGCCCACGGGCACGGAAGGCTTCATTTAGCAGCGTAAATTCTGCTTTTACTTCAAAGGTGCGCAGGGGCCGGTAGAACTGCGCCATGACGTTGCGCACGATCAGCCTAAACACATGGCCTTCAGTATCGGAAAGCTGACCAAAATCAGCAGGTTTGCCGGTGGGGGCGATGGCGTGGTGGGCGCCGACCTGCTTATCGTTCCACGCTTTGGAGCGCAGGGTGAAGTCCGCTCCATTTAGCCACTGCTGAAGCCCTTCATCATTTTGGCACGCACTGCTTAGATTTCGCTGGGCAAGTTGAAGGTGCTCTTCGGGCAAGTAGCGGCAATCTGAACGCGGGTAGGTGATCAGCTTGTGGCGCTCGTACAGCCGCTGACAAATATCCAGCACCATCTGCGCGGAAAGCCCGTGACGGCGGGCGGCATCTACCTGAAGGGCAGAGAGCGAGTAGGGCAGTGGCGGCGCCTGGCGTTTCTCCTGCTGGTCGAGCTTGGTGAGCTGCCCCGTTGCGCCGGGCAACTGAGCCGCTAAAGCGTCGGCGGGGGTACGGTCAATTAAGCGGCCTTGGTCATCCAGTGGTGCGTGCTCTTTGGGTGCCCACCAGGCGCGCAATTGGCCTTGGGCAACCTTCAAATCCACCCATAGCGGATAAAACGGATGGGGCACAAAATCACGGATAGCGTTGTCGCGGCGCACGATTAAGCCGAGTACCGGTGTCTGAACGCGGCCAACAGAGAGCACGCCATCATGGCCTGCTTGACGGCCGGTGAGTGTCCAGGCGCGGGTTAAGTTAATGCCATACAGCCAGTCGGCGCGGGAGCGGGCCTGGGCGGCTTGAAACAGCGGCTGATACTCGGCGTTAGAGCGCAGTTTTGCCAGCGCCCGACTTACCGCGGGCTTGTTAAGGTCGCTAATTAGCAGCCGCTGAACCGGGCCGCGATACTTCATATGCTCAATGACTTCTTGCACCAGCAACTGGCCTTCGCGATCAGGGTCGCCTGCGTGCACTACATCCGTTGCTTGCTTGATCAGTTTGCGAATCACCGCGAGCTGGCCACGCGCTTTAGAGCGCGGCATCAGTTTCCACTGTTGCGGCACGATGGGTAGCCGATCCAGCCGCCACTGTTTGTCGGCGGGGTCATAGGCCTCTGGCGGTGCCTGCTCTAATAAGTGCCCCAGGCACCAGGTGACGGTAGTGTCACCACAGTTAATGGCGCCATCCTGGCGCTTGCTAGTGCCCGGCAACGCCTCGGCAATGGCTTGGGCGAGGCTGGGTTTTTCGGCAATTATCAGGCGCATAGCAGCGAAGCCTTCATCGTATCCATCGGTGGCCGCTATGGTAGCAGACGCTCTAAAGATTAGCTGGAGCGGCGCAGGATAATGATGCGGTAAGTGGTCAATGCTGTTAAGTTGTATAAATTGTGTATAAATAATTTGGTGTGGTGAAATTCAAGGGGATAGCCAATGCGTGAGCGAGGCAGGACACGACGATTAATGGGCTTGGGCGCGCGCACCGGCGGCGCGCTGCTGAAAACCCGTTTAGGCGGCCAAGCGGATTGGCGTGCCTTGGGCGAAGCGCTGTTTGAGGGGCTTTCAGAGCTTAAAGGCCCGGCCATGAAGCTGGCGCAAATTATGTCCCAGTGGGATGACCTGCTGCCCCCGGATCTCGCTGAGGAGCTTGCCCGCCTGCAGCGTCAGGCCGAGCCGATGCCGTGGCCAAAAATTCGTGAAGCGCTGGTGCTGCAATACGCTGATATCGACTACTACTTCAGTGAAATCGAGGAGCGCCCGTTTGCCAGCGCCTCCATGGGGCAGGTGCACCGTGCCACCACCCATGAAGGTGAAACGGTGGTGCTTAAAGTGCAGTACCCAGGCTTGGCGGATGTGCTGGAGAGTGATTTGATCCAAGTGCGGCGCATTATGCGTTTAGGCCGCTGGTTTAAGGTTCCCCAGGCGCGCTTGGATGCGCTGTTTGAAGAGCTCGCCGAAAGCCTGCGTGGGGAGTTGGATTACCACGCTGAAGCGGATGCCCTCGCCCGCTACCGCGAGCGTTATAAAGATGATCCCCGACTGGTGATTCCTGAGGCGCTGCCGAAGCTCTCGGGGCCTTATGTGTTGGCAATGCGCTATGTTGACGGCACGCCGCTGCGAGAACTGGCAGACGCCGATGATGCAACGCGCCAAGGCATAGCCCAAACGTTAGCCGACTGGATCACCCAAGAGCTATTTACTTACGGCGAACTGCACGCCGACCCTCACGCCGGTAACTTTGCCGCTGATGCTCAAGGGCGGCTGGTGATTTATGATTTAGGGGCGGTTATTGCCGTGCCTGAGGCGCGTATAAAAGCCATGATGCAACTGCTCGATGCCACCTTAAAGCATGATGCGATGGGAATGGACGAAGCGCTGATGAAAATGGGCGGGCGCCAGGGGCAGGGCGCGCCGTTGGCACTGTATCGTGAGTCGGCGGAGTGTATTGCGCCGCTGTTCGAGCCGGGTGAGCAGGACTTTAGCGATGTGCGAGTGCACCGGCGATTGCGCGAATTAACCCCTAAAGTGTGGGCAGCGATGGACCGCCTGCAGCCCCCTGCAGATACACTGCTGCTCTCCCGCGCGCTGAACGGCCACTACTGGAATCTGGTGCGCTTGGGCGCGCGGCTGGATATGCATGGGCGTACGCGTCCACTCTTGGAACGAGCCCATTAACGATCAACCGATTGCCGCTGCGGTAGCGCCCCACTGCATGCTAGACTATGTCGCTTTTCAATAGGGTCTTTTATAAGTGGAGACGGCAATGCTGGCGGTATGGGTCGATCAGCTGCTGGGATTCGCCTCCGGGGCACTCTCGGCAATCAGGCAACAAGAACACTATCCGGACTTCATGACCTGGGTGCGCGCCAAAGGTGCGGACGCCTTTGAAGGTGATGTGACCATGGCCCAGGCGCTAGCGCCGTTGCTGTGGTCGCAAACACCGCTGGAACGGCTCGATTTTGCCTGCGAGCCCCTCGCCACGCCAGGGCGTAACGAGCCCTGCTGGTGCGATTCCGGGCGCAAATTTAAGCAGTGCTGCTACCAGGTCGAGTTTCCCACCGAAATTCCCGATCAGATGATGTGGATGCTCTCGCTGCGCGAATGGAAGGGCGCGACCCTGAAAGCCGCGCTGGATAGCCAGCAGGCACCGGCTCAAGCGCTGCTGGAAGCCGGGCTGATCGCCGCGGAAAGTGGCCAGACGGGGCGCGCTATGCAAATCCTCGAGTCGCTGTTCGATGGCAGCGACTGGTCGCGGCTGCCCGAGCAGGCCGAACCCGCCTTTGAAATCCTGCTGGATATTTATCAAGAGCGTGGTTTTAGTCGTAAACGCGCCGACCTGCTTGATGAAGTGATGGAGCGCGGACCGCTGTTTCTGCGCGGTGTGGCCCTTGAGCGGCTTTGTTTGATGCATCTGGATAACGATGATTTGGACAGTGCCCGTGGCGCCTTTGTAAAAGCCCAGCAGGCGCTACCCGATTCGCCTACCTTGGCTTACATTGAAGCCATGCTGTTGCTGCATGAAGGCCATGAGCAGGAAGCCAAAGAGCGCGCCAACTTCTGGTATCGCCGCCTGGTTCGCCAGGGCGAGCTGGACGAAGACCAGCTGGATTTTTTGGCCGCGCTAGCGGATAACCCTGGTGCAACGCTGGCTGATCAGTTGCTCAGCGCCGAAGAGGATCTGGCCACGCCGTTGGTGGCACTGCAGGCATTGCTGGCTGCGCTGCCCACCGCCCCCAAAATCGATATCAGCGCCGATGCTGAAACCGGCCGATTGTTTTATAACACCAGTGCCCGCGAGGCGACGCTATTTGCCGCCTGGCATGAGCAGTTCCAGGTGCTGGTGGATGAAGACGTAGCGCTGGGCTTTCGCGATGATCCCTGGGGCAACGCCATTGAGTGGATGTCGGCACTGTGTGCACACCCGGAGTGGTTGGACGCGCCTCAGGTGGTGCAAGATTTGACGCTGGCGCTCACCAGCCGTTTTGGCAGCCTGCCGTGGATGGCGCCGAGCCTGCTGGAACCGCTGGCGCTGCGCCTCTCACGCTGGTTGGAACAAGCCCGCGCCGAAGGCGACGGCAGCCTGTGCTGGGACGATGCTAACAACGCCATGTTGCTACGCACAGGGCTAGCGCTGGTGGTGGGTATGGAGCGCGGCGCCCGCCAGCACTCTCGCGAGTTGGCCGAAGAGCTATTGCTGATTGACCAAGAGGATAGCCTGGGTCTGCGTGAGCTGGTGCTGGATCAACTGCTGCGCGATGACCGCAATGAAGAAGCGTTGGCGTTAGCGGAAGAGAATGACGACGACGGCTCGCTGGTGCTTGGTCTACTAATGGGCAAAACCCTGGCGCTGTATCGATTAGAGCAGCGTGAAGCCGCTGAGACCGCGCTTGTCGATGTGCTCGGCCATAACCGCTATGCGTTGGAGCTGATTTGTGCCGAAAACCCCCGGCCCTCCATGCCCCACCCAGATGGCCAGGTTGACCCCGGCTCCCGGGCGGAAGCGTGGCAGTACCGAACGCTGATGCGCGATCAGTGGCGCACGACGCCAGGGGCGTTGGACTGGCTGGAAGCACACCGCTAGTTCTAAACCTTCACTCGGCTAATCCTTCAAGCCTGGCCTTCAAGCCTGTTTAAGCAGGCTTGGGGGTGGGCACTAATTGTTTGTCTCGGCTGATCCAGACCGCCAGTAAAATAGCCGGTAAGCCGAGCAGGGTGGCGATAACAAAAAAGCTTGGGTAGCCCTGGGCGTTAACGACCAGCCCGCCAAAGCCGCTTAAAAATTTCCCTGGTAGCGTCATTAATGACGAGAACAGCGCGTACTGCGTCGCGGTGTAGGCCCGTGATGTGAGGCTGGAGAGAAAAGCGATAAACACTGCGCTGGCTAAGCCATTGGCAAGGTTGTCACCAATAATCGTCACCACCAGCATGGGTAGCTGATTGCCCACTAAGGCAAGCAAGGCAAACAGTAAATTGGTGACCATCACCAACCCCGCACCGAAAATCAGCAGCGGTCCAATGCCGTAGCGCGCCACGCAAAGCCCGCCTAAAATTCCGCCGGTAATGCTCATGGCAATGCCAAATATATTGGTGACGCTGGCAATCTCGGCCAGTGAAAAGCCCAGGTCGATATACAGCGGGTTGGCCATGGAGGCCATGGCTAAATCGCTGATTCTAAACACTGCAATAAACACCAAAATCCACAGTGCTTTCACTCCATAGCGGCTAAAGAAATCGGTAAACGGGCAGACCAGCGCGCCAATGCTCCAGGCACCCAGGCGGCGTAGCACTTTAGGTTTGCCCCGGCTGGCGCGAATAAACGCCCGCACCTTTGGCTCGTGTATAAGCTGGATGGAGAGCGAGGCGCGTTTGGGCTCCGGGCGTACTAACACGGTAAGCACGCCAATGCTCATAAGCGCTGCCATGCTGAGATACGCCACATCCCAAGAGGCCGACGCCGCGATATACAGCGCACCGGCACCGGCGGCCAGTAAGCCACCGCGATAGCCAATAATATAGGTCGAGGCCATAGCCGCCTGAACATCGTCATCGGCGGACTCAATACGGTAGGCGTCAATGGCAATATCCTGGGTCGCCGAGCCAAAGGCCACCAGCAGTGCAAACAGGGCCACCCAACCGAGGTTACCCACCGGGCTCAAACCCGCGAGTCCCACTAGCCCCGCAGCAATGGTCGCTTGAGCCAGTAGCATCCAGCCACGACGTTGCCCAAAGGCGCGGGTCAAAATCGGTAGCGCTAGCCGATCCACCACCGGCGCCCAGAAAAATTTGATTGAGTAGAGCATGCCTATCCAGGCAAAAAAGCCAATCGCCGCGACCTCAACGCCATCGCTGCGCAGCCAGGCTGAGAGCGTTGAAAACACCAGCAAAAATGGTAAGCCAGCGGAAAACCCCAAAAACAGCATGGTAATAACGGGCGCACGACAATAAACAGCCAGCGCGGCAAGCCAACTGCGCTGGGGGGTGGGGCTTAACATGAAACGCTACTCCTGGTGGAAAGACGCTGGCGATGGCCAGGTGGTAAACTAGGCTTTGTACGAAAACTGCCTGCGCTCGGCCATGCTGCGTTAAAAAACGGCTCAAAATGCTCATTTACACCCCGTAAACTCCGCTTTTTCGCCGTTTTTTGCCTTACCTGACCTTCGCTCGCCGACTTTTCGTACAAAGCCTAAGACAGTGTTCTAATACAAAGTTTTATCACAAAACCGACAGCTTACCGGAGAGGAGTTTTCCATGTCGATTACGGCGCATCAGGTCGTTACCTTGCACTATGTCCTTAGCGACGTGCTCAACGATGGCAGCAAGCAGGTATTGGATGACTCCCAGGCGCGCAATAAGCCGCTAGAGTATTTGCATGGTCACGACAATATCGTGCCAGGGCTAGAGAGTGCCTTATCAGGCCAAACGGCTGGGGCCGAGTTAAGCGTTCAACTAATGCCTGCCGATGCCTATGGCGTGCGCAACGAAGACCTGGTTCAAGAAGTCAGCCGCGGCTCTTTTGGGAACGCTGAGTTAGCGCCGGGCAGCCGCTTTCAAACCGAAGGCGAAGCCGGGCCGCAAATTGTCACGGTACTCGAAGTTGATGGCGACCGGGTCACCGTTGATACCAACCACCCCCTGGCCGGGCGCACGCTAAACTATAAAGTGACCATTTTAGACGTACGCGAAGCTACCCGTGCAGAGTTAGCCAAAGGCCACCCGTTACCGCCAGGTACCGAGCACAGCAAAGTCGAAGACCGCAAGGTGCTTTAGTGCTCATCACGCCCAAAAATTGATCGGTATCAATTTCCTGTTTAACCGCCTTCCCCCGCCTGCCGTAACTTGACCTAGGTCAGTATTCTCCCGCCATTGAGTGACTAGTATGAACGCATACATCACGGCGGGAGGATTCACCATGTATTGGGATGACACAATTATCTTCGGCTTATCCACCGTCGCGTTAGTAATCGCATTTATGGTGGGCTGGGTGGGCTTCGTGATTCGCGATCATCTACGTAAAGATGAGCGCAAGAAGTAGCTTACCCAATTCATGTAAACCTTGTCAGGGGAGGGGGTTTGCTAGCGTAGTAAGCCTCCTGTTGCCAGCCCATAATGGGCTGGCTTTTTTTTGAAATATCAAAATCGGCTGGGTTGAAAACACGTAGCGTGCGTTTAAGAGCAATGTAAAGCTTGCTCTGGTAAAGTTCTTTAAAAGAATGCACACACCAGGAAGCTTTGCCATGAACGCAGTTGCCTTACACCGCAGCCCATGGGGGCGTGTACGTGATCGATTGGCGTGTACGTTAATTGTCGTGGGCATAACACTTCCAACGACTGTCTTTGCCCAGGCATTGAATATGATCAACGGCGATGTCACTGAAAAGGTCGCCCTTAGTGATTTACGCGCCATGTCCGACGAGACGTTTACGCTCTACGATCCCTATCAGGGGCGCGAAGTGGAGATGCAGGGAGTCGCTTTTCGTACCTTTCTGATTGAACAGTTTGGCGAAGTACCCCCAGCACTTCACTTTACCGCCTGGGATGACTACGAGGTTACCTTAGAAGGCTGGAATGACCCTAATTGGTACCTGGTTAGCTCTGAGGATGGCGATCCGCTCACCATCCGCACGCGAGGCCCTGTGCGTCTGGTGGAACGTGACTATGGTGATCGCGACGTAGAAAACCTGCGTGAGTTTAACGACTGGATCTGGATGATTCGTAGCATAGAGGCGAAGTGGTGACATCCAAACCCAAGCTAGCTGCGCAGCCAACGATGCAACCACGGCCTCTAGCGCGCCAGCATCGCTACATTACGTGGTTGTCGCTGAGCTTGATGAGCTTTTTGGCGCTTATGGTGTTGATAGTTTATGAATCGCGCTGGGTCTACCCCGAAATACAGGCGTACTTCAGCCAGACGGGGAGTCTTACAGGCCAGCAGCTCTCTACGCGGGCACGGGTCTACCTACAAAATGCCCAGTCCGAGCTCTTGAGCGATCAGCCAGAGCTAGAAGCGCTGGATGCTGCCACCATGGATATTGACTTGGCCTACGGTTTAGCCGATATGCACATATATCGGCGTGAATATGCTTGTTCCGAGCCTAGTTTGACGGAGTTAGATCGGCTGGTGGCTTCGTTAGCGGCACGCGACATTGACCGTGTCGCTGCGGCGATGGCGTTGTTCGCACCGATTCAATGCTTAACCCACATTGAGATGGATCAGCTTGATCGCCGGGGTGCGGCGATTAATGATTTTTCAGAAAGTACCCGCCAGCATAGCCTAGTGCTGACTTACTCCAGTTTATTAATCTTTGTGATGGGGTTGTTATTTTGGTGGCTTCACGAGCGCCAGCTGCGGCGCACGGATCGCGCCACTCAGGAGACCTTCGAGTGGATGCAGCGTGCCATGCGCGACCCGCTCACTGGGATAGGCAATCGCAGCGCTTTGCACCAGGATGTGTTGGCGAAGCAGCATCAATCGTTGGGGCTGATTCTGGTCGATATCGACTTTTTTAAACAGTACAACGATGCCTACGGGCACCCGCAAGGCGATACCCTGTTGCGCCAGTTGGCTGCATTGATTGGTAAAACGCTGAATGATAAAGCGCAGCTCTATCGCTTGGGAGGTGATGAGTTCGCGGCACTACTCCATTGCCCAGACATTGATACGCTAAAGAGCTACTGTCATCAGTTAATTGAAGGGCTGCGTGAAGCTGACTTTACGCATCCCGCCCATCCGGATAAAAAAGGCGTGACGTTAAGCGTGGGCGGCAGCTGTTTTGTGGCCGATGAAGCAACGTTTTCCTACGCCTACGAAGCCGCTGACAAAGCACTCTACCGGGTAAAAACGATGGGCCGTGACGGCTGGCAGGTTACTGAAGACGCATAACGTCGGCGTACATGGGCGCGAGTCTGCCAAGTAGTTCATTACGCGCGCCAAGGGCAATGTCTTCCTCCTGCATGGCGGCATCAAGATGTTCCACTAAGCGATTAAAATGCACATCCGTCAGCCCCATATGTTGATGAGCTCGATCCATTGGCGGGCCATCGTAATGGCAGGGGCCGTCGCTGACATCGCACAGCTGGCTGGCTAGCGATTCGGCAAACAGATCTATGTTGGTGTTAGCAAAAAACACCACTACCTCAGGGTCATCCGCAATTCGGTATAACAGGTTCTCAACCACTGCATCAATCGTAGTTTCACCGCCCAGGCGCTCGTAGAGCGTCGTTTGAGTTGGCTGATGAACACAGCCAGCGAGTGTCAATGTGAGCGCGGCAAACGTAAGCGCTATTAAACAACCACGTGCACGAGTGTATTTGCTTTGATAGCTTTTGTTTTGATAGGTGCTGCGTTGATCAATCATAGCGCCCCGCTTAAAAAGCTGCCTGGAGTGAAAGATAGCCGCCGTGCTGAGAAGGTAGACCGGCAATGTCGCCTAAATCCAACCAGGCGCCCGTCAGTGATAAGTGCTTATTGAAGAAGTAGGCAGTGTAGAGGCTTTGCCAATCGTCCTCTTTAGCCACACTTAGGTTATCGGGTTTCTGGCGATACTCGGCTCCGACAACCCACTGCGGGGTCATAAAGACGCCCACGCTGCCCTCGGCTACCCACGAGCGGCTACCCTGATCACCGCCAAAGCCGAGCAGGCCGCCCTGGTTGGCGTCGGTGTTGCGCAAGGTGGCGTTGAGCAGAACATTGCGTCCAGCAACCGCACTAAACAGCAGCTTGCTGGCGCTAAGGTATACATCGGTACCGCGCGTTTCATCGGCCCCCAGGGCGGTGGGAATAGTGCCATCCACCAGTCGTTTATGCTGTACGCCAGCACTCCAAATGCCCCAAGGGTGGTAGAGCACATCGCCGAATAAGCGCACCTTTGCGCCGTAAATATCCTGGCCTAGCTCGCCACCCAGGGTTTCTAAGTCAAGGGTTTGACGAGCCGCTGAGACTTCAACACGATCATAAATATTCACGCTGGCGCTGGTCACCGTTAGCCGGTAGTCGTCCACCCAGGCACGAGTGGCGGCAGCCGTTACGCCTATTTCCTGCTCGCTTGCGGTGCTGGATAGCACGGCCCAAGGCGATAATCCGCCTCCTGCGGCCCCTTCAATAGCACTTACCCCACCCGTACCTACAATACGGCTACCGGCAAACGATGGAGCGGCCGCAAGCGCTAAATAGACCGCTAAGCACGGGGCTAATCGCAGGGCTAGGCAGGGCGCCAGGCAGCCGGAAAGGAAGTGCCGAAAGGTTGAACGGTGCAGTGAACACACCGATTGAAATAACATCATGGCTTTCTCTGGAGCATCTTTAGTATGGAAGACATCGGGTGGGGCAACGACAGCGAGGTGAAATTATCCAACCAAGCGGGGAGCTCGTCAGCGGGCATTGGTTTGGCAATCCAATAGCCCTGCAAATAGTCACAGCCGAGCTTGCTCAGCAGCTCTGCGCTGGCGAGATTCTCAACGCCTTCGGCCACTAAACGCAGTCCTAAACTGTGGCCCATTTCGATGGTCGAGCTGACAATGGTTAAGTCATCTTTTTGCGAATCAATCGCCAATACAAAGGATTTGTCGATCTTGAGTTCGTCTACGGGAAGGCGTTTGATTTGCGCCAGAGAGGAGTAGCCAGTGCCGTAATCATCGATGGCGATACGCAGCCCCAACTGGTTAAGCTCCGTCAACGTGGCCATGGCGGCATCTACATCCTGCATGACAGCGCTTTCAGTGACCTCGATACTCAGGCGGGCGGGGGCAAGGCGGTAGCGTTCAAGTAGGTTAGCCAGATAAGTCGTTAATTGGCGATCCATCACATCACTGGCGGAGAGGTTAACGGCTACCGATAAGTGGTAACCACGCTGCTGCCAGGCCTGCAGCTGGGCGCAGACATTGGCCAACATCCACTGACTGAGCATGCGGATGCTTCCCGAGCGCTCAGCTAAGCCAATAAATTCATCAGGTGGTACAAAGCCCAGCGACGGGTGGCGCCAACGCATCAACGCTTCACACTGATTAACATGGCCGCTGCGTGTGTCTACTTTAGGCTGGTAGGCCATCCATAGCTCACCGTTGCTCACCGCGTCCTGTAGGTCACGAATCAAGGTGAGCTGGCGTAAATGGTGCTCATCCTGACCCTCTAAGTAACGTTGGTGGGGCTGGCGCTGGCGGCGCGCCATATCCAGTGCGATATCGGCCCGACGCAGCAGCAGTTGCGGGCTGTCGCCGTGGTCGGGGTAGTTGGTTTCACCCGCCGAGAGTGACGGCGTGACGGGGGATTTATCAAGGTCGATAGGCTGGTGCAAGGTGGTGAAAAGGCGTGTCCGCCAGGCAAAGTCAGTTCTCGACTGCTTCACCAGGAGCAGCAGTTCATCACCATCAAGCCGGTAGGCTGTGCTATCAGCATCTAAGTGCTGTAAGCGCTTGGCCAGGGTGACCAGCATATGATCCCCCAGCGCGTAGCCGAAGGTGTCGTTAATATCGCGGAAGTTATTAATCGCCAGACGCAGCAGGGTAAAAGGCTCGCCGCGTTGGATCAAAAGGCTAATATCCTCCTGGGCGCTGATGCGGTTGGGCAGGTCGGTGAGTAAGTCGTGGCGGGACTGGTGATGCAGCGTGGCCTCGCGCTGAGCGATGCCCTCCTGCATAGCGAGTAGTGTCGACGCCAGTAGCCCGGTTTCGCTGCGCTCAGTACCGATCGGTAACTCGGTGAAACGCTCGCCGCGTCCAATGCGCTGTGCCGCTTTCGCCAGCTCCATTAGCGGTTTGCTCATGCTCCGTGCACTCCACATGGCAATCAGCACGGTAAACAGTAAGATCAGGGCAATAATGCCCAGCAGCTGCCACTGTAATGAACGGTAAGCGCCGAGTAGCTCGTTGCGGGAGAGTTGCAGCAGCGCATAGGTGTGATTAGCGTCGTCGGAATAGAGCTGGCTCGCATAGGAGAGGTACTCAGCATCCGGCGTCATCTGGCTGTGTAGGGTGTAGTCGCCTTCGATGAGCTCACTCCCACGCCCGCTGATTAACTGCTGGGCTAACTGCTCATCGTGGGTGCTTGCCAGGTAGCTGATCTCACGGTTAGCGCGGAAGTTAACCACGCTAATGTCCAGCCCGGTTAATGCATTAATCTCTTCCGTCACCGCCTGATTGATTAGAAACCCCATGCCGACCCAGCCAATCAGGTTGGGCGCACGTACGGGTAGCAGGGCAAACTCATAAGGTTGCCCATCTGCTATGACGACACTAACCGCCTCGCCCTCTTGGCGAGCTCGTTCGAATAGCTGCTGGAAAGGCATGGGGCTGTTTTGTGCGTGATGGCTGCTGGCTAAAATATGTCCATCGAGACCGCTGAGCAACACGATATCGGCCTTGGCACGCTCACCGTGATTGGCCAGCACAGAGTAGAGGGTCTCGGTATCCTGAGTGGAAACAGCGCTTTTAAAACCGAAGTCATCGGCGAGGATCGCGACATTATTGGCTAGCTGTTCACCACGGGCGTCCAGCAGTTGTGCCAATACATTGGCGCCCACCTCTAAACGTTGGGAGCCTTTCGCAATGACGTCATTTTGGGTCGCGCGAAGAAATGCCACGCCGGTGGCGAGCTGCGAGACAATCACCACGGTCAGTAGCACTAGCATCAGGCGCGTTCTAAAGCGCATAGCAACCTCACTAAGTGGCGGATCGCCATTTCCCGAACGTTGGTAGGGGCTTAATTGGCATCTTTAAATCGCTGCTGAAGGGGCGAGAGCGTTGGCGCTGGGGGAGGGAGCGCGTTGAGTTCCAAACTGACGTCTAGTTGGTCGGTATCGCTAACGTTGCCTTCCCACCAGAGTTGCTGGCTATCATCGAGTTGAGGGTGCCAAACGCGCACGCGATGCTCGCCAGATGGCAGCGTAGGCAGGGCAAGCGAGCCTTCAGCATTGGTTGTCGCCGCATAGGGGGCGTCGCTGACAACAATAAAAGCCTGCATATGGTCGTGGATATTGCACCCCAAAACGACAATGCCGGGTTGGTCAAATTGAACCGGCGGCGGCGTTTCTTGCAGGTAGAGATTTAAATCAAAGGTTTTGGCGGATGAAAAAGAGTAGACGTGATGACGGGTTGTATCCTGATTGGGAAAGGCGACATAGCTGCCGGTAGGCACCGTGAGTACCTTGGGGTGAAAGGCGGCATCGCGCTGATAGATGTTCTCTTCTTGAGGAGGGTTGCCTGCCGCTGTGTCGTAGTAAACCTCAACGACGGCGTCCTCAAGCGGTTGGCCGTCAGC
Organism: Halomonas sp. TG39a; assembly: GCF_000744395.1. Classification (NCBI taxonomy): domain Bacteria; kingdom Pseudomonadati; phylum Pseudomonadota; class Gammaproteobacteria; order Oceanospirillales; family Halomonadaceae; genus Halomonas; species Halomonas sp. TG39a. The sequence goes on from NZ_JQLV01000001.1 coordinate 1,653,828, forward strand.
ACTGCGAACCGTTATCTGCGCGGCGTTAGCGGTGGAGCCAAGTAGGGGGATTATCGCCAGTGCAATTAGCGGGGCTGCGTATGTACTGATAAAACCCATACATGGGCGACATTGTTGTTTTGGCATTGAGACAGGCATCCCCTTATTAAGCTAGCTCGTAGTTCGCCAGCACTGTGTTGGGCTTAATAGTGGATGGATTAGCCAAGAAAGTCATGCGTTTGGCTTAACGGTAAGCTAACACTTTTGCTTTTGTTTTTGCTAAGCACCGTTCCAGCTACTGGCACCAGCTCTCAAGTTAGCTTTTATCGATGAAGAGTGCGTTGCTTAACGTTGTGTTGATTAGCGCCAGGTATCCCGCCAGGCATGCATCACCCGCTCCGGGTACCAGGTTTGCCCCAAGCTACCGTTGTAGCGTGCCAGTGCCCGGGTAAAGTCGCCATTCTCAATGGCCAGGTAGTGGGCCAAAATCGTACAGCCATAGCGCAGATTGCGCGGCGGGTCGGTCAAGTCGTCAATTGGCAGCCCTAGCTCGCTGACCCAGAAAGGCATGATTTGCATCAAACCGACGGCGCCTGCCGAGGAGACAGCATCCGCTTTGAAGGCGCTCTCCACCTGTATCAACGCTAACACCAAATCCGGCGGTAAGCCTGCCAGCCTGGCTTCTTGATAGAGGCGTGTTAGTAGCGTCTGACGCTGCGCGGCATCCTCCATAAAACTCGCCAGTGGCGTGTCCATACGTTCACGCCACTGACGCGCTACCCAGCGTTGTTGGGGCGTTTGATGCTGCTGATTAGCGGCTTCAAGGGTAGGGCGCAGGGTTTGGGGTAGAGCAGCAACTGGGCTTGTCGCTACAAACCCAGCGCCGCTCAGCAAGACCCCGCTAAGCGTTACTACCTTAGCTAGCTTTCTCACGCAAAAAGTCGATGATTTGATCCGCAGGCACCATGGTGGCTTCGCTATCTCGGCGACCTTTATATTCCAGTTCGCCGTTGTCCAGGCCGCGGTCGCCGATCACAAGGCGATGAGGAACGCCCATCAGTTCCAAATCGGCAAATTTAACGCCGGGACGGGTGTCGCGGTCATCCAGTAAGACGTCTAAGCCTGCGGCAGTGAGCGCTTGGTAAAGACGTTCAGACTCTTCGCGTACACGCTGGGATTTGTGCGCATTCATTGGCACCAGTGCCACCTGGAAGGGCGCAATAGCGTTGGGCCAGATAATGCCGGATTCATCGTGGTTCTGTTCAATGGCGGCGGCGACCACACGGGTCACACCGATGCCGTAGCAACCCATCCACGGGTGGCTGGTTTTGCCGTTGTCGCCCAGTACGCTGGCGTTCATGGCCTGGGAGTACTTTTGGCCAAGCTGGAAGACGTGACCAACCTCAATCCCGCGCTTGATAGAGAGCGTGCCTTGGCCATCGGGAGAAGGGTCGCCTTCCACCACATTGCGCAGGTCGGCCACTTCGGGCAGGGCCACATCGCGCTCCCAATTAATGCCGAAGTAGTGCTTGTGATCCACATTGGCACCCGCGCCGAAGTCGCTCATCAGCGCTACGCTACGGTCGATAATCACCGGCATTTTCAAGCCCACCGGGCCAAGTGAACCGGGGCCAGCGCCAACCACAGCGCGAATCTCTTCTTCACTGGCCATGGTTAGCGGCGCGGCGACCTGGGGTAGGTTTTCGGCTTTTACCTCGTTTAACTCATGATCACCGCGAACCAGTAGCGCAATCAAGCCGCCTTCAGCCGAGTGGACCATTAAGGTTTTAATCGTTTTCTCAATCGGTAGCTCGAACTGCTCAACCAATGCTGCGATGGTTTTGGCATCGGGGGTGTCAACGAGGTGCATCTCTTCGCTGGGCTCAGCGCGGGCTGCCTGGCTGCCAAGCGGTGCTGGCAGAGCCTCGGCTTTTTCCATATTGGCCGCGTAGTCGGAAGAGGTGGAGAACACGATATCGTCTTCGCCGGAATCCGCGAGCACGTGGAATTCGTGGGAGCCAGTACCCCCAATGGAACCGTTGTCGGCGATTACCGGACGGAAGTCGAGGCCAAGGCGCGTGAAAATGCGCGTGTAGGCGTCGTACATATCCTGATAGGTCTGCTTCAGCGAGGCTTCATCCAAGTGGAAGGAGTAAGCGTCCTTCATGATGAACTCGCGTGAGCGCATTACCCCAAAGCGCGGACGAATCTCGTCGCGGAATTTGGTTTGGATCTGGTAGAAATTAACCGGCAGCTGCTTGTAGCTGGCGATCTCTTTACGTACCAGGTCGGTGATGACCTCTTCGTGGGTCGGGCCGACGCAGTAGTCGCGATCGTGGCGATCTTTGAGGCGTAACAGCTCGGGACCGTATTGCTCCCAACGGCCAGACTCTTGCCATAGCTCGGCGGGCTGCACGGCGGGCATGAGTACCTCTTGAGCACCTGCGCGGTTCATCTCTTCACGCACAATGGCTTCCACTTTGCGCAGCGTGCGCAGGCCCAGTGGCAGCCAGGTGTAAAGCCCCGAGGTTAAACGGCGAATCATCCCGGCGCGGAGCATTAGCTGGTGGCTAATGACTTCGGCGTCAGCCGGGGTTTCTTTTAGAGTGGCAATCAGTAATTGGCTGGCGCGCATGGGCGTGAGCATTCCTTAGTTCTTGAAAAAAGTTCTTGAGAATTAGTTCTTGAAAAAGTGCTTAAAAGCGTTGAATGCAGGCATTGTACGGCCTAGCGGTTAAAGCGGCAAAATAGTCCTTATCGCCAAATCATCTATGCTTTGAAATGGCTGTGCTAAACTTATCGAGTTTTATGGCGCGATAGTCGGCAAAAAAACCAAGCGCAATGCGCTATATCGACGACTATCGTTACTTTTTTGTTTGAGGGAACCTTCATGCATCAAGCAGTTCGTCGCTGGTTGACTGGCGCCGTGGTTGGCGCTTCCATCGTGTCACTGAGTGGTTGTGGTACGCTTTTTCATCCTGAGCGTAAAGGCCAATTAAGCGGTGATATTGATCCGGTGATTGCTATCGCCAATGGGGTGGGTTTGCTGTTCTTTATCGTACCCGGAGTGATTGCCTACGCCGTGGATTTCTCTAATGGCACCATCTACCTGCCGGGCCGCAACAGCGCCTCAGTGGATGTTCACCAATTGGACGACGCTATGGATGTCGCTTCTCTGGAAAAACTGCTGTCTGAAACAGCCGGTCAGCCGGTGAGTTTAGAGAGCGAACTGGTAATGATGGAAGAAGTGGGCAGCCTGGATGAAGCGCTCGCCATGGTGCGCATGTCAGGCGTACTGGATGAAGAGAAGCTTTCAGCGATGTAAGACTACGCTGCGAAAGCATAAACCCCAGCCCGGCGTTATGCCCGGCTGGGTTTTTTTATGCACATCTGTGGCGCTGCAATTTAAGCGTACTGGGCAGGGTTGGGAACGCTAGGAAAACGCGGGGGGTGCGCTTCCATGTAGGCATGGCAGGCACGCAAAACGCGCACATCATCATATTTGCCGCCCGCGAGCTGGAAGCCCACCGGTAAACCGTTGTCGGTAAAGCCACAGGGCACTGACGCGGCGGGTTGCTGGCTCAGGTTAAAGGGATAGCTAAAGGGCGCCCACTCTTCCCAGTCGCGCATATCGCTGCCTGGCGGAACTTCTTGGTTTATTTCAAACGGCTGTATCGCCACCGAGGGCGTCATCAGCAGATGGTACTCTTGGTTAAAGTGCTCAAGGCGCTGGGTTAATTCCGCGCGATCTGCCAAGGCACGAAACAGTTCAACGGCTTTCCAGGGTTCGGCTTTACGGGCATTGGCTATCATGCCTGAATCTAGCAGCGTACGCTGGTGGTCATCCATTTGTGACCACTGTTCTAAAGAGGCGGTAAACCATAGCTTGCGAAAGGTATCCAGCGGTGAGGAAAAGCCGGGATGCACGTCGACCACTTCAGCGCCTAATGCCTCCAACCGATTGGCCGCTTCGCGCACGCGTTCGGCAATTTGCGGGTCTACCTTCGCGTAGCCAAGATCAGTTGAGTAGCCAATCCTCAGCCCGGTTAAGCCTTTATCTAAATCGACACCCCAGTCTTCAGGCTGTCCGCGGGTGGCGTAAGGGTCCCGGTAATCATAGCGGCCCATCACGTTTAACATACTCACCGCATCTCGAACGGTGCGCGTTAATGGCCCCAGGTGCGATAGGCTGGGCTCTTTAGCTGGCGGCCATTGGGGCGTCCAGCCAAAGGTAGGCTTAAAGCCAAAAACCCCGGTGAATGCAGCGGGAATCCGGATAGAACCGCCTGAGTCGCCGCCCTGGTGCAGCACCCCCATATTGAGCGCCGCGGCCGCGGCGGCCCCGCCGGAAGAGCCTCCGGGGGTTAAACGCGTATCCCAGGGGTTGGCCGTGGCGCCAAAAACACGGTTATCCGTTACTGCTTTCCAGCCAAATTCGGGCGTGTTGGTTTTGCCTAGCAGGATGGCGCCCGCTTCACGCAGCATGCGCGCGGGTGGCGCATCGGTGTCGCATAGCGCTTCAGAAGAGGTTAACGATCCTTCTCGGCAGGGCATGCCCGCCACCTGGGTCAGGTCTTTAAGCGATACCGGCACCCCGTCGATGGGGCTTAGCGGCTTGCCTTGCCCCCAGCGCCGCGCCGAGGCTTTGGCCGCCGATTCCGCACCTTCAGCATCGACATACACATAGGCGTTAACGTCTGGGTTGAAGCGCTCGATTCGATCAAGAGCGGCGCGGGTGACTTCTAGCGGGGAGGCCTCGCGGCTTTCAAACAAGTGAGCTAGGGTCTGGGCATCTAAACTGCCGAGATCGGTATCGCTCATTGCACACTCCTTACGTAGGCTGGGGCTTGGGTAAAGGAGTTTAAGCGTAGGCAAGCATTACCGGGCGTGCAAAAACCGCTGAACGCTGAGTACATTATTTAGCTATCGCTCAGGATGCTTGAGCGCGCAGCCAAGCGATTTCATCAGTCCAGATCTCCGGTTCAATAGTCTCCAGGATCATCGGAATGCCGTTAATCCGTGGCTCCTGCATGATAGCGGTAAAAGCGGGCAGGCCAATGTTGCCTTTGCCCAGGCTATGGTGGCGATCCACGCGGCTGGCAAGGTTGCTTTTGGCATCGTTTAAATGCATGCCGCGCAGATACTCAAAGCCCACAACGCTGCCTAGCTCATCGAGCGTTGCTTGGGTGGCCTCTGTCGTGCGCAAATCATAGCCCGCCGCAAAGGCGTGGCAGGTATCAATACACACCCCAACGCGTGTTTTATCGTCTACGTGGGCAATGATTTCGGCCAAATGTTCAAAGCGCCAGCCCAAGTTAGTGCCTTGCCCCGCGGTATTTTCGATCACCGCCGTGACGCCTTGGGTATGCGCTAGTGCTTCATTAACGGATTCCGCAATACGCTTTAAACAGTCGCTTTCGCTGATTTTATTTAAGTGGCTGCCGGGGTGAAAATTAAGCAGCGTCAGCCCCAATTGCTCGCAGCGCTGCATCTCATCCAGAAAGGCATCCCGGGATTTGCGTAGACCTTCCTCCTCCGGGTGGCCAAGATTAATCAGATAGCTGTCATGGGGCAGAATCTGCTCGGGGGCGAAGCTATGCTCGGCGCAGGCATCGCGAAAGGCTTGGATCGCTTCATCGGTGAGTGGCTTGCCTTGCCACTGGCGTTGATTTTTAGTGAATAGCGCAAAGGCGTCTGCGCCGATTGCCACCGCCCGGTGTACGGCTTGGTCTGCGCCGCCAGCAGCGCTCACATGGGCTCCTAGGTACTTCACGGTCGACTCCTGTCAGTGTTTGAGTTTATCAGTGACTATCTAAAAAGCGCTTAAACGCGGCGGGTTCATCGGTGATGACACTGCCGATACCCCACGCCCAGCGGCTATGAAAGGCGCTGGGGTCATTGGCGGTATAGCACAATATTTGATAGCCATCGCGCTGCATGGCGTCGGCTTGGGCACGTTTTAAGCGTGGCCAGTGAGGGTGCACGCTGAACGCCTCAATGGCCTCGCACTGCTCACGCCAGCTTTTCGGCACGCTGCCGAATAGCACGCCCAGGGCCAGCCGTTCTGTGCTGGCGAACTGACGGCAATGGGTAAGGGCGCTGGCATTGAAGGAGGAAATAATCAAACGCTCGGGGGGGAGCGTGTCCAGCATTTCCGGCAGCGCGCGTTCAACCAGCGCGATGGGGTCGCGGCCCTTGTTGACCTTTATTTCCATATTCACGCCCATTTCCAGCTCGTTGAGCAGTGCCAGCATTTGCGCCAAGCTGGGCATTTTCTCACCCGCAAAATGGTCGTCAAACCAACTTCCTGCATCCAGGGTTTGCGCCTTGGTCCAATCCATGGAGGCCAGCCCGCCGCGGCCGTTTGAGCAACGTGCGACATCGCTGTCGTGCCAAATTACCGGGGTGCCGTCACCCAGTAGTTGCACATCCAGCTCGACCCATGTGGCCCCCGCTTGGTGGGCTGCGCGCACCGCTGCTAGGGTGTTTTCTGGGGCGGCGGCGGAGTAGCCGCGGTGGGCAATGAGTGTGGGTACTTGAATGGCGGGATGCGTCATGACAAATCTCTAAGCCTTAGACGATAAAAGAGCGCTAATACTAGCATGAGTGCATGACAGCAGGATTTCATCGCCTTCGTGGCTTGATCTTTAAGTCCTGATCCTTAGACCCTGATCCTTAAAACCTAGCCCTTAAATTCTGCTCATTAAAAGATAGAGGTAAAAAAACGCTAGCGTGCTAGCTTGATTTAAACGCCGCGACACGCTTGTATAACGACACCTGTTGCCATGTTAACCATGAACAAACTCAATAATTCATAAGGAAATACTCATGTCTAAGCGAATCCAATTTGCCAGTACCGGCGGTTCTGAGGTGCTTGAACTGGTCGACGTTACTCCCGCTGAACCCGGCCAGGGAGAAGTGCGTATTGCCAATAAGGCTGTCGGCCTTAATTTTATCGATATCTATTTTCGCACCGGGCTTTATCCAGCGCCCTCTATGCCGTCTGGGCTAGGCACCGAAGGCGCCGGTGTTGTCGATGCGGTTGGCGAAGGTGTCACACATCTAAACGTGGGTGACCGCGTGGCCTATGCCCAAGGCCCTTTGGGCGCCTATGCCGAACTGCATACGTTGCCTGCGGCTAAAGTGGTCAAACTCCCCGATTTCGTTGATTTCGACACCGCAGCGGCGAGTATGCTGAAAGGCCTAACCGTGCAGTATCTGCTGCGCCAAACCTATGAACTAAAAGGGGGCGAGACCATTCTGTTTCACGCCGCGGCTGGTGGGGTGGGGTCGATTGCCTGCCAGTGGGCGAAGTCGCTGGGTGTTAAGCTGATCGGTACCGTTAGCTCCCAGGAGAAAGCGGATCTAGCCATGGCCAACGGCGCCTGGGCGACGATCAACTACAGCGAAGAGAGTGTGGTTGAGCGTGTACGCGAGCTCACCAACGGCGATATGTGCGATGTAGTGTATGACTCGGTGGGTAAAGACACTTGGGAAATGTCGCTGGACTGCTTAAAACCCCGTGGGCTGATGGTCAGCTTTGGCAACGCCTCTGGCCCGGTGGATGGCGTTAATATCGGTATTCTCAACCAGAAGGGCGCGCTCTACGTGACTCGCCCCAGCCTTAACGGTTACGCCGACACCCGCGAGCGGTTGGAGATGATGTGCGAAGAGTTCTTCGCCATGCTTGAAAGTGGCAAAGTTAACATCGATATCGCCAATCGGTACTCGCTGGCAGAAGCCGGAAAAGCTCAAGATGCGCTGCAAAGCCGTAAAACCACAGGGTCTACTATTTTACTGCCGTAGCCTTATATTAGCCCTGCTAAAATAGCTGATTTGGAAGCCGCTTAGGCGGCTTCTGCTATTTTACCTTCACATAAGCGCCCAGCTTGCGCATACGTGTTTCAAAATTGGCCACATTGTCGACCAGATTGTCGGGCCCGAACGCGACGCACTCGGCCAAGATTGCTTCGCATAAGGTAATCGCCGCAAGCAGCGAAGGGAAAAAGTGCGGCGTGGCGTTGGCAACGTTAAAGGTGATGCGCGCGCCGGGGACTAAAGGCGAACGTAAGGTGTCGGTCACCACAATAGCCTTTACGCCGTTAGCGCGGGTGATCTCAAGCGCCTTGACCGTTTCAGCACAGTAGGGCTCAAAGCCAAAGATCACCACCACATCCTGCTCATTAAAACGATCCAGCTCGGTGAGTAAACCTCCCTCTAAACCGCGAATCAGCGTTACCCCTGGCATGGCGATTTGCCCCACGTAAGCAAAGTGATAAGCGCAGGCAAAGGTGTCGCGAAATCCCACCACGGCAACACTACGCGCCGCCAATATCAGTTGGGCGGCTTCGCGTACTCGCGCTTGATTATCGACGGTAAACAGCCGACCAATATTATCCAGTGCGGCGTCCCCTACCTCTAAAAATAACGGGTCATCCGGCAGGTTCGCCTGATCGCGCAATTTATTAGCCCGGCCGGTGAATTCGACGGGAGCGGCCTGAACGGCAGACTGGAACACCTCACGAAACTGCTCGTAGCTCTCAAAGCCAAGCCGCTTAGCTAAACGCACCAGCGTGGAAGGCGTCACGTTCGCGGCGCTGGCGGTTTTACGGATCGACTGAAACGCAATCTCCATGCGGTGTTCCAGTACATAGCCCGCGGCCAATTTTAGCTGCGGGCTAAGCGCTGGGTAGGTCTCGGCAAGCTGATGATTGATATCAGCCAAGCGCGCATTTGGCTGCGTGCTATCGGCATCCTGTGACAAATGTTTAGAGGAGGGCACGTCTTGCTCCTTAAAAATGGACTGTCGTGAGTACGATTGTGCCAATAGTAACGTATCTCGGTACGTATGTATTGACGGCGGGTTCAGCATTGCTTTATGGTTATTTAAAACGTATGTGCCTTTCAGTGTTGTTTTTAGAAACGTATGTTTCTATTTCTCTCGTTTAATAGCCCTTCCACGCTTTAGGTTGAAAATTTTTATGTCGACTGACACCGCGGCGATTGCGCAACTGCCGAGTTACCCAACGCTGATTGTTACCCTGCACGATCGTGTTTTAGAAATACGCTTCAATCGACCCCATCGGCTAAACGCGGTGGTGGAGGCGCTGTATACCGATTTAATCGACGTGCTGGCGTTTGCTGATTGGTCGCCAAAGGTGCGCGCCGTTGTGTTAACCGGCGAAGGGCGAGCGTTTTGCGTGGGTGCGGATATGAAAGAGCATGGCGGCGCAGACCGCACGCTTTATCAGCGGCGGCAGTATCTTCAGCTGGGCAACGATGTATGCGACGCCATTCTTCGCCTCAAGAAACCTGTTATCGCGGCAATTAATGGCTACGCCCTCGGGGCGGGGGCTGAAATGGCCGTGGCCTGTGACTTTATCCTTATGGCAGATAACGCCGAGATCGGCTTTCCCGAAACCAGCATTGGCACCTGTGTCGGCGGCGGGGTTTCCAAGCTGCTGCCCCAACTGGTGGGCTTAAGCCAAGCCCGACGGCTGCTGTTTACCGGTGAGAAAATAGCCGGCAAAGAGGCTAAACGCATTAGCCTTGCGCTTGGCCACTATCCCCTGGCGCAGTTAATGCCCGAAGCGCTGGCCTTGGGAGGGCGCTTAGCCCAACAGGCGCCGGTTTCCATGGCGCTGCTTAAGCCGCTGGTAAATCGTGGTGGGCATACCGATCTGGAAAGCCAGCTTCAGCAAGAACTGGATGCCGTCTTTACCTGTTCCACCACCCAGGATTGGCAAGAGGGCGTAGATGCCTTTGCCGAGCGACGAGTGCCGAATTTCAAAGGTCAGTAGCCCCTATTAGCTGGGCTCCTTCACGCTCTCGTATATTAAGTAGGTAACTATCATGAACCCTATTGAAGGCCACCTTCCTTCACGTAGCCCGCTGCACGCTATCTTGGCGCCTCAAAGTATCGCGGTGATCGGTGCCTCTGCTGATCCCACTAAGCGCGGCTACAAAGCCATGGTGGGGCTCATAAAAGGCGGTTATCGCGGTGCGATCTATCCGGTAAACCCCAAAGCCACGATGATTTTAGGCATTAAAGCCTGGTCCTCCATCGCTGCGATTCCTGATACCCCTGCGCTGGCATTGCTGTGTACACCTGCAGTGAGCGTGCCTGGGCTAATTGCCGAATGTGGCCGACAGGGCATTAAAGGTGCGGTGGTGCTTGCCAGCGGTTTTGCGGAGACGGGGCCTGCGGGCGTGTTGCTGGAACAGGCTATGATGGCGCAAGCCCAGGCACACGGCGTGCGTATTATTGGCCCTAATACCTCCGGTATGTTTAACCTTCATCACGCTATTAATTTGCTGGCGCTGGATAACGTTAAACCCGGTGGTATCGGCATTGTGTCGCAATCGGGAAATATGCTGCTTGCGCTGGCGCTTGAGGCGCAACACAACGGCCAGGTGGGCTTTAGCACCTATATAGGCCCCGGTAACCAGAGTGATATTGGCTTTAACGATTATCTGCGCTACTTAGGTGAAGACGAAAATACCCGCGTGGCCACCCTGTATGTGGAGGGCTTTCGCGATGGCCGCAAGTTTTTAGACGTTGCCCGGGAGGTCACGGCAGTAAAACCGGTGGTGGTGTATAAATCCGGCGCTACCGAGCAGGGCCAACAAGCGGCTAGCTCGCATACCGGCGCGCTGGCGGGCAGTTACCAAATGAGCGTGGATCTGCTTCGCCAGGCAGGCGTGAGCGTTGTCCAGTACTCCGATGAAATATTACCCGTGGCAGAAGGCCTGGGATTATTGCAAAAAGCAGCGGGAAAGCGCGTGGCAGTGATTGCCGATGGCGGCGGGCAGGCCACGATTGCGGCTGACCGCTTGGCTGAAGCCGGTCTGGTTCTGGCGGAGCTGGCAGAGAGCACCCGCGCTAAGCTGCGCGAAATTCTGTTCCCACAGGCTTCGACAGCGAACCCTGTCGACGTGGCAGGCTCTTCCGATAGCCATCCTTCACTGCTCGCAATGTGTATGCAGGCTGTGGCGGAAGATGACAACGTTGATAGCCTCTTCCTGGTCGGCATGTTTGGCGGCTACGGCCTGCGCTTTGATGAATCGCTGCACGCGGATGAAATGCGCGGCGCCGAAATGATGATTGAACTCGCCCAAGCTACCCAAAAACCGTTAGTGATTTACAGCCTTTATGCACCGATAAAACCACCCGCATTGCGGCGCTTGCACGCAGCAGGTCTACCCATCTATGCCTCTATTGAGCATGCAGTGCGCGTGTTGGCGGCCTTAGCTGAGCGCGGCGCCTATCTAGCTCAGTACCAACATACTCAAAACGAGCGCACTCCAAACGGACGTGGCGAACGTGCCCATGCTACCAACGCGGCGCCCCGGGTACTCGGGCAACGGTTGATAGATACGGCAAAACTCCAGCAACGAGACTTGCTGGAGTTTGAAGCCAAGGCGCTATTGCTGGAACACGGTATCCAAGTGCCTACCGAGCGCGTCGCTGTTAGCGCCGATGAGCTGACACAGATCGCCGCTGAGTTCGGCCAGCAGCCGCTAGCCATGAAAGTGGTTTCCAGAGATATTTTGCACAAATCTGATGCTGGCGGCGTCATGCTCAACCTTCGCGGTGAAGCCGAACTACGCGCTGCCTATCACACCATAATGGGCGCAGCTCACGCTTATAATGCTCAAGCCAATATAGAAGGCGTGTTAGTCACGCCAATGGCCGAGAAGGGCGTCGAGGTGATCATTGGTATGCTGCGCGACCCAATTTTTGGCCCGGTACTAATGTTTGGGTTGGGCGGTATTTTCGTTGAAGTACTTGAGGATGTAGCGTTTCGCGCATTGCCGATGACGCGCTCGAACGCTGTGTCCATGGTGGCGCAGATTAAAGCCCAGAAGGTCTTAAAGGGTGTTCGCGGCGCTGCGGCGATTGATAACAACGCGTTAGTTGAGCTGTTGATGCGAGTCGCCCACATTGTGGAAGCGTATCCAGCGATCAAGGAGCTGGATTTGAACCCGGTGGTTCTATACCCCGCAGACCATGCCCAACCCTATGCGATTGTCGACGCCCGCATTATTGTCGAGCGTGAGCAGTAAAGACATAGATAGCCTCGCGTTATTCCTCGTATATCACCGCTATACATTAGCTCGGCCTCGCCGGGCTTTTTTGTATTTGGCGGTTTGGCCTTGAAGTGATGTCTTTATAGGCTAGCGTATGCAGGGGCTATACCTGTGTATAGTAAACGTCTAATGTGCAGTAGAAATGTCATGCTGTGGGCGTGGCGTGCATCAACCGTAGGCTGCCCCTATCAAACGGGGGCAAGGGAGTAGGAAAAGGATGTCGGCTGAGGACTTAAGTGTTGAAAGCTCAGGTGCACAGGGCTCTGGGGTTGAGAATTCAGGCATTGAAACGTTAGATCTTGGCTGGTTAACGCTCGCGCCGAGCACGCTGGTGTTTATTGTGCTTGGGCTAACGCTTGCCGCTTTCATATGGGGTCGCTTTCGTTATGACTTAGTAGCGCTGGCGGCGTTGCTGGGTTCGGTCATGCTGGGGCTTGTGCCGGCCGAAAGCGCTTTCGCCGGTTTTGGCCACCCGGCGGTGATTACCGTGGCTGCTGTGCTGGTGCTTAGCCGTGGCTTTGAGCGCTCGGGGGTCGTCGATATCATCGCCAACCAAGTGCTTAAAGTGGGGGAGAACCTGCTGCTCCAACTCTTGGTGCTGGTAGGTACCATTGTTTTGCTGTCGGGCATTATGAATAACGTGGGCGCCCTGGCACTGCTGCTACCGGTGGCTATGCGGCTAGCTCGCGAACATAATACCTCGCCTTCTTTACTGTTGATGCCGCTAGCGTTTGGCTCTTTGCTCGGTGGCCTGACCACCTTGATTGGCACCCCACCCAATATCATTATTTCCAGCTATCGCCGGGAAGTGACGGATGAGGCGTTTAGCATGTTTAGCTTTTCGCCTGTTGGCATTGTGGTAGCGCTGGCGGGGCTGGCGTTTATTGTTTTAGTAGGCTGGCGGTTGACGCCCAAGCGTAGTGGCCAGGCCTCTACCGATGAAATGTTCGATACCGCCAACTATTTAGTCGAATTGAAAGTAGGCGAAGAGTCGAAAGCTAAAGGCTTAACGCTACAGCAGCTGCGCGACGAGTTGGACGAAACTATTCCCGTGTTAGCGGTGGTGCGCGATGACAACCGCCGGGCGGGGTATAACTTCCACGGCGCCTTGGAAGATGGCGATATTCTGCTATTAGAAGCAGGGCCTGATGAACTCCAAATGCTGGAAGACAAAGTGGGGCTTAGCGCGATTGCTGAGCTGGATGAAGAGGCCGAAGCAGATTCAGAAGTGGAAGACGCTGAGCATCCAGCCAGTGACAAAGAGGCAGATAAGGCTAAAAAGAAAGACGCTACACAGGATCAACAGCGTGTGGATACCGAAGGCCTGCAGTTGATCGAGGCCGTGGTGCGCAATGACTCTATGATGATTAACCGCAGCGTGCGAGAGCTACGATTAAACCATCAGTTTGGGCTGCATTTGGTGGCCGTTGCACGGGATGGCGGGCGCCTGAAGCAGCGGTTGCGGGATATCCGCTTTAAGAACGGCGACGTTTTGCTATTGCAGGGCAGTGAAAATGAAATCTCTGACAGCTTGGCCTCGCTGGGCTGCTTACCCCTGGCTAGCCGCGAGTTGCACCTGGGGCAGCCGCGCAAGCTTGCCGTGTCGATTGCCATTTTTGCTTTGGCGATTATGGCCATGCTGTTTGACCTACTCCCGGCCGCAGTGGCCATGAGCGTTGCAGCACTGATTTCGCTGCTGATTGGCGTGTTACCGTTACGCGAAGGGTATCAAGCGATTGATGGCCCTGTGATCGTGCTGCTAGCAGCGATGATACCCGTGGGTGAAGCATTAGAAACCAGCGGTGGTGCGGATTTGATTGCTAACGCGCTGCTTAGCTTTGGCAGCGACTGGCCGGTGGTCGTTACCATGGTCGGGCTGTTTTTACTCTCTATGCTGCTCTCTAACGTGGTCAACAATGCGGCGGCGGCGCTGCTGATGGCGCCTATTGCGGTGAGCTTAGCCAATGGCTTCGATGTCTCACTCGACCCGTTCTTGATGGTGGTGGCTGTCAGCGCTTCCTGTGCGTTTTTAACCCCTATCGGGCACCAATCCAATACGTTGGTGCTAGGGCCGGGCGGTTACCGCTTTGGCGACTATTGGAAGCTGGGCCTGCCGCTTTCGCTTGTGGTACTGATCGTGGCCATGCCAATGATTCTTTTGGTGTGGCCGCTATGATGTGAAATAAACGCTCGGTCTGTCGATTTGGCACCTGCTGAATTGTTTGAAGAGTGCTATTAGATTTCGAAAATTTTGCTAGATTATGTTCAGATATCAATAAAAATCGAACAGGCCGGGCTTATGAATCAACAATTTCGTCAGGATGCCATTGTCGAGCTGGTTCGCCAGCACGGTTACATGAGTATCGAACAGCTCACCGAGCATTTTGCCGTTACACCGCAAACCATTCGTCGCGATTTGAATACCCTGGCCGATGAAGGCCGGGTCCGGCGTGTCCATGGCGGGGTAGGCATTGAGTCAAGCACGGTAAATACCGCTTACAGCACGCGTAAGACGCTCCATCTGGAAGAGAAAGAGCGCATTGCCCGTTGTTTAGCCCAGCACATCCCTAATCACTCCTCACTGTTTATTAATATCGGCACCAGTAATGAAGTGATTGCTCAAGCGTTGTTAGAGCATCAGGGCCTTGAGATTATTACTAACAACCTTAATGTTGCTGCCATCCTGCAGCATAAAGAGGATTTCACTGTGATTATCGCCGGTGGTCAGGTGCGCTCCCGGGACGGCGGCATTATCGGTGAAGCAACGATCGACTTCATCAATCAGTTCAAAGTGGACTACGGCATTATCGGCATCAGTGGTATCGACGAGGATGGCTCGCTGCTGGAGTTTGACTACCAGGAAGTACGCGTTGCACAGGCGATTATTGCTAATTCGCGGCGCATTTATCTGGCGGCAGACTACTCTAAATTTCACCGTAACCCGGTCGTGCGGCAAGGTAATCTGGAGCAGCTGGATGCGTTGTTTACTGACCGCAAACCACCGGAAGCGATCCAGCGGTTGCTCAATCAACACGATGTTGCGCTTTACATCGCCTAGCCTGAGCGTCGCTCGCTGACTTTTCAGACACTCCTTCTATAGTCTCTGTAGCCGTTTCATCCTTGAGCATTTTGGATGGCTGGAGTAGCCTTAGATGATAATAAAGCGAAAGTAAGTATACAAAATCGAAAGACAATACAACAAAGCGAACTCGATATGTCCTCTTTTATACTCGCCATTGATCAAGGCACTACCAGTTCCCGCGCTATTCTGTTCGACCGCCAAGGCCAGGTGGCCGCCGTTGCCCAGCAGGAATTTAAGCAGCACTTTCCCCATGACGGTTGGATTGAGCACGACCCTGAAGATATTTGGGAAACCGTGGTGGCGACCTGCCGGGACGTAATGAGCACCGCTGAGGTTTCCGCCGACCAAATAGCCGGTATCGGCATTACCAATCAGCGGGAAACCACCATTTTATGGGATCGGGAAACCGATAAGCCACTCTATAATGCCATCGTTTGGCAGGATCGACGCACCTCAGATTTGTGCCAGTCGTTGCGCGATAAAGGCCACACTGATGTCGTTCAAGCTAAAACGGGGCTTTTAATTGACCCCTATTTCTCGGCAACGAAACTCGCCTGGATGCTAGACAACGTAGAGGGCGCTCGCGAGCGCGCTGAGCAGGGCGAATTGGCCTTTGGGACGGTGGATAGCTTTTTAATCTGGCGGCTGACGGGTGGCCAGCAGCACGTTACCGATGCCACCAACGCTTCACGCACGGCGCTGTTTAATATCCATACCCAAGAGTGGGATGAAGAGCTGCTGGAGTTATTTAATATACCCGCCAATCTTATGCCTGAAGTGAAAGACTCCAGCGATGATTTTGGCACTACCGAGGCGCACTGGCTGGGCGCCGCGCTGCCCATTGCCGGTGTGGCAGGCGACCAGCAGGCGGCTTTGGTGGGGCAGGCGTGCTTTCAGCCGGGGATGGGTAAGAGTACCTATGGCACCGGCTGTTTTATGATAGTGAATACCGGTGAAACGCCGTCGCTATCGCGTAATCGCCTGCTGACTACTATTGGCTACCGGCTAAACGGCAAGCCGACCTACGCCATGGAGGGTAGTATTTTTGTGGCTGGGGCGACGGTGCAGTGGTTGCGCGATGGTCTGAACCTGTTTGCCGACGCATCGGAAACCGAAGCCTTGGCCCAGCAGACCCGTAGCGGCCACAGTGTTTATTTGGTGCCCGCTTTTACCGGCTTAGGTGCTCCCCACTGGGACCCGAAAGCACGTGGCGCCATTTTTGGTTTAACCCGTGATACCGGCATTGCTGAAATAGTCGCTGCGGGCCTGCAAGCGGTGTGCTATCAAACCCGCGATTTACAGCACTGTATGAACGACGATATGGAGGCCCCACCGGGCACTTTGCGCGTCGACGGTGGCATGGTGAAGAACAGCTGGGTGATGCAGTTTCTGGCCGATATGCTGGGTGTCCAGGTGGATCGCCCCACGATTTTGGAGACCACCGCGCTGGGCGCTGCTTACCTAGCCGGGCTACGTTTAGGTTGGTATCAAACGCTGGAAGAGATCGAGCAGCTGTGGCGCTGTGAGAAAAGCTTTATGCCGACGATGGAGGAGGCCACCCGGGAGCAGCTTTATCAAGGCTGGCTAGACGCCGTTTCGCGCGTTCGCTCTACTCCTTAGCCCCCCCTACTTAAGCACACTATCGCTTTGCGCTAGCGATTTCTTATAATGCGGCGGCCAATTAAGCAATTGGCCGCCTTTCTTCGCTTTTAGCGCCCCTCATGAAAGTCTTTAACACACTTAACCGCCAATAAGCGGTTATGTAGTCGAGTTACAACCACCCCTGCGGCCAATGACGCATTGTGGGCATAGCTCCCGTGAACCATAGTAAAGCCATGGATCAGGAGGGCGCTTCGTTATCCCGAATCACTGAACTGATCCCTGCTACAGAACCATAGCGCTTCAGTATTACCCAAGCGCTAAAGGCGAAGGTCTTGCAAAGCTTGTGACCGTTTCGCAGTTACCGAACTGGGCACTTACCCGGCCCAGCATGAGTAGCAACGTCACCATACGTCGTTAATTAAGATGGCTGCATTTAAACCGATAGGCGGTTAGGCAGCGGATGACCATACCATGAGGTATTACTAATGAACTGCATCGAATTGAGCCAACAAGCCGACAGCATCGCCAGCTCCTTCAGCAAGCAAGATCTCGCCAGACTCGTTGTGGCGTTGAAGGGCAACCGTGAATCACTGCAGCATGCCGTTGAGGTTATCGACACCGTGGACAGCCGCGCAGGCTGCACAGTGGAAGAAGCCTGGGATGAAGTGCTCTCAGGGGATTCTCAACTGCGCATTGAAGATGAAGAGTAGGGCACGACTTACTGAACGATTATTTGATGAGCTTGTTTGATAATAGCGTTTAATGAATAAGTCATCGTCAGCCCCCTCATTTAGGTGAGGGGGCTTTTTTATCTTAAAGCGCTGACGCTGAAGTCGGCGGTAGCGCCGTATCGCGGTTTTGTTCAAAGTACTGATTAAATCGCGCTTCAGCATTGTTGCCAAAGAGAACTCGACACGCTTCTTTTAAGCCGGTGGAGTGGCGTAACTGCTCGTGCGGTACCACCAGTGAGACTTTGGCACGGCGGCGCAGGAAATCCTCAAGCTGGGTGATCATTTCGTGGTCGCGGGCATGCTCAATCTCACAGCGGATATACTCAGTGCCTTCAATTAAGATTTCGCCCTGAGCGGGATCCTGACGAATTTTCTCAAGCATCTGGATGGCTTGATCAGCGTAGCGCCGCCACAGCCGAGTAGAGAGCAGCTCCGATGAGGTAGAAGCGGTCATGGCATCCAGGTTCATACGCTTGGCTTGATCCATAAACTGCTGTTTCACGGGCTTGGGTGGTTCGCCGTACCACTGAAAGTCGGGGTCTGAAAGGGAAACGCCTAGGCGGCTCATTTCTTCGGCAATCTCATCGCCAACGTTCAAACAGTCGGTGAGCTTGCCGCCAAAGATGCTGATATGGGCGCTTTCGGTATTGGTATCGACCACGTGCTTGCGCGATAGCTGAAGAAAGTCACGGTCGCTACCCTGATCATCTTTGATGGCTAACGGCCGTACGCCGCAGCGCGTTGAGATAATGTCGTCCTGGGTGAGCGGTTTATCTAAAGTGAGCCGCTTATTGATATTTTCCAGCACAAAGGTGATATCGTCAGCGGTAACGTCTACCTCAGGGTGCTCCATATGGGTATCGGTGGTGCCGATACAGGTTCGATTACCCATGGGAATGACGAAGAACAGCCTTCCATCGTCGGCAAAAAATGCCAACACCCGCTGAGAGTCGGTTAGCTGTGGAACAATGAGGTGAATGCCCTTGGAGTAGAGGTGATGATGGGTGGTTTTCTGGCCGGTCAGCTCGTTATGTTGATCTACCCAAGGGCCTGCGGCGTTGATCAACACTTTGGCACGGATATCGAAGGTGCTGCCATCCATCACGTTGCGCGCTTTGGTTACCCATAGGTCGCCGTCACGCTCGGCACCGAGTGATTCAACATAGTTGGCGGCAATTGCTCCATAGTTGAGCGCATGACGGACAAAGTTGAAAACAAACCGGGCGTCGTTGTCGTGGAGGTAGGCGTCGGAGTATTCGAAGCCACCAACGGCGCCCTCAACATCAATAATCGGCTCTTGCTGCTTAATCTTGTTCGGCGTGAGCAGGCGCGGCAATTTGGTAAAGCCGTTGCCCATCAGCCAGTAAAGCCAGGTGCCCGCCCACAGGTAGCGTGGTGAGTGGCGGAAACCTTTTGAAATAGTGGTCAGGAAGCGAATCTCCTGTACCGTAGAAGGGTAGCTCTTTATTAAGTGGTTGCGGCTTTTGCACAGTTTGCGAACCAGCGCAAAATCCTTACTTTCCATGTACTTAATGCCTCCCCATACTAGGTTGGAGGAGTGCATGCTGGTGCTGCCAGCAAAGTCGCCGCGATCAATCAACGCGACTTTGGCTCCTTTACCCGCCAGCGCCGCTGCGGTGGCTGCGCCATTAATACCGCCCCCGATAATCAGGGCATCAAAGGTCTCGGTAGGTAATTTTTCGATGTTTCGATTTCGCAGTTTCATAGCGGATCCAATTAACAAATAAATAGCCCTATTGCAGTGGGGGTTTTCTCTTGTGCTATGGCCTGCCGCCAATGAAACCCTTGCAGGGCGGTTGCCCACCCTGCAAGCGTTACGCGTGGTTACTCTTGGCGCGTACCGGCTTCCATCCAGGCTTCCATCATTTCGTCATAAGGAACGGTGGTGCCTTGGGGCATTTCATTATCTAGCTTGGGTTTGGGTGAGCCTTCTTGATCCAACCAGACTTGCGGATCCTGCTCTTCGTTGAGCACGGGCGCATAACTGTCGAAGACGTTGGCCCGAGCCAAGCGGTTCATCGTGCTGTCCATATCCGCCGCCAGTTTATCGAGACCTTCCTGAGGCGTGACTTCACCGCTCATAACAGGCGCTAGGTTCTGCCACCACAGGGGGGCCATGCGCGGATAGTCGGGTACGTTGGTACCGGTAGGCGTCCAGTTCGACTCGTTGGGGCTGCGGTAAAACTCAACTAAGCCACCCAGCTTCGGCGCCATCTCGGTCATCTGCTCAGAAAAGATGTCAGATTCACGAATCGGCGTTAGACCGTGCATGAGTTTTTCCAGCGACACCGTTTTAGACACGGTGAACTGGCCGAACAGCCACGCTGCGGTGCGACGATCTTCTGGCGTTGAGTCAAAGAACGTCCATGCACCCACGTCCTGATAACCAACTTTCATACCTTCTTCCCAGTAAGGGCCGGTGGGGGAAGGTGCCATGCGCCACAGCGGATTACCCTCGTCATCGGTCACTGCGACCGCAGGGTCAGTCATGTCGGCGGTAAAGGCGGTATACCAGAAAATTTGCTGAGCAATATGTCCTTGTGCAGGCACGGGTCCCGCTTCACCAAAGGTCATGCCCTGGGCTTCTTCAGGGGCATAGTCACGCAGCCAATCGACGGCTTTTTGCATTGCAAATACTGAGGCCGGTGAGTTGGTAGCACCACCTCGACTTACGCTTGCGCCAACAGGCTGGCTATCTTCATTGACACGGATACCCCAGTCATCCACCGGATTGCCGGAAGGTACGCCGGGGCTGCCCATGCCTGCCATGGAGAGCCAGGAGTCGTGGAAACGCCAGCCCAGCGACGGATCTCGGCGGCCGTAATCCATGTGGCCATACACCTTGGTGCCGTCTATCTCACCCACATGTTCGGAAAAGAACTCGGCGATGTCTTGATAGGCCGTCCAGTTAGTGGGCACCCCTAAGTCATAGCCGTAAATCTCCCGGAACTGCTCCTGCAGGTCTTCGCGCTGGAACCAGTCATAGCGGAACCAGTAAAGGTTAGCGAACTGTTGAGTGGGCAGTTGATAGAGGCTGCCGTCTGGCCCAGTGCCGTACTGCAGGCCAATAAAGTCATCTAGATCCAGCGTTGGCAGAGTGTAGTCGGCCCACTCGTTCTCCATTGCTTCAGACAGGTTGATGGTGGTGCCGTAACGGATATGCGTGCCGATGGAGTCGGTATCGTTGACGAAGCCGTCGTAGATACTGTTCCCCGACTGCATCTGGTTCTGCATGGTATCGACAACATCGCCTTCACCGATGATGTTATGGGTCAGATTGATACCGGTAAGCTCGCTAAAGGCTTCCGCCAACACTTCACTTTCATAAACGTGGGTAGTGAGACCTTCGGCGACGGTTTGAATATCCATGTCGCGGAACGGCTCAGCGGCTTTGGCAAACCACATCAGCTCTTCGATCTGCTCTTCGCGGCTTAGCGTTGAGTTTTGGAAGTGCTCATCGACCAAGCGTTCAGCGATGGCGCGGGTATCCTCTTCCTGCGCTGACAGCGTACCCGATGCCAGCAGCAAGCTGGCGGCGAGGGTAGTCAGTTTGAACTTAGTCAGTTTGGATTTATTGTAGCGCTTTTGCATGTTGACCTCGTTTTGTTGTGTTCTTCCTTGATGGCTTGGCCGTCCTTGATACCGATTAAACGCTGGTGGCATTTCCCCAAGGGCTATCCCCAGCGCATTAAAACCAGCAGCCATACGGCTGATACTGCTAGTGCTATCCAAATGGAGAGTGAGGTGAAGCCAATCACACCCAGGTGGATAAAGGCCGCTGAGAGCAGGCCGATAAACAGCCGGTCTCCGCGGGTGGTGGCAATGGGTAAAAACCCTTTGCGCTCGATTGTGGGCGACAAAATCTCCCACACCGTCATACCTGCCAGCATGGCCGCAATTGATGAAAAGAATATGGCGGTGGGCACTGTCCATACCATCCAAGACATAGTGAGATCTCCTCAGGTACGGCCCAGGGCAAAGCCCTTGGCGATATGGTTACGAACGAAGTAGACCACCAGAATACCGGGAATGATGGTGAGTACACCGGCGGCGGCCAAAGTGCCCCAGTCAATCCCAGAAGCAGTCGATGTGCGCGTCATGATCATGCCAATGGGCTGGGCGTCAGTGGCTGTCAACGTGCGGGCCAGCAACAGCTCCACCCAGGAGAACATGAACAGGAAGAACAGCGTGACGCCAATACCTGAGCGGATCATGGGGATAAAAATCTTGACGAAAAAGCGCGGAAAGCTATAGCCGTCGATATAAGCGGTTTCATCGATCTCTTTAGGCACGCTGCTCATAAAGCCCTCCAAAATCCAGATAGCCAGCGGGATATTGAACAGGCAGTGAGCCAGCGCGACGGCGATGTGGGTATCGAACAGGCCTACCGAGTAGTAGAGCTGGAAGTAGGGCAGCAGGAACACCGCGGGCGGTGCCATTAGGTTGGTCAACAGCCAGAAAAATAGATGCTTGTCGCCAATAAAGGTGTAGCGGCTAAAGGCGTAGGCGGCGGGTAGCGCGACGCAGATGGTGATGAGCATATTCATCGCCACGTAGAGCATCGAGTTGACGTAGCCCATGTACCAGCTTGAGTTGGTGAAAATGCCGATGTAGTTATCAAAAGTAATGTTCTGGGGCCACAACGTCATCGAGCCGAGAATTTCGCTATTGGTCTGTAGCGACATATTGATCAGCCAGTAAATGGGCAGAATCATCAGAGCCAGATACAGGCCAAGCAAGAGACGCGAGCGCCAGTGTGCACGGGCGGTGCGGTTACGCCGCTTGGCCGGTGACACCTTGCTAAAAATCGTGTTGTACTTTTCACCGCGCTGGGTGTTTTCGAGTTGATAGCTCATGTTAAGCACCTCCATGCGGCGGTTTGTCTTTCTGCATATTCATAATGGTGGTGTAGAACACCCAACTCACCAGCAGAATCACCAGGAAGTAGATAAGCGAGAACGCTGCAGAAGGGCCTAAGTCCTGTTGGCCGACCGCCATGGTGGTCAAGGATTGGCTTAAGAAGGTGGTTGCACTGCCTGGCCCGCCACCCGTCAATACAAAGGGCTCGGCGTAGATCATAAAGGAGTGCATAAAGCGCAACAGTACGGCGATAACCAGTACGTTGGTAAGCTTAGGCAGCTGGATATAGCGGAACACAGCCCATTTCGAGGCCCGGTCGATACGCGCTGCCTGATAGTAAGCTTCGGGAATCGAGCGCAGGCCGCTATAGCACAGCATGGCCACCAGCGGCGTCCAGTGCCAAACGTCCATTAAAATGATGGTTACCCAGGCATCGCCCGCATTGCGGGTAATATTGTATTCGACGCCTAATTCGCGCAGACCCCAGCCCATTAAGCCGATATCGCCACGGGTAAAGATTTGCCAAATACTGCCCACCACGTTCCAAGGGATTAGTAGCGGGAGGGTAATCAGGATCAACACCGCCGAGGCCTGCCAGCCGCGTTTGGGCATAATGAGCGCGATGCCAATCCCTAGCGGAATCTGAATAGCCAGAATAATCAGCGAGAACGAAATTTGGCGCAGAAACGCTGCCTGCAGCGCGTCGTCGTTGAGCATGCTTTGAAACCACTCAGTGCCGGTAAAAAAGCGTGCGTTCGGCCCGAGCACGTCCTGCACCGAGTAGTTGACCACGGTCATTAGTGGAATGATGGCAGAGAAGGCTACCAACACCAGCATGGGAAGCACCAGTAGCCAGGCTCTGTTATTGGGTACTTTGTTATTCATGGCCAGCCTCCACCAGATATTCATCGATATATAGCGCTACATGGGCAGCATCGAAGTGCGCAAACGCCGCTTCACTCACCGGTGAGTGTCCTTCAGGCAGGCGGGCTTTAAAGGTTTGCTCGTTGAGCTTGAAGGTCAGCAGGGAGTAGGTGCCCAGGTCTTGCACGCTAATTACTTGAATCGGCACGCTGTTGGCTGAAGAGCTTGAGGAAATCGCAATAAACTCGGGGCGAATACCTAGCTTGATATTGGCTGAGCTAGCGTTGGCGACGGCGTGCTTCATGTGCTCGCTAACCGGTAGCGGCTGTGCGCCGAACATTACCTGATCGTCGCGGTGTTCGACGGCCATAAAATTCATGCCGGGGCTGCCAATAAAGTAACCTACAAAAGTATGCGCCGGGCGCTCAAACAGCTCTCGCGGGGTGCCAAACTGCACCACCTGACCTTCATACATCACAGCAATTTTATCGGCGAAGGTAGAGGCTTCTAACTGATCGTGGGTCACGTAGATCATGGTGATGTTAAAGCGCTCGTGAATCTCTTTGAGCTTGCGGCGAAGCTTCCACTTAAGCTGCGGGTCGATAACGGTTAGCGGTTCATCAAACAAAATGGCCGTGACGTCATCGCGCACCAAACCACGGCCCATGGAGACTTTCTGCTTCTCATCGGCGGTTAGGTTTTTGGCTTTGCGATCTAACAGCGGGGTTAGCTCAAGAATATCGGCGACTTCGAGCACCTTGGGTTTCACCCGGTACTCGGGGGTGTTCATATTGCGCAGGGGGAAGGCGAGATTGTCAAACACCGTCATGGTGTCGTAGATCACCGGGAACTGAAACACCTGGGCAATATTGCGCTCTTCCGGCGGCAGCTCGTTCACTCGCTGATCGTCGAAAAGTACCTCACCCTCCGACGGCTCCAGCAGGCCAGAGATAATGTTCAGCAGGGTCGATTTACCGCAGCCCGATGGGCCCAGCAGCGCATAGGCGCCACCCTGGTGCCATACGTGATCCATCTGCCGGATGGCGTAATCCGCCGCGCCCTTGGGCGTTTTCTCATAGGAGTGCGCCAAGCCTTTTAAGGTGATCTCAGCCATGGGCAGCTCCTCCCTGACGCGCAGGAATATGTACCGTATGGCCCTGCTTGTCAAAGGCGTAAAGTTGGTGGGTAGGGAAGTACACTTTCAAGGGTTGATTAACACTAAACTGGTGAATGCCTGCTAAGTGCAGAACGAGAGGAAAGCGTTCGTGATGAACATGCAGGAAGGTTTCTGAACCGCTGATTTCTGCTACATCTACATGCACATCCAGCGCCAGGTCATCGGTCTGCTGGGGTTGCAGAGTAAGGTGCGACGCCCGCACGCCAAAGTCGTAATCCCCGGGTTTAAGGCGCTTTAGGTCATCATCGCAGGGGAAATGCAGCGATTGGTCGAAGGTGATTTCGTTTTCGGTAAGCTGACCGGGAACAATATTGATCGGTGGCTCGGAGAACATTTCGGCGCTAAAGCGGCCATTAGGCTCGCGATAGACCTGCTCGGTAGGGCCGTATTGAAGCAGTTTCCCTTCATGGAGTACCGCCGTGTTGCCCCCCAGCGCTAGCGCTTCATTGGGCTCGGTGGTGGCGTATACGGCGATGCAGTTACGCGCTTTAAACAGCTCGCGCAGTTCATCGCGCAGCTCTTCGCGGAGTTTGTAATCCAGGTTGACCAGCGGCTCATCAAACAGAATCAAATCGGCGTCTTTGACCAGTGCCCGCCCCATGGCAGTGCGCTGCTGTTGGCCGCCGGAGAGCTCCTGGGGGTAACGATTAAGTAGCTGCTCGATATGCAGCATTTCAGCGATTTCGCCAACCCGCTTATCAATTTCGTGTTTAGGCTGCTTGGCCAGTTTGAGAGGGGAGGCAATGTTGTCGTAAACGGTAAGGCTGGGGTAGTTAATAAACTGCTGGTACACCATGGAGACATTGCGTTTACGCACTGAGACGTTCGTTACGTCTTTGCCATCCATAATCACTTTGCCGCGGGTGGGTGGCTCCAGCCCCGCCATTAAGCGCATCAACGTGGTTTTCCCGGCCAGCGTTCGACCCAACAGTACGTTGAAAGAGCCTGGCTCAAGGGCCAAGTCTATTCCGCTGATATGCGGCACACCGTTAACGATGTGATCGATATTTTGCAAATGTAAGGACATGCCGATCTCGCTAGCGTCATTGTTGTTGGAAAGTTTTGTAGATTTATTGAATAGTGCAGATCGTTTTCGTTTACGAAAGGCTAGTTGATCGTTTGCGAACTTGCAACGCGTTTTTGGCGCATTTGACTACGCATTTAGGCGTAGAAAGTGAACACAAAAAAGCCGGCTCCTGGGCACAGGAGTCGGCTTTTTTTACAGGTAATACCTTGAAAAATAAGTATTACTTAACGTTTTCTTGTTCCCGCCTAGGCGCTGGTTCAGATTTCGCGTTGTGATCGATCAGCGTGGTTTTGTTCTTGGCAAAGGCATCGTAGGCGAAATCGTCCACGGTGAGCATTTCCAGAACTTCGGTCTCGAAGGTGCGCATAAACTCGGCATCCTCGGCACTGATCAAGCCTTTTTCCAAGCCAGCCTCAACGCGTGCTTCAGGGTGAAGCGCCGTCTGCGGTAGCTCGCCTTTGGCATAGGCCTTGTTGACGGTGCGATAGATTTTCTCGGCGCGGTCATAATCCACCAGCAGGGCGTTGTAGCGTGCCAGCGGGTTGCGCTGTTCACCGTCGTCCGCATCCCAGGTGTTTTCCAGCAGTTTGGTACGCAGGGCACTGTGAGTAGACACACGCTTAGCGATATCGCGAGCCAGATCGTCGTGTGGTTTGTTCCAGCGGCGGCCGGTGGGCATCACTACGGCGTTGAGCGTTTTGCCCAGCGCACGGTTGGGTAAATTATCAAAAATCTCTACAAACGCCTGCTCGGCACGCTGGAGCAAGAAACGGCAGCTGTAGTGCAGCAACGCTTCTTCGCCTTCTACCTTGCTGCCTGCTTGCCACTGTTTGAGCACCATGGAGGTGAGGTAGAGGTTAGACAGCACGTCCCCCAGCCGCGCGGAGATCATTTCGCGTTTTTTAAGTGCTGAGCCCAAGCTCGCCATGGCGGCGTCGGCACACAGGCCAAAGCCAGCGGAGAGGCGGGCAATATCCTGAGCATAGACGGCGGCGGGGCCATCGAAGGGCACGCTGGCTTTGCCGATGCCAAAGCCCAAAGTAAAGGCGCGGGCCGCGTTACCAAAGATTAAGCCCGCGTGGCCGAAGAAGGCTTTATCAAACGCCTGCATATCATTGGCGTCTTTCGCCGCCAGCTCGTCCAGCACGTAGGGATGGCAGCGGATAGCACCCTGACCAAAGATCATCAGGTTGCGGGTCATGATGTTGGCGCCTTCCACGGTAATCGCCACTGGGTTGGCGCTGTAGCCGATGCCCAGGTAGTTACGTGGGCCAAGGGTCACCGCCTTGCCGCCGTGAACGTCCATGGCGTCGCTAAGCAGCACGCGCTGGAACTCGGTCAGCTGGCTTTTCAGGATCGCCGAGGGTACGGCGGGTTTTTCTCCGTGATCAATCATATTGGCGGTTTGATACACGGTGGCCTGGGAGATGTAAGCCAATGCCGCCATACGAGCGAGAGGCTCTTGCACACCTTCCATCTCGGCAACCGGCACATTGAACTGGCGACGAACGCGGGTGAAGCCGCCGCTCCAGCCCAGGGCGTAGCGGGCGGTGCCGGTAGCACCGGATGGCAGCGTGATGCAGCGGCCGATAGACAGACACTCCACCAGCATGCGCCAACCTTGGCCGATCATATCTGGGCCACCAATAATGGTGTCCAGCGGTACGAATACGTCTTTACCGATAATCGGGCCGTTCATAAACGGGCTGCCGATAGGGTGATGGCGGCGGCCGATTTCCATACCGGCAGTATCGCGGGGGATTAGCGCCAGGGTAATGCCACGATCCTCTTCGTCACCCAACAGTTTTTCCGGGTCAAACAGACGGAAGGCCAAGCCTACGACGGTGGCAATCGGTGCTAGGGTGATCCAGCGCTTTTCGAAGTTAAGGCGCAGGCCAAGCACTTCTTCACCATTGATCGTCTGTTTGCAGACGACGCCGGTATCGGGCAGCGAGGTAGCGTCTGAACCGGCACGGGGTCCGGTGAGGCCAAAGCAGGGGATTTCACGACCATCGGACAGGCGCGGCAGGTAGTGATCTTTCTGTTCTTGGGTGCCGTATTTGAGCAGTAGCTCGCCAGGGCCTAATGAGTTAGGCACACCCACGGTGACCATCAAGGTTTCGTTGGCAGAGAGCTTTTGCAGCACCATTGACTGCGCTTTGGCCGAGAAGCCAAGGCCGCCGTACTCCTTCGGAATAATCATGCCGAAGAAGCCCTCTTTCTTCAGAAAATCCCACAGCTGCTGGGGCAGGTCGGCGCGCTCTTGGGCGATATCCCAGGCGTTGCACATACCCGCGGCTTTGGCGCACTGATTATCCAGAAAGGCTTGCTCATCGTCGCGCAGGCCATCGTCTTTAAAGGCGAGCAGCTTTTCCCACTGGGGCTTGCCTGAAAATAGCTCGCCGTCCCAAGAGACGCTGCCTGCCTCCAGAGCCGTGCGCTCGGTAGCGGACACTTTGGGAGCGACTTTTTTAAAGGTGGCGAATAAACGCGGTGTAAGCCACTTGCGACGCAGCGCGGGCAGGCCTGCCACGGCTACTGCCGCAGCGCCAAGAAGCAGCAGACCACCAATGATTTCCGCGTCAAACAGTAGGCCAACAAGGCCTAATACGCCAAACACAGCTAGCGCCGCGGGGGCGCCTGCTTCGCGACGCATGACCACGAGCAAGCCGACAATGGCGAGCACGATCAGAAGTAGGGTGAGCATAGGTTATCTCTCTTTTTGCTGGCCACTGTTGCAGGCCGACTGTTGTTAATAAAACGCGAGTAACATCGTTGTTGAGATATTGAGTCGAACACTTGTTTGAATATTGGCAGATGGGGGCTATCACACGCAAGTTTTTAGGCACGTTTGGCGCAGCTTGTTCCTTTAACGTAGCCAAAAAAAACGCCATGGCGGCAAGCCATAGCGTTTGGAGTGGTAAACAGACTAAATGTTCAAGCGCGTTTGGCCGGTGCACCGTTTGCCACATAGTAGTCAACGCTGGCGCGGGGAAGCGGCTCGTGTCCCTTGATGCGGTCGGCGATTTTCTCCGCTAGCATAATCGTCGGCGCGTTCAGGTTGCCGGTGGGGATCACCGGGAAGAGTGAGGCATCGACTACGCGTAGTCCCTCAATGCCATGAACGCGGCCCTGACCATCGGTGACTGCCATATCGTCATCGCCCATTCGGCAGCTGCCGCAGGGATGGTAGGCGGTTTCGGCGTGCTGTTTGACGAAAGCATCCAGCTCCGCATCGGTCTGGACGCCTGGGCCAGGGGCTATTTCACGGCCACGATATTTATCAAACGCTGGTTGGGCGATGATATCGCGGGTGAGGCGAATGGCATCGCGGAACTCTTGCCAATCTTTCTCTTTGGCCATGTAGTTGAACAGTATGCTGGGTGCGGCGTGAGGGTCTTTCGAGGTTAACCGAATACGACCGCGGCTTTCCGAGCGCATAGAGCCAACATGGGCCTGGAAGCCGTGGGCTTGCACCGCGCTTTTGCCGTTGTAGCTAATCGCGATGGGTAGAAAGTGGTATTGCAGATTGGGCCACTCTTCTTCATCGCGGCTGCGGATAAAACCACAGGATTCAAACTGGTTGCTGGCACCCACGCCAGTCCCTCTAAACAGCCACTCGGCGCCAATTTTGGGCTGGTTGTACCACTTCAGCGCCGGGTAGAGCGAGATAGGCTCTTTGCACTCGTACTGAATGTACATTTCCAGGTGATCCTGGAGGTTTTCACCTACGCCGGGCAGGGCATGTACCGTCTCGATATCGAGCTCTTTAAGCAGTTCTGGGTTGCCGATGCCGGAGCGCTGAAGAATTTGCGGGGAGGCGATAGCGCCACCGCACAGCAGTACTTCACGACGGGCGTAGGCCTGCTGCTTTTCGCCCTTTTGTTCATAGCGCACGCCGACTGCCCGCTTACCTTCAAACTCAATGATGTCGGTGACGGCATGGGTTTCGATGGTGAGGTTGTGGCGCTGCTTTGCGGTATCCAGGTAGCCGCGGGCCGTTGAGGCGCGGCGGCCTTTGGGCGTAACGAAGCGGTCCATGGGGCCGAAGCCCTCTTGCTGGTAGCCGTTAACGTCTTCGGTTTCCGGGTAGCCCGCCTGTTTTCCCGCTTCAATAAAGGTGCGGTAAAGCGGATTGTTATCTGTTTTTGGCGTGGTAACGCTGACCGGGCCGTCGCCACCGTGGTAGCTGTTGGCACCGATGTCGCGGGTTTCGCACTTTTTGAAGTAGGGCAGGCAGCTAAGGTAATCCCAATCCTCAAGACCGGGCTGTTTGGCCCAGTTGTCGTAATCCAGGGCGTTGCCGCGGATATAGCACATGCCGTTAATCAGTGAGGAGCCGCCCAGACCTTTGCCGCGACCACACTCCATGCGGCGACCATCCATATGCGGCTCGGGGTCGGTTTCAAATGCCCAATTGTAGCGCTTGCCCTGTAGCGGAAATGCCAGGGCAGCGGGCATTTGGGTGCGGAAATCGAAGCGGTAGTCAGGGCCGCCCGCTTCTAACAGTAGTACGCTGACGCTGCTGTCTTCGGTGAGGCGGGTAGCGAGCACGTTGCCCGCCGAGCCTGCGCCGATAATGATGTAATCAAATTCGCGTGGTTGAGACATAGTGAATTACCGAGTCTGAAGATGGGGCGGGGCTTCCTGGCGGTAGCTTTACGCGAGGGCGCTGTGAACCCATCCCTGGGCGCTACTTTTCCCATCTGACCGCCACGGATGGCGGGAATGCCGAAACTGAAGGGACCAGGTTTCGGCCATGGGAAAAGACCCTCGCTACAAGCCACCCCCAGCGCCCTGGTCGGTTAGTGCGCAAAAAGTGGTGCTTTGATTTAAAACACTGACTCGAACGGCCCCATCTCGATTTGTACTGACTTGGTCTGGGTATAGTGGTTTAGCGTCTCGATACCGTTTTCACGACCAATGCCAGACTCTTTGTAACCGCCTACCGGCATTTCGGAAGGTGACTCACCCCAGGTGTTGATCCAGCAGATACCCGCTTCCAACTGATGAATCACGCGGTGGGCGCGATTCAGGCTTTCGCTGAAGACACCGGCGGCCAGGCCATAGGTGGTGTCATTGGCGCGACGAATGACTTCTGCCTCGTCGTCAAAGGCGAGTACCGACATCACTGGGCCGAAAATCTCTTCGCGCACGATACGCATTTCGTCGGTGCAGTCGGTAAACACCGTGGGAGCAGCCCAGGCGCCATCGGCAAAGCTGCCGCTGTTCCAGTCGTCGCCACCCACGAGCAGGCGAGCGCCTTGCTCTTTGCCCAGGGCAATATAGGAGAGCACTTTCTCCTGATGCTCGAAGCTGACCAGCGGGCCAAAGTTAACGCTTGGGTCCATGGGGTCGCCTGCCTTGATACGCTTGACGCGTTCCACCAACTTGGCTTCAAAGGCATCTTTAACGCTGCGTTCAACAAACACCCGTGTGCCGTTGGTGCAAATTTGGCCGCTGGAGTAGAAGTTGGCCATCATGGCGGCGTCGGCAGCGCGATCAAGGTCGGCATCTGCAAAGACCAGGAGCGGCGATTTGCCGCCCAGTTCCATGGTGACGTCTTTTAACGTCGAGCTAGCGGCGGCGGCCATCACTTTCTTACCGGTGCCCGCTTCGCCGGTGAACGAGACTTTAGCGATGCCTGGATGCTCGGTAAGCATGGCGCCCACGCTGCCGTCACCCTGTACCACGTTAAAGACGCCGTTAGGCAGGCCGGCTTCTGTGAATATTTCCGCCAGTTTCATCACGGTAAGCGGGGTCACTTCGCTGGGCTTAAACACCACCGCGTTGCCTGCCGCCAGCGCGGGGGCAGCTTTCCAGCAGGCAATTTGAATGGGGTAGTTCCAGGCGCCAATCGCGCCGATCACGCCCAGCGGCTCACGGCGGGTGTACACAAACGAGCTATCACGCAGAGGAATCTGGCTGCCTTCAATAGCAGGTGCTAAACCTGCGTAGTACTCCAACGCATCCGCGCCGGTCACGATATCGACACTGGCGGTTTCGCTGATCGGTTTGCCGGTGTTGCGGGTTTCCAGTTCGGCAAGTTCGTCATTGCGCTCTCTTAATAGCGCAACGGCGCGCAGCATGATGCGTGAACGCTCCATGCCGGTCATCGCCGCCCACTCGCGCTGGCCGCGCTGGGCTGCGGCGACGGCTGAATCGACATCGGCTTGACTGGCTTGGCCGATAGTGGCCAGCAGGCTGCCATCAAAAGGGTTGGTAACGGTAAACGTATCGCTTGAAGTGGCGTCTACCTGGCGACCATCAATATAGAGTGGCTGTACATCTTGAGCGGCCATGTAGGACTCCTTAAATAAGATAAAAATTAGCTGTAAGTGTTGGATGCGGGTTGTTGGCATCCATAGTGAGCAAAAAGCTGATCGAGATGGGTGTGGGCAAGAAAGCGCGCTTCTTCAGCATCAAGGCCTTCTGGCGTTAGTGCGCCGCGTAGCCATAGCCCATCAATCATGGCGGCCAGACCGCGGGCGGCGTTACGGGCCTCTAAGCGAGGCATCACACGTCGAAACTGGTGACATAAATTGCTGTAAAGGCGTCGATCATTAACGTTTTGCAGCCGTTGCAGCATCGGCTTGTGCATGCTGCTGGCCCAGAACGCTAACCAGGTCTTGGCGGCGGGGCCGGTGACCTGAGTGCGGTCAAAGTTACCTTCAATAATGGCACCGATATGGGCGCGCGGAGAGTCGTCTTCTAACGCATGGCGGCGCACCGCAACAGCCGTGGTTAGGTCGGTCAGGATTTGCCGCATGGTCGCTTCCAGCAGGCCATCTTTACCGCCAAAGTAGTGGCTGATAATGCCCGCTGAAACGCCCGCATGACGCGCAATGCGCATCACGGTGGTTTCGGCTAGGCCGACTTCATCAATGGCTGCCATGGTCGCATTTATTAACTGCTGGCGGCGTATCGGTTCCATTCCCACCTTTGGCACAGTGTTCTCCTAGAGATGTTCTCCCAATTCGTTGAATGTCTGACGCGGGTCGATGCTTGAAACCCGGGCGTAGACATGATTACCTAACCATGATGGCATTTTTTTATTGAACGTTCAATCAATAAAAAGACGTCGACAATATTTATCGCTTTAAGGGGACAACGATGATGAGCAGAATTTCTTCACGCTACGCGGGTGCTTTATTACTGGCAGCGGGTTTGCCAACGGCGGCTTATGCCAATGAGTGCAGCAGCGTGCGCTTTGCCGAAGTGGGTTGGACGGATATCACCGCCACCACTGCGCTCGCCAGCGAAGTCCTCGAGGGGTTGGGTTACGAGCCGAGCGTGGATACAGTTTCCGTACCGATTGCCTACGCCGGTATGCGCAACAATGATTTCGATGTCTTCCTGGGTAACTGGATGCCCTCCATGGCCTCCATTAGTGATCCTTACATCGAGCGCGGTGAAGTCGAACGTCTGGTAGCCAACCTGGAAGGGGCCAAGTACACACTGGCAGTGCCTCAATATGTTTACGATGCAGGCGTAACGTCGGTTAACGATTTAGCAGAGCACGCAGATCAGTTTGATAGCAGCGTGCACGGCATCGAAGCGGGTAACGACGGCAACGAGCTCATCGAGCAGATGATCGATGACGATGCTTACGGGTTAGGCGATTGGCAGGTGATCGATTCCAGTGAAGCCGGCATGTTGGCAGAACTGCGCGCTCGGGTGCCTAATGAGCAGTGGATGGTGTTTTTAGGTTGGGAGCCGCACCCCATGAACTCCAACTTTGATATGGCCTATCTTTCTGATGCCGATGACTATTTTGGCCCCGATTTAGGCGGCGCGACGGTGCATACCAATACCCGTGCCGGTTTCGTGGATGAGTGCCCCAATGTGGGAGCGTTATTACGCAATATGACGTTTACACTGGAAATGGAAAACCAATTGATGAGCGCGATCATGGATGATGGTGAAGACCCTCGTGATGCCGCTCGGGAATACTTGAACGCCAACGATGGTGTGCTGGATGAGTGGTTGGAAGGTGTGACAACCCGCGATGGCGAGCCTGGAGCAGAGGCTGTTCGCGCCGCTATTCAGTAAGCCAATTTCGGTACGCTTTTTGACTAGCAGGGCAAGCCGGAATCCGGCTTGCCTTTCGTCATTAAGGTAGGCATAATCTGCACCCGTTGATGAGGAAAAGGCTACGTAGCTCAGCTGGTTAGAGCACATCACTCATAATGATGGGGTCCCCTGTTCAAATCAGGGCGTAGCCACCACATCAACCTCAGCACACTCGCTACTGCCTGTAAGCAGTAGGATAAATCACAGAGTGTGCCGTTATGGTGGCCCCTTAGGTCCTCCCGCAACGCTAAACTGCGAACCCCGCCAGGCCCGGAAGGGAGCAACGGTAGTGGTGGCTGCGTGTGCCGGGATGTGGCTTTTGGGGCCGCCTCCATTTCTTGTCGTTTCCAGTCTGTTGTGACATAAATTCCAGCCAAAATGACATAATTTGCGGTTTGTCGTGACATAACCGATTTTTGTAGTAATCCTACGAAATGGTGTGGTGTCATGTATAGGCGCAAAGTCTGCCACTCTCGTGTCAAAAATCTCTATAAATTTGCAGCGCAAAAAATTATAACTTAATAATTGTTGAGTCTTCGCAGAGGGTTTATGCATCCGCCATTTTTTCATTCTTCAATTTTACCTAGCGGCATAAATAAGAGGCCTATTTCCTAAATTAAATATTAAGTTTGTTAATTCAATAAATATAAAGCTATAAAGCTATAAAGCTATTAAGGTTCCAACTCCTGCAGCTCCTAAAGCGTCAAGCGTTTCTATTAACTCAATTTCTACTATTTTTAATACATTGTAAGAAAATAGCGACTGAGCAACTGTGATATACCAGCTGACATTACACTTAGTGAGGCGATGATAATCTCGATTTTTTCTATTCCCGTCATCCATAGAAGAAGCGTTAGTAAAGTGACTAAAACAACGCTGGCTCTAATGGTAGGCCATTCAGCAGAATGAATAGATGTATTGATGCCGCCTACCAAGTCCTCCGAGGTTGCCATTTTTTTGGGTAGCAGCCGTCTCCAAAAAACTTGGCTGGAGTCCAATAAATGCGATAAAACCATGTGCATACACCAGAATAGTTGAGCAGAGTGGATAGCAGCTTGCCATGGAATACTTAACGATCACTTAAGCATTTATTAATTGGTGAGACTCCGGCACGTTTGGCTAATATCTTTTGCCTGCTGGTAAACGTCCGTTGCTACGTTAAGCAAACCCAGCACGCTGTGAAATAAGTTATCGTGCGAGGCAGTTTCATCAGCGACTTGGCGTAAGCAGTCCGTATTAAGCCCTTGCTGCTGTGAGAATGAACTGGACAGCCACCAAACCATAGGCACATGCGTCTGTTCGTCTGGGGCAATGGCGTAGGGAATGCCGTGCAAATAAAACCCCTTTTCGCCTAATGATTCACCATGATCAGAGAGATAGATCATCGCAGTTGCGTA
The DNA here is from genome assembly GCF_000744395.1 of Halomonas sp. TG39a. NCBI lineage: Bacteria > Pseudomonadati > Pseudomonadota > Gammaproteobacteria > Oceanospirillales > Halomonadaceae > Halomonas > Halomonas sp. TG39a. The sequence goes on from NZ_JQLV01000001.1 coordinate 1,688,731, forward strand.
GTCATCCTGACGCTTTAACATCTCAATCACCTGATCCAACACAGTGTCGGTATACAGAATGGCATTGTCGTAGCTGTTGGTAATAGCATCACTTGAGCACTTGGCTAAATCCGCAGTGGTACAAGAGGGAACAAAACGTTCGTAGTCATCAGGGTAACGTTGGTAATAGCTGGGGCCATGGTTGCCTAGCTGATGCAGCACGACCACCTGATCAGCTGAGGTACCGCTAATTTGCTTGTTCAAGGCTTGAACCAGTGCTTCATCCAAGCATCGCCCTTCTGGACACAAAGACGCATACTCCTCTGGCGAGAGCGCTTTTGTTGTCACTCCGTCGCAGACACCTTTACAGCCTGACTGGTTATCAAGCCAGGTGACCTCTAACCCGGCGTGGGCTAATACGTCCAGCAAGGATTCATGTTGCTGAGCATAAGATTTATCGTAATCAGCACGCCCTGGTAATGAAAACATGCAGGGTAATGAAACTGCAGTGCTTGTGCCGCATGAGGAAACATCTGAAAAATTGATAACGTCAGGCTGCAGGGCAAGTTTAGGTGTGGTTTGGCGTTCATAACCATTTAACCCCCAATTCGCCGCCCGTACCGTTTCGCCCACCACGATGACGAGCAGTGTGGGTTTGTCACCCGCTTGTGAACTGATACTGGCGTCCTCACCCACTGGGGAACGCACCGTATTCGCGGAAGCGTGTTGGCTGGAAAGCGCCTGCGCCATCGAAACAATATAATTACCTGGGGTCACCAAGTAGCGAAGCTCTTTATTGTTGCGCATGAGTGACGACACTTCTTGATAAGATAAAAAGAGCGCTAACAGCAATATAACAGTGCTGGCAAGGCAATAAGCCAAGCGACGCAATATTGCCTTCTTCCAGGATGAAGGTGTGATGTTAACGCGCCAAATCATGACGGTAGGCAAGCCAAAAAAGATGGCCAAATGAATCAGTAAACCAGCTGTGAAAAGTTCCTGTGCTTCGTTAGTATCCGTTTGAAGCACGTTGTCTAACATTGAAGTATCAAAATAGGTGCCGTAATAGCTAGTAAAGTAACTGACGAAGGCGGCAATCAGAAACAGTAAGATTAATAAGGGTTTTACCAGCGTTCGAAAAGCAAGGCTAATGAAGACCAAATAGTTAAGGCAGGTCATCACCAAAAACATATTGGCAAAGGTTAGCCATGTCTGGACGGCAAGAAGGTCATAGCCAGCAAAGGCTTGTTGCCAAAAAGGCATATTGTAAAAAACACTGAATATGACAACGACCCATAAGACAAGCTGCTCCGTGCTTAATGTCGGGCGATAATGCCAAGCGGTGCCAACAATTTTTGAAGGCAATGATAGTAAAGGGGGCATCGAAAGGCTCTCTGTACGAAAAGATTAATGAACGCTGGGGGTTAATAAAAATCTTGAAAGGACAAAGCTTACGGTCCAACAAATCATGACGGTCCAGAGGTCGTGAGAGAGAAAGTGCGCCCCGCGTAACTGTTGAGTGATCCCAAACGTAAGGCCAAGCCCTAAACCCAGTGCAAGCCCTGCCCATCGCCAGTTGGGCCGTATGGCGGCAAAAAAGAAGTAGAAGGCTATCCACGTATAGCCTGCGCTGGCATGCCCGGCGGGAAAGCAGGCGGACGCTGGTATTGAAGAAGGCCGGTTGTTGAGCAAGCCAATAAAGTCTCGTGCCCCACCATAGCGATCTAAATCCCAAGGGCATTCCATGCTCACCAAGTGCTTAATTGTTGCGACAAGCAGCGTTGAAATAAGCGTTGCGGAAAAAAGATATAAAAGCGGCGTGCGATACGCTTTAAGATGCGTCACCATGGTACTTAGTATCAATAGGAGTAATGTGGCTAAACCCATCGTCAAGCTTAGCCATTTGCCGCCTTTGTGAAGTATTTTTTGGGTAATTAAGGTATCTTTCCATGCCCAGAAATTTCCCTGAAGACGGTATATAAAGTCAGTTAACGTGAAATCTATATTTAAAATGCTGAAAACTGACATGGCGATTAGAAATAAAATCCATGTGGATGCTACGGGTTTGAGAACATTTAGTAGAGTAGTACGCATAGCCACACACCCATCATCATAAAAAGGGTCATCATGACGGCGGCAGCCCCCATGTCTTTAGCACGTCCGCTAAGTTCGTTATGTTCTAGTCCGATACGGTCAATGGTGCTTTCTATGGCGGAGTTAATGAGCTCCACTATCAATACAAGTGTGAGTGAAGAAAACAGCAATGCTTTTTCCACAGAAGTGACATTAACAAAAAATACAAAAGGGTAGAGGATGAGACAGAGCATTACCTCTTGTCGAAAGGCAGATTCATTTATCCAGCAAGCTTTTAAACCCGATGCTGCATTTCTAGAGGCGCGGAATATGCGTTTAACACCCGTGCCATTGGGTTTTGACGTCGTTGAAATAGGCAAGGCAGTACTCTCGATAACGTAACAGTAGGGTCACTATAAAGTGCAAAACTTAACGAACAGTTATGCACTTTAATTCAGTAGCTAGAATACAAAGGGTCAGCACTGGGTGGTGGTGTTACCCACTGTGTTAGTTGGTTTGTTGCCGAGGCCGATTGAACGGGAGCCGTTGAGTTTTGGCCATCAAGATTAGCGCGTATGGCTTCTATTACCGTGCTGATTTCTGGGCGCCACAGAATAGTGTCATAGGCTTCTCGTGGTACGAAAGCGAGTGATTTTTTCTGACGTACTAGGGAAATGGTGGCGACATCGAGTGCTGCCGCTAAGTGCATAGGCCCCGAGTCTGGCGTCACGAGTAACCGCGCACGTTCCAAAACGGCGGCAAATTGGCGGATAGGAAGTGGTGGGCATAAGCTGCCATAAAGTGATGACATCAAACGCCGCTCAATAGGTGCTAGAAGCCTAAACTCCTCCGGTCCAAGAAATACGACATAGCGTATTTTACTGGCTTCCATGGCATCGATGAGCATTAACCAAAATTCCAACGGCCAACGTTTGTTTTGATGCCCACCAACGAAGATGGCAATAAAATTTGTATCTGATGGATGATCGCTATGAAGGCTGACAAGCTGCTGTATTTTCGTCATTGCCTAATTGCGTTCCTGCTCTGTTGGCTGGAGCAATGGCCGGTTACGGCAGTCAACACCGAGCGGACGTGTCAAGTTGACGATGGCATCGTAGGCATGTGATGACTTACCTTCCGCCTCAATGCTGTACCAGCGCTGGTGACCTTTACGTGAACCCATGCTGTACCGTGCCCCTATTAACCGGGTCACGATAAAGCCGCTCGTTGATCCTCCGCTCACTTGTACCGCCAGGTCATAGCGTTGTGCTCGTAAACGTCGTAATAATGTCACACACTGCCAAGGTCGAAGAATGGCGCTTCTAGACAGTAAAAAGAAATAATCAACAGGTCGTTGTTGCAACAGTGGCCATGTTTTATCAGTCGCTAAATAGTCTATGCGCGCGCAAGGAAAACGTTCACGAAAAGCATCGATGACAGGGGTACTAATTAGCGCGTTGCCTAGACGAAAATTGGGGCGAATAATTAGGATTTTTTCTATGCCCACAAGGCTGTCAATGGTTTCTGGTTCAGGCGCTTTGACGATATACTTTATGCCTCCCAGTAAATATCGCTTCATTTTTTTTCTAAAAAACGGGCCATTATTTTTAAATAATAGTTTGTTCTAATGAGGGTTAGTAAGTGCATACTCTGGCGCTCTGTTCAGTTAATTGAAAATGACCTGCCCACGGTAGCGATAGGGCAGATTCAAAATGACCGCCATTGAAGGCGCTGCTTTGGCTTTGCCCATGGCGAAAGAGGAAGCTTGAGCCTAAATAACTTAAAGAAGAGTTAAACCGCGCAAGAGATTCGCAAAAATAGAGTGTTAGGCTTGTTGATTGAATTCAGATGAGGTCGCTTTTTGGGAAGTAAGTTGCCGCATTTAAGAAAAGCTTAAGTTTTGGTAGCCAAGATAGCGGCTTGTCGATTGAGGGAATCAGCATGCGTGCACTGCTCATAGAAGATGACCCCTTGCTTGGGGATGGCATTAAGACGGCGCTAGAGCGCGAGGGCTACGCGGTCGATTGGTTTATGCTTGGCCGCGAGGCAATTAGTGCTATCGGCAGCGAGACCTTCAGCGTGATTATTTTGGATCTTGGACTGCCTGATATGGACGGTATGCAGGTACTGCATTTACTCCGACAGCAATCTACTCTGCCTATTCTGATTTTGACGGCCCGCGATGCGATGGAAGACCGTATTGGCGGTTTAGATGCGGGGGCGGATGACTATGTGCTCAAGCCTTTCAATTTGCAGGAGCTACTTGCCCGTTTGCGTGTCGTCATGCGACGCGCAGAGGGGCGTGCCTCACAAATATTGACGCTGGGTGCACTGAGTATTGATGAGGCTCGCCATGCGGTGAGTTGGCGGGGCAAAGACGTAAAGTTGGGCCGACGCGAGTATGCCTTATTGCTAGAGCTAGCTAGGCACCCTGACAGGGTGCTATCTCGCCCTCGTTTAGAAAATTTGCTTTACGGCTGGGGCGAAGAGGTAGAGTCCAACACGGTGGAAGTTCACATTCATCATCTGCGTAAAAAGCTTGAAAAGCATCTGATTATTAACGTGCGTGGGATTGGCTACCGGCTGGATAGCCAGGCGCAATGAGATCGATACGGCGTTATCTTCTTCGCACGCTAGCCATTACCATGGTTGTCGCCGGGGGCGTGGCGGTTACCGCGGCTTACTTAATTACCGATCACGAGTTAGAAGAAATTCTCGATACACAGCTCAGTCTGCACAGCCGGATTGTGGCTGGCCAGCTCGATCCCAACGCGACCATTGACGACTATGCTCGCTTGGCTTCACGCATGGGCCTACCAGAACATCCGGCCCAGCTATATCGCGACGGTAACGCAGTCCCCGTGAGCAGCTCTGTATCAGGTCCCAAGCTTTACCACGAGGAAGAGCTTAAATTAGTACTGGGTTTTTGGAATCCCGATGGCTCACCCAGGCTATTAGGGGGCAAATGGAGTGATGCAGGGCCTTTCCCCGCGCCTTTAGAGGAGGGTTTTCGCTGGGAAAGCTACGATGGCCATCGTTGGCGGGTTTTCAGCATGTTCGATGTTGCCAGCGATACCTGGATCAGCATGGGGCTGCGAGGGTCGTTTCATGATGAAGTGGTGGAGCGCATCACCTGGAACAACGTGTTGCCGATGCTCCTGTTGCTGCCACTCCTTCTTTGGCTGATGAGTCGAATTATTCGTTGGGGTATTGCACCCATCCAAGCGCTTTCCAGCCAGGTACAAGGCCGCTCCGCCCACGACCTGCGTCAAATTGATAATTCGGTTCCTCAAGAGCTTAATGGATTACGTCAATCGCTAAACGACTTTATCGCCCGGTTGAAAGCAACGTTAGAACGTGAGCGGCGCTTCACTGCAGATGCGGCCCATGAATTACGCACGCCCTTGGCAGCGCTGAGAATCCACTTAGATAATGCGCAGGCAGGGGGCGAGCAATCATTACAAAAGGCTTATGTCGGGGTTGAGCGGCTTCAGCGGGTGGTAGAGCAACTGCTTATTTTGGCTCGATTGGATCAAGTTGCCACAACCTCACCGGCCACTATCGACCTCTATCCGATTATTGCTGAACTGGTAGCTGAGCTGTGGCCACTCGCTGAAGAGCGAGATCAGCACTTGAGGCTAACCGGCTTAACCCGGTTGGAGGTTCGCGCCGACGAAGTCGAGGTGGGAATTCTCTTCCGTAATCTACTGGATAACGCCTTGCGCTATACGCCAGAAGGCGGTCAAGTAGAGGTAGAGTTGGCGCTTTGGGAGGGGTTGCCTCAACTCACGGTGAGAGACACTGGCCCCGGGCTCCCCGAGGCACTGTTGGATAAAGTCACGGAGCGCTTTCGGCGCGCGTCTGGCCAGGGCACCACCGGTAGCGGATTGGGTTTATCGATTGTCTCGGAGTTGGCTCAGCGCCAAAACGCACACCTTACGCTTAATAATCGCACACCCAATGGGCTGGCGGTCAGTGTGACGTGGGAGAAAACCAGCATCAAGATCGTTGATTAGCTTGCTGGCCTTGGGTGCGGATCTGAGGCGACGGATGACTAGCGCCATGAGACGGGAAGGGGGCATGCACTCCCGTGGTTAGCCGGTGCGTCGCACCGGCCATCACGATCTCTTCATCAGTGGGAATGACCAGCACGTCAACGCTTGATGCCGTCGAACTGATGCGGACGGCATCACGTTCGTTGGCGTCAGTGTCCAACGCCACCCCCATCCATTCGAGCTGCTGACAGATAAGACGACGGACCAGTGCCGAGTGCTCGCCAATACCGGCGGTGAACACGATGGTATCGAGCCCCTTGATGGCCGTTGCCAGCATGGCCAGTTCGCCTGCCGCGCGATAGCAAAACAACTCGATGGCCTCGCGCGCTTCGACAGCAGGGCTTGATTGCAGTATCGCCATATCATTACTGATACCCGATACGCCTAACAGCCCCGACGCTTCATAAAGTAGGTGCCCGACCTCCTGAGTGGTCATCCCCAAACAGTCAAGCAGATGCAAGAGAACGCCGGGGTCAATGGTGCCGCAGCGCTGGCCCATCATGAGCCCATCAAGCGCAGTGAAGCCCATGCTAGTGGCCACGCTGCGGCGAGCCTGCATGGCACACATGCTGGCGCCATTGCCTAAGTGAGCCACGATAACGCGTCCATCCGCCCTGGCGCCGAGATGGTGAGGCAGTGTGCTGGCAATGTAGTCGTAGGACAGGCCGTGAAAGCCATAGCGAATAATCCCCGCATCGGTCAGTGCGCGCGGCAGTGCGAACAGCTGGGCAAGCCGGTCTTGGGTGCGGTGAAAGCTGGTGTCAAAGCAGGCGACCTGAGGCAGACCGGGGAGAGCAGCGGCCACGGCGCGAATCGCCTTTACATTGTGGACTTGATGAAGCGGCGCCAGCGGTTCGAGGGTTGTCAGTTCATCAAGCAGGGCCTCAGTCACCCTGGCGGGGCCGGTGTGGTGGCGCCCGCCATGCACGACGCGGTGACCGGCCGCGAGGATATTGACACCCCCACGGTGATTTTTTAGCCACTCAAGCAGCGTAGGGATCAGATCATCAAGCGCTGCCACAGCGTCGACAGACATCCCTTCGCTTGGCGGTAGGGCTCGGCCTTCGCCATCACGCGCTGAAAACACACAGCGGCTGCCAACGCCGGTAATCTTGCCTCGCAAGAGGGCCGCTGTAGGGTTGGAACTCTCTGGGTAGAGGGCAAACTTGAGGCTCGATGAGCCCGCGTTCACCACCAGAATCGCGTCTGTCATGGCGCTGTTTTCTCCCCGCTAGAGCCATTGTTCCCGTAGCTGATAAAGCACTGTGCCAGGGCACATGAGGCCAGTCGCGCCATCGGGCTATCTGCTCGGCTGGTCAGAATAATCGGCACGCGCGCGCCCAGCACAATGCCCGCCGCATCAGCACCGGCCAAATAGATCAGCTGCTTTGCCATCATGTTCGCTGCTTCGAGATCAGGGGCGACCAATATGTCGGCATCACCCGCCACGTCAGACACGATCCCTTTGGTGGCCGCTGCCGAGGCAGAAATGGCGTTGTCGAAGGCCAGCGGACCATCGAGCAAACCGCCGGTGATTTGCCCTCGATCGGCCATTTTGCACAACGCTGCAGCATCCAGCGTTGAGGTGATGTGGGGGTTGACGGTTTCGACCGCAGATAATATCGCCACCTTGGGTTGTGGGATGCCTAGGGTATGCGCAAGATCGATAGCGTTCTGCACGATGTCACGCTTAGTCGCGATATCAGGGTAAATATTGATCGCCGCATCGGTAATGAAAAGGGGTTTGGGGTAGGGCGGAGCATCCAGCACATAGACATGGCTCATTCGTCGTTCAGTGCGCAGGCCCGTGTCGGTGTTCACGACCGCGTTCATGAGTTCGTCAGTATGCAGCGACCCCTTCATGAGCGCGGCCACGTGCGAGGCCCGGACAAGCGCCACGGCGGCATCCGCGGCGGCATGACTATGCGCCGCATCGACGATTTCTATGCCAGCCAGGCTCTCCCCGGCAGCCTTGGCCGCTGCGTGAATCTTGGCCGTGGGCCCCACCAGGATGGGCACAATCATGCCCTGGCGAGCGGCTTCCAGCGCGCCAGTGATCGACAGTTCATCGCAGGGGTGAACGACAGCGGTTCGGATGGGGGATAGGTGATGCGTTGCGGCGATCAGCTTGGCATAGTGTGCGCCTTGCACGTGCAGGTGTACTTCGGGCAACACAACCCGAGGGCGGCGCACTTTTTCACGCGGTGCGATGACTTCCGCGGTGCCGTTAATCACCAGCGTGTTGTGCTCGTTGAAGCACGTGCAGGCGAGGGTCAAGCGGCCTTTGGGGTGTTTCTCGGTGACTTCCACTCTCACTTTGACCGTATCGCCTAGGCCGACCGGGGCTAGGAAGTTCAGGCTCTGTGTCAGGAAAATGGTACCGGGGCCGGGTAGCTGAGTGCCCAGAACCGCCGAGATCAAGGCACCGCCCCACATGCCATGGGCAATGACCCCATGAAACATATCGGTTTTAGCGTATTCAGAATCCACGTGGGCGGGGTTAACGTCGCCTGACATGACCGCAAAGAGTTCAATGTCCTGCGTTTTTAACCTCCGGGTCAGTTGTGCGCTGTCCCCGATCGAAATCTCGTCGTAGGTTTTGTTCTCTATATAGGTAGGTGTCGCCTCGACATGCTCAAGCTCGGACATGAAAACCTCCATCTACATAGGCGGTATCGCCTGACACGCAGCGTGCGTTATCACTGGAAAGCATTACCGCCATATGGCCGACATCCTCAATCGTCACCAGCGCTTGTTCCGGCGCCCGTAACCGCGCTGCGTCTATGAGCTCATCGAAGTGCGCAATCCCAGAGCCTGCTCTGGTGTTAAGCGGCCCTGGCGAGATGGCGTTGACGCGAATTCGTTTGGGGCCCAGCTCAACGGCCAGCGAACGCATGGTGCCCTCCAGCGCCGCTTTGACGGGCCCCATGATGTTGTAATGATCGATGACCTTCTCACCCCCGTAGTAGGTCATGGTCAGGATTGAGCCACCCTGTACCATCAGTGGCTCGGCCAGGCGCGCCATACGTATCAGTGAGTGGACGGATATATCCATGGCCTGGGCAAAGCCAGCGCGTGAACAATCGGTGACGCGCCCATGCAGATCCCCGGCAGGACAATAAGCGATGGAGTGGACCAGGATGTCGAGTCGTCCCCAGCGCTGGGCAATGGCGCTAAAGACCGCCTCCATTTCGCCCTCAACGTCTACGTCCATGGGCAGCAGCAACGCCGCGCCGATGGCATCAGCCACGGGCATCACAAAGGGCTTTGCCTGTTCAGTGGCATAGGTCAGCGCAACGTCGGCACCCGCTAAGCGAAACGCTTGCGCGCAGCCGGTGGCGATGGAGTGCTCGTTGGCGACACCGACCACCAGCGCGACCTTGTCTTTAAGAGCAAGCGCTGGAAGCTCCTCGTCTTTCCGATCGTTTTCCAGGCCGTTGTGGAGGGCGGTCATGTTTGCTTCACATAGGTGCCAGGCGCATCGCACAGTGCCGCATACCGGCCTGAGCGGGCACCCAGTGGGGGAGGCGCGATGGGATCGCCCGACTGTTTTTCAAGCCAATCAGTGAACGCAGGCCACCACGATCCCGCCTGTGTCTCGGTATCTGAGCACCAGGTATCAGGTGAACGGTAAGAGGCATCTGCATCGGTGTCGGCGATGCGGAAATGGCGGTTGTGATGACCCGGTTCCGACACAATCCCCGCATTGTGCCCGCCACTGGTGAGCACGAAGGTCACATCAGCATTCACTAATAGGTGAAGTTTGTAGACGGAACGCCAGGGCGCCACATGATCGTCTTCAGTGCCAACGGCAAAGATGGGGGCACGAATGTCGGTAACCGCAATCGCTTTGCTATCCACCTGGTAGCGACCTTCGGCCAGGTCATTGTTCAGGAACAGCCAGCGTAGGTACTCTGAGTGCATCCGGGAGGGCATACGCGTTGCGTCCGCATTCCACGCCATCAGGTCGAAGGAGTGGCCCTGCAACCCCAGCAAATAACGCTGAATGGCAGGGGCCCAGATCAAATCGCGAGCGCGCAACAAGGCAAAGGCGCCGGCCATCTGATCCGATGACAGATAGCCGGTCTCGGACATCATGTCTTCAATCATGGTCACCTGGGCGTCGTTGATGAACAGACGCAACGGTCCCGCCTCGGTGAAATCGATTTGAGCGGCCAGGAAAGTGACGGTCGCGAAACGCTCATCGCCGTCGCGCGCCATCGTTGCCGCCGCGATAGCCAGGAGCGTTCCACCTAAACAATACCCGACGGCATGGAGTTTGGGAGCATGGGTGATCGCTTGAACGGCATCGATGGCTTCCATAATGCCCAGCTGACGATACTCATCCATGCCCAGTTCACGGTCTTCTGCGTCGGGGTTCTTCCAAGAGACGATGAACACGGTGAAGCCCTGGGCCACCAAAAATTGAACCAGTGAATTCGTCTTTGACAAATCAAGAATGTAGTACTTCATGATCCAGGCAGGCACGATAAAAATCGGTTCAGGGCGAACCGTCTCGGTGCTGGGTGTGTATTGAATTAACTCTATCAAATCGTTACGAAAGACGACCTTGCCGGGGGTAACCGCAAGATTGCGCCCTACTTCAAAGGGCTGCGGGCCCGCAGGCTGTGCTTTGCCGGTCTTGCGGTAGACATCCTCGGCCAGTTGCTTGGCACCACGTACAACGTTTTGTCCTTTCTCCTCCACCGTAGCGGCGATGACTTGCGGATTGGTAAAGGCGAAATTGGACGGCGAGGCTGTGTCAATCATAAGGCCGGTGACAAACGCCATGAGGTCTTCATGCGCAGGGGCCACACCATGGACCCCGGTCATGGCCTCTTGCCACCATTGCCAGTATTGGCGGTGCGCCTGCGACAAAATGTTAAAGGGGTATTGCCGCCAGCGTTGATCAGCAAATCGCCGGTCCAAGGTGTCGGGCTCGTCGCCTGATGCTTGGGAGGCCAACATTTGAGGCCCGCGCATTGGTGATGCGAGTACCTGTGTCCACAGCGTCTGCGCATTTCGCATCGCTGAGGACATCAGCTGCAACTGCTTTCCCGGTGAAACAGACAGGTGGACTGCCCAATCGATCCACGCTACCGCCAGCACCGAAGGGGCAAGCCCTGACGTTGCTTTCGCCACTGCCCGGTGGGCGGACTGGTCGATGGTTTGATAAAAGGTCGATACCGCGTTGTCTTCGGCCGCTGTGTCGCTTTCGGTAACGGTCCTATCGGTATCCGTGGTTGCCGGACGTTTTAACATCGTTGCTCCTTTATGAATTCAATCGCCGTTACCTCCAAACGATTTCACCCAAACTGTTCCATCCGCTAGATGTAAAGAGGATAGCCCTTGCACGCATGTGACAAGCTGATCAGCATCAGTTATTCCGGTTAAAAGTCGGTGTTTTTTGCCTCTCTCTGGGCCGTACAGATGCCTGAGGTAGATGTTCAGGGGCGTGTCGCCTTACGAACACGCACCCTCAATTTGTGGATACTTAAAGGTGTGAAAGTGGGCCAGCCGGGCCAGCATGTTCGACTCTCGGAAGAAGGCAGCCCAGGACCCAAAGGGGGGGGGAGCTGACGCTTAGCAACCCGTTGTCTTAAAGCCGCCGTACCGAGTTGCCGCCGCTGATGATGGCGTTGATTAACGCGGCCACCCCTACGTGTGTCTCCGACTCGTCATCCAGGCCCACTGCATTCTCATGGGTGTTGGCGGCATCCGTGAGCACACCGATGATTTCGCTTTCCGATAATAGCTGGTGATCGTTGATGGCCAGCAACAGCGATTCGCAGATAGCCAGTGCGGCCAACCCTGCGAACTCCTTATCTTTTGATACATGATGTGACATCTGAGTTTCTCCATTCCGTTAAGTGGCGAGCGTTAAATCAATGCGTCTCACATATGAGTTGCAGCAGATTGGCACAAAGCCCGTTATGCTGAGCTAATCGAAAGCAGTCAGCGCTTTGGACTTCTGCTTTTTTTCTCCCATTGGGAAACGTTATGACGGCGATTGAAACGACGCCGCTTGCTCGCAAACTGGGGGCATTTGTGGCTCTGTCGGAGGTCGAGCTTACGGTTATCTCGCGTTTACACCAGCGGCGTAAGGCCGTGTTAGCAGGAAGAGATCTCGTCCATCAGGGCCAGTCAGACCAAAAAGCCTACATTTTGGCCGCAGGCTGGGTTTGCTCGTATAAGATTCTGCTGGATGGCTCACGTCAGATCGTCGATTTCCAAATCCCGGGCGATTTTCTAGGCCTGAGAAGTGCCTTGCTTCACACCTCTGATCACAGTATTGAGGCCATCTCGGATATTGAAGTATCTGAAGTGTTGGTGAGTGATTTATTGGACATTTTTGCCCAACACCTGCGGTTAGCTACGGCGGTTTTATGGGCAGCATCGCGTGATGAGGCCATGGTGGTTGAACACCTGGTGAATATCGGTCGACGAAGTGCCATAGAGCGCATGGCGCATTTTCTACTTGAACTCGGCGCTCGACTGACACTGGTCGGGATGGGCAATAAACAAGGCTATTACTGCCCGTTAACGCAGTACCATTTGGCGGATGCATTAGGGCTGACGGCGGTTCACGTTAACCGTTTGCTTAGACAACTACGCGAAAAAGGACTGATGACGTTTCGCCATGGTGTGGTGACTTTTGATGATTACCATGGGTTGACCACGCTGGTCGGTTTTGATCCTACCTATCTGGATCAAACGGGGCCGCTGCTGTTGTGAAAAGGCAGAACTGATGACGACGCATCAGGCTAAGTTTGGAAAGAAAGGCGAGATTAATCACGAGGTGAAGCTATGCAACATACAGAACACCATCGATCTAACCGTTCAGGTTGGCTGCGCGCAGCCGTCATGGGCGCGAATGATGGCCTTGTCTCGACTAGCAGCCTGATCCTCGGTGTGGCGGCAGCGAGCACCGCGCATAGCGACATTATGTTAGCGGGTATTGCTGGTCTAGTGGCCGGGGCTATGTCGATGGCCGCCGGTGAATACGTCTCCGTTAGCTCACAGTCTGACACCGAGCATGCGGATCTTGCGCTTGAAAGCCAAGCGTTGATGGAGCATTTTGATGCTGAACTGGAAGAGCTGGCAGCGATTTATGAAGCGCGTGGGTTAACACCGGCGCTGGCCACTCAAGTCGCTGAACAGCTGATGGCAAGCGATGCGCTAGGCGCTCACGCCAGAGATGAGATTGGCATTACCGAGACAAGCCAAGCTCGCCCACTCCAGGCGGCCTTTTCATCGGCTGTGACCTTCACGGCTGGCGCCCTGTTGCCGTTGCTGATCGCTTGGTGGGCGCCGCCGTCCTTGCTGATTCTTCTGGTGGCGCTCTTCTCGCTAGTGTTTTTGGCCTTTCTGGGGGCGGCAGCTGCCCGTGTAGGTGGCGCGCCGATACTCAAAGCCTCGTTGCGCGTAATGTTCTGGGGCGCACTGGCGATGGTCTTGACCTTCGGCATAGGCCGCTTGTTCGGCGTCGTGGCATAAATAAGAGATAGCGCAGCCATCGCGCTGTGTCAGGCAGGCCTTAAAAGGCCACTCGTGCAAAATTAAGGAGTGGCCACAATCATGGTATCGTCTTAACAGTACCTTTTAAGACTGTACATCGTGAGCCTTAGCGTTGGGGTTAGAGGTAGGGCGGCGGCGATAGCCATGCAACATGCTAGCGATCAAATTATCGCCTTGCTTGAGGCTTCCTACCACAGCACCCAATACATGCAGTGGTACTAGAAAAAGAAACGCGTTGGCCATGAGTTCGTGGGTTTCTTCAACCCAGCCAACCCCCCAGAAACGATCCGTTTCTTCCATCATGTAGCCAGTAAGTCCCAGACCGAGGATTAGCCCAAGCAGCACCAGCATCATGATGGCCCCCAGCGGTGTATGGGTAATGCCGGTTTGCACTGTCTTGCTGTCGCGACCGCGCAGCGCACATTGAAGTCGGCTCACCGTAGGCCAAAAGCTCCGCCAGCGTGCGCTCCAGGGACCGATAAACCCCCAAAGGATGCGTACGACGATTAATGCCACCAAGGCATAACCGACCCATTGGTGTATATCGCCCCCTTCTTCGGTTACCCATAGGTTAACGCCTACGCCAGCGACCAAAGCCCAATGTACCAACCTGACCAACGGATCCCAAACACGGATACGGGTATTATCGGCCATGGTAAACTCCTGATCAGTCTTCGACTTCCTGCTTCACGATGCTGGCATCTACGGGGTTGAAATAGATCTCTACCCGGCGTTCCTGCTCGTCCCAGCCGTATATCTCGTAGCAGTTTCCCTCGGTGACCTTAAATTCTTTGATTTTGTAACCCATCTCGCTGATACGTTCCTGCATATCAGCTTGGCTGATCCATTCGTCACTGGGGGCATCAGTACAATGAGTCTCGGCCAGCGCAGCCGTGCTAGCCGTCAGTAACAAAGCTGACGTTATAATCTTAGTGATGTGAGTTCGCATACGTAATACCTCTTTTCGATGATGGTTGGCTGTGCAAGACATATTTGTCGATTGGCACAAGGATCATCCTAAATGAGGTGACTTATGGCAGGCTTAAAAAAAGGTAAGCACCAAAAAAATGATTATTGAGAACGTTTCTCTGGCGCCTGATAGGCAGATAAATGAATAGCTAAAGCATTGCGGCTCTATTCCAACAAGTATTAAGCGAGCACTGCATTAATCAGCATTACCTGCGTTGGCAGAGTAGACCTGCGTGCCGGCACTTCCTTCGAGCATGCCCTCAATCTGTTCTAGCGAGCCGATTACCGCGCGTTTACCGGTAGCGAGAACAAAGGCTTGCGCTGCTTCGACTTTTGGTCCCATTGATCCCGCGGCGAAGTCGTATTGGCTTAAATTCTGGGGCGTTACTTTTTCGAGGGCGTTCTGGGTAGGTTTTCCCCAATCTAGAAAAACCGCTGATACATCGGTGGCGATGACTAACAGATCCGCCTGCAATTCACGTGCAAGTAGGCTACTGCATAGGTCCTTATCGATCACAGCCTCAACGCCCTGGAGGTCGTTAGTACCCATGTTGCGTGCCACTGGTATGCCTCCGCCCCCAGCGGCTATGACCACAGCGCCACGTTCCAGCAACCAGCGAATTGCTTGTATTCCGAGTACCCGGACTGGTTTTGGGGACGCAACTACGCGCCTAAACGCACTGCCATCCGGCGCCATACTCCAGCCCTTGGCAATGGCTATTTGCTCAGATTCTACCTTTTCGTAGACTGGGCCGATTGGCTTGCTTGGATGTTTAAAGGCGGGGTCCTTTGGGTCGACCTCTACGCGGGTTATCAGCGTCGCCACTTCCCGAGTGGCAGGTAGCCGATTAGCCAGCTCTTGCTCTAACAGGTAACCGATCATGCCATCCGTCTGGGCGCCCAATACGTCCAGCGGGTAGGCATCCACTTTTATATAGGCATCAGCCTGCAGTGCCAATAGACCGACCTGCGGACCATTTCCGTGCGTTAGCACCAGATCGTGTTTTTCGGCCACGCGCGCCAGTTGAGAAGCTGCACTACGAATATTCTCCAACTGGTTTTCCGCCGTGGGTGGTTGATCGCGGCGCAGGAGTGCATTGCCGCCCAGCGCAACGACAATCCTCATGATTCGGCTCCGTTAGGTCTCATCCGAGGGTCGCTACCAGCACGGCCTTGATGGTGTGCATACGGTTCTCGGCTTGGGTGAAGACAATCGAGGCGTCTGATTCGAATACCTCATCGGTGACTTCTATCTCGCTGAGGCCATATTTCTCATGGACCTGGCGACCCACCTCAGTTTCTAGGCTATGGAAGGCTGGCAGACAGTGCATGAATCGGCTGGTGGGTTTGCCAGTTGCCTGCATCAGTGCGGTATTGACCTGATAGGGCAGCAATTGGTCGATGCGTTTCTGCCAGACCTCGTCGTCCTGACCCATTGAGACCCAGACGTCGGTATAGAGAAAGTCCGCGCCGGTCACCGCCTTCAATGGATCGGTCTCCAGTGTGATGCGTGCGCCGGTGGCGCGGGCTAGTTCGCGCATTTGGGCGACCAGCTCGGCGGGTGGTTGTAGTTCTGCGGGCGAACAGATGCGGACGTCCATGCCCATAAGGGTGCCGCCGACCAGTAGCGAACTGCCCATATTGAAACTGGCGTCTCCGAGATAGCAGAAACTGAGTTCGTGCAGTGGCTTCTCGCCGAACTCCTGCATTGTCAGTAGATCGGCGAGTATCTGTGTGGGATGCATTTCATCCGTCAGGCCGTTCCATACAGGCACTCCAGCATATTGCGCTAGCTCTTCAACCACGCTTTGGTGAAACCCGCGGTACTCGATGCCGTCGTAGTAGCGCCCAAGTACTCGTGCGGTGTCTTTCAGCGATTCCTTGTGGCCTAGCTGCGAGGCGCCAGAATCGAGGTAGGTAACGTGACCACCCTGATCGTGCACCGCGACTTCGAAGGCGCAGCGGGTGCGGGTTGATGGCTTCTCGAAGATCAGGACGATATTTTTGCCCTTTAAGCGCGGCACTTCATTGCCCACCGCTTTAGAGCGCTTTAGTTCGGCAGACAGATCCAGAAGGAAACGGATTTCATCTGGAGTGAAGTCCTTTAGCGCCAATAGGCTACGATTGTGTAGATTAAAACTCATGATATCGTCTCATCAGGGGTTAGGATCAGAGCGCGTCGCGCTCAATCGGGCAGGACATGCAGTGGCTGCCGCCTCGTCCACGCCCCAGCTCGGAGCCTGGCACTGTGATAACTTCCACACCTGCCTTACGCAACAAGGTATTGGTGTGGGTATTGCGGGCATAGCCCATCACCACCCCAGGCGACAGTGCCAGCAGGTTGTTGCCGTCGTCCCACTGTTCCCGCTCTGATTGCCAAGCATTCCCGCCAGTAGCCACCGAACGTAGCTTGGCCAACCCCAGCGCCTCAGCGACTACTTCGAGGAAGGGCTTTGTTTCAGTACGTACATCCAGACTGCCTTCTTTTTCACCCGGCCGGAGACTGTGTACACGGATTTCATCGACCATTTCTGGGAAGCTAGTGACTAAGTCTACGTCGCAGAAGGTAAATACTGTGTCCAGATGCATGGCGCCGCGAGATTTTGGTATCTGTGCTGCCAGCACGCGGGTAGCCGCGCCCTTTGCAAACAGGCTGCGGGCAAGTTGGCTCACGGCCTGTGGTGACGTACGCTCACCCATGCCTATCATCACCACGCCATTGCCTAGGGGCATCACATCGCCCCCTTCCATTGTCGCACCGCCGTGCTCTTCGTCCGGGTCACCCCACCAGGTTGTTACCTGACCGGCGAATAATGGATGGAAGCGATACACTGCTGCCGTTAGCAGTGTTTCCTGCCGGCGTGCGGGCCAGTACATTGGGCACAGAACCACGCCCTTACCGATCCAACAACTACTGTCACGGCTGAACAGCGTGTTGGGTAGCGGCGGCAGCAGAAAATCGTTTGCGGCAACGTATTTCGCCAACAGGCCCGCTGGTTCGAACGTCAGTTCGGCGCGTGCCAAACCGCCGATCAGGTGTTCCGCCAAGCGTTGTGGTGGCAGCTCTTCTAGCCAGGGGCGGAGCTCCTGGACCAGCTCACTATCAACGGTTCCTGGGCCTAATTTACGATCTAGCAACCAGGTGCGGGCTATCGGGTCGGCCATGGTCGTGGCCAGAAGATCATGCAACTCCAGTACTTCGACATCGTGGCTCACCATGGCATTGGTGAACGCGTCGTGGTCATTGCGCGCCTGCTCAACCCAGATAACGTCATCGAACAATAAGTCGTGGCAATTAGCTGGCGTCAGGCGTTGTTGCGCTAGGCCGGGCCGGCATACCAGTACCCGGCGAAGACGGCCAACTTCAGAATGTACACCTTGAGACGTCATCGCATCGTTCTCCTGTTCAAGCAGAGAGAGGGTGAAAGTGGGTACGTGTTCACAGGCTGAGTCGCCCCATGGCTAGCAGCGTGGCTGCCACGCTGGCCAGTACGACCAAGGCCGCCAATACTAGCCACTCCCAAGTAGTAAACACTTGTTCCTTGCGCTGGCGCTTGGCCCAGGCATACAGCAGCACGCCAGGCGCGTAGAGCATGGCGCTCAGCAGCAAGTACTTGAAACCGGCGGCGTATAGCAGCCACAAGCAGTACATTGTGGCCAGCGCTGCAACAGGAACATCCGCACGCCCGATTGCTGCCTTGACACCTTCACCACGCAACGCCAGTGAAAGGCCATAAGCGGCACTGAAAAGGTAGGGCAGCAGGATCATCGCGGTAGATAGCGAGATCAGCGCCAAATAGGAAGCTTCGGAGAATAACGTCAGTATCAGGAATAGCTGCACCATGCCATTCGTCAGCCAAAGGGCGTTGGCAGGCACGTGTTTTGTATTTGTCTGCCCCAGCCATTTTGGCATTACGCCGCCACCGGCAGGGGTGAACAGGGATTCAGCAGCGAGCAGCATCCAGGCCAGGAATCCACCGCCCACCGAGACGATCAAACCTACGTAGATCAGGACGGCACCCCAGGTGCCAACAGCATTTTCAAGCACGCCCGCCATTGATGGGTTTTTGAGACCGGCCAGTGTCGGTTGATTGAACACTCCCAACGATAATAACGAAACCGCCATCAGCAACAGCAGGCAAATTAGAAAGCCGATGATAGTCGCGCGACCTACATCCTCACGGTTGCGTGCTCTTGCCGAATAGACGCTGGCACCTTCGATGCCTATAAACACCCAGACGGTCACCAGCATGGTGCTCTTGACCTGGTCGAGCACGGAACCGAGACCCGCGTCTCCCCAGAAATCGAGACGGAAAGTGTCTATCTCAAAGGCCATTGCTACCAGTGCAATGAACAGCAGCAAAGGCACTATCTTGGCTAACGTGATCACCGCGTTAAGTACTGCTGCACCTTGTATGCCGCGCAGTACCAATAGATGTATGACCCACAAAACGATGGAGGCGCCAGCGATGGCGGCCGGAGAGTTGCCATCACCAAATATAGGGAAGAAGTAACCAAGCGCACTGAAGGCAGCCACCAGATAACCGACATTGCCAATCCAGGCGCTTACCCAGTAGCCCCAGGCAGAGTTGAAGCCCACGTATTCACCTGACAGCGCGCGGGCATAGGCATAAACGCCATTGTTCAGTTCGGGTTTGCGCATCGAGAGCATCTGATAAACCCTTACCAGCAGGAGCATACCGATACCGGTAATGGTCCAGCCGATCAGGATAGCGCCAGCACCTGCACCGGCGGCCATATTTTGCGGAAGCCCAAATATGCCGCTGCCGATGATCGAACCGACCACAAGCGCCACCAGCAGGCTGAGCCCCAATTTGGCAGGCGAGGCGGCACTGGCTTGGACGTGGGGCGTGGTGACGTCATCGACGCTAGTTGCTGCGAATGTTGCGGAGTGAACTGCGCTAGGCTTCTTCATGTGAACGCACGCGCTGAAGTCTGTAGATGGCATTGTCGCTTGAGCTTTGCCTGAAGAGCATCAGCGATGATCGAGGCTTGGCCTAGCTCATTGTCTGTGGGCGCGAGTTCATTGGTAGAGCGGTAATCGTCAGACTGTGGCTGAGTCATCTCAGATACCTGTACGGGTTGCTGCCAGCGACTGGGATTTAGGTTGGCTGGAGTCTCTGCTTAGTCTCTTCCCAGTATCTAAGCCTGTCTGTACGTCAACGCACGCAGCATCGTCATGACTTGAGGCTGGTACCGTCGCTGGGCATTAAAGCGTCGAAACCGGAGATAACGTCGAACAGCTCCTCGTCGATGCCCGCTTGGCGTAGGCGATGAAAGCGGGCGTGCAGTGACTGCAGCAGCTCGGCGATATTGCGGTCAGCGCGCTGCATAGCGGCCAGTCGGCTAGCATTTTCACTGGCTAACGACTCAGCGCTGGCGCGAAACAGCGAGACGAAGAGGTGCTCGCGGATAAAGGCGCGCAGTGTCTGCGCAGAGATGTCCAGTACTTCGGGTATCTGGGGGGTGGGCCACGGTTGCTTGGCGAGCCCATGCTGCCATTGAGTATCCAGGGGCAGCAGGCGCTGGCTTACTGGGGCATAGCCAGCAGCATTTGGCCGGTTGTAGAAGAGGGTCAGCGCGGTGCTTTGCGTGGCAAAATGCCCTTCGTCCTCCGTTGTGATGTCTGAGCTTTGAACGTTTAGCAAAATATCGCCGACCAATCGGCTGATCAGTTCCACCGATCCAGGAACCGCAAAGAGGCCCTCGGGCGAAATGCCAGCATCGACAAGACGCGCATGCGCGCGCTCGCCAACAGCCCAAACCTTGGCTTCCGTATTCGCCAGTGCTTGCACCGCATAGTCGACAGCCACCTCGTTGAATCGTCCCACCAGCCCTTGATCAGAGCCGAATACTACAACGTGCTGCCGACTTGAATGGGTTCGTGGTGGCAATGTTTGCGTCTTTAAACCGCGCTGCTCGGCTGAGCGAAGACACACACCTAGCCCAAGTTCGACCGTGTGTGCGTAATCGGCCAAGGCTGCTACTGAGCGTTCATACTGCCCAATGGCCGATGCGGCGGATGCCTTCATCGTACTGACGACGGACTTGAGGTCTCCGGCGCTATCAATCTGACGGCGTAGGGCAATGAGGGTGGTGGCCATTAAGGCTGCGCTTCATTGGCGTTATTATAGGGACTGTTAACGCTGTGCCTTTTCATGGGTGGGCACTGATTTCAGTATGAGCAGTCGTCGCTTGTGGTAGCGCGTTATCAATTGGGGGCAGGAAAGTTGCAAGTGCTAGACGGGCTGCTTCGATGATCTGCAGACGATCCGTGTCGGTCAACTTATCGCCTGCGGTGAGACGTTTGCTAAGGTCATCAGGCAGGTCATTGGCCATCTCTTCCACGGCGTGTTGTGCTGCCGACATGTGCTTAAGTGGAACGGCGTCAAACAAGGCTGCGTTCAATACCAGCAGGATGGCGATCTGGGCGGGCACGGATACCGGCGAAAATTCGGCCTGGCCGAGGCAGGCGCGAATGCGTTTCCCGTGCTCGATGGATTGCCGCGTATCTTCATCCAGGCGAGCGCCAAAACGGGCAAAGGTTTCAAGTTCTTCAAACTGTGCATAGGCCAGCTTAAGGTCGCCTGCCACTGCGCGATAGGCCGCACGCTGTGCCTTGCCACCCACACGCGATACCGACTGACCCACGTCAATGGCCGGTAAAATGCCGAGTTCGAACAGCGATGGCGACAGCACTATCTGCCCATCGGTAATAGAAATCAGGTTGGTCGGAATGTAGGCCGAGATATTTTGTGCCTCGGTTTCGATAATGGGCAGCGCGGTCAACGAACCGCCCCCACGCTCTTTGTTTAAGCGGGTGGCGCGTTCGAGCATGCGTGAATGGATATAGAAGATGTCGCCGGGAAAGGCTTCTCGCCCCGGTGGCCGACGCAGTAACAGCGACAATTCGCGGTAGGCGCGGGCGTGGTGGGTGAGGTCGTCGTAAACGATCAGTACGTCGCGGCCCTGTTCCATGAAGTGCTCGGCGATACTCGTGGCGGCGTAGGGCGCAATGTAGGCCAAACCAGGGGCCTCGTTACCTTCGGCGACAACGACCACGGTGTAGGAAAGCGCCTCTTTCTCGCGCAGGTTAGCGACTGCCTTCGCCACCGCAGACGCCCGTTGACCAATGGCGCAATACACACAAAGAACGTCTTTACCGCGCTGATTAAAAATAGTGTCGATGGCAATCGCCGTCTTGCCCGTCTGGCGGTCACCCAGGATCAGTTCACGCTGGCCGCGACCAATTGGAATCAGCGCGTCTATGACTTTCAGTCCGGTCTGCAGCGGCTCTGTCACCGGGGCGCGATCCATGATGGCGGTCGCGGGCCGTTCGATGGGCAGCCGCTGATGTGTCATCACCGGCCCCAGACCATCCAATGGTCGCCCAAGCGGGTCGATCATTCTGCCCAGCAAGGCGTCGCCCACGGCCACGTCCATTACCCGGCCGGTACGCTGAACTTCTTGCCCCGCATGAAGGTGTGCGTAGTCACCTAGCAGTACCACATCAATGCTGTCTTCATTGAGATTGAATGCGATACCGAATAGTCCGCCGGGAAATATCAGCAGCTCCTCGGAGCTGGCTTGCTGTAGCCCATGGACACGTGCAATGCCGGTGGAGACACTGTTGATCGTGCCCACCTCGCGTAGTGTTAGTTGCGGTTCGAATGTCTGCAAACGCTGCTGGATAGCTGCGAACGCGCTTTCGACAGCGCGCTGTAGGCTTGTTTTGTCGGATATTGCGGCGGTCATGCAGCCTCCGTCGCATCGGACTTGGCGTGCGCCGTAGGCGGAATTGAGGACAAGGCACTCAAGTAGTCTGCAATACTCCATGCCAGTTTCTGTCCTTGGACACTGATTTCAATGCCTGCTATCAGATCAGGGGTGGTCTCGAACCTAAGTGCAATGGAATGGCCGATCTTATTCTCCAGTGCAGTTTGGATGGCCATCTGCTGAGCTGCTGGGAGTATGAAAGCGCTGCGCAGTAGGGCGGGATTAGATTCGGAAGTGTCCGTGAGTGCCTTGCTTAGTGATGCCAATGTCTCGCCGTCGGCGTTTTGTAAGCGCTGAATAAAGACGTCGCTTGTTCGTTGCTCCAGGCTAGTGTTTGCAAGGTCGCTTAGCACGCGGCGTGCGATATCAAAGACCTGTTGCTGGGTCTGGCGAACGATCTCTGCATGCAGATGTTGGGTGTCCGTCGATAATGCCTTCGCGCGCGCTGCGCTCGCTTTATCGGCGGCCTGGGTTGCCTCGGTACGCAGGCGTTCACCCTCCGCCGCTGCTGAATCCGTGGCTTGCTGCAATAAATCTGTACGCTGTTGCTCGAACGCTAGATTTTTTTGCTTAAAGTCGCTTTTTTGCTTGTGCGCTTCTGCCTTGGTATTGGCGGCGTCCGCCAGTGCGGCAGCAATCTTTTGCTCACGCGCAGCAATGGCGTTCAGTACCGGCTGGTAAAGAAAGCGCTTCATCAACCACACCAGAATAATGAAATTCAGCACCTGGGCGCCGACAGTAAACCAATCGATGAGCATGGTTTATTCGCCTATTGCCTGACTGGCCGCCGCCAGTGCGGCATTCCAGAAGGGATTGGCAAAGATAAGAATCATCGACACCACGAAACAATAAATGGCGGTGGATTCGATCATCGCCAAGCCGACGAATAGCGTGCGCGTGATGGTTGCAGAAGCATCGGGCTGCTGGGCCAATGAGGTAAGCGCAACGGCGACCGCTCTGCCCTCGGCCAAAGCCGGCCCCATGGTACCGAAGCCCGTGGTCAAGCCTGCCATGACGATGGAAGCGACGGCGATCCAGGTGAGAGCGTCCATAAAGTGTACCTTTGTGGTGGTGGATTGGGGGTAGGGCAGAGGTTCATGTTACTGGCGTCGGTGGAAGTGCCTTGACCGCCTTACTACTGCGGGTGGCTGCAGCAATGTACACCGCTGCCAAGATGGTGAAGATGTAGGCTTGCACCATGCCGGTTAGCAAACCCAACAGCGTCATCACAATGGGAAAGAAAAAAGGCGTGATGGCTAAAAGAATGGCGATGATCATAGCGCCACTCATCATGTTACCGAATAAGCGCACGGCCAGTGCCATGGTGCGTGACGCTTCACTGATCAGGTTAAAAGGCAGCATGAGCGGTGTTGGCTGTATATACGTTTTCAGGTAACCCAAAAGCCCTTGGCTGGAAATACCAAACAGAGGGACGGATACCAGCACACAAAGCGCCAGTGCAACAGTGGTGGATAGCGATGCGGTGGGTGGCTCGAAGCCGGGTATCATGGTGGAAAGCGCCGCAGCGGCCACGAACAGAAATAGCGTGCCAAGAAAACCAAGGTAGTGATGTGGATTTTTCAGGCCGACATCTTTTATCTGACCCATGATCGAAGTCACCACGATCTCCAGCAGATTCTGCCAGCTTGTGCGTTCGTGGTCGGTGGTCAGGCGGCGAGTGATTAAAAAAGCGCCTAGCGTCAGCACTGCCATCAATACCCAGGTGAACACAATGGTGGCATTGAGCGTAAAAACACCGTACTGCCAGAAGATCCAGGTATCAGGGGTCATGCGCATGGCGGGTTTCCTGGTGGGCTTGCCATTGCGGGTACGGTGGCGGCATAGAGGCCACTTGTTATACGCAAGACAACCGTTCGCGCTAGCAGAAACCCCAGCATGCAAAAGCCCAAATAGAGTAGTTGGCTGGCACCAATGAGATAGAAGCCGCTCAGTACGATACCGATGCGTAGGATCAGACTACTGATGAACCACCGCGCCGGGTTTTTTGATGCGGCACCACGCTGCACCGTCCACCAGAGGCCGCCAAAGAAAAATGCGCCTAGCGTGCAGCCAGCAAGCAGTGCTAACCCTCCTAACACCCAGTTAATGTTTTCAGACATCATCGTCCTCCTGTTCCTGATGTATCGACTGGTTCTCTTTCGATACCCAATGCCAGGCATTGAGGCAGCCGATGGTGAGCCCACCCATCAGCAGCGCTAGCGTCCATGAACGGCCTCCGGGGTAGTGTTGATCGAGCCATAGGCCTAGGGCAGCCCCCAGCAGCGTGGGCACGGCCACCGACCATCCGACCAGACCCATCATCCCCAGCCCGAACCAGACTCCGGGCGTACCGTTTCGGCGCGCCTTGAGTTTGCGGGCAGCCTTGACGCCTACCTGTCGTGAAAATGCTTCTGGTGCTGAAGTGAGTGGTTTACGCTTCGGTTCCTGACTCATGATGAACGTTCACTCATAGAAGCAAACCGTCGCATGAAGCCCGCTTCCACCTTAGCCATCGCTGCTTGCATGGCCTCTTCTTGAGCATCACGGATTAGAAACTGCTGCTCGATCGCTTCGTGAAGGTGAGCCAAATCTTTCCCTCGCAGCGCTTGTCGCACTGAAATCACGACATCGCGACCTGTCTTAACCAATACCCCTGCATCCAAGGCCACAAAAACTTCGTTTTTCGTGTTGTCTTCAAAACTCAGGATGCCCGGTACCACCGCTGCCACACAGTCCAGGCGCTGTGGCAGTAAGCCAAAGGATCCCTGTACGGTTTCAACCACGATGTTGGAGACGCGGGTTTCGTTGATGAATACCTCGAAGGGCAGTAGCACCTTAAGCGTCATCAACAGCATGCGTGGTCTCTTTAGATGGTTGTTCTTTTGCCTGGGTGCTGAGAGTGGCTTTTTCCTGTGCCTCGCTGATTGCCCCGATCATGTAGAGCGCGCTTTCGGGCATATCCTTGAACTCGTCGGCCAGAATACGTTCACAGCCATCAAGGGCGTCTTTCAGACTAACTAATTTGCCGCTTAGGTTAGTGAACTGCTCCGTGGTGAAGAAGGGTTGGGTAAGAAAACGCTCCAACCTGCGGGCACGAGCGACGACCTTGCGATCCTCCGGCGACAACTGCTCCAACCCGAGCATCGCGATGATGTCCTTTAACTCAGCGTACTGTGCCAGCGTGCGCCGAATCGCTTGCGCTATCGCATAGTGATAATCGCCAACGATGCCGGGTGTGATCATTTTTGAGCTGGA
The DNA here is from genome assembly GCF_000744395.1 of Halomonas sp. TG39a. NCBI lineage: Bacteria > Pseudomonadati > Pseudomonadota > Gammaproteobacteria > Oceanospirillales > Halomonadaceae > Halomonas > Halomonas sp. TG39a. The sequence goes on from NZ_JQLV01000001.1 coordinate 1,714,377, forward strand.
TTGTAGCGGGTCGATGGCTGGGAAAAGGCCTTCACTCGCCCGTTTGCGTGACAGGACAATCGACGCTGACAGATGCGAAAACGTATGTACGGCGGCAGGATCGGTAAAGTCGTCCGCTGGCACGTAAACCGCCTGCAGTGAGGTGATAGCGCCGCTATCGGTGTTAGCGATCCGCTCTTCCAATGCCGCCAGTTCAGTACTCATGGTGGGTTGGTACCCTAGGCGCGAGGGCATCTGGCCCATCAGCCCAGACACTTCCGAGCCCGCCTGGATAAAACGGAAAATGTTGTCGATGAGTAGCAGTACATCGCGATGCTCGTCATCACGGAAGTACTCCGCCATGGTCAGCGCCGCATGCCCTACTCGAAAGCGGGCACCGGGTGGTTCGTTCATCTGGGCGAAAATCATCACCATGTTGGGCAACACACCGGCGGCTTCCATCTCACGGTGAAGCTCTTCGCCTTCACGTGAGCGCTCGCCGATCCCACAGAAGATACTGACGCCCTGTTGATGGCCGATCATGTTATGGATCATTTCCGTCAACAACACCGTTTTGCCGACGCCAGCACCACCGAATAGGCCAGCTTTTCCACCGCGCTCCAGTGGCGTGAGCACATCGATCGCCTTGATGCCAGTTTCAAATACCTTGGATTGGGTCAAACGGCGTACTAATGGCGGCGGCTCATTGTGAACCGAGCGCCATTGCACACCTTCCAGCGGTGCACCGCGGTCAACCGTGTTGCCGAAAACATCGAACATGCGCGACAAAATGGGTTTGCCAATGGGTACCTTTAGCGGTCCTCCGCTATCTTTTACCGGCATTCCGCGGGCCAAGCCTTGCGTTGGGGTTAGGGCGATTCCTCGAACGTGATGCTCATCGCGCTGGGCCAGTACCTCGATAGCCACCCGATCACCTGCACCCGCGTGAAGCAGGTTGTGAATTGAGGGCAATGCCCCTTCAAAGCGGATATCAATGACGCTGCCTCGAACCGTTACAACAGTGCCGATATTGTCCGTTTCTGCCTTACCACCCGCTTGGCTTTCTGGCACCTTTGACCCCCGTCAGTTGTCGCGCATGGAATCTGTACACTTAAATCAGAGGTATATACAAAATCATGGCGACTGACATCGTGCCTGTAGTGCGTCCTAATCACCGTGCGCTAACGAACACATAGGTAAGGTGATTGCTGGGTAAGAGCATCGCTAAGGGTGCTGGCAATTTGAAAAAAGCTGAGGGAATGAAAAGGCCAGTATGGCCACAGGCAGCATGTGATTGAAGGCGAATACTCTTGGGGTCAGTTCAAGTGACTGAATTTGCCCGGACTAGCTTCGTGAAGTCTGCGCCCGCTATGCCGCCACTAAACAAATAGCCTTGCCCTTCGTTACAGTTCTGGATACGCAGAAAATCCAGCTGTGCTGGGGTTTCTACCCCTTCTGCGACTACCTTGTAGCCAAAGCTATCGGCCATTGCAATGACAGCACTGGCGACTTTACTGCCGTCATTTCGTGCGCTAATGGTGTGGATGAACGAATTATCAATCTTCAGCACATCAATGGGGTACTTCAAAAGAGCACCCAGGCTAGAATAACCCGTGCCAAAATTATCCACGGCTAGCTGCACACCTAGTCCTTTGAGCTTGTTGAGAATATCAGTGCTGGTATTGGCATCTTGCATCAATACTCGCTCGGTGATGTCCAACTGAAGCCAACCTGGTTCCAAGCCAGTTTCGCTGAGAATAGTGCCAACGCCATCTACAAAATCAGGGTGGAAGAACTCTCGTTCTGAAATATTGACTGCAATTGAACTCAACACCAGACCTTCGTCACGCCAGCGACGGCCCTGCAAACAGGCTTTCCTTAATATCCAGCGGCCAATGGGCAGTATCAAACTACTCTCTTCAGCCACGATCATAAAACGCTCAGGCAGGGTCTTCCCCCATTCAGGGTGCTCCCAGCGTAGCAAGGCTTCGGCCCCTATAATTGCTCCGGTTTGCAGGTTGATAAGAGGCTGATAATCCACCTTGAATTCTTGTAGTTCTAGCGCCTGCCTCAGACTTTTTTCGATAGACTCCCTTTCAAGTGCCCGAATATTCATGTCCTGCCTGAAGAAATGGTAGTTATTACGTCCAGCTTGCTTGGCGCGGTACATCGCAGTGTCTGCGTTCTTAATCAGGGCTTCTGCATTAAGGGCATCGGCGGGATAAACGCTAATGCCAATGCTGCTAGTCATCTGCAAATTGTGCTGATCTATCTGATACGGAGCAGCCACTGCTGTGAGTAGTTTCTGTGCCGTTATGGCAGCATTCTGGGTATTGTGGCATTCAGTTAGCAGGAGGACGAACTCATCTCCACCGATGCGACTGACTGTGTCTGTGCGCCTGACAGACGCAGTTAATCGTTGCGCCACTGATTGAAGAAGGCTGTCACCCACAGCGTGCCCAAGCGAATCGTTGATGTTCTTGAAGTTGTCTAAGTCGAGGAACATGACGGCCAGCGAATTGCCTTGTCTCTCGGCAAAGCTAATGGCTTGGTCTAAGCGGTCGTAAAGCAATACACGGTTAGGCAGTTGTGTAAGGGCGTCATGGTGCGCCTGATGGGCCATATTAATGGCTAGGTCACGAGCCACAGTGACATCATGAAATACGATAACCGCGCCGCTGATCTCACCGTTGGAGTCTCTGATAGGTGCTGCCGAATCGTCAATCGCCACTGTGCTACCGTTACGTCGCACTAGCATAGTGCCGGGCACCATGCTGACCGGCTTGTTGTGCTGCAGAACCAGATTGATCGGATTCTGACAAACCGTAGAACTATTGCTGTGAATCAGTGGCATTACCGTGTCTATCGGTTTTCCCTGAACCTGATTCAGTTTCCACCCCGTCATGAGTTCTGCCGTAAGGTTCAGGTAGTCGACATTGCCCTTAAGATCTGTGCTGATAAGCGCATCACTGATTGAGTTGAGAATAGACTCGGCCCGAGTGATGCTGCTTTTTGATGTGTCAGCTTCTGTTGATTGCAGGGCAACCCGCTCAACGACCATTGAGTCACCCTGTGGCCCTTTTAACGACATGCCTTACTCCCAGTCAACGATCAGTATTCGACAAGCAATGCCGTCGAGTCGAAAATGCATAATCCGCTACCTGAGGGTTCTCAGAATTCAACCGAATGCCGTGTTTTTACACAAAATATGAACCAGTGTAAGAAGATTAACCGGTGTACAGTCGGCTGTCGGTGCGATACCGCGCATAGGCTTTGCAATCGGTGATGAGCGAAGCAGTGGTGAAAACGCTGCGAGCTCTAAGTGCATCACTTCATATTTAGTGTGATCGACAGCTAAATTTGCTGCTAGGTGCTATAACGAACAGACCCACCCGGATGCTATCCACGAATATAGCAAACGTATAAATGTTCAAAATATGTCTAAAAAATCTCCTCTCTTGGAGCTTCTTATAAGTGGAATTCAAGGATTACTACCAGGTGCTTGGGGTGTCGAAGACCGCGACGGCCGAGGAGATCAAGAAAGCTTATCGCAAGCTGGCGCGTAAGTTTCACCCTGATGTCAGCAAGGAGCCTGAAGCCGAACAGCGTATGCAAGAGGTCAATGAGGCCAAGGCGGTGCTGTACGACCCGGAGAAGCGCGTCGCCTATGACCAACTGGCGCAGCAGTATCAGTCGGGACAGGATTTCCATCCACCCCCTGATTGGGATGCAGGTTTCGAGTTCAGTGGTCGTGGTTTTGAGAAGGCTGACCTCGGCGAGTTCAGTGACTTCTTCGCCAATCTTTTTGGTCAAGGTGGGCGAGCAGGGCAATCCGGGAGCGGCTATCAGATACGCGGTGAGGATCGTCATGCCAAGGTTATCATCGACCTTGCGGATGCCTTCCTAGGCGCAACTCGTAAGATTACCCTGCAAGTGCCCCAGGTCGACGCGCATGACCGTGTGACTTCTCGTGAACACACTCTCAGCGTACTAATACCTAAAGGCATCAAAGCGGGCCAGCATATCCGTCTGACAGGGCAGGGCAGCCCAGGTGTTGGAGGTGGCCCGGCTGGTGACCTTTACTTGGAAATTCACTTCACACCGGATTCGAGATATCGGGTCGAAGGGCGGGATGTACATCAAACCGTACCGGTCACCCCTTGGGAAGCCGCTTTGGGAGCGAACATCGAAACCCCAACCCCTTCAGGGACAGTGAAGCTTAAGATCCCAGCTGGGTCACAGACGGGTCGGCGATTGCGCCTTAAGGGCAGAGGTATACCTGGGCAGGAGCCTGGCGATCTTTATGTAGAACTTGAAGTGGTGCTACCCCTGGCCAATACAGATAAAGCACGGGAACTGTATGAGACTATGGCGCAAGAACTCGCTTTTGATCCGCGCCAACGGAAGGGAGTTTAGACATGGCGCAACAGCATTGTGTTAACGGCGAACTAATCGACGAGGCGACATTAACGCTTGAAGAGCTGGCGCGCGCTTGCTCGGTAGAAACCAATTGGGTGATCGAGAGGATTGAGAGTGGCCTATTGGCTGATGGTTCACCCTATGTGGCGAGCTGGCGTTTTACCAGTTATGACCTAACCCGTGCTCGACGAATGTGTCAGTTGGAGCGGGATTTCGAGGCAGTACCCGAGCTTGCCGCTCTAGCGACTGACCTGATCGAGGAGAATCAGCGCCTTAGAAGTCGTTTACAGGCCGCAGGAATAGCTGAGGACTAGCACTACTATTTGATAGGGGCAGTTTGAGTCCATGACAGATATTTGGTCATGTGGAACAGCATGCATTATTCCATGTATTTTAATAACGTAATTTTATAACCAGAATGAACGATCGTTTTACTTTATGTCATTAAGAAGTGGAAAGTTTATGTCATTTTGAGGTGGAGAACGTGATGTAAGTTACTGTTTTTTCGTTTCGGCTATGTCAGGTTGAAGTGGAAACGACAATTTCTATTGTAGGTTTCACCTATACCCTCACCCTCGGCATATTTTCCAAAAACTTGGCATATGCTATTGCTTTGTCCTATTACTACGAAAATAGTAATGCTATGTATCCCCGCAAGCTTCGTCATGCCCGAGTCAAAAACCTCTAGACATTTTCTAGCGCTTAAAACCACAACGTGTTGACCGTTGGGTCGTCGCTGGCATTCTTGTTTTTACTACACTGGGTTGAACCGTAAGGCCCACATTAAAAGACCAATGCAACAACTGCCTGGGCACCCTGTGGGTGTGTAGAATGTTGAGAGTGATTTCTACCGCTGATCGTGGAGCTGCTTTGGACAGATTCGAAGAGATGCGTGTTTTTGCTTCCGTGGCGCAGCTGGAAAGCTTTTCGGTCGCCGCGCGGCAGCTTGAGCTGTCGCCTCCTCGTGTTACGCGGGCGGTGGCGGCACTTGAAGCGCGTTTGGGCGTTGCGTTATTACAGCGCACTACGCGGCAGGTGCGTGTGACCGAGGCGGGACGTCGTTATCTGGAGGATGCTCAGCAGGTACTTGCGCAACTTTCTGAGGCCGAAGCCTCCGCTACCGGCAGCTATCTCACTCCACGTGGCCTTTTAAGCGTGACTGCGCCTGTGCTGTTCGGCGAGTACTTCGTTACGCTGCAGATCGTTAACTACTTAGAACACTACCCTGACGTGCAGGTTCGCGCCGAACTGATTGATCGGCCGGTTAACCTGCAGGAGGAGGGCATTGATGTGGCGGTGCGTATCGGGCATGTGCCCGAGGATTGCCAGCACATAATCGTGCCTGTCGGCGAAGTGCGGCAGGTAGTCTGCGCCAGCCCTGACTGGTTAGCACAGCATGGCGAGCCGCAGCACCCGCATGAGTTGGAGGCGCTGCCCACGGTGGTGGCTGAAGGCAGCCATTTCGGCAACCATTGGTGGTTTGAGGAGAAGGGCAAACGCATTGAGGTGACGCCATCGCCACGGCTGCGCATCAGCGCCATTCACGCGGCGTTAACGGCGGTCGAGGCGGGCGCTGGACTTACTCGGCTGTTGTCCTATCAGGTAGCTGCTAGCGAAGTGGAAGGCAGAGTGCGGCGAGTGCTAACGCGTTTTGAGCCACCGGCCATTCCCATCAATATTTGGGTAACGGCGGGCCGTGGGCGCGCCGCCAGCGTACGTACCTTCGTTGATTTGCTTGCCGAGCGGCTACGAGCCGACCCGGCACTCGGCTATCGTGCCTGACCATGGCGCTCTCCCCAGAATCACCGCTGCGTTTTGAGGCCTTGATGGCGCTGTCTGCCGTTGCTAAATACGGCAGTGTGCAGGCCGCAACTGACGCGAGTAGCTTCTCGGCAGCTAAACTTCATCGCCTGCTTCGTGCGCAGGAGCAGCGCCTGGGTGTCGCTTTAGTCACTAGCTCAGCTAAAGGCAGTTCATTGACGCCAGCGGGCCAGCGATTACACGCACATGCCGACGCGCTGATTCACGCCGTGGCCGACGCTGAAACCAACGCCCGCCAGGAGCACCTTGAACTCAGCGGCACGTTACATTTGCAGGCGCCTCAGGCGTTGATGGAGCCACTACTGTTGCCGTTAGTGCTGAGGGTGCAAGCGGCGTATCCGGCGTTGCAGGTCTGCCTACTCGCTGATGAGCATCCCCATCGGATAGACGCAGTGGCTCCTGCTCACATCCGCCTAATGCAGGGGCCCCTGCCTGAAACGGTATACGCCAGATCCCTTGGTGACCTGCGCATTGGCCTGTTTGCCAGCTCCCGTTATCTGAACAAAGCAGGGCGGCCTGATAGCCTGCAAAGTTTGGCTCGCCACGCGCTAATTCACTGCACAGAAGCGGGGCAGGCACCGGTTTGGCGGTTGGCCGAAGGCCAATCCCTTCGCTTTCAGCCTAGGTTGAGTATCAGCACCAGTACCGGGGCACTGCGGGCGGCCATTGAGGGCGCGGGCGTCGTGCGCTGCTACCAATTAGAGGCGCGTCGCGCTTGCGCCCAGGGCCTGCTTGAACCCGTCCTCGCACCCCTTTGGCCAGCGGCTGATTCTCTGGCGTTAACCTACGCTCTTGGCCTAAGGGCGCCCGCCAGCGTGATGGCTTTTTTGGAGCTAGCGACCCCCTGGTTGCGGGCACAGTTGTTAGATTGATTATTTCATCTCACGCAATTTTCTATTGATTGAAATCGTTATTCTTGTCGTTCCTGTTTTGGCTCAGGATAGGTGATGTTGCTTCCTTCACTGAAGCCCACCTGTTCTTGAAGATGCTAATTAAGGAGCCGATCATGTCCAAAGTTATTAAGGTCCATCGTCACGCACTTTCAGGCCACTGCCACCGCATCGAGTTAATGCTTTCGCTGCTCGGTTTGCCCGCCACCTTTATCGATGTCGATCTCGCTGCAGGCGAGCATAAGGCACCGCCTTTCTTAAATCTGAACGCCTTCGCTCAGGTACCGGTGTTGGATGACCAAGGCGTCATTCTGTCGGATTCTAATGCCATTTTGGTCTATCTCGAACGTCGCTATGGTTCTGGTCGCTGGCTGCCAAATGACCCGTTGAAACAAGCCCAGGTTCAGCGCTGGCTGTCCGTCGCGGCAGGCCCGTTGGCGAACTCTGCTATGAAGGCTCGCTTGGTCACCGTCTTTAATGCCCCTTTCGACCCTGCACCGCTAATTGCCGATGCGCATGAGCTATTTGCAATTGTTGATGCGCATTTGGCGCAGCAGCCCTTTCTGGCGGGCGACCAAGCCACCCTGGCTGAGGTTTCTCTTTACAGCTACATCGCTCACGCGCCGGAAGGCAATGTATCGCTGGAACCTTACCCGCATATACGCGCCTGGCTGAAGCGCATCGAAGCGCTGAAAGGCTTCGTGCCAATGGGCGTTACCAAGGTAGGGCTACTTAGCTAAGTCACACTAAATAGCTAAGCCAGCCTAAAAAACGTCTCAGCACGGAGCGGGTTACCTTCCCGTCAGGAGTCGAGAGTGAATGATGCCGACACCAATAGCCCATGGCATGCGGGCGAGCTCGCCCTACAGCGCTTAGTCGGGGCGGAGCAACAAATGGCAGAGATTGGCAGCAAAGTGATGCGGCCTTTCTTAACACCACAGCTTCAGCACTTCTTTCCTCAGTTGCCGTTTGTGGCGGCAGCTGCGGTGGATGCTGAGGGCTGGCCTTGGGTGACTCTCCTGGAGGGCGCGCCGGGGTTTGTTGATGCGCATGATGAAGGTCGGCTCGAATTAAACGCAGCGCCGCCCTCGGGTGATCCCCTTGCTCCGTTGCTTAGCAGCGGCGCCAGCCTGGGGCTGCTGGGTATCGAGCTGCACACGCGCCGCCGTAATCGGGTAAACGGCTTGTTGCGAGGCTCAAACGGCCAATGGCATTTAGAGGTAACTCATGCCTTTGGCAATTGCCCCCAGTACATTCATGACTGGTCAGCGATGAAGTCGGTGCTGCCTCAGCCGGGCACCGTGCTTACCATGCGCGACTCGATTCTTGATCAGTTGCCTGAGCCGGTGCTAGCGCATATTGATCGGGCACTCACGGCTTTCGTAGGCAGCTACGCGCATACCGAACAGGGCCTGCAGGTGGATGCTTCCCATCGCGGTGGGCGAGCAGGCTTTATTCGTCGTCAGGGGGCTGACCTGATCTTGCCAGACTTTTCGGGCAACCGCTTCTTCAACACGCTGGGCAATGTGTTGGCTAGCGGTCGCGCTGCCTTGGTAATACCTGATTTCGCCAGTGGAGATATGCTGCACCTCTCCGGCGAGGCGCGGCTTGTGGATGAGGAAACAGCGGGGGCGCATTACCTCGGTGCTGAGCGTTACTGGTGCCTGACGCCGAGACATATCGTGTGGCGGCCGGGCATCATGCGCTGGCGTAGCCATGCCAGTGGAGTAGCGGTTGAAGCGGATCCTCTTGGGCCTTGGCAGATGCTTGCCCCTTCCACTCAGCAGCGAGTTCAGGTGGTGGACGTGGTGCAGGAGACGCCTGAGATTCGTTCCTTCTATTTACAGGGCGAAGCGCTGGCACCCTTTAACGCGGGGCAGTTCATTACGCTGCGTGTGCCGCGCTTGGATGGAACCCCGCTTGTGCGTAGCTATACGCTATCAGGCAGTAGCAGCCAAGCAAGCTATCGCATCAGTATCAAGGCAGACGGTGAAGGCTCGCGTTACTTACATAAAGCGCTGAAGGTGGGTTCGGAGCTAGCCGTCAGTCAGCCAACGGGTTCGTTTACAGCGACGGCCAGCGGCTCGAAGCGTGCCCATTGGGTGCTGCTGGGTGGTGGTATCGGGATTACGCCTTTAGTAAGCCTAGCCCATGAGTTAACCGATGCAGGTCGTGGCCCAGTGACGTTGATTCAGAGCGTGCGCGATGTTGCCGAGGCCCCTTTCGGCAGGGAGCTGCTCGACCTCCAGGCACGAGGACTGCATTTGCGGCGTCACGTGACGGGGTCAGAGGTTGCACCTAATGGTTGGATTGCTGGACGGGTTTCGTTGAAACAGGTTGTTGCTGATCAGCAGCTGTCGGCGTTGCAGCTGTATCTTTGTGGCCCCGCCGCTTTTGTTCAGCGCTACCATCAGGAGGCGCTAGAGCTTGGGTTTTCGACGGAGCAGATACATACGGAAGCGTTCGGCCCTTCGGCGCTAACGCAGGCATACGCAGCGCCTGTCGCCGAGCAACCGATAGACGTTAGCTTTACCCATCAATGCGTGGTTGCCCAATGGCAGCCGGGCGAAAGCCTGTTAGAAACCGCCGAAAAAGCAGGGCTTCACCCTGCCTATGGATGTCGCAGCGGTAGCTGTGGAGAATGCGCCTGCACAATGACAGCGGGTGAAGTGACCTACCCAGAAGGAATATCACCACCAGAGGGGAAGGTTTTATTGTGCAGCGCCCGTCCAGCAGCGCACTCGGGGAAACTTGCGATTGAACTTTCGTAGGGTATTTCCAGTGTTGGAAGTGGTTTTTTTCCAACACGTGGGTGTTTAGTAAAAAGCAGTGAAGCCCATTACGATCCCAAAAGCCATTAACACTCCTCCGGCCGCGCGCTTACCCCAAACGGCGGCACCTGGTTTCGCCAGTTTCGTGACCACTGTTTGGGCGGCTAATGCGTAAGCGCTCGAAACGATCAGTTTGATAAACACAAATAACAGGATTAGAGGAAGCAACGCAGAAATGTGCGAGTCTTGCTGGGTACTTACAAATTGCGGCAATAGCGATGAGAAAAATAGAATCGCCTTGGGATTGCTGAGCCCAACCATAAACGATTGTCGCCAAAGCACGGGAATGCTTTGCAATGTTGTAGGCTGACCGCTACTCATAGGAATCGCTTGTGCCATAAGAAACTGCTGCATACCTAGCCATAAAAGATAAACAGCACCGATAACTTTGATAGCCATAAATACATTTGGATTTGCCTCCAGCAACGCCCCGACTCCCAGGAGTGAGCAAGCCGCGAGCCCGGCAATAGCCACCAAATCTCCAGTGAGTATCAAGATGGCCCGGCTGGGGCCATGCACCAGCGCGTTGTTCATCAAAAGAATTGTTGAAGGACCCGGCGAGCCAACTTGCATCGCAGCAATCGGCGGGCTAAGTACTAAGCTTAGTGCTAATTTTAAGTACAGGTCTTAAGTACAGGTCTTAAGTGCTATTGAAAGAAAAGGCTCCTGATAACTATTAAGTTATAGAAACACATACTGAGTTGTTTGCTGAGTAATACGATAAGGAGAAAGCAATGTCTGGTACACCTGAAGCTTCTTTTACCATTGAGCATGAAACCAGTGATACCAAGGGGCGCTATGTAGTTGAGCTCAATGGGGCTAAAGCAGAGATGACCTATTCGAAAGCGGGTGATTCGATGATCATCATTGATAGCACTGAAGTGCCTGATGCCATGCGCGGACAAAAAGTGGGTGTTGCGTTAGTCGCAAAAGCAGTCGAAGACGTTCGCTCCTCGGGCAAGAAAATCATGCCGTTATGCCCATTTGCAAAAGCACAATTTGCACGCCACTCAGAGTGGCACGATGTGCTCTTGTAAGGTGCGCACTCCATTTTCCTACCTCTCACTTCTGGAGAAAACCTATGAGTTGGATGCCTGATTTAGAGCCAAAATGCCCCTCCGCCGGTAGCTTGAATGATATAGAGACACTGATCGTTCCACGCGCTCGGGATTTAGGTGGTTTCGAGGTGCGCCGTGCACTGCCTGCCCCAAAACGGCAGATGGTGGGGCCGTTCATCTTTTTTGATCAGATGGGGCCCGTTGAGTTTCTTAACGACGAAGGCATTGATGTTCGCCCACATCCCCATATTGGGCTTGCCACTGTTACGTATCTATATCAAGGGGAGTTCCAACACCGCGATAGCCTGGGCACCAACCAAATGATTCATCCTGGCGCGGTTAATTGGATGGTAGCTGGTAATGGGGTCACCCATTCGGAGCGCACCAGTGCTATTACTCGTCAGAACAAGCACTCTGTGTTGGGGATACAGACGTGGATAGCGCTCCCTGAAGCTTATGAAGACCAGCCTGCCAGCTTTGAGCATCATAGCGAGGAGTCACTACCGATGCTGGAAGGCGAGGGCAAGGAAGTGCGTTTGATCCTGGGCACGGCCTGGGGAGAGCGGGCCCCAGTAAAGACCTTCTCTGAAATGTTTTATGCAGATGCGATACTGCAGCCAGGGGCAAAGCTTCCTTTGCCGGATGGCCATGAGGATCGTGGTATTTATGTCATGTCCGGTAGTGTCATTATCGCAGGGGAAACCTTTGAAGCTGGCTGCATGATGGTGTTCAGACCAGGCGACCCGATAACGGTGGTAGCGGGCGAATCCGGAACTCGGCTGATGCTACTGGGCGGTGAAACGCTGAATGGCCCCCGTTATATATCCTGGAACTTCGTTGCCTCTTCGCGAGAAAAGCTAGAGGCCGCCAAACAGGCTTGGGTAGAGGCAGATTTTGAGAATGGTCGCTTTCGTCTTCCCCCCGGAGACGATGCTGAGTTCATTCCTTTTCCTGGAGAACCTGCTAAATAACGCCTTCACAAAGCTGGCCGCCTCAGGCAGCCAGCTTACTCCATCCATTGGATCAATAACGATTAGCTAGACATTTCATCCGCAAACGACTGCAGCTTGGTACCGTTCACAGCGCCGATGGCTATGTCGATCAGCACTTGTACATAAAGCTGGCTGTACTAGCGTGATTTGCACGTTTCCACTGACGCATCTCAGGTATTCTTATTATGGGCATTGTGGCTGGCATCAGGGGCTGATGCCAAAAGCACGAATGTCCCGCACGTGGCGGGGCATTCGTAGACATAACTTAGCCTTCGCCGAGTTCACGCATGACCGCGTACAGTGCGGACTTGGCTTCAAAGCCCACGCCCGGTACATCAGGTAAAGCGACATAGCCGTTCTCTACCTTGATGCCATCAGCAAAACCACCGAATGGCTGGAACACATCCGGATAAGACTCGTTGCCGCCCAGGTGCAATCCAGCAGCGATGTTCAGCGACATCTGGTGACCACCGTGCGGTACAACGCGGCGCGACGACCAGCCAAGTTCTTTCATTACATCCAGAGTGCGCATGTATTCCACCAGGCCGTAGGACAGTGCGCAGTCGAACTGCAGGAAGTCGCGATCAGGACGCATACCGCCGTGACGCAACAGGTTGCGGGCATCTTGGTGGGAGAACAGGTTTTCACCGGTGGCCATCGGTAGCTCGTAGTGATTCGCCATCTCGGCCTGCAAGGCATAGTCGAGTGGGTCACCGATCTCTTCGTACCAGAACAGGTTGTACTTCTTGATGGCCTCGGCGTAAGCGATGGCTGTTTTCAGATCGAAGCGACCGTTGGCATCAACGGCCAGGCGGCGACCGTCACCAACGACTTCTAGCACGGCCTCAATGCGACGAATGTCTTCATCCAGAGGAACGGCACCGATCTTCATTTTTACAACGTCATAGCCGCGATCCAGATAGCTCTGCATCTCAGCTTTGAGCCTGGATTGGTCTTTACCGGGATAGTAATAACCCCCCGCTGCATAAACCCAGACCTTGTCATCGGCCACGCCGTCACGATAACGGTCAGCCAGCAAGCGGTATAAAGGCTTACCTTCGATCTTGGCAACAGCATCCCAGACAGCCATATCAATGGTGCCAACAGCGACCGAACGCTCACCATGGCCACCCGGCTTCTCGTTGGTCATCAAGGTCTTCCAGATGGCGAATGGATCGAGGTTATCGTTCTCTTGGTCGATCAGCGATTCCGGATCCGCTTCGCTGATGCGATCCAGGAAACGATCCCGCATCAACGCGCCTTGGCCGTAACGGCCGTTGGAATTGAAGCCATAGCCGATGACAGGCTTTCCATCACGAATGACATCGGTAATGACAGCTACGACCGAGCAGGTCATTTTGGAGAAATCGATGTAGGCGTTAGCGATAGGTGAGGCAATAGAAACAGTTTTTTCTCGGATTTCTACGATACGCATGACGTGCTCCTCTTGTGGTTGACGCGACCATGGTAAGGTTGGCGAGGAGGCGCGCCCAATGCTATAAATGCCGCGCCCTATACTGAGACGGCATTGCCCTATGGAACTCGTTTGGTTGGAAGATTTTGAAGCGTTGGCCGAGTACGGCAGCTTCGTCCGTGCCGCAGAAGCTAGGCACATCACTCAGCCAGCATTCAGCCGACGAATACGTTCATTGGAGAATTGGATTGGAGCAGATCTGTTCATCCGCACCCCCCAAGGCGCCACGTTGACCGAAGCTGGCAAGCATATTCTGACTAGCGCGCAAGATGCGGCTAGCAGGCTCTATCGTATCAGAGCCGAGGCGCAAGAAGTTGCAGGCACGGCCGCTAAAACACTTCACTTTGCGGCAACCCATTCACTGTCGTTTACGTTCTTTCCACGTTGGATCAGAAGCACAGAAAAGGGCGCACCCATCGAATCCGTTCGGTTGCACTCCGACAGTATGGCCACTTGCGAGCAAATGTTGGTGCATGGCCAAGTACAGTTTTTACTCTGCCACCGTCACCCGGATGTTCCCCCGCGTTTAACGGCTGATCAGTTCGTCAGTAAAGAAATTGGTCGCGACACTCTACTTGCCTTAGTTGGAGGATCAGCGCAGTTCGACGCCTCGCCTGAGTCATTGCCTTACCTTGCCTACACCGAAGAATCAGGGCTAGGGCGTATCGTTTCGCATAGGCTTCAAGGAAAAGAAGCGTTATTGCACCTGAAACCGCGCTTTAGCAGTCATTTAGCGGCGGTTCTAATGTCGATGGCTTTGGAGAACAAAGGGGGCGCTTGGCTGCCCAGAAGTCTTACCGAGCAGGAGATCTCGGATGGGCGGCTGCATCGTGTTTTGGATCAGAGCTGGGATATCCCGCTGGAGATTCACCTCACCAGACCTGTCGCTCCGCTGAGCCCCTATGCAGAGGCGTTCTGGGCTGGGCTGCAATAAAAGATTCAGTACAAGGGGATGGAGCCTGTGGCTCTGATCGCCTAAGCGTTGTCGCAGGTTACGAAAGCCATGCTGCTTGATAAAGCGCGCCTGCCAGATCCCTGTTCTGGGGAGCAATTCGCCAGTGTTAGGCTAGCGTATTACATCTGATAAATAGCTGCCGACCTCAGAGGCTGTTGTATGGCCTAAGTGGGTTAAATTAGTTCTGGAGCAGTCAGCCTTATAGGTTGACTGCTTCATTTTTAAAAATGAACTAATGATTAAGTTTAGGGGCATAAATGAGACGGTCCGCGCTGGACATATCACACCAATTTATTGATACGTGTCTCGCTCATTAGCTAGTCCTGGTTTTGCAGTTCTTCCTCGCCTTGTGTCTCTGCACGTCTATTAAGAAAATCCGAATTAGTGGTGGATTGGCTACCCTCAGAGCTCTGACTAGACTCTACGTCTAGTGCGGCTTCTGCATTGTCTCCTAGTGTCATTTCGATCTGCTGCCAGTTGTTCGCTGAAATCGACGTATTGCTGTAAATCGTGGTTGCACCCACGCCTTGTCCTAGGTTACCGCTCCGCTTGTTCTCATAGAGAATCAGGGCAGACTGAGCGCTACGTGCCGGAAAAGTATAAGGTTTCGGTCCGATTAGCGAGCCGTCACTGGCCATGGCGAGCGTGGGCATTAACAACATGGCCAACATAAAGCAGCAGAGAGTTAAGTCAAATCGAAAAGAGTAAAGCTTCATGATGCCTCCTTTACTCCAGAGGGCTGAAGCCAGCCCTCTGGATCCTTGATGTTGAAAATTACTAATTGCCTAGATTTCCCACGCTAACGTTGACGTTGTTGCCCACTGCGGTAGCAACTGAGCTGATATGAGGGCCTTCGAAGCCGCTAGGAGCTGCGACACTTAGATCCACATCGTTTACGGTAGAGAAGGCTGACACTGTACCGGTACCTGTTTGTACAATGTTTGCCAACAATATGGAGTCTGAACCATAGGTAGGCTGTACATCCACAGACAGATTATTGGCGACTGCCGTTGCAGCGCTATCAACTGTCATGTTGTCGATGTTCCCCACGTAAGATGTAGCTGTAACGGTTCCCGAGCCATTCCAAATCTGACTGGCATCTAGGTTAGTCATTGCATCCGTCACAAGGTTGCCGTTATTGGCGACCGCCGTTGCGGTGCTCTCAATCGCGCCTAGCTCTCCTAGCCCCCAATCCGAGTTATCGATATGTAAATTAGCATCTCCCTCGACTTTGCCAAAAATAGGGAGTTTAGCTTCCCAGTCGAATTCGATATCAGTGTCGGGTTTCGACATATTATCGATATCCGTTACCGTGCTGACCGAGTTCACACTCCCGTTGAAAGTTTGGTCAATTTCGACCAATGTAAGACCGTCAGGGTCAATCTCGTGAGCATCAATATCAATATCGATGTACTGATCTACATCAGTCTTTACGTTTAGATCCCATTTCCAGTGGGACTGATCGAAAGCCTGCGCTTGTGAGATGCCCAACATCAGGGCGCTTGCTGCGCCGATAGATATGGTGAGTTTGTTAAGTTTCATTGTGGCTTACCTCATGGTTAGCGACTACAGGATACCCGGCTTCCGGTTCACACGATTTGCCATCGGGGAGCGGGAGGCCCAGGCCTTCGGTCAGGATCTGAAAAGCACTCATCTCCACGACCGATCGAACACCGAGCTGTAGCGGTTCATTCCTCACAGCGCCGGTATCGAACTCGATAAGTTGGTTGCCAAAGAAGCGATAGATGCCCGATTCCACCTCATAGCCAACGACCTGCTTTTGCAGGCTCGATACGTATAAGGTGCTGAATGTCCTGACATCGACCAGGCGAAGATCCAGGCCGACATTGATGACGGCGGTGCGAATACCGGCTCCAATTCCGCTCACGAAAAGGCGCGCACCTCCAGTGGAAATATTGTAATTGAGCTCAGTTAAAGCGCCTAAAATTACAAAGTTAGCCGGCATTACCGCAATGGGTTTTGGTGCGAATGCCAGTGCGTTCTGTTCGAATAGTTGTTGCTCTGCCAGAGGAACCCTGACGTCCAAGCGTTCAGTTAGATTGACCTTGCCGGTCTTATAGAAGGCGCTAATCAGCATTTCTGAAACGCCTTGAGTCAAGGCGCTGCTTTCAGTAACGGTGGAGTAAGTCCGTTGACCGGTTTTATCGCTGATCTGCCCAACTGCTATGACGGGGAGATTGCTAGCCTCGTAGCTATTACGCAGAGCAGTCAGGCACTGCGAGTAAGGCGTATCGTTCGATGTTACAGGTGGCCCTGCAAGCGGATGTACGGTATTTACGTTTGGCTCAATAGATGCGCAACCACTAATGATGCTTATTAAGCAGCAAGCAAAACTGTACTTATACATTTTCATTATAATGTGCCCTGGCTTGTTCCCTGGTGTTATCAAGGCAGGACGTATGCCAAAAGCTGAATTTACCTTTATTTATAATAAGGTATCTGTTTGGTTCCTTTCTGTGTTTTTTTTGTTTTTTCATTTTGCATTTCGTTTTAGTATAAATTTTTTGAAATGCGGCATTTATAAGCGATAAATCTGTAGGTTGGGTAGATTAAGCACCCAGAGTATTATTTTTTTATCCCTTAGAATATTAGAAAATAAATTAAAATATATTAGCTTAGATGGTAAAAATGGCTACCTTTCTTTAGTCAATAATAAGTATGACTTTAATATTAAAAAAATTAAAAATAAGTATTCGATTTGTTTTTTTTTGGCTATAAAAATAGACTCATTTAAAGCGTATTTTTTTTATTCATTTTATATTTGATTGTGTATGCTAAGGTAGGGCTTTGTTTATATAGGTGATGAATCAGAGGAGTTAATAATGAATCAGTACATTTGCCGAAATAAGAGTATTGAACACTATGATAAGAACATAAATAAACAATATTTTACTGGAAGCTCAGCAGGGATGTGCACGCTCTACGAGACTCTTGAACGTTTGGCTAAATCTGATGTTCCAGTTTTTCTAACTGGAGAGAGTGGAACTGGAAAAGAGCTTTGCGCTACGGTACTGCATGAAAAGGGTGCTAGGTGTGACAAGCCTTTTATTGCTGTTAATTGCGCGGCAATACCGTTTGATATTTTTGAATCTCAATTTTTCGGTCATTTGAAAGGCACCTTTACCGGAGCCACATGCGACACTATCGGCTATGCAAGAGCTGCGGATGGAGGAACCCTTTTTCTCGATGAAATTTCTGAGTTAGACCTATCCATGCAAAGTAAGTTGCTTCGTTTTCTTCAGACGGGACAAGTTATGCCAGTCGGGTCGACGACTGCCCATACAGTAAACTGTCGTATTGTATGCGCAACAAATGTAAATCCTTTGGAGCAAGTTAGTAAGGGGTTGTTTCGATCAGATCTTTATTATCGTTTGAATGTAGTGCCCGTAAAGCTATTGCCTTTACGGGAGAGAGGGCGCGATGTCATCGAGATCGCAGAGAATCTGTTGAAGCGTTATTCGTCCGAGGAGAAGAAAAAATTTCAGCATTTTTCGGCGAATGCTAAAAAAGCATTACTTGATTACTCGTGGCCTGGAAACGTTAGAGAACTTCAAAATGTTATAAGAAGGTCGGTGATAATGCACGATGGTGTTATGCTTACTTTAGAAATGTTGGATCTAGAGGAAAGTTTAGAAAAGCATTTAAGTAAATGCACTCAAGATGAGGGCGAGGCTTGGCCTCATTCGGTTACACCGCTGTGGCAGGTAGAGCAGAAGGCCATTGAAAATGCTATTAGAATATGTAATGGAAATATTCAGCGCGCAGCGTCGTTGCTAGAAGTTGCACCTTCAACACTCTACCGTAAACGTCAGGCTTGGAAATTCTGCCCCGACAATTCTATAAGTTAAAAAGTAACTGTCTAAAGTAGCTATGTACTCTAGATTTCTTTATAAATTAGTATTAATGGTTCGATTGTATTTAAAGCTGACTTCTGTCAATAATACCTTGTTTTTTATAAAATAACGCATATTAGTGAAAAGTACTCTTGGTTACTTTTTGCTTAATTTCTAGTTAGCAAGGGTAGTAAAATAGTATGGTAAAGCTCTCTGAGGTTATTAGGTTAACCGTTATGGCTATATAGGCAGTCTGTTTATATACTTCTCATCGATATCGCTACTCTTTGAATTCCTTCGTTTGGGCGAAAAAATGCATATTGTTGTGGAATTAGACGTTGCCAAGACCTAATTTTTATATGGCAATGCTTGTGACTTAACCCTGTGGGCTTTGACATCATGACTAAAATATTACGATTTTTTGACATTCTATTTGCTGCCACGGGCCTGCTCATAGGTATGCCATTACTGTTTATATTAGCCCTAATCGGCTACTGGGACACGGGTTCCCCTCTATTTTTACAAGAGCGTGTGGGATATCGTGGCCAACCGTTTGTATTGATCAAGTTTCGTACCATGAAGCTTGATACCGCTTGGGTTGCTTCACATCTTGCAGACTCTTCCTCAATTACCAAATTCGGTCATTTCTTACGCCGTACCAAGCTGGATGAGTTACCCCAGCTATGGAATGTATTGAAGGGGGATATGAGCCTTGTGGGGCCTCGTCCGTGCTTATACACGCAAGATGAGTTGATCAAAGAGCGTACCGAGCGTGGTGTATACAATGTTCGCCCGGGAATTACCGGACTGGCGCAACTTAACGATATTGATATGTCTACGCCTCAGTTACTGGCAGAAACGGATCAGAAAATGATGGCGACTATGGCGGTGCCGACGTATTTTCGCTACCTGTTCCTAACGGTGATGGGTAGAGGAAGCGGAGATCGGGTGAGGCAATAAAGCATACGTACTTCCGTGACCTACAAGGCAAACACTGCATGCAGGCTTTAGCAATCACTGTGTTACCGCTATTGGCTCCCTTTGGCTATTGGCTTGGATTGGGGGGCGCCGTCATATGGGCGATTATTACCAGGGATGAACGACGAGAGTATAGCTTTTTTAAAAAAACAATGGGGCGTGGGGATAGCCTTCTGTTGGCATTGCTATTAGGCGTAGGCATTGTCGAAATAACGGCTGGCGCTTGGCATTCAAGTTTGAATAAAGCCATGCCGCTTGCGGGTGCCGCCTGGCTTGCGGCATTGGCCTTTGTAATAATCCGCTCTGTACCACCAAGGCCTTCCGCGTGGTGGTTTGGTTTAGCGTTGAGTGGATTGGGTACGGGGGGATGGGCAGCCTGGCAAAAATGGGTAGTTGGTTTAACCCGTGCCACAGGGCACCCGCCGTTACATTCGATCTTTTTCGGCAATCTTGCGCTGTTGGTGGCGCTGTTATGTTTGGCCGGGCTGGGTTGGGCTTGGCAAAAGCGTTCAACACGTTTTTTTTGGGTAGCGCTTTTGCTGAGTGGCGCAATGGGAGGCGGCCTAGCCTCGGCACTTTCTGGCACGCGGGGCGGATGGTTGGCATTGCCGCTAGTGATATGGGTGTTTTATTGCGGATATGCGCGTCGATGGCGAGCGATTTGGCGATGGCTGGCACTGAGTGCTGCAATAGCTGTGATGATAGGTGTGTATGCGACGCCATATAGCGGTGTAGAAAAACGCGTGGATAAGGCGGTGGCTGAGGTGCATCGCTATATGGAAGGCGGTGACTATGGCTCCGTCGGGGCTCGCTTAGAAATGTATCGCGGTGCATTCTGGCTGATTTATGAACGTCCTTTTATGGGTTACGGGCATCAGGGTTATCTACCCGCCATGCAAAGACTAGAGGCACAAGGCGTGCTAAGTCCTGAGCTAGGCAATTACTGGCATGCACATAACGATCTGCTGGATGCCTGGGTGAGAAGAGGGCTGCCAGGTTTTCTTATAGTAGTGAGCCTCTATCTCATTCCCTTATGGCTTTTTTTTCCAGGTTTGCGCGCTGAAAGCCCTATTCAGCGCTCTTATGCTGTAGCTGGAATGTTGTTGCCAATCGCTTTTATGAGTTTCGGTTTAAGCTATTCTTTTTTTGCATATCCGGCAGGTATAGCAGTGTATGCTAGCTGGCTGATTTTCCTTTGGGTTCACGTTGCCGAGCAAGTCCCGCAAGATGGTCGCCATGTATACACTAATAAAAAGCCTGACGGCGATATTGCTGATGCCAATGTCACTGATGGCAGTCACTTTTACAATCGGATGGTCGATTCGAAAGCTGGGTCGGCATCGCCTGGGTGACAGCATAATGACGTTGGCAATGCTTTTGCTATTGCTGGCAGCTTGGGCACCAGTGGCAGATAACTTGCTGGGGCCGTTAGAGTCGAAATATGCCGCCTGGGAAAAATGGCCTGAAGAGAGTGACATCGAAGCAGTGGTAGTACTCGGGGGTGGTTGGCAGCCAGATCGCCCTTGGTCGATCACTGGTAGGTTCAGCGAAGGTTCGGGCTTGCGTCTGATGGAAGGCTTGCGGCTATGGCATCAGCGTCCAGACTTGCTGCTGGTAGTATCAGGTGGAGGGAAAGATCCGGAAATGACCATCGCTCATGGCTACGCTGAAGCTGCCAAGGCATTGGGGGTGCCCTCGGAGAGTATCGTGACGCTCGTGTCGCCCAATGATACGGCTGAAGAGGCCAAGGCGGTGCAGTCACTACTCGGTGAAGGTGCTCAAGTATTGGTGGTGACATCAGCGTCGCATATGCCGCGCGCGATGCGTCATTTCGAGGCGGCAGGCCTAGCCCCAGTGGCTGCACCTACTCATTATTTGGCTGATCGAACGGAGGGCTCAGCGCTAGCTTATTGGCTACCCTCTGCGCGTGAGCTACGCAAGACCGAAAGGGCGATCTACGAAACCCTTGGGTTGCTTGCTATTCAGTGGGAGCATTGAATGTGTCACATTTGAAAACGTGCGCCTCTGCTTACCTAGGAGATAAGTAAGACATGTTCAAGCGTATTTTAGTGGTGTGTACCGGTAATATCTGTCGTAGCCCCGTCGCTGAAGCATTGCTTAAACAGCAGCTACCCGATCGTCATATCAGTTCCGCTGGCTTAGGCGCCTTACAAGGTGAACCTGTAGCATCGTTTGCACGTCAACTGGCCGAGGCCGATGGCTTGGATGTTACTAATCACCAGGCACGGCAACTAACCGCGACAATGATACAGGAAGCCGATCTTATACTGGTGATGTCCGAGGGCCAGCGCCGTGCCGTTGGGCAGCAGGCACCTCAAGCCTTGGGCAAGACGCTACTGCTAGGTCGTTGGCTAGACAGTGGCAAAGGACGCAATATTCCCGATCCGTACCGAAAATCCATGGAAGTTTTCGAACATATTCATATGTTACTCAAAGACGCGACCCTCACGTGGTCGAAGAAACTCTAGAGACATCGCCTTCGTCTCTTTTTTACTTTTTATATCTACTTTACCTTATATATCTTTTTGCGATATGACCGATTGGGCATATCAAAGATAGTTTTTATTTATTATTTAAAAAATAGTTCATATATCTTGCTATTTAGTTTTTTAAAGATTAAGTGCTAGTGGCTAGTATTATTTTTTTTGCTTTATACGATTTTTTGGACTTATTTTATACTACCTCATAATGTTATTTGTGCAGTGTTTGTTGAGCTATCATTTAAGTGACACGATTATGTCATTTAATAACATTACCGTTGCACAGTGAGTCGTGATCGCCAGTTTTGTTGATACATACAATTATCTATGATGGCTGTGCAACCCTAGTCACGATGCTTCGTATTAAGAATATGGAGGTGACGTATCCTGGGCTGAAAACACCGGTATGTTCTCGCACATAAGGTTATCACTGCTGAGTATTTATAAAGTCGTTCCTAGATGGCTACTGACTACACAAATTTATTGGACGATCCTGATAAAAGGAGAGGTTAGACAATGAATTATAAATCCTATGGTGATTTAAGTGAAGACATCGCTGCGTCCTTGTTCAAAGTTCACGGAAAGGGTTACGACTTGGTGGTGGGTATCCCCCGTAGCGGCATGATCCCGGCCAGCATGATTGCGTTGGGCTTGCATATCGATGTGGTAGGGCTCCCAGAATTCATTGCCAACCGACCGCTGAAAACCCGCTTGCGCAGAAAGGCTGAGAGTGGGCCGGGCGTTGCGTGGGATGCGAAAAAAGTGCTGCTAGTCGATGATAGTGTCATAACAGGGAAGACTGCGCAGGAAGCACGGGATGCTATCCCCGACAACTGCCCTTGCTTAATTGATACCTTGGCGATCTATGCAGATCCGGACGGTAAGCAATACGTCGATATTCATTTTTACACTCTCGAATCACCCCGGGCTTTCCAGTGGAACCTGTTTACCCCCGTCATGCTTTCCCGAGCGTGTGTCGATATCGATGGTGTGCTGTGCGTCGATCCTACCGCTTACCAGAACGATGATGGAGCGCAGTACATTGCATTTTTGAAAAACGCTGAGCTGCTTTTCCTGCCTGCAGGTCGAATTGGCTGCTTGGTAACCAACCGGCTCGAGAAATACCGTCGCCAGACAGAGACGTGGCTTAAGCAGCAGGGCATTGAGTATGAACGCTTGGTCATGCTGGATCTGCCTTCGAAGGAGGAGCGTCAGCGCCAGGGTGTTCACTCTACGCATAAGGGCCTGTTCTACAAGAACTCCGATTACACTTTCTTTATTGAAAGTGGTGCCAGCCAGGCTACGAGTATTGCCAAAATATCGGGGAAAGCCGTTTATTGCTGTGAAGATAACCGAGTCTATACGGCGGCCAGTAACACTTCCGCCAAAAAGGAACAACACGGCTACACCAAACGCCTTCTCCGCGCCGCTAAACGAAGGATCGCGTCTGGCCTTCCACGTCCCCTAAAGACGGCGCTGAAGGAGCGGTGGAAACCTAACAAGGCGTGAACTGATTCAAAGACCGACTAGTGGGTGCCCCTCAAGGGGGGCTTTTTTCTGTGTCTCCACTGTCACTATGACCTCTCCCCATTTTGGAGTATTACAATTGTTCTGCGCTTGTAACTTGCGATTGCTTCTTATGTTATTTTTTACAACTCCTTAATTTTAAATATAAATTTTTTATTAGTATTACAAAAGGTAATGTCACCTACCTGCTAGGCATGATGTTGTTTCCTCATTTCCCTAACGCCAATCTCATTTCTGCACGCCTAAATAGCGTTAGCTATCTCACCCTCATCAATTAAGTAAATCAAAGTATCTGTTTTGTTTTTTTATGTAACCTTATATTTGTCTGCCGTACATGGCATTCATGTCTTATGGCGGTTCGAAAACTGAACCGCCAAGACGAGTTTCCAAATAAGGCTCAGGGAAATGCCATTTACTATCCCCGGGCGGTAGCGTGGTAAGACACAAAACAAAGGGAACAAAAAATGACTAATTTCAAAGCAATAGCAGGTATAGAAACTAGAAAAAGCCCAGTGCGGTTGGTTCGCTATCTGACGTTTTTTATGCTTCTAGGGGCATTGAGTGGTTGCGCCATGGCCCCTGGTGGACACATTGATGACAGCGAGCTCGACCAGTCGCTGGACGGTCGAGTGGACGTACAGCCAATCACGCCGGAGTTTGTAGATACATTGTATGTCCCGCAAGCGCCTACCACGCAAGCAACATCTCAGGCATTGAATCAAGAAGTACAAGGTTATGAGTATCGAGTAGGGCCTGGGGATATTTTAAGCGTGATTGTCTACGACCATCCCGAATTGACTATTCCAGCTGGCGCCGAACGCTCCGCTGCGGAAACCGGTAACCGGATACGGCCCAATGGCACGATGTTCTATCCCTACGTGGGGCGCGTGAGGGTTGAGGGTATGACGCTTGACGAGGTGCGTGAGTTAATCGCACGGCGACTTTCCGAAGTGATCAACGAGCCTCAGGTAGAGGTAGGCATCGCGGCTTTTAACTCTCAGAAAGTTTATATCAGCGGCGCCGTGGAAACCCCCGGTACTCTGCCATTGACTATTTCGCCGATGACGATACTTGATGCCATTAGTGCAGTAGGTGGAGCGCGTGATAATGCGGATTGGCGCAACGTAAAACTAAGCCGCAATGGAGGCGAAGAGGTGATATCGCTTTACGCCATGATGCGTCAAGGGGATATGACACAGAATCGGTTACTGCGTGATGGTGATTTGCTTCACGTACCCACCATGGAAAATCAAAACGTTGTTGTTCTGGGCCAAGTCAGTCGCCCCGGTGCCATTGCCTTGGGTAATGAGCGCATCACGTTAACGGATGCATTGGGCAGAGCTGGTGGTGTTAATGAAAATCGTGCCGAGCCGTCGGGTATTTTCGTAGTGCGAGGAAACCCGCCTGGTAGCGAGAAACTTGCCACTGTCTATCAGTTGGATATTCAGGATGCCACACGCTTATTGCTGGGAACACGTTTTCCTCTTGAGCCGCAGGATGTGGTTTACGTGACGTCAGCACCGCTGGCTCGCTGGAACTCTGTGATCTCACTACTGCTGCCATCAGTTAGTTTGCCTGGCGATTTTGCAACGTCAGCAATCGATGCCGGTGAGCTGTAAGCATCAATTTTGCAATATATCTTAAGAGTGATGAGGCATCACCATGACTAATTTCCCTTCACCACCTTCGTCGCCATCCCCCCAAGAGAGCGATGACCTTAATCTGCGTAAGTTGGTAGATACGCTTTCCGATCATCGCTGGTTTATTGTGTCTGTGACGGGATTTTTTCTGCTGGCGGGCTATTTTAATGCCAGTTCTCAGCCGAGAATATATCAGGCTGATGCCTTGGTTCAGATAGAGACCAGAGGGTCGAACTTGGCGTTCATGGAGTCACTGGGAGAGCCGCAACAAGGTAATCCCACCTCTGCTGAGCTCGAAATTCTGCAGTCACGTATGGTGCTGGGGGAAACCGCAGACCGTCTTGACCTTGCTATTCAGGTTGAACCGCGTCGGTTGCCGTTGGTAGGAGACTTCCTGGTGCATCATGGCGTTAACCAAGAGTGGTTTGAAAGCCTTACGCCGAATTTCATTCTCCAGTGGTTGGCAGATTCCGAAGATGATTGGAACAATCCTTATGTATGGGCCGGCGAGTCGCTGCGAGTCGCCCGTTTTGATGTTCCAGAGGAAAATGTGGGAAGTGAGCATGTGCTGCGCCTCATCGAAGGCGGTGAATTCGAGCTACTGTTAGATGAGCAAACGCTGCTGACGGGCAGCGTTGGGGAAACCGCCCAGAATGATGAATTGGGATATCGTCTGTTTGTTAGTCAGGCAGAAGCACACCCCGGTGCAGAATTCACATTAGTGCGGACGTCCGCGCTTAGCGCCATCGGAGAGCTGAAGAATCGCTTTGAAATCATCCCGCGCGGGTTAGAGTCGGGGGTCTATGAACTGACGTTGAATGGTTCTGACCAGAGCCAGATTCAGCCTACGCTAGATACGTTGACCAGCGTCTTTTTGACCCAGAATGTTCAGCGTCATTCGGAAGAAGCAGAAAACCAGATCGCCTTTCTCGATGAGCAAATTCCCCAGGTTAGCAACCAACTGTCAGATGCCGAAGGAATGCTTAACGACTACCGAGCACAACGTGACTCTGTGGATCTGACGTTCGAGACACAGAACCTGCTTACTCGGGTAGTCGATGTGGAGAATCAGCTCAGTGAACTGGCGATGCGAGAAGCAGATTTGGCTGAAAGGTACCGTCCCTCGCATCCCAACTACCAAACGTTATTGAGGCAACGCGGTCAGCTTGAAGCCGAGCGTGACCGACTAAACACCTTGGTGAATGAGCTACCCGAGACGCAGCAGGAAGTGCTGCGTCTTACCCGGGACACCCAGGTTAATCAGCAAGTGTATGTGCAACTGCTCAACCAACTTCAAGAGATGCGTTTGGTGAAGGCTGGTACCGTGGGCAATGTACGTATCTTGGATGCGGCCATGCTAAGCCCTGGCACTATTGCGCCGCGTATTGCTCTAATAACTGCTGTCAGTGGCTTGATTGGTGCACTGTTGGCGATGCTAGTACTAGTTGTTCGTATTTTGCTCAGCCGAGCGATTAAAACTCCCGAACAGCTTGAAGAACTGGGGTTGCCTGTCTATGCCACATTACCGAATTCCGGCGAACAGGCTGGGCTTACCGAACGGATTCGCCCGCGTCGTTCCAAAAAAGCCCAAGAAGTTTTTCGCGGCTTGCTGGCCATCAAAAAACCAGCCGAAATCGCGGTGGAAGCATTGCGTGGGCTGCGTACCAGTCTCTATTTCGCCATGCTGGAGTCCGACAATAATCGGTTAATGATTACTGGTGCGAGCCCAGGGGTAGGTAAGAGCTTTATAGCCGCTAACTTGGCGGCGGTATGTGCCCAAGCGGGGCAAAAAGTGTTGTTAATTGATGCGGATATGCGCCGCGGCCATTTGCACCATGCCTTTCACGGCAAGGGCGTAAAGGGGCTCTCAGAGTTATTGGCACGACGTATCAGCCTAGAAGAGGCCATTCGGCATAGTGATCTAGATGGGCTTGATTATGTGGCAAGAGGGAGTGTGCCGCCTAATCCATCAGAGCTTTTGATGCAGCAAAGTTTTCACGAATTTCTAGACACTATAAGTAAAAGCTATGATCTGGTAATCGTGGATACACCTCCGATACTGGCGGTTACCGATGCTTCGGTGGTAGGCAAATTGGTAGGTACCAGTTTAATGGTGGTGCGTTTCGATACTAACCCGCCTGGCGAAATCAAAGCCGCTAAGCGTCGTCTTGAGAGTGCTGGTGTGAGACTCAAAGGTGGGATTCTAAACGGCGTGAAGAAACCGACCAGCAGCCGCCATGGATATTACGGCAGCTACCTCTATGCTTACCGGTGAACCAATATGCTTAATCAATTGCGTGAATTTTATTCCTTACTAACGCAACAACAGCGTCGCCGATTGCTAAGCCTCCAGGTACTGATCATTATTATGGCGTTAGCGCAGATCGCTAGTGTGATCGCCATTGGGCCTTTCATGGCAGTGGTTGGTGACATGAGCAAACTCCAGGGTGATGGCTGGTTAGCCTGGGCTTATACCTATAGCGGGGCGCAAAGCCACAAATCCTTTTTAAGTCTATTAGGCGGTTTGGTGCTTGGGGTTTTGCTAATGGCGGCACTCATTTCCATGTATACCACTTGGCGTCTTTCGCTTTATAGCGAGCAAGTGGGGGCGGAACTCTCTAGTCGCCTATATCGCTATTACCTGCACCAGCCTTGGCTGTTTCATTCCAACCAAAACACCAGCAACCTGATCAGCAAGGTCTCGGTTGAAGTCCAGCGCGTGACCACTAAAGTGATCAACCCAGCGATGGAGCTCAACGCTAAGACGGTCATGGTGACCTTGATGAGCCTGGCTATCTTTATCTACAACCCCGTTGTAGCGATATCCGGGTTGGTGATATTCCTCGCCACTTATCTGTTGCTTTATCAAACGGTGCGTCGCTTTCTTAGCATTAATGGCAAGCGTATATCGGAGGCTCAATCTAAACGCTTCAAACTGATGACCGAAGGATTTGGAGGTATTAAGGATCTCCTTTTATTGCATCGTCAGGCGAATTTTACCTCGCGTTTTGAAAAGGCCAGCAATCGCATAGCGCGGGGCCAAGGCGTGACACAAGGATTAAGTGAAGCCCCCCGTTACGCGATCGAACTGGTGGCCTTTGGCTCGGTAATCCTGTTGGTTCTCTACCTGCTTAACCTCTACGAAGGCAACCTGGGCGCCATTCT
Organism: Halomonas sp. TG39a; assembly: GCF_000744395.1. Taxonomy (NCBI): domain Bacteria; kingdom Pseudomonadati; phylum Pseudomonadota; class Gammaproteobacteria; order Oceanospirillales; family Halomonadaceae; genus Halomonas; species Halomonas sp. TG39a. Next base: position 1,742,461 of record NZ_JQLV01000001.1, read on the forward strand.
ACCGGCACTTTCAATCTACGCCCTGGCCGGCTTCAAGATGTTACCTGGCTTTCAGAAAATCTATACCTCTATTACTAAAATACGCGGCAACTTAGCGGCTTATGATGCGATCCGAGAAGATCTAATGGCTAGCCGTGGTGAAACCAAAAAATTAAATGCAGGTAGTGAATCTCAGCCGGAGGCTCAATCAGCGCCGTGGGTGCCTCAGCGAGAGATAACGATACAGGAGGTAGCCTTCGACTACCCTGGAACGCGGGCATTGGCACTGGATGGGCTGACGTTGACAATTCCGGCGAACAAAATGGTCGGCTTAGTCGGCGCTTCAGGCAGTGGCAAGAGCACTGCAGTGGACTTATTGCTGGGTCTGATTGAGCCTCAGCAAGGTCAAATACTCATTGATGGTGTGGCTCTAACGCAGGAAAACTTGCGCAATTGGCATGCGGGTGTGGGGTTTGTGCCGCAACAGATATTTCTTGCCGATGGTTCCATTCTCGAAAACGTCGCCTTTGCCATTGAACGCGAAAATATTGACGTTGAGAGGGTCAAGGAAGCTCTGCATATGGCGCAACTTGATGAGCTGATCGAGCGATTTCCCGAAGGGCTCGAAACCCGAATCGGCGAGCGAGGAGTTCAGATATCAGGAGGGCAGCGCCAGCGTCTGGGTATTGCTCGTGCCCTTTATCAGCAAGCCAGAGTATTGGTCTTTGATGAAGCCACCAGCGCTCTGGATGGGATTACCGAGCGGCGTGTAATGGAAGATATTCAGCGCTTTGCAGGCCAGATGACAGTAGTGCTTATTGCCCACCGTCTGGCCACGGTCAAAGAGTGCGACATCATTTATATGCTTGAAAACGGACGAGTGAGTGATGCTGGTACTTATGATGATTTGGCCAGCCGCAATCATACCTTCCAAATGATGGCTAACCTCTAGCCACAGTAGAAAAAAGGTATCGCCATGAACTTGATTGGTGCGCTATTGCTGTTTGTGGGTCTTGCGTTAAGCAGCCTTTATTTGTTTCCCAGTGGTGGCCCACAGCTGGCTGACTTTGTGCTGATCGTTTTTGCTGGCGTGATGCTTTTGATGTCACTAGGAGATAAACACCTGAAAGTTTCTGCCTTCGCTATGTGTTGGGGGTTAATGGTGTTATGGGTGGTAATGGTATGTCTTAGTTGGACGTTAGTGATGCAAACGACGGACTTTTTTATGCCTGCTCTGTTCTTCTTGTTCAACTTTTTAATTGGTATGGGCTTGCTGCGTTTCCTGAGCGTTTATGGTGAGCGTGCTAATAGCCTGATTCGCAATAGCGTGTCTATTGCGCTATTGGTCGCCGGTGGCTTTGTGCTAGTGCAACTAGCCTTGGGCATTAACCGCACCACTGGAAGCTTTAATAACCCCAACCAGCTGGCTTATTTTTCGCTATGTGGTGTGGTGGTATTGTTAATGCTCGATGATTTTCACCCGAAAATGAGGCCTTTGGCATTGGCCGGGCTGGCTAGCGGCGTACTAGGGATTTTATCGGCGTCTTCGTTGGCCGCTATGGGGGGAGGCGTCATGGTAATGGTCGGTTGGGCCATAGCAAATGCCAAGCAAGTCAAATATTTTGCGCGCCTGCTGTTGGTAGTCCCACTGCTATTGGGAGGCATTGTAATAGCTAATATCAGTTCGGAGGGGCAAGTATTGCGCAACCTTGAGGCACGAATGGATCGGGCACCAAGCAAAGTGGATAGTGTTTATGAGGAGCGCAAGTTTGACCGGCTAACAAACTTTCCCGCCTACGCCATATTGGGGGCAGGGGAAGCTAAACGAGAGCGTTTTGCTCCTTATGATGGGGCCGAAATTCATTCTTCCTTCGTTAATATGCTGTTTGCCTATGGTTTACCAGGGCTAGTACTTTTTCTGTCGATGATAGCCACCGTATTGCGGCGAGCTCCGCTCTATATCTGGGCGGGAGTAGCGGGACCATTGATCTATTCCACTACCCATAACGGTTTACGCTCGACGCTATTCTGGATACTACTTGTGATCTGTTGGCATCTCTACCGGCAAGGCTCGATCGCGGCTTCCCGTCGAGGCTTCGCTTTTAATCCCCCTTCTGAAATGACGTGATTGCCAGCGCTGTAATCTGATAACCCGCGAGAATGGATAGAGATAACTTATGGCTAGTTTAATGAAGTCGCTATCGATGACGCCGCGTTGCATAAAGCGCAGGGTGCTTGTAGCACTAGATGGTTTGATTATCGCGGGCAGCTTGCAGCTTGCAACAATGACTCATGTGGAAAGCCTACAACCGCTAAGCAGTGTTGTCTTGTGGATGACCATCGGCCTGTTGGTTCCGGTGAGTCTCTTGCTCTTCCGTTGGCTAGGGCTTTATCGCGTCGTCATTCGCTACATGAGCCATGCCACTGTATCGACGATTGTTATGGCTGTGCTGGCATCGAGTTTGTTAGTCGCACCGGCCAGTTACATGACGGCCTCACCCATTGGGTTATCGATTATCGTTATCTATGCGCTGTTCTTGTTGTTGGGTATCGGCAGCCTGCGTTTTGTTTTACGTGAATTGTATCGCCATAGTCAGCTGCGTCAGCGCAAGCCGGTGGTGATCTATGGGGCAGGAGCCGCTGGTTGCGAGCTGGTAGCGGCGCTTCGAAACGGAGAAGAGTACCAACCGGTGGCCTTCGTTGACGATTGGCGCGGGTTGGAAGGTGCCATGGTAGAAGGACTGCGGGTACATCAACCGGTCGCGTTGGCGGCCCTGATCCAAGAATATCAGGCCGCTATGGTTCTTCTGGCCATTCCCAGCGCTCCCCGTTGGCGTCGACGCGAGATATTGCATTGGCTTTCGGGACTTTCCGTGCCTCTCAAAACAATTCCCGGAAGTGCCGATGTGATCGCCGGGAGGGCCAAAATCAGCGAACTTCGCGATGTGGCGCTTGAGGATTTATTGGGTAGGGAGTCGGTGCCTGCTTTCCCCGAATTGCTGGAGGCCAATATCCGTGATAAAGCGGTCATGGTGACGGGGGCGGGAGGCTCGATAGGTAGCGAGCTGTGTCGTCAGATTCTAAATCAGAATCCTGTTCGGCTACTTTTGGTAGACAATTGCGAATTCGCACTATACGCCATTGAGCAAGAGCTGAAGCAATATATTGAAAGTACGTTGTCTCGGTGCGATCTAAAACCATTACTTATCTCAGTGCAGCATGCGGGCAGTCTTAAGGCCGTATTCGAATGCTTCGAGGTGCATACTGTCTACCACGCTGCCGCTTATAAGCATGTGCCAATGGTTGAGTTCAATCTCGTGCAGGGAGTGAGCAATAACGTCTTAGGCACCTTAAATCTAGCCAAGGCGGCAATGGCGGCGGATGTAGAAACTTTTGTTGTGGTATCCACCGACAAAGCCGTTCGCCCCACTAATGCCATGGGAGCATCCAAACGTTTAACTGAGCTTATCTGTCAAGCTTTCGCCCATGCCCAGTCCAACACACGATTCTGCATGGTGCGCTTTGGCAATGTTTTAGGCTCAAGCGGCTCAGTTGTCCCAGTGTTCCGTCAACAGATTGAGCAAGGCGGCCCCATTAAGGTGACTCACCCTGATATCACCCGCTATTTCATGACGATTCCCGAAGCTGCGCAACTGGTTATCCAGGCCGGTGCTATGGGTGAGGGTGGGGAGGTTTTCGTGCTCGATATGGGCGAGCCAGTACGTATTCATGATCTGGCCATGAATATGATTCGTCTTTCGGGGCTGGAAGTAAAAGACGCTGCCCATCCTGATGGGGATATCGAAATCATCTATTCCGGCTTGCGGCCTGGTGAAAAACTGTACGAGGAATTGTTGATAGGTCATGACGTCAGCAAGACGCGCCATGATCGTATCATGACGTCACAAGAGCGATTCTGGGAATGGTCGAGGCTCGAAGCCTTTTTACAGCAACTGGAGCAGGCGTTTATTGCTACTGATCATCTGCGTATCCGCCAACTGCTGCAGTCGGCCCCCCTGGACTACAACCCCTTGGATGAAATAGCCGATCTGGTATGGAAAGCACGCCAGGCAATGCCTTTAGATACGCAACGTCAACCCATTGATGCAACGAACTTGGCCTTAAGGTCGGTCACACGACTAGGTCCTATATTAAGCCCGGTATCCAAGGAAGGCTGAGCAGCCGAGTGACCGCCTGACGTTTACCCCCATCCTGCCACAACCTGTTCTTACGGTGCCTATGCCATAGGGTCTGAGCTTCTCAATCCTCGCTCTGATCACCATTTTTTCGTGCTTGAGTGATGCGAAAAGCATTATTGAGCATGTCATCAATGCTTATTCAATAAAAAGTGCTCTCTTTAGCACAAGGAGGCAAGTCATGACGAACAAACAATCTAATGGCGAACAACAAGAGTGGCTATCCGGGATTACCGTTTTTCTGATCAGAGATTGTCAACTGGCGTATTTGGATACCCTCCGCAATTTGCTTGATCACCATGGATTTAATGTGCTGTATGGCGTGCCAATTGAAGGCAAGCAACAACAGGCACTTGCTCAGTGGATTATTGATGATGAACAGGCGCCAGGAAAATATTCCAGCGGTGGGTACCTACCTGTTTTTCTCCTGGTGGTACAGGATGTCCATCCATTAACGGAGAAGCAGATTTCAAGTGACGCTCCTGAAAAGGTTAACAATCTACGCGTACCTATTATCAAGGCAGCGTTCAGTGCCATGGTCCATCAAGGGGAGAGCAAGGAAGAACTGCTTAGTCCGATACATTGTTCCCGCGATGCTGGCCAAGCGCTCGAGTATCTCAATACGTTGGTACCCAAGCAGGCTGGTGAAATACGTGCAGTAGCTCTAAGCAACGAGGCTGCATTTCGCACACCTTATCCGGTTCTGGCCGACCTAAGTAAAGAGGTTTGTCGAGCCAAGGTAGAGCTGGTGGATTTTCATGGCTCTGAGGCGATTTGCAAGACGTTTCGACCTGGGCGTGAGCGCTATCTAGAGCGTGAAGTAAAGGCGCGTGAGCTCGGTGCGTCACTGCCAGAAGTATCTCGGCTGCTAGAAGTCGGGCCTCATTACCTAGTGTTTGAGCGCTATGCCAATTGTATGGAACGCATTTTATCGCCTCGTGCGCCTTTTTCTCGTCATGGTTTGCTGCCTATCTGGACCATTGAGCGCGTGAGAGCAGTGATTTTGCACTATCGCCGTCTTGGCTACGAATGCATCGACCTTAATCCGCAAGATCTTATCTATGACCCTTGTCAGGGGTTAAAGATTATTGATTTCGAATTTCTACAGCCCGGTCCTAATGAAATAAAGACGTTGAAAGGCAACTATGCCTGGTACGAAGTGCCTTCGCTTTTTACCGGCGACTTGCCGCTTTCAGCTCGTCATAGCTCCTATCGACATCGTTGGTTTCCCTATACCGGGCTGCCGCGAACCTTATGCCTGAGTGAACTTCCGCGTCCATTACTTGCCATGGTGCGTTCAGTGGCCTTGGTGCCCTTGACGTTGGATGGCTTGAGGCGAGTGAGCTGGCGCCATATTCAGCGCTTTGTACGCAACTGAGTTTAGTGCTGTTAATAGTTCCCACTCCTGCCTAATGCCCTCTATTTCCCCGTCATGGAGTCATTAAATGAAGATTCTTGTTACCGGCCATGCCGGATTCATCGGCTTTCACACAGCCAAACGGTTGCTGGAGCGCGGCGATAGTGTCGTCGGCTTTGATAGCGTGAATGACTATTATGACCCCGCTATTAAGGAGGCGCGTCTGAAAATTCTTGAGCAGACGGCGTTAGCAACGAGGGGCGACTATCTTTCAATTCGCGCTAATCTAGCGGATCAACAGGCGGTGGCAGAGTGCTTTAATGAGCACCGCTTTGACCGGGTCATTCATCTGGCTGCCCAAGCGGGGGTGCGTTATTCGCTGGAAAACCCACTGAGTTATGTGGAAAGCAACTTGATTGGATTTACTAATGTGTTGGAGGCGTGCCGCCACTCCAATATAGCGCACCTGACTTATGCCAGTACCAGTAGTGTTTATGGCGCTAATACTCTAATGCCATTTTCCGAACATGAAGGTGCTAATCACCCACTGCAATTTTATGCCGCCACCAAGAAAGCGAATGAAATGATGGCTCACAGCTATAGTCATTTGTTTGGATTACCGACCACCGGACTGAGGTTTTTCACCGTCTATGGCCCCTGGGGGCGACCAGATATGGCACTTTTTAAATTCACCAAAAGTATTTTGGCCAATGAGCCTATTGATGTTTTCAATTATGGCTGTCATACGCGTGACTTTACCTATGTGGATGACATCGTGGAAGGTGTTATTCGCGCCAGCGATGATATAGCTACTCCTGCTTATCAGTGGAATAGCGATAGTCCTGATCCTGCTACCAGCAATGCTCCTTTTCGTATCTTCAATATTGGCAATAATGATCCTGTTACGGTCAACGTCTATATAGAAGCTATTGAAAAAGCGTTAGGTAGAAAAGCCATCAAGAACCTGTTGCCTTTACAGCCTGGCGATGTCCCAGACACTTATGCGGATTCAGGTGAATTAGAAAGAATGGTTGGTTATAAACCCACTACACCAGTAGTTCAAGGCGTTGAAAATTTTGTCGAATGGTATCGTAATTACTACTCGTTAAATAAACCAAACACCGTCTTGAGTGAAATACATAGTCCGTCTGAGTAACCCCTTTCTTCATATTCTTCTCATTACTCTACTCTACATTTAGGTAATTCAATGAACGTTACAGTTTTCGGAACCGGTTATGTAGGCCTGGTTCAAGGCACTATTCTAGCTGAAGTTGGCCATCACGTTGTTTGTATTGATCTGGATGATAATAAGGTCGAACAACTTAGGCAGGGTAACATCCCTATTTATGAACCTGGTCTTGAGTCTTTGGTAAAAGAAAACCACGCCGCTGGACGGCTTGAGTTTACCACCGACGCAGTAGCCGGGGTCAAACATGGTCAAGTACAGTTTATTGCTGTGGGGACTCCACCGGATGAAGACGGTAGTGCTGACCTTAAGTACGTTCTAACTGTGGCTGCAACCATTGCTGAACATATGGAACAGAGCCAAGTTATCATTAACAAATCCACCGTGCCTGTAGGTAGTGCGGACAGAGTACGAACTGAGGTGGAAAAAATTCTAGCAAGACGCGGCCGTGATGATATTGCGTTTGACGTGGTGTCTAATCCTGAGTTCTTAAAAGAAGGTAGTGCGGTCGCCGACTGTCAAAAACCTGATCGTATTATTATCGGTACCGAGTGCGATGCCACGATCGAAGTAATGCGCGAGTTATACGCTCCCTTTAATCGTAATCACGACAAGATTATCGTGATGGACGTAAAAAGTGCCGAATTGACTAAGTATGCAGCCAACTGCATGTTGGCTACTAAGATAAGTTTTATGAACGAGATGGCAAATTTGGCTGAGCGTTTGGGTGCCGATATCGAGTCGGTGCGTAAAGGAATAGGCTCGGACCCACGTATTGGTTACGACTTCATTTACCCTGGCGTGGGGTATGGTGGTTCTTGCTTTCCAAAAGATCTCCAGGCACTTATACACGTCTCAAATGCTATCGATTTTGATGCCAAATTACTGAAAGCAGTGGAGTCACGTAATAAAGAGCAAAAAAACACGTTATTCAACAAGATAAGTCAGCACTTCAATGCGGAACTAAAGGGAAAAACCTTCGCCATTTGGGGGCTTTCATTCAAGCCTAATACTGATGATATGCGTGATGCTCCGAGCAGGGTGCTTATGGAAGCACTTTGGGCTGCCGGTGCCAAGGTTAAGGCGTATGACCCGGAAGCCATGGAAGAAGCACAGCGTCTTTATGAGCGGCATGATCACTTGGTTCTTTGTGGCACCAAAGAAGCTGCTTTAAAGCATGCCGACGCTTTGATTATTGTCACCGAGTGGCAAAATTTTCGGGCGCCTGATTTTGATCTTATTAAATCACAACTTACTGAACCCACTATCTTTGATGGACGTAATATTTATGAGCCACGTCGCATGAAGGAGAAAGGATTTACTTACTACTCAGTGGGTAGGCCTAGCCCGTTACTATCTTCACCCACTCCCCACTAAAAGCACACTTTCATAACCTGTTTGATATTCTCTGATAGACAGCACATCTCATTAAATATATTAATTTTATGCCAGTTTTAAAGAGCAAAATTATTAATCTGTCTGGTACTTTTTGAGGAGGCATTATGAACGCTAAGTCTGATAAACCAAATCGCCGTTTTCTGCTGGTGTCGGGCTCAAGTTATTCCTTGGTTAATTTTCGCGGCCCGCTAGTACGCAGTCTGATTAATGCAGGATTAGAAGTTCATGCGGCTTCTCCAGGGCTTCGTGATGATCCTGCCACATGTCGGCAGCTCGAATCCTGGGGGGTGTTTATTCATGATATCCCTATGCAACGAACAGGACTGAATCCTTGGCACGATTTCCTTACCCTGAAGGCACTTTATCGCTTGATGAACGATATTCGTCCCGATGCTGTTCTGGGATATACCATCAAGCCGGTGGTGTATGGAATGTTAGCGGCTTGGTTGGCGAAGGTTCCTCAGCGCTACGCATTAATCACTGGGCTGGGGTATGCCTTTGCCGGAGAGGCTCGTGGCAAGCGTGCTCTGCTTTTTCATTTGGTGTGCAGACTGTATTCGGCAGCTCTGAATAAGGTAGATAGAGTATTTTTTCAGAACCCTGATGACGAAACTTTATTTCGTGATTTGGGGATACTACGCGCTCACATCCCTTCGCAAGTACTCAATGGGTCAGGGGTAGATATGGCTCATTTTGCAGCGGGTCCTTTACCTGAAGGACCGCCACGGTTTTTATTAGTTGCTCGCTTGCTGGCCGACAAGGGCGTGCGTCAGTACGCTAAGGCCGCTAGGCAAATCAAACAGCAGCATCCTGAGGTCGTATTTCAATTGGCCGGTGATATCGATAGCAATCCCGATACGATTACGCAACAAGAATTGGATACCTGGGTAGGGGAAGGATTCCTTGAACATTTAGGTTGGCTAAGTGATGTGCGACCGGCACTAGCCGAGAGCAGCGTTTTTGTACTGCCTAGTTATTACCGGGAAGGCACGCCACGCTCAATTTTGGAAGCTATGTCTATGGGGCGAGCGGTGATCACCACCGATGCACCGGGCTGTCGAGAAACCGTAATTGATGGCGAAAATGGCTACTTGATACCCGTGAAAGATGTTGATGCGCTGGTTAAAGCCATGCAGCATTTTATTGACCGCCCCGCTTTAATGCAAAGTATGGGGAGACGCTCCAACGAGATTGCTAAAGATAAATACGATGTGCATAAAGTAAATGCCGTTATGCTTGAAGCAATGGGTATAGGAAAACCAGAGGTTCGGAATATGGTGGCAAAACCATTTGATACTATTTCGGCTAAATAGAATATATAAAACATTGCTGTGCGTTATTTACATTATACCCTCAAAAAAGCATTAACAGCCTCAATGCTCATGTTCTAAGTGTCTCTCATTTTAGAGCTGCTGTCTCTGATGCAATAGGTATTTTTGACCGGTGATACACCAAGTATCTATATGTATCAGCTAAATGGGTGGTAGATAGCTGTTGCTGGATATATTAAGCAAGTTATCGGAGAAAACTTAATGCAGATTCAGTTTAAGTCATATGGTGATTTAGGCAGAGATATTACAAAAAATTTTGAAAAATTTTCTGGTGACTGGGACTTAGTTGTCGGGGTACCGAGAAGTGGTATGGTTCCCGCTTACATGATTGCACTTGCACTGAATGTGAACTGCACGGATATCTCATCTTGGGTGAATAATTATCCATTGAAAAGAGGGCTTACCCGAGGAGTGAGAAAAGAATTGAGCTCTCCTTGGGAGGCAAAAAAGGTTCTCATTGTGGACGACAGCATAATGAGTGGCAAATCAATAAGAAGCGAGATTGACGCGCTTCCTGAGTGGTTAGCATCTCGTGCAACTACTCTGGCCGTTTATTCCGGCAAGCCAATCAGAAGTGATATAGATATCATTCTTGAATTCCTTCCACACCCTAGGGCTTTCGAATGGAACATATTCCATCACAATGTCATGAATAGATCGTGTATTTGTCTCGAGGGTATGATTATCGAAGGCGAGGCAGGCAGCGACAAGCGCACAGCACGCTTTCGTTATATTCCATCAAGGTACATCAATACAATTGTTTCTTGCCAACATGAATCAAGCCGCCATGAGGTAGAAATTTTACTTGTGAACAATGGAATTTCATATCGAAACCTTGTCATGGCTAACAACGATAAAGATGTGATGGAAATGGATTCTCTTGTGAGGTTCAAAGTCAAGACGTTCATAGATTCAACGGCGGATTTATTTGTCGAAGCGAATTCTGATCAAGCAAAACTTATTTGTCGGGAAGCAAGGAAGCCAGTTTTCTGTTCTAGTGATAACTGTATATATAATCCCGGTGATGAACTTGGGACTCGTTTTGTTAAGAATAAGATAAAGTTATTGGTGTGGAAAATCGTTAATAGCAAGGCGTGGTAGCAAGGGATATTTCCAGATTACTGTTTATGTAGAACACATCAAAACCTGTTGCTAAAAACTAATGAATTGCATCACCAGAGTCCGAAGATTAATTTTATTTGGCTTTCTGGGGTTCATCAATAAGCTTATTTGACGCCATGGAGATGACTGATGGATCAGATTCACATCTCAGTCATTATGACTGTTAAGAATGGTTCTAAATACTTGGAATCTAGTCTTTTATCCGTTTTTTCTCAGACCTATCCGGCTAAAGAAGTCGTTGTGGTCAATGATGGATCTGACGATGATACCTGGGAAGTGCTCAAGCGATTACGCCATACGGCTCCCATCCAGGTCCAGTTAGTGAATACGCAAGGTGTTGGGCGCTCGCAGGCGCTTAATCTTGCCGTCAGCCAAGCTCGCTATCCATGGCTAGCCAATATCGATGCAGACGATAAATGGCTACCCGAGAAGTTATCGCAGCAGGTCGCTACTTTGAGTCTGTTTCCAGACGTAGAACTTGTCGTTACAGCTAGTCAGATCGTTTATGGAGAAGAAGAGGGTGAAGGAGAGTCGATTCTCAGAGGGGGATTCTCAGTGACGCCAATGGGGTGTGACAGTTTCTATGTTCATAATCCGATAAATCATAGTTCTATACTGTTCTCTCGACGATTTTTTGATCAGGTTGGGGGGTACGATGAAACATTATTTAGGCAGGTCGATATTGACCTTTGGGTACGCGCTCTTAGCCAAGGTTTTATATTTTACCGAGTGGATTTACCGTTAACGATTAAACGTCTTCATGACGAACAAAGCTTTGAAGTTGGAAATCGATTGGGTTATACATATAATTCATTAAAAGTAAGCTTAAGAAAATTACGACAGCTTAAAGCTCCTTTTTACTACTTTCCAATTGCATTTGTTAAATTTTTTTATAATAACATACCAAGAAGCATCCGTCGTCGCTTAAAAAGGGTGGGGCTTTAATAGCTACGATAATGACTTAGTAACGTGATTAGGGTTGTCGTCTGAAAGGGAGTAACTATAAGCTGTGAGCTAGATAAGTTATGTGTGTTATCTATTTGGGTTTGTAAGAATCGCTATTATCTCTAGCTTATATTTATTACCAGCAACAACGATTAAACTAAGGCGATACATAATAGCAGACGCTGTTTTATTAAATTTATGAAGCGTTAGCTAATAAATAAACGCCATATTCATTTCTCAAGGGCACAATTTTTAGGGGACACTATGAACAAGGTGATCGCGGTGATACTCACCTACAATCGGCAGGATTTGCTGCAGCTATGTTTAGCATCCATTTATTCACAAACACGTATTTGTGACCAGGTGATTGTAGTCGACAATGCTAGCAATGATAATACACAAAAAATGCTAAATGAATTGGACTACCCGAATCTAAAAGTGTATTTATTGTCGCAGAATGTCGGTGCTGCAGGTGGGTTCAATACTGGGTTTCGTCTTGCATATCAGGAAGGTGCTGATTTTATTTGGATGATGGACGATGATGTGATCCCGGAACCGTCTGCCTTGCAACGGTTGATTGAAGCAGATCATACCCTCGATGAAAATGGCATTGACAGAGCTTATCTGATCTCTACTGCTTTTACAGAAAATGGCTATGTAACTAACTCACCCTCTATCAATAAAAAAATGAATCATATTGGATATAAGGATTGGCCTAAGTTCACTCAATATGGTGTGGTCTCCGTGGATCGAGCAACTTTTGTATCCATTCTTGTTCCCCGCGCTACGCTTGATAAATATGGTTTACCTATTTCTGATATGTTTATATGGGGTGAAGATACTGAATATACATTAAGAATAACGAAAGATGTTCCTGGATTTATTGTTGGTTCCAGTAGGGTGATGCATTTACGTCAGGAGAAAGGAGTGCTGAACATCATTTCTGAAAATAGTGATGTACGTCTCAAATATTATAAGTACTTAATAAGAAATAGAATATTTGTTACCAAAAAATATCGTCCTGCTCGTGTAGTAATAAAAGTGATGTGTTTGGATTTATATATGATATTAAAGTTATTACGAAGGTGGGAGTTAAAAAAAGCTAGTATTGTAACAACAGGCTTGATTGAAGGTTTTTTATTTTCTCCTGGGATTGAATATATTGATTCTCCGGTTAATAGTCAGTGCCTCCCTTTGAGAATTTATAAATGTGAAAGTTTATAAATTTTTGGTTAAAAGATGTTAATGGCTTAAAGTGAGGTGAGTTTATGTATAAGTTTTCTGTTATCATGCCTGTTCATAACAAGGCTGCAACTTTATTGGACTCCCTCGCGTGTCTTTATAACCAAACATTTAAGAATTTTGAAATTATTGTGGTTGATGATGCCTCTACGGATGGGTCTCTACAGATTTTATTGCAAGAGGAGCGTAAGGGTAAGCTGCGATTGTACCACCGAGATAAACCCGGTCCAGTGATCTTGCCCAGTAACGATGGACATCTCAAGAATGTAATACACTGCAGTGAGGTGGACCATGGCAAGATCGACGACATCAATGAAGAAAAAATCCTATACCCGTTACTCAGAAGCTTACCGGCAAGAAGCGTTAGCACTCGCTGATCGCATTGGCGTTGCTGCAGCGGCTCGTGAATTGGGTCTACATTCGAGTCAGCTTTATCAGTGGCGTTCTAAGGTTCAGCAACAACAAGATACATCGGAGCGAGAGCGGTCACTAGCAGAAGAAAACGCTCGCCTGAAGCGACAGTTAGCCGAAGCCAATGAGGAGCTGGCCATCACAAAAAAGGCCGCGGTGTACTTTGCGAAGAGCCTGAAGTGAAGTACGCCTTTATCCATCGTCATCGCCAGGCTTTCAGTGTTCAGCGCATGTGCCATGTTGTTGGGGTCGCTCGAAGCGGCTACTACGCTTGGCGACAGCGCGAAGGAGGTCTGTCTCTAAAGCGCAGCCAGCAAGCCGTTCTCGATAAGCGTGTGGCTGCGGCGTTTCACCAACGTAAAGGCCGCTCAGGCGCCCCGAGATTAGCTCTAGACCTGCAAGATGACGGAATACCGGTGAATCGCAAGACCGTGGCTGCCAGCTTACAGCGACAAGGCCTGCGTGCTAAAGCTGCCCGTAAGTTCAAGGCCACCACAAACTCTCGACATTCGCTACCTGTTGCGCCAAACCTGCTAGAGCAAGACTTCAGGGCTTCAGCCCCTAATCAAAAGTGGGTGGGTGATATCACCTACTTGGCGACGGGTGAAGGTTGGCTTTATCTTGCTGTGCTAATTGATCTTTACTCTCGCAAAGTCGTTGGTTGGGCAATGAGCGAGCGTATGACGGCAGATCTTGTCTGTGATGCACTACAAATGGCGCTATGGAAACGTAAAATGCCAACAGGCGTGATCGTCCATTCAGATCGAGGTGGTCAGTACTGTTCGACGCTGTATCAGTCGCTACTGACGCGACATGAACTCAAGTGCAGTATGAGCGCGAAAGGCAACTGTTATGATAACGCCTGTGCCGAAAGCTTCTTTCACAGCCTCAAGGTGGAAGCGATCCACGGCGAGAACTTTAAAACGCGAGATATGATGAGACGCCAGGTGTTTGAATACATCGAACTGGACTACAACAAGCAACGACGGCACAGTGCTATAGGGATGATCAGCCCAGAGGCGTTTGAAGTCCGAATGATCGCTTAAACGAGTGTCCACTGTTGCTGGGTAAGATCACAGGTGGGTACGCAGCGCGCAATTATGGGGCACAGCAGGCAACATCTGAATGGTTGGTTTTTTTTGATGCTGATGATCTGCTTGTGTATGACCATCTATCGAGATTTGCTAATGCTATTTCGGAAAACCCATCTATTAATTTTTTTGTAAATGCATTTAGGAAGATGGAAGGAAATATAGTACTTCCGCGAAGTGAATTTTTAAAAAACGGAGTTTTGAGTCGACAGGAAGCTTTAGCAGCGTTCGCTCGTTCTGACTTCATTCATATGAACGGCGCTTGCATACATAGAAATACATTCAAGGCTCTTGGTGGATTTCCTGTTGATCGGTATCTGCGTGCAGGGGATGTTTATTTTTGGTTAAAAGTGATATGCAGTCTCAAAATGGTTCACTATGATCCCACTGTTACGAGCATGTGGTTACTTCATAACAGCGGTGTGGTAAGCAATAAAAATAATATAATTCAAACTCATCCATGTTTAGATTTAAAGAGGGAGTTTAATGTTGGGCTGAATTGGTTTGAAAAACATTATCTCAATGCCGCTATCAATCGTAAAATATTGTCATGGGCAGTCGAGAAAAAGATAGTTGGAAGGTCGGTTGAGAAAGATATTCGCTCATTAACGCTTTTTAGTATGCGCCCCCGTCAGTGGATGACCTTAATAACTCTAATAATACCTCAGCCCTATTACGGTAGATTACGGGATCGTGTTTTAAGTGGATAAGAAAATTTTTTATTTACGGTAATTGTTCGAAATGAAAGTATAAGATAGATCACCTAAATAATCATACAACTACAGAGGATTTGTAGAATTTTCCGCATGCTGATATGAATGATGTCTGTATATCTTAGCTAACAAAAATAAATCTATGCAATGATTTACTTGTAAAGGTAATGAGCCATGACCCAATTAGTATTAACTGCCAAAAATTTATTAGATCGATTTTATGGTTGTGAGTATAGAGCACATTTTTTAGTTAAAGGTGTTTTTGATTACCAGATAGATAACGCAAATAAATCACTTTTTATAGAGATTATAGGATGCCCAGGTGTGGGGAAGAGTACGCTGATAGACTATATGGAAGAAAAGGAATTAATTAAAGGCTTGATTTGTACAAAATTATGGGCAACCAGGCTGCAACGTAATAATAAAATAGCCAGTGCATATACAAGTATTTTAGATTATAAAATAATGAGTTTGGAGGATGAGAGAGTAAGGTCTAGATATTTGCGGCACGCTATTATTCCAAGAGCAATGGATAAATATATTGAAAATAACAAAAATCCTACTGTATTACTAATAGACGAAGGGCTTTTTCACCATTTCAAATATGAAATTAGTGATAATTGGGAACAAAATAAGTTTATATTTAGTAAGTTGATGGAGAAAAGGATTCTTGTACATATGATCGCTCGGCCAGAAATTATAGCGGAACGTATTCTGAAACGTTACAGGGAAACTGGTAATCTTTTGCCATATTATAAAAACAAACAAGAATGTGAAATTATTGAATACTGTAGAAAGGCTCAAGAAAAAAGAAAAAAAGTGATTAGGAAATTTAAAACAAGAGGAGTGCCGGTGTTAACGATAAATGCTGAAGATAGTAGTCAAGAAAACACGAAATATATAGATGATTTTGTCAAAAAAAATGGTCAATAATTAATTATTATGAATCTAATTGTTTGGGTTGAGAGAGCTTGAAAATATTTTGATAAAGTAATGAATTGCCGATTATTTGTCCTTAATCACTTTATATAGACGTTGAGTTTTCCTCTTGAGGGGCTTCAGGGGATACCTATGACTAGGTTTTTTGAATGTTTTTGCTATTTATCAAGGAGGATAAAAGTGAACAAAATATTTGATGTTTATACTCTAAATAATAAGTATCGTGAAGATATTCAAGGAGTTCGTGCCATCGGCGCGATGCTTGTACTTGTTTTCCATATCTGGTTTCAGAAGGTATCTGGAGGTGTCGATGTATTTTTCGTTGTATCTGGGTTTCTAATGACAGGCATGTTGCTTCGCCAGTATGGAAAGGAAGGGAGTATAAAGCCTTTTCATTTTTGGGGAGGAATTATTAAGCGTGTAGCTCCATCTGCTTACGTTGTACTCTTGGCTACTTTTATTCTTAGTTACTTCTTCGTGCCTCCTGTATACTGGGTGGCTACAATACATGAATTTATTTTTAGTGCCGGACATCTAGAAAACCTATTGTTAATAAGAAGAGAGGTTGACTACTTACAGATTGGCGACCCGGCTAGTCCCTTCCAACAGTACTGGGCTCTCTCAATGCAAGTACAGTTCTATGCTTTTTTTCCTTTTTTAATTGGGCCGTTATTGTATATTTCAAGCAGAATAAAATCATTGATGCCCTTGATATTGGGTGTTTCTGCTGTTGTGCTTTTCTCTTTTATATACTCCCTCATCTCTACGCACTATACTCCAGATACGGCTTATTTTAATCCTATAGCAAGAGTGTGGGAGTTTTTAATAGGTGCACTTGCTGCTATATTTATACCTTATATAAATCTGAGTAAAAAACATGCTTCGGCTCTCTCTTTGCTAGGTGTTCTAGTGCTTTTTAGTGTAGGCATATTTTTGCCTAGAGAATGGAATTTTCCCGGATATGTCTCACTATTTCCTGTCATATCAGCCGTGTTTCTGATAATTTCAGGAGATAAATCTGAATATACGACGCTGATGAATAGGCTTTTGTCAAATCGATATCTTGTTATGTTTGGTGCAATGTCTTTTACCATTTATCTTTGGCATTGGCCAATATTGGTTTTCTTCCAGCATTATTATGAAACGACAAGTTTAGGAGTGATAAAGGGTTTTTTAGTCGTGATATTAAGTGTTTTGCTAGCTATTATTACAACCTGGTTAGTTGAAAAACCTTTTAGAAGAATACCAAAGTCTAAAATATGGATTTCTTATATGGCGGGATTTTTGTTCTTTATTCCTTCTGTGACGCTTGGTCTAGGAGCGAAATATTATATTGAAAATCTTCATGATGTAAGCGTTGTTTTTAAAGACTCTTTTTTTAATGGCTCTAAAATTTCTATACAAAATAATGCTTCAAGTTTAAATTATAGTTATGTTACGGCAATATCTAATGATTTAGGTGAAGCCATGGCTAGAGACAATGATTGTGCTGCAACGGTTGCTGAGTCTGAAATCTCAACTTGTGAGTTTGGAGATGTTACATCTGACAGCGTTGTTGCATTAGTGGGTGGTTCACATATAGGACAATGGGAGCCTTTTTTTACGAACTTAGCAGAAGAATATGGATTCAAGATAGTAAGTATAATAAAACAATCCTGTTCCCTTGGTTATGAAATTGTGGAGGACAATGATACTTGTAAACTGTGGAATGAAAGCATTGTTGAGTATTTGAGTGAGCTATCACCTGACCTTGTTATAACGAATTCTGATCTTACCCAGCAACAGTGGACACTCGTTTAAGCGATCATTCGGACTTCAAACGCCTCTGGGCTGATCATCCCTATAGCACTGTGCCGTCGTTGCTTGTTGTAGTCCAGTTCGATGTATTCAAACACCTGGCGTCTCATCATATCTCGCGTTTTAAAGTTCTCGCCGTGGATCGCTTCCACCTTGAGGCTGTGAAAGAAGCTTTCGGCACAGGCGTTATCATAACAGTTGCCTTTCGCGCTCATACTGCACTTGAGTTCATGTCGCGTCAGTAGCGACTGATACAGCGTCGAACAGTACTGACCACCTCGATCTGAATGGACGATCACGCCTGTTGGCATTTTACGTTTCCATAGCGCCATTTGTAGTGCATCACAGACAAGATCTGCCGTCATACGCTCGCTCATTGCCCAACCAACGACTTTGCGAGAGTAAAGATCAATTAGCACAGCAAGATAAAGCCAACCTTCACCCGTCGCCAAGTAGGTGATATCACCCACCCACTTTTGATTAGGGGCTGAAGCCCTGAAGTCTTGCTCTAGCAGGTTTGGCGCAACAGGTAGCGAATGTCGAGAGTTTGTGGTGGCCTTGAACTTACGGGCAGCTTTAGCACGCAGGCCTTGTCGCTGTAAGCTGGCAGCCACGGTCTTGCGATTCACCGGTATTCCGTCATCTTGCAGGTCTAGAGCTAATCTCGGGGCGCCTGAGCGGCCTTTACGTTGGTGAAACGCCGCAGCCACACGCTTATCGAGAACGGCTTGCTGGCTGCGCTTTAGAGACAGACCTCCTTCGCGCTGTCGCCAAGCGTAGTAGCCGCTTCGAGCGACCCCAACAACATGGCACATGCGCTGAACACTGAAAGCCTGGCGATGACGATGGATAAAGGCGTACTTCACTTCAGGCTCTTCGCAAAGTACACCGCGGCCTTTTTTGTGATGGCCAGCTCCTCATTGGCTTCGGCTAACTGTCGCTTCAGGCGAGCGTTTTCTTCTGCTAGTGACCGCTCTCGCTCCGATGTATCTTGTTGTTGCTGAACCTTAGAACGCCACTGATAAAGCTGACTCGAATGTAGACCCAATTCACGAGCCGCTGCAGCAACGCCAATGCGATCAGCGAGTGCTAACGCTTCTTGCCGGTAAGCTTCTGAGTAACGGGTATAGGATTTTTTCTTCATTGATGTCGTCGATCTTGCCATGGTCCACCTCACTGCAGTGTATTACATTCTTGAGATGTCCATCGTTACTGGGCAAGATCATTCTACGAGATCTAATCGGCCACGCGACAACAGATTAGTAGCAGACAATGTTATTGAATTTGTTCCTACTGGGCATGTGGAGAAATGGAGAGAAATAACCAACCTGGGTATTCCAGTAATGGGGATAAGAGATAATCCGTGGTTTGAAAGTGATCCAAGCTATTGCGTGTGGAAGAATCGTCAAGAAGCGAGCCAATGCGCTCGACCAATTGACGAAGTGCTACTAGAAGACAATCCTATAGAGGCGTATGTAGGTGAAATTCCTCTTTTCATCTCTATAGACTTTACTGAATTAATATGTGTTGATGGGTTGTGTCCAGCATATTTTGATGGAAGGTTAATGTGGTCTGATACTCACCACCTGACACGAAATTATCTTGAATATATTACCCCAAGTCTGAAAGCGTCACTTGAGCACCAAACATCCATTTTTCAGACTTTTAATAACCATGGGGAGAGCGATTAAATGTCTTTTTATAGATTTGAAAAAGAGGTGAAATATAAAAGTGCCAGAGAAAATGCAGGAGGGGTTATGAAAATTAGCAACCCAAGAGCTTCAGTTATTGTGCCTACCTATTATGATTGGGCACGTTTAAAACTGTGTGTTACTGCATTGGAAAATCAATCATATCCACAAAATGATTTTGAAGTCATCATTGTAAATAATGCACCAGAAGATACGTTGCCTCTTGATTTTCACTTGCCCAATAATTTTCGTGTAATTACTGAGGTTAAACCAGGGTCATACGCTGCTAGAAATGCTGCTTTAAAATTGGCCAAAGGTGAAATTATTGCCTTTACAGATTCTGATTGTATTCCTGATCCTTACTGGTTGGAAGCTGCAGTTAATCGATTTGATAAAGGTGTAGAGCGAATTGCTGGCAGGATAGAGCTTTTTTTTAAGTCTGATAAGCTCACTCTTGTTGAAATTTATGAAAAAGCTTTTTCTTTCGATCAGGAAAAATATGCAAAGACTGGTGGCGCCGCAACTGCCAACATGATCACATTGGCTAAACATTTTAAAACGGTTGGTTTTTTTAATGATGCATTAATGTCCGGAGGTGATAATGAGTGGGGCTGGAGGGCAATGGCTAAAGGTATACCAATAGAATACGCTCCAGAGGTTATTGTGAACCATCCTGCTCGTGCCGATATCAAAGCCATGCTTAAAAAACGTAAGAGAGTGCTCGGTGGTGAAGTAAATAAGGAAAATGAGAGTGTTAAAAAAAGTTTTTTTTTAACACTGCTTAAAGGTTATTTTCCTCCGCGAAGGCAGTTGAGTCTTTTTTTTAAAAAGGGTCTCCCTTTTTCTAAAAAGCTCTTGGCTTATTTGTTATGTTATTATTTTAAGATTTATTCGACTACCTATAAACTAGCCTTGCTAATTGGCATTGCTAAACCTGAAAGGTCTTGATAAATAATTATAGATTTTTCTATGTTATGCTAATTTTAATAAGCAGAACATTCTGAGTGGTTGTTGTTTTTTAACAGAGTTTTATTGAAATCTTCAGCTGACATTAAGGTTTATAAAAGATAGTCACTGTAAACTTGAAATCAGTATAGATATAGAGTTTAGAAACCCTCCTGAATTTTTTGGAGGGTTTTTTTTATGTAAATATTTCTTATATTTCATGTCTCGATTAGAACGGATTTTACTGCACGATTATCCATACCCCTGCAGAACCCATGACGCCGTTGAAACCCGTGCTTGCACCATGTGAGCTATCGAGGTACTAAACAGATAACTTTCAGCTACGGATAAAGCGATGAAAATGTTACTGCGTTGGCTGCTTATTTTTGTAGCGCTTGTAGCGCTGCTGTTGGCGGGGCCTGTTTGGATATTGGCGAGTAATCAAGTAGTGACTGATAGCCCTTGGTCATCACTGGATCGCTCATCCGCGGGCATAGCGCCTGACCCAGCGGTAAGTTCTGAAGCCGTTGTTCAGGTCTATTCAGCACGAGCTTATAATTGGCGCGGGGCGTTTGGCGAACATATCTGGATTGCGACTAAGGCGGAAGACGCTGATAGCTACCGACTCCATCAAGTATTGAGCTGGCGGCGTCCCACCGTGGTGTCTTCTATCGATACGCCTGATCGAGCCTGGTTTGGCAATCCACCTACACTACTGGCCGACTATCGCGGCGATGCGGCTACGCAGATGATACCGCAGATAGAGGTCGCTGCCGCTGACTACCCCCAAGCTGAGCTTTATCGAGTGTGGCCTGGCCCGAACAGCAATAGCTTTATTGTTTGGGTAATACGCGAAGTGCCAGGATTTGAGGTGACGCTACCGGTAACCGCTATCGGCAAGGATTATATTTTCAATGGCGTCTTTGCGGCTGCGCCAAGCGGCACTGGTTATCAGGTGTCATTGGGTGGGGTGGTGGGCATTATGTTGGCATTGGAGGAGGGGATTGAACTCAATCTCCTCGGCCTGAGCTTTGGTCTCGATGTTATGCGACCTGCTCTGAAACTGCCGGGTATAGGGCGGTTGGGGATGCCTGCTAAAGTATTGGGAGGCTAATTATAAAAGTAACAGCCATGAGGAGTCGTCGGTGTGTGTGGGCTTCGCGATCACTCTGCACGCAAGCTTAATGCACACTGTTGGGCGCTGATGACACCAAACAGTGTGGCCGACAGTATCCAAACCACTCAACTGGAAATGATTTCGAACGGTACAATTACCCAAGTGACTCATCTGCGGTTTTCCCACCGATGACGAGACGCGGGTTTAGTCGTTTTGCTGCTGCTCGGTAAAGCGCTGCATGATGGCGAGGGTTTCGTCGCTTACATGATGCTCCATGCCTTCGGCGTCAATACGTGCAGTCGCATCTCTTACCCCAAGGGCACGTAAAAAGTGCAGCACGATATCGTGGCGGGCGCGTGACGTTTCTGCCATTTTTTGGCCCGCTTCGGTTAGAAACAGCGAGCGATAGGGCTTACTAGTGACCAGCTCCAGCTCATTTAAACGCCGAATCATTTTTGAGACTGTGGCCTGGCTGACCGCCATTCGGTTGGCAATGTCCGCTGCACGCGCTTCGCCGCGGTGCGCCAGCAGGTCGCCAATTAGCTCAACGTAGTCTTCGATCAGTTCGGTTTCGTGGGCATTTCGCACCGTTGCATACTGCTGGGCATGCTGCTCCACGGGGGGCAGTGCATCTCCAGGAATGCTTGGGGTAGTCAATGAGGCGTTCGGATTAGAATCAGTCATTGGTAAATTATATCGGAAGCAGTGGGAACAATCATTGGATAGTCGGAGGGATAGTAACGTATTTTTGTGCAATATTGTTAGCCAAGGCTAAACTGTTTGCACAAAGCTTTCTTGCGGAGCTAAAGTCCACTTATCGCTCATTAACAAAAAGTGAGAGGCAACGAGTAAGCGCAATCTAGATATGGCTCTGTTAGTTCTTTATGGCGCTGCTGTTCTCGCCCAAGCAAGGGGGGGACTGATGCGGTTTTGGCGGCATCGTCAAATTGGTTAATACCACTTACCCAAACGTTTACAGCGGCGGTGACTGCAGGCTTTCCCAGGTTTTTTCGGCAATACCGATGCCTGCACCGGTCATTAGCAAATATGTTTGATCTACTCCAGCGGCATGCAGCGGGTCGGCTTCATCCTGGAAGTGGATGCCCGCAATAATGTGGCCAGTGAAGCCCGCTTCGCGTAGTTCGCGGGTTGCAATAAGCTTGCTCTCAAGTTCCGGAGTGGCTAGCGTAACAGCTGTTATTTGCGCAATATCAAGGTGGTGCCAAAAGCCCACATCCTCGATATCACCATAAAAAACATGCCGTTCAGTATTTATTTTATTGGGATCTGAATCAATGCCCACTGCCGCCATGCCCTTATCGGTAAAAAAATCGTAGGCGGCGTTACCTGTTCTACCCATGCCCAACACCAGAATGGTAGCGCTACCTAAATCTACCGGCTGCTCGTCAGGATGTCGGGCGTGCCGTTCAAAACGGAGCAGGTTATTCTCCCAACGATCAAAAAGTTGATGGGCGATGCGGTTAAGCGGTGCAGCGATAACAAAGGATAGGGCAACGGTAATTGCCAGCGGAACAAGCCACTCTGGCAAAATGCTCGCAGCGACAATCAAACCAAACTCACTATAGGCCGTCAGGCTCAAGCCACCCAGAAAGGCGTTACGCGCTCTGATACGGAAGGCAATCAGTAGGGCAAAAAACAGCACCCCTTTAAGTGGAAGCAGAATAGCCATGATCACTGCAAAGATAAGTGCTTCTTTATCGGGTAATCCTGCCATGCCAATTTGCAGAAAGAAGCTGACTAACAGCACTTCTTTAACTCCCCACAGCGCCTTAGATAACTCCTGAGCGCGGGGGTGCTTGGCAAGCAGAAGTCCCATCACCAAAGCGCCTACTTCAGAGCTTAAACCCACGGCCTCAAAGCCCATGCCGCCAACGGCAATGGCTAACACGGTACCTAATAGCACCAGCAGTTCATCGTGCTGCGCCGCGTTCATAAGCCAATAAAGAACAGGCCTTAATAGTGGCAGC
Organism: Halomonas sp. TG39a; assembly: GCF_000744395.1. Lineage (NCBI taxonomy): Bacteria > Pseudomonadati > Pseudomonadota > Gammaproteobacteria > Oceanospirillales > Halomonadaceae > Halomonas > Halomonas sp. TG39a. The sequence continues at coordinate 1,765,909 of NZ_JQLV01000001.1, forward strand.
AGAAAAACCAACACGGCCCATGGGCTGGGGGAATCACCGCCATAAACGCTAAGAACCACTAAGGCAACTAGATCCTGAATGATTAATATGCCAATCGCAATCCGACCGTGCAGGGCACGTAATTCGCGTTTGCTTTCGAGTACTTTGGCCGCTAATACCGTACTTGAAAAAGACAGCGCAATGGCGAGCAGTATCGCTTTATCAAGGGGTAGCGATAAGAAAATGACAAAACCCGCCGTAAACAACACGCAGGTAAACGCCAAGTGTATAAATGAGCTTCCCAGTACAACGGGTTCTGCCAAACTACGTATATTGAGCTTCAGGCCAATAGTAAACAGCAGTAGCAGCACTCCTAAATGAGCAAGATGCTCAAGTAGTGGGCCCGCATCTGCTGGTAGGCCAATATTGGGGCCAAAAGCATTGAGTGCAAACCCTGCTGCTAAGAACCCTACAAGGGGCGGTAAACTTAGCTGTCGCGCAGCGATGCCAAAAACAAACGCTACCGATAGAATAACCACTTCAAACATGCCGGATCCCTAGAGCGACGGTGCTGACTATCTGCCAACCCGCCAGTGCTTTTGCATTTCTATAAAAGTGAACGATGCCGACCACGTGATCAGAACGAAGCCTGTTAAGGCCAACGTGCCGTACAGAAAGCGCACCGGCCCCATGGCATAAATATCGCCATAGCCCACGGTGGTATAGGTCACCGCAGAGAAAAAGATGTAATCAAGTACGTTAAAGCTGTCGTACCCGTGTAAAGCACCGATACTTAGCTGATCGGTTAGCCACCAGCCAGTAACCCCGAACAGCCAAATTTCAACAATGTGGGTCATTAATACGCCAAACGCCATCCCCAGGATGCGTTGTCGGTGCGGGCGTCGAGATTTTTCTATTTGGCGCGAGATAAGCCACAGGGCTTCATAGTGAAGCAGTACCGCAATGACCACGGTAACAAAGGTGGTTACCACAACCGCGATATGCTCGGGGTAAGGAATCGTCATCTTAACAAGTCATCAACTTAATCGGCCTTTGTTCGTTAGCATAACCGGGTTCCAATCAGTAGCAAGGCAGCATCCATATGCTGCCAGCCCCACCATGCGAGCATTAAACAGGTAAGCAGCAGAATGGCCGCCATGGCTTTGAGTAAATGATTGATTGTCATGGGATCACTGTTGTTGACTGCGAGCGCTCGAGCGGCTTTTCACTGATAAACCAATGTAGTGCGGCAGCGACGACCGAGAGCACTATCGCAATTTGCCAGACTGTATTGTAGTGCCCGGTAAGATCATAAAAATAGCCGCCCAGCCAGACGCCCATAAAGGAGCCTAACTGGTGAAATAGAAACACGATGCCGCCCAGCATAGAGAGGTGACGAACACCAAACACGGACGCCACAATGCCGTTGGTTAACGGCACAGTGGAGAGCCATAGCAACCCCATGGCGATACCGAATAAATAAGCGCTAACAGGGCTTAACGGCAAATAAACAAACGCTGTAATCACTACGCCGCGAATCAAGTAGAGCCAGGTTAGCAGCTTGGGTTTTGACCAGATGCCACCCATCCACCCCGCGGTATAAGTGCCGACAATATTAAACAGCCCCACTAACGCTAATACTGTCGTGCCCACCTGTACCGCTAGGCCGTTATCGAATAAGTAGCCGGGGAGGTGAACGGCAATGAAAACCACTTGAAAGCCGCAGACAAAAAAACCTAAACAGAGTAGCCAGAAGCCTTTTTGGCCTGCTGCTTCGTTGAGCGCATCTTTGAGGCTTAAATCGGATGTGGTTTTGGCGGATGGCTTATCGCGCAGCATTGCCCCCAGGGGAATGATGATGGTTGCAATAGCCGCCATCGCCATCAGCGCTGCCGCCCAGCCAAGCCACTCGAGCAAGCCAAGAGTGCCGGGCAGCATGGCGAATTGCCCGAACGAGCCCGCCGCGCTAACAATGCCCATCGCCATACTGCGTTTTTCGGGCGCCACAGCGCGGCCCACAGCGCCTAAAATGACCGAGAATGTGGTGCCAGAGAGGCCCAGACCAATCAACAGCCCAGCGCTCATCGTCATGCCTAGTTCTGACGTAGAGAGGCTCATAAACAGCAGCCCCAAGGCATACAGCAAGCCGCCAACCACGATAATTCTGGCCGCGCCGAAACGATCCGCGAGTGCACCGGTAAAGGGTTGCGATAAGCCCCAAACCAGGTTTTGTAAGGCTAATGCAAAAGCAAATACGCCACGCCCCCAGCCGAGCTCGCTGCTAAGGGGCTCCATAAAGAGCCCGAAACCATGGCGTAAGCCCATGGCCGTGGAAATAACCAGGCTTCCCAATATAATCAGCAGCAGCGAGTGGCGAAGAACGAAGGCCATGATGTTCTCTTTATTGGCAGGCTAACAATTAGCTCACTATCGCATGCGTTGTGCGCTTTTAGAAGCTGCCAAAAAGGGTACCCAAAGTAATTACGCTGATGAGCGCAATGATCGGCAGAGCAATGGTGACCATGGCGACGTTGCCATAAGATTGGCGATGGGTAAGGCCGCAGATAGCCAGTAGGGTGATAACCGCGCCTGAGTGGGGAAGCGTATCCATGCCACCAGCAGCAAGCGTTGCGACGCGGTGCATTAGCTCTGGGCTAATACCTGCTTGTTGGGCCATGGCCATGTATTCACTACCCAGAGTCTCTAGCGCAATTGAGAGCCCGCCGGAAGAGGAGCCAGTGATCCCCGCCAGCACGCTCATTGCCATGGCTTCTGAAATCAATGGGTTGCCAGGTGAAGCTGTAAGCACGGCATCACGGATAATCGCAAAGCCCGCCAAACTGGCAATGACGGCACCGTAGCCTACCTCTGAAGCCGTGTTGAAAATCGGCAGCAGCGAGCCCAAACAGCCTTTATTGACACTCTCTTTAAGATCCAGCCAATGCTTCCAGCGGGTAATAATCAGCCATGCAGATGCGCTGAGCAGGGCGATCAGAATAGCCCAAAGCCCGCTCTGTCCCGATGGCGATACATTTTCAAACTCCTCGCTGATAAAGCTTAAATCAAGGGCAGGAAACACACCGTAGGTAAACAGAGCATTCAAACCAATCACCATAATGATCGGTATCAGTGCCAGCCACAGCGGGAGGCTAGTGGGTGCTTGTTCTTGCTCTTCATTGGCAACTGCTTCGCGCTCAGTATGTTGACCGTATCCTTCACCCTTAGATGCGGCTTTTTTTACCCGTGACTGAAGATAGAAAGTCCCTAGCCCAAGCATAATCAGTCCGGCGATAATACCGAGACCAGGGGCTGCAAAGCTGTTGGTTTCATAATAAGGAATGGGAATCGCGTTCTGTATCGAAGGTGTCCCCGGTAGGGCTGTCATGGTGAAGGTGAAAGAGCCAAGCGCGATGGAAGCTGGAATTAGCCGCTTGGGCACATTGGCGCTGCGAAACAGTTCACGGCTGATCGGATAAATGGCAAAAGCAACGACGAACAGCGATACGCCGCCATAGGTGAGCACCGCGCAGGCCATGACGACGGTGAGCACAACATGGTGAGTGCCCAGTTTTTTGACAATTCCGTTGGCAATCGATTGGGCGGCACCAGAATCGGCCATCAACTGCCCAAACAGAGCGCCTAACAAGAATAACGGGAAGAACTGGATGACGTAATTACCCAGCGCGCGCATAAAGGTATCGGTGTAGATCGGCAATAAAAAGGCGGCATCGCCAGAGAGCAACACCGCTAAACACGCCATAAGAGGAGCCAGCAGCAGCACCGAAATGCCGCGATAAGCGAGGAACATTAATAAAAGCAGTGAAGTGACAATCGCAACTATGCTCATGCGAGCTCCTAAGCAGACCGTAAAGTAGCCAGCGCTGAAATTAAGCCAGAGAGCGATGTTAGGTAGTGTGGTGCAATGCAGCAATGGTATCGCGACTAAAGTAGCAATGCTTTAAGCATGAACTGTGGCCTTAGGTTTACCTATTTAATCTGCTAAAATCCGCCCCCTTCGCCGTTAATGACCTTTCAATTGCTCTAGGAAACTTCATGAATGCAGTAATTCTTGCGGTGCTGGTGATGGTGGCGCTATCGCTGGCGCGTGTCTCGGTTGTATTTGCTTTAGTGGTGGGTGCTTTAGTCGGCGGTTTAGTGGGTGGGTTGTCACTAGAACAAACGCTGGACGCCTTTAATACAGGCGTTGGCGGCGGGGCCCAGGTAGCACTGGCCTACGCCACCTTGGGGGCCTTTGCGGTGGCGATCTCCCGCTCTGGCCTACCGGATATGCTGGCTAATCGGTTGATTACGTTATTGGGTAAAGAAGAGGCCAGCGTTGCGCAACAGACGCGGGTCAAAATGCTGTTGCTAACGGCAGTGCTGTTGGTGGCTATTTCTTCTCAGAACGCGATCCCGGTGCATATTGCCTTTATACCGGTGCTGATTCCACCGCTGCTAACCGTGATGAATCGCTTAAAGCTGGATCGACGCGCAGTAGCATGTGCGCTTACGTTTGGTTTAACGGCGCCGTATATGCTGCTTCCGGTAGGGTTTGGGGCGATTTTTCTAAATGATATTCTTTTGGCCAACTTAAATAGCGCTGGGGAACCGCTAGGTTTAGAGATTACCCGTGGCATGGTGCCGCTGGCCATGGCGGTGCCGGTAGGGGGCATGGCGCTGGGGCTAATCGTTGCGCTATTTTGGAGTTACCGCCGCCCGCGTGAGTATCAAGCCGAAGATATCGCTAACGCCAACGTTACCGCAGGCCATACGCCCGCCAAACCGCATATGCTGGGGCTTGTTATGTCGGGGGTGGCGATCGTCGCAGCACTCGGTCTCCAGCTTTATAGCGGTTCAATGATACTGGGTGGTTTGGTGGGGATTGGTCTGCTTTCAATGGGCGGCATCTTTAAGTGGCGCGAAGCGGACGATCTATTTACTAGCGGTATGCGCATGATGGCGCTGATCGGTTTTATCATGATCTCCGCGGCGGGCTTTGCCGAAGTCATGAAAACCACGGGAGAGATTGATGCATTGGTATCGGGGGCCTTTGCACTCTTTGGCGATAACCGTGGGTTAGCGGCACTGGTGATGCTGCTGGTAGGGCTATTTATTACGCTGGGTATCGGCTCATCGTTCTCAACCATCCCAATTATCGCCGCGATCTTCGTGCCCTTGGCGGTACAGTTTGGCTTTTCCCCTATGGCCACGGTGGTGCTGGTGGGTACGGCTGCGGCATTGGGTGATGCTGGCTCGCCTGCCTCTGACTCTACCTTGGGGCCAACATCTGGCCTAAACGTTGATCGTCAGCACGATCATATGTGGGACAGCGTGGTGCCGACGTTTCTACACTATAACATTCCGTTAGTCGGCTTTGGCTGGCTAGCGGCAATGATGCTCTAAAAGCTCTATCTGCAAACTCAAAAGGGACAACGCTGTTGTCCCTTTTTTATAGCTATTCAATACTTCACTGTTTAGGCAGATGGCTTTCAAACGCGCTTAATAGCCCTCGCAGAAGCGAAAGTTCTTTGCGGCTGGGTTGGGCGCGGGCGAAGAGGGCTTGAAGCTGCTCTTCAGTGCGGGCATGTGGCTGGGTTAAAAAGCCGCTCTCCTGCATTAAGCGACCCAGATGCGCCTGAAAGTGTAAGAACTGTTCGCGGCTGGGCGGCGTTGCCTCCAGCGGGCGCTGATAAGCAAAGCCGCTATCCTCACCTTTACGCCAGGCGCGGTGCACTTCGTAAGCCAGTATCTGTACCGCCTGAGATAAATTTAGAATGCCGTAATCAGGATTGGCGGGAATGCTGACTTGGTGCGTGCAACAGCGAATCTCATCGTTAGTCAGCCCCGAGCGTTCACGCCCAAACACTAGCGCTACCGGCGCCGTTTGCGCATTCTGAATGACGTCTGCCGCCATATCATCGGGTTCGTCAAAATGGGGCAAGGGTAGGCTACGTAGTCGCGCGCTGGCACCGACTACCTGAACACAATCGTTAACGGCTTCCTCCAGCGAGTTAACCACGCGGGCGCTCTCTAGAACATCAGTGGCGCCTGCCGCTAGTCGAGTTGCTTCTTCATCGGGAAACAGACGTGGATTAACCAGCACCAGCTCGGTTAAACCCATGGTTTTCATGGCTCGTGCCGCAGCGCCGATATTGCCGGGGTGGAAGGTCTGAACGAGTACGATACGGATATGCTGCAACATGCGCTGGTTTTGCCCTATAGCCTTATAAAAATCCGCGCTGATAGTACCACGTTCGCTCTACCCGATGGGGCAAGGAGATATTGGGTTGCAATGAATCTAGTGATCTTTCAAAACGCAACAACCCCGCACGAGGCGGGGTTGTTGGTGACTGCATTGCAACTAGTAACAGCTAGCAGTCTTGAGCAGAGGGCTCAGGGGTGCATGTCGGGTAGCAGAGACGCATTGCTACGTCTCCGCCCCCTAAGAACCGTACATGCGAGTTTCCCCGCATACGGCTCAAGCCTTTATAAGCCCTTTTAAGCTTTAAGGGCCAGCGACTAGTCTTTGAGGATCTTTACCTGCCCAACTGATTGAAACGCTATAACGATCCGTTGTAGTTGAGAGTTCTGTCACATAACCCTTTTCTTGCAGAAATGAGACAAACATCTTTAACGTACTCTGGTCGACAGTGTTTAGATTTCCACTTAAATCCGGCGCCAAACTAGTTGAGCCGATTGAAGCATAATTTCTAATTTCCCTGTCAGCCAGAGATAACAGCTCGCCAAGGTCTTTTTGGGTTGAGCCTGCAATTTTTCTTGCTTCACTTGCGGTAATAAAGTCATCAGTCATTACACACCTCATCAACAAGATCATAGCTACTGTCTTAATTTACAGTTTTTATGATTGATTGTCAATATATCGTGCTTTATTAGACAGAATCTACCACATGTAGAGCGTTATAATTGCATTATTAAGTAGCCCTCGAATGCCACTGCCGATGGCAGTTAGGGTGTAACAACACTAAATTACTCAGCTCGTCACCGCCACCTTTATGCCGTTCCATCACATGGTGAACATTCCAGCCCGTTTCCCAGGTGATAACACTACGGCACATCGGGCAGCGTTTACCTTGCCGAGTCCAGAGCGTTTGCAGTTTCTTACGACCTTTCGTCGACGACTTCCAAGAACGCTCCAGCCTGTCCTCAAAATACTGCTCGTCTCTAGGGTCATAAGGGTTCGCTTCCGCCCTGATCTTAGTATGTCGCACAATTGGGATGTCCTTACTGCTCAACAACCTCACTGGCTTGCCGGGCAATAAGGTGCTTTGGAAAACCCAGTTCTCGCTTTTGACTGAGTGAAAATACTTCTTTTTCACCCAGCGTTTTTGACGATTACCGTGACGCCGACAGCTCCAGCGCCACAAGAGTTTCCAAACACGGTAGTCAACATAGCCAAATGTCTCCTTGGCCACGACATGACGATGATAGTTAGCCCAACCGAGTAGGACTGGATTGAGCTGCTTTATCAATATGTCTTGTCGTGACGTACGGTTCACTTTGACGATGTCCTTGATTTTGCTCAGGTGTCTTTGCAGGTTCTTACGGCTAGGCTTAATCAACAGCTTACCGTTGTATTTCCGCAGGTTCTGCCCAAGAAAATCAAATCCTTCTGTAATGTGCGTGACCAAGGTTTTGCTGGTCGACAATGTTAGTCCGCGCTCTGCCATGAAGGCAGTAACGACAGGTAGAACATCATTTTCTAACAGCTCTTTTGAGATGCCAGTAATGATGAAATCATCGGCGTATCGCACATAATTAACTTTGGTCTTGTAGCTGGCTTTGGTATTTTTCTTCCCAAAATGGGATTCCAACACTTTTTCCAGCCCATCAAGCGCCAAGTTGGCTAATACCGGAGAGATAATCCCACCCTGAGGTGTTCCTGCCTCTGTCGGATACAGTTGTCTGGACTCCATGAATCCCGCTTTCAGCCACATCTTGAGTACGTGCTTGTCCATAGGGACGTTAGCTAGTAGCCAGTCGTGACTGATATTGTCAAAGCACCCCTTGATATCGCCTTCCAGCACCCATTCAGCAGAGTGATTACGGCTCAAATTGACAAAGCATTGCTCTATCGCATCGGCCGTTGAGCGCCAGGGACGAAATCCATAGCTATTACGATCAGCTACCGTTTCCGACACTGGTTCGAGCGCCAGCAAATATAGTGCTTGCATGGCTCGATCCCGCATCGTAGGTATCCCTAGTGGGCGGCGTGAGCCGTCCGTTTTGGGAATATAGACACGGCGTAGTGGGGCAGGGCGATAGCCCTTCCTTTTTAGCCTGCCTAACGCTAACCACTTGGCTTGTGGAGTACTCCACAATTCACCATCAACACCGGGCGTTTTCTTGCCCCGGTTTTCAGTGACACGTCTAACGGCCAATGTTCTGGCCGCAAACGAGTGGGTAAGTAGTCGTTGCAGGGCTTTCACCTTGCGCCAACGTTTTTCCCGAGTCGCCTTCGCGATCCGCACTTGTAGCCCTCTCACCTGCCTATTAACGACAGACCAATCAATGGTGTGCCAGCTTTCGGGCGGGTGGGAGAACGCAGGTACTTGGTTAAAGTCAGTACTCATCTTGCTATCCTCCGAAATGCCGATAGGACGACCCTCGGAGAACAAATACATTAGTCCCTTGCGGGAGTGTATTTGCTCCCGCAAGGGTATTGGTAAGGCTCTGGAAGAGCCTATACCTTTATCGTCATGTCTGCATGAAGAGCGCTTTACAGCACTATCACACGATTAAAGACCAGTTGGACGTGGGCCCCGTTTCCGGTAGAGGAACGTTTAACCTCTTATCCATCCCGTTACAGGATGGCATTCGCTTTTTCCAACATCCTAAGCCTGCACCTCCTACAGCATCGATTGCTCTTTGCCTGCCCAAGAAGGGCGGAGATACAGGGTTTCCGAGTTCCGTGTCGATGACATGAGTCACTTAGGTTCTGCCAATACACCGAAGGCTGAATAGCAACGTATCCCCAGATGTAAGAGGGATAGCTAGCCTTATACCTTTTGGTCAGAGCGCATCAGCAGCTTGCGCTCATTGCGGCTGACGGTGCTTTTTAGCAGTTCACATAAGTTAACCATATGACTCAGCCTAGCCTCTCAACCGCCTGCTACTGGCGGTATCCTTGATCCACCTCACGATGAAATTCAAGCCCTTATGGGGAGTACATTGTCAGGAAGCTTCGAACCCCGCCGTTACCAGCGACGCACTATCCCTAGACTACCGTTGGTTGCACAACGGGTTCCTCTCGCTATCTCGTCCAAGTTACTTTTGGACAAGACAACGTGGAACAATCATCAGACACAGCTTCACACCGGCAGGTGCTTAGCTTTCTTTAAACGTAGATATCCCCGTTGCATCACAGCTTGAAGATTTAAAGCTGCTTCAACGTGTATCCTTCATAGGAGGGGTACAGGCTTAAGCCAATACTCGCGATCGAATACTCCATTAAGGAGTCCCGATACCCGAGCTGGTGTTCAGCCCGGATATCGGGTTTATAGAATGCTATTTTCTGCTGGAAAAGGGGCACTTACCTATTTAAAGTAAGTGCTCCCAGAGGACGTAACCCAGCCAGGCTAGCTACCTGCGCGACTCTCGTCGCACTACATCATGCCGCCCATGCCACCCATTCCGCCCATGCCACCCATATCGGGGGCTGAGTCTTTCTCTTCCGGATCTTCAGCGATCATGCACTCGGTGGTGATCATTAGACCGGCAACCGAACCAGCGGACTGCAGCGCAGTACGGGTAACTTTCGCCGGATCCAGAACGCCCATTTCGAACAGGTCGCCATATTCACCGGTTTGAGCGTTATAACCGAAGTTGCCGGTTTCATCTTTCACGCGGTTGATGACCACAGCGGGCTCTTCACCGGCGTTAGCAACGATTTGACGCAGCGGAGACTGCATAGCGCGTAGCGCCATGTTGATACCGTGGTTCTGGTCTTCGTTGTCGCCCGTCAGGCCTTGTACTTTTGCCATAACGCGAACCAGTGCGGTACCACCACCAGGTACGACGCCTTCTTCAACGGCTGCACGAGTAGAGTGCAGGGCGTCTTCAACGCGGGCTTTCTTCTCTTTCATTTCCACTTCGGTGGCAGCACCGACGCGGATAACGGCAACACCGCCTGCCAGTTTGGCAACGCGCTCTTGCAGCTTCTCTTTGTCGTAGTCAGACGAGGTGTCTTCGATTTGCGCGCGGATCTGGTTAACGCGTGCTTCGATATCGCCTTCTGCACCAGCGCCATCGATGATGGTGGTGTTCTCTTTAGACATGGTCATGCGCTTAGCGGTACCCAGGTGATCCAGGTTCGCTTGCTCAAGCGTCAGGCCTACTTCTTCAGAGATAACCGTGCCGTTGGTCAGGATAGCGATATCCTGCAGCATGGATTTACGACGGTCACCGAAACCAGGCGCTTTAGCAGCGGCTACTTTAACGATACCGCGCATGTTGTTCACAACCAGTGTTGCCAGTGCTTCGCCTTCGATATCTTCAGCGATGATGGCTAGCGGCTTGCCTTGTTTAGCAACGGCTTCGAGAACCGGCAGCAGCTCACGGATGTTGGAGATCTTTTTATCCACTAACAGGATGTAAGGATCTTCCAGTTCAACCGTCATGGTGTCCTGGTTGGTAACGAAGTAAGGAGAGAGGTAGCCGCGATCAAACTGCATACCTTCAACAACTTCGAGTTCGTCTTCAAAGCCACGGCCTTCATCAACAGTGATGACGCCTTCTTTGCCAACTTTTTCCATCGCTTCGGCAATGATTTCACCGATGCGCTTGTCGCCATTAGCAGAAATTGTGCCTACTTGAGCAATCGACTTGGTGTCAGTGCAGGGGACAGACATTGCTTTGATTTCTTTGACGGCAGCGTTAACGGCTTGGTCGATGCCGCGCTTAAGATCCATCGGGTTCATGCCCGCTGTCACGCCTTTCAGGCCTTCAGCGATAATGGCTTGGGCCAGAACTGTAGCGGTAGTGGTACCGTCACCTGCAGCGTCAGAAGTCTGTGAAGCGACTTCTTTAACCATTTGGGCGCCCATGTTTTCGAACTTGTCTTTCAGTTCGATCTCTTTGGCGACAGAAACACCGTCTTTAGTAACGGTGGGGGAGCCGAAAGATTTTTCCAGTACTACGTTACGGCCTTTCGGGCCGAGGGTAACTTTTACCGCGTTGGCGAGAACGTCGACACCGCGGGCCATGCGTTTACGAGCATCATCGGAGAACTTAACTTGTTTAGCTGACATATCTGCTACTTCCTAATATTGAATGCAAAAACGTGAAAGTAAATAGTCGAAGCACTGGTTAAATAAGTACCAGCTGCAACGATGCTTAGCCTTCAACAACGGCAAGAATATCGGCTTCGCTCATGATCAAGACTTCTTCGCCGTCGATTTTTTGCTTCTCGACGCCATAGCCATCTTTAAAGATCACGTTATCGCCAACCTTAACGTCTAGCGGACGGACATCGCCATTTTCCAGAATGCGACCATTACCGACGGCGAGTATTTCACCGCGTGTCGGTTTTTCTGCTGCATTGCCCGGAAGCACGATGCCGCCTGCGGTTTTTTGCTCTTCTTCAACGCGACGGACGATGACACGATCGTGCAAAGGACGGATATTCATTCACGTTCTCCTGAGTATGGTTGAAGCCCTGATAAGGGCGGTTAGCTAAAAAGTGTTCTCGAGGGATTAACCCGCGAGAGGTGAAGACTTCACAGTCTTCATTGTTAATGGCAGCTACCGTTTAGATCGCCGCCGAATTTGTGTGCTGAATGAAAAATGGGGGCTGCGGATGACCTTTCAAGGGGGCGGGTAATAAAAAAATTGCTTTTTCGTTGATTTTCTACCGAGGGAAACCTTAACGACGGCGTCGGGGCTCATCTCGACTGATAAAATCTCCCTCAATCGGGCCATCCTGTTGTGACGATTGGCGATTTTGATTTTGATTAGTCTGGTCTGATGAATCACTCGGGCCTGGCTGTTGCCCGGCAATTTTTTTAAGCCCCAGCCAGGTTAGGGCCTTGAACATCAACTGGCGTGCGCTGGGAATTAAGCACGCCAAGCCTAGCGCATCAGACAAAAAGCCTGGTGCCATTAATAAGGCGCCGCCAAAGATAAGCGCAGCGCCGGTTAATAGCTCGCTGGAAGGGATTTCACCGGCCTGCATGCGCTGGCGTGCCCGGGCAAACGTGGAGACACCCTCTTTGCGAATCAGGTGTAGCCCGACAAAGCCGGTGCCGAGCACCAAAAGTAGCGTCGTGAGCAGGCCAATCTGGCTGCCAATCGAAAACAGAACCACAAAATCAAGTAGAGTGAAGAGTGATATGAAAATAAGGATTGGCATGGCTAACTCCTAGCAAAAGCGACTCGAAAACCGTCGTAATTGCGTAATATGGTGACATAAATATAAATAGCAAGCAGCTAGCATGGCGTATTTCAGCGCTGATGGAGCTCGATTTATACCAATAATTCTTCTATGCTGCAGTGCACAATGACGCTGGTTTAATCTGTTGTAAGGAGTCACGAATGGTACTTACCGATAAAGTAATTGCAGTTACGGGTGGGGCGCGTGGGTTGGGGTATGCCATGGCGCTCCGGTTGGGCAAGCATGGCGCACGCATGGCGCTATTGGATATGAGCACTGAAGCGCTTGATCAGGCGGTATCGCAGCTTTCCGCTGAAGGTATCGATGCTCAGGCGTTTGTGGTCAACGTCGCCGAGGAGGCTTCTGTAACTCAGGCGTTTGCCGATATAGCACAACGCATGGGACCGATCAGCGGCTGTGTTAATAATGCGGGCATCACCCAGGATGCTCTGCTGGTAAAGGCCAAAGAGGGGCAAGTGGAAAAACGCATGTCCTTAGAGGCGTGGCAAAACGTCATAAATGTTAATTTAACTGGCGTTTTCCTATGTGGTCGCGAGGCCGCTACCCAGATGATTGAAGCTGGGCATGAAGGTGTGATCGTCAATATCTCGAGTATTTCCCGGGCGGGCAATATGGGGCAAAGCAACTACGCTGCCGCTAAAGCGGGCGTGCATGCGCTGACAGTAACTTGGAGCCAGGAGTTGGCTCGCTATGGTATTCGTACCGGCACCGTAGCGCCTGGGTTTGTAGCGACCGAAATGACCGCTGCGATGCGCCCTGATATGTTGGAGCGTATCTCGTCAAGCGTGCCGTTAAAGCGTTTGGGTGAGCCGGATAATATTGCCCAAAGCGTCGCCTTTATTATTGAGAACGACTACTTCACCGGACGCATCATTGAGTGCGATGGTGGGTTGCGGCTATAGGGTTGTCATTGAGGCCACGCAGGGATTTGCTAAATAAGTAGGCGGCCCACTAAGGCCGCCCGCAAGGAATGCTTCATTAGCTTAAAAATAGTCGCGGCTGATTTTGCGTTGAAAGTACATCTCCAGACGCAGTGTCATTGCCCAGCGTGGGTCGTAGCTAACGTCGCGCTGGAAGTGTAGCTCTGGGATCACATCGGCGAATAAAATGCCTTTATGAATATCGCGGCGGTAGCGGGTTTGTAGGTAGTAATTGGTCATGCGCGGATTTGAGGCGCTTTCGCCGATGGCTATCGCCGAGTAGCGCAGTGCGCTGCGCCGGTTGATGCGGTGATTGATTTCGGCAATTTCACTGTACTCCAGCTTGTCCTCTTCCTCGCGCCACTGAACTGTCGTTATAAAGCGTAAGTGGCGGCGTTCGCTCAACGGCCGGCCGACATCCCAGCGAGTGCGCGCTGAGTAGCCTTCATTATTGAACCATGAAACGCGGTTATTCGATTCAAGTTGCCACGGCCCTTCGCCCAGTTGCCACAGGCGCTCGCTGGTAAAGCGCACGTAAGGGTCAAGAGGGAGGCGCAGGCGAACACCGGCACCTACTCGATTACTCCAGTTTTCGCGTTTATCGCGGCTTTCTAGCCAATCCAGGCCTAATGTAGAGCTGCGACGGTCACGCTGATCATTGGCAAGGCGTCCAGAACCTTGCTCTTCTAGGGTGCCCTGTGACTCTTCCGGGTCACTCTCGATCACCAGTCGCAGACGATCCTCGGAGGTAGGCAGGTCAATACGGTAACGAAGGGTGGTGTCGCCGCGGGTACCGTCGCCCTCCATCCAGTCAATCTCTTGGCCGAAACGAAGATAGGACTCGTTATTGACCTGCATATGGTCGTCAGTGCCAAAGAACCCATCAATGCGGCGTGACGTGTTATCTACCCAGTTGCCGACGCTTTCACGAAACGGCTCAATGCGCTCTTCTGCCCACTCGGGTAAGTCACTATCCTCCTCTTCAGCATACACATTCGTCGATACCGTCGTGAGTATGCCAAGCCAACAGAGGGTTACAAGTTTATGCATAGTGGGTAGTCTCGGTAATGGGGCGCGTTGCCGCTTAGCATTAGCGTTGATTCAGCGTGCTTTGTGGGTCTCGATCTCTTTCGCCCACTCCAGAACACGCTTACGTTGGCCTCGGTTATTGAGTCGATCCGTATCGACGCTCGCCGGGATAAGCTGGTGATTGGGTGATGCGTTCAAGTCAAGGTTAAAGGTTCGCGATGCGCCGGTAGGCATATCCTCGGATCCGTAAATGGCGATAACGCGAATTTCAAGTTGTATGTTCTGCTCTTGCAACAGATTATCATCAATTTCCCAATAATCTTTAACTTGCTTAACAATATCGCCAAACGATTGAATATTTAGGTAATCACCGGAAGCTAGCGGGCCTTGATGAGTGCGATAGTCGGCTTCTTGATGTTTGCCACCATGCTGCTGATACTCTACTACATCCAGGGAGTAGCTGCGTTTTTGGGTGTGTAAAACCGCTACCAGGTGCTGTACGTAGATCGCTTCACTGCTCATATTGCTGATTAAGCAGATAGCGTCCACGCCAATTCCCTTGCCGCGATTAATAATCACGCGAGGACGGCGTTGCCGTACGTAACCGTTATAGAGCAACTGGGCGTAAAATACCCACACGAAAAGCGTGCAAATGCTCGCTACAGCTGAAATTGCTTGAGCGTTATCGTTGAGCCATTCCATTATGTGAGATCCTTCTCATGTTATTAGCGATAATCTCTGTAGAGGGCTTTTAGGCAATAGCCATCTAGGGAAGCTTCGGCGCGTTTTTTTGAAGCATTATTTAGCATAGAGACTAGCGGAAAAGCGGGGGCAAGTCAGGGGTAATAGAAATAAATTCAGTAGATGACAAGCACACAAAAACATGGCGATAAGCCATTTATGTTTTTTAATTTAAGGGGGGATGCTGACAAAAAGCTAGTAATATAATGCCTGAGACAGGCTATATAATGACTAATTCAAGGGGGTAGGGTAACTCTAATATCTTGAAAACTAACAAGTAATTGGTGCGGATGGGGAGACTCGAACTCCCACACCTTACGGCACTAGAACCTAAATCTAGCGTGTCTACCAATTCCACCACATCCGCTAAGACGAGACGTATAGTATCAAATTTTTGGTGTAAGTCAATCAATGATTTGATATTTATGCAGCTAGCCGTAAGGAGAGGGCATGGCATTAAAGCAGTGGATACAGCGGGGAGGGCATTGGATCAAGCAGGCCATGCCTGGCTACTGCGCATTTTGCCTGGCACCGGCTTTAGCGGGGCAGGGGTGGTGCGCAACCTGTTTAGATGAGCTGCCGTGGAATCTACATGCCTGTCGTCAATGCGGCGACCCTGTCACTCATGGAGCAAGCTTGTGTGGGCACTGCTTAGTTGCCCCGCCGGCATTCTCGACTACTCAGGCAGGGCTGCTGTATCAAGGGGCGATCAAACAGCTGGTGCATGATTTTAAATTTCATGCTTCTCCACGGGCGGGCATGCTATTAGCTGAATTGATGCTATTAACCCCACCGGCCACCCAGGGTAGCGTGCTGTTGTCGGTGCCTATGACCCCTGCACATGCCCGCACGCGAGGGTTCAACCAATCGAGCTGGTTGGCCGAACAGCTTAGCCGCCAGCTTGGAATTCCCATGGTATCTGCCAAACGGATAAAAAACTCTCCATCCCAGCGCACCTTGAATCGCCGTCAACGGGCCGCCAACCTGGCGGGTGTCTTTGTATTTGAATCACCGCCCCCGGCACATGTGGTCATGGTGGATGACGTGGTCACCACTGGCGCCACTGGCCATGCATTGGCGTGCGCTGCACTCGATGCGGGCGCAAAGCGCGTTGATATTTGGGCGGCCGCGCGGACACCGTTAGGCAAGGATTGATAGAATAGCCCTTTCGTTGATTCAACAGCCTTTTTGCCAACCCAGGAGTGACCGATGTCACACCCGTTTAGCTCTCTTTCGCCTGATTTAGTGATGTCTGCAGTGGAGTCGCTGGACATTTGGCCTGCAGGTGAGCCTTTTGCGCTAAATAGCTATGAAAACCGTGTGCTGATGTTTCGTGATGACGACGGTAAAAACTGGATCGTTAAGTTTTATCGGCCAGACCGTTGGTCGGATAGTGCGATCCAGGAAGAACACGATTTTCTGCAGGAGCTGGCTGATCAGCAGGTGCCGGTCGTTGCCCCTTGGCGTGATAAGGCGGGTACGTCGTTACACTATTTTAAAGCCTTTCGGTTTACGCTGTTTCCCCACTGCCCCGGCCAGGCGCCGGAGTTGGATAACCCTTCGCACCTGTTTGCCATGGGGGAGTTGCTGGGGCGGTTACACGAAGTGGCGGCTAAAAAAACCTTTCAGCACCGCCCGCGATTAGAGATGGCTAGCGGTATTCTTGATGCTCAGCAGCGCGTGCTGACCAGTCATTGGATGAATCGTCATCAGCGCCGGGCCTATGATGGTGTGATAGAGAAGGTGTATCAGCAGCTTATTAAACATGACGTGCCTGCTAGCAGTATGATTCGATGCCATGGCGACTGCCATTTGGGCAATGTGCTGGGGCGTGACGAGCACTTTACGCTGGTCGATTTTGACGACTGCACCATGGCCCCTGCCATGCAGGATATCTGGATGCTACTGCCCACCGATGACCCTCAGGGGTGGCGATCCTACTTGAGTGAAATTACCGAAGGGTATGAAGAGACGCGCCCATTTCCTACCGAGCAGATGTCGCTTATTGAGCCGCTTAGAAGTTATCGGCTGATCAGGCACTCAGCGTGGCTGGTATCACGCTGGGACGATCCTGCTTTTCCACGAGCGTTTCCGTGGCTGGCGGACAGCGGCTATTGGGATCAGCATATCCGCCAATTAGAGCAGCAGTGCCTTCAGTTAGACAATCCGCGCTGGTTGGCATAGCTGCCCTTGATATACCAACAGCATCCAATCAATTACCTACTCAACTTCCGGGTCAGCATCTTCACGCGGTATGGGATTTGCGACCCCTTCGCCATTGGCCTGCTGGCGCTGCTGATTAAGCGCTTCAGAAGGGTTGTCCAGCTCTTCAATCTCAACGGGTTGGTTCAGCGTGAGAAGGAATGGCTGGCCTGGGGAGAGGGTGCACGCGGCATCCTCGCAGGCAATGCCGTATTGACCATCTTCGCCATAGGCGCTGGCACTAAATTCACCGGTGAAGATATTGCTGTCAGCGTCGTGTGTTTCAATGCACGTTGCTTCTTGGGTGGTCACGCGAATACGCTCATCGACCCGTTGCGCGCTGCCTACAATGACACAGTATTCGGGTAAAGAGTGCGAGGCGCTGGCGGCTTGAGTAGGGTGCAGCAAAATATCGTTCAGGCGCGCTTGGTTTGACTCAAACGCAAGCTCTTCAACAACTTCGACGCCGACGGTTGCTTCATTGGGCAGAGAAAGCGTGGCTTCAGAAGCTATGGCCACTAGCGGCGTAGCAAAAAAGGGGGCCACGAGGGCGGTTAACCAAAAAGGCGTTGGCTTAAATGACATGGCGAGCTCTCAATGTGGGCGCCTGCAATAAAGGCAGTAAAATAAAAACGCTTAATTATATCACAGGCCCCTAGGCTGCAAAGTTAACGACGCGGCGCTCTGCCGCAGGTAAACGGGCCACAGGCAGCCGAGATGCGGTAAAATACATGCTTTGCTTAATACTCGTTGTGCGGACTCTAGTGAAGGTATATCTTTTGTACAATGTTTGCAGAGGAAGCGTTGTTTAACGTCGCTTCTACAATGGTCTTACTTTTCAAGCGCAAGGGGATAGACCTTGGCAACCGCCTGGACGCGATTGCGCATAGCTTTTGAGATAGTTTTTAAGATGGTTTTTGATCTAGTTTTTGATGAGGCTAAATATGTCCGATGATATCGCTGAGCACTACCGCCAGATAATCTCAGCACTTGGCGAAGACCCTGAACGCGAAGGGCTACGAGATACGCCGAAGCGTGCGGCCAAGGCCATGCAGTTTCTCAATGCGGGCTACACTCAGTCATTGGACGACATTATTAATGGTGCGGTGTTTGAGTCGCAAACGGATGAAATGGTGCTGGTAAAAGACATTGAGCTCTACTCAATGTGTGAGCATCATCTGCTGCCGTTTATCGGCAAATGCCATATTGCCTATTTGCCCAACGGTAAAGTGTTAGGACTGTCTAAATTTGCGCGGATTGTCGATATGTTTGCCCGCCGTATGCAGATTCAGGAGAACCTCACCCGCGAGATCGCCGAGGCCGTGCAGGACGTTACCCAGGCCAAAGGCGTTGCCGTCGTCATTGAGGCGCGACACCTTTGCATGATGATGCGTGGCGTAGAGAAGCAAAACTCCAGCATGACATCATCGGTAATGCTAGGCGGGTTTCGCAGCAATCAAGCGACTCGGCAAGAGTTTTTAATGCTTATTAGCTAAATTTGCCGGTAGTCTGTGGCCACTAGAACACGCCGGAAATTTGGTTTGAAGGGGTGTTTCGTCTTAGCATGAAGACGTTAATGAGCCTAGAAGGCCATCATTTTGGTCAGGAGCCTGTCATGGAAGCGCTTAAAGAAACACAGCTATATTGCCCCTTTGCCTATATTGACGGCAGTTGGGTTGCGGCTGATAGCGGTGAGCAGATTACCGTATTAAACCCGGCCACCGGTGAATCGATTGGCGACATTCCTCGCCTGGGTAAAGCCGAGACCGAGCGGGCCATTGATGCGGCGGATGCTGCACTACCGGCTTGGCGAGCGATGACTGCCCAAGAACGCGCTGATTTGCTGTTGAAGTGGCACGATTTGATGCTGGAGCACCAGCAGGATCTGGCCATGCTGATGACCTATGAGCAGGGCAAGCCACTTAAGGAAGCCGCCGGTGAAATCGCTTACGCGGCCAGCTTTTTACGCTGGTTTGCCGAAGAAGCGCGGCGCGTTTACGGCGAAACGATTCCCGCAGCAAAAGCTAATCAACGTATCGTCGTTACCAAACAGCCGGTGGGGGTTGTCGGCGCTATAACGCCGTGGAATTTTCCCGCTGCGATGATTACCCGCAAAGCCGGGGCGGCATTGGCAGCTGGCTGCACAATAGTCGTTAAGCCTGCTAGCCAGACGCCGTTTTCTGCTACGGCCCTGGCACTGTTGGCCGAACGTGCAGGCATCCCGCGTGGGGTTTTTAACGTGGTGCCGGGTAGCGCTAGCGATATTGCCCAGGCGATGACGCAGTCGCCCAAAGTGCGCAAAATCACCTTCACCGGTTCGACCGAAGTGGGTCGCAAGCTGATGGCCCAAGCGGCGGAACATATCCAGAAAATCTCGTTAGAGCTGGGCGGTAATGCGCCCTTTATCGTGTTTGAGGATGCAGATTTAGACGCCGCCGTGGAAGGCGCCATGGCCGCTAAATTCCGCAACGCCGGGCAAACCTGTGTCTGCACTAATCGCTTCCTCGTCCAGTCCAGCGTGATTAATGCCTTTTGTGAAAAATTAGCGGTCGCCATGAATAGCGAGCTGCATGTGGGGGATGGCACCAAACCCAACATTAATATCGGCCCGTTAATCGATGATAACGCAGTAAAAAAAGTCAGCGAGCATGTGCAGGACGCCATTGATAATGGCGCTGAGCTGCTGCTGGGCGGCCACCCGCATCCGCTGGGCGGCAATTTCTTTACCCCGACGCTGATTAGTTTTGCCACAGACAAAATGAAAGTGGCCCACGAAGAGACCTTCGGGCCCCTGGCCGCTGTCTTCCCGTTTGACGATGAAGAGACTGCGATTGAGATGGCCAATGACACCCAGTATGGCTTGGCGTCCTATTTCTACTCCCGTGATCTTGCCCGCGTATGGCGCGTAGCTGAGGCGCTGGAGTACGGTATGGTGGGCATAAATACTGGCGCCATTTCCAACGCTGCTGCACCTTTTGGGGGGGTAAAAGCCTCGGGGCTAGGCCGCGAGGGTGGTCATCAGGGCTTGGAAGAGTACTTGGAAACCAAGTATCTGTGTATTGACCTTGGCTAAGCTTTATAGCGTCGCTTACTGAAAAGCAACGTAAAAAAAGGAGCGTGAAAAAGCCCCGCTGGCACAGTGCCGGTGGGGCTTTGGCGTTTTTGTAGGCGTTAAAAAATGCCTTTAGTGGCGGAAGTGGCGCATGCCGGTAAACACCATGGCAATGCCTGCTTCGTTGGCTGCATCAATGACTTCCTGGTCGCGCATGGAGCCGCCGGGCTGAATAACGGCGGTAATGCCTGCCGCTGCGGCGGCATCAATACCATCACGGAAGGGGAAGAAGGCGTCAGAGGCCATTACCGAACCGGGAACCGAAAGCCCTTCATCAGCGGCTTTAATGCCGGCGATCTTGGCCGAGTAAACACGGCTCATTTGCCCGGCGCCAACGCCCACGGTTTGGCCCTCTTTGGCGTACACAATGGCGTTAGATTTAACAAATTTGGCTACCCGCCAGGCAAAGGCCAGATCACGCAGCTCCTGTTCGCTGGGCGCACGCTGGCTAACCACGGTCAGATCGTCGCGGGATACCATGCCGTCGTCGCGCTGTTGTACCAGCAAGCCGCCGTTGACGCGCTTAAAGTCCAGCGCTGGCTGCTGCTCACCGGGCCAGTGAGCGCTGACGTCCAACAAGCGTACGTTTTGCTTGTTCGCCACAATGGCGACGGCTTCGTCGCTGACGCCTGGGGCAATAATTACCTCGACAAACTGGCGGTCGATAATCGCCTGGGCGGTTTCCGCGTCCAGCGGCGTATTGAAGGCGATAATGCCGCCAAACGCGCTGGTAGGATCCGTGGCAAATGCTTTGTCATAGGCCGCAAGCGCGGTGGCGCCAATAGCGACACCGCAGGGGTTGGCGTGCTTAACGATAACGCAGGCTGTCTCGTTAAAGGCCTTGACGCACTCAAAGGCGGCGTCGGTATCAGCCACATTGTTATAAGAAAGCGGTTTGCCCTGGAGCATTTTTGCAGTCGCAACGCTGGGTTCGCTAGCCTGAGGGTCTACGTAGAAGGCCGCCTGCTGATGAGGGTTTTCGCCGTAACGCATATCCTGCTTTTTAGCTAGCTGCAGGTTAAAGGTGCGCGGGAAAGCTTCATCGGCAGTCGATACTTTGCGGCCTAGATAGTCAGCAATGGCGCCATCGTAGCCAGCGGTGTGCTCAAAGGCTTTTACTGCTAAATCAAAACGCGTGGCGCGACTGACCTGGCCATCTTGAGCGGCCAGCTCGCCAAGCACTCGCGGGTAATCGCTGCTATTGACCACAATGGTGGTGTAGGCATGGTTTTTGGCGCAGGCGCGAACCATAGTGGGGCCGCCGATATCGATATTCTCGATGGCATCTTCTAGCGTGCAGTCGGGCTTGGCGACGGTGGCCGCAAACGGGTAAAGATTGACCACCACCATATCGATCGGGGTGATGTCGTTCTCGGCCATTACCGCATCATCCTGGCCACGACGGGCTAAAATGCCGCCGTGAATTTTCGGGTGCAGCGTTTTAACCCGGCCATCCATAATTTCGGGGAAGCCGGTGTGCTCAGAGACTTCTTTCACTGGGATGGCATTTTCTTGCAGCAAGCGGAAAGTACCACCGGTGGAGAGCAGTTCAATACCCTGCTCAGTGAGGCCGCGGGCGAATTCCACAATGCCGGTTTTATCCGAAACGCTCAGCAGGGCGTGGCGGACGGGGGTAGCGTTGCGGTCAGTCAGGGGAGGATTATCAGCCATAACAGGGGTATCAGCCTTTAGAGTGCTCGTGTGCAGAGTCGAGAATTAAAAACAACAACGCCCCTGGGTTTATGGGGCGTCACCTTCGATAAGTCCGTATAGCTTGAGTTTCTTGCGCAGCGTGCCTCGGTTCAGCCCCAGCACATCTGCGGCCCGGGTCTGGTTGCCGTCGGTGTGCTCTAGGACGCAGGCAAGTAAAGGCGCCTCTACTTCAGCCATCACCATGGCGTAAAGATCGCTAGCCTGGCTACCGTCCAGATGTTCAAAGTAGCGGCGCATGGCCGCTTCCACGGCCTCGCGAAGGGGCTGTGGCGGTGCGTTAGCCGCAGGATCCGCGAGCGTGCCCGCTAAATGAGCGTTGCTTTTGTAGAAGGCGTCGCTGGAATAAGCGTCGCTGGAGTAGCTGTCGCTAGAGAGAAGATCGCGTTCGGTCATGCAGCATGGCTTCCTTTGGCTAGCAAACGCGTGGCGGCGCCCGGGGCCATCGCGTCGTTGATCCAATCAAATTGCGTCTCAGGTGTCGCTAACGCATTGAACTGCTGCTTAAGCGCGCGCTGTTGAGGCGGCGTAAAGCGTTGGTCATCGCTGAGGTACCAGCCGACATGCTTGCGGGCAATACGCACACCCATGGTGGTGCCATAAAACTCATGCAACGCTTCGACGTGCCCGTGCAGCACTTGGTGGCGCTCCGTAAGGCTGGGTAGCGCCATCCGCTCTCCATGTTGGAGGTAGTGGCTGATCTGTTGAAAGATCCACGGGTTGCCCTGGGCGCCACGGCCGACCATTACGGCATCAGCGCCGGTATATGCGAGAACTTCGGCGGCTTTTTCGGGACTTGTTATGTCGCCATTAGCAATCACTGGGATCGATAGGTGAGACTTGATCTCAGCAATCGTGTCGTACTCTGCCTGTCCAGTATAGCGCTGTTGACGATGTCGGCCATGTACAGCGAGCGATTGAATACCGGCTGACTCGGCGAGCCGGGCAATACGCAGGGCATTGTTTGATTCGGCGCACCAGCCCGTGCGTATTTTTAGCGTCACGGGTATATCAACCGCTGCCACCACCGCTTCAAGAATCTCGGCCACCAGGGCTTCATCGCGAAGTAACGCCGATCCGGCTGCTTTGTTGCATACTTTTTTGGCCGGGCAGCCCATATTGATATCAATAATCTGCGCGCCCAGCTCGGCATTCAAGCGTGCCGCTTGGGCGAGCATGTCAGCGTCGCCACCGGCGATTTGCACCACCCTCGGGTCGGGCTCACCTTGGTGGTCCATGCGCAGCTGAGATTTACGAGTATGCCATAAGCTAGGGTCTGAAGTGACCATTTCGCCCACTACCCAGCCAGCCCCAAGCCGCCGACATAGCTGGCGAAAAGGCCGGTCGGTGACGCCGGCCATTGGCGCAAGCATTACCCTATTAGGTAATGCAAAGGCCCCAATGGTGGGTAATGTATCGATTGAGGTCATGGCGTCAGGCTTTGTTGGTTATCAGCTGTGAGTACTGGTGTGTGAGTACGCTCTGGCGGCGAGTAGGCGTTTCAAGGGGGCGTATGATACGCCTACTCGGTGATGGGGTGAAGGCCAATTGCCGCTTTAACGCGGCCGTACGCCACTAAGCCGCACCCAGCCTTCACGAATCACCGGCTCATCCATAGCGAGCCCCTGGGCCACATAGGCCTCGTAAACCTCATCGGCCTGGTTGGCCAAAATCCCTGATAGCGCAATGCGACCACCAGAAGCCAAGTGGCCGGCAATCATTGGCGCTAGCTCAACCAGCGGGCCCGCTAAAATATTCGCGGTCACGATAGGGTAGCCGCCGCTATCGCTTAACTGCTCAGGGTAGTAGAGGTTTAAATCCGACTCGGCGATACCGTTGCGCTCGGCATTATCGCGGCTGGCCTGTAGCGCCTGGGGGTCAATATCGGTGGCGTCGGCGTGACTAGCCCCCAGCTTGAGCGCGGCGATAGCGAGAATGCCTGAGCCGCAGCCCACATCAAGTACGGGGTGCTGGGCTAAGTGACCGGCTACGGCCAGTTCATCCAGCCACTCAAGGCAGAGTGCTGTGGTCGGGTGCGTACCGGTACCAAAGGCAAGGCCGGGGTCGAGAATCAGGTTGACGGCGTCGGCTTGAGGTGGCTCGTGCCAGCTAGGCACAATCCACAGGCGTTGGCCCATGCGCAGCGGCGTGAAGTCATCCATCCACTCGCGCTCCCAATCTCGATCGGCGAGCAGTTCATACTCTATGGTGGGACAGGGCTCGCCAGGCATCTGTTCGGACCAAGCGGCCTCAATACGCTCCAGCATGCTCTCGACGCCCTCCAGGTCATCGTACAGGCCGGTGAGAATGGTATCTTCCCATAGCGGCGTGGTGCCACGCTCTGGCTCAAATACCGGATCATCGTGGGCGTCCTGAAGGCCAATGGCCGTCGCACCTTCGTCAAGCAGCAGTTCTTCGAGGAACTCTGCCTGTTCGGGAGCGACGTGGGCTTTGAGTTGAAGCCAGGGCATGGAGAGTCTCCGCGGGGCAAATAAAAGGCAAATACAGTAAAGACAAAAACGGGGTGGACATGGCCACCCCGCTGGGCATCAAGCATAGCGCTGGAAGACGTTAACTGCTGAGTTTCTTTTCCAGATAGTGAATGTTGACACCGCCTTGACGGAAATAGCTGTCGCGAACCAAATCCTTTTGCAGGTCGATATTGGTTTTAATGCCTTCCACCAATAGCTCGTCGAGGGCATTGCGCATCCGCGTCAAGGCTATTTCACGATCCGCGCCCCAGGTGATCAGCTTGCCGATCAGGGAGTCATAGTGCGGAGGCACGGTGTAGCCGGTATACAGGTGAGAGTCCATACGAACGCCCAAACCACCCGGAGCGTGAAACAACGTTACCTTGCCGGGCGAAGGCATAAAGGTGCGCGAGTCTTCGGCATTAATCCGGCACTCAAAAGAGTGGCCGTTGAGCTGCACATCCTCCTGGCGAATCGACAGCGGCAGACCCGAGGCAATACGTAGCTGCTCTTTGACGATATCCACGCCGGTGACCATTTCGGTGACCGGGTGTTCAACCTGAACGCGGGTATTCATCTCGATGAAGAAGTATTCACCGTCTTCGTACAAGAACTCGAAGGTGCCCGCACCGCGGTAGTTGATCTTGATACAGGCCTGGCGGCACGCTTCAAGCACCTGGGCGCGGGCATCTGGGTCGAGGCCTGGTGCCGGGGCTTCTTCAAGCACCTTTTGGTGACGACGTTGCAGTGAGCAGTCGCGGTCATAGAGATGAATCGCGTTACCCTGACCGTCGGCTAGCACCTGTACTTCGACGTGGCGCGGCTTCTCAAGGAATTTTTCCATGTAGACCGTGCCATCACCAAAGGCGGCGTGGGCTTCCGTGCGGGTAACGGTAATCGCCGAGAGCAGATGGCCTTCCGTGTGCACTACGCGCATACCGCGACCACCGCCGCCAGAGGCCGCTTTGATGATGACCGGGTAGCCAATGCGACGCGCGGTGGCGAGATTAGTGGCGTCATCGTCACCCAAGGGGCCGTCTGAGCCTGGCACCGTGGGAACGCCTGCTTCCTTCATCGACTGGATGGCGCTGACTTTGTCGCCCATTAGGCGAATCGTCTCGGCGCGGGGGCCAATAAAGGTAAAACCCGAGCGCTCAACCTGTTCGGCAAAGTTGGCATTTTCAGACAAAAAGCCGTAGCCAGGGTGAATAGCGGTTGAGTCGGTGACTTCGGCCGCACTAATCAGGGCCGGAATATTTAAATAAGATTGCGCTGACGACGCCGGGCCAATACACACGGCTTCATCCGCCAGGCGAACGTGCATTAGTTCACGATCAGCTTTGGAGTGTACCGCTACGGTTTTAATGCCCAGTTCTTTACAGGCCCGCAGGATACGGAGGGCAATCTCGCCGCGGTTGGCGATAAGTACCTTGTCCAGCATGGGAGAGTCCACCCGTGTTGAAAATGAAAGATTAAGCGATAACGATCATGGGTTGATCGAATTCTACTGGCTCGCCATCTTCCACCAGGATGGCTTCCACCACACCGTCACGGTCAGCTTCAATCTGGTTCATCATTTTCATGGCTTCAATGATGCATATGGTGTCGCCTTGCTTGACGCTATCGCCGACTTCGACAAACGACTTGGCGCCCGGCGCAGGGCTACGGTAGAAGGTGCCTACCATGGGAGAGTTGACCGCTTCACCGCGGTAGCTAACGCCCTGGGGTTCTGCTTCAGCAGCAGGCGCTGCCGCCGGAGCACCCGCTGCAGGGGCTGGAGCGTAGCCAGGCTGCTGAGCATATTGCGGCATGGGCTGTGGCTGCCACGAGGCGCCATTAGGGTGGCGGCTGATACGTACTGACTCTTCACCTTCCTGAATTTCAATCTCGCTAATATTGGATTCTTCGAGCAGCTCAATCAGTTTCTTAACTTTGCGGATATCCATGGCATAGCCCCATCAATGTCATAACAGAAGATTATGAAAAATAGTCACAGAGCTAACCCTAGCCAGCAGGCAAGGGTGCTGTGCGGCACTTATGTAAGCGCAGTAAACCAAATGTAAAAATGAAGAGAACGCTGCATGTTAGCGAACGTTACCCCGTTCTCACCGTTAAAAAGCAAGTTTTTAGCTAATATGGCAGCGGAGTTTGCCGAAAAAGTGCCAGGATGTCCAGCAACAGCCTAAGTCAACGTCTATATCTGCTTGCCGCTAAGAATTAAACAACTGTTTGACGATGTTCGCTGCAAAAAGCCGTTTTAGCGCTTCAACGTGCTGCTATGACAGGTATTGAAATCAACGGTTCACTAGCCATTGGCTGACTGTTTCGAGATGCTCGTGCAGTTGGTCGGCAGTCACTTCACCTTGGATGCGTGCAGGACGGATCTCTTCACCCTGGCTAAAAAACAGCAGACTGGGAGGGCCGAAAAGATTGAATTGGTCAAGCAACTCACGACTCTGGGCGTTAGTGTGGGTAACATCGGCGGCGATCAAGGTGTAATTACTTAGCGCTGCGGAAACCTGTGGGTCGGGATAAACATCCCGCTCCAGCAACTTGCAGGAAATGCACCAGTCGGCGGTAAAGTGAACAAACGCCGGCTGATTAGCGCCTTCAGCTTGGGCAATTGCCGCTTCAAGCTCGGTTAAGCTGCTTACCTCAGTAAAGTCGAGTGTTGCTGCTTGCTGCTCGCCGGAAAGGCTGGACGTTGCCGCGAGAGGGCGCAGGGGGTTGCTGCCGCCTTGAGCGGCACCAATTACCAGCACTATTCCCCAGACCAACAGCATTAGCCCCAGCGTTTGGCGTGCCCGCGGCCACCCCTGTGGC
Source organism: Halomonas sp. TG39a (assembly GCF_000744395.1). NCBI lineage: Bacteria > Pseudomonadati > Pseudomonadota > Gammaproteobacteria > Oceanospirillales > Halomonadaceae > Halomonas > Halomonas sp. TG39a. The sequence goes on from NZ_JQLV01000001.1 coordinate 1,793,305, forward strand.
TGATTGAAATTTAACGCCCCCAAGGCGAGCGCTGTGCCAAGCGCAAGCGCTGCCCATAGCAACAGCGCAATGGGCGCGGCCACTAAACGCTCGATCATCCAAATCGCGACGCCCAACAGCAAAAGGCCAAAGGCAATTTTCACCCCATTCATCCAGGCGCCCGAGCGGGGCAGCAGCGTGGTACCAAAGGTGCCGACTAACAGTAGCGGTACGCCCATACCCATGCCCAACGCAAACAGCACCGCGCCGCCCATCGCCGCATCACCGGTCGACGAGATAAACACCAGCGCGCCCGCTAAGGGTGCTGTTACACAGGGTGACACCACCAGCACCGAGAGGGCGCCAGCCAAGGCTAAGCCCGCCGGTCCACTGCGCTGTGCTCGGGCCTGCCAAGCGTCGATACGGTTGGCTAGACGGGGCGACAGGTTAAGGTTAAAGGCCCCGAACATGGCCAACGCGAAGAGCGTGAACAGCACGGCAAAGGTGATTAATACCGGGGCTGACTGTAGACGCGCTTGAAGATTAAGCCCGGCACCAAACAATCCCATTAACACCCCGACCAGCGCGTAGGTCAGCGCCATGCCCATTACGTAACTGAACGAGAGTGCAAAGGCGCGAGGGCGGGTAGGGTTTTGACCCACCACGATCGATGACAAAATCGGAATCATCGGCAGCACGCAGGGGGTAAAGGTAAGCCCCAGGCCAGCAATAAAAAACAGCCCCAGCCCTAGCGGCAAGCTGGCATCGCTGATCAAAGCGCTAAAGCGGCTGTCTTCGCTTTGGGGGGCGGCGAAACCATTCTGTTCAGAGGTGTTAGCGGCTGAAGTGTTGGCTGCTGGACTGGATGCCGTACTATCGGCTTGCCAATCGGCAAACTGGCTGGGGGGTTGGGTTTCGCTGGCCTCTAGGGTTGTTTGCTCTGGAGGGTAGCAGAGCCCGGCATCTGCGCAGCCTTGAAAGGTCAGGGCAATATTGAGCGGGCCTGAGTAGGGTGCTTCCAGCGGTACTTCAAACACTACCTGATCGCGGAACACATACACATCGCCCATAAACTCATCGTTGGTAAAGATGCCTTGGGGGATAATGGGGTCGCCGAGACTGACATCCTCCGTTTGGCTGACTACCGCGAACTGGTGGCGATATAGGTAGTACTCATCTGCGATATCCATGCCGATATAGAGCGTATTGCCATCATGCCAAGCAGTCGGCTGAAAGGCTTCCATCACTGGCAAAAATTCGTCTTGGTTGCTAGATGATGAAAACCATTGGGCGTTTGCACTTAGCGGTAGCAAGCCAAGAAAGAAAATCAATAATGTAAACAGGCTCAGGCGTTTAAGAGATAACACGGTGCGTCCTTAATCAATGGCATCGCAATGAAAGGCGAACAGCATACCGCAACCTTAAGCCCCTGGCGTATACGCTGCGGTGACGTGACGCGGCCGTTAATAATGCGTTAATCCTACGCATATAAAAAGACCGCCCGAAGGCGGCCTCTTATCCCATTGGCGGCGGGTAGATACACCGCAAGGAGATTGTTACGCTTTTTGATAGGCAGTAACGGACTTTTCAATCGCCTTACGTGCGGCATCTGCGCCTTCCCAGGACTCGACTTTTACCCATTTGCCTTTTTCGAGATCTTTGTAGTTCTCGAAGAAGTGTGCAATTTGCTGGCGCAGTAGCTCAGGCAGGTCAGTTACTTCATGGACATCGTCGTAGAGCGAGCTGAGCTTGGCATGGGGCACGCAGATTAACTTGGCATCTTCACCGGCTTCGTCGGTCATGTTCAGAATGCCGACCGGACGTGCGCGAATAATGCTGCCAGGTTGAACTGGGTGCGGGGTAACCACCAAGGCGTCCAGGGCATCGCCATCATCGGCCAGAGTGTGTGGGATAAAGCCATAGTTGGCGGGGTAGAACATGGGGGTGGCCATAAAGCGGTCAACGAGGAGTGCGCCCATGTCCTTATCAATTTCATATTTAATTGGGTCGTGGTTAGCTGGAATTTCGATCACCACGTAAACGTCGTTGGGGAGATCCTTTCCAGCGGGGATATTATCGAAGTTCATCGTTGATTCCTTGATAGTGCTGTGGCTAAAGTCGTGCAGTGATTAGGCAATCGTTTCAAAGTCGTTTATGGCGAAGAATTATACGAACATGGCTGCCCGATTACCAATGCGACATAGGTTGGCCGCTAGGAGCCCTTCAAATTAGATGAATACGATAGAGACGTTTGGTGGGCATCGTTTCTGCTCTGCTGCGTGTATCATAGGCAGAGTTTATTGACAGTATTGGTTGACAGTGATGTCCCTCGATCGAGTCGGCAGCCTAGGAGGATGACTTGTCGCACGCCCAATTGCTCATCAGTTATGGTCAAGCGTTTGTCGCGCCCGATAGGCGCCTGCACCGCAGTTCAATGTCGGTTCGCTTTCCTGAAGCGCCGCTGCTTCGCGCCAAAGGCGGCTGCGCGGTGATTAGCGACTCCATTTCACGCAATACCATGGCCAAGCAGGCGGGGGATATAAGTGTACGCGGCTTCCTGGCCGACTATTTTTCTACCCCCGACCACTGGGATGTTAAAACGTCGGCCACCCGCGTACTACGCGCGCTCAACAGCTGGTGTTACAGCCAAAGCCAGCATGTTAAAGAGGGCAGTTTTGTCTCCTCTATGTCAGCGATGGTATTTCGTGGTCGCGAAGCCCACCTGTTTCATATGGGCGATACGTTGGTGTTTCGTTTACGCGGCGCGGAGTTTGAGCAATTGAGCCGTGACCATGTAACCGACTTGGGCGGCTATCGCTACCCTTCACGGGCACTGGGTATGGACGGCAGTGTCGATATCGATTACACCCACGTTGCGCTTAAACAGGGCGATTTGTTCCTGTTCACCACCCAGGGCGTGCGCGGCACGCTGTTGCCATCCGACTATGTGCGCCTGATTCGTCAGGACGCCAGTGATCTGGATGCCGCCTGCGAGCGCTTAGCCGATGAGGCCAAGCAGCGCGCCCAGGAGCGCGGCTATGGGGGGGATCAGTTCTGTTTCCAGCTGGTACGTATAGATGAACTACCCGATGAGGTCACCGAGCACCCGGGGCAGCTATACGGCGATCTGCCGATTCCCCCTGAGCTGGCACCGGGTGAGCGTTTAGACGGCCTGGAGATTCTCGCCGTGCTATCGCGAACGGCCCAGTCGCGGGTTTATCGGGTCCGTGATGTGCATAGCGAACGGGAAATGGTGATGAAAGCGCCTAGCCCTGAGCTTTCGCTGCGCAATGCTTATCTTGAGCACTTCCTGCTCCAGCAGTGGGTAGTGGAGCGCGTTAATTCGCCCTTTGTGGTGAAGGTGATGGAGCCATCCCGGCCACGCCGCTACCTGTATTATTTGATGCAACATATTGAAGGCGAGACGCTGCGGCAATGGGCGGAGCGCCATCCTCAGGCGAGCCTGACCCAGCGCCTGGATATCGCCAATCAGCTGGGGAAAGCGGTGCAGGCGCTGCATCATCGGGACATTATTCATCAGCAGATCAATCCCGATAACATCTTGATTGACCCCCACGGCAAGCTAGTGCTCACTGATTTTAGTGCTTGCCATATGCGCGATGGTGAAGGCCACCGTCACTCCGGTGAATTGCTCCGCCAAATTGGCTTTAACGAGCACACCGCCCCTGAATATGCCTTGGGCGACAGCATCGGTCGACGCAGCGATCAGTACTCGCTAGCCTCGACGGCTTACTGGCTGTTAACCGGTGCTTTGCCCTATACGTTGACACCCAATCGTTTGCGCAGTCATACCGACCTTGAAGAGTTGACCTATCGCAGTGCGCGTACCACTAACCCGGAAATCACGCCAGAACTAGACGATGCGCTTCGCCGTGCCTTGGACCCTCAAAGGGCACTGCGGTTTAGGCGCATGTCCGAGTTTTTGCATGCGTTGAGGGTGCCGCTTGGGCGGTTGCCCCATCGGGAAGAGAACCGCCAGGAGCCGCGGCGTTTCTGGCAGGGCGTGGCGGGCATTCTGTTACTGCTGCTAGTGCTTTCCTGGTTGTTGCGCTAAGCCCAAGCAGCGAACTGGACATAAAACGGGGCGATGAATCACTTCATCGCCCCGTTTTTTTATTGCCGCTATTTTTAGCCTTGCTGGGTTAGCTGTTTACAGCGTAAAAATAGGCAGCTTGCGCTCTGCTTTGGCCAGTTTTAGCTTAGCCACTTTAGGCAGGCCGTTTTCAAACGGCGGAAAGTCCTCGCCCTGAATCAGCGGTGAGAGATAGTCACGGCAGGTCTGGGTAATCGCAAAGCCGTTTTCGCTGATAAAGTCCCGGGGCATAAACTTCTCTTGGTTAGCCACCTGGGAGAGCGGGGCGGAGATCACGTCCCACTGGTAGGGCGTCTGGGAGATACGGCGAATAGCGGGCATCATGGCGTTTTTACCCGCCAGCGCCAAGGTGACCGCTTCGCGGCCCACCGCATAGGCTTGTTCAACGTCAGTTTTAGACGCCAGGTGACGCGCCGCACGCTGGAGGTAGTCAGCCACCGCCCAGTGATACTTGTAGCCCAAATCCTGCTTGATCATACCGGCAAGCGTCGGGGCTACGCCGCCAAGCTGACGGTGGCCGAAGGCATCGGTATTACCCGCATCGGCCAGGAAGGTGCCATCTTCATAGCGAGCGCCTTCAGAAACCACAATAACGCAGTAGCCATACTGCTTAACGCTCTCTTCAACCCGCGCCATGGCCGCTTTACGGTTAAACGGAATTTCCGGGAAGATAATCATATGTGGCGGCTCGCCTTCGGCTTCGCCTGCTAAGCCACCCGCGGCGGCGATCCAGCCCGCGTGGCGGCCCATGACTTCAAGTACAAATACCTTGGTGGACGTTGCACACATGGAGGCGATATCCAGCGAGGCTTCCAGGGTCGAGGTGGCAATATACTTTGCCACGCTGCCAAAGCCTGGGCTGTTATCGGTAATCGGCAGGTCGTTGTCCACGGTTTTAGGCACGTGGATAGCGGTCAGCGGATAGCCCAGCTTCTCGGAAAGCTGCGAGACCTTTAAGCAGGTGTCGGCGCTGTCACCGCCACCGTTGTAAAAGAAGTAGCGAATATCGTGGGCCTTGAATACCTCGATCAAGCGCTCGTACTGGGCGCGATGGGTATCAATATCTTTCAGCTTATAGCGGCAGGAGCCGAAAGCGCCGCCCGGTGTATGGCGTAGAGCGGCAATCGCTTCATCGCTCTCCTGGGTAACGTCGATCAGGTCTTCCGTTAAGGCACCGATAATGCCGTTATGACCGGCGTAAACCTTGCCAATCTGATCGGGTGCTTGACGGCAGGCTTCGATAACGCCACAGGCGCTGGCATTGATCACGGCGGTGACGCCACCGGATTGGGCGTAAAAGGCATTATGCTGGGCCATGGAAACGTCTCATCTCCTGAAAACGGTTGGGTAAATCGGCAACAATCTCCCACTGCTAGGTATGCTCTGGTTACAGGCGGCAGTGGGGTTACAAAATGGCGCTACTGCAATGTCGCAAAGTTTAGCGTAAAGCCCTGTTGACTGCATTAGCTGCGGCGGTCTGTTAATCCCCGCCGTCCATCTCCTGTTCACGCTGGGCGAGCTGCCAGCCACCCAGGTCTTTATAGCGATTGACCATGGCGCAAAATAACTCTGCAGTGCGCTCGGTGTCGTAGCGAGCGGAGTGGGCAGCCTTGTTGTCAAACTCAATGCCCGCGGCACGACAGGCACGGGCAAGCACCGTTTGGCCATAGACCAGACCTGCAAGTGTGGCGGTGTCAAAGCTTGAGAACGGGTGAAAAGGATTGCGCTTAATGCCGCAGCGATTGACTGCTGCGTTCAAGAAACCCTGATCGAACGCCGCATTATGGCCGACTAAAATAGCTCGGGTGCAGTCGTGGGCCTTGATCGATTTTCGGATCGGGCGGAAAATTTCTCCCAGCGCTTCCGATTCACTCAGTGCTACCTGACGGCGCAGGGGGTCGTCCAGGTTAATACCGGTAAAATCGAGCGCGGACTGCTCCACGTTCGCCCCTTCAAAGGGCTGAATGTGGTAAGCATAGGTAGCATCAGGAAGCAGGTTGCCCTCCGGATCCATGGTCAGCGTGACGGCGGCTATCTCAAGTACGGCGTCGCCTTGGGCATTAAATCCCCCGGTTTCTAAATCAACGACCACGGGCAGGTAACTGCGAAAACGTTGGGCCATTAATTCGCGGGCAATTGCCTCGCTCATGCAGCTCTCCTCAGTGTAAAGCGAGTAATCAGTCAACATCAGCGGCAAACCACCGCTTTGAGTGGTGTGATTCTAGCAGCTTTAGCCCCCAGGCGTCGTTGACGGTATTCGCTGGGCATTGAGAACGCTATACTCAAGGTCTGTTTCAAAGGGCTATCTCAAAGGTCTAGCCCCGAGAGCGATCGCATTAGCCGAGCGCTAATGGCAGATGTGGTTTTTACTCATGAATTTCTTATCGTCAACGAGGAGCAAAGAATGTCCGATGTCAAAAAGGTTGTGCTGGCGTATTCAGGCGGCCTGGACACATCCGTAATCGTTAAGTGGTTGCAAGAGACCTACAACTGCGAGGTAGTGACTTTTACTGCCGACATCGGTCAGGGCGAAGAAGTCGAACCGGCGCGAACAAAAGCGCAAGCGCTTGGCGTAAAAGAGATTTATATTGAAGATCTGCGCGAAGAGTTCGTGCGTGACTACGTCTACCCGATGTTCCGCGCCAACACTATTTATGAAGGCGAATACCTGCTGGGCACCTCTATCGCTCGGCCGCTAATTGCCAAGCGCTTGATCGAAATTGCCAATGAAACCGGTGCCGACGCTATTTCCCATGGTGCGACGGGTAAAGGCAACGACCAGGTACGCTTTGAGCTCGGTGGCTATGCTCTGAAGCCCGGCGTCAAAGTGATCGCCCCTTGGCGTGAATGGGACCTAACCTCCCGCGAAAAGCTGATGGCTTACTGCGAAGAGCACAAAATCCCCGTCGATTTTGCCAATAAAAAGAAAAAGTCGCCCTACTCAATGGATGCCAACCTGCTGCATATCTCCTACGAGGGTGGCATCTTGGAAGATCCGTGGGCCGAAGCGGAAGACGATATGTGGCGCTGGAGCGTTTCTCCTGAAGCCGCACCTGATACCCCGACTTACGTTGAGCTGACGTATGAAAAGGGCGATATCGTGGCCATCGACGGCGAGCCGTTGAAAGCGCATGAAGTGCTCGAAAAACTCAACAAACTAGGTGGCGACAACGGTATCGGCCGGCTGGATATTGTTGAAAACCGCTACGTGGGTATGAAATCCCGCGGCTGTTACGAAACTCCAGGGGGCACCATTATGTTGCGTGCCCACCGCGCGATTGAGTCGCTAACCCTAGACCGCGAAGAAGCCCACCTGAAAGATCAACTGATGCCTAAATACGCGGAAGTGATCTACAACGGTTATTGGTGGAGCCCCGAGCGCCGCATGCTGCAGGTGGCGATTGACGAGACCCAAAAGAATGTATCGGGCGTCGTGCGTATGAAACTCTATAAAGGCAACGCTATCGTGGTGGGGCGTAAATCTGATGAGTCGCTATTTGATGAATCAATCGCTACCTTCGAAGATGATGCGGGCGCTTACGACCAGAAAGATGCGGAAGGCTTTATCAAGCTGAACGCGCTGCGGTTACGCATTGCCGCAGGTAAAGGGCGTAAACAGAGCTAATAAAAAGAGCACTGCAAACCTTGCTAGAGCGGCAGGCAATTACTGCCGCTCTACAAGAAAAGGAGCCAATGTGTTTAAAAAGGAGCCATTATGCTAAAAAAAATACTTTCCGGTCTCTTTGGTAGTGATCGTCAGGCTGAGCCAGGCGCTACCACCAAAGCTGCTGAACCGGTGGAATACAAGGGCTACGAAATTGTCTCTCAGCCAGATGATCAGAGCGGTCAGTACCGCGTCAGCGGCTGGATTCGTAAGGCGGATGCCAGCGGTGAAACCCTGGAACACCGCTTTGAGCGTTCCGATATGCTGCCAGGGCGAGATGCCTGCGATACCATGATGGTCACCAAAGCGCAGCGCTATATCGATGAAGTCGGCGAAGCGATGTTTGAGCCCGACCCTCGCCGGGCAGGCGATAGCGAGTAGTTATGCCGCCAAACACATTGAGTAAAGGAGAGGCGTATGCGTGTAGTACACCAAGCCTCGCCCTGGCGCTCTCTATTCCATGAGAATGGAACGCTTAATACCTCGGCGCTCAACGCGCCGTTAGACCATCTGTTCTCTAAACTCTTCGCAAAGCTCTCCTCGCCGAACACCTCATTAGCGGACGCCTACGCTTGGCAACTGTCGCTGGTGGAAACATTGGTGCATTACGACCTGCCCGCCTGGCGTATTAGCCAGATTATCAGTGACCACAATGCTTCACTGTATCGCCAAGCTGTTGCGCTATCCCTGGACGAAATGCAGGCGCAAGGGTGGGGCCCACCGCCAGTCGGCTACTGTGTTCTGATGTTAGGCTCTGCGGCGCGTTTCGAAAGCCTGCTAGGCCCCGACCAGGATAATGCGCTGATTATTGATGACTATCCGGATTACCGCCATGTGGAGATTGACGGCTACTTTCAAGCGCTAGGCGAACGGTTTACTCAACGCCTGGATGAAGCAGGCATTCCACTCTGCCATGGTCATGTCATGGCGCGTTGGCCGATGTGGCGCAAACGGCTTAGCGAATGGCAGGCACAGCTTGAGATATGGAGCGCCGACCGACAGGTAAAGCGCGTACAGCAGACCAATATTTTGCTCGATTTTGCCCCGGTAGCGGGTAACCCAGTGCTTGCCGAGCAATTGGGTAATAGCATTGCTTCAATACTTCCCAAAGCGTCACTGTTTATGAACGAAATGGCGGCGCTACTGGAAGAACTGCCGGTGGCACTGGATCGTTTTGGCCGCCTCGCCTCAAGCCCGGGCCTGGATGCTCCCCACGAGCACGCCATTAACCTTAAACATCAAGGCTTGCTGCCATTGATCAGCGCTGCGCGCTTGCTCTGTCTGCGCTATGGGCTAGCCAACATAGCGACACGCGAACGCTTGATCGCGCTTAGTCATAGGGCAGATGTGCTAACCTCGGCTGAATCAGAGCTGCTGGTGGCCGCTTTTGAGCGTCTGCAGCAGCGTCTATTGGATCAGCAGCGGTATAACAAAGCCCGTGGTCAAACCGCCGATGGCTGGGTTGACCTGCGGCGCCTGCGCGAAGATGAGCGTCTATTGCTGAAGTTTGACCTGCAGCAGGTTCGATCCTTTGTTCAGAGAGTGAAAAACGCCTAGCCTGAGTCGGGGGGAGAAGCGTCATCCGGTGCCGCGGGGAGTTCTAGCGTTAAGCAGGCGCCGCCTAAGGTTTTGGCATCCTCGACCCATAGCCGCCCCCCCAGGTGGGCAATAATGCCCCGACTAATCGGCAACCCTAAGCCGCTGCCTCTTGGCCGACCCCTAGGAATATCGTCGTCCTGCTGAATTTGATGAAATTTTTCAAACACGCGTTCACGCTCGTCTTCGCTAATCCCCGCGCCGTTATCCTCCACGCTTAGCCGGAAATGACGGCGATGGCGATAAAGCGTGAGGCGTACTTTTGGCTGCTCTCGGTCAGCAAACTTGCCCGCGTTATCAAGCAGATTAATAATCACCTGCTCCAAGCGGTCATGATCGCCGACTACCATCGCAGGGTCAGCTGCTAAGCTAACGTCTAGTGCAATGCCGCGCTCTTCATGCAGATGGGCAATGGCATCAATGCTGTGCCGCGTCAGGGCGGCAAGGTCGAGGGGCACGGGATTAAGCGTTAAACGGCCGCTCTCCAGGCGGGCAAGGTCCAGGATCTCCTCAATTAAACGCGACAGCCGCTGGCTCTCGTGAACGATGACACCCAGAAAATGCTGGCGCTTCTCATCAGGTAGTTGCCCGCTATCGCGCAAAATTTCGGCAAAGGCACGTATGGAGGTGAGGGGGGTACGTAGTTCGTGGCTGACCATGGCGACAAACTCATCTTTCAAGCGATCCAGCTCGCGTAGTCGTTCATTGGCGCTACGCAACTCTTCGCCGATTTGCACCAGTTCCTGGGACTTCTGCTCCAAACGGCGGTTGTACTCCAGGGTTTGTGAGGTGGTGTCCAGAATGCTCAGAATCGACTCAATATCCAGTGCCTCGCCGCGTACCACCGAGTTGATGAGTACTCGCGCTGAGGAGCTGCCCAGCGCCCCCGCCAGCGCCTGTTCGGCACGGGTGATCAGCTCGGCAGTGGCGGGCTCATCCGCTGCATAAGCGCTTTTACTTCCGCTATGGCTGAATACACGGCGGGTGGTCTGGGTACCCAAATAGCGAACAAGCAGCTCTTTGAGTGCCCCCTGGGTAGTCTGCCCGCGCCATAGTGATGTCGATAGCGAGGTGATTTGCAGGTTGGGGTGCATCGCCTCTGTGAACAGCGCTGCCTGGGTTTGCTCAAGGGGCGTGGGGCGGGTAAATAGCGATACACCCACCAATAACCCCACGTTGGCCAACATGCTCCAGAGCAACGAATGGGTGTAAATGTCCCAGTTCTCCAGACCGAATAAACCATAGGGCATCAGCCAGGCAATTCCCCAGGGGCCTTCAGTGAGCAGCGAGGCATCTAGCCAGCCGGACTGGGCAAACCCGGGAAGCAGCAGCGTATAACACCAGATTAAGAAGCCGGCGATTAAGCCAACAGTGGCGCCTTGGCGAGTAGCGCCGCGCCAATACAGGCCAATTAACAGCGCCGGGGCGAACTGGGCCGCTCCGGCAAAGGAGACCAGCCCAATCGTCACTAAACTATAGGAGTCACCAATCAGCGCATGGTAGAGATATCCGAGCAGTAGAATCAGCACGATAGCGATGCGGCGAATACCCAGCAGCCAACCGGCAAGCTCGCCTTTGGTACTTAGGTGCAGCCGCCTTGAGCGCAGTAACAGCGGCATCACCAGCTGGTTGCTCACCATGGTGGAGAGCGCGATGGTCTCGACAATCACCATACCTGTCGCCGCAGACAGGCCACCAATAAACACCAGTAGCGGCAGCCCTTCTAAACCGGCTGAAAGTGGTAGCGTCAGCACAAAGCTGTCCGGGTCACCCGCGCTTACGCCTAGCAGCAGGCCCGCCAAAGCAATGGGGATAACGAATAGGTTAATCAGCAGCATGTAAAGGGGAAATAGCCAGCTCGCTCGAGCCAAGTGCTGCTCGTCGACATTTTCGACCACCAATACCTGGAATTGCCGGGGCAGCGTTAGAAAAGCCAGAAAGGCCAGCACCAGCATACCTACCCAGCCGGTGGCGCCACCAGGAACGCTGTCCAAACGCATGCTATCGACAAGGGCGGGCGTGGCTGCTACCTGGGCAAATAGCGCGGCGGGGCCTTCAAACATCACGAATACGACAAACACGCCAACGGCCATAAAGGCGACTAGTTTGACTATTGATTCCACCGCGATTGCCGCCACCATGCCTTCATGACGCTCACTGGCATCCAGGTGGCGCGTGCCAAATAGAATAATAAACACTGCCAATACCAGGGCGACCCAGAGGGATTTATCCATCCAGAAGTGTTCATCTACCAAGGTGGTGTCGGCCGCGCGAGGATAATTAATCAGCACCGCGTGGCTCACGGTAATGGCTTTTAACTGCAGGGCGATATAGGGGGTGATGCTAATGAGGGCCATCAGTGCCACCAGCGCGCCTAAACTGGTGCTTTTGCCATAGCGGGCGCTGATAAAGTCGGCAATGGAAGTGATTCGCTGCCGCGCGGCGATGCGCACCATCTTGCGGATGACAAAAGGAGCCAGCAGCATCGCAAGCGTCGGCCCCAGGTAGATGAGTAAAAAGCTGGGGCCATACTCGGCTGCGCGGCCAACGCTGCCGTAGAACGTCCAAGCCGTGCAGTAAACAGCGATGGAGAGGGCATAGACCGTTGGCGAGCCAATGATTGAGCGGCCCTGCTCCGCTCGCCGGTCACCCCAGGCGGCGACCACAAACAGCAGCGCCAGGTAGCCAAAGGCGGTGCCGAGGATAACGGCCTCACTACGCACGGTTAGTGGCCCGCTCGCTGTTCCATTAGCCAAGCGGTTAGGCCAATCACCACTGCCCAGGCGATAAATAGATAGAGCGGTAACCAGCCCACGCTAAAAGCCGGCAGGCGGTCTACGACAATAATCAGCGGAGGACAGAATAGCAGCAGGGCGATAGCCACTAGCGCTATCAGGCGCTCATTGCGTCGCGATTTCAGGCCCGATGGTTTCATAACGCACTGGCGTCCTGTCGATCAAAGGCGTTGGCTTGCAGCGCTAACAACTGCTCAAGCGTATCGACGCCGCGGGCTTCTAGCCGTGGCAGCAGGGCTAGCCATAGCTCAGCGGTCACACGGGCATCGCCTAATGCAGTGTGGCGGGTGCCCGGCGGAAAAGCCAGGTCATAGCGCTGGGCCAGGCTATCCAGATCATGCCCATCGAGCGCTTCGTCCAGTGCCCGCGAAATCAACAGGGTGTCGATGATGGGAATATCAAAGGCGACCCCCTTGTGGCTGATGGCGAGCAGATCAAAGGCAGCGTTATGGGCCAGTAATACCGCTTCGCCGACATAATCACGAAAGCGAGTAAGTACAATGTCCAGCGGCGGCGCACCGGCCACATCGGCATCGGTCAGGCCGTGAATTGCCGTGCTAGCGGGGGGGATTGGACGCTGCGGATCAACTTTTTGATCGAAGACCTCGCTGGCCAATAAGCGTGCGTTGACCACGCGGCAAGCGCCAAGACTGATCACCGTGTCACCTCGGCGCAGCTCAAGCCCAGTGGTTTCCGTATCAAAGGCGACAATTTCCAGGCTGCGCAGCGTTCGGCTGGCCAGCGCTTCATCCGGTGGTGGCAGGTCGGCAATGCCAAAGTCATGGAATTCAGGGCGCGGCGGTGCGGTTTCGCGTGGGGCGCCGACGCGTTCCATGGCGGGTAGGGGAAGTCGTAGGCGTGAATAAACGCCATTATCGTCAGCCAGACTCCAGATGTCACTGGCGTGTTGACGTAGCACATCGGCGACGCTGGGCGTCAACGGCAGTGAGTTGAGCGGCTGCTGGCGCCACTCCCCCAGTTCATGCTCGGGGATCGCCTTGCCACGCCAAATAAGGTCGAGGTAGACGCGTTTGTTACCCAGGCATATCTCACCTTCAAAGCCACTGTCAGGCAGATGGGTATTGAGGTGTTTGACCAGCGAGTCAAACAGCGCGATCAACGCAGGTGCGTCGCCTTTAAACCAGGCGGGCATGCCCACCGGGGTGATCAAGCGGTGCTCCGGGTCAAGGCGCTCATCCAGCGCTTGCCAGAAGTCGTTTGACCACATAGGCGTTAAGCGCTCGCCCTGGTGTTGCATATCGTCGAGCAATTGGCCGATTTTCGCCACGTTGTCGCCGAGTGTAGCGCCTTCTTCTTGGATAACCCGCTCAAAACGCTGGCGCAAAGCAGACGTGCTGGCATCGTTTTGATTGCGCAGTTGAATCAATGCATCGGCGGCGCTGGTCAGGCTGGCGGTATGCTGACGCAGCGGTGTCAGCATATCGGCCAATTCCGCCCTAACGCCCATTTCATTCGACCAGGAAGCGGTGGCGTCACTAAAGGTCAGCAGTGTTTCGCCATCGCTACCCGGCACGCGGCGTAAAATCACCTTGAGCCAACGATCATCACAGGGCGCTAGCAGCTCTCTGGGAGAACCGTCGTTGGGCAGTTGGCTGAGCACTTGCTGTAAGCTCGCGACCGGCAGCAGCGCCTCCAAGCGTTTGCCCAGCCCTAGCCCGGTGTTACCCTCAAAAAAGTCCTCGGCCGCCTGATTGAACAGCATGAGACGGCGGTGGTGATCGCACAGTAGCAGCGGTGTTTCGAGTACTTGCAGCAGCGTTTCCAGCTCTTGGCGAATGCGTGCCGCGCTGCGGGCGCCGTCTGCATGGGCGGTGGCTAAACGGCTACGATCCGAACGCCAGCTTTCGCGCACCCGGCGTAGGTCGGGTCCCAGCCCTTTGAGCCAGCCTTCGGGTGGATGTTCGTCCCGGGCATCGGGGTTGGCGACTAAGCGCGCCAGCTGCACCTGTAAATGGCGCAGCGGGGTAAACAGCATGCGTTCAAGCAGCAAGCCGACTAAAAAAATCGTTGCGCCACCGGAGAAACTGCCTAGCCAAAGGGCAATGCGCGTTACCCCAGTAGGGGCGAGCTGGGCATCCAGCCAAGCGGCAAAAATGGCCCCACCCAGCAGGCTGATGCCGCTAAGCAGTAGCCACAGACCCATCAGGCGCTGACGTTTGGGTAGCCCGCCCCGGGTCATGGCTGCTCCTCAGTCAGTAGCGCTTTGACTTTTTCCACCAGCGACTGGGTTGAGAAGGGTTTGGTGATGTAATCATCGGCGCCCAGCGCCATGCCTTTCTCCCGCTCAACATCACGCCCGTGAGCGGTCAGCATGATAATCGGCAGTTGGGCAGTGGCCTCTTTGCCACGCAGCTGTTCTAACACGTCAAAACCGCTAATTCCCGGCAGGCTAATATCGAGGAGCAGTAGATCGGGCTGGCTATCATTCACTCTTGCCAGGGCCTGTTCACCGTCTTCGGCAGTGACGACCTCGAACCCCGCTTGCTCCATCAGGAATTCCAGCGATAAAACAATGTTGGGTTCGTCATCGACAACGAGCACTTTAGCCATGGAGCTCTCCTGCTTTTATTTGTTTTAACATTGCATGGAGTCTAGTTAGATCTAACCGGTCAGCCAAGACGACCTTGGCCGAATGCAGGCAAGATAAGGGGCTGTCTCGACAGGGGTATTTCTATAGGGCCATTTCAACAGGGCAATCAGGAGCGCTTTGTTACACTATTGGCCTCTTTGCCATGGCTTGACGAGTGATGGCTGTTCTCTGATCTGTTTGCTAAGGCTACCAATGCGCGTACTCCTGTTATCCGCCTACGAAGCGGTGAGCCACAGCTACTGGGCACAAAGTTTGATGGCGCAGCTTAATGAGGTGTCATGGACGCTTTTGAGCCTGCCGCCGCGCCATTTCGCCTGGCGTATTCGCGGTAACCCGCTGAGCTGGATGCTAAAAGAGCATGACACTCTCAGTCAGTCGTTTGATGTAGTGCTGGCCACATCAATGGTGGATCTGGCCACGCTGGTGGGGCTTTTTCCGCATCTTGGCCGAGCAAAAAAGGTCGTCTACTTTCATGAAAACCAGTTCGCCTATCCTGAATCGAGCGATCAGATGCCACAAGTAGAGGCCAAGATGGTTAACCTCTATACGGCGCTGGCAGCGGATAGCGTGGTGTTTAACAGCGCCTATAACCGCGACTCCTTTATTGATGGTGCGCGAGCCTTTCTGAAAAAAATGCCCGAAAACCTCCCAGCAGCTAAGCCACTTGAAGCGCTACGCGAGCGGGCCATGGTAATGCCGGTGCCCATTGGTGACAGTTCAGAACCTGGCCACCACACGGCTTTTAAAAAAACAATGCCGCAGCGAATTGTTTGGAACCATCGCTGGGAGTATGACAAAAACCCGGACGACTTCTTTGCCGTGTTGTTTGCGTTAAGCGAAGCAGGCATCTCATTTGAGCTGGCGGTGCTTGGCCAGCGTTTTCGCCAAGGTCCCGCTATTTTTGCCGAGGCTGAGCAGCGTTTAGCCAGGCATATTGTGGCTTGGGGGCCGCAGCCGGAGGAGGCGTACCGCGAACTATTGGATAGCGCGGGCATTGTGGTCTCGACCACTTGGCATGAGTTTCAAGGCTTGGCGATAATGGAAGCGGCCCAGCGCGGGGCGTTACCACTGGTGCCCGATCGGCTCTGCTTCCCGGCGCTTTACCCTGCAGCCTATCGCTATGACGGCTCTCGGGAAGGGCTTTATGACCGGCTTAGTGCTTGGCTCACCGATCCTGCGGCTCGCCCTGAACGCCTTGATACCGCCGTTTGGGAGTGGCCCGCTTGGCGTGAGGCTTATCGGCAGCTTTTATTAGTCGAGCCGGTCTAAGCGCCGCGTCGGCCAGTGAACCACGGCGGTGTGACGACGCATCTTTTGCGCAAGTGCTGGGTGTTCCCGGCGAATCACCTGCTCGGCAAACTCGGATAGAAAGTGTGATTTTAGCTCCGCCCGGGCGCGGTCTACTCCGCTATGTTGATAGGGCGTCGAAGCCAGCAGCATAAAGCCATCGTCTGGAATGCGTCCGGCGCGCATATTGGCGTCAATAATAGTGGCCGCGGTGCCAATGGGTACCGCTAAATCAGGGCCGTAGGGGCCTATGATCAAGGCAGTATTGGGCAGGTGCAGAAAATCAAAGCCCCGGCCAATGCAGATTACCTATTCACGGTGTTCGATATCCAGTTCCCGCTCAACACCCTGGAGTTCGCTAACGTGGGCAAGGTTGCCTTCCAGCAGGGGTAGCAGATCTCGTAGCATGTCATGAGGCATATCCGGGCAAATAGCGTTCAGTTGACTGCTCAGCCCCTCGGCAGCTCTCCCTACCCAGTCGCTTACATCCAGGGTCGCACCCTCTTTGCCGTGAATAATTAGCGCATCGCTGTCGGTTTCAAAGCCACATACCAGCGGATAAACCTGCTGATGATCGTGACCGAATAGCTTGCCCGCCTGTTCGGCAATGGCATAGGCGTGGGCTTTCGCCGCTTGGGTGTCGCAGTTGAAACCGGCGCAGCCGCGGGCCTGGTTGCCACGGGAAAAGTGGTAGGTGATCAGCATCAGGGTGGCGCGCCCGGCCTGAGCTGTATCGACTACTGTATCGGTCAGTAGCTCACCCAAGTAAGGCCAACCCAGATCGAAAATGCCGCCGAGATTACGAAACGGGGTAATAATCCCTAACGGCGTGCGCGTGGCGTGGGGAATATGAATCCGCCCATCCATACACTTCATTACCACGATGGAGGTTGGGTGCTCGGCCGTATAACGTTGCCGCGCCAGCCAGGCCCCTGGGCTACAGAAGTGCTCGGCGTGTTGCCGTGACAAATCCAGCAGCGCATCAATTCGCCGTGCAATCGGCTGATCGTGGAGTAGCGTGGCGGGGCTAGGCATGGCGGGTTCCATCAGCTAAGTTTTTTGTCGACTATGCGAGCTCGGTTTTGTCTTTATAGTCGCACAGATCCTCGATAATGCAGCTACCACAGCGGGGTTTGCGTGCGATACAGGTGTAGCGGCCGTGCAGAATCAGCCAGTGGTGAGCATCGTGAAGAAACCCTTTTGGCACATGGCGTAGCAGTTTCTGCTCCACCTCAACGACATCTTTGCCTTTAGCGATGCCGGTGCGATTGGATACCCTGAAAATATGCGTATCCACCGCCATGGTGGGCTGACCAAACGCCGTATTGAGTATTACATTGGCCGTTTTACGGCCTACGCCGGGCAAGGCCTCCAGCGCTTGGCGGGTATTGGGCACTTCACCACCGTGCAGATTAACGAGCATGTGGCAGGTTTTCATCAGGTTTTCGGCTTTGGTGTTGTATAAGCCAATGGTTTTGATATGTGCTTTAAGCGCGTCGATACCTAAATCAATGATCGCTTGGGGCGTGTTAGCGACTGGGTAGAGCCGCGCCGTGGCTTTATTGACCCCTACATCGGTGGCTTGAGCAGAAAGCAACACGGCGGCCAGTAGCTCAAAAGGCGTGTTCCAATTAAGCTCGGTAGTCGGGTGCGGGTTCTCTGCCTGAAGGCGAGTGAAAATTTCATGACGCTTTTGGGCATTCATGGCGGGTCTCTTAATAATTACGTTATAAAGACGAGCAGTTGTTTACATGTGCACTTTCGGCATTTTGCCAGCTATTTTATCGTGCCGGTAACCCGCACGCGGCGCTCAGTTCTAGGTGTTGTCGCCACTGGCTTGGCACGGGCCGCATTGCGTTGATCGATAACGTTTTTCAGCGCAATCAACAGACCCGCCACAAAGAATGCGCCGGGCGGCAGCACGAAAAACAGGAACTGGTAGTCGTCGGCAATCGTCAGCTGCCAACTGGCTGCTTGCGGCCCGAACAGTAGCGCCATATCGCTAAACAGCGTGCCTTGGCCCAGTAACTCGCGAAGAGCGCCTAGTAATACCAGCACAGCACCAAAACCTAACCCCATCATAAAGCCATCAATGGCTGCTGGTAATACCGGCTGGCGGGAGGCAAAGGCATCGGCTCGGCCAAGAATGGCGCAGTTGGTCACGATCAGCGGAATAAAAATCCCCAACACCTGATAGAGCGGGTAGGCGTAGGCGGCCATCAGCAGTTCAGCGCAGGTAACAAAAGCCGCAATCACCATCACGAAAGCGGGCAGACGCACTGCGCTGGGCACCTGGTGACGAATCAGCGAAATCGCCGTGCTGGCACCGACCATGACCAGCAACGTGGCCAGCGCCAGCCCCAGCGCATTGACTACGCTGCCGCTTACCGCTAGCAGCGGGCAGAGCCCCAACAGCTGAACCAGCGCGGGGTTATTCGACCAAAGACCGCTTCGAGCGAGTTCGCGCCACTGGCTCATTGGGTGGGCTCCTTAAATGATATCGGTAGCGGTGTATCGTTGGCGTACTGAAGCGCTTTATGGACAGCGTTAACCACGGCCCTGGGCGTAATCGTCGCGCCGGTAAACGCATCAAAGTGACCACCGTCTTTGGTCACCGCCCAGCCTTCTGGCGGGAAGCTATCTAACCTTAAACCATTAAACTCGGTGATCCAGTCGCTACGGCTGCGCTCAATGTCATCGCCTAGCCCAGGCGTTTCCTGATGCTGGGTAACGCGTACGCCACTGATACGCTGCTGCTCGTCAATGCCAATCAGCAGGCGGATTTCGCCGTTATATCCCTGCCGGGTTACCACCGGTAAGATCACCGCGCTGCTACCTTGAGCGTTTACCCACCAGCCTTGGCTATCGCTTGCAAGCCCCAGCGCTTCTGGATTGGGAAGCGCAAAAGTGCTCTCCAACACCTGGGTGACGGGCGTATTCGCCAGCGCTTGGGGCAGTACTTCCTGCAGCTGACGGTGTTGGTAAGCCAGCTGATGTGTCTCTATCCGTTCGGCGGTTAGCGCGCGGGTAAGCGCGACGCTGCCTGCCGTTACTAGCGCAAAGGTCCCCAGGGCAAGCGCGCCGCGCTGCATGGCCTGGAACAGCGTCATGGCTGTTCTCCTGGCTTACCCGGTGAGGCTTTTTGCTGGCCAGTGGGCCGCGGCACGCTATAAAGATCCAGTAAGGGTACGCACAGGTTCATCAGTAAGACCGCAAACGCCACCGCATCTGGGTAGCCGCCAAAGGTGCGAATGATGATGACCAGCGCGCCAATCCCAGCGCCATAGAGTAGCTTGCCGCGTTGGCTGGTGGCAGCGGAGACCGGGTCGGTGGCAATAAAGAACGCCCCGAATAGCGTTGCCCCGGTGAGCAGGTGAAACAGCGGTGAAGCGAAGTGGCTGGGGTCGCTGAGATAAAACAGCGTGGCCAGTAGTAGTAGGCTGCCAAGCATCGCTACTGGGATGTGCCAGCTAATAATCCGCTTCGCTAACAACACCGCACCACCCGCTAGCCAAGCAAGCGCTACCCATCGCCAGGCGCTTAGGGTGCCCTCCGGCAGTGGGTTGGTCGCCCAGAACTCGCTGGCCAGCACCGCTTCGCCTTTGTGCTTAAAAGCATCAAGGGGCGTTGCGCCGCTCAAGCTATCTAGTTGGGCGGTTGGCAACGTTCCGGCGATTTGTGTCCATAAACCATTAGGCAGCAGTTCCTGGGGCGGTGCCCACAGCGTCATGTAGGTAGGAAACGACACCAACAGCAGCGCATAGCCCACCATGGCGGGGTTAAAAGGGTTATGGCCCAAGCCGCCGTATAGCTGCTTGGCGACCACAATCGCCGCGATCATACCCACGCCGATAAGCCACCAGGGGCTAGCGGGCGGCAGTGACGCGCCTAGCAAAACGCCGGTAAGCAGAGCGCTTGAGTCATTCAGCGTCACACGGATAGGGCGCTTGCGTAGCCGAAGCACGACGGCTTCAAGCGCAATACCAAAAGCGGCAGCTAGCAGTACATTGCTGATAACACCCAGGCCGAAGAAGTAGCTCATGGTGGCGATGCCTGGCAGGGTTGCCGCAATGACCCAGCGCATTAAGCTCGCCGTTGGCGGCACAGACGTTGCCGTGTTGGCATCTTTAACCCCTGAAGCGTGCATCATGCTCATGACGACTCCTCGCTAGACGGCTGTTCGCGCGCCTGGGCAAGCTGCAACTCGGCTGCTTTTAAGTTCTCCTGGGCGGTGGCAAGCTGCATTTCTAAGTCATCCAGGGATTGTTTGGGGTCTTCTTGAGCGACTCGCGCTAAGGTTTTTTCAGCCTTTTTGACCGATGCTTTGGCGGCGGCATGGGCGATGCGCAGACCGCGTAAGTCGACCTTTTCGCTGCTGGCGGCGGTACTGGTCGAGCGACGTTGTTGCGCCTGGCGGGCTTGCTTGCGTGCCTGTTTTTCAGCCTCTTCTCGAGCGAGCCGCGCTTGGCGAAACTCAAAACGGTGCTTGGCGTGTTCTGCTTTTACTGCCTCAATCCGCTGCAGGCGTAACCGGCTTTTCGCTTCCCGGTAATCCGCCACTAGCGGAATATGGCTGGGGCAAACATAGCTACAGGCGCCGCACTCAATACAGTCAAACAGATGATAGCGCTCTAACTTGGCATCGTCTTGAGCGCGAGCGTACCAGTGCAGCTGTTGCGGCAGCAGCGCGACCGGGCAAACGCTTTCGCACTCACCGCAGCGAATGCAGGGTGATTCTTTTGGGGGCAGCGGCAACTCTTCAAGCGTGGCCGCGATTAAACAGTTGGTAAGCTTTGTGACCGGCGTATCGAGCGTTAGCCGTGGCGTGCCCATCATGGGGCCACCCTGAATCACTTGGTGTAACTCTGGGGTATTCAGCCCTGCCTGCTCCAGCAGCTCTCTAACAGAAGTGCCTAGACGCACCCAGCGATTGCCGGGCTGGGTAATCGCCTCTCCAGTCAGTGTGACGACCCTGGAAACCAGCGGCTGCCCATCACGCACTGCATTGAGTATCGCCAGTAGCGTGCCTGGGTTATGGCAAAGCACGCCCACATCAGCGGGCAGCCCGCCGCTGGGTACATCAAGGTTTAGCAGCCTTTTAATTAGCTGGCGCTCGCCGCCGCTGGGGTAGCGGGTGGGTATTACTTTCAGCTCAATGTTGATCGGCTGGCAATTTGAAAGGGCGTGTTTCAGGGCTTCTATGGCATCGGGCTTGTTATCCTCGATGCCAATAATTATATGCTGCGCGCCGCATAGCTTGGCGACTATCTGCGCACCTTCGAGCACTTCGTTAGCGTGGTGGCGCAGGGTAAGGTCATCGGCGGTGATATAAGGCTCGCACTCGGCGGCGTTAATCACCAGGGTGTTAATCGCATGACGTTCGACCACACGCGCTTTAATATGGGTGGGAAACCCAGCGCCACCTAAGCCGACGATGCCGCTCTCGTTTAACCGCTCGAGCAGCGCATCGGGTTCGACATGTCGCCACGCCAAGGGTGGCAGTCGAAGCCACTCATCTTGCCCATCTCCATCAATGCAGATTTGGGTAGCGCTAACCTCGCTCACCGTGCCGCTAATGCTGGCGTGCAGGTTGCTAGAGATCATACCTTCGCGTTTGGCAATCACGCTGCCCACTTTCACCGCATCTCCATGCGCCACACAGGGCGTGGCGGCCTGGCCGCTGTGCTGCTGCAGGGGGAGAGTGACCCTACGGGGCAGTGGCGCTTCAATTAGTGCGGTTTGGTTGGAGCGCTGTTTGCGCTCAGGCGGATAAATGCCACCGGGGAAGTCAAAGGCGTTCGACATCAAGACACCCCTGAAGCGGGTTGGCGGTCGCTGGCAATCATGTTTGATGAGTGCGCTACTACCGGTTGCCACTGGGTGATCGGAGTGGAGCGCGGCAGCATATCAATGCAGTCCACGGGGCAGGGGTCTAAGCACAGATCGCAGCCGGTGCACTCGTCTTCAATCACGGTATGCATTAATTTAGCTGCGCCGATAATTGCATCGACCGGACAGGCTTGGATGCACTTGGTGCAGCCAATGCACTCTGCTTCGCGAATAAACGCCACCTTGGCTTCGCTCTGGGCTTCGCCATCCAGGGGCTCCGGTTCGCGACCAAGCAGATCGGCAAGGGCATGAATCGTCGCTTCGCCACCGGGTGGGCATTTATTCAGCGCATCGCCCTGGTTAATCGCTTCAGCGTAAGGGCGGCAGCCTGGGTAGCCGCACTGGCCGCACTGGGTTTGCGGCAGTAGCGCATCAATTTGTTCAACTAGCGGGTTATCCTCGCGCTTAAAGCGCTCGCTAACCACGCCCAGCAGGGCACCAAATCCGATACCCAAGCCGGTTAATACCGCGATAGCGCTAAGGATTGCTATGACATCACTGGGGCTATTCATCGCGCGCTGCCTTCATCCCTGCACCAACCCTGAAAACCCTAAAAATGCTAACGACATAAGGCTGGCGGTGACCATAGCAATCGCGGCACCTTGGAAGGGTTTGGGAATATCCGCCCCCGCTAAACGTTCACGCATGGCGGCAAACAGCACCAAAATAAGTGAGAAGCCTAGCGCTGCGCCCAACCCATAAAGGGTGGTGTGAAAAAAGCTTAACTCACGGTTTAACGACAGCAGCGCTACGCCCAATACTGCGCAGTTGGTTGTGATAAGGGGCAGGAAAATGCCCAGCACCTGGTGCAGCAGCGGACTCAGCTGGCGCACCATGATTTCGGTAAACTGCACCACAGCGGCGATCACCACGATAAAGCTAATGGTGCGCAGATACGTGACATCCAGCGGCACAAGCAGACCATGATAAACCACGAAACTAGCAGCCGACGCCAGGGTCAGCACAAAGGTAGTGGCCAGGGACATGCCCATGGCCGACTCCAGTTTATTAGAGACACCCATAAATGGGCACAGGCCCAGAAACTGAACCAGTACGAAGTTGTTGACCAGGGCAGTGCTGATCAAAATGATAAATAGCTCACTCATGGCTGCATATTTTGCGAAGAAAAGGCGGCGCTGGCTAGTGGGAGGTAAGGGAGTTTGATGTTTGAAACACCTGTGCAGTGAGAAGTTTGAATAACAGAGCCGCTTTAATAAAAATGCAAAGGGCAGAGCGCTTTGAGTCTCTGCCCTTTAACTTGCTTACCGCTTATGCGACGGATTAAGTTACCCGCTGGCCCGGTTCTGCCCCCGTGTCAGGGGAGAGCAGGTAGATGCCATCTTCGTTGGCAGAGGCCAATACCATGCCTTCCGAAACGCCAAAGCGCATTTTGCGCGGTGCCAAGTTGGCGACCATCACGGTCAAGCGGCCTTCCAGAGCTTCCGGCGCGTAGGCAGAGCGAATGCCGGAGAACACATTGCGGGTTTCGCCACCCAGGTCGAGGGTGAGTTGCAGCAGCTTGTCGGCGCCTTCGACGTATTCGGCTTTGGCAATGCGCGCAATTCTTAGGTCGACCTTGGCAAAAGCGGCAAAGTCGATTTCTTCGGCGATAGGCTCTTCCGCCAGCGGGCCTTTGGGCGCTTCTTTCAATTTTTGCTCTTCCACGAGATCTTCCTTCGACGCTTCAATCATGGCATCGATTTTGTCGCGTTCAACGCGGGTCATCAGCGGCTTGAATTTGTTGATTGTGTGCTCGGTGAGCACACTCTGTCGAGTGTGCCAATCCAGCGACTCAACGTTAAGAAACTCACGCGCTTGCTCGGCCATGGCGGGTACCACGGGCGTTAGATAGACCATCAACTGGCGGAACAGGTTTATGCCGACCGAACATATGTCTAGGACTTCAGCATCTCGGCCATCCTGCTTGGCCAGTGCCCAGGGCTCTTTATCGGCAATGTAGGTGTTGGCTTCGTCTGCCAGATCCATAATTTTGCGCATTGCGCGGCTAAATTCACGGGCTTCAAAGTCTTCGGCGATATGGTCACCGGCGGCTATAAAACGTGCCACCATCTGTGGTTCAGCGCAGTGGCTGGAAAGATTTCCACCACCGAGCTTTTTAACAAACCCGGCGCAGCGGCTGGCAATATTGACCACTTTGCCGACCAGGTCAGCGTTTACCCGTGCGGCAAAATCTTCCAAATTCAGATCCAGGTCATCGACTTTGGAAGTGAGTTTGGCGGCAAAATAGTAGCGCAAGTATTCTGGGTTCAGGTGATCGGCGTAGGTGGCGGCTTTAATAAAGGTGCCGCGGGATTTCGACATCTTGGCGCCGTCTACCGTCAGGAAGCCGTGGCAGTTGACAGCGGTGGGCGTGCGCAGGTCTGCGCCATGCAGCATGGCGGGCCAGAACAACGCATGGAAGTAGACGATATCCTTGCCGATAAAGTGATATACCTCGGCATCGGAATCTTTGTTCCAATAGCTGTCGAAGTCGATGCCTTCCCGGTCGCATAGATTTTTGAAACTGGCCAAATAGCCAATCGGCGCATCCAGCCAGACATAGAAGTACTTGCCGGGGGCGTCGGGAATTTCGAAGCCGAAATAGGGCGCATCGCGGGAGATATCCCACTCGTTAAAGCCGGACTCAAACCATTCCATCAACTTATTGCGGATCTGCGGCTGCACATGGCCGTCGTCAATCCAGCGCTGTAAGAAGTCGGCAAAATCGGGCAGCTTGAAGAAGTAGTGGGTCGAGGTGCGTACTTCGGGGGTGGCGCCTGAAATTGCTGAAACCGGGTTGATCAAGTCGGCTGGCGTGTAGGTAGCGCCACACTTTTCACAGTTATCGCCATACTGGTCATCGGCGCCGCACTTGGGGCAGGTGCCTTTAATAAAGCGATCCGCCAGAAATAGACCTTTTTGCGGGTCGAACATCTGCTCGATATCACGGGTAGCGATATGGCCTTTATCACGTAGGCGCTTATAAATCATTTCGCTGAAGTGGCGGTTTTCAGCGGAGTGGGTGGAGTGATAATTGTCGAATCCGACGCCGAAACGGGAAAAATCTGTTTGGTGGTCGTTGGATACCCGCTCAATGAGCGCTTCAGAGGTAATCCCTTCCTGCTCGGCACGCAGCATAATGGCAGTGCCATGGGCGTCATCGGCACACACGTAGTAGCACTGTTGGCCACGGCTTTTCTGGAAACGCACCCAGATATCAGTCTGGATATACTCAAGCAAGTGACCGAGGTGAATAGCTCCGTTGGCATAAGGGAGCGCGCTAGTCACCAAAATGTTGCGCGTGGCGGTAGTAGACATGGTGAAGATTAATTCCGAGTGAATAGGGGTGCCGGTTCGGCAATAACAAAAACACGGCGAAGTTTCAAAAGACTTCGCCGCTGACGCGGTTGGCGATACTGACTAGTAGAGTGCTTGCTCCTCTTGAACGACTTCGCGCAGTAGTTCTAAAAAGAGTTTATCTGCCTCAGAGTGCTCGGCTGGGTCTTCCGGGATGTGCACACTGGTGGTATCGGAAATTTCGTTGGCAATCCTGGCCATTGCTGCTGGGCTATTGCCTTCTGTTAACTGCTGTCTGGCAACCGCCAGGGACTGCTCGAGAATTTTTGGGTCTTGCAGCAGTTTGCGAATAAAACCACGTAGCTCATTGATGACACGTGTTTTCTGAATTTCTGAACCGGACATGGGAATCTCCTCAGGGTCGCAATTGACGACAGCGCCAAGCGAAACCAATCAATGCCTTGACCATAGCATTTTTTCCGCCAACGGGCATGCGTTGCACGGCTTTAAAAAAGCTAAATTAAAGCGTAGGTTTACAGCGTCAATCGACCGGCCTTGTGTTTAACGGGATTCGCGTACTGGGCAAGCCAATAAGGACGCAACGGCTCCGGTACTTCGGCAAGCCTGGCATTAAAGCGCTCTCTGTCTTGACGTGTGATCGACTTGCGCGCTACCAGTTCAGGTGCTTCCCCCAACGCCTCTAAGGCCAAATAGTGGCTGGGGAATAAGCGATAGCCACCAATCACCTGACGGTCAATCTCAGCAGCGACTTCGTCGGGGGTGGCCATATCGGATCCTACCGGTGTGCCAAAATGTAGCCGCACGCGGCCTTTAGAGCCAGTAATGCCCGCGACAATAGAGCGAATATCTTCAAACTCACTTTTGGCGTAGCTGCCTTGCGTATCGATATCGTGCAGTTCCTGGGCTTTTTGTACATCGCAGGGATCATATTCATAGCTAATCGATACCGGCACCAGTTTTAGTTCGGCAATCGCCTCGCCAAACACCATGTCCCGTTCTGCGGCTCGCCTGGCCATGATCAACATTTTGATGATGGCGGGCTCAGTGTGGTCGATGCCGTTCTTGGCACGGCCTTCGCGTTGGGCCATCCAGATAGAGTGCTGATCTTCGGTAATGGTATGGCGAATATAGGCGGACAACTGCTGGTACGCTGCGAGCATAGCCCGCTTGCCCCGTGCACTGCGTGGCACAATAAAACTTTTATTAAGCCGCATTAGATCGGTGACATAGGGCTTTTTAAGCAGATTGTCACCGATTGCGATACGCACGGTGTCGCGGTTTGCTTGATACAGCGCATAGTTGACGAACGCGGGATCCAGCGAGATATCGCGGTGGTTACCTATGAACAGGTAAGCGCCGTTGGCGTCGAGTTTGTCGAGGCCGGTAACTTCAAAGGCATCCGTGGTGGTGCGAATCATGCGCTCCATGTAGTGGGCAATGCGCATTTGAAACTCGTAAACCGACGAGACGCCTTTGACTTCACGACGCACGGCACGGCTGGCAAAAACACGCGCCAGTGACGGCGCCCAGCGTGCCATACGCGGCAGCCGAAAGCGGGTCAGCGCATCCAGCAGCTCGTTATCCCGTG
The DNA here is from genome assembly GCF_000744395.1 of Halomonas sp. TG39a. Lineage (NCBI taxonomy): Bacteria > Pseudomonadati > Pseudomonadota > Gammaproteobacteria > Oceanospirillales > Halomonadaceae > Halomonas > Halomonas sp. TG39a. Next base: position 1,820,146 of record NZ_JQLV01000001.1, read on the forward strand.
AGAGCCTGGCAAGCACGTCGGCCACTTCATGATCCATAAAGGGCCGAATATCGGCCCACGGGTCTGTCTCGGTAGAGACGTTGGTAGCGTTATTGTGTTGAGTCATGCGAACCGTTGGATGGTAAATAATAAATATCGATTAATAACATCGAGGCGAAGGTCTATAGAACCACTTATTGAGCCGCAGGTTCCCGCTGCGTCTCGCCGCCGAGCCACTCTATCAAGCGCGGAATATCCGTGGATAGCGCCTGGGCCATTAAAATAAAGTCTGTTTCCAGGCGAGCAAGGGCATCATCGCCATCGTCCGCATGGTCGGCTTCTTCAATCAAAGCATCGCCAAAGCGTAACGATTTCAGGGCCAAATCATCGTGCAATACAAAGCTTAGCCGGCCTTCCAGGCTAACAGCGAGTTTACTGGCTTGGCGGCCGCTCTCCAGCAGTTGCTGAATTTCATCGCTGTCTAAATCGACCTGACGAGCACGCAACACGCCATCATCACCTTTGGCTTTAAGCTCAACCTGATCACCCAGCTGCAGATCGGCAGGCCGGCTAGCCGTGTCGCCTAGCCAGGTGGTCATGGCGCGGATAGGTAGTGTTTGGGAGCTTAACGGGGTGGCTTTTAAGCTGCCCAAGGTTTCGCGCAGCAGATCCAGAATATCTTCGGCGCGGGTACGTGAACTGGCATTGATGCCAATCATCTGGCCGCGGGTATCCCACCACAGATCAATTTTCTGGCTGCGCACAAAGGCACGGGGTAATAAATTCTCGGTGACCTGCTCTTTTAGCGCGGTTTTTTCTTTGCGGGTTACTTTGCGGCCTTCACTGGCCTCAATGTCGGCGACCTGTTCATCAACTTCTTCTTTGACCACAGAAGCAGGCAGTAAGCGTTCTTGGCGCAGGGCTGAAAGCAGCCGGTGCCCTTGGATTTCGTGAACGAGCTGACCGCCGCCAAGACGACCCGCTGGTGCAGTCCAGCCCAGGCGTCGCGCATCGGCGTTGCCGAGTGGTTTAGCGGAATGCTCGTCTAAAGCGCTAGCGAGCGCATCGCTGGATAATTCGGGCGCGTCGTGCAGGCGGTATAAATGCAAGTGCTTAAACCACATGGAGCCAATCCTGTTCAAAAGGTGGCACATTATGTCGAAAGCGGGGCCTTCCTACCAGCGGCGGCCACCAATCGTCTCTGTTGCGCACGTTTCAAACTTGTGTTTGATTGAGTCGTTGGCTAATTCATAAAGAAGGAACTGTTATGACTGCATCACTTTCACGGGTTCAATTACGTGTTCGCGGTTTTCACTTAGATGGCTACGGCCATGTCAATAACGCCCGCTATCTTGAGTTTATGGAGGAGGGGCGGTGGGATTTTTTTGATCAGCACCCCGCAATGATCAAAGAGCTCCATCAAGCCGGGCGGGCGTTTGTCGTTGTCAATTTGAATATTGATTATTTGGCGGCAGCGGGGCACGGCGACGACCTGGAGATTATGACCGGGATTGTTGATATAGGTGAACGCAGTGGCGTGTGCCACCACCGTATTGTGCGTAAAGATGGCACCGTCATCGCCCGTGCGGATTTAACCTTCGTGCTGCTTGATATCCGCGCCAATAAGGCCGCTGCCATAGAGGGAGAGCTGCGTGAGGCGTTAGCCGCGTTAACCTCGGCGAAAGAGGCATTTAGCCCCTAAACGGCTTTGCTGAGCTCCCTGGCTGCCCTTGCTGCTTTTGCAGTGGTATGATGGCGAAGTATTTGCGCGCCGTTCTGCTCTAATTTCAGAGCGGTGTTTACAAGCGCTTTCAACTCTCGCAGTGCCAATGCAGTGCAAAGGATCTGACTTTCATGGGTGACATCGCCAGAGAAATCTTGCCCGTCAATATTGAAGACGAGCTCAAACAGTCGTACCTCGACTATGCGATGAGCGTCATTATCGGCCGCGCGCTTCCAGATGTGCGGGATGGCCTTAAACCGGTTCACCGGCGTGTGCTGTTTGCCATGCATGAACTGGGTAATGATTGGAATAAACCGTACAAGAAGTCGGCGCGTGTCGTCGGCGATGTCATCGGTAAATACCATCCGCACGGTGATAGCGCGGTATACGACACCATCGTACGTATGGCGCAGCACTTTTCGATGCGTCATGTGCTGGTCGACGGCCAGGGTAACTTCGGTTCGATTGATGGGGATAACGCGGCTGCCATGCGTTATACCGAGGTGCGTATGTCGCGCCTCGCCCACGAGCTGCTAGCTGACCTGGAAAAAGATACCGTTGATTGGGTCGATAACTACGACGGTACCGAGCGTATTCCCGCCGTATTGCCTACCAAAGTGCCCAACCTGTTGATCAACGGCTCGTCGGGTATCGCGGTGGGTATGGCGACCAATATTCCGCCGCACAATATGCGTGAAGTGATTGACGGCTGCTTGGCGTTAATCGACGACTACACGCTGTCGGTGGATGACTTGATGGAGTATATCCCCGGCCCTGACTTCCCAACCGGCGCGATTATTAACGGCCGCGCGGGTATTTTGTCGGCGTATCGCACCGGTCGCGGGCGTATTTATGTGCGCGCTTGCCATACCATCGAGCACCACGACAAAACCGGTCGCGATCACATCATCATTACCGAGCTGCCCTATCAGGTGAACAAGGCGCGGTTGATCGAGAAAATCGCCGAGCTGGTGAAAGAGAAGAAGATTGAAGGCATCGCCGAACTGCGTGACGAGTCGGATAAAGACGGCCTGCGTGTGGTGATTGAGATCAAGCGCGGTGAGTCCGGCGAAGTCGTGGTCAATAACCTGTTTGCCCAGACACAGCTACAAAATGTGTTCGGCATTAACATGGTGGCGCTGGAAAACGGCCAGCCGCGTACGCTCAACCTCAAAGAGATGCTGGAAGCCTTTATTCGCCACCGCCGCGAAGTGGTGACCCGGCGCACGCTGTATGAGCTGAAAAAAGCCCGTGAGCGTGGTCACTTGTTGGAAGGCTTGGCCGTTGCTATCTCCAATATTGACCAAGTGATTGAGCTGATCAAAGCCTCGCCGAATGCGGCAGAAGCGCGCGAAAAGCTGCTCGCCAAGACATGGCAGCCCGGCCAGGTAACCGCCATGCTGGAGCGGGCTGGCGCCACATCGTGTAAACCAGAAGAGCTGGAAGAGGGCTTTGGTTTAAATACTGCGGCCACTTCTTATCGGCTTTCACCTGCCCAGGCTCAGGCAATTCTTGAGCTGCGCCTGCACCGCTTGACAGGTCTTGAAACCGAGAAGCTGCTCGATGAATACTTAAATATTCTTGAGAAAATTGCCGAGCTCACTGAAATTCTGGCTTCAGCCGATCGCTTGATGGAAGTGATTCGTGAAGAGCTGCACGCCGTGCGTGATCAGTTTGGCGATGACCGTCGTACGGAAATTCAGGCCAGCCACCTGGATCTCTCCATTGAAGATTTGATTGCTGAGGAAGACATGGTGGTCACCGTGTCCCGCTCTGGCTACGCCAAGACCCAGCCGCTGTCGGATTATCAAGCCCAGCGTCGTGGTGGTCGCGGTAAGTCTGCCACCGCAATGAAAGACGAAGATGTGATTGAGCACCTGCTGGTGGCCTCGACTCACGATACCGTGTTGCTGTTCTCTAATCGCGGCAAGGTTTACTGGTTGAAAGTCTACGAAATGCCCAATGCCAGCCGCGGCTCTCGCGGTAAGCCGTTGGTTAATATGCTGCCTTTGGAAGAGGGTGAGGCGGTTAACGCCATCTTACCGGTGCGCGACTACAATCCCGATAACTACATCTTCTTTGCCACGGCCAAAGGCACCGTCAAGCGCACTAGCCTTGAGCAGTTCTCGCGCCCACGTAGTGTTGGTTTGATTGCGATTGACCTGGAAGAGGGTGACCGCTTAGTCGGCGCGGCGATTACCACCGGTAACGATCACGCTATGCTGCTGTCGTCTAACGGCAAAGCGATCCGCTTTGAAGAGGGCAAAGCCCGCGCCATGGGGCGTACTGCCCGCGGCGTGCGTGGTATGCGTCTGGCAGGCGACGCGGAAGTCATTAGCTTGATTATTCCCAAGAGTCAGCAGATCGACGCTGAAGCGGATGCCGAAGAGGAAATGCAGGATGGCGCCCAAGAGGGCGTTGTGGCCGAAACCACCGATGGTCAAATCTACATTATGACCGCCAGTGAAAATGGTTACGGCAAACGCACCCGCTTGGAAGAGTTCCCGCTGCGTGGCCGTGGTGGCCAGGGTGTTATCGCCATGCAAACCAGCGAGCGTAATGGTTCTCTGGTGGCGGCAATGCAGGTCTACGACAGCGACGAGATGATGCTGATCACTGACCGCGGCACGCTGGTGCGCACCCGCGTGGAAGAGGTCTCTACCACATCGCGTAATACCCAGGGTGTGATGCTGATTCGTCTCGGCAAAGAAGAGAAGCTGGTCAAGACGGTTCGCGTTGACGAACCCGAAGAGAGCGATGAACTCACTGCTCTTGAAGGAACCGATCTTGAAGAAGGTAGCCTTGATACCCAGCCGAGCGAATCACCCGATGACGGAGAGGAAGCGGGGACCGATGACACGTCACTATAATTTCTGCGCAGGGCCAGCGGCCCTGCCAGTCGCTGTGCTGGAACGTGCCCGTGAAGAGCTGCTGGACTACCAGGGGCGCGGCCTTTCCGTGATGGAAATGAGCCACCGCAGCGATGAATTTATCGCCATTGCTGAGCGCGCTGAAGCTGATTTTCGTCAGCTTTTAGGCGTGCCGGATAATTATAAAGTGCTGTTCTTGCAGGGCGGTGCCAGCATGCAGTTTGCCATGCTGCCGATGAATCTATTGGGACAGGGCGGTAGCGGCAACTTTATCCAGACCGGCATCTGGGGCAAGAAGGCTCTCGCTGAGGCCAAACACCTTGGTTTTGACTGCCATGTGGTGGCCAGCAGTGAGCCCAACGGCCATACGGCGGTGCCTGCACGTGATGCGCTTCAGGTAAGCGCTGACGCTGCCTATTTGCACTACACCTCTAACGAAACGATTGGTGGTCTGGAGTTTGACTATACGCCCCATGTCCAGCGAGCCGATGGCGCTAATGTGCCACTGGTCTGCGATATGTCGTCGAATATCCTTTCTGGGCCCATCGACGTTAGCGAGTTTGGTGTGATTTATGCCGGGGCGCAGAAGAATATTGGCCCCGCTGGGTTAACACTGGTGGTCGTGCGTGACGACCTATTAGGCAAAGCCCAGGCCAATACGCCTTCGCTGTTTGACTATCAAATGCTGGCAGACGCGGGGTCGATGGTGAATACGCCGCCTACTTACGCCTGGTATTTGGCCGGCCTGGTTTTCCAGTGGCTGAAAGACGATATCGGTGGACTGGCGGCGATGGATGCCATCAATCAGCGTAAAGCCGAGAAGCTTTATGCAGCGATTGATGCCAGCGAGTTGTATAGCAACCCGATTGCCAAACATAACCGCTCGCGGATGAACGTGCCTTTTGTCTTAGCCGATGCGGCGCTGGATAAGGCGTTCTTACAACAAGCCAATGCGGCGGGGCTGCTTAACTTAAAAGGCCACCGCAGCGTGGGCGGTATGCGTGCCAGCCTATACAACGCGGTGCCTGAGTCTGCGGTAGATGCCTTAGTTGCATTTATGGCTGATTTCGAGAAAACAAGAGGCTAATCACCATGTCCGATACGTCGATCAACCTGGACGAACTGCGCCAGCGTATCGATCAGCTTGATAGCGATATTCTGAATCTGATCAGCGAGCGAGCTAGCTGTGCCCAGCAGGTGGCGCATGTGAAGCTGGCTGAAGACAAAGACGCGGTATTTTATCGCCCTGAGCGGGAAGCCCAGGTGCTTCGGCGCATTATGGCGTTGAATAAAGGCCCGCTTGATTCCGAAGAGATGGCACGCCTGTTCCGCGAAATCATGTCGGCGTGTTTGGCGCTTGAGCAGCCAGTTAAAGTGGCCTATTTAGGCCCAGAGGGCACTTTTACTCAGCAGGCGGCGCTCAAGCATTTTGGTGAAAGCGCGGTTAGCCTGCCCATGGCAGCCATTGACGAGGTGTTTCGCGAAGTAGAGGCGGGCGCCGTGCATTACGGTGTGGTGCCGGTGGAAAACTCCACCGAAGGGGTGGTCAATCACACCCTGGATACTTTCATGGACTCCTCGATCAAAATTTGTGGCGAGGTGGTGCTGCGTATCCACCACCACTTGCTGGTCAGTGAAAACACTCGCCGCGATAAAGTCTCGCGTATCTATTCGCACCCGCAGTCTTTTGCCCAGTGTCGCAAATGGTTGGACGCACATTTCCCCCATGCGGAGCGCGTGCCGGTTTCCTCGAATGCGGAAGCGGCCAAGTTAGTTAAAACCGAGTGGCATAGCGCTGCCATCGCGGGCGATATGGCGGCCAAGCTCTATGGTCTAGAGCATATCGCCGAAAAAATTGAGGACAGCCCAGATAACTCCACGCGGTTTTTGATTATTGGTAACCAGGATGTGCCCATGGCGGGGGAGGATAAAACCTCCATCGTGGTCGCTATGCGTAACCAGCCAGGTACCTTGCACGCATTGCTGGAGCCGTTTCATCGCCACCAGATTGATTTAACCCGTCTTGAAACGCGTCCTTCCCGCACCGGGGTGTGGAACTACGTCTTTTTTATTGATTTTAAAGGCCATCGTGATGAGCCTAAGGTCGCGGCAGTGCTTGAAGAAGTGCAACTGCGGGCGGCGGATCTGCGCGTGCTGGGTTCCTACCCCATAGGCGTGCTGTGACATTAATGGTCGGAGACAGTGTAAAAACATCGGGCTGTCATGAGTCGCGGTTATTAATTGTTGGCTTGGGTTTAATTGGTGGTTCGCTAGCGGCAGCGCTGCGCGCGGTAAGGTTTCAGGGTCAAATTGTTGCCTGTGACCCTGACGAAGCTGAGATTGCACGCGGTATTGAGATGGGGCTGATCGACTCAGGCGGTACCCACCTTGATGAGCAAGTCAATGACGCCACAATGGTAGTGCTAGCGGTGCCGGTGCTCGCCATGGAGAGCGTGATGGCAAGCTTGGCCGAAGCGCTACCTAACGCGTCGGCTGACGTTGTGATTACCGATGTTGGTAGTACCAAGGCGACTATCCGCGCCTGCGCTCAGCGTGTATTTGGCCAGGTACCCACTAATATGGTGCTGGGGCACCCTATTGCCGGTTCAGAAAAAAGCGGTGTGGCAGCGGCGAATCCGCGTTTGTATGTAGACCACAAGGTTATTTTGACACCTGAGCTGAACGTCGACCGTGAAGCTTTGCAGCGCGTGCGCTGCTTATGGGAAGCCTGTGGTGCCGATGTGCTGGAAATGGATGTAGAGCGCCATGACCAGGTGCTGGCGCGTACCAGCCATTTGCCGCACCTGCTAGCTTTTTCACTGGTGGATACGCTGGCCCGCCAGGATGAGCGCCTCGATATTTTCCGTTACGCAGCGGGCGGTTTTCGCGATTTTACCCGTATTGCGGGAAGCGACCCGGTGATGTGGCGGGATATTTTCATTGCCAATAAGCAGGCGGTTTTAGCCTCCCTGGATGATTTTGAAGCGGGGCTTTCGCGCTTGCGTCAAGCGGTAGAAGCCGGTGACAGCGATGCGCTGATTGCCACCTTTGATCGGGCCAGCCATGCCCGGCACTATTTCGACTCCTTATTGAATAAAACCAGTTATCAGGCGGAATATCATATGCAACCACAAGGTAAGGTCACCTACCGTGTGCAGCCGGGCGGTCAAGCCCAGGGGCGCTTGCGCGTACCGGGCGATAAATCCATGTCGCACCGCTCTATTATGTTGGGCGCGTTGGCGGAAGGCGTCACTGAAGTAAAAGGCTTTCTGGAAGGTGAAGATAGTCTGGCGACTCTGCAGGCATTTCGTGAAATGGGCGTGGCGATTGAAGGGCCGCATCAGGGTAAGGTCACCATTCATGGTGTCGGTATGCATGGCTTAAAAGCCCCCGCTGGCCCGCTCTATGTGGGTAACTCGGGCACCGCGATGCGGCTGTTTTCAGGGCTGCTGGCAGGCCAGGCGTTTGATAGCGAGCTGACCGGCGATGAATCACTAACCAAGCGGCCTATGGGGCGTGTGGCTGACCCGCTGCGCTTGATGGGCGCAACCATTGATACCGCTGAGGGCGGGCGCCCGCCACTGAAGATTCGCGGTGGCGCCAAGCTTAAAGGCATCCATTACGATATGCCCATGGCCAGTGCACAGGTAAAATCTTGCCTGTTGCTGGCGGGGCTTTACGCCGAAGGCGAAACTCGGGTGCGCGAACCTGCGCCGACCCGCGACCACACCGAGCGTATGCTCAATGGTTTTGGCTATGCAGTTTCCCGTGAAGGTGATACCTGCTGGCTCAAAGGGGGCGGCAAACTCACCGCAGGCCCCATTGATGTGCCTTCGGATATCTCATCCGCTACCTTCTTCTTAGTGGCCGCTGCCATTACCCCAGGCGCTGATATTACCCTTGAGCACGTAGGTATTAACCCCACTCGGATTGGCGTGATCAATATTCTTACCCTGATGGGGGCGAATTTAGCGCTAGAGAACGAGCGCGAAGTGGGTGGGGAGCCGGTGGCTGATATTCGTATCCGCTATGCACCGTTGAAAGGTATTGATATTCCCGAAGATCAAGTGCCGTTAGCGATTGATGAATTCCCTGCACTGTTTATTGCCGCCGCTAACGCTGAAGGCGTGACACGTCTTAGAGGTGCCGAAGAGCTACGCGTCAAAGAGTCTGATCGCATTCAGGCCATGGCCGATGGCTTGGTTGTGTTAGGTGTGCAGCACACTGTTGTTGAAGACGGCATTGATATCGTCGGCAATGGCGATGGTCAAAAAGCGAGTTACGGCGGTGGGCGTGTCGATAGCCTGGGCGATCACCGTATTGCCATGGCGTTTGCGATTTCATCGCTACGCGCAAGTGCAGAAATTGTGATTGAAGACTGCGCTAATGTGGCGACCTCATTCCCTGACTTTGTCGAATTAGCCACGCGTATTGGCATGGGCGTTAGTGTGGAGGGCGCGCATGAGTGATCGTGTTGCTACTGCTCCTGTTCTCACCATTGATGGCCCTGGCGGCGCAGGTAAAGGTACGATCAGTGGCTTGGTGGCAGAGCGCTTAGGCTGGCATCTTCTCGATAGTGGTGCACTTTATCGACTGACGGCTCAAGCTGCGGTTAAGCACAACGTAGCCGTTGACGATGAGTTGGGTCTGGCACGTTTGGCAGAACAGCTAGATGTGGCGTTTCCTGTTGAAGAGGGGCAGCCACGTACGCTGCTTGAAGGTGAAGATGTTGGCCAGGTTATTCGCACCGAACAGGCCGGCGAGCGCGCTTCCCAAGTGGCGGCACTGCCTGCAGTGCGACAAGCCCTGCTACAGCGGCAGCGTGATTTTTGCCAAGCGCCAGGTTTGGTGGCGGATGGCCGTGATATGGGAACGGTGGTCTTTCCCGATGCCCCACTAAAGATTTTTTTGACGGCCAGTGCCGATGAAAGGGCACGTCGCCGTCATCTGCAGTTGCAGGAAGCCGGGGTGGATGCTAGTCTTTCGAGTCTTTTAAAGGAGATTCAGGCACGCGATGCACGCGACACGCAACGTAGTGTGGCTCCTCTCAAGCCGGCAGATGATGCCATTACGCTTGATACCACGCGCCTGAGCATACCGGAAGTGGTTGATCGACTGACCGAACTGCTCGCCCAAAGAGGGCTGGTAAGCGGCGTGTGATTCTCCCTTGCGGCGTTTTTGGATAGGTGTCACGACGTGGCAGGGCACTAAACTCACATCGGTGAGCCCGGTCAGGTCTAACCAGCGTTAACACCTCCAAAAGCTGAGTGACATTAGGCCCGCACTTGCTGGTGGTGCGGAGAAGGCATTTATGCCTCAACAACGTAATTACGTAGGAACACCATGAGCGAAAGCTTTGCTGAGCTGTTTGAACAGTCTCTTAACGACATCAACATGGAGCCAGGCGCTATTGTCGCGGCCCAGGTTGTCGACATTGACGGTGACTGGGTTACTGTCAACGCTGGTCTGAAATCTGAAGGTCAGATCCCTGCGTCACAATTCCGCGATGAACACGGTAATCTGAACATCGCTATCGGTGACGACGTGCACGTTGCACTTGAAGCCGTAGAAGATGGTTTCGGTGAAACGCGTCTGTCTCGTGAAAAAGCCAAGCGTGCAGAAGCTTGGAAGATTCTTGAAGCAGCCTTCGAGAAAGACGAAATCATTAAGGGCGTTATTAACGGTAAGGTTAAAGGCGGCTTCACGGTCGAAGTTGACTCTATCCGCGCCTTCCTTCCGGGCTCGCTGGTTGATGTTCGTCCAGTTCGTGACACTGCGCACCTGGAAAACAAAGAGCTGGACTTCAAAGTCATCAAGCTCGATCCGAAACGCAACAACGTTGTAGTATCACGTCGTGCGGTTCTGGAAGCAGAGAACAGTGCCGAGCGCGAAGCGCTGCTGGCAACTCTGCAAGAAGGTCAGCAAATCAAGGGTATCGTTAAGAACCTGACAGACTACGGCGCTTTCGTAGACCTGGGTGGTGTTGACGGCCTGCTGCATATTACAGACATGGCGTGGAAGCGTATCAAGCATCCGTCCGAAATCGTTGCCGTTGGCGACGAGATCAACGTCAAAGTTCTGAAGTTTGACCGTGAGCGCAATCGCGTTTCACTGGGTCTGAAGCAGTTGGGCGAAGATCCGTGGGTCAACATTAAAGAGCGTTACCCGGAAGGCATGAAAGTGCACGCGGTCGTCACTAACTTGACTGACTACGGCTGCTTTGCCGAGCTGGAAGAGGGTGTTGAAGGTCTGGTTCACGTGTCTGAAATGGACTGGACTAACAAAAACATCCATCCGTCTAAAGTCGTGCAAGTTGGCGATGATGTTGACGTCATGGTGTTGGATATCGACGAAGAGCGTCGTCGTATTTCTCTGGGTATCAAGCAGTGTACTGCTAACCCGTGGGAAACCTTCAACACTGACTACAACAAGGGCGATCGCGTTTCCGGTACCATTAAGTCAATTACTGACTTCGGTATCTTTATCGGCCTAGAAGGCGGTATTGACGGTCTGGTTCACTTGTCTGACATTTCTTGGACTGATACTGGCGAAGAAGCCGTACGCAGCTTTAAGAAAGGCGACGAAGCTGAAGCCGTTATTCTATCTATTGATCCTGAGCGTGAGCGCATCTCGCTGGGCATCAAGCAGATGGATTCTGACCCCGTTGCTGAGTACCTGTCAGTCAACGATAAGGGCAGCATTGTAACGGGTCGCGTTATTGAAGTTGATGCTAAAGAAGCTCAAGTTGAATTGGCGACTGACGTTATTGCTGTGCTGAAAGCCTCTGAAATCAGTGCTGACCGCGTAGAAGACGCGCGCAATGTGCTGAATGAAGGCGACAGCGTCGAAGCTCGTATTGTCAGCGTTGATCGCAAGAGCCGTCAGATTAATCTGTCGGTAAAAGCGAAAGACCAGGACGATACGCGTCAGAACCTGAAGAAAATGCGTGAGCAAGAGCCGGAAACAGCGGGTGGCCCGACCACCATCGGTGATTTGATCAAGCAGCAAATGGGCCAAGACTAATTATCGATTAGTTATTGGTTTGTAAAAGCGCCGCCCTTATGGGCGGCGCTTTTGTTTGTGGTGGTTGACCGCTTTGTAGTAATTGAACGCATGTAATAGCTCGGCAGATTGGTTCGCATAGTCGTCATATGCTAGTTGGGTTAATCTCTTTAAACGGCAATTGAGTTTTAAAAAAACGATTAGTAATTGAGTGAAAATCAACTAGACTGTTGTCAGTTACTCTTTTTACAGGAATAATGTCCCTGCATTCTGAACTAGTGGGTGCAAAGGCTGTCAATCTGCACCTAAGCCAGTTGGATCTCATTCAGTTGAACCCCGTTCAGTTGGATACGATATTAAAGGAACCCCGATGTCATTACTTAACGAATATATCCAAAAAGAACAGCAGCTAAAGCAGCTTCAAGAAGATCTACAGCGCTTAGAAGGCGATCAGCGCCTAAAAAGCGAGTTGGAATTTAAGGCCAAACTTGAAGCGCTAATGACTGAGTTCGGCAAACGTCCGGGCGATGTCATTGCCTTATTAGATCCTGCTGCTGACCAGCGCAATACTAAAACCACGGCGAGTGGCAATGCCCGCCGTAAGCGTCGTCTTAAGATTTACAAAAACCCCAAGACAGGGGAAGTGATCGAAACTCGCGGTGGCAACCATAAAGGCCTGCGTAGCTGGAAAGACCAGTATGGCGATGAAACCGTCGAATCTTGGTTGGAGCGTATGGAAGACTAAGTTAGCTAAAAACCGGCATTTCTGTATAGAAATGCCGGTTTTTTATTGGTATATGCTTTAGCTATGCCTCAGTGCCGGTATCAACGCTGCTAGCTTATTAATGGGATGCGAAGTTCTAAATGATTTGCTTTCCATAATACCTGAGGTGGGTGGCCGCTAACGTGGTAAGCGTTTTGCCTGTGTAGTAGATACATGATGGTCTGCGTCAAAGCGCCATACAGATCCGCTAAAGTATCAAAGCACGTGCTTGCGTAGTAATGGGTGGGAATGTCGACCCGTCGATAGGGAACGGGCAGGGCAATATCTTGTGCATTGTCCGTCTCCGCCAGGTAAAGGCCAAAGTCGGTACGGTAAGCATGAAACGATTCATTATTAAGCGCACTAATTCTATCTGCGAGTATGTCGGGTAGTGCAATGATGGTCTTTGATAGCCGCAGGCGCGCCTGTATGCACGCTAGCTGCTTATTATGATAGCTGGCTTCCCCTAGCCCCTTAATAAGCTCGGGAGCTTTGTAGAGGCGCATTAGGATCATTTGGCGGCCATTACTTTTTTCGATACGCGTGTTAAAGCCATGACCAGGCGTCGGGTTGTGGAGAGTCGCTTTCAGTGTTTGCCGAAAGTTGCGCGGACTCAACTGGTAACGACGTTGAAACGCCCGTGAAAACGATGAGTGGTTATGATAACCACAGCGGATCGCAATTTGCGCTATATTGAGAGGAGTAAGCCCTAGCAACACCGCCGCGCGCTCCAGCCGCCTTATTTCACGATAGGCGCTAGGTGATATGTGGAAGCTTTGGCGAAATTGGCGCCGAACTTGGGAAGACGAATACCCTATGTGATTAGCAAGGTCTTCGATACCGAGCGGCTTATCCAGTGTATCCTGCAGCCAGATCTCAGCTCGTGTCATTGCGTTGAACATTATCTGGCCTCTCATGCGTGAATCGTACAGGTCGTGCTTATCTCGCCTGTAGTGCACTCTCCCAGTGCGTTAGTGTTGGTAACCTGGCTGAAAGGAATACAGTTCAGCCTACAGATGAGCGTTGAATCTCTATTCAGGCTACTTGTAGGTAATGTTGATGCTAAGCATCGATTAATAAGTTGTCGCTGACTGTGCCGTGTTTGATAAGTGTGCTTGTTACCCTTATATACCTATTGATGCTGCCTTTATGCTTGCAATTGGGTAACAAAGGCAAGTTTGCTCGCTATCTTTACGCGTTTGTGCACAGTTTTTGCCAAAAAAAGCTATATTGGCAGTCATATCGACCATTTCAAGCAAGGTGTAAATGAAACATCGATGAAATATCAAAAGGTTCAAAAGCCGGTAGATGAGCGTGAAAAGCTACGTAAGTTTCGTGAATTAGACGATGCCTTTGCGGAGGCTTTACGCCAATTAGATGACCCAGAGAGCAATTTCGATATACCGACCGGCCCACCGGTTCGCTCGCTTGCTGCATTGGAACAAGAAGATGTAGAAACCCAGCAGAAGGAGCACCAACAAGAGCAGGAGCGCATGTTCAGACAGCGTTTTGAGGCTTTGTTGAGCGAGTACGGTGTGGATCATTTGGATCTGGCCGAGCTGATTGAAACGCTACTTGGTTGTGGGCTATGGCAGCAGGATGTCGTGCCGGGTAGCTAGTTCTACTGTGTCACCCAACATCGCAGATGCGCTTCTGCGCTAACGGTAGCGATAAACTCGCAAGCTGGGCAAAAACACATCTTGCTCTAGTTTCTCGTCTCGTCGTCGTGCCCGTGTGCGGGTGGTGGGGGGCTCTTGTGCAGGTAGGTTAATATGGGGCAGCCGTTGGTTATTGTCAGGCACAAAGATCGGCATGGCGGCGTTCAATGCCCGTCGTGTATGCCCATCATCAAGTGGCTCGGTAAAAAACAGGTTAGCCCGCATTAGCGGGGCCTGAGTTTGTACCTGAGCGAGTGCTTCGTCGCTTGGTATGCCAGCGAGTTTGCGTAGCTGAATACGAATATGCGGCGCATCGGTATCAAGCTGCAAAAGCTTATGTTCAGCCTCTTGCACGGACAGGCGTTTAATAGAGCGACCGCTGCTGTACCAAGCAAAACGAACCCGTGAAACAGGCGCCTGTGCGATAGGTAACTGCCGCCAGCTCTGTTTAAGGTGCAAGCGGGCAAGCCCATTGCGGCGTAACACTTCATCAACGTGAGGATGGCGTTGAGGCAAACGGCTTTTGGCATCGCTAAGTGCCTGTGGGAATGCCTGTTTAATATGCTGCAGTAGCTCGCTAAAGCTGGCTTTGGCTTGATTAACGGCGCCTATTGCCTTTAGCAGTTCGTCATTAGCAGCCACTACGGCAATATAATTGCGTGTCTCACGGCCATCTTGATCCTGCTCATGCCACATATCGAACAGGGCTTTACGCAGCCAGTCGCTAGACGGTTTCGTTTGATGAAAGACCCACGTAGCCAATGGCTGCTGTTCATATAGCAAGACAGCGGTTTCAATGGTTTCAAGTAGATGATCAAACTGCTGCTCTAATTGAAGCAGCAGTTGATAGGCCGAAGGCGATGATGGATTAACGTGTTTATCGGCCATAGTCAGTGCCTTTAGGTGAGCGGTGCATCCTTGTCGGCCTGCGCCAGCAGTGTTTCTATATCGGCTTCATCCATTGCGGATTCGCCCGATATGCGGTGCGACTCATCTGCCCAGGCGCCCAAATCTAACAGTTGGCAGCGCTTGCTGCAGAATGGTCGATAAGTGCTTTCTGGTAACCAGGGCACGCGCTTAGCGCACTGCGGGCAATTAACTTCTAGCGGGGAATCGTTTGCAGGGCGAGCCATAAAAAACTCCAATTGCGTTAACAAGCGCGATATTTCAGTAGTTGAGCTGTCGACGGTAACTTTTATCAAGCAGTGCCACTTGTTTCATCATGCTGGCGTGGTCACCGCTGTTATCTATCACGTCATCTGCCTTTGCTAGCCGTTGTTCGCGGGAAAGTTGGGCGGCGAGAATAGCACGCACCTGGCTTTCACTCACCCCATCACGCTGCTGGGTTCTGGATAATTGTAGCGCTTGTGGCACGTCGACAACCACTGCACGATTAACTAGCGCATTTTGTCCCGACTCAAACAGTAATGGTGACACAAGCAGCGCATAGGGTGCGCCCTGGGTTTTAAGTCGCTCTAAATGCTGCAATAGTCGCTGCCTTATTTCGGGGTGTGTGACAGATTCTAGCCACTCCCGCTGTGCTGGATCGTTAAAAATAATCTCGCGTAGGGCGGCACGATTAAGGGTGCCATCCTCATGCATAACCCGATCACCGAAGCGTTTTTTAATGGCTAATAGTGCCGGTTCCCCAGGTAAGACTATCTCCCTGGCGACATCGTCGGCATCGACCCAGGCGGCGCCTAGTGTTTCGAAGGCGCGTGCAACGGTCGATTTACCCGACCCAATGCCACCCGTTAATCCGATAATCATCTGCTGCCTCGCTTAGCTAACTTTTACATAGCTAAATTTTATATAGCTGAGTTTTTATATAGTTGAGCTTCACATCGCTTATATTTACATAAGCAGGCTGAGATATAGCACCATTATTTCATCACCGACTAGCAACGCAACCCAGCCCGCGAGGGCAAGAAAAGGACCAAAGGGAAACGGTGTGCCGCGCAAGCGTGGTGAACAGGCTTGGGCAACCAGTCCAACAATGGCCCCAAGGCCTGCGGAAAGTAGCAAAATCAGCGGTAAAAAACTCCATCCCAGCCAGGCGCCTAGCGCTGCTAGGAGCTTAAAGTCGCCATAGCCCATTCCCTCTTTGCCGGTGACCAGTTTGAATAGCCAATAAAAACTCCACAGTGAAAGATAGCCTACCATTGCGCCGATAACGGCACTCTGTAGCATAAGTGGCTGGAAGAGGAGCTGAAACAGTAACCCTGCCCAAAGTAAGGGGAGGGTGATGACATCGGGCAGTAGCTGGGTGCGAAAGTCGATCACGGCGAGCACTAACAGCATCAGGCAGGCGCCATAAACGAAGACTGATTCTGCAGAAAGCCCGTGGAGCGCTAGCACTGCCATGGCCAGTAAGCCACCGGCTATTTCTACCAGCGGGTATTGAATGCTAATAGGCGTTTGGCACGCAGCACAGCGCCCGCGGCGCTTTATCCAGCCGATCAGCGGTAGGTTGTCGTGCCATGCTATAGGGGTTTCGCAGCGTGGGCACATGGAGCCAGGCGTAGTCAAATTAAAGCGTGGTGAGTGTTCGGCGCTAAGCTCAAGTGCTTCGCGGGCTTCGTTACGCCAGCCGCGCATCAGCATCACCGGCAGGCGCGTAATCACCACATTTAGAAAACTGCCCAGGCATAGTCCCATCAATAAAACGATTAACCACAGAATAAACGGAGGGTGATGCATGGAGCTCCTTAGGCTTCTTGAAATTAGCGTTGTTTAAGCATTTGACGCTTAGAGGGCAGAGCCCAAGTCGAAGATGGGTAAATACATAGAGACAACCACACCGCCGACGAGTACTCCAAGTACCACAATAATAACCGGTTCCATCAGCGAGGTGAGGGCATCGACTTTATTGTCGACTTCTTCTTCGTAATAATCAGCCACGCGATTGAGCATGGCATCAAGCGACCCCGCTTCTTCACCGATGCTGACCATTTGAACCGCTAAGGGGGGGAAGCGGTTGGTCATCCGCATGGCGAAGTGTAGCTGTTGCCCGGTGGCTACGTCCTGGCGCGTTTGTATTACTGCGCGCTCGTAAACTTTATTGCCTGTGGCGCCCGCGGCGGTGTCTAAGCCTTCAACGAGCGGTACGCCGGAGGCAAAGGTGGTCGCTAACGTGCGCGAAAAACGGGCGATGGCAGATTTATGCATGATATCGCCAATGATCGGTAACCGAAGCAGCAGTGCGTGCATCCGGTAGGCGACATTAGGTGAGCGCTGAATACTTAGTGTGAGCAGAAGCCCAGCGGCAACCACTGCGACGAGCGCTGCTAGCCAATAATGCTGGGCAAGCTCGGATAAATTCACGGTCATCTGGGTCAATGCAGGCAGTTCAGCGCCAAAACTTTGGAACATACTTTCAAATTCAGGTACCACTTTGATTAACAGCAGCATGGTCACTGCAATACCGATCGTCATAACGGCGGTGGGATACCAAAGTGCTTTCTTGACCCGCGCCTTCAGCGACTCAACCTTCTCTTTATAGGTCGCAATACGATCAAGCATCTGATCCAGCGCACCCGACTGTTCGCCAGCGTCGACAAGGTTAACAAACAGCCGATCAAACTGCTTTGGGTGGCGGCGCAAGGCGTCAGAGAAGCTTGAGCCCGACGAGACATCGCTCATCATATGCTGAACCAGGGCGACCATGGCGGGCTTTTTGAGACTCTCAGCCACCACCTGAAGCGCCTGCAGTAAGGGAATGCTCGCGCGAATCATAGTGGCCATTTGGCGCGCAAAGACCATGACATCGTTGGGATTAATGCGACCGCTGCCACCCAGGGTGCCCTTTTTACTAATCCGGCGGATAACAATACCCTGCTTGGTTAGCTCAGCGGCTACTTCAGCTTTACTGCGGCCAATCATCTCTCCGCTTAGCGGCCTATTCCGCGGGCCTTTACCACTCCATTTCCAGCGTACTAGCTTGATGGCGGGCGTTTGGCGACGACGTGCCGTTTTAGCCATGCCTTACTCCTTGCTTACTCGGTTAACCTCTTCCAGGCTGGTAATACCCTGCATGACTTTTAATAACCCGCTGCGGTGAAGGCTTGGATAGCCCTCCTTGCGCGCCTGTTGGTCAATATCGAGTGCATTGGCATCACGCATAATCAACTGGCGCATCGCTTCCGTAATGGGTACTACCTCATAAATACCAATGCGGCCTTTGTAGCCTTGGGTGCAGCGTTTGCAACCGACCGGTTTGTAAGTAGTCGACTGGTGGAGCTCTGCGCTGCTAAAGCCTTCTTTACGCAGCGCTTCGTGGGGAATCTCAATGGGCTCTTTGCAGTATGTACATAGTTTGCGCGCCAGCCGTTGAGCAATAATCAAACTTACGGCGCTGGCAATGTTAAACGAGGAGACGCCCATATTAGCCAGTCGCGTCAGTGTTTCTGCCGCGGAGTTAGTATGTACCGTGGAGAGCACCAAGTGTCCTGTCTGGGCTGCTTTAACGGCAATTTCGGCTGTCTCAAGGTCGCGAATCTCCCCGACCATGACTACATCAGGATCTTGGCGCAGAAACGCTCTGAGCGCGCTGGCAAAATCGAGGCCGATTTTAGGTAATACGCTCACCTGGTTGATGCCGGCGACTTTGATCTCAACCGGATCTTCGGCGGTGCATATATTGCGCTCAACTTTATTAAGAATATTAATGCCGGTATACAGCGAAACGGTCTTGCCGCTACCGGTGGGGCCGGTGACCAGGATCATGCCTTGGGGCTGTTTTAGCGCTCGTTCATAATGGCCACGCTGTTCGTCGGTGAAGCCTAATTGCTCAATACCCAGCTGCGCTGTGGTGGGGTCTAAAATCCGCAGCACCAGCTTTTCGCCATAGACGGTAGGCAGTGAGTTAACCCGGAAATCCAGCGAGCGGGTGCGGGAAAGCTTAATTTTTATCGTTCCATCCTGGGGTAAGCGGCGCTCGGCAATATCGAGGTGCGCCATGATTTTCAGACGGGCCGCGATACGGTTGCGCATGGCGAAGGGAGGCCGAGCCACTTCTGTTAGCATACCGTCAACACGGAAACGCACCCGGTAGAGTGTTTCGTAGGACTCGAAATGGATATCGGAGGCGCCCCGGCGGATAGCGTCCAACAGAATCTTATTCACAAATTTGACGATAGGCGCGTCGTCGCTATTTTGGGAAGACTCTTCCAGCAGCGGGGCCTCGCTACCGTCGTTATTCTGAACAATGCTCAACGAGCTAACCACATCATCAATATCGTCGAGCTCATCCAACATGCCGCGCTCGTTTTGCGCCAGGTAGCTATTGAGGGCGACGGTGATTTGATCAACGGGCGCAAGGATGCCCTCAACGCCAAGGCCCGTGGCAATCTGCAATTCATCCAGTTGCGTCAACGTGGCCGGGTAGGGTACCGCGACCGTGAGTCGATGACCGTGCCGTGCTAAAGGCAGAACGTTAAGGCTCTGCAGCACTTTGGTGGGGTAGTCAGAGGCCGGGGGCAGGGCGGCAAGCCGCACAGTCTCCAAGTCAATGACCGGCAACCCATACTCCCAGCCTGCGGCCAGTGTGGCTTTTATAGGGTCGACCAGTCCACTTTCGATAACATGCTGAAGTAGCGAGATTTCCAAATCCGACGCGGTTGTTTCTGCCGTGGCGGCCTGTGCGCCGGTCAGCAAGTCGTGCTTAACCAAGCGCTGGGCAATGCCGCGCAGGCCGCCACGCGCGGCGGCGTGACTTAACGAGGGGGGCTGGCTCATCCAAAAAACCTGTTTCACATCAATGTAGGCATGTTGCTTGTACTATAAACCAGCGTTTACAGGCATTAAATGGCTAATCCGGCCAAGCCGATAAAGTTAATAGTGTGCGTTGAAAAAATAGTTAGCGTAAGCTAATGTAATTGCAATTATTTGTAATTCTTTTGAAGGATTACAGCTCCTTATAAAGGCTTATCTTTTCCTCACTCAGGAGATGCCTTCATGCCGAATGCTGCACAACCTATTACACATAACGCCAAACAAGGCGGCTTCACGTTGATTGAGTTGCTGATCGTTATCGCTATTATTGGCGTTCTATCGGCTGTGGCTGTGCCGCAGTATCAGTCTTATATCCAGCGGGCTGAAGCGACATCAGCATATTCCACCTTAAAATCTTTACAAACAGGATTTGATGCTGCGGTGGCTTCGGGGGTGAATCCTTCTACCGAATTTCAAACAGGGGATGGAGACAATGCGTTCATAGACTATGTCGGTTTTAATGAAGATGATCTGACTGGTGGAAATACCGTCACTTATTCAGACTTAAATACCAATGCTCCTACAATTACCTTCAATTTTGGATCAATAGGGGACGCTGCATCTGGTGAGGATAGCGCATCAAACACAATGTCACTAAGTAGAAATGCGAGCAGCGGAAGCTGGACCTGTGACGCAACTATTTCTGACAATATCCTTCCGCGCGGCTGCCAAGACTAAACCGATTCAGACTACAGTCGACAAGTTTTCTTTTACTTTTCAGCCGCTCTTTGGAGCGACTGTTTTATTTCCATACTTCCTCCGCATTTGTTCTTTACACTGAAATCTCTGACCTTAAGCGAGGAGCTTACAGTGAACCCTATCAAACTGATTGCCATGAGTGCGCTTGGCGCGCTGCTACTCAATAGCGCTGCCTTTGCCCAGCCTGACCATGCCCCGGCCCACGGTGCCCGTGATAAGGGGCAGCACCAGCAGCATGAGTCTAACCGACCTAGCCAATCCCGCGATGAGCGAGTCGATCTGCCACGTATCAACGAGCGTGAGCTACGCCAACTGCTGCGTCGGCATGACGCACCGCGAGCCGAATCGTTGCCGCCAGGTATTCAGCGCAACCTTGAGCGTGGCAAACCCTTACCCCCGGGTATCGCCAAGCGATTTGATGGCCAGTTAGCGTCTCAATTGCCGCACTACCCAGGCTATGAGTGGGAGCGTGTTGGTGCCGATGTGGTACTAATTGAAGCCGCCACGCGCATCGTGGTAGATGTGTTAGTAGACGTATTGCGCTAACTCCTGCCCCCGGAAGTCGGTTTGACTCGAAAATTACATCTCGGCGGCTTATGGTAGAGGCTCACAGCATCATCGCGTTCAAAAGGGAGATTCAATGAGCGACCACACACTAGCCGCACGTCTTGAAATTACTATCGCTATTGCCGAAGAAGCCGGGCAGATGATCATCAAGGCGCGGGAGCAGCAGGACTTTGCCCAGCGCTTAAAAAAGGATAATGAGCTGGTCACCGATGTGGATGTGGCCGTGGATAAGCTTATTAGTCAGCGCCTGGAGGAGCACTTCCCGGGTGAAGCGCGGCTGAGTGAAGAGCTTGCCCCAGAGAGCGCTTTACATGAAGCGGCGCCGAAGCTGTGGGTGGTAGATCCTATTGATGGCACGGTTAATTTTGCCCAAGGGCTGCGCCATGTAGCGGTCTCCATTGGCTGGATGGAAGAGGGTGTTGCCAAGGTGGGCGTTGTGCATGCGCCGTTTTTAGGCGAAACTTTTAGCGCAGCCGAAGGGACAGGAGCTTTCTGCAACGGTAAAGCCATACAGCCCAGTAGTGCAGACTCACTGGCCCACACCTTGGTAGGTACGGGGTTTCCCTATCGTAAAGAGGAGCGTAAGCACCTTTTGAAGCGGTTGGAAGCCGTGTTATTTGAGTGCCAAGATGTTCGTCGTAATGGCGCTGCAGCGCTCGATTTGTGCGATGTGGCCTGTGGACGCCTAGATGCGTACTACGAAAGTGTTTCGCCCTGGGATTTTGTTGCAGGCTGGGTTATTGCACGGGAAGCCGGCGCGCGAGTAGGGCACTTATACCCTGTGCCCCCAGCGGTACCAGAAGACCTTTATCCGGATCATTTAATCGTAACGGCCCCCGGCGTATATGACGCCATGGCCTATCTGTTGCTTGAGGCTGATCAACGCAAGCCCTAAAGGCTGGCGAGATTTATAGCGGTGTGTGACAAATACTTGAAAAGAAAGCGCTATAAGGGCTTTTCATTTATCTAAGAAACCGCTAGTATACGCACCGTCTTGAGGCAAAGATGTAGCGGCTAATAAAGACAGCGGAGCGTGGCGCAGCTTGGTAGCGCGTTGCAATGGGGTTGCAAAGGTCGCAGGTTCGAATCCTGTCGCTCCGACCAAAGATTATTAAAAACCGCCGATTTGGGTAAAACCAATCGGCGGTTTTTTGTTTGAGATAAAACTGGCTTACGATTTCAGCCACTTCAGCTTATTCTTAGTCGCATTAGCAAAGACTGACCTCTCCATTTTCGTCATTAAACATCCTCCAGGCCTAAGCGACCTGGAGTGTGTCTGTTATTTACAGATGGCCTGAGCACTCAGGGCTTGGCATTCTGTAGGGCTTGCTCTTCGATGTCTCTATCGACTGAAGAGACGTAGTATTCGTCATCGAAAGCGCCTTCTGGCTCCTTGAGCCACACTAGGCAGATAACCCAACTGATGAAGGCGCCGGTCGCGATGATGTAGAAGAACTGCGACGGTGTGACAAACGTAAAGATGGTTAGGTAAACCACCGCGCCAACATTACCGTAAGCACCGGCCATGCCCGAGATTTGCCCAGTGATGCGGCGCTTGATGGAGGGAATGATACCGAAGGTTGCCCCCTCAGCCCCTTGCACGAAAATCGAGGTGCCGATGGTTACCGCAATGGCCAGAATGAGTGGCCAACTCGAATTTAGCATGGCCATCAGCAAGAACCCCACGCTAATGCCAAACATGTAGCACAGCATCACAAAGCGCCTGTTACCCATGCGGTCGGAAACCATGCCGCCCATGGGGCGCGCCACCAGATTGACGAACGCGAATGACGCAGCGATCAGGCCGGCCGTAGCGGCATTCAGGCCCCAGGTCTCCTCAAAGAACATGGGCAGCATCGATACCACTGCTAGCTCAGCGCCGAAGTTGGCAAAATAGGTGCTGTTAAGCGCCGCCACACTGTTGAACGAGTATTTATCATCTTCGGGTACCCCCTTACGCAGGATTGGCAGGTTGACCCGCAGGATCTGTACGATCTGATAAATAACGATCGCCACAATGACGAGATAGGCGATGACCGCACCGGTGATTGATAGATAGCCCATATACTGAATACGCCAAACCAGGATAGCGAGTACGCCGACCAGTGGAACCGTCCAGATGATCAGCTTGATCATATCGCCCCAGGAGCTCACTTCCATGGCAGCGGATTTGCGTGGCTTCCTGTGAGCCTGGGCATCCGGGCCATCGGTAATCGCGAACCAGTAGTAAACGCCGTAAGCGGCCATAACAATAGCGCTCTGGGCGATTGCCCAGCGCCAGCCATCGGGGCCGCCGTACATGCTCAGGGCGATGGTTGGCAGCGACATGGCGGCTACGGCGGAGCCGAAGTTACCCCAACCAGCGTAGAAGCCTTCGGCGAAGCCGATGTCCTTAGGCTTGAACCACAGCGCCGTCATGTGGATACCGACCACGAAGCTGGCGCCAATCGAGCTCAGTACCAGGCGCGCCACCAGCAGCTGCGTCATGCTGTTACCGAAAGCAAACGCCAGCGCCGGTAGCGACATAGTGACCATGAGCACCGAGAACACCCGTCGCGGGCCGAACCGATCCAGTGCCATGCCAACGATGATGCGCGCGGGAATGGTCAGGGCGACGTTGCAGATGGCGAACAGCTTGAGATCATCTGTGGTCAGCCAGTCGACGCTCTTGAGCATGCTCGACGCGAGCGGCGCCATGTTGAACCACACGTAAAAGGTAATAAAGAAGGCAATCCAGGTCAGGTGCAAGGCCCGGATCTCGGGGCTGCGAAACTTGAATACAGCGGAAACTTTCATGGTCGTATCGTCCTGTGTCCCAAAGGTGGTCTTTACCAAAGGAGGGGTAGGGGCTGCTCAAGGGCTGGGTAGGATCAATAAGGGACATTCGGCGCGCCGGGCCAGGAATGAGCTGACGCTGCCGAAAGTCATGTAATCGAGTTCATCGACGAAATAAGTCAATGACTTGGCGATGATGCCGCCGTCCGGTTGATGGCTATGGCGGGCAATCACCAGTAGGTCTGGCGAGAGTTTGCGAGTGGCCTGCAGCAACATCTTGCGCGCATCCCCATCGGCGAGAAGCTGCTCGGCTTGGAAGCCCTCGCCGATGGCGAATGCCACACCCTCTTGAAGGTGCTGTTTAACCTCATCGTGCTCCTGCTGGAAAAGCGCCTCGTTGTTATCGGTAGCGTCGAGTGGGTTCTCCACCACGCCGACCAGTACCAGCAATGGTTGGTTACAGCGGAACATAGTGACGACCTGAGCGAGAGCCAGTTTGGCGTTTCGCGAACCGTCATAGGCGATCATGATTTTCATGGTGTCCTCCCGCAGTGGGGTAGGGGGTGAAGACCCGGAGCTTGGCTCCGGGCGTAAAGAAGCAAGCCCTATTTAGGGGTTCTTAACGTAGGCACCTTTGCGTAGGTAGAACCACCAGTTGATGGCCAAGCAGATGGCGTAGAAGACCGCAAAGCCGTACATGGCAAGTTCCGGTGTACCGGCCTGGATTTGCTCACCCATTACCCGCGGGGCGATGAAGGCGCCATAGGCAGCGACGGCTGAGGTCCAGCCAAGTACCGGGCCTTTCTGCTGCTGGTCGAAAATCACGCCGATGCTGCGGAAGGTAGAGCCGTTGCCGATACCACTGGCGGCGAATAACACGATGAATAGCAGCAGGAATAGCCAGAAGAATTGATTGGGATCGGTGGCGTTATAGGCCTGCATCATCACGTAGCCGGTGGCGATAGAGGCGACCACCATGACCGCAGAGATTATTTGGGTGACGATGGAGCCACCCACTTTGTCGGAAATCCATCCGCCCAGCGGACGGATCAGGGCGCCCACGAAGGGGCCTATCCAGGCCCAGGTTAAAGCGCTGGGCGCCTCTGGGTTGGCCACGCGAATCAGCGTACCGTCTGCTGTGGCTTCCATCATGTTGCCGAAGATGACGTTGATGGAGAGCGGCAGGGCTGCAGAGAAGCCGATAAAGGAGCCGAAGGTCAGAATGTAGAGGATGGTCATTGACCAAGTGTGCTTATTGGAAAATATCGCGAACTGCTTCTGGATATTAGGCTTGATGTCGCCAGGAATCAGGCGCAACAACACCAGAGCCAGAACAATGGTTAGCGGCAGGGCAACCCACATATTAAGCCAGCTGAGAGCCAGCATGCCGACGATGGCAGTTACCATGCCGACGCCGTAGAGGCCTAATATTTTGCTGAAAGCCGCCAGCGGCGAACCAGGGTTGGGTGTAATAGTGCGAAGATTGTTCATACCGAACCAACCGGCGAACGCTAATGGAACCAGGAATACAAGCCAGATAAAGCCAGCATTCTGGATCCAGGTATCGGTACCTGCTTCGATCCGGCCGATCAACGTACCGCTAGCGCTTTGCAATTCCATCGGCGAACCGGCTATAGCGCCGAAAATGCCGACGGTCATTACCAGCGGGATGACAATTTGCATGGTAGTGACGCCGAAATTACCGAGGCCAGCATTCATGCCCAGGGCGTAACCTTGCTGTTTGCTGGGATAAAAGGTGGAAATGTTGCTCATCGAGCAAGCGAAGTTACCACCGCCGATACCGGAAAGTAGCGCTAAAGCCTGGAATGCCCAGAACGGCGTGTCTGGGTTCATCAAGGCGATACCAGTACCGGCAGCGGGGATCATCAATAGCGCGGTGGTCAGGAAGATGGTGTTACGCCCGCCAGCGATGCGGATCATGAACGATGCTGGGATGCGCAGTGTGGCACCTGCTAGACCGGCAAGCGCCGTCAGGGAAAATAGCTGGTTAACCGTGAACGAAAAACCCAGGTTCTGCATCTGGGTGGTAATCATTCCCCACATCATCCAGACAGCGAATCCCATCAGCAGACTGGGAATGGATATCCATAGATTGCGGTTGGCAATGTGCTTGCCTTCCTGTTCCCAGAATTGGGCGTCTTCGACATCCCACTTTTCAATGTCGGTATTTCTCTTACTCATGGCGATTTCCCCTTGGCATCAAACCTATCTGCATCTAGCAGTTAGAAAGCAAGATACGCTTGAGGAAGAAGTTGGGGAATAGGTGTAAATGGCAGTAAAATCAGCGACATACCTCTTGAGAGGTAGTCGCTGAAAAGCCTGGATTCGTTGATTTTAAAGAGAAAAAATCGGGCGGGGGTAAAGGCGGGTCAGGGCAGAAGTACTCTGTGAGTCTTTGGAGGTAACCACACAGAACCGACTAGCGCTCGATACCTTCCTGGACTGCCCAGACGGCGGCTTCGACACGTGAGCGTAGGTTGAGCTTTTTGAGTAGGTGCTTGACGTGAACCTTGACCGTGCCTTCGGTAATATCCAGCTTGCGCGCGATGAGCTTGTTGGAGAGTCCGCCAGCAAGCTGTTGCAGAATTTCACGTTCACGCTGCGTTAGGCTATGAATGTCGGGAGTGGTGGGCGCATTGCGCTGATTACGCAGGGCTTCAGCGAGTAGGGCGGTCAGGCTTTCGCTGATGACCATGCGCCCCAAAGCAGCCTGACGCAGCTGGCGAACCATGTCTTCAGGCTCCATATCCTTAAGCAGGTAACCGTCGGCACCGTTGCGCAGTGCCGCGACCACATCATCCTCATGGTCAGAAACAGTGAACATCACCACACGTCCGCTATAGTTAGCTTCCCGAAGGCGGCGTAACGCTTCTAATCCATTGACGCCCGGCATGTTTAAATCCAGTAGAACCAAGTCAGGCTCAAGTTTGAGAGCCAGTGCAATGCCTTCTTCCGGGTCGCCCGTCTCGCCAACTAATTCAAGGTCGTCTTCTAGCTCAAGCAGCTGTATCACGCCACGCCGTAGTAGCGGGTGGTCATCGATAATCATCAGACTGGCGGGTGTATCGTTGGCGGTGGTCAGCGTCATTTAGAGGTCTCTATGCCTAAGTGAGAGTTGGAAGCGGCCGGAGCAGGCTGCTGCTGAATTAAGCGGGCGGTCAATGGCGTAAACACAATCTCAACACCGGTTCCCCCCGTGGGGCGATTGGCGATGCTCAGCTCCCCATTCAGAGTGGTGGTTCGGTCACGAATGATCACCAAACCGTAGTGCATCGGCGGCGAACTGTCGTCTTCCAGGCCGATGCCGTCATCCTCAATACGCACCAGCAGGCGAGCATCGGCGAAGCGCACAGTGACCCCGGCCCAGTGGGCCTGGGCGTGCTTGTGGGTATTGGCCAGCGCCTCGCGAATGATCTGCAGCACGTGTATCTCTTCATTGGGGTTAAGTAGGTAAGGCGGCACATCGTAGTCAAGCTCGACCGTTACCCCCATGCGCTGACTGAACTCCTCGACGGTCTGGCGCAAGGCAAATTGCAGCCCCGGCCCCTCAAGTTTGAGTCGGAAAGTGGTGAGTAGCTCACGCAGTTGACGATAGGCGCTGTTCAACCCGGTACGCAGTTCATCGAATACCGCGGACTGCGCCTCGCGGGTTGCCTCTTTTTGCTGCATGCGTTCGAGTCGGGCGACCTGCATCTTGAGATAAGAGAGTGACTGAGCCAAGGAGTCGTGCAGTTCGCGCGCAATAATGGTTCGCTCATTGATCAGCGTTACGTGTTGCTGCTCCTCGATACGCCGCTGTAGGTACACCGCCGTGGCAAGCTGGTCGGCTAACATGGTGAGCAACCGCCGAGTGCTATCGTTGAGGCGCTCCTGGGGATACCACACTTCCAGGGTACCTAGCAGCGTATCGCCTACGCTAATCGGTAGCAGTAAGCACTGTGACTGGTTGTTGGACACCATCTCCAAGGGGCGAGGATCGATCAGGCAGGCGTGACACTCCTGGTCACGGCAATACTCTGGTCGGGTACGCGAGTGGGTTTCTAATACCGGCATTTCCCGTTGATCGAAAGGGTCGTTTAGGGAAAGCCGTATCGGCCCGATATCCAGCAGCTTTTCCAATTCGCGCAACATGGGCGCTGCGCTGGAACAGAGGTCGTTACCGCCCCCATACAGCGAGCGGCTGGCATCGTGCATTACCTGCAGCGCCTGATTGCTGCGCTCAAGCTCCTGCTTCTTGCGCGATACCTTGTCTTCCAATGCGGCGTAGCTTGTTGCCAGCTCGGTAGACATCTTGTTAAAGGTGTGGCCTAACGATGCCAACTCGTCGCTGCCGCGGAGCTGTGAACGTGGCTTGAAGTTACGCTGCGCCGCCTCGCGGGCAAGTACCATCAGCTGGCGCAGCGGCACTACCAGATTATGGCGAACATCGTAGAGGGCGATCGAGACCACAATTGCGATCAGTACCAAAAAGAGCAACTGCATCATGCCCAGCAGCCGCACCTTGGCCTCGGTGCTCTGTTCCAAATACGTTACTAGCACTTCAATGTCATTGACCATCGCCACGATCATCACTTCTAGCGTATCCAGATCAAGCTCTGCGGCTGTGGAAGGAACCTGTAGTGCCGGGCGAAGCGTGTGTTGCCAGTAGGTTTGAAGCTTTTCCAATTGACGGCGACGCTCATGTCGATCATCGGCGGGGATCGTTTGTTGTAACGTTGTGCCATGCAAACGCTGATCGAAGCGCGTTATCAGACCTTCGAGCTGTTCTTCACTTGCCTCTGCAGGGGAATACTCCAGGCGCTGCAAGGCCCCCATGATCTGATAAGCATTCATGCGTAATGAGCCAGCGACATTGATCGCGGCCGCATCGCCACGGCTGCTGTTAGACATTGCCATGGTTAGAGTGATGCTGATGAGGGCCATACCGCTAATGGCAAGCAGGGACGCAATGATGCGAGCAACCAGGGAACGTTGAAGTAATTTCATGCTTGTTCCGATAGCGCGTTAGAGGTAGGAGAGTGTGGCACTGTCTGCATCTTGATACGAGGGCTATTCCTTTGTGGTTAGCCGACCTACCTCCGATGCTTTTTGACCTACACCCGGTATTTACCGACAATTCTGGCATGTCTTCCGATGTCTTTATACCTTCGCTGGGAAACGCCATGCCGTCATCTGTGCCGCCTCCAGCGTTGGAGACATCAACACAGCCAGTCAATGGTTATCAGTTGCTGGTGGCTATGCTGCTAATGCCTTTGGCAAGCGCTTTAGCAGTGGCTAGCTGGACACTTTATGCCTTGCTCGCAAAACAACCCCTCTATGTGCTGGTGCCGTTGAGTAGCGGTGCACTGCTCGCATGGCCGTCTTGGTGTATTGCCAGGCGAGGCGACACCTGTCGCTTGATGCAGTGGCTATTGCTGGGGCTAGCGCTGGCGCTGGGTGGGTTTGGGATGGCTAGCCAGCCCTGGGAGTTTTTATTGGTGGGGTCTGGTCTTGGGTTGGGAGGTGCGGTGATTACCACTGGCATTGCCCACGCCAAAGGCTGGATGCCTGGTCGATGGGCGCTTCTTTTTGTCGCCCTTTTTCTGGCTTTAGCGGCGGGGGTAGGGCTTTCCCTTCGGATGGCCCCCCTGGTAGTTCAAGCCTATGGTTGGCGTGCAGCGCCACTTAGCCTGCTGATCCCTCTATTCATGGTAATGCTGCTGCTGTGGCTTTTCGTAGAGTCACCCGAGTAACGTCGCCTATTAGTCTCACCTGTTCATTCTTACCTACTCTCTCTCACCTTCTGATTCTAAACCACTAGCGATAAGGCCCATTTTATGACCATAGCGACGTTTGCCGATTTACTGCAGGAAGCACGTAAACAACCTAAGTCCCAGCGACTGCTGTTTGTGTTCGTTCGCGCAGAGCTGCCTGATTTCCCTGATGCTGACCAGCGTCTTCGCTTCGAACAGGGTGAAGGGGGTGTGTTGGTGCCTGTGGTATGCGTAGATAAGTCGACGGAGGAATTGACCAGCATGGCGGCGTTGGTCGAAGAATCACGCCGTACCGAGATCGAATGGGATCTAGTTTTCACAGCTGCCATGGACGACCCAAAAGATGACGCTGAGGTTGAACGGCAGCTCCAGCGTATGATGGAGTCGCTGCAAATGGGTAATATCACCGCCTATCTTGCCTTCGACCATCACGGCAATGCGGTTAACGTCGGCTAGGGACGGTTACCATGGAGCACTATTTCCTCATCAAGCACCTGCACATGACGGCCGCTGCGCTGAGCATCACGCTCTTCGTAGTGCGCGCCTGGTGGTCGGTGCAGGAAAGCCCGCGGCTCAACGCCCGTTGGGTCAAGGTATTGCCTCACCTCATCGATACGGCTTTGCTGGGGTTGGGGGTGACTTTAATGGTATTGCTTTCTGTATGGCCCTGGCAGCTTCCCTGGCTTGGCGCCAAGTTACTGGCGCTGCTGGCCTATATCGGTATTGGCACCATTGCGATTAAGCGCGGGGCGAAGCCAACGGTGCGAGCCCTAGCCGCGGTAGTGGCGGTGGCTATCTTTGCCTATATGGTGGGGGCCGCTGTTCGCCACAGTCCTCTCTCCTGGTTGGCCTGAGACGCGGTTATTTTGGGCGTTTACTCCTTTCTTTAGTGAGCGCTATGACTTCTCTAGGCATGGGTCGGGCCGATTATTTCAACATGTTCAAGTATTGGCGCAGCACCTCGGCATTGTTATGGCGCTCTTCCTTAGAGGCGAACACCAGCGTGAGTTGCTCTTTCCTGGCACGCTGTGCAAGGTCACGCAGGGACTCGCGATAGGGCGTTAACTCTTTGAGATAGCGTCGGCGGAAGTCATTCCAGTTGAGTGAGCCATTATGAAATGCTTTGCGAAGTTCGCTGCTCGGTGCGATCTCCTTGCGCCACTCATCGATTTTGGCTTCTTCCTTGGACACACCGCGCGGCCAGATCCCGTCGACTAGGACACG
Organism: Halomonas sp. TG39a; assembly: GCF_000744395.1. Classification (NCBI taxonomy): domain Bacteria; kingdom Pseudomonadati; phylum Pseudomonadota; class Gammaproteobacteria; order Oceanospirillales; family Halomonadaceae; genus Halomonas; species Halomonas sp. TG39a. Next base: position 1,850,952 of record NZ_JQLV01000001.1, read on the forward strand.
ATAACCATCCTTGCTGTGAGGTGAGTCGTAGGCACGTTTTAATTCGATTTTCATAGCCACCTCCGTATTACCTTGGTTTCTCTTTAAGGCTAGTAAAGTTGAGCAGGGGGTCATGGGATCCCCTGCCTTTAATAGGTAGCCTAAAAGTCGTTACCCTAACCGGCCATTATCAAGCTGCGTCGAGCGGGCGTGAGGGGCCAAAGTGCTCAAAGTGTCGACGATCCTCGTCGACACCCAGTTCAGACAAAGCGCTGTTAATCGCTGTCATAAACCCTTGGGGGCCGACGAAATAGCAGCGTGTCTTGAGATCAGGCAGGTAGTGAGCTAATAAACTGCGGTCGATACGACCAATATGTTCGGCTTCGTTACCGCGTTCATGAATTCGGGCAGCCTGAAGGCGTTGAGGATACTCGCTCTTCAGCGCCTCTAATTCGTCTTTAAAGGCCTGATGGTCGGCATCCAGGGCGGCGTGTAGATAGATAACTTGCCGTCCAAGAGATAAGGCATGGCGCGCCATGGGGAGCAGGGGCGTTTGACCAACGCCGCCGCTGGCAAGCAGAAGAGGCTCATCACCCTCAACCAACGTGAGGTCTCCTGCTGGCGGTAACAGCTCCAAGGTGTCGCCGGGTTGTAAGACATCGTGGAAGTGGCGGCTGACTTGGCCCTGTTCTTCGCGTTTGATCGAGATTCGATAGCTTTGGCCATTTGGGGTGTCTGAGAGGCTGTAATGTCGATAAACCAGCTCGCCATTAATGGTTAGACGTATACCGATATACTGACCTGGCTCATGGTCAGCCACACGACCTTCATCCTCGGGCTCAAGGATAAAAGAGCGAATTAAAGCACTTTCCTGCTGGGTACTGGCAATTTTGAAACGGCGTGTGCCGCGCCATCCGCCCGGGCGCTGCTCAAACTCACGATAGCGCTGGTCTTCGAGGTCGATTAACAGTGCGGCAAGCTCGTTATATAGAGCGCCCCAGGCATCGGCGATTTCCGGGGTGACAGCTTCACCCAGCACTTCACCAATTGCTGCCAGCAAGCACTCACCGACAATAGGGTACTGCTCGGGAAGAATGCCTAGCGAGATATGTTTACTGACCACAACATCCAGAGTAGCACGCGCCTGACCTGGGTTGCTGCGCAGTTGGACATAGGCCAAAACAGCGTTGGCCAGGGCACGGGGCTGACCACCGCTTTGCTGATGAACCTCATTAAAGAGGGGCTTGACCTCTGGGTAGCGAGTAAACATCAGCGGATAGAAGCGCTGGGTAATCGCATTGAGGTGTTCGGCCACGACGGGAGCGGTTGCGTTGATTAGTGTTTCTTGCTGATGAGTTAGCACTGTTATTTCCTCGATACATTAAGATGCATTTATAGTGCATCTTAATGCTGTGAGTCTTTGGGTGCTAGCCATAAGATGTATTTTTGATGCATGTCATGGTTTTTGTTGATGGCTAGGCGCAAAATCATATTTCCAAGTAATTTAGTCAGGATTACGCCATGCCAACGACCAACTCATCCCAGCCTGCTTCTAAGCTTGAGCATCTGCCATTAATGCGCCTGGCTTTTAGGCCTTTCTTTCTGCTGGCCGCGCTGTTTAGCGTGGCGTCTCTATTGGTGTGGTTGGGCTTCTGGCACGGCAATATTTTGCTGCGACCTTATGGCGGCTTGGTGTTCTGGCATCAGCATGAAATGTTGTTTGGCTTTGCCGCGGCGGTGGTCGCGGGATTTTTGCTTACCGCTGTGCGTAACTGGACAGGATTGCCGAGTTTAAACAGCGGGCCGTTACTGGGTCTGGTGGTGCTATGGCTATTAGGTAGGGTGCTGATGGCTTTCCCCATGGAGATGCCGGAGTGGATATTGCTGGCGGTTGACCTTGCGTTTCTGCCAATGGTCGCCATTGTTATGGCGCGTCTAGTTATCACCGCAAAGCGTTGGCGCAACTTGGTCTTTATACCCGTGCTGTTGCTGTTTGCCATTGCTAACCTGGCGATGCACTTAGGAGTGATGCAGGGTAACGCCGAGTTAATTCGCCAAGCTGCCTACTTAGCCGTGCTGTTAATCACACTAATGATGACAGTCGTTGGCGGGCGCGTGATTGCCATGTTTACCGCCAACCGTTTGGGACGAACCAAACCTGACCCTATTCCTTTACTCGAAGGAGTGACGTTGGTTAGCACGGCTGGCGTAGTCGTGCTGCAGCTGGTCGTCATGCTGGGTGTTGCCATGCCTGCTGCATTCATGGGTGGGGTAATGCTCTTAGCAGCGCTGGCCAATACTGTTCGCATGGCGCGCTGGGGTGGGCTGCACAGTTGGCGCGAACCTTTACTTTGGGGGCTCCACGGTAGCTACGCCTGCATTCCGCTAGGGTTTATTATGTGGGTCTTGGCATTTATGGGACTGATGCGTACAGAGCTAGCCGTGCACGCCCTGACGATTGGTGGCATGGGTACCATGATGCTGGCCATGATGGCCAGGGTTTCGCTAGGTCATACGGGCCGACCCATACGCACTTTGCCAGGTATGGGTGTGGCGCTAGGCTTAATGCTAATAGCCGCCTTAGTGCGCTCACCCGTTTTGGGGTTATTTCCCCAGATCACCCACTGGACTTACACGCTCAGCATCATCTTCTGGTGCGTAGCCTACGCAATATTCCTCGCGCACTACACTTGGCCGTTGATGCAGGCGCGCGTTGACGGGCAGGATGGCTAGAAAGTGCTAAGCGCTAACGGTAGGAATGCGCATAAGTTGCGCCAATTGAGATTGTTGACTGCCCAGCAGGTCGGCCAATGTGTAGTGGTCGAGTACACCTAGAAATGCTGACAGTGCATCATTAAGTATCGGTTGAAGGCGACATGCCGACGTAATGATGCAGGCATTGTCGCTATGAAAGCACTCCACTAACGCCATGTCATGCTCCATCTCGCGTACCAGCTCGCCTAACCCAATGGTTGCAGGGGCACGTGTCAGCAGTAAGCCGCCATTCTTGCCACGAATAGCGGTAACGTAGTTCTTTTGACTTAGCTCCTGAACAATTTTCATCAAATGATTGCGTGAGATATTAAACGTCTCGGCAATTTCATTAATCGTCGAACGCTCCTCCCCCTTGGCCGCAAGAAAGATCAATACGCGTATCGAATAATCTGTGAATCGGGTGAGATGCATGGAGTGCGTTTTGCTCCGAGAGTAATCCAGCTATAAGAAGCATGTTGTATGAATGTTCAGTAGGTTGCAATGATAACGGGATCAAACGTTGATGATCACTCAATAGTGAGTCTCCTTTGAAAGCTCCTTTTCTGTCTGCGTGCATATCCCTTTTTTCAAAAACCAGCACTCGCGCACGGTGTAATTTCAACAGCGCCAACCGTCTATTCCTTTACGTTGGCCGTTCTATCACCTTGGGGGTAGACAGGGTGTATATGGAGGTAATCACGCAGTAATTCGCTTGTCGATCACGCAGAATCCACTCCATGGAACCCGCACTGTCGGGTATGCAAATTTCCGAGGAGCCTGGAGATCGACCATGAGTCACTTCATAGATCGGCTGAATTTCTTCCGCAAGTCCCGCGAGCCTTTTGCCAACGAACACGGTGAGCTACGCAGCGAATCCCGCCAGTGGGAAGATAGTTATCGTGCCCGCTGGCAACACGACAAGGTAGTGCGTAGCACCCACGGGGTGAACTGCACCGGCTCCTGTAGCTGGAAGATCTACGTCAAAAACGGTTTAGTTACCTGGGAAACCCAGCAGACTGACTACCCCCGTACCCGTCCCGACCTGCCTAACCATGAGCCGCGTGGCTGCCCTCGCGGCGCCAGCTACTCCTGGTATCTGTACAGCGCTAACCGCCTCAAGTACCCGTTGATCCGCAAGCCGCTGCTGGCGCTATGGCGCGAAGCGCTCAAGGCTAACCCAGACCCGGTCGACGCCTGGGCGTCTATTGTCGAAGACCCCGCCAAGACCAAACAGTACAAGCGTGCTCGCGGCATGGGCGGCTTCGTTCGCGGTAACTGGGACGAGCTCAACGAGCTGGTCGCTGCCTCTAACGTTTACACCGCCAAGCAGTACGGCCCCGACCGTATTCTCGGCTTCTCGCCGATTCCTGCCATGTCGATGGTCAGCTACGCCGCGGGTAGCCGCTACCTGTCGCTGATTGGCGGCGTCTGCATGAGCTTCTACGACTGGTACTGTGACTTGCCGCCGGCCTCGCCAATGACCTGGGGCGAGCAGACCGACGTTCCCGAGTCCGCAGACTGGTACAACTCCGGCTACATCATCGCCTGGGGCTCCAACGTGCCCCAGACGCGTACCCCGGATGCCCACTTCTTTACCGAAGTACGTTACAAGGGTACCAAGACGGTCTCGATCACCCCGGATTATGCCGAAGTCTCCAAACTTACCGACGAGTGGCTGTCCGCCAAACAGGGCACCGATGCCGCCCTGGCGATGGCCATGGGCCATGTCATCCTCAAGGAATTCCACCTTGAGAACCCCAGTGCTTACTTTACTGACTATGTGCGCCGCTATACCGACATGCCGTTCCTGGTGGAACTGGAAGTGCGTGAAGATGGCAGCTTCGCACCGGGTCGCCAACTGCGTGCCAGTGATTTTGATGCTGCCCTGGGTCAGGAAAACAATCCCGAGTGGAAAACCGTTGCCTGGGACGAAACCCGTGACCAGCTGGTGGTGCCACGCGGTTCCATCGGTTTCCGCTGGGGCGAAACCGGCGACGAAGTGGGCAAGTGGAACCTGGAATCGCTGGACGCCGCAGGCACCGAGATCAAGCCGTTGCTAAGTTTGGTCAATCACCACGATAGCGTCGCGCGCGTTGCGTTTCCTTACTTTGGTGGTATCGAACACGAACACTTTGAGCACGTAAAAGGAGCCGGTGTAGGTGCCGCCGATGACCTACTGTTCCACAATTTGCCCGCCAAACGCTTGAAGAGAGCCGATGGCAGCGAAATGCTGGCGGTCACCGTTTTTGATCTGATGTGTGCCAACTACGGTATCGACCGTGGCTTTGTCGGCGACGGCGAAGATGATGGCGCGACCTCGTTTGATCAGATTCGTCCCTATACCCCCGCGTGGCAGGAGAAAATCACCGGCGTCCCTGCAGAGCAGTGCACCCGCATTGCCCGTGAATTTGCCGATAATGCCAATAAAACCAACGGCCGTAGCATGATCATCGTTGGTGCCGGTATGAACCACTGGTACCACATGGACATGAACTACCGCGGCCTGATTAACATGCTGGTCATGTGTGGTTGTATCGGTCAGAGCGGTGGCGGCTGGGCCCACTACGTTGGTCAGGAAAAACTGCGTCCGCAGACTGGCTGGACGCCTTTGGCCTTTGGCCTCGACTGGCAGCGCCCGCCGCGCCATATGAACTCTACTTCCTTCTTCTATAGTCACTCCTCCCAGTGGCGCTACGAGAAGCTCGAGATTAAAGAAATTCTTTCGCCGTTGGCCAAGGCCGAGGATTACCCCGGTAGCCTGATTGACTTTAACGTGCGTGCTGAGCGCATGGGCTGGCTGCCGTCAGCACCACAACTGGACACTAACCCGCTACGCCTAGCGAAAAAAGCCGAAGCCGCGGGTATGACGACAGCTGACTATGCCGTTCAGCAGCTCAAGAACGGTGAACTGCGCTTTGCCGCGGAAGACCCGGATGCGCCAGAGAACTTCCCGCGCAATATGTTCATCTGGCGCTCCAACCTGCTGGGTAGTTCCGGTAAGGGCCATGAGTACATGCTCAAGTACCTGCTGGGTACTCGCCACGGTATTCAGGGTAAAGATCTGGGCGACTTCGGCGGCCAGAAGCCCGAAGAAGTCGTATGGCGTGACGAGGCGCCGGAAGGCAAGCTCGACCTGCTGGTGACGCTGGATTTCCGCATGTCCACCACCTGCCTCTACTCGGATATCGTGCTGCCTACGGCAACCTGGTATGAGAAGGACGACCTTAACACTTCTGACATGCACCCCTTTATTCACCCCTTGACTGCCGCCACCGATCCGGCCTGGGAATCGCGCAGCGACTGGGATATTTACAAGGGTATTGCCAAGGCGTTTTCCAAGGTGTGTGTAGGCCACCTGGGCGAAGAGACCGACCTGGTCACGCTGCCGATGCAGCACGACTCGCCAGGAGAGTTGGCCCAGCCGGCGGTGATGGATTGGAAGAAGGGCGAATGCGCGCCGATTCCCGGTAAGACCATGCCATCGCTGATTGAGGTTAAGCGCAACTATCCTGAAACCTATGAGCGCTTCACCTCCGTAGGGCCGCTGCTGGAAAGCATCGGTAACGGCGGCAAGGGCATCGCTTGGAATACCGATGCGGAAGTCGAGCTGCTGGGCAAACTCAACCATTGCAAGCTGGATGGCCCGCATAAAGGGCGCCCGTTGATCGACAGCGCCATCGATGCTGCCGAAATGATTTTGACCCTGGCACCGGAAACCAACGGCGCCGTGGCTGTGAAAGCGTGGGAAGCGCTCTCCAAAATTACCGGGCGTGACCATACCCACCTGGCAAGGCCCAAACATGACGAAAAAATCCGCTTTCTCGATGTCGTCGCCCAGCCACGCAAGATTATCTCCAGCCCGACTTGGTCCGGCCTCGAAGATGAGCATGTCTCCTATAACGCCGGTTACACCAACGTTCACGAGCTGATCCCCTGGCGCACCGTGAGTGGTCGTCAGCAGTTCTATCAGGATCATGCCTGGATGCGCGCTTTCGGCGAAAGCCTGCTGGTCTATCGCCCGCCCATCGATACCAAGGCAGCCAAAGGCTTCACGCTGCCTGCCGACAACGGTTTTAAAACGAAGGCGCTGAACTTTCTCACGCCGCACCAGAAGTGGGGCATCCACTCTACTTACTCGGACAACCTGCTGATGTTGACGCTTAACCGAGGCGGCCCGGTGGTGTGGCTCTCCGAGGCGGACGCGGCTGAGATCGATATCGAGGACAACGACTGGATCGAGGTCTACAACGCCAACGGCTCGATTGCCGCGCGGGCAGTGGTCAGCCAGCGGGTCAAAGCGGGCATGGTGATGATGTACCACGCCCAGGAGCGCAACGTGAACGTCCCTGGCTCTGAGGTCACCGGCACGCGGGGCGGTATTCACAACTCGGTCACCCGTGTCTGCCCCAAGCCAACCCATATGATCGGCGGCTACGCGCAGCTCTCTTACAGTTTTAATTATTACGGCACTGTCGGCTCAAATCGCGATGAGTTCGTGTTAGTGCGCAAGATGAAACACGTTGACTGGCTGGATGGTGAAGGCAATGACAGTGTTCAGAAGAACAGTGCTCAGGAGGCCGTGAAATGAAAATTCGTTCCCAGGTAGGCATGGTTCTCAACCTTGATAAGTGTATTGGTTGCCACACCTGTTCAGTGACCTGCAAAAATGTCTGGACCAGTCGCGAAGGTATGGAGTACGCCTGGTTCAACAATGTCGAGACCAAGCCCGGTATCGGCTATCCCAAAGAGTGGGAGAACCAGGCCAAGTGGAAGGGCGGCTGGATGCGCCGTAACGACGGTCGGATTGAACCGCGTATTGGTGGCAAATGGCGGGTGCTGGCGAACATTTTCGCCAACCCCGACCTGCCCGAGATGGATGACTATTATGAGCCGTTCACTTTCGACTACCAACACTTGCATACCGCCAAGATCGGTGAGCACCAGCCGGTGGCGCGTCCGCGCTCGCTGATTTCCGGTCAGCGTATGAAAAAGATCGAATGGGGCCCGAACTGGGAAGAGATTCTTGGCACCGAGTTCGCCAAGCGGCGCAAAGACGCCAACTTCGACAAGGTGCAGGCAGATATTTACGGCCAGTTCGAAAACACCTTCATGATGTATCTGCCGCGTCTGTGCGAGCACTGCTTGAACCCAACCTGTGTAGCGGCTTGCCCCAGTGGTGCGATCTACAAGCGGGAAGAGGACGGCATCGTTCTAATCGACCAGGACAAGTGCCGTGGCTGGCGTATGTGTATCTCCGGCTGCCCCTACAAGAAGATCTACTACAACTGGAAAAGCGGTAAGTCCGAGAAGTGTATCTTCTGCTACCCGCGTATCGAGGCCGGTCAGCCGACCATCTGCTCCGAGACCTGTGTGGGCCGCATTCGCTATCTCGGCGTGCTGCTGTATGACGCTGACCGTATAGAGGAAGTGGCAAGCTCCCCTGACGAGCGTGATCTCTACCACCGCCAGTGCGAGATTTTCCTAGATCCCAACGATCCGGAAGTAATTGCCCAGGCCAAGCGGGATGGCATCCAGGATAACGTCATCAAAGCCGCCCAGGCCTCACCGGTTTACAAGATGGCTATCGACTGGGGATTGGCGCTGCCGCTGCACCCGGAATACCGCACGCTGCCGATGGTGTGGTACGTGCCGCCGCTGTCGCCGATTCAGTCCGCCGCTGAGGCGGGGCATGTAGAGTTCGATGGCATCCTGCCCAAGATCGAATCACTGCGTATCCCGGTGAAGTACCTGGCTAACCTGTTGACAGCCGGTGAAGAGGAGCCCGTGGTATTGGCACTCAAGCGCTTGATGGCGATGCGTGTCTACATGCGCGGCAAGCACGTGGAGGGTGCCCCCAACGCCGAAGTGCTTGATGCCGTGGGGCTGAGCGTGGCCCAAGTAGAGGAGATGTACCGCTACCTGGCCATTGCCAACTACGAGGATCGGTTTGTGATCCCCACCAGCCATCGGGAAATGGCCACCGAAGCCTTCCCTGAACGGGGAGGATGCGGCTTTACCTTTGGTGATGGTTGCCACGGTGAGAGCCAGCCCAACCTGTTCAATGGCCGTAAGCAGACCAGCGTGTTGGTGAAACCGGTAGAGGTCTTCGACCCGCAGCCACAACTTGAGGAGTCTCGTCATGACTGAAGCCACTACCCAATCGCCGATCCCGGTAGAGCCGTCGTTCGAGCCGCTACAGGGTATGCGTAGCCTACGCGTACTGGCCCGCCTGCTCGATTACCCGACACAGGAACTGCAGGATGCCAGCGGCGAGCTCATCGAAATTATCAATGCCGAGCGCCGCCTGGGGGCGGCTCTCAAATCGTCGCTAATGGAGTGGTGTCAGCGTCTCCAAGAGGGCGACCTGCTTGAGCTGCAGGCCGAGTATGTCGCTATGTTCGATAAGGGACGGGCTACGTCGCTGCTGCTATTTGAGCACGTTCACGGCGAGTCCCGTGACCGTGGTCAGGCCATGGTAGATCTTATGGCCGAGTACAGCGCGGCCGGGTTCGAGCTGGATGCCCGTGAACTGCCCGATCATCTACCGGTATTTCTTGAATACCTTTCAATGTGCGATGAAGCCGAGATCGGCCGCTGGCTGGGCGAAATACGCCATATTCTGGCGCTGCTGACTGCGCGGCTGGAGGAGCGGGGAGCGGATCACGCGCTGGTACCGTTGTCACTATTGGCGTTAATCGGGGCCGAGGACGATGTCGAAGAGCATCGGCCCCAGGTCAAAAAAGAAGCGCCTGACAACACGCCCGAAGCATTGGACGCCGTGTGGGAAGAAGAAGCAGTACGCTTTTCGGCCACTTCTGACGAAGACTGCGCGCTGCAGTCGGCGGAAGGACGGCGGCTTGCCGAGCGCAAAAAAGCAGTGCACAGCGACCCCGTCAAAATCATGCCGTCCGCCTGGAGCGCTTCGCCTTCCTCAACCGTGGCCGATCGCTAAAAGGAGAATCGCCATGTTCATAGAATATCTGCAACATCTTATCTACGGCTATTATCCCTATCTGGCCGGTACGGTGTTCTTGGTCGGCAGTCTCGTGCGTTACGACCAAGGCCAGTTCACCTGGAAGACCGGCTCCAGCCAAATGCTGTCCTCGAAAAACATGCGTCTGGCCAGCAACCTGTTCCATATCGGCATTATCGTGATTTTCTTCGGTCATTTGGTGGGCATGCTCACGCCGCACTGGGTCTACGCACCTTTCCTGCATGCCGGTACCAAGCAGCTGATTGCCATCGTGGTGGGGGGTATCGCCGGTGCCATGTGCGTGGTGGGCGGCGCCATGTTGCTCTATCGGCGATTGTTCAATCCTCGCGTAAAGGCATCGTCGAGCTTGATGGATACCTTGATCCTGGGTTTGATCGTCTTACAGGCATGCCTTGGCATGGTGACCATCATCTTCTCGCTAGGCCATATGGACGGTGAAATGATGCTGACGCTCTCCAGCTGGGCGCAGTCGATTGTCTTCTTCAGCGGCGGTGCGGCGGATTACATGCAGGAAGTGTCGTGGATCTACAAACTGCATATCTTTATTGGCCTAACTATCATTTTGCTGTTCCCGTTTTCGCGCTTGGTGCATGTGTGGAGCGTGCCTTTCGGCTATGTGACTCGTCGCTATCAGATTGTCCGTCGGCGCAGTTAAAAACCGGCTTGTGCACGTCCAGGACCAGAGGAGAAATAAGATGCAGATGATTGATATCGTGCAACTACCTGGAGGCATCGCTCCGCCTCCGGTACGCGTCGGCGGCGCTAGTATCGATGAAGAAACGATTGCGTTAGAGATGCAGTATCACCCCGCTGAAACGGCGGGGGAGGCCCAGCTTCAGGCGGCTCGCGCGCTGGTGGTTAGGGAACTGCTGCGCCAGCGGGCGAACATGCTCGGCCTGCTGTCGCTGCAGGCAGCCAGCGAAGCACAGGAAGATGCGGCAATTGCTGCACTGCTCGAACAGGAGCTAGAGGTGCCCGAACCGGGGGAAACCGATTGCCAGCGCTTTTTTGACACCCACCGTGAACGCTTCAGCGAACCGACCCAGTTACGCGTTCGGCATATCCTGCTTGCGGCCGCACCCGATGACTCCTTGGGTCGCGATGAAGAGTACCAGCTTGGCGAAAAGCTGGTCGAACAGCTTAATCAGATACCCGAACGGTTTGCCGAATTTGCTCAACACCACTCCGCTTGCCCTTCAAAAGAGCTGGATGGTGATTTGGGCTGGTTGGTTCCAGGGCAGACCGTTCCAGAGTTGGATCGCGCTTTGCAGCACTTGCCCGAAGGTCTGCACGAGCGGCCCTTGGCGTCTCGCTATGGCTGGCATGTGGTGAGTATTGACGAGCGCAGAGAAGGTAGGGCGTTACCTTTCGATCAAGTTATTGACCGGGTGCGCCATAGCCTACGGGAGCAGGCAACTCGACGCGCGCTGCGTCACTATTTGCTGGCGTTAGAGAGTGAAATAGGCGTCGAAGGAATTGTTCTGGATGACGATGCTGGCGGCAGCTTGATGCAATAGCTTGAAGCAATAGCAAAGCTAATAGGAGAGGCTTGATGTCCCATGTTCCTGTAGATGCTCTTTTCACTCCGCTCGGCATCGCGGTGCTAACGGTTTCCGATACCCGTGGTTTCGACGAGGATGGTAGCGGTGACCTGCTGGTTGAACATCTGAGCGAAAGCGGCCATATCTTGGTCGAGAGGCGCATCGTTTCTGATGATATCTACCAGGTTCGTGCTGTGGTCTCGGAGTGGATTGCGCGAACGGATGTCCACGCGATTCTGGTTAATGGCGGCACTGGCTTTACCGCCCGGGATACCACTCCCGAGGCGTTGATACCGCTGTTCGACAAAGCGATTGAGGGGTATGGCGAGCTGTTCCGCCACTACTCTCTGAAAACAATCGGCACAGCGACGATCCAGTCTCGCGCCGTAGCGGGGGTGGCCAACCGAACGATGATATTTGCGATGCCCGGTTCGCCCAAAGCGTGTGCCTTGGCGTGGGACAGGATTATTGCTTTGCAGCTGGACTCCCGCACTCGGCCCTGCAACTTCGCCGCCATGGTGCTGCCTTCAGCGACCCCGTGCAGTGGACGTCACACAGCGACTTCTTCCAATGAGGTGGAGCGCTTATGAACTGTCACTGCGTAGAAATAGTCACGCCCGGCTTGTTAGATCTGTTTGATGCGCGCCAACGGCTTATCGACGCAGCCACGTCCATTAATGCAGTAGAAACCATCACCCTAGAACAATCGACAGGGCGAGTGCTGGCAGAAACGCTGGTCGCACCTCTCGATATGCCGGGCGTGGACAATAGCGCTATGGATGGTTACGCGCTGTGTCTGGCTGATTACCAAGCGGCACCTCGCGGCGCAGGCTTACCCATTCTCCAACGCGTACCAGCTGGCGCAGGCGTCATGCCGCTACCGGAAGGAGGCTGCGCGCGTATTTTTACCGGCGCGCCGATGCCCATGGGGGCAGATATTGTGGTGCCTCAAGAGCGGGTGGCTCTTGATCCGCGCGGGCATATACACCTCGAGGGTAGCTTGGTGCTAGGCGCTAACATTCGTCGCCAAGGCGAGGAGACTCGCATAGGCACCCCGCTGCTCGCTGTGGGTAAGCTTCTTGATGCCGCGTCGATTGCGCTGCTGGCAAGCCATGGAATCAATGCCGTGACTGTCAAACGGCGTCTGAGGGTGGCGCTGCTTTCCACCGGCGATGAGCTGATTGCCCCAGGTACAGTGCGATCACCGGGGCAGGTATACGACAGCAACCGCGCCATGCTTAACGTACTGCTAGCGCAAGCTCAGTGCGACGTGCTGGATTTGGGCGTCATCGCTGATTCACCGCAGTCATTGCATCAGGCCTTTGAGCACGCACAAACCGTTGCGGATGTGGTGATGTGCACCGGAGGCGTTTCGGTAGGCGAGGAGGATCATGTACGCCCAGTGATCGAGCAGCGCGGTGGCTTACATTTTCATGGTGTCGCCATGAAGCCAGGGAAGCCCTTTGCGTTCGGTTATCTGGGCGCGGAGCCTGCCTCTTCCACACCGTTAATGGCGCTGCCGGGTAATCCTGTGGCCTCCCTGGTGGGCTGGCAACTGCTGGCGCTGCCGTTTATCCATGCCATGCAAGGTAGAGCCGTAGCGGCTCTACAGCGTTACCCGGTAAAAGCGGGCTTTTCTCAGCGTGGCCCCCAGGGGCGCTGCGAGCTACTACGGGTGGTGATGGATTGGTCACAGGGGGCTCCCGTGGCGCAGCTAGCGGGCGGGCAGGGCTCACATATGCTCAGCGCGGCTAGCCAGGCCCATGGTTATTTAATGATTAACCCCGCCACGCAGGTAACTGAAGGGGCCACCTATCACTATTACCCCATCAATCAGTTCGCCGCTTGAACAGCTTTTCCTATCGTGGCCACTGACCTCGTTTGTTTTTCATAGGAGAGGGTATGTCTTCACAATACAAACCCCGCACACTGATTTATGCCTGCTCCGGCTGCTCTGATGTGGCGCAACTTGCCAATAGCGTTGCCCTGCGACTTGACCATGCAGGAGAGGCGGAAATGTCCTGCATTGCCGGTGTGGGCGGTGGTGTGCCCGGTCTGGTGCGCATTGCCCGCTCCGGGCGCCCTATTGTAGCCATTGACGGGTGCCAGATGCACTGCGCCAGCCACTGTCTCGCCAAAGCGGATGTGATACCCACAGAGCACGTAAAGCTATATGGAAACGGCCTGCGCAAGCGGCGGGGCCAGTTTTATGATGAGCAAACAATCATCGACGTCACTGCAGAAGTAAAAGAACTCATTGCACGGCTGCCCGTTAATGCCAATACCCAAGAGGAACCCATGGAATGAGTGCGCTAGTCGATGGGTATGGCCGTACGGTGCGTTACCTGCGTATATCGGTAACTGATCGTTGTGATTTTCGCTGTGTGTACTGCATGGCTGAGGAAATGACCTTTCTGCCACGCGCCCAACTGCTTACCCTTGAGGAGATAGCCGCGCTTTCACAGGCATTTGTCGAGCTGGGCGTGGAGAAAATCCGTCTAACTGGCGGTGAGCCGCTGGTACGCCAGGGCGTACTCACGTTAGTGCAAAAACTCGGTGCATTGGAAGGCCTGCGCGAGCTGGCGATGACCACCAACGGCTCAGGGTTGGTCAAGCATGCCGATGCTTTGCGGCAAGGCGGGCTACATCGACTCAATATTAGCCTCGACTCGCTAAAGCCCGAACGCTTTAAAGCATTAACCCGGACGGGGGATCTTGATCAGGTGGTCGCGGGTATCCGTGCAGCGCGTCGCGCTGGCTTTCAGTCGATTAAGCTCAACGCCGTATTGCTCAAGGGGCGCAATGACGACGAAATTATCGACTTGGTAAACTTTGCCCGGGATGAACAAGTCGATATCAGCTTTATCGAGGAGATGCCGCTGGGCGCTATCAGCGAGCATAACCGTGGTGAAACCTTTCTTTCCACTGATGCGGTACGCGAGACCATAGAAAACCACTATCAACTCTTACCCACCACCGAGACCACACTAGATCCATCCCACTATTACCGTATGGCAGACAGCCAGTCGCGGATTGGCTTTATCTCTCCCCATAGCCACAATTTCTGTGCTGCCTGTAATCGTGTTCGAGTGACGGCTGAAGGGCGGCTACTGCTTTGTCTGGGCAATGAGCACTCGGTAGATTTACGCGCCGTCATGCGACGTTATCCAGGGGATACTCAGCGGCTTAAAACGAACATTGTGGCTGCCATGGAGAAGAAGCCAGAGCGTCATCACTTCACGACTGATGGTGAAGTTCAGATAGTGCGATTTATGAATGCAACAGGCGGCTAACCCATTTTGCCGGTTAGCTTCATTTTTCCCGTGGTTGCCATGTGTGGTCTCTTATTTTCTAGATAGCAAATAGGTAGCAGAAGAAGAGTACACTGGGAGACAACGGAAAAACTATGACTCATGATTAATTTAATATTTTTCAATGTTTTAATTTTGTTTCTGTTTGTTTCTGCTTGAATGTGGGGTAAATGGAATGAGGTTGCAAAGGTCGCAGGTTCGAATCCTGTCGCTCCGACCAAAGATTATTAAAAACCGCCGATTTGGGTAAAACCAAGCGGCGGTTTTTTGTTGGTTGGTGAAATGTTGGCAAAACGAATAGGCCTAAGGGTACTGAACTTAGCTCTCTGTATTCCTACGCTGATCCTGATTGATAAGGGGCGGAAGTTTCGCGCCTCGCTGGTGCAGTGTCTGGGACTCGGCTTAAGGCATGGATTCAGCCACAATTGCGGAAATAATGAAAAGGGTCGTGAATCCTATAGAGCAGTTGATGGCAATGTTGGCCTCGATTTGATGCTGCTATGTATCAACATAAAGGTGCGTAATAGCCAGTCAGTACGCATTTAAGCGGGTTGTAGCGAAGCCTAGCAGTCGCATGCCAGCTTACTTCAATTATGTATAAACATTGAACGTATGGTGTAATATGTGCTTGGAATACAATCGTTGATTATTCAAAATAAAGGATATTACGCATGTCGTCAGTGCTGAGTGATTACATCAAAAAAGAACAGATGTTGAAGCAGTTACAAGCAGAGTTAAAAGCGCTTGAAGATAACAGTGAGTTGAAAAAAGAGATTGAATTTAAAGAAAAATTACAAGCGCTCATGACGGAGTATGGAAAATTAGCGCAAGATGTGTGCGCCATGCTTGATCCTTCCTACCGTAAAGCTTCAAACAAGAGCACCAAGACAAGCAGTACGGATGGACGTAAGAAGCGTCCCTTGAAGGTCTATAAAAATCCGCATTCGGGCGAAGTGGTCGAAACCCGTGGAGGGAACCACAAGGTGATCCAGGAATGGAAAGCGAAATTTGGCAATGAAGAGGTGGTGAGTTGGGTTGTAGAGGAGCGGGTGTAGTTGACGTTTTAAATATAAAAATGCCCCATATTGGGGCATTTTTGTTGTAACTTCAGCCTCTTACCTGCCTATTTTACCAATAGCGAGGATAGCGTCGGTGGCGGGCAAGGTTGTTAATCGTAATGGCCACTGCAAGCATAATGATGCAACCAACCCCAATGGGGAAAATGGGAAATAACCAGCCTAATTGGTGCACATTTTCCCCACCCGCTATGGCAGTCAATGCAGCCGCGGCACCTGGTGGGTGAACCGTATGGGTGATTTGCATAACCAGAATTGATAATGACACAGCGAGTGCCATGGCAATGGGGGAGGCTCCAAGCCATTGGTAGCAAGCCACACCTACTAGCGCAGACAGCATGCTGCCAAAGAGTACATGACTCGGCTGCGCAAAAGGGCTTTCAGGAGCCGCATAGATCAAAACAGAAGTGGCGCCAAAAGAGCCCACAATTAACAATTCTTTTGATAGCCAGCCTACACTCAACCAGCAAATTAACACCATCCCACTAAAGGCACCGAGCCACGACCAGAAAGCATCCTTCCAACCGACAAATGAACGCTGAACACGCTCACCGCGCATCTTATTTAAATAGGTCTTCATATTACGCTCAAATGCACCAATTGAGCGCGAATGATTGCAAAATGCACCGTATTAATGCAAATGAATGTTTGTAATGCTTTTATGCAAGCGGCTCAAGGTGCACCTCAAACCGCCTGTCTATAGGGGTGCAAGGGCTGCACCGTGTGCATAAGCAATTAGCTAATTGGCTTAAAGACGACTACTCGGTACTAGGTTTTCAGTCAGCAATGGAGCATATCTCTCTGTACATCACATCCAAATAATTGTTACCAAGGTGGCCCCAAGGCAGAGTATCCATAGCGCTGTAGTGATACCGGATATCAACTTTCGCTGTGGCGCTAAGAGTTCGCGCCGGATCGTCGGCCCAAACTGACAGCGACGCAGCAAGGCAACGTGTGATATCCAAGCAGCGCAGTTCGCTGTGAATGTATTCGTTCGCATAAGGGGGGCAATTAGCATCATCCCAGTGTGGTTTGGCTGACCAAATATAACGGGCTTGAGAGAGTAATCGAAAATGCTCAACAAACGGTTGGGGTCGAAGGGGGTAGTGGTTAATAGCGCTTTCCGTTAAGCTCCTCAGCAATTTTTATTTGCCTGCTTTGAGGTGATTGTATGAGGAGCCTGCTAAGGCTGTCTGCTATATCACTATCAGTACTCATGATAGCTGGTTGCTCAGATCCCAAAATTGATACTAGCTCCATGCCTGCGTCGGTTGTCTCTGTTGAAGAAGTGCGTAACTCGTTGCCTTCCTACAAGCGCGATGAGTTTGATCAAGGATTGATCATCATCGCCACGTCAACGTCGTTTAGTGGTATCGATATTCTCAACCCTCACCGCATGAATGCTGCTGAGATTGCCGAAACAGCCAATGCGCAAATGCACGGGTTAACGGGGGATCAGGTGATCCAGCGTGCCGATCAGATCCTGCGCGAACGCCGTGCGCGCGAGCGCGAGCAGGCGATTCGTACTTTAAGGCGTCTGGAAGAGAAGCAAGCACAAGCCGCCAGTGATCAGCAGCAGCTAGCGCGGTTCACCATTGATAGTGCTCGCTATTACATCGGCGCAAGCCCCTATGGCGCCCCAGAGCCAGTGATTGATCTTGAAGTGACCAATGGCACGGATCAGGCTATTGCTGAGCTGCTGTTGAGGGGCGTTGTGACTAGCTCTGACCGCTCGGTGCCTTGGGTTGATGAGTCTTTCTACTACGTTGTTCCTAGTGGCATTGAGCCGGGGGAAACGCTGGAGTGGAGCTTGGCACCCAACCGATTTGGCCCCTGGGGAAATGCCCAAATACCCACTGATGCAGAACTGACAGTAACCCTGGAAGGGCTGAAGGGGGGTGATGAGCAGCTTCTATGGAGCTCCCCTGAGCTAACAGAGCGTGAAATGGCCAAGCTTGAACGATTGCGGGAGGAGTATGGCGGCGTTGCGCTGTCGGGTGTGGAGTAAGCATCGTGCGAAGTAAACGATGCCAAACAAAGCGCCCCATCGGTTGTCCGATAGGGCGCATGCATAGATATTGTTAAGGTGGTCTTTAAATAGTTTTGTTAATTAGCTTTGTTACAAAGCCGCGGTGTTACCTACTCTTTGGCTTCATGGTCGGCGAGAGCGGCAACAACTGCCTCTTCCCACTGCCCTTCGGTTAGCCCCCAGTGCTCCATTTCTGCCTGATCGGCGCTGCCTTCCGACGCCTCGCGCAGTTTATCGACGCTGCTGCTTTCATAGCAGTGCTTGGCGAAATCTTTGGTTTTTACATCTTTTAACTGGTTAATCATCGACATATTGAGTTCCTTTCAAGGTCAATAGTGAGGTGTTGCCTGATAAGTGTAGCTATTCTGGCCACTTTTACCTGACTTGGTTCCCTGCACTGTTTAGCTGTCGTGAGAAAAAGGTAGAGAAGGCTTTCCGTGGGGTTAGGCGGCTATCAGCGCATCGATAAAAATCTTACCGGCGATACTCGCTAGCAGCAGCATAACCAAATTATCGAACCAGTAGTGGGGCAGCCGATTGCCCAGGCGAGCGCCGAGTGGCATGGCGGCAAGTATGATTACCAGGGCCAGGATACTAAAAAGGAAGCGTTCTAGGGTTAAAATACCTGCGTTTAAAAGCGCCGGTATTTGAACGATGGTAATGGCGACGAAGAAAACCGAGATTGAACCAATAAATACGTTACGTTTTAACTGCATCGCATTGAGAAACGTAACCGAAGCGGGCGCTGACATGCCTGCCGCACCTTGAAGTACGCCAGCGAGTAGCCCAATGGGAATCACTAGGCGCGCAGCGATATTAAAAGGCAGGGCGATGCGACGTTTCATGACTTTGATGATCAGGTAAAGCACGATCACACCCGCGACACCCAGTGATAGTATATCGGGAGATAAAACGATTAATCCCCAGGTGCCCAGAACAATGCCTAGCCCGCCTGCAATAGAGAAAGCCGCTAAAAAACGCAGGGGCAATAAGTGGCGTCGATATTGCCATACCTGTAAGGCATTGCTAAATAGGTTAGGCGCGACTAGTAGGGCGATTGCGAGTTGAACGTCGTACAGCATGGTGAGAACGGGCACGACAATCACTGGCACGCCTGAGCCGATGGCCCCTTTGACGATGCCTGCAACTAGCAGGGCTATAAATGCAATCGATAGCATAAAAGACTACTCGGCCCACCTTTAGCGCACAGCCGCCATTCTAATGGCAGCTGTGCGTATTGTTTATTCAGGATTTAGCGCCGTTAGTTGAGTACGTAGCAAGGCGTATAGTGCTGACCATCAAGCTTCATCCGGCCTTGGGCCACGAAAGAGGTCAGTAGCTCATCCAGGCGTTGCATCAATTCGGGTTCGGCGGTCAGTAGAAAGGGACCATGAGCTTCGATGGCACGAATACCGGGCTCTTTGACGTTGCCCGCTACAATTCCCGAGAAAGCGCGGCGCAGATTGGCGGCGAGCTCGTGGGTGGGCTGCTGGCGGTGCAGGGCCAAGGCGCGCATAGCTTCGTGCGTCGGCTCAAAGGTGGCCTGAAAGTCACGCGCAATGGTCAATCGCCAGTTGTAGTAGAAGGCATCCTGATGGGTGCGCCGGAATTCAGCGATTTCATCGATACCGTGACGCATGGCGCGCGCTACCGCGACCGGGTCGCCAGTAATAATGGTGTAGTAGCGGCGAATGTCTTCACCCAGGGTATAGACCAGGAACTCATCAATTTTCTGAAAGTAGGCCGCAGAATTGGCGGGGCCGGTGAAGATTAACGGGAAGGGAATATCCTTGTTGCTGGGGTGGAGCAGAATGCCCAGTAAATAGAGAATCTCTTCCGCAGTGCCGACTCCACCGGGGAACACGATAATCCCATGGCCTAGGCGCACAAAGGCTTCTAGCCGCTTTTCAATATCTGGCATCACCACCAGTTCATTGACGATGGGATTGGGCGCTTCGGCAGCGATAATGCCGGGCTCTGAAATACCTAAATAGCGGCCTTCCTTGCGCCGCTGCTTAGCATGGGCAACGTTAGCGCCTTTCATGGGGCCTTTCATTGCGCCAGGTCCACAGCCGGTACAAATGTCCAAATCGCGTAGGCCTAAGTGGTAACCCACATCTTTGGTATATTCGTACTCTTCCCGGGAAATAGAGTGACCGCCCCAACACACCACCAGGCTAGGATCGCGGCCAGGTTTTAGCGTGCCCGCTTTGCGCAGAATGTGGAAAACCGCATTGGTGGTACCTTCGCCCGTGCTAAGGTCAAAACGATTGTGGTGTTGAATCTCATTGTAGACGTAAACAATATCGCGAATGATCGAGGACAGATGCTCACGAATACCGCGAATCATACGGCCATCAACAAAGGCTTCGGCGGGCGCGTTGGTTAGTTTTAAGCGAATACCCCGGTCTTGCTGTAGCACTTCAATATCAAAATCTTTATAGGCTTCTAAAATCGCCAGGCTATCATCGCTGGGATTACCGCAATTAAGTACTGCCAACGCGCAGCGCCGAAGCAGATCGTGTAGGCCGCTTTGAGAAGTTTTGTGCAGCCGATTAACTTCATGCTGAGAGAGTACTTCGAGGCTTCCTTCGGGAGAAATGATGCTGGAGAGGGTGGCGCGAGGTTGAACGTTTTCGGTCATTAGCGGGGCTGTCCCTAATCGTGTGATGTCTTCTTGCATACTACCATGACCACGCGGCGGGTACAGCGCAGCGGCTGGCCTCCTCGGCTGTGCTATTATGAGGCATATTTTCAAGGGCGGCGGCAGTAGAGAGTTAACCGTTAAAGACCGTTACCCAA
Source organism: Halomonas sp. TG39a (assembly GCF_000744395.1). Classification (NCBI taxonomy): domain Bacteria; kingdom Pseudomonadati; phylum Pseudomonadota; class Gammaproteobacteria; order Oceanospirillales; family Halomonadaceae; genus Halomonas; species Halomonas sp. TG39a. Next base: position 1,871,438 of record NZ_JQLV01000001.1, read on the forward strand.
GACCATGGCGCTTCATTATGTTTAATGCCCACTATTTTCGTACCTTTATTACGCTTGTTGAAACAGGCAGTTTTACCCGCACAGCTCAGCGGTTAGAAATGACCCAGCCGGGCGTCAGCCAGCATGTTCGTAAGTTGGAAGGGTATTTAAATAAAGAGTTGCTAGAGCGTAAGGGGCGTAGCTTTACGTTAACCGAATCGGGGCGGCGTGCTTACGATTACGCCTTAAAACTATTTGCTGAACATGAGCAGTTCCGTCACGGACTAGACGATGACTCTTTGGATAGCGGTGACTGCCGTATTGCCTCACCAGGCAGCGTTGGCCTGATGTTTTATCCGTATATATTGGGGCAGCAGCAAATGCACCCTAATCTAACGGTTAACTATAGCTTTGCGTTTAATCACGAAATCGTCAATGACCTGCTCGAAGGGCGCTATGACATCGGTATAGTCACCGAGGCAATGCGCCACCCCGAGCTTGATTGCACAATCTGGCACCAAGAGCCTCTCTGCCTCGTGGTGCCAGCTGATTTTGCGGGTAACACGCTGTCCGATTTAATGGGTATTGGTTTTCTCAATTATTACGACGGGATTAACCACGCCAATGCGCTGCTGCGCGCGAATTACCCCGACGAGTTTCGCTCAATGACGCATTTCCGACATCAAGGCTTTACCAATGAAGTCAGTATGGTGCTGGATGCGGTGGCAAGGGGGTTGGGGTTTACCGTGGTCTCGCGGCTGGTATTGGAGACCTCGCCCTGGCAGCGTCAGGTCAAAGCGCTGAACCTGCCTAACGCGGTCAATGAAGTGCTTTATTTGTTGCGCCGCCGCGACTCGGTGCTGCCTAAGCGCTACGAGAAGTTGCTAGATGGTTTTTACGCTCAGCGCCTGCAAGAAAAAACGCCCCCAGTACCATCGAATAGTTAGGTTCCAGAGGCGTTTATATTTTCTCAGACGTTACTGCTTTACGGCCTGCTGATCAGTCGCGATATTCATCGATGCTCGGGCAAGAGCAGATCAGTTGGCGGTCGCCAAAGACGTTATCGACACGGTTAACGGCTGGCCAGTACTTAGCGGCCTGGACAGCTGCGGTCGGGAAAGCGGCTAACTGACGGTCATAAGGCCGCGGCCAGTCGTTATCCATTAGATCCGCCTGGGTGTGCGGCGCATTGACCAGCGGGTTATTGTCCAGCGGCCATTCACCGCTCTCCACTCGGGCGATCTCTGCCCGGATAGCAATCATCGCATCGCAGAAGCGATCAATTTCATACAGCGACTCCGACTCGGTTGGTTCGATCATTAGCGTGCCCGGCACCGGGAACGACATGGTCGGCGCGTGGAAGCCGTAATCCATCAGGCGTTTGGCAATATCCTCCTCACTAATCCCAGAGGCCGCTTTGAGCGGACGAATATCGATAATGCATTCGTGGGCGACGGTGCCGTTCTGGCCGCGGTAAAGAATCGGGAATGATGCTTCCAGTCGCTTGGCAATGTAGTTGGCATTCAGGATGGCAAGTTCGGTGGCTTCACGCAGCCCCCGCGCGCCCATCATCTTAATGTAGGCCCAGGAGATGGGTAGGATTGAGGCACTGCCAAACGCTGCCGCGGACACTGCGCCGCTATCAGCGTTAACGCCGTTGATCGGTGTCACCACATGATTAGACACATAAGGCGCGAGGTGCGCTTTAACGCCGATAGGCCCCATGCCTGGGCCACCGCCACCGTGGGGAATACAGAACGTTTTATGCAGGTTAAGGTGAGATACATCGCCGCCAAAATCGCCGGGGCGGGTCAAGCCGACCTGAGCGTTCATGTTGGCGCCATCGATATACACCTGGCCACCGTTGTCGTGAACGACCTTGCATGCTTCGCGCACACTGGTTTCAAACACGCCGTGTGTGGACGGGTAGGTCAGCATGATGGCTGAGAGCTGATCGCGATGTTGCTCGGCTTTAGCGCGCAGATCTGCCATATCGATATTGCCGTTTTGGTCGCACTCGACCACCACCACCTTCATCTGAACCATCGCCGCCGAGGCTGGATTGGTGCCGTGGGCGGAACTGGGAATCAAACAGACATCGCGATGGCCTTCACCCTGGGCCGCCTGGTAGCGACGAATCGCTACTAGGCCAGCGTATTCCCCCTGAGCGCCGGAGTTGGGCTGCATCGAGAGATGATCATAGCCGGTGACTTCGACCAGGAAGGCCGAGAGCTCGTCGATCATTTGCTGATAGCCAGCAACCTGGTCGCGGGGCGCGAAGGGGTGCAGATGCGCAAACGAAGGCCAGGAGACCGGGATCATTTCGCTGGTGGCGTTAAGCTTCATGGTGCAGGAGCCAAGCGGGATCATCGCATGGGCAAGCGACAGATCCTTATTTTCCAGACGCTTTAAGTAGCGCAGCATTTCGGTTTCGCTGCGGTAGCGGTTAAAGGTAGGGTGGCTCAAAAAGTCGCTTTCGCGCTGGCAGGCAGCGGGAATGCCTAAAGCGCCGTCAGCCACTACCTGCTCGTCCAGCACTGCGATGGAAAGGCCGTGCTCATCGCCCAGTAGAACGTCAAACAGCGCTGCCACATCGTGGGCGGTGGTGGTTTCATCCAGGCTGATGCCCACATCGCCATTGGCGAAGTAGTGCAGGTTAATATCGTGGGTCATGGCGCGGCCATGAATCTTGCCTGCGTCAACGCCGGTCAAGCGCAGCGTATCAAACCAGCTGTCATGGGCGAGCGTTACGCCTGCCTGCTTAAGGCCCTCGGCAAGCAGCGTGGCTAGGCGGTGAACGCGACCGGCAATTTTGCGCAGCCCTTCAGCGCCGTGATAAGTAGCGTAGAAGCCTGCGATATTGGCCAGCAGCGCCTGGGCAGTACAGATGTTGGAGGTCGCTTTTTCGCGGCGGATATGCTGCTCGCGAGTCTGCATTGCCATGCGCAGGGCGGTATTGCCGCGGCTATCTTTTGATACGCCGATGATACGCCCAGGAATCGAACGCTTGAGCTTGTCGGAAGTCGCAAAGAACGCCGCATGGGGGCCGCCAAAGCCCATGGGTACACCAAAGCGTTGGGAGTTGCCGACGACAATGTCAGCGCCCAGTTTGCCGGGTTCTTTAAGCAGCACCAGGCTTAAAAGATCGCTGGCCACACAGGTCATGATATTGCGTTCAGCCGCGGCGCTTAATAGCGGTGCCAGCTCGCGCACTTCACCACTGGCAGAGGGGTACTGGACAAGTGCCCCAAATACATCGTGCTTCGCCAACTCTTCAGCCGGGCCGGTGATTAGCTCAAAACCAAAAAACTCGGCGCGGGTTTTAACCACGTCTAGGGTTTGCGGGAAAACGTCGTCGGCGACGAAGAAAGCGTTGGATTTACTTTTTTTATTGCCACGCTTGCACAGGGCCATGGCTTCGGCGGCAGCGGTGGCTTCGTCGAGCAGTGAAGCGTTTGCCAGCTCCATGCCGGTTAGATCCATCACTACCTGCTGAAAGTTCAGCAGGCCTTCTAAGCGGCCTTGCGAAATCTCCGGTTGGTAAGGCGTATAAGCCGTATACCAGCCTGGATTTTCCAGCACGTTACGCTGAATCACCGCGGGCATATGGGTGCCATAGTAGCCCTGACCAATATAACTTTTGGCTACCCGGTTTTGCCGCGCTAGCTGCGCCAAGTAATCAAGTGCCTCGGCTTCGCTACGTGGCTCATCGAGCGCTAGCTCGCGGTTAAGGCGGATATCGCTCGGCACGGTCTGTTCTATCAGATCTTCCATGTGCTGCATGTTGAGCGCTTTTAACATGGTGGCCACGTCATCTTGACTTGGACCATTATGACGTTTGATAAAAGCATCGTGATCGGCCAGCTCGGCCAGACGGCGTGTTTCAAAAGACATGAAGAAGATTCCGGACGTTAAGAGAGAACCGTGCAGGAGCAAACAGCGCAAAGCCTGCCGTTAAGGGCAGGCTCAAGAATGCAAAACTTACTCGTCGGCGCTTAGCGTTGCTTGATAGGCGTCTGCGTCTAGCAGGCCATCAAGGGCGTCGCCTTCTAAGCGCACTTTCATGATCCAACCACCTTCGTAAGGCGCTTCATTGACTGTTTCAGGGGCGTCTTCAAGGGCTTCATTGACTTCGACGACTTCGCCCACCACTGGCGAGTAGAGATCAGAGGCGGCTTTGACCGATTCGATAACGCCAAACTCTTGACCTTTGCTCAGCGCGGTACCCACTTCGGGCAGCTCTACAAACACAACATCACCTAGCGCCTGCTGGGCGTGATCAGTAATGCCCACGGTAACGGTGCCGTCTTGATTATCAAGCACCCACTCGTGGCTTTCAGCGTAACGAAGATTGGCAGGAAGATTGCTCATGATGTTTTCCTATATGAAACAGTTTTCTGGACTCGAGCATACTAGCGGTTGTCGATCGCCTTGGCGACTAGTCACTGGTGCTGGCCAAGCGAATAAGCAAGCATGTTAACGTGTTTCCAATCGGAAACAAATTTCTCCGTTGCTTCTTTTGGGACGCCATGGCTTGCACCACAGCGTAATCTGTTGAGGTGCTTTTGCGCAGCAAATGGGTTATGAAAAAAGCGGTATCCTCTATGCACAAGCGACATCACCCTAGATGCTTGCTAAGTTTATGGTGTAAAACATTCAAATCGTGCGCTAACCAACAATAGCGACGTTAGGGCTAGCCCGTAATCGCAACAAGCCAATAATACACACCAATATTGCATACCAACAAAGTGAGGAGATGGACATGGAAGCATTAACTAGCCTCTTGGGGGCGATCAACGGCGTGGTCTGGGGGCCCGTCATGTTGGTTCTGCTGCTCGGTGTGGGGATTTACCTGCAGCTTGGCTTGAAACTGATGCCGATTAGAAAGCTCGGCATGGGTTTCAAGCTAATGTGGGCGGGACGTGATGCTAAGCCGGGTGTGGGTAAAGCGGCGCCGGCTAAAGAGGGTGACGAAGGGGAAATATCCCCCTTTGATGCTTTGATGACCGCACTCTCGGCGACCATCGGCACCGGTAATATTGCCGGTGTCGCCACGGCCATTGCGTTAGGTGGCCCTGGCGCTGTGTTTTGGATGTGGATTACCGCGCTGGTGGGGATGGCAACAAAATTTGCCGAAGCGGTGCTGGCGGTACGTTACCGTGAAACTGATAGCACCGGTTTCCACGTGGGCGGGCCGATGTTCTACATCAAAAATGGCCTGGGTAAAAAATGGCTATGGTTGGGCGGATTATTCGCTTTCTTTGGTGCCGTGGCAGCGTTCGGCATTGGTAATACCGTCCAGTCCAATTCCGTTGCTGATGCCATGGACGCCACCTTCGGTGTGCCGCACTGGCTAACGGGCGTGATCATTATGGTGTTGGCGGGCGCGGTGATTCTGGGCGGCATCAAGCGCATCGCTAAAGTGGCGGGTAAGCTGGTGCCTATTATGGGCATTGCCTATGTAGTGGCTGGCCTGCTGGTCTTGATCATCAATGCCGGGCAGATCGGTGAGGCCTTTGGCTTAATCTTCTACTACGCCTTTAACCCCATGGCGGCAGCCGGTGGTTTTGCCGGGGCAGCGGTTATGGCGGCGATTCGTTTTGGTGTAGCACGCGGTATCTTCTCTAATGAGGCGGGTTTGGGTAGCGCGCCTATCGCTCACGCGGCGGCCAAAACCAAAAACCCGGTGCGTCAGGGCTTGATCGCGATGCTGGGTACCTTTATCGATACCATCGTTGTGTGCACGATTACCGCACTGGTGATTTTGACCTCCACGGTATGGATCGAAGGCGAAGCCGGGGCGTCGCTCACCGCGCTCTCGTTCGATGCAGCGCTGCCAGGTTTTGGTAATCAGATCGTGGCGGTTGCGTTAGCCATTTTTGCCTTTACCACCATCCTGGGCTGGTCATTTTACGGTGAGAAGTGCTGCCAGTTCCTGTTTGGCACCCGCTCAATTATGATCTATCGGGTGCTGTTCGTGCTGGCTATCCCATTGGGCGCTATCGCGCAACTGGGCTTTATCTGGCTGATGGCGGATACCTTCAATGCCATGATGGCGATCCCTAACCTGATTGCCTTGGCACTGCTTTCGCCGGTAGTCTTTAAGCTAACCAAGGACTATTTCGACGGCAAAGACGTATTGCCGGGTGAAGAGCTGGATCACGATCAATAAATACCGCAGCGCGTTAATCGGCGCTATAGGTGGACGTGAATAACAGTAGAGTCGGGAAGGCACTAATCAGGTGGCTTCCCGTCTTATTTTTGAACGAACAGTTTTTAAGTCAGCAATTTTAAGTGAGGAAAGCCCCCCATGTCCGAATTAAAGCAAACGCCGCTGCACGCGCTGCACCTTAAGCTGGGCGCCAAAATGGTCCCTTTTGCAGGCTACGATATGCCGGTTCAGTATCCGCTGGGGGTCAAAAAAGAGCACGAGCACACCCGTCAAAAGTGCGGCCTGTTTGATGTCTCCCATATGGGGCAGATTAGCGTTTCCGGTGACAACACGGCCGAAGCCCTAGAAACCCTGATACCCGCTGATTTAGTGGGGCTTGAAAAGGGCGCCCAGCGTTACGGGCTTTTCACCAATTCCGAAGGTGGCATCATTGACGACCTGATGGTGGTCAACGCAGGCGATCACTTCTATTTGGTGGTGAACGCCGCCTGCAAAGATCAGGATTTGGCGCACCTGCGTCTTAATTTGGCATCAAGCCACACGATTGAGCCGCTAGATCGCGGCTTGCTGGCGCTGCAGGGGCCTCAGGCGCGTGAGGTGATGCAACGGCTTTGCCCTGCAGCCTGCGAGCTGGTGTTTATGCAGCATGGCCGCTTTACCATTGCTGGGCAGGAAGTGTGGGTGAGCCGCAGTGGCTATACCGGTGAAGATGGTTTTGAGATTTCAGTCGCCGCCGATGGCTGTGAAGCCTTCGCCGAGCAGCTGCTAGCCGAGCCCGAAGTAGAGGCCATTGGCCTGGGCGCGCGGGACTCGTTGCGGCTAGAGGCCGGTTTATGCCTCTACGGCCACGATATGGATGAGCAAACCACGCCAGTCGAAGCGGGGTTGATCTGGGCGATAGGCAAGCCGCGTCGCCGCGACGGTGATCGGCCAGGAGGTTTTCCAGGCGCTGACGTGATTCTTCATCAGGTCGATGCCAAAGATCACACCCGCAAGCGTGTTGGGCTATTAGCTGAAGGCCGAGCGCCGGTCCGCGAGGGTGCACCCCTGGTAGATGAAGCAGGCAATGAGATTGGGATTGTGACCTCCGGCAGTTTTGGCCCCAGTGTCGGCAAACCAGTGGCGATGGGCTATGTCAGTCGTGAACTGGAAACGCCGCAAAGTGCTGTGTCCGCGGTAGTGCGCGGTAAGCAGTTACCCATGGTGGTAACCCCCATGCCATTTGTAAAACCTGGCTACTATCGCGGCTAGAAGCGTGTCCCTATACCTGCGGCCCCCGCATAGCTAGGGCCGCTGTTATATAAAGTACAGCATTACGAAGGACAGCGTTATCAACCGAGTGTTTTAGCGCAGTACCTGTTTGGGATCGATGGGTTTACCGCCTTGGCGTAGGTCAAAGAGTAGATCATAGCGTTGTGTGGAACTGCTTTGACCTACCTCGCACAGCGGATCTCCTGCGCTCACCTGCTTGCCTACCTCGACCAAAATGCGCTCGCAAAGGGCGTATACGGTCTGTAAGTTATCGGCATGATGCACAATCACCACTTCACCTAACTGGCGCATGCCATCGGCAAAGCGTACCTCGCCGGGGGCGACGGATTTAGCCTGAGCACCGGCTTGAGTAGCCAGCAGCATGGGTTGCAGAGTGCCCCGGCTGTCCGGTCCAAAGCGGCGAACCACGCGATAATCATCCAGCGGCCAGGGCCAGCGCCTGGCGGAAGAGGGCAGTGCCTGGCTGGGCGCACTACTGGTGGGCGCGGCGGCGGGCTTGTTAGCGCTTGATGAACCACTGCTACTCGCCGCCTGCCGTTGCGATGAGCTGCGCGGCGCAGAACCGCCAAGAGGCAGGCTGACCACTTGACCGATTCTCAAGCTAGTGGGCGAGGCGCTAGGATTGGCGCTCTGAATGCGGCCACTGGTAGTGCCAAAATGTCGGGCGATGCTCGAGAACGTATCACCAGGACGGATTTGATAGCGGTAGGGGCCACCTGAAGGTGCCCGCTCCTGCTGGGTAGGAATTAATAGACGTTGCCCAATTTCCAGGCGCCGCGTATCGGCACCTGGGTTAAAGCGCTCCAAGCGTTCCAGTGGCACGTTAGCCCGAGCCGCCAGCTTACCCAGCGTGTCACCACGCTGTACCTGTACCCAATCGCCACTAATCTGGCTGGCGCTTGGGGATGCCGCTCGTTGGGATGACGATGGAGGAGCACTGGCGCAGCCGGTCAGTAATCCCGCTAACAACCAGGCCGTTAGCCAGCCGGTTAGTCGTGATCGGTGCGGCTGTCCAGCATGCCATCTTTTTCCAACCAGAGTGAATTGATCCATGTGTGGAAGCGTTCCTTATGCTGCTTTTCTTCGTGGTTATCTGGTGCGTACATCCACTCAGGAATGCTGAGTTGCCGTGCCTGCAACGTAACGGGCGCTTCCTTGCCGCACAAAAAACCCCAAAATGTCGGCGAGGGGTTGGCGTAGCTGATCGTCACATCCAGGATACCATCCAATTGGTTCCCTAGCAGACTAAGTACCTGGGCAACGCCGCCCGCCTTGGGGCGAAGTAAGTGGCGGTAGGGGCTTTGCTGGGCGTCGCGCTTGGCAACTGAGAAGCGGGTGCCCTCGACAAAATTAAAAATCGCAATGGGCGAAAGGCGCGCCTGCTGACACATCCGTTCAGTAGCGGCACGATCAATGCTGGCCAGTTTAGGATTTTTAGCGATTTGCTCGCGGCTAAAGCGGCGCATAAAGGGAAACTCTAGTGCCCAAAAAGCCAGCCCCACAATGGGAATCCAGATTAATTGACGCTTTAGGAAAAAGCGTGGCATAGGGATGCGCCGATGCAGCGCCATTAGTAGCATAAAAATATCGGTCCAGCTGCGATGGTTGGAGATTACCAGCCACCACTGCTGCGGGCTCAAGTGGTCGGGTACGCTGGCGTGGAGCACTGGCTTCAGCCAGTGGCGCATCCACCATAGGTTTACCCCTATCCAGTTCAGCGCGACGCCATTCAGCCCCTGCAGCACGAACTGTTTCAGCCGTTGCCCTGGGGCAATGACTTTAAGTAGCGTCAGGAGAATGAGAGGTACGCCCCAGAACAGCGTGTTGAGCGTTAGCAGCAGTGCGCTAACTAGCCCCTTTAAAATAGGCATACCGTGTTTCCTTACCGTCAGACCCATAGCGTAATACTGAATGCTAAATGATCCTAGCCACGCTGCCCAGCAGAAACCCTGTGTATCTCATCAACTTAGTATGAAACTAGTCGAGAGCGAGGGCGCTTGAACGGTATCAAGCAGTACGGTGCGTAGTGCATGTGCGGCGACGGAAAGTTCTTGGTGGGTCAAAATGCCGACTCGGCAGGAAATGGCGGGCGCCGTTAGTGGTATGCAGCGGGCGCCCAGTTCGTGCATTTGGCGAATACACATGGAAGGTACCGCGCTGACGCCCAGGCCGTCGGCCACCATCCTACCCACGGTGGAGAGCTGGTGGCTCTCAAAGGCCACCGTTAGCTCCATCTGCTGCTTACCCAGCTCCTGCTCCAGTAAACGCCGCACCATAGAGGGGCGCTGCAGGGTAATGAAATCGTGGTTGAGCAGGGTCGTCCAGTCGAGCTGGGTGGCCTGGATTAACCCAGATCCAGGCGGCACAACGGCCACAAAATGATCCTCAAATAGCGGCGTAAACAGCAGGCTGCCAGTACCTTCGGGTGAAAAAGCGATCCCCATTTCGACCTGACGGGAGCGCACCATGGCGGTGACCTCCTCATTGATCACATCGTGAACGGTAATGTTGATCTTGGGATACTGCTGGCGAAATTTAACCAGCGCTGCAGGGAGCAGGTTGCAGGCAAACGCGGGCATCGCCGCGACGCTGAGTCGCCCTAATTGAAGGGTGAAGCGTTGGCGCAGACGCTCCTCGGTATTGTCCCACTGGGCCAGCAGATGTTTGGCTAGCGGTAGCAGTGACTCGCCTTCTGGGGTTAATCTGACGCTACGGGTGCTACGAATCAGCAGTTTGCCACCCAGGGACTCCTCCAGGCCCTTAATCGCCAGGCTGAGTGCCGGTTGAGAGAGGTGCAGCCGCTCGCAGGCTTGGGTAAAACTGAGGGTTTGGGCGACCGCCAGAAAGGCGCGTAGCTGTTTGACGGTCATAAAGTGCCTTTTATAAGTTTTAAAAATAAATTGATAAGAAAAACAAACTTAACAAATATATCATCTCGCACAACACTGGCACTATCGTAAGATTCAGTTCACGTATCACCTACAACACGTATTACCTACAACAATGTGAGGTACCACAATGGCAGGATTCGATAAGCGTGTAGCTTCCTACGAAGAGGCAATGGAAGGCATCGAGAGCGGTATGACCGTAATCGCTGGTGGCTTCGGTCTTTGCGGTATTCCCGAAAACCTGATTGCCGAAATCAAACGCCGCGGTGTCAATGATCTCACCGTGGTGTCCAATAACTGCGGTGTCGATGGCTTTGGCTTGGGGATACTGCTTGAAGATCGTCAAATCAGTAAGATTCTGGCCTCTTATGTAGGTGAAAATGCCTTATTTGAGAAGCAGATGCTCAACGATGAAATTGAGGTGGTGCTAACGCCGCAAGGTACGCTAGCTGAAAAAATGCGCGCGGGCGGCGCGGGCATTCCCGCTTTTTACACCGCCACTGGCTACGGCACGCCGATTGGTGACGGCAAAGAGGTTCGCGAGTTTAACGGGCGTCACTGTATTTTAGAGGAAGCCATTGTCGGTGACTTCGCCATAGTAAAAGGCTGGAAGGCGGATCGCTATGGCAATGTGATGTATCGCCATACGGCCCAAAATTTTAACCCCATGGCCGCCACCGCGGGAAAAATCACCGTGGTGGAAGTTGAAGAAATCGTTGAGCCGGGTGAGCTTGAGCCTAGCCAGATCCATACCCCAGGCATTTATGTGGATCGGATTATTCAAGGCACGTTTGAAAAGCGGATTGAAAAACGCACGGTGCGCAGTTAACGCACCACGGCTTCAAACGTCTCATTCGCTTCTCATTTAACGATTTAGTAAGAGGAAATCACCATGGCTTTAACACGAGAACAGATGGCTCAGCGTGTCGCCCGCGAACTTCAAGATGGTTTTTACGTTAACTTGGGCATTGGCATTCCTACCCTGGTTGCCAACTACATCCCGGATGGCATTGATGTCATGCTGCAATCCGAAAACGGGCTGCTGGGGATGGGTCGTTATCCCAGCGAAGAAGAACTCGATTCAGATATGATTAATGCGGGTAAAGAGACCGTCACAGCCCGTCCCGGAGCAGCGATTTTTTCTTCAGCAGAATCGTTTGCCATGATTCGCGGCGGTCATGTCGATCTCACTGTGCTGGGTGCTTTTGAGGTGGATCAGCAGGGCAATATCGCCTCATGGATGATTCCCGGTAAATTGATCAAAGGCATGGGCGGCGCCATGGACTTGGTTGCCGGTGCTGAAAACATTATTTGTACCATGACGCACGCCTCCAAGCATGGCGAGTCCAAACTGTTGGAAAAATGCGAACTGCCGCTAACCGGCGCAGGCTGCATTAACCGCGTCTTGACGGATCTCGCCTATCTTGAAATCAAAGACGGTGCCTTTATTCTCAAGGAGCGCGCCCCGGGCGTAAGCGTTGAGGAGATCGTCGAGAAAACGGCGGGCAAGTTAATTGTGCCTGACAATGTTCCTGAAATGACGTTTGATGCCGAATAAGCCCCTCCTCTATTGGCGTAGCGCTTGAATAGGCAGCTCTGTGAGACGCTAGCGTTTTTGTCGCTAGCGTCTTATGCCATCTCGCAGCGCGTGTGGTGGGGTAGCAAGACATCGGCAATACGCTCGTGGTTATCTTCAACGTGTTTTTGGACTAATGCCAGGCCGCCCAGGCAGAGACGGTGTTCATCACCATCGGCGAACACCATTTTTTGCGGCGTAGTGGGGTAGAAGCGGTGATCAAGCAGTGAAGATACTGTAAAAACGCCGTTCTGCTGCCCCTGTAGGCTGGGCATGCCTACCTCGTTGAGGCGTTGATCCAAGACTGCCAAGGGTTCGCCAAGCTGGCCACAATCAAAGCCGGCGTGATGCAGGCGGGGACCCATGACGGCTATCCAGGCAGCCAAGGGGTGCGCTTGCTGCAGCTGTTGATAAAGCGCCCAGCTAGGCATTGGCCAAGGGCGACCCCGGCAGAGTAAGTTATGGCCCTTGCAATCCTGGGGATGCGATTGCCGTACGAGTCCTTCGATGGCTTCCCGTGGCGCCTTGGATAATGTGCCAATTTGCAGTTCTGCCAGCACCAGCCAGCTACCGCCGTCACTCGGCGCGAGTAAATGCACCAGCAAACCCTTGTCAGCCATGGCGTAGTGGCCGATAGCGCGGTAACCCATATGGGCTAAGTTGCCGCTGACTGCGGTGGCGGCAAAGGGGCCGTAATTAAGCGTGACTAAGGTTAGATATTCGGCTGCGGTTGCTAGTGGCCACAGCCGAAGAGCGCCGACATCGGGATGGGTATGTACATAGTCAAGCCACAGCTGCTGAACAAACTCCTGACGCTGCATGGTGAACTCCTTGCCCAAGGTGGCACACCTAGCGTGAGCCATTTAATAACTGCTAAGTATAGGCAAGCGAGATAAGCAAGGGTTCAACGGGTATTAACGAGCGGTTAAACGGCAAGCAACTGCTGGTCGCGCACAAACTGATCAAATTCAGTAAAGCCGCCCACATGGGCTTGATCGACAAACACCTGCGGCACTGTGTGAATGGGTTTGCCTGCCGTTTTGGCGATATCTTCCTTAGTTACGCCTTCTGAAGGCATATCGACATAGCGATAACCCTCAATTTTGCCGACTTTTTCCAAGTGCTCGGCAAGTTGTTTTGCACGCACACAGAAGGGGCATGACATTCGACCAAAAATAACCACAAACATAGCTGGCGCTCCTTTACGATAAGCAGATTAAGTTACCAAGTGGGCAGTAACTGAGTGGAAAATAGCCGTTGGCTAAGCGATAAATTTGCGCCCATTGTGGCTGAGCAGAGCACGTTTCGCCAATAGCAGCTCGCTACATGAACCATTAATGCCCGTTATCATCTGGAAAAACGAACAAGTCTATGCAAATGCTTACCACTGACGAATACACTTTCCTTACTGCACTGGCGAAGGCGTACCGCGATGTCCACTTACCCGCCATTAAACAAAGGAGTGGCTGGAACCCGCGTTTAGGGGTTGATGCGCTATGCTTTCAGCATCATGGCGCTGAGCATAGGGTGGGGGCGTTGATTACGCCTTGTGAGCTGTGGTTAGTCTTGTTACCTGATCAATCGCTGCTTACTGAGCCTTTGGCGGATACGCTAACGCTCTCGCTACCGTCAGGTGCCTATAAAGTATCCCTAGAGCGTTTGCCAGGCGGTTATAAGCTCTATAAGCGCGCCATTTTGCATGATTTGGGCGAACTTGAGAGCATGCAGGAGGCTGCAAGGCTGGCACAGCAAATGATGGCGCGTTTAATGCAACCTGCCAAAGAGCTCAACGCCTAAGTGTAGGCAGCTATACTGACAGGGTTTCTACAGACAGTACCTTCCATCTACGTAGTGAAAAAGGAATGGCCTATGACTTCCCAAGCCGTTACAACGCCGCGAGTTGCGCTAGTCACCGGTACCAGCAGTGGCATCGGTGCCGCCGTGGTTAAGCACTTTTGCGAACTGGGCCATCAAGTGCTCGCCGTCGACTTTAATCCGGCGGGTAAGGCGATCGCAGAAAAAGCCGGAGCGGCTTTTTTTGAAGCTGACCTAACCGACCCTGATGCCTGCCGTGCGGCGGTGGCCGATGCGGTTAAGCGTTTTGGCGGCGTAGATATCTTGGTCAATAATGCTGGGATTCAGCATGTTGCTTCAATCGAGACCTTCCCTGAAGAGAAGTGGCGTCAAATCATCGATCTGATGCTGACGGCGCCTTTCTTGCTGACCCAGGCGGCATGGCCGCATATGCGTGAAAAAGGCTGGGGGCGAGTTGTTAACGTGGCCTCGATACATGCCCAAGTGGCTTCGCCGGGTAAAGCGGCGTATATCAGTGCCAAGCACGGTATGATCGGTTTGACCAAAACGGCGGCGCTGGAGGGCGGTGAGCAAGGCATTACTGCTAATGCCGTGTGTCCTGCCTATGTTAAAACCCCGCTGGTGGACAACCAAATCGCCGACCAAGCTAAATTGCACGGTATGGATGAGCAGGAAGTGATCGAAAAGGTCATGCTCAAACAGGCGGCGATCAAGCGCTTGATCGAGCCTGAAGAAGTGGCGCAGTTAGTCGCTTACCTGGCATCTGACGCTGCCGGCGCCGTGACCGGATCGAGCTTTAATATCGATTTAGGCTGGACGGCACATTAAGTCATCAGCCTGGCCTCGCCAATGACCTTGTGTGGTTGGCGAGATGGCTTTTTTCAGGCTTTAACGACGTACGGGGCGTTTTTGTAATTTGCGCTGAAGGGTGCGGCGGTGCATGCCCAGCGCCCGTGCGGTGGCAGATATATTGCCATCATGCTCCTGCAGCACTTTCTGAATATGCTCCCAGGTGATGCGGTTAATCGAGGGCGGGTTGTCAGCGAGCTCAATATCCGGGTCGCCAGTTTGGCGCTCAAAAGCGATTAAAACATCATCGGCATCCACCGGTTTACACAAGTAATTAACCGCGCCAAGTTTCATTGCCTCAACGGCTGTGGCAATGCTTGAGTAGCCCGTTAGCACCACAATGCGACACTGGGGTACGGTGGCAAGCAGCTCGGGAAGCAGCTTTAAGCCTGAGCTGTTTTCCAGCTTTAAATCAAGGGTCGCCATGGCAGGTGAATACTGCGCTGCCAGGGTCAGAGCCTGCTCTGCATCGTGGGCAACGATGACGTCGTAACCACGGCGCGTTAGGGCACGATTCAGCACATGGCAAAACATTTCATCGTCATCAATGATCAGCAGGCGTTGCTCTCGCGTTTGCATGTTGTCCTCAATCCTTACTGGCGGTGCTTGGGGCGGGCGCGTCTAATTGGGTGCCGCGCAGCGAGGCAGCGTAACTTCTGTTAGCGTACCCCCTTCCGGGTGATTATACAGGCTAACACCGCCACCAAAGCGATTGATGGTGGCATGGGTTAAAAACAAGCCGATACCCATGCCCTTGCTTTTAGTCGAAATAAACGTCTCACCCAACTGATCGGCAATTGACATGGCAACGCCTGGGCCGTGATCTCTAATATCGATCACCACGCTCTCCCCCTGCCAGTCTAAGCGAATAGCAATGTGCTCTGGGTTGGCGTCAGCGGCGTTGTTGAGCAAATTGGTCAACGCTTGGTCGAGGGTGGCGTCGACAGCAAGCCAGGGCCTGCCGCGCTTCTCCGCCACATCGAATTGATGGCTCACATCCGGGCGAAGCACCAGCCAGCGCTGCGCAACGCCTGCTAGCCACACTTCCGCGTCGAGTACCTCGGGTTCGGCCATGCGTCGCCGATCAGCGTTAGAAACCAAATTTTGCAGGCGTGATTTGCATACGTCTACCTGCTGGCGCAATAAGTTAATGTCCTGATCAAGCACCGAATCGGCGGGGGCGTCAGCCTGCATTTCTTTGAGAAGGACAGCCATAGTAGACAATGGGGTGCCCAGTTCATGGGCGGTGCCTGCGGCTTGTGTAGCCACCGCTAGCACTTGCTCATTACGTAGGGCGGCTTCCCTCGTGCGGGAGAGCGCTTGATCACGGCTACGCAGCGCGTGCGCCATTTTATAAATAAAGAACGTCACCAGGCCCGCAGAGAGACCAAAGTTAAGCCACATGCCTAATATATGCAGGCTTAGGGGGCTGTCACTGTTGATATGGCCCAGCTGAGGGATGGGGTGATAGGAAAACATTAAAAAGGTGTAACCCGCCATGGAGCAGGCGGCAATGATCCAGGCATGGCGCCAGGGCAGTGTGGCGGCAGCGATGGTAACCGGCACCAGATAGTAGGTAATAAAGGGGTTGGTAGAGCCACCCGAGAAGTAGAACAGCAGCGTCAAGCCGGTAATGTCGGCTAGTAAGTGTAACAAGTACTCAAGATGCGTCACCGCGCGGGGGCGGCCCAGGCGCCACCAGGTGGCGATATTGAGTACGCCCATGGAAATGACCACACTCACCACGGCCGTCACTGGCAAGTCGAAAGCAAGTAGTTCAACGCCGACCACAATGGCCAGTAAAAAACCAGTCCAGGTGATGCCGCGCACAATCGTTAGCCGCACCAAGTTGCGGTTAGGCGTAGACAGCGGAAGGGGGAGGGCGGTCGGCATGTTAGGCTTGCTTCTTCTTGGCTTTAAAGCCATGAATGACAAATTTAATTAAGAGGGTCATGACGTAGGTTGTCCAGCCTGCAGACGCCAAAATATTGAACAGCAACATTTTAGGTGGTAACCAAGCACCACCCAGTAAAGCGTCAATCATTATGTGGAAGAACATCGCCAGCAGCAGCGGCAAAGCCAGGGTGTGGATCCACATATCGGTGCGACGTTTGCGGATATGGTAGCGGCGCAGCAAATAACGCAAGGGCCGATGAGCCCAGCAGAAAACCACCAAAGCACCAATCACCAGTAAACTGGCGAGAGTGGGTTCGGTACTGCCGATATGAACGGAGAGCGAAATCGACCAAGCGAGGCTTAGCCACATCAATCCTTCCAGGCTGGCAATAATGTCCGCATAGCGCCGCACGTTCTGCATAAACAACCGAATCCTTAGCGTCAAAAACTAGTGGTGTGACCTGGGTCTTAGAACAGCGCCGTAATGATACGACACTTGGGCATAGGTGTGGACGCATGAGTAGCGGATTTATCCCCTCGCACAATTGCGTATACTGTGCGCACTGCATTTTACCCGATTTAACACCACTACAGGACTTGCCGTGGACACTGTGACACTGACCCGCCCCGACGATTGGCACCTTCACTTGCGCGATGGTGAGGCGCTAAAAGCAGTCGTCGGCCATACCGCTGCGCAGATGGGGCGGGCGATCATTATGCCCAATCTCACTCCGCCGATTACCACGACGGCCCAGGCGCTTGAATACCGACAGCGGATTCTCGCAGCCTTGCCCGCGGGCAGTGCCTTCGAACCCTTAATGGTGCTCTATCTGACCGATACAACACCACCCGAAGAGATTGAGCGTGCGGCGCAAAGTGGCATTGTTAAAGCGGTGAAGCTTTATCCTGCTGGGGCAACCACTAATTCTGACTCTGGGGTAACCGATTTGGCGCATTGTGACGCCACTATCAAGATGATGGCTAAGGTCGGTATGCCTCTCTTGGTGCACGGTGAGGTCACCCATGCCGAGATCGATATTTTTGATCGCGAAGCGGTGTTTATTGAAACCGTGATGAAACCGTTGTTGGAGCGTCACCCGACGCTGAAAGTAGTGTGTGAGCATATTACCACCCAGCAGGCCGCTGAGTTTGTTGCCCAGGCACCGGATAACGTGGCCGCCACCATTACCGCCCATCACTTGCTGTTTAACCGTAACAAGATGCTGGTAGGGGGTATTCGTCCTCACTACTACTGTCTGCCGATTCTAAAGCGTGAGCAGCATCGCCAGGCGCTGCTAAAAGCAGCCACCAGCGGCAGCCACAAATTCTTTTTGGGCACCGATAGCGCGCCCCACTCCCAGGGTGCTAAAGAGTCAAGCTGCGGTTGTGCCGGTGCCTATACCGCTCCCGCGGCCATTGAGCTTTACACCGCCGCTTTCGATGAAATGGATGCTTTGGATAAGCTGGAAGCCTTTGCCAGTCTTAATGGGCCGCGCTTTTATGGGCTATCGCCTAATCCCGACACCATTACGCTGGAGCGCCGCGCGTGGACGTTGCCGGAAAGCTACGCTTACGCCCAGGGGGAAACAATTATTCCCCTACTGGCGGGGGAGTCGCTGGGCTGGGCGATTAAGTCTTAGGGAGATGGCTGCCGTCGACGCTTTAACCGTCGACGGCATCAAGCGTTTAGCGCCCTGTTAGACGTTACCGAGCTGCTTTAGCATTTGATCCACCATGCGTGACGAGTGGTCAGCAGCCACCTCCAGAAACTCATCGAAGGAGAGGTGGTTGTCGCCACTGCCGGGAATGTCAGAGAGCGCGCGGATAACCACGAAAGGGCACTGGTAGAGGTGGCACGTTTGGGCAATGGCGGCGCCCTCCATCTCTACCGCCAGCATGCTGGGGAACAGGGCGCGGGTCGCGTCTACCCGGGCAGGGTCGGACATAAAGGCGTCGCCAGTGGCAATCAAGCCTTCGCGCACTTGGACTTCGCCTAACGAGGCGATGGCGTTACGCGCGACTTCTCGCAGCGCTGTGTCGGCTAAATAGGCGGCGGGCATCCCTGGCACTTGGCCTATTTCATACCCAAACACCACGGCGTCAACGTCATGGTGACGCACTTCATCTGAAATAATTACATCGCCAATGTTTAAATCGGTGGCAAAGCCTCCGGCTGAACCGGTGTTGATAATAGCGTCGGGCTGGTGGCGCTCTAATAGAATAGCCGTGCCCACCGCGGCATTGACTTTGCCAATCCCTGACTGCAGCACAATGACTTCGAGGCCGTAACGCATGCCGGTATGAAAGACAAAACCGGCGTGCTCATAGCGTTGGGGGGCGTCCAACTGACCCACCAGGGTGCTCACTTCCTGCGCCATTGCGCCAATAATACCAATACGCTTCACTGCGCCATGCTCCTAGATAAATGATTTGATAATGCCGGAATTGGCTATGCCTGTTGGGCTAAATCGTGCTGCTCAGCGGCTTCCAGGGTATTTTCCAGCAGCGTTGCCACCGTCATCGGCCCCACACCACCCGGTACCGGGGTGATAAAGCTGGCGCGTTCGGCAGCAGCAGCAAAGTCGAGGTCGCCTTTTAGCGTGCCATCTTCTTGGCGATTGATACCCACGTCGATCACGATAGCGCCCGGCTTAATCCACTCACTTTTGACGATGCCGGGCTTACCGACAGCCACAATCAAAATATCGGCGCGGCCTACGTGGGCTTCAAGATTTTGGGTAAAGCGGTGACAGACGGTAGTGGTACAGCCTGCCAGCATCAGTTCCAGCGCCATGGGGCGGCCTACGATGTTAGAGGCGCCTACGACGGTAGCGTCTAAGCCACGTAGCGCAATATCGCTCTGTGCCAGCAGGGTCATGATGCCTTTCGGCGTGCAAGGGCGTAGGGCGGGCATACGCTGCGCTAGACGGCCAATGTTGTAAGGGTGAAAGCCATCGACGTCTTTGCCAGGAAGAATACGCTCTAAAATAGGCTCTGCATCCAGGTGCTTGGGCAGCGGCAATTGAACCAAGATGCCATCCACGGCAGGATCGCTGTTGAGCTGGTCAACCAGGGCTTCCAGCTCATGCTGTGAGGTCGTGGCGGGCAGGGCATGCTGAAAGGAAAGAATACCTGCCTGTTCGCAGGCGCGGTGCTTGTTACTGACATACACTTGAGAGGCGGGATCGTCCCCGACCACAACCACGGCTAGTCCCGGTGCCCGCCCGCCGGCTTGACGGCGTGCAGCGATCTTTTCGGCAACCTGTTGGCGGACAGTAGCAGCGATGGCTTTGCCATCGATTAGTTGGGCGGTCATGTAATGGAATCCCTGTGGATGTTAAAAGAGCTAAGGCTAGGTCTTAAGAGCCATGTCTGAAAGCTAGCGGCGTTCGCTAACACTTCAGACAAAAACTGGTACCAAGCGCTCATACAGCAGCGCGTAGAGATGCTAATTTTCGCACGCTGGGGCATCCAGGCAAAGCGCCTTCACTAACAATCACTTTAATGGTTGACTTTAAAATTAAAAATAGTAATATATGCCTCGCTTGAGACGGGCCATGCGGTAGCGTCTAGAGTGAGAAATCGGGATGTAGCGCAGTCTGGTAGCGCGCCTGCTTTGGGAGCAGGATGTCGGGGGTTCGAATCCCTCCATCCCGACCACACTTAACTAGCGCGAAAGGTAGCAGTTTGCTTTTCCAAGCTTTGGTTGTGGTCTAGTGCTCATCAGTATTCGTTTCTTCCGAATTCTTTATGTGCGCCCATAGCTCAACCGGATAGAGCAACGGCCTTCTAAGCCGTAGGTTGCGGGTTCGATTCCTGCTGGGCGTGCCACCTAATTCAGTGGTAACAACCTGTCAGAATCATCTCTTCAAGCATGTTTCGCAAGTTTGTCTATGGTGGGTGTAGCTCAGGGGTAGAGCCCCGGATTGTGACTCCGGTGGTCGTGGGTTCAAATCCCATCATCCACCCCAGTGACAATATTTGCGTTTCCAGTTTTAGGTTGTGGTGGGTGTAGCTCAGTGGTAGAGCCCCGGATTGTGACTCCGGTGGTCGTGGGTTCAAGTCCCATCATCCACCCCATTAGCCGGTATATCCTCCAGTATTTATCCTAGCCTATTTTAGTGACTGCCTTCCTTCTCTTAGAGACGATGCCCATCTTGGGTTTTTTTGCGTTTCTGGCATTTAGATTTCCCTGCCGCTAGCGTGGCATCACCTTAATGCGGTGGTTCGCCATATGGGTGAGTGGTTCAGGTCTGCCGAGTAAATTCCCCTGTGCGTAGTCGATGCCCATTTGGTGCAGCGTGTCCAGCGTTGCTTGGGTCTCCACAAATTCAGCAATTGTCTGAATCGCCAACGCCTTGCCAACGGCATGAATCGCCTCAACCATTGCCCGGTCAATGGGGTCCTGATGCACATTGCGGATAAAGCTACCGTCAATTTTTAGATAATCGACGGGCAACTGCTTTAGGTAGCTAAAAGAGGAGACGCCGGTGCCAAAGTCATCCAGTGCAAAGCGGCAGCCATACTCTTTCAGGGTGACAATTAATTCACTGACATTGGAGAGTTGGGCAATAGCGGTGCTTTCGGTAATTTCAAAACACAGCGTGCCGTGGGGTAGCTCTGCCTTGGCAACTTGGCTAATAAGGTCCTGGCAAAAATCAGCATCAGAAAGCGAATCGCCCGAAAGATTGATACCCCACAGGCTATGTGACGGCAGTGCTGCGTGGCGGTTTTGATCCCCTAGCCAGGCCAGGGTGTTACGGATAACCCAGCGGTCAATACGCACCATAAAGTGATATCGCTCAGCGGCGGGGAGAAAGCTACCCGGCGCGATGACCTCTCCCTGCTCTTCGAGGCGGAGCAGAATTTCGCGGTAGCCAGGGCTGTCGGCACAA
This sequence comes from Halomonas sp. TG39a, assembly GCF_000744395.1. Classification (NCBI taxonomy): domain Bacteria; kingdom Pseudomonadati; phylum Pseudomonadota; class Gammaproteobacteria; order Oceanospirillales; family Halomonadaceae; genus Halomonas; species Halomonas sp. TG39a. Next base: position 1,892,780 of record NZ_JQLV01000001.1, read on the forward strand.
ACGGCTGTAATGGGTTGGGCGAAAAGGCGGAAAGCGTCGTTATCCAAGCCATTTTGCAGGCGTTGTGCCCACTGAAGTTCGCCGTGCTTTTCCAGTAACGAATGATCGTCAGGCTGATAGCAGTGGATGCGATTACGGCCGGTCTCTTTTGCGACGTAGCACGCTGCATCAGAAGCGTGGAGTGCCTGGCTCAACTGCATGGGCTGAGCAGGGTTTAATTCAACCAAGCCAATGCTCACACCGATACCAAAGGTGTGTCCCTGCCAGGCAAAACGGTACTGTTCGATATCGCAGCGCAGCGCTTCTGCAATTGTCAAAGCGCGCTCTAAAGTGCAATCAGGTAGCAACAAAGCAAATTCATCGCCACCCAGGCGTGCGGCGATATCGCTGCTGCGCACGTGGCCTTTTAATTTTAACGCGACCTGGCGCAGCAGTTCGTCTCCCGCGAGATGGCCGCAGCTGTCATTGACGATTTTGAATTGATCAAGATCCAGGTAGCACAGCACATGTTGACCATCGTCGCGGTTGAGTAGCGCGGTGAGCGCTGATTCGAAGGCGCGGCGATTGAGCAGGTCGGTTAGGTTATCGTGGCTGACCTGATAGCTGAGCTGTTCGGTCAGTTGGCGAGTGAGGCTGACATCCTGAAAAACGACCACTGCGCCGAGGGTAATGCCGCTGCGTGAACGTATCGGTGAGGCGCTGTGTTGGATGGGAGTGCGCGCGTGCTCACGATTAACCAGCAGGCAGTGTTCGGTGGAGTGTACCGAGGTTAGTTGGGTGAGCACTTGCCTGGCTGGATTGCTTAGCGGCTCACCGCTGGCTTCTTCGCGTAATTGGTACACCAGATAGATGGGCTTATCCATGGCCTCTTCGGGTGTCCATCCAGTTAAACGCGTAGCCTCGGTATTGATAAACGTCACGTTGCCACTGGCGTCGCAGGTAATCACGCCATCCCCGATAGAGGCCAGCGTGGTGCGGGCTAGATCCCGCTCGCGGTTTAGCTGCTCTTGTAACTGTTTACGCTCGGTGATATCGCGCACCATGCCCGAGCGTTCTGATGCGGAGCCGCTGGCACCCTCGCTCACCTGTATTTCCAGATAGCGCACCTGCATATCTGTAGAGCGTCGTTTGATTTCATGGCGCTCCCCAGGAATAAGGGAGCGCCCCGGCAATAGCTGCGTAACAGGTTGGCCAATAAGTTGTAAGGCCTCTACCTCAAAGAGTTGCTCAGCGCCGGGGTTGAGGCTTGTCAGGGTGCCGTCTGCCTGCCAGGTAATCACACCGTCGCGCAGATTGCGCAGCATGACGCGGGTATGCCCAACGGCGCGTTCAAGGGCGGCGGTGACGCGATTATAGCTCGCCGCTATTTCGCCCACTTCGGTGAACGGGTCGGCGTCAATTCGCTGGCGCATATCGCCCTGCTGTTCATGCTGACGCATATGCTCAAGCAGTTGGTTCAACTCATTCTTAGCGCCATGTTCGGCGAGGTTAAGGCCCATCTTTTCTGCTTCAGGTGAGACGCGAATGGGTAAGAAGCGCCGGGTAATACGAAACAGCAGCCAGGCGCTGCCAAAGCTCCAGACACCGCATACCACAACGCCCAGCAGCTGGGCGCCAAACTGAGCTGCTCGAGACAGGCCGCTATCCAGCAGCGTTAAGTCAGCCACCCAAGGCAGGGCTAGCGTCCCCCATATGCCCGCTACGAGGTGTGAGGGTATGGCGCTGACGGCATCATCAATATGCTTGCTTAGCAGCCATTCACTGGTCAGCACCATCAGGACGCCGCTAACTGCACCCAGCCCAAATGCCGCCGATAAAGAGATCACGTGAGCGCTGGCGGTGACGGCAACCAAGCCCGCAATGGCGCCATTAATCGCATACATCACGTCCGCGTAGCGCCGCGTTCTTAGGCCCATTAACATGCCCGAAAGAATGCCGCCAACGGCGCCCAAAACAGTATTGGCTATTATGCCGGGTATTTGCGCGGTAACCGCCAGGGTGCTGCCGCCGTTAAAACCAAACCAGCCTAAAATCATAAACAGCGCGCCGAGCATGGCGAGGGGGAGGTTGCCAGAGGGAAAGGCGGTAGGTGGTTTGCCATGGGTGAAGCGCCCAGTGCGTGGGCCAATACAGAGTACGGCTGCCAGCGCTACCCAGCCGCCCACGCTATGCACCACCGTCGAGCCCGCAAAATCGACAAACCCAAGCGACCCTAGCCAGCCCTTTGCGCCGCCCAAAAGCCCGCCCCATGCCCAATGGCCAAATACCGGGTAGATCAGTAGGGCGATCCAGAGAGCCGTCCATGTGTAGGCTAAAAAGGGCATGCGTTCTGCCACCGAGCCCGACACAATGGTCGCGGCGGTAGCACAAAACATTGCCTGGAAAATAAAAACGGTAATCACCCAGCTACTGGAAGCTTCTAGCTGCCAACCAAACAGCGTCGTACCGATTAAGCCGTGGTGGGCGTCGCCAAACATGATGCCAAAGCCGACTAACCAAAAAACACTGACGGCAATGGCAAAGTCCGCTACGTTTTTCATAGCGACGTTGATAGCGTTCTTGGTGCGCGTAGTACCCGCCTCTAGGCAGAGAAAGCCAGCTTGCATCACAAATACCAGAGCAGCGGCCCATAGCACCCAGAGTGTGTCGAGCAGCGAGCTATGCAAATCTAGCGTGGCAGGCATGATGTTTTCCTTAGCAACTTTTGGTGCACATGCGCTTCTTTTTGGTGCTTTATTGGATTTGCGCGGTAGGAGAAGAAACCGTTACGGCGGCGCTAGCTGAATGCCATTTAGGTTTCCTAATAGAAACTAAGCAATTGTTATGCCGCTAATAGTGAAGTCATCGTTTTTGACGCTTATAGCAGTGTTAATTGCTGTTTATTGATGTAAAAATAGCGTTTACGACTATATAAATGCGGATGAATTGGTGATATTTTTCAAATGGTTATCGATCTTCAAATGTGGTTCTAAATCCGTGAAAGGGAGTGCATCAAAATGGCGCGTCAAACGGTAGTTTTGGGAGCAGGCATGGTGGGTGTCAGCATTGCCTGGCATCTGCGCCAGCGGGGGCATGAGGTCACCCTGGTGGACCGCCTTCAGCCTGGCCGTGAAACCTCGTTTGGCAATGCGGGTATCATTCAGCGTGAAGCGGTTAGGCCGTACCCTTTTCCCCGCGACGTCAAAACGCTACTTAGCGTCTTACCTAATCGCCGGGTAGATATTCGTTATCGCACGGCGGGGATGGTTAACGCTGCCTCCCCGTTATTGCGCTACTGGATGAACTCGGCGCCGAAGGCTTACCAGAAAATTGTCCCGGAATACGCCTCACTTATTCAGCTTTCGCTAAAAACCCACGGCCCGATGATTGATGCCGCAGGCGCCGAGCACCTGGTGCGCAGGCAGGGGTGGCTTGAGCTTTATCGCACTCCTGAAAAGCTGGCGGCGCGGATAAAAGAGGCTGAAGAAGCGCGGCGTCTTTATGGCGTGGAGTTCGCGCAGTTGGATAGGGCGGCTCTTGTGGATAAAGAGCCTTCCCTGAGCGATACCATTATCGGTGCGATTCACTGGCTGGATCCCTGGACCGTTGCTGATCCCGGTGCGCTGGTTGCGGCTTACGCGGAGGCGTTTAGCAACGACGACGGACGCATTTTGCAGGCGGATATTAAGTCAGTTAAGCAGGTGGGGGAGCGCTGGCAGGTTAATACCGCCTCCGAAACATTAGAAGTAGATGAGGTCGTGGTGGCGCTAGGTCCATGGGCGGGAAGCTGGCTAAAAGAGCTTGGCTATCACTTTCCTACCTTTGTTAAGCGTGGCTATCACATGCACTACGTACCTCAGGCGTCGGCAAAGCTCAATTTTTGGGTTATGGATGCCGAGGTCGGCTATCTGCTGGCGCCGATGAACGCTGGCGTTCGTTTGACCACAGGTGCCGAATTGGACCGCTTGGATGCGCCTGCGGATGTTAATCAATTAGCAGCAGCTGAGAAAGTCGCGCGCAGCGTATTCCCGCTAGGCGAGCGCTGCGATGACGCCGCTTGGAAGGGCGCACGGCCCTGTTTGCCCGATATGAAGCCGGTAATTGGGCCTGCGCCGCGGCACCCAGGGCTATGGCTGGCCTTTGGCCATGGCCACCAAGGATTTACCTTAGGGCCTGCTACAGGCCATCTGCTGGCGGATATGATGGAAGGGCAACCTACCGCCATTGATATGGCGCCCTTTCGCGCTGATAGGTTCTAACTAGCGCTATATTCATTAATGATCAGGATGATTAAGCCGATAGTATTAGAGAGCGTCAGGTGTAAGCACACGTAGTAATGATGATTTTTTTGCGTGTGACCTAATGCTTTGCTAATTTGTAGGTACATTCGCACGCCATGAGGTGGAAATATGGATGTTGGTATCAGTAGTTCAGTAAGCGCATCGCTGTATATGAACCAGGCGCAAACCGCTGAACAGGCTCAAATGCAGGTGTTCAAAGAAGCTTTGGATACGCAAGCTGATCAAGTAACGGAAATAATGGCCTCCGCTGACACTGGCGCTCAGCCAGACTTGGCGAAAGAGGGCAATGTAGGCACGCAGGTAAATACCTACGCTTAATAAATCCTATGCTGAATAAGCTATGGGTGCCTTAAATAAAAAACGCTGACCTGGTCAGCGTTTTTTTTGGTCTTTCTTTCAGGGTCCGCGTTTGACGCCACCCGCGACAAAAGCCGCTCCCAGGCGTTACAATTGCCGCAATGGACATTGCTCAACGCGCGGCGGCTAGTTGGTCGAGAACTACTAATTGAGTGCTGCGCTGAGTACCTATATTTGAAGAGGCACAATGAAAGAGACTCAATTAGCCCGTGAAGCCGAGCTTCGCAGGACATTCGCTATTATTTCGCACCCTGATGCTGGTAAAACCACGATCACCGAAAAGATGCTGCTGTTTGGTAATGCCATTCAGTTAGCCGGTTCGGTAAAGAGCAAGCGTAACGATCGCCACGCTACCTCGGACTGGATGAAGATGGAGCAGGAGCGGGGGATCTCGGTAACGACCTCGGTGATGCAGTTCCCCTACGGGGGGCGCATCGTTAACCTGCTGGACACGCCCGGTCACGAAGACTTCTCTGAAGATACCTACCGTACGCTTACGGCAGTTGACTCAGCCTTGATGGTCATCGACGGCGCCAAAGGCGTTGAGGATCGGACCATTAAGTTGATGGAAGTGTGTCGTCTGCGTACCACGCCGATCCTCACCTTTATCAACAAAATGGACCGCGATATCCGCGACCCCATTGAGGTGATGGATGAAGTCGAGACCGTCCTAAACATTCAATGTGCGCCGATGACCTGGCCGATTGGCATGGGGCGTCACTTCAAGGGCGTTTATCACCTCTATAACGACGTGATTCATCTTTATACCCAGGGCCAGGGCAGCCGAATCCCTGATGATAGGCGCATTGAGGGCTTGGATAGCCCTGAAGTGGATGCCGTGCTGGGAGAAGATCAGGCCGAAGAGCTGCGTATGGAAGTCGAGCTGGTGCGCGGTGCCTCCCATGAGTTTGATCTAGACGCCTATCGTCGTGGTGAGCTTTCACCGGTCTATTTCGGAACCGCCATGGGCAACTTTGGCGTGCGTGAAATGCTCGACGGTTTTGTCGAGTACGCGCCGCCACCCCAGGCCCACGAAACCGATACGCGGGTAGTTACGTCTGACGATGAGCGCTTCACCGGTTTCGTGTTTAAAATCCAGGCCAACATGGATCCCAATCACCGCGACCGCATCGCTTTTTTGCGGGTCTGTTCAGGCAAGTACGAAAAGAACATGAAGATGCGCCATGTACGTATCGGCAAGGACGTTAAGATTGCCGATGCGTTGACCTTTATGGCCTCCGACCGTTCCCAGGTAGAAGAGGCCTGGCCCGGCGATATTATCGGCCTGCACAATCACGGTACGATCCAGATCGGCGATACTTTTACCGTGGGTGAGGATATGCGCTTTACCGGCATCCCCCACTTTGCGCCTGAACTCTTTAAGCGCGTGCGGCTGAAAGACCCGCTGAAAATGAAGGCGCTACAAAAGGGCTTGCAGCAGCTTTCCGAAGAGGGCGCTACCCAGGTCTTTATGCCCATGGACAACAACGACCTGATTCTCGGCGCAGTGGGTACCCTGCAGTTCGATGTGGTCGCCCACCGCTTGAAAGAGGAGTACAAGGTCGACTGCTTGTACGAAGGGGTCAACGTTCAGACCGCCCGCTGGGTCTACTGTGAAGATGCTAAAAAACTCGAAGAGTTTAAGCGTAAAGCCAGTACTAACCTGGCAATTGATGGCGGTGGTTACCTCACCTATATCGCGCCTACCCGGGTTAACTTACAGATGACCCAGGAGCGCTGGCCGGACATTCGCTTCCAGCCAACCCGCGAGCACTAACGTTTATAGGTAGGCCCCATGCTGGTTGATGCCCACTGCCATCTCGACTTTGCCCAGTTTGATAAGGATCGAACTGAGGTATTTGAGAGCGCCAAGGCAGTGGGTGTGGCGCACTTTGTGGTGCCGGGCACCACCCGTTCCCGCTGGCAGCAGGTGCTGGCGCTTGGCGCACGAGCGGACACCTCGGTATGCCTGGGCTTACACCCTTACTTTATGGATCAGCATCAAGAGGCGGATATTGCCGCGCTGGACAACCTGCTCAGTGAGCACCCTAAGGTGGTGGCCGTGGGCGAGTGCGGTATCGATGGTCGCTTTACCGACACCCTTGAAGCCCAGTGGCACTACTTTGATGCCCAATTGAAGCTAGCCAAACAGCATGCGCTGCCGGTGGTGGTGCACTGCGTCCACGCCAACGACAAGGTCGCTAAGCGCCTTCGCCAGTTGGCGCTGCCCAAGGCGGGGCTGATTCATGCCTTCTCAGGCTCCATTGAGCAAGCAACGAAGTTTCTCGACTTGGGATTCAAACTGGGGTTGGGTGGCGCCGTCACCTATGAGCGAGCCAAGCGGCTACGGCGAACCGCTGCGGCGCTGCCTGACGAGGCCTTTGTGCTGGAAACCGACAGCCCCGACATGCCGCTTAGCGGCTATCAGGGGGGGCGGAACGAGCCGTGCCGAGTGGCCGAGGTGTGTGACATTGTGGCCACTCTGCGTGGACAAACAGTGGAACATGTTGCGGCCCAGAGCAGTGAAACCGCTGCAACGTTGTTTGGCTTATCCTAAAACGTAAGCCTTAGCCGTTGAGGCTAACCGCCAGCTGCTCGGGATCAACGCGCTCAATCGCATAAGGTAATAGAAGCAGGGTGGCTGGCGTCCCAGCTAAAAACAGCGGCGTCATTGCTTCGGCCACTTTGGTGCTCATGACCGCTAGCAGCTCGATGTCGCCTTGCGGGGTCGTCGCGCTGGCTACCACTTCACCCACTGATTTATCGTCACAATTAACGATGCTGGCGCCCACCTCGGGCAGCGATGTGGTTTCTACACTGATGTGCATCAGGCGCTTTTTCACTTGGCCACGAAAGTGTGCCCGGGCAACAACTTCCTGACCGGTATAGCAGCCTTTTTTAAAGCTAATGCCACCCAGCGCTTCCCAGTTAAGCATCTGGGGCAGGAAATGATCCTGCTGGGCATCGGTAAGCCACGCCAGGCCGCTACGAATATCCTCAAGCTGCCAAGCGTTGCGGCTCACTGCATCATCCTTAACCGATGCCGGGGTATCGTGATCGAAACACAACAGCCAGCGCGGTGTCTCACCGGGGTAGCGGAGTACGCAGGCTTGATCGTTGTTACTGTGGGTACCCACTTGATCAGGTAGTGATAAAGCAAATTGATCCGCAATCGATTGGGCATCATCGCTTGAACCCACGACGATAAGATCGGGCAGCGAGACCAACTCAGTCTTATAGAAGGCGGCGAATTTTTTAAGATGGCTGGCTAAACTGTCAAGTAGGGTAACGCTCAGTAGCAAACGAAAATGCTCATCCCCCAAGCGCATCAGTTGAGCGTTGGCTAACATCCGCCCCTTAGGCGTACAAAAACAGGTGAGCGGCGCGAAGTGTCCATCGGCCAAGCTGACCTGAGCGCTGGTCTGGCCCTGAAGGAACTTTTCGGCATCCGCCCCCTTCACATCCAGCGCGGCTAAATGATTAAGGCGGACGCTGCCAAGGGCGGGGGTGCTAGCGGTAACGGTCGCCATAAAAACTCCTGAAAAAGTGGGAAAGCGTTCGGTAGTGATGTATTCAGTACGTAAGAGTCAAAAGTAACGTTAGTACTATTAGGTGTGGGCGGTCAGCGCTGATTGCAAGGCACCATTAGCGTGCTAGACTCTTTCTCTTGTATCAGTTTTGCACAGGTCAACAGGCAGGGAAACGCTATGGCGCAGCAGTCGTTAACATTCCAAGGTGTTAAATCGGTCGATCAGGTCAACAAAATCACCACGGCGCTGATGATGCTTGATGGCGTTGATAGTGCCGAAGTGGGGCGCCATGGCGCCGATGTAGACGGCCGGGCAAGGCGCGAAACGCTGATTAATGCCATTGAAAAACTCAAGCTAGGCGTAAAGGTATCCTAATGCACCCACCGATTACCGTGATCAGTGAACGCAACCATGTCTTTAGGCAGCGAGTTGAAGTCAATGGCTTGGAAGATCTATACGCTGATGTGCCACCGATAGTAGGTGGCGAGGGCAGTGCCCCTGATCCCCACGACTATTTCGATATTGCTCTGGGTACCTGCAAGGCGATTACTGTGCAGATGTACGCCAAGCGTAAAGAGTGGCCGCTCGAGGGTATTACTGTCACGGTGCAGCGTGACGATAGCCAGGAAAAAAAGGGCATCTACAAGCTAGACGTGGCATTAACGCTGCACGGTATTGAAGACCCGGAGCAGCGCGCCCGGCTGGAAGATATTAGCCACCGCTGCCCCATTCAACGCCTGATGACCCAGTCTACGGTCGAGATCGCCACCCGGTTAGTTTAAATTATATCTTTTATAGGAGCACCGATGAGCAAAGCCTTTCGATTGCAGTCAAAATTTCAGCCCGCTGGCGACCAGCCTGCTGCTATTAAAGGGCTGATTAGTGGCCTGGAATCTGGGCTTGCTCACCAAACGCTGCTTGGCGTGACCGGGTCGGGTAAAACCTTCACCATGGCCAATGTGGTGGAACAGCAGCAGCGTCCTACCATTGTGATGGCGCCGAACAAGACGCTTGCGGCCCAGCTTTACGGCGAATTCAAGGCATTCTTCCCGGATAACGCCGTAGAGTATTTCGTCTCCTACTACGACTACTACCAGCCGGAAGCCTATGTGCCTTCCTCGGATACCTTTATCGAGAAAGATGCCTCGATAAACGACCATATCGAGCAGATGCGGCTTTCGGCCACCAAGGCACTGCTAGAACGCCGCGACGCGCTGATTGTGGTGTCAGTCTCGGCGATTTATGGCCTCGGTGACCCTGACCAGTACCTTAAAATGCGCCTCCATTTCACCCGCGGTGAGCTGATTGATCAGCGCGCCTTTTTGCGCCGCTTAGCGGAGCTACAATATACCCGCAATGATATGGATTTCCGCCGCGGTACCTACCGGGTGCGCGGGGATGTGATCGATATTTTCCCTGCTGATTCCGACGAAGAGGCGGTTCGGGTAGAGCTGTTCGATAGCGAGATCGACACCATTCGCCTGTTCGATCCGCTCACCGGTGCCGTGCGCGGGGAAGTGCCGCGGATGACCATCTATCCCAAGTCCCACTACGTTACCCCGCGGGAAACGATTCTAGGCGCCATTGATGACATTAAACAGGAGCTCAAAGAGCGCCTTGAATGGATGCGTAAGCACGAGCGGCTGGTAGAAGCGCAGCGTTTAGAGCAGCGCACCCTCTATGATATCGAAATGATGCTGGAGCTGGGTTACTGCAATGGTATCGAAAACTACTCCCGCTATCTCTCTGGCCGTGCGCCGGGCGAGCCACCGCCGACCTTCTTCGACTACTTGCCCGACGACGCGCTGCTGTTTATCGACGAGTCACATGTCAGCGTGCCCCAGGTAGGCGGCATGTATAAAGGCGACCGCTCGCGTAAAGAGACGTTGGTCGAGTATGGTTTTCGGCTGCCCTCGGCGCTGGACAACAGGCCCATGAAGTTTGAGGAGTGGGAGTCAATCTCCCCGCAAACGATCTTTGTCTCCGCCACCCCAGGCCGTTATGAGGGCGAGCACGCCAGCCAAACGGTAGAGCAGGTGGTGCGTCCCACCGGGCTGCTGGACCCTGAAATTGAGGTGCGCCCGGCCAGCACTCAGGTAGACGATCTGCTCTCGGAGATTGGTCTGCGCACTGCGGTAGGCGAACGGGTGCTGGTAACCACGCTAACCAAGCGCATGGCGGAAGACCTGACCGAGTATTTTGACGAGCACGGCATTCGGGTGCGCTACTTGCATTCGGATATCGACACCGTCGAGCGGGTTGAGATTATTCGTGATTTACGCCTAGGCAAGTTTGATGTGTTGGTAGGTATCAACCTACTGCGCGAAGGCTTGGATATTCCCGAAGTGTCGCTGGTGGCGATTCTCGATGCTGATAAAGAGGGTTTTCTGCGCGCCGAGCGCTCGTTGATCCAAACAATTGGCCGAGCGGCCCGTAACGCCCACGGCAAGGCGATTCTCTATGGTGACCGGATTACTGACTCGATGCGCAAAGCGATCGATGAGACCGAGCGGCGGCGGGCGAAGCAAACCGAACACAACCTTGAGCATGGCATTACACCGACCACCGTGACGCGGTCGGTGGCCGATATACTTGAAGCCGCCCAGGCGCCAGGCAGCAAGAAGAGCAGCCGTCGCCGTGGCAACGAGCGTAAAGTGGCGGAAAGCGCTGCAGAGTACGATATCACCACCATGAGCAACCAAGACCTGCTGGGTGCCATCAGTAAGCTTGAGGATGCCATGTTTGAAGCCGCACAAAATCTCGAGTTTGAAGAGGCCGCGCGGCTGCGTGATCAACTCCACCAGATGAAAGAAAAACAGCTGGCGCTGGGCTAACGGTATGCCGGAAGGCCCAGAAATTCGCCGCGCGGCGGATCGTATTGAACAGCAAATAGGCGGGCGGGTGATTGACGATGCTTGGTTCGCCTTTCCAGAGCTTGCCGAGCAGGCCGCGTCACTGATCGGTATTCGGGTTTCTCGGGTAGATACCTGGGGCAAAGCAATGTTGATCCGTTTTGCCGACCAGCGCGTGCTTTACTCCCACAATCAGCTTTATGGGGTTTGGAAGCTGCATAGTGAGGATAAACCGCCCAACACCAAGCGCACCCTGCGTGTTCGACTTACAGCAGAAGGGCGTAGCGCCAGTCTCTATAGCGCATCGGATATTTCCCTCTGGCATGCAGACAATCTCACCGAGCACCCTTTCTTAGCCCGCTTGGGCCCTGATTTGTTGAGCCAAGATGTGGCTCCATCCGATGTGCAGCAGCGCCTGAATTTGAAGCGATTTCATAAACGCAGCCTGGGGGCACTGCTGCTCGACCAGGGGTTGGTCGCCGGGCTGGGTAATTATTTGCGCTCTGAAATCCTGTTTTTCTCTCAACTGCCGCCAAGCGCTCGACCGGTGGATTTGACCCCAGAACAGCAGCAAACCCTGGCTGAGTGCATCATTGACATTACCCGCCAAGCCTACCAAACCGCAGGCGTCACCAATCGTGAGGCCTGGATCTCCCAGGCCAAAGCTGCAGGCGAGGCGCGCAGACAGTGGCGTTTCGCGGTTTTCGATCGGGCAGGTCTTGAGTGCCACCGCTGTGGATCGGTGATTGAGCGCAAAATGATCGGTTCGCGGCGGCTCTATCTCTGCCCTCACTGCCAGTCAGGATAAGCAGCGCCAAAGCGCGTCGCAGCGCTGGCTTTAATATTTATACCGTTATCTTGCTGGTAGAAACACACCTGGATCAAGATTTGCTGAAGTAATCAGTTCTACACCGCAGAGTGCTGCTGCGTAAGGGCCAATACGGTATACTGGGTTCACGCTAAGACGGCACTTCCGCAGGCGCGGACGAAAGCCGCTAACTAGACGATAACCTAGGAGCAATTAGTCCATGACCGTGATTCGCCAGGACGACGTTATTCAAAGCGTTGCCGATGCTCTGCAGTACATCTCTTATTACCATCCCAAAGATTTTATCGACGCCATGGCGGCTGCCTACGAGCGCGAAGAGAACCCCGCCGCCAAAGACGCCATTGCTCAGATATTGATTAACTCGCGTATGTGTGCCACCGGGCATCGCCCGATTTGCCAGGATACCGGCATCGTCACCGTGTTCGTTCACGTGGGTATGAACGTTACCTGGGAAGCGGACATGAGCCTGGACGACATGATCAATGAAGGTGTTCGTCGCGCTTACCTGCTGCCGGATAATATCCTCCGTGCCTCGGTGCTGGCGGATCCCGACGGCAAGCGGGCCAACACCAAAGACAACACGCCGGCGATTATTCACCACTCAATTGTGCCCGGTGACAGCGTCGATATTCACGTTGCCGCGAAGGGCGGTGGCAGCGAGGCAAAATCCAAGTTTGCCATGCTTAACCCCTCCGACAGCGTGGTTGATTGGGTGATGGAGCAACTGCCGAAGATGGGCGCTGGCTGGTGTCCGCCCGGTATGCTGGGGATTGGTATCGGCGGCACCGCTGAAAAGGCCATGCTGATTGCCAAAGAGGCGCTGCTGGATCCTATCGATATTCAGGATCTGCAGGCTCGCGGGCCCAGCAACCGTGCTGAAGAGCTGCGTTTAGAGCTGTTTGATAAGGTCAACAAGAGCGGTATTGGTGCCCAGGGGCTAGGCGGCTTAACCACCGTGCTGGATATTAAAGTTAAAGACTATCCGACCCATGCGGCCAACAAGCCTGTAGCGATTATTCCCAACTGCGCGGCGACCCGTCACGCCCACTTTACGCTGGATGGATCTGGCCCCGCAGCGCTAAAAGCGCCGAAGCTTGAGGACTGGCCGGAAATTACCCGCGAGGCGGGCGAGAACGTAAAACGTGTCAACCTTGATACGGTGACGCCCGCCGAAGTCAAAACCTGGCAGCCCGGTGATACCCTGCTGTTAAATGGCAAGCTGCTAACTGGCCGCGATGCGGCCCATAAGCGCATGATCGATATGCTGGCCAAAGGCGAGCCATTGCCCGTCGATATGAAAGGTCGCTTTATCTACTACGTCGGCCCGGTTGATCCGATTGGCGATGAAGTAGTGGGACCTGCTGGCCCGACTACCGCCACACGAATGGATAAATTTACCCGCACCATGCTGGAAGAGACTGGACTGCTGGGCATGGTAGGTAAAGCAGAGCGTGGGCAGCTCGCCATAGATGCTATTCGTGATAATGAAGCTGTCTACTTAATGGCCGTCGGTGGCGCTGCCTATCTTGTAGCACAGGCGATTAAAAAATCGCGGGTAGTGGGCTTCGAAGATCTGGGTATGGAAGCGATCTACGAATTTGAGGTCGAAGATATGCCAGTGACCGTGGCTGTTGATAGCCTGGGCACATCGGTACATCAAACCGGTCCGGCGAAGTGGAAAGAGATTATTGCCCAGTCGGCATGATGGAGTGGTAAGGTTGATTAGGCTTTAAACGCATAAGGGCCTCGCTGACGGCGAGGCCCTTGCTTTATGAGGACGTTGATATGACCTCCTGGTTGCTAGGGACCGGCATCTTACTGATACACCTGCTAGGCTTTGTCTCCGCGATTATGGCACTGATGTCCAGCCGCACCTCCCAGGGGGCCGTGGCATGGATCATATCGCTACTGACGTTCCCCTATGTGGCGCTTCCTGCTTACTGGTTTTTCGGGCGACCGCGTTTTTATGGCTATGTATCTGCCCGAGGCCAGCGAGACACCGTTCTACGCCGAGTGCTCGTGCGCTACCGGGCCAATGTTCAGCCTTATGTGGCCCCCTCCAGCAGTGCGGATATTCAGGCGGTGGAACAGCTTGCCATGATGCCGCTTACCCATGGCAATCAAGCGACACTGCTCATCGATGGGACCGCGACCTTCGAAAGCTTGTTTGACGGTATTGATCGCGCTGAGCAGTATGTTTTGCTGCAGTTTTTTATTGTTCGCAATGATGCCCTTGGGCAGCGCCTGAAGCATCATTTACAGCGTGCTGCGCAGCGTGGCGTGCGGGTGTATTTTCTCTATGATGAGGTGGGCAGCCGTAAATTAGCCGATAGCTACCTCAATGATTTAATCACTGATGAGGTAGCCGTGAGTGCCTTTCGCTCATCGCGAGGCCTTAAGCATCGTTTTCAGCTTAACTTCCGCAACCATCGTAAAGTGACCGTGATAGATGGTAAGGAGGGCTGGGTAGGAGGTTTTAATGTTGGGGTCGAGTATCTCGGTGAGAATCCGCGCCATGGGCCTTGGCGGGATACTCATCTTAAGCTGGAAGGGCCCAGTGTATTGGGCTTGCAGGAGGCTTTTTGGGAAGATTGGCATTGGGCCACCGATGAAGTGATTAGCCTGAACTGGTCCCCGGATACATCGCCCACCACCGACCATCACGTGGTTATTGTGCCTTCTGGCCCCGCTGACCGCCAGGACACCGCCAGCCTGCTAGTGCAGCAGGTTATTCATAGCGCCAAGCAGCGGCTATGGGTGACCAGCCCCTATTTTGTTCCCGACCAGGGAGTTCAGGACGCGCTGCGCCTTGCGGCGATGCGCGGTGTCGACGTTCGGGTCATGATCCCCGAGCGTCCCGACCACTTGCTAGTTTTCCTCTCGGCGTTCTCATTCCTACCCGATATGTTAAGGGCTGGTGTAAAAATATACCGTTATCTTCCGGGGTTTTTACATCAAAAAGTCATGCTGGTAGATAGCGAGGCAGCGACGGTGGGTACTGTCAATTTGGATAATCGCTCGTTTCGGTTAAATTTTGAGATTACCGCGTTTATACCAAGCCGCGATTTTGCGACCAGCGTTGAAGAGATGCTGGAAAAAGACTTTTCACACTGTCGGCGTGTGACCATCGATGAAATTAACCAGCGTCCGGTGTGGATGAAAGTCGTCTCGCGTGCGGCCTATTTAATGGCCCCGGTTCAATAATTAAGTTAGCCCAAAAGGAAAGCCAACATGCGTGAAAGCAGGGTGATACAAGGAGTCATGGGGTGAATCTTGAAACAAAATGGCTGGAAGATTTTGTAGCGCTGGCCAATACGCGCAGCTTTTCTGCGTCAGCACGCCAGCGACACGTTACCCAACCGGCATTTAGTCGTCGTATTCGAGCGCTGGAGCAGGCCGTTGATGTCACTTTGGTGGACCGTTCGACGACCCCCGTTGGGTTAACGCCAGAAGGGCAGTTGTTTCTGGTCACTGCGCGCAACCTGGTCGAGCAATTAAACGAATCGCTTAGCCATTTGCGCGGCCTGTCGATTGCTAACGAGGCGCTGGATATTGTCGCCGCGCACTCTTTGGCGCTGAGTTTTTATCCGCCGTGGATCTCTCGCCTGCAGCAGGGCTTGGGTGAGCTGCCGACTCGCTTGGTCGCCATGAATGTGGGCGAAGCGATTCATGTGCTGCGGGAGGGCAACTGCGATCTGATGCTCGCTTATTACGACCCTTTTGCCACTATGCAGCTAGATGCCGAGGTCTTCCCCTCGTTCTCGATTGGTAAGGTCAATATGCTGCCCGTTTCGTTGCCAGACGAGCATGGCAAAGCAAAATTTTCACTCCAGCACGACACCTCCATTCCCTATCTTTCTTACACCCAGGGGGCTTTCTTAGGACGCAGCGTGCGTATGCTGCTCAAGAATGACCCGTTGCGCATGAAGCTACGCACCGTGTACGAAACCGCCATGGCCGAAGGCTTAAAAGGAATGGTGCTACAAGGCGTTGGGGTGGCGTGGATACCCGATTTTTGTATTCGCGAGGAGTTAAAAAGTGGCCGCTTGGTAAGGGCAGGCGCCCCGAGTTGGGATATACCCTTGGAAATTCGTTTATATCGCTGCTCTATGGTGCATAAACCGGGTGTGGAGCGTTTGTGGCGGCAGATGATGAAGCTGCCGCGAGACTTTCTTCAGGCCTAATTAGTTAATGGTGAATGGTGAATGGTGAATGGTGAATGGTGAATGGTGAATGGTGAATGGTGAATGTTAGTAGTCTAGCCACTGCCGAAATCGGCAGGCAACCCCAGGAAGTTCTGAATAATGAAAAAGTGGTCTTCAAACAAGCTGTCGGGCTCAAGGTCGGCAAGCGCTACCCAGCGTGCATGATCGCCGCCTTTCACGGGCTTTAAGCGCGGCAACTGCTGATCAGGGCGTAGCGCAAAGTAGAAAGCTTCTGCCAAGGTGCGACCACGCCAACTGCGATGGGGCTCATCAAACAGGCGTTGACCACGCAGCGAGCCTTTGAGCACCGGTTCGGGAACCTTCAAGCGGATGCGCTCGCGAAGTTCGCGCAAACAGGCGTCCAGCAGTCGCTCGTGAGGGTTAATAAATCCCCCTGGCAGGGCATAAAGGCCTTTTCCCGGTGCCGCGGTGCGCCGCACCAGCAGCACATGGCCAGACTGTACTACCACCGCATTGACCGTGACAAAAATAGGTGGATAAGGCGCGTGAGCCCATGCCTGACGGTACTGATCCAATAATTGCTGCTCTTCCAGCAGTCGTTGATAGGCGCGCTCATTGCAAAAGTGTTTGACGCTCGCCACAACGCCCGGCGGTAAATCGTGATACGCACCGGTACTCAGGTAATCATCCGTTGAGCTAGGAGAGCGAAACAGGCGCTCGCGTATTTGACTGGCTGAAATCCCCTCCACCGACGGAACGCTGACCGACTCCCACTGAGGAAACAGTGACAAGTAGTAGCTTGATTGGCCTCGACTGGCTCCAATCAAGCCAATGCGCGGTAGGCGGGCATTGGCAGGCGCAGCTAAATCTCGCACCTTGCGCTGCACGTCGCGCACCCACACGTCGTCGTTATAGAGTGCATCAAGTAGCGGGGTAATTTCCAAACGTTGATTATCGGTGTCGTCAAAGCCCGCGCGCAGCATGGCTTGACGCTCATCGAAGCGCCAGGGGTTACGCAGTGAGCGTGCTTGCCACGAAGAGCCTACCAGCACAATCACTTGCCGTGCGCGTTTAAGCGCCTCACGGATTATCGCCAGGTGCCCCAGGTGCGGTGGCTGAAAACGGCCAATGAACACCAAACAGTCGAAGTCGAAGTTGCAGGCGGTCACGGGGCGCGAAGTGTCAGTGGCCATCCAAGCTTCCTTTTGGGTGTGGTGATCTCAAAGATGCAACGTACCAGAAAACTGCGCTAAACGCTGTGGTTAGGTATGCTAGAAAAAAATAGGCTATTGATAACGTTTGTAAAACGCCTCGATATCCAGCACCGGCACCCGGTACACAGGGAGTGAACATGATCAAACGCACTGCTATCTTTTGGTGGAAAGTAGTCCAAGACGCCACGTCACTATGGTTGGAGCGCAATGCCTTTAGCTACGCTGGCTCGCTAGCGTTCTATACACTTTTCTCACTGGCGCCTACGATCATTATTGCCGTCACAGTGATCGGGGTTGTTATGGGTGAAGAGGCGGCTCAAGGGCAGATTGTTGCTCAGTTGCAAGGTACCTTGGGGGTGGACGCAGCGGTCGCTATTCAAGAAGCCGTCGCTCAGTCGAGAATTGAAGAGTCCGGTATTTTGCCAACACTATTAGGCGTGGGGGCGCTGGTGATCGGGGCGACAACGGTGTTTGCCCAGATGCAGTTCTCGCTTAATACCATTTGGGGGGTAACGGCAAAGCCTACCTCTAATAGTGCTTTACGATTTATTAAAAGTCGCTTGCTATCACTAACGGTGGTGCTCTCTATTGGGTTTATATTACTGGTCTCACTGGTGATGGGCGTCGTGCTGCGAGGCATGTTGCAAGCAGCCGATAATTTAGTTCCCTATGCCAGCTTGTTAACGACATCCGTAGAGTCGCTGATCTCGCTGGGCGTTGTCACCTTGCTGTTTGCCACCATTTTTAAAGTCCTGCCTGACGTAGTGCTACGCTGGCAGGATGTGCTGATTGGCGCTGTTGTAACCGCCGTGTTGTTTACCCTAGGCCGCAGCGTGATTGCGATTTATCTAGCCTATACGGCAACAGCATCCACGTATGGCGCCGCCGGGTCAGTGGTAATGATTCTACTCTGGGTCTATTACAGTTCGCTTATTCTTTTGTTTGGAGCAGCGTTTACCCGTTCATTGCTGCTGCGCCGTGGGCGCCCGCTTATCCCGCGCAATAGTGCCGTGGTTGTCAAACGCGAGTTTGTTTAGCATTTTGCTAAGAAGTGAAAGCTAAGGAGGAGAGTATGAGCGATTGCTGTGTACGTGCTCTAGTGACCGGTAAGGTGCAGGGTGTTTGGTATCGCCGTGCTACTCAAGAGAAAGCCCTTCAACATAGCATCACCGGCTACGCCAAGAACTTGCCCGATGGCCGGGTTGAAGTATTGATGTGCGGCCACTCTGATGCGGTCAAGCTGCTGAGTGAGTGGCTATGGCAGGGCTCAGAGGGGGCGCGGGTTACCCACGTCGAACTCGACGTACTGGATGGTTGCCACGCCCCGGATCACTTTGCGACCCAGTGATGTTAAGAGGCTTTCCAATGGGCAATATTGTTCGCCGTTAGGCTGACAATATTCTGGCGTGCCTCTGGGGTGATCCAGGCATTGTGAGGGGTGACGATTAAGTTGAGTGGCTCGCTGAGCGCATCCAGCAGCGGGTGGCCATCTCTGGGCGGCTCGGCGGGCAGAACATCAACCCCTAATCCACCTAGTTTGCCACTGCGTAGCGCTGCCAGCGCGGCTACTTCATCAATCACACCGCCGCGGGCGCAGTTCAATAGTATCAGCGACGGTTTGGCGCGCGCTAAACGCTCGCGATTGATCAGGTGCTTGGTAGCCTCGCTTAGCGGGCAGTGCAAGCTGATCACATCTGCATCGGGTAACAGATCATCCAGGGCAGGGCGCTTATCATTCGTTTCATTACCGGGACGGGCGGCAAAGGTGACCTGCATGCCAAAAGCCTCCGCCAAGCGTGCTACTTCAGTGCCAAGCTCACCTTGCCCGACCATCACTAACTGTTTGCCTGACAGCTGGAGTGTTGGGTAGTCCTGCAGACAGAAGAAAGCACTGCGCTGCCACTCGCCTGCGGCGACATCGCGTTGGTAGAGGGGAAGGCGATTGGCTAATGTCAGCATTAGCATCATGGTGTGCTGGGAAACGCTGGCGGTGCCGTAAGCCGCAACGTTTTTTACTGTAATGTTCTGCTGTTTTGCGGTTTCAAGATCAATGTTATTGAGGCCTGTTGCCAATACGCATATCAGCCGCAGGTTGGGTAGCTGTTGCAAGGTCTCGGCATCCAGCACCACCTTGTTCACAATCGCTATGTCTGCACCGGCCAGGCGCTCCCGCGCTTGCTGGGTCGTGCTTTGCTCAAACACCTCCAGGTGTGTGACCGACTCTCGGATAGCGTCTAAATTGATCTCCGGGCCGAGGCTTTCTGCATCCAGTATCACCGCATGGGGCATTTTCTTCTCTCCATTAACTGCCTGGGGCTGTATAACCTTGCTCGCCAGGGGGCACAAAAGGGTATAATGGTGGCGCTTTATCAACCGCAGCCTTGGAATTTACCCCGACTGGCCACATATTGCAGCCTGGCAGCGTTTGTGTTCGCCATTGTTCTTTTTCTTTCAGAACTGAGCCTTCAGAGCTGGGTTATTAAAAACTGGGTCATTCAGAGCTTAGTCTTTAAAAACTTAGCTTTAAGAACCAGGCTTGTTAGGGTTGAGCTTATTAGGAGTCATTAAGATGCCCATCTATGAATATGAGTGCAAGGCCTGCGGCCATCGCATGGAAAAATTGCAGAAAATTAGCGCCGATCCTCTCAAGGATTGTCCTGCATGCCAAAGCGATGGCTTGGAACGGCTTGTCTCGGCCGCGGGTTTCCGTCTGGCCGGCGGCGGTTGGTACGAAACCGATTTCAAAACGGGTAGCAAAAAGAACCTCGTCGCTGATGGCAAAACTGCCTCTGCAGATGCCGGAAAATCCAGCGATTCCAGCGCTACCGCTAAGAGCATTACTCCCAAAGACAAGGGCGCCGCGGCATAGCCGCGGCAATCAGGGTCGAAACGACCCGCGACACTTACATTGCCACGCAACAGAACAGGATTTGACATGCGCAGCCATTATTGCGGCCAGCTGAACGAAACTTTGGTGGATCAAACGGTTACGGTATGCGGATGGGTTCATCGCCGCCGTGACCACGGTGGGGTAATTTTCCTCGATATGCGCGATCGCGATGGTATCGCTCAATTCGTGGTTGATCCTGATACCGCCGAGGCGTTCGCTAATGCCGACCGTGCCCGCAGTGAATTTGTCCTGCGTATTACTGGTCGCGTTCGGCTGCGCCCAGAAGGCACTCAAAACCCCAACATGCCGACGGGCATGATTGAGGTGTTGGCAAAAGATGTCGAAGTCCTCAACACCGCTGTTACCCCGCCATTCCAGTTGGACGAGCATAACAAAGTGGGTGAAGAGGTGCGCTTAAAGCATCGCTACATCGACCTGCGTCGCCCGGATATGATTGAGAAGCTGCGGCTGCGCTCGCGTATTTCTCACAACGTGCGGGCGTATCTCGAAAACCAGGGCTTCCTGGATATCGAAACGCCGGTACTCACTCGCGCCACGCCAGAAGGTGCTCGGGATTACCTGGTGCCCAGCCGTACCCACGCGGGTAGTTTCTTTGCGCTGCCCCAGTCACCGCAGCTGTTTAAGCAGCTATTGATGGTGGCGGGTTTTGACCGTTACTACCAAATTGCCAAGTGCTTTCGCGATGAAGACCTGCGCGCCGACCGTCAGCCTGAGTTTACCCAGATTGATATCGAGGCGTCGTTTGTGGAAGAGAGCGACATCATGGGCATTACTGAAGCCATGATTCGTCAGCTTTTCCAGGACGTACTAAAAGCTGAACTGCCTGAGTTTCCCCGCATGACCTGGCAGGAAGCGATGGATCGTTTCGGTTCCGACAAGCCGGATCTACGTATCCCGCTGGAACTGACCGATGTGGACGACCTGATGCAGCAGGTTGACTTCAAAGTCTTCTCTGGCCCCGCTAGCGCAGATGATGGTCGCGTCGCGGCATTGAAAGTACCCGGCGGTGCCAAGCTGTCGCGTAAAGAGATTGATGAATATACCAAGTTTGTTGGCATCTACGGTGCCAAAGGCTTGGCGTGGATTAAGGTCAACGAGCGTGCCAAAGGGCTTGAAGGTCTGCAGTCACCGATCGTCAAGTTTATGGAAAACATCGTTGAAGAGCTGCTCGACCGCGTGGGCGCAGAAGATGGTGACATTATCTTCTTCGGTGCCGATAAAGCGCGTATTGTCAACGAAGCCATTGGCGCGCTGCGCGTTAAGCTGGGTGCTGACCTTGAACTCTACACCCAGGAGTGGGCGCCGCTGTGGGTGGTCGACTTCCCGATGTTTGAAGCCGACGATAATGGTCGCCTGAGCCCGCTGCACCACCCCTTTACCGCGCCTTCCTGTACGCCGGAAGAGCTGAAGGCAGATCCTGCCAATGCGCTTTCCCGCGCTTACGACATGGTGCTCAACGGGACCGAGTTGGGCGGCGGCTCTATTCGTATCCACGACCAAACCATGCAGAGTACAGTGTTTGAGATTCTAGGCATTGGTGAAGAAGAAGCCCAAGAGAAATTCGGCTTCCTGCTGGATGCGCTGCAGTACGGTGCGCCCCCCCATGGTGGCTTAGCTTTTGGCTTGGATCGCCTGGTAATGCTGATGGTTGGTGCTAAGACGATTCGTGAAGTGATCGCCTTCCCGAAAACCCAGAGCGCTGCCTGTTTGATGACCAACGCGCCGGGCGAAGTCAGCCCCGAGCAGTTGAAAGATTTGAACATTCGCCTGCGCCAAAAAGCTAAAGCAGAAACAGCCGCCGAATAAGTCGGTTGGTTGACTGCCTAACACCGACGCTACGGCGTCGGTGTTTTTATAGGTTAATGCTATGGATGCAACACCGCCCGCCGTACCTATCCGCATTTTAGGCATTGACCCAGGGTCCCGGGTGACTGGCTATGGGGTGATTGATGTGGTCGGGGTTAAACCTTGCTATGTAGCGAGTGGCTGTATTCGTACCGCGGAAGGGGCGTTAGAGCAGCGCTTGGCGCAAATCTACGCCGGTTTAAGTGAAGTCGTCGGTTTGCATCGGCCCAGCGAGGTCGCTATTGAGCGGGTCTTTATGGCCAAAAACCCTGATTCAGCGCTGAAGCTTGGTCAGGCTCGCGGTGCGGCCATGGTGTGCATGGCCAACCATGGTTTAAGCCTGGCTGAATACGCTGCGCGTCAAATTAAACAGGCAGTTACCGGTCAGGGCGGCGCGGATAAAGAGCAGGTGCAGCATATGGTTACCGCGATACTGCAGCTCTCTGCTACTCCTCAAGCCGACGCTGCGGATGCGTTAGCCATTGCGCTAACCCATGCCTATAACGGCCACGCCTTTAGCGGCCAGGGTCTACCCGCCGCACCATCTCGGGGACGGCGTCGCTCCACTGGCCGCTGGCGGCTTTAAATGACGCTTAGACAATGTGCCCATAGCCGTGTCTGAGGGCAGATTGAAGCGAGGGTCTTTTGACCAGGGCCGGAAAGTGTTCCCAACAATTTCGGCATTTCCGCCATCCATGGCGGTCAGATGGCGAAAGTAGCGCCCTCGCGGAAATCTGGCCTCACCACTCACCTTGAACTACTGGTCACCTGTACAGAGTCGCTTTATAGTAATCATCTGTTTTTCACTCTTTTTCACCCCTGTGCGAGCGAATTTATGATTGGACGTCTGAGTGGCCAGCTAGTGGCGAAGCAACCACCCTGGATTGTGATTGATGTTCACGGTGTAGGTTATGAGCTGGAAACCTCAATGAATACCCTGGTCGCGCTCCCGGCGGTGAACGAGAGCGTTTCATTATTCACTCATCTGACCATTCGTGATGATGCACACCTACTGTATGGGTTTGGTCGTGAGCACGAGCGTGCACTGTTCCGCGCCTTGATCAAGGTCAATGGCGTAGGGCCCAAGCTGGCACTGGCCATCCTGTCAGGTATGGACGAAGACGCCTTTATGCGCTGCGTGCGTGATGACGACAGTAAAGCGCTGACAACGCTGCCAGGGGTGGGTAAGAAAACCGCTGAGCGGCTGATAATTGAAATGCGAGACCGTTTTCCAGAATGGGAAGACGGCAGCAACGCGCTACTCCCCCTTGAAGCAACCAATGGCCGTGCCTCTGCCCGCAATAATCTTGCCGATGCGGAAGCCGCTTTGGTTAGCTTGGGGTATAAACTGACTGAGGCGTCGAAAATGCTCGCCGACATCGACCCCAATCAGTCCACCGAAGCACTGATCAAAGCCGCCCTTACCCAGCGCATGAGTTGCTAACCAGACAGTGATATAAGTCCGATGTTGCGGATAACGAGTAGACCTTTTGCAATCGCCATAAAGAAGAGCACCTATGCTAGAACACGATCGGCTGATCGCCGCAGAGCCTGAACAGGGTGAGGGGCGCATTGATTACGCTATTCGTCCTAAGCGGCTGGATGACTATATTGGCCAGCCGCGTGTACGGGAACAGTTGGAAATCTTTATTGGTGCTGCCCGGCAGCGCGAAGAGAGTCTGGATCACACCCTGGTATTCGGCCCCCCAGGGTTAGGTAAAACGACCCTCGCGCATATTATTGCCACTGAGATGGGGGTCGGTATGAAATCGACTTCCGGCCCAGTGCTCGAGCGGGCCGGCGATTTAGCCGCCATGTTGACTAATTTAGAGCCTGGCGACGTACTGTTTATTGACGAAATTCATCGGCTGTCGCCGGTAGTTGAAGAAGTGCTCTATCCTGCCATGGAAGATTTTCAGCTCGATATCATGATTGGTGAAGGGCCTGCAGCACGTTCGATTAAGCTGGACCTTCCCCGCTTTACCCTGGTGGGCGCGACTACCCGGGCAGGATTATTAACCTCTCCACTGCGTGATCGGTTTGGTATCGTTCAGCGGCTTGAGTTTTATAATCTTGAAGAATTAACGGAAATTGTTTCGCGTTCAGCGCGTTTGTTAGGGGTTGAGACCAGCCACGATGGCGCCATTGAAATAGCCCGACGCTCCCGCGGCACGCCGCGAATAGCCAACCGGTTGCTACGCCGGGTGCGCGATTATGCCGAAATGAAAGGTAACGGCGTCGTCGATGTGGCCATGGCTGATGCCGCCCTTAATATGCTTAATGTGGATCACCACGGTTTGGATCATATGGATCGACGGCTGCTACTGGCCATGATCGATAAATTTGATGGCGGGCCGGTGGGCATTGACTCGCTCGCCGCTGCCATCAGCGAAGAGCGTGACACTATCGAAGATGTGATTGAGCCCTATCTTATTCAACAAGGCTTGATGATGCGCACCCCTCGTGGGCGGGTGGTTACCCGTCAAGCGTGGCTGCACTTTGAGCGTGTGCCCCACGAACAGGCAACCGACATGGAAGGAGAGCGCCGTCCGTGAGCCGTTACATAAGCGAAGGCTACCGACTGCCGCTGCGTGTTTATATGGAAGATACTGACGCGGGAGGTATTGTCTACTACGTTAACTACTTGAAGTTTATGGAGCGTGCGCGCAGCGAATGGCTCCGCCAGTTGGGCCTGGATCAGCAAACGCTGCTAGACGAAGGTACACAGCTAGTGGTATACCGCTTGGCCTGTCACTATGCGAAACCGGCTTGTTTAGACGATGCGTTGGAAATTAGCGCCAACGTTAGCGATGTTGGGCGCTGTCGGATGACATTTGAACAGCAGGTTTGGCGTGCTGAGGAACTCCTTTGCTCTGCCACAGTCGAGATAGCCTGCTTGAGCACCGAGCGTTTGCGACCCAAAGCATGGCCAGCAGCGCTTAACGTTTTGACCCGGGCCTCTTAACCAAGAGGTCATTCACTGTGTCGGCAATACCGACCCTAATAGATTGATGAGGGCACCTGTGAACGATAACACCATGTCCATTCCCCATTTGATAATGAATGCCAGTACGGTAGTGCAACTGGTAATGCTACTACTGCTGGTGGGGTCGATCCTCTCTTGGGTAGTGATTTTTCAGCGCAGTATTGCGCTGGGCCGTGCCAAGAAAGAGTACAACCAATTTGAGGAATCTTTTTGGTCAGGTGTCGACTTAAACGAGCTCTACCGTGAGATCCCTACTGATGACCCGCGCCACGGCGCCGAGCATATTTTTCAAGCCGGTTTTCGCGAATTTAACCGTTTGATGCCTAAAACCCGCGACCCGGATACCGTGCTGGAAGGTGTGCAGCGCAGTATGCGCGTGGCGTGGTCGCGGGAAGAGGATCGCTTAACCCAACACTTGGTCTTTCTTGCCACAGTGGCCTCTGCGAGCCCCTATATCGGCCTATTCGGCACCGTGTGGGGCATCATGGGCTCGTTTCAGGCCCTATCGCTCACCCAGCAAGCCACTCTTGCCACGGTGGCTCCTTGGATTGCCGAAGCGCTAATCGCAACGGCCATGGGGCTATTTGCGGCGATTCCTGCGGTGATTTTCTATAACCGCCTGTCCAACTCATCCTCTCGTCTGCTGGGCAAATACGAAGACTTTGCCGAAGAGTTTCACGCGATCCTGCACCGCAATTTGCAAGGTCGTGACGGCAAACCGAGCGCCAGCTAAGGGAGAGAGCCATGCAAGGACCGTTCAATCGCAGTAATAAAAGCAAGCCGATGGGGGAGATTAACGTCGTCCCTTTTATCGACGTCATGCTGGTACTGCTAGTGGTTTTTATGATCACCGCGCCGATGTTGACCCAGGGCGTACAAGTAGAGTTGCCGCAAGTCACCTCCCAACCCATTGAGACCCAGGAAGATAATGATCCCATCGTTATCTCGGTGGACAGCGACGGGGGCTACTTCATCACGCTGGGAGAAGACTCCACATCGGTTACCCTGGACGAGATGTCCCAGCGGGTGACGACGATTCTTGAGCGCCGTCCGGGTACACCGGTCATGGTGCGCGGTGACCGTAATGTGGCCTATGGGCAGATTGTCGTCTTGATGAGTACCCTGCAAGGCGCCGGTGTGGCTAATGTGGGGCTGCTTTCCGAGCCGCCGCAAGATGGGTAAGGGTAAGCTGCACATGGCACCGAAAGCCCCGCGCGATCCTCAAGATGTCGGCTATAAATGGCCGACTGTGCTGGCGATAGGCGTGCACGTCGCGATTGTAGCGTTTAGCTTGATCAGCCTGCCTAGTCGAGACGCAGAGCCCGATAGCTCCTCGATTGTTCAGGCGACACTGGTCAGTACCGAAACGTTTACCGATCAGGCTCAGCAGGCCACAGAAGAGCAAGCGGCATTGAATGCGCCCGCCGAAGCCCCTACCGAGCCGGAAGAGTCTTCAGCTAGTGAGGAGCCTTCAGCCAGTGAACAGCAGGCTGCTGCCGAGCAGCAAGCAGCAGAAGAGGCCGCCCAGCAGGCGGCGGAAGCTGAAGAGCAAGCATTAGAAGAAGCGCGTGCTACTGCAGAGGCTGAAGCCCAGCGCAGAGCAGAAGAGGCGGCTGAGCAGGCTGAACAGCAAGCGGCCGAAACAGCTGAACGTGAAGCCGAAGCGGAAGCTGCCGCACAGCGCCAACGTGAAGTGGAAGAGGCGCAGCGCCAGCAGGAAGCCACAGAGCAACAGCAACGCGAAGAGGCCGAAGCAGAACGCCAGCGCGAAGCGGAAGAGCAACAGCGCCGGGAAGCGGAAGAAGCTGAACGTCAGCGTGAAGCGGCAGAACAGCAGCAGCGCGAAGAAGCAGAAGCCGAACGCCAGCGTGAAGCTGAAGAGCAGCGTCTTCGTGAGCAAGAGGAGGCTCAACGGGAGCGCGAGGCTGAGGCGCAGCGACAACGTGAAGCTGAAGAGCAGCAACGTCGTGAAGCGGAGGCAGAGCGTCAACGTCAAGCGGAAGCAGCCGCAGAGGCAGCCATGCAGCGCCAGCTTGAAGGGGAAGCCGAAGCAGCTGCCAATGCCCAACAAGCGGAGCAGGCTGCGAATAATTTTAGTAACTTAATGAAACGCGCCATTGAACAAGCCTGGATAATTCCCGGCGGATCAAGTGATAGTATGCGGGCTTCTGTGAATGTGCGCCTGGGGCCGTCAGGGGAGGTATTATTAGTAAACGTAACATCATCAAGTGGCGATAGTGCCTTTGATCAATCAATTGTTCAGGCGGTTGAGCAAGCGGCACCGTTTTCTGAGCTACTACAATTGTCAGAAGATCAACAGCGCGAAGTCCGACGCAATATCACTTTGAACTTTTCCCCAGGGGGAGTCCGTTGATGCAAACTCAAGTGTTAAAGAAATTTTGGTTATTTTGCTTGCTGATCACTTTTAGCAGTGTGGCAAGTGCTAACTTAACCATTGAAATCACGCGAGGCAGCGATCAAGCACTGCCGATAGGTGTTGTGCCATTCGCAGGCTCAGACGGCCTGCCTGAAGATGTTGCACAGATTGTTCAAGATGATCTTGAGCGCAGTGGATACTTTGACCCATTGGCGCGCGGCGATATGTTTGAGCAGCCTAGCGAGTCCGGCGACGTTGAGTTCGGCACTTGGCGTTCGCTAGACGTGCGCTATTTGGTGGTAGGTACGGCCGAACAGACGGATGGCGGCTTTGAGCTGCAGTTTGAGCTAATGGATATTAGCGGCCAACGCCGGATGATGGGTGAAACCGTCACCGTCAGGGGCAATGATCTGCGCGGTGCTGCTCACTACATCAGCGACCAAATCTTTGAAGAGATTACCGATATTCGTGGTGCCTTCTCGACCAAGATTGCTTACGTCACGGCCCAGGGTATAGGGGACGACATGCAGTTTGGCCTGTACGTTGCCGACGCCGATGGTCGCCGTAGCGAGCAGGTGTTGACCTCTGACGAACCGATCATGTCACCGGCGTGGTCGCCAGATGGCACTAAGCTCGCCTATGTCTCATTTGAAACTGAGCGTCCTGCTATTTACATCCAAGATGTAGCGACTGGCCAGCGCGTGCAAGCAACCTCGTTCGAAGGCATTAACGGCGCGCCAGCGTGGTCACCCGACGGGCGGCGTATCGCTATGTCGCTGTCTAAAGATGGTCAGCCTGAAATTTATATTATGGATGTCGGCAGCCGTTCTGTAGAGCGCATTACTAATAACAACAGCATCGATACGGAACCCGCATGGGCACCGGATGGACGCAGCCTGCTGTTTACCTCGGATCGTAGCGGTGGCCCCCAGCTCTATCAATATGCATTGGGTGGTGGCGAGGCCCAACGGCTGACGTTTACCGGAAACTACAACGCTCGCGGTCGCTACTCACCCGAGGGCGAGCAGATATTCCTGATCCACCGTTCTAGCCGTGGCTATCAAGTAGCGAGGCAAGATCTAAGCGGCGACCGCTTGGTAGTATTAAGTGAATCAACAAGAGATGAATCTCCTAGTGTTGCGCCGAACGGGACCATGGTAATCTTCGCTACCCAGCAGGGTAACAGTGGGGTGCTAAGTGCTGTTTCTGCCGATGGCCGTTCATCATTCAGGCTGCCATCAGCACAAGGCGATGTTCGTGATCCAGCTTGGTCACCCTTCTTAAATTGATTAACATTGAAATTTTAGTTTTCAGGCAAGGAGTCTGATTATGCAACTTAAACCGTTGGCTCGCTCATTAGCAGCAGCGCTATCTATCGTAGTAATCGCTGGCTGTTCCAGCACCGGCGGAACCCAAGACGGTGACTCGTACGGTAGCCAGGATGGCAGCACGACCGGTTCCAGCACCTCAGGTACAGGCACGGGCAGTCAGTATGGTTCCACTTCTGGTTCAGGCGCTGGTCAGCAGGCTGATTCACGCATTCCAGAAGTACGCACGATCTATTTCGATTACGATCGCGATACGATTAAAAGCGAGTACGAGTCTGTGGTCATGGCTCATGCGCGCTATTTACGTGCCAACCCTAATGCCCAGGTGGTTCTCCACGGGCATACGGATGAGCGCGGTACCCGTGAATACAACATGGCGCTGGGTGAGCGTCGTGCCGGTGCAGTAGAGCGCTTCCTGAATATTCAAGGCGTCTCTTCTTCACAAATGAGCGTTGTTAGCTATGGCGAAGAGCGTCCAGCCGTTAATGGCCAAGACGAGAGCGCCTACGCTCAGAACCGTCGCGTCGTATTTAACTACTGATGAATCCGGCGTGCGGCTAACCGCACGCCGTTTACGTCTCCGGAGTCATCATGAATTACAGTCTCAAGCGTTACGTTGAGAGGCTGTGCGGTGCGGGAGCCTTAGTGCTCCCGCTGTCCGTATTGCCCCTAACGGCCATCGCCCAACAGCCGCTCGTTCAAGACCTTTCCAACGATTCCAACAGCAGCTTCTATCAGCAGACGCAGCGTCAGGAAGCGTCCAGTGGCAATCTTGTACTGTTTAACCAAGTACAGGAGCACCAGCAGGAAATCCAGCAGCTACGTGGTCAGATTGAAGAGTTACGTCACCAGTTGGAGCAGTTGCGTCGCCAGTCGCAGCAGCAATATCTCGATATTGAAGATCGTCTGATGAGCAGCGGTCCAACCCAGATTGAGCAGTCCACCCCAGCGGTAGAGCCTGAAGCTGCCGAGGAAGTGGTCAATGCACCCTCAAGTCGCAATGTCAGTGAGGATGCCCAGGCCGACTATCAAGCGGCTTTTGCGCATGTTCAGGCGCGCCGTTTTGACGAAGCGATTGCGGCCTTTGAAGCTTTTGTTAGCGACCACCCTGATACTAGTCTAACGGCTAATGGTCACTACTGGCTCGGTGAACTATATGCTGCAGAGGGCGAGCTGGATGCTGCTGATCAAGCGTTTAGCCGTGTAATCGATGAGTATAGCGGCAGCAGTAAAGTGCCGGATGCGATCTATAAGCTAGGCTTGGTGAAAGCGCGTAAAGGCGAAGCAGAGCGAAGTAGAGAGCTGCTTGAGCAAGTACGTGATGACTACCCGCAAAGCAGTGCCGCGGGCCTTGCCAATGACTTTTTACGTCAATCAGCAAGTTAATATTTTTTGCTCTTTTTTTGCTTCAGGGAATCACCATGAGCTGCAAGATCGACTATCAACCAGCGCCCAACCTGTTGGAAAATCGCATCGTGTTGGTAACCGGCGCAGGGGACGGCATTGGCCGTGCCGCGGCATTAAGCTATGCCCAGCACGGGGCCACTGTGATTCTATTGGGGCGTACCATTGCCAAGCTAGAGCGCGTTTACGATGAAATCGAAGCGGCCGGAGGCCCCCAGCCTGCGATTTTTCCGCTCAACTTTGAAGGCGCCACGCTCAAAGATTTTCATGAGATGGCGGAAACCTTGGATAAAGAGTTTGGCCGCTTGGATGGCTTACTGCATAACGCCGGACTGTTAGGTCGCATCACGCCCTTTGAGCAGTATAACCCTGAGCTTTGGCAGCAGGTGATGCAGGTGAATATTAACGGGCCTATCTGGATGACCCAGGCGCTATTGCCACTGCTACAAGCGTCTGAGGATGCTTCGGTGATTTTTACCTCATCAAGCGTTGGCCGCAAAGGTCGCGCCTACTGGGGCGCTTACTCTGTGTCTAAGTTCGCCACCGAAGGGTTTGTTGAGGTATTGGCCGACGAGCTGGATAACCAACCCAATATCCGGGTTAATTCGCTCAACCCAGGGGCAACGCGTACCCAAATGCGGCGTACCGCGTTTCCCGGCGAAGATCCTTTAGCGCTACGCACCCCGGAAGACATCATGCCTACCTACTTATGGCTGATGGGGCGCGACAGTACAGGCACGAGCGGCCAAAAGTTTGATGCCCAGCCGCCCAGGGTATAAACACTCAAATGTCGATGTGCTCGGCGGCTAGCGTTTAAACGCCCCGAGGGCATCGACGAGTGCCTCGCACTCTGCAAACCATAAATCGGCAGGCCACTGCTGGTAGTCATCCTCTTCGCTGATATAGCCATAGCCCACCGCTACGGCGGTCATGCCTGCAGCGATGGCGGCTTCGATATCCCGCGCATGATCGCCGATATACCAGCACTGTGCAGGCTCAACGCCTAGGCGGCGAGCAGCCTCCCAAAGTGGCTCAGGTGCTGGCTTTTTCACGTTTAGATCATCTGCACACAGCAGCGCACCGGGCTGAAGAGCCAAGGCTTCCAGCAGTGGTAAGGTATAGCGGCGCGGTTTGTTGGTCACAATTCCCCAGGGACGCTGGTCGCCATGCCACTCCTTCAGCCATACATCGAGTGGTGAGAAAACCCGACTGTGAACGGCAACTGCCTGCTCATAGGCGTCAAGCAAAAACTGACGCGCTTGAGAATGCCCGTCTGATGTGGATTCTAACCCCAGTGCCAGGGTGACCAGGGCACTACCGCCGTTAGAGACCTGGCGACGAATGACTTCAAAAGGGAGCGGGGCTAAGCCATGATGAACACGCAGCGCATTGGTTGCTTGAGCTAAGTCGGGAGCGGTGTCGACCAGGGTGCCGTCTAGATCGAAGAGTATCGCTTGAGGCGCTTGGATCGGCATTTATTCACTCACCTTGCGGCAGTACATCATGTAGTTAACCGAAACGTCATGGCTAACCAAGCGGTAGTGGCGGGTTAACGGGTTATAGGTAAGACCTGTCTGCTCACGTACTTCCAAGCCACTGTCGCGAGACCAGGCGGCCATTTCTGAAGGGCGAATAAATTTTGCATAGTTATGCGTGCCCCGGGGCAGCAGTCTAAGCACGTACTCGGCCCCTAAAATGGCGAAAGCGTAAGACTTGGCGGTGCGATTTAGCGTAGAGAAAAATACATAGCCACCTGGGCGAACCAGGGCACTGCAGGCACGAATGACAGATGCCGGGTCGGGCACGTGCTCAAGCATTTCCATGCAGGTCACCGCATCGTAAAAACCGGGCTTTTGAACCGCCATGGCTTCTACGCTGATGTGCTGATAATCAACCTCAACGCCACGCTCTTCCGCATGTAGCCTGGCTACTGCTAACGGTGCTTCACCAAGATCAATACCGGTGACGTTAGCCCCTCGCTTAGCCATCGATTCGCTTAAAATACCGCCGCCACAGCCCACATCAAGCACCTTTTTACCCGCCAGGCCTGCCCGGGCATCGATGAAGTCGAGGCGCAAAGGGTTTATCTCATGGAGCGGTTTAAATTCACCCTGCGGATCCCACCAGCGGCTAGCGAGTGCTTCAAATTTAGCGACTTCGGCTGCATCGACGTTGCCTTGATAGTGACCAGCAGTGCTATCCTGTGGTGTCGCTTGCATGTTGTGACTCCCATTGTCATTGAGTATTAAGCAAAAAGTTGACGCCTAATCACTGGTTATTAACCATTAACACTCGTTATCGTCCATTGGCGAGGTGGCATCCATCCGCGCCTTCAGTATTATGGACATTCTAACCACTCCTGTGTCGGAACGCATGAAAAGGACCTCTCTATGATTCGCAAGGCCGTACTTCCTGTCGCTGGGTTTGGCACTCGCTGCTTGCCTGCATCTAAGGCCATTCCCAAGGAGATGATTACGATTGTCGATAGGCCCGTCATTCAATATGTGGTCGAAGAGGCGATTGCCGCAGGCATTCGTGAAATTGTACTGGTCACCAGTAGCAATAAAAGCGCGATTGAAAACCACTTCGATACCCACGCCGAGCTGGAAGCTAGCCTGGAAGCGAAAGGTAAGCACGAGCTTTTGGAGATGCTGCGCAACCTGGTGCCGGATAACGTTAGCATTATCAGTATTCGCCAGGGTGTACCGCTAGGACTGGGGCATGCGGTGCTATGTGCTCGCCCGATCATTGGCGACGACGAACCTTTTGCGGTGCTGCTTCCCGATGTGTTGGTCGATAATAGTGCCAATTCAGCAACGGATTTAGCCGGTATGTTAGCGGCGTATGATCAGCAGCAAACGGCGCAGCTGATGGTGGAAGAGGTGGCTTGGGAACAAGTTGAAAAATATGGCATCGTGGCGCCAGCCGGTGACGTGCCCGCACCGAATCAGTCGGCAGATTTAGTGGGTATGGTGGAAAAGCCTAAGCGCGATGCCGCGCCCTCAAATCTGGCGGTGATTGGTCGTTACGCGCTGCCAGGGAATATTTTCTCCATTTTAGAAGCTACGCCGCCGGGCGCCGGGGGTGAAATACAGCTCACCGATGCGCTGGAAACATTGCGCGAGCAGTCGGGCGTTCAGGCCTACCGTATGCAGGGCACTACCTACGATTGTGGCCAACCGCTGGGTTACCTTGAAGCGACGCTTGCTTATGCTCGTCGTCATCCCGAGTTTGGCGAGGGTTTCAAAGCCCTGCTATCACGTTACCACCAAGGAGAGTAACCCATGCGGGTGTTACTTTACGGTAGCGAATTAAGCGCGGCGACAGCGGCGGCGGCGTTGGCCTGGGTGGGACATCAGGTGCAGTGGTTACCGCACGCTGATGCCCCCTGGTCCGCACTTTCCCAGGTGGACTGGCTACGCAGCGAACCCCTTCTGATGGCACATCTGGAACAAGGCTTGGCGGAGGGGACGCTTCAAGTCATAGAACAGCTTCAGGAGGCTGCCACACCTGAAGTGATTTGGCTGGCGTTATCTCCCGCGCAGCGCAATTCGGCGAGTGCTCTGGTTGAAGATCCGCTGTTAGCTGAGCAGCAGGGCATTGTGCTTATCAATAACTCAACGTTTCCGGTCGGCGAAACCGAGCGCCTGCATGCCCTGATGGGAGCACAACACACCAGTGTGGCGCTTCCCGATACGCTGGAAGAGGGCCGCGCGTGGGACTCTTTTACTCGCCCCACCAGGCGTCTGCTGGGTTGTGATGATGCAACGGGAGAGCAGGTCACCAGAGAGCTGTTACGCGCGTTTAATCGCCGCAGCGAAGTATTTCAGTGTATGCCACGCCGCGCGGCAGAGCTCACTAAGCTGGCCATTAACGGCATGCTCGCTACGCGCATCAGTTATATGAATGAAATTGCTGGCTTGGCTGATACCCTGGGGGTAGATGTTGAACATGTTCGACAGGGAATGGGCGCCGACTCACGCATCGGTTTTGAGTACCTCTACCCAGGGTGTGGCTTTGGCGGGCCGAATTTCTCCCGGGATTTGATGCGCCTGGCCGATGTTCAACTGCAAAGTGGCCGTTACTCCGCGCTGCTTGAGCAGGTGATGGATATTAACGAGCAGAAAAAAGAGACCCTGTTTCGCAAGCTGTGGGCTCACTTTGCTGGCGAAATGGCGGGTAAAACCGTGGCGATTTGGGGGGCTGCGTTTAAGCCCGGCACTGCACGTATTGACCATGCGCCGGTATTAACGCTGCTCGAGGCGCTATGGGCGCAGGGTATTAAGGTTCAGCTCCATGACCCCGCGGCGGTGCCTGCTCTGCGCGCCTTGGTAGGCGAGCGCGACGACCTGCGCACCTATACTCATGACCCCTATCAAGCCTGTGAAGGGGCCGATGTGCTGATGCTGGTGACCGAATGGAAAACGTATTGGAACCCTGACTGGCACCGGCTCGGTTCGCTATTAAACGCTAAACTCGTATTAGATGGGCGCAATATTTACGATCCCGAGTTTGTTGCCAGCTGTGGATTAATGTACCGAGGTATTGGCCGTCGTGCCGACCCGAAGACTCTTTGAGGAAATGTCATGCCAGACGCCACCGGATCCTCTCGTATCGTGCCCGATGTGGATCAAAGCTTGACGGCGCAACACTTGCGCCACCGAAAGGGGCCCACCCTATGGCCGCTATGGTTATGTTTGCTACTGATCATTGCGCTATTGGGCGCCTCGGCGGCAGGACTTTGGTACGAGCGTGAACGACTGTTAGCTGAGCTGCACCGAGTGAGTGGAGAGGTTTCCAATGTGCATGCTCGCCTGGATTCGGATGACACTGACGTACAAGATACGATAACCTTTGTACAAGCTCAGATGTCGACGCTTTTCCAAGAGCAGGAGCAGCTCTCTATGTCGTTGGCCACTACCCGCGAAGAGTTATACAGTTTGCTCACCACTAACGAGGATATGGTTTCCAGTGATTCGATCAATACGCTGATGCAACAGTTGACCCAGCTCAGGGAACAGGCCGAGTCGCGCGACGGACAGCTCATGGCGATGCGGGAATCTCTCGATGCATTGGAACAAACGGGTACATCCGGTCGTCAAAACCTTGTGGAGGAAGTGTCCCACCTGGAGCAATTGACCGAACAGCGTCTCTCGGTACTGGATAGTCAGATCAACGATGTTAGCAGTGACTGGGAAGAGCAGCTGTCAGCGCAAAGAACCGCGATAGAGGCTCGTTTTGATGAGCTGGAAACATCTTTTTCAGCGTCACTGGCGGAGGTAGAAGCGCCGGCGGATCAAGAGGCCTTGGAAGCATTGGAGCAAGAGTGGGCTCAACGCCTAAATTCGCTAGAAAGCGATGTGCGCCAAGTACGCCAAGCACAGCTTGCCTTCAGTGCTCAGCTAGAAATGTTGCGTTAATAAGCTGTGTTGCGTCGTAAGTATGAGAGTGACTGCTTAATCTTTAAATATGGTAATGCGTTGGGCTTAGTCGATGAAGCCGCTGATTTAGGTTGGGATAAAAATGTATGGGAAGACAACGGCGATGGACATCAGCCACAGGACGCTCGTTTATTGTAGTGCTACCGATGTTGTGCGTATCACCTGGAACATGGGCACTAGAGGCAACGATTACGGGTGTTTCCGATGAGGTTGAAGGCAACATCCAAGCCTATTTACAGAATATCGATGCAACGCAATATACTGAGGTGCGTTTAGAAGGTGAAATTCGCCGTCGCACCCAGGAAGCCATGCGCGTTTATGGCTATTACGAACCTGAGATAACCCTTGAAAGCGCCACTGACGAGCGTGTGCAGCTTGAAATTGAGCCTGGGCCTCAGGTTGAAATTGAAATTCTGTCCATCAATGTGGCAGGCGATGCCAGTGAAGATCGGCCTTTTCAGCAGGCCGTAGAAGACTTTCCTCTGGAAGAGGGGGATGTGCTGCGACATGCCCCTTGGGATCGACTCAGCAGCCAATTTTCCGGATTGGCTATCGAGCGAGGTTACTTTGACTGGGGATTTACCGATCGGCGTATGGAAGTACGCCCGTATTTGCAAAGTGCCCGCCTCTATATGGATTTTGATAGCGGCCCTCGCTATCAGTTTGGTGAAACCTCGATCACCGGCAGCCATATTGAACTAGATCGATTGCTCCGCATGCAACCCTTTGAAAGCGGTGATCCCTATTTGGCGCAAACCCTAGCCGACTATAATCAATCGCTTGCGGAAACCGGCTGGTTTAGCTCAGTTTCCGTGCGTCCACGCCTTGAAACTGCTCAAGAGCTGGTGATTGCTCCTGCCGGCGGCGGAGCCCCTTGGTGGAGTGAAGCAACGGCTTCACAGCCAGAGCGCCCACGCGTTACCAGCGCTGCTTTGGCTAGCGCGCTAAGCCTTAATAAACCCAGTGATACCCAGTTGCCTATTGATGTCAGCGTTGAACCGGCTGACCGTCATCAGTTTGAAGTGGGTATTGGCTACGCCACTGATGTCGGGCCGCGACTGCGCTTTGGTTGGGAGCAGCCGTGGATTAATCGCTATGGCCATAGCCTTGATCATGATCTCTATTTATCCGCCCCGGAGCAGCGTTTTACCGGCGTGTATAACGTACCGCTTGAAGACCCGTTGCGCGATAGCTACCGGCTTCAATACGGCATCCGTAATATCGACGATAGCGATACTCAGTCAATAGAAGGCACTGTCGAACTAGCTCGGCGATGGCAATTCGATAACGACTGGGTTCAAACACTCTATTTCCGCACTACCTACGAGGACTTCGAGCAGGGCGGTGAAGCGGATCAAGTATGGTTATTCTATCCAGGTATCCAGTGGTCTCGCACCCGAACACGCCCTCAGCGCTTTCCATTATGGGGTGACCGCCAGCAGCTTTCTGTAGAGTACTCGGACACCGTCTGGGGCTCGGATGCTAAGTTCGCGCGCATCACGGGGGATACGGAGTGGATTCGTATGATCGGCAACGATAACCGCTTCTTGGCGAGAATTAGTTTGGGCGCTATTGAAACGGATGACTTTGCTAAAATACCGCCATCGCTGCGTTTTTTCGCGGGCGGCGACCGTAGTGTACGCGGCTACTCCTATGAGAGCTTATCCCCCCGCAACGAAGAGGGTCGACTGCGCGGCGGCCAACAAATGCTCACCTCAACCCTTGAGTATCAGCGCCGGGTGACGGGAAATTGGTGGGGGGCCACTTTCGTGGATAACGGCGACGCCTTTGATAACTGGGGCCCCAATGATTTGAAAACCGGTGCTGGGGCCGGGGTGCGCTGGGTCTCACCGGTAGGGCCGATTCGTTTTGACATTGCCCACCCCTTTGACCATGAAGACGATTGGCGTTTGCACTTTTCTATCGGCCCGGAATTCTAGGAGAAAGATTTGTCCCAGGTTGCACCAGCTTCATCTGATAAACGCCGTATATTGTCTCCCCGGTATCGCGCTTGGCTTCTGTTCTGGAGCTTTGTGCGTTTAGTTATCGTGCTACCGATTTGGCTGTTCGGCATTGTGGCGCTGATTGTTGGGGTGGCGTTATCTCCCTGGGGCACCGGGGTGTTGCTTTCACAGGGTGAGCAGCGTGATTTTTTTTCCTACGCTCATCATGAAGGCGGGTTGCTCGACCATTTTCAGCTCGAAGATTTCCAACTACAGCTGGGTGAAACCCGCGTCAGCGTGGATGAGTTTGAGCTCCAGTGGGCGGATGACTGTGTACTGTCAGGGCGCTTATGTATCGACACCCTGCGTGTAGTGGGCGCCGACATCCGCTTAGGTTCATCCAGCGAGCAGCCACCACCTCCCGAAGAGGAAGGAGCGCCGTTGGCTATTCATTTTCCTTTTCCCATCGAACTGCGTTCGCTACTACTGGACGATGTCAGCTTGCGGTTAGCCGATGGTACCGAGATAGCGTGGCAATCTTTAAGCTCGGCGGCCATTGCTGAAGGCACCCAAGTGCGCCTCTCGCCAACGCACCTGGAGCAGCCCCGCGTTTATTTACCCCCATCGGCGGGTACCCTGCTAACGCAAGGCATACAAACGCCGCTTGATGCCGCAACCATCGATGCCGCTATATTGCTCAACCAGCCGCAACAAGAGGCCGTGGCAGCAGTTGAATCGTTAGAAGAGCAGCTCGAAGCACGCGAGCGCCTGGAATTACCCGAAATCACGCTACCGATCGATATTCAGCTACCTGAATTCACGCTCAACGATTTTCGTCTTGAAGGGGCCACCGAGTATCGCGTTGAGCGTCTGCGGCTAGGGTTGCTAACCGAGGGAAATAACGTTGAGTTAACCGAGCTTTCCTTGGTTACCCCGGATGCTGAGGCTGAGTTAACGGCTAACGCAACCTTAAGCGGCAACTATCCACTCGATGCCCGCTTAAACGTAGCGTTGTTTTTACCTGAGATTTATCCTCAACTTAGTGGCGAGACGTTAACGTTAACGCTGTCCGGCACACTGGATGCACTTGAAGCGCAGTTGGAGGCATCCGGTGCGGTCAATGCGTCACTAAGCGGTCAAGTCGACGCACTAGCACCAACGCTACCGTTTCAACTACAGTTGCAAAGCGATCAAGTTCAGTGGCCGCTGCCTGCAAGCGAAACTGACAGCAGCGATGAGCGTATAGATGACAGCAGCGAAGAAGAGACTGCCCAAGCCGATGGCGATGTTGCCCCCGCCCCCTATATAGTTGATGACCTGAATCTACAAATAACCGGAAGCCTTAGCGATTATAGCGCGCAACTTGCTATGGCGGTTGAGGGCCCCAGCCTGCCGCGTACGCAAATTAACGTCGACGGAGAGGGTGATCTTGAGCAGTTTAGCTGGCAACCTCTCACCCTCGTGGTCGACGAAAGCTCCCTGCGCAGCGAAGGCAATATCAGCTGGGCAGCACCGCTACAGGTCAACACGACCATTCGTTTGGATCAGTTTAATCCGGCCCACTTCGTCGATCAGCTAGAGGGCGATTTAAACGGCGACATTGAGCTTAGGCTGCGCCAGCAAGGGGAACTGTGGGCCATTAGCGTGCCCAACTTAGCGATCGACGGTGAACTGCGTGACTACCCGTTAACCCTGCAAGCGGCCTTTGACGCTAACAGCAACCTGGAACTGGATATTGATGAACTGCTGTTCACCCAGGGGGATAATCGCCTAGAAGCAGCCGGTCAAGTCAGCGAACAGGCCATGTCGTTAAATGCGGATATTGCACTACGCCAGCTGCAAACCCTCTCACCAGACTTGGCTGGCACTGTCGTGGGTACGCTAGAGGCTAGTGGCAGTTTTAATCAGCCCCAGTTACTTGCCAATTTACAGGGTGATGGCGTGCGTTTTGGCGAGAACCGGGTTGAACGGTTGACGCTGGATGCCGATGTACAGGGCATCGATGACCCCACGCTTGACGTACAACTGGCGCTACAAAACGTCAATGCCGGTGGG
Organism: Halomonas sp. TG39a; assembly: GCF_000744395.1. Lineage (NCBI taxonomy): Bacteria > Pseudomonadati > Pseudomonadota > Gammaproteobacteria > Oceanospirillales > Halomonadaceae > Halomonas > Halomonas sp. TG39a. Next base: position 1,932,298 of record NZ_JQLV01000001.1, read on the forward strand.
CAGTCGCTGGCAAACATTGAGGCAAACCTTTCCGGGCGCCTCTCTGAACATCAGCTTGAGCTGTCTGCCCTGGGGGCAGACAATAATGTTTTAAGCCGTGCACTGATTGCCTTGGATGGCCGTTTTGACCAGCCGGGCCAGGTGTATCAAGCTCGCGTAACACCGCTGGAAATCGATTCTGACGCTGGAGATATACGCTTGGAAGCCCCCCTGGACGTGCGCTACAACCTAGCGAATGGCGCGGCACGTCTATCGTCGTTCTGTCTGCGCCGTGAGCAGGGCGGGCTGGTCTGTTCTGAAGAGGAAATCAATGCCTCTGCGCAGCAGGGCAATGCTGTGCTTTCGGTACGTGAAGTGCCGATGGAAATGCTGGAGCCTTTTTTGCCGGAAGAGTGGCAGTTAGAGGGCGATACAACGGCGGATCTTGCTGCTAACTGGCGCCAGGGTGGCGCCCAATGGCAGGCCGATCTGCAAATTCTTAGCGAACTTGCGATTACCGCCGTTAATGATTATGGTCAGCCTGTTCCACTGCCGGAGATTAGTTTAGACGCGCAGATTGAAGCCACCCAAGCCCGGGCAGACACCAATGTATCGCTTTCGCTTGCCGAGGCGGGCGATCTCAATTTAGACCTAACCATTAATGATCCCTTGGGGGCCGGTGCACTGTCAGGTGAACTACGCGCCAATGATGTGTCGCTGCAGCCCTATCGGCCCATGTTGGTAGGCATGGACCGATTGGAGGGGGATCTTAGTGGCAGTGTGCAAATTTCCGGCTCGACCGCTCAGCCTGATTTACAGGGTCAGCTTGGGCTACGCGGTATAGGGGTGAGTGGTCCGGATATTCCTGTCGATGTTCAGGGTGGCGAAATGGTGGTCTCTTTCGACGGTGAACAGGGCGATATAGATGGCTACCTGGCCGCCGAGCGGGGCCGCCTGGAAATTACCGGTGATGCGTATTGGCCAAGCGGCGATGATTGGCGGATAGGCGTTGACCTGAATGCCGTTCAAGAGCCTATCTTGGTGGTACTCCCCCAGTTTGGCCGTCTTGAGGTAGCGCCGGATATCCGTATCCGGGTCACGCCGGAAAGGCTACAAGTAAGAGGGGATGTCAATTTACCCTGGGCGCGGCTTGAAATTGGCGATATGCCCTCATCAGCCGTCACGCCGAGTGGCGACGAAGTCATTATTACCGAACGCGACGATCGTCAGGCGGAAATAGAGGCCCAGCGCGCGGCTGCCAATGAAGACGGGCCCAGCGCTGCTGATGAGCTTGCCGCCAGCGGCATGGCCATTGATGTGCTGGTAACCTTAACCCTGGGCCGTGATATGCAAATTTCAGCCTACGGTCTTGAGTCGGGATTAGGAGGCGCGCTGGAAATTCGCCAAAGCAGCGGGGCGTTGCAGCTGTTTGGCGATGTTAATTTGGTTGATGGACGTTTCCAGGCGTTCGGCCAAGACCTGGTTATTCGTCGCGGTGAACTGCTGTTTAGCGGCCCGCCAGGTCTGCCGACACTCGACTTCGAGGCTATTCGCAACCCTGACGTGACCGAAGATGATGTGATCGCGGGCTTGCGGGTGACGGGCAGTGCTGAAGCACCGAACGTCCTGATCTTTTCTGAACCGGCGATGGATGAATCTCGTGCACTCTCCTATCTGTTACGGGGGCGCGCGCCGGATGCTTCAGGGGGCGGTGTTGATAGCGCGCTAACAACAGCACTAATAGGTATGTCATTAGGGCGCACCGGTGGGGCGGTGGGCTCCATTGGCGAAGCCTTCGGTATTGACGACTTAACGCTGGATACCGCCGGTGCCGGTGACGACAGTCAAGTCGCCGTTAGTGGCCAACTCACCGATGATTTAAGGATTAGTTACGGCGTGGGAATTTTCTCGCCGATTGCCGAACTAACACTACGCTACACGCTGTGGCGCAACCTCTATGTACAGGCCGTATCGGGTACCAACCAAGCGGTGGATTTAATCTACACCTTCACCCGATCCGGTGATCCTGAAATCATACAGCAGCAATAAGTGAGGGCGATATGTCATTGTTTTCAAATACATTTTCCAATACGGCTTCAAATGCGAGCCGTGTACTACCGGGGCGCGATATGCCTATAAAGACAAGCGATGTACATACCATTAACGGCCATTCGCTACATCCGCCATTTCCCGAAGGTCACGAGGAGATCGTGCTGGGTATGGGCTGTTTCTGGGGCGTTGAGCGTCTGTTTTGGCAGTTGCCCGGAGTCTTCGTCACCGCGGCAGGTTATGCTGGCGGCGAGACGCCTAACCCCACCTACGATGAGACATGCACAGGGCGTACTGGCCACACAGAAGTGGTGCGGGTAATTTATGACCCTAAGCAAGTAGAGCTGGAAACGCTGCTGCAGGTTTTTTGGGAACAGCACGATCCGACCCAGGGCAACCGTCAGGGTAATGATGTTGGCTCCCAGTACCGCTCCGCCATTTTCACCACCAGCGAAGCGCAGCAAGCGGCAGCCGAGCAGAGTGCGGCTACCTATCAGCAGGCGCTCGACAAAGCGGGTAGGGGAGCGATCACCACTGAGATTAAGCCACTCGAAGCGTTTTATTATGCAGAGGCTTATCATCAGCAGTACCTTGATAAAAATCCCCATGGTTACTGCGGCTTAAAAGGCACAGGTGTCACGTGCCCCATCGGTTAACAACGCTTGTTAAAATTGTTTATCAGCGAATCATCGACAGGAAGCCAGTATGCAGCAACGTCATCGCTTGAAAAGGGCTTCTGGTCACGCCGCGGTGGGCAGTGCCTTGGCGTTACTAATTTGCACGCCGCTGGCCTGGGCTGGTGAGGAGCTAAATGCGTTAGCCATGCCGCAGGCCGTTAGCGACACGCCATTCGCAAGCGAACGCGAAGCCGTGATTTGGCGCCGTGAGGAGCTTAAAGATATTGAAAGTCTGGTGCGTCAGCTGCGCTTTGACCTGGTTAATAACCAGGATTTTGAGGTCGCCACGCCACGCCTAATGGAGCTTCAAGAGCGCGCCAGTGCAGAGCATTTACTGCCAGCCTTTATCAACGGGACACATGGTAGTGGTTCCGAGGCGCGGGCCTCTATTTGGGAGGAGTGGGATCAGTTCGCTGCCGGTTTTACCGACCTTGAGGATAAAATCGCCAATTTGATAGACGTGGCCGAGCAACAGAATCCCCGTGACACTGCTAGCGCGCTTTCAGAGGTAGGGGCAAGCTGTAAGAGCTGTCATCGTACCTACCGCTACGACTAGCGTAGCGGTAGGTATCGGAGAATAGCGACTTGAAAAGTAGACGCTGGGGGAGGGCGCTTAGTCGCCCTGCTGGATACGATCAATACGGTAAAGCGTTTCCACTTGTTCTAGGCCACTTACGGTGCAATTCAGGTCTTTAACGCGACCATCGCTTAACCCATACACCCAGCCATGCACGGAGATTTGCTGGCCACGCTGCCAGGCGCGCTGCAAAATCTTGGTGCGGCATAAGCTATTCACCTGGGCTTTAACGTTGAGTTCGCACATGCGATCGATTTGATCCTCCAGCGGGAGATGATCCAACGAGCTCCGGTGGTGGTTGTACTGTTCGCGCACCGAATGCAGCCAGTAATCCACCACGCCGCATTCACCTCCCATCATGGCGGCCTTAATGCCCCCGCAACCGTAATGGCCGACAATCATGATATGGCTGACTTTAAGGACATCCACCGCGAATTGAACCACCGAGAGGGCATTCATATCGGTATGGTGAAGCAGGTTGGCGACGTTACGATGGACAAATACCTCTCCAGGCGGGAGAGCGATAATTTGGTTCGCAGGCACGCGGCTATCGGAGCAGCCAATCCATAAATAATCCGGGTTTTGCTGGTTCGAGAGGCGTTTAAAGTAGTCGGGGTCTTCTTCGCACATGCGCTCAGCCCAGGCGCGATTATTATCAAGTAGTGTGGCTATAGGGTCAGACATAGCGTCTCCAGTAAGGTTGAGGGGTTTCAAATTGCTGGTAGGTAAACGGAATATCAAACCCTACGCAGTATAAAATTAGGGACTGTATAAAATATGAGCTAGTTCAAAATAGCCGCAGAAGGTTTTAACCTCCCTTGGCAGTCAGGTCAACCACCGCACTTGGCCCATGGGCACTACGACTATTGATTAATACAAATTCTAACTCCCCAGGAGCAAAGCATGGCAGACGTTTCTGAATACGAATATGACCTTCTGGTGATCGGCGCAGGCTCAGGGGGTGTGCGCGCGGCGCGTATGGCTGCCGCCACCGGCGCCAAGGTGGCGATCGCCGAAGACCGCTACCTGGGCGGAACCTGCGTCAACGTTGGTTGTGTGCCCAAAAAGCTCTACTCGTACGCTGCTCATTTTCATGACAGCTTTGACGATGCAGTAGGTTTTGGTTGGCAGCTACCAGGCCCTGCCAGCTTTGACTGGGCCACGCTGCGTGATAATAAGATCAGCGAAATTAAACGCCTCAATGGCATTTATCAGCGCATGCTGGAAGGTGCTGGGGTCACGCTGTTCAACGCCCGAGCACGCTTGGCTGACGCTCATACGGTAACGTTGAGTGGCGAGCAAGGCGATATATCGGTAACGGCGCAAAAAATCCTCCTCGCTACCGGTGGATGGCCCTGGGTACCCGATTTTCCTGGCAGTGAGCACGCCTTGGATTCCAATCAGATTTTTGATCTGGATACCTTCCCCAAGCGTTTTCTAGTGCTGGGCGGTGGCTATATTGCGGTGGAATTTTCCAGTATCTTTAATGGGCTGGGCAGTGAGACACATCTCATCTACCGCGGCGAAATGTTTTTGAAAGGCTTTGATCAGCAGGTTCGCGAGTTTACCTGCGCTGAAATGCAAAGGAAGGGCGTCAATATTCACTTCAACACCAACATTGAGCGCATTGAGCCCAGCCACGATGCCTACAACGTGCATCTTACCAACGGTGATGTGCTTGAAGTCGATGTGGTGCTCGCAGCCACTGGGCGAAAAGCCAACATTGGTGATTTAGGGCTTGAAGCGTTGGGGTTGAGCTTGGATGAATCGGGAAAAGTCCCTGTTAATGAGCGATTTGAAACAGCGCTGCCTTCTGTTCTCGCGCTAGGCGATCTAATCGCTGGGCCTGAACTAACCCCGGTAGCCTTGGCAGAGGCGATGCAGCTTGTTGATGTTCACTTTGCCGATACGACCCCGCAGCCGTTGGATTACACCACGATTCCAACCGCTGTTTTTTGCCATCCCAATATTGGTACCGTAGGGCTTTCTGAACAGGCTGCGCGGGATAAATTTACCCATATACGCGTGTATAGCACCGATTTTCGTGCCATGAAGCATACGCTGTCGGGTAGCCAAGAGCGTACGCTAATGAAACTGATCGTGGATGATGCGACAGACGTGGTGGTGGGAGCTCATATGGTCGGTGACGATGCGGGGGAAATCATTCAGGGCATTGCCATTGCGGTTAGAGCAGGCCTTACCAAGCAGGACTTTGATCGCACCGTGGGCATTCACCCAACCGGGGCTGAAGAGTTTGTCACGCTACGTACGCTCACCCGCCGGTAATAGCTTAAAGACCGTGAGGCGTGCCCGTAGGCACGCTTTTTTCCCGGCTACTTGCACTATTCTATAAGTGAGAGCGGCGAAGTGGTTGGCGTGAACGGGCATTTTGGATTATCCGCTCATAACAAAAAATTATGGAAAGTGAGTTGGAGAATAATATGGTTTTTGAATTGCTCATAATCAGCTGTTATAATGATCATCAAATTCGCTACAGCGAAGCATAACTATGAGTACGCCGACACAACCGTTTACCCCCTCTGCCGACCTTGCACGGCCGACAGTCGCTGATGCCGTTGTCGGTCATGCAGAGACACCACTATTTATTCGCAAACCCAATGCGGATGATGGCTGGGGAGTTTACGAGCTTATTAAAGCCTGCCCGCCGCTGGACGTTAATTCAGCCTACGCCTACCTGCTACTCGCCACCCAGTTTCGTGATACCTGTGCAGTCGCTACCAATGAAGAGGGTGAAGTCGTGGGTTTTGTGTCTGGTTATGTCAAGGACAATGCCCCCGATACCTACTTTTTATGGCAAGTGGCTGTTGGTGAAAAAGCCCGTGGCACTGGGTTAGCGCGCCGCTTGGTCGAGGCTATTATGTCGCGCCCCGAACTTGACGATGTGCATCACCTTGAAACCACCATCACACCTGACAATCTAGCCTCTTGGGGCTTGTTTCGCCGTTTGGCGGCGCGCTGGCATGCGCCGCTCAATAGCCGCGAATACTTCTCTACCGAACAGCTCGGAGGGGAGCATGACCCGGAAAACCTGGTGCGTATTGGCCCGTTCCAAACTGACCGCATCTAATACGTGGTTTTGTGGATTGACGGTTTTCCCGCTTATGTTGCTCCGGGCAAGTAACGCTTAACGCCTAAAGGCAAAATGATCAACCAAGGAGGTCGCAATGCAGACCCAGACGCTTGAACGCATGGAATCCAATGTACGTACTTATTCTCGTTCATTTCCGGTGGTGTTTACCAAAGCGCAAAATGCGCGCTTAACCGATGAGAACGGCCGTGAGTATATTGATTTCCTCGCCGGCGCGGGCACGCTTAACTACGGCCATAATAATCCGCACATGAAGCAGGCGATGATCGATTACCTGTCGACTGACGGTGTCGTTCACGGTTTGGACATGTGGACCAATGCTAAGCGTGATTATTTAGAAACGCTTGAAGAAGTTATTTTTAAGCCCCGTGGGCTTGACTACAAAGTACACCTACCTGGCCCAACCGGTACCAATGCTGTAGAAGCCGCTATTCGCCTAGCCCGAGTAGCTAAAGGTCGGCATAATATTGTCACCTTCACCAATGGTTTCCACGGTGTCACCATGGGCGCTCTGGCGACCACGGGTAATCGTAAATTCCGTGAAGCCACTGGTGGCATACCCACTCAGGGCGCTAGCTTCCTGCCTTTCGATGGCTACATGGGTGAACATACCGATACCCTGGACTATTTTGAAAAGCTGCTCGGCGATAAATCTGGCGGTCTGGATATTCCAGCGGGTGTCATCATTGAAACCGTGCAGGGCGAGGGCGGTATTAACGTGGCAGGCCTGGAGTGGCTGAAGCGTCTTGAAGGTATCTGCCGTGCCCACGACATTCTGCTGATTATTGATGATATCCAGGCAGGCTGTGGTCGCACCGGTAAGTTCTTTAGTTTCGAGCATGCGGGTATTACGCCTGACATTATCACCAACTCGAAATCACTCTCCGGGTTCGGCTTGCCATTTGCGCATGTGCTGATGCGCCCAGAGCTGGATAAATGGAAGCCGGGCCAATATAACGGCACTTTCCGTGGTTTCAGCCTGGCAATGGTGACCGCCACCGCAGCGTTGAAAAAATACTGGTCTAATGACACCTTTGAACGCGATGTTCAGCGTAAAGGACGTATTGTAGAAGAGCGTTTTCAGAAGCTAGCGGCGCTGTTGACCGAGCACGGCATGCCCGCCACTGAGCGTGGTCGTGGTCTGATGCGCGGGATTGACGTCGTATCGGGTGACATTGCCGATAAGATTACCAGCAAAGCCTTTGAGCATGGACTGGTGATTGAAACCAGTGGTCAGGACGGCGAAGTGGTTAAGTGTCTGTGCCCGCTAACCATCAGCGATGAAGACCTGCTGGAAGGCTTGGATATCCTCGAAACGTGCGTCAAGGCTGTTGCTAGCGAGTAACTTGGCACTAGAATTAGGTGTTACGCTGAAACAGTAAGCTCACAGGTTTTTTTAGTTAGGGATATAGCGGCTGGTAGTCGCCAGCCGTTTTCAATGGAGTACTCCTATGATCGTTCGTAATCTTGAAGAAGCGCGTAAAACAGAGCGTCTAGTGACCGCTGAAAATGGTAACTGGGACAGCACGCGCCTTGTTCTGGCCAATGACAATGCCGGTTTTTCGTTCCATATTACCCGCATTTTTCCTGGCACTGAGACGCATATTCACTACAAAAATCACTATGAAGCAGTGTTCTGCTATGAAGGTGAAGGTGAAGTTGAAACCCTGGCCGACGGCAAAATCTGGCCCATCAAAGCAGGTGATATTTATCTGCTAGACCAGCATGACGAACACCTGCTGCGCGGTAAAGAGAAAGGCATGACCGTTGCCTGTGTCTTCACACCGCCGATCACCGGTAATGAAGTTCACCAGGAAGATGGCTCATACGCAGCCCCAGAGTAAGCATAGCGCTAGCATGAGATAACAAAAGCAGCCTGCTAAATGAAGCGGGCTGCTTTTTTGTTGAGCCTGGGTTTTATGCAGAGAAATTTACTATGGGCTTATATTTTCTCAAACACCAGGGTAATTTCACCCAGCGTGAAGCCGAATTTGCGCATGGCGGTTCGATTGATCAAACGGCCATCTGGCTGAAGGTACATCCAGTCATCCATGGTAAATGAGATCATTCGGCCATCAATTTCGATATCTAACGGATAGCGCATGTGGAAGACATGACCGTATTGGTGTGCTTCAACTTGGCCATCTACATCGTTGGCGGTGCCAATCCAGCGGTGCTCATCAACGCGTTCAAATGTCCAAACGCGGCGATCGGTTTCACCGTCTGAAAAAACGAAAGACTCATCCAGTGTGAGAGTGTCATTTTCGTAGGTGCCTTGGATATCTACGGTGAAACGTCGCTGTACCTCGCCGGAGTAATCCTGCACCATGCCCCAGGCTCGGGTGGTGCCCGCAAAGTATTCGGCGATATCCAGGCGGGGTTCAGAATCAGCGTAGTCTTCAACATCAACGCCAGCACAACCAGCCAGCAAGAAAAGCAGTGTGAAAAAACTAATGCGCAGGGAGCGGGTCATGGAGATATTTCCTATATTGAAATGGAAGTCGGTACAACTATGGTAAAGTATTTCTATAGCATAGAGCACCTAAGTGGCTGTGACTACTGCGCACCACCGGGTTCGCTTAATATATATTATGTTAAATAGGGTGTTCTGGTCGTCTTTAATAGGTGTCCGAAAAGCTGTGATGGCGTTGGACACTCGCCCCCCATCTCCTTATCATTCCCCAACCTATTGTCCAAGGATATCTCTCGTTATGCGCCCAGGTGTTTTGTGGCTTATAGCTGGCTTGTCGCTCGCGATCACAGGCTGTGCAGCAACCCAGCCGGAAACGAATCAACCGCCCCCTTTAAGCGAAGCCTCATTCAACTCCCGTATCCTGGAATTAGAGAGCCAGCTAACCCAGCAATGCGACACCCAGTCGGCACTGCAGGAACGCCAGCTTGACCACCAAGAGGCACTGACTGCCGACATGCGTGAAGTGGGCAGTTTGCTGCGCTACCTTCGTCAAGATGTGCAGCAGTTGGAAGCCCGCGGTGAAGAGCCTGTCATCATTCGCGAAGAGTGTGAAATTGATGAGAGCTTAACCACCAAAACACTGCTGGGTCGCAGTGAATGGATAGGGCTACCGAGTCTGGGTACCTATCTCAAAGCGCGTGTCGATTCCGGTGCCAACACGTCGTCACTTTCTGCTGAAGAGATCACCCGTTTCGAACGTGATGGTGAAAACTGGGTGCGTTTCAAGTTGGCATTAAACGAAGATGATGTGGCCGTTGAATCACAGCGTGATGAATGGATTGAAGCGCCCATTGTTCGCCGAGTGCGTATTGTTCAAGCCTCAGGTGAAGAGTCGCGGCCGGTCATTTCGCTATTAATGACCTTAGGGCCAATTCGTGAAAATGTCGAATTCACGCTCAATGATCGCTCCCATTTAGATTATCCAGTGCTGCTTGGGCGGCGCTTTTTAATGGATATTGCGGTGATTGATGTGGCCGATACATATTTGCATGACCGCCCCGAGTTTCCTGGCGGTGAGCCAGCCGATCAAGCTGCTGAAGATGAAGCAGTTGATGAAGACGATACTGAAGAGTAACTACTCTCCCCTGGCGTTTTACGTAGAAAGGAATCTCCATGTCACGGTTAATGTTTTATATTATTGTCGGCTTTTTGCTGATCGCAGGTATTGCGACCAGCGTGCATCGCCATGTGCAGTTTGAAATTCCTTGGCTGCCCGGCGAACAACGCCAGGTGTGGGAAATTGAGGCGGGCATTAACTTCAATGCGCAAGACGGTCCTGTTCAGGTCGATTTGGCACTGCCCTCTCATCAGGCAGGCTACCGGGTACTGACTGAAAACACCGCATCGTCAGGCTATGGACTTGCTTATCAAGCGGATGAATTAGGCCGCACTGCCCGCTGGACAATTCGTCAAGCAGTGGGTAGCCAAACGCTCTACTACTCGGTGCAAATGTTGGTGTCGGAAGACGCTCGCTCACCGGTACAAACAGCCCCTGAAGTACCCATTACCACGCCCTGGGAAAGCCCCTACGACACGGCGGCCAACCAGCTGATTGAACAAGCCTGGGCACGCAGCGCCAACAATGCCACCTTCGCCCGCGAGCTAATTCGCGATATTAATGGTGAGCGTCAGGAGGAAAATGCACGTCTGTTGCTGACGCAAGAAAATCCGGCGGCACTGGTGGTGCGGTTACTGAACCAGGCGGGCGTTCAGGCACGTGAGGTGAGCGGCTTGCTGTTGGAAGATGGCCGTCGTCGCCAAACGCTCAGCAGTTGGATCCAGGTGTTTGATCAGTCCGGCGAAGAGTGGACCATTTTTCACCCACTGACGGGCGAACAAGGCAAGCCTGACAATTTATTGTTGTGGGAAACCGGTGGTCGAGCGGTACTGGAGGTTCAAGGCGGTACCAACTCACGGGTTACGTTCTCCATGATGACCCACGACCAGCCGGCTTCGGCGGCGGTGCGCAACCACTACTCTGAAGACACGCTGCTGAATTTCTCTATTCACAGCCTGCCTCTGGAAGAGCAAGCACTGTTCCAAACTATCTTGCTGATTCCCATTGGCGCGTTAATGGTGGTGTTTTTGCGTGTATTGGTGGGTATTAAAACGTCCGGTACCTTTATGCCGGTGTTGATCGCCCTCGCCTTCATTCAAACCACCCTGCCAACCGGTTTGATTGGCTTCCTGCTTATCGTTGCTGTGGGTTTGATTATTCGTAACTATCTCTCTTACTTGAATTTATTGCTGGTAGCCAGGGTCTCTGCGGTGATTATTACGGTGATTGCGATTATCTCGATCTTCACTGTGCTGGCCTACCGCATGGGGCTTAGTGCGGGCTTAACGATTACCTTCTTCCCAATGATTATCCTGGCCTGGACGATCGAGCGGATGTCGATTCTATGGGAAGAGGAAGGCCCCAAGCAGGTGCTAATCCAGGGTGGCGGTAGTTTGGTCACGGCCATTCTTGCCTACCTGGCGATGAATAACCCCTGGGTGCGCCACATAACGTTCAACTTCCTGGGTGTGCAGTTGATATTGATGGCGCTGATCTTGCTGCTGGGTAATTACACCGGCTACCGTTTACTGGAACTGCGCCGCTTCAAGCCAATCACTGATGATGAGAAACCCTCATGAGTTGGCTGAAGAACTGGACCTGGCCCACACGGTTGCGGGATAAAGGCATCATTGGTATGAATCGGCGCAATATTCGCTATATTGGTCGATACAATAAGCGCCGCCTTTACCCTCTGGTCGATGACAAGCTTAAAACCAAGTTGCTGGCTCAGCAGTATGGAATTACCAGCCCCGAACTGATTGGCACCGTGACCACTCAGTTTGGCGTTAAGCACATTGGCGAAATGCTCACCGGCCACGCAGGCTTTGTTATCAAGCCTGCCAAAGGGAGCGGTGGCAAAGGCATTCTGGTGGTTGAAAAAGTCGAAGATAACGCCTTTATCAAGCCAAGTGGTGCCAAGCTCTCTCTTACCGATGTTGAGCGGCACGTGTCGAATATTTTGTCGGGGTTGTACTCGTTAGGCGGCTCGCCCGACGTGGCGGTGATTGAAACGCTGATTAATTTCGATGAAAGCCTAATGGATTACACCTATGAAGGGGTTCCCGATATACGGGTAATTGTTTTTAAAGGTTACCCCGTTATGGCCATGATGCGCCTCTCCACCGCGGCATCTGACGGCAAAGCTAACCTACACCAGGGTGCGGTGGGCGTGGGTTTAAACATAGCCACCGGGGCGGCCCTGCGTGCCGTCCAGTTTGACCGGCCCTGCTTTAGCCATCCGGATACCGGTCACGACCTGGCAAGTTTGGTCGTGCCCCAGTGGGAAACGCTGCTTAATTTGGCAGCGGGCTGTTATGAGATGACCGGGCTTGGCTACCTGGGTACCGATATGGTGCTGGATCGCAAGTACGGCCCGATGCTGCTTGAGCTAAACGCGCGTCCTGGCTTGGCCATTCAAATGACCAATGGCGAAGGCTTGCGCCGCCGCCTGGATCTTATTGAGCGTCAACCCGATGGCGTGCCGGCTAAGCAGCGTGTGGCCTTTGCCCAGCACCATTTCGCGCGGCAGAGTGAACTGGTAGATAGCGAGCGGGTAGAAAGCCCTGACACCCCTTCCACCGGCGCGTAGACTACTATCGAGTAGGCTAATCACGTTCAACCGAGTTGCCCATGACCCAAGCGAGTACACTACTACAGCAGGCGGAGTCTCAGTGCCATATCCGCGGCGTGCGTTTCACTCCTATTCGCCGACGCGTGCTTGAGATGATTGCTGAAAATGGCGGTGGGCTAAAAGCCTACGATTTGCTCGATAAGCTCTCTACTGAGCACGCAGCCGCCCGTCCCCCGACCGTATACCGGGCGCTGGAGTTCTTAATTGATCAAGGGCTGGTGCATCGGATTGAGTCGCAGAACTCTTATGTGGCCTGTGCTTGCCCAGAGCATGCTCACGGTTTTCAGCTGCTTATTTGCCGCCAATGCGGTTATGTTGAAGAGCTGCATTTGGACGAGATCAGCGACCAACTGGCAGCGCTGGCAAAAAGCCAAGGCTTTAACGTTGAGCGCCAAACCATTGAGCTCCAAGGGCTCTGCCAGGATTGTCGATCGAACTGAGTCTGAGCCAGCTAATCGCGAACAGCTAATTTTTTCGTATAGTCAGCGAGTAAATCATGTCCCGTTTTGATCAAGTCGCGCCGGAGGCGTTGTTTAAACAACTAGAGCGTGCCACCCCCGAAGATAGCCTGCCTGCAGTTTCCACTCTGCTGGCGGCTGTGCGCTTTAATGCCGACGGTTTAATTCCGGCAATTGCGCAGCAGCACGACTCAAAAGAAGTGTTGATGATGGCGTGGATGAATCGCGAGGCACTTGAAGAGACCTTAGCCACCCAGCGTGTTTGCTACTATTCGCGCTCGCGGGGAACGCTGTGGCGGAAGGGAGAGACGTCGGGTCAGCAGCAGCAGCTTATCTCCGCCGCGCTTGACTGCGATGGCGATACGCTACTGTTGCACGTCGAGCAAACCGGGCCTGCCTGCCACACTGGGCGGCGCAGCTGTTTCTATATTGCCGTTAACGAAGAGCAGGCTTCGATCACCAGTAATCCGCTGATTGATCCTGACACGCTCTACGGCAAGAAAACCTAGCTCTACACATGAAATGCTTAGCCATGACTCGATTTATTTCAACGCTGTGCTCAGCTTCACGCTGGGCGGTGATGAAAGTGATGATTGGCTGCGTCAGGGTCTATCAATATACGCTTAGTCCGTTGCTGGGCCCCCGCTGCCGCTTCTGGCCCAGCTGCTCGTCATACACCATTGAAGCAATTCAGGTGCATGGACCCTTAAAAGGGGGTTGGATGGCGCTTAAACGCATCGTCAAATGCCACCCAGGCAATCCCGGCGGTATGGATCCGGTGCCCGGCGGCCGTAGCGAGCAGCTGTGCCGCGAGGATGATGAACAGGCGCCGTCCTCCTGCTGTGACCATCATCCTCGTTAATGCGTTTACCTGCTTCTGTTTTGGCTATTTCTGCTGTGCAACTGCGTAGATCTTCTCTAGCATGGCGTGCAAACCGTTGCTACGCGTTGGCGAGAGGTGTTTGTCCAGGCCTAAATCAGCCAAGAAATGTGGTTCAGTGGCACGGATTTCAGCGGCTGTTCGCTCGCTGTAAATACGCAGCAGTACGGCGATCAGGCCAGACACGATGGCTGCATCAGACGTCGCTTTAAAAACCAGCTTATCGCCCTCCTCTTCATGGCGCAGCCACACATTGGACTGACAGCCCTGAATTTTAAACTCCTCGATTTTCCACTCATCGGGAAAGTCAGGCAGCTGTTTACCCATATCGATAATGTACTGGTAACGGTCCATCCAGTTATCAAATATCTCGAAATCTTCGATCAGCTCTTGCTGGGCCTGTTCGGCGCCGGAAGTGCTCATGGTGCTTCCTTTTCGGTGGTATCTGCATGTTTATGAATCTACCTCATTATAACGACTCAAAGGCGGCTTGAGGGAGCTATCAGGAAGTGAATTGTTTAATCGATGCCGCTGCTGCTCACGGTGCCACTCAGCGTCTTCGCTATGGAGATAGCGCGAAGTGGTATCCAGTCGCGCATGACGTGCGCTCTCGGCCAAATGGCGCAGGCTAATACCCGACTGGGCCTGGTGGGTGATCGAGGTATGCCGCAACCAGTGCGGCGTTGCTTGGTGAAGTGCGGCAATATGTTCAGGTGCGCCGCCGCTAGCCTCAAGTGCTTGCGCCGCCTGCTGAAACGTCTCTCGAATAAGTCGATAAAGCTGGTTATGACCCAGGCCGCGCTGACCATCCAGGGCGCGAAGCAACGGCATAGCGGTTTCCAGCTGACTGTGGGTGTCAGGCAGCCCCAGTGCTTGGCGCCACTGCTGAAGGCAGTTCAGCATATCCTCAGGCAGCGGAATGCGTGCCATCTTGCTGCCTTTGCCCACCACATGCCACCACCAGCGGCCTTCACTGCGCTGGAAATCGCCCATGCGTGCATCGGCCATCTCGCTAATGCGCGGTGCCAGCAAATAGGCAAAGCCAAAGATAAAGCGCCGTCGTGCATGTTCAAAACGGGCGCGACTCCCCTCCCCAGCCGCTAACGGTGTATTCAGCCACGTCCATAGCCACGCCCATAGATCGCTTTCCAGGTACCGCTCTATACGCGGCGTCTGGTTATTCAGTCGACGCGATTTATCGCGCATCAAACGAAACGGGTTGTGGTTAACCCACCCGGCTTCCACCAGCCAAGCAAACATACCCTGCAGTATCACCAGACTTTGGCGTCGACTGGCAGGCGACAGCACGCCGCGAAATGGCTTCCACGCCGGATGCGAGCGGGGTTTTGATGGCCCGACCCATTGCTCGCAGGGCTGTGGGTCGGTGAGAAAGGCTTCGAATTGGCGCAGCGTTTCGCGGTTTATGTCGGCCAGTGTAAGCCCTTGGCTAGCCAGCCACAGCAGCAGGCGCTCCGACTCACGGCGGTAAGCTTTCCAGGTTTGCGGGCTATCCACGTACTCCTCCAGCCACGCCATCACCGCCTGGGCATCATTTTGGGCGCTAATGCGTCCGTCATTGGGCAAGGTGTTTAGCGGCAATAGCAGGTCAGTGGGTGTAATAACATTATTCGCCATACCTTTCTCTACCCTTATCCAAGCCCTTGTTTATAGGGTTTATTGACACTCTATAGGTCGTAAGTGTGCCGCTGTAGCTGAATAAATTCAAGATAATACGGGTAATCTTGAATTTATACGCAATATCATAAATAATTTTACGTATTACATAATACGTAATTATTGCCTTTTGAATCATTAATGCCGACAATGGCGACGACAAATCCGGTAAGAAAAGCCCGCAAGGAAGGAGCGCTTCATGGCCCGCAACGGCATTCAGTACAGCGATGTGCAACAAGCGATAGATACCCTGCAGGCTCGCGGCGACACGCCCAGCGTGCAGCGCATCCGCGATGTGCTGGGCACCGGTAGCTTCACCACGATTAGTGATCACTTTCGCCAGTGGCGCAGCGAGCGGGAGCAAAATCGCGACGTGCCACCACCCAGAGGGGTGCCGGAAGTCGTGGTGACTATGGCCAGCGAGCTATGGCGCGAAGCCCAAGAGGTAGCGAATCAAACGCTGCTCCACTATCGCGAAGATGCAGACCGTCAAGTGGCAGATGCCCAGCAGCTTGCTGAGGAGGCTAAACAGCAGGCGGCCAACGCCGAACAGCGTGAAAGCGCCCTCGCCGAGCATTTACGCCATATTGATCAGCGCATGGAGGCGTTAAACCGGGAATTAGCTGCGAGTCAAACCAGTGAGCGCCACTGGCACCAGCTTGCCGAAGCGTCACACAGTGAAGTCAATCAACTGAAGCAGGCGCAACAGCAGCTAAAGAGCCAGATAGAGGAGCAGCGAGATACGCATAGCCAAGCCCTTAGTGAGCAGCAGGTGGCGTGGGAGCAGCGGCTGGCACAAGAAGAGCAGCGTCATGAGGCAGCGGAAGGCAGGCTGATGGCGATGCTGGATAGTGCTCAACAGGCACGCGCCCAGGAGGAGAAGAGTTACCAAAAACGTCAGCTGCAGTCTGAGCAGCGTGTGGAGACATTAAGTCAGGAGTTAAAAACAAAGCAGCAGGCCCTGCATCAACTGCAGCTGGAAGGCAACGAACGCGAGCAGCGGCTTAGTGACCAGGCGCAACAAATCACATCTCTGGAAAAGCAGTTGAAGGCGCTTACCCTACAGCTGGATGAGTCGAAGGTGGCGCTCAAGAAGCAGGCCCAACAGCATGCCGATCGCGAAACCGCGCTACAGCAAGCGTGGCAAGAGAAGTTGTGGAACCGTATGGAGGCGTTGCAAACACAGCTAACGGCACTTCCCGACGCGCTTTCACATCAGAGTGCCAAGGGTAATGAACCAGAACAGTGATCAAAGCTGCGTTCTTAAAAGACTGGTCTTAAAACGGAGAATATAAAAAAGCCCAGCTGTTAAAGGCTGGGCTTTTGGTGCGATACCGTTGGTTTAACGGTAGTAAGCGTTGGTCGTATCGGTATGGTCGGTGACGTCGCGAATGCCGGCAAGCTCGGGAATGCGCTCCATCAGGGTTTTCTCAACGCCATCTTTCAGCGTTAAATCGACCGCTGCACAGCCCTGGCAACCACCGCCAAAGGCTAATACCGCATACTGCTGCTCGGTGAGCTCAACCAGCTTGATTTCACCGCCATGGGCCGCCAGCCCAGGGTTGATTTCGCTGTAAAGTACGTAGTTAATACGGTCTTCCAGCGGGCTATCGGCATTGACCTTAGGCATCTTGGCGTTGGGCGCTTTGATCGTCAGCTGACCACCCATGCGGTCGGCGTTGAAATCCACCACCGCTTCTTCCAAAAACGCTAAGCTGTTTTTATCGAGAAATACATTGATTTTCTCGAGCTCCAGCGTGACATCGGTCGGCTCTTCTTCGCCGGGACGGCAGTAAGCTAGGCAGGTTTCCGCGTAGGGTGTGCCCGGCTGGGTAATGAAAATGCGTACGGCAATACCCTCAACGTTCTGCTTTTCCAGCAGTTCTGCCAAGTATTCTTGCGCACTGTTCGTAATATCAATACCTTGGGTATCAACACTGGTTTCTTTTTCGCTAGTCGTGGTCATGAGGGCTGTCTTCCTCCCGTG
The DNA here is from genome assembly GCF_000744395.1 of Halomonas sp. TG39a. Lineage (NCBI taxonomy): Bacteria > Pseudomonadati > Pseudomonadota > Gammaproteobacteria > Oceanospirillales > Halomonadaceae > Halomonas > Halomonas sp. TG39a. Next base: position 1,949,850 of record NZ_JQLV01000001.1, read on the forward strand.
GTAGTGGCGGCGCCACTTCACATGTCATTTGTGTCTATGGTAAGCAAAACAGCGCGCTGACACAATCCCGACTGTTTTAGTCGGCTATTTTAAACAGCTCTTTTTACGGGCGACTATTAATTATCTTTCCTTATCTTGCGTATAGCCTCCGTAGGGGCGCCTTTTGCCATCCCTTTTGTTATCATTATGCGCCTTATAACGACAGATGCTGCTTTTCCGACGATAACAACATCCCCTTTGACGACTGTGACGCTGGAGAACTCCCCCTGCCATGGCTGATAGTGCTTTGATCGCAACCCTCACCCAACGCCTTGCTGAACGCATCCTGATTCTGGATGGCGGCATGGGCACCATGCTGCAGAATGCCCAGTTGATCGAGGAAGATTTTCGCGGCGAACGGTTTAGCGACTGGCCCTCGGATCTCAAAGGCAATAATGATCTGCTCGCGCTTACCTGCCCCGAAGTGGTCACGCGGATTCACCGTGACTACCTGGAAGCCGGTGCCGATATTATTGAGACCAACACCTTTAATAGCACTCAGCTGTCACAGTCTGATTACGGCATGGAATCGCTGGTGGTTGAGCTTAACCGCGAATCAGCACGCCTGGCCCGCGAGGTGTGTGATGCGGTGGCCGCCGAAACCGGCGTGCCCCGCTATGTTGCCGGTGTGTTAGGCCCCACCTCGCGCACCGCCTCGCTATCGCCGGATGTGAATGATCCCGCTAAGCGTAACGTCACCTTTGATGAGCTGCGCGAGAATTACTATGAAGCCGCCGAGGCGCTGATTGCAGGTGGTGCCGATCTAATCATGATCGAAACCATCTTCGATACGCTTAACGCCAAGGCAGCGATTTATGCCCTGGAAGAGCTATTCGATGACCGCGGTGAGCGCCTGCCGGTAATGATCTCCGGCACCATTACCGATGCCTCTGGCCGCACGCTTTCGGGTCAAACCACAGAAGCGTTCTGGAATTCGGTGCGCCACGCTCAGCCACTCTCGGTGGGCTTAAACTGCGCCCTGGGCGCCGAGGAGCTTCGCCCCTATCTGGAAGAGCTCTCTACCAAGGCCGACACCTTTGTCTCCGCCCACCCCAACGCGGGGCTGCCCAACGAGTTTGGTGAGTACGACCAAACACCGGAAGAGATGTCGGAGATCGTCAGCGAGTTTGCCTCAAGCGGATTGGTCAATATTATCGGCGGCTGCTGCGGCTCCACGCCCGAGCATATTCGCGCCATTGCTGATTCTGTTCGCGATATGGCGCCCCGGGTCATTCCTGAGCGCAGCCGCGCCTGCCGTTTATCCGGTCTAGAACCGTTCAATATTGAAGCCGATTCGCTGTTCGTCAACGTCGGCGAGCGTACCAACGTCACCGGCTCGGCGCGCTTTAAGCGCTTGATAGTAGAAGAGGACTTCACCACGGCGTTAGAGGTCGCCCTGGAGCAAGTCGAAAGCGGTGCGCAAGTCATCGATATCAATATGGACGAGGGCATGCTCGAGTCCAAGGAAGCCATGGAGCGCTTTCTAAACCTGATCGCTGGCGAGCCGGATATCGCCCGGGTACCGATTATGATCGACTCCTCCAAGTGGGAGATCATCGAAGCGGGCCTGAAGTGCGTCCAGGGCAAGGCGGTGGTGAACTCCATTTCGCTTAAAGAGGGCGAAGCCGCCTTCCGCGAACAGGCGACCAAGTGCCGCCGCTTTGGCGCTGCGATTGTCGTCATGGCCTTTGATGAAGATGGCCAGGCAGATACCTTCGCCCGCAAAACCGAAATTTGTCAGCGCGCCTATCGCCTGCTGGTGGATGAAATCGGCTTCCCCGCGGAAGACATTATCTTTGACCCCAATATCTTTGCCATCGCCACCGGTATTGAGGAGCACAACAACTACGCGGTCGACTTTATCGAAGCGACTCAATGGATTCGCGACAACCTGCCCCACGCAATGATCTCGGGTGGTGTGTCTAACGTCTCGTTCTCGTTCCGTGGCAACAACCCAGTACGCGAAGCGATTCACTCGGCGTTCCTTTATCATGCGATCCGCGCGGGCCTTTCCATGGGTATCGTCAACGCGGGCCAGCTCGCCGTTTATGACGACCTCCCCGCCGAGCTACGCGACGCTGTAGAGGATGTGGTGCTCAATCGCCGCAGCGACGGCACCGAGCGCTTGCTGGATATTGCCGATAAGTATAAAGGCGACGGTAGCGGCGCGGCCAAGAAAGAGGATCTCGAGTGGCGCAGTTGGCCGGTCAATAAGCGTATTGAACATGCGCTGGTGAAAGGCATTACGGTGTATATCGAAGATGACACCGAGCAAGCCCGCGCCGAGGCCGAACGCCCAATTGAGGTCATTGAAGGCCCGCTGATGGACGGCATGAACGTGGTCGGCGACCTGTTTGGCGATGGCAAGATGTTCTTGCCGCAGGTGGTTAAGTCCGCGCGAGTGATGAAACAGGCCGTCGCCTACTTGATCCCCTATATCGAGGCCGAAAAGAGCGAAGAGACCAAGGCCAAAGGCAAGATCGTGATGGCCACGGTCAAAGGCGATGTCCACGATATCGGTAAAAATATTGTCGGCGTGGTGTTGCAGTGTAATAACTACGAGGTGATTGATCTGGGCGTTATGGTCGCCGCCGACAAAATCTTACAGGCAGCCAAAGATCACAACGCCGATATTATCGGTCTTTCGGGCCTGATTACCCCGTCGCTGGATGAAATGGTGCACGTCGCCAAAGAGATGCAGCGCCGCGGCATGGATCTACCGCTGCTAATTGGCGGTGCCACCACCTCTAAAGCGCATACCGCGGTCAAAATCGAACCGCAGTATGAGCATCCGGTGATTTATGTGACCGACGCCTCCCGGGCCGTTGGCGTAGCGGGCAAATTATTGACGCCTGCTTTAAAAACACCTTACGTCGCCGAAATCCGTGAAGAGTACGAAAAGGTTCGCGAGCGTAACGCCAAGCGCCGCCCCAAAGCAGCGGATCTTGACTACACTCAGGCGCGCAAGCGGCGTTTTCGCACCGACTGGAACAACCACACCCCCGCCGAGCCCAATATGTTGGGGTTAAAAACCTTCGATGATTACGACCTGGAAGAGCTGATCGAACGCATCGACTGGACGCCGTTCTTTATGAGCTGGCAGCTAGCGGGCAAGTACCCCAAAATTCTCGACGACAAAGTCGTCGGCGAGGCAGCCCGCAATCTGTTTGAAGACGCCAAAGTCATGCTGCGCAAGCTGGTTGAGGAGAAGCGCGTCCAGGCCCGCGGTGTTATCGGCCTATGGCCCGCCAATAGCGTCGATGACGACGTTATTGAGGTCTATGCGGATGAGTCGCGCAGCGAAGTCGTCGAGCGTCTGCATCACATTCGCCAGCAAACCACCAAAGGCCGCGACGGCATCTGCTACAGCCTGGCCGATTTTATTGCCCCCAAAGAGAGCGGCAAAGCCGATTGGATTGGTGGCTTTGCGGTCACCACCGGCCACGGTGTCGATAAGCTCTCCAAAGCGTATGAGGCCGCCGGTGACGACTACAATGCGATTATGGTGCAGGCGTTGACGGATCGCCTTGCGGAAGCCTTCGCCGAGCGCATGCACGAACGGGTGCGCAAAGAGTTTTGGGGCTATGTGCCGGAAGAAACTCTGGACAACGATGCCTTGATCGCCGAGAAATACCAGGGTATCCGCCCTGCCCCTGGCTACCCCGCCTGCCCGGATCACACCGAGAAAGCCACGCTATTCCGGTTGCTCGATGCCACTGAAAATACCGGTCTGGCGCTAACCGAAAACTTCGCCATGTGGCCCGCAGCGGCGGTTTCCGGCTGGTACTTTGCCCATCCGCAGTCGAAATACTTCTCTACCGGTAAGATCACCCGAGATCAGGTCGAGGCCATCGCCGCACGTAAGCAGATGCCCCTTGAGGAAATGGAGCGCTGGCTCTCGCCGGTACTCTCCTACGACCCGAGCTGATTAATGCTGTCAGTTGGCCGTCACGGCAAGGTTATGCGTCTTGCCTTACCGATCATGCTGGGCATGCTCTCCCAGAGCATGCTCAACTTGATCGATGCCGCACTGGTAGGGCATTTAGGCGAGGTAGCCCTTGCTGGCGTGGGAGTGGGCGGTTACGCCATGTTTATGCTCAGCGCTGTCGTGTTTGGACTCTCCTCCAGCGTGCAGTCACAAACTGCACATCGCGTCGGTGCTGCCAACATAGAGATCGCCCAACCGCTTAACTCGGGGCTGGTGATTGGGCTTGTGTTTGGCCTGCCGCTGTCCGTCTGGGCTTGGTGGCAAGCACCGCTGCTGATTGGCTTGATTAGCCAGGCCGATGACGTTCAAGGCGTAGCGGTTAGCTATTTTCGTTGGCGGGTGGTGTCACTGATGGCCATTGCGCTAACGCTCTGCTTTCGTGGCTACTGGAACGGTCGCCAGCAAACGCATCTCTATTTGCGTATCATCGTGGCGGTTCACTTGATTAATGTGGTGGTCAGTGCTGGGTTGATCTATGGATTTGCCGGGCTACCCAAAATGGGGGCGAGCGGTGCGGGTGCTGGCACAACACTATCGCTGTTTATTGGCTTGATTGTTTGGTGTTGGGTGAGCATAAAAAGCCCATTTATCCACCATTTTTTGACACGCATGCCTTGCTTAGCCACCCTGCGTACGACCTTGGTACTTGCCGCTCCTCACTCTTTGCAGCAGTTTTTATTTGCAGCGGGATATGCGGTACTCATTTGGTTACTTAGCCAGCTAGGCACGGCCAGTGTCGCGGTTGGCCATGTGTTGATTAATCTTTCACTGCTGCTAATTTTGCCGGGAGTGGGTATTGGCGTTGCGGCGATGAGCTTAGTGGGTGAGGCATTAGGCCGAGATGCTCAGCACGAAGCCCACCGCTGGGGTCTGGATGCGCTGCGGGTCGCATGGCTACTGCTACTTGTGCTGGCGCTGCCAATGTTAGTGATACCCGAACAGGTACTTGGGATATTTTTCAGCAGTAGCGAGCTAGTCGCGCTGGGTAAACTGCCGCTGCAGCTAACCGGCGTGATGATTGTGCTGGATGCCGCCGCCCTGGTGCTTGCCCAGGCGTTAATGGGCGCAGGCGCCCAGCGCACGGTTATGATGCTCACCCTGGGGATGCAGTGGCTGCTTTTTTTACCCCTGGCCTGGTGGGTGGGGATTGGCTTAGAACAGGGTTTATTAGGTATTTGGCTTATGCAACTGCTTTATCGATTGATAAACTCAGCCGGATTTTTATGGGTATGGCAGCGCCGCCGCTGGCTGGCCCCCGCTTTCTAACTCGTTGACTGGCCCATGATATGTGTTCTAAATAGCTTTTAGAGATAAAAAGATAATTATATATTCTTTTGTAGAATATGACGCCCGCGTTAAGGTGACACTATATTAACGTCCGTCTCAACGTGACCATTTCGCTTTTAGCAGGATCGTGCCCCATGTACCGTTATGATATTCACGACCAAACCCTGGTTGATGAGCGTGTCGCTCAGTTCCGTGACCAAATGGAACGCTACCGCGCCGGGCGTTTGGGAGAAGAAGAGTTCCGTCCGTTACGGTTGCAAAACGGCCTCTATATTCAACGCCATGCGCCCATGCTGCGCATTGCGATTCCTTACGGCATGCTGGCAGGCAGCCAGTTGCGTGCCTTGGCTGAGATCACTCGCCGTTACGACCGCGGCTATGGCCACTTTACTACGCGGCAAAATTTACAGTTGAACTGGCCTGCCCTTGAAGACGTGCCGGATATTCTGGCCGATCTCGCCAAGGTGCAGATGCACGCCATTCAAACCAGTGGTAACTGCATTCGTAACACCACCAGCGACCAGTTTGCCGGCATCGCCAACGATGAAGTGGAAGATCCACGTCCTTGGTGTGAGTTAATCCGCCAGTGGTCAACCTTGCACCCGGAATTCGCCTATCTGCCCCGCAAGTTCAAAATCGCGGTCAGCGGTGCGGCCCAAGACCGTGCCGCGATCCAGGTTCACGATATTGGGCTGCGTTTTTGGTACAACGCCGACGGCGAGCTGCGTATAAAAGTGTTGGCCGGTGGCGGCCTGGGCCGTACCCCGATGATTGCGGACGTGGTTCGTGAAGATCTGCCCTGGCAGCATTTGTTGACCTACCTGGAAGCCTGCGTACGGGTTTACAACCAGTTTGGTCGCCGGGATAACAAGTTCAAGGCGCGGATTAAAATTCTGGTCAAAGCGCTGGGTATTGAAGAGTTTCGTCGTCGGGTTGATGAAGAGTGGGCGCACCTGAAAGACGGCCCGCAGACGCTTAACCAAGCAGCGGTTGATGCGGCTAAAGTTCACTTCCCCGAGCCTGATCGTCGCCCGGTTGCAGTAAACGCAAACGAAGAATTTGACCGCCTGCGTGCAGAAAATCGCAGCTTTGCACGATTTGTCACTAACAACGTAACCGATCATAAGGTGCCTGGGTATAAAGCCGTGACGCTATCGCTGAAGCGCCGCGAGCACGCGCCTGGTGATGTCACCGCCGATCAGATGGAAGCCGTGGCTGATTTAGCCGATCGCTACAGCTTTGGTGAAGTGCGCGTCACTCACGAGCAGAACCTGGTGCTTTCTGACGTTCCGGTCGACGAGCTGGAAGCACTTTGGCAAGAGCTTGAAGCGCTGGGTATGGCGAACCCCACCGTGGGCACGCTCAACGATATTATCTGCTGCCCTGGCGGCGACTACTGCAGCCTGGCCAATGCGGTATCGATTCCCATCGCCCAAGCACTGCAGGAGCGCTTTGAAGATCTAGACTTCCTGTATGATCTTGGCCCGCTGGATCTGAATATCTCCGGCTGCATGAACGCCTGTGGCCACCACCACGTTGGCCATATCGGCATCCTGGGCGTGGATAAAAAAGGTGAAGAGTTCTACCAAATATCGATTGGCGGTAACTCCACCGACGATGCCTCGCTGGGTAAGATTTTAGGCCCGTCCTTTTTCCGCTCAGACGTGCCGGACGTAGTGGAAAAAGTATTGGAAGTCTATGTGTCACAGCGCCATGAGGACGAACGCTTCTTGGATACTTACCGCCGTATTGGCCTAAAACCCTTTAAGGAGCGTGTCTATGCCTAATAAAACAGCTGAGACGCAAACTGAAGCGGTTGAGCAAACACCGGTTCATGTCGATCACCTGATTGCCAACGGCGAGGTGGCGGCGGAGAACGCTTGGTGTGTCTCCTATGATGAAGACACGCTACCCGAGCAACGCCCAGCGTTTGTGCCTTTGCCACTATGGCAAGCGAATCAAGATGATGATGAGCTGGCACCGCTACTTACCAGCGATACCGAGCTGACGGCAGAATTAGCCAAGCAGCTGGGTAGTTCTGCGGCGGTCGCCATTGATTTCCCCGCCTTCACTGATGGCCGTGGCTACTCCATCGCTCGCCTGCTTCGCGAGCGTTACGACTACCGTGGTGAAGTGCGCGCTGTAGGCGACGTCTTGGTTGATCAGTTGGATTACATGCGCCGCTGTGGATTCAGTGCGATGGCGCTGCGTGATGACCAGCATCCAGATGATGCCCTGCGTGCGCTCAGCTTTATCAGCGTTCGCTACCAGCCTGATGTGGAAGAGCGTCAGGCGCTGTTTGAACGCCGCTTAGCCACTAGGGATTAAACGCACATTCCATCCATCAAGTAATGTTAAAGGGCAGCGTCAGCTGCCCTTTTTTATTTGTGAACAGCGTTATTGTAAAACCGTCATCCCCGGCGCTTTTGCTGGCGCTCGCGGTTATTGGTCTTAGCGCGGTCGCTTTTGCGTAGCATCACCCAGGTAGCCCCCAGCCCCCCTTCCGAAGGCTGTGCGGATACGTACGCCTGCACTTCCTCGAACTGGCTGAGCCACTTGGCTAGGTACGAACGCAGCACGTTCGCTGGACTATCAATCTCGCGGCCACGGCCATGCACGATCATAACGGAGCGTAAATCGTGGGCGTAGGCTTCTTGAATAAACGGAAACAGCATTCGGCGACACTCACTTAATGGCCGCCTTAATAGATGCAACTGCGATTGAACGCTATAGCCACCGTGCCTTAATTTATCGACAACGCCCTGCTGAATGCCCTCACGGCGATACTCCATGGGATCAAAGGGGGGCAGCAGATCGACAAAATCGTCGGATAGAAAGTTGCGCGCGCCCATCTCTTCTTCTGCCCATTCTCGCCGGGCCAACTGTGATTCAGAAGGGCTCGTACGGTTAGCGCCTGGGTCTGCACGGTTGCTCGGTGGCAGTGGCTTAACATCGCCAACAAGAGCACGAAAATCCGTATGTTCACGAAGTGGCTGATTCATTGCAGGCTCCTCCGTTAAGGTCTACTCGCTATCCTAGCAAATCCAGGCACTTTGCTTAAGAAGATTCAATAAGTCGATAACCTAGAACTTGTCATTGTCTGTTGGGCGCGCCAAGCTAACCAGCCATTTTTGTATCGTTCATAGTGAGTTAAAGATAGTGAGGCAACGTATGGTGTGGCTAAAACGCCTGTTAATGTTAAGCGCTGTGGGGTTCTTCGCCCTAGCCGGGTGGCTCTGGTTAACCATGCTCAGCCCTTGGTTTTATGACCGCCCTGACGACCTCCCCGCTATCGAACAGCGCACCCATCAGGTGTTTGTTTACGGCACGCTACGCTATGCACCTGTGCGCTTGGTCGTTATGGGTAGCTTCGGCGACCCTGAGGAAGCCGTGCTTGAGGGGTACCAGCGCAACGGTCTCGATCTTTCACCGCAGCCGGGGAGTAACGTGGAGGGCCTATTGTTACGTGTGGACGCCAAACAGCTGGCGCGCCTTGACCGCTACGAGCGACTTGGAGTTCGCTACGAGCGGGTGGCGATAACCCTCGACGATGGCACTCGCGCCTGGGTCTACCAACGCCTGCCAGCGCGACAAAAAGCCTGGCTACCGTACACGGACTTGCCGATAGCTCTGGTACCATAGGCAGTTGCGCGGTGCCCTATTGCCCAGCCAGCTTTTATGAACCCATTCAGGAATAGTGATGAGTGAGATGACCCCTTACGTTTTGGTTCTCTACTACTCGCGTTCAGGCGCGACCGCCACCATGGCGCAGCAGATCGCGGCCGGCGTGGAAAGTGTGCCCGGCATTCAGGCGCGTTTGCGCACGGTAGCGCCGGTATCAACAACCTGCGAAGCCGTTGACCCAGAAATTCCTGCTGAAGGCGCGGTCTACGTTGACCTGGACGACCTGCGCAACTGCAGCGCGTTAGCACTGGGCAGCCCTACTAGGTTTGGCAACATGGCCGCACCGCTTAAGTATTTTATCGATTCTACCAGCAGCCTGTGGATGAACGGCGCTTTAATCGACAAGCCAGCCAGCGCTTTTACTTCTACTTCAAGCCTGCACGGTGGGCAGGAGAGCACCCTGCTCACCATGCTGGTGCCGCTACTGCATCACGGTATGGTCTATGCAGGAGTGCCTTATAGCGAAACCACCTTGCTAGAGACACGCACCGGCGGCACCCCCTATGGTGCGAGCCATTTGGCAGGGACGCGGAGTGACCGCTCGGTCGACGAGCACGAGCGCGCACTATGTGTTGCCCAGGGTAAACGATTGGCGCGTCTTGCCTTGGCACTGCACGCTATGCGTCAGGAGGCATTATGAGGCAGTGGCTGGAAGATGTAGAAGCACGCCATGGGCTTGATAAACTGACCCTTCGAAGCCGACAGGTGGTATTAGCCAGCTTTGCCATACTGCTGCTACTGGTTGTTTACCGTGGCCTTGTACTCCAAGGCGACGAATTTAATTGGCGCCCTGTGGTCGCGTTCGTGCTTCCCCTGGTGCTGTTTTTACCCTCCATCATTGGTAAACGCGCACGCGGGCACGCATGGCTCGCTTTTGTTAGCCTGCTCTACTTCACCCAAGGCGTGATGTTAATAACCCTGCCTGGGCAAGGTCTGCGCGGAATTCTAGAGGCGGTTGTCGCGCTGGTGCTGTTTGCTGGCTGCATGGGCTATGCGCGCTTTCGCAGTCGACAGTTGCGTCAACAGAAAACGGGGCAATAAAAATAAGTGCTTTAAAACCACAGCCATAGGACGACGCCAGCAGCAATAAATAAACTGCCGATGGCACGTAAACGCAGCGTGGCAACATTACACGGTTCGTTACGCGCATCGACTGGCTGCTGGCGAAAGCGCTTGGTACCTACCAGCATTGCTGTTACTAGCGGTTCACCCAGCAGCCGATGTACGATCAAGCCAGCTAGATGCAGCCCGATTAGAATGATGAGTAGATCACTATTGAGTTGATGCAGGGTTCTAAGCTGGCCACCTGCTCCATCGCCAAATACGCCATAGAGCGGCGCCTGAAAAAAGATATCGTCACTTAAAAACAGGCCGCTAACTGATTGAAAACTAAGCGAAAGCAGCATCAGCAGTACCATCCACCCGCCTAGCGGGTTATGGCTGGCATAAGCGCCGGGCCGACGCTTTAGCAGCAATTGGGAATAAGCAACCGTTTCAACGGGTGGATATAAAAACGTTTTAAATCTCGCATACACGCTACCCAGTAGGCCCCACAGCCCACGAAAGACGAGTAAACCTATTACCAGGTAGCCCGCTTGGGCGTGCACTTCAACCGGAAATAGAAAGGGCGCACCGCTGGTCTTGGTGGTATAAAAGGAGACCAACACCGCCGCCACTAACCCCCAGTGAAATAGGCGAACCCAAATATCCCATACCTCAATCGCTACCTTCTCGCGCATAACCTATCCTCATTAGCAGTGATGAGCTTACAGTGGGTGAGCCCGGAATGATGAGATAGCTTCGCATTAATTGAGCCTGTCTCATAGAATGTGAGACAGTTAGCCGCCATCGTTAGCCAGAACATTGGGTAAATAAAAGCAGTGCGTCAACGCGTTTAACATCCATTGATGTCGGTCACTTGAGCTTTAAAGGCAGACCAGCGAACATGGATGAAACTACAGGGAGAAGCATTCGATGACACGTAACATAGCCGACATTAGGCGTGATTATGAAGGCGGCAGGCTAGAAGAGTCCCAGACACCCGACGATCCATTCGTGTTATTTGATGAGTGGTTCACCCTTGCGCTGGAAAAAGAAGGTAAAGATGGCAACGCCATGACGCTAGCCAGCGTTGACAGCCAAGGCCGCCCCCACGCCCGAGTGGTGCTGCTCAAGGGATTCGATGAACGCGGCATGGTTTTTTTTACTAACTACCACAGTCACAAGGGCAGCGAGCTGAGCAATGTGCCTTACGCGGCCATGACCTTCTGGTGGCCCTCGCTCTCCCGACAGGTGCGTATTGAAGGCCCCGTTGAGCAGGTCTCCGCCGACGAGTCTGATGAGTACTTTGCCAGTCGCCCCCGAGGCAGCCAGTTGGGCGCTTGGATTGCGACTCAAAGTGTGGTGATCCCTGACCGCAACTGGATCGAAGAGCGCCAAAAGCGCTTTGAACAAGCCTACGATGGACAGGACATTCCCCGCCCGATTCACTGGGGTGGCTATCGTGTCAGTCCGGAAATGATTGAGTTTTGGCAGGGCCAGCCTAGCCGCCTACACGACCGCCTACGCTTTGAACGTCGCGACGGCGGTGAATGGAGCCGTTTCCGCATGGCGCCGTAACGTCTAAAACGAAGCTTACCAATTCAATTAAGGCCTGCGTGTTGTACGCAGGCCTTGTAGCGGTTTTACGTTGTTAAAAGGCCTAATCCGGCATACTTTCAAGGCGGTGTCGCTGCCACTCACTTTCGGGCTCGTTGAGGCGCAACACGGCATCAATTACCTGCTCTTCCATGTTATAGCGGCATTTAAAGCCTAAGTGTTTCATTAGCGCGCGCATAGGATGATTATCGACCATAATTTTGCCGATCATCTCCAGGGTGCCAATATTAGTGCAGTAATCAATCATCTTCTTCATCAGCAGGCTGCCAATACCCAGGCCCTGCAGATCATCGCGGATAATGACCGAGAATTCGGTACGAATATTATCTGGGTCGTTCCACACCCGGACCACGCCAAGCATCTCTTTGCTGCCATCGTCGCCTAAATACTCGGCAATAAACGCCATCTGACGGTCGTAATTGATATGCGAGAGGATCGATAAGTCACGCTGGGTCAGGTTGGACTTATTGTGGAAATAGCGGAAACGAATACTCTCTTCCGAGAGCTGGCGATGGAAGGTGGTGATTAGGTGGGCATCTTCGGCACGAATAGGCCTGACCTCGACCTGCCAGCCGTTTTTCAGCGTCACCCACTCACGCAGCTCTTCAGGGTACGGCATGATCGCAAAGCGCGATGGCGAACCAAGATCCAGGGCGAAATCGACGGCGACCATACCGTCACGATTCAGCAGCAGAGGATTGACTTCTAGCCCGCGCAGATCGCTTAGATCAGACGCCATTTGCGATAGTTTGACCAGCATTTGGCAAAGGTGCTGAATGTCACGCTCAGGGTCGGCGGAATGTTCGCGAATTAATGAGGCGGCGTGGGTTCTGCCCACCACATCGGCGGCCAGACTCATATTGAGCGGCGGTAGCGCGACCTGGCGGTCAGCCAGTACGTTAACTTTATAACCGCCAATGCCAAACACGATAAGCGGGCCGAAGACTGGGTCACGGGTTATGCCCGCGCAAATCTGCATCGAGTGCTTGCCACGCTGCATGGGCTGCAAACAGTACTCGCGGATCGCGTATTCGGGGAATTTCTCAGCGACTTTTTCGCCTAGTTGGCGAACGCCTTCCGCCACCTGTTCAGGCGTGTCTAAATCCTGCAGCAGACCCGCCGAAATTTTATGCGGGTGCTTACGGTAGCGATATGGGCGGCAGTTGCCTTCATGCACTACTTTAAGCGCCTTGGTGCCAGGAATCTCCGCAGCGCGGGCGAGCGCTTCATCGGCATTGGCCAAATAGACGCTGGGTGCCGTGGGAATACCATAGGCCTCAAGCACTTGGGCGGTTTCAGAGTGAGTTAAGGTTTGTCTGCCCTGCTCTTTTGCCTGTTTAATCAGCGTACGGCACTGGGCGCGTATTTCCGGGCTAGTGGAAAACGGCAGGCTGGGTGGGATCTCCTGTAGCAGCGCTTGAACGCGCTGATAGATCACCATATGCATAAAGGCCTTAACGGCTTTTTCGGGTGAAATATAGGTCGGAATTCCGGCTAAATTGCATATATGGCGGGCATTAAGCGCCTCTTTTAAGCCCATCCAACTGGTCAGCAGGTTGCGGCGAAACTTCTTGCGGTTATCGATCAGCGCCTGGGCAGTCACTAGCGATGGCGCCATTCGGGTGGGCGCGTGTACCACCAGTACCGCATCGACATTGGCGTCAGCAGCGACAATCTCCAGGGCTTGGACAAATCGCTCCGGCGAAGCGTTGCCCCCCACGTCCACCGGGTTCTCCCCTGGCTTGCTCATATCGACCTCGCTGCGGTGCAGCGCTGCCTGGGTTTCGTCGCTAAATTCAGCCAATTTGCCGCCCGCACTAATCAGCTTATCAATGGCCAGCATCGCGGGCCCTAAGCCGTTAGACACAATGGCCAGACGATCGCCCTTGAGGGGTTTCATGCGCGACAGGGTTTCCAATGCATCAAGCAGTTCATCGGAGTCGTCGACCCTCACCACCCCTGCTCGGGCAAAGGCGGCATCAAACACTACATCACGATTGGCAATCCCTGGGGTGGGCGCCATACCGGATATATCTGACTCTGGGGTGCGGCCACTTTTTATCGCCAACACCAAGCGGTTACGTGACGCATCCCGCACCGCGGTCATAAAGTGCTGAGCGTCGCTGATTCGCTCCAAGTGCAGCATAATGGCTTGAGCGGGAGAGAACTGATTAACGTAATCGATCAGATCCGGGAGCAGCACGTCCACACTATCGCCAACGGTAATCAAATGGGAAAACCCAACATCACGCCCAGCGGCCCAATCGATCATCGCATTGGCGAGCATACCGGATTGGCCCAAGTAGGCCACGCGGCCCGCTTTTACTGGCTGACTGGCATAAGAGGCATTCAGCTTTTTGCCCGGTACAATCAGCCCCATGCACTCTGGGCCCAGCACACGAATACCCGAAACCCGTGCCGCACTGAGCATTCGCTCGCGGATAGAGCCCTTATTGCCTTTATCGCGGTCCAGATAAGCACCGCCTGAGAGAACCAGAGCCGCTTTGACACCGTACTGCCCAAGCTTTTTAATCAGGCTGGGAACGCCTTCAATAGGCGAGCAGACCACGGCTAAGTCGGGCACTTCGGGTAGATCGCTTACACGACTAAAGCACGGCACGCCAAAGACCTGGGAGTAGCCTTTAAGGTTGACCGCCCAAAGCGGCCCCTTAAAACCGCCCTCTTGGATGTTTCTCAGCACTAAACCGCCTAACGACGCAGGCTTTTCAGAGGCGCCAAACACCGCTAGTGTGCGAGGTTCGAAAAAATGGTGTAAAAAGCGCGTGCTCAAAATGCGTCTCCCCTGAACATGAATCGCAGCTGTACGACTTATTGACACTGTCGCCCAAGGCCTGAAGGCGATTAAGGTGGCATCAATAATAATGGAGCGTTGGAATGATTACCGCCTACCTTACCCACCCAGACTGCTCATTGCATCACATGGGGCCGGAGCATCCTGAAAGCCCTCAGCGTCTGGAGGCTATTCGCGCTCGCCTGTCGCTTGCCGGATTATTACAACAAACCATGCAGGCGGATGCCAAGGAAGCCGACGAAGAGGCTCTTGCCAGAGTACACCCCTTGCGCCATCTGCGCTCGCTGGATAAGTGTTTGCCCACCGAAGGCATTGTTACGCTAGATAGCGATACCATGATGAACCCTGACAGCTTGCAAGCCGCGCGGGTTGCTGCCGGGGCGGTTATTCGTGGTGTGGATCAGGTATTTAAGCGTCAGGCAGATAACGTCTTTTGTGCGGTTAGACCACCAGGCCACCACGCAGAAGCTAGCGATGCGATGGGATTCTGCTTTTACAATAATATCGCCGTGGGCGCGGCCCATGCGCGAGCCAAATACGGCGCCAAGCGTATCGCGATTCTGGATTTTGACGTGCACCAGTGCAATGGCACCATCGATATCTTTAAAAACGACCCTGAGATACTCATCTGCACCAGCTTCCAGTATCCGTTTTACCCGTGGCGTTATCTGCGCAGCGAGTGGCAAAACGTTGTCAACACACCGTTGGAAGTGGGTACCGATGGCCCAGAGTTTCGGCGCATTATTGAGAACCACTGGCTACCTGCCCTGCACGCCTTTAAACCTGACTTGGTGATGCTATCCGCCGGTTTCGATGCCCATCGGGATGACCCCATGGGGGATATCTGTTTAGAGGATGAGGACTTCTACTGGATAACCCATCTGGCTATGGAGATCGCCACGCTGTATGCCGATAACCGCATTGTATCGGTGCTTGAAGGGGGCTATAACCCGAAGTCGCTGGCGAGTGGCGTTGAGGCGCATCTAAAAGCACTTTTGGGCCTTCCTTTTGCTGAGGTACCATGAGCTTACTCGCCTCGGGCAACCGTTCTTAGCCACTTCTTGGCTGTGATATCATGTTGGCATATCACGCGCGCCTATAGACACGCATCGTTTGACAACGCAGCCAATGTGACGACCTATGACCGCTACAACTGAAGAGCATCATGCCGCGCTGCGTATCGCATCGGGAAGCAAACCCTTTGTTGAGCCGCTGCGTTTAGGCGAGCGGCTCAAGCAAATTCGCCTCGCGAATCAGTGGACGCTGGAAGACGTTAGCCAGCGGACAGGGCTTGCCCGCTCAACGCTATCGAAAATTGAGAATGACCAGGTCTCGCCAACGTTTAGCGTGGTGCAGAAGCTCACTACCGGCTTAAATATCGACCTTCCTCAGCTGCTCACGCCGCCTAAGCGGGAGCGTTACACCATGGGACGGCGCGACCTAACACGTAAAGGCAAAGGGCAACTGCACCCCACCCCCACTTACGAGCACGAATTACTGGGTCATCAGCTAGCCCAAAAGCGTATGATTCCCTTCAAAACCATTGTCCGGGCGCGTAGCTTTGACGAGTATCACCAGTGGGTACGCCACGATGGTGAAGAGTTTTTGATGGTGCTGCATGGCGATATCATGCTCTATACCGAATTCTACGCCCCGCTAGTGCTGGCCGAGGGCGACAGCATCTATTTCGATAGTGACATGGGGCACGCCCTGGTATCCACCAGCATAGACGATGCCGTTGTTCTGTCGGTCTGTACCCGCGGCGACACGGCCTAGGCTCAGCTATAAGCAGTTAGTAGGCTTCGGTAAACCGGCCAGGCGAGCAATGCGCTTTGCCGGGCTGCCAGGGAATAGCTGCATCAAATAAATCGAGCGCCCTTTCTCTTCACCCAAGGCATTCTTGGTCGCTTTTACCAGTGGTCGCATCGCCGGTGCCATTTCGTAACGCTGATAAAATGCTCGCACAACGTCAATCACTTCCCAGTGCTCAGCGGTAAGCGTTAAGCCCTCTTCGGCAGCCATTAAATTCGCGACGGATTCATCCCACTCGGACTGATAAATTAAGTAACCTTCAGGATCTAGCGGATATTTTTTTGGTGAATCAAGATAACGGTATATTTTTGCTTCTGACATAGTTAGTACCAGGTGACCGTCTTTTCATACTGTTCAGTAAGTGCAACAAAGCCTTCCATCTCTAGGGTAGGCAGCTCGTTATCTTCAGCAATATTGGCCAGTCCGCGGGAGATAAGATCTTCTGAGAGTAGGAATATACGCGACGGGTACTGCTGCCAAGCATCCCAGGACACATCGAGCGCAGCTGTTACCGCGGCCTCGATTAACAGCACGGCATCTTGATCTCCTACCGCCTGCTGCATTTGCGTAGCTGCACTACTATCAGGCGCTTTGGTAAGGATGTGTAGGATCATAATGCACTCACCCTAGAAGTTAAGTATCGTGGCGTGTTGCTGAAATAACCCAGGTATTTGCTGATCCGCTATCAAGGTGGCGTTTTCTATCAGCGAATCGGCGGATATTTGCATACTTTGCAGCGCCCCTTCAGGAACCAAAAGCTGGTCGATATCGTACATTTCCAGCATATCGATGGTGGGCAGCGTAGCTTTTTGGCCGGGCGCACCACTGCCCTGCTCTTTCAGCAGCGCCATTATCCCCTGGCCCATAAATAGCAAATGCACGGGCTGGCCAAAGGCCGCTGCGACCAATGCAGCATCTAACCCTTCCCGTAACAAGTTTGAACTGTGAGGTGCATGGCGGATTATTACTAGTAGCGCTTCAGGTGTCACCATTGGCCCTCCTTTAAGCAAAGGTAATTAAGCGATCAGCGCGTTGCTGAAGCTCAAGTAATTGACCAAGTCCGGTCAACTCAAAGGGAGGCGCTACATTAAAAGCCTGCTTGCCATGCCGTTGCGCTTCCGACTCACTCATCAGTCCGCGCCGCAGCGCTGCGGCAATACAGACGTCTAATGGAACCGCCTGTTGCTGATTCAGTTCAACCCAGGCCTCTCGCAGGTTAAGCTCATCCTGGGGTGGAGCCATCAGCGATGAGGCATTATGGACGCCATCATGATAGAAAAACACACCCGTAATCTGATGCCCGCGCGATAGTAAGGCATGGGCAAAACGCAATGCAGAGTGAGGTGCCGGGCTGCTATATGGCGCGCCCATCACCAATAAGCCGTACTGCATGATCATAATACCTGGTAACAGTTACCCTAAAAAAAGACAGGCCCTGCAATAGGGCCTGTCATATCGTCTACCGCTTGTTTAGATCAGTCGTTGCTCATAATACCCAGAATAGACAACAGACTAACGAACAGGTTGTAGATGGATACGTAGAGCGTCACCGTGGCGAGAATGTAGTTAGTTTCGCCAGCACGGTGAATAATCTCACTGGTTTGATACAGGATGGCGGCAGAAGCAAACAGCACAAAGCCGGCGGACACCATCAACGAAAGCGCCGGAATGTTAAAGAAGATTCCAGCCACCATAGCGAGAATCAACACGATGGCACCTGCCATCAGGAAGTTGCTCAAAAAGCTAAAGTCTTTCTTAGTAGTCAACGCGACCGCGGAAAGGCCAACAAACGTCAGGCCTGTCATGGCCAGCGCATTCATGATCAACGCACCGCCGTTAGGCAGGGTCAGGTAGGCAGAAAGAATCGGCCCAAGGGTGAAGCCCATAAAACCGGTGAAGGCAAACGTCGCCAACAAACCAGCCGCTGAGTTCGCGGTTTTGTGAACCAGGAACATTAAGCCGTAAGCACCAATGAAGAACACGAAGATGTTCATTTGCTGGATACCGAGGGCCACAGCAGCACCCGCGGTGACAGCTGAGAACAGCAGTGTCATTGCCAATAGCGCGTAGGTGTTACGCAACACCTTGTTAGTGCTGACACTGTTGGCAACGCCGCTCGACTGAGGACGTGCCGTACGTAGATCGTTGTAAGCCATGTATTCATGCTCCCTAAATGGTATTTCCAACAACTGACAAGAATGCCGTTACCGAGTTCCAGACGCAAGCCTTTGTCTAATACACAAAGACTTTCTCTTAAATGGTTATTCAACGTTGAAACAGTTCAACAATCATTGTCTATGCTTGTTGAACACTTCTTTGGACACCAGAAAGATGAAAAAAATTCTACTGCCTGTCAGCACCTTAACACTTTTAACCCTGGCTCTGCCTGCCATGGCTTTCTCACCCGCTGGAGAGGATATTGCCTACAGCCTGAATGAAGAGAATTTTCAGGGCTACTTCGTTTCCGCGGGTGACAACGCTAAAGGCAGTGTACTGATCGTTCATGACTGGGATGGGTTGGATGATTATGAGCGCCAGCGTGCCGATATGCTGGCCGATGAAGGCTACGACGTGTTCGCTGTGGATCTTTATGGTGAAGGCAATCGCCCCCAGGCAGTCGATGATAAGCGCGCCGCTACCAATCGGCTCTACCAAGATAGAGAGCGGATGCGCGCCCTCACGCTGGGCGGCTTAGCCCAAGCACGAGAGCAAGGCGCTGCCGAACAAACGGTGATCATGGGCTACTGCTTTGGAGGAGCGGTGGCATTAGAGATCGCCCGCTCCGGCGAAGCCGACAACATAGCCGCTTATACAAGCTTTCACGGTGGACTAACAACGCCCGAAGGCCAGGCCTACTCAAGTGAAACGGCGCCTATCTTTATCGCCCACGGCGGCGCTGATAGCGCGGTAAGCTTAGAGGATGTTGCTACTCTGGCGGAGGAGCTGGAAACCGCAGGCGTTACTTATGAAGTAGGCATCTATTCTGGAGCGCCCCATGCCTTTAGCGTATTTGGTAGTGATGCCTATCACGAGCGCGCCGATCAACGCTCTTGGGAGGCCTTCAACGTCTGGTTGGATGAAATGCTTTAAAGCCAACAACGTCAGCGGCGCTGGGCGCCGCTAAGAACTTAAATGCAGAGCAGTCTAGTACCACACCCGTTGGGAAAACCTGAGTGAAGATAGCTAACGTTTAACTTTGCACTTCTTCTTCATCGTCTTTTTCATCTTTATGCGGGGTAACGGTGGTCGCCGCCGTTTGTCGCGCATCTTGAGGGGAGTTGTAAAGACGAGCATCAATCACATGCAGTACCGCCAATTGCGCAAATAGCACCGCAAAACAGACAATCAAACCTTTCAACATGGCGGTATATCCAGAGATAGAGGGGCTAGCAATCGAATTTTAGCTGATCGCTAGCCAAACACAATCTATTTTATGAGCCTGAACATACCTGTTTAAAAGCCCTGAACAGCACGTATAGCAGCGGCTCAACAGATCAGACCACTAACGGCTAATCCTTAACGGATACTTTGCGCAGATCCTCAACCGTCACCCCATCGGGTAAGTCTGACTCCTCCGCGGGCAACCATACGGGAGAGAGATCGCTATCTTCCCGGCCATCTTCATGCTGATGGCCGGGGATGCGGTAAACGATCTGACGGTGGTGGTGATCCCATGCAAATACACGATCCATATGCCTATCCTAGAAAAACAAAGCCCTAGCTATGACATTCACGTTTAGCGCGATGTTCCGAAACATATCATCGACACATGCGATACCTATGAGGTTAAATGCCGAAAGGATTATTTGCTGACAAGGAGTTGCCAATGAAAGCCCTCACCGCCCTCTGCCTACTTACCTTGATACTTGCAGGCTGTAGTTCAGGCCCTACCTCTTCAAGAACCGCAGACTGCCGCCAACTAGCAGAAGAGGCTGGCGACACCATGGTCTATGGTGACTGCATACGCGGCACCCAAGTGAATAAGGCAGGTTTTTAATACCGCATTGTTTTCACGTTGATTTTCTGGATTAATGGCAGGCTGGTGGCATGAAAGAACCTCATGGCGGTAAGGACCCACAGGAGGCCCTGCGAGCGAGGCTCCAGAAAAGTTTACAAGAACGCAGGGCTTCAGCCCATCGGCGTAGAATTGGCGCCCGAGCGACTCGACAACAGTTCTTAGAGGCGACTCGGAACGTGGGAGTTATTGTGGTTGCTACCTGCTTCACTGCCGGCTGGGTAGTCACAAACCCCAGCCTAAATACCGATAACGTTTGGCTCGGCGTGGGGCTAGGTATAATATTGATTTTTGTAGGGTCGTTCGGCTATGGTTATGTAGAGCGCGATAAAACCTCAGATGAGGATGAAAGGCTATGAATGAACTTATTCTTGCCGGTATGTTGATGAGCCTAGCGGTTGTGTCTGGCGGTATGGTGTGGAGTCAGCACCGCGAGCACCACGGTAAAAAATCGCTAACCGATAGCGCATTTTCCTGGCTCGCCAAACGATTTGTTTGACAAGTCCCGTTAACAAATATGAAAGGGTCGCATATAGCGGCCCTTTTGTTTATTCAGAGCACGATAGCAGGCGCGCCTTGCTGTGCTTTAAGTGCTAGTGCTTCAAAAGCTAATCAACGCCGAGCAAATTAGACTGCCACACCATTACTGTAAGAGACCGTTATGCCCGTTATTCAGCGACTGCTCCGCGTTCTAAAAGCCTCCACGCTACAAATTTCGTGGACCTTTCTTCTCCTGATTGTGCTCGCCCACATGGGCACCACCTGGGTGCTGTTTGCACTGGTCGGCGAAGCAATGGCTGATTCCGCTACCGATTGGGTTTATTTTTATGTGGTCGTCTCCAGTACCGTGGGTTTCGGCGATTTTAGCCCGACCACCGTGGCTGGCAAGTGGATCGCCACGCTCTATCTTATCCCTGGCGGCATTTCGCTGTTTGCTGCCTTAATCGGTAAAGCCACTGTCACTCTCTCTAATTTTTGGAGACTACAAATGCAAGGAAAAGGCGATTTTAGCCATCTATCCGGCCATACGCTTGTTATTGGCTGGCACGGTGAAACCACAGAGCGCATTTTGGACATTCTCCAAGCCGATAAGAGCCTGCCTGATGAAATAGTGCTCTGCGTTATCAAAGAGATGAGCAATCCTCGCCCGGCCGATTTGAAATTTATTAAAGGGGAGAGTTTCTCCAATGCCGACCTATTAAAGCGGGCAGGAGTTGAGAGCGCCAGCCGCATCATTATTTACGATACCAGCGATGACCGTGTTGCCACTGTCGCGCTGAGCGCCTACAGCCTTAAAGCAAAAAACGCCCATATCGTCGCCCACTGCGCTAATCCCGACACCGCAGCCATGTTGCGACGCACCTTGCCCGGCATCGAATGCACCCAAGCACTAGCGCTTGAAATGTTGGTACGCTCAGCGTCTGATGCGGGAATTTCACGAGTCGTTAATGAACTGCTTGCGGTTGATCGTGGCGCTACCCAGTACCAAACCAGGCTAAACCAACCGCCTGCCGGTGCCACCTTTGGTGACCTGTTTATGCAAGCGAAAAAAGTCTGCAACGCTACCGTGCTAGGACTCGCTAACAGCAGTGACGACAGCGACGGTAATATGCTTAACCCCACTACTGACCGCCCATTGCAGGACGGCGACATTGTTTACTACATGGCCAATACGCGGCTTTCACAGCTGCAATTGAGTGAGTTACTCTCCGCAGAAAGTTAACAACGTGACGTTCACCTTCTTCCCCTTTGCTAAGCGGGTTTGCCCTTTTGATGGGCATGCCCTTGCATGCTCACTGCCCCAGCCAACCGGCCCTTTGCATCAGTGTCTTCTCAACTTCCAGCACTATCATCATGGCGATACCGATACTGATGATTAACACCCCGTCCGCAATACCTAGCGGCCGAGTATCGAACAGGCCATGCATGACCGGCAGATACGTGAAGGCAAGCTGAGCAATGAAGACCACAGTGACCGCTGTCAGCACAGCAGGGGTTCCCAGCACGCCACGCCAGTTAAAGGAGGTCATGTGTAGATAGCGCACATTGAACAGATAGAACACTTGCAGTACCACGATAGTGTTAACCACCAAGGTGCGGCTCATGGCTAGCTCGTCCCCACGGCCCAGTGAGTAGAAGAAAATACCCAGTGCTGCAATTAGAAACAGGCAAGATACAAACACGATGCGCCAGACCAGAAAAGTGGTCAGTAAGCCCTGCCCCGCTGGCCGCGGCCGACGCTGCATAACATTCGGTTCGGCCCCTTCGAATGCTAAAGACAAGCCTAGTGTGACCGCCGTGATAAGGTTAATCCACAGGATCTGGACCGCTGACATCGGCATAGCGAAATTAAACAGAATCGCGGCAACGACAGCCAGCACCTGCCCCCCATTAGTTGGTAACGTCCACGCTGTCACCTTGCGAATATTGTCGTAGACCACTCGGCCTTCATTTACAGCGGCCACAATAGAAGCGAAATTATCATCGAGCAGAACCATCTGCGATGCCTCTTTTGCCGCATCGGTGCCCTTGTGTCCCATGCCGACGCCGACATTCGCCTGTTTTAATGACGGCGCATCATTAACCCCGTCACCGGTCATGGCGACAATAGCGCCAGTCGATTGCAGCGCTCGAACAATGCGCAGTTTGTGTTCGGGGTTGGTTCGGGCAAAAACACTGGTCGCGGCAACAATGCCAGTCAGCTCGCTATCGGTAATATCGTCGAGCTCTCGCCCCGTCAGTACGTGCGGGTCGTCATCGAGCCCTAACTGACGAGCAATAGCCGCGGCTGTCGCGGCGTGATCGCCGGTAATCATTTTCACCATAATGCCGGCGGAGTGGCACTCTTTAATAGCGGCCATTGCCTCCTCTCGTGGCGGATCGATAAAGCCTATTAAGCCAACAAAAATCAACTCGTCATCGAGGTCAGCAAACGTTAGCTTGTGGGTACCGGACGACACCCGCTTAGTCGCTAAGCCGAGCACCCGTTCCCCCTGAGCAGCCGCCTCTGCGATGCGTGCCGTCCAGGCATCCCGTTCCAGGGACCTACTTCCCTCGCCACCCGCCTGAAGGGAGCATAGTTGCAGCAACTCGTCTGGGGCACCCTTGACGAAAATACGCGCCCCCTCAGATGCATGGCAGTTGAGCGTGGCCATAAAGCGATGTTTGGCATCGAAAGGAATCTCGTCAAGGCGGGGCCACTCATGCCGAGTAGACTCGGGTTCCAGGCCAGCCTTTATGGCCAACGCCACCAGCGCCCCTTCCATGGGGTCGCCAATCACATGCCACTCTCCATCGGTATGGTTTAACTGGGCATCGTTACACAGCAGCCCGGCCAGTATCAGGCAGTCGATATCCGTTGGCCGTGTATCCTCCACGTTCGCCGCTGTCTCCGCTGTCAGTCGCCCTTCCGGTACATAGCCAGACCCGGACACCATCATTCGGCCGCTGCAGGCTTCCAACCGACGTACGGTCATCTCGTTGCGCGTTAGCGTGCCGGTCTTGTCGGAGCAGATAACCGACGTAGCTCCCAGCGTCTCCACCGCAGGAAGCTGCCGAATAGCGGCGTTGCGCCGTGCCATACGCTGCACGCCGATAGCGAGCGTGATGGTAATAACGGCAGGCAGCCCCTCTGGGATCGCCGCGACGGCTAAGGCCACCACGGCAATCAGCGCCTCCGACCAGATATGCCCGCGCACTAGCACCGCAAAGGCAAACAATACGACCGCCACGACCAAGGTAATCCAGGTGAACTGCGTCCCGAAGCGGTTGATCTGCTGTAGTAGTGGCGTAGTGAGTGGTCGAACATCGCGCAGCAGCGTACTGATTCGTCCGATCTCAGTATCGATCCCGGTGGCCACCACAACCCCTGTCGCCTGCCCAGTGGCCACCAACGTGCCCGAGTAAGCCATGGAGTGACAATCGCCAAGTGCGGCCTCCTTTGGCGCTGGTGTCACCCGCTTCTCTGCAGCCACCGACTCGCCGGTCAGGATAGCTTCCTCGATTCGCAATGCACTGGCACGAATAAGACGCAGATCTGCAGGCACTCGATCTCCTGCCTCCAAGGATACGATGTCGCCCAGAACGATTTCATCGACGGGTACTTCGACGTGCTTTCCTTCTCTGACTAAATGAGCGTGCGGTGCGATAAGGTTACGGATGGCACTGAGCGCTTTTTCCGCCTTGCCTTCCTGCACAAAGCCGACCACAGCGTTGATCAATACCACTGCCACAATGACCGCTGCATCGACAAAATGCCCCAGCAGCAATGCAGCGCCAGCGGCCGCTAACAGGAAATAGATCAACGCGTTATGAAAATGAGAAAGAAAGCGAAGCAGCGGGTGTCGACCAGCCACTGCTGGTAACTGATTACGTCCGTACTTCTCCAAGCGCCTTGAAGCTTCATCGACCGCTAGTCCTGAAGGCGAAGTCGCCAAGTCGGCCAGGACATCATCAGCATGCCGAGCATGAACCTCCGCTGGTCGGTTATCTAATAACGTTCCGTTTTCGGCAGTGGGTGTCTCCATACCGTCTCCTAAAGCAGCAAAAACAGAGGGAATCAGGCATCGCCGCTACAGGTTGAGCACTACCGCCACGGCACATTTCATTAGCCATTATTTACCCCACTACAACATTGATGTCGGTCAAACCAGCGGCTATTAAATACGGCTGTGAAATTGATGAGCACTATACTTATTACTTCACTTGAGGAGCCAAGAAAATGACAACATCAACGTTTCCAAACGCCGCTCTTAACATCGCCAATAGCAACATGCTCGATAACAAAGACTTTCTCACTTTTTGGTATCAGCCGTGGACTGAAACGACCCATTCGGCGGCCAAGCTGCAATGCCTTTGGCTAGCAACACTTAACGACGCATTGCGCCATGAAATCGATTTTCTTGCGACCATGGCACCGGTATATAGCAAGCTCACCCACTGCATGCTGGGCCTCAATGGGCCGTTGACACCGGAATCAGTAGCGTCTTGCTATCACCAAATTGCTGGTGATATGACAGAAGCCACTTTTAACCGTATGCGCAACGTGTCAGAGCTTAGTGAAGACTTCCGAGAGCGTATTTGGTGTGAACTATAGGACTTGAAATAAATACTGCAATCGTTGGAGGGGGATAGTGCTTATGCTGTTCGACGATACTCAATGCGGCAGTCTGGATAGGTTTGTGCGGGCTTCACTGGCGAGGCTAAGAAGGAGCACTCAGGACATCTAGCTCCGGCGCCAGGCATTGGTTCAAAAGGCTACCCGACATGGAGTACGCCCCAGGCAGCTATGTTAGGCAAATGTGACTGGGGCGGAGGTAATGCGCAGATTTAAAGAGCGGTGGCCGCGGGACACGCCCGACCACCGCTCCACTACTCCGTAAGGCCCCAGAAATGCGCTATATGGCGGGTCGAAGAAATGCCGACTTCCAGCATATACTTGTCTGCTTCCCCTAGGCCTTCGTCTCCACCGGCCATGATCGGTGTGCCGTGGCCCATTCCCTTGATGATGTACTCCTCGATCACCTCCTGCCCACCCGCATTGCACCAGATCTGGCGGGGAAAACCATCGAGTTCCTCTACACGTGTCGGTGGCCCTTCAACCTTGTGGATCTGCTGCCACTGCCGAACGATGGAATCGGCGTTGGCATTATCGACGGTCGAATCGCTACCGCCATGCCAGACCGATATCGTTGGCCAAGGGCCTTCAAAGGTCGAGGCTTCGCGCACAAGCGCGTCGAGCCTGTGATCCGATGGGCCCCCATACCCCTTCATACGAACCATCGCCTCTATAAGGTTGTCCGCGCTGCGGTAGGGTAAACCAGCGATGATCGCCCCACCTGCAAACACCTCAGGATAGGTGGCCAGCATCACAGATGTCATGGCGCCCCCCGAAGACATCCCGGTGACGAAGATGCGCGACGGGTCGATGGCGTGATCATCAACGACCTGCTCGATCATCTGGCGAATAGAGAGCGGTTCTCCATCTCCCCGGCGGCTGTCGCCAGACTTGAACCAGTTAAAGCTACTAAGCGGGTTATTGGTTTTTCTTTGCTCCGGATACAGGAGTGCTATCCCGCATTCGTCAGCGAGGGAAGACCAGCCTGAACCGCGATTATAACTCTCTGCCGACTGGGTACTGCCGTGTAGCACGACCACGAGCGGCCCGTTCTTTGGGAAGTTCTTAGGTATGTAAGTATCCGCATGCAACGACCCAGGGTCAGTTCCGAATTGCTTCATGTCGGTCAGACGATCAAGGCTAACTGAAGATGTCGGCATATGCCCTCCTTTGCCAGTTTACTTCTGCCAAACCGAGGATAGAAACCACCCGTTGAGAACAGCGCCAGGTAACGATCCCTGATGCCAAGGACAAAGCGCGGTACGAAGAATGAGATACTATCGAACAATCGGTTTACTGTGAGAAAGGGGCGCTGCGTCCCCTGCAGCGCATAGCGCAACGTCCCTGTGTAGGCATATCCTTTGCCTCGCTCACCTGTAGGATGGCCCTTAAAGCAAACACTTACCGTGCGCTATCGAACATAGCAGTGGAATTTTAAGCATTCAGGCAGACCAAAAACACTTCAAGTGTTATCAGTCAGATGTTAGACCGTTTATTAACAATAACTTAGCACGGTAGTACCAACGCGTCTAGCCAGTCAGTACCGTATGGTGCACAACAAAGAAAAAGTCAGAAAAATAATAAGCAATTGATTTTTAATATAAATATAGGATGCATCAATTTTCTCTCGGAGCGCAGACAAAAATAAAGGGCGCGTATATCAGCATCGGGAGGTTGAGTACTCCTGATACTGATACACGCGCCCATAGATCAGCGCATTGCGTTAACGAACGTTAGACGTAGAAGTCCAGATCCTCTTGGGCTTTTAGCAAATCGCGCATCTTGATGGGGTCGTCACCAAAGAAGAATAGCAAGCCCCAATGCGTCCCGAAGGCCGAGCGGTCAGGAACGGTCTCTTCAGTTGGCGCGACCAGTTCGTGTGACTCGAAATACGGATGATTAATCGTTTCTTCCGGCATTTCCAGCTTGCTGACAACACGACGGCGAGGGTATACACCAAAGCAACCGGCATAACCCTTCGCATCGACCACTTCGCGTGGGAAGAAGGCAGCCACTTCCTCTTTGCTGCTTTTCGGATCGAACACCAGCATCGACGCCTGATAGGCGTTGAACCCGTAGGCTTTTTCGATCAGCTCAAACGCTTTAAAGCCAGGCGGACGATAGGCAACCTCGCCAAAGTACATCTCACCATCAGCGGTGACGAAGTACTCGGGGTGAATCAAACCGAACTGGATATCGAACGTTTTGATCAGCAACTCAATCTGCTTGGTGATCGCATTGCGCCAGCTTTCCAGTTCCGCGGTCGCGGGTACGAAGACCGAATAGCCCAGCGTCACGTATTCAGAAATGTTCAGGAACTGAATTTTGCCATCGTGAATCCAGGCTTCTACGGCAAACTCCCAGCCGCTTAAGTGACTTTCCATCAGCAGCGGATATTCGTCATCCGGAATATTCTCGATTTCGTCTATCGTCCGAATCATCCGGTGGCCAAGGCAACCGGCTTTGTCGAATGCTTTGACGTGAATCGGGTCATCCGGATCACCGTCCAATTTGAGCAGCGTTTGGTTGACGCGTTTCATGAAGCGGACGATGTCCTCTTTCTCATGAGCCTCTTCAAAGATCCCGACACGAATGCCACCCAACTGAGCACGGCGCTTCATTAGGGCCTTGTCGCGGAAAAGGATGGACTGTCCGAACATCCGCGGACTATCAAGGAGCACGGAGTTGATCGCGCCGGACCACTCAACGGTTTCCTCAAACAGCGGGATGGCAACGTCCACGCCTTCTTCTTTCAATCTTTCAGCAATTTCCATCGACCGATCATTCAGTCGAATGAAGTCCCAGGGGAGAAAAGGGATATTGTTAGCAGTACAAAAATCCGCGGCCCACTCCGGCGCAACAACGACATAGCGGCGGTCAAATTTTTGCGCAGCCTTGATCGCGTTCACACTCCAGCCAAGTAGGGCGATGTAACCCTTATTTGGATCTTTAGGGGTCTCAGTGCCTTTAACCGAGTCCAATTCTGGATCACGCCAAGCCGCTACTGCTTCGGGTAATTGCTTTTCTGATGTTATCGACATTCAATGTCCTCCTTGCTGGTTGACCCAAATTGACTGCGCTGGGATTAGAGCGCACCAAGTGAGCTGAGCCGCAGTCAGTGGTGCTCAGTGGCGATTGAGTAAGCCAGCATTAGGGTATTTTTTAGCGCACCCCTAGTAATTAAGCTAGTCGATACGGTTACAAATGGCAACTAAACTGTAGAATTCCTGTTGAATAGCTGTAGAAGTTATCTAAAGATTATTAAAGAATAATTCTGCCTGTCTTCTAGGGCACAATAGCCCCACCTATTTTAAAAATTAACAAAAACCCGGCTTTATCGATGCCCCTAGCTGCCTGTGATTAACCACCATCATGCTCGGCAGCGTCTTCAGCTCCTTCCTCGACCATCTCTTGAGCTTCCTCCTCCTCCTCGGGAGAAGCCTCTGGTTTTCCTTGATCTTTTTGACCAACGGTTAGCGTGGTAGAAAGACCAAAGTGATCCGAACCCTGCACCTTCACTCTGTCGATATCAATAAGATGGAACCCATCAGAAACGAACAGGTGGTCAATCGGGTATCGCCACCATGGGTGTTCTGCATGGTAGGTGCTGAGCAGTCGCCGACCACGGCGAGGATCTTTAAGATCACTCAAATCGGCAAAAAGCTTAGTGGTGTCAGACCACGCTACGTCATTGAAGTCCCCAGTGACGATCCAGCGGTTGTCCGGGTCTTGTTCAACATTACGGGCAATGAGCATCAGCTCTGCATCGCGTTCACGACTGTCCCGACGTTTATCCTCGTTGCTGACGGTTCTCTCCTCTAAGCCTGGCGGCACCGGGTGGGCGCCAACAAAGCGCACGGGCCCAATGCCTGGCGCGTCGATGGTCGCGAAAATTGAGGGCCTACGCTCAGAGACCAAATACTTAACCTCATCTTCCAGCAGCGGAATTCGTGACCACAGCATTATCCCAAGGCCCTCACCGCGTACCTCGCCTACTCGATAGGCATAATCTTCATCAAGGGGCGCCAGTCCCTCGGCCCAGGCGCTATTGACTTCAATTAGCAGCAGTAGATCGGGATCTTCACGCTGAACCATCTCCAGGACTTCAGCGTAGTGATCGTTCGTGTAAGTAACATTGGCCGTCAGCACTTTGAGCGTCGTCCGGTTTTCACCAGGCTGTACCTCAGCGGTAGGCACCTCGGTCGACCAAACGGATGTAAACGGCAGGATGTGCGTTAAGTGCCACCCCGCTATGGCTAGGATGACAACGCCCCACACGGCGTGTTCTTTTCGTGGACGCTTAAGCCACGCGTGCACACCCAGGAGCAGCAGTGGCAGAACCAGCGCGCCCGTTAGCTGCAGGCGCGGAAAATCCCACAGCCTGACCCACCATTGACCGCTGGGTATTAATGGCAGCAAGGCCACCACTAACATCAAGATCACCAATAAACGGATCACCCAGAGAAGCAGTTTTAACAGCATGAAACCTCTCAAACGCAGCAACGGTAACCAGGAGAATCCCAGTTATACCGGCCTAGATTGCCGCAGATATTGTGACGATTTAAGCATACCCCTCTCCGGATAGACGCATGCTCTTTATCTGGAAGACGCCGTCATGGCCCCTGCCCATCCAAGTAATTGCGCCCTTCTCCAGCGATACAGCTGTTCGCAACCACTAAAAGCCCCACAGGCTTGATATAGATCAAGCTGCGACCACTTGCCTCGTGTTCATGAGCAAAAAGGCGGCTATGCTCGTTATATAAGTACAGGTTATTAACTTATATCAAAAGCCAATAAAAATGATTGATACCTATGCCTAAAAACCCAACGAGGTAATCGTATCAATAACGCCCATAAACCAGCACCACTGCCCTGGCACTGACAGCCGCTACTGCGGCTATTTTTAAGCACTTGAACCCAGTTTTTTTGAGGAGCCTGTCATGACTAGCAACGTAGGCGGTATCGATAAGATTTTACGCATCCTGGTAGGCATTGCACTGATCGTACTGGCCCTAACCGGAACCATCGGTGTTTGGGGCTGGATCGGCGTGGTGCCGTTAGCCACCGGGCTATTTAACTTTTGCCCAGCCTACAAGCTACTGGGCATCAATACCTGCAAGGTTAAATAACACCTCAGCGTCAGCCAATGCCCTGCAGTTGCCCAACGGGTGCTTAGCGTCCCAACCTCAGTTACTCTACACTTCGTGTTTGCGTTCCATGACCGAAGGATAGCCGCATCTATGTTGGGATTCCTGCAGGGATTTTCCTATGGCCTGTTTATGACCTGCCTGCCCTGGCTACTGGTTGGCCTATTCAACCCTGGGCTGGCACTTCCAGTGGCGACCCAGGGCCGCCTGCAGGTCATCGCCCGCTACTGCC
The DNA here is from genome assembly GCF_000744395.1 of Halomonas sp. TG39a. Lineage (NCBI taxonomy): Bacteria > Pseudomonadati > Pseudomonadota > Gammaproteobacteria > Oceanospirillales > Halomonadaceae > Halomonas > Halomonas sp. TG39a. The sequence continues at coordinate 1,980,640 of NZ_JQLV01000001.1, forward strand.
TGATCATCCCTTTTATCAGTATGCTGCTGTGGCTGACCTCCCTATGGGGTGGTTTCAGCCCGAGCCTATTGGGCTGGCTAGCGGGTATTGTTGCCATTCCTGTGGCGCTGCCTATCGAGCGAAGACTGCGCGGCTGGCTGGCCCGCCGCCGCGAACGTCGCTGGGAAGCACAACGAGAGGCCGAAGCCCATCAGCGCCGTGCCCAAGAGGAGCGCAAGGCCTATGAAGCTGGCGTGTTAGTGCTTGATCCAGCAAGGCCGCCCGTGGGATCCGACGACCTTGTGCTCGCCATGTGTCAAGCCAAACAGAGCCTACTTGACGTGCAGCGCCCTGACCTAGCGATCCTTTCAGATCGCCTCTATAGCCGCTACCGCCATGTAATGAACGTGCTGAGTGGCCGATTCCAAACTGGCGAGCTGGCCTTCGAGCGCTCGCGGGGGTTGGTTACCCAGGTCTGTTTCGGCGCGGTGGATACGCTGACGACCATGGCTTCGCAGGCGCGCGGGGTGGTTAGCGTCGATGGTAATTACGTTCGGGATCGTTTGGACCGGGAGGGCAAACGGTTAAGCGATGAAGAACGCGCCGCGCTGGTGCGACGCCTGGATCTGCTGGTAGAGACCGAACATCGGCTAAATAAGCTCTCCGCCCGCATTGAATCCGCCCTGACCGTGCTTGATGATACCGCCGTTTCCATGGCGCGTATTGAGACGGCACGACCACAGGCCTCGGTCACCACCGAGAAGGCGTTGGAGGATCTGCGCCAATTTGTCGAAGGCGCGGATCGCTATGCCCGTAAGGAGTAATCCAGCGGCCACTGGCTGCGAGCGGTATTCATACGTTTTTATTAGACAGCTCAGGAGATGCCCATGACGCAGCAATCCGATGACCAACCTCGCCTCTCCCTGCCCCCGGTGGACGAGATCGCCAGCCAGTTGGGCACGAGTCAAGCCGGCTCCGGCGACCCTGAGCTTGAGGCGATGGCCGACCGCTTTGTCGAGGATATCCTTGCCGAGGGTGACGAGGCGTCAACTGTTCGCCAGCGCCGGGCCGTGGACGAGATGGGCCTTGAGTTGCAACAGCAGGCCGCCCACCGCAGCGCCATGCTACAAACGCCACTGCGCAAGCTGGCCCACCAGGGCGATGAAGGAGGGCCCGTTGCCAAGGCACTGACCGATCTACGCGGCCGCATGGAGGGTCTCGACCCTTCACGTCATCGCCTGATGCCAAGCGCGTTGGATCGCGTTCTAGCGATCATTCCCGGTATCGATAGTCGGCTACAGCGCTATTTCCATAAGTTTGAGAATGCTCAGCAAGCCCTGGATGCGATCATTGAGGATCTGGAAAGCGGTCGCGACATGCTACATCGTGACAACCTGACGCTGAGCGATGACCAGAAAGCCCTCAATGACATCCTAACCGAGCTGAACCGCCAGATCGCCCTGGGGCGCTTGATTGATCAACGCCTGTGCGACGAGATAGCCGCCCGAGACAGCGATGACCCACGGCGTCAATTTCTTGAGGAAGAACTACTGTTTCCACTTCGGCAGCGCATCGTTGATCTCCAGCAGCAGCTGGCGGTAAGCCAGCAGGGTGTGCTGGCGCTGGAAGTGATCATCCGCAACAACCGGGAATTGATGCGCGGTGTGGACAGAGCCATCAATGTCACCGTCTCAGCCCTCACCGTGGCAGTGACGGTCGCCATGGCAATGGCCAACCAGCGTCTAGTGCTGGATCGCGTCGAAGCCCTCAACACGACCACCTCGCAGATGATTGGCGGCACTGCCAAGGCGCTGCGCCAGCAAGGCGTAGACATCCAGAAACGAGCCTCTTCCGCAATGCTCGACATGCAAGTGCTTGAGGAAGCGTTTGGGGAGGTGATGGGCGCCATTGATGATCTCTCAAACTATCGTCAGGAAGCCCTACCCCGCCTGGACGAGCAGATCAACCGCTTGGCAACCCTGGCGAAGCAAGGTAACGCATCCATTGAGCGTCTAAGCGAAGGTAATCAGGCGCAACACAAGTACGACCCCACTGCCAACGACTAAGAAGATGTCATCAAGCTCTCATTAGATTCGCTTTCCCATCGCAACGCCCACTGAAACGTCCAATCTGGTCATATTAGCAACAGACCAACCTGTCATTGCGAAGACGACATCCCGAGAATATGTCAACACAAGGTAATAAAAAACTGTCATTCGCATTGACGAATAAACGACGGAAGCCCTTGTTAACAAAGGCTCCATGCGCCAAGTCACCAGGATTAATTAACGTTGGTAGCGTGGACTGACCCAAAACAAAACTTACAAGGTAAGCTCATGGACAACACTCGACTTAAAGGTAAAAACTGCTTGATTACCGGCGCTGCACGTGGCATGGGGGCCGCCGTTGCCGAACACTATGCTGCACAAGGAGCAAACGTTTGCGTGGCGGATATCAACCTTGAAGGGTGCGAAGAAGTTGCCGCACGTATCAAGGCAAACGGCGGCGACGCCATTGCGGTCAAACTCAATGTGACCGACCGTGCTGAAGTAACTGCCGCTGTTAAAGCCACTGTCGACGCCTTTGGCAGCTTGAACGTGATGGTCAATAATGCGGGTATCAACAAGCCATTGATGTTTCTCGATATTACCGAGGAAAACTGGCACCAGATTATGGATGTTAACGCGTTGGGCTGCCTGCTTGGCATGCAGGAAGCCGCTAAGCAGATGATCAGCCAGGGTAAAGACAACGGCCCTTATAAAATCATTAACGTTGGCTCGATTCTTTCTCGCCAAGCGTTTGACGATGTAGTCCCCTACTCTTGCAGCAAACATGCGGTGCTAGCCATGATCAACGGCGGTGCTAAAGCGCTCGTGGATCACAATATTACCGTTAATGGCTATGGCCCCGGCGTAGTGCGCACTGAACTATGGGAACAGCTCGATAAAGATTTGGTTAGCATCGGCAAATTCGATAAGCAGGGACAGTCGATGGATGAACTTGCTGAGAAAATGATTCTAATGAAGCGTTACTCTTACCCTGAAGATGTGGTCGGTACCGCTTCTTTTCTGGCCAGTCAGGAATCGGATTACATGACAGGACAACTGCTTATGATCGATGGCGGTATGATCATGCAGTAGCTACCCGCGTTGATCGTCCCCATGTTTTGCTTACTGGAACATGGGGATCGTTCATTTTGCCGCTCAATCAGTAAACGCCTCTGCTTCGCATTACCTTATCGGCACGCTCTTGAGCAATAGAGAGCGCTTTCTTGATCGAGCGCCGTCCATCCAGCACGTCGAATATCTCATTCCCCGCGATGCTAATGATGTCAGTTATTCCAGGTACAGGCGGGCGTGGCCAGGCCTGTAAAATGTCCTGTTTAGCCATATCATTGACGATTTTAATCAGCGGCGATAATGCAGACACTTCAGGATCCTGGCTGACACTAAAGCGAGGCGTTACCAGGCTGCCATTCATAATATAAAGCTTGGACATGTTGGCAGAGGTCAGGTGCTTAAGCGCCGTCCAGACTGCCTCAACTCGCTCTGGTGCCAAGTTAGCAGGAATGGCCAGGGCATAACCGCCGATGGGAGTTATAGCGCGACCGTGATTGCCAATTGGATGGGGTAAGTAGCCAGTGTTGCCATACGCCGGTGATTGCTTATCTAACTCAAACAGAGGCGCCAGAAGTGTATAGCAATAGGCCATACTGACTTCCCCAGAAGCGTACGATTTGGCTCGCTCGTACCAGGACATAGTGAGAATATTAGGCGGCGAATATTTCAAAATATCCAGCATATATTCGCAGGCCCGATAAGCGGCATCTGAGTCGAACATAGGTCGCAGTTGCTCGCCCGCGGCTTGCTGAAAGTCATAACCGCCCTGACAGATGGGTAAATTAAGCAACGGCTGGCCGAACTTCGCCATTAAAAAACTAAAGGTGTGCCCAAGGGGCGTTCCTCTCGCCGCATTCCAGGCGATACCGTAACGTCCTTTGGAAGGGGCATGTAACTGCCTTGCCACTTTAACCAGCGCTTCCGTTGTGGTGGGAGGCGGCAACTGCGCTGCTTCGAAAATATCCTGGCGATAGCAAAGCAATTCGGGGGTTGTTTGAACCGGTATTCCGTACTGGCTGCCTGCGTATCTGGAGCTCTGAATAGCCATTGGGTGGAAATCGGAGAGATCATAATCATCGCGTTTGATTAACGCGTCGAGAGGCATAAGCACTCCACTCGCCGCTAGCTCACCAAACCAGGGTAGGTCACAGGCCACGACGTCATAACGCGACTTAGCCAAACGGGCATTGTCTAAAATCTCATCTAGCAAATTATCGATGGATTTTGCTTTGTTACGAATTTCCAGCCCAAAAATCGATTCCAATTGACGCTTCAGGTTATGCATGGCCATAAATGTGGGGTCAGCATGCGCCAGCACACGTAACCCGCCCTTCAGCTCCAGTCGTGCAGACAGCACGGCTGGGGTCGATATCACGCGCTCTATTGATGAGGTGCCAAGAAATATCTTACTGGCGGTATCAGATGCCGGGTCTATCCCGAACAATGGCCCAAGGAACCCCTTGATTCGCTCAGCGTAGCTTTCCCACTCCTGGATCATTTGGGCGGAAGGATGCAGCGAAACCGTTTTACCTGACTTAGTGCGTGGGCGTGAGATCAGCAGACCGCGCTGCATGATGCTTTCGATGCCGCGCTTTGCCGTCCCATAGGTAAGGCCAGACGCATCAGCCAATGATGTTGGGGTGGTTAATCTTCCCGCAAGATGATTACGCATAACGTGCAGTAACATACGCATCTCTCGATAGCCCAACGACATGGAAAGCGTGCTTTCAGTTTCGTCTTCGAATTTTTCAATGAAATCGATGAATCGTGCGAACTCTGTATTAGAAATTTTTGAGGCGGGCATTTGCGACAGCTTATCGTAAGGCCCTTCTGGTTTAGCCTCATTTATCTCAACATGACCGTCTCTCATGACGACTCCAAAACATCACATAGCCATAAGGCTGACAATCAGCCTATACCGTCCATAATTAGCCGAATGCCCAGCAAAATCAGTAAACACAGGATCACTCGGAAAAACAGCTCACCATCGATGCGCTTCTGAATAACCAGCCCCAACCGAACCCCCAACCACGCAACAGGCATCAGCAGCAGTGCTATCGTCAGGTTATCGATATTCACCAAGCCCAGCAGGGTATAGGGAACCAGCTTCACCAAGTTAGTAATCGCTAGAAAGACGACAGCCGTCCCCAAAAATTGCTGCTTGGTTAATTGGCACTGCAGTAAGTAAAAGTTAAGCGGAGGGCCGCCAGCATGGGCGATAAAACTGGTAAACCCTGCCACCCCACCACACAAGCCCCCCACCCAACCAGGCAGCCGCTTTCCGCGCAGCGGTTTGAACAACCCCCACAGGCCGAACAGCACCGAAAAAACACCTAGCAATAGCTTCAGTAGCGCTTCGTCAAACCAGCCATAGGTGAAATAGCCTATCGCCACACCCAGCACCGCAGGTGGAAACATAAGCCACAATAAACGATCAACCCGCTGTCGCCACCACGCCTTTAGACTAAACACATCCATCACGATCAGTAGCGGCAGCATCACCGCCACTGCAAAGGTCGGGCTCGCCTTTAGTGAGATTAGCGGCACAGCCACCACGCCTACCCCACCGGCAAAACCCGACTTGGAAATACCCGTGAGTAGCACAGCCGTCACCATTAGCGCCACAAACACCCAGTCAACAACCATCTGAAAGCCTCTTCAGCCTTGAGCCGCAGCTCCTCTTATTACGATCGAAAAAAGGGGCCATGACAGTCACGGCCCCTTTTCGTTTAGGCAAACAATTAAGCGTAGCGATGCTAATGTTTACAGCACTGTACACACTTCATCGAAGGAGAAACGATCGCCACGTGGGAACAGCGCGCTGGCATCGCCATAGCCTAGGTTGCATAGGAAATTGCTCTTCACTTTGCCATCCGGGAAGAACTCTTCATCCACGGCGGCATTATTGAAGCCGGACATGGGGCCTGCATCCAACCCTAGCGCACGCGCTGCTAAAATAAGGTAGCCGCCCTGAATGGCGCTATTGCGGAAGGCCGTGGAGTGAATAAAGTCAGGCTTACCCTCGAACAGCGACTTGGCATCCTTATTGTGGGCAAACATACGCGGCAGATGCTCATAAAACTCAGTGTCAAAGCCAATGACAGCAACCACAGGCGCCTTCATGGTTTTTTCTTGGTTACCCGGTAACAGAGCAGGCTTCAGGCGCTCTTTTGCTTCATCGGTGGTCAGAAAAATAATTCTCGAGGGCTGGCAGTTCATAGAAGTGGGCCCAAAGTGCATCAGGTTATACAGTTCGCGCAGGGTCTCCTCGCTGACCTCACGATCCTGCCAAACGTTGTGGGTGCGTGCTTCTGTAAACAGGGTTGCGATAGCCGTTTGATCAATCGTTGTCATGTTATTTCCTCTTTCGATTTAGCCAGCTCAGTACGAGCTGGACGTTCAGGGTGAAACGTTCAGGCCGTCTTCAAACCGAAGTCGTAGTGAAAGTAGCGGTAAGGCGTTTCCATTTGCCGACCGTCGGGCGCCTGCCCCGCCGGCTGCTGAGCAAACTCCTTGACCAGTGAATCTTTGACACCAAATACCGCGTCAGAATCGAGGTAGGGATCGTCCTCAGCGAAGATTTGGGTCACCAAGGTTTCATACCCCGGTGCCATCAACATGAAATGTACATGGGCAGGTCGATATGGGTGACGCCCGGTGATGTCGAGCATTTTGCCCACAGGCCCGTCAGTGGGAATCGGATAAGGTGAAGGAGTCACCGTCCAGAAGGCATAATGACCCTGGCGGTCGGTATGAAAGCGCGCGCGTAATGAGGCGTTTTCCAGCTCAGGCTTTTGAACGTCATAAAAGCCTTCACTGTCGGACTGCCACACATCAATGGTGACATTCGCCAACGGTTTACCCTGGGCATCGTGCACGTTGCCCTCGACGAATAGCGGCTCGCCTTCAACACCCCAATTTATGGCATCACCTTGATTCGCCTGGGGAGGGTCAGCCACGTAAAAAGGCCCCAGCACAGTACTTTCGGTAATGTTAGTATCACTGCTCGAGTGGTTAATCGCATCGACCAGCATCGTCACACCAAGAGTGTCAGACAGCAGGATGAACTCCTGGCGTTCGTCGTCACACATCTGCCCCGCACGGGTTAGAAACTCAATTGCCTGGGTCCACTCTTTCTCACTGGGCTGCACCTCGCGCAGATAGGCATGCAGGTGTTTAACCAAGCCATTAAGCAGCGTTTTAAGCCGTTCATCATCACAGCTGGAAAACTCATCGATCACCGCTGCGGTAATATTGTCGGCTGTTAAGTTACGCATCTTATTGCCCTCCATGCTTTGCTGGCATCGGTTCACCCAGCCCTGAAAGGCGCTCGGTGTGGTGTACGGTGGCGATATAGTCATCATCGCCATGCCCCGTGGCGATGAGCGCGGTATAGGCTTCGCGCATTTGCGCTGCCAGCGGCGTAGACACCCCTGAGCCGTGGGCACAATCGAGTATCAGATCAAGATCTTTGGCCATTTGGGCGGCGGAAAACGTCGAGGTAAAGTCGCGCTCTAAAAGTGGTGGTACCTTGTACTTCACCATGGGCGAACCCACCGCGCTGTCAGATATAAGCTCTAACATGGCGTCCCATTCAATGTTGCCTTTGCGCGCCAGGGTCAGGGCTTCACTCATCATCCCGGCACTCACTGCAATCATCAGGTTGATCGCCAGTTTGGCCACCCGGGCCTGCTCTTCATCGCCCAGCCAGTACTGCGCCTTGGTAAAGGCGTCAAATACGGGTTTAGCCGTTTCCAGCGCTTCGCGTGGGCCAGAGACCATCGCCGACAGCGTGCCCGCCTCTGCTGCTACCGGATTCCCTGACACGGGGCTGCGCAAATAGGCAATGCCATGGGCCTTCGCCGCCTCGGCCACTCGTGCAGAGGCTTCAACACTTACCGTGCTGGTCTCAATCAAAATAGTGCCGGGCATCATGTGACGCACAAGCTCACCCGATTCAATGCAGAGATTGATCAGTGCGCGGTCATCGGGGATCGAGACAAACACCAGTGCACAATCGGCAACGGCACTAGTCAGGTTCTGATGGGGGGTAATACCGATACGCGTTGCTAAAGCCATCCGCTCCGAGGAAAGGTCAAATCCTTCTACCGCGGTGCCTGATTTAATAATTCTGGCGGCCATCGGTAAGCCCAGCTTACCTAAGCCTACCCAAGCCACTTTAGAGGACGAAGGGGACGTTGTGGAAACGGTTGTCATGGGGTTGCCTCCTGTGTCGATTGCGCTTCACGCGCCAGCAGTTCGGAGTGAATACGGTGGCCAGATTTGGCAAGCTCAGCGATACCCTGCTGAGTCTCGATTAACAGACGGCCGCCACGTTTTTTGAACTGCCCAGCCACCATCACACTGTCGACGTTGGCAAGGCTTGTTTGCATGACCACCGTAGAAACAGGGTCGTTGACTGGCTGCATATTCAGCTGATTACTATCCAGCAGTACCAGGTCGGCCTGCTTGCCAGGGGTCAGGCTACCAATGCGGTCGTCAAGACCGAGGGCTTTCGCCCCATCCAGCGTGATCCAGCCCAGCGCTTCTCGGGTGGTAATCGTGGAAGTATCAGGAATCTTGCCTTGCTCACGACGCGATGCATCGTTATCAAGGGCACGCTGCATACCCAGCGCCATGCGCGCTACACTGAACATGTCACCTGACAATACAGACTCAAGATCAACCCCCAGTGACACCACGCCTCGGTATTGGCGCACCAGCCCCGTCACCGGAAAGCCGTGGCCTTGGGTCATCTCATTTTCCGGCGCAATCGAGAACGTCACACCGCTGGCGCAGAACCGCGATATCTGGCCATTATCCAGGCTTTGGCCATGCACAATGTTGATGTCGGGGCCAAGCAAACCACGCGCTTCCACTTCGTCCCATGCACCGGGCGCCACTGCCTCGCCGCCGCCCTGATGCATTGAGGCGACCAGATCAAACTCTTTGGCCAAGGCAAAGTCCTGCAGGGTCACATCCAGGGTCGAATAATGAGGGCCAAGAATGGCCATGCCTAAGGTGACAAGCCCTTCCGGGTTTCCCAGTTCACCGCTCAACAAGCGTTCTATTTCATGGCGCGGGTGGGGAATTTCGCTAAAGTGCGGCTGACCAGGTTTTGGGTCGGGCTTGGGCGAGCCGTGCATAAACAGCGCACGAATACCGGACTCCTTTAAGCCTTTTACCGCCGCGTCAGTATGCGCAGGGGTCGGGTTGTTGTGGCACCAGTCACCCAGCGTTGTGGTACCGCAGTTAAGCTGATTAATCGCGCCCATGCGGGTGGCAATGTAGATGTCTTCCGGCGTGAATAGCGCGGCAAGCCCCCGGTGTACGTGGCGAAAATACTCAAGAAGCGTCCAGTTGGCGGCAACGCCACGCAGGCCGGTCTGCCAGGTATGCATATGGGCATTAACCAACCCGGGAATAAGGATACCTCCGTCACAGTCAATCACCTCGGCGTCTTGTGCCTTGGGGTCGGCGGTCAGGTCATGACCCACGGCGGTAATACGGTCACCCTCAACCAGAACCTGGCCATCGCTTAGCTCACCCAGCTGCGGATCCATAGTGACAAGAGTGGCGTTAATAAACAGTTTGTTCATTGCCCACCCCCACTACCCGCCTGGGGTCGAAGACCCGATTGGGCATCGCTTAACAAACGGTGAATGCCACTGGCTTCGACGTCACGTGGATTCCAGTAAGGGTTGCGGGTAGCAATCTCAGTGGCCCGGTCAACATCTTCCACGCTAAACCCTAACTCGGAGAGTGCACTGGGCGCACCGACCGCACGCCCCAGGTCATAGAGGCCAGCGGCCGCATCGTCACAGCCCAACGCGCGGCTAATACGAGCCATCGCATCAGGCACCGCAGGCGCGTTATAAGCCAGCGCATAAGGCAGCACAATGGTGTGCGTTTCCGCATGGGGTAGGTTGAAGGAACCGCCCAGGGTATGGCAAAGCTTGTGGTGCAGCGACATACCCACCGAGCCAAGGCAAATGCCGCACAGCCAGGCGCCGTAAAGCGCATCAGAGCGCGCCTCAGCATGGGTAGGGCCGCTAGCTATTACGGGCAGGCTTCTTGCCAGCGCCGCGATGCCCTCCTCCGCCATCAGCGCAATCACCGGATTACAGTCGCGGGCATAAAGTGCCTCTACTGCATGGGCAATGGCGTTAATACCGCTAGTCCCCGACATCACAGCGGGTAACGTTAAGGTGAGGTCAACGTCATAAATCACCGTTTCCGGCAGTACGTCCAAGGTGCGCTGAGTGGTCTTGATACCATCGCGGGTTTCACCCAGGATCGGCGTCATCTCTGAACCGGCATAGGTGGTGGGAATAGCGATCTGAGGTAAGCCCGTACGCAGCGCAATCGCTTTACCCAAGCCAATGGTCGAGCCACCCCCAATAGCAATGGTGCAATCCGCGTTTAGCGCTTTCACCACCTGCAAGGCACTTTCGGTCACCTCGACCGGCGTATGCATGGCGGCTTCTGCGTAAACGCCAACGCCCTTCTCACCCAACTGCTCGAGCACGCGTCTTGCCTGCTCGTGCTGCTGGGGCGTTGCCAGCACCAGGGCGCGTGTACAGCCGAGATGCTCAAGCTCTTCTCTTAGCCGTGACAGGGTTCCTTGGCCAAACACCACGCGGGATGGCAGGCCATCATAAACAAAGGGTTGCATGAAACATTCCTTATACGTCTGATGTGGTATGTGTGCGCGATTGACAGAGCGCACCCGTCGCAACAGGCGAGCTAGCTCGCCTGTGCCTGCTTGCCCATCCCAGTAATCGCTTGTACCAGCTCATCCTCGCTGACGTTGTCGCCATCAAACTCAGCGGTCACGCGGCCGTCATACATGGCGATAATGCGGTTACTCAGCCCTAGGACTTCCGGCATCTCTGAGGAGATCACCAACACTGCATAGCCGGATTTGGCCAGATCTTTCACGAGGGTGTGGATTTCCGACTTGGAACCCACATCAATACCGCGGGTAGGCTCATCGAGAATGAGTAATTTAGGGTGGGTATGTAGCCACTTGCCGATAACAATTTTCTGCTGATTACCACCGCTTAGGTTGCCCACCTTCTGACGCCAACTGGGCGTTTTGATTTTCATCGCCTGTTGATACTTATCGTAGACCTGGCGCTCTTCTGAACTCGTCATAAAGCCCAACGACGACACACTGGAGAGGCTTGCCAGGGTCATGTTATCGCGACAGTTCATACCCAGAATCAACCCCTGATCCTTACGGTCTTCCGGCACTAACGCGACCCCATTGACCACCGCATCATGGGAGTTACGAAACGCCACCACCTTGCCGTCCAATACCACTTCACCGGCGGAGGGCGTGCGCAAACCGAAGATCGTTTCTGCAACTTCGGAACGCCCCGCCCCCACCAGGCCATACATTCCGACAATCTCGCCTTTACGGACATTGAAACTGACATCTTCGAATACTCGTTTGACCGAGAGGTTGCGCACTTCCAGCATGTTGTCGCCGAAATCACTCGGTTTACTGGCATGATCGAGCTCCAAGCTGCGACCGATCATCATTCGGGTGATCTCGTCCTCGTTGGTATCTGCCGTATTGACGGTTCCGGTGTACTCACCGTCACGCAGTACCGAAATGCGGTGCGATAGGTGAAAAATCTCATCCATGCGGTGGGAGATATAAACAATCCCTACACCTTGCTCACATAGCGAATTAATTACGTCATACAGCACGGGTTTTTCGTAGTCGGTGAGTGATGCCGTCGGCTCATCAAACACCACTACTCGCGGGGTAAACGCCAGCGCGCGACCGATCTCAACCATCTGCTTCTTGGCAATCGATAGCGACCCTACTAGGTCGTCATGTTGAAAACTGCATTTGAGAGCCGCCAGAATAGCGTTGGTATCTTCACGCAGTTTGTGCCAATCAACGCGATTGAATGGCTTTCTGGGCAGGCTGCCGAGAAAGATGTTTTCGGCTACCGTCATCTCGGAAACCAGCGACTGCTCCTGGTGGATCAGCACTACCCCTGCGCGCTTAGCGTGCTTGGGATTTTCGAAAGCCATCTCTTGCCCACCAAGAATGATCTTGCCTTCGTTGGCTTGGTGCTTACCCGCCAGTACCTTCATTAACGTCGACTTGCCTGCACCATTCTCACCCAGCAGCGCATGCACTTCGCCGGGCCGCACGTCAAAATCCACGTTATTTAAAGCAACCACACCAGGAAAACGTTTGGTAATCCCTTCTAGACGAAGTATCGGATCCGCGTTGACCGGCTGCCGCTTCGTGGCACTGCCTTGTTCATTTAAATTTTGAGACAGGTTTTCTTGTGAAGGGCTCATATCCGCACCTCCTTAGCCGAGGGTACATTGAGCTTCTTGTCGATAATCAGTACGGAAATAAGGATGACGCCGAGGATCACCAGCACATAAAAAGCGGGCACCTGCATCAAGTTCATGCCGTTACGCAGAATGCCAATGGCGAGTACACCACCCAGAGTGCCAACAATACTTCCGTAGCCACCGGTCAACTTGGTACCGCCTAACACCACGGCCGTAATCACCCAGAGCTCATAGTCACGACCTAAATTGGGAGTTGCCGCGCCCATTTGGCTGGCGAGCAGCACGCCAGCTAATGCAGCGAAGAAACCAACAATAATGAAATTGATCATCATGTGGCGCCCCAAGCGAATCCCCGCATCAATCGAGGCTTCCGGATTGCCACCCACCGCAAAGGTATTACGGCCATGGCCCGTTCGCGTGAGCACCAAGTGCATGATCAGTGTGCAAATCAGGAAGATAATCGCCAGTACTGGAAAAGGCCCAATGGTGCTGGCACCGAAGTCAGAGAAAGCGAAATTCAATGCATAAAACGACTGCTCACCGGTGTACAAGAAAATCAGGCCCCGCACCCCCAGCATGGCCCCTAACGTGACAATGAAAGCGTTAACACCCGTTTTCCAAACGATGAAACCATTAATGGCGCCCAGCAGAATGCCTGAGCCGAGTGCCACAAGGATTGCCAGTATCATGCTGGTTTCCTGCAAACCTACCGCCAGTGAAGCAGCCAGCCCTAAGGTTGCCCCAACCGACAAATCGATGTTGCCGTTGATCATGACTAAGGTCATGCCTAATGCGATTAGGCCGATAGTGGACGTCTGCACCAAAATATTAGAAATGTTGCCAAACGACAGAAAGTACTCTGACGTGAAGCTGAAAAAAATGAAGATGGCTAGGACGAAGACCCATATCGGTTGGATAGCCGTTTTGCCACGGAAGAACCCTTTTAAAAAAGTCATCTGTCACTCCTCCGCGTTATGAGTGGGTCGTCAACAAGCGCTTACGCTTGTTAGCGAGGTCCAGCCATACGGCCAGGATGATAATTACCCAGGTCACGATCCACTGGATGTAATAGGGGTAGCCCATCAACAGCAGCCCATTCTGAATAAAGCCCAGGATCAGTACACCAATCACAGTTTTCCAAATACTGCCTGAACCACCCAGTAAGCTGGTGCCACCGAGAATGATGCCGGCCAACACCAACAGCTCGTATCCCTGGCCAACGTTGTTTTGGGAACCCATAACACGAGAGCCAAGCACCAGTGCCGCACATGCCACGCAAAAGGCTGAAATCAGATAAGTGCTGAAGACGCACCAGTTCTTGCGAATACCCGAGTAAACGGCAGCCATTGGGTTGCCACCGACAGCAAAGATACGTCGCCCGTAGCCGGTGTAGGACATGACTACTTGAACCAGAATGGCCAACAACCCAAACAGCAGGATAGGAACAGCAATTCCCGTGATATAGCCACGACCAAAGAAGGCGAACCACGTGCCATCTTGGTTAGCAATATCAACGTTCTGGCCGCCGCTATAGATCAGCACAAAGCCCTGGATCGCCGACAGCATGGCAAGCGTCACAATGAGCGAATTAAGGCGCAGAAAGCCGATTAAAAAACCATTGACGGCACCGATCATAAGCGTCAATGCAAACATCATCAGGATGGCATTGGTGGGACCTATCTTGTCGTGTAAATCCACGACGAGCACCGTCGAAAATGACAGCATCGATCCCACCGAAAGATCCAAGTTTCCACCAATGATCACCACGGTGACGCCTACCGCGATAATGCCAATAATCGAGGCCTGGCGGATCACCGTCATAATGTTCGACTGGGAAAGAAACTGCTCAGAAAAGAAAGAGAAAACGAACATGCCGAGCAGGAAAAAAATGAGAATTCCCTGAGCTGACAGAAAGCTCATCACGCTAGCCTTACTAAGCTTTCCTGTCGGCAGCCTGGATTTAGATTGTTCAGCGGAAGCCATGCTAATCACCTGTTATAAAATCACTTGGAAAGACCGGTTAGCGCAATGGGCAAACATATTTCCATTGATGCTTTCCGCGCACTCCACGCGCAGGAAACCCTGCTTTCAGGCGCATGCTGTATCCCGGAAACTGCACACTAAACGCAGTCACTCCGGGCAGCATGCCTTACCTCAGAAAACGGGACGGTCGAACTCGCTGAGATTTTCAGCGGTGATTTTGGGGGTATCGAAGAAATTCATCTTCGGCAGGTCTTCTTCCGCCAGAACATCCAGTGCTGTCTGCAGAGCAGCTTCAGCATCATCTACGGGAGACTGATAAATAGAGCCGTAATACTCACCACGCTCAATCGCATCGTAGCCAACGGCGAAGTTAGTGGCGCCAATGAAAATAATCTCATCAGCTCGGTCAGCGCCTTTAGCCGCATTCAGAGCGCCAACACCCATGTTGTCATCGCCCGAATAAACGCCGTCAATACGGTCGTATTTGGTCAAAAAATCTTCCATAACACGCTGAGCACGTTCACGGTTCCAGTTGCCTGGTTGCGTTTCCATCAGTTCAACACCCGGGCACGCTTCAGCTAGCCGATCCTCAAATCCCTTTGCACGCTCCATCGCAGTGGTATAGCCGGGCTGGCCAGCAATTTGTACGATCTGCCCTTCGCCACCTAAGGCGTCACACATCATCTCGGCAGAGGAAACGCCTTGCTGTACGTTATCAGGCCCAGAGAAGGCAGCGATGTACTCTAGCCCCGCTTCAGCAATTTTAGAGTTGGTAACGATCACAGGAATGCCTGCATTATGCGCTTGACGAATCGCCGGAATAACGGCCTGACCATTGGTCGGCCAAATAATGATGGCATCAACTCGCTGCTGAATGAGGTCCTGCATTTGGCCAATCTGACGAGCAACATCACCACCGGCATCTAACACCACGATATCGACATTGCCTTCACGCTCGGCGGCCTCTTCAAAAGCACTTTCATAGGTGGTTTGATAGCTATCAACACCTACATTATTTTGGGTTATACCGATGCGGTAAGGGCCTTCAGCCTGAGCTGCCGTGGTCGATATCATGATGACTGATGCGGCAAGAACGGTTTTCTTGAACATTGCGTTTCTCCTAGCGTTATTAATTGTTTTTATCTTGCAGGCTATGTAAGCCTGAGTAAGGAGCTTACTGCTGGGCTTTGTTTCGGCACAACGTGACCGAAGTAGAGAAATGACCAAATTGGTTTTTTTAATAAATTTCCTTGCGTAGCAAGGTAATGCTAGGCAGCGACGTCAACAGGAGTATGAACACCAGGTGTTCAGCGTGCATTTTTTGACAGCCAGTCAGCGTTGGCAAACGTATCGCTGAGCAGGAAAACTATTATGAGTAGGAAAAGACGACAGCTATTTACCACTTGAGCAAGCCAAGACTCTGTCGATGAGCGGGTGCTTGAGTAAAATATCCGTGCAGTTGTGGCTTGATGTGTTAGCCGAAGAAGCTCTCCTTGCTAACTCGCCCTGGCTGCCAAGAATAATGTGATGACGACACCGCACACCGCACATTGATTTGGCAACTCATGAATCTCGTGGGTTTATGGTTTAGCTAGCAGTCAATAAACTACTAGCACTACCCGGCAGTGGTTCGCTCAGTACCGTCAATGAAGAATGTCGAGGATTACCCTAGTTGAAACAAAGCCTTAGGACTAGTATCTAGAATGTACTGACGATCATCAGCATCTCTAACCCAGTCATTGAGCCATCCGTAAGTATCGCGGTAAGTGTGTTTATTCTCATGGCGCGTCCACGGCCAGTCACTACCCCACACTAACCGATCACGCCCAAGATGATGCAACAAAGCCTGGACATGCGGTCTAAGATCACACACAGGGGAACGATAGGGGGCTGAGAGCTTCACCCAGGTTCGTTCTGCCTGTCCTGACGCAAGCAGAAGACGGCAGCCTGGGTCTTGCATAGGAACGTCTTCGACTGGCAGCCCAATATGATCAATGACTAATTTCACGCCATGCTCATGTAATGCTGGAAAAATTTCAGGTAACCGGTTCCCTTCCAGATGCAGCTCAAGATGCCAATCCATAGCTTTAATATTATCTAGAAAGTCTATCCATTGAGGATCCTTGAGGTTTGGCAATGCGCTGCGCCCCTCAATGAGATTCCATCGCACCCCTACAATACCTGCAGCATCAAGGGCGGCTATCTCCTCTAGCGTCGTCTCCTTGGCTAGCTGAACGACTCCGCGATACGCATGATTTAGTCTGGAGAGAATCTCAAGCAGTTGCCGGTTGTCGTTTCCCAGAAAGCTCGGCTGCACCAGTACCCCGCCTCTTAATTTGCAGCTTTCTAGGTTTTCTTGCCAATTCAAAAGTGGTGCAGGACGGGATGGACTGTAGTTAGACCCGTTGGCTTCCTTAACAGCCCCGTAGACATGAGCATGACAATCAAAACCTAATTTCACTTTTGGCACCTCATTACGTTCTGACTGGGGATTTCGTATCCCTGAGCTGTTATACATAAGTCTAGTTCTCTAGAGAACTGGTTGACTGGAAGTATACACGGGTCTTCAATGACCTCAAGAAATCAAGATAACCACTGGGTGACCCTATGCAAGCCAAGTTCTCTGCTAATACGGACGGAAGATTACCCCTGTACGCCAAACTCCGTGATCAATTAGGCTCAAGGATCGCCAATGGTGAGTGGAAACCAGGCGACATGATTCCCTCGGAGAACCGTTTAGCCGAAGAGTATGGCGTTGCTTTAGCAACCATGCGGATGGCCCTGAAGCAGCTGGTCGATGAGGGGCTGCTGGATCGGCGGCGAGGTACCGGCACTTTCGTTAAGCAACCCGCCTTCCGAGCCGATCTGTTTCGTTTTTTCCATGTACATGATGTGGAAGATCCCGATGTACCCGTTATCCCGGAAAGTCGAATTCTCAGTCATCAGGAAGTCGCCCTTCCCGCCGACGTAAAGCAGGCCTTCGGCGAAGAATCAGTCAGCCACTGTATAAAGTTGGAACGTGTCCGCCTTTGGTCAGGCGACCCACTGCTGTTTGAAGAAATTTATCTACGCTTACCCGATTTCAACGGGCTGTTGTCGCTAAACCCAAAAGCGATGGGCCCTTTGTTGTATCCCGTATTTCTGGAGGAATTCGGGATTTTGATCTCGTCGGCAACCGACGAGCTGTCGTTCGGCACCGCCACCAAGGCCAGTGCAAAGCATCTAGAACTAGCCACTGGGGCTCCGGTCGCCGCCATCCAGCGCATTGCCCGCAATCCTGCAGGCAGAGTCATCGAGTTTCGACGAGTACACGGAAGGCCAGAGCGGTTCCGCTACCGTGTCACGCTCGGTGATCAACCTGCTTGAGATCGCATTAAATGCACACCTCATCACCCTGCATTCCAAAAAAAGGTAACTAACAATGAAAACATTACAGCTTACGTCTTTAGTTGCGCTATCAGCGTTTACCGCTATGCCTGTCATGGCTGACGACTATCCGAATCGTCCCATCGAAATAATCGTACCGGCACCAGCCGGCGGCGGCACTGACAACGTTGCGCGCATGCTCAATCAGTACCTGCAAGAAGAGCTAGGAGAGTCACTTGCTGTGCTTAATGTCGCTGGTGGAGGTGGTGCTATTGGGGTCAACCAGATTGCCCGTGCCAAGCCCGATGGCTACACGCTGCTTTCTACCTGGAATAGTCCTATCACTACCGTACCGCACATGCAGCGTGTTCAGTACTCTTACGAGACATTGACCCCGATCACCAGCACTTCGCAGAGTGCTTACACTATGTGTGTAGCCCCCGATTTTCCAGCTGAAACAGGTGAGGAATTCCTTGCCGAGCTACAGAATAACCCTGGTCAGTACACCTACGGCAATGACGGGGTCGGTGGAACCATGCGCTTGGCAGCAGAGCGTATCTTTGAAGCCTATGACATTGAAGCCCGCCCTATTCCTTTTGGCGGCGCTGGTGAGACCCTCCAAAACTTCCTGGGTGGACACGTGGATATCTACGGTGGCTCCATCACACCCGCACTTCCCTATGTTGAGGACGGAAAAGCAAAGTGCTTACTCGTGACTTCAGCCGACGATAACGAAGCACTACCCCAGGCATCAGGCCTAGCAGCACTCGGTCATCCTGAACTGGAAACCGTGCTATGGCGCATGATGCTGGCACCGGAGGGCATGGATGAACAGCGCGTTAATGTCATCGCCGATGCCGTAGCTAGCGCCGTCGAGCATCCTGAGTTCCAAGCGTTCCTGACATCTCAAGGAGAGACGCTGAATCTCGTACGAGGTGAAGAGCTCCGTGAGCGTCTGCATCAGGAAACCGTAGCGATTGGAGAGACGCTCGAAAAGCTTGGGCTTAAGAAAAACTAATTCATGCCTGAATGGACGGTAACTTGCTCATGAACTTCAGAGATATTATCTCTGGCATCGCCTTCCTCATCTTTGGCTGCACGGTGGTCTGGGTGGGGAGTGGCTTTGATGCCGGTGCAGCTTACGTGCCCATGGGAGTTGGCATTCTGATGTGCCTTTTCTCACTTCCTCTGGTCTTTAAGGGCGTGGTGCAAACGCATCAAAATGGCGGCTTGAGCAGCGCCGCCGCCTTAATCGATCATCCGGGAAGGTTTATGGCGACAGTCGCCTGTTGCCTGATCTACTACTTAGCCATGCCAACCGTGGGTTTCTACTCCACTAGCACCCTGTTCATCATCCTGCTGGCTCTGGTACTGGGTGAAAGGCGCCCCATCGTGGTTTTAGGTATTACGGTGGGCTTCATCATCCTCTTATACGGGCTTTTTGCGATGGTGCTAAAACGACCCTTGCCCGTCGAATTTTTCCTGGTTTCCTAAATAGGGTTACACGATATGTTTGATTCCCTGTTCAACGCACTACCTGTGGCCTTGCAACTTGGCTCCGTAGTCAGCCTCTTCGTCGGCACCTTGGTGGGTATCTTGATCGGAGCCCTACCTGGGCTCAACCCGGTCATGGCAATCGCTCTCATGCTCCCACTGACGTATGGGTTCGATCCTGTAATTGCTCTAGGGTTGGTAGCAGGTATCTATAATGGCTCAATGTACGGTGGAGCTATTCCGGCCATCTTACTAAAAATCCCAGGAACGCCAGCTGCAATCGCGACAACATTCGACGGTTACCCTATGACACGTAACGGCCAGGGCGGGCTGGCTCTCAAGACCGCGTGCTGGTCGTCCGCCATCGGTGGAATTATTAGCGCCATAGCGTTGATGACGCTAGCCCCCCTTTTGGCACAGGTCACGCTTGCCTTTGGGCCCACCGAGTATTTCTGGGTAGCCGTTTTCGGACTTGTAAGCATCGCCGTATTGGTGGGCAGTGATATCAGCAAAGGCATGCTCAGCGCCCTTTTGGGCGTAATCATCGGCCTTGTAGGCGTTGACACAATCAGTGGAGCGGAACGCTATACGTTCGATTCGCTTTATTTAAGTGGGGGGTTCGACCTGATCATTGTACTCATCGGCCTCTACGCGATACCGCCAGTACTGGAGATGGCGGAGAAAAGCAACGCGACTTACTATGATGCAGGAAGCTTCAAGGTTGATGCTAGCGGCAACGCACTGGGACTGATACGTCAGCACTGGCGCACTTGGACTCGCTCGTCGATGATAGGCGTTAGTGTAGGTATCTTGCCAGGTGCCGGTGGCAATCTGGCAGCATTACTGAGTTATAACGAAGCGAAGCGCAAGTCCACGAACCCCGAATCTTTCGGCACGGGCAATCCTGTGGGGGTTGCAGCAGCTGAATCAGGTAACAGTGCCGACAATGCTTCTGCAATGATTCCATCCCTAACATTAGGGATTCCTGGCAATTTGGTTGCTGCCTTAGTGCTCGGCGCGCTGATGATTCATGGACTTCAGCCCGGCCCACAACTGTTTACGAAGTCGCCTGATGTGGTCTTCGGTTTCATGTGGCAAATGCTGTTTACTGCGATGCTACTCCTGTTACTAGGAGGCATGGTGGCCACCCGCCTATTTGCTCAGGTCTTGCGCATGCCCACCGCACTCTTGGTACCAACGACGTTGGTGCTCATGGCCGTGGGTGTTTATACCGTCAAAGGGAACATGACAGACCTCTATGTAATGCTAGCCTTTGGGTTGCTCGGTTATTTACTCCATCGACTAGCCTTCCCACTTGCGCCAGTAGTGCTGGGAGTGTTGTTAGGGCCAATGGCGGAACAAAACTTACGTTTGGCAATGCTGATTTCCCAGGATAACTGGGGATCCCTATTTACTCGTCCTATTTCGCAGGGAATCATCGCCCTGCTGTTGATGGTGTTATTCACCCAGGCCTGGAAAATACTAAAAAAAGGGCGTCAGAATTAACAACGCGATGAAAGTAATCCCACAGATTTATTGACTAGGATTGCTCATGGGAGTCAGGCAGCAGTCCTGCCTGACTGCTCTGTATCAGCCAGAAACGGTCATGGACTTACTGCATATTCAAAGACAGTATTAACTAGCTAACAACTTCGACATCACAAGAATAAATACACACCTAACCTCCCAGACATGCATTGACTCTCACGCGTGCTTTCACCCATAAAAGCTAATATCTTTATTTAGCCAATACTTGTAGCTTTCGATTTTTCAAAATGTTGACTATATCATATTGTTTGACCAGCAAAAAACATGGACATATTTTACATGTGTCCTTATAGCCTGATGAAAAGCTGTAAGCATCTATGAGACAAATCTTAGATGACTCAGACCATCAAATTACTTTTTGCCAGTCCGTACGGAAATCTAACTCGCGGAGAAGAGTGAAAACATTACAACACCGAACGCCCAAAGCATCACAGACATCTGGCACTTTTCGATTGGCACGCTTTTTGCTCGGCTTTGAGACCTCGTTAGACACTACAATTCGATTCTGTGGATCCTTGAGTGCATAAGCTACCAAGAAAGGATCCATTGCAATCTTTTCAGTTTCAATTTCGTTCAAATCAGAGGCATACCCTTCACTAATAACTCTATTAAGAAGAGCTATTTCGAAGTCTTCAGCCAGAATTAAGCTTTTTCGCACATCTTTATGTTTAGCCCATTGCACATGCTGGGCTTTAACACCGCCTTTGATTTCGCTATGAGTTTCTTTTGGCATTCTGATTGACCCATTATCAGCATGAAACTCTAACCACCGCCAAAATTCCGGAACTCGATCCATGTGATAATATAGATCGTGAGCATGGATGATGATATTTGCATCGAGCAAGAAAATTTCTTTTTTTTGTGCAGACATCACAGCCCCACCATTTGAGCAACATTACCTGGGCTCACACCGAGCACTCTGCCTGCTTTCGTTTCTGTAATAACGCCATCATGCAAAGAGCGACGTACAAGCTCAATTAGAGCCCCACCCGCACGATGTCGGCGCGTGTTATAAAAGTCACCTCCAGCATCTGACGTTTTAGATTTTTGTTGAGCTTTACTCTTGAGCCAAAGATCTCGCAGCTCAGTTCTAACTTGAACCCATTCAGTTTGTGAAATCATATTTTGCCTAAATAGCCGATAAGCTACGAGTGAGGCGCTAATATTCAAATTTTGAGCAAGCCTCTGCAGCGCAGGCAGGAAATCCTCATCTGAGTGCATGGCTTCATCGTATAGCTTTATGACTTCACCACTAGTCACTAGTAGGTTGCTAGCAACATCATTGCAGAATCGCTCAACAATATGCTCGTTATTCTGAGCACTGATGCCCGTTTTTCCCAGCCAAACATGCACGACTTCGTGCAAGAGCGTGAAACTCCAAGCTGCTTTCGAGTCATTTTGGTTAATAACTACAAAAGGCGCTATTGGATCAGACAAAGCGAAGCCGCGAAAAGCCTCAGTACTAATGGATGAGTGGTGGCTCCCCAAATCGCCTACAAGAAGAACATAAATTCCTTTCCTTTCCACACATCTTCTTAGGTAGTTGAAGGCATCATGTGGATTTGCATTGCGGCGATAATTTTCTATATTAATATTAAAATAATTGATTGCAACTTGGCAGGCTTTTTTTATTGGCGTATCTGTACTGCCTTCTGAGACAAACTCAATGCCAACATCTTCATCACCGTCAATCAGCGCCTCTTTGACTATAGACTGACGAATGTATATGTCTCGCACAAGTGCTTTAACACTTCCCTCGTGCTCGTCAAACTGTGTATCCGGAAGCAGTCTAAAATCCTCGCCCATAGAAGCACTCATGGGCGGCTCTGAGAGAAAGAAAGTAATGAACGGACGGTGGTATTGTTTTGCCATATCCATTAGCTTTTTTTGGGTCGGCAATTTTGTACCCGTCTCATATGCTGACAATAGCTCAGCACCAGACATGCCCTTGCTCTTCAGAGAAAGCTTTCTCGCTGCCTCTTCAAGACTCAGCCCGGCCCCTTCACGCGCCCACCTGAGTATGTCTGGGTTTGGGATGCTCATCTTTCTCTATGGCCTAATTTGGTTAGTCACTTCATTTGTGAAGACCAGAGTAACCGTAGCCAGGTCGAAGAGCAAAATGAATACGTCAAATATTTGTGGTCTATTCGTGATTTTAGACCGATATATGCCTGCATAATCTAAAGGTAGTTCATTGGCGCACCTCCCCCACCGCCAACACCTGCCAAAGCCGCTTACGCCCTCGCTTACCCGCCACCTGCAACACCTCAACACTCTCAAAATGCCTTACTCCCTCATTTAGCCCAAGCGCCCTAAGCAACACCTCCTGCCGCTCAACCATCTGCCTGGCAGTCACCATCCAAATGCTATGGCCAATCTTCTCGGGGCGAATGCGAGCGGCCTGTATCAGCATCGCAGCAGCCTGGCGTTTGGGCAGTTGATCGAG
This sequence comes from Halomonas sp. TG39a, assembly GCF_000744395.1. Lineage (NCBI taxonomy): Bacteria > Pseudomonadati > Pseudomonadota > Gammaproteobacteria > Oceanospirillales > Halomonadaceae > Halomonas > Halomonas sp. TG39a. The sequence continues at coordinate 2,003,902 of NZ_JQLV01000001.1, forward strand.
CAGTACGCCGCAGGCTTTATGCCATTGGCTTTGAGGGTGGTAGCGAAGCGCGGCCAGCATGGCCTGGTCACTGCGGCCACCACCTCCAGGTACCTCACCTGCTAGAGCCGTCACACTGAACGGCTGGAAACCGGGGTTATCTGGCGATAATCCAGCTGCAGTTCCAGCATGGTGTCTATGATGCGTGATACTGCAGCATCACGCGCTCGCTTATCACTCTTTGCCGCCTCTACGACACGCCAGGGGTTTGCTACTCGCTTCCAATCATCAAACTGCATCTGGCTCCCCTTCTGCTGTGTCATCACCCCTTCCTCCACTCGGTACCACTCTCCAGCGCCAGCCGTTCGCCGGTTATTTGCGTACGGGGCCAACTAGCGTATTCCCTAAGCACTGCTTTTGCCTCCTCAAGCCCTAGCGCCAGCACGGCGCAATAGCCCTCATATTCGCTATCTTCCAGCCACTTGAATTGGCTATCGGCTAACGGCGCATCCTTGGGCGGGGTGGCCTTGAACTCCAGGTACAGGCTAAACCAACCGCCGCGGGCTTGGCGAACGGGGAGATCGCTCACACCTGCCTTAACGCCCTGGCGCTTTAGGTCGCTCGCGGTTTTCTTATTGCGGTGGCCACCGTTGGGCACGTGGAAGGTGGCATCAAACAACTCACCTACCGGATGACCGCGCATCTTCTCGCCATACAGCCAACGGATCAGGACGGCTTGCTCCTGCCCTTCCCAATCAACAGGTTTTGCCCGGGGCGCGCCGCTTTTGGTTAGTGCTCGAGGACGGCGTAGCTTTTTGGCAGTGGTTTGCTAGCGCCAGCTCATGCCAACACCTCTCGGGCATTGATCAACGTCAACCGGCCCGTATGAAAAGCACCCGTGACGATATAGAACACATTGCCCAGCCAAGTAGGTTGCTCAACAATGGTGTGCCCGACCACTACAGCATCGATGCCGACCACTGGCGTCGTGTCCCTTCTCTTTATACGAGTCCGGCCCCATATCATTGCCACTTTGCCTACATCATCCGCCATCTCAACCTGCGACCAGTCCGCAGGCGGCTCGGCATGAACGATGCCAATCTGCTGCCCCAAAACATCTATCTGGCGGGCGTAAGGCAGATACTTCAGCGCCTCACGAAGAATTTGCCGGACTTCGATCATATTCTCAGTTATCGACCAGGTGCCGCCGTTGATCATCCAAAGGTCTTCCGCCTCTCCACCATGCTCAAGCGCATCTATGGCCAACATCTCGTGATTGCCACGCACGCCAAAAAACCAAGGCTCAAAGGCTAGCGATAAGCACTCGAAAGAATCCATCCCCCGGTCGATCAAGTCGCCTACACAAAACAACCGATCCTTTGACTTATCGAAGTCAACGCGCGCCATGGACTCAAGCAGCAGGTCGTACTGCCCATGAATGTCACCAACGATAAAATCTCTTCCATTCATGTTCTGGCCGTGCTTTTGAATCAAGCTCATAGCCTTAGCTCCTGATTGAGTTTCCAATCCATATAACGATGATAAATCACCTCCCAAGCCCTTCCGCCTTTGAACTCTTCACGCCACCCCCCCATCGGTCTGGTCGAGCATTCAAAGAATGCAGCTCAATGTCGCAAGGCAAGGCGACGCTTTCAGAGGCTCTACATGAAGAAAACGACTTACAGCTTTGAAGAATACGAATGTGAAACGTGTAGAATCGCTTTGATTGATTTTCCCGATATAGAAGGCCTTCGTAAGCCTGCTTTTAACGATACCTGTGTGCAGCTCGGGCGCACAAACGGAGTGGTTGCTCTCAACAAGTGGGAACGCTTATTAAAGCTGATCACTTGAGGCTTGATGAAGAGTGATTATTACCCTTTATCGGTTAGGGCATATCGCATTACTGCTCATCTGATAATGGCGAATAGGCGAAACCTTTTTCATAGCAATCCCCTAAAATAGAAAGCCCAGTCTCAGGCCAAAGAGGAATTGAGCAAAGCCATCCAATATCGCTATATTGGTGGCTTCTAAACTAGGGATAAGGGGAAAGCGTTGGACAAGGCCGCCTACCACAAACGTTGGGATCAGCTCGAGCAGATGCAGCGGGAATACAGCAACCTGCCAGAGTCGGGCGTCGAAAACGTCGAAGCGCTGCACAAAATGCTGATTAATACCTTCCGGGAGTTTGTCGTTGCTTGTTATTGCGACCACTGGCGTGAAGCCTACCGAGGCGCTGCATTCCCACTAGATGCTGATAGAGATGTGCTGATAGCCCGCGCCATCAAAGCTCACCACTGGACACCAGGGATTGCCACCAGCCTCTCCAGCTACGATCTTGCCCTTTCGCTCATCGACGAGCTGGCGACATTCACGCTGACGGAAATGGCCGTTCACGTGTCGTATATGAACCTGCAGGCACTGCCTAAGGCGGATTACCAAGCAATCATTCAACCCCATGAATGACGGTTGATTTGCCTTAGGTAATCGGCTGCAAGTACGGGAATAGAAAGCCACGCCGAATCCCGCTAAGGTGGTAGCTGCGACACCCCCAGACGAAGAAGGAAAACGAATGGGTGGTCTCGAAGGCAGATGGTGAACGACTTGGAAATCTGCGGGAAGGATTTAAGAGCGCGTGCACCAGTGCGCGCATTACGAACTTCCGGATTACAGTGAAAGACCGGTGCATTTTATAAAGGGCTTACTTGGGAGGAAGCGAAGAGCCTAGAAAAGCCCCCCTGACGAATCAGGGGCTTTAGTATCGAGGTGGCGGAGGGACAGGGATTCGAACCCTGGATAGGCTATTAACCTATGCCGGTTTTCAAGACCAGAGAATTAGCCTCTATTTTTCCAAATATAACAGTAACTTAGAATGCATCAGTATAACTGATACTCGGTTATACTCATGTGTTTTAGCTCTGTTCCCATCCCAATACTGCGCCTTTCCGTTATCTGATATTACTGACTATCCCCTCCTACTGCTATCCTGAATCCAAACTGATCTGAAGCCCTCAATTACCTCCCCAAATCTATCTCCCCCTCCACCTATCTAGTACACCATCTGGAAATTTGCATTTGCCATTTATACGTCAGTGACGCACAATAGGCTTATGTACACGATCGCCGAAACAGATATCTTTAAAGCCAGCGCTGACTCACTTTGGAGTGAAGCTGAAAGAACAGCCTTCTTCGAGTGGTTAGCCAAAAACCCTGAAGCTGGTGATGTTATCCCAGGATCGGGTGGGTGCCGAAAGGTGCGTTGGAAGCTACAGGGTAAAGGGAAAAGCGGCGGCGTACGTGTCATTCATTACAACTGCTTACCGGATGGAAAGATTTGGCTATTGGTGATATACGCTAAATCAGTACGTGGGAATATCCCCTCTCACATCCTCAAGCAGATTAAAGAGGAGATTGAAGATGCAGAGTGATGACTTTATGACCGGTGAAGAGCTTGGCAATACGCTGCTGGCTTCCATACGCCAAATGAAGCAAGGCAAAGCCGCTCGTGAGACGCAAGTAGAAGTACCCAAGGCCGCAGAAATTCGCCATCGCATGGGGCTCTCTCAAGGTGAGTTTGCTAAGCTGCTGGACGTAAGCCCTGGTACGCTTCGCGGCTGGGAACAAGGCCGTCGCGTGCCTACCGGCACTGCACGCACATTGCTACGAGTAGCTGAAAAACACCCTGAAGCACTGACTGACCTTTCGTAATGAGGCAGAAAAGCATTAAACCTACGCTATATCCATCTATCTAAGCAGTTGAAATTTAGCTACTGTTGAAATATGCAAAAAATCACCCTCAAGCTCAATGAGGCTCGCCCCCGCAGAGCGGCAACACAGTTCATGCTTCTGCGTCTAATTCATACGGTGATCAAGATGTTGAGATTAATATCACCATTACGCAGCATAGCGAAGAGCACACTACCTCCAAGACCGAGCTGATTAGTAGCGAAACAATTACGACGACCCAAGAAAATCGTTGGATTGCAGAAGACTGCTAACGTAACACCATCGCTTAATACGCGCTGATTTAAGGCCACCCACTGAGGTGGCCTTTTTGATGCCTCCCATTCACACCCACCCTCGCTACGTAGTACTCGTATGTCACACCCAACCGATGTGACCAGACGGCGTATTGGCTGAACGCCTGGGTAAAGTCCTTAGCCACGCAGCAGCGTTGGCAACGGACAACCCGAAGAAGAAAGCCAAAGTGTCGATTGATCTAACAGTCGAGAACATTGGCTCAGGTGCCCGGGTCGGCGTTACCCACAAGCTGGCCTTCAAGATTCCGACCGAACACGGCACACAGTCGGAAGAACACACCACCGAAACGGTCATGTGCGTCAACACTGGTGGACATGGAAAAGTATCAAGACCAGCGCCGCCGCTTTCGTGGGCAATTCAAAACCGAGGGTCTGAAAGACTTTATTGCCTACGTGGCGGGTCGCCAGAGTGAAGCTCCTGTATTCCGCGACGCCATGGCGGCATGCTCTTATCTGGATATCGGCATTACTGAGCGCCCTGGCCATTGCGATCATTCCGCTACCTTGAACCTGCCCAAAACACCAGAGTTCACTGCCTACCTAAATGCCGATGGCAGCACCTTCGACCAGGAGGAAATGGTCGAGCTGATAGAAGATTGGGGCCACCTGCTGGCGTTTGAAAACAGCAAAGGCGAAGTGCTGGAGCGTATGTAGTATTTGCTGAATGCGAGCCAAGAGATATAACGGCTCACGACATTTATCGTTATATGGACGCCCGCGGCGTTCAGTCCAAAACGCAGGCCAACCATGAGTTGGCTCTGCTCAAGCACATTTTTCGATATGCCCAGCGCTGGGGAATTGTCGAGCACAACCCCGCCGATCCGGTGACCAAGTTCAAGCTCAAGCCGCGTGACCGCTATATCACGCACGCTGAGTTTAGCCGCTTCCTGAAATTCACTTCCCCGTGGGTGCGCCGCTATGCCCTGCTGAAGTACAAAACCGGACTACGTCAACGCGACCTTCTCACTCTGCGCCTAGACCAACTTACTCCAGACGGCATCGCTTTACGCAGCAGCAAAGCAGGCAAACAAGCTGTGATCCCCTGGGATGATGAGCTAAGGCGTTTAGTGCAGGAGATAAAGGCCGACAACCTAGGCCGTGGCAAGCAAGGCCCTACGCTGTCCTGTAAGCGGGACGGCATGCCTTACAACAAGGATAAGTTTCACAGCCGCTGGCAGTATGGGATGCGTAAGGCGATGCATGAGGGCCATATCGAACGGTTTACCGAGCATGATATACGCGCCAAGCACGCAACTGATGCAGATGACCAAGGCTATAACGCCATGACCAATTTGCAGCACAGCGACCGGCGAACGACTGAGGTCTATCTACGTGCCAAGCGAGTGTTGACGGTAAGCACGCTGGGAGCGGGAGAGTTCTTAGAAGACTAGACTTTAGTCTATTATGCACTGGTCTGGCTGGAGCAGTATAACGGTAGGTGTTCCCCTCGTTATATTTTCGCCCTTTTCCGATGCTTAGACATAAAAAAAGGAACCAGCTAAGTAGCTGATTCCCTTGAATAAGTGGCGGAGGGACAGGGATTCGAACCCTGGATAGGCTATTAACCTATGCCGGTTTTCAAGACCGGTGCATTCAACCGCTCTGCCATCCCTCCGGCTTATGGGTGCGTATACTAACAGCTTTTCCTTGGAAGTCAACGCCTTTTAGTACAAACGTAACCCGACGCGGGTAATCTTGCCGCCTTCCATATCGCTGACTACCCAATGGATGCCGTGCCAATCCACGTCGTCCCCGACCACCGGGTGGCCACCCACGCGCAGGGCAATAAACTCCGCCAGCGTCATGTTCTGCTCGCCGGGGCTGAGCGTTAGGCCATAGGCTTGGGCGATGTCCTGCATTTGCGCGCTGCCATCCAGGGTAAAGGTACCGAAGAAGGCGCGCTCCTGCTTGAGCTTGGCATCGCCATTGAATAGTCGGTTAAGCGCGTACAAGTCCTCTGAGCGGCCGATCACACAAATCACATCGCCCAGCTTCAAGCGTGTGCTGCCCTTGGGGTGCAGCATGGCGTGGTCGCGGAACAGCGCGGAAATCAAAGCACCTGATGGAAAACGCAGCAGCCGAATGGGCACGTCTTCTAAATCCTGGTTCTCGACCCCGTACACGAACAGCTCAAAGTCGTTTTCCGGCAATATGCCTAGCGGGCCGCGTCGGTTAGGCACGGTGCCTACCGGCACTTCCACCTTCAACCACTTGGCCATCAGCGTCAGCGAGCCGCCCTGAATCAGCAGCGACATCAACACCACAGCAAACGCGACATTAAAGTAGAGCGAGGCGTTTTCGACCCCGCCGATGACCGGGAATATCGCCAGTACGATAGGCACCGCCCCTCTCAAGCCTACCCAGGCGATAAAGAAGGTTTCCCGCCAGCGGAACTTAAAGAACGGCTTGATGGTGATCAGCACGGCCAGTGGGCGGGCAATAAAGATAAGCGCCAGCGCCACTAAACCAGCGGGCAGTGCCACGTCCCACAATTCACTGGGGGTGACCAGCAGGCCAAGCACCAGGAACAGGCCGATTTGACTTAGCCACGCCAAGCCATCGTGCACAGGTAGAATAAAGTTAAGGTGGCGCCCGGGCTGATTACCAATCATCAAGCCGGCAAGATAGATCGCCAAAAAGCCACTACCGCCCAGCACGCTGGTTAAACCGAACACGCTGAACCCCAGTGCCAGCGCTAACATGGCGTAAAGGCCCGGCGCTAAATCGAGCCAGCGTAGCAGCTTGGCACTCAGCCAACCGCCCCCCAGGCCAACAATCAAACCAATACCAAACTGGGAAATGAAAAACAGCAGCGTTTGAACGGGGCCGCCAATATCCCCCACTAACAGCTCGACCAGCATCAGGGTTAAGAAAATTGCCATCGGGTCGTTGGTACCCGACTCAATCTCCAGCGTTGCCCCTACCCGTTCGTTGAGATTAACGCCGCGACCGCTCAGCATGGAGAAAACTGCTGCAGCATCGGTGGAACCCACAATGGCTCCAACCAGCAGGCCCTGAATGATGGTTAGGTCAAAAATCCACATGGCGATAACGCCAACAATGGCGCTAGTGATAAAGACCCCAAAGGTAGCCAGAGAGAGCGCGGGTTTAAAACCTACCCGGAAGGTTTTGAGGCGGGTACGTAAGCCACCGTCTAACAAAATCATGGCAAGCGCGAGGTGGCCGATAGCAAAGGCCATGGAGTAGTCGTCAAACACGACGCCCAACACGCCCTCTTCCCCTGCCAGCATGCCTAGCCCAAGGAAGATCAGCAGCAGCGGCACACCCATCATCGACGATAAACGGCTGGCCAGAATACTGAGCGCCATTAGCGAACCGCCTACCAAAAAGAACATATAAATTGCGTCCATGACTCTCCGTCTCTACATCAATACAGCGCTATTATTGCATGTAACCGTTGAATTTACTGTCTCTTCTCCGCGCCCTCTTATTGTCAAAGGGCTGGTCAGAAGCTTTCCCAGGCGGCTACACTTCGCCGTTACGACCTCTGGAGTTACTGACTATGTTGCGTTGCCTATCACGCTGGTGGCACCCCATTCTATTGAGTCTCATCGTTACCTTACTGTTTTCTAATTCAGTTATTTACGCTAATGAAGAGAGCGAAGAAAGCCCTCAACAAGAGAGCTCTGAACAAGAGACTCCTCAAGAAACGAACCCGCTGACGCTGGATACAGACGTCGAGGTGCCGGAAGCGTTTTGGCGAAACATTGACAGCGAAAGCGAAGAGGAAGTGCCCACCATGGCGCAAACTCCAGCACCGCCGCTTGAGCCTCCCCCGGTTAAACGCGTGACGCTGATGCTGGATTGGTACTTGAGCCCGCAGCATGCGGCCTTGGTGATTGCTAAAGAGCGAGGGCTTTATGCTGCCCAGGGGCTTGAGGTGGAGATTCAGTCACCGGCCGACCCTTCTATCGCCATCAAGCTGCTAACCGCAGGCGAAGTCGATTTGGCGTTAACCCGTCAGCCGCTGCTTCATCTGCAAGTCCATAATGGCGCGCACATCACCCGGATCGCGACATTGATTGAAACGTCGTTAACAGCGGTAATCGTGACCGGTGAAGAGCAGGCAGAAACAGAGAGTACCCTGGCAGGGTTACACTACGGTTATACCACCGGTGAAGGCCGCGATCTGAGCATTCCGCGTTTACTGCCCCGCTCGGTGCAGCAAACCGATGATTTTACGCCACCGGTCAACCTGCACTTTGATCCCATCCGGGCGATACGTGAAGGCCAAATTGACGCCGTCGCCGATGGCTTTTACCACTACCTTCCCCAGCAGTTGGCGACTGAGGGTATTAACACCCACGTCATTCGCTTCGATGAGTTAGATATTCCACGCAATGACGGCTTGGTGGTGCTGGCCAATAGCGATACGCTTGCCCGCCGCGCTGATACTTGGTCTCGCTTCGTGCTTGCCCTTGAGCAGGCGAGCCACTGGATTATTGACAACCCTGACGCAGCCTGGGATCTGCTGGTTAGCGCGCACCCTGTGCTCGACAATGACATTAACGCCAACGCCTGGGAGGATATTCTGCGCCGTATGGCATTGAGCCCTGCAGCGCTGGACAGCCGACGCTACGCTGGCTTTGAAACCTTTTTGCAACAAGCGGGCATTATTGAAGACACGCTGCCAGTATCGCGCCTGGCGGTAAATCCCCACACTCTATAACCGCGTATTGATAGCTCTTTATCCACGAACCTGGCGGCCCATGAGCGAAACAGCTTTAATTTTTGTTGATGTTGAGACTACTGGCACCCGCGCGACGCGGGATCGAATCACCGAAATAGCCGCCCTTAAAGTCATCAATGGCGAGCTGATTGACCGCTGGTCGAGCTTGATCTATCCGGAGTGCAAGGTACCCGCGCAGATCACCCAGTTGACCGGGATTTGCGACGACATGCTTGTTGATGCGCCACGCTTTGCACAGATAGCCGAGTCGCTTCGAGAGTGGTTGGGCGACGGGCAATTAGTGGCCCACAATGCGCGCTTTGACTACAGTTTTCTGCGCAACGAATTTAAGCGTGCTGGGCAGGATTTCCGGGCGCCGCTGATATGCACACTGCGGTTATCAAGACGGATAGCGCCCCAACAGCGTCAGCACAATCTGAAAGCGCTGCTTAACCGCTACGGCATTACACCCACCCGCCACCACCGTGCCGGAGACGATGTGGATGCACTGTGGTCGCTGTGGCAGGCATGGCAGGCAGAACACAGCGACGAAGCGTGGCAGCGCCTGCTGGGCGATGAACGCCGCCACCGCACGCTACCTGCCCATCTGGATAGCGCCCAGTTGCAAGATTTGCCCGCCCGCCCTGGCGTCTACCTGTTTTATGGCCACAACCGGCTGCCCCTGTATGTGGGCAAAAGCGTCAACTTGCGCAGCCGTGTACTAGGGCATTTTCAACGCGACCACCAGGACGACAAAGAGATGCGCCTCGCCCAGCAGGTTCAGCATATCGAGTGGGAAGAGACCGCTGGCGATTTAGGCGCCCAGTTGCGTGAGGCGCAGCTGGTTAAAACGTTAATGCCGATTATGAACCGGCAGCTACGCAAACAGCGCAAGTTAACTACCTGGCACTGGGCGGAGGAAGCCGACCACCCTGAGTTGCTTAGCGGTAACGCCCTGACCCAGCCTATAAGCGGCACGCTGTATGGCTTGTTTCGTAATGCACGCGAGGCCAAGAATGCATTGCGCGCCATTGCTGAAGAGCAGCAGCTCTGCCCTCGGGTGTTGGGGCTGGAAAAAGGTAAGGGGCGCTGTTTTGCCAATCAGGTGGGCAAGTGCCGTGGAGCGTGCAATGGTCAGGAGTCGATAGCAGCGCATACCCAGCGGGCGCAAAAAGCACTCACCCAGCTTCAGGTCAACGTGTGGCCCTGGCCGGGCAGTATTGCTATTGAGGAGAAGTCAGCGGGCGCTACAGGGTCTGCATGGCATGTCGTTCGCCAGTGGTGCTATCTAGGCAGCGCGACCAGTTTTAACAACGCGCAAACGCTTGCGGAAACGTCCGCAAGCTTCGATGTGGATAGCTACCGAATTTTGAACCGTTTCTTGCGTTATCCAGAGCAGCACGGCTTAACGGTCACTCCGCTCTGATAAGGCAGCGCCTGTTTGTATGACTGCGCGTGCATCTACTGGGCGTCGACGAACGCCTCGACCGCCTGCTGAAAGGCATCCGGCTGGTCGGCGTGTAGCCAGTGACCGGCATTTTTAAGCGTTACCACACGGGCGCGGGGCAACACTTCACGCAGTGCGGGCAGCATATCGTCGGCCACGTAGTGGGAATCGCCGCCACGCAGCACCAGCGCTGGGCCATCGTAGGGCTGCTCGCCATCCGGCACGCCGATAATGTCGCCATACCCACGCTTGATCTCATCTAAGCCTACCCGAAGCGCCATCACGTTATCGTCATTGCGCACCAGATTGGTGGCTAAGAACAGCCTTGTGGGCCGGAAATCCACATGTTCAGCCAGCAGGTCATCGGCTTCACGGCGGTTTTTGGGCTGCCCTTTCCGCACGTTGTCCAGCGCGGCAAACACATCGTCATGGCCATGTTCATAAGCCACTGGGGCAATATCGGCGACTATCAGCGATGCCACACGCTCGGGCGCCAAGCGCGCCAGACTGATCGCCACTTTGCCGCCCATGGAGTGGCCCAGCACGTGAGCGCGCTCAATCGAAAGCTTATCCAGTAGCGCTATAACGTCATCCGCCATGGTCGCGTAACGCATGCCTTCTGCATGGGGCGAGCGGCCATGGTTACGCAGATCCAGCGCAATCACACGGCGGCTGCGCTGCCACACTTTCAAGTGCGAACGCCAATTATCGGCACTTCCCAGCAAGCCGTGAATAATCACCAGTGGGGTGGTATCCGCGGCGGCTTCTTCGGCGGGCATATCGATAAAATGCAGATCAACGGTGGCAACGGCAGTCATGCTAGCTCCTAAGCTTTGCGGTCTGTGTGGTGTTTACGTCATTACGCCATTACGCCATTACGCCATTACGCCGTTCGGGGTGCGGCGTCCACCTGACCTGTCCAAACCACCAAACGGCGCGTTAGCCAGGCAAGCAGCAAGCCATACAGCGGTAGGAAAAACAGCAGGCTGATGGCGAGTTTAATGGCATAGTCGACGGCAGCAATTTCGATCCAGTTGGCGGCCATAAACGGGTCTGGGCTGTTATAGAACGCCGCCGAGAAGAATGCAAAGGTATCGGCCAGGTTACCCAGCACCGTTGAGCAGACCGGCGCCACCCACCATGCCCACTGGCGCAAGCGGTCAAACACCTGAACATCCAACAGCTGGCCGATCACATAGGCCAAGAAACTAGCCAGTGCGATACGGGCAACAAACAGATTCCACTCCGACAGCGCTTCAATACCGGCAAAGCTGCCACGGGGAAACACCACTGAGACCACATAAGAGACCAGCAGCGCGGGTAGCATCACGCGCAGAATAATCGACCGTGCGGGCCCTTTACCAAACAGACGCACGGTTAGATCGGTCGCTAGAAAAATAAACGGAAAGCTAAACGCCCCCCAGGTGGTGTGAAAACCAAACAGCGTAAACGGCAGCTGAACGAGATAGTTACTGGCGGCAATAATGCCGATATGGAAAGCCACCATCACCATTAGGCAACGGCGGTGCTGAGTTTCACTCAATGCAAACATACGGGTAGACCTTTTTTTAATAGCGAAGAGGGGTTAGGGAACCCTCGGGGTAGTAAGCGCATCGCTACATCAACGTTGATAAAGCTGGCGCTGTTCTGGGGAGCGCATTATACGGCTTCTGTGGGGTATTAAAAGTCGGCTAATGAAAGCCGCCCTCAATCTCGGGCGGCTTGGGCCTGCCAAACGTCAATCCAGCGGAGTGGCTCTGTCCGCCGCGCCTACCGAGCGCTCACGCATGGCGGCGTGAACATCCGCCAAGCTGGTGGGGTCATCAATAGTGGAGGGAATAGCAAACTCTTGACCGTCAGCAATCGTGCGCAGCAGCTTGCGCAAAATCTTACCCGAACGGGTTTTGGGCAAACGATCTACCACTAACACCTGCTTGAAGCAGGCAATCGGGCCAATGTGTTCGCGAACCCGCGCAATCAGTTCGGCTTCTAGTGTGGCTTCATCACCATCAAAGCCATCTTTGGGAATCACTAAGCCGATTGGCAGCTGCCCTTTCAGATCATCATGAATCCCAATTACAGCGCACTCGGCCACCGCTGGGTGGGCACCGACCACCTCTTCCATTTCCCCTGTTGAAAGCCGATGACCCGCGACGCTAATGACATCATCGGTGCGGCCCATAATGAACAGATAGCCCTGCTCATCAAAATAGCCGCCATCGCCGGTTAAATAGTAGCCGGGGAACGCCGCCATATAGGCGCTATGAAAGCGCTTTTCGTCCCGCCAAACGCCGGTCAAACACCCCGGAGGCATGGGCTGTTTGATCACCACACTGCCCTGCTCCATGGGTTTGGCCTGCTCACCGTCGCGATTAAGCACCTGTACATTAAAGCCGGGAACCGGGAATGTCGCTGACCCCGCTTTGGTCGGCGTTGACTCAATGCCCGGCAAATTAGCGGCAATCGGCCAGCCAGTTTCGGTTTGCCACCAGTGGTCTATCACCGGCACATCCAAAAGGTCATCCAGCCAATGAAATGTAGGAGGATCAAGGCGTTCACCGGCCACGTAAAGGTGCTTCAAGCTGCTGATATCATAGTTCTGCAGCAATTTGGCATCGGGATCCTCTTTCTTAATCGCGCGAAAGGCGGTGGGCGCGGTAAAGAAGCTCTTAACCCGGTACTCTTCAATCAACCGCCAAAAGCTGCCTGCATCAGGAGTTTTTACCGGTTTTCCTTCGTACACTACTGTGGTGCAACCCACTAACAAAGGCGCATAAACAATATACGAGTGCCCGACGACCCAGCCCACGTCCGAGGCGGTAAAGAATACGTCGCCGGGCTCCATGGCGTAGATCGCCTGCATCGAATAAGCCAGCGCCACCGCGTAGCCACCCGTATCGCGCATAACCCCCTTGGGCTTTCCAGTGGTACCCGAGGTATACAGGATATACAGCGGGTCGGTGCCCTTTACCGGGACACACTCTGCAAACGGCGCCTTGGCGACCAGCGTTTCCCAGTCATGATCGCCTGCTCCCAGTTCAGCACGGTGTGCTGCGCGTTGATAAACCACACAGGCATCCGGCTTATGGGCGCTTAATGCAACGGCTTGGTCTACCATTGGCTTATAGGGCAACACCTTGCCCAATTCGATACCGCAGGAAGCGGCAACCACCACTTTAGGTTCGGCGTCTTCGATGCGTGCCGCCAGTTCATGGGGGGCGAAGCCTCCAAACACCACCGAGTGAATGGCGCCAAGACGGGCGCAGGCGTACATAGCCACCAGGGCTTCGGGGATCATCGGCATATAGATGATCACACGATCCCCCTTGGTGACACCTAGCTGGGTCAGCGCCCCCGCGAAGTACGCCACTTTGTCACGCATTTCCCGGTAGCTAATGGTTAGCTTGGCCTCGGCGGCGGGCGAATCCCAAAAAATCGCCGCCTGGTCACCGCGGCCATTTTCAACATGGTAATCCAGCGCAGCGTAGCTAAGATTCATTTCACCGTCGCTAAACCAGCGTGCATGTTTTTGTGCAGGGTGCTGGCCATCAAAACTGAGTATGGTTTGCGGCGGCGTGTACCAGGGAATACGTTTGGCCTGCTCGGCCCAAAACGATTCCGGGTGTTCGATGGAGCGTTGGAAGGTGTGTTGGTAGCGGCTCATGGTGTCCCTATCTTTTTTGTAGTAGCGATCAAAAAGGATTGTTGACACTTTACAAAGGAAACCGACGCCTCACCCTCATACTATGGGCTAAATAGCGACTAAAGCGCTAGACAGCCCTCGACATTGTCGACAAGATGGCGAACAACTACCATTGATTAATCGTTAAACAGCAGCTTGGACAAAACTCGCTAAATTACTGATCATTAAACAACTTAATCCTCGCGACGCGACGATGCCTCGACAACGTATAACAATGCTTATAAAACGCTGATGTAACAGTGTAGGCAAGGAGAACTTTATGTCTGCTTCTACAAGCGCCGCCACACGCCTGCTTGAACATAACTGTCGCGCGATTGAAGCGGGTACTAACCTGCTTAAAGCGTTGGCCAACGAGAAACGGCTGCAAATACTCTGCCTTCTTGCCGAGAAAGAGCTGTCAGTAACGCAAATTAATCAACAACTTGCGTTAAGCCAGTCAGCGCTTTCTCAACATCTGGCTATTTTGCGGCGTGATGAGCTCGTCGATACCCGGCGGGAGTCACAAACGATCTATTACTCATTAAGCAGTGAAAGTGCCAAGGCAGTAATCGCCACCTTGGCACACCATTACGCTGCCTGATGTTTTAAGGTTAATCTCAGCGCCGCTGCCACCCAGCGGCGTCGATTACACCCAGCGCCTTCAGCGCCGCTTTTTCGATCCCTTCCGACACGGCCAAGCCCAGTTTCCGACTGACGGTTTTAGGTGCTTCTAGTTTCACTAGGAAGACTTGCGCCTCGGTCATGCGTTCAACCAAATAGGCTTCGCTGGTACCTACGCTGTCAACAAGCTGTTGGGGCAATGCCTCGCTGCCGTACCAAATCTCGCCCGTAGCGAGTGTATCGATGTCCATGGTGGGGCGCCGTTCTGCCACATAGCTTTTAAACAAGCGGTGAGTATTCTCTAAATCCTCTAAGAACTTTGCTTTGCCCTCTTCGGTATTTTCACCCAGCACGGTCAAGGTGCGCTTGTATTTGCCGGCGGTAAGCAGCTCAACGTCAACATCGTGGCGCTTGAGCAGGCGGTGAATATTGGGGACTTGTGCCACCACGCCGATAGAGCCAATCACCGCAAAGGGCGCGGCCTTAATATGCTGTGCGGTACACGCCATCAAGTAGCCACCGCTTGCTGCCACCTTATCGATACACACCGTGGTGGTCAGCCCTGCCGTGCGCAGCCGGTCTAACTGGGCGGCTGCCAGGCCGTAGGCATGCACTAGCCCACCCGCAGACTCAAGGCGCACCACTACCTCATCCTGTTTAGCGGCAACGTCGATAATAGCGGACACCTCTTGCGCAAAATGCTCAGTTTGGGAGGCTTTCAGGTCGCCGTGGAAGTCGAGCACCCAAACCTGCGACGCTGGGGCAGCATCTTGCTCCGATTTATGCCCCTTCTGGCGCTTTTTATCTTCGCTACGAAATACTTTCAGCAGCTTTTTACGCGCCCCCGGCAAGGTAGCAGCCAGCCGTAAACGCCGACCACGGCGGCGGCGCTGATCGTTTAGCGGCTCGATAGTGAGCTTCAGGTCACTCTCTTTGTCTTGCTTGGTGCGCGCAATCAGCAGCAAGCCAACGCCTATCAGCGCCATCACGATAGTGGTTTGCACAACAAAGGTGCCTATTTCTGCTACCCATTCACTCATTGACGTTCTCCATTTAGAGGGTTGATTCCTTTATGACGTGTACTTTGGCATATACCTGATCGGGACAGTGCTTGATTGGAACGCACGTATGAAATAACCTCGCTTGCCTTTGCGATTGTTTATATTGGCGGTGGTCGCTAGCCTTAGTCCCATCTACTTAAGTTCATCTACCTAACTGAGAGATATGTTATGTCAAACACTACCCTTGAGAAGCTAAAAGCGCGTTTCAGTCCGCAAGCAGCAAAGGGCATGAATGAAGTTTTCCAGTTTCACTTTACCGATGCTGGCAGCTACTACTTAAACATCCAAGATGGCACGTTGGACGTACAAGAGGGTGAGCACGACGATCCTTCTGTCAGCTTAAGCCTAACCACTGACACGCTGAAAGGCATTATGAGTGGCGAGATCAATGGCATGACGGCCTTTATGACCGGCAAGCTGAAAGCCACCGGCAATGTCATGTTGGCCACAAAGCTGACAAGCTTATTCCCTAGCGAGTAATGGCGATATCGGCACGCGGCGCCATTTACTCGCGCCAGCGTGCCAAATGCGTTTCGATCAACTCGCGGGATATCGAGTAAGGCGGCGGCAGAGAGGGCAACTGACGGGGTGAAAACCACGCCGCATCGCTAATCTCTACCCCGTCGATACGAATGCGCCGAGTGGTCGCTTCAGCAAAATAGCCAAACATCAGCGAGTGCGGAAATGGCCACGCCTGACTTTGGTGATAACGCAGTTGATCGATATGCACGCCCACTTCCTCAAACACCTCGCGGTGTACCGCCTCTTCCGCTGACTCCCCTGGCTCGATAAAACCTGCCAAGGTGGAGTAGCGCCCGGGTGGGAAGCGCGGGCCACGGGCAAGCAGCATCGCTTCCCCGCTGGTTACCAGGGTGATAATGCACGGGGAAATACGCGGATAGTTGCGGTGCCCGCAGGCGTGGCAGTGCATCGCGAATTCCGCTGTGAGTTTGGTGGCCGGTGCACCACAGCGTCCGCAGAAACGATGGTTCTCTAACCAAGCACCTACCTGTAGCGCCGTAGAGAGCAGGCTAAACCAGCCGGTGGAGAGTTCGCTCATCCATTGGCGACCGTCAATCCAACCGCTTCCGGCCTGGGGCTCAACGAGCAGCGCCACCGGTTCGTCATCCCAGTAGCAAAGCGGCTGCATCTGCTCTGTCCAGGGTTGGTAGGGCTGCAACGGCGTTAATGCTTCGCTGCCGCTTAGCGGTGCGGGCGCCAACAGGCTGCGCGATAGACGAATTACCCGCCCGGCTTGTTCATGATGGGGAATTTCTCGCCTAAGCATCGCTGGCCGCACCCTCAAACCAATGCAGCTTATGCGCCTCGCACTTGGCCTTATGGGCCGCTTGTTCTTCGTCGGTTGGGCGCACCACGCGCAGTTGGCCAGGCGTTAGGGAGACACGCTGAATCGACAGCCCTTCATTGGAGGTATCCGCCTGTTCTTGTTCCGCGGCACTGGCCGCGTCTAAGGTCAGCGCGGTTTGCCCACCGGTCATCGCCAGGTAGACCTCAGCGAGAATCTCAGAGTCTAACAGGGCGCCGTGCAGCACCCGGTGGCCATTGTCGATATCGTAGCGTTTACATAATGCGTCAAGACTGTTGCGCTGGCCGGGGTGCATTTTGCGCGCCATAGTCAGCGTATCGAGTATCCTGCAATGATCGCTGACGGGCCCCAACAGAGGGGATTTACGCTGCCGATTCAACATGCCGAGCTCGTGGTCAATAAAGCCCACATCGAAGGGGGCGTTATGAATCACCAGCTCTGCGCCTTCGATAAACGCCCAAAACTCATCGGCAATTGCAGCGAATATCGGCTCGTTAGCAACTCTGGCGTCATCAATCCCGTGAACGTCGACGACTTCAGCGTCGATATGCCGCTCGGGGTTGATGTATTGGTGATAAGTGCGACCAGTGAAGCGGCGATTGACCATTTCAATGGCACCAATTTCGACTAAGCGATGGCCATCTTTGGGGTCGATACCCGTGGTTTCAGTATCTAAGATCACCTGACGCATCATGCTCTCCTTTTTTGGTGCTCATCAATCGCTTCATTGGCCAGCGAATCGGCACGCTCGTTGCCTGGGTGCCCGCTGTGCCCTTTTACCCAGTGCCACTCGACTTTATGGCGCTGGGTCTCTTCGTGCAGGGTTTTCCACAGCTCGGCATTTTTGACCGGCTGCTTGGCAGCAGTTTTCCAGCCGCGCTTGATCCAGTTATGAATCCACTGGGTGATACCCTGGCGAACATACTGGGAGTCGGTCCATAGCGCCACTTCGCACGGGGTATTAAGGGTGCGCAGTGCCATGATCGCCGCCATTAACTCCATGCGGTTATTAGTGGTATCCGCCTCATAACCTTTCAAGGTTTTCTCATGCTCGCCACTCGCCAGCACGACGCCCCAACCGCCGGGGCCTGGATTGCCACGGCACGCTCCATCGGTATACACCGTTACCCGGGGTAGATCTCCGGCCGCCTCTTTAGTCAAACTCTTGATCCCCTGGTTGAAATGAAACAGTTTTGCGTGACTTAGTTTTAAATGGCCCGGTTTTTTGCGACTCAGGTTCATGCCTTTTAGCGGGAGCCACTTGAGTCGGATACTCTTGATAAGACGAGTAATGGGCAGATGTGCCTGAGCGGGTAACACCCAACGACGCCGGGGATGCCGGTGCCTTCAAGCCAAATTTCAGGCGCTGCACCGGCGCTTGGCGCTGCTGTCGGCGAGCCTGAATCATATAACTTTCGCCCAACGGCAGGTTATGCCGCCGCCCTAACGACTCCCAATATTCACCGCACTTGGCATTCATCCGCCCCCGAAAGCAGCAATAGTCTACTCGCTCCACCTCAAAGTCGACAAACGCCAACCAGTCGCGCAGGCGGCTAGCGGAGCGCCAGCTACCGTTCCAGGGAAACGCCTGCTGCCCCTTTCGCAATTGCCGGGCAAGCCCGCTCACACCGATAGGGTTAAAACCAAACAGCACCATAATGCCGTTATCGGCGGTCACCCGTGCGGCCTCCTGAAGCGTGAAGTGGGCATCAGCTAAATGCTCAAGCCAGTGGTGAATGACCATTACGTCCAAACAGCGATCCGGCAGCGCAAGCTGATCCGGCGGACATATTAAGGTGCTATCGGTATCGGCTAACTGACGCGTAGGCGACCAGCGTATGGGGTGTGGAATGGCCGACATGGTCATCAGTGTCGGCCCCATGCTCATTTCCAAGCTGTGGCCGCCCACCCGCGATTCCACCACGGGCCCTAAGCAGGCGCGCTGAGTTTCCCAAAGCGAACGCCCCGCCTCTGTTTGCCAATAAGGCTGGCTACTTTGTAAGCGCTTAGCCAGTGTCGTGGCCGTCGTCGAATTTGACATGAACAGCGCTTCCCTCCACAGTAACGGCTTTTTAACGTCTTTTACGCACCGATTTAGCGCTGATAAGCGCAAAGTTTGATGTGTTTTTTCGTAACTTAAAGGATCTCGTCGATGATGAGCGTGACACCGATCCCCGCCCTTAGCGACAACTATATTTGGCTATTAAGACAAGATAATAGTCAAAGCGTTTGCGTGGTGGATCCCGGTGAAGCTGCCCCGGTGATCGAGTTTCTTGAGCGTGAGTCGCTAACCCTAAACTGTATTCTGATTACCCACCATCATCATGATCATACCGGTGGTTTAGCGGAATTAATTAAACGCTATTCGCCTCACGTGATCGGCCCGGCCAATCCTAACATTGCAGGCATTGATGAAACCGTGGGCGACGGCGACGAAGTTCGCATTATGGGCCGTTTGTTTGACGTTATGGAGACACCCGGCCACACGCTGGATCATATCAGCTACTTCACCGCCGGTATCCCTGCGCTACTGTTCTGCGGTGACACACTTTTCTGCGCCGGTTGCGGTCGTTTATTCGAGGGTACGCCGGAGCAAATGTATACCGCGCTGAAAAAATTTGCGGAACTCCCTGAAGATACACTGGTCTTTGCAGCCCATGAGTACACTCAGGCAAACCTAACGTTTGCTCGTGCTGCGGATCCTGAAAACGAAGACGTCAAACACGCTTTGCAGGAGTGTGAGAAGGCGCGGGCATTGGATCGCCCCACCTTACCCAGCACGATAGGACGCGAGCTGAAGATTAATCCCTACCTCCGCGTGGGCACTGATAGCGTGCGCCAGGCGGCAGGTACCCAGGGTGTTAATAATGATGATCTCGCTACGTTCACCACTCTACGCGAGTGGAAGAACCGTTTTTAAGAACGCTATCGAAACCAAACGAATGCCACTATGACCTATCGAACGATTCGCCAGCGCTTGATGCTGAGCGCTGGCAGTACCGTAATTATGGGCCTAATGTTAGCCGCTGCGGCAAGCTCTCAAGCCTCTGCCACAGCCTATGAAAGACCAACTGCATCAACAGGCACCCCAGTAGACGCTACAAAGCCACGCCCAACGCCGTTCCAGATCCACTTCTGGGAAGCGCTGGAACTGGAGCCTCAAGACGCCTGGACAACGCTGCGTAAAAGCTTTCAGTGGCAAGAGAAGTCACTACCCGCCGAGGCCCAAGCGCGGGTAGACGAGTGGATTGAGTACTACCGTTCAAGCCCCGAAAATATTGCCACTATCACCGAACGCGCTACCCCTTGGCTCGCCTGGATTACCCAGCAGGTTAGTGAGCGCGGTCTACCCGGTGAAGTGGCATTAATTCCTTTTGTAGAGAGCTCCTTTGACCCAGGCGCGCGGAGCCACCGCGGTGCCGCTGGGCTATGGCAGTTTATGCCCGGTACCGGGGATGCGTTGGGGTTGGTACGTAATGGAAACTACGATGGCCGGTTAGACGTTTTGACCTCCACCGAGGCAGCGCTGGACTACTTGGAAATGCAGGCTGATCAGTGGTACGAAGGTGATCTGATGCTGTCATTAGCCGCTTATAACGCAGGCGCCGGAACCGTTAACCGTGCTCAGCATCAGGCCCAGGCTCAAGGTTTAAACGGCGATTATTGGGATCTCTCGCTGCCCTACGAAACCATGCAGTATGTGCCCAAACTGAAAGCCATCGCGACGATCATTAACGATCCTCAGGAGTACGGCGTCAGCTTACCGGAAATACACGTTGACCCAGCCTTCGCGAAAGTGAAGCTGACCCACGCGGTGACGCTCTCGGAAGCCTCGCAGCTGCTGAATGTCAGTAAGACGGCGTTAACCGAGCTCAATCCAGGCCTGCTGAATGGCAGTATCGATCCACGCAGTGCTCAGACCCTGCTGGTACCTGAAGAGGTCGACACGCAGATGCTCGCGCAACTCTCACAAGACGGTAGTCAAGCACAAGACAGTCGCCAAGCGGTTGCACAAAATGGCAGCGCCGATACCCACCGCGTTGAAAGTGGCGATAGCCTCTCGGCGATTGCAGCCCGTTATAATGTCAACCAGCAAGACCTTATCCGCTGGAATGCGATTGACCGCCCCGGCGCTTTACAACCAGGCCAACTGCTGACACTTTCAGGGCGTTAAACCGGGTTAACATAGTTGGCTTTGTTCACATGGGATGTCACCAATGCCGCGTGGTTTGTTTTTTGCGAAATCGCTTCTACTCATCAGTGGCCTGCTATTCAACGTATCGGTACTGGCTTCAGAGAGCATCGCTTCAGAGAACACTGTTTCAGAGGCCAGCGCTTCAGAAACAGCGACTAATAGCGATGCTTCTGACACCACCTCCAGCGCCAACGTGGTGGGTGATTTAAATACCGACGCGCATAACGTGGTGCCGGTTGAAACCGTTCACGCGCTATCGCTGTACGATAGCCCCGAGCTACCAGCAGATTTCCCCTACTTCCCTCACGTAAACCCGCAGGCCCCCAAAGGCGGCACCATTACCCATACCGCCGTGGGCAGCAGCTTTGACTCGACAAACCCGTTTATTATTCGCGGTACGCCGGTTACCGGCATTTCACAAATCTACGACACCCTAATGGCCAGCAACCCTAATGAGCCCTTTAGCCTCTACGGCTTACTGGCTGAGGGTGTACGCCTTGATCCAGATAGGCAGTGGATTGAGTTCGACCTGCGCCCTGAAGCACGTTTCCAGGATGGTGAGCCGGTTACGGCCTATGATGTGGTGTTCTCGCTTAACTTGCTCCGCGAAGAAGGCAACCCGTTTTACGCCAGCTACTACGCTGGGGTAGAGGAAGCCATCGCGCTAAACGAGCATCAGGTGCGTTTTACGTTTAACGATACCGAGTCCCGAGAGCTGCCGTTAATCATTGCCCAGTTACCCATACTCCCCCGCCACTATTGGGAGCCCCGGGAATTCACCTCACCCACCCTAGTCGCGCACCCAGGCTCCGGGCCCTACCGTATTAGCGAAGTCGACCCTGGTCGGCGCATTGTTTATCAGCGCGATGAGAACTATTGGGGTAAAGATTTACCGGTCAACGTGGGTCGTTACAATATCGATCGCATCATTTACGACTACTACCGTGACCGCGACATTGCCTGGGAAGCTTTTAAAGCCGGTCTGACCGATTTTCGTACCGATGCCCGCGCCGCCACCTGGGCAATTGGCTACGACTTTCCTGCCTACGAAGAGGGCTTGGTCAAGCGACTTACCGTGCCGGACGTTAATCCATCCATGATGCAGGCGTTTGTCTTCAACCTGCAGAAGGAGAAGTTTCAAGACCCACGGGTACGAGAAGCATTGAGCCTTACCTTCGATTTCCCGTGGCTTAATACCAATATTTTTTACGGTACTTACCAACGCACCGAGAGTTTTTTCCAAAATTCTGAAATGGAAGCCACCGGGCTGCCTTCAGAGGCAGAGCTAGCGCTGCTGGAGCCCTTCCGTGAAGAGTTAATGGCCTCCCATGGCTCTGATCGCCTGTTTACCGAGCCGCTGCCTATCGATGAGCCCGTCGAGCTACGCGAACGGCTGCGTAAAGCGCTTGATTTACTCCGTGAGGCAGGTTATCGGGTTGAGGACGGCGTGCTGGTCAACCAAGACAGCGGACGTCCTTTAAGTCTGGAAGTCTTACTTTACGATTCTGGACTTGAACGGGTGGTTCAACCCATGCTGCGCAATATGGCCCGCTTAGGGGTGCAGACATCGCTGCGTATCGTTGATATTAATCAATATTTAAATCGGCAGCGCAATTACGACTATGACATAGTGATTAGTCATTTCCCTCAGTCGAACAATCCGGGCAATGAGCAGCGTGACTTCTGGACCAGTGCCGCCGCCGAGGCGCCGCAAAGCCGCAACCGGATGGCGCTGGCACACCCTGCGGTCGATGCCCTGGTGGAAACGATCATTAGTGCCGATGGCCGTGAAGAGCTGGATACCGCCACCCGCGCGCTGGATCGTGTGCTGCGCTGGGGGTTCTATGTGATTCCCCACTACCACTCAGGGGAGACCCGTATCGCCATTTGGGATAAGTTTGGCTACCCCGAGCCGTTCCCAGAGTACGCCATGGATATGGATGCGTGGTGGGTAGACACCGACCGTGAAGCAGCACTACAGCGCCGTCAACGCGGACGCTAACACGGCCGCGATGACAACGACTGATTGCAACGGCTTATCCTTAACGGTTTCATCGTCATAAACCTCGGAGTGCTCTGTGGCCCGCTATACCTTACGCCGACTGCTGCTAATGATTCCGACCTTGTTCGGCATCATGCTACTCAATTTTATGATTGTTCAGGCGGCGCCGGGCGGGCCAATTGATCAGATGTTGGCGCGGTTTGAGGGTGCTGACGCCATGGCCAGCACTCGCTTGGATATGGGCGGCGCCGACGTCCAGGTCAGCGACGACTCCCGAGGTGCCCGGGGCATTGATCCGCGCTTTATCGAACAGCTAGAGCAGCAGTTTGGTTTTGACAAACCCGCCCATGAACGCTTTATCGGCATGATGGCGGACTACCTCACCCTCGATTTTGGCACCAGTTTCTTCCGTGACCGCCCGGTCACCGAACTGATGATAGAGCGGCTGCCGGTCTCCATATCATTAGGACTTTGGACAACGTTACTGGTCTATTTAATCTCCATCCCGTTAGGCATCAAAAAGGCACTGCGTCACGGTTCCCGATTTGACGTCTGGTCATCCGGACTAGTGATTGTCGGCTATGCCATTCCGGGCTTCCTGTTTGCCATCCTGCTCATTGTCCTGTTTGCCGGGGGCACCTACTGGGACTTATTCCCTTTACGCGGTTTGACCTCACCCGACTTCGACCAGCTTTCAGCCTGGGGCAAGGTCAAAGACTACTTCTGGCATATCACGCTGCCGGTAATCGCCGCCTCGATTGGCAGCTTTGCCACCCTGACAATGCTTACCAAAAACAGCTTCCTTGATGAGATTCACAAGCAGTATGTGATTACCGCTCGCGCTAAGGGCGCCGACGAGCGGCGCGTGCTTTACGGCCATGTGTTTCGCAACGCCATGCTGATTATTATCGCCGGCCTACCCGCTGCGATGATCGGCATTTTCTTCACCGGGGCGCTGCTTATCGAAGTGATCTTCTCCCTGGATGGGCTGGGACTGCTCGGTTTTGAAGCGGTGATGCAGCGGGATTATCCGGTAATTTTCGGCACCCTGTTTCTATATACCGTGATCGGCTTAATCCTCAAGCTGATTTCCGATCTGACCTACGTGTGGGTAGACCCGCGTATCGACTTTTCGACTCGGGAGTCGTGATAATGGCCGCTTTATCGTCACGTTTAGCACCTATCACTCGCCGTCGGCTGGCCGCTTTTAAAGCCAATCGTCGTGCCCGGGTGTCACTCTGGTTATTTGCCACGCTGTTTATTGTTAGCCTGTTTGCCGAACTGATTGCCAACGACAAACCGATCATTATGCAGTACGAAGGCCAGTGGTACTTTCCCATGCAGGTGGACTACCCAGAAACCGAGTTTGGCGGCTTCCTGCCGACCCGAACGGACTATCTGGATCCCTTTGTTCAACAACAGATTAAAGATCACGGCTGGGCGCTTTGGCCTATCATTCCGTTTTCGTATCAGACTCTGGATATGAATATGACCCGCCCTTCCCCGGCTCCACCGGATAGCCGCCACTGGCTGGGCACCGACGACCAGGGGCGGGATGTATCGGCACGGGTCATTTATGGTTTTCGTCTTTCGGTGGCCTTTGCCCTGGTACTCACCGCCGGGTCATTAGTCATCGGCGTTGTGGTGGGCGGCGTGCAGGGCTACTTTGGCGGCAAAATTGATTTGATTGGGCAGCGCTTCACCGAAATTTGGTCCGGCTTGCCGGTGCTGTTCCTGCTGATTATTTTGGCCAGCTTTGTTCAGCCAGGTTTTTGGTGGTTACTGGGGATTATGCTGCTTTTCTCATGGTTGGGCTTGGTGGATATCGTGCGCGCCGAGTTCCTGCGCGCGCGCAATCTCGAGTACGTGCGCGCGGCCAAAGCCATGGGCTTGCCGTCACGCCTGATCATGTGGCGCCACGTGCTGCCCAACGCCATGGTCGCGACACTGACATTTATTCCGTTTCTGTTTACCGGTGCAATTGGCACGCTCACCGCACTGGATTTCCTCGGTTTCGGCCTGCCCCCCGGCGCTCCCTCGCTAGGTGAACTGGCAGCCCAGGGTAAAAATAATCTTCACGCTCCTTGGCTGGGTATCACGGCGTTTATGACCCTGGCGATCATGCTCTCGCTGCTGGTCTTTATCGGCGAAGGCTTGCGCGATGCCTTTGATCCTCGTCACGTGCAGCAGCGCCAAGCTGGGCCTGCCCAGGAGACTCAGCATGCATAATCCCCTGCTGCGCATTGAACATCTTGATGTCGCCTTTGATGGCAACCCGGTGGTCCAGTCACTCTCACTCACTCTCAATGCGGGCGAAACCCTGGCTATTGTCGGTGAGTCAGGCTCCGGCAAATCGGTATCGGCGCTGGGTATGGTAAATCTGCTGCCCAGTAACGCTAGCGTTCAGGGCGAACGCTGGCTGGGTGATACCAATCTGGCCACTTTAACGGAAACTGAGTGGAACACTATACGCGGTAATCGCGTCGGCTTTATCTTCCAGGAGCCGATGACCTCGCTCAATCCACTGCATCGGGTGGGTAAGCAGATTGGTGAAGCGTTACGGCTGCATCAAGGACTGCGCGGCCAGGCGGCCCGTGAGCGCAGCAAAGAGCTGCTGGAACAAGTAAAACTACCGCGCCCGGACGAACTGCTGGACGCCTGGCCCCACCAGCTCTCGGGTGGGCAGCGTCAACGGGTGATGATTGCCATGGCGATTGCCAACAATCCCTCACTGTTGATTGCCGATGAGCCCACCACTGCGCTGGACGTCACGGTACAGCAGGAGATTCTCGCTCTGCTGCGTGAACTACGCGATCACCATGGCATGGGTATGCTGTTTATCAGCCACGACTTAAACCTAGTTCGCCGTTATGCAGACCGAATTTGCGTGATGTACCAGGGGCGCATTCAGGAAATCGGCCCGGTGGAGCAGGTCTTTCAGCATCCGCAGAGTGATTACACCAAAGCGTTACTGGCTGCCGAGCCGGAGGGTCGGCCCCAAGCCATTGAGCAAACAGCGCCGCTATTAACCGCTCGTCAGTTAAGCGTCAGCTTTAAGCGCCCTAAAACCGGCTTATTTAAGCGCCAGCCGCCCGCTTTTGTAGCCGTTCAACCAACCGATTTCCATATTGCGCCGGGAGAGACTCTGGGCATTGTGGGCGAGTCCGGCTCAGGTAAAACCACGCTGGCCTCGGCGGTCATGCGACTGGTTACCAGCCATGGCGAGGTTAGCCTTGGTACCGATAAGCTAAGCTCCCTGACCGGCGATGCGTTGCGCCGTCATCGCCACAGGCTGCAGATGGTGTTTCAAGACCCCTATGGCGCCCTCTCACCCCGTATGCCGGTGTTCGATATCGTTAGTGAGGGCCTGCGCTTTCACTACCCTCACCTCACCACTGAAGAAGTCGCCCAGCGGGTTAATCAAACCCTGCACGAGGTAGGTTTGCCCGAAAGCTGTGCCGCCCGCTATCCCCACGAGTTCTCCGGTGGTCAGCGCCAGCGCATTGCCGTAGCCAGAGCGATTATCCTAGAACCAGAGTTGCTGGTGCTGGATGAGCCGACCTCAGCGCTAGATCGTACCGTGCAGAAGCAGTTAGTCGCGCTACTGCGTGACCTACAGTCGCGGCGGCAGCTTAGCTATTTGTTTATAAGCCATGATTTAGCCGTTGTCCGCGCCATGGCACACCGCATTATGGTGCTCAAGGATGGCGAAGTGGTCGAACAAGGCCCCTGCCTAGAGGTGCTTTCAGCGCCCCAGCACGCTTATACCCAAGCGCTGATTGCTGCTGCCCACCTAGCCCCTTAAGACGAAGCAACGGCTAACGGAACTGCTGGAAGGCAGTTTCCGCCTACGACTTTCCACCTGATTCGCACAATCTCCAGGCAATAACTTGGGGCGAAAACGTAAGATAACGGTATAAATATTAAATTAAAAATAAAGCCGCTCATCCATTGAGGAAGCGGCTAAAGCAGACCTTAAACCGGCACTCAGAAAAGCGCGATTTCGTCGCTGGTTAATTCCCGCCACTCGCCAGGCGCCAGGTTCTCATCCAGCGCTAAATCGCCGATGGAACTTCGGTGCAGTGAGTTCACATGGTTTCCCAGGGCGGCAAACATCCGCTTCACCTGGTGATAGCGCCCTTCGGTAATGGTGAGCTCCGCCTGGGTAGGCGAAAGAAGTCTTAACGTTGCAGGTTGGGTCGGTGTCTCTTCCCCATCCAGCATCAGGCCATCGGCGACCTGGCCAATCGCCCACTCCGCCGCGGCGCCTTCCATAGGCTCGGCTAGCTCGGCGATATACACCTTGGCGCAGCGATGGCGCGGAGATGTGACGCGGTGAGACCACTGACCATCATCGGTTAATAGCAGTAAGCCCGTGGTATCTACATCTAACCGCCCTACCGGCTGCAACCGATCCGCTTTGGGTAGATCAATTAGATCGATTGCTCTTTGGTAGAGACCGCGGCGGGCGTTACATTCAACGTCGACGGGCTTGTGCAGCATAATGTAGCGAACGCCTACCAGCGCTAGCCGCTCGCCGTTGAGTACCACCACATCATTATCGGTATCGATTTGGGTCGCCGACTGTTTGATCGGCTCACCGTTCAGGGTCACTTCGCCATTTTTGAGTGCCCGCTTGGCGAGACTGCGGGTTAACGGTGAGGTTTCACTCAAAAAGCGATCAAGGCGCATCATTAACCGACTCCTGGCAGCAGCTTAAAATGGTCGGCATCTTGCCAGGCAGGAAATTTTTCACGAAAAGCATCAAGGGCAGTTTTATCCAGCGTGCCCGTCTCTATAAACGGGGTATGGGCAGGTTTATCAATTAACGCTTCGCCTTTGAAGTCGACCAACAGGGAGTCGCCGCTATAGGCAAGCCCTTTGGCATCTTCTCCAACGCGATTAACGCCAATCACATAGCTTAGGTTCTCTACCGCACGGGCCTGTAGCAGCGTGCGCCAAGGGTGACGACGCGGTGCTGGCCAGTTGGCAATACACAGCAGCGCATCATACTCGAAATGCTCCCCCTCTGCTGGCTGCTGGCGCATCCACACAGGAAAACGCAGATCATAGCAAACGCTGAGCAGCAGTTTAAAGCCGTTGAGTTCCACCACTTTGCGCTCACTACCCATGCCATAGCGCTCATGCTCACCGGCCATACGGAACAGGTGGCGCTTGTCGTAGTGGGTTAAGTCGCCCTCTGGGGTGGCCCAGATCAAGCGATTATAAAACTCGCCTTGCTCTTCAATCGCCACGCTGCCCGTCATCACGCATTTGCGCGCCTTCGCCTGGGCCTGCAGCCAAGCAACGCTTTGGCTCTCTGCCATCGGCTGAGCCATCTCGCGGGAGTTCATGGTAAAGCCAGTGGCAAACATTTCCGGCAATACAATCAGATCCGTATCGCGGCCATCCAGTTCGCCTAGCAACTGTTCAAGATGGGCGTGGTTGGCCTGGGGGTCTTCCCAGCGCAGGTCGCACTGCACTAGCGTGCTGCTAAGTTGGCTGTTTCCAGAGTCACTCATTGAACACCTCCATTCCGCCAGTGTGATTGCAAAGTTTATGCTAGATTAGCATCTTTAAATAATGAGGCTGCTATGCTTCCTACTCCAACACGCGATCCCGCTGCCGTCAAAGGCGTTATGTTTGGGCTAACCGCCTACACCATGTGGGGCTGCTTTCCGCTCTTTTTTGCCCTGTTTGACGGCGTTCCCGCCTTTGAAATATTGATTCACCGTATCATTTGGGCGTGTCTTTTCTTGGTCGGCTTGATTACCTTACTGCGCCGCTGGCCGCCGGTGGTCACTGCACTGGGTGAACCCAAGCGGCTTGGCCGCGTGTTGGCCTGCGCGCTATTGATTGCGTTTAACTGGGGTATCTATATTTATGCAGTGGAGTCTAAGCAGGTACTGCAGGCAAGTTTGGGCTACTTCTTAACGCCGCTAGTGAATGTCGCCCTGGGCATGCTGGTGCTGCGGGAAGTGATGGCAAAGTTGCAGTTGGTCGCCTTGGGGCTGGCCAGCGTGGCCATTGCCATCCAGTTTGTGATGCTGGGTGAACTGCCTTGGATTAGCCTGATGCTGGCGTTAAGCTTCGGCAGTTATGGCCTGTTTCGTAAGCAGGTGCCGCTGGACGGCTTATCAGGACTGTTTGTAGAAACCCTGTTGCTATTTCCCCTCGCCCTGATCGCCTTGACTTGGCTAAGCTGGAACGGCAGTTCGCACTTTTTGCAAAATACATCTACCACTAGTCTGCTAATCGCCAGCGGTGTCTTGACCGCATTGCCGCTTATGGCTTTTGCCGGCGCGGCCCGTCGGCTACGCTTAGCGACCATTGGCTTTCTTATGTACATCAATCCCAGTATCCAATTTCTCATCGCGCTAACGGTTTTCGGCGAGCCCCTGGGCATTATCCAGTTGGCCACTTTTGTGCTTATTTGGATCGGGCTCGCGCTTTACTCCTGGTCGGCGTGGCAGTCACGCCCGCGCTACGCTGCGGCTAGTTAGTGCAAGCGGTGGCGCTGGAGCGGTCTCTGACTGCAACGCAGGGGGAGCCGCTATATCACGCTCAGGCTGGTAGCCAACCCGGAAACCGCCCCAGTGCTTACCCTGGACATACACCGGTACCGAGAGGTCGTGCATGATCTCGCCGGTGTCGCGCTTGTAGGTTTGCAGCAGTAACGGCTTTTCATGAGCGCCACAGCGGCTGCCGGTTGGGTCATCGAAAATGCGTTTGTTGCGGCAGAATTTTAGATCGTGGGCGTAATCACCGGTTGGCGCGAGGCTAACTGCCTTGTTATGGGTAGGCACATAGCCTTTACGGTCACAGGCAATTGCGTAGCTCAAACCTAGCTGAGTGAGCAAAGGCTCCTGCAGATCAGGTAGATACCTATCGGTGAAACTATCAAAGCCGGTTGTATACTGTGGCGGCTGCGTACCCGGAATCTGTTCATACTGGGGCTGGAACAGGTGGGTATCTGAAAGCTCCCCGCTGGCTATCGCTTTTTCCAGCAACTTGCCCAATTTATTGGCCGTTGAGCGTGCCGCGCGGAACACCTGCTGGTGGCGCCCTTCTAAATGCTGTTGAGCCAGTTCCCCATCGACGCCTTCTGCGGCTTCCATCAGCGCCCGCGCCTGCTCGGCCAAATCATGCATATTACGGTTGCCTTCATCCACATCATCTTCTAGCTGGCTAAGGCCATCCGCCACGGTTTGGCTATGCTGGCGTGTGTTCTCCATCGCACCGGCAACCCGGGTAATTTCGCTCTGCACCTGATCGAATTCCTGGGTCATCGTACCCAGGCTATTGCCGACCACTTGCAATCCTTTGGAACGCTCGCTGATGCGGGTCATTAACTGACCCATGGTAGCGACCACCGATTGACCGCTCTGATGCATATCCTTAACTAATTCATCGACGCTCTGGGTCGCGGTTGAGGTCTTTAGTGCCAGATTACGCACTTCACCCGCGACTACCGCAAACCCACGCCCGTGCTCCCCCGCACGTGCTGCTTCAATTGACGCATTGAGCGATAGCAGATGGGTCTGCTCAGCGATATCCTCGATCATGGAGGTGACGCTGCGCACGCGCTCAATCTTATCGTTCAGCGCAGTCAGCATTTCCAATGCTTGGTTGGAGCGGTCGGCAACGTCGCTCATATCCTGGATTATATCGTCCAGCTCAGCATGGTTGTGATGGCTAGCTTCTCGGGCGCTCTCTGCCAGTGCCGCCACCTGGCTGGCGCTGGCACTGACCTGCATAATGGCCGCATTAATCGCCGTCATGCTCGATGAAGCCTCACGGGCCATGGCCTCTTGCTTGGAAAGGCGCTGATCCATCAGGTCGGCATAGTGTGACACTTCTGCCGAGGCAATCGCGGTACTGCTGGCGCGATTCATTAACCGGTACGCCATACCACGTAACGAACGGTAATCACGTAGGGGCTTAAAGCCACGCTGGCGCTGTTCAAGACGACGTTGGTCGGCCCGGTACACGCTTTCAAGCGCACTGAGCAGTACAACGCCGCCCCCCAGTGCAGCGGACAGGAGCGCCAGATAAATCCAGACACCGCCCTGTACGACAAGACCTACGGACAGCGCCAACAAAAACCCCGGAACTAACAATCGCAGTAAGCGCATGAGCAGTACTCTTTTTATTGACGTTATTGAGTATCGAAAACCCTATTTTAGGGGGCTTAACTCCCCTTTGCGGCTAAGCTTAGCGTGTTACGCTAATGAAAGAAGTAGCACTTTGGGGGCAGAACGAAAGTGTATAAGCGCTGGTTCATCATTGGCTTACCGCAGTAGAAATGAATATAAGCACTGCAATGAAATGGAATATCCCTTACTCTCTTTATTCTGCCACTCCGATAACACCTGGAACCCATGCTAAAGCGCTATTTGCCGATCCTGACGTGGCTACCCCACTACCATAAACGCTTGTTTGGGGCCGATCTCTTGGCGGGCTTGATCGTCACGGTGATGGTCATTCCCCAGTCGCTGGCCTATTCGCTGCTAGCCGGACTGCCTGCAGTGGTAGGCCTCTACGCCAGCATCCTGCCGCAACTGGTCTATACCCTGTTTGGCACCAGCAAGACCCTTGCCGTCGGGCCGGTCGCCATCATCGCTTTGATGACCGGTGCCGCACTCTCCTCCGTGGCGGTCACAGGCACAGAGACTTATTTACAGGCCGCGCTCATCCTGTCCCTGCTTTCCGGTGGCATGCTGGTAATCATGGGGCTGCTTAAAATGGGCTTTTTCAGCAATTTTCTCAGTCACCCGGTTATTTCCGGCTTCTTAACGGCGTCGGGCATATTGATCGCTGCTAGCCAGCTGGGCAGCTTGCTGGGGGTTGAGAGTAGTGGCTTTACCCTGGTGGAACGCCTTGTCACCCTGGTGCCTAATTTAGCCACTTTCAACTTACCCACCTTACTGATCGGCAGTGGAACGCTGCTGTTTTTGATCGTTATGCGACGCCATGGTAAAGCCGCCCTGCACTCAATGGGCTTGCCACGCACCCTGGCAGACTTGATTGCCAAAGCAGGGCCGGTCTTTGCCGTCGTGATTACCACCCTGGTTACCTGGTACTGGCAGTTGGGCGATAAAGGCGTCAGCGTTGTGGGACAAATTCCAGGCGGGTTACCCGCACTGAGCTTCCCATTGGGAGACTACTCACTGTGGCGGGCACTTGTGATCCCCGCGCTGCTGATTAGTCTGGTCGGCTTTGTGGAGTCGGTTTCCATGGGCCAGATGTTGGCCGCGAAGCGGCGCCAGCGTATCTCTCCCAATCAGGAGCTTGTGGGCCTTGGTGCCAGCAATTTAGCCGCCGGGCTTTCCAGCGGCATGCCAGTCACTGGGGGGTTATCCCGCACGGTCATCAACTACGATGCAGGCGCACAAACGCCTGCGGCAGGTGCCTTTGCGGCGCTAGGTATTGCGCTGGTCACTATGTCATTCACCGGCTGGCTCTACTACCTGCCCATCGCGACCCTGGCCGCAACGATCACCGTTTCGATTTTGACGCTTGTGGACATCCCCATGCTGCGGCAAACCTGGCGCTACTCCCGCAGCGACTTTGCCGCCATGGCGGTGACGATTTTGCTGACACTGTGCGAAGGCGTTGAGGCGGGCATCATCAGCGGGGTAACGCTCTCTATTGCGCTATTTTTGTACCGCACCAGCCGCCCTCATAGCGCCTTGGTAGGCCGCGTCCCCGGCACCGAACACTTTAGAAATACTACCCGCCACGATGTCGAGACGGTCAATACCGTTGCCCTGCTGCGCATTGATGAGAGCCTCTATTTTGCCAATGCCCGCTATTTGGAAGACACCGTCTATAACCTGGTAGCGAGCCACCCCGAGCTTGAGCACGTTGTATTGATCTGTTCGGCGGTTAACCTGATTGATGCCTCGGCGCTAGAAAGCCTGGATGCCATCAACGCCCGCTTAAAAGACTCCGATGTAAAACTGCATTTATCCGAGGTCAAAGGCCCGGTGATGGATCAGCTAAAGAAGAGTGACTTTCTGGATGCGCTTACCGGGCGGGTGTTTTTAAGCACCTACGCCGCTTGGCGTGAATTTTCTTAACTGCATTGCTCTCGCTACCGCTCTGAAAAACCAGGCTTTTGCCTGGTTTTTTTATACCTGTTGTATACCAACGGGCACCGCTGCTGACAACAGCATTGACAGCCACCCAGCGGCTTCTCTACTATCAGCCGACCACTTAGCAAAACCAAGTACCGCATAGCAAAACACTATGTAGCAAAACGTAACTAAAACCTTAAACACAACCACAATAAAGGAGCATCCCAATGCATCCATTTGCTCACCGCCTACTCATCGCCGCCTTACCTTTATCGCTACTCGGCGCAGCAGTCAGCCACGCCAGTGACATTGAACTCCCCGGCACCATGGCCTGGACGGCCTATGGCACTAACTCAAGCGGCTATGCCCAAGCCGTCGCCATCGGCAATATGCTGCAGAACAAATACGATTCATCAGTGCGTATCCTGCCGGGGGACAACGATGTTTCACGGATGACGCCGCTTAAGCAGGGCCGCGTTGACCTTTGCGCCTGCGGGATCGCCAGCTACTACGGCGCTGAAGGGGTAATGATGTTTGCCGACCGCGACTGGGGTCCTCAGCCACTACGCGTCATTACCACTTCCACTGCCTCTTTTGGTCTTTCTCTTGCGGTTGCGGGCGACCTGGACGTTGAAACGCCCGCTGACCTGGCCGGCAAGCGCATCGCCTATATCCGCGGTGACGATGCGCTCAATAAAGGCACCGAAGCTTACCTTGCCTTTGGTGGCTTGACCTGGGATGACGTAGAGCGGGTTGATTACCCCGGCTACGGGCGCTCGTTCGATGGCATTATCGCTGGCGATGTGGATGCCTCCTTTACCACCACGGTGACCCCGCCAGCCCAGCAGCTGGCCAGTAGTCCGCGCGGCATTAGCTGGCCAGTGCTAGACCCCAACGACGAAGCAGGCTGGGAGCGCATGGCCGCCGTTGCGCCCTACTTCCGCCCGCACGAAGTCACTTCTGGGGCTGGTGGCATCAGCGCCGAAAACCCGGTGCCCAGCGCTAGCTACCCATACCCCATTGTGGTCGCCAACCAAGACCTGGATGACAACGTCGCTTATGGCCTAATCAAGGCCATGCAGGAAAATTTCGACGACTACAAAGATAACGCCCCAGGGGCGCTTGGCTACGCCTTGGAACAGCAAGATCTTCAATGGGTAGTGCCGTTCCACGATGCGGTCGTGGAGTACTACAAAGAGATCGACGTATGGACTGATGAAATGCAGGCCCATCAGGATGAGCTGGTTGAACGTCAGGATGTACTGCTAAGCGCCTGGGAAAGCTTTATGCAAGACGCCCCCAGTGATGACGAGGCGTTTACTGCCGACTGGATGGAAGCCCGAGCCACCGCGCTTAGCGATGCCGGTTTCGAACCGATCTTCGAGTAATACGCCACGGGGCGGCACTTGCCGCCCCCTGCTGATTGACGGATGCCCTCATGACCACAGATACCTCACCTGCCAATAATCAGCAGGTTAAAGAAAAAATCAGCCAAATTCGTCAGCTTCCCCCTGCGCTGCGCTGGATCCCCGCCACGGTCACCGTCATCTTGATGGCGATGACGCTGGATTATCTTTTCAACGTTGGCTTGCTGACGTTCGTAACCGGCTTGGAAACACAGTTCTACTATGCCGTTGTGGCACTACTGCTACCGCTGGTTTTCTTGCTTTGGCCCATGCGGAGTCGCCAACAAGAACAGCCTATCCCTTGGTACGACTACCTATTGAGCGCTATAACGCTAATCGTTGGCGGCTATTTTGTTTATAACGCAGTCCCTATTTTAGAGCGCGGCTGGGCGTTTTCTGCGCCTGAGATCGCTATTTATGCCAGCTATGCCTACTGGCTGCTCATTATCGAAGCGGCCCGCCGGGCAGGCGGTTTACCGATTGCTATTATTGCGGGGGTCTTCTCTCTTTACCCGCTGGTGGCGGATATCGTCCCCGGCCCTATCCAGGCGTTTCCTTCGACGCTTGAACAGACCGCTATGTACCACACCATGAGTACCGAAAGCATCATGGGGGTGCCGCTGCAGGCGTTCGCGGGCCTGGTGATCGGCTTTTTGGTCTTTGGTGTCGTGCTGCAAAAAAGCGGCGGCGGTAAGTTTTTTATCAACCTGGCATTTGCGCTGCTGGGCCATGTGCGCGGCGGCCCCGCTAAGGTGTCGATTTTCTCCAGCGGCCTGATGGGCTCGATGAGCGGCAGCGTTATTAGTAACGTACTAACCACCGGTGTTTTGTCGATTCCCGCCATGCGTCGTATCGGTATGAGCCGCTCCTTTGCTGGCGGTGTGGAAGCCTGCGCCTCAACCGGCGGTGTATTGATGCCACCGGTGATGGGCGCAACCGCTTTCGTCATGGCCATGTTTCTCGACATTCCCTATTCCGCGGTAGCACTGGCTGCCGTCATTCCTTCAATTCTGTATTTCTTGGGTCTGTTTATTCAGATTGATGCCTACGCGGCCCGCCACGACATTAAAGGCTTGCCCGCCGTTGAACTGCCTTCGCTATGGCAAACCCTCAAAGAGGGTTGGTACTTTATTTTTGTCTTTGCTTTATTAGTTTGGATGCTGCTGATTATGCAGCGCGAAGCCGTGGCACCTTTCTACGCCACCGCGCTGCTTTTGGTGCTCAACCAGCTTTCCAAACATAACCGCTGGGGCTGGAAGGATGTAGCCGATACGCTGTCGTCTGCGGCCAAGCTGTTTGCCGAGTTAATCGCTATTTTGGCTGGCGTGGGCATGCTGGTGGGCGCACTTTCGATGACCGGCCTTTCCGGCACCATCGCTAACGACTTTATCAATATTGCCGGTGGCAGCGTGCCGCTGCTGCTGATTATGGGCGCAGTTACCAGTTTTGTGCTGGGTATTGGCATGACCGTGACGGCTGCCTATATCTTCCTCGCCGTTGCTCTAGCCCCTGCACTGATTCAAGGCGGCGGACTGGATCCCATGGCCGTACATATGTTCATTCTCTATTGGGGCATGCTGAGCTTTATTACCCCGCCAGTGGCACTGGGTGCCTTTGCCGCGGCTACCGTGGCCGGTGCCCGGCCCATGGAAACGGGCCTGCAGGCGATGCGTCTGGGTAGCGTGATCTACTTTATTCCCTTCCTATTCGTACTCAACCCCGCGCTGATTATGCAGGGCGCGCCGCTGATGATCGTGGCTGTCTTTATCCAGGCGGTCATCGGCATCATCCTGTTTGCCTCTGCCATGCAGGGCTACCTGATGGGGGTTGGTCGACTGGGCTATGGCGCACTGCAAGAGATCGTGATTCGTGCCCTGATACTGATCGCTGGCCTGCTCCTGGCGCTACCGGGTGGTGGGATGGTGCCGCTTAGCCAGTGGGAATTGATCGGTCTGGCCGCAGCCGCGCTGGTACCCGGTGTTTTGATGGCACGCTTAAGCCAGCGCCACCATCGGCGTTCGCAAAGCGCCTCTGCTGCGTAACAGATGGGGCACCAAGCGTACTCTTTTCAATTCACTATCATGCGAAATACGAGAGCCTAACTATGTCCGTTCATTATCAGCGTCACGGCGATATAGGCGTTATTCAAATAGCCAACCCGCCGGTCAATGCCTTAAGTCACGCGGTACGCAGTGGCTTAGTCGATGCGCTTAAAGAGGGTGTTGCTGACGCAGATGCTAAAGCGCTGGTCGTGCTCGCCGATGGCCGCACCTTTATTGCCGGGGCAGATATTCGTGAGTTTGGTAAGCCGCCTCAAGCCCCTCTGCTGCCCGATGTGATTAACCAACTGGAAGCCTGCCCAAAACCGCTGATTGCCGCCCTGCACGGCACAGCCCTGGGCGGTGGATTGGAAGTGGCTTTGGGCTGCCACTATCGAGTGGCACTGGCGGGAACCCGGGTGGGTCTTCCGGAGGTTAAGCTGGGTCTACTGCCCGGCGCTGGTGGCACCCAGCGTTTACCGCGTTTAGTAGGCGTTGAGCGCGCCTTAGAGATGATCACCAGCGGGCGTTTTGTGGAAGCAGAAGAAGCACTTGAGGCAGGCATTATCGACGCCATTAGCAGTGCTGAAACACCGCTTGAAGCGGGTTTAGCTGCGGCCCAAGCAGTGCTTGCAGACAACCCAATGGCACGTGTTACGGGCCAACTGCCAGCGCCAACGGCTAATCCCCAGGCAATCTCCGCTATGTTGGAACGGCTGCATCAAGACGCTGCCGAGCTCTTCTCACCGTTTCGCATTGTGGAAGCTGTGGAGGCCTCTGTGACGGCTGAATCACTCCAAGACGGCCTGCGCCGTGAGCGGGAGCTGTTTTTGGCCTGTATGGACTCCCCTCAACGCGCCGGACTGATTCATCTCTTTTTCGCTGCGCGTAGCCCCCATATGGTGCCTGAGGTTGAGAAAGCCGACGCGTTTAAACACGTTGCGCTAATCGGCGAAGATCCACTGTTTGAGCGCCTGCAAAAAGCCGCACAAAAGGCGGGCATTACCCTAACCAGTGCACCAGACAACGCTACTGAACTCTGCCTATTGGCGCCAAATGCAGCGAGGGAATCAGGCACAGCGCTCCCTACCATCGCACTAGAAAACATTGGCATCAGCCGCGGCAGCGATAGCGCGCTAAGCCTTATCGTTGCTGAAAACGGCAGCATGGTAGAGCTGGTCAACTTAAGCGCAGAGCCACTTACCCAACAGCGAGCGGCACTCACTCTTAAAGCATTGCGGTTAAACGTTGTGGTCAGCCGACAGCAAAGCCTTCTGAATACGCTGCAACTTGCTAGCCAGCAGGCTACAGCGAGCGACAGACAAACTGCCCTTGAACAGGCGAGCGTCGGCATCGCAAAGAACGGCTTCTGCTACCGCGAGAGCGATATCGATTTGTTGGCGGTGGAAGTACTGGGATACCCGCGTCACTTAGGTGGGCCTCACCGTCAATCAACCCTAAAGGACACCCCCCGATGAACCTCACCTTTAGCCCCGAAGAGCAGGCCTTTCGCGCAGAGGTTCGCCATTTTCTAGCCGATGCGCTGCCCAGCGATATTAGTGAACGCGTGCGCCTAGGGCGCCACCTGCGTGCCGATGATCACCTGCGCTGGCAGAACCTCCTCAGCGAACAGGGCTGGCTAGCCTCTAACTGGCCTAAACAGCATGGCGGCCCAGGCTGGGGGCCCGTGCAGCGGCATATATTTGATGAAGAGTGCGCCGCGGCCCACGCGCCGACAGTCGTGCCCTTTGGCGTTAATATGGTGGCGCCGGTGATTATGAAATTCGGTAGCGCTGAGCAAAAGGAGCATTACCTGCCGCGTATTTTGAGCAACCAGGATTGGTGGTGCCAAGGCTACTCTGAGCCCGGCGCAGGGTCTGATTTGGCGGGACTGAATACACGCGCGGTGCGCGATGGCGACCACTATATCGTGAATGGCCAGAAGACGTGGACGACCCTAGGCCAGCACGCCAACATGCTGTTTTGCTTAGTACGTACCGACCCAGAGGCGAAAAAGCAGGCAGGCATTAGTTTTCTGCTGATTGATATGCAAACCCCTGGCATTACCGTGCGGCCCATTATTACCCTGGATGGCGCCCATGAGGTTAATGAAGTCTTTTTAGATAACGTTCGAGTGCCGGTTGAAAACCGTGTCGGTGAAGAGGGCCAGGGCTGGACCTGCGCCAAATTCCTGCTCACCCACGAACGCACCGGCATTGCAGGGCTTGGCCACGCCAAGCAGGCGCTGCGTCACTTAAAGTCACTGGCCAGCCGAATCGAGCATCGCGGCAAGCCGCTGCTGGAGCTGCCCAGCTTTCGCCACCGTGTCGTCAAAGCCGAGCTTGAATTGATGGCGCTGGAAGTCACCAACCTACGCGTGATTGCCGCGGCCCGGGATGGCGGCGTACCCGGTGCAGAAAGCTCACTACTCAAAGTACGTGGCTCAGAGCTTCGCCAGGAGCTAAGCGAACTCACCCGCCGTGCCCTTGGCCCCGCCGCACTGCCATTCTTCCCCGACTTCCTGCATGGCGAAGGCAGCCTGGATGACGAGCGCGCCCAAAGCGCAGCCGCCAGCGCCCAGTACTTCAACCGTCGCAAGCTGTCGATTTATGGCGGTGCCAACGAGATACAGAAAAGTATCGTCGCCAAAACCATTTTAAACATGTGAGGTCACCATGGATTTTGCTTTAACCGACGAGCAGCGCATGCTCGAAGAGACGCTCACCCGTTTGGTGGCCGACCAGGTTTCGCCCGAACAGCGCCGTACTATGCTTGCCGCTACTCCCAATGGTGCTTCTGCGCTATGGCGCACTTTTGCCGAGCTGGGCCTGCTGCATATGCCCTTTGGCGAAGACGTCGGCGGATTAGGCGGCGACGGCACCGACCTGATGATTATCATGCAGGCGCTGGGACGCGGCTTGGTGCCAGAAGCCTATCTGGCCGGTCTGGTGCTGCCAGGTCAACTGCTGGCGTTAACTGCCAATAGCGATCAGCAAACCCAGTGGCTAACCCCGCTGCTTGAAGGCGAACACCAGCTAGCCCTTGCATGGCAAGAGCACAACGCCCGTTACGACGCCTTGGCGATCGCTACCCAAGCGACCCAGCAAGATGGGCAATGGCAGTTAAGCGGCAGAAAAGATGTCGTCCTGAACCTTGAAGCAGCAGCGGCTAGTCTGGTTTCCGCTCGATTGGATAACGGCAAGCTAGGACTATTTATCGTCCCTGCGAATGCACCGGGCACATCGTCGCACTTTTACCGCACTATCGACGACCAGCCCGCCGGTGATTTGACCCTGGACAGCGTCACGCTGCCGCCAGCCAACTGCCTGAGTGACGATGTCGGCGATGCGCTGGCCGAGGTTCTCGCCCTTGGTCGTGCCGCACTGTGTGCCCAAGCTATCGGTGCAATGGAAGAGGCCTGCGATCAGACCCTGGCCTACCTGAAAGAGCGCAAGCAGTTTGGCATGCCGCTATCTACCTTCCAGGCGCTTCAGCACCGCATGGTGGATATGCATCTGCACCTGGAACAGTCGCGCTCAATGGCGATTTTAGCTGCCACTAGCCTAACCCTGCCAGCCAGTGAGCGGGATTATAAAATTGCCGCGGCCAAGGCGTACTGCGGCGAATCGGCGCGTTTTATTGCCGAACAGGCGATCCAACTCCACGGCGGTATGGGGATGTCCGAAGAGTGTTATGTCGCCAGTTACGCCAAGCATCTGGTAATGTTCGATCACCATTTAGGCGACAGCGACTACCACCTTGAAACGGTCAGCGAACTATTAAAGGTTGCCTAACGATATTGCCTAACAATGTTGCCTTGAAAAGTTAAAGTGGAGCGCTATATGCCAGACCCTCTCAGCGAGTTAGTCACTGTCAGCGCTATTGATGATGGCATCGTCGAAGTAGCGATTGCGCGCCCAGAGGTACGTAATGC
The DNA here is from genome assembly GCF_000744395.1 of Halomonas sp. TG39a. NCBI lineage: Bacteria > Pseudomonadati > Pseudomonadota > Gammaproteobacteria > Oceanospirillales > Halomonadaceae > Halomonas > Halomonas sp. TG39a. The sequence continues at coordinate 2,044,401 of NZ_JQLV01000001.1, forward strand.
CCTCAATGAAGCCACCGCCTTGGCACTCAATGAGGCGCTAGCGGCAGTGGCAATTGATGAACAGGTTCGCTGCGTGATTCTGCGTGGGGAAGGCAGCGCGTTTTGCGCTGGCGCTGATCTGGCGGAGTTTGAGAAAGCCACGGCTGAGCCCGCCAGCGAGCGGCTGGAAACGCTCTTTCTACCCGCCCTGCGCAGTTTAATGACGATGGATAAGCCGGTGATAGCGGCCGTTAACGGAGCTGCTGCAGGTATAGGCGTTTCTTATGTGCTCGCCAGCGATATGGTGGTGATGGGCAGCTCTGCTTATCTCAAGCTTGCCTTTATCAATATTGGTTTGATTCCCGACGGGGGCGCCTGCTGGCATCTGGTACGCAAGCTTGGCCATGCTCAGGCGTTTGAAATGGCCGCCTTGGCAACCCCCATTGCGGGTGAGCGCTGCGTCGCACTCGGCTTGGCTAACCGCGTCGTCGAAGATAACCAGGTGCTAGCGGAGGCGCGTTCGTTGGCCCAAGCGCTGGTCGCGCAGTCGTCCCAGGCATTAAGCGCTACCAAATGCGCCCTGCGTGAAGCCGCACAACGCTCGCTGAATGACACGATGGCGTTGGAGGGCGAGTTACAGGATCAGTGCAAAGCCTCTGAAGATTTCCAGATACGCCTGGCGGCGTTTCGTCAAAGCCGGCGTAAATGATTCAGCGCTTGCTGGTAGTCCTGGCGCAGCGTGTCTATCTCTTCTGCCACGCTATTAAGTGTGGAAATACTGCCTACGCCCTGCCCCGCCCCCCAGATATCCCGCCACGCTTTGGCTTTGCTGCTACCCCCCGAGCCGTAGCGCATAGCACTTTTATCGCCTTCAGGCAGCGCATCCGGGTCCAATCCTGCCTGTTCAATACTCTGACGTAGATAGTTACCGTGCACCCCAGTAAACAGGTTGGTATAGACAATGTCCCCCGCGGCGGCGTCTAACACCATCTGCTTATAGGCGGCTTGAGCGTTTGCCTCTTGGGTGGCAATAAAGCGCGTGCCCATATACACCAAGTCAACGCCTAGCGCTTGAGCGGCAACGATCTGTTCGCCTTGGGTAATCGCCCCCGCCAGCACCAGCGGCCCGTCGTAGAAGCGCCGCACCTCGGCCACAAACGCAAAAGGGTTTAAGCGTCCGGCATGGCCGCCCGCACCGTGGCAGACCAGTATCAGCCCGTCGACCCCCGCCTCAATCGCTTTCTTGGCGTGCCGCAACGTGGTCACATCATGAAACACCAGCCCGCCATAGGCGTGCACCTTTTCCACCACTTGGTTAGGTGCGTGCAGACTAGTGATGACCAGCGGCACCTTGAACTCGGCACATAGCGCGACATCGTGCTCTAGGCGATCATTGGTGGGGTGCACGATTTGGTTCACCGCAAAGGGCGCTGAGGGTTGTTCGGGGTTCTGTTCGTCGTAGTCTGCCAGGTTTTGAGTGATCTGCTGTAGCCACTCACGTAATACGTCAGCAGGTCGGGCGTTGAGCGCGGGGAAAGCACCCAGAATGCCCGCTTGGCACTGGGCAATCACCAGTTCTGGCCCGGAGACGATAAACATGGGTGAACCGATCACCGGCAGGGTTAATGAAGCGGTTAGGCGCGTTAGCATGGGAAACTCGCTGGTTGTTATTGTGAGGCAATACTGCAAAAGGCCCCACTGGGCCTTTCAAGAAGATGTCACACTGCAATGGCATGGTCGGAACAACCCTACGCGGGGGCGCTGTGAACCCATCCATGGGCGCTACTTTCGCCACCCCTGGCGAAAGACCCCCGCTACGGGTTGTTCCGACCAATACGTGGATGCCAGAAGCATTTACAGCTTGCTCTCAAGCTCCGGCAGGATCTCAAACAGATCCCCCACTAGGCCGTAATCCGCCACCTGGAAAATAGGTGCTTCGTCGTCCTTGTTGATCGCGACGATCACCTTGGAATCCTTCATGCCCGCCAGGTGCTGGATGGCACCGGAGATACCCACGGCAATGTAGAGATCCGGGGCAACGATCTTACCGGTCTGGCCGACCTGCATATCGTTGGGTACAAAGCCTGCGTCTACCGCGGCACGGGAAGCGCCAATGGCCGCGCCTAGTTTGTCGGCAATGCCGTCAAGCAGCTTGAAGTTTTCGCCGTTGCCCATGCCGCGACCACCGGAGATCACCACCTTGGCACCGCCCAGCTCAGGCCGATCAGACTTCGCCAGCTCCTCTTTGACAAAGCTGGACTGGGTGTTTTCCACCACGGTGTCGACCGCTTCAATCGGTGCACTGCCGCTAGCGCCTACCGCGTCAAAGCCGGTGGTGCGGATGGTGATGACCTTCAGCGCGTCATCGCTTTTAACCGTGGCGATGGCGTTACCGGCATAGATCGGGCGCAGGAAGGTGTCGGCACTTTCTACACCAAGTACATCCGACAGTTGGCTGACGTCCTTTAGCGCCGCCAGGCGCGGCAGCACGTTTTTGCCAGTGGTGGAGGCGCTGGCAAGTACGTGGGTGTAATCACCTGCCAGTTCGACCAGTAGCGTACCCATGGGCTCGGCCAGCTGGTGGGCGTAAACGGCGTTATCGGCGACGCGCACTTTGCTCACGGCGTCGAGCTTGGCGGCAGACTCGGCCGCGGCTTGCACCCCTTCACCGGCAACGAGAACGTCGATATCGCCGCCGATGGCTTGGGCGGCCGCAATCACGTGAGCCGTCGCACCGGCCAGTTGGCCTTCGTGTAGATCAGCAAGTACCAGAATGCTCATGGAATCAGCTCCTCTTTAAAGCACCTTGTTCAAAGTAAAAGCACCTTGTTCAAAGTACTTTGGCTTCGTTTTTGAGTTTATCGATCAGTTCGTCTACCGAGGCGACTTTAACGCCACCCTTGCGCTCCGCTGGCGATTCGACTTTTAGCAGGCTCACCTTGGAGGCAACCTCGACACCGTAATCGGCGGGGGTTTTGACTTCCAGGGGCTTTTTCTTGGCCTTCATGATATCGGGGAGCTTAGCGTAGCGCGGCTCGTTGAGGCGCAGATCGGTGGTCACAATCGCCGGCAGCGTCAGGGCAATGGTTTGCAGACCGCCGTCGATTTCACGGGTCACATGCACCTTGTCACCGTCCACCGCCACTTCTGACGCAAACGTCCCCTGGGGCAGGCCGGTCAACGCGGCAAGCATTTGGCCGGTCTGGTTGTTGTCGGTGTCGATGGCCTGTTTGCCGAGAACCACTAAGCCCGGCTGCTCTTCCTCGACCACTTTAGCCAGTAGCTTGGCCACGGCCAGGGATTCGGCGCGCTCATCGGTTTCGATATGAATAGCACGATCCGCACCCAGCGCCAGTGCCGTACGCAGCTGCTCTTGGGCGGCTTTGGGGCCAACGGTGACGGCAACCACTTCGGTGGCCACACCCTTCTCTTTCAGGCGTACTGCTTCTTCCACAGCAATTTCGCAGAACGGGTTCATGGCCATTTTGACATTGGTAAGGTCGACGTCCGAGTGATCCGCTTTAACGCGAATTTTGACGTTGTAGTCGATAACGCGTTTAACCGCGACGAGAATTTTCATAAGGCGTGCTCCAGGCGATTAATAAATACTTCATGCGATTAATAAACATATAGTTTCGCATAGCAGAATATTATTTCACTTTATAACAAGAACAATAAAAAAACGCCGGACAAAGGTCAAGCGCTTCTTTATTGTGGCGCCCCTTAAAAAGGTGACCAGACAAACCACCCCGCTAACAGTGGAATCGAGGTTACCAGAAATCGGCCGTTCCAACGGTAGCCAATGCGCGTGGCGGGCACCCCGGTAAACCGCGATAAAATCAGCATGGATGCCGTCATCGGCGACGACATTAGCGCCAGCGCCCAACCTACCATGAGTGACGCGCCAATTAGCGGCGGCGTCAGGCCCTCAATAGCTAATTGAGGCAGTAAGCCCACCAATAGCGTCACCGTTACAATCGGATTAACGCCTATTTGGGCAAGCCCCACCACCATTAGCATAGCCAGCACGGCATTAAAGGCGCCCCACTGATTTAACACGGTTAATAGCGGTGCCAACTGTTGTGTATCCACTAGTCCAACGCATAAGTGGCCTAAATAGCCCGCTGCTCCCAACACCACGATTTCATTGGTACTGGGCGACAGCAACCAAGGTAGCTGACGATGCACCACCGTCATTGCCGCAGGTAGCCCGCCATAGCCGAGCCTGCGTCGCTGCCAGGCAAGCCATAGACATGCACCGGTAGGTGCGCCCAACAGCGCGGCAATAGGCAGCCGTAAATCAAGCAGCCAGGCAATAGAGAATACCAGCGCGACAATACCGACAAGCAACACGCTAAACTGCGCCAGCGGGCGTAAAGAAGGTGAAGTTGCCTGTGCTTTATTGGCAGGCGGATGCGGACCGGTTAAGTAATCCACTGCCCAACCCGCTAGAAAAATCAGTATTGCGGCGCCCAAAATATACGGCGCAAGCTCAAGCCAGGTGACTTGAGGAAGGCTCGACAGTACGACGGCGACGCCGATACCCATGGGCGAAATAAGTGGCGCCAGGGAGAACCCACGCAGCAGCGCCAGCATCATGCGCCGCTGTCGAGCTTCGCGAACCCAGGCGCGCCCTTGGGCGGCACCTAGCGTGTTGCTTTTTTCGATCATGGCGGCGAACAGATTAAGCACGCCAATATTAAGGATAATTCCAAACAGTGCCGAACCTAACGACAAAATGGGGTAACGGCGGCTGGGGGGGTGATGCAACATACTCTGACCGCATCGGCGCACCAAACGGGAACGATAGGCAGGTAAGCGCAGCATACTCAGCGCCACCACAAAGGTGGCAAAAAAAGCAAAACGCCCGCTGGCCTCAAACAGCAGTTGAGCGGGGTTTGGCGATCGCCACAACGCGACTAGCGTCAACACGCCCGCCACCAGCAGCAACCCTTTGGCCATACGGGTAAGCTGCCCCGCCAGCGTTGCTAAATAGAGCAGCAATGCGCCAATGCCAACGGCCTGCCAGAATAGGTTGCCGACCACCAGATGGTATAGCGTTGCCAGAGTGACTAGCAGCAGTAGCGAGACCCGCAGACGGGCTGGGCTCACTCAGCAGGCTCCCCGGGGTTGTTATCCGCAAAGCCCTCAGGCGATTCGCTACCCCTGCGACGCCGAAATGAACCTTCACCCATGGCCACTAAAGTGCCCTGTTCATCGACGATCTCGCCGCTGCTCATATAAGTTTTCTGACCGCCACCGCGCACACTGCCTGTTGCCCTTAGCACGCCCTGCCGAGCGGGTCCAACAAAGGTGGTAGTCAGTGATAGCGTCATTCCCCGGCGAATATTACCGGGTACGTCACAGTGCAGACCTGCCAAGCTCAGCGCACTATCCAGCATCGAGGCCAATACGCCACCGTGTACATTACCACTACGGTTTAGATGTTTGGGCTCGATAGTGAGTTCTACCACGGCGCGGTCTGGCTGCCACTCAACCACCTGCATGCCCAGCAGTTCGTGATAGCCCATCAGCGCTTGTTGAGACGTATCTGGCGTATGTATTTGCGAAGGGCTCATAACCCGCTCTCCTGCTGTGCTAAATCCCGCAACCGCCCTTTAAGAATTTTGCCGCTGGCGGTGGAAGGTAGCGTATCCATCAATACAATTTGAGTAGGCCGTTTGTAAGGCGCCAACCGCTCGGCGATAAACGCCTTGAGCTCCGCCATATCAACGTCAACGCCCGGCTCGCACTGCACAAAGGCCACGACTTCTTCGTTACCGGCGATCTGGCGCCCTACCACGGCAGTCAGTGTTACTGCCGGGTGCTCGTTGATCACCGCTTCCACGTCCGGTGGGTAGATATTGAAGCCCGAGCGGATAATCAGCTCTTTGCTACGCCCCACGATATACAGCTGGTCATCATGATCGAGCTTGGCAATGTCGCCGGTGTTGAGCCAACCCTCTTCGGTCAGAGTAGCGCGGGTGGCTTCCGGTTGGCGAAAGTAGCCTTTCATAATATTGGGGCCGCGCACCCACAGTTCACCCACTTCATCACCGGGCTGCTCGGCAGTGCCGCTATCGCTTAGCGGCTCCAGACGATACTCCAACAGGGGCAATACACGACCAACAGTGCTGTTGGTATGGCGATCATCAATACGGGTTTGACTGATGGTGGGGCTGGCCTCGGTTAATCCGTAGCCATTATGTAGCGTTAGGCCAAAGGCTGCCTCCACCCGCACTTTGGTGTCGCTATCCAGCGGCGAACCACCCGCAGACATGTAAATCAGCTCAGGCGCTTCAAGAGTGCGTTGCTCGCGTTTTAAAAACTCTAACGCCCGGGCATACATAGCAGGCACGCCCTGGAGCACGGTGATTCGCTCCTGCTTTAGTGTGTCCAGCATATGCGCTGCATCAAAACGCGGCACGGTATAGAGGCAGGCGCCGTTATACAGCGACCCCATACAGACCGATGAGAGACCGAACACGTGAGACATTGGCAGCACGCCATACACCCGTTGGCCTTCGCTTAAGTGACGCATACCGCCTGAGATTGAGGCGATATAGAGAATGCCACGATGAGTCAGCATGACGCCTTTAGGGGTGCCGGTCGTGCCCGAGGTGTAGATCATTGCGGCCACCTGATCGGCACCGCTAGCGCAAACCGGCTCGGGTTCGCTCTCGTAGAGAGAAGAAATCGCCAGCCCACCCAACTGAGGGTGCTGATAGCGGTCGGCGGCGTGGCGCTCGGCGTGCTGGCACGCCTCTGGCGACGCATCGCAGGTATAGAACACGCGCCGGGGCAAGCAGTTGCCCTGGATCAGGTCAACTTCCTGAGCTGAGAGGCGCGAATTCACAATCGCCACCCACACATCCATCTCGCTGGCGGCCAGCAATAGCACGACCAGGGCGCGGCAGTTTTCGCTCACCGTCATAATCCGGTCGCCTTGGCGAATATCCAACGCGCTTAACCAGTCGCAGGCGGCGTGTATTTCTTCACCCAGCTCTGCATAACTCCAACGCACACTGCCATCCACAATGGCGGGCTGACCACCCATACGTTTGGCATTTTCAAGCACGCGGGTGCTGAGCCGCTCGGGAAGCTCAGCCACTAGTTCGCTAGCGAGACGTCCAAAAATACTTTCATCCGGCGCTTGGTAAGGTACCGACAAAGCCATTAGGACGCCTCCCGCACCATATTCCGAGCAATCACGATCTGCTGAATTTGCGTAGTACCTTCGTAAATACGGAATAGCCGTACATCACGGTAGAAGCGCTCAACGGCGTACTCGGACATATAGCCAGCGCCGCCGTGCACCTGAACGGCGCGGTCGGCCACACGGCCTACCATTTCGGCGCAGAACAGTTTGCAGCAGGAGGCCAGTGTCGAAACATTTTCGCCGTCATCTTTGCGCCGTGCAGCGTCAATTACCATGGTTTTGCCTGCGTAGGCTTCGGTTTTGCTATCTGCCAGCATGGCTTGAATCAACTGGTGCTCGGCAAGGGCAGCACCAAACTGCTTACGCTCCATGGTGTAGCGTAAAGACTCTTCCACTAAGCGTTCAGCCACACCGACACAGACTGCAGAAATGTGCAGCCGTCCGCGGTCCAGTACTTTCATGGCCGTTTTAAAACCTTGCCCCTCTTTACCGCCAATAATGTTTTCGGCGGGGACCCGGCAGTTATCAAAAATAATATCGCAGGTGTGAGCCCCCTTTTGTCCCATCTTGCTATCCGCCGCGCCGCGCACTAAGCCAGGTGTGTCGCCTTCAACAATAAACGCAGAAATACCGCCCGCGCCTTTATTCTCCGGGTTGGTGCGTGCCATCACAGTGAACAGGTCAGCTTCGGGACCATTGGTGATATAGCGCTTGGTGCCGTTCAAGATGTAGTGGTCGCCGTCGCGCACCGCGGTCGTCCGCAGGCTGGCCGCGTCGGAGCCTGAATCCGGCTCGGTCAAACAGAACGAGCTAAGAATCTCCCCCGTTGCCAAACGCGGCACATACTTGGCTTTCTGCTCGTCGGTGCCATCAATCAAAATGCCCTGAGCACCAATGCCGTTGTTAGTACCAAACACCGAGCGGAAGGCGGGCGACGTTTTACCTATCTCCATCGCCACCAACGCTTCTTCTTCCATGGTCAGCCCCAGGCCGCCGTACCCTTCTGGAATCGAAAGCCCAAACAGCCCCATCTCTTTCATTTCAGCAAGGATTTCCGGCGGTACCGCGTCCTCCTCTGCCAGTCTCGCCTCATTGGGAATTAGGCGTTCACGGACAAAACGGGCGATGGTATCGACAAGCTGGTTAATCAGTTCGGGATCGCGAATCATGACGGCTCCTGGTGGCAACGGGTTTTATAGTTAGCGTTATCATTAGAAGTAGCGCTGAGCATGGACAATGCGCATATTTTGCATAGCAAAACTATTGTTCACTATTCTTGTCAGGCACTTTTGCATAGCCTAGGATGGCAGTCAATAATTGAAACACAGTTCTGCAATGCAGAATCAAAATCTATAAAGCACTCACTTGCAGCGAGGATTTGGCGTATGGCTAGCGAATCAACACCTTCCCCCTTCACCACGCTTGGCATTGTCGGCACTGGCGCCATGGGCCGTGGAATCGCTCAACTGGCGGCCCAAGCAGGCCTAAAGGTCATACTGTTCGATGTTAAGGAGGGTGCTGTAAAAGAAGCCAAAACGTTTATTAACGGCCTATGGGAGAGAAGTGCTGATAAGCAGCGCATCACTAAAGAGCAGGCGCAGCATTATAGTGAGCAGTTGACAGAGGCAAGCGAACTCGCCGCGCTGGCCCCCTGCGATATCGTCGTAGAAGCCATTGTCGAGAAGCTTGAGGCCAAGCAGGGTCTGTTCAGTGATTTAGAAACGATTGTCAGCCAGCAGGCCGTGCTAGCGACCAATACCTCTTCACTATCCGTCACCGCCATTGCCGCTACCTGCCAACACCCTGAGCGAGTGATTGGTTTCCACTTCTTTAATCCCGTCCCACTGATGAAGATTGCCGAGGTCATTCCTGGTTTACGCACCGCCGATGAGGTCACCCAGCGGTTGAATGCTCTGGGCAAAGCCATGGGCCACTTTACTGCCCAGGCTACCGATACGCCTGGCTTTCTAGTCAACCACGCCGGGCGCGCCTTCGGCACCGAAGCGCTGCGTATTCTAGGCGAAAGCGTTACCGACCCAGCCACCATTGATCGCATTATGGTTGATCAGGGTGGTTTCCGAATGGGGCCGTTTACGTTGCTGGATCTTACCGGGCTGGATGTCTCCCACGCGGTGATGGAATCGGTGTATCACCAGTATTATGAGGAAGCGCGCTTCCGACCTTCACCGCTAACGCGGCAGCGCCTGGCTGCAGGCTTGCTGGGGCGTAAAACCGGCGAAGGCTTTTACCGCTATGTGGAAGGCAAGCAACAAATGGCGGATGAGCCCGCTATCGCGGCGGTGTCTCCTTGCCCGGTGTGGATCAGTCAAGACGACCCCGAATCCGCCGCAGCGCTCGCTGAATTGGTCAACACGGCGGGCTGGCCATTAGAGACCGGCCCACAGCCCACTGAGCAAGCGCTCTGCCTGCTGACGCCTTTTGGTGAAGACGCTACTAGCTGTGCGCTGCGCCAAGGGCTGGACGCCAAACAGTGCGTGGCGGTGGATATGCTCGCGGGGCTAGATAAACGCCGCAGCATGATGACCACACCGATAACTCAGCACACCTTCATTCAAGCAGCGCAAAGCCTACTCAACCACGACGGCACCCCGGTGAGCACGCTTCAAGACAGTAACGGCTTTGTACTTCAACGCGTTGTTGCCTGCATCGTTAACGTTGGTGCCGAGATTGCCCAGCAAAGCGTCGCGGAACCCGCCACTATCGACCGCGCAGTTGAGCTGGGTTTGGGCTACCCCTTGGGCCCGCTACGTATGGGTGACCATTACGGCGCCACGCGCATTATGACGATACTCAATAACCTGCTCGAGGCCACCGGTGACCCACGCTATCGCCCTAGCCCATGGCTGCGCCGTCGTGCCGCTCTGCAAATGTCGCTAACGACTGCTTAACAACAACTTAACAACAACAGGAAAACCATCATGCAAGACGCCTATATTTACGACGGTTTACGCACCCCTTTTGGCCGCCACGGTGGCAGCTTGGCGGCTATTCGCCCCGATGAACTGCTGGGGCTGACGCTGAAAGCGCTGGTAGCCCGCAACCCCTTTGCGCCGGAAAGCTATGAAGAGGTGTTGGCAGGCTGCACCAACCAGGCAGGTGAAGACTCCCGTAACGTGGCCCGCCACGGTGCACTGTTGGCAGGCCTGCCTATTGAAGTGGCGGGCCAAACCGTCAACCGGCTTTGTGGTAGTGGCTTGGCGGCGATGATGGATGCTGCCCGGGCAGCTCGACTGGGTGAAGGCGAGCTGTTTTTGACCGGTGGCGTTGAGTCCATGTCCCGCGCACCTTATGTATTGGGTAAAGCAGACTCCCCTTTTGCCCGCAACCAGCCGATGTTCGACACGGTGATAGGTTCACGCTTCCCCAACCCCTGGATTGCCAAAGAGTACGGCAGCCACAGCATGCCGGAAACCGCCGATAACATTGCCCATGATCTCAACATTGGCCGCGATGCCAGCGATGCGTTTGCCGCCCGCTCCCAGGCGCGCTACGCCCAGTCACTGGCAGCCGGCTTCTACGACGGCGAAATGTTGGGTGTTGAGGTTCCTCAAGGGCGCAAACAGCCCCCCCTGCTGGTAGATAAAGACGAGCATCCACGTCCGCAAAGCACGGAAGATAAATTGGCCAAGTTAGCCGCACTGTTTGAGGGCGGCGTGGTGACCGCAGGCAACGCCTCAGGCCTTAACGATGGCGCCGCCGCCCTGATTGTGGGCACCCAGGCTGCCGGTGAGCGTGTAGGCTTAACCCCACGCGCGCGCATTGTTGCCAGCGCCGTTGCCGGTGTTGCGCCGCGAGTGATGGGCTTGGGCCCCGTTCCCGCTTCGCAAAAAGCCCTTGCCCGCGCAGGGCTGACCCTTGAGCAAATCGACGTGATTGAAATTAACGAAGCCTTTGCCGTTCAGGTACTCGGCTGCGTTCAGCAGTTGGGGCTTTCCTGTGACGACACGCGCTTAAATGCCAACGGCGGCGCAATTGCTATCGGGCACCCGCTGGGTGCCTCTGGCGCGCGCTTGGCATTGACGGCCTTACGTCAGTTAGAAGCCACTGGCGGACGCTACGCGCTGGTCACCATGTGCATCGGTGTCGGCCAGGGCATCGCCACGATTATTGAGCGTCTGGATGGGTGAGATAGTTTTATAACCAACGCCTTTTCGTTGATGGGCATAACAGCTGCGTCTAAGTAGATATGCAATACTGGGCGCCATAAGCCACCTATTGTTGGGATACTCAATGCACCCCACCGACACTGATGCTGACGACCCGCAGCTGCCAGGAAAAGATCGTAATTTTGTGACCGCGCTAGCGCGCGGTTTAGAGCTACTGCGCGCCTTTGGCACGGGTGAAGAGTATTTAGGCAACGCCGAACTCTCCAACCGTACCAATATTCCCCGCCCGACGGTGTCACGGTTAACCTACACCCTGACCCAGCTTGGCTATTTGCAGCACAACACGCATTTAGAGAAGTATCGCCTCGGCCCCGGCGTTTTGGCGCTGGGGTATCGCTTTCTCGCCAATATGGGCATTCGTGAAATTGCCCGCCCACATCTACAGAAATTCGCCGATGCCACGGACTGCAACGTTAGCCTGGGCGGCGCTGATCGCAGCGATATGGTCTATCTGGAAACCTGCCACGGCCATGGCCCCCTCATCATTCGCCTGGATACCGGTTCACGACTGCCGATCGTCACCTCCGCCATTGGTCGCGCTTGGCTCTGCGGCTTATCCGACGAACGCCGTCAGCAGGTGCTTCAAGAGTTGGCAAGCGAATACGGTGACGACTGGCCGCAGCATGAAGCGGGCATTCAACAGAGCCTTAAAGACTATGCGCAGTATGGCTTTTGTCTTTCAGAACAGGATTGGCAGCGCGATATTAGCGCGGTAGCCATGCCGCTGATCCTCGAAGATGGCGCAGAGGTCATGGCAATCAACTGCGGTGGCTCCAGCCTGCGCTTGGACCATGACCGCTTGGTCAACAATCTAGGCCCAAGGCTCAAAGAAGTCGCTAACCAGATAAAGCAAGAATTGGCGCCAAGGAACCCTTCTGCTCGATAACTTAGACCTAGGAAGACTTTAACTAACACTCGTTTGAATGCATCATAGCCTGCTAAACAAGCGCATCGATACCCAGAGCGCCAAGGAGCTAGGATGCCAAGCGAGTGGATTGCGCGTCATGATCAAACGTTAGCGCTACAAGGTGAGTGGACGCTTGCCCATTACCGCGATATTAAATCAGCGCTTACCCAGAGTGATGTTGGCCAGGCAACACATGAAACTGTTTCCTTAGACGCGATTACTCGGCTAGATACAGCGGGTGCGGTACTGATTATTGAGCTGATTGGTGTTGAAAAAGCCATATCAGTCACCGAATGGGCAAGCGAACTGCCGAAGGAGCAGCAGGCGTTGCTGATCCGCATTGCCGAGGCCATGAACGCGCCGCTCAACGTTGATAAACCTTCCCACTCACGGATTAATCAAGCACTTGCCAGCATTGGTCAGCAAATGGTGGGGCTGTGGTCTCAACAGCGCCAGCTGCTTGCGTTTATTGGCCTGGTCATTGCCACCCTTTTCCATCTGGCATTACGGCCGCGCCGCTGGCGCTTAACGGCCACCGTCGCCCACATTCAGCAGAGCGGCCTTAATGCGGTGCCTATCGTCGCCCTACTCACCTTTATGGTGGGTGCTGTCGTCGCCTTCCTTGGGGCCACTGTTTTGCAGGACTTTGGCGCGACGATTTATACCATTGATCTTGTGGCGTTCTCGTTCTTACGCGAGTTCGGTGTTCTGCTGGCCGCGATTCTATTAGCAGGGCGCACCGCCAGCGCCTTTACCGCCCAAATTGGCGCCATGAAATCCAACGAAGAGATCGATGCCCTGCAAGCCCAAGGGCTAGACCCGATCGAGCTATTGGTGCTGCCTCGGGTAATGGCGATGTTAATTAGCCTGCCCATGCTCGCCTTTGTGGGTATGCTCAGCGGCTTAGCCGGTGGCGCTATGGTCACCTCCCTGTCACTGGATATTTCACTCACCCAGTTTATGGCCACGCTGCAAAAAGACGTGTCGGTGATGCACTTTTTGGTAGGGCTTAGCAAAGCACCGGTATTTGCCTTTGTGATCGCCGTTATCGGCTGCCTTGAAGGCTTTAAGGTCAGCGGTAGCGCACAATCTGTGGGCGAACACACCACCTCAAGCGTGGTTCAGTCGATTTTTATGGTGATTCTGATTGATGCCGTCGCCGCGCTGTTCTTTATGGAGATGGGCTGGTGATAGATTCAGCTAAATCGACAGAACAATCCGATCAACCGGTAATTCAGGTAAAGGGATTAGTTAACCGTTTCGGCGCCCATGTAGTTCATGAAAACCTGGATTTAACCCTTAAGCGCGGAGAAATTCTTGGCGTTGTGGGCGGTTCAGGTACCGGTAAATCAGTGCTTTTGCGTAGTATCGTTGGTTTGAAACGCCCCAATGGCGGCACGGTTGAAGTGCTTGGCAATACGCTTAACGAGCTAGACGACCAACAGCGCAGCCAAATAGAGCGGCGCTTTGGCGTGCTGTTTCAGCGCGGAGCCCTGTTTAGTTCGCTGAACCTGCAAGAGAATATTGCGCTAACGCTGATTGAGCATGCCAAGCTACCCCGTGAAGATGCCGAACATCTTGCCAGAGTAAAGCTCTCGCTGGTCGGTTTACCGCCCCAGGCTGCGCTTCAGTTCCCTGAATCGCTGTCTGGCGGCATGGTGAAGCGCGCGGCGCTGGCCCGGGCTTTAGCACTGGACCCCGACATTCTATTTCTTGATGAACCGACGGCAGGGCTTGACCCTATTGGCGCGGCGGCTTTTGACCAGTTGCTGGTCACCCTTCGCAATGCTTTAGGATTCAGTGTTTTTCTGGTCACCCATGACCTGGATACGCTTTACGCCGCCTGTGATCGGGTCGCCGTGCTCTCGCAGAAACGCGTGTTGGTGGTGGATACCATCGACAAGGTCGCGGAGACCGACGATGAATGGGTTCAAGATTACTTTCATGGGCCGCGTGGTCGAGCCGCGCAACGTGCTCATACTGCCTCTTCAACGAATGCTTACACACAGGAGTGAGGGTAGATGGAAACCCGCGCGCATCACGTGTTAATCGGTTTATTCACGCTGGGCACCGCCGCCGCGGCGCTGCTGTTTGCGCTATGGATGAGCTATGCAGCAGGCGAACGTAGCTATCAGCCTTACCGTATTCTATTTGAGCGCAGCGTGAGCGGTTTATCAGTCGGCAGTCGTGTGCAATATAACGGTATTGAGGTAGGTGACGTCACCGAGCTTAACCTCAATCCTGACGATCCTCGGCAAGTGATTGCCCATATCCGCGTTTACGATGACGCGCCGATCAAGACAGACACCCGGGCAAAGCTCGCCTTTGCCAGCATCACCGGCAGCATGTCTGTTCAGCTCCATGGCGGCACCCCTGAAGCCCCACTGCTAATTGACCAAACCAATATCGAAGCACCGTTTATAAACGCAGACCCTTCGCCCATCGCTACGCTGTTTGATGAGGGCGAAGATATGATCGAAAACATCAATTCAATCCTGCAAAACGTCAACGAACTGTTTGACGATAACAACCGTGAGCAGGCAGGCAGTATTTTAACCAATATTGCTCAGATCACCGAAATGATTGCCACCCAGCAGGACGCTCTAGACCAAAACATGGCACTTTTCGGCGAGGCGACCCGTCAAGCTACGACCACACTCAGCAGCATTGATGCACTTAGCCAGGAAGCAACCCAGTTGCTGCGTCAGGATGGCCGCCTGGTGATGGAGAGCGCTGCCGATGCAAGCCGCGATGTGGCACGTGCGGCACAGCGCATCGAGCAGTTAGTGGAGACTAACGCTGGGGCCATCGAAGGTAGCTTACAGGGTGCGCAAGATATTGCCCCGGCGCTCTCTTCGCTGCGCTCCACGCTCGCTACGCTAGATCGTATTACCCGCCAGCTAGAGGAGAGCCCAACGGACTTTTTCCTCGGCCGTGATCAGGTAGAGGAGTTCCGCCCATGAAGTTACGCCCCGCTGCTTTCGTTTCTGTTGTCTGCGTTTCTGCCGTACTGCTAATGAGTAGTGGCTGTTCAATATTGCCCGAAAGTGAGCCAGCGACGCTGTATCGTTTGCCCAGTGCCGATATACAGCCCGTTACCCCCTCATCCAATTCGCTGACGACTAGACAACGTCTCGCGGTGGCTGCCCCACAAGCGGGCCATTTACTCAGCAGCAACCGCATTGTGGTCTACCCAGAGGGCAATACCGTTAATGTGTATGAAGGCGCCCGCTGGCAGGAGAATGCCCCAGACTTACTCCAGACGCGCTTGATCGCAGGGTTACAGCAGAGTCGCCTCTTTGCCAGTGTGGGAAGCGACAGCCTGCCTTCCGAGCTTCTGCTACTCAGCGAACTACGCCACTTCCAGAGCGATTATGTGACCCAGCCGCCCACGGTGAAAGTACAGCTCGATGTACAGCTCGTCAGCGCTCAAAACCGCACGTCTATTGCCACTCAGAGCTTCACCACCAGCGCTCAAGCGAGCAGCGTCGCTATTGCCAACGTGGTGGATGCGTTTGGCAGCGCCAGCGACGAGCTCACTGAACAGCTGACAGCGTGGTTGGCGGATCAGACGGATGCAATGAACAGCTCAGAGCAGAAATAGAGGGTGCTTTTACTGTTCTGTTAATTTTTTCGCATATTCCTTTGGGTCGCGGGGGTAATAGCGCTCAGGCTGGCTTGCCAGGTGGGTAAAGTAGCGGGTGTCTTTATAGGGCATTTTCATGTAGCCCGAGACGCCTAGGCCCTCGATTTGGTCTACCGAGGCAAGAATGTGCGCCAGCAGCGTGCGGAACTCGCCCTCTCGGGCTGGATCCAGCAGGCGGTAGTAGCTATGTATTTTGAGGTGCTGGGGCAGCGCTTCAAAAATGATCATGCCAGTATGGTGAATATCATTGAGCTGCTGCAGCACGCGCATTATCGATTCAGGCAGTATGAGTAGCTCTTCGGGATCGGGCCCATCTTCAAAATAGCTGTGTTGGCGGGTGCGATCTTCAAGCTCCGGCACCGCACTCAGTTCGTAGCCAATGGCCATGCTGGGTTCGCTGACAAACGCCTCATCGACAGAAGCACGTTCTAAATGAAGCGTCTGGCGGGCATTAAACAGGCAGCTTTTAAATACCCCTTGGCGATGAATTGCCCGCGCCAGATGCACCATATTATTAACCGCCTCGATGAAGGCAGGCTTGAGTGCCGGGTCGTGTAAATTTAACGACGAGTCGATATACACACCCTCCCGCTCCCAGCGTACCGCCAAGCCGCCCACTACCGGGTACTTCCCCAGTCGGCTGACCGATGCCAAAAAGGCTTTTTCGGTTTCACCCATACCCTGCATAAACTGCTTGTAGTAGCGGTCTAACTGCACATCATTGACATCATTCAGGGTTTCTTGGGCATGCTCTTCCTGTGAAAAGACTTCGCGTAGAAAGGCCTTGCGCGAGCTGTACACCACGGTATCGATCTCCTGATGCGCGGGTCGCGCCCATACAGGCACCAGCGGTACATTCAGCGATGCAGGCAGATCAATCATCACCACCCTGGCCATACGCGGCATGTTGTTTAAAAAGTAGTCGCCGGCTTTGCGCCGCACCTGAGGGTCGGGGTCGAGCATGCCATCCAGGGTTCGGGCAAACTCCATCGGCAGACCCAGCGAACTGGCGGGAATCGCTCGACAGCCGAAGCGACACGACTGCGCTGACGCCAGCGCATACAGGGTTCCCGCTGCCCCCTGCTCATCAAATCGTGGTGACGACAGCGCGCCGTTCAATTGCTCTTCGCCGATAAAGTAGACATCGCCCAGACGGGCATTGGTTTGCTGCAAATTATCCGACATCAGCTCCATCACATTAGCGCCCACAAACTGCAGCTGTGCATCTAGCTGGGCAAATACCGATGAACCCCAGTCGATTAGCGCGATAGACTCGTGCTCGTTGTCATACACCAGGTTGGAAGGCTTTATATCGCCATGCACGACCGGACGAGCCTGAGGGCCTGACTCACGCCGAAGGGCGGCAAGAATATCAGCCAACTGGGCGGCGATACGCACGATCAGCCTAGGCGACAAGCGTCCCCGCTTAAGCGATACCTGCTCTAAATTCCAGCCAGGGGCACGCTCCATGACTAAAATGGATTGGCCCCGGGAGCGCTGGTAGGCGATCAGGCCAGGTATTCGCGGGTGCGAGACCTGATCGAGCATGAACGCCTCTTCTTCGAGGCGCTCCTGCAAATGGGTAGGTAGGGTAATGCGCGAGAACTTAAACACGTAGTGGGCAGTAGCGCCTTGGTGGACGGTGCTTCCGGCAAATACAAAGCCGTAGGCGCCCTTGCCAATTAACTCGATGCCTTGATAGCCCAACTGGGTGAGCTGCGCTTGACACAGCGCCACCCAGTCTTTCAGCTTGCGGGCATCGTGATGACTCAGCAGGTAGACCGACTGCTCTTCGGGTATATAGAACTGCTGAAGCGGTGCCTGAGAGATCATCTCTTTTCCAATGGCTATTCCAGAGGCTATTCCAAAAGCTATGCCAAATGGAGCAGCATACTGTCTGGCGCTTCCAGAAAACCTTTCCAGGTATTGCAGAAGCGTGCGATGGTTCCACCGTCGATAAAGCGGTGATCGCCCGCCCAGGTGATGGTCATAATCGCGCGGCGCTGCACGGCGCCTTGTTCATCAAAACGCGGTAGCCACTGGGTTTTACCAATCGCCACAATAGCGGCTTCCGGGGCGTTAATAATCGGTGCGGCGTAGGTGCCTCCCAGCGCACCGATATTGGAAATACTGATGGTGCCGCCTTTTAGATCCGCTTGATCCACCCGCCCTTCTCGTGCCGCCGTGGTTAACCGGCCGACTTCCCGCGCAATCTCCAGCAGGGTTAGGCGCTCAACGTTTTTAACATTGGGCACCATCAGGCCCGCTTTGCTATCGACAGCCATACCGATATTACACTGGGGATAATAATGCAGCTCATCCCCGGCGGCATTTAATTGGGCATTAACGATGGGTTCTTCGGCGACCGCCAGTGCCATGGCTTTCATAAACAACGGCATTAGCGTCAGCCGTTCACCCTGGGCTTCTGCCAATGGCTTTAAGCGCTCCCGCAGCGCCAGCAGTGCGGTCACGTCAATCTCTTCGCCATAGTGAAAATGGGGAATGGTGCTCGCCGCTTCCACCATACGCTTGGCCATCACTGCACGCACGCCGCGCAGTGGCTCTACCCTGGGCGCGCTGCTTTCGGCTTGGGTTTTAACCGCTGCTTGGCTGGATGGGGTAGCGGTTTGCGATGCTTGGTCAAGATGCGTTAGCACATCCTCTTTTAGCACTCGGCCATCTTTACCGCTACCCGCGATCTCCGTGAGCTGTAAGGCGTGTTCACGCACCAGGCGTCTAACGGCAGGGCTGGCGGGAACCTTGTTATATAAGCGGCCAGCAGCCGGTGTAGCTGTAGCGGTGGAGAATTCTGCCGGCCGTTCGCTCGGCTTTTCACTGGCGGCCGATTGGGCCGTTTCTGTCTCAGCCTCACTCTTATTGTTGCTAGTCGGGTCGCCGGTCTGATTCTCCCCCTCCACCTGATAAGCAAATAGCGGCGCATGCACTTTGGCAATTTGCCCCTGAGCCACATACAGCTTGGTGACGACACCCGCTTCGGGGGCGGTAATCTCCACCAGCGCCTTGTCGGTCATCACTTCAACGATGGGCTGGTCTTCTTCAATTTGATCGCCTTCCGCGACGCGCCACTCAACCACTTCGCACTCGACGATGCCTTCGCCAATATCCGGCAGTAAAAAATCGCTCATTGTTTTTCTCCCCATGCGTACTTAGGCATTAATAGGCACTAAAAGTTGACGCTTTCGCGAATCGCTTCAAAAATTTTCAGGTGATCAGGCAGATACTCTTTTTCCAACACCAGCGGAAAAGGCGTATCCAGCCCTGTCACCCGGGCAATGGGCGATTCCAGGTAGAGAAAACAACGCTCTTGAATAGTCGCGGCAATTTCACCGGCAAAGCCGCCGGTTAAGGGGGCTTCATGACTCACCACGAGCCGGCCGGTTTTCAGCACCGACTCAGCCACCGTATCCGCATCCCAGGGCAACAGTGAGCGCAGGTCAATCACTTCACAGGCGATGCCCTGCTCTTCGGCTAGCTCGACCGCTTTGCCGATCACCTCCATCTGCGCGCCCCAGCCCACCACGGTAATATCCGTGCCCTCTTTGGTGATTTCGGCTTCGCCAATGGGTAGCTGGTAATCCTCTTCGGGTACTTCACCGACTGAAGCGCGATAAAGACGCTTCGGCTCCAGAAAAAGTACCGGATCCGGATCGCGAATAGCGGCGAGCAGTAGCCCTTTGGCCTGATAGGGGTTGCGCGGCACCACTACCTTTAATCCAGGTGTATGGGTGAAATAAGCTTCCGGTGATTGAGAGTGATAGAGGCCACCAGCGATACCGCCACCGTAAGGGGTGCGAATGGTCAAACCACCAACGTTAAACAGATCGCCTGAGCGGTAGCGGAACTTGGCGGTTTCGTTAACGATCTGGTCAAACGCCGGAAAGATATAGTCGGCAAACTGTATTTCTGCAACAGGCACCGAGCCTTGGGCTGCCAAGCCGTTGGCAAAGCCGATAATGCCCTGCTCGACAAGTGGCGTATTGAAACAGCGCGCTTTGCCGTACTTCTCCTGCAGGTGGCTGGTAGCTCGAAAGACACCGCCAAAGATACCCACGTCTTCACCAAAGCAGATGACTTTTTCATCCTCTGCCATGGCGATATCCAGTGCATTATTAATTGCCTGGAGCATGTTCATGGTAGCCATGTTACGCCTCTCCCTGGGTATCAGTCTCGGTGCCCACGTCTAAATCCAACGACTGCGCACCGCGGGGATAAGCCTCTGGGTAGCGACGAATATGGCGTTTTAACTGATCGAATTGACGCTGCAGCGACGGAGTGATATCGGCATACACATCGCTGATCAGGCTCTCCAGCGGCGGTGACGAGCGTTTCTCTGCCCGCTTCATGGTTTCCAGCACTTCGCGGCGCAGGGTTTCCTGCTGGGAGGTCTCCTCCTCTTCGCTCCACCACTGCTTCTTCAAGAGCCATTTTTGCAGTCGCAGCAGTGGGTCTTTGGCGCGCCACACCTCCTCTTCATCTTTCGAGCGATAGCCAGAAGGGTCATCGGAAGAAGAGTGCGCGGCAAGGCGATAGCTCATGGCCTCAATTAACACCGGCTGATTGTGCTCAACGGCGATTTTGCGTGCCTGCCGAGTTGCCTCGTAAACAGCCAGCACGTCGTTACCATCGACCCGAATCACGTGCATATGGTAGCCAAAGGCACGCGGAGCGATACCGTCGGCGGCAAACTGCTCGACGGCAGGCGTGGAAATGGCATATCCATTGTTACGGCAGAAGAAAATCACCGGCACCTGATGCACTGAAGCCATATTCAGCGCGGCGTGGAAATCACCCTCGGAGGCAGCGCCTTCCCCAAAAAAAGTTAACGTGCAGTGACCGTTACCAGCCAATTTTTGGCCGTAGGCGTAGCCCGTGGCCTGAGGAATCTGAGTCGCTAAGGGAGACGAGATGGTCATGTAGTGCAGCTTGCGCGACCCATAGTGAATCGGCATTTGACGGCCTTTGCCGTAGTCCAGCTCGTTGCCGAACAGCTGATTCATAAATTCGTCGATCGAGAAGCCGCGATACATCAAGGCGCCCTGCTCGCGGTACTGCGCCATAATCATATCGGCGTCATTTAGCGCAGCGGTGGCGCCCACTACAGCGGCCTCTTCGCCGGTACACTGCATGTAGAAGCTCAGCCGCCCCTGGCGCTGAGCCGCCATCATGCGTTCATCGAGAATGCGCGTCGCCAGCATTGCCTGATAGATACGCCGGGCGTGATCACGCTCAAGCGCAGGCTCATCAGCGCCACTATAGAGCTCACCCTCGGGATTAAGCAGGCTAAAGGTGGGAATCGAAAATTCATCGCCGGTCATGAAGTCCGGCTGGTGTACGTACTGTGTCATCATTATTGTCCTTGTTTTACCCCTTTTGAGGGCAGTGTTGTTGGTATTGACCGTTTATGCCAGTGGATTTATCTGCCATAGGCCAACGCAACATCCAGGGTTACCACAACAATAAGGACAGTACCGCAGCACAAGAACTTTAGGGATGCTACTTAAGGTGCAGAGAGAGCTTAAGGCGCAGAGAGGCGGGAACGTAGTTGACGCTGCAGCAGTTCAAACAGGCTATCGATCGTCAGCGCCAATAGCGCAATGGTCAGCGCCCCCTGAACCACATAAGCCATATTGCCGTTGACGATGCCGGAGATAATCGGGTCGCCCAGATTACTGGCACCCACGGTCGCCCCGAGCGCTGCGGTAGCAATATTAATCGTCACCGAAGTACGGATGCCCGCCAAAATGACCGGTGCTGCCAGCGGCAGTTCGACTTGGCGTAGGATTTGCGCTGGCGTCATGCCCATGGCGTGGGCAGCCATTTTAATATCGCTCTCCACTCCGTGCAGACCGGCAAGGGTATTGCGCACGATAGGCAGTAGCCCGTAGAGCATTAAGGCGACAATAATAGGTAAGGTGCCAAAACCCAGCACGGGTACCGCCAGCGCTAAAACGGCCACCGGCGGAAACGTTTGCCCCAGTGATGCCAGTTGAGCCACCAGCGGTAGAAAATCGCTGCCCCACCTGCGGGTCACCGCGATGCCCGCGGCCACCCCCACGATAATGGTTACGACTGCGGCGATACCGACCACGAAGAGATGACGGCCTAGCAGAACGTAAAACTCGGCGCGGTTGTAAATAACTTGCCGTGCTTCAGGCTCTATCCAGCGAAACAGCGGTTCGGCAGCAGACATGCCCACGACGCTAACCAGCAGTAGCGCACTCCACAGCAGTGGCCATAGCCATTGGGGGGCTTTTTTATCGGGCTGGGCAACGCTTAGGGAGTTACTCACGTGGGTGTCCATTATCCAGTTGAGCCTCCTTGATAATTCTACGCAACGACAGTTCGCCGACCGGCACATCATGCTGGTCGACGACGGTCAGCCGGTCGGTATGGTCGCGCAGCATCATGGAGAGTGCCTGACGTAGCGAGAATACCCCAGGGATCCGCGACTGCGCGGGCAAGGTAGGCCCCATGGAGGTCATGTGATCTTTCACCCGGGTTAATGCTGCCTGTTTGAGTCCCCTTTCCAGCCCACCCAACAGCGACTCGACAAACGGGTCGGCGGGGTTTTGTAATAGCGCCAGCGGTGAACCTTGCTGCACAATTCGACCTTCACGCATCACCACTAAGTGGTCCGCCAGCTTAAGTGCTTCATCCATATCGTGGGTCACAAACACCACGGTTTTGTGCAGTCGTGCCTGTAGCTTGGCCAGCTCATCCTGCAGCTTTTCGCGGGTAATAGGGTCCAGCGCGCCGAACGGCTCATCCATCAGCAGAATGTCTGGGTCTGCCGCCAGGGCACGTGCAACGCCCACGCGCTGGGCCTGCCCCCCGGAAAGCTGATGGGGATATTTATGCCCAAACTCATCAACCGGCAAGCCGAGTAAATGCATTAGCTCCGCAACCCGCGACTGAACGTCGGTTGTTGACCACTTCAATAACCGCGGAACCAGGCCGATGTTGCGCGCAACGTTCCAGTGAGGAAACAGCCCCGTGTGTTGAATCACATAGCCAATTCGACGACGCAGCTTCACCGGGTCGTAGACGTCAATCGCCTGCCCATCGAGGATGATATCGCCTTCGCTGTGCGCAATTAAGCGATTGATCATACGCAAGGTGGTCGATTTCCCACAGCCCGAGGTACCTACTAATGCACAAAACTTGCCCTTTGGCACCCGTAGTGAAATATCGTCCACCGCAGTTTCATCCCCAAACCGCTTGGATACATGGGACAGCTCAATCATCTCATTCCTCCGGGGCGCAGCGCTTCTGCAAGAGCACCTAAGCTCGCATCCACCACCAGAGCCAGCATTAAGATCGGCAGTGCACCAAGTAACACCATATCCATGGCGGCCTGGCCTAAGCCTTGAAAAATAAACGTACCCAGCCCGCCCGCACCAATCAGAGCGGCAACGGCGGTGAGTCCAATTGCCTGAACAGTGGTAATCCTTACCCCTTCCAACAGCACCGGTAGCGCCAGCGGTAGCCGCACCTGCCAAAACCGCTGGCCGGCACGCATACCCATTCCTTTTGCGGCTTCCAAGGTATCGGCACTCACTTGCTCAAGCGCCGTGTAGGTATTGCGGACAATGGGCAGCAGGCTGTAAGCGATCAGTGCGATTAAGGCGGGGGTCGTGCCAATACCGCTAACGCCAAGTTGGTCTAACACAGGCACGCTGGCGGCAAGCCAGGCAAGCGGCACCAGCAGTAGTCCGAATAGCGCCAGGCTAGGTATCGTCTGTAGAAAATTGAGGAGTGCAAAAGCACCTTTTTGTAGTCGGGCATAGCGGCGCATTAACATGGCGAGTGCCATCCCAAGCACAATACTGACGCTAACGGCGAGGCTTACCAGCTTAATGTGCTGCACAACGGCGCGTAAAAACTGTTGGTCACGTGCTCTAAACTCTTGAACAAGCGCGAGCGTCTCCAAGCCAAAAGCCGCACATAGCCACCACACCAGCGCGACACCACACAGCAACAGCGTGGGCCATATTCGCGTTAGGTTTAAACGCAAACGTAGTTCTACCAAGCACAGCAGCAGTACGAATAACACTACCCAATACGCCGCGCCTAAGCCTAAACGCGCCTGGGGCAACTCAGGGTCAATCAGTAAATAGCTGCTCGCCATCAACCCAACCGGCATCAGCGCCATTATGACCACTACCGCCGCAAGTAGCGCCCGGTAGTGACGATGGCTCGGTTGCCAGGCGAGAATACCGATGCAAGAGAGCAGCAGGGTCACCAATAGCGCGCCAGGCCAACCAAAGGCCTCCAGTGCGCCATGCCCCGTCCCCAACACAATCCGGTTGGGGGCCATGCTAACGACGTCAAACGTCCAGAATGAGGCTAGCATGAGAAAGCTAAGGCTAACGAGCACAATGTTAGGGTGCCGCCCCTCCCAACGAAGCCGCGGGGTAGGCAGTGCATCCATTAACGACATTAATTAGTTATCCCTAGCATTAGCATTAATTTATAAGAGTACCAGGCATTAATTATTAAGCGTATCGAGGTAGTCGCTAGCCACTTGAGATGGCGACAGGCCATTTACGGCGACATCGGCATTGAGCGTTTGCAGGGTGACCAAATCGAGAGTGGTAAACACCTCATTGAGCAGCGCTTCAATTTCTGGGTACGTTTCCAGTACGCTTTCACGCACCACGGGAGCTGGCTGATACACCGGCTGCACGCCCTTCGTGTCTTCCAGTACGACCAATCCCAGCGCACTTAAGCCACCGTCCGTGCCATAGGTCATAGCGCCATTAACGCCACTGGTCTGCTGAGCGGCCGCCCGCATGGTGGCGGCGGTATTGCCACCAGAGAGCACCAACAGTTGATCATCACTGAGCTCAAAACCGTAGGCTTCCTGGAACGCTGGCAGTGCTTGAGCAGACTCAACAAATTCAGCGCTTGCGGCAAATTTAAAATCGCCGCCATCGGCTAAATAAGCAGCAAGATCGTCCAGGCTCACCAGCTCATTTTCAGCGGCGACATCTTCCCGGATGCTCATTGCCCAGGTGTTATTAGCGCTGGCGGGCTGCAGCCATATCAAGCCTTGCTGCGCATCACGCTCGCGTACTGTTTCATAAGCCTGATCGGCATTATTCCATACCGGACTATCGGCCATATCGAAAAAGAACGCACCATTACCCGTGTATTCTGGGTAAAGGTCAATCTCACCAGCTTCTAAAGCCGTGCGTACGACGCTGGTGCCACCCAGCTGTAAACGGTTTTCAGTAGTAATATCGTGGCGTTCCAGGGTTTGAATAATCAGTTCGCCCAATACCGAACCTTCCGTGTCGATTTTGGATGACACTACGACAGGCTCATTGGCGCTGGCCTGGGAAAGGGAGATAGCAGATACGGCACAGGCAGCAATTAAAGCATTAGCTGAAAAGCGCATTTTGAGTTCCTTTTACGTTGGTATTGTCTTCTGAGGCTCTTATTCAGTATAAGAGCCTTCAGCTTGTCGGCATAAGAGCCTTCAGCGTTGCAGCATAAAAGCCTTCAACGTTTAAGTTAGCGCATGAGCTACCAACGAGTGATTAAGGTTCCTTATTAAGGCGCTTCAAACACCCAAGACGTGCCCTCTCGGGAATCCTTGAGCATGATTCCCATCGCAGCAAGTTCATCGCGGATCGCGTCCGCCTGGGCGAAGTCTTTATTGGCTTTAGCCGCGATACGCTGAGCAATTTTGGCTTCGACCTCGCCCTCACTTAGTGGCATCCCCTGCTGCTGGGTGCCTTTTAGGAACGTTTGCGGCGCTTGCTGGAGCAGTCCCAAAACAGACCCTAGCTGCTTTAACTCGGCCGCAAGCTTGGCGGCGCCATCAGGTTGCTCTTGCTTAGCGCGATTAACCTCTCGTGCCAACTCAAACATCACTGCCAAGGCTTCAGGCGTATTGAAGTCATCGTCCATTACCTGAGTAAAGCGCTTACGGTAAGCCGAAGCGTCCCCGCTTGCATCACCATTTGCGCCTCCTAGCTCAATACCTTCCAGCGCGGTGTACAAGCGCGTTAGCGATTTACGCGCCTCAGTCAGTGAATCAACCGAGTAGTTGATCGGGCTACGGTAGTGGCTAGCCACCAGCAGAAAACGCACCACTTCTGGGTCGTGCTCGGCCAGCACGTCGCGGATGGTGAAAAAGTTGCCCAGGGATTTGGACATTTTCTCCTGATTCACCCGCACGGCACCTGCATGCATCCAGGTGTTGACGTAGGTTTTACCCGTGGCTGCCTCTGATTGAGCAATCTCATTTTCATGGTGCGGAAAGGTTAAATCCGGCCCACCGCCATGAATATCAAAGGTATCACCTAAGCAGCAGGTCGACATTGCCGAGCACTCAATATGCCAACCTGGGCGGCCGTTACCCCAGGGTGACGGCCAGTGCGCCTCCCCTGGTTTAGCGGCTTTCCAGAGCACAAAATCGAGCGGATCTTCTTTATGAACATCCACATCAACCCGGCTGCCTGCGCGCATATCGTCGAGCTGGCGATTATTGAGTTTGCCGTAATCGGCAAATTTACGTACCCGGTAGTAGACGTCGCCGTTATCTGCCGCGTAAGCAAAGCCTTTCTCAATCAGCGTTTCAATCATCGCCACAATATCGTCGATATGGCCGGTGGCGCGGGGCTCATGACTGGGCGGCAAAACAAACAAGCGTTGCTCGTCTTCGTGCATGGCGTCAATCATGCGCTCAGTCAGCGCCGTAATACTTTCGCCATTCTCGTCGGCGCGCTTGAGGATTTTGTCGTCAATATCGGTAATGTTGCGCACGTAGTTAACGTCATAGCCACGTTCACGCAAGTAGCGGGTAATAACGTCAAAGGCGACCATGACACGGGCGTGCCCCAGGTGGCAGTAGTCATACACCGTCATGCCGCAGACATACATGCTCACTTTACCCGCTTCCAGCGGGGTGAAAGGTTCTTTGCGGCGCGTCAGCGTATTGTAAATATGCATATGGCTATCCATGTTTGTTTTAGCCCTTCTGCTTGATTTTAGCCCAGCTATCTTTCAACCCCACGGTACGGTTAAACACCAAATGCTCTGGCGTAGAGTCGTGACGGTCAGCGCAGAAGTAGCCGACGCGCTCGAACTGGAAGCGTGACTCGGGCGTTGCGAAGGCTAAGCTGGGCTCTCCGATGGCTTGGCAAACGACCAGCGACTCCGGATTAAGATGCTCTAGAAAATCGACATCTTTATCACGATCAGGCTGTTCAACGGTGAACAGGTTGTCGTAAAGACGGACCTCCATTGGAACGCCGTGGCTAGCGCTAACCCAATGAATAACGCCCTTGACCTTGCGCCCTTCTGGGTTTTTACCCAGCGTATCGAAATCCACCGAACAGTGCAGTTCGCTGATCTCACCGGCGGCGTCTTTGATCACCTCGTCACAGCGAATCACGTAGCTATTGCGCAGGCGTACTTCTTTACCGGGCGCTAGGCGGAAGAATTTTTTGGGCGCATCTTCCATAAAGTCGTCTTGATCGATATACAGCTCGCGGCTAAACGGCACTTTGCGCATGGTCATATCGTCTCGGGCGGGGTGGCCCGCCACTTCGTAAACCTCTTCGTGGTCTTCCGGCACGTTGGTGAGCACGACTTTTAACGGTTTTAACACACACATGGCGCGGGGCGCGTTGTCTTCCAGGTCCGAGCGAATAGCGTGGGTCAGCATGGCGATATCCACTAAGCCACCGTCAGCACGGGTAACGCCTATCATTTCGCAGAATTTACGAATCGACGCGGGCGTGTAGCCACGGCGACGCATGCCCGAGATCGTTGGCATACGCGGATCATCCCAACCATCCACGATTTGCTCATCCACCAGCAACTTCAGTTTGCGCTTGGAGGTCAGGGTATAGTCAAGATTCAGCCGCGCGAACTCAATCTGGCGCGGTTTCGCAGGTACCGGCAGATTATTTAAAAACCACTCGTACAGCGGGCGGTGATCTTCAAACTCCAGGGTGCAGATCGAGTGGGTAATGCCCTCAATGGCGTCTGATTGTCCGTGGGTAAAGTCATAAGAGGGGTAAATTTTCCACTTATCACCGGTTTGGTGATGGGTGGCGTGGCGAATGCGATAAATAATGGGGTCGCGTAGATTGATATTGGGTGAAGCCATATCAATCTTGGCGCGCACCACCTTTTCACTTTCGCCAAACTCACCTTCACGCATGCGCGCCAGCAAATCCAGGTTCTCTTCGGCACTACGTTCGCGGTAGGGGCTAGGTTTACCCGGCGCTGTCAGGGTACCGCGGTACTCACGGATTTCATCCGGCGACAGGTCGTCGACATAGGCTTTGCCTTCACGCATTAAGTGCTGCGCCCAGGCGTAGAGCTGGTCGAAATAGTCGGAGGCAAAGCGCACTGGGCCTGCCCACTCAAAGCCTAGCCAGCTGACGTCCTCTTTGATCGCATCGATGTAGGCCTGTTCTTCTTTGGCCGGGTTGGTGTCGTCAAAGCGTAGATGACACTCGCCACCCAGTTGCTTCGCCAACCCGAAATTTAGACAGATAGACTTCGCATGGCCGATATGCAGAAAGCCATTGGGCTCCGGGGGGAAGCGCGTCACGATTTTAGTGACCTGGCCGCCCTCGATTTCGTCGCGTACTTGGTTGCGAATGAAGTTCGGCGCTGGGGTGGTCTCGTTGGTCATGATGGTGTTGATAACCTCGTGGTGGATGGCGTACTGAGCCGTGAAGACATGCTGTGAAAACATGCTGTGAAAACATAGGATACGCCTATGGCCCTTCGCGGTGCAGGTCAAAACCGCTATTATAACGTGACGCCGATGCACAGCGCCAAGGCGAACGCCTTTATTGAACAGGAATTTATCTATGATCGTATTACAGACCAACCATGGTGACATCACCATCGCCCTTAACCACGAAAAAGCGCCGATTAGCGCAGCGAATTTTGAGCAGTATGTTCGCGACGGATTCTACGACGGCACCCTGTTTCACCGCGTCATCGATGGTTTTATGGTTCAAGGCGGTGGTTTCGACAAAGACTTCGAGCAAAAGCCGACCCGTGACCCTATCGACAACGAAGCTGACAATGGCTTGAAAAACACCATTGGCACGCTGGCAATGGCTCGCACCCAAGACCCACACTCGGCGACTGCCCAGTTTTTTATCAATGTGGGCGATAATAGTTTTCTTGATCACAGCGGTAAAAGCCTGCAAGGCTGGGGCTATGCGGTCTTTGGCGAAGTCGTTGACGGCATGGATGTGGTCAACGAGATTAAAAACGTAGCGACGACCCGTCGCGGCATGCACGCCGACGTGCCCTCTGAAGATGTCATTATCGAGCGCGCGTACGTCAAAGGCGCAGAATAACGCCGGGAGCCTTATGCGCACACTGCTTGTTGCCGATCTTCATCTGAGTAGCGATACCCCAGAGATCAACCAGGGGTTTTACCGCTATTTAGAGCACACCGCTCCAGGAGCCGACGCGCTGTATATTCTTGGTGACCTTTTTGATGCCTGGATTGGCGATGATCTACTCGACGCCAATACGCACCCACTTTGCGGTGTTGCCCAAGAGGTTATCAAGCATTTACGCAAACTTAGCAGCGATGGCACCGCTGTGTATTTAATGCACGGCAACCGCGACTTTCTGCTCGGCGAGCGCTTTATCAATGCCTGTCAGGCGTTTCTACTACCGGATATTGAGGAAGTGGAAATTCAGGGCGTACCGATTGTGCTGTTGCACGGCGACAGCCTGTGTACTCGGGATGAAGCCTATATGGCTTTTCGCCAGCAGTCGCGCAACCCTGAATGGCAGGCACAAATGCTTGCGCTACCTTTGGAGCAGCGCGTAGCGCTTGCCCAGAGTTTGCGCACGCAATCGGGTGAGGCCAATGCCAATAAGGCTGAGGCGATCATGGATGTCACTCACCAGGAGGTCATCCATGTCATGGAGCGCCACGGTGTGAGCACCATGATTCATGGTCACACCCACCGTCCGCACGTCCATGACTTGACGGTAGAAGATGTGCCGGCCAAACGCTATGTGCTAGGCGACTGGGATGCTCAGCACGGCTGGGATATTATTATCGAGCGCAGCGACCACACGGCGCCACGGCTGCGTCAGTTTTCTTTAACGCAACTGCCTGACGCCTAAGCGCATTTTACGCATTAAAAAGCCGATCACGAGATCGGCTTTTTTTTGCTATTACTATTTTAAACTCGGACTTAAGCGTGCCTACCGCTGTATATCCGCATCGCTGCGTAGGTCATCAATTAATCCCTGCAGCACCGATTGAGCACGCAACTGCTCGGCCATTTGGGCAACAAACGCCTCCATCTGTTCATCGACCTCACCATCTCTGACGCCATCCAGAGCCACCACAGCAACACCTTGCGGGAGTTCAACCGTGCGATAGACGCTCTCGCCCTCTTCGGGGCGCGCCATGCGGAAGGCTTCCTGAACAATCAACTGAGGCACAGTGGTGTCAGCTTGGCGGCTTACGTTATTGGCTTCGAGCCAATCAACATCCACCTGCTGATCTTCTCGCAGGTTGGCGACCAGCGCCTGCGCCTCTTCACGCAGCGCTTGTTGCTGCAGCTCGGCGGCTACCGATACTTCAACCTCTTCACGTACTTCATCCAGCGGCAGCAATGTCGCATCGCGCTGCTCGGCAACTCGAAGCACCAAACGACGATCCTGATCCAACTCGATCACTTCACTGTTGTAGCCCTCTTCAAGCACATCGCTGCTAAACGCCGCCGACATTACACCCGGCTCAGATAACACGCCTTCCGCCTCATCATCACTGGCGAGCCAGTCGCTCTCCTGCAGGGTCAGATCAAGATCATCGGCAACACTCTGCAAGTCATCGGCAGCGAAGCTCTCATCGATTAATTGCTGAACCCGCTGATTAAACTCATCATCTACATCACGTAGTGCGACTTCACGCGCCAATTCATCGCGCTGCTCTTCAAAGGTGGGCCCCTGAATATCCGTCACTTGGATAATATGGAAAGCGCTATCCAGCTCAACCGGCTGGGAAACATCGCCCTCTTCAAGGCCAAAGGCAGCTTCATCAAAGCTGTCGCCAAAGAAACCACGGCTAATTACCCCAAGATCACCACCCTCTTCCGCACTGGCGGTATCATCAGAGTAGCGAACGGCTGTATCGGCAAACGACTCACCGTTGTCCAGCGCTTCTCGGGCGGTCTCAGCCAACTGCTGCGCTTCATCCCGGCTGCGCTCATCACCAAAGGTGATCATTATATGGGATACACGGCGATCGGCATCACGGTTTTGCTCACGCCATGCATCACGCAGTGTCTCTTCGTCTACGTCACGCCCCTCCGCCATGGCTTGGCGGTCAATTAACACATATTCAAGGCGCACCTGCTCAGGACGCTCATAGCGCTCCTGGTGGGCATCATAATAAGCCTGGAGATCGTCCTCGCTAACACCGACATCAGCCTCGACATCGTCGCTATCCAGGATCAGGTAGCGAAAGCTACGTTGCTGGCGCTGTAGCTCGGCTAGGCGCTCTTGTTCGTTCGGCAGGCTAAAATCGCTGAAGGCTAAGCCTTGCTGTAAATGCTGCCGCTGAATATCGACACGTAACTCTTCACGGAAGGCAACCGGCGTATAGCCTGCACTGGCGAGGCGATTGCGGAATACCTCGGCGGAGAAGCGGCCATCTTGGTCGTGAAACTCCGGCAGGCTGACAATTAACTGATCTAATTGCTGTTCAGAAACGGCAAAACCACCCTCCTCAGCATACTGGGATAGCAGTTGCTGAGTGATCAACTGATCGAGCATATCGCGGCGCAGAGCGCGCTCTTGCTCTGGCGGTACTTGGCCGGAACGCAGCGCACGCTGAACCTCAAGCTCAAGCTGCTGGCGCATAATCGGCTGACCGTTAACACTCGCTACTTCGTTTGGATCATCGCCAAAAAGCCCAAACAGTGACTCAATCCCGAAAAGTGCCATGGCAGCGACCATAACACCAATAATAATTTTGGCACCCCAGCTCCTGGAGCCATCTCGAATACTTTGCAGCATGCTAGCCTCAGATAGTCACAGCCAAACAGATCGGCCCGCTAACCCCTAATAAATAGTGGGTTAGAAAATAACATGGGCGCATCGCCAATGCGATGCGCCCATTAGGTTACAGCAAACGCGGTCAAATTAGTTGACGGCGTCTTTCAGCGCTTTACCTGCTTTGAAGCTGGGTACTTTGGCAGCACTGATCTGAATTGGCTCACCCGTTTGTGGGTTGCGGCCAGTACGAGCAGCACGCTCTTTGATCGCGAAGGTACCAAAACCTACCAGAGATACGCTTTCGCCCTTCTTAAGGCTATCGGTGACAGACTCCACCATGGCATCCAATGCGCGGGTTGCCGCTGCTTTGGGAATATCTGCAGACGCGGCAATGGCTTCAATCAGCTCGGACTTATTCACTCTTCACCCCTTGACTGTTTCAAAAAATGGCTCTGAACGGCATGGTTACCGATGGATACGACGATCAAAGCATAGCTGCGTTTTATAGCAATGCCTTGAAACATCTGTCAAGCAACCATACTGCGATATACCCGCCACACAAGCGGCGGGCAAATATTAAGTAAAATTAAATACCAACGAGGACTTTAACAGCTTAATGGGTACTAGCAACAACGGTATTACTAAACGATGCTTCGGTGCTTTTCAATGGCGCACCGTCTTCTACCTTATCAGCTAGCGCTACGGCTAAGACATCATCTATCCAGCGTACCGGACGAATATCCAATGCACCTTTGATATTGTCAGGTACTTCCTTGAGATCACGACGGTTTTCTTCAGGAATTAGCACTGTCTTTATACCACCGCGGCGAGCTGCCAGCAATTTCTCCTTCAACCCTCCAATCGGCAATACTTCTCCGCGCAGATTGACTTCACCGGTCATTGCCACATCACAGCGTACCGCACGCTGGGTGTAAGCGGAAACGATCGCCGTCACCATGGCAATACCCGCACTGGGGCCATCTTTCGGCGTTGCCCCTTCCGGCACGTGGATATGCAGATCCTCTTTTTCAAACCGCTCGGGATCAATGCCATAAGTTTCAGCCCTGGCGCGCACCACTGTGTGGGCGGCACTCACTGACTCTTTCATCACATCGCCCAGCGATCCGGTCTTGTTGATCCGCCCTTTACCCGGCGTCACCACTGACTCGATGTTGAGCAGCTCACCACCCACCGATGTCCAGGCAAGCCCTGTTACTCGGCCGATCTGGTCGTCCTGTTCCGCCAAGCCATAACTGTAGCGGCGCACGCCCGCGTAGTGCTCAATTTGCTCAGCCGTTAAGCTCTGCCCCGCTTGGGCGGCTTGCGGGTCACGCTCTTTCTCAAGCCGCTCACGCAACACCTTGCGCGACACTTTGGCAATCTGCCGCTCCAGCTCACGCACACCCGCTTCGCGGGTATAGTAGCGAATAAGCTCTAAAAGCGCGCTGTCTTCCAGCGTTAACTCATCGCCTTTTAAACCGTTCGCGGCTAGTTGCTTGGGTAATAAGTAGCGCTTAGCGATAGCCAACTTCTCATCTTCGGTGTAACCCGGCAGACGAATAATCTCCATACGGTCAAGCAAGGCGCTGGGAATATTCATCGAGTTAGCGGTACAGATGAACAGCGTCTCGGAGAGATCGTAGTCAAGCTCAAGGTAGTGATCGCTGAAGCTGTTGTTCTGCTCGGGATCGAGCACTTCGAGCAGTGCAGACGCCGGGTCACCGCGGTGATCCATGCCTAGCTTGTCGACCTCATCCAACAGGAACAGTGGGTTTTTAACCCCAGCCCGGCTCATCCGCTGCATTAACTTACCCGGCAGCGAGCCAATATAGGTACGCCTATGACCACGAATTTCCGACTCATCACGAACACCACCCAGCGCCAAACGCACATATTTACGATTGGTGGCACGGGCGATGGACTGGCCAAGCGACGTCTTGCCCACCCCAGGCGGCCCGACGAGGCACAGCACAGGGCCCTTCATCTTGCGCACGCGCTTCTGCACGGCAAGATATTCCAGGATGCGCGCTTTAACCTCTTCCAGCCCGTAATGATCTTCATCCAGCACCTGCTGCGCTTTGACAAGATCATGTTTGACGCGGGTACGCTTTTTCCATGGAACAGCGACTAACCAATCCAGGTAAGAGCGCACCACGGTTGCTTCGGCGGAGTTTGAGGCCATCATTTTGAGCTTGTTGAGCTCTTGCGTGGCTTTCTCAGACGCCTCCTTCGGCATACCGGACTCTTTAATCGCCAGCTCGTACTTCTCGGCCTCATTGGGCACATTATCCAGCTCACCCATCTCTTTCTGGATGGCTTTCATTTGCTCGTTGAGATAGTACTCGCGCTGAGTCTTCTCCATCTGCTCTTTAACCCGCGAGCGGATGCGCTTCTCTACCTGAAGCAGGTCGATTTCTGACTCAATCAGCGCCATCAGGTGCTCAATACGATCGCGCACGCGATCCATCTCAAGCAGCTCTTGTTTGTCGCCAATCTTAAGCGACAGATGGGCACAAATGGTGTCCACCAAACGGCTTGGATCTTCAATCCCCGACAACGAATTAAGCACTTCGTTGGGGACTTTTTTGGAGAGCTTAACGTACTGCTCGAACTGGTTGAGTAGCACGCGAACCAGCGCTTCCTGCTCACGGCTGGTAAGCGGCTCACTCTCCCGGGGCGTTAAATGGGCTTGAGTGTAGCCTGCGGCGTTCTCTTCCACACTCAGAACATCCGCCCGGAAATTGCCCTCAATAAGGACTTTGACCGTACCATCAGGCAACTTAAGTAGTTGCATGATATCGGCCACGGTGCCCATTGCGTAAAGATCCGCGTTGTCAGGCTCATCTTGAGACGCTTCACGCTGAGCCACCAGTAGCACACGCTTATCAGCCTCCATCGCCGCTTCGAGCGCCTGGATAGACTTTTCACGACCTACAAAAAGGGGGATGACCATTTGCGGATAAACAACCACATCGCGCAATGGTAACAGGGGTAGACATTGTGTCTGTTCGGCGTTCTGCTGCATCGCAGACGTTCCTCGACAAATCGGATGAGTACTTAAAGGAGTACTTGGAAAAGTACTGCACACTTTTCAAAATGCTGACGTTTAAAAACGTTAACATTGAATCGGCTAGGCAGTAACACTTCACGAATTAGGCTTTGTAGCTCTCTAGCTAGATCGCTAGATTTCATCACACGCTTTATAAGAGTCTTCTACACCAGAACTCTCTACACCATAGCTCTGCAATAACTCTGCAAGAACAAGGGGTCGCCTAGGCGACCCCTTGGTTTAGCGTAAGCGGTTGAAGCTGGGCCGCAATACTCGACTAACCACTAACCATCAGTGCCGTCGACACGTGCTTCTTCCTGCTGAGAGTAGATCAACAGTGGCTCACTTTCTCCAGCGATAACTGAAGCGTCGATAACGACCTTACTGACGCCGTCAAGTGATGGAATTTCGTACATGGTATCCAGTAACACCGACTCTAAGATAGAGCGCAGCCCGCGAGCACCTGTCTTACGCTCCATGGCTTTTTCAGCCACCGCACGTAACGCTTCATCTCTGAACTCAAGCGTTACGTCTTCCATCTCAAACAGCTTGGCATACTGCTTAACCAGCGAGTTTTTGGGCTCGGTAAGAATCTGCACCAGGGCATCTTCGGTGAGTTCCATCAACGTCGCGATGATCGGCAAGCGACCCACAAACTCTGGAATCAAACCAAATTTAACCAGATCATCAGGCTCTACGTCGGCCAACAGCTCACCCACCCCGCGGGAGGACTCCTTGCTTTTTACCGCCGCGTTGAAACCGATGCCGCCCTTCTCAGCGCGATCGCGAATAACTTTATCCAGCCCCGCAAAAGCACCGCCGACGATGAACAGAATATTGCCCGTATTAACTTGGACAAACTCCTGCTGCGGATGTTTGCGTCCGCCCTGAGGCGGCACAGAAGCTGTCGTGCCTTCAATCAGCTTCAGCAATGCTTGCTGAACACCTTCACCCGACACATCGCGAGTGATTGAAGGGTTATCCGATTTGCGTGAAATCTTATCGATTTCATCGATATAGACGATACCGCGCTCGGCTTTCTCGACGTCGTAATCACACTTCTGCAACAGCTTCTGGATGATGTTTTCAACATCTTCACCGACATAGCCGGCTTCCGTCAGCGTGGTTGCGTCCGCAATGGTAAAAGGTACATTCAGTAGCCGTGCCATTGTTTCCGCCAGCAGCGTTTTACCGCTACCAGTGGGACCAATCAGCAGAATGTTTGATTTACCTAGTTCTACATCGCCGTCACGTACATCTGTTTTCAGACGCTTGTAGTGATTATACACCGCTACGGAAAGCACCATTTTGGCGCGATCCTGTCCGATAACATAATCATCAAGCGTATGACGTATTTCGCGAGGCGTAGGTAAACGCTCCTCATCGCTCTCGGCATCGGCTTCGAGAACTTCCTCGCGAATGATGTCATTACATAAGTCGACACACTCATCGCAGATATAAACGGACGGGCCCGCAATCAGCTTACGCACTTCGTTTTGATTTTTGCCACAAAACGAGCAGTAGAGCAGTTTGCCACCTTCGTCCTTGCCTTTGCCGTCGGCCATTCGCATACCTCTATCACTGCGGCGGCTTTCGCCGCCGGAAAAGCTCGTTAGAAAAGCAGAATCCTATCACGCTATCAGGATGTAGGCCG
Organism: Halomonas sp. TG39a; assembly: GCF_000744395.1. Lineage (NCBI taxonomy): Bacteria > Pseudomonadati > Pseudomonadota > Gammaproteobacteria > Oceanospirillales > Halomonadaceae > Halomonas > Halomonas sp. TG39a. The sequence continues at coordinate 2,081,011 of NZ_JQLV01000001.1, forward strand.
CTTATCCAGCACTGCATCAATCAAACCATACTCTTTGGCTTTATTGGCGCTCATAAAATTATCCCGGTCGGTATCACGCGAAACGTCTTCAATATCCTGCCCCGTATGATGGGCAAGAATTTGATTCAGTTTCTCACGAATACCCAGAATTTCACGGGTATGAATTTCGATGTCAGACGCTTGCCCCTGATAACCGCCCAGCGGCTGGTGAATCATCACCCGCGAGTTAGGCAAGCAGTAGCGCTTACCAGCCGCGCCTGCTGTCAACAACAGCGCGCCCATGCTGGCCGCCTGGCCAATACACACTGTAGAGACATCTGGTTTCACAAACTGCATCGTGTCGTAAATCGACATACCCGCGGTGACCGACCCACCCGGCGAGTTGATATACAGGTGAATATCTTTATCGGGGTTTTCCGACTCCAGAAACAGCAATTGGGCGACAACCAGATTAGCCATGTAGTCTTCTACAGGGCCTACCAAAAAGATCACACGCTCTTTTAAAAGGCGTGAGTAAATGTCGTAGGCTCTTTCCCCTTTGGCGCTCTGCTCAACCACCATGGGTACTAGACCACCGGCGTTTTGAATATCAAACTCACTCATTCAGGTGATTCCTTGCGTCCGGGAAGGGAAAGGCGCACCGACATAAAGGTGCGCCACGTTCCAAGGTGTTAGGCGCTAGCTTGCTCGCCTTCTTCAGCACCCTCACCTTGCTCTGCCTGCTGTTGCGCAGCAGCAAGGGCTTGCTGGTAAGACATTTCAACGTCTTTAATGTTCGTTTGCTCAAGTAGCTTAGCAACCGCTTTCTCTTCGAGAATGGCAGATTTAACCTGGGTTTTCAGCTCTTCATTACCCATGTAGTAGCTGACCACTTCATCAGGATCCTGGTACTGCTCAGCCAACTCGGTCACTTTAGCTTTGATAGCGTCATCGTCAGCATCGAGTTCGTTAGCTTTGATTACTTCAGCTAGCAATAGACCAACCTGAACGCGGCCTTTGGCCTGCTCTTCGAACAGTTCGTTGGGCAACTGGCTGACATCAAAATCTTCGCCCAGACCAAATTGCTGCGCCGCTTGGCGCTTCATGCCATCTGTCTCTTGCTGAACCAGGGCGCTAGGCACAGGAATTTCGTTAACCTTTTTCAGCGCATCAAGCACTTGCTGCTTAACCCGATTATCAACGGCTTGTGACGCCTCACGGGTCATGTTTTTCTTGATTTCAGCGCGGAATTTTTCCTGGTCGCCGCCTTCAACACCAAAGCGCTCAATGAACTCAGCGTCGACTTCGGGTAGCTTCTGGCTGCTGACTTTATGCACCGTGACTTTAAAGGTGGCGTCTTTACCGGCCAAATGCTCGGCTTGGTAATCTGCCGGGAAAGTGACGTTCAGCGTTTTCTCTTCGCCCGCCTTAGCGCCAATCAACTGCTCTTCAAAACCAGGAATAAAGCTATTGGAGCCAATGACCAGCGTGTGGCCTTCGGCGCTACCGCCTTCAAACGGCTCATCACCGATGTAGCCCTGGAAGTCGATAGCGACTTGGTCACCGTCGGCTGCAGCAGCGTCTACTTCTTCCCAGCCGGCGTTTTGCTTACGCAGCGTATCGATCATTTCGTCGACATCAGCATCGCTGACGGAAACCACCGGGCGTTCAACCTCAGTCCCTTCGATGGAGGTCAGCTCAACCTGCGGGTAGATTTCCATGACCGCCACGAACTCAAGGTCTTTGCCTGATTCGTTAACGGAAGGTTCAATTTGCGGGAAGCCAGCCGGGTTTAGGCCTTCTTCGGTAATAGCGCGCACGTATCGCTCGCGCATTACTTCGCTGACCACCTCGTTACGTACGTCTTGGCCGTAGCGCTGCTGGACTACTGCCATTGGCACCCGGCCCTGGCGAAAACCATTCAAGCGAACATTCTTCGCGGTGTCTTTCAAGCGAGCGCTAACGGCCTCGTCAATTTCGGCAGCCGGCACCTGAATGGTAATGCGGCGTTCGATCTGGGAGGTCGTCTCGACAGAAACTTGCATGAATTGTCCTCTAACGGCTGGGCGTTGTGTTGATTGCATGTAATTGTGCTGATTGCGTCTAAAAAGATCAAAGGGGCAATTTTAAGAACCCCAACGCATAGTGGCAAGCACCATGCTCGCAACATGGGGGCAGTGATTATAAAAACAAGGCAATAAGCGAGCAATTAACCGTTTTAGGGTGTGTTTGGCTTCATTATTGGCCCCCACACTGCATTACTGTTGCCATTCTACTGTTTTGTGCGTCTTGCAGCGACTTTTTCAATCGCTGCAGAAAAATCCTAGCCAGCTTGACGCTCACCTGACCACCATAGGCTTAGCGCATGCATCAGCACGCCAAGGGTTGCCCCGTGGGAGATGAATACCTGCCAGCTAATCCAGTCCGTAAACAGCGCGTGCCAACCACCCATGACAACCATTCCTAGCAGCAGCATGACCACTAACCGTTTGCACAGTTGTGGCAACCGCCTACGCGCCTCTAAGGCCAATAAGCGCCACTGTATAACGGCTACAAAGGCAACCAGCGCCAGAGCAATGATAATCAGCGTCTGGCGGGTTTCATGCCCGCCCGCAACGTAGCGAGGCAGCGTCGCCAGCATAACGATACACAAGCCCAGCGCAACGCTAATGCGCTCAGGTGAAGTAGGCGCTCGCTGCATCGCTTAAGCTACCTCTAATTGCTGGGCAACGATCCACTCTTCCACCCAGGGCACGGCAGCATCGTCGGCCATAAAGGTTTCCATGGCATCAATCTCTAGGCGCTCACCTAACCGGGTCGCACCGTGGTCCGCCAGCAGTTCGTCAAGCGCGCGACCTGCGCCACAGAAGGTATCGCCATAAGAGCTGTCACCCAGCGCGATGAGCCCGTAACGAAGCGAGGTAAGCGAGGGGCTTTGATCGCGCAAATTGCGTACAAAGGGCACGAAACCGCCGGGAAAATCGCCGCTGCCCGTGGTCGACACACAAAACAGCACCAAGTCAGCATCGCCACCGACAATATCATCGACAGCAGGCTGTTCAAGAATCGCCACAGCGTAACCCGCCTGCTCAAATAGGGGTTTCACCTGCTCTGCCACATCTAAGGCACCGCCATACATGGTGCCCACCAAAATATTCAGCTTCGGCATCGTCACTCCCCTGTCAAAGTGTCACAGTGCCAACCGTCAAGTCGACAAATACCCGATGAATTTGCTCAAATATTAACATGGCTGGTTAGAATGAGACACATCACCCGCAACGGGTGACTCACACGCAGCACACAGGAGTGGCTATGCAGCAAACCTTCGAGGCTTGGATCACCCCGCTAATGATTGGCGGTTTAATCATATTTATGTGTTTTATTATTTGGGATCTGGCTAAAAAGTCGAACGCTGGCAAGTTTGGCACCATCATGCTGTTTGTGGTGCTGGGCGCTGGCATGCTGGGCTACGTCATTAAAGTGGTGATTACTTGGCTGATTGAAAGTGGTGGCATTTAAGGGCATCAATGAACTCACACTACAAAGGCGTTCTGACCCCAACGCTCATCACAAGAAGAAAAGGAGCGCCCGAAGGCACTCCTTTTACAAAGCATGAGTCTGATTAGCTATGAGCATTGGTGGCGATGAGCACAACCCACCACCTTGGAATCAATAGCACCTCATAGACTAATAGACTACTCACCGCCTACATAGTGTTCGACCTGCTGTTTGAGCTTTTGGCCTGGACGAAACGTTACGACTCGACGAGCAGAAATAGGTATTTCTTCCCCGGTTTTGGGGTTACGTCCTGGTCGCTCGCGCTTATCACGCAGATCAAAGTTACCAAACCCCGACAGCTTAACCTGTTCGTTTTCACGTAGACAGGCTCGAATCTCTTCAAAAAAAGCTTCGACCATGGCCTTCGCTTCTCGTTTAGACAACGCTAGCTCCGCATGCAAATGTTCAGCTAGCTCTGCTTTGGTCAACGCACCCATAAGGCTTCTCCTTATCCTTGCAGCAAACACAGCAACAAACGCCCTGTAGTCAACATACAGTGGCAAACGCATTGCCAAGAACGTGATAAGCATCGTGGCGTGGCCCAGGTACGTAGGTACTAATTATAGTACTTACCTATACTACTAACTTAGCCGCGCAGCTCCGCATCCAGCTTGACACGCACTTGTGTGACAATCGAATCGACCAACTGATTGATTTCTTCGTCGTTTAGCGTGCGCGATGGATGCTGCCAGGTCAAGCCCAATGCAATACTCTTGCACCCTTCGGCGACACCTTTACCGACATAAACATCAAAAAGCTTAATATCCTGCAGATATTCGCCTGCTTGTTGCTTGGCACAATCCAGTAGCGCCTGCACAGGTGTCGCCTCTTTGAGTATAAACGCTAGATCACGGCGCACCTCAGGGAAGCGTGATAGCGGCTCAAAAGCAGGAATCCGACCTTGACTCAGTGCATCCAGGCGCACTTCAAACAGCACCGCATCCATTTTTAAGCCCAGCTTGGCGCGCACTTGCGGATGCAGGGTGCCAATCCAGCCAGCGGGCTCTCCATGGTGCAGCAGCTGCGCACTTTGACCAGGATGAAGCGCTGGGTGCTCAGCTGGCTCAAAGCGCCATGCGTCAGCGTCGCCACCCAAGGCCAGGACACTTTCTAAATCACCTTTTAGATCGTAAAAGTCGACGCGGCCTTTAGCATCACTCCAGCCCTCGGCTTCCCTTGGGCCACACACCAGGGCGCCGAGCATCGGCACTTGTGACAATGCATCCAGCTCGCCGTTAAAGACCAAACCGGTTTCAAACAGTCGAACACGGGCTTGCTGGCGGTTAAGGTTGTACTCCATGGTACGCACCAAGCCGGGAAACAGGCTAGCGCGCATCACCGACATATCAGCCGAGATAGGATTAGCGAGCGCTGGGCTTACAGCATCAGGCAGCATGACCGCTTGCAGCTCGGGCGCCACAAAACTGTAGGTAATCGCCTCCTGAAAACCGCGGGCCACCATTTGGCGGCGCAAGCGAGCCTGGGTGAGCGTTGCCTCATCGGCAGAGCGCAACGCCAAGCGCGCCGCAGGGCGACGTACCGGCAAATTATTGTAGCCGTGGATACGCGCCACTTCTTCGATAAGATCTTCTTCGATGGCTAGATCAAAACGCCAGCTTGGCGCGGTGACTGCCCAACCGTCATCCTGTACGCTGACATCAAGCCCTAGGCGTTGCAAAATATCGGTCACATCATCGCTATCGAGGGCCTTGGAAAGCGCCTGCTCTAAACGCGCACTGCGCAACAGAATCGCGCGCTCTACGGGCATATGCTCGACACTTTGTGCTTCCACAACAGGCCCAGCCTGACCGCCGCAGATCTCAATCAACAGCTGTGTGGCCCGCTCGACGGCCACTGGCGTCAGCTGCGGATCAACACCGCGCTCAAAGCGATGCGATGCGTCGGTGTGCAGTCCGTAAGAGCGCGCCTGCCCGGCAATGGCAAGCGGCGTAAAGAAGGCTGATTCAAGGAAAATAGTCTGGGTATTTTTATTAACGCCGGAGTTTTCACCCCCCATCACCCCTGCCATGGCTAGCGGGCCGGAATGATCGGCAATCACCAGCGTTTCAGGACGCAGCGCCACGTCATTACCATCAAGCAGCGTTAGCCGCTCACCTGGTTTGGCCATGCGCACAACCATCCCCCCTTGCAGGTTGTCACGATCAAAGGCGTGCATCGGCTGGCCCAACTCCAGCATGACGTAATTGGTAATATCCACTACGGGGTCAATGGAGCGAACGCCACTGCGGCGCAAGCGCTCCACCATCCACAGGGGTGCTTCAGCCTGAACATTGACGCCTTTGATGACACGACCGAGATAGCGTGGGCACTGCTCTGGCGCCTCTATGCTTATCGCAAAGCTATCTTCAACCTCCGCCGCCACTGGTGCTATTGCGGGACCGCGAACCGGCAAGCGATTGAGTACGCCGACTTCACGCGCCAGCCCTTTAACACTTAGGCAGTCACCGCGATTGGGCGTCAGGTCGACCTCAATAGTCATGTCATTGAGATGCATAAACGCTCGGAAGTCGACACCCGCTGGAGCTGAAGCCGACAGCACCAGAATGCCAGGCGACGTCTCCTCTTCAAGCCCCAGCTCGGAGGCCGAACAGATCATCCCCCGCGACTCAACGCCGCGCAGCTTGGCTTTTTTGATTTTAAAGTCGCCCGGCAGCACACCACCCACCTGGGCAAAGGGTACTTTCTGGCCAACATCGACATTGGGCGCCCCGCAGACAACCTGAACAGGTTCGCCACTACCGTCATTAACGGTGCAGACATTTAGCTTATCGGCGTCAGGATGCTTCTCTTTACTCAGCACCTCAGCCACCACCACACCGCTAAAGACGGCGGCTACCGCTTCAACAGCGTCAACTTCCAAGCCCGCCATGGTGATTTGGTCGGCCATTGCCTGCGTTTCAAGCTGCGGGGAAACCCACTCACGCAGCCACTGTTCTGAAAATTTCATGGTTGATCCTGTATTCGGCGGCGGTCTTAAGCGAATTGACGTAAAAAACGCAGATCGTTTTCAAAGAACAGGCGTAAATCATTCACGCCGTAGCGCAGCATTGCCAAACGCTCAGCCCCCATTCCGAAGGCAAATCCGGTATAGCGCTCGGTATCAATGCCCGAGTGACGAAATACCTCAGGATGCACCATGCCGCAGCCCATTACTTCCAGCCAGCCGCTATGGGAACAGACGCGACAGCCAGCCCCGCTACACATCACGCACTGAATATCCACTTCGGCGGAAGGCTCAGTGAATGGGAAGTAGGAGGGTCGGAAACGCACCGAAAGATCGTCGCGCTCGAAAAATGCCTGCAGAAAGTCTTCGATGGTACCTTTAAGGTCAGCAAAGCTAACCCCCTCATCGACCAACAGCCCTTCAACCTGATGAAACATCGGCGTGTGGGTCAGATCAGAGTCACTGCGATAAACACGCCCTGGGCAGACGATACGGATGGGCGGCTCGCTACTCTTCATGGTGCGCACTTGCACCGGCGAAGTGTGAGTACGCAGCAAGCGCGTGGCATCAAAATAGAACGTATCCGCCATACCACGAGCGGGATGGTGCGCGGGAATATTGAGGGCTTCAAAATTGTGATAGTCGTCCTCAATCTCTGGCCCTATCGCCACATCATAACCAATACGGGTGAACAGACCCTCTATACGCTCGAGGGTACGCGTCACGGGATGCAACCCACCACCGGCCTGGCCACGCCCCGGCAAGGTGACATCAATACTTTCAGCGGCCAAACGAGCACTCAGCGCAGCACTTTCAAGCTGTTCGCGCTTGGCATCAATTTCGTCGGCCAGCGTTTGCTTGGCTTGATTAATACGCTCGCCCGCCGCCGGGCGCTCTTCGGCTGACAGCTTACCCAGGCCTTTCAGCAAGGCAGTTACCTCACCTTTCTTACCTAAGTAGCGTACTCGTAACTCGTCTAGTGCGGCGACACTCTGCGCAGCCTGAATGGCGTCGCGCGCCTCAGATACCAGAGTAGGAAGGTGATCCATCCGTTTCACTCCGAATTAAGCGGTGTCCATCCGTGAAGATGGCGTGGCACGTTGAAGGTGACAAAAAAACAGGGGAAGAGCGGCTGCTCTTCCCCTGGATGGGTCACTCTGAAATGACCTCAGGCACGTAACACGGGCATACGCCCAGTGCATACTACCTTATTGGGCAGCCTTGGCTTTTTCCACGATGGCAGCAAATGCAGCCTTCTCGTGTACCGCCAAATCGGCCAATACTTTACGGTCGATTTCAATACCGGCTTTCTTAAGACCGCCTACAAAACGGCTGTAAGACATGCCGTTTACGCGTGCACCAGCGTTAATACGCTGGATCCAAAGCGCGCGGAACTGGCGCTTACGGTTGCGACGGTCACGGTAAGCATACTGGCCCGCTTTGATAACGGCTTGCTTGGCAACGCGGAAAACACGCGAACGGGCACCGTAGTAACCTTTGGCAAGCTTCAATACTTTTTTATGGCGACGACGCGCTACTACGCCACGTTTAACTCGAGTCATAACACACTCCTGACTTTAAGGCTGAGGCAAAAAAATTGTGCACTCAGAAAAACGAAAACCCGACTTATAGATTCGGCAGCATACGCTGGATGAGCGCTTTATCAGACGCGTGGATCTGCTTCATTCCACGCAATTGACGCTTACGCTTGGTCGATTTCTTGGTCAAGATGTGGCTACGGTGAGACTGCTTGTGCTTAAAGCCATTAGCAGTCTTCTTGAAGCGCTTGGCAGCGCCGCTGTTGCTTTTGATTTTCGGCATGAGGAAAACTCCGCTCGATATTTTTTAGAAAACCCAGGGCCGACCACCGGTTTAACGGTGGCCCGTTGACATCGCCGTTGGATCACTTCTTTTTCGGGGCAATAATCATGATCATCTGGCGGCCTTCCATTTTAGGAAAGGCCTCTACCACTCCGATCTCTTCCAGGTCTGCCGCGATCCTTTCCATCAGCTTACGGCCGATATCCTGGTGCGCCATTTCACGACCACGGAAGCGCAGTGTGACTTTGCCCTTGTCACCACCTTCCAAAAAGCGCGTCAGGTTTTTAAGCTTTACCTGATAATCGCCTTCATCGGTGCCAGGACGGAATTTAACTTCCTTAACCTGGATTTGCTTCTGCTTCTTCTTTTGAGCCGCTTTCTGCTTCTTGGTCTCAAAAACGAACTTGCCGTAATCCATAATCTTACAGACGATGGGATCGGCATTCGAAATTTGCACGAGATCTAAGCTTTCAGATTCAGCACGCTCTAGCGCTTCGGTGGTGGGCACAACGCCCAGCTGCTCACCGTCGCTACCAATAAGACGCACTTCTTCTTCGACAATTCGCTCGTTCATTGGTGGGCGTTTGTCTGCTGGACGCCCGCGCTGGTTGCTTCTCTTGATCGTTCCGTCTCCTTAGGCAATTGACGATGTCGCCAGGGCTGCTCTCTCGGCAGTATGGCGTTCAATAAATTCATCGACCGTCATTGTACCGAGGTTTTCGCCGCTGCGTGTTCGCACGGCCACTGAGTCAGCTTCGACTTCCTTATCTCCCACCACAAGGAGATAGGGAACTTTCTGTAACGTATGCTCACGGATTTTAAAGCCGATCTTCTCGTTCCTCAAGTCCGCTTTAGCACGCAAGCCACTTTTTTGCAGGCGTTTCTCCAAATCAAGCGCATATTCGCGCTGTGAATCGGTGATGGTCATGACAACCGCTTGCTGTGGCGCAAGCCATAATGGCATAGCGCCCGCATAGTGCTCAATCAGAATCCCCAAGAAACGCTCGAAGGAGCCTAAAATCGCGCGGTGAAGCATCACCGGGGTCTTACGTACGCCATCTTCATCAACGTACTGTGCCCCTAAACGCCCTGGCAAGTTAAAATCGAGCTGTAGGGTACCACACTGCCAGACACGATTCAGACAATCGCGCAGTGCAAATTCAATTTTAGGCCCATAAAAAGCCCCCTCACCTGGCTGTAGATCCCACGCCAAGCCCGTTGCATTCAATGCCGCCTCAAGCCCCTGTTCGGCCTGATCCCACACTTCAGCTTCGCCAAGGAAGTCGTCCGGGCGCGTTGAGAGCTTCAGTTCAACATCTTCGAAACCGAGCGTTTTATAAACTTGCAGCGTTAACGCTATAAAATCTTCTGCCTCAGCCTGTATTTGGCCTTCGGTGCAGAAAATATGCGCATCATCCTGGGTAAAGCCGCGCACGCGCATCAGACCATGCAGAGAGCCGGAAGGTTCATTACGATGGCAGCTACCAAACTCGGCTAAACGCAGTGGCAAATCACGGTAGCTTTTCAACCCCTGATTAAATACCTGCACATGGCAAGGACAGTTCATGGGTTTGACCGCGTATTCGCGCTTCTCAGACTCAGTGGTGAACATCAGATCACTGTAATGACCCCAGTGCCCGGATTTTTTCCACAAAGAGAGGTCAACCACCTGAGGCGTTTTGATTTCCTGGTAGCCATGCTCGCGCTGAATGTTGCGCATGTACTCTTCCAAGGCCTGATACATCGTCCAGCCATTGGGGTGCCAAAACACCATGCCCGGCGCTTCTTCTTGAATATGGAATAAGTCCATCTTGCGGGCGAGCTTACGATGGTCGCGCTTCTCGGCTTCCTCAAGACGCTTGAGATACGCTTTAAGCTGCTTTTTATCGCCCCATGCGGTGCCGTAGATGCGCGTTAGCATGGTGTTTGCAGCGTCGCCACGCCAATAGGCACCGGCTAGCTTTGTCAGCTTGAACGCTTTTAGGTGGCGGGTATTCGGCACGTGCGGCCCGCGGCACATGTCAGTGTACTCTTCGTGATGATAAAGCCGGATTTTCGCGTCATCGGGAATATCGCGAACAATTTCCTGCTTGTACGGCTCATCACGATGCAAGAAGGTCAACATTGCCTGATCGCGATTAACGTATTCGCGTACGACATCGTACTCGCTCTCAATCAGTGACTGCATACGCTTTTCTATCGCTTCCAGGTCTTCCGGCGTCACAGATTGACCAAACTCGATATCGTAGTAAAAACCGTCATCAATGACCGGCCCGATCGCCATTTTGGCCTCGGGGTACATCTGCTTGACCGCATGACCAATTAGATGGGCGCAGGAGTGACGGATAATTTCCAGACCCTCATCGTCACGCGCGGTAATAATGGCCACTTTCGCGTCTTGTTCAATCAGGTCAGCGGCATCTACCAGCACACCATCGATTTTCCCAGCAATACAGGCCTTAGCCAAACCAGGGCCAATGGATTCTGCGAGCTGCATAATGGTCAGCGGTGCTTCAAACGTTCTTTGACTGCCGTCAGGCAGAGTAACAATAGGCATTCAGGTTCCTTGAGCGCAGTGGTGATCCATACCAAGGATCACATTTCGCTATCAATGGTCTTGGGAGGTGCAAAGTGTACCGCTATAAAGCAGCGGCAAGCCTAGCAGACTTACCTACCGCTTAAAATAAAAACGGGAGGCATAAGCCTCCCGTTTCTTTACCTGTGGGTTGCAGCTAGCCGTTTATAGGCAATCAACAACCCTCAGAGGATAAGTGAACTTAGTTCCACTCGTCCAATTCAACGCGACGGTTCTGGAAGCGGCCTTCTTCAGTCTCGTTAGACGCGACCGGCTGCTCTTCACCGTAACCTACTGCACGCATGCGGTTGGCTTCTACACCACGGCTAGCGAGGTAAGATGCAACAGACTGTGCACGCTCTTGTGACAAGTTTTTGTTGTACTCATCAGAACCGCGTGAATCAGTGTGTCCTTCGATGCTTACACGCACATCAGGGTTGCTAACCAAACGCTCAGCAACACCGTTCAGGACATTCTGAGCGTTAGAAGTCAATTGAGCAGAGTCAAACTCGAAGTTAACATCTTGTAGAACAACGCTATCCGGGCAACCAAGTGCGTTAACTTCTACGCCAGCTGGTGTATTCGGGCACTGATCACGGTAGTCCGGCACGCCGTCGTTATCGGAGTCAAGCGGGCAACCATTGGCATTAACTTCAACGCCAGCAGGTGTGCCTGGGCACTGATCACGGTAGTCCGGTACGCCGTCGCCGTCAGAATCTAGCGGGCAACCTTCAGCGTCAACAGCAACACCAGCAGGCACTTCGCCATAGCTTGGGCACTGTGGTGCAACCGGCTCAGGCGTACGGTCAGCACATAGCAGACCGCCGATAGCAGCACCAGCAGCGGCACCAGTAGCAGCACCGCTCTCTTCATCAGAACTGCTGCTGGTGGCGTAGCCAATGCTGCCACCAATTAAACCGCCGGCCAAACCACATACCGCAGGATGCTGATACCAGCTACGGTCACTGCTAGCGCTTGATTGGCCGGAAGATTGTGAGGCCGAACTGGCACAGCCAGAGAGGCCGACTACCAGGGCGGAACCGATTAGCAACCCAGTCGTTGATTTTTTCATGCAAGACTCCTTCTTGATCCAATGCTGAAATGGTCATAAGTGACCAAATCTATCCAATGCTTCTTATTTGCGAGAGCATCCATTTTTCGCCTGTTCTGAACCACTGGTTAATGAACCAAGCTCTCAGTACTAATGACGACGTACTCATTACCTAGAACCCAGTCAATACAGAACGGTGTACCTATCATTAACGCCTAAGCGCTAGAAGGCAACAATGCCAAGATATCAACTTCTTGCCAATACCGACATCCCTCAGCATAGCAAAAATGCCGCGATGGGCACTAAAAATTAGTTTGCTATGCATTTTGGCGGTTTAAACCGCCAAAATCCAATAGTTAATGCAACGCATTTTTACCTTGAGCACGCCACTTTAACACTGCCCGAGCGGCTTCGAGTACAGCTTCGCGCATATCATTTTCCACCATCAACCGCTCTTTGTCCTCCTGCATACGCTCTCGGGCGGTCAATTGCTGACGTGCGGAATGCGTATTCAGGTGTTTAGTGCGACTATGGTGGTCAAGAAATGCCTTAAATTCCGCTCGTTCCGTTAAGCTAGGATCAATGATTTCAAGAAGCACCTTACAGCGCCAAGCGCCCTCAGTGATATCGACCTGCTCCTGAACCAGTGCGCTGGCGACATAATCAAGGTTTTCTAAGCTGTTTTGCTGAGCGCGAGCATCTTCATCGCGCCGATAAGCTTCTCGGCGACTGACCTCTTTGCGTAACCCCCATGCGTAGATGCATAGTCCTACAATCACTGCAATCGCCACGGCCAGTAATATCAGCGCTACCGTTGAGTTCATGAAACTCCTCATTAAGCGGATAAATTACTTGACGAAAATTGTACACCCTTATACCACCATTCTGCCAATGGCATCCAGGCTTGAGTTCCAGCTAGCTAAATATTTACTCCACTAGCCACTTGCTACACGGGCTTACCAAACAAGCACGGCAGCGTAATGATCGAGTAATAGCGCACCGAAAACACCCAATAGGTAGCGAATCGAGAACCAGAACGCGTTAATGGGGGCGGCGGGATCCTGCCCGCGCCATACTCGCCAATTCCACACCATAAAGCGTGCATTAAGACACATCACGACGAACAGATAGAGTGCGCCACTCATGCCAATCATCACCGGCATTAAGGTGGCCAACACGGTTAACCACCCATACAGCCAAATTTGCAGCCGTGTAAAAGGAATGCCATGCGTAACAGGCAGCATGGGAATCCCCGCACGTGCATAATCATCGCGCTTATGAATAGCCAGGGCCCAGAAATGTGGCGGCGTCCAGGCAAAAATAATCAGCATCAGCAGCAGCGATTCAGAGCTGATGTGCCCTGTGATAGCGACCCAACCTAAAAGTGGCGGCGCCGCGCCAGCTACCCCACCAATAACGATATTTTGTGGCGTAGCACGTTTTAAAAAAGCAGTATAAATCAGCGCATAGCCAATCAGGGAGGCAAAGGTGAGCGCAGCTGTTAAGTGGTTAACCTGCCACGCCAATAGCCCAACACCCGCGACAGACAGCATGCACGCCCACCCTAGAGCGATCGCCACGGGTAGCCGCTTACTTGCCACAGGGCGACGAGCAGTTCGCGTCATTACCGCATCCAGGCGGCGGTCGATAACATGATTAAAAGCAGCCGCACCGCAAGAGGCGAGACCGATCCCCGCTAGACCAAGCATTACGTTCGTCAGCGGTGGTAGGCCTGGGGTCGCTAATGCCATCCCTACGGCCGTACACACCAACATAACGGCCACCACTTTAATCTTGCACAGGCCCAATAGCTCTTTCCAACCCCACAGCATAGAAGGCACAGCCGTGGGTAGCGTCATTGTTATATTGCGCATGGCATGCTTCCCTTTTATTGAGCGATAACGTTGTTATAAGGTGAATGAGTTGTCGTAGAGTAAACCTCAGCCACTTGATAGCGCCAACGCCACCACGCCCAAACCAACCCAGCGGCCAGCGCAATGGCGCCAGCGGTGTGCAGTAGCGCCAGCCATAGCGGCAACCAAAGCACCACATTGGCAACCCCCAACGCAGCCTGCAGCGCATACAAACCGACAACTATCGCGAGCGGCCTTGCAGCACTCCGCCAATGCCGATAACGCCACCAAAGCGCTATCAGCCCGCCCCCCAGCAGCAGCGCCCCCAAACGATGAACCACTTGAATCGCGGTACGTGCCTCGGCATGCAACTGTCCATGCAGGTAATTGGGCCCGACGGTCTGGGTAAGGTGAAAGCCCTCGCTGATGTCCATGGCGGGCAACCACTGACCATTGCAAGTAGGGAATCCTTGGCAAGCCACACCGGCATAATTGCTAGTTACCCAGCCGCCTAGCGCCAATTGCGCAACGAGCAAACAAGCCGCAATGCCCCACCATGCATTGGCACGCCGCGGTTCATTTATTGGCGTTGGCGCCACAGCGAGACGTAAGCGAAGATGTACCCACAAGAACAGCAACAGTACGCTCAACCCGCCCAGCAGATGGAGAGTAACGACTTGAGGCCACAACTTAAGCGTAACGGTGAAGGCACCAAAGGCGCCCTGGAGCAAAATAACCACTAGCAGCATCAAACTCAGATGCCATGGATAATCGCGACGATGACGCAACGGCCAACCCAACACCACAACGCTAAGTACCACCAATCCCAGTAGCGTTGCGATATAGCGATGCGCCATCTCCACCCACGCCTTAAAAGGGTCCAGCGGGACATCAGGATGGCGCAGCGTGGCCAAGTCACTATCAGGAACTAACAACTTTCCATAGCACCCCGGCCAATCAGGGCAGCCTAGCCCCGCATCGACTAAACGCGTCCAGGCACCAACCAACATGACCACCGTGGTAAACAGAGCCCCTACCAGCGTTAATCGCACTAACCACCGCAAGCGGCGCGCATATGAATCGTGCATGGCGGTTCCTTAACAACAGGGGTTAGCTTGCTTTACTGAGGATTCACTTTAAGCAAATGCTGGATATCCTCGAGCACATACTTAGTGGCTACATTGGCCTCAAAAGCCAGTGCAGGACGCCCCATGGGATCGAGTACCCATACTGAGTTGTCTTCACGCCATGAGGGTAAGTGCTGCCATTCGCTGGTCATCTCTCCCGGTAGCGGCTCTGCATCCCCACCGATCCGCAAACGGGTTAATCTCGGCGCCTCGCGACCTAAAGCACGGTGTAGCCGCCAAAACTCATCCATGCGCTGTTCGCACTGCTGGGCGCAGTCAAACACCAATATCCACTCTTCTTGGCTATTATCAGCCAGCGTGGTTAACGGCCATTCATCGAGCATGGGTAATTTCAGGTCAACCTTGCCGTGAGCCGTATGCCGGTCTGGAATACCAATGCGTAACTCGACCATTCCCCACGCAGCGACCATAGGTGCCGCGAATATCACAAAAATAAGGATTAACTTGAGCCGCTGGCGGCGAATGTGTTTGGCATCCTGCATACTTTCACCCCTGTTTATTTTTATAACCTGAACGCTTTTGTTGAGTCCCATCGCGACGCAACCTCTGGCCGCCGATAAACATGACCACCAAGGCTGCCAGGGCTAGGCCCCACCACTGAACCGCATAGCCCATATGCCGACTGGGTGGCATGACATTGGCTTCCCACCACGGGGTGAGAACCCCATCGCCTTCGGAAGCATGCAACCAGCCAGCGTAGCTGAAGGCACCTAGCGAAGCGCGCCATGGCTCAAGACTGAGCTGCTGCAGCCGTGCCCCTTCTCTGTTTTCCCCATATAGCGGACCGCCCGCCTGTACCTCCTGCCACTCGCCAGTCAGGTCAACCGTCCCACTGGGTGTTGCGGCCTGGGGTGTTTCGCGACGCGGCCCGGTGGCTAAAAAGCCTCTCTGCACCAGCCACAACTGACCGTGAATATCACGCAGTGGCGTTAGTACCGCCACACCGACCCTTCCGTCTACGATGCGATTATCCAAATAGAGTGTTTGCTCAGCCAAGTATTCTCCCCGCAGTGTCACCTGGGCGCCTTGGGCTGGCTGTGCTGTCGGTTTTACCAAAGCGGGGGCTGCATCGCGCATGGCTATTGCTAACCGCTTGTCATCTGCCCGCTCCCACTGCCATAGTCCTAAACAGGCGCCTAACGCCACCAGTACACTCCAGAACAGACACCAACTATAAAAACGCCATTGCCGAGAGGGTTTCATCATGTGGTTACAACTACTCATTGCCGCCGTATTTATCGCGATGGTCATCAGCCTGGCCATGGGCGCCGTTTTTCTGATTCGAGATAACGCCTCTTCTCACCGCTTATTACGTTCTCTCAAATGGAGAATTGGTTTAGGTTGTTTGCTTGTAGCCCTTATTATTTTCGGCTATTGGTCAGGCCAGTTAGGCTAATGCGACTATAAGACATAGACAAAAATAAACAGCCCCACCCAGACCACATCCACAAAGTGCCAATACCAGCAAGAGGCTTCAAAACCAAAGTGGTTTTCGTCGGCGAAGTGCCCCTTAATAATACGCACCAGCATGGTGGCTAATATCAGCGTGCCAATAATGACGTGCACGCCATGAAAACCCGTCAAAATAAAGAATGTCGCACCAAAAATACCGGCTTCTAAGGTAATTCCGTAATGCGCGTAGGCCTCGTAATACTCAATGCCCTGAATCATGATAAAGCAGAATCCCAACAGCACGGTGCCCGTTAGCCAGTTGCGGCATGTCTTCCTGTCGCCTAACTTTAGCGCTTCGTGGGCAACGGTTAATGTGATGCTGGAGGTAATTAAAATCAGGGTATTGACGAGAGGAAGCTGCCACGGGCTAAAGACTTGTTGCGGGCCAGCGATAGATGAGTCCGGCGGGTTCAGCAACGGCCATGTGGCTACAAAATCAGGCCACAACAACGCGGAAACGCCTTTTGCCCCTTCCCCCCCTAACCATGGAATGGCAAACATACGTACGTAAAATAGCGCACCGAAAAAAGCGGCGAAAAACATCACTTCCGAAAAAATAAACCAACCCATCCCCCAGCGAAATGAACGGTCCATTTGCGCATCGTAAAGTCCTCCCCGAGACTCACTAATCACGTCACGAAACCAGAGCCCCATCACCGCAATAACGCCCACTACGCCGATTAACACCAGCGGCAACCCCGTGTCGTAGACGAGCTTAATACCGGTACCCACCATCATGGCGCCTAGGGCAACCGAGCCAAGAACAGGCCACCGACTACTCGCCGGAACGTAATAGCTACCACTGCTCATATCGCTTCTCCCACCGCTTTATTGTTTTTGGGCTCGTTACTGAGACTGTTTTCGGGACCATTGCTCAGGTCGTCATCATTCTCTAAGTCGCTATTAGCGCTATTCAGTGAAGCATTTTGAATCGCATGCTCTACGGGATACAGGGTATATACCAGCGTAATAGTATTAATATCTGCAGGCAGGTCACGCGCCAGCTGGAATACCAGCGGTATGGTTAACCGTTCATCGCCCTGCAACTGCTGCTCTTGAAAGCAGAAACAACTGATTTTACGCAGGTGCGTCGTGGCAGTGAAGGGAGACACACTGGGCACGGCTCTCCCCCAGCTTTCGCTATTACTATTATTGGTAAAGGTAAAATCGACTTCCGCCATTTGCCCGGGGTGCACGCTCATCTGGCGCATTTCAACGCTCATCTGCCATGGCAGGCCGGGGCTGCCGCGAGTGATAAATTGCACGTTGATATAACGCGATTCATCCACCTCTTCATGCACGATACTTTGCGCCGTGGCATCCACTTTGCCGTTAAGACCGGTGATCTGGCAAAAAACGTCATAGAGCGGCACCAGTGCGAAGGCAAACCCAAACATGCCGACCAGCACGGCGACTGTCCTAATAACCGTGCGTCGCACTCCCACTTGTGTCTGTTCTTGACTATTCATAACACCTCTTAGGCCGGTGACCCGTGCGGTTTATGTATTTTTAGTGAGACGTGCGCTGAAACACTGGCGGCGTTTCAAATGTGTGTAGTGGCGCTGGGCTAGGCACCGTCCACTCCAGGTCAACCGCTCCCTCCCAAGCTTTGGCGGGCGCTTTTTTACCACCGCGGATGCATAGGATCACGCCCAATACAAACAGCAGCTGCGACGCACCGAAGAAGAAAGCACCGATACTTGAGAGCAAGTTAAAATCAGCAAACTGCAGGGCGTAGTCAGGGATTCGCCGTGGCATCCCCGCCAAGCCTGCGAAGTGCATGGGGAAGAAGGTTAAATTGACGCCAATAATCGAGAACCAAAAATGCCACTGAGCCAGTCGCTCGTTGGGATAGTGACCGGTCCATTTCGGCAACCAGTAGTACACCCCCGCCATGATGGCGAAGATCGCCCCTGGGACTAACACATAGTGGAAGTGGGCGACGACGAAGTAGGTATCGTGATACTGAAAATCCGCTGGCGCGATGGCCAACATCAGGCCGGAGAAGCCGCCGATGGTAAATAGCACCACAAAGGCCAGGGAAAATAGCATCGGCGATTCAAAACTAATTGAGCCGCGAAACAGGGTAGTGACCCAGTTAAATACCTTAACCCCTGTAGGCACGGCAATCAGCATGGTGGAGTACATAAAAAACAGCTCTGCCACCAGCGGGAGCCCCACTATAAACATATGGTGAGCCCAGACTAAAAACGACAGCAATGCAATAGCTGCGGTGGCATACACCATCGATGCGTAACCGAACAGAGGCTTACGTGCAAAGGTGGGGATGATCGCCGAGACAATCCCAAAGGCGGGCAGAATCATAATGTACACTTCGGGGTGACCGAAGAACCAGAATAGATGCTGAAACAACACCGGATCACCACCGCCTGCTGCATCAAAGAAACTGGTGCCAAAGTTAATATCCATAAGCATCATGGTGATCACACCCGCCAAAACCGGCATCACGGCAATCAGCAGAAAAGCAGTAATCAGCCATGTCCAAACAAACAGCGGCATATCCATTAAACGCATGCCCGGCGCACGCATATTTAAAATGGTTGCGATAATGTTGATAGCACCGAGAATGGAGCTAATGCCGGCAATATGCAGGGCGAGAATAAAGAAAGTTGTCGAGGGTGGCGCAAAATTCGT
Source organism: Halomonas sp. TG39a (assembly GCF_000744395.1). Taxonomy (NCBI): domain Bacteria; kingdom Pseudomonadati; phylum Pseudomonadota; class Gammaproteobacteria; order Oceanospirillales; family Halomonadaceae; genus Halomonas; species Halomonas sp. TG39a. The sequence goes on from NZ_JQLV01000001.1 coordinate 2,100,068, forward strand.
CGACAGCGGCGCATAGAATGTCCAGCCGAAATTAGGCCCCCCGCCGGGCATGAATAGCGTTGAAAGTAGCAGCGTAAACGCCACCGGCAGCAGCCAAAAACTGAAGTTATTTAACCGCGGTAACGCCATGTCCGGCGCGCCAATCTGCAGCGGTATCATCCAGTTTGCTAACCCGGTGAAAGCGGGCATTACCGCAGCGAACACCATTATCAAACCGTGCATGGTGGTCATCTGGTTAAAAAACTCAGGTTCAACCAGCTGCAAGCCTGGCTGGAAAAGCTCAGCCCTGACCACCAGGGCAAATATGCCGCCAATGAAAAACATCGTCAGCGAAAAAATCAAATAGAGAGAGCCGATCTCTTTGTGGTTGGTGGTCAATAGCCAGCGCAAAATACCTTTTGGCGGCGCGGCATGACCATGCGATTGACCGTCGGCGACGGCTGTAGAGCTATGTTGTAGTGGTGGCTGAGGGGGCAGTTTGGGCGCCATGTGTCTCTCCAAAATATTGTTGTTGTCCGATTGCGTGGCAAACCAACGTCATTGGGCGATTAACTCAGCCACTGCAGAAGGCTGCACCACCTCTCCCGTATCATTACCCCAAGCATTACGCGTATAGGTGACTACAGCAGCGATTTCAACAGGGTTTAAGGTGCTTCGAAAAGCGGGCATTGCCGCGCCCGAGACACCGTTTACCACCTTATCAAGGTGCCAATCCACATCACTTAATAGCTGTTCGTTATTTGCTAGTGCCGGGAATGCCGGCGGCGAGCCCTGGCCTTCGGCTTGGTGACAAGAGGAGCAAATCGATTGATAAACGGATTCACCGCGCTCTACTAGTTCTGCCATTTCCCACTCACGGTCTACCCCCATTGCCTCTTGCTCAGCGGCCTCTTTCCGCTCAGCCAGCCAGCTTTCAAACTCTTCTTCTTCTACGGCATGCACCACCACCGGCATAAAACCGTGATCAATACCGCACAGCTCAGCACATTGACCACGATAAATACCCGGTTCGTTGATTTTTACCCAGTTCTCATTAATAAAGCCGGGAATCGTATCCTGCTTGACCGCCAAGTCCGGCACCCACCATGAGTGAATCACGTCGTCCGAGGTCATTAGAAAACGTACTTTACGGTTAATCGGCAGCACCAGGGGTTCGTCAACCTCTAATAAGTAGTGCTCACCGCGGGCTTCTTCACCACTGATTTGCGTTCTCGGGGTACTCATATTGGAGGTAAACGCTACGTCCTCACCAAGATACTCATAGCGCCAGCGCCACTGCTGACCAGTGATCATGACGTCCAACTCGGCGTCTGATGCGTCGTACATGTTTTTTAGGGTGGCTGTGGCGGGCACGGCCATACCAACCAGGATAAGAATGGGGATGGCAGTCCATAACACTTCCACACTGGTATGTTCATGAAAGTGAGCAGCCTTTGCTCCTTTGGAGTGACGATAACGAAACAATGAGTAGAACATTGCCCCAAAGACCACCACGCCAATCACGACACATATCCAAAAAATGGTCATGTGCAGGCCATAAATATCGCTGCTTACATCTGTTACCCCAACGGGCATATTCCAGCCGTTGGACTGAGCCTGCGACTCATTTACAGTAAGGAATATGGCGATTAGCCACCACCGTGAATGCATAGATACCTCCAATTTTATTGTTATTACTTATCGTTAGATTAGGGCAGGATGAAATGAGATATTAGCAGTATAGAAAATATGTGCGATTCGTCACGCTTTGCTCATTTAACGCTATCAACGCTTTTCAGCGGGCCGCCATGATGGCCAAAAAAATAAGCAGCAAAACAAACAGCAGCGTAATCACCACACCAGTGACAAGATAGGCTGCTGGCCTGCCACTACTAAAGTCTTCCTCCCGCTTTTGGTTGCTCTGAACGCCTAGCAAGGCTGCTAGCACTGACTTCACCACCGACCACATAGAACCTCCGAGGGGAATTGACGCTCTTGCATTTATTCAGCCCTGAATGAGTTAATCACTATTATCATAGGCATACATAAGCATTACGTCAGGGTAAAGTGTCGAAATCTAAGCATTTACAGCTAGGCAAATGACTACCTATAGTTTCTTAATGTGAGATACTCAACTTATTCTCAGGATCAGCGCCACCCAATGGAGTGCCTTATGCTCAAGCGCCGCCTCGCATTACCCATCAATGCGCTATTTGTTATTGTTCTGCTGCTGTTAGCTGGTTGTACGACTTATACATGGCCGGACGGCTCTCAGGAAACCGTCATCGGGGTTGTGCCTGACGAGGAGAATCAGCGCTATGAAGAAGAGCGGGTAGATGGTGTGCGCTACCGGATTCCAGATGAGATCCCGGAAAAGCGCAGCGAGTAGCTACCAGCGCGGCGGATGTCAAAACTGTCACATCTTACACTTGGTATGCGCGGTGGCGGAGGCAGTCAGCGGGTCTTCTGGCCAAGGGTGCTTGGGGTAACGACCGCGCATCTCTTTACGCACTTCAGGGTAGCCATTTTGCCAAAAGCTAACTAAATCCTGGGTTACCTGCAGCGGCCGACGCGCAGGTGAAAGCAGATGAATCATCACTGCAACAGCGTCATTCACAACGGTAGGAGTTACCCGCCAGCCGAAGGCCTCCTGCAGTTTCAACGCTAAAATAGGTGGGCGTTGGGAAAGACATGGCAGGTAGTCTAAGCCAACCTGCTTGCCACTAGGCACTTCAAGCGTTAATGGCGTTAACTGCTCAAATTCACCTTGCGCCTCCCAGGGCAGTGAATTGAGCAGGTAGCGCTCTAGCGGCAATTTCTCAATTTGACTCAGCCGATTGACCCCGATCAGATAGGGAGCTAACCAACTGTCTAACGTGGCTAGCAATGCCTCTTCAGACCAGTCGGGCCAAGCCTCTCCCTGATATTCACGCAGCAGCGCCATTCGCCCGCGTAACTGCTGTAGCTTATCGCCAAATAACGTTTCAGGCTGCTGACGTAAGGCGTTCAATAGCGCCTCTTTCACCGCCTCTTCCGGCAGATGCGCTAAAGGGCGTTTGGCAATAGCGAGGCTGCCATGCGCCTGCACCTCTTCACCGACTAAACGCCCCTCTTCCTGCGACCATGTTATCCGCGGCTGCCATTGTTGAATACTGGGATAGAGCGAAAGCAGCGATTCAAGTGACAGCGGTTCACCCGCGGCAATACGTGCCTGACCACTTGCCGCGCTATTTAACGCCACGGCCACTAAATAGGGTTGATGCGCCAATGTATCGCTTAACGACAGCGTGGCGGTTTTACCATTGGCAAGCCGAAAGTTACCAGGGCTTACTTGCTGGCCAATGCGTTCAGGGTAAGCCAGTGCTAAGAGTGGCCCAAGTGGTTCTAGCGCAGCGGCACTAAGCGCTACCCCTGCTCTCTTTGCCAGCCTAAGCGCCTCGCGCTGCCAACTGGGGAACCGTTTTGGCTGGCGAAGCCGCAGGGCTAACGCATCGTGCAGCGAGCGCTCATTGCTGTCACGCTCCTCTAGCAGTGCCGCAACCCCACAGGCTAGAGGCACAGCATTAAAGTCTGCTGCTCGCTCCAGCATCACGGCAATTCTCGGCTCAACTGGCCAGCGGGCACAGCGACTACCCAGAGGGGTTAGTGTGTGCTGCTCATCTAATACCCCCAGTTGCACCAGCAGCGCTTGGCCACTTCGCCAGGCGCCCTCTGGCGGTGGCGTTACCCAGTTTAGCGCTTGGGGCGATGCAACACCCCAGCACGCCAGTTCCAGCGCCAGCGACGAGAGATCCGCCTGTTGTATTTCCGGCTCACCGTAAGGCACCAACGTCTGATCCTGAGCCCAAAGCCGAAAACAGCTGCCCTCTCGCTGACGCCCTGCCCGCCCCCGCCGCTGATCAGCGCTGGCGCGGTTAATGCGTCGCGTGGTTAAACGGGTTAGCCCGGTGCGCGGCTGAAAAAGCGGCACGCGCTCTAGACCACCGTCAATCACCACATTCACGCCATCCACGGTAATACTCGACTCAGTGATCGCGGTGGACACAATAATTCGCTGTTTTGATGTATTCGCTGCCAGGGCTGCCTGCTGTTCAGCGATACTCATTCTGCCGTGCAATGGTCTGACCGCCAGAGCGGGCAAGGCTCTTTCCAACGCCTGTACTAGACGATTGATCTCCGCCACACCGGGCAAAATCACTAATATATCCTGACTATCAGGCATGCAAAGCACTTCATTGACCACTCTAAGTGCGTGATTCAAGCTCTCCTCGCCGCTTTGAGCAGGACGATAAACCGTCTCCACCGGAAATTGGCGCCCATGGCACTCAATGACCGGCACCTGCTCGCCCAACACTCGCTTGAGCGCCGCGATATCCAGGGTTGCCGACATCACCAGTAAGCGCAAATCGTCGCGAATACTGGTTTGCACATCCAGCGTTAGCGCCAAGCCCACATCGGCTTCTAGGCTGCGCTCATGGAATTCATCAAAAATAATCCCGGCAACGCCCTCTAACAGCGGGTCATCTTGTAGCATGCGGATGAGTACGCCCTGGGTCACTACCTCCAAGCGGGTTTGTGCACTGACACAGCTATCGCCGCGCATGCGATAACCCACCGTTTGGCCAACGTTCTCACCCAACTGCTGGGCCATAAACGTAGCGGCCAAACGAGCAGCGACTCGACGTGGCTCTAACAGCAGTAGTTTTTGACCCTCGGCCCAGTGGCTCGCCAATAAGCTCAGCGGAATGCGGGTTGTCTTACCCGCCCCTGGCTGAGCAATCAGCACCAGACGATTGTGGGCAGCTAAGCTATCTTTTAAATGATCAAGATGCTGGTCAATTGGGAGCACACTCATTCTCGTTTCACTTTTCCAGCGGGCGTGCTTTAGCAACAGGCTGAGTTATGCCACAGCCTTTAAGGATAACGTGCTCAAGAAAAGCCGATATAGACTCAAGGTCATCGTCACTTAATGCCTCGCGACCTAGAATACCGGACACTTGGGCACTATATTCAGTGTAGTGCTGCGTCGCAGACCAAATCAGGAAGATTAGCCAGCGCGGATCGACATCGTCCATTTTGCCCTGTACCGACCACTGGCGCATGATTGCCGCGCGAGAAGCCACCCAATCGCGTAACTCACCCGCCAGATACTCACTTAAAAAGGGAGCACCGGCTAAAATTTCTGCCGCAAAGAGTTTTGAGCCTTCAGGATAGCGCTGACCAAGCACCATTTTAGTGCGGATAAAATCACTGAGCACCGTCGCTGGATCGCTTTCTGGGGTAATGTCTTCAAGCACTTCATTCCAGCGAAGCATCATGCGGTTAAGCAACCGCACGTAAAGCGCCTGTTTACTGCCCATATAGTACAAAATATTGGCTTTGGGGAGACCTGCTCGGTCAGCGATCACTTGCAAGCTTGCCCCGCGGTAACCGTGCTGAGAAAACACCTGCTCCGCGGCAATCAGGATACTTGTCTCTATTTTTTCCCGGCTTGGGCTTTCAGAAGGGACGGATACGGCGGTCATTAACAGTGTTCCTTGATAAGAGTCGGTGGATAGGCTAATCGCCCCAAATAGTGGCATTTAGCATAAGCTTGCCCCACTCCTGTGCAGCGAGCAAATACTTGCAAGAGAGGACGTTTTGTCCCAAGCTCAACTCATATTGACCGATCGGTCAGCACAATCCCGATCTATACGATCACAGTGGAGTTCGGCATGGCAACGATTGCGTTCCTGCTCAATGGTACCCCCCAGCGGTGTGACGTTTCACCCGACACCAGCATTCTAACCCTTTTGCGCGAGCATTTGGCCCAAACGGGCACCAAAGAGGGCTGCGCTTCAGGTGACTGTGGCGCCTGTACCGTGGCGATTAGCGAGCCAACGTCAGGCACACACAGATATACCAGCGCTAATGCCTGCATTACGCCTGCTCACCAACTGCAGGGCAGGCACTTGGTGACCGTTGAAGGGTTGTCGGAACAGGGTCACTTGCACCCCGCTCAGGAAGCGATGATCGAATGCCATGGTAGCCAATGTGGTTTTTGTACGCCGGGTATTGTCATGTCGCTTTTCACTCTGCATAGCGATCTTATCCAGCGCCCCTCTCCGCTAACACCCGAGCGACTCGAAGCCGCTCTAGGCGGTAACTTGTGCCGCTGCACCGGCTATCGGCCGATTCGGGATGCAGCGCTGAGTATGAATGCGACTCCTTACCTGCGCCCTCAGTGGTTTGACGCTACATTGCCAGATTCAGAAAGCGATGCGCAGATCACAGACTTAGCGGAAACGGCTGTATTTTTTGCCCAACCGACGTCTTTGGTCGCGCTAGCGCAGCTACGCCAAGCCTTCCCCCAGGCGCGCTTGGTGGCCGGCGGCACGGATCTCTGGCTAGAGAGCACTCAGCGTTTGGCCCCCCTTGATCAGTTGATTGACGTTTCTAGGGTTGCCGAGCTACTCACCATTGAAGAGGCCCTGTTTGAGAATCAAACCGGCTGGTGGATAGGCGCCGGGGTGACCTATACCCAACTCGAACCCCTGTTTAATGCGCACTTCCCAGCATTTGCACATCTGCTGCACCGGTTGGGCTCCCAGCAAATTCGCAACCGGGGAACCCTGGGGGGCAATATCGCCAATGCTTCCCCTATTGGCGATACGCCCCCCGTGCTACTGGCCTTGGATACCCAGGTAGAGCTTGCTAGCGTAACCGGCAAGCGTTGCTTAGCGCTTGAGGATTTCTTCCTGGATTATAAAAAGACCGCCTTGGCGACCGATGAAGTTGTTTCACGAATTTTCATCCCGCAAGCGGCTGAAGAGAGTCAACTGCGCGTTTGGAAACTCTCCAAGCGTCGCGAAGATGATATCTCCGCGCTACTCGGCGCCTTTTGCTACCGCGTTGAGCAGGGTGTTATGCGTGATGTACGAATCGCTTTTGGCGGTATGGCCGCTACTCCCAAACGCGCGCTAGCAGCCGAAGCAGCGCTTGAGGGCAGCGCTATTACCCCAGAGGCGTTTCGCGCCGCTCAGCAGGCACTTGAAGATGATTTCCAACCTATGAGTGACGTGCGGGGTAGCCAACATTATCGCCAGCAAGCTGCCCAGAATCTAATTGAACGGCTCTACCTTTCTCTCTCAGTGCCCGACCAAGAGGTGATGCTCCATGCGTACGCTCACTAAACTGGACGGCGATAGTAGCCGTGCCCGCCGTGAACTGCACGACCACATTCAAGGCTCTGGCCCCTTGGCGCGCCATACGGTCGACAGTACTGGCCAACGCCAGGCGGGTAGCGCAAGTTTTCATGAGAGTGCCGAAAAGCACGTCACCGGCAAGGCGGCTTATATTGACGACTTAGCCGTACCGGCCGATGCGCTACATGTGGCGCTGGGCCTATCACCTGTCGCCCACGGCACCTTGACGCAGCTTGATCTCAGCAAGGTGAAAGAGGCGCCAGGGGTGGTCGATGTGATCACCTTTCATGAGGTGCCGGGGCATACCGACATCGGGCCGGTCTTTCCGGGCGATCCCATTTTTGTCGATCATGAGATCAGCTATGCAGGCCAGTGCCTGTTCGCCGTGGCGGCAACGTCGCTGCAGGCAGCTCGCCGTGCCGTCAAATTTGCCACTATCAGCATCGATGAGCAGCCAGCTAGTTTAGACCCGGTGGCCGCAACAGAGCGGGAAGAGTTTGTTCGCCCCACTCATGTGCAGACGCGGGGTGATTGGCAACAGGCACTCGACCAGGCGGAACAGAGGGTTGAAGGTGAGCTGTTTGTTGGCGGTCAAGAGCACTTCTATCTGGAAGGCCAGGCCTGTGTGGTTCACCCTACCGAGGATGAGGGTGTTATTGTTCACACCTCCAACCAGCACCCCAGCGAAACCCAAAAGTTGGTGGCGGAGGTGCTCGATATCCCTTTTCATGCGGTGACCGTCGAAGTCCGTCGTATGGGCGGTGGCTTTGGTGGCAAAGAGACTCAGGCGTCTCCCTGGGCGTGTATTGCCGCAATTATTGCTCGCCGCACCGGCAAGACGGTTCGCCTGCGCTTACCACGCAGCGACGATATGCATGCCACGGGGAAACGCCACCCCTTCCATAATCGCTACCGGCTCGCCATTGACGCTGAAGGCGTTATTCAGGGGGGTGAGATCACGGTGATCGGTGACTGCGGCTACTCGCCGGATCTTTCTGACGCCATCGTTGATCGCGCCATGTTTCATGCCGACAACGCCTACTCGCTGGGGGATGCCCAGGTAGTCGGGCATCGAGCCAAAACCCATACCGCCTCCAATACCGCATTCCGGGGCTTCGGCGGCCCCCAAGGGATGATGATCATTGAAGCGGCCATGGATGATATTGCCCGCCAGATTGGCGAAGATCCGCTCACCGTGCGTAAGCGCAATTTCTACCGCGAGGGTCGCGACGTCACCCACTACGGCCAGCAGGTCGATCAGTTGCAGCTGTTGCACACACTCGTTGAAAGGCTAGAAAGTGACAGCGAATACTGGTCGCGGCGCAAAGCGGTCAGTGACTTCAATGCCACGAACTCAGTGATAAAAAAAGGCCTGGCACTTACGCCGGTCAAATTTGGCATTTCATTTACCGCCCAGCATCTGAATCAGGCGGGCGCCCTTCTGCATGTTTACACCGACGGCAGCGTGATGATTAATCACGGCGGTACCGAGATGGGCCAAGGGCTGCATACCAAGATTTGTCAGGTAGTAGCCAGGGAGCTGGGGCTGGATTTAGACAAAGTGCGCATTACCGCTACGCGAACCGATAAAGTCCCCAATACGTCCCCGACCGCCGCTTCCAGCGGTGCTGACTTAAACGGCATGGCTGCCCGGGATGCGGCCAGCAAACTACGTGAACGTCTGTTCGATTTTGCTACCGAGCACTATCCCGAGGGTTTGGATCGGGAAGGCATGCGCCTGGAAGACAGCATGTTAGTGGCCGGGTTCGGCGAAAGCGAGCGCAGTATTCCGTGGGGAGAATTGGTGCAAACGGCCTATCTGCATCGGATATCGCTGTCTGAAAAAGGCTTCTATGCTACACCGCTGATTCACTATGACCGCTCAGTCGGCCAGGGTCGCCCCTTTTATTACTATGCATTTGGCGCGGCAGTGGCTGAAGTGAGCGTGGATACCCTGAGCGGCGAGTATCAGGTTGACCGCGTTGATATCTTGCACGATGTGGGCGACTCGCTTAATCCCGCTATCGATATTGGCCAAGTGGAGGGGGGCTTTATTCAGGGAATGGGCTGGTTGACCAGCGAAGAGCTGAAGTGGAACGATAAAGGCGTGCTGGTCAGCGATGGGCCGGCGACCTATAAAATCCCCACCTTTGGCGACCTACCGCCTATCTTCAATGTTGCGCTATTGGAAGGCCATCCCAACTCCATGGCCAGTCTCTACCGCTCAAAAGCAGTCGGTGAGCCCCCTTTTATGCTCGGCATTTGTGTCTGGTCGGCGTTGCGTGACGCCCTTTCGAGCCTTACCGATTACACCACATCACCGCACTTAGACACACCGGCCACGCCTGAGCGGGTTATGCTCGCGGCCAATGCCATCAGGAAGAGAGCGCTGTGAGTGAACTTCAAGTACCGGAAACCTGGCATGCGGCACTGCATCGTTTACAGCGCGACGGCATCCCCCATGTGCTAGCCACCCAGGTGACCAGCGCAGGCTCAACGCCCCGCGAGCCTGGCGCTCGCATGGTGATCACTGATGATGCCATCTTTGATACGCTGGGAGGCGGTACCTTTGAGTGGCAAACCATTTCCGCCGCGCGGGCCTGTTTGGCTGAACAACGCTACGGACTCAGCTTAGAAGCCTTCTCTCTAGGTGGACGAAGCGGCCAGTGCTGTGGTGGCTTCGTGAATATTCTTCTGGAAGCGTTTCCCGGCGCTACGGCTCACATCGCTATCTTTGGTGCAGGCAACGTCGGTCAAGAGATCGTCAAGCTAGGCGCCCCGCTTCCCTGGCAACTGCACTGGTACGATAGCCGTCGTGATGCGTTTGTCGTCGGGCAGCAGCAACCGCGACTTCACCGTTATCCGCTTCATGATGCAGAGAAATGTGTCGCAAACTTGCCTGCAGATACCCATGCGCTGGTGTTGACGCACAACCATGACGAAGACTATGCGCTGATCCAAGCGTTAATTCAGCGCGACGACATCGCGTCGATTGGATTGATTGGTTCAGACAGCAAGTGGGCAAGCTTTACCGGGCGGCTGAAACGCGACGGGTACTCTGACGAACAAATGGCGCGGGTACGTAGCCCCATTGGGCGCATCCACGCCACTAAGCTGAATAATAAAACCCCCTATGCGATTGCGCTAACGGTAGTGGCTGAGCTGCTTTGGCTAACGGACACGCCCACTTCTCAAGATAACCGCGGGCTGGACTCCCAGTCTCTGCGAACGCTATTGACCGATTCTCCGACGACCACGAGTTAATATGACGACTTCTTCTACCGATACGTTTATTCGTGCCGAACTGATCAGTTTTGCCCGCGACCCTGGAGATGGCGATACGCCTCAACCGGGCAGTTTAGAGCACTACGGTGATGGCTTACTCTGGTTGAAAGGCCAGCATATTCATGCCGTCGGCCACTTTCCTGAATTGGCGCCGTCGCTACCCAAAGGTGCGGAAGTTCTCGATTACCGTGACAAACTTATTATGCCGGGGTTTATTGACACCCATGTGCACTACGTTCAATTGGATATCATGGCGTCGTATGGCCGTCAGCTACTTGACTGGCTAAACGACTATACCTTTCCGGAAGAGTGTCGTTTTGCGAGTCACGCCCATGCAGAAGCGCTGTCTAACGCGTTTTTGGATGAGATGCTACGCGCAGGGACTACAACGGCTCAGGTATTTGGGTCTAGCCACCCTGGTTCCGTGGATGCCTTTTTCACCGCCTGTGAAAAGCGCCAGTTGCGTATGCTGGTGGGTAAGGTATTGATGGATCGTAACGCGCCAGAGGCCCTAATGGACGGTGCTTCGGGCATTGCCGATAGCGAGCGGCTAATTGAAGATTGGCACGGCAAGGAGCGACTCGGCTACAGTGTCACCCCGCGTTTTGCGCCTACATCGACCAAAACACAAATGGATGCGGCAGGCGCCCTGCTTCGTAATGATCCAAGTCTCTGGTTACAGACCCATTTGGCTGAAAACAGCGGTGAGTTGGACTGGGTAGCCGAACTGTTTCCAGGTAGCCGCGACTACTTGGCCGTTTATGAGCAAGCAGGCCTCGTTGGCCCACGCAGTACCTTTGCCCACGGTATTCATCTCGATAACGGTATGCGCAAGCGATTGGCGGATCGAGGCGCCAATATTGCCTTTTGCCCCAGCTCCAATCTCTTTCTTGGCAGCGGTTTATTTGACCGTGAGGCCGCCAAACAGACGGGTATGGCATTCACCTTTGCCAGCGATATAGGTGCAGGCACTGACTTATCGGGCTTTGGTACGCTGAAAGCGGCCTATCAAGTGGGTCAACTAGGTGGACAACCGCTTACTGCCTGGCAAGGCTTTTATGGTTTAACCAAGGGGAATGCAAAAGCACTCTCGCTGGATAGCCAAATTGGCCAACTGGCTCCCACGCTGGAAGCAGATTTTGTGGTGATTGATACTCAAGCGACGTCATTACTTTCTCGACGCATCAGCCACTGCACTACGCTTGGCGAGCGACTTTTTGCATTAATGATGCTCGCCGATGACCGCGCGATTTATGAAACCTGGGCGGGTGGCATCTGCCAACACCGCAGGGATTTATAGAAGTGAGGCGTGAGGCGTGAGGCGTGAGGCGTGAGGCGTGAGGCGTGAGGCGTGAGGCGTGAGGCGTGAGGCGTGAGGCGTGAGGCGGAACAGGATATTCGTTAGATACCCCTACACCAACGTTTTCTACTCACTATTCCCCCTCACTCCTCACTATTTACCCCTCACGCCCATGCAAAAAAAAATCCCCCAAGGCGTAAGCCCTGAGGGATTTTTCAAATAAGTGCCTGACGATGACCTACTCTCGCATGGGGAGACCCCACACTACCATCGGCGCTAAGCGGTTTCACTTCTGAGTTCGGCAAGGGATCAGGTGGTTCACGCGTGCTATGGTCGTCAGGCGTAACTGTTAATGTACATCATGCTGTTTGTGATCGTCTCATTGTGCCGCCTGCTCGTTTGAGTCAGGCCACACGCTGCGTATCCGGTGTTTTAATGTTGCGTCATCATTACGACCAGACCCCTTGGGTGTTATAGGGTCAAGCCTCACGGGCCATTAGTACACGTTAGCTCAACGCCTTGCAGCGCTTCCACACCGTGCCTATCAACCAGCTGGTCTCGCTGGGCCCTTCAGGAGGCTCTAGGCCTCAGGGATGTCTCATCTTGAAGGGGGCTTCCCGCTTAGATGCTTTCAGCGGTTATCCCGTCCGACCATAGCTACCCGGCAATGCCACTGGCGTGACAACCGGAACACCAGAGGGTCGTCCACTCCGGTCCTCTCGTACTAGGAGCAGCCCTTCTCAAACATCCAACGCCCACGGCAGATAGGGACCGAACTGTCTCACGACGTTCTAAACCCAGCTCGCGTACCACTTTAAATGGCGAACAGCCATACCCTTGGGACCGACTTCAGCCCCAGGATGTGATGAGCCGACATCGAGGTGCCAAACACCGCCGTCGATGTGAACTCTTGGGCGGTATCAGCCTGTTATCCCCGGAGTACCTTTTATCCGTTGAGCGATGGCCCTTCCATACAGAACCACCGGATCACTAGAACCTGCTTTCGCACCTGCTCGACGTGTCTGTCTCGCAGTCAAGCACCCTTATGCTCTTGCACTCAATGCACGATGTCCGACCGTGCTGAGGGTACCTTCGTGCTCCTCCGTTACTCTTTAGGAGGAGACCGCCCCAGTCAAACTACCCACCACACACTGTCCTCGATCCGGATAACGGACCTGAGTGAGAACGCCAATGATGCCAGGCTGGTATTTCAAGGTTGGCTCCGCCCGAACTGGCGTCCGAGTTTCAAAGCCTCCCAGCTATCCTACACAGGCAACATCAGCGTCCAGTGTGAAGCTATAGTAAAGGTTCACGGGGTCTTTCCGTCTAGCCGCGGGTACACCGCATCTTCACGGCGATTTCAATTTCACTGAGTCTCGGGTGGAGACAGCGTGGCCATCATTACGCCATTCGTGCAGGTCGGAACTTACCCGACAAGGAATTTCGCTACCTTAGGACCGTTATAGTTACGGCCGCCGTTTACCGGGGCTTCAATCAAGAGCTTCGCCTTGCGGCTAACACCATCATTTAACCTTCCGGCACCGGGCAGGCGTCACACCCTATACGTCCGCTTGCGCGTTAGCAGAGTGCTGTGTTTTTAATAAACAGTTGCAGCCACCTGGTATCTTCGACCGGTTCGGGCTAGGAGAGCAAGTCTCTTCACCCTACGCCGGCGTGCCTTCTCCCGAAGTTACGGCACCATTTTGCCTAGTTCCTTCACCCGAGTTCTCTCAAGCGCCTTGGGATTCTCACCCTGACCACCTGTGTCGGTTTGGGGTACGGTCGCACATGATCTGAAGCTTAGAGGCTTTTCCTGGAAGCGTGGCATCAGTGACTTCCTGACCGTGGTCAGTTCATCTCGTGTCTCGGCCTTGAAAGGGTCCGGATTTACCTAAACCCTCAGCCTACTCACTTTCACCAGGACAACCAACGCCTGGCTCACCTAGCCTTCTTCGTCCCCCCATCGCAACCATGTCCGGTACGGGAATATTGACCCGTTTCCCATCGACTACGCCTTTCGGCCTCGCCTTAGGGGCCGACTCACTCTGCTCCGATTAGCGTCGAACAGAAACCCTTGGTCTTCCGGCGAGGGAGTTTTTCACTCCCTTTATCGTTACTCATGTCAGCATTCGCACTCGTGATACCTCCAGCAGACTTCTCAATCCACCTTCATTGGCGTACACGACGCTCCTCTACCGCTCATCCAAAGGATGAACCCGTAGCTTCGGTACCTGGTTTAGCCCCGTTACATCTTCCGCGCAGGCCGACTCGACTAGTGAGCTATTACGCTTTCTTTAAAGGATGGCTGCTTCTAAGCCAACCTCCTAGCTGTCTGAGCCTTCCCACATCGTTTCCCACTTAACCAGGATTTCGGGACCTTAGCTGACGGTCTGGGTTGTTTCCCTTTTCACGACGGACGTTAGCACCCGCCGTGTGTCTCCCACGCGTTACTCACCGGTATTCGGAGTTTGCCTCGGGTTGGTAAGTCGGGATGACCCCCTAGCCGAAACAGTGCTCTACCCCCGGCGGTACTACGTGAGGCGCTACCTAAATAGCTTTCGAGGAGAACCAGCTATCTCCGAGCTTGATTAGCCTTTCACTCCGATCCACAAGTCATCCAAATCTTTTTCAACAGATCCTGGTTCGGGCCTCCAATTGATGTTACTCAATCTTCACCCTGCTCATGGATAGATCGCTCGGTTTCGGGTCTATATCCAGCGACTGTGTCGCCCAGTTAAGACTCGGTTTCCCTACGGCTCCCCTATACGGTTAACCTCGCCACTGAATATAAGTCGCTGACCCATTATACAAAAGGTACGCAGTCACAGAACAAGTCTGCTCCTACTGCTTGTACGCACACGGTTTCAGGATCTATTTCACTCCCCTCTCCGGGGTTCTTTTCGCCTTTCCCTCACGGTACTGGTTCACTATCGGTCAGCCAGGAGTATTTAGCCTTGGAGGATGGTCCCCCCGTCTTCAGTCAAGGTTTCTCGTGCCCCGACCTACTCGATTTCACATGATCAGATTTTCGACTACGGGGCTATCACCCGCTACGGCCACGCTTCCCAACGTGTTCGCCTAATCAGTCACATGCTTAAGGGCTGGTCCCCGTTCGCTCGCCGCTACTAGGGGAATCTCGGTTGATTTCTTTTCCTCAGGGTACTTAGATGTTTCAGTTCCCCTGGTTCGCCTCGTACACCTATGTATTCAGTGCACGATACTCATCTTATGATGAGTGGGTTTCCCCATTCAGAGATGTCCGGGTCACAGGTTGTTGCCACCTCACCGAACCTTATCGCAGGCTACCACGTCTTTCATCGCCTCTGGCTGCCTAGGCATCCACCGTGTGCGCTTCATTGCTTGACCCTATAACCCGAAGGAGTCTGGACTCGCAATGATCACGTTTCATTTTGCCGGATACGCTGACGCGTATCACAATTTAAGACCACTTCTTGCGAAGTGTTCTTGTCAGCATGATATACATTGTTAAAGAGCAGCTGTTCAATGAACAGTGATAAAGCGGCATTCTGTAGCTATAACAACACTTATAGCGACTACAGCGCAGCGACTTATCAATGGTCACGAAACGTTCACAAACGGTATTTAAGGTAAAAAGTAGTACTAAATGGTGGAGCCAAGCGGGATCGAACCGCTGACCTCCTGCGTGCAAGGCAGGCGCTCTCCCAGCTGAGCTATGGCCCCATCTAGTAGTCACTCTTCGTCACAGTCACCTCTGGCCAATTTTATTTAGCGCAAGACATTTTATGACGACGCATAGCCTGCTATGCGAGTTATAAAATAACGCAGCGATAGATAAAATTTGGTGGGTCTGGGCAGACTTGAACTGCCGACCTCACCCTTATCAGGGGTGCGCTCTAACCAACTGAGCTACAGACCCAAGAGGGGATCGTGCTTTTTACCGTTTGCTCTATCTTTGATCAGGTAATTCATTGTGGACGCTTACCGACTGTGACGCATCGTTTAAGGAGGTGATCCAGCCGCAGGTTCCCCTACGGCTACCTTGTTACGACTTCACCCCAGTCATGAACCACACCGTGGTGATCGCCCTCTTGCGTTAGGCTAACCACTTCTGGTGCAGTCCACTCCCATGGTGTGACGGGCGGTGTGTACAAGGCCCGGGAACGTATTCACCGTGACATTCTGATTCACGATTACTAGCGATTCCGACTTCACGGAGTCGAGTTGCAGACTCCGATCCGGACTGAGACCGGCTTTAAGGGATTCGCTGACTCTCGCGAGCTCGCAGCCCTTTGTACCGGCCATTGTAGCACGTGTGTAGCCCTACCCGTAAGGGCCATGATGACTTGACGTCGTCCCCACCTTCCTCCGGTTTGTCACCGGCAGTCTCCTTAGAGTTCCCACCATTACGTGCTGGCAAATAAGGACAAGGGTTGCGCTCGTTACGGGACTTAACCCAACATTTCACAACACGAGCTGACGACAGCCATGCAGCACCTGTCTTACAGTTCCCGAAGGCACACCAGAATCTCTTCCGGCTTCTGTAGATGTCAAGGGTAGGTAAGGTTCTTCGCGTTGCATCGAATTAAACCACATGCTCCACCGCTTGTGCGGGCCCCCGTCAATTCATTTGAGTTTTAACCTTGCGGCCGTACTCCCCAGGCGGTCGACTTATCGCGTTAACTTCGCCACAAAGTGCTCTAGGCACCCAACGGCTGGTCGACATCGTTTACGGCGTGGACTACCAGGGTATCTAATCCTGTTTGCTACCCACGCTTTCGCACCTCAGTGTCAGTGTCAGTCCAGAAGGCCGCCTTCGCCACTGGTATTCCTCCCGATCTCTACGCATTTCACCGCTACACCGGGAATTCTACCTTCCTCTCCTGCACTCTAGCCTGACAGTTCCGGATGCCGTTCCCAGGTTGAGCCCGGGGCTTTCACAACCGGCTTATCAAGCCACCTACGCGCGCTTTACGCCCAGTAATTCCGATTAACGCTTGCACCCTCCGTATTACCGCGGCTGCTGGCACGGAGTTAGCCGGTGCTTCTTCTGCGAGTGATGTCTTTCCTACCGGGTATTAACCGATAGGCGTTCTTCCTCGCTGAAAGTGCTTTACAACCCGAGGGCCTTCTTCACACACGCGGCATGGCTGGATCAGGGTTGCCCCCATTGTCCAATATTCCCCACTGCTGCCTCCCGTAGGAGTTCGGGCCGTGTCTCAGTCCCGATGTGGCTGATCATCCTCTCAGACCAGCTACGGATCGTTGCCTTGGTAAGCCATTACCTTACCAACTAGCTAATCCGACATAGGCTCATCCAATAGCGGGAGCCGGAGCCCCCTTTCTCCCGTAGGACGTATGCGGTATTAGCCTGGGTTTCCCCAGGTTATCCCCCACTATCGGGCAGATTCCTATGCATTACTCACCCGTCCGCCGCTCGTCAGCATCTAGCAAGCTAGATCTGTTACCGCTCGACTTGCATGTGTTAGGCCTGCCGCCAGCGTTCAATCTGAGCCATGATCAAACTCTTCAGTTTAAGATCTATGTGATCCTTACATGTCACCCGAAGGGAACAAAAGCGGATCAAACTTGGCTCAAGGTTCAAACGAATTCATTCAAAACAGATCCCAAAGGACGAATCCTTTAAAACCTTATTGCTTGAGTCGCTTGCCTTGATATTTGGTGATTTGCCACCAACGCCAGCAAGCGCCCACATGAATTACCTGATCAAATTGTTAAAGAGCTGGTCGCAGAGGCCGTGCCCCGTTGACGTGTGCGTATACTACCCGATTCACCGTCAGGGTCAACAGCGATTTGAACATTTATGAGCAAAAACCTAGTCCTGTATTTAATAGCCGTCACACCGACCCAATAAACTAGGCGTGAACCCTTTACGCTGCAGCCAAGCGAGCCATGAGCTCTTCCCGTCGCTCAGGGGTAGCAAAGGCTTCTTCGATGGCATTGCGGGTTAGCTGACGAAAGACTGTCTGATCCCAGCCAAACGCTTCAGCGCAGGCAAGGTGATTGGTCAGCATACCACCACCAAAGTAAGCGGGATCGTCGGAACTAATGGTTACTTTGAGCCCTTCAGCCAAAAGTTTCGGGAGCGGATGATCACGAAGATCCTCTACCACCTTCAAACTGACGTTAGATAGCGGGCAGACCGTTAGAACAATTTGCTCGCGGCGCAACCGCCCAACTACTTTATCACTCTCTATACAGCGCACCCCATGATCAATGCGCTGAACATCAAGTAGATCCAGGGCCTCTGTAATATACTCAGCAGGCCCCTCCTCCCCCGCATGGGCTACGCGCACCAATCCAAGCTGCTTAGCGCGCTCAAATACGCCGACAAAGTCAGCGGGAGGATTGTTTAGCTCGGCGCTATCCAAGCCAATGGCATCCAGCATCTTCCAATATGGCGCAGCCTGTTCAAGTACATGTAAGGCCTCTTCTGCCGGACGATCGCGTAGAAAAGCCATAATCATGCCGATAGAGAGATCGAGAGTCTCTTCAGCCTCCTGCTTGGCTTTTAATAGCCCGGTCATTACCACTTCAAGGGGTACGCCACGTTGAAGATGCGCCTGGGGGTCAAAGTGCATGTCGATATGCACAACGCCCTCCCCCCGTGCACGCTTGAAATAATCCATCGCCAGGTCGTAAAAATCCTCTTCATTACGAAGTACGCTCATACCCTGAAAATAGAGATTCAAAAAACCCTGCAGATCGTTGAAGTGGTAGGCATCTTTGGCGTCTTGAACTGTCGCATAGGGCAACTCAATGCCATTGCGCTGCGCTAAAGCAAACATTAACTCAGGTTCCAACGAGCCTTCGATATGCAAATGGAGTTCTACTTTGGGAAGATCACGTAAAAATTCGTGCATGAATGGCTCCTAGCTGTCTTATCAATTGATCAATGCCACTCATTATTTAAGCGGGCATTGCTCAAGTTTACCGGCATCTAGATGCCAGTGGTACTCGACCCCAGGCAATAGAGTCAGCGAACTAACCTGATGGACAAAGAAAATAGCCGTTCGGTCAACCAGCCATTTATCCAGGGTCGCCGCGATGTGCTTGGCCGTCGCCGCATCAACGCCTGCAAACGGCTCGTCAAGAATGACCACTTGAGGGTTGCATAGCATCAGGCGGGCTAATGCCAAACGCCGGCCTTGCCCCCCTGAAAGCTGCTGGCCTTTCTCGCCCACCGCCGTAGCTAAGCCTTGCGGCAATTGCTCAACCCAGCCTTTCAAGGCCACTCCATTCAATACCGCCCAAAGCATGTCATCGTTAGCCGCGGGGTTGGCGATACGCAGATTTTCGGCGATAGAAGCATCGAACAGATCGACCTGCTGGGTCAGCATGGCAAAGTGAGTGGCACGGTTTTCGGTGGAAAGCTGCCAGGATGGTATGCCGCCTACCAGCGCCTTACCTTCGGTCGCTTTTAAGCGCCCCATTAATACCCTGGCTAAAGACGATTTTCCGGCACCGGAATTGCCGGTAATCACCGCTCGTTTGCCTGCAGGTAGTTGGAAATCAACATCGCTTAACGCGGGCGCTAATGTCTGCGCATAGCGCAGAGAGAGCCGTTCAACTTGAATGCTTAGACCAACACCGTTTGGCAGCGTAACAGTGGGGGGCGTCGACGATGAATCGCCGGTAAGCACATTTAACCGCCGCACCGCTGCATAGCTAGCACCCAGCTTGACAAAACTAGCCGGTAGCGTAATGAACGACTCATTCGCCCCCAGTGCTATCAATGCCGCCATCACCAAAATAGGTCCTGTAACCAACTGCTGGCTAAACACCCAGCTAGCGAACCACACTACTGCCACCACCATTAATCCGCTGACAACACTCACCAGGCAGTTAATCAACGCTGCCTTACGCCCTAAACGGCGCTGGTTGCTAAACGCTTGCTGCTCTTGACTAGCGATCAGGGCCCGATGCCACTGGGTCGTTTGATAGCTCATCAACTCAGCAGCCCCCTGCACTTGGTCGACCACTAAACGCCGCAGCGACTGCTGGTCAACCACCTGCTGATAGCTTTGCGAAAATCCCCAGACAGCCGCCAATAGTGTCGCCACTAGCCAGAGAAAGCTCAGTGTCACCGCCATCAGCATGGCAATGCCCGGCAACCAAATAGCCACAAAAAGCGACACAGCCACCACGCCAAGTAGCGCCACCAAAGGTGGCACCAAGAGACGCAGATAAAAATTATCCAGGGTGTCGATATCCGCCGTTAACCGGCTCAACCAGTCGCTGGCACGCTCACCGTGCAAGCGAGCGTCGTCGAGGCGTGTTAAATAACCAAATACGCGATAGCGCAAATCGGCAAGCAGCGTTAACACCGTATTATGGTTATAAAGACGTTCAACATAGCGCGCGACGGTACGTGCCAAGGCGAAGAAACGAATGCCGCCACCGGGCACATAAACATCGAGTCGCGCAGGAATGCCAAGAGCCAGGGCAATACCGGTCAGAGCGCTGGCAGTAATAAACCAACCGGATAAGCCCAGCAGGGCAAGCCCAGCCATTAGGGTGATCCAAACCAGCAGAGCGCCCAATAAAAAGCGCCGGCGCCGCCGGACTAAAAGTAACAGCCAGGGACGAAAGTCGCGATAAATAGCCATCATAAGACCACCTCGACCAGCTCACCCTGCTCAAACGCCAAGTGACGATTAGCAACAGCAATCACCGCCGGATGATGGGTCGCTATCACTAAGGTACGCCCTTCTTGGGCAAGCGCTAACAACGCCGCCAAAACAAACTGCTCAGTTTCCTGGTCTAAACTCGCCGTAGGCTCATCTAATAGCAGCAGTGGCGCATCGCTAAGATATACGCGGGCAAGCGCCAAGCGCTGGGCTTGCCCGCCTGACAACCCGACTCCACGCTCGCCGATTAACGTATCCAAGCCATCGGGTAGCTGGGTTAACAGAGGTCCAAAACCAGCGCGATGTAGTGCAGCGGCCATTTCTTCGCGGCTAGCTTCAGGTGCTGCCAAGCGCAGATTATCAATCAAACTACCGTGCAAGAGACAGGGCTGCTGATCCAGCCAGGCGTAAGGGCTATTTTTTTGCCGCCGGCACTCTCCAGCGCTGGGTGAGATAAAGCCCGCGAGTAAAGCAAGCAGCGTCGACTTACCGCTACCGGAGGCACCGCTAAGCGCCACTACTTCACCCCGCTGAAGGGTGAAATCGATAGGGCCTATCACCTGCCCTCGGCCAGGATAAGCAACGCAAGCCGCCATTAACTCAATGACCGACCTATCCGACAGCGGCGCCATAGCGCCATAATCGCTCACCAAGCTTGGCTGATTGAGTATATTCACCACGCTCTCAGCGGCACCCAAGGCCGCTGCGCGGTCATGGTAGTGCTGAGAAAGGGTGCGTAGCGGCTGAAAAAACTCGGGCGCAAGCAGCAGCACCGCCAGGCCCGAAAAAAGCGTCAGTGATTGCGACGGCCCATACTCGATGTAGCCGAGCAGGCCAAAACCGACATACATGGCCACAACCGCAATCGCCACTGAGGAAAAGAACTCCAGCACTGCCGATGAGAGAAACGCCAACCGAAGAGTACGCATGCTAAGGCGCCGATAGCCATCGGTGGCATACCAAACATCCTGCTGCGCGGCTGATGTACGGCCAAATAGCTGCAGTGTGGTCATACCGCGCACATGGTCAATAAAATGCGCTGACAATCGTGATACGGCCACAAACTGATCACGGTTAAGGCGCTCAGCCCCCATGCCGACCAAGGCCATAAAAAGCGGAATAAGTGGTGCAGAAAGAAGTAGAAACAGCGCCACCAGGTAATCGAGCCAACCTGCCACCGCCAATATCAACAGCGGCAAGCAGAGCGTGATACGCAGTTGGGGGTAAAAACGCGCGAAATAACCTTCAAGCGCATCAATATGTTCAACCACTTGGTTGGCCAGGGAGCCGCTGTGCTGACTGGTAAGCCAAACCGGGCCTAAGGCAGATAGTTTATCCAGTAGCTGGGCCCTGGCACGTTGACGAATGCGCAGGCTCGCTTCCAGGCTCAGCGTTTCATGCCCCCACTGAAAGGCAGCGCGTAACAGCACGCAACCCACCAGCAGGGAAAATATCGGCACTAGGGACATGGGCGATTGATCGTGAACCACCAACTGATCAATCAGCCAGGCAAGACCCACTACCACAACGATCGTTTGACTACCTGCCAGCACGCCGCAAAGAGCAGCGCCCAGCAGGCGCTTGCGCTCTCCCTTAGCCAACGTTTGTAGCCAACTGCGCGGCGTAAGAGAAAGCGCGACTTCAGTTACCATGGATCAGTGATATCCCTCGCCTACACGCACCTTGCCGCGGAACACCCAATAGGTCCAGGCGGTATAGGTCAATATAATCGGGATGACAAACACCATACCGACTAGCAGGAATAGCTGTGACTCGGGTGATGAAGCCGCGTCCCACAGCGTGTAGTTCGGGGGCACAATCACCGGCCATTTACTGACGATCAAACCCAGGTAGGTGAAAACATAAATGCCGATAGTCGCCAGGAAAGGCACCCCTTCACGACGCTTCTGTACCGAACGGAAAACCACAAAAGCGCAAGCCAAGGCAGCAAAGGGAAAAACCCAAATCAGTTGAATATTGCCGAACCAGCGTTCCCAGACCAGAGGATTCACAAACGGCGTCCAGAGGCTAATCACGGCGAAAACAAACAGCACCAGCGCCAGCAGCAGCGGAGTGATTTTGTAGGCCCAATCCTGCACATGGCCCTCTGATTTGAGTATTAGCCAAGTCGCCCCTAGCAGCGCGTAGCCCGCCATCAAGCCAAGCCCAGTTAGCACTGAGAACGGCGTTAGCCAGTCAAAGGCACCGCCTACATAGGCGAAATCTTCAACCGGAAAGCCTTGAATATAGGCCCCTACCACAGCCCCTTGAGCGAAGGCGGCGACCGCCGACCCCCAGCAAAAAGCGCGGTTCCACCAACGCCTGTTGCGGCGAGACTTGAAACGAAATTCAAAGGCAACGCCGCGAAAGATCAACCCGGCCAGCATTAAGAAGACGCCGATGTAAAGCGCAGGCAAGAACACCGAATAAACCAGCGGAAAGGCGCCTAACAAGCCAGCACCGCCGAGTACCAGCCATGTTTCGTTGCCGTCCCATATCGGCGCCACCGAGTTCATCATCACATCCCGAGCATCTTCATCGGGAGCAAAGGGGTAGAGAATACCCAACCCCAAATCAAACCCATCCATAAGCACATACATCATGATGCCGAAACCGATGATGAAGGCCCAAACTAACGTTAGATCAAACATTTCCATGTCTAGCTCCTCACCGGGTCAACGTCATCATCAAAAGGCGTATGCGCCGCCGACATAGGCCGCATGGGGCGCTTGAAGTTCTCGTCGGTGGTTTCGCGTTCCTCTTCCGGCAGCATGCCGTTACGCACCACACGGGTGAGGTAATAAATGCCCGCGTAAAACACCACGCCGTAGACCAAGGCATAGCCAATCAGCGTAAACAGCGCCATAGGGCCGGTGAGCGACGGGGTTAAGCCCTCGGCATGGGTCATCATGCCGTAAACCAGCCACGGCGAACGGCCTGACTCTGTGACGATCCAGCCCGCCAAAACAGCCACAAACGGCATGGGAATCATCGCCGTCAGGCCTTTTAAAAATAGCCGCTTGTCGTAGATACGACCTTTGCGACGCAAGATTAACCCCGTCAACGCCACCGCAATCATCAGCAGACCAATCCCGACCATAACGCGGAAGCCCCAAAATACAATCAGCACCGGCGGCTGCTCGTCAGGCGCCGCCTCGCTAATGCCAGGCACTTCCCCATCAAGAGAGTGGGTCAAGATGATACTGGCCAGGTTCGGAATACCCAGCTCAAAGTGGTTGGTTTGTGCGTCCTGGTCAGGGATGGCGAACAGCAACAGCGGCACATTGCCAGAGGTCTCCCAGTGCCCTTCCATGGCAGCCACTTTCGTCGGCTGGTGCTCTAAGGTGTTAATGCCATGGAAATCGCCAATGACCGCCTGGGTCGGTGCCAGAAACAGCAACAGCCAGAGACACATGGAGAGTGCACGACGATTCGCTTCGGGGTCACGGTCACGTAACAGGAACCAAGCACTCACCCCTGCCACAACAAAGCCACCGGTCAAAAACGAGGCAACGGCCATATGCATAAAGCGGTAAGGAAACGAAGGGTTAAAGATCGCCTCGCTCCAGGAAGTCACGTGGAAGCGAAAGTCGATCAGCTCAACGCCGGCAGGAGTATGCAGCCAGCTGTTAGCCGATAGAATCCAGAAGGAAGAGATAAAGGTGCCCACCGCCACCATAATCGCCGCAAATAGGTGCACCCCTTGAGGGACTTTACCGCGCCCAAATAGCAGCACGCCCAAGAAGGCTGCCTCTAAAAAGAACGCCGTGACGACTTCATAGCTAAGCATGGGCCCGAGGAAATTCGAAGAGGCCTGAGAAAAGTTGCTCCAGTTCGTGCCGAACTGAAAGGACATTACGATGCCTGACACCACCCCCATGCCAAAGACAACGGCAAACACCTTTGTCCAGAATAGCGAGAGGCGATCCCACGCAGGATTCTTCGTCTTGAAGAACAGGCCATGGAGCAGCGCGATATAGGACGCCAAGCCAATCGTGAACACGGGGAAGATAGCGTGAAACGACACAACGAATGCAAATTGCAATCGCGATAATACCAGCGGATCAAGTTCCATTTCACTCTCCTAAGACCTGAATCGGTATCCCATATGGGTTAACACAAGCTTAGTAGAGCCTTTATGGCACGACACTTTTAGTTATAAGCACTAAGCTTATTGCTTTACGCCAGGACCCTGTCACTAGCGCCCCTCTTGGACAATTATTATACAACAAGCCTTCACTGCCCAAGATGAGTCGCATTGACGCACCGATCAGCCTGCGCCAACCTTGATGGCCTAAATACCATAGCGGCACGCCATGACGATAAAAGCACTACCGAGACATTATCACCACGCTGACCATATAGCCGGTGTAAGCGACAAATAGGGCCAGCAGAACGCCCCCTTCCAGACGATTAATGCGCCGTGGGCGGCCGCGCCAAGAAAACGCAAACAGGATCATCAGTAGCGTCATGCCGGTCATCACGCTCCAATCCCGCACCAGCACCTCTCGCCCTGATTCGATAGGCGCAATCAACCCCGCAAGACCAACGACCGCCAAGCTGTTAAACAGGTTAGAACCAACCACATTGCCCAGCACCATATCATGCTCCTTGCGACGCAGAGCGGTGATAGAGGATGCGAGCTCGGGCAGTGACGTACCTATAGCTACCACGGTCAGACCAATAATCAAGTCGCTCACACCGAAGCGCAGCGCAATCTCAACGGCGCCCCATACCAGTAGACGTGAACTAGCGATCAGCAGCACTAGCCCCACTAACGTCCACATAATGGCTTTCCCCCTGGACATCGGCTTGTTGTCCAGGGTTTCTGCCACTTCAGATACGATTGAATCTTCGGGCTGATTCCGAGACCGCAAAATGCTGGCAACAATAAAAACAACCAACGCCAGCAAAAGAACAACAGCCTCCCAGCGCGCAACAAACCCGTCCAGCAGCATCAAGCCTGTTGCTAGCATCACCAGCATTAATATCGGCATCTCTTTACGAATAACACTAGAGTGAACCGAGAGGGGCGCGATAAGCGCTATCAAACCGAGTATCAAACCAATATTGGCTATATTTGAACCGTAAGCATTACCGACCGCCAAGCCGGGATTTCCGTCCAGCGCCGCAAGAACCGACACCATCATTTCCGGTGCTGAGGTACCGAAACCAATAACCAGTATCCCGATCAACAGTGGTGACAAGCCAAGCCAACGCGACGTTGCCGCAGCACCGTCGATAAACTTCTCGGCACTCCAAACCAATAGGACTAATCCAAACACAACCGCTAATGTGGGAAGCAACATTTCGTTTCCTTCGTGGCATAATGATTGGCACTGCTCACAGATTCTGATCTAAATAACACTTCATAGCGACGGTAGTAAGATGCTATTACTAGCAATCCTTGCCACTATATTGCGACACTGAGAAGCTAATCCGACGCAGAATTACGCGGCCATCCCGAGCATATTTAACAGCTCGTCACTGCGCCGCAGCATCGTTGTCTAAACTAACGCCTTGGTCAAGCGGCTAGCCTATGTTTTTGAAGATTATTTCAGCGACATAGAGTTGCTAAACTACGTATTTGACAGCTTAATCCGCCACATCCTAGTAGTTTTGCTAGGGGCTCGCACTGAGAGTTTTGGTTTTTGCCTCCACAACGATTGATTAAACGCCCTACATTGCCGGTCAACGCCCCCCTCGTTGACCGTTTGCCACCTGAGGCCAGAACTCAGCGACGGCGTTTGCGTGCCTGTCATGAGTGTGACTGGGTATCGGCGTTGACGCCGTTAAACTCTGGCGAGAAAGCCAGCTGCCCACGCTGCTCACACGTGCTGGTTAAACGCCACCGCTACCCAGCCCAGCGCAGCATGGCTCTAGCCATTGCCTCGCTTGCGGCCCTTATAATGGCAGTGTCGTTCCCGTTTATTAGCTTTACTGTCAGCGGAGTGAGTAACCGCATTGAACTGACACAGACGGCCACCACGTTGATCGGCTTTCACCAGCCGGTGGTCGCCATAGCGGTCATTATGACCATTGTGGTACTGCCCGCGGTCTACCTACTGGGCGTTATCTGGCTGCAGTTTGGGCTACTCCGCGATCGCCCCCTGCCCTTTAGCCGTGATATTGCCAGGTCATTAGCGCACTTAACGCCGTGGATGATGGCCGATGTGTTTATTATCGGCGCATTGGTCAGCCTGATAAAAATCGCCGGCCTGGCCGACGTGACCATAGGCATCTCCTTCTGGGCATTTTGTGCTTTTGCACTACTGCTACTGATGACCAGTCAGTCCCTGGACGCCGATTGGATGTGGTTCTCGCTAGAGGGAGAACCACTGGCTCCCGAAGGCACTCAGACAGGGCTACCGGCTGGCGAACAAGGGCTAACCGGCTGCCCCACCTGCGGGCTGATCAACAGGCTATCGCCACAGGGCCGTGGGCGCTGCATTCGCTGCCATGAAAAACTGCATCAGCGGCTACCGAACAGCTTGCAGCGCACATGGGCACTTCTCGGTGCATCGGCCATCATGTACATTCCAGCCAATGTATACCCTATTATGACCACCACCAGCTTAGGCAACTCCTCGCCTTCGACCATTATTGGCGGTGTGGTGCAACTGATTCAGATGGGCTCATGGCCGATTGCAGTAGTTATCTTTATTGCCAGCGTGATCGTCCCCGTCGGCAAATTGGTGGCGTTAACCTGGCTTTGCTTAGTCGTCAGGCGTAGCAGTGCATTAAACGCCCAAAGCCGCACCCGGCTGTACCGCTTAACAGAATTTATCGGCCGCTGGTCAATGGTCGATGTCTTCGTGGTGGCCATCTTAGTAGCGCTGATTCGCGCGGGCTCCTTGATGTCCATTACACCAGGCCCGGCGGCACTCGCCTTTGGCTCTGTGGTTGTGTTAACCATGTTGGCGGCTATGAGCTTTGATCCGCGCTTGATTTGGGATACTCCACTCCCACCTCGTCACTCTCTTCTTCGCCGTAAAGCGGCCACCAAGGAACCTGTTGATGGCTAACGAACCAGCATCGTCAAATCCCAGCCCAACAAACGGTCAGGATCTAAATAAAGCCAAAACATCACGCCAGACCCGGCTCTCGCCCATTTGGGTCGTGCCTATCGTCGCGATCGCTATCGGTTTATGGCTGGTTTATGACAACTACGCCAGTCGTGGCACCCAAGTAACGCTGACCATGGAGAGCGCCGAGGGGATCGAAGCGGGCAATACGCTGATTCGCAGCCGTAATGTTGAAGTTGGCCGAGTGCAGAGCGTGCGCTTGTCTGACGACCTTTCCCATGCGGTGTTAACCGCCCGCATTCAGCCAGAGGTAGAGGATATGCTGCGCGAAGACACCCGCTTTTGGGTGGTCAAGCCGCGCATTGGCCGTGAAGGTATTAGTGGGCTGGGCACCGTGCTCTCTGGCGCTTATATTCAGCTTGAACCAGGCACAGAGACAGCACCCCGGCGAGAATTCCCGGTAAGCGATATCCCCCCTGTTGCGCCAGCAGGCCAAGCAGGCCTGCGTCTTAGCTTAACGAGTCAACTGGGCAATTCACTGCGGGTAGGTGATCCAGTCTCCTACCAAGGCTACACCGTAGGCCGTATCGAAGAGAATAGTTTTGAGCCCGAGTCACGCACCATGAAGCATCAGGTGTTTATTGAAGAGCCGTATACCAATTTAGTCACCGATAGCACCCGTTTCTGGACCGCTAGCGGTGTTGATTTCCGCTTAGACGCCGACGGTGTTCGGGTTAACGTTGAATCCCTAGAAGCACTACTGGGGGGCGGTGTTACCTTCGGCGTACCCGAAGACCTGCCGATGGGACAACCCGTTGAAGCCAATACGCACTTCACCCTCTATGCCGATGAAAACGCCGCACGGGAAGGCACCTTTAACCGCTACTTGGAGTATGTGCTGCTGGTAGACGAAACGGTACGCGGACTTTCCAAAGGCGCGCCGGTAGAGTTTCGCGGCGTGCGACTGGGCACCGTTGCCGCAGTGCCCTGGAACTTTACCGCACCCCAGCCCGACTCGCGCGCACGCTTTGCGATTCCCGTCCTGATTAGGATTGAGCCTCAGCGCCTGGGCATAGAAAATAGCGATATTGACCTGGAAGAGTGGGAGGCACGCTTCCAGCGCATGTTTGGCTTGGGGCTGCGCGCCTCGCTAAAAAGTGGCAGCCTGCTGACGGGCGCCCTGTTTGTCGATTTAAACTTCCAGCGTGATCTTGCCGATGAGTATGTTGCCGAACGCTTCTCGGATCGAGCCGTATTCCCCACCGTGCCTGGCGGCTTTGCCCAGATACAAGCTCAGGTGACGGATTTACTCGAGAAGTTAAACGCCCTTGAGGTCGAGCCGCTGTTAACCGGCTTGGATCGTAATCTGCAGGCTTCTGAGAGTATGCTGAATGAGGTTCGCGATGTGAGCACCTCCCTTAACCAGTTGCTCAATGACCCGGAAACACAAGCTGTTGGGGGCAACCTAAACGCGACGCTAGAAGAACTGCGCAGCACGCTACAGGGCTTATCCCCTTCATCGCCTGCCTACCAGGAGCTTACAACGGCGATTGAACGGTTGGATCGCTTGATGCGTGACCTGCAGCCACTCACTCGAACGCTCAATGACAACCCCAGAGCACTTTTGTTTGACAATCTGGATGCCCAAGACCCCATTCCGCGTGCGCCGCGTGATTAAGGAGCAAAGTATGTTGATATGGATTAGGTATTTGCTGCTGCTGTTGGTCTGCTTACTGGTCTCCGCCTGCGCCAGCAGCGTCACGCCCCCTGCACGCTATATGCTGCCGAGCGCGCCATTGGCAAGCACTCCCCAACAGCCACAGGGCACGCTACTGGTCAGCTCCCCTCGGCTTGCCCATTACCTTGATGTCGATGGCATCGTGATGCAGCTCGACGATATTACCCTGAACGCTGCGCGGGAACACCAGTGGGCCGAAGGGTTGGGCAGACAGCTAGAGCGAAGGGTGCGCGCTAACTTAGCGCAAGCGCTGCCAAGGCTTAGGGTTATGCGTGAGGAAGGTGAACAGGCCAACGCATTGACCCTGCGCCTCAACGTTGATCAATTCCAGGGCCGCTTTGACGGTGTCGCCGTGGCTAGCGGCCAATGGCAATTGCTTAACGCTGTGGGTGAACTGCTAGCGATGGAAAATTTCCACACGGAAACAGCCCTTGCAGAGGATGGCTACCCCGCTCTGGTGCGCGCATTAAGCGATAGCTGGGATCAGGCTGCCGAGCTTATCGCCAACGCAATACGCCAGGGCGACTATTTTGATTAGTCAGCGCTTTTCTAAACGGGGCTTGCTGCACTAAGCTTAATGCTATTCCTCTCTGGGGTGCCCACATGACAGATGAACCGAACCAAACGACTGAAGTGCCGGTTGAACAACTGCGTGATGCCATTAACGCCCTAATGGAAACAGTAACGGCGCTGATAGAGGGCGAAGCGTCTCAAGGGGTTTTTGAAACAGCCCTCAATAGCCACGACGCCCTTCGCGATCAGCTAGCAGCACGCACACTCGACACCTCAACACTGGCCGCGCTCCAGCGCATCGAGCAATTTATTACTGTTCAAGCTGGGCACTACTATCAAACGGTTAACGGCGAATTTGATGAACAGCAAAGCGGCCGCTTTATCGCCCTCTTTGCGCGACAGCTATTGGCGCTCGACGGTGTCGGGCCAGCCACTGCGCGCCAACTCTTTCAACTGGGGGTTTTCACCCCTGAGCACTTTTTTGCCTTAACGCCTAAACAGGTGGCACAACTACAACTACCGCCCGCTACCTTAGCTCGGGTAATTCCACTGCATGCCCAGCACCCATCACTGACACGTGACAGCGAAACAAGCTGACGCTGCATAACCGTGTTACACTATTCGTCTTATTACTGACACGTGTTACTAACGCCTAGGTTTACTGGTGTGTCCGTGCACATCAGATGATAGTGCGCCTTGGCGCTATCTCCTTCACGTCTCCTGTCATCCACGGCTAACCAACGACCATCGCGGCACACTGAATTATCTGGCACACTTCGCTGCCGCGATGGTGAATCAACCTCGCTTTTTGAACATTACACCTAGTGATAACAACCACTTAACGGTATTAATTCACTAGGTGATTGCGGAGAACGCATGAGCTTTTCTGAACTTGGCCTGCACGCCGATTTGTTACGCGCTGTCACAGCGCAAGGTTACACCGAACCTACCCCGATACAACGACAGGCCATCCCCGTCGTATTAGAAGGTCGTGACATGCTAGCCAGCGCCCAAACCGGCACTGGCAAAACCGCTGGTTTTACGCTGCCAATGCTGCAACGCCTGAACACCGGCAAACGACCTGCGAAACGTCAGGTACGGGCGCTGGTGCTAACCCCGACCCGTGAGCTTGCCGCTCAAGTAGGCGAAAGCGTGTCGACCTATGGCCAGCATCTGGCCCTGCGCTCTCACATTATTTTTGGCGGCGTTGGCCAACAGCCTCAAATCGATGCACTAAAAGCCGGCTTGGATGTACTCGTTGCCACCCCCGGTCGACTGCTGGATCTTCACCAACAGGGGCATGTAGACCTCTCCTGCGTTGAGATTCTAGTGCTTGATGAAGCGGATCGCATGCTAGATATGGGCTTCATCCATGATATTAAACGCCTGCTGCGGCTGGTGCCTAAAAAGCGCCAAAACCTACTGTTCTCAGCAACGTTCTCTAACGAGATCCAAGCCCTAGCACAACAGCTGCTGGATAACCCGGCGATGATTGAAGTAGCGCCGCGCAATGCCACCGCCGAGAAAATTGAGCAGGCTATTTACCGCGTTGATCGCGAGAAGAAGCGCGAGCTTCTGGCCCACTTAATCCAGCAAAACGGCTGGTTTCAAGTGCTGGTATTTACGCGCACTAAACATGGCGCTAACCGCTTGGCCGAGCAGCTCTCCAAGCAGGATATTCCCTCCATGGCGATCCATGGCAACAAAAGTCAGGGGGCGCGCACCCGCGCGTTAACCGCCTTTAAGAGTGGCGACCTGCAGGTACTCGTGGCCACCGATATTGCTGCCCGTGGTCTGGATATCAATGAGCTGCCCCACGTCGTCAATTTTGATCTCCCCAATGTGGCGGAAGATTACGTCCACCGCATTGGCCGTACCGGCCGTGCTGGCAGCAATGGCAAAGCCGTCTCGCTGGTGTGTGTTGACGAAGACGCCCTGCTGGGCAGTATTGAGCGACTCATCAAACAGACGCTGCCAAAACATATTGAACCAGGCTTTGAGCCCGACCCCAGCATCAAACCTGAGCCTATCGAGAATGGCCGACGCAATCAGCGCCAGCCGCGTGCCAAGCGCAAACCCGATGGCCAGAGTGCCAATACGGGTGGTGAGCGTAAACGACGCGTTCGCCGCTAGCTCAGAGCGCAGGAATATGCGAAGGTGCCCCCTTCGTATATTCCAAGCCGCTGTTTCCAGCAGCTATTTCAGCCAACACCTTTCACGGAGTGAATATGGCGTCTTCTCAACTAATGGCCGAGTACCGCCAATGGCTGACGTTTCAACGTCAAGAGCAGCTCAGCCGCGAACATCAAGGGATCGTGCAGCGCTTAGAGGACGCCCGGGCGTCAGCTAATCAAGTAGTTCAAGCCTACCGCAGCATGGCTGAAAAAGCGTCGGTTGAAGGCGCTTGCTACCGCACGATCTTCTTACGCCAGCGGGAGGACAACCACGCCCTTCCCTGCGAAGGCTGGCTGTTTGTGCGCCGCGTACTTAGCGAAGGCAACAGTACCCGTGTGCGCGTCACGCTGCTTGAAACCTTTACCCTTGAAGACGGCATCATGGCGCCAGGCGATAAACCTGCACGCAAGTTAACGTTGGAAATATTCGATCAATTGAATATGGATAAAGGTATGCGCACCAACGTCAGGGTGGACTGCCTGGATACCCCCCAGGATTACCATTTCATCACGCTACTCGATGCCGTTCGTGGAGACTTGCGCCCCCACCTTAAGTAAAAGCGGATTTTAAATAAGTATAAATATGGCATCGCGTCGTTCAATTACGTTTATTTTGCTGATGGTTGTGGTGGGGCTAAATCTACGCCCCGCTATGTCTTCGGTCGCCCCCTTACTCACCCGGCTACAAGAGAGTGCGGGGCTTTCCGCTACCGCCGCAGGGCTACTCACCACGCTTCCAGTGCTGTTTTTAGGCCTCTCCGCGCCACTTGCTCCGACGCTGGCTAAACGCATAGGCAGCGAACGAGCACTGAGTGCAGCGCTGACACTACTGGCAGCAGGGCTTATTCTGCGTGGTTTGCCACTTCCCGGCGGACTCTTTGTCGGCTCGGCAATGGCAGGCTGTGCAATTGGCATTGGTGGCACTCTACTACCGGCCTTGGTTAAGCGTGAACTTCCCGACAGCGCCGACCTGCTCACCGGTCTATACACCATGGCGCTCTGTTTAGGCGGCGCCTTAGGAGCCGGGTTTAGCGTTCCTCTAACCCAACTATTGGGCAGCTGGCAAGCAAGCTTAATGAGTTGGTCTCTACTAGCGCTCTTCGCACTGCTACTGTGGCACTTTCAAATGCCCAGTACTACGAGGGCAGACATACCCACACCACCCAAAAGCGGCATTTTACGGCTACTTAAGCAGCCGCTTACCTGGCACATTATGTTCTTTATGGGCATTCAGTCTTCCATGGCATATATCGTATTTGGCTGGCTGCCCACGCTACTGGTTGATCGCGGCTACAACGAAGCCGATGCAGGCTGGACCATGGCGGTTTCGATTATGTGCCAGCTAGTCTCCGCGCTGGGCGCCCCCTGGGTTGCGCGCCTGGGTCGTGACCAGCGGCCCGCGCTATTACTGGTACTGATTAGCACCGCCATGGGTCTGTGGATGCTGCTTATCGCGCCATTAATATGGAAATGGCCCGGCGCCGCACTCCTCGGCATCGGCCAAGGCGGCAGCTTTAGCCTGGCGCTGAGCCTGTTAGTCTTGCGCACAGCCAACTCACGCCTTGCCGGTCAGCTCTCTGGGCTCGTCCAGGGCGGTGGTTATACACTGGCAGCACTTGGCCCTTTCGGTGTGGGGGTTATGCTGCAGTCAGGCGCCGACATATCACATATCGCCTGGCTATTGATCGTTCTGATCACGGTTTGCTGTGGCTTTGCCCTACTGGCGGGTCGCAACCAGCGCTTAGATGACCAAAGCGGTGGACTTTTGGTAGAGCACGTTACTCGTACTTACTGACCCTCCAGGAAAAGGCAATGAGCTCCCACTCCCCTTTAGCTGACAAGCCCCCTAATAAAGAGCGTATTCTGGTTATTTACACAGGCGGAACAATCGGTATGCAGCAGCATGCCGATGGACTTGCGCCTAGCGGTGACTTTGCCACTCGCATGGCAACGGCGCTGAACCAGCTACCCCTTACCCAACAGCAAGCTTTACCCGGCTATGATCTAGTTAGCTACGCGACATTAATTGATTCAAGCGCGGCCACGCCGCTTACCTGGCAACAGGTCGCCCGCGATGTGAGCGACCAGCTAACGGCCTACGCCGGCTTCGTCATTATTCATGGTACCGATACGCTTAGCTGGACGGCTGCTAGCCTTGCCTACCAACTCCAGGGACTGGACCGACCGGTGGTAATAACAGGCTCCATGTTGCCACTGGAAGCGCCCGGCAGCGACGCCTTAGGCAATTTGTATGGCGCGCTGCAGTTCGCCGCCAAGCCCGCGCTCCAAGAGGTGGCTATTTACTTTGCCGGGCAGTTGCTGCGGGGCGCCCGCGCCATTAAGCAGCACAGTCAAGCAGCCAACGCGTTCGCCAGCCCCAACTATCCATTGCTGGGTGAGCGGGTAGGCGACGACTTCGTTTATTACCCCAGCCGTGGACTTGGCCTTCAGCAGCGCGGCGCACCGCGTTTCGAGCTGCCCGACTACCGCTTGGTTAATCAAGGAGAGGTCGTCCGCATCGCCCTTTGGCCGGGCATTTCGGCATGGCAGTTAAGCGCCTGGCTGAGTGATCCACGGGTTAAAGGGGCGTTACTACAACTCTGGGGCGCCGGTAATCTGCCCGACGACCCAAGCTTACTGGACGTACTCGCCAAGGCCAGCGGGGAAGGCAAATTGCTTGCCGCCATCAGCCAGTGCCCGCAGGGTAGTCTCCATCTGGGCGCTTACGCTGCGGGGCATGGCCTTAGCGATGCAGGCGTTCTCGCCGGTGATGATATGACGCCAGAAGCGGCTTTCACCAAGCTAGCCCACTTAGTGGCGCAACCACTCGCACTAGAAGATCAGCGTCAGCGTTTTTTAACCTCGCTAATCGGTGAACGCTAGCCCGCCAAAGCGGTTGAAAGGTGGCGTAGGCTGAGAATCAAGCTATGTTATAGAAACGATTCTAAGCGTTTGAAGGAGCAACAGGTTATGGAAAAACCGGTACACCATTTCAGCGAACTATTCGAACAGTTAGGCTTGGCATCCGATGCAGAGTCAATTGAGCGCTTTATCCAGCGCAACGCCCCGCTCCCGGAAACAATGCCACTGGCTGAGGCCCCCTGCTGGAACGAGGGGCAGGCGGAATTTTTAAAAGAAGCGGTGGAAGAGGACGCCGACTGGGCCGAAGTGGTCGACCACCTCGACGCCTCAATGCACAAAGCTCGCTAGAACCGGTTTGCTAGGCGCCCCGCGCCGCTTCAACGCGGCGCCTGTACCACGCCCCTGCCAGCAGCAGTAGCGCCAGTGCTATCAGAGGCAGCACTACATCAAACTGCAGCGCATCCTCGTCTTCGATAGCCTCTAAGGCGCCGTATATCGCACTACTATAAACCGCCCATTTTATCGACAAACCCAAAGCCGCTGCCACTAGGTACGTCTTAAGAGGCAGATGGCGTAAACCTGCGGCAAAATTGATAACCGAGTGGGGAAAGCCGGGCAATATACGCATTGCGCACTGGGTCATTACATCGCTTCGCTGCTCTAACATCTGCATGACTTTTAAGGTCAGCCCTTGAGGATTCCAACGCCGCCCTGCCCGCGCCGCTATTTGATAAGCCCCCCATGCTCCCGCCACGCTACTGAGTGTCAGCATTACCGTGGCGATAAGCGGCGGGTAAAAAGGCGCAATAAGCCACAGCCCAATACTGCCCGGCAATCCTATGGCCAAGGTAACGGCCATGATTAGCATCACCCCCATAATCACCATCGGATAATGAGACGCCTGAGAAGCCCATTGCTTAACCGCCATCAAATCGGGCGAATACCATAGCCACACGTAGGCCAGCATGGCAAAACTTGCAAACCCTAGCGCCCAGCGCCAAGGATGTCGTGGTGGGCTATTCATTCAAGCGAGCTTCCACGCGCTCAAGAATTTGTCGGCTGACTTTTCCTACTAACGGCTTCGCCGCTTTGTTAACGGCTTTTTCCATCAGACGATTGCGGATCTCATAAGTGAGCGTCAACGCCACCTCGGTGCCTTCGGGCACCTCGCGAAGGCGATAACGCCCCTGGTTTTTTACGCCATCCAACGACTCCCAGGCAAGCACATGGGGGGGCTGAATCTCGGTCACCATGACATCAAACGACCAGTACATACCCACGGCGCGGACATGCCAGCGATAGCGATTTTCGCCCAGGGTTTCAATTGAGCGAATCAGGTCTGAGTAATCGGCAAAATCTTCGACACGGCGCAGTAGTTCGAACACGCGTTCGGGCGGCGCGTTAATGATTTCACTATGTTCAATCGTTGCCATTGGTTCGCCTCTAACAGCATGGAGAGATAGCGTAGCATGTTGATATTCATGCTGCCTGCCTACGCTTTTTTTACCTCAACAGGGTACGTCGATTGGCGCTAGAACTGGCCAGATTCACGACTATTGCGTAAACTGCCGCACTTCCGGACCGGACCCCGGAACGCCGCGCCAGCTCAACGCTGCTCGCGATTAATAAATTCTCCGACAAAGAGTGTTTTCTCATGTCATCAATACCCCCAGTGGCTGCTGACACAGCCACCACGACCGTTGTTATCTATTCCGGTGGAATGGACTCTTTTACCGTACTTCACCGCGCGCTGCGGGAAGGGCTTAACGTACACGCGCTTTCGTTTGACTACGGTCAGCGCCATGCCCGCGAACTCGATACTGCGCGCCAGGTTTGCACCTCTCTTGAGCTGCCCCATCAAGTGGTCGATATTCGTGCGATACACGGTTTGATTGATAATTCGGCGCTCACCAATCCCGAGCAAGCGATGCCCCAGGGCGACTATGACGCGGACAATCTACGCGCCACCGTGGTGCCTAACCGTAATATGATTCTGCTCTCCCTGGCGATTGCCAAGGCCGTTAATATTGGTGCGGAGCGAGTCGACTACGGCGCCCATGGCGGTGACCACGTTCTCTACCCTGACTGTCGCCCCGAATTCGTCGAGGCAATGAATCAAGTAGCGGGCATTGCCAACTTCGAGCCGGTAAAGTTACACGCCCCCTATTTATACACAAGCAAGGCCGATATTTTGCGCGAAGGCCTTGCCATGGGATTGGACTACGCCCATACCTGGACATGCTACGAAGGCCGTGAGCTCGCCTGCGGCGTATGCGGCAGTTGCCGCGAACGGCTGGCCGCCTTTGCGGCCAACGGTGTCACCGACCCACTAGCTTATAGCGTGAACAGCACAGCAGGTCAGTGCTGATGTATCAGGTCAAAGAAGCTTTTTATACCCTGCAAGGTGAAGGCGCCCAGGCCGGCAGAGCAAGCGTTTTCTGTCGATTTAGCGGCTGCAATCTGTGGTCGGGCCGTGAGGTTGACCGGGCAACGGCTAAATGCACCTTTTGCGATACCGATTTTATCGGCACTAACGGCATCAATGGCGGGAAATTTGCCACCGCCGCTGCCCTGGCCGAGCATATTGCTGCGCTCTGGCCCAGCCAGAGCGACAATGCGACGCCCTATGTGGTATTTACCGGCGGAGAACCGTTGCTGCAGCTCGATGCGCCGCTGATTGCCACCCTGCATAGCCATGGGTTTGAGGTGGCTGTCGAAACCAACGGAACGCTACCCCCACCCCCAGGCATAGACTGGCTCTGCGTAAGCCCCAAGGGCAGCAATCCGCTGGTCGTTACCCAAGGTGACGAATTAAAGCTCGTTTACCCCCAGGCAGATGCTCCCCCGGAGCAGTTTTCACGCCTTGGGTTTCACCATTTCTTTCTACAGCCGATGGATCTTGCTCCTCTCAATCAGGCTAAGACCACCGTCGCTGAAGCGACTGCTTACTGTATGGCTAACCCCCAGTGGCGACTGTCGCTGCAAATGCACAAATTAGCAGGTTTTGATTAATGTCCCTATTTGTTCAACAACTGACCCATATTGACGTATCCCTCTGGTGTTCTCAGCGCGGCTTAGTCGGCTGTAGCTGGCAGGTAGACGCAGTGCTGGATGGCGAGCTGGGCGAAGATGGCATGCTGTTCGACTTTGGTGAAGTTAAACCATGGATCAAACGCACGCTCGACAGCGGACTCGACCACACCCTGCTGGTGCCCACTCAAGCACCTGGGGTCACGGTGACGGAGTGCCCTGAGGGTGTCTGCGTACGTACCACCACCCCCTACCCCATGGAAGTACGCGGGCCGAAAGAGGCGTTTAGTTTACTGCCCTGGCAGGCTATTGATATGAACACGGTGGCCGAGCATTTAAGCCAGCAGCTCACCGAGCAGCGCCCAGAGAATGTCCATCAAGTCACTCTGACGCTTAGTGACGAAACTATCAACGGCGCTGCCTATGGCTACACGCATGGCCTGAAGCGCCACCTGGGCAACTGCCAGCGTATCGCCCACGGCCACCGCTCGCGGCTACATATCTTTCAGCAGGGGGTGCGTCAAGCCGAGCTCGAACAGCAGTGGGCGGCGTGGCTGGATAATCGCTACCTGCTTGAAGAGGCCGATATCACCTCAAGGGATAACAACTTCCTTACCTGCGGCTACCGGGCCGCCCAAGGTGATTTCTCCATTACGCTGCCACAGTCGCTATGCGCAGTTCTCCCCGGCCCTACCACGGTAGAAAATATTGCCGCTTGGCTGGCAAAAGAGGTTGCCACGCAAAGTGGGGTAACCACACGCATCCAGGCCTTTGAGGGCATTAACAAGGGCGCAATTGCCGCGTTTTCACCCAGTGCTATACCCAGGTGACAGGCTATGAGTGAAGGCTGTCGGGCGGGGTGTGGCGCCTGCTGCATCGCGCCCTCCATCAGTTCCGCCATCCCCGGCATGCCAGAGGGCAAGCCGGCGGGCGTTCGCTGCGTGCAATTAGATGAGCATAACCTGTGCCGTCTATTTGGCGACCCAAGCCGCCCCAGGGTTTGCGAGCGATTTAACTTTGACGCCAGCGTATGTGGCGAACACCGGGAAGAGGCGCTCGCCACCTTGACGTGGCTAGAACGGGATACCGGTTAGCCTTCAATGCCCACAGGGTGCGGCAAGCGCCGATCCAGCAAGCTGATCCAGCGGGTCAGCACCGGGGCATCGCTGTGGCTGACTTCGCTCAACAACCGCCTAAAGCTCTCCTTAGCCTGCTGGTCGTTAGGCTCAATGCGCGTTAGCCATAGCTCAAGAGCTGCCAACTCTTGGTGGCGATTGCCATGCTCGCGGGCCTGGTTAATTGCCATTTCAGCCAGTGCTTTGACTTCATTGGCAGGATGCCCAAGCAGCTCACGCACCTTAGCCAGCTGGGTGGCTAATTCGGGCAGAAACAGCGTGGTGCGCTCCCGAGCAATCACCAAGCACTGGTCAAGGTACTCCTCTGCAGCATTTAGCTCACCCAGCTCAATACAGGCATCCGAGTACCACAACACCGGCCGCTGGTAGCGGTCGCGACCATTCAATTCCGCCATCTGATCCAGGCTATCACGCAATTGAGCCAAGCCAGTGGCATCACCCGCCAGGGCGCGTTGCCAGCCGAGAATACACTGGCTGGAAATTTGCCATAGCTGTAAATCTGGCGTGCCGGTCATTGCCGCCGCCCGCTCCGCATGCCGTGTGGCCAAGTGAACGTGGCCAAGCTGGCGATAGAGTGCCGCGGCAAACAGTAGTGCCAGCGCCAAGGTGCCGGGGTGGGCAATCTTCTCCGCCAAACGGATCGCTGCCGATACCTGACGCTCGGCGCGTTGATAATCACCCCGCAGGCACAGCGCCCAGCCTTGGAAACAGGCGGCCGAGACTTGCGGGTGATCGGAGAACGGCAGCCATTCGATCATCATCTGCGCATTGAGCGGGTCGATTTCATCCAGATGGTCGTGGGCCTGCTGAATACGACCGGCCCAATACTCGCAGTTGGCACGCGCATAGTCGGCCAAGCGGCGATAGCGTGGGTCTTCAAGGCGCGCGGCAATATCGGCGAGCGTCGACGCCAGGGCGAAGGCATCAGCATGGGCATAGCGCTGGCTACGCCCCACCCAAAGCCCCCATTTGACCAGGAATATCTGCTCTAGATCTTCTGGATCTTCCAGGCTATCGGTGCCCGATTCGCGCAGCAGCTCACGGGCACGCACAAAGCTTTCGTGAGCGGTTGGCGAGCCGTGTCCCTCTAATGAAAACGCCGCCTGACCACGCACGGTGAGTAGGCTCACTTCACGCTCAATCTCATGCTCAACGTGGCGCAGGCTCGCCAAACCAAAATCGGCCATGCGTAGCGCGGTTCGGTTAGCGCTGACTTTCAGCGCCTCTCGTGCAGCTAGCTCAAAGTAGCGAGCGCCACGGGCGTAGTGACCGCTACGACGCAGATGGGTGGCAAAATCACCGGGGTGGCGACTAATCCATACCGGGAAGCGCTCCTCTATTAAGGTCACCACCTGCTGGTGCAGTTTTACCCGCACATCGCGCGGACAGGAAAGATAAGCAGCTTCTTGCAACAGCTGATGGCTAAACTGGTACTCGTGCTCACCGCTGTCTTTATCGACCGGCTCTATGATCTCCAAAACGCGCATATGCTCGAGCGCTTGGTTCAGCCGCCCTTTTTCCCAGCCGCTGCACTCCTGTAAGAAATCCAACCGGAAGCGCTTACCCAGCACGGCTGCCACATGGGCAATTTCTCGATCGCTTTCCAGTTGATCAATACGGCTGGCCAATAGACCCAGCAGCCCTTTGGGGAGTTCGTCGAACTGGACACTGCGCCCTTCGCGACGATCCATATCCAAGCGGCGACAAATCTCCTGCATATACAGCGGCACGCCATCGCAGCGTTCAATAATCTGGTTACGTAGCCGCGGGCTCATGTGAATACGATAACGCCGCGAAAGCTGTGACAATAGCCGTGAGGACTGCTGCGCATCCAGATTACCCAAGCTAATTTGCTGATCCCAATGCAGTTTTACCGGCAGCAGTTCGCGACCGTGATGGCTAGCCACCAGCATAAAGGCAGTATTGATGGGCAAGCGTGCCTGTAGCCCGGCGAGCACTTTAAAGGAAGGCTCATCCAGCCACTGGAGATCGTCGACCATCAGCACCAGGGTATGAGTAGTCGCCTGGCGCTCGATTAAGCGGTGCAGGAACATCACCACCAGCTCAACGGCTTCACCGCTTTGGGCAAGCTGGGTAATCTCCTGAACTTCGTGCAACCCAAGCGCCTCTTCCAACAGCTGCTGACGCTCAGGTGTAAGCTGATCAAACTCAAGCGTTGCCTGAAGCGCGTGAATCGCCTCGACGGTCAGCGGTTGTTGGAGGTACCAGCCCACCAGCGTGCGGGCAACCCCGTAGGGATCGAGCACCGACAGCCGCGTGGTGGGCTGCCAGCAAATAGCCGCATCGCGGCTAAGCTCTAACTGGCGAAATCCGACCATCAGCGCTGATTTGCCCATACCCGATGCGCCGCGCACCAAAACGCTTTGACGCAAGCCAATACCTGCCCGCGCCAGCGCATCACGCAGGGTACGCAGCGAGGTTTCACGCCCAACCAGGCTAGGCGGCAGCGCATCGCGGCCGCCTTCGTTTTGGCCTAACACCAGCGCACGCAAACGTACGCGGCCGTCGCTAGCCACCAAGCGCGATACCAGCCGTGGCTGTAGATCAAGCGCTGGCGGCATATGCTGGCTGGCCTCCTGTGAGATCACCAGCTCACTGCCTTCGGCCGCACTCATTAATTCCAGAGAGGTTTGGGTGACTTGTCCAAGGGGATCGGCCAACTGCCGCTCGGGCAAGTAAACAACGCGCCCGCTGTGCAAACCAGCCGCCAGTTCGAACTGCGGCACTTCGTCTTCGCCAGACCAGTGACGGGCGCTCTCTTGGGGAAGCGCCTGGCGGCAGTGCTCATAGAGCGCCACCAACTCCGCCAACTGGTGAGCGGGTCCATGGGTGCCGAAACACGCCAACCCCAAGCCACCGGTGGCGCCGGGCAACCAAAAACCGCCTAGGTGATGGCACTGCTGCTCTAACCAACGCAGCAACTCTAACTGTAGCGTTAGGCAGTGGCGCGTTGCAGCTCGGTCTTGCCACTCCCCTTTTAAACGTAGCCGGATAGCCATCACGGAGAGCTGTCGC
Organism: Halomonas sp. TG39a; assembly: GCF_000744395.1. Taxonomy (NCBI): domain Bacteria; kingdom Pseudomonadati; phylum Pseudomonadota; class Gammaproteobacteria; order Oceanospirillales; family Halomonadaceae; genus Halomonas; species Halomonas sp. TG39a. The sequence continues at coordinate 2,141,960 of NZ_JQLV01000001.1, forward strand.
AGCTCAATTTCATCTTCACGCAGAGGCTTGCTGTCCGCCGCCAGCGCACGTGAAAAAGCGCCTTGGGGGCTCATCATGCGAGGGTCGTGGTGACCGTCGGACCAATAGCTGGCCAACTGCAAAAAGCTGGGCTCAGGCTGCTGCCCTGACAACGCAAGTAACTGCAAGTAGCTATTATACTGCTCGTGAGCGGCGGCCATTTGGTTCTGCTCGGCAAGCTGGCGCACCAGACGCTCATGAAAGGGGCCGTAGCCTGAAAAACGACTCACCAAGGTTTCCAGAATCAGGTCCGGCACATCGCTGTGAGCGTCGAGCACCTGTTCAGCAAAACGGATGACGCGCTGACGCCACTCATTGCGTACCTGGACTAGCCAGCGCTGAAATTCACTACAGCTCGCCAATTGAAGCTCTTCAATCAGATCGCCTTGGTAGCAAGCCATCAGCGCTTCGAGCGTATCTAAGTCGCGCGGCCCTTCGAGCAGCTGCTGCAGCGTATGCAGGTCGACTTTCCAATGAGCTGGAAGCTGGAAGGCAATCGTTTGCCGGGAGACACTCAACACTTGGTCGGCACTCTCACCTAGCGACTGGCGCAAACAGTGCAGCGCGTGACGCAGGTTAGTTCGACCAGAAGATAATCCCTGGTCGGGCCACAGTAGTTCGGCCAGCGCGGCCCGGTTAACCGGCTGTCGGTGCAGCAGCAGATAAACGAGCAGCGCCTTCACTTTGTCGTAACTAAAGTGGGTTAAGACGTCTTCGCCCTGGGTAAGCGAAAAGTGACCGAAGAGAGTTAACTGATCTGTTTCACGAGCATCGCGCATGATAAACATCCTGCCGGGCTAAGCGGCTTAAGCTGGCACACCGCTATGAAAACGAAAAGCCGTATCGGGCGAAGTAATCAGCTCCGCTTCACGCGCTACAAAAAAAGTGATTCGCTCATCAATCGAGTCCGATGTCTGCTGGCGAGCCAGTAACAGATAGTCCTCAAAATGACGACCTTCTGACTTCACCAAAGTGCGATAAAACCTAGCAAGCTCTTCATCTAAATAAGGAATCAAGCAAGCAAATCGTTCACAGCTACGCGCCTCAATAAGGGCGCCAATGATTAACACATCGATGAGCCGTTCGGGGTCGTTGCTGCGTAAGTGCTGCCTTAAGCCTTCCGCATAGCGTGAAGCAGTTAGGTGCCGGTAGGCCACGCCACGGGCCTCCATTAGTGCGACCACCTGTTCAAAATGCAGCAACTCTTCACGCGCCAACTGCGACATTTTGCTAAGCAAAAGAGGCTGATCAACGTAGCGATAAAGCAAGCTCATCGCCGTAGAAGCCGCTTTTTTTTCGCACTGCGCATGGTCAATCAATAGCGTTTCCGGGTTTTCAAGCGCCCATTGTAGCCACGCTTCGGGGGTCGAGCAGGCCAAAAACTGGTGCAAACTTTCCGGCAGCAGATCATCCGCTTTCACCGCGTGATCAGCCATTTGCAAAGCACTCGCTTGTGTAGCGGGCTGTGATATACCAGGTTGTATCAACATAATACCATTACCAATCTTATATCTCACTATTGTACAACATATAAGCGCACAAGGCGCTTAGTTCCCTGTTGCATTGCGTTCTTCATAGCCTTCATCGTCTATAACTAATGTAGCTGTGCGTTTAAAAATGCTCCACACACTTTTATTGGCACGCTGCTATCAGCACCAGCAGTCATTAGCGTGGCGCTAAGGTTATAAAGTGAGGACTATGGTAACGCGCTGTAACCACAATCACACCCACACCGCGGGTGGTTGGCGATGAAATGGAAAAAACTTTCCTGATTTTGAGCCAATTGGTCTATAAAAAGCGCTTTTTTGACCCGTTTAAATCGTGGCATCAACATAAAGTACAACAGCCGTCGCTGCTTGCCAGCTTAACATTGTCGACAGTTTGGCGTAGAATCTCAGCCATCCAACCACACGCTGTTTGTCAAGCGTATGTCGTATGTGGTCGGCCCATTGCCCAACGCGGTATGACCCACAGCGTGCAACGAGGCCGTCACCATAAGCTTAATGAGAACGTCAAATGAGAACGTCAATGAGAGGGCCCCAACGTGCTTGAAGCTTACCGCCAACATGTAGAGGAACGTGCCGCTGAGGGCGTCCCGCCCAAACCCCTAACCGCCGAACAAGTCGCCTCACTGGTTGAGCTACTGAAGACGCCACCGGCCGGTGAAGAAGAATTTATTCTCGACTTAATCACCAACCGCGTTCCGCCGGGTGTTGACGAAGCCGCTTATGTAAAAGCCGGTTTCCTCACTGCCATCGCTAAAGGTGAGGCAAGCTCTCCGCTGATCGACAAGATCCACGCCGTTAAGTTGCTTGGCACTATGCAGGGTGGCTACAACATCGTATCGATGGTAGAGCTACTCGATAATGAGGAGCTGGCCCGCGAAGCAGGCGAACAGCTCAAGCACACACTGCTGATGTTCGACGCCTTCCACGATGTGGAAAGCCGTGCCAAAAACGGCAACAGTGTCGCGAAAGAGGTTATCCAGTCCTGGGCTGACGCCGAGTGGTTCCTGTCAAAACCAGCACTGGCGGAAAAAATCACCCTTAGCGTGTTTAAGGTTCCTGGCGAAACCAATACCGACGACCTCTCTCCTGCGCCGGATGCCTGGTCACGCCCGGATATTCCGCTCCACGCCAATGCTATGCTCAAAAACGAGCGTGACGGCATTGAGCCAGTGGTTCCGGGTACCACTGGCCCGCTCAAGCAGATCGAAGACGTTAAAGCCAAAGGTTTCCCAGTCGTTTATGTAGGCGACGTTGTGGGCACCGGTTCATCGCGTAAGTCAGCCACCAACTCCGTACTGTGGTTTTTCGGCGACGATATCCCCTACGCTCCCAACAAGCGCGCTGGCGGTTTCTGCTTTGGCAGCAAAATTGCGCCTATCTTCTTTAACACCATGGAAGATTCGGGAGCCCTGCCGGTTGAGATGGACGTCACCCACCTCAACATGGGTGATGTCATCGATGTTTACCCCTACGCGGGTAAAGTGTGCAAGCACGATAGCGATGACGTTATCACCACCTTTGAGCTTAAAACGCAGCTGATTCTGGATGAAGTACGCGCTGGCGGCCGTATTCCCCTGATCATTGGTCGCGGGCTCACTGGCAAGGCGCGTGAGTCGCTGGGCCTACCCACTTCTGACGTTTTCCGCCTACCTGATCAGCCCAAAGATACTGGCAAAGGCTTTACCTTAGCGCAGAAAATGGTGGGTAAGGCGTGTGGTTTGGACGGCGTTCGCCCTGGCATGTACTGCGAACCCAAGATGACTACCGTTGGCTCGCAAGACACCACCGGACCGATGACCCGTGACGAGCTGAAAGACCTGGCCTGCCTGGGCTTTCAGGCTGACCTGGTCATGCAGTCGTTCTGTCATACCGCCGCTTATCCGAAGCCGGTGGATGTGGATACCCACCACACCCTGCCCGACTTCATCATGAACCGCGGCGGCGTTTCGCTGCGCCCTGGCGATGGTATTATTCACAGCTGGCTGAACCGTATGCTGCTGCCCGATACAGTGGGCACCGGCGGCGACTCGCACACCCGTTTCCCGCTCGGCATCTCGTTCCCAGCCGGTTCGGGCCTAGTCGCCTTTGCCGCTGCCACCGGCGTCATGCCGCTGGATATGCCGGAATCGGTACTGGTTCGCTTTAAAGGCAAGCGCCAGCCTGGCGTAACCCTGCGCGACCTTGTTCACGCTATTCCGCTCTACGCCATCAAGCAAGGCTTGCTGACCGTTGATAAATCCAACAAGAAAAACGCCTTCTCTGGGCGGGTGTTGGAAATTGAAGGTCTGGAAGATCTGACCGTAGAGCAAGCTTTTGAGCTTTCTGATGCGTCCGCCGAGCGCTCTGCCGCTGGCTGTACCATTACCCTGTCAGAAGAGAGCGTTACTGAGTACCTCAAGTCCAACATCACTCTGTTGAAGTGGATGATGGGCAACGGTTACGGCGACGAGCGCACCATCAGCCGTCGTATTGAAGGCATGGAAGCGTGGCTGGCCAACCCAAGCCTGATGCGCGCAGATCAAGACGCCGAGTACACCGAAGTTATCGAAATTGATCTGGCTGAAATTAAAGAGCCGGTTCTTTGTGCGCCGAATGACCCGGATGATGCGCGCCTGCTGTCTGAAGTGGCAGGCCAGAAAATCGACGAAGTCTTTATCGGCTCATGCATGACCAACATCGGCCACTTCCGGGCTGCCGGCAAACTGCTTGAAAAGCAGCCTGCCGGCAGTTTAAAAACCCGCCTGTGGCTGGCACCACCGACGAAAATGGATCAGCATCAGCTGACCGAAGAGGGCTACTACGGCATTTACGGCCGTGCCGGTGCCCGCATGGAAATGCCGGGTTGTTCACTGTGTATGGGTAACCAGGCCCGCGTTGCTGCTAAGAGCACCGTGGTGTCTACGTCTACACGTAACTTCCCGAATCGCTTGGGCGACGGTGCCAATGTGTACCTAGCCTCAGCGGAACTGGCGGCCGTTGCCGCAGTAGAAGGACGCCTACCCAGCGTTGAAGAGTATCAACGCTATATGGGTGAGTTTGACGCTATGGCGGGCGAGATTTATCGTTACATGAACTTTCACGAGATTGAGGAGTATCAAAAGATCGCCTCAAACGTGATACCGGTCGCTCAAGAAGCCTAACGTTCGTTAAGCACTTGAGATAGACCGCCCCATCGCCGATGCTCGCAACATCGCAGAAGATGTGACAGGTTGCATTTTCTGAGTCGATGACCGAACGCCCCGCCACTGTTTTACAGGGCGGGGCGTTTTTTTTGCACGGCCCGCTTAGCTGTCTATGCTGATACTAACCTTTCATAACAGGAACCTATGATGACGAACTCGATTGATATCGTGACGCCCGATCTCTGCGATGCACACCCGGAGGTCGCAGTGCTGGAACCGCTGTTTGCCAATTTTGGTGGGCTTGACGCCTTCTACGGCCCTATTCGTACGATAAAGTGCTTTGAAGATAACTCCATGGTCAAGCAGGCCGTCGCCGAGCCGGGTAACGGCGCGGTGCTGGTGGTTGATGCGGGTGGCTCCCACCGCTGCGCCATGCTGGGGGATATGCTCGCTGAACAGGCGGTCGCCAATGGCTGGGCGGGCGTCGTCATGTACGGCTGCGTGCGCGATGTGGATATACTCGCCGCCCTGCCGATTGGCGTTCAGGCGTTGGGCAGCCACCCGCGCAAAAGTGAAAAGCGCGGTGACGGTCAGCGTGATATCAATGTCACTTTTGCCGGTGCCACCCTGCAGCCCGGCCAGTGGCTGTATGCCGATAACAACGGCATTATTGTTGCTGACCATGAGCTGCCGCTTGCTTGAGAACAACGCTTTATTAACGAAGATTGTTTTAAATAGAGCCCCTTGCCAGGTGTGGCGGTTACTGCCACCCTGGTGGCTCATTCTTACCGTTTCATGACGATGCAGCCTTTGACCTACCTTGGCTCTGCCTTACTGCGCACATTACGCGATCATCTTCGCCCACTGATCGCCTACCACCTGTTTTTTACCCTGCTCGCCTCAGCCTTGCTGCTGCCAGCGATCACCTGGGTGACGCGTGGACTGCTAGCGCAGCTTAACCGTACCGTGGTCACCAACGACGAGTTGATTGGGCTACTCTTCAGCCCGCTGGGGCTGATCGGCATGCTGGTAGGGCTTGGCTTCACGTTTGTGATTATTTATTGGCAGCAGGCGGGCATGCTGCAGGTGGCCGTCAGACCCCGCGATAACCACTATCGGCTAGCTCTTGAAGCGCTCTGGCTGAGTACCCGACGGCTGCCCGCTTTGGCGGGTCTGGTGATACTCCAGGTAGGCACCCACTTATTATTGCTGGCACCCTTTATGGCCGGGTTAGCATGGCTTTACGATGTCTGGCTAGGCGGTATAGACCCCTACTACCTGCAGCGCGTGCGCCCCCCCGTACTGTGGTATTTCGTTGCCTGCGCACTGCCGCTGATAATCGCTTGGGCGTGGGCAGCGTCATGGCTCTACCTGCGCTGGCTGTTAGCACTGCCTCTAGTGGCCCTGGAACGCTGCAGCCCGTGGCAGGCACTTAAGCGTAGCGTCACCCTAACCCGTGGCTGGCGCCGCTCTATTGGCGCTGCGGTGCTGCTGCTCCTGGTGCTGATTATCAGCCTGCCACTGCTGGTGACGCTGCTGTTTGACCGGTTATTTACGCCGCTACTGTGGTGGCTACCAGAGCATAATGCCGTGCTTATCCCGGCGATGCTCGCCTACTTACTCGGCTATGTCCTGGTCACACTGGCCATTACCTTTATCGGTATTGCCGCCAATGCGCTGCTTTCCGCCTGTCTGTATATGCAGTTAGCCCACCGCGAACCCCGCCCAGCAGCCCCTGCTGAGGACATTAACGCAGGCAAGCTGGCCTGGGCAGTTGAACTCAGCGTGCTGATTTTTGCCGGACTTCAAGCGTGGTGGATTCTGAATAGCTTTGAGATACGTGACAATGTCGCGGTCATTGCCCACCGTGGCAGCTCCATGGTCGCGCCTGAAAACACCCTTTCCGCGTTAGAACAGTCCCTGATCGATGGCGCTGACTATATCGAAATTGACGTGCGCTTGAGCAGTGACCAGCAGGTAATGCTCTACCACGACCGCAGCATGGCGAGGCTCACCGGCGATAACCGCGAGTTTGGCGAACTGACCAGAGAGCAGCTTAGTCAATTCGATGTGGGCAGTTGGTTTGGCGATGCTTTTCAAGGCGAGAATATTCCCGGCTTGGACGAAGCTCTCGAAAGAGTCCGTGGCAAAGCGGGGTTAATGATTGATATCAAGCCGCTGCCAGGTCAAGAACAGGCGTTAGCCGAGGCCGTTATTGACGCCTTAAATGCAGAGAGCGACGTACGCTATCGCTGCTGGGCGACCCAACAAAGCGCTTTCGACGGCTATACGGCGTGCGGTTTCCCTAATGCGCTAATGGATATGCGCATGGCCACCATGTCGCCAACACTGCTGGAATATCTGAATGAGCGTGCACCAGCGCTGCGCGTGACCTTACTGGCCCAGCTTATTCTGCCCGGCACACTGGATCGGCGCGACTTTGATGCACTGGGTCTACGACATAACCGTATTACGGAAGGGGAAATACGCTTAGCACGCCTATATGGGTACGAAATACACGCCTGGACCGTCAATGATCGAGCCCGAATGTCGACGCTGATTGATCTGGGTGTCGATGCGATCATCACCGACTACCCAGATCGCTTAACCGAACTAATTCATGACCGCCGCGAATTAAGCGACGGTGCATTGATGCTGGTCAAGCTGCGTAACTGGCTCCGCCAATAGGCATTCACTTAATCGCCCATGACCACGCCTTCGCGACGGGGGTCAGCGCCACCAAACAGGCTGCCATCTTCAAGGCGCATAATGGCTTGGAGCCCGCTGGTGAGTTCTCGCTCGCTGACCGTGTGGCCGCGCTCGCGCAGTGACTCGATGGTCGCCTCAGGAAAACGCCCCTCCTCCACATAGACATCCCCGCCAAGTGTTATAGCATGGGGAAGGTTGAGCGCTTCCTGCGCACTCAAGCCCCAGTCACGCATCGCCACTAACGTACGCGCAGTATAATGAATAATGGCAGCACCGCCCGGCGATCCAAGACTTGCCACTAATTCACCGCTGTCCTGATTGAATACCAGGGTCGGACTCATGCTGGAACGTGGACGTTTGCCGGGCTCGACTCGGTTTGCCACCGGTTCGCCATCGACCTCAGGCACAAATGAAAAGTCGGTGAGTTCGTTATTAAGCAGGAAACCACCGGTTAGTCCCGTGCCGCCATCGGACATAATCCGCGAGCCAAACGCCTGCTCGATGGTGGTGGTCATCGCAACCGCGTTGCCCTCCTCATCGACGATGCTGATGTGGCTGGTACCGTACTCGGGCTGCTCGGGCTGGCTAGCCCAGCTAACGCTTAGCTCGCCAGGATTACCTGGTTCCGCGCTATCGCCCATACTCATCTCTTCGATAAGCGCACTGCGCTGCTCAAGATAATCGGGCGCCAGCATCAGCGACCAGTCGCCACCCGGCGCCTCGACAAAGTCAGGGTCGGCGATGTAGCGGCCACGATCGGCAAATGCTAAGCGCGACGCTTCTAAAAACTGGTGCAGCCACCCGCTGCTGGAAACACCATCATCTAGCGGGGCCTCAAGCAACGGCTGCTGATCAAGCATGCCCAAAATCTGCATCACGGTCAGATGACCCGACGAAGGCGGCGGGAAGCCGCACACTTCCCACTGCTGCCAAGGCGTACACAGCGGCTCGCGGTCAAGCGCCTCATAGCCACTCATGTCCTCCATCGACAAGCTGCCTGGGCGCTCAGGGTGGTTCTGAACGCGCTCAACGATGTCTTCGGCTACGGCCCCTTCATGCAGGGCGGCGCTGCCTTGCTCAGCGACTTGGCGTAAAACCGCTGCCAAGGCAGGGTTTTTGAGCGTTTCACCGACGGCAATGGGCTCGCCTTCAGCATCGTAATAAAATTGGCTCGCCAGAGGGTCTTGTCGCAGGAACTCATCGCTTTCAAGGCTGGTGTGCAGCCGGTTGCTAACGGCAAACCCCTCTTCTGCTAAGGTAATCGCCGGTTTAAACAGCTCCGCCCACGCCAGTTCACCATGCTCAGCGTGAGCCTTCTCAAGCATACGCAGCGTGCCCGGCACGCCTACTGATAGACCGCTAACCACCGCGTCGTTAAACGCCATCGGCTCACCATCCTGTAAAAACAGCTCGCCATTAACGCCCTGGGGGGCCGTTTCACGCCCATCGTAGGCACGCACTTCGTCGCCGTCGTAGAGCATCAAAAAAGCGCCGCCGCCGATACCGCTGGATTGCGGCTCCACCAAATTCAGCACCATTTGCACCGCAATGGCCGCATCAATAGCGTTACCACCGGCTTTAAGGACTTGATAACCAGCATCGGTGGCTAGCGGATTGGCCGCGGCCACCGCAAACGACTCCGCCGCCCAGCCCGGCTTCTCTTCGTAACCAGACTCGCTTTCGGGTGAAATTGAAGGAGTCTCATAGCTAAACCCCCAGCTATATAATGGCGCCACCAGCAAAACAGGTAGCGCGAACTTAATTGACTTTGGGGACATCTCAGCGCTCTCCGCGACAAATTAAAAAACCACTCCAGAAGAGTAGCCTATAAAAACAACGACGCCCGGCACAATGGCCGGGCGTAAATTAGTCAAAATAAATATAACTATTCGATTTTTTGCCCTGCGAGCATAAACCAGGTTTCCAGTACCGCGTCGGGATTAAGTGATACAGAGTCAATACCCTGCTCCATCAACCATTTAGCCAGGTCAGGATGATCTGACGGCCCCTGCCCACAGATACCCACATACTTGCCTTTCGCCTTGCACGCCTGAATTGCCATTGCGAGCAGCTTTTTAACCGCCCCATTACGCTCGTCAAACAGATGCGCCACGATACCCGAGTCACGATCCAAGCCTAACGTTAGCTGAGTCAGGTCGTTTGAGCCGATGGAGAAACCGTCAAAATACTCCAAAAACTCGTCGGCCAGCAAAGCGTTAGCCGGCAGCTCGCACATCATAATCACTTTCAAACCTGTGGGGCCGCCCCGCTCCAGGCCGTTCGCGGCCAGTAGTTCTACCACCTCACGCGCTTCGTCGGTGGTGCGCACAAAGGGCACCATGATTTCGATATTCTCGAAGCCCATCTCTTCGCGCACCCGCTTCAGTGCCCGACACTCAAGCTCAAAGCAGGGCCGGAATGCCTCTGAAATATAGCGTGATGCCCCCCGAAAGCCCAACATGGGGTTCTCTTCACCCGGCTCATAGAGCTTGCCGCCAATCAGGTTTTCATATTCGTTTGATTTGAAATCTGACAGCCGCACGATGACACGCTGGGGATGGAAAGCCGCCGCCAGCGTAGAGATGCCTTCAACCAGTTTATCGACATAGAAACTCACCGGGTCGCTATAGCCCGCGGTACGTAAATCGATCACCTGCTGCAAGTCCACCGGCAGCGTGTCGTACTCCAATAACGCCTTGGGATGGACGCCGATCATGCGGTTAATGATAAATTCGAGACGCGCCAAGCCAACACCTGCGTGAGGCAGACTGGCAAAGCCAAAGGCGCGGTCGGGGTTGCCCACATTCATCATGATTTTGAAGGGGATCTCCGGCATGGCATCGACACTGGAGACTTTGCAATCAAACTCCAGCAGCCCCTCATACACATTGCCGGTATCGCCTTCCGCACAAGAGACCGTGACGTCGATACCCTCTTTTAACTGAGTCGTCGCATCACCACAGCCCACCACCGCGGGGATGCCCAGCTCGCGGGCGATGATCGCCGCGTGGCAGGTCCGCCCGCCGCGGTTGGTGACGATCGCGGAAGCCCGCTTCATGATCGGCTCCCAATCCGGATCAGTCATATCGGTGACCAGGATATCGCCATCAAGGATTTTATCCATATCGTCAGGGCTGAGTACGACTTTGACAGTACCCCGGCCGATGCGCTGACCAATCGCCCGACCGGTGATTAATGTGCGACCCTTTTCACGCAGTTGGAAGCGCTCAAGCTTGCCGCCCTCTTGCTGGGAGACCACCGTTTCAGGGCGGGCTTGAACGATGTAGAGCTCACCGTCGTCGCCATCCAACGCCCACTCAATATCCATGGGGCGCTGGTAGTGCTGCTCAATGGTCATCGCCTGACGGGCCAGATCCATGACTTGCTGATCATTAAGGCAGAAACGGCCGCGATCCGAGTGCGGCACATCGACGGTTTCCACCGATCTACCGGCGCTGGCGTCCTGGCCGTAAACCATCTTGATCAGCTTGGAGCCTAAGTTACGCCGCAGCACCGCCGGACGGCCCGCCGCCAGGGTCGGTTTATGAACGTAGAACTCGTCAGGGTTGACGGCGCCCTGCACCACGGTTTCGCCCAAGCCCCACGAGGCGGTGACGAAAACGGCCTCTTTAAAGCCGGATTCGGTGTCTAGGGTAAACATAACACCTGCCGCGCCGGTCTCTGAACGCACCATTTTCTGCACGCCTGCCGACAAGGCGACATTTTCGTGGGCGTAGCCGCGGTGGACACGGTAAGAGATTGCGCGATCATTAAATAGCGAGGCGAAAACTTCGTGCACCGCACGCTTGATATTGTCGAAGCCCTCAATATTAAGGAAGGTTTCCTGTTGACCAGCGAAGGAGGCATCGGGCAGGTCTTCAGCGGTCGCCGAGCTGCGCACAGCCACTTTCAACTGCGGGTGTTGTTGCTGCAACTGGCCGTAAGCATCGCGCAAGGCCGCTTCAAAGCTAGGGGGTAGCGGTGTATCGATGATCCATTGGCGAATATTGCGACCCGCCTCGGCCAGCGCCTTAACATCGTCGACATCCAGGCGAGCCAGGGTGGCATTAATACGCTCGTTTAACCCTTCGTGGGAGAGAAATTCACGGTAAGCGTGGGCGGTAGTGGCAAAGCCACCGGGCACCGTTACGCCAGCACCGGAGAGGTTGGAAATCATTTCACCCAGCGAGGCGTTTTTACCACCTACGCGTTCGACGTCGGCCATGCCCAGCTGATCGAACCACAGAATGTACTCTTCCACGTAACCCCCTCGCTCATAGATATCGGCATGGCCACTGATATGGGCATTAATGCCGTGGGCCATGGATAATTCAATGGCTACCCTAGCACCGCGCCAATACATTCGCCATTGGTCTAATAGCGAAGAGAGTGGAGGATTTTTACAACAGCGGCGCTTTTTTGGCTATTTATGTAGTCAGGCCCATCCGACGCAGCCATAGCGGCCGATGACACGTTGTGCTGGCAAACGCCTCGGCACACAATAGGCGGATCACTCATCAGTGGATTTCGTTATGAGACGTACGGCTTTTTTTATTTCAGATGGTACCGGGATCACGGCGGAAAGTTTAGGCCGTAGCTTGCTGGCTCAGTTCAGCGATGTTGAGATCGATATGCTGACCAAGCCCTATATCGATACGTTGGAAAAAGCTCAGGCGTTAGCCGCAATTATTGAGTCAACGGCCAACCGCGACGGCCATCGCCCGATCATCATTGATACCATTGTGGATCAACAGATTCGCGATGTTATTCGTCAGGCATCCGGGTTTAAAGTCGATATTTTTTCCACCTTCCTGGAGCCCTTGGAGCAGGAGTTAGAGACGCACTCTTCCTACAGCGTTGGCCGCACCCATTCGATTGGCAGTGATGACGTTTACATGGACCGCATACACTCCGTGCACTTTGCGCTGGATAACGACGACGGTGCCCGGACGCATCAATACGATAAGGCAGATATCATTCTGGTCGGCGTTTCGCGCTGCGGCAAAACCCCTACTTCGCTCTACCTGGCTTTACAGTTCGGCATTCGAGCGGCTAACTATCCGCTGACAGAAGATGATTTAGACGAAGATGGCATGCTCAAGCTACCCAAGGCGCTCGTGCCCCATCGGCAAAAGCTGTTTGGCTTAACCATTGATGCGCGGCGCCTATCGGCGATTCGCAACGAGCGACGTCCCAATAGCCGCTATAGCTCGATGGATCAGTGCCTGCAAGAAGTGGAACAGGCAGAGTCGCTCTACCGCACCATGCACATTCCCTATATTGATGCGACACGCTTCTCGGTCGAGGAGATTTCCACACGAATGATTGCCGAAACCGGCTTAGCGAGGCGCTTCTCGCCCCGCTAAGCCTAAAACATCACCACAAGCCCTCAGCGGATCACATGCCCTTGGGGGCAAAAATTCCCGGTGCGTTGCGCCAGTAGCCTTTGTAATCCATGCCAAAGCCAAACACATAGCGGTCGGCCACTTCCAGGCTGCAGTAGTCAGCTTTTAAACCGGGCACTGCTTTGCGGTTGTGTTGTTTATCCACCAGCACCGCCGTGGTAACACTGGCGGCCTGGGCTTCTTCACAGTAGGCCAAAATCGCCGCCAGGGTCGCGCCTTCATCCAAAATATCGTCGACGATAACAACATGACGACCGGCCATCGGCACTTCCGGAGAAACCCGCCAAAATAGCTCGCCGCCACGTAGCTCGTTGCGGTAGCGAGTGGCATGCAGATAATCCACTTCCAGCGGGAAGCCCAAGCGGGTCAGCAGGTGCCCCGTGGTAATTAAGCCGCCATTCATCACGCAGTAAAACACCGGCAGTTTATCGCCTAAATCTCGGGTGATAGCTTCTGCCATGCGGTCAAGCGCCCGCTCTACTTCTTGCTGCGAAATTAAGCAGTCGGCGTTATCCATTAGTTCGCGCATCGAGTCCAACGACTCTAAGGCTTCTTTATCCAGCTTTGACATCTACCAACTCCACGCGGGTGAAAAGCTTCATTTATTTGAGCAAGCGATTTATTCAGCGCTGGGCTTGGGCTTATCCGCCAGCGCTTCCAACTTAGCGTGGGCACGCCGCCAACGTCCCAGCGCACTCAGTGCATCCAGGTCTGGCCGCGCGCGGCTATAGCGCAACTTGGCGGGGCGCTTGTTATTGATCCCTTGGCACGCCTCCATGACCTCAAGCGCGGCGGCTCGGTCATTACACACCAGCAGCATATCGCAGCCTGCTGCGAGCGCGGCTTGGGCACGCGCCTTGGGTTCGCCCGCTTCGTGGGCGCCCGCCATACTCAGATCATCAGAAAAAATGCAGCCTTTGAAGCCTAGCGACTCCCGTAACATACCCAACCAATTGGGTGAAAATCCTGCGGGGCGTGTATCGAAAGCGGAGTAAATAACATGCGCAGGCATGACCCCATCTAACTGCGAGGCTAACTGGGTAAAGGGCACAAGATCGTGCTGTTTAATCACGTCTAGCGGGCGACCGTCTATCGGTAGGGCAACATGGGAGTCCGCCGCCACCCCACCATGGCCGGGGAAGTGCTTGCCCACTGCGGCCATACCGGCATCGTGAAGCCCTTGAATAAAGGCGCTGCCCAGCTGGGCCACGTGCTGGGGATCACTGCTAAAACTGCGGTCACCAATAACGCTGGAGAGGCCGCTCTCAACATCCAATACCGGAGCGAAACTAAGATCCAGCCCGCAGGCGGCCATCTCCATCCCCAACAGCCAACCGGCGTCCTTGGCTAACGCCAGACCGTCTTCCGGGGAAGCGCGGTAGCACTCGCCGATACGCGCCATGGCAGGCAGGCGTGTTAAGCCCTCTTTAATACGCTGAACGCGACCGCCCTCCTGATCCACTGCGAGCAGTAAATCAGCCCGCACGCGGCGAATATCGCTGCACAGCTGGCGCACCTGGTAGCCATTTTCGACATTGCGGGCAAATAGAATAACGCCCCCTACCGTCGGTTCCAGCAACAGGCGTTTTTCTGCCGCCGTCAATTTTGGGCCTTCAAGGTCAAGCATGACCGGGCCTAACGGTTGAGTCATCGTGATAGGTCCATGAAAAGGGGCGATGATTCTAGACGATCGTCTAGCGGTGTCAAAAACTTATCAATCAAAGGATTGCCGTCCGCCGTGCAACCAAACCGGGGTGCCCGGTAACGCGAGCGCAAAGAGGGTTAGCAAATCACTATTACGTAAACGAATGCAGCCGTGGGAGGCCGCAACGCCCATGGGTTCGTCAGGCGGTGTGCCGTGCAGGTATATATAGCGCCGTTGCGAGTCCACCTGACCGCCGCGGTTCACGCCCTTTTCTAATCCGCAAAGCCACAGAATGCGGGTCAAAATCCAGTCACGCTCTGGATGCGCTTCGGCTAGCGCGGATGAAAACGTCTCGCCTGTCCAGCGGCGGCCTCGAAACACTGCGTTGTCGGGCATATCACCGCCAATGGCGGCGCGCACATAGTGCCAGCCGTAGGGGGTTTTACCACTACCATTACGCTCCCCGACACCGGCGGCAGCGGATGAGATCGCACACTCATGGAGCACTTTCGGCCCTCGCCAGCAGCGCAGCAGCTGCTGGGTAGTATCAATCTCCAGCCAGATATTCTCAGCCGGGGGTAGCTCAGCTAGCGTAGGCGTTCGCATGTTTTCCTTCTTCTGGCTTGGCTTCTTCAAGGGCGAGCGGTAACGGTGCATTCATGGCCGCCACAACGACCGGCAGCAATCGCTTGACTAAATCACGTACTGAAACCTGTTCGTGATAATCTTTTTCAGCGATATCACGCAGTGCATCAAGGCCGGACAGGGTAAATATTACCGTGCCAAGCATAAAGTGTAGCCGCCAAAAGCGCTCCGCGTCAGGTAGGTCCGGCGTGGCTTGTCGCACCAGCTCGGTGAAGCGGGTAAACACATCGCCATACTCTTGCTGGATATAGCGCCTAAGATGCCCCTGTGCCTGGCTGTAGGCAAGGCCGAGCAAGCGCATAAACACTTTTAAACTATTGCGTTCAGCGGGCACTGCAAGAACGGTGGTTGCCATGGTTTCGAGCAGGGTTTCAAGCTCAATAACCCGCCCAGCATGCTGTCCTTCCAGCTCATCAAGGGCGGTGTGAAAACGCTGGGTGAAGGGGTCCAAATAGCGGGCAAAGACGGCCTGAATCAAGGCTTTTTTGGAGCCAAAATGGTAATTCACAGCGGCTAAATTGACGCGCGCTTTGCTAGTGATGTTGCGCAGCGAAGTTTCGGCAAAACCCCGCTCTGCAAACAGCACCTCGGCAGTATCGAGTATACGGGTCACCGTATCAGATTGAGCCATGTCGCTCTCCAGGGAAACAGGTGTTTAAAACATAGCAAAATACTATGCCATAACCATGGCGGTCTCAACGCTTGATTTATTAACAAAATACAGCCCGTTAAATAAGCAGAAGCTTAGTTTCAAACGATTAGAAAAATTGCATAGACATCGAAGATAGCCACTGACAAGGCATATACTGGACAGAGGAACATACTGTATACTTAACCACTGATTGATTAAGTTGCCATTTAATTTGTTACTGTCTATTCACTATTTATGGAGTCTGGTATGTCGCGTCCGCTAACCGCTCGCCAACAGCACGTGTTCGATTTTATCGTTAAAACGATGGGCGAATTTGGCTACCCTCCTACCCGCGCCGAAATTGCCAAGGCGCTTGGCTTCCGCTCCCCCAACGCGGCCGAAGAGCACCTGCGCGCGCTGGAACGCAAAGGCGTTATTCGCATTATTCGCAACACTTCTCGCGGTATCCGCCTGCCCAACCAGGAACCGCAAGAAGTCATGGAGAGTGCTGCCACCGCCTTACCCGCAGCCAACGTTGAAACGCTGCCAACGGGCCTACCCGTGATCGGTGAAGTGGCCGCAGGCAGCCCCATTTTGGCCGCTGAACATATTGACCGTTACTGCCCGCTACCAGCCGAGTACTTTACCCCCAAAGCCGACTACCTGCTGCGCGTGCGCGGCCTTTCGATGAAGGATATTGGCATTTTGGAAGGGGATTTATTGGCAGTTCACCGTACCGACCGGGTACGCGATGGCCAGATTGTAGTGGCACGCCTAGAGGATGAAGTAACGGTTAAACGCTTCAAGCGCCAGGGCCACCAAGTGACGCTATTTGCCGAGAACCCTGACTTTGCGCCCATTGAAATCGACCTGCGCTCCCAGTCGCTCGATATCGAAGGCGTCGGCGTTGGTGTGATTCGTGGCGGCAACGGCCAGGCACTCGGCTAGTCGCCGCCCTGGCCATCCCTACTGCAGATCGATATAGCGGTGGTCATTGAAGGTGGCCACCCAATGGGGGTGATAAACCAGCAGAATACTCAGCAGCATGCCGGTGATAAACGCCTCTGAAGGCATTAACAGCGGTAAGAAGCGCGCATACTCCTGGGCGAGATAAATCGCCTCAGGGTCAGTCCCCGCAACGATGATCAGCAGCACCGCTGCCAGCCCTCCTCCCAGCGTTGCCAGCGCCGCACCAAAAAAGCCGCAGGCAAACAAAAACACCATCAGGTTATCCGGCAGGCGGCGATCTACCAGCCGCCATACCGTGCCAATGACGGCCGCCGGGACGACACCGGTAACCAGCACGTTTGCCCCCAGCAGCAGCCATTCATTGCGCCCAATTACCACCATGGCGATATTAATCAGCACGTTGCTAATCAGCGCCAATGGCGCTTTAAAAACGAGTGTCATTAAAACCGTGAAAACAAGGTGCAGCGTTAGCCAATCAACCGCCTGCGCACGCAGCTGCCACATCAGCATCACCGCCAGCGTGGCGCCCAGCCAGCGGTGCTGAAGCGCGGTATCCGCTATTAACACCTGCCAGGGCCGCCCCCAAAGTGCCCACGCGATCACTGCTAACGAGAGTAGCCAGGTGAGCAGCAGCGCCCAGGGTGCTAATACACTTTGCGCAAACGACATGGCGGCCTCTCAGGTTGATGAGGGTTAACTAAAGACCACTGTCTTATTGCCGTGGACCAGCACGCGATCCTCTAAGTGCCAGCGCAAACCGCGAGCAAGTACGGCTTTTTCAACGTCACGGCCAAAACGTACTAAGTCAGTGGGCGTATGGCAGTGGCTTACGCGATGAATATCCTGTTCGATGATGGGGCCTGCGTCGAGTTCCTCGGTCACGTAGTGGCAAGTAGCACCTATCAGCTTAACGCCCCGCTGGTATGCCTGGTGGTAGGGTTTTGCCCCGGCAAAGGAGGGCAAAAAGCTGTGATGAATATTGATCACTCGTCCCGCATAGCGCGCGCACAGCTCGGGGGGCAGTATTTGCATATAGCGCGCCAGCACCACGCAGTCAGCGCGAGCGCTATCGATTTCGGCCTGTACCTTGGCAAACGACGCTTGCTTATTTTCGGGGTCTACCGGGACGTGGTGGTAAGGAATGCCGTACCACTCGGTCAGCGAACGCATATCGTCATGGTTGGAGATAACACCGACAATATCGCAATCCAGCTCACCCGCCTGCCAGCGGTAAAGTAGATCGACCAAGCAGTGCGACTCCCGCGACACCATCAGCACCACACGCCGACGCAGCTGGGTATCCACCAGGGACCACTGCATATTGAATTCGCTGGCCACCGGCTCGAACGCCGCGCGCAGGGCTTCCACCGACATACCGACCGAATCCGCCAGAATTTCGTAGCGCATAAAAAAGCAGCCGGTTTCTAAATCGGAGTGCTGGCTGGCTTCGGTAATGGAGCCGCCCTGCTGGGCAATAAAGCTCGATACCCGTGCAACAATCCCCACCCGGTCAGGACAGGAAACCACTAAACGATAATAATGAGACATGTGAGCTACTCTTGACCTATTGCTAAGTTAATTATGACAAACCAGCGGCTTAGGTCGCATAGTGTATCGGAAGGGCATGGAAGATTGTTAGCCGCCCCTGCCTTCCCGTATAGTTAAGTCACTACTTTTTAGGTTTTTCATAACAGATGCATTCACCACGCGTTCAAATTCGTCCCCGTCGTCGTCCACCGCTGCGCATGTTGCCGCTGGGGGGATGCGGTGAGATTGGAATGAATCTAACGCTATACGGCTACGACGATCACTGGATAGCCGTCGATTGCGGCATGATGATCCGTCAGGATCTTCCCAACTCTCCACTGCAGGTACCCAATCTCGATACACCGAAAGCACTGGGGATCGTGCCCAAAGCGCTCTTTATCACCCACGGCCATGAAGACCACATTGGTGCAGCTGCCTGGCTTTGGCCGATGTGGAACTGCCCTATTTATGCCACCCCGCTAGCGGCTGGGCTGTTGCGACTGAAGTTTGCCGAGCATCAGCTTAGCAGCGCGGCCATCCATGTTATTGAACCTGGCGAGGCGCTGGAAAGCGGGCCGTTCACGCTGCGTTATTTGCTGTTAACGCACTCTATACCCGAAAGCTGTGCGTTGATCATGAGCGTCGGTGGCTACCGCGTCTTACATACCGGCGACTGGAAACTCGACCCTGAACCGATCATCGGCACGCCGATAAGCGCGACCCAATTCAAGGCGCTCGCCCCAGTGGATTTAGTGGTGGGCGACTCCACCAACGCTCCCATGCCCGGCCACTCAGGCAGCGAGGGTGATGTTGCCCGTGCGCTGGCAAAAACCCTCAGCAACTGCCAGGGCCGGGTGGTGGTCTCCTGCTTTGCGAGCAATCTTGCCCGGGTGTTAGCGATAGGACGCGCAGCCCATCAATGTGGCCGTCGTATCAGCTTGATGGGGCGTTCCATGGAGCGCATGGTCAGCGTCGCGCGGGGGCTCGGCTATATGGATGATTTACCGCCGCTGGTGCCCAATCACGACCTTGGCTACCTGCCCCCGGATGAAGTGGTGATTATCGCCACCGGCAGTCAGGGAGAGCCCCGCGCCGCGTTACAGCGCCTAGCCCAGGGCCGTCACCCCTATGTGGATCTTCAGCCAGGCGATAACGTCATCTTCTCGGCCAAAGCCATTCCCGGCAATGAGCGACCCATTGAGCAGCTTAAAAAGCGTTTGGCGCACCTAGGTGTCAGCATCTATGACGAGTTCAATCACCCTGAACTGCACGCCACAGGGCATCCTGCTCAGGATGAGCTGATCAAGCTCTATCAGTGGGTCAGGCCCAAGCATCTTATGCCGGTGCATGGCGAAGCACGCCATCAGCAGGCTCACCAGGCCATTGCCAAGCAGCTAGGTATTAGCGCCCCATTGACGCCGGTAAACGGCGATCTGATCAGTTTTGATAGCCACGGATTGCACTGTGAAGCACGCTATCCGCAGCCACCCTGCATTGTCAGTCAAAACAGCGTCGTGCCCCACCCTGGCTTGGAGGTGAACGATGCCAATAAAGCCCGTCGCGGCAGCTTGTACCTAGCGCTACCAGTGACCGCGACTGACACTGGCTGGGCGCGCATTGGCCGCTTGATGCTGGATGCCTCAGGGGCCAGCCCGCTGGATGAAGATAGCTTTAGCGATTGGCTGGATGATCAGCTTGAGGAGATTGCCGCAGAGACGCTGGCCGACTTGCGACAGGCATTGCAGCCCCGCTTGGTTCACTGGCTGGCGGAGCATATGCAGCACCTACCCGACGTGCACCTACAAATCATGGCCGCCGAAATGCCAGATCCTATTATTCTGGACAACGCCGCCAATCGTTAGAAGAGTTGCTCGCGCTGGGCCAACATCAACGCCAACGCGCCGCATCTTGTTGATCAGAGTGGCGCTCTTTGACCCAGTACTCACCCTGGGTAGAGTGCTCTTTCTTCCAGAAAGGCGCCTGGGTTTTAAGGAAATCCATAATAAAATCGCAGGCTTCGAACGCCTCACGGCGGTGTGCACTAGCAACTAACACCCGCACAATCGGATCGCCCGGTTCCAGGTAGCCAACGCGATGAATAATCCGCACCGCCTGGAGCGACCAGCGCTGCCAGGCCTGTTCGCCAATATCTGTCAGCGTGCGCTCAGTCATGCCGGGGTAGTGCTCCAGCGTTAACCCCGTGACGTCAGGCGTTTCATTAAAATCACGCACTAAGCCGGTAAAACTCACCACCGCGCCAATATCGCTACGCCCCGCCAATGCATCGTCATAGCCGTAGGCCATCGAGAACGGGGCGGCTTGAATCGCCACCTTAATATCCAGCTTAATATCCACTCTAGCCCCCTGTGACCGGTGGGAAAAACGCTACTTCGTCATCATCGGTCACTAACGCATCGTCATTGGCCATGACTTGATTGATGGCACATAGCGTACGCTGGTCGGTGAGTTGCTTAAAGCGACTATCGCGCTCGGCCAGCGCTGCTTTCAATCCGCCAATATCACGGCTGGCCAATTGATCGAGACTCACTACTGCCTCACTCTCACCTAGCCGCTCGCGCAGTTCGGCTAAAAACTTAACCCGCACGCAGGGCGATGGGCAGCGTTCACCCAAGCTGACCTCTCCGGCCATGCCATCGCCTGTCACTATCGGCGCCTGCGCGTTTATGCGCTGGTAATCACCGCGCTGGCCACCCTGCTTACTATCAAGCTGAATGGCCTCAATACGCATATTTTTATCTACCGCTTTACACATATCGTAAAGCGTTAAACAAGCCACCGAGACGGCGGTAAGCGCCTCCATTTCAACCCCGGTGCGTCCATTCAAACGACACAGTGAGGTCACATGAACGCAGGATTCAGCTACATCAATATCAAACTCAACCGACACTTTTGATAGCGCCAGGGAGTGGCAGAGTGGAATCAGCTCATGGGTGCGTTTGGCCGCCTGAATACCGGCGATTCGCGCGGTAGCCAGCACATCGCCCTTGGGCAATTCACCGTCGCTAAGTAATTTCAGCGTTTCCGACTGCATCACAATACGCCCCGAAGCGACGGCTTCGCGGCGGGTTTCTTGTTTATCGCCAACATCCACCATATTGGCTTCGCCACGGGTATTGAGGTGGGTCAGATGCATGTTGTCACCGTTCCTTTTTTGAAGCCGAAGCACTTAAAAATATAGCGTCGTTTTTCGCGCTCACCCAACTGACTATCCAGCGCGCTATTGCATCTCTATCGTCTAAATTTAACCGGATCACCGCAGTCGCTAAGTCGATGGGCGGTGGCGCGCTGAGCGCGGCTGCCTCAACCCAAGGCCCGGTTAAAATAGCCGGATCGCCAATGCCATCGCGGTAAAGCACCAGCTTGGGAATCGGCCAGGCTTTAAAACCTTCGACAATCACCAAGTCGGGATCGTGCGGTGCCATCATGGCAACTAACTGGGCTAAATCAGGCTCGTCCTGGTCAGGGGTTTCCTGCATCAGCGCAAAGCGCTGACGGGAAGCCACCAGTACCGGTGCGGCACCTGCGCTGCGCAGCTTATAGCTATCCTTGCCGGGCTGGTCGACATCAAACGAGTGGTGCGCATGCTTGATCACAGCGACTTTCAACCCATACTCAGCTAAGCGTGGCAGCAGCTTCTCTAACAGCGTCGTTTTACCGGTGCCGCTCCAAGCAGCAATCCCTAGAATAGGAAAGGGTGCGGTTAGTTCGTTTTCCATGCTGCCGACACTCCTAATGATCTATAAACGCACGTTACAAGTAATGCCATCCTTACGATGCATACGGCGTTACTGGCGGTTAGCTTACTCGCCCTCTTGCTCGCGAGGTAATACCCAGTTCAACGCAATACCCACCAAGGCGGCAAGACTAACGCCCTGCAGCGTAAACTGGCCACCGCCAAACTGCATGCCACCAATACCGAACACCAGTATCAGTGAGACCACCACTAAATTGCGGGGTGCCGTCAGCGACTGACCAGCGCGCACCAGAGTGTTCATACCAACCACCGCAATGGAGCCAAACAACAGCGTCATAATGCCGCCCATTACCGGGCCCGGAATGGTCTGCAGTAGCGCACCCAGCTTGGATACAAATGCCAGCACAATGGCAATAATCGCGGCAACAATCATATACTTGGGATTAAATGCCCGAGTGAGGGTCACCGCCCCGGTGACTTCCGAGTAAGTGGTATTCGGCGGCCCGCCGAATAGCGCGGCGACGCTGGTTGCCAACCCGTCGCCTAACAGCGTGCGATGCAGGCCGGGCTTTTCCAGGTAGTTCTTGCGGGTCACCGAGCCAATCGCCACCATATCGCCAATGTGTTCTACCGCCGGGGCAATCGCGACCGGAATCATAAATAGAATGGCAGCCCAATGAAAACTCGGAGCAGTGAAACTTGGTATTGATAGCCACGCCGCCTCACGCACCGGCGTAAAGTCGACGACACCCATCACCAGCGCCAAACAATAGCCGGTGACAATGCCACCCATGATCGGCACCAAACGAAGCAGCCCGCGACCAAATACCGCCAGCACCAGCGTCACCAGCAAACTAGTCATCGAGAGGAAAATCGCCGCGCCATAGCCGATGTTGTCGCTGGTTTCACCGGTTGCCATGCTAACCGCCACCGGCGCCAGCGCCAGGCCAATCACCATAATCACCGGCCCCACTACCACAGCGGGCAGCAAGCGGTGCAGCCAGGCAGTGCCTTTTAAGCGCACAGCCTGAGAGATCGCCACATAAACCAGCCCCGCCGCCATCAGCCCGCCCATGGTAGCCGAAACCCCAAAGCTCGCGACAGAGCCTTGAATAGGCGCTATAAAGGCAAACGATGAGGCTAAAAACACCGGCACGCTCTGCTTGGTCACCCCATGAAATACCAAGGTTCCGACCCCAGCAGTGAACAGCGCAACGCTTGGGTCGAGTCCTGTCAAAAGCGGCACTAACACCAAGGCGCCAAACGCCACAAACAGCATTTGCGCGCCGGTTAAGATGATTTTCGGCCACGACTCAGCCTGACTGGCAGCTTCACGCATAACTGAATTCCTAGTGATTATTCGATTGTAGGTGTGCAAAAAAATGCCCCTGACGCTGGGCGTAAGGGGCAATGTCAGTAACGATGCTTAGCGTGTCCCGAAAATCTTATCACCAGCGTCACCCAATCCGGGGACGATATAGCCATTTTCGTCGAGTCGGTCATCGATTGAAGCAGTGTAAATTTCGATATCCGGGTAAGCATCCTGCACCCGTTTGATGCCTTCAGGGGCGGCGACTAACACTATCACCTTCATGCTTTCACAGCCGCGTTCACGCAGCATGTCCAGCGTTGCCACCATCGAGCCGCCCGTCGCCAACATGGGGTCAATCACGATCGCCATGCGCTCTTCGATATCGTTGGCAAACTTGGCAAAGTAAGGCACCGGCTGCAGCGTCTCTTCATCGCGGTAAAGCCCTACAACGCTTACCCGCGCACTCGGTATTAGATCCGTTACGCCCTCCAGCATGCCAAGCCCGGCACGCAGAATAGGAACGACGGTGACTTTTTTACCTTTTAATCGGCGCGTTGCAATTGGCTCACCGTTCCATCCCTGGATTTCATGATCTTCCAGTTCAAGACCTTTGGTTGCTTCATAGGTCAGCAGCTTGGCGACTTCACCTGCCAGTTCACGAAAGCTCTTAGTGCTCAGGTCAACTTCGCGCATCAGACCCAGCTTATGTTGTACAAGCGGATGGTTAATGGCGTAAACACTCATGGGACTTCCTCACTGCAGGGGATTCAGAATGGCAACCAAGGTTGCATCAGCTAGGCACAAAATTGCGCGTATTCTACCCGCAACCACTTACAAGGTTAAGGGGTTTCCGGCAATTGCCATTCGATAGGTGCTCGCCCTTGCGCTTGCAGAAATTGATTGGCTTGGGAAAAGTGCCGGGTACCAAAAAACCCCCGGTGTGCGGAGAGCGGAGAAGGATGCGGAGCTTCGAGTATTAAGTGGCGCCCCTGGTCGATTAACGCTTTCTTCTGGCGCGCATGACTTCCCCATAACAGAAACACACACGGCGGCGCATGCTGG
This sequence comes from Halomonas sp. TG39a, assembly GCF_000744395.1. Lineage (NCBI taxonomy): Bacteria > Pseudomonadati > Pseudomonadota > Gammaproteobacteria > Oceanospirillales > Halomonadaceae > Halomonas > Halomonas sp. TG39a. Next base: position 2,166,249 of record NZ_JQLV01000001.1, read on the forward strand.
CTGACCGTTTCAATCGCGCGATCGGTGAACGGCTCCCACCCTTTACCGCGATGCGACGCCGCATTGCCCTGCTCCACGGTCAGCGAGGTGTTTAACAACAGCACGCCCTGCTTGGCCCATGCTTCCAGATGGCCGTGGCGCACGGGGGTAAAACCGACATCGGTGGCCAACTCTTTGTAGATATTGACCAGCGACGGCGGCACGGGTACACCGGGCTGCACGGAAAAGCATAACCCATGGGCCTGATTCGGCCCGTGATAGGGATCCTGGCCTAAAATAACCACCTTCACTTCATTCAACGGGGTCAGTTCAAAGGCACGAAACCACTGCGTTGAGTGGGGATATATGATCTTCTTCGCGGCCTTTTGCTGCGCCAAAAAATCTTTTAGCGCCAGCATATAGTCAGCCTGAAACTCATTACCCAGCCACTGATTCCAATCGTCGGGAAGTGGATTGGCCATCATTACCTCTTCATTTGATCGACAAGCGGCTCAACGTACGCAACGCCCATATCCCAGGGGAATTGAATCCAGCACTGCTGAGCCACTTCGGTCAGATATTGATCCACCAAAGGACGTCCATCCGGCTTGGCGTAGATAGTCACAAAGTGAGCTTTAGGCAGCATTTTACGTACTGCCCGCGCCGTTTTACCGGTATCCACCAAGTCATCGACCAGCAACCAACCTTCGCCGTCATGATCGACGCCTTTCATGATATCCAGGCCGCCTTGATCCATATGGTCATAGCTCTTAATACACACGGTATCGATCAACCGAATATTAAGCTCGCGAGCAATCAGTGCAGCGGGAATTAAACCGCCGCGGGTAATCGCTACGATGCCTTTAAAATCACGCTCGATCATCTGATGACACAGGGTGCGCACATCCCGGTGCAACTGATCCCAGGAGACAGTGAAATGTTGGTGATAGCGATCGCTGCTCATGGGGAATTACTCGTCTTCGGTGAAAGAACAAACTGCGAATACGCTGTAACCGGCATCGCGAATTTTCTGTGAACCGCCAAGCTCAGGTAGATCGATAATGGTGGCCGTCTCGACCACCTGACCACCGCTGCGCTGAATCAGGTTGGCCGCTGCCAGCATGGTGCCACCGGTAGCGATCAAGTCATCCATCAGCAGGATACGGTCATCTTTCTGGAACGCATCGGAGTGCAGCTCCACTTCAGAATGACCGTACTCCAGCGTGTAGGTCTCGCTAATCGTCTTGAAGGGTAGCTTGCCCTTTTTGCGCACCGGGACAAAGCTGCAGCCCAACTCATAGGCGAGCGGCGCACCAATAATAAAACCACGCGCATCGATAGCCGCGATGGCATCCAGGTTCATCTCCTGATAGCGGTGAACGAAGCTATCGATCAGCTTGCGAAAGGCCGCACTGTTCTGCAGCAAGGGGGTAATATCGCGAAAATTCACGCCCTGTTCAGGCCAATCGGGAACCGTGCGAATAACCGACTTAATGTAGTCGCCGTAGATGCTCATCGCGTCTCTCATTGAGTAATAAAAAGGGTAATGATTAATCAAACCAAGAAAAGGTATCTAGCCGCAAACAGCAGTGACAAGATAATCACCGCCGGATTCAGGTCGCTAAAACGGCCTGACAGCGCCTTGATCGCCACATAGCTAATAAAGCCTAGCGCGATTCCTTCGGCAATTGAGAACGTCAGCGGCATCGCCAGCGCAGCAATCAGCACCGGCGCAGCATCGGTGGGGTCTTCCCAATTCGCGTGGGCCAAGCTACCCGCCATCAGTACAGCCACATACAGCAGCGCACCTGCGGTAGCGTAAGCCGGAATCGAACCCGCCAGCGGTGCAAAGAACAGGCTGACAAGGAACAACACACCCACCACCACCGCCGTTAAGCCAGTACGGCCACCCGACGCGATACCCGCAGTTGATTCAATATAGCTGGTCGTTGTGGAAGTACCCAAAGCGGCACCCGCCATTGACGCAGTACTGTCAGCCATCATGGCACGACCAATACGCGGTAGCTTGCCATCTTTGTCTAGCAGCTTGCCACGATGGGCAACACCCACCAGCGTGCCTGAAGTATCAAATAGATCAACAAACAGAAAGGCAAAGATCACGCTAAGCATCGCCACATCCAGCGCGCCCATTAAATCCATCGCCATAAAGGTAGGCGCAATGGAGGGTGGCATCGACATCAGGCCACCGTACTCGTTATGGCCAAGCACCATCGCGATCACGGTAATGCCTAAAATACCGATCATCACCGCACCAGTCACTCGCAGGTATGAGAGCGCGGTAATAACAAAGAACCCCAATAGCGCATAAATAGCTGGCGGCTGAGAAAGGTCACCCAGCGTCACGTAGGTAGCCTGGTTGGCAACCACAATGCCGGCGTTTTTCAACGCGATCATCGCCAGGAACAAACCGATACCGGCGGCGATACCTAGCCTAAGCGTCATGGGAATGGAGTTAATGATCCACTCGCGAATTTTAAAAATACTTAACAAGAAGAAGGTTAAACCGGAGAAGAAGACCGCCCCCAATGCGGCCTCCCAGGTATACCCCATGCCCAGCACAACGCCGTAGGTGAAAAAGGCGTTTAACCCCATGCCTGGCGCCTGGGCAATCGGGTAATTGGCCCAAAGTCCCATAACGAAACAGCCAATCGCTGCCGCTAGGCAAGTCGCCACGAACACCGCGCCGTAGTCCATACCCGCTTCGGAAAGGATGCTCGGGTTAACAAAGATGATATAGGCCATCGTCAGGAAAGTGGTGATCCCGGCGATAACTTCTGTCTTCACGTTGGTTTTTTGCTCGGAGAGCTTGAAATAGTTATCCAGAAGTTTCATGAAGTTTGTTGTCCTTAGCGCTAACGCCGCATGATATGTATGCGTTCGGGTGCTGAGAAAAGCCGCACATACTACCGAAACGCTCGCCCTGATGCGAGCGCCTTAGTATGGCGACCAATATTGACGGGGGCAGCCCCGCCAGTGAATACCAAGCAATCTTCAGGCCACAACCTAACCGATCGGTCAACCAGAAGCCAATAAAGCTGATTAACGTTACTGTTCCGCGTCTTGCTTAGTCCCGTTTTGCTTAGCAAGCACGCGCTCAACGGTTTCAACGATCACCTGAGTTTGTGGATCAATTTCGATGTTGACCTGATCCCCAGGTGCTCGCTCCTGAAGCGTGGTGCGCGACAGCGTCTCAGGGATTAAATTGACGCTAAACTCCACAGCTCCGCTCTCAGCGTAGCGCACATCACCAATGGTCAAGCTGATACCGTCTACCCCAATATAGCCCTTTTCAAACACGAATCGGCCCAGCCTTTCCGGCAGTGAAAACCACAGTCGACGGTTGTTAGGCGCCTCTTCGATGGCCACCACTTCTGCCATGGAAATGATGTGCCCCGACATCGAGTGTCCACCAATCTCATCACCAAAGCGCGCCGCGCGCTCTATATTGACGCATTGCCCAGGGGTAATTGCACCAAGATTAGTCAACCGCAGCGTTTCACGCATTAGATCAAAACTAACGCTATCGCCTTCTATCGCCGTTACCGTTAAGCAAACCCCGTTATGTGCCACCGACGCACCAATCTCAAGCCCTTTGCGCATAGAAGATGACAGCTCCACCACATGAACACGGAACTCTTCTAGCTCGCGCACTGCCACTACTTTAGCCACACCCTGCACAATGCCGGTAAACATAGCGCCTTGCTCCTTGAACTCGTAAAAATAATGGATGTAATCCGCCAGCTTACTACTGGTGCCTCATCTTTGTGCAGTCACCTCGCTTCTAATTGACATGCAAACCACCTATCTTTAGACTTTTGGCGCAAATGTAACGACGCCGATTTGTACCCATCTTGCGGGCGTCCACCAGGCCAGAAGCCTAGTGAAGTGCAGCTAAAAGGGTGTGTCCAGCGTTAATGGCCACCCACAAGGGTGGCTTTTTTTATTCCCACCCTACGCCTGCTCCTACTCTCCCGCACTTCGTCTTCGGCCTACCAGTAAGGCAGACGCTATGATTGAACTTAGCAACGTCAGTAAAACATATGGTAGCGGCACAAGCGCCGTCCATGCGCTTAAAGCAGCCAACCTCACTGTGCCTAAAGGCGCCATTCACGGCGTCATCGGCCTTTCTGGCGCAGGTAAGTCCACGTTGATTCGCTGCGTGAATTTGCTAGAACGCCCGACAAGCGGCAGCGTCACAGTAGATGGTCAAGAAATGACCCGCTTGAGCAACGCGGCCTTAAACCGGGCACGCCATCGTATTGGCATGATTTTTCAGCACTTCAACCTGCTCACTACACGCACGGTCTTCGATAACGTTGCACTCCCGCTTGAATTAATGGGGCAACAACGGAGTACCGTTCGAGAGCGCGTGGTTCCTCTGCTGGAAATGGTCGGCCTGGCAGACAAAGCCAATCAGTACCCTGCCCAGCTTTCCGGCGGCCAAAAGCAACGGGTTGCGATCGCCCGGGCGCTAGCCAGCAAACCGCAGGTACTGCTCTGTGATGAGGCAACTTCTGCGTTAGACCCACAAACCACCAGCTCCATACTAGAACTACTGCGCGATATTAATCACCAACTGGGCATTACCATCCTGCTGATCACCCATGAGATGGAAGTGGTCAAATCGATTTGCCAACGGGTGAGCCTGATTTCGGACGGCGAATTGGTGGAGGACTCAGAAGTCGGCGACTTCTTTACCGCCCCGCGTACCCAGCTTGGTCGTGAGTTTCTTAACGACTTCCTCCAGCTAACACCGCCCAAAGAGCTGATTGAGAGACTCCTTGATGCCCCAGGCGAAAACACCCACCCTGTGGTACGCCTAACCTTCTCGGGCGACGCGGTCTCGACCCCGTTGATTTCGCGCCTAGCTCGCGAATGCGGCGTCGATGTCAGCATTCTGCAAGCAAAAGTAGAGTCCATTCAGGAGCGCACCCTGGGCCTAATGATTGCGGAGCTGCTGGGCTCGCCGACGCAAACTCAGCAAGCCATGCACTATCTCGAATCTCATCAATTACAAGTGGAGGTACTCGGCCATGTCCAGCGCAATGATTGATTTAATTTTACAGGCCACGCTGGATACCCTTTATATGGTGGCCGTTTCAGGGCTGATTTCTACCCTCGTCGGCCTCCCTCTCGGGGTAATGCTTTACGTTACGCGTCCCCGGCAAATATTGGCGAAGCCGGTTCTTAATCAGGTGCTGAGCATTATTACCAACGTTGGCCGCTCCATCCCGTTTATTATTTTGATGGTGGCGATTATTCCCTTTACCCGCATGCTGGTGGGCACCTCGATTGGTATTAATGCTGCGTCGGTACCGCTGACGATTGCCGCTATTCCGTTTGTCGCTCGGTTGGTAGAGGCGGCGCTTAATGAAATCTCACCGGGATTAATCGAAGCCGCCCAAGCCATGGGCGCAACGCCCTGGCAAATTATTCGCAAAGTGCTGATCCCAGAGGCTCGCGGCGGGATCATGACAGGCTTAACCATTACCGTAGTGACGCTGGTCAGCTACTCTGCCATGGCAGGCGCAGTGGGCGGCGGCGGCCTCGGCGACTTGGGCATTCGCTATGGTTACAACCGCTTCAACCCTACCATTATGCTGATTACGGTGGTGATCTTGGTCATCATGGTGCAGGGCTTTCAGAGCCTGGGCGACTACTTGGTACGCAAAAGTGACCGCAAGTGACATTGCGTTCATCAATCATCCCTTATAACAAAAATGCATTAGACAGCAGTTTTTTATTGCCGCATCATTGCATCATTAAGCACAACGCCACTGGAGAGTTCTTATGCAAAAACTAATTATTGGTAGCCTTACCGCCCTGGCGCTTGCGGTTAACGTCGCCAATGCTGAAACGCGCAGCATCAAAATGGGCACCGTTGCGGGCCCTGAAACAGAAGTGATGGAAGTGGCAGCGCGCATTGCCAAAGAAGAGTACGACCTTGATGTGGAAATCATCGAGTTTACCGACTATGTCACTCCGAATGCCGCCCTGGCCGACGGCAGCTTAGATGCCAATGCCTATCAGCACGAGCCCTACTTACAGTCGATGGTCGATGACCGTGGCTATGACCTGGCCATCGCTGGCTATACGTTCGTTTACCCGATTGGCGCTTACTCAGAAAAATACGACAGCATTGATGACCTGCCTGACGGCGCACAAATCGCGCTGCCCAACGACCCTTCCAACGAAGGTCGCGCGCTGATTTTGATGCACAACGAAGGCCTGATCACCCTTAACGACCCAGAATTCCTTGAATCTACGCCTATCGATATCGCGGAAAACCCCCGCGACTTCCGTTTCCGTGAAATTGAAGCCGCCCAACTACCCCGCGTGCTGCCCGATGTGGACATGGCGTTCATCAACAACACCTTTGCACAGCCGGCCGGCTTAAGCCTGGATGACGCTTTGATCAAAGAGGGCCCCGAGTCCCCTTACGTCAACCTAATCGCAGTACGCGGCGGCGACGAAGAGCGTGAAGAGATTCGCCAGCTGGTCGACGCCTATCAGCGTGATGAAGTGATCGAGAAAGCCGAAGAACTGTTCAAAGGCGCAGCCGTTCCTGGCTGGATCGAGTAACACCAGAACTCGCCATCAATAGATAACAACAGGCCGGCACGCATAGGCAATCCCCTATGCAAAAGTGTCGGCCTGTTGCGTTAGTAGCCAAGGAAGCCAAATGCAAAACAGTATTGACTACCCCTTCCTCAATCGCCAGCTTGAAGCGCTGCTCGATACACGCGACTGGCTCACCAACAGCGCGCAAACCTGCGCCTTTATTCAGCAACAGCTTAGCGACCTTAACTGGGTAGGCTTTTATCTTCAGCGCCAGCCTGATGTATTAGGCCTAGGTCCATTTCAGGGGCAGCCCGCCTGCCATCCGATACCCTTTAGCAAAGGCGTATGCGGGGCGGCCGCTCGTCAACAAACCACCCAGCGAGTGGACGACGTGCATGCGGTCGCCGACCATATTGCCTGCGACGCCAACTCTCGCTCTGAACTGGTGGTTCCCATCGTGGTGGATGGCCGCCTGTGGGGCGTACTCGACCTGGATAGCCCGCTACATGCCCGCTTCAGCCAACAAGACCAAGCAGGCCTTGAAGCACTGGTAGCAACGTTTATGCGTCAAACTGATCTGCCCAATCTGATTGAACCCGCCACATAACACCCACGCAAAAACGCCCCAAGCAGCAAATGCCTGTGGCGTTTTTGATAAAAGCTGGTAGGACCAGGCGGATTTGAACCGCCGACCTCCACGATGTCAACGTGGCGCTCTAACCAACTGAGCTATGGTCCTGAAAAGAGGTGTTGGCGCTAGATTGGTAGAACCAGGCGGATTTGAACCGCCGACCTCCACGATGTCAACGTGGCGCTCTAACCAACTGAGCTATGGTTCTATTGGTCTATCTGGAGTGCGCTATTTTGACGGCGGCACGCCTTGCAACGGATGCATATCTTACGCTTTCATCACTGAATTGCAAGCTCTTTTCTTTTGCGCCCCTCCCTCTTCCAAGCATTAACCCCATTACGAATAGATGTTCAATTCGACACCTGCAACCTTCTAGCGCTAGGCTTAGCGCTTCAATGTGCAGAGTGTTATCGATAGGGAGATAAACCATGCTGGGGATTTTGCTAGGAAGCATAGCGATCGCGCTGTTATTGGCGACGTTGATCGCACGCATACATTTACACTGGTGGTGGATTCGCAGTTTTGAATTTCCACGCCTGCAGATCGCGTTTCTAGCCTTAATCACCTGGATATTAACCGTTACCCTGGTTGAAACGGGCCCATGGCTATGGGTGGCCCTACTCGCCTCGGGCATCACTTTACTGGTGCAAGTCTACTATATCCTGCCATGGACGCCGCTGTGGCCTGTGCAGGTTAAAACGGCAGAGAGTGACGATGCCGATAAAAAGATCACGCTGCTAATCGCCAATGTGCTGACCCCTAATCGCCAGGCCCAAGCGCTGATCGATATGATCAAACAGCATCAGCCAGACATTGTATTAACACTGGAGTCCGACCAGTGGTGGCAGGATCAGTTGGATCCAGCACTCGCTGAGCAGTGGCCGCACAGTGTTAAAATTCCGCTCGACAATCTCTACGGCATGCACCTTTACTCGCATCTGGAGCTCACCGACACCTCCGTTGAGTGGCTGATTCAAGACGACATTCCGTCCATTCATACCCGAGTAACGCTAGCCAACGGCGAGAGTATTCGCTTCTACGCGCTGCATCCCCGGCCACCGGCGCCCAGCGAGAGTGAAAAATCCCTGTGGCGGGATGCTGAGCTGCTGCTGGTGGGTAAAAAGATTCATGAGGATCCGCGTGCAACGCTGGTTGCTGGGGATCTGAACGATGTGGCGTGGTCGCGTACTACACGACTTTTTTGCCGTGTTGGCGGCATGCTAGACCCACGCCGGGGACGCGGGTTGTTCAGCACCTTTCACGCTAAACACCCCGCGTTGCGCTGGCCGCTCGATCATATCTTTGTCACCGAGCACTTTACCTTGGTCGGCATGCAGCGGCTTCACTACTTCGGTTCCGACCACTTCCCGATACTGGCCACCTTTTGCTATCGACCCTCGCGCCAAGACGAGCATGAAACGCCTGAAGCCGATGCCGAGGAGCGCAGCGAAGCCAGCGAAACGATACAGGAAGGTAAAACCGAACAGCAGGAAACCTGAGCGCTGGCGAGCTTACGTCAGCTAACCTGATTCGCGTTACTCGGGGATGCCTCCCTGAGTTAACGCGGCCGGATCCAGCAGGCGCTCTAGCGTCTCTCGGTCAAGGTCAGTCTTCTCCTCTGCCACATCAATAATTGGCCGCCCCGCCTGGTAAGCCTCTTTGGCAATCGCCGCGGCGGCGTTGTAGCCAATGGCGCCATTTAACGCCGTCACCAAGATGGGATTCCTTGCCAGCGGGCCTTTTAAGTTATCTTCACGAACCTTAAAGGTGGCAATCGCACGGTCAGCCAGCAGCCGTGCGGTATTACTCATCAAGCTAATTGAGGTAAGCAAATTGGAAGCCACCAGCGGCAGCATTACGTTTAACTGAAAATTGCCACTCTGGCCTGCGACGGTAATCGCGGCATCCAAGCCTATGACTTGTGCGGCGGCCTGAGCGGCCGACTCGGGAATAACCGGGTTAACTTTCCCTGGCATAATCGAACTGCCGGGCTGTAGCGCCTCGAGCTCAATTTCCCCTAGCCCAGCCAGCGGCCCTGAATTCATCCAGCGCAAATCGTTAGCAATTTTCATAATGACGCAGGCCAAGCCTTTTAACTGCCCGGAAAGCTCTACCGCTGCATCCTGTGACGAGAGGCTGGCAAAGAAGCTGTCGTTAGGGGTGAACATCAATCCCGTCTGTTCGCTCAGCTCTTGCGCGATCTGCTCAGCAAAACCGATAGGAGCGTTGATCCCGGTACCTACGGCGGTGCCGCCCTGGGCTAACCGACACAGCCTTTTCATGGCGCTATCAAAGCGCTCAATGGCCTGGCTTAATTGGCTTGACCAGGCGCCCAGCTCTTGATCCATACGTAGTGGCATGGCATCCATGAGGTGAGTGCGGCCGGTTTTAACCACGTGGCTCAGCTCACTGGCGCGCTGGTCGATGGTGTCGCGCAGGTGAACCAGAGCTGGGCGTAGCGATTCGTGCACCGCAATGGCAGCCGACAGATGAATCGCTGTGGGAATCACATCATTGCTGGACTGCCCCATATTGACGTGATCGTTCGGGGTGACCTCAATGCCCTCTCGGCTGGCCAATGTCGCCAACACTTCGTTGACGTTCATATTGGTGGAGGTACCCGAACCGGTTTGAAATACGTCGATGGGGAAATGCTGGTCGTGCTTGCCCGTTAATACTTCGCGCGCGGCTTTTTGAATCGCCTCACCGCGGGCGCTATCAAGCCCCCCTAGCGTTTGATTTGCCCGGGCTGCCGCGAGTTTGATGCGGGCGACGGCGTGAATAAAGGCTGGGGGCATAGGCGAATGAGAGACGGGAAAGTTATTAATTGCCCGCTGGGTCTGCGCGCCATAAAGGGCTTCAGCAGGTACTTCCAGTTCGCCCATGCTATCGCGTTCCATCCGTGTTGCCATTGCTCTTTCTCCCATCAGTGAGATTAGTAGAGCTGTCTATCTGAGCCTAGAACCACTCTTTCGTTCGCTAGCGCAAAACCACATCGGCCACCTTCAAGCTAGCGGGTTAGGCGAGGCGGGTAAATGCTAAAAGCTAAAATGTTGCACTGCACAAAAACAGTTGCTATGCTGCAACGCAAGATAGCTTAAAAAGCTAACCACTCAACAAGCAGCGCCAACCTCTGGATAGCTGCTTTTGGCAAGACCAAACCCTGGAGGGTATGACGATGCGCACATTAAATACTAACGAAATGACTCAGCAGTTTGACAACATGTTTATGGCGCCGGTACGCGCTTACATGGCGCTGAGCATCGATTACAGCGAAAAAATGATCAACGCTCAGATGGACGCCAGCAAAGCCTACGTCGATACCGGCATTGCGCAAATGCGTCAGATGATGGACGTGAAAGACGCGGAAGGTCTGCGCAGCTACATGGAAGGTCAGCAAAAAGTGGCTAAAGAGCTGGCTGAGCGTGTTAAGGGCGATACCGATAAAGTAGTATCGCTGCAGCAGGACTTTATCCAGAAAAGTCAGAAAATTACCGAAGACAACGTCAAGCAGGCCCAAACCGCCGCTAGCAAGTTAAGCAAAACCGCTTAACCGCCTATCGACTAAGCAAGCTGGTCAGTTAAGATGTATAAAACGCCTCTGTTAGCCCTCGCTGACAGGGGCGTTTTAGTGTCTGGCTTTTAACCAGCGGCCTCACCATCCGAGGGCAGATTTCACAAACGGAATGGTTAGCTTGCGCTTGGCTGACAGCGATGCTTTATCCAGCGTTTCCACTGCGCGACACAGCTCACCCAACTCGCGGGGGCCACGATGTAAAATATAGCGCCCAACGTCATCGGGTAGCTGCATCCCCCTCACGCTGGCGCGCAGTTTTAAAGCGGCCAAACGCTCATCGTCATCGTCTAAAGGGTGAACGTGGAACGTCACTCCCCAGGTCAACCGCGACGCCAAATCGGGTAACACCACGTTAAGCTGTCGCGGGGAGGCACTGGCGGCAATCACTAATTTTTTGCCCGCATCTCTTAGCCGGTTAAAGGCGTGAAACAGCGCCTCCTCCCAGCGCTTGCGACCCATCACGCACTCCAGGTCATCAATGGCGACAATATCCAGGCGTTCTATATCTTCCAGCATTAATGGCGGGAAGTGGCCCAAGTCATCCAGCGGTAAGTAAAGCGCGCGTTTATCGGCATCTGATGCCGCATGGCACGCTGCCTGGAGCAGATGGCTACGCCCCACCCCTGGCGCCCCCCATAAGTAAAGAAACTGCTCCCCCTCAGGGGTGAGCTGCTGGGTAAGGTGTTCCACCAGCGGGGTATTCGAACGCGCTACATAGTAGTTATCAAAGGTCGCGTCATCGCGCAGGCCAATTCCCAGAGGAAGCTGTGCCGGTACTCGGCTCATGGTGACTCCCGTCCATCATGATGTCCCAGCTCATCATGGTGCGAAGAACTGACCTCAATGATTGAGCTATGTTTATCGGTATTATTTTCGTCGTATAGCTCGCTATCCTGATAGCGAACCTTCACCTCTTTTAGCAGCACTAGGATCACCGCGGCCACCGGCAGCGCCAACAACACCCCTGTTAAGCCGAACAGATTGCCCCCCGCCAATACGGCGAATATAACCGCGACCGGGTGCAGGCCAATTTTATCACCCAATAATTTAGGCTGCAGAATCACGCTCTCGGCCATTTGACCAATACTAAACACCAGGATAACCCCTAGCACCGCCCACCAGGTGGCGTATTGAAACAGCGCGACAACAAGCGCAATTACCAAGCCAACAATAAAGCCCAAGAACGGCACAATGCTAACCAGCCCGGACACAAAGCCGATCAACAGACCAAAATTCAGCCCCATCAGTGTTAAGCCCACTGCATAAATAATCCCTAAACAGAGCATCACCAGCAGCTGTCCACGTAAAAACGACGACAGCACCTCATCGCAGCGACGCGCCAGCCGGAAGGTGTCGTCCGCCCACTGGCGGGGTATGAGGTTAGCGATATTGGTCAGCAGCCGGTTCCAGTCCAACAGCAAATAGAAGGTAACCACCGGGATCAGTGCCACATAGGTGATCCAAGACGCAAAGGCCATACCGGAACGGCCTATGTGACCAAGCGCCTGCGCTAAGTAGCCGCCAGCATCACGCCAGTTTTCGACCAGCGTCTCACGCACATTGGTTAACTCAGCGGTTAAGTCATAGCCTGTCCACTCTTGTACCTGAGGAGCGAGAGTATTTTCTACCCAATTAAAGATACCAGGAATAGCCTCGCCCAGCTGTTTAAGCTGCTGAACAAGCAGCGGTATTAATATCAACAAACTCGCCACAAGCACGACCAACAGTACTAAAAACACGCTACTCACCGCGACTGGCCGATTCATGCCCCAGCGTTGGAAACGATTAGCCAGCGGATCAGCTAAGTAAGCGAGAATCATCCCAGCAATAAAAGGCATCAGAACCGCATCTAACAAATAGATTAAACCGCCTATCACCACCAAAAATAGGACACCCCACCAAGAATTCCGCATAGTTCCCTCTCTAACGTGAATTTAAACTGCTGTTTTTCGCTTATCGTGGCTATGTGCGCTTATCGCTACTGTTGTTACTCATATACTCTGGCTCATCTACGCTTACTTACCTACTCTCACTTACTTACTCTCACTTGCCTACTATGCCGGATATTAAGGAAAGTCGCTCGTACGCTTTTCATCCTATGCAACAGCGGTGCGACACGGACCTCTGAGTGTTACAATCCGCTCCAGTTACTTCCAGCACTGGCCTCGTCGCCAGCACTACTAGCACCGCTATTTGCTTCACAGGATCTGTCATGACCGAGACCTCCTCTTCTTCGTCTACTCCTTCCCTCAGCTATAAGGACGCAGGCGTCGATATTGATGCCGGTAACGCCCTGGTTGACCGCATTAAACACGTTGCCAAACGCACGACTCGCCCAGAAGTCATGGGTGGCCTTGGCGGTTTTGGCGCGCTATGCGAAATACCCGCGGGCTACCGGCAGCCCGTACTTGTCTCAGGTACCGATGGCGTCGGCACCAAGCTGCGCCTGGCGATGGACCTTGGCAAACACGACACCATCGGTATTGACTTGGTTGCTATGTGTGTCAACGATCTCATCGTAGCGGGCGCCGAACCGCTACTATTTCTCGACTACTATGCCACGGGTAAGCTTGATGTGGATATTGCTGCTGACGTTGTCACCGGCATTGGCGCTGGTTGCGAACTGGCAGGCTGCGCCCTGGTAGGCGGCGAAACCGCCGAAATGCCGGGCATGTACGCAGGTAGTGACTACGATTTAGCGGGTTTTTGCGTGGGCGTCGTTGAAAAAGCCGACATCTTAGATGGCAGTAAAGTGGCCGAAGGCGATGTCATTTTGGGGCTTGCGTCATCGGGGCCACACTCCAACGGCTACTCGCTGATTCGTAAAATTCTCGAGGTCAGCGACGCTTCGCTAGCAACCGACATCGACGGCAAAACCCTCGGCGATGCGCTGATGGCTCCTACCCGCATCTATGTTAAATCACTGCTCTCCTTAATGCGCGGCAGCGATATTGCCGTACACGCGCTCTCGCACATCACCGGTGGCGGGCTGCTTGAAAACATTCCCCGCGTACTGCCCGACAACCTCGCGGCGCACATTGATATTGCCAGTTGGCAGCGCCCAGCCGTATTTGATTGGCTGCAGGCAAACGGCAACGTGAGTGAAACCGAAATGCACCGCGTGCTTAACTGCGGTATTGGCATGGTGGTGGTGGTACCGCAACAGCAAGCAGAGCAGGCGGTGGCGCATCTGGAAGCCGAAGGCGAATCCGTTTATCGCCTAGGCCAGATCGTTGAGCGCCAAGGGGACGCCGTTATTTTGGAGAACCTCTCGGCATGACCAATACGGACTACCAGAGCGATACCATTAAAGACGTAACGCCAGAGCCCCTCGGCGCACGCCGTATCGTGGTACTTATCTCAGGCAGTGGCAGCAATCTTCAGGCGCTGATTGATGCTCAGTCTCACGACCGCTTAGGCGGCGGTGAGATTGTCGCGGTAATTTCCAATATCGCTGACGCCTATGGCCTGAAGCGCGCCCATGAAGCGGGCATTGAAGCGGTCGCGCTTCCTCATCGGGAGTACGATAGTCGCGAAGCCTACGACGGTGCCTTGATCAAAGTCATTGAGCGCCACGAGCCGGACCTGATCATCCTGGCGGGCTTTATGCGCATTTTGACGCCTCGCTTTGTGCAGCGCTTCCTAGGCCGAATGCTGAATATCCACCCTTCGCTGCTGCCAGCTTACCAAGGGCTCAACACCCACGCCCGTGCCCTGGCAGACGGCGTTGCCAGCCACGGCTGTAGCGTTCACTTCGTCACCGAAGAGCTAGACGGTGGCCCGGTAGTACTGCAGGCGGAGCTGCTGGTCAGCGATGACGACAGCGCGGAAACACTGCAAGAGAAGGTTCGCGCCCGCGAGCATCTGATCTATCCCATTGCAGTGCAGTGGTTTTTGGAAGGCCGGCTGCAGTTCAGCGCCGAAGGCGCCAAGATGGATGGCCATCTGCTGCCAGAACATGGGATGCGGCTTTCCCACGCCGACGCAGCGGAAGAGCTTGATGAAGACCTTGATGAAGAAGTCGACGAAGAGCCCCAGGGCTAGACTGGCATCGTCGCTATAAGCATTAAAAATGCGCCTTACGGTTTTGCCGTAAGGCGCATTTTTTTGTAGCAACGCATTGCGTATAACTAGGTACGCGGCAAGGTCACCCCACGCTGCCCCATATACTTCCCACCTCGGTCTTTATACGACGTTTCGCACACTTCGTCGGACTCTAGGAACAGCATCTGCGCGACGCCCTCATGGGCATAGATTTTTGCCGGCAGATTGGTGGTGTTAGAGAATTCCAGGGTAACGTGGCCTTCCCACTCGGGCTCCAGCGGTGTCACGTTGACAATAATGCCACAGCGCGCGTAAGTGGATTTACCCAAACAAATAGTCAGCACGTTACGGGGAATACGAAAGTACTCCACCGTGCGCGCCAGCGCGAAAGAGTTGGGCGGAATAATGCATACGTCGCCTTTAATATCGACGAAGCTTTTCGCATCGAACGCTTTGGGGTCGACAATCGCTGAGTGAATATTAGTGAAGACTTTAAATTCATCTGAGCAACGCACGTCGTAGCCATAGCTAGACGTGCCGTAGGAGATCACCCGCTGGTCATTCACATAGCGCACTTGCTCGGCTTCAAACGGCTCGATCATCGCGTCGCTTTTGGCCATGCGACGAATCCAATTATCAGATTTGATACTCATTTATTTCGTTATCACTCACTAAAAGAAATAGTTGGGCCGTCGCCTTGGTTCGCGCTAACCGCTTCAGCGACTTTTTGGGCGATAGCAGCGAAGGTTTGACTCACCGAGCCTTCAGGTTCAGAGACGACGCTCGGACGCCCCGAATCCGTTAGCTCACGGATGGAGAGCGTCAGCGGCAATCGTCCAAGCACTTGGGTATCGTATTCCTGGGCGATACTGTCGCCACCGCCGGTGCCGAAAATAGCCGCTTCGTGGCCGCAATTTTCACAGTGGTAGAGGCTCATATTTTCCACCACACCAAGCACCGGCACATTAACCTTGCGGAACATTTCGATCCCTTTACGGGCATCTAACAACGCGATGTCCTGGGGGGTGGTCACAATTACCGCGCCTGCAACCGGCACTTTTTGAGCCAAGGTCAGTTGGATATCACCGGTGCCTGGGGGCATGTCGATCAACAGAAAATCGAGATTATCCCATTGGGTCTGCGTCAGCATCTGCTGGAATGCGCCCACCACCATCGGCCCACGCCACACCATTGGCTCGCGAGTATTGACCATAAACGCCATCGACATAGCCTGAATACCATGGGCCTGGAGCGGTAGAAATTTGTCATTACTGGCCGCCTGAGGGCGCGTGCCCTCTTTAACACCGAGCATTTGCGCCTGACTGGGCCCGTAGATATCCGCATCCAGGACACCCACGCGGTAGCCTTGTGCTGCCAAGGCTAACGCCAAATTAACGGTGACGGTGGATTTTCCCACACCGCCCTTGCCCGATGCCACTGCAATAATATGCTTAACCCCATCCATTCAATGGCACTCCTCGTTTGATGCTGTTAACAACTGCATTTGGATTTGTGTGAATGATACGCCTCGTAGCCCCAATCATAAACCAACACAAGAGGGCGGATGCCGGTTCCCCGACATCCGCCCTCTCTTTGCTAACATGAAAGGTGCGTCAGCGTATTACTCTTTAGCCAACTATTAGCCAGCGTTTTGCTGCGCCTCTTCACTGCCACCATCGCTGTCGTTGGCGCTTTCACTAGAAGAGCCTTCATCTGACGAGCCATTCTCTGACGAACTATCTTCTGAGGAACCATCTTCAGAGCCGCCGTTCTGTGAAGAGCTGCCCTGTGAAGATGAGGCATCCTCACCCGCTGACTGCTCCGCATCGGCCAAGCGACTGTCGAGCGTGGACAACTCATCGCGCCATTCGCTTAACTGGCCCTCTAAACGCTCCAGCTGGCTTTCACGCTCTTCAATATCGCTTTCAACACTCGACACTTCCTCGCGGCCCATCTCCAAAGCGACCATAACGTCATCGAGCTCGCTGCGCACATCGCTCAAGCTCTGCTCTTCCTCTTCGCGAAGCGCCGTTAGCGAATCAACTTCGTTTTGCAGCTCATCGCGTTCGCTAGTGATGGAATCACGCTCGCTTTTTAACTCATCAAGCTCGCTTTGGGCAGTTGAGATTTCTTCTTCTAAACTGCTTAGCTGTTCATTTGACTGGCTAATCTGCTCTTCTAGCCCGGACAGCTCCTCTTCCGTGTTGTCCAGCTCTTCAACCGCTTGCTGACGCTGCTCCTCGGCTTCCTGACGGGCGGCTTCAGCCTCCTGACGAGCTTCTTCAGCGCTAGAACGCGCTTCTTCTACTTGCTGGAGAGTACTTTCCGCCTCATCGCGAGTACTGGTGATCTCATCGCGCTCTTCGCGCAGCGCGCTCATCTCACTGTCAGCGCTCTCTACTTGCTCATTAAGAGAAGCGATTTCCTCTTCCAACGCATTTCGCTCGGATTCAAGTTCTTCTAACCGCGACTGCACATCGCTGACATTAGTTTGAGCACTCTCAAGCGACGAGCTGGCCTCTTGCTGCTGAGCCTCAAGGGACGCCATCTCCTCTTGCAGCGCGGCTAAATTGGTTTCAGCTTCCTCAATTTCGCGAATGCGCTGGCTCATTTGGCTGTTTTCCTGCTCAGCGCTGGCAAGCTGCTCTTCTAAGCTATCGACGCGATCCTGGCGGGAGCCTGCATTAGACTGCGCCATAATCGCCCAGATAACCGCGATGGCGGCGATACCGGCAATCGCCTTTACGCGGTTATCTTGAAAAAGGGTTTTCATGCCTGGCTTTTTAGCCGGCTCTGGCTTGTTGGTAGGCGGCTGGTGATCCGAGTGGTTTGCTTCCGACATTATGCGTTCCTCTATGGTCTAAGCTAACGTTTGTCCAAGCTAGCGATGATCAAATGCGTAATGATCAAATACCTAAATAATGCGCTAGCCGTGGATGATCTCCCCTTTCAGCATACACAGCTCTCTGCATCTAGCCAGTCTGTTTGCAAAATCGTGTACAAATGTTGCAGCAGTGTTACCAGCTGGGCAGGCATACCCACTGTTTAGCCGGACGGCGGATGCTTGCCCTCATGAAAGCCAGAGGCCTCTCCATTCAGCACATCAAACCAATCCAACGTGGTATGCAGGGATACCACGCTGCCCACTATCATCAGCGTAGGCGGCTTAATATGACCCGCCAAGAAAGTATCAGGTAGCGCCGATAGCGACCCTACGTGGGTAAGCTGTTGGCGGGTGGTTCCCTGCTCAATGAGCGCCAGCGGTGTTTCGGGCGCTAAGCCGTGCTCAATCAGCGCTTGGCTAATCACCCTAACGCTGCCCAGCCCCATATAAAACACCAAGGTTTGCCCAGGCCGCGCTAGCGCATCCCAGTCAAGCTCACACTCGCCCTGCTGCAAATGCCCGGTGACAAAACGCACCGACTGGGCATGATCGCGATGGGTTAAGGGTATGCCTGCATACGCGGCACAGCCTGAGGCTGCGGTCACCCCTGGAATCACTTCCACGCTCACTTGTGCCGCCACCAGTGCTTCAAGCTCTTCTCCGCCGCGGCCAAAAATAAATGGATCGCCGCCTTTCAAGCGCACGACACGTTTACCCTGCTGAGCCCACTTAACTAGCGCCTGATTAATCCCCTCTTGGGGAACGCTGTGCAGCGAGCGTGCCTTACCCACATAAAAGCGCTGCGCCTGTGGCGGTATAAAGGCGACAATTTCATCGCTCACCAAGCGGTCGTACAGCACCACTTCAGCGGACTGAAGGCGCTTATACGCTTTTAGCGTTAACAACTCTGGATCGCCAGGGCCTGCGCCCACTAAACTGACCAAGCCGTATGGCTGAGACGTTTGCTCTCGTCCTGCTTCCAAGAAACCACCCCAGGAATAAAAAAGGTTTTTGATATGCAAAAAAGTAATTAATTTTACCACTAAATGCCAATAACGCCTTGCCTGTTGCTTAGAATACAATCGAATATATATAAGAATAGAACATATATATTCTAAAAAAATATAGATAATAGCCATTTTGTCTGCAATGGCTTACATCCTGATTACGTATTTAGGGCTAATCTTCACGATCGAATTTAAATTGGCATATGCTTGGAGATTCACGCATGCCCGTGAATGATATAGACGCACCCCAGCGAGTCAGCGCAGACCACCTTGTTGCCCACATACCTGGCGTTATCTTCCAGTTTCACCGCGCTCGCAATGGTCACATGCGGTTCCCCTATTTAGAGGGCGGCGGCGCGGCTCTCAAACATATTGACCGCGATCTGCTCGCTGAAAATGCTGGCCAGCTGGTTGAGCAACTGACCGGCAACGACCATCCCAAGATAATGTCGGCGATCGAACGCTCGGCGCGCTGGATGCTGCCTCTCACTACACGCTTTCGGCTACCGTTTCCCAGACGCAAACCACACTGGATTGCGGTTAGCGCCCAGCCGAAGCCCGTTGTCGACGGTGTCCAGTGGAACGGCATAATGATGGATATTAGCGATCAGGTCGGCGAAGAGCAGCGACTGCGCAAACTATGCGATACAGACCCGCTGACCCAACTGCCCAATCGACGCAAACTGATGATGCACTTAACCCATGTTGCATCGCTTAGCACCCGTCACGGCACACCGCTCTCTATCATGATGATCGATATCGATCATTTTAAACGTCTTAACGACCGCTGGGGCCACCTGCATGGCGATGACGTGCTTAAACAGCTGGCACTGGACGCCCAGTCGCTGCTGCGCTGTGAAGACATGGTTGCCCGGCTGGGAGGGGAAGAGTTTATGGTCGTGCTGCCGCTCACCCCGCTGCAGCAATGCCATGCGCTTGCCGACCGCTTACGCCAAGCCATTAGTGTACGCGACTTCGGCATGGGTGCCGGTCAGGTAACGCTGAGCATAGGGGTTGCCGAATACCGCTGCGGTGAGCCTCTCACCAGTTTGATCGAACGCGCCGACCAAGCGCTGTATAGTGCCAAAGACGTTGGTCGCGACTGCGTTTGCCATCTACGCTAAAGGAAATCCCCAAGCGCAGGAGGCAAACGATGACCACTTTAGCCAACGCTATTTGTGAACCGTGCAGCAAAGATGCTCAGCCGCTAAGCAAAGATGAAGCCCAAGAGCGGCTAAAAAGCCTCAGCCAGTGGCAGATTGTCGAGCACGATGGCATCATGAAGCTGTCGCGAAGTTTTAAATTCCGTGACTTTGTCAGCGCATTGGCGTTCACCCAAAGCGTTGGCGATATTGCCGAGCAGGCTGGCCATCACCCCGTTATCGTGACTGAGTGGGGCAAAGCCACCGTCACGTGGTGGTCTCACGCTATTAAAGGCCTGCATCTTAATGACTTCATTCTTGCCGCCAGAACCGACGAGGTAGCCGAATAAATGTTTGAGCATATTGAGCGAGTCCCAGGAGACGCCATTCTCGGGCTGATCGAAGCTTTCAAAAAAGATACCAATCCGCAAAAAGTGGATCTAGGTGTCGGTGTTTACCGCGATACCCAAGGCAATACGCCGGTAATGCGCGCCGTTAAGGAAGCAGAAGCTCGCCTGCTCAAGAATGAAACGACGAAAACCTATATCGGTTCTCACGGCGCCCCCAGCTACGGTGAAGTTGTCCTTCCCATGGTGTTTGGCGCTGAGTCACCGGTACTGAAAGCTAACCGTGCCAGCGCTACCCAATCGCCTGGCGGCACCGGCGCCCTGCGTTTAGCAGCCGACTTCATTTCCTCACAGTTGCCGGGCAAAGGTATCTGGGTCAGCGACCCTACGTGGCCCAACCACCACGGTATTTTTACCGCGGCAGGTATTGAGCTACACAAGTACCCCTACGTTGACCCCGACAACCGTCTTGATTTTGACGGCATGCGTGCAGCGCTAAAAAGTATTCCGGAAGGCGATGTAGTGGTACTCCACGCCTGCTGCCACAACCCGACCGGATTTGATCTTTCCCACGCCCAGTGGCAGGAAGTGCTAGAGATTGTCCGTGAACGCAAGCTACTGCCGCTGATCGACTTTGCCTATCAGGGCTTTGGCGAAGGTCTGGATGAAGACGCCTACGGGGTACGCCTGCTGGCGGAAAACCTCGACGAAGCGATCATCACCAGCTCTTGCTCGAAGAACTTCGGTATTTATTGTGAGCGTACCGGCTGCTTGATCATGGTGGCAAAAGACAGCGAGCAGATGGATAACATTCGCTCACAGGCCGCCATCGTTGCCCGGGAAAACTACTCAAACCCGCCTGCTCACGGTGGCGCTATCGTCAGCGAGATTCTCCATGACGCCGAGCTTACCGCGCTATGGCGTGAAGAGCTCACCGAAATGCGCGATCGTATTAATACCCTACGTCGCGACTTCGTAGAAGCGCTAAAACCCTACGGGCTTGACGAGAAGTACGCCTGCGTTGCCGAGCAGCGTGGCATGTTCTCCTACACCGGCTTAACGCCGGAACAGGTAGATCGTCTGCGCGATGAGTTTGGCATCTACATGGTGCGCTCAGGTCGCGCCAACGTCGCGGGCTTCTCCCAGGAGAACCTGCCCTACCTGGCTAAAGCGATCGCCGCTGTCAACGACTAGGTAGCTTCCGAGCACTTAACAAGTACTACCGCACTAAAAACGCCCAGGCCTTCCTGGGCGTTTTTGTGTGCAAGGCGCTTGACCGATCAGTCAGCTCTTCGGCACACTCAGCATCGCCTTGTATACAACCCACTATAACCAAGAGGCCTATCATGGCGGCTGCCAGCACCCCTTATCCCTGGTACAAAAAAGAAGACACCGACGCGTTCTTCGCCCTGTTTCAAAACAACATTGCCAACTTTGTGATTATCGCCATCACTATGCTGGGCATGGGATTTCCCTCCTCTATTGTCTATGGTCAAGTGCTGCCGGGCGCGGCAGTCGCGGTAATGGTGGGTAATTTCTACTATGCGTGGAGCGCGGCAAGACTGGCCCGTAAGGAGAACCGTGCCGATGTAACGGCGCTCTCTTACGGTATCTCAACGCCGGTCATGTTTGTGTTCCTATTCGGCGTACTGCTGCCCGCCAAACAGCTCACTGGTGATGCTGAAATGGCCTGGAAGGTGGCGGTCGCCGCCTGCTTTATTAGCGGCGCCATTGAAGCCGCGATCAGCGTGATTGGCCGCTGGGTGCAGTATCACTTGCCGCGCGCCGCCATGCTGGGTGCCGTTGCCGGTGTCGCCCTGACGTTTATCGCCGGTGAAATGCTGTTCAAAACCCTGGAAATGCCGGTTATTGGCCTGCTGGTGTTAGCGATCATTATTGTTGGGCTGGTCGCCAGAGTGAGCATGCCGTTTAAACTGCCCACCTCGCTATTCGCCATTATCGTCGGTACTGCCATGGCCTATTTGATTGGCGATGCCGGTACCGAACGCTTTAGCGATGCCTTTACCCACCTAGGCTTTTACCCGCTGCTTCCCAATCTAGCCTGGTTTGAAGGGCTGGGTTTACTGTTCACCAGCATGCTCGCAGTCTTGACCGTCGTTCTGCCGATCACGCTGTATAACGCTATTGAGACGATGAACAACGTGGAGGCGATGGAAGCCGCGGGCGATAAGTACGATGTACGCGAGTGTCAGGCAGTCGACGGTGCGGGCACCATGATCGGCGCCCTGTTTGGCGGCGTGTTTCCGACCACGGTCTATATTGCCACCGTGGGGGCCAAATGGATGGGCGCTGGCCGCGGCTATAGCCTGCTCAACGGCGCTGTCTATGCGCTGGCCACCATGTTCGGTTTAATCGCCGCCCTGGCCGCGATTATTCCCGTTTCAGTGGTCGCCCCGATTTTGGTCTTTGTCGGTATGTCGATGATTGCCACCGCGTTTCAAGCCAACGACACGCGCTACTATCCTGCCGTGGCGCTGGCCATGCTGCCCTACTTCGCCAACTACGTGATGACGCGCTTTAACCGCGGGGCTGGTGAGGTCGTTACCGATATCTCTAGCGCCATTGTGGTGATGGGCCAAGGGGCCATGTTTATGGCCATACTGCTCGGCGCCATGACGGTGTCGGTGATCGACCACCAGTTCCGACGCGCGGCTGCCTTTGCAGCTATAGCTGCAGGCTTCTCCTTCGTAGGGCTAATGCATGCCCCGGAGCTGTCACTCAATGCTGCCCCTGAGTTCGTGATGGGCTACCTGGGCATGGCACTGCTGTTTATCTACTTCTCATTTCAAGAAGCTGGTCGCCTGCGTTAATTGACGAATCCCGCCTGCCGATGCGGGCGGGACAGAATGCGCCGCATGACCTGCCACGCCATCAAGCCTGCCAGCAGGTTGCCTACGGCGGCGCCTGCCGCCAGCCCCCACCAACCGAAGAACTGTGAACCTAACCACAGGCAAGGGAGATAGCAAACAAACAGCCTAGCGCTGGATAGCAGCATCGCTCGCAGCGGCCAACCTAAGGCATTGCCCGCCGAGACCACGAGCATACACACGCCCAGTGCTGCGTAGCTAGGCAGCAGAAAGCGAATCAACAGAGTCAGCTCGTTTTGTACCTCTGGATTGCCCGCTAAGGCCATGGCCAGCCAGGGAGCTCCCAGGGCCAATACCACGCCAAGGCTAAGCTGCCAGACCAGTGCGACCTTTACCGCCAAGCGCATAAGCTGCTGTATCTGTCCCCAATCACCGGCGCCGTAGCAGCGCCCTAACCAAGGTGGCAGCGACATGGTCATGGCCAGGATGACCATCAGCGAAAGCGTCTCCAAACGGCTCGCCAAGCCCCACGCCGCTACTTCACTTTCACCCAGGCCCGCCACCACTGAGATAGCCAGCATCGCCGCCAGGGGTGGCATTAGTTGGCTGACCATAGCGGGGGCGGCAATGCCCGTAAAAGGCCGCCACGACTGTTTCGCTTCTCGCCACAAACCCTGTTGCGATGCCCACTCGCGTTTGAGTAATTTGCGCGTGGTCACCAACAGCCCCACTGAAAAGGCAATTGCCGTTGCCCAGGCAGCGCCAGGCAACCCCCAGCCTTCCCAATCGCCTACCCCAAAAATCAGCAGAGGATCGAGCACCAGGTTAACAAGGCTACTCAGCACCATCATTTTGCCCGGTAGGCGGGTATCGCCGTGGGCGCGAAAGACGCTATAGCTAAAGTAGAGCAGCGCTCCCAGCCACGCAGATAACAGCTGAGGCCCCCAGTAGATACGGATATACGAGAGCGTGGTGTCATCCGCACCCAGCAGTCGAAAAATGGGCACATGAAATAACCATAAAGCGATCGCTAACAGACCGATCACGCCACCGCCCGCCATTAACACCAAACTGCTTAAGCGCCTAGCGCGCTCCCCCTCTCCTGCGCCTAGCGCCCGGGAAATAAGCGCCGCGATGGCAATGCCCATACCCACCTGAATGCCAATAATCAGAAAGGACAGCGGAAAGGTGAACGACTGCGCGGCGAGGGGCGCGGTACCCAAGCGGGCAATAAACGCACTATCAACAAGTTGAAAACCCAATAACGCCAACACCCCAATGGCCATCGGCCAGGTTTGGCGCCATAGGGTTATCGCCAACTCGCGTTGCTGCATATCAATTGCCAAGCCAAGTCTCCTTTTATTCGCCTTTAACGCAAAAACGCCACCACCCCTAGCGGGGTGATGGCGCTTAACTAAAAGTACTCTTTACTGACGAATACCTTCAAACGTCACGTATAGCTCAAGCTCATGCATGGACTCAGGGAAGTCGCTCATATCGATGCCGTAATCGCCCAGGGTCAGCGTGGTGCTGCCCTCAAAACCAGCGCGGTAGTTGCCCCAAGGGTCATCGCCTTCACCCATCAGCGTAACCGGCATTTCAATCTCTTGAGTTTCGCCGTGCAGGGTTAGATCACCGGTCAAGACGCCTTCATTTTCACCCGTTGATTCAAAGCCTGTGGAGCTGAATGTGGCGGTAGGGAATTCACTGGCATTGAGGAAATCTTCGCTCAAGATATGGCGATCACGCTCGGCGTGGTTACTGGTCAGGCTATCCACCTGCACTTCGATTTCAGCAGAAGACGCGTCGAGATTTTCAGGATCATAGGCAAACTGACCATCGAACTCTTCAAAGCTGCCGAGAATGTAGGAGAAGCCCAGATGTGAAATTTTAAACTGGACAAAAGCGTGCTGGCCTTCGGTATCAATCTGATAATCAGCTGCCTGCGCTTGGCTCAAAGGTACCAGCGCTAAAGCGGCGATCGCTGATGCAAATGCTGTCTTCTTGAACATATTGAATTGCTCCTTGCTTTACTTAATAGGCACCGCGGGCATTCAATTATCTTACCCGCAGTGTTTAGAAAAACCTGTATACAGACAACGTCATTATCTTGGTGCGTTTTGATTGCCAGCTTGGCTATGCGCTGGGTTCAGCATACGTACCAACGCTTTATGTCGATTTAACCAGTGGTGCTTGAAGGCAGCGAGCGCGTGCCCACCCGCTAAAATCATTAGCACTAGAGCGCTATACCAGTGAACCTCACCTGCAAGGCTTGCCTGGTTGGGTAAGTCGTGTAGCAGCGCAGGCACCTCAAACCAACCAAACACACTGATGCCACGTCCATCGGCGGTAGAGATCAGGTAACCGCTCACCATAACCACTAATACAAGCACATAGAGAGCAATGTGACCGACATGGGCCGCAATAGTTTCTAAACGGTTGCCCTCTGCGTGGGGTGTCGGCTGGAGGAAGCGCCATACCAAACGTGCAAAGGTAGCAAACAGCAGCAAGATACCAATCGAGCGATGCACCCAAGGCCCCTGATTATACCAAGGGTCATAATAGCCCAGGTCGGTCATCCACCAGCCTAGTGCAAATAGACCAATAATGGTCAACGCGCTTAGCCAGTGAAATAGAATACTGACCAATCCCCAACCGTTGCGACTGTTACGCCACATTGTGCTATTCCTCATGTTATCTATGGCTGCTTCAACTTCGCCAACGCGTCTATCAGAGCTTGGATGACGCTACTCACCCACGCCCAGAACCTTACCGCTAGAAGCTAACGAAAACCGCTGAAAAAAGCAGAATCTTTCATTCGTAAAAACCATTGAATAACCAGATGACAATTTTTACGCAGTTCGCCTTTCTAAAAAATCAAAGACAATCCATCCTACAAAATCGAACAAATAGAGCAAATTTAATCAATTTTATAATTTTGTTTGCAGGCTTACTATTAGCGCATGTCCTAAGAGACATTGTGCAACGATCTCAAAAGCTGCACACAAATTTTCTATTAGAGAGCGCCAATCATGAAAAAAATTACCCTTATCACCGCTATTGCCATGACATTAACTTCTACTGCCGTTCTAGCTGAACAGGGCTCTGGCGAACTAAACCAGATTGTTCACCCTGGCTCTTCAGCGAATCACAGCACGGACAGCTTATACATGGCGCCGGCTGATTTGCCTTTAGTTAACGGCGATGCAGAGAAAAATAGCGTTGCTGCTCCGAACTCTCACGCCAATCGCTCTTCCGATAGTGAAGACCAGATTGCGCTGTCAGATCTGCCCCACCGCAACGCTTCTTGAAACAAATAATGGTGCTTTACTTACAAAGCATATGACCCATTAGGTTTCAGAAGTGCGAAAAAACCCACCTTCATAAAGGTGGGTTTTTCGTTTCTGCGCTGGATTGCTTAACACCCACTAGCTAGCCAGAACATCCAGCCCACGGGCAAGATCACGCTGGATATCGTGCTGGCTCTCAAGGCCTACCGCCACGCGAATAAGCCCTGGCGCAATACCCGCCGCATCTTTCTGCATATCCGATAAACGGCCATGGGTCGTCGTCGCAGGATGGGTAATGGTGGTTTTAACATCACCTAAGTTACCTGTGATGGACAACATGCGGGTCGCATCAATGACCTGCCACGCCCCCTCCTGGCCGCCCTTCACTTCAAAGCCCAATACGGCACCGAAGCCCTTTTGCTGCTGTTTAGCCAAGGCGTGCTGCGGATGATCTTCCAGGCCGCTGTAAAACACTTGCTTAACCGCTAGGTGAGCATCGAGCCAGCGCGCCAGGGTTAAGGCGTTTTCACAG
Organism: Halomonas sp. TG39a; assembly: GCF_000744395.1. Classification (NCBI taxonomy): domain Bacteria; kingdom Pseudomonadati; phylum Pseudomonadota; class Gammaproteobacteria; order Oceanospirillales; family Halomonadaceae; genus Halomonas; species Halomonas sp. TG39a. The sequence continues at coordinate 2,193,092 of NZ_JQLV01000001.1, forward strand.
TGGGCATTCATGCGTAGCGACAGGGTTTCCAGGCCCTTGGTAAAAATCCAGGCGTTGAAGGGGCTAAGGCAAGGCCCGCAGGTGCGCACCACGCCGAATACCTCCTCAAGCAGCGCATGGCTTCCTACCACGGCGCCACCAATGGCGCGGCCTTGACCGTCCAGATACTTGGTCGCCGAGTGAATAACCAAATCAGCGCCTAACGCTAGCGGCTGCTGAAGTGCCGGAGTCAGAAAGCAGTTATCGATGGCCAATAGCACATCATGACGCTTTGCCAACGCGGACAGAGCCGCAATATCGGCAATTTCTGAGCGCGGATTTGAGGGCGTTTCGGCAAACAGCAGACGCGTCTTAGGGGTAATCGCCGCTTCCCAGGCAGACATGTTGGAAAGCTCCACGTAGCGCGTGGTAATTCCAAACTTGCCGAGATACTTATCGAACAGACTCACCGTAGAGCCAAACAGCGACCGGGAAGCGACAATCTCGTCTCCCGCAGAAAGCAGCGCCAGCGCGGTGGAGAGAATAGCCGACATGCCCGAGCTGGTAGCCACGCAGCGTTCGCCGCCTTCAAGGGCCGCTAGGCGGCGCTCAAAGGTATGCACCGTTGGGTTGGTAAAGCGCGAGTAAACATTGCCAGGCTCTTGGCCACCAAATTTACGCGCCGCTTCGGCAGCGCTTTCGTAGACAAAGCTTGAGGTCGGAAAAATAGGCTCCGAGTGTTCCTGCTCGAAGGTGCGCTGATGGCCAGCCCGAATAGCCAGCGTCTCTAGCGACCACTCATCCTGGTGATTGTCTTCCTGGTGATTGTCATCATGCATAAGGCGTCTCTCCTAATCGTCCAGGTCATCGTCCTGATTGTGCATATCGACCAGGGCATGGTCACCGGCGCTTTGATCCTTGGCGGAATCATTGCGGCTAGCTTCCAAGGCAGCCAAGTAGGCGTCGTCGATATCACCAGTCACGTAGTTACCGTCAAACACCGAGCAATCAAACTCTTCCATCTCAGGGTTCACTTCACGGCAGGCCGATTTTAGATCTTCCAGGTTTTGATAGAAGATGCGATCAGCGCCGATTAGATCACCCACTTCCTCTTCGCTACGGCCATGAGCAATCAACTCAGACGCCGCTGGCATATCGATGCCATACACATTGGGGAAACGCACCGGCGGCGCCGCCGAGGCAAAATAAACTTTACGCGCCCCGGCATCACGGGCCATTTGAATAATCTGCTTACAGGTGGTGCCCCGCACTATGGAGTCGTCCACTAGCAGGACGTTTTTGCCTTTAAACTCAACGTCGATGGCGTTGAGTTTCTGGCGTACCGATTTTTTACGCTGGGTCTGCCCCGGCATAATAAAGGTGCGGCCAATATAGCGATTCTTCATAAACCCTTCGCGGTAGGTCACCCCCAGGTGCTGTGCCATTTCAAGAGCGGAGGTGCGCGAGGTATCGGGGATAGGAATCACCACATCAATATCGTGATCCGGCCACTCGTTGAGAATGCGGTCGCCCAACTTACGGCCCATCTGCATCCGGGTGCCGTACACATAGGCGCCGTCCAATAGGGAATCCGGACGCGCTAGATACACGTGCTCAAAAATGCACGAACGCAGCTGCGGGCGGTCAGCGCATACTTGAGTATGAATATTGCCCTCAATATCGACAAAGATGGCTTCGCCGGGCGACAAATCACGCTCAAGCTCGAAACCGCCCACGTCCAAGGCAACGGATTCAGAGGCGATCATTACCGCCTGACCGTTCTCCTCTTCGCGGGTACCAAACACCACCGGGCGAATACCGAAGGGGTCACGGAATGCCACCATGCCAAAGCCGTTAATAATCGCCACGGCGGCATAGCCACCTTTACAGCGACGATGAACACGACGCACGGCGTCAAAAATATCTTCCGCTTCCAGGTGCAATCCCTGTTTGCCAAGCTCGTGGGCAAATACGTTGAGCAGCACTTCGGAATCGGAGCTGGTATTGATATGACGCAGATCGGTGGAGAACAGCTCCTGCTTCAACTGCTCTGAGTTGGTCAGGTTGCCGTTATGCGCCAGCGCAATACCGTAAGGAGAGTTAACATAGAACGGCTGCGACTCGGCTTCGCTAGAAGAGCCTGCCGTCGGGTAACGCACGTGACCTATGCCTAGATTACCTTTTAGGCGGGCCATATGGCGGGTGTGAAAGACATCACGTACCAAGCCGTTACTCTTGCGCAGTAGGAAGCGTCCCTCGCTCCATGTCATCATGCCGGCAGCGTCCTGGCCACGATGCTGAAGTACGGTCAGGGCATCGTAGATTCCCTGATTTACCGCTTGCTTGCCCAGAAGGCCCACTATACCGCACATTCACGTTACCTCACTTAATGCCATGGCTTGCCTATACCTAAGCAAGCCCGAACGTTGGTAGAATCAACTTCAGTAACAGGTCAATCACCTGTCGGGATAACTTCTCGCTCCGCCGCGCCAGGCATGCGCAGTTCGGGTAGCGAAATGTCGCGCAGCGACGCTGGCGCCTCAGGCAGTTCTCGATCCCACTGATCTAACTGGCTTACCGCCCAATCGCGCAGTTGAATAAAGGTCGGGCGCAGTTCGGCTTGCTGCCATGCCTGTAGCTCCGCCAGCGGCGTAAGGGTAATCAGCACCGTAGCGATAAGCAAAATAACCGCCCCGCGGGCAACGCCAAATGCGGCCCCCGCCACGCGGTTCAAAAGCCCCATGCCCACCCACTCTATCGCGGCATGCACCAAGCGAATCACGATGCCACAAAGCAAAATAACGGCAAAGATCACTAATATAAAGGCGAGTACTAAGCGGGCATCAAAGCTATCGATAAACCCGCTCATCAGTTCGGCCACCGGCTCAGCGAGCACTCGGGCAACCATTAACGCCACCACCCAGGCGGCCAGCCCCAACGCTTCGCGAACAAACCCCCTGACGAAGCCGGCCAGCATCGACAGCGCCAGCACGGCCAAGAACAGCGCATCAATCCAGGTTAATGCCATGGGTTAGTCTCTTACCCGAACAAGCAGGCCCTGCACATTAGCGCGCTCTTTAATCGAAGACATGGCGGACTCACCCTCTTCAGAAGTGGCATAAGGGCCCACAAAGACGGTGGTCATATTGTTATCGCGCTCACGCTGATAAACAGTAAAACCCTCACCAGAGAGCTGTTCGCTAAGGCGCTGTGCATTATCGGGCTCTCCAAAACTGCCGACTTGCACTGCCCACTCTCCCTGAGCGCTGGATGAGGGGCTCGATGCGCTAGATGACGAGCTTTGCGATGAACCTTGTGAAGAGCCTACTGAAGAGCTCTGCGCCGAGCCTCCAGCGCTGCTTTGACCACTGCTGCTATTACTGGCGATTAAATCAGCGATAGGGTCGCTATTGGGGGTTGCCGGAGTTTCTTCCGCTTCACTGGTGGCCGCCGCTTCTGGGCGGGAAGACTGATTGGAAGCCGCGATTTGATCGGTTTCCGGCAACCGCGGATTGGCGTCAATAGGGATATCGCCCTCTTCACTCTCCCCTTGAGAGGTCGACGATAGCGACGATTCACCAATGGTTGAAGGCCTTTCTGGCGCGGGCACGTCACGGCGCTCCACTTCAACCGGCTGTTCAATCACAAAGCTCGGCTGGGGGCGCTCTTCCCTCGGAGCGGGATCACTCATTAGCCACGGCACAAAGATCGCCAGTAACGCGAGTAGAATCACAATGCCGCTAATGCGTTCCGTTTTACCGTATTTCATTTCCGTCTCCATCAAGCGACGCAGCGCCTGTTGGCAGTGGCCGAGCTAACAGTGCCGCTACTGTAAAGAACGACCCGGTGGCCAAGACACGATCATTGGGCGTTAACATTTGCGCGAGCCAATCGACGCCTGCTTGCGGCGAATCGGCGCGAAAATGCACCCGCCCTCCCTGAGCTATAATACGTTGCGACAACTCGCTTGCCTGGCAACCTCGCTCGCCACCAAGCGACACGCACACCCAATCATTAATGCGGGCCGCTAACACCTGTATGACACCGTCAATATCCTTATCATTCAACATGCCGATAAGACCCCACTGGCGACCACCTTCCGGCGGTGATGGCAAATGGCGAACGACATACTCGGCGGCATGAGGATTATGCCCCACATCCAGGCACCAGGGGCCAACCCATTGCAACCGTCCTGCCAACTGCACCGAACCAAGCGCTGCTTGCACACGTGATTTCTCTAACTCAAGCCCGGCAAGCACAAGCGACTGTAAAGCGCTGGCAGCGTTATCAACAGGCAGCCCAGGATCGGGAAGTTCCTCAATAACAATGGGTTGACCATCCAGATACTGCCCCTGCCAGCGCCATTGGGAGCGTTCACCCGCCATCGCCTGATGGGTAAATTGCTGGCCCAAACTAAACGTGGGCGCGGTAAGCGCCTGGGCACACTCAGCAACGCTTTCTGGCAACGTTTGACTACCTAACACGGCGGGCCGATTGGGCCGAAAAATACCGGCTTTTTCACGCCCTATCTGGGCTAAGTCGGTGCCCAAAAAGTTAGCGTGATCCTGAGCGATGGTGGTGACGATAGCCACATCCGCATCAACAATATTAACCGCATCTAGGCGCCCACCCAGCCCGACTTCCAGTACCGCAAGATCAAGCTCTGCATTGACCAGGCACCACAGACCACACAGCGTACCCGCTTCAAAATAGGTGAGGCTGATTTCACTATCCTGCAAGCGCGCACGCTCCACCTGCTCAAACCCCTGCACAAGCAGTTGGTCGTCGGCTTCCTGACCGTCGATTTTAACGCGTTCGTTGTAGCGCAATAAATGAGGGGAAGTATAGGTACCCACACGCCAACCATGGGCACGGGCAACGCTATCAATCATGGCAAGGGTTGAGCCCTTACCATTGGTGCCTGCTACCGTAATAACGCGAGGGGCGATGGGGCTTGCGAGCAGCCCCATACGTTTTGCCACCTCAGAGACCCGCTCCAGGCCCATATCAATCCCTACCGGGTGCAGCGTTTCCAAATGCTGGAGCCACTGCTGTAAAGAGTATGGCTGTAGAGCGTGTGGTTCTAGAGAGTCAGGCATTGCGTGAATGATCATCACTCTTAGCGGAAGTGGTATCCTGCTTGGTCGCATCGACCTTTTCAAAAGTGACGTTAGCAGTATCCGCTAAGGTAGCTTCCTCGACGATCGGCTCCACTACGTCAGCATCATCAGGGGTTATCGAACTCACCGGGGTCGCATCGTGGTGCGTTAGCTTACGCAGCACACTGCCCACGCGAGCACGCATTTCATGGCGATGGACGATCATATCGACAGTGCCGTGTTCGAGCAGGAACTCACTGCGCTGGAAACCTTCCGGCAAGGTTTCACGCACCGTTTGTTCGATAACCCGCGGGCCAGCAAAACCAATCAAGGCATTGGGTTCGGCAATGTTCAAATCACCTAGCATTGCCAACGAGGCTGAAACACCGCCAAAGACGGGATCAGTGAGCACCGAAATGTACGGCACACCCGCTTGCTTGAGCTTTTCGAGCGCGGCGGAGGTTTTAGCCATCTGCATCAACGAGAACAGCGCTTCCTGCATGCGCGCACCACCAGAGGCGGCAAAACACACCAGCGGGATATTCTCTTCCAGGGCCAGGGTAGCGGCGCGAATAAATTTCTCGCCGACCACCGCCCCCATTGAGCCACCCATAAAGGTGAACTCAAAGGCAACGGCGACCACCGGCAGACCATCCAACTCACCGCGCATAGCGACCAGCGCATCTTTCTCGCCAGTGTCTTTTTGCGCCGCGGTCAGGCGGTCTTTGTATTTTTTAGAGTCGCGGAACTTCAATCGATCAACAGGTTCGATTTCCGCCGCAATCTCTTCGCGTCCTGCTTTATCCAAGAACCAGTCCAAGCGTTTGCGTGCCGTCAAGCGCAGGTGATGATCGCACTTGGGGCATACGCTGTTATGTTTCTCTAGCTCAGGGAGATAGAGAACCGCTTCGCACTTGGGACATTTACGCCAGAGGCCGTCGGGCACGCTAGCGCGACGGTCTTTACGCTGGATACGACCCATGGAGGGTACGATCTTGTCTAACCAGCTCATATCAAAAAGGCTTCCGTTATACGTCAACGCCCGGCAAAACCAGGCTTGATGAGTGTCGTTAATCTATTCAGTATAGGCGATAAAGCGTGCTGCTTTAGGCATCCATCGCCGTACGCATCTCTGCTAATACACTTTTCAACTGGCCTGCAATGGTTTCCGGCGCATCGACACTTTCAGCAATGCGGTTAACCAAAGCGCTGCCTACAATCACACCATCGGCGACTTTAGCGACTTCCGCAGCAGTCACACCATCGCGGATGCCGAAACCAACACATAGCGGCAAATCGGTCATCCCCCGCAGCGGCGCCAGGTGCTCGGCTACATCGTCTGCGTTCAGGGTGGCGGCACCGGTCACGCCTTTCAGCGAAACATAGTAGAGGTAGCCTTCACCATGGGCGCATATTGTAGCGGCACGCTGGTGCGAAGTGGTAGGCGCAACGAGAAAAATCGCTGCTAAATGCCGAGATTTCAGCAGCGGCCCAATCTCTTCGGCCTCTTCCGGGGGCATATCCACTATCAGCACGCCGTCAACGCCTACGCTGGCGGCTTGATCGGCAAAGTTCTCGTAGCCAATCCGCTCAATAGGATTCAAATACCCCATCAGCACCACCGGCGTGGTGGTATCGGTTTGGCGGAATTCTTTGACCATTTGCATGAGGTCAACCAGCCGTGTGCCCTGCTTTAAAGCACGTTCACAGGCTTTTTGAATCACCGGGCCATCGGCCATGGGGTCGGAAAAAGGCACACCTAGCTCAATCACATCGGCGCCTGCTTCCACCAATGCATGCATAAAGCCCACGGTGTACTGCGGCGCCGGATCCCCTGCGGTAATGTAAGGGATCAGGGCCTTGCGACCCTGCTGCTTAAGTTCACTGAAACGCTGATCAATACGGTTCATGCTCGCCCTTAAAATTCGATGCCATCAATCTTAGCAACTGTCATGATGTCTTTGTCGCCACGCCCGGAGAGGTTGACCACGATATGCTGGTCAGGACGCATGGTAGGCGCCAATACCTTGGCGTGAGCCAACGCGTGAGCTGACTCAAGGGCGGGCATAATACCCTCCATGTGGGTCAGCTCGCGGAACGCTTCGAGCACTTCTTTATCGTTTGCCGCCACGTAGGAGACCCGCCCCACGTCTTTCCATAGCGCGTGCTCTGGGCCCACGCCCGGATAATCCAGACCGGCCGAAATCGAGTGGGTATCAGATACCTGCCCGGCTTCATCTGACATTAAGTAGGTGCGGTTACCGTGCAGCACGCCGCGGGGGGCATTGGATGCCAGCGGCGCCGCATGACGGCCGGTTTCCACGCCATCACCACCGGCTTCGACGCCGTACATGGCCACGTCGTCATCTTCCACAAAGGGGTAGAACAGACCCAAGGCGTTGGAGCCACCGCCCACACAGGCAATCAGCGCATCGGGTAGACGGCCAATCTGCTCAAGCGACTGGCGGCGCGCTTCACGCCCCACCACCGCATTGAAATCGCGCACCAGCAGTGGATAAGGGTGCGGGCCAGCCACGGTACCGATGATATAAAAGGTGTTATCAACGTTGGTGACCCAGTCACGCAGCGCTTCGTTCATGGCGTCTTTAAGGGTACGGGTACCGGACTCCACCGGAATGACCCGAGCGCCCAGCAGGCGCATACGATAGACGTTTAGCTTCTGGCGCTGGACATCTTCAGCGCCCATATAGACGTCGCACTCAAGCCCTAAGCGAGCGGCCACGGTCGCAGAGGCAACGCCATGCTGGCCCGCCCCGGTTTCAGCGATAATCCGCGGCTTGCCGGTTTTTTTGGCCAGTAGTGCCTGACCAATGGTGTTGTTGACCTTGTGAGCGCCGGTATGATTCAGGTCTTCGCGCTTCAACCAAATCTGCGCACCGCCAAGACTCGCCGACCAGCGCTTGGCGTGGTAAAGCGGTGACGGACGTCCTACGTAGTGGGCAAGGTCGTAGTCAAACTCGGCCTGGAAGTCGGGGTCATCACGCAGGCTTAAGTAGGTTTTCTCCAACTCTTCCAACGCAAAGCTGAGAGTTTCTGACACGAACCGACCGCCGTAGGGGCCAAAATGACCGCGGGCATCCGGCATTCGGGTCAGATCGCTGAATTTAGTTTTCGGAGCAGGCGTCGCAGAAACTGTCACAGAGATACCTCACAAGATCGCCAGAACAGGCAAACAATAAATGAACTCACTAATAACGCAGCAGATTCAGTACACGTCACTGCGCAGCGTACTCTAACGAGCGTCGGCTAACGCTACATAACGAACGAAAGACGCCATCTTGTCGGCATCTTTACAGCCGTGGGAGGCTTCAATACCACCCGACACATCCACTGCATAAGGCGCTACCTGACGCACAGCGTCAGCAATGTTAGCAGCACTCAACCCACCGGCGAGGATAACAGGTTTTGCAAGATTTGCGGGGATTCTCGACCAATCAAAGATCTCTCCCGTGCCCCCCGGCGTTCCCGGTCGATAGGCATCTAACAGCAGCGCCTGGGCCTGATGATAGCGCTCTGCCTCATGGGCTAGATCTATCTCATCGCGCATACGCAGCGCTTTCATCCAGGGTAGCGCAAAGCGCTGACACTCCTCGGGCGTTTCATTGCCGTGAAACTGGAGCATATCGAGATAGGGTAAGCACTGCTCGATGAGCTCAGCAGGCTGGTCAACGAACAGCCCCACCCGGGTCACAAAGGCGGGTACCCGGGCAGACAGCGCGGCCAGTTGCTCAACACTCACGCTGCGGGCACTTTTCGGCCACATAACGAACCCCAAGGCGTCCACGCCCAGCGCCACGGCGCGGTCAATATCCTCGCCGCGGGTAAAGCCGCAGAACTTGATGCGGGTACGGATTAGCGCAGCAGCACTCATGACGGCACCTCCTGCTCAGGGTTAGCAGCCGGATGGCGAAGCGAACGATTGCGCCGATAAGCTATCCGCGGCGTATCAGGCAACTCGCGCTCCCCGGTCCATTCACCGGTAAATGAGAGCAGATGCGGCCCCAGCGGCTCTTTGGGCAGATCAAAGCGCTCATCGTAAACCGAATCGACAAAATGCAACCCACAAGCAGGCGCGGTGACATCGCCTTTGCGGCGGTTTTGCAGCGCCAGCAGTTCGCCAATATAGGTCTCACTCTGAGCACCACGCCCTACACTCACCAGTGCCCCGGCGATGTTACGAATCATATGGTGCAAAAACGCATTGCCTTGAATATCGATCATCACCAGTTGGCCGTAGCGCTTTACGTCGACAAAGTGCATATGCCGCCAGGGGGATTTCGATTGACAGCCAGCGGCGCGGAAGCTGGAAAAATCATGCTCCCCTACCAGCGCCTGGGCGGCCCGGTGCATGGCATCGGCGTCTAACGGATCCCGGCACCAGGTCACATTGGCCCGCTCTAATACGGGGCGACTAATCTGGTTCAGCAGCACGTAGCGGTAACGGCGCCCCAGGGCACACAGGCGTGAGTGGAAGTCGTCGCCTACGGGCTTTACCCAACGCACGGCGATATCGCGGGGCAACTGGGTATTAGCGCCAAAGATCCAGGCTTTTTCAGAGCGCCCCACCGGCGGGTCAAAATGAACGATTTGGCGCGTCGCGTGCACACCCGAATCTGTGCGCCCGCTAGCGTTCACCCGAATGGACTCATTGGCCACCTTGGACAGCGCATCCTCTAGCGACGCCTGAACCGATGCGGCGTGGTTTAAGCGCTGAAAACCGCAGTAGCGGGTACCGTCGTACTCGATACCCATTGCCAAGCGGCCAGTAAGCGGAATTTTCTCATCGAAGTGATAGAACAGCGTCATCAAGCCACATCATGTTGAAGATTTTGAAGGATCACTATTATCCAGCCCTCGCGGCTTGAATGCTACCTCTTCAATTTCCCACTCCTCCTCGACCGGCCGACGCGGGTGTTTCGCCGGAGGCACCGGTTCCGCATGCGGCTCACTGGCAAGCGCTACCGTGGGCTGCATTGGGGTCTCAATGCGAGGGCCATCCTGGCTGTCTGAAAAGCTATTTGAAGGGCTATTGGAAGCGCTGTTTAAGATCGGCGGATGGTAATCGATAAAGCGATGGCCGGGATCCTCAGCGGCAACCGATGGCTTCTCGGTTGGCTGCGCAGCCGCCGCTGGTTCAGACGCGGGTAAACCCGTACCGATAGAAGCCAGCCGCTGGCTCATGGGGGCAGCACTCGGCGGAGGCGCCAATGAAACGCTTTCAGAGCTGTCAGTGGCCACGGCATGCAGCCCGAACCGTCGCTGACGCCCCTGCTCAGCCAGTCCCGACGCTTGGCTTTTTTCATAGCGTAGAGTGTCATCTTGCGCTGGCATCTGCGCTTGATCGTCGACCAGCCACTGGTCGGTATCTAATGGCTGCTCGTCGTTAGTGGCCGGAGCATCGGCGGCCTCAGCCTGGGGCTCTGGTTCGTTGTCAGGCATAGTCGCGGCGCTGGGCGACACCGTTGGCTTCACCACTGGCTCAACAAGCGGAACGTCATCCCAGGTCTCTTCCCGGCGTTTACGTAGCCACACTAATAGCGCTACCAGCAGTGCAATGGCCGCCAACGCCAGCGACCACTGGTAGCGTTCAATTAAAGCAGCGATACCCGGGCCATCCGTCTCGTCCCTGTCCACAACATTCAAAGTGGCAGCGAGTGGCTCTGGCGATGGCTCTTGAGCCGCCAATGCCTCGCTTAGCGCCTGGGTCAGCGAGGTGACCTCGCCACGCAGTTCGTTAAGCTCTGCGCGCATCAACTCACGCTCTTCAAGCACCTGCTGAAGCGTCGCTTGGCTAAGGCGCAGTTGCTCGGTCAGCTCTGCACGAGTTAACGCTTCTGGCTCGTCGGGTTCCGAACCATCCGACAAGACCGCTTTCGAACCGCCAGCGACAAGCGCGCTATCAGGTTGGTTAGACCCATTTGTCTGTAGGGTTTGGGCGTCGGCTATGGCGGCATCAGCAACGGGGGCGGTTTCAGCCTTGGGTAGCGACACTGCCTGCAACGAGCCATTGCGGCGTGCCCGCCAGGCTTCATTCATGGCTTTAATCGCCGTGTCGGCATCAGCATGAGAGCGTGCCAGAATGCGTTCAGCGTAAGGCACTTCTAACGTTTGGCCGGCACGCATGTCATTTATATTGCCTGATGGGAAGACCTCAGGATTGGCCTCCAGTAGCGCAACCATCATCTGTTGAACACTTGCTTTGTCGGGCTTAATACGTTCGGCAACACTCCATAACGTATCGCCACTGCCTATGTAAGCGCGGCTATTTCCGGGGGCACTCCCGCTGGCACGAGCAGGCGTCGCGGGCCCAGTCTCAGCAACTGGAGTGGCAACCGCTACGGGGCTAGCGGTTTGAGCCTGGCCCTGTTGCGACCGACCCTGCTGAGAATAGCCTTGTTGAGAATAGCCCTGGGGATCAAACAGCAATGTGATATCGCGAAACTGTTGCCCGCCCGGATACTCAACCGTTAACAGTACATCAAGCCAGGGCTCCTGCATCGCTTGGTCAGAACTTAAGCGCACCTGACGCTGCCCCTGATACTCCACCACCTGAGCACGTACACTGGCAGCTAACGGCGTCCACTCAAGGCCTGCTGTGGCGAAATCAGAGGGGTCGGCAATCTCTACACGAATATTGTCTAGTGCGTAATCACTGCTTTCCAATAGCGGGATCGAGGCATCTAAAGGCGCATTCAGGTACGAGCTGACACTCGCCTGCCCTAAGCCAATGGCTAGCGCGATAGGACTCATTGCACTCAACGAGAGCCATGTCATCCATGTCAGTGTTTTTTTCATGAATGTTCCCTGATGCCCACTTACTTTTAACCATTGATACCCAATTATTGTATTACGTCTTTTTTATCATAACTTAACGAAATAGAGCGGTTTTTCCCACTAACGTGGCGAATAAGAGCAAAAAAAACGGGAAGCTGCGAGCAGCTTCCCGTTTTCGACTGGCGTACTACATACCGTACTACAACAAATAATTACTGCTCGCGCAGGATCTTCAGCATCCGCTTCAGCGGTTCTGCGGCGCCCCACAGCAACTGGTCACCCACGCTGAATGCCGAGAGGTATTCACCGCCCATTTGCAGCTTACGCAGACGGCCAACCGGCACTTGTAGCGTACCAGTCGCAGCTGCAGGCGTTAGGCCAGCAATGGTGGCGTCTTTATCGTTGGGAATCAGCTTGACCCACTCGTTGTGCTTGGCGATGCGATCTTCGATCTCATCCAGCGGCACATCGTGCTTGAGCTTGATAGTGAACGCCTGGCTGTGCGAACGCATCGCACCAATACGCACGCATAGACCATCGATGGGGATCGGGTTGTTGTCGAGACCAAGAATCTTGTTGGTCTCAACGCTGCCCTTCCACTCTTCACGGCTCTGGCCGTTATCCAGCTTGGTATCGATCCACGGCAGCAGGCTACCCGCCAGCGGTGCGGCAAAGTTATCGGTCGGGAAGTCGTTGCTGCGCATCGCTGCGGTGACTTTACGATCGATATCCAGAATTGCGCTTGACGGATCTTTTAGCTCTTCGCCAACGCTATCGCGCAGCGTACCCATTTGGTTGAGCAACTCGCGCATGTGCTTAGCGCCCGAGCCAGAAGCCGCCTGATAGGTCATGGAGGTCATCCACTCGACCATATCGGCTTCAAACAGACCGCCCAAGCCCATCAACATCAGGCTCACGGTGCAGTTGCCACCGACAAAGGTTTTGGCGCCTTTGGCTAGCTGGTCGTCGATCACCCTGCGGTTAACCGGATCCAGCACAATCGTCGCTTCATCTTCCATACGCAACGTGCTGGCAGCGTCAATCCAGTAGCCTTTCCAGCCTGCGCTGCGCAGATCTTTATAAACCGGCTTGGTGTAATCGCCACCCTGACAGGTGATAACGACATCCAGCGCCTTGAGCGCTTCAATATCAAAGGCGTCTTTCAGCGGAGGGACGTCTACACCGATGTCGGGGCCGGGCTGACCTACCTGGGAGGTGGTGAAAAACACCGGCTCAATGCCGTTAAAATCACCATCTTCCTGCATGCGCTGCATCAGCACTGAACCCACCATGCCGCGCCATCCCACGAAACCGACTTTCAACATATGAAGTCCTCCTGCAAAGAATGAGTCCTTGTATTATACACACTTCTTTACGGTGATTTTGAAGCCGCACTGAACAGCTAATGTTAATGGCTGAGCAAACAAAGGTGCCGAGGATAGGTCGTAGAGGGGGTCATTTGCCATGGATGGCAAATGTAGCGCCCAGGGAGGGGTTTACAGCGCCCCCTCGTAGACCTATCGCCGGAGTAGCCCGACGACTTTACTCACTGCTTAGCAAACGCAGCCAACACCGCATCGCCCATGGCATCGGTACCAATGGCCTGCATACCTTCAGAGGCGATATCCGCCGTGCGCAGGCCGTCATCCAGCACGCTGCCTACAGCGGCTTCAATACGCTCAGCCATGGCATTCTCGTTTAATGAGTAGCGCAGCATCATGGCAACAGACAGCATCATGGCCAGCGGATTAGCCACGTTTTGACCGGCGATGTCCGGCGCGCTGCCGTGGCAAGGCTCGTACATGCCCTGTCCGCTTTCGTTAAGCGATGCTGAAGGCAGCATCCCAATGGAGCCGGTGAGCATGGCGGCAGCATCGGAAAGAATGTCGCCAAACATATTGCCCGTCACCACTACGTCAAACTGCTTGGGCGCGCGCACCAATTGCATGGCGGCGTTATCCACGTACATATGGGAGAGCTCTACGTCTGGGTACTCTGGCGCCAAACGCTCCATCACTTCCCGCCACAAGATGGTGACTTCCAGCACGTTGGCTTTATCTACTGAGCAAAGTTTTTTGCCGCGCTTTTGGGCCATTTCAAACGCCACTCGGCCAATACGCTCAATCTCGCTTTCAGAATAGATATAGGTATTAAAGCCCACTCGCTCACCGTTGCGCACTTCAATGCCACGGGGCTGGCCGAAATAGATACCGCCGGTGAGTTCACGGACAATCATAATATCCAGCCCGGCCACTAGCTCAGGCTTCAGGCTGGAAGCGCTGGCCAACTGCGGGTAAAGCATTGCTGGGCGCAGGTTGCCGAACAATCCCAGGTTTTTACGCAGACCCAGCAGGCCTTTTTCAGGACGCTTGGAGAGGTCTTCAATTTTGTCCCACTTGGGACCACCCACAGCCCCCAGCAGAATAGCGCTGGCGGCTTTGGCTTTTTCAAGGGTTTCCGCAGGCAGCGGCTCGCCGTGCACATCATAGGCCGAGCCGCCCACCAGGCCTTCTTCGACTTCAATATCCAAGCCCGCTTCCTGGCACGCCTTCAACAAACGTGCCGCCTGAGCAGCAATCTCGGGGCCGATACCATCACCCGGCAGCAATAAAACCTTATGCGTCATGCTGAATCCTTAACGTGTTATCAAGCGACTTTGGCCGCTTTGCGCGTTGCAATGGGGTTGCAACGCGCTATCAAACTGACTGTGAAAACTGGAAAGCGTTTAGGCAGACTGCCGGAACAACCAGGGGCGCGCGGCTTTATGCTTCTGCTCAAAAGCACGAATGGCGTCTTCGTCTTTTAGCGTCAGGCCAATATCGTCCAGCCCTTCCAGCAGGCAGTGTTTGCGGAACTCATCCACTTCAAACTCTAAAATCTCACCACTGGGAGTAACCACCCGCTGGTTCTCTAAATCCACATCCAACTGGTAGCCTTCGTTGGCTTCCACTTCAGCAAACAGGCGATCGACCACATCTTCTGGGAAGGTGATCAGCAAAATGCCGTTCTTGAACGAGTTGTTGTAGAAGATATCGGCAAAGCTAGGCGCAATCACCACCTTGAAACCGAAATCTTCCAGCGCCCAAGGCGCGTGTTCGCGGGAGCTACCGCAACCAAAGTTACGCCGCGCCAGCAGCACTTCAGAACCTTTGAAGCGCGGCTGGTTCAAGACGAAATCAGGATTGAGCGGGCGCTGCGAGCAATCCTGCCCCGGCTGGCCTTCATCCAAATAACGCAATTCATCAAACAGATTAACGCCAAAGCCGGTGCGCTTGATTGATTTCAAAAACTGCTTCGGGATAATCAGATCGGTATCGACGTTGGCGCGATCAAGGGGCGCAACCACACCTCCAAAACGTTCAAATTTTTTCATGGCTTAGGCCTCCTGAGCGTGAGTGGCGTCGTTAGCGGGCAAGCTGCGGACATCGACAAAGTGACCGGCGATTGCCGCTGCCGCTGCCATGGCAGGGCTGACCAAGTGGGTGCGGCCACCGTAGCCCTGCCGCCCTTCAAAGTTACGGTTAGAGGTCGAAGCGCAGTGTTCGCCGGCACCCAACTTATCCGCGTTCATGGCCAAACACATGGAGCAGCCCGGTTCACGCCACTCAAAACCCGCTTCAATAAAGATTTTATCCAACCCTTCCGCTTCTGCCTGGCGCTTCACCAAGCCAGAGCCCGGCACCACCATGGCCAGTTTGATAGAGTCAGCGACTTTTTTGCCCTTGGCCACCTTGGCGGCTTCACGCAAGTCTTCAATACGCGAGTTGGTGCAGGAACCGATAAAAATCTTATCCAGCTTAATGTCGGTAATTTTCTGGTTGGGCTGAAGGCCCATATACTCAAGCGCTCGCGTATGGCTGCGCTGTACGGTTTCATCCAGCGCGGCTAACGGGTCGGGCACTTGGCCGGAAATGCCGGTGACCATTTCCGGGCTGGTACCCCAGCTCACCTGTGGCTCGATCTCTTCAGCCTGCAAAGTAACCACTTTATCGAACTGCGCATCGTCATCAGAGACCAGATTGCGCCAGTCGGCTACTGCGGCTTCCCACTGTTCTGCGGTCGGCGCAAAGGGGCGCTTACCAAGATAATCGATGGTGGTGTCGTCTACGGCGATCAGACCGACCCGTGCGCCCGCTTCAATGGCCATATTGCACACAGTCATGCGGCCTTCCATAGAGAGCGAGGCAATGGCACTTCCAGCAAATTCAATGGCGTAGCCAGTGCCGCCTGCGGTGCCGATCTTGCCGATAATCGCCAGCACTACGTCTTTGGCAGTCACGCCCAGGCCTAATTCACCCTCCACGCGCACCTGCATATTCTTCATTTTTTGCGCCAGCAAGCACTGGGTCGCCATGACGTGCTCAACTTCCGAGGTACCAATACCATGGGCCAAGGCACCAAAAGCCCCGTGGGTGGCGGTATGAGAGTCGCCACACACCACGGTCATTCCTGGCAGCGTTGCGCCCTGTTCGGGGCCAACCACGTGCACAATGCCCTGGCGCGGATCGTTGATTTTGAACTCTTCGATGCCGTACTCAAGGCAGTTGTCGTCCAGGGTTTGCACCTGAATCAGTGACACCGGATCTTTAATCCCGCTGTTGCCCTCGGCACGCTCTTTAATGGTCGTTGGCACGTTATGGTCGGGCGTGGCTAAATTGGCATCCAAACGCCACGGCTTACGATTAGCTAAACGCAGGCCTTCAAACGCTTGAGGCGAGGTCACTTCATGAAGCAACTGGCGGTCGATGTAGATCAACGCAGTGCCGTCATCGCGCTGCTTCACCAAGTGTTGATTCCAAAGCTTGTCGTAAAGGGTTTGACCTGACATGTGACTCTCCTGGGCAGTGCACTGCTAGTTCGGTATGGCCGCCTCTATGGGCTGCTTAAATTGCTTGTGGGTCAGTGTCACGCGACTCGCGCATAAAAGCAATTCATGTTATTCATAGTTTAGATTCCAAACTGGAATAGCTAATTAGGGAGCAGCCCTTGGATACCCAAAGCTTACAAGCCTTTTTGGCCGTGGCAGATACGCAAAGTTTCTCACGCGCGGCTGAACAGCTGCACCTAACCCAGCCTGCGGTAAGCAAACGCATTGCCACGCTAGAGTCCCAGGTGGGTACACGGCTGTTTGATCGTATTAGTCGGCGTATTGCGTTAACCGAAGCCGGTAGCGTGCTGCTACCCCAAGCGCGGCGGATACTGTTTAGCGTAGAAGATAGCCGCCGCGCGTTGGCCAACCTTTCTGGCCAAGTAGGCGGCAAACTCACCCTGGCCACTAGCCACCATATTGGCCTGCATCGCTTACCACCGCTATTAAAGCAGTACACCCAGCGCCACCCAGAGGTTACGCTAGACCTGCACTTTCTGGATTCCGAACAGGCTTACCAGGGAGTGCTGGACGGCACCCTGGAAATGGCCGTGGTGACGCTGGCGCCCCACCCTCATGAGCAACTGCAGGTGGTAGAGCTGTGGCGCGACCGGCTCTGTTTTGCCTGCGCTATCGATCACCCTCTTACCCACCAGGTCTCTCAAAGCGTTCTGTCACTGACCGATCTATGCGAATACAACTGCGTGATGCCGGGGGCGAAGACCTTTACAGGATCCCTTATCGCGCAGCGTTTTAGCCAAGCGGGCCTGGAACTGCCGGTGAGCATGGCAACCAACTATTTAGAAACGCTAAAGATGATGTGCAGCGTGGGCTTAGGTTGGAGCCTGCTACCGGAAAAAATGATCGACAGCGAACTGGTTGAGCTAAAAGTAGACACCCCGCCTATTTACCGCCCGCTGGGGTACTTGGTGCATACCAACCGAACGCTGTCCAATGCGGCGCAAATGATGATTGAGGAGCTGGAAAATACGCGGGGTGAGAGCCCTATAAAATAAGCCCTATGTGTAGCGCTCGTAGAACTCGCTTTCTCATGGCCACACGCTACGGTATGTGCACACATCTGGCTTTGTGGGTTTTTGTAGCGCGTGGTAAGCCTCAGGCGCACCCGCGGGAGCAGCGCGAAGCGGTGCCGGGGTTTAGCTGAGGTGCCACCGGGCGTCGTTCAGCCGGCTCCTGAATTGCCTCCCTATTCACCAAACTGGGCGAACACTTCTTCGCCGGTCAACTGCTTGGTTTTTTCTGCTAGTGAATAGTAACGCGGCTTTTGATCGATAAATATTTGCTCGGTTATTTTCCAATCATCCGCACCATCAAGAAGCCCAACGGGAAGCGCATAATGCCCATCCTGCTTTAAGCGATAAAAAAGGTGGGTGCCACATTTCTGGCAGAAACCACGCTCAGCCCACTCAGAGGAACTGAAGGTGGATATATACTCGGAGCCTTTAAAGTCCACACCACCGGCAAACTCAACCGCAAACAACGGGCCACCACCCCACTTTCTACACATCGAGCAGTGACAAACGCCGACATGGTTGCTTTTGGTGGCAACAGTAACGCTGACAATCCCGCAAAGACAGGCCCCATGAAGCTGTGTGGTGGATGCCATATTTATCTCCTTCAGATATTCGTGTTCAACCCTCAAAAGCCAAGATAGCTCAAAATTGATCCTTCAATATTGCCCCCCCCCCTTTAATCTATGAGAACTTCCGCTAAGAGCGCGTGTATCTTGGATCAAATGGGTAGATAACAGCACGCTTAGCTTTGTCGCCAAGGCACTGGCGCAACGAAGATGGCCTATCCCTGTTGGTGCGTCTCACGTTAGCGGCCAATAATCATCTGAAGCCTACTGACAACTAGGCGTACGATCAGCTTCAAAGGAAATGACTTATAGGCAGGCGGATCAGTTGGAAGAGTGCTGGGATCCTTGAGAAACTTGGTGGCGATACGTGACTGGAGAGGCGGTGCTTCGTCTACAAATCGTTGGCGATACAACGAGATCCAGTGCTGCGAATTTTCAAAGGAGACAAAAAGAGGTGAATTGCAGCATGTTGCCACCATACGACTCGTTGGCGATTTATCCCGAAATTTATAAGGATGGAGATACTCATGACCGCGCACTACGGCGTATCGGTCATTACGATGAAGCACATATTGGGTACCTAAAAATGGGTCCATGATGGGCTCCGGCGGCAAGAGTTTTGCAAGTTCATCTGCCGCAAATTGGCAATCATCACAATGGCACACAGTGCAATAGATTGGCGCGCCCTCTAGCTCAACGGCAACTTGGCCACATGAACACTCAACTAAAGATTGATCAACCGGCATCCGATTACCTCCAAGTGGACACTAGCGTCTAAGCTCGCCAGCGGCAATAAAGCGCCTGCTGACAAATAATCCAATCACTGCGCAGGGTTATGTAACTCTCGCCCAAAAGACACCGAAACTACGGTTCTACTGGATCAATGGTCAAGCGTTGAGCCAATGCTTTGTGGAGAGTCTGCCGAGCCGCTTCGTTAAACAGTACGAAACGGATCAGGCGCACTTTATGCAAGCTGGGGAGTGTGGCTTCAAGGGTAGCCGCACACACTTGAGCGGCTTCTTCCGTTGGATAGCCAAAGGCGCCAGTAGAGAGTGCCGGGAAAGCCAGCCGCTCAATATCATTCTCCTCGGCAAGTTTCAGCGCGTTGCGGTAGCAGTCCGCCAGCAGTTGATCCCCCGGCTTGTCGACGCCGTATACCGGGCCCAGGCAGTGAATCACCCAGCGATTGGGCAGGTTATGGCCGCCAGTGAGTACCGCTTGGCCCGGGACGATGGGCGCAATAAGCCGCCCCTCTTCCGCTAAGCCGGGCCCGGCTGCGCGATGAAGCGCCCCTGCTACACCACCACCGGTTCGCAATTGCGCATTGGCAGCATTAATCACAGCGTCTACATCGGACTGTTGGGCAATATCGCCCACCACGCACTGAACGCTGACTCGGCTCTTATCGCTCATAAACTCCCCCGTCTATATACGATGCATTGCGTCACACTCGCTGATGAAGGCCATCCTTTACTGCGGCAAATACCGGAAATGCGGTCTGAACAGAGCAGCTCCGCTCAACTACAGTTCACGCGCTGTCTTCGATAATCGCCCCGGCTTCGCGCATTTCATCCATCACGGCGCCCAATTGCTCCGCATTGACTGCGCGGGTGGCATCGGCGATTAAGTGGGTTTCAAAACCGAACTTGCAGGCATCTAGCACGGTAGCCTTAACGCAGATATCGCAGGCCAGCCCTCCAATCCAAACGCGTTTGATCCCCCGGCTTTCTAGAAAGCCTTGAAGGCCGGTGCCATCAAAAGCGGAGTAGGCGTCGCGATCAAATGCCGTACCCTTGCTAACGCGCACGGTATTCGGCGGCAATTGCAGGTCCGGATGAAAAGCAGCGCCTTCTGTATCCTGAAGGCAATGTGGTGGCCAAGGACCTCCTTGGGACTCAAAGGAGCAATGATCCACCGGGTGCCAGTCCCGGGAAACCACGGCCAGAGCACCCTGCTGGGCGGCCTTTTCCAACCAATCATTCAGCACCGGCACCACCGCATCGCCACCGTCAATACCCAGCGCGCCGCCAGGGCAGAAATCGTTCTGCACATCCACGGCGATCACCGCATCCTGTGAGCAAAGTGTTTCCGCAGCACGCATAAACAGCTCCTTTTAGCTTATCGGCGTTGCAACACGTACCGACATAATAACGCCGCAGGCATCAGTTACCCAGTTGGCGATCTTGACCAAACATGATTCGATGCTCCTCTGGGGTTGCTACACCAAACTCACGTAGCCCCCAAGGCTTATCAGCTATTGCCTGGAAAATTTCGGCGCCACGCTGCTGATAATTTTGGTAAAGTTCATCTATACCTTCACAGTTTAGATACGCAAAATAGGAATGCTCGTGCGTATCACGGGCAGGAAGTTCGTCCGGCCAGTGCCCCAACATAATGTGAAAACTGCCAAGGCTAAGGAACGACCAGCCATCCACACGGAAACGTAGGGAAAATCCAAGCTTGTCGAGAAAGTAGCTCTCGGTCGCCTCAAGATCGTTAACCGCCAGCACATGTTGGGTTGCTTTTACCTCAAACATCGTTGGCTCCTTCCTCGTGGATGCTCACTCATAACGCCCTTGTTAAAGCCTGGTCAGCCAGTAATATGGGCGTCGTCGGTCATGTGCAACATCAAGAACCTGGAAACCTCCAGGGTGCTTTCGGTAGACGATTGATAGTGGAAATCGATGAAGGGGAGCTCTGCGAATGTCTGGCTCAAGCTGGATTTGCCAAACTTCTGGCGACTCGTCAATCAATACGGCCAGGGCCTCAAATTCCTCTACAAAGGCACCACCCAACCCTAGAACTTTCGACTCGTAGTAACCGACTGATTCCAGAAACTCGGCTTCCGCTGCCGGGTGAAAAAAATAGTTCATTTGATCAGTGCTCGAGCCGTCCTCGTAACGTCGTCACCGGGCACAGCTTGCACCGACCCATTATCAAGTTCTTCTGCTCTCTTGCGAGCCTCAAATAACCAGTCGGATTTCAGCTCTTCCTCTGTCGGAGATTCAAGACTAAAGACCAATCGCCGGATCAACACAGCGTTTATGCGATGCTAGTCGACAACGAACAACTTAGCACCCTGCGCCGTCGAAGAACGATGAAGTTCGGCATTGTCGGCAACTTGATAGCTCGAACCAGGCGTCAGAACAAAGCAACGCCCATCGTCTAGCTCAGTATGCAACTCACCTTCAAGGCAGAGCAATATGTGCCCTTTAGCGCACCAATGATCAGCCAGATACCCAGGACTATACTCAACCATACGAACCCGAATATCCCCGAAATTTCGAGTCCTCCAATAAGCAACTCCATGCTCTCCGGAGTGTTCAGTCCTCTCAACTTCAGACCAATCGGTGACCCCGAAAGGTAAATCTGTAATGTTCAAAGTTCTTCCTCATTGGCACATAACATGAGTTTGAGCTGCGCCAGAGCGCGCAGGAGTCACTGAGTCGGGAGTCGAAAGCATACGCTGCGAAGGTAATTACTGAGGCCGTCATTTGAGGCTCCACAAGATCAGACTGGAAGGGTTCGCATGCAATCTAACACACAGCTCAGTGGGCGATTGAAGTGCCGCGTAAATTACTCCGCTGCAACTGATTATTGTGTGCTCAACCCCACTTTTAAATGCTATATTTACTCATGTTTTTGCGCATATTCCTGGAGCAATTCTGGGAATTTTTCCTGTGGTGGAAACTTACCAAAACTATACTCTGCACCAGTAATCGCCCACTCCAGTTTTTCATCCGTGTAAGTTTCAATGAACGGCTTATAGGTTCGAGAGTTCTCTAGCATCGTTGAACGTACATTTACAAAGTCATCCATACCTTCAGGACGCGTGAACAGCCAGCTCATGCAATGCCCGCAGAAAAAATGACGCGTTTTACCGTGAAGCCCACCGATAACAGGCACCCCAGAGGTAATCGAAAAGGCAGCGCTCGAAAATAACGAACTAAGGCTAAACGCGCTGGAAGTCATTTGCTGACACCCTGTGCAGTGACAAGCCATTGTGACCATTGGCTTTGTGCTAACCTCAAATTCAACCTGTCCGCAACGGCAACGACCTTTAATATTATGAGACGCACTGTTCATCGTATTCTATCTCCAAGTTCAATCTTTTAGGGCCTTACCCATTCTTCGCCTGGGAAATGCTAGCCGCTGTAGGGCACGTAACGCCGCTCAGCACGCGTGGCTACAATATGGTGCGAAGCCGCAATGTAGTATCCGTTGTCCGCGTTTTTAGGCTACGATCATTGGTTTCGAACAATGGAAATCTTGTCCCTTTACTACAACACCTTCATTCACAGCAAGACTAACAATTTTTATGCCCCAATATTTTCAACAATTCATCTGCATCCTTGTTTGTTCTAATCGTATAAGTGGCAATATCTTTGCCTGATGAGCCTAATATCAACTCATCCTTCAACCCAAAAATCTCATCATACTTAAAAGGCCAATAAATCAATGAAAATTTGAGCTTATCCCGAATAGCCACTCGATAGACTCTTAGCCAACGTGGCGGCTTCATGAATACAAGAATGGTAGCTCTCGATGCTCTATCCGAATAGGTTCTGGAGTTTCCTCCTTCAATGATCCATTGATGTTTTGATGCCCAGGATCTTACTGTGCAATCAATTTCGGAGCTTGGCCGAAGCTTCCCCTTCTCATCATGAACGGCCTCATCAACACAATAAACAGCTATGTCTAGAATTCTCGACAGTCTAAGAGCCAACCTAGATTTACCTGCGCCAGGGCCCCCGATGATCATTATTCGTGTCGCGCTCATTCCCTCTCTCTTTTTACCTAGCGCTGAATTAAGCCGCGCCGCTTTGCGGCGTCGGTTTAAATGAATTGTTAAGCCTTACCGCTCAGTCAGAGCGAGCTGTAAGCCTAATCCCGCGAACGCTGCTGAGAAGCTCCTGCGCAACCAACTCTGAATCTTCGGTGACTCAATAACGACTGCTCTAAACGCATGGGCAAGCTGCCCGTAGATGACGAAGACAACAAAGGTCATCGCCATGAAAATAGCGCTCAGTCCGAGTAGCTGCCCTAATGATGACTGGGCGTCAGTTGCAACGAACTGCGGCAAGAAGGCCAAGAAGAAAATGGTCAGCTTGGGGTTTAGGATATTCAGCAGGAACGCCTTGCTCATAAGCGAAAAGGCATCACCTTTTCGCCTCAACTCATGAACAGAGAAAGCGCTTCGATCACGCCAAGTAACGACGGCAAGGTACAGAAGATATGCGACCCCCGCATACTTGAGCGCCTGAAATGCTATCGCGCTCGTATGCATGATGACCGCTAGGCCCAGAACAGTAGCCAGCAGGTGAGGCACAATACCAAGTGTGCAACCGATAGCAGCATAGAGACTTGCCAGGCGCCCATACATTAAGCCAATGGAAACGGTAAAGATAACGCCTGTACCTGGGATAAGTACGACAACCAACGAGGTAAGCAAGAACTCAGCAGAGAACATGAATGACGACTCCTCTATGGGACACGCCGCTGCCCGATGCACAGCAGCGCAGTAGGCTCCAAGTCTGAAGGCAATCTCAATACTTCCTTCACCCCTGGATCATCGAAACCTGCCACTAAAACACAACCAACTCCGAGCGCTGTACTCTGAAGATGAACATTTTGTGCTAGAGCCCCCGTTTCCATATAGACATAGCGAGCGCCGCGCTCTCCCTGGGGTGGCTGAGCTTCAAAGTGCCGAACTGCCTCTCCAAGATTCGCGGCAACTCCAATGACAAGAGCCGCTTCTTTCAACCATGGTTGATCGCCAATCCCTAGCGCTTGCACTGCACCTTCCGGAACACGGTTCCCAATTAACTTTAACGAATGATTATCAGCCTGATACTCATAGATACCGGGCTCAAGTTCCGATACCCGCTGCACCAAGATTTTTAGGTGTAGCGGGTATAATCCACCTGCCGATGGCGCTGCTCTTTTTGTATCCGGCCCTGTTACGCCCTGGGCCGACCAAAGCAATTGAGACAAAACACCGATAGGGAGCGGTGCATTCGTGTATTCCCTCACGCTGCGCCGAGCCGCAATACTACCAACCAATGACTTGGAGCCTTGCTGTTCTGGAGCAGGTAAGTCGAAGACCATGCGTTTACTCCCTATGTATAACAGTGATTATGTGATGCTAGTCGACGACAAACAATTTAGCTCCCAGCTCCGTCGACGAACGATGAAGTTCGGCATTGTCGGCAACTTGATAGCTCGAACCAGGCGTAAGAACAAAGCAACGCCCATCGTCTAGCTCAGTAAGAAGCTCACCTTCTAGGCAGAGTAATATGTGCCCTTTAGCACACCAGTGATCGTATATGGCATTATTAACTCGGACTGTTGCGCACCAAGAGAGCGCCGGCACCGATCATCAAACTGCCTGTAACCCAATCCCACCACTGCCGAATGCGCGGCCTGCGTAATGCCTGTGCTACGCGCTCCATAAGTATGACAACGCCCCACCACCAAGCGACACCAATCAGTACATCAAGCACCCCGAGTATCAAAATTTGCCGAGCGGCACTAACCGTGGGATCGATGAACTGGGGTAAGACACTGAGGAAAAAGATGACCGCCTTGGGGTTGAGCAAATTGCACAAAAAGCCATTGGCAAAAGCACGGCTACGGCTAGTGGCATCAATGTTTTCTTGCGCGTCTGCCTGTGCACTACGGTGCTGGCTACGACTGCTGTACAGAACTGCTAGCCCCATCCAGATTAAATAAGCCGCACCTGCCCATCGAATCAGCATAAACAGCTCAGCGGAGCGAGCCGCAATGGCCGAAAGGCCCAGAGCGGCCGTCAGCATGTGTATACAGAGTCCGCTCTGAGCACCCAGCGCAGCAGCTAAACCGAGTCGACGATGCTGTACCGCATATCGGCTGACTAGCAGAAAATCCGGACCGGGAATAAGGTATGCCAGCAATACGACTGCGATGAAGCCAATAAGCTCAATGCCCATTTACCTTCCTTCTATTATTATACCCCCCTGGGATGGAGCTAACGGCGACGGGCGGCAATCAGCAGGTGTGACAGACCGCTTCTGCCGGACTCACATCGTACTCATCGCGGCGACGAACCCAGTCCATGATTTCCTTCTCGTTGCGGCCCTTCGGCGTGATATCGAGATAAACGAAGGCGCCAATAACCTCTTCATTGCCACGGGCGTAGCTGGAGTAGGTATGGAACACAGCGCCACTTTCATCCCTGTAGACAACGCTAAGACCGGGCAATTCTTCGCTGAAGTATTTCGGATCCTCGATAGTTTGATAATTGTAGTGGAGCCGACCAGCCTCAAGATCCTCCCGTGCGAAAGAGACCTGAAAGTCAAAATTGAAATCGCTGCCCTGGGAGGACACCCACTGGGCTGTCCAGCCCATACGCCTCCGATAGGCTTCCAGCTTTTCCAACGGCGCGCGGGATACACGAACATAACTGACATCGTGATTGGCGAGGTGGACGATGGCGCCCTCGGCATGATCCGCCTCCAGCGAGCAGCTCGGGCAGCCCGCCTTCCAGTCAGGGCCGAACATGAAATGGTGAATGACTAATTGACTGTTTGTGCCAAATAGCTCGGCAAGCGTTTTCTTCCCTTCCAGCGTGTCGAAGACGTATTCTTTCTCCAGCTTAACCCATGGCAACTCACGCCGTTCACGGGCGACCAGGTCGCGCATACGCGTGAGCGCCTTCTCGTTCTTTAGATGGGCTTTGCGTGCCCGAAACCACTCCTCTTTGGAGACAACTCTCGGTGATTCAATCTGACTCATGACGGACTTCCTCGCGTAAATTCAGCGTTGCTCCGGCTTGCAGCACCGGAATAATGCGCTCTGCATAGAGTAGTCGTTCGCCACTGATCAAAATCGACAACACCGCCGCAATTAATGACGAGGGGCATCGGAGCTAACATATACATCCCCGGGAGAATGGGCGTCCATTTAACTACCAAGTATGCTCAACACAACCATGAAGATTATAATCACGCACTAAGCCATACCCTCTCGACAATTGAACGCCAAGCCTCGGGCCTATTACTGTGAACAACCACCATGGAAGTGAAAAAAGCCCAGCCAAGCCTGTTCGTAAAGGCCTGCACCCGAAGAATCTACACAACCAAGGCTATGACTTCCCAGTGCTCGTAAAGAGCCACCCACCACTAGCCCCCTATGTGAAGCCTAACGCTTATGGCGAACTTTCCATCGGTTTCGCAGACCCACTGGCAGTAAAAACCCTCAACGCCGCGTTATTAAACCGATACTACAATATTGTCGATTGGGATATTCCAGAGGGCGCGCTTTGCCCCCCGATCCCAGGCAGAGCCGACTATATTCATCACATGGCGGATTTAATTGGACTTGGACATGAACAGCCCAGCATCAAGCTGCTCGATATAGGGACAGGAGCCAATGGCATCTACCCACTACTGGCCTGCCAAATTTACGGCTGGCAGTGTGTTGGTAGTGACATTAACCCTCAATCGCTTGAGAACGTCGCCACGATTATCGCCAATAACCCCACGCTCAAAGATCACTTCACGCTGCGCACGCAGCACAATAAAAACCATATTTTTGAAGGGATTATTCAAGATGGGGAGTTTTTTGACGTCAGTGTATGCAACCCACCCTTTCACGCCTCGCTCGATGAAGCACTTAAAGGTAGCCAGCGTAAATTCAATAACCTTGCTCGTAGTCGCGGCGAACTAAAAACCACAACCCAATCGCCTACGCTGAACTTTGGCGGCTTGGGGGCAGAGCTCTGGTGTAAGGGGGGCGAACAGCTGTTTCTTAAAAAACTAATAAGAGAAAGCCAGGAGTATGCAACTCAATGCCGCTGGTTTAGCAGCCTGGTTTCAAAAACCGACAATGTTAAGCCTGCCAAGAAGCTGATTCGTAAGCTCGGTGCCGTTGATATACGGGAAATAGAGATGAAGCAGGGAAATAAGATCACGAGGATATTGGCCTGGACATTCATGTGAGCCGTTTCCGAGATGGCGCATGATTATGCGAAGTCTACCGTGACATTATTTCGCTGTAAGCACATCGCTCAGGATGGAGAACTGTCAGTGCTCGATCAGATAGTGCGCTACGTGAAAGGTACTTGGCTAAAGCGGATCTCGGTTGTTAATCATCACCATGGCGTATTGATCGTGGTTATAGGGTTTGAAGCCGCCACGAAAGGCGCTGACCGCCCTATGCAAGGGCGGTTTTGCTGACCAGCACGACACCGAAGGCGATCAGCATCAGCAACACCACTCTGCGGAAAGTGTCGGCATCCATCCGCTGGCGCACGATACCGCCGACCTTAGTGCCGACGTACACGGGTATCAGTCCCAGGAGCGAGATCCAAATCGATTCGACCGTCATGAGCCCCAGCTTCGCCAGGCCCACGGCCATAATTAGGCTCGAAAGGGTAAAGGAGATATTGATCGCCTGGATAAACCGCTTGGGATCGAGTTGAAGCGCCAACAGGAACGGCAAGACCGGCATGACTTGCGATCCGGTCATGCCATTCACCAGACCGGTGAGAAAGCCAGAAACCGGCGCAAGTTTGCGGCCCAGGCTCTCCGACATCGGTTGGCCAGGGCGAAACAGCGTAAAAGCGCCGTAGCCGATAAGCACCAGGCCCAGTATCGCGCCGGCGACTAGGCTATCGATCAGATCCAGTACGGCGAGGCCGATCAGCAGGCCGGGAATGGTGGCGAGAAACATCGGCCAGAAGCGCCGCACCGTCTCCCCAAAGTGCCCTGCCTGCATCATTACGATGGCGTTGCTCACCAGCGAGGGAATGATGACCAGCGGCATAGCGGATTTGAGGCCCAGCCCAAGCGCGAGAATGGGTAGCGCGGATGTTGAGAACCCCAGACCGGTTGCCCCTTTGACGAAGGCAGCCACAAGATAGGCACAGGCGATGATCAGAATCGTCTCGAAATTCACGGTGCATCCATACGGTAACTCTCACAGATTGGTCTTAGGCCGGCTTCGCTTCCTACCGGCTGGTTTTACGGCGGCCCATCGCCGCGGCAATGTCCTCTTCGTGCTCTTCGCCCCAGCCGCAAAGCGGCTCCATGGCCCGCACCAGACTTGCCCCGAAGGGCGTCAGGGAGTAGTCGACGCGCAGCGGGATCTCTCCATAGTCGGTGCGCTGGACAATACCGTCGGACTCCAGCTCCTTTAGCTGCTGGATCAACATTTTGTCGCTCACGCCTCGGACGCTTCGCTTGAGCTCGCCGTAACGCGTCGGGCCCTTGTTTAAAAAGAACAGAATCAACGGCTTCCATTTCCCGGAGATCACGTGCAGCGTCGCATGCAGGCCACAAATGAAACGTGGGTTTTCTGAGTTTTCTTTCGCCATAAAGGGTACTTACCAAAAGGTACATACTTGAACATTTGTAAGTGGTTTATATATTGTGAAAGCGCATCGAGTCAACACACACGGAGACCCAACCATGAGTCGGCTAAACGGTAAAATCGCACTAATCACAGGCGGAGCCAGCGGCATCGGCCTGGCCTCGGCCCAACGCCTCATCGACGAAGGCGCCTTCGTCTTCATTGTCGGACGGCGCCAGGACGTCCTCGACAACGCGGCTGAGGCACTGGGATCCAACGCCCGGGGTCTCCAGGCGGATGTGACGAAGCCGGAGGATCTTGACCGCGTATTTGAGACAGTCCAGAAAGAGAAAGGCCGCCTGGACGTACTGGTGGCCAACGCGGGCGTCGGCGAATTCGCCAGCCTAGGACAGATCACCGGGGAGCACTACGACTATATCTTTGACATCAACGTCAAAGGCACCCTCTTCACCGTCCAGAAGGCCCTCCCCCTGATGACGAACGGCGGCTCCATCATCCTCACCGGTTCCACGGTCGGCAGCATGGGCACCCCCGCGATGAGCATCTACAGCGCCTCCAAGGCGGCCATCCGAAACCTGGTGCGTAGTTGGGCCCATGATCTTAGGGGCACCGGCATTCGCGTGAACGTCATGTCTCCTGGCCCAACCAAAACAGACAAGTTAATCGAATTGCTCCCATCCGACGCCCTGAGCGAGATGAAACGGAGCGTACCCCTTGAGCGTCTGGGCGATCCCCAAGAAACCGCAGGCGCGGTGGCGTTCCTGGCGTCCGACGATAGCAGCTTTATGACAGGGAGCGAGGTATTCGTTGACGGGGGCTACGCGCAGGTTTAGGGGTTAGGCGGAGAACGGGAGGCAATGAACCAAAAGGGGTCAGATAGATTTTAGATCAGTCAGCTTGGTTAAAAATAAATCAACCTGCCTCATTAAGTGATCACAATAAACTCGATCTGCCCCCTTTAATTTTGGCTTCCCTTACACATAACACGGAGCACAGCGGCGGCCAGTCAGGGACGTCCGGCGGCTGCAAGCCGCGTACTGCTGCGAATTGTTATAAATCAGTTACTTTGGTGCTCATGAGAGCACTATTTCCAGAGAAGCCAAACTTCTCGTACAACCCTTGAGCATCGCGGGTTTGCAACACCATTTGAGTTCCCTTTATGGCCGGGTGCGTAACCAAGCATTCCATGATCCACTGCCCTAAACCGGCACCCCGATACTCGGGCTCAATCACAATATCCGCTACCCAGGTAAACGTAGCACTATCGGTGACTGCCCGCCCAAAACCTATCTGCGTGGCACCCCGGTAAAGACTGAAGCAGATGGAACCAGCAACCATGCGCTCTACGGTTTCTCGGGGACGGCGGTCACCCCAATAGGTTGCAGCAAGCAAGCGGTGGACAATATCCAGTTGCACTTTGGACTTGTCGTCAGTGATTAGGTAATCGTCCTTACGCCATTCCATCGATGGCTACTCCCTGATTTATAACGCCCCGCTAAACGGCGAGCGTTAGCGAGTCCGGTGGAGGCCACGCCTTTTGTGGCCGGAACGAATTTGAGCGGCTTGTTATGTTTAATCATCGATCTCAACAAGCTTACCCTCAGCATTTCTCTCGAATGCCGAACCATATGGAGCATCAAGAAATTCGACTATGTCAGGACTGTAATTAGCAATTGTGTTTACGTCATATATTTCGTGATTGCTTGGATCATCCATGTATTTCTCCGACTCCTTACCCCACATGAAACACCAGCCACTATCCATATCGTTTCGCGGCTCATCACGATACATGTAGCCCACCTTTTTTCCATGGACGGTAATCATATCCGTTGCTATACATCCGCCGCACCCTTTGGCAACATCCTTGATTTCATCAGCTCTCAACTTGAATTTTTTGGACATGACTCAGAACTCTCCAAAAAACATAACGCAAAGCTTTGGGGCGGCTGGAGCGCATCGTAAGCCGTCCCAGCCACGATAGTGTGGACTTCCCCCAATAAAATGGACACGCCCCATCAGTTGACTCCTTCGAACTCTAGCGGAGTCCGGTAACCAAGGCCACTGTGCAGCCGTTGGGTATTATAAAAGCCTTCAATATAGGCTTTTATATGATTCCGTAATTGGCGCATCGTCACGAAGCTGGTGGCGTGCAGCAATTCTCCCTTGAGGATCTTGAAGAACGATTCAACCTCGGCATTGTCGGTACACTGACCAGGTCGGTTCATGCTGTGTTTTACTTGGTACTGCTTCAGCAGCGCTTGTGTCTTATGAGCTCGGTATTCGATGCCGCGATCCGTATGGAACAACAGGCCAGAATCCGGCTTACGGCTTGTGAAGACCTCCCGCAACGTTGCTCTGGCAAAGTTTGCGCTCAGACTCGCCCCCAAGCGCCAACTGATGATGCGGCGTGAGTACAGGTCCAACACTACCGCCAGGAACACGTACTTCTTGCCAAGCTTGATATACGTGACGTCACTGCTCCACTGCTGGTTTTCCGCAGTCGGCCTCGCTGCCTCAAGTCGATAATTTGGCAGGGCTTTCAGATCATTCCTGAGCTTCCTCAATCGGCGGTACACATGAGCAGAGCGGGCCTTCATGCCCCACTCCCGCATAATTTTCGCGACCCGATTCTCTCCGACCACCAAGCCTTCTCGGCGCAGCGTCTGGTAAACGCGAGGACTACCATAACGGCCTTTACTGTTGTCGTAGATCTTCCTGATCTTCAACAACAAGTCTGCCTTGTCAGTGGCTCTCTTGCTGGGCTCCCGGTTGGCCCAGGCATAGTATCCAGACCACGACACCTTCAGATGTCTGCACAGCGCTTTTACACTGTAGTCTCGTCGGTGTTTCCAGATGAACCGGAACGCTTCCGTCGTTCCTCGGCCTGAAAACGTTGAAACTTTTTTAGAATGTCGTTTTCCTCCTGAAGCTCCGATATCCGGCGTTTCAGGCGGGCAACCTCATCCTGTTCCTGGATCTTCTTCTTGGCGTCTGCTGGCGCTTTCTTTACCCGTTTCATGGCGAACTTTCCCTCTCGGTATTCCTTACGCCAGCGTGACAGCATGAAAGGGTGAATATCCAGCGCTTCGGCGACGCTTTTCACACTCCGGTGGGCCTGGTGACTCCACTCCACCGCTTTGACCTTGAACTCAGTGCTGTACTGCTGAGTTTTCTTCCCCGTGATCATCTCCGGCATCGTATTTCTCCTCCTGCAGAGTTATCGATGCGTGTCCACTGAACTGGGGGAAGTCCACCGTGTAGTGCTGCGCTTGGTTATGGCTGCGACGCTCCCAACCTTCTATTAGCACTTCGCATAGCGCTAGCGGAGCCACACCCCGAACAATGCGGGGCAAAAACTGAGCACCTGCCACCGCCCCAATTTTTCTTACTGGTACACCACGCTGTTAGCGATGATGTTGCCGAACAACTCTTACTTTCCGAGTGCCTCCAGGAGCGAAACTGCCAAGCCTGTGATGGACTGGAAAACTGCGATGCCGGGTAGGCTGGCTTTTGGCACGAGGTCGGCGAAACCTAGCGGCACCGAACTAAAAGCATAAAGCCGAGCACCCATAACGCCGCATTCACCGGCTAGTCCGGTGCAATGCTTTGTTAAGCCATCTTCTTTGTATTTCTGGCGGCCCTTTTTTCACTAGCTAGTCTTTCCAAAATCAGAGTTTGATGGGAAAGGATGTGTTCCAAATCAACCAAGGGAAGATCATAAGATCGCCTTGCCTCCGACTTTAAATCTGTCATTTCATCTAGAACTTCTTTGGACATGCAAGAGTTCAGCTCTAATTGAAATTCTACCTCTCCGACGCCAGCGCTATGCATTTTTCTTAACCTGTCATCTACCACTAAAACCTGTATTTGATTTTGTTTTAATATTTCAGAAAATTTATCATCAAAAGACACAAATACAGGGATGAAAAATGAGCCCAAATTGGTCGCTGTAGCCATTGTCTCAAGGGTTCGCATATGCGACATGTCCCAAGCCATTCCGCGAAGAGACTTTGCCAGATCTTTAGAGATCCCATTTAGCGGCCCGAAAAACCTTACCTTAGCTGGTTTATTTAGAAAGCTCCAAGCGAACTTGAGTTCATATTTTGGTAATTTCTTCAGCTGAAGCACACAAAAATCTATCAATTTTTTAAATGCTTCTTCAGGTGTGACTTTTTCACCAAGCCAGATAATAGCAAGCTCAAATAGTATTACCTGTGTAAACAACGCCTTGTGTTCACGCTTTTTAACTTCAGTTTCATTTACTAAACTTTCGTAGGTCTGATTCGCGTCTTCAATTAATACGTTTTCATCGCATGGAAATTTGGGCTTATTGGGATTCTTCTCAAAAGCATCCCAATCAATATAATCTAGCTTTTTAAAAGCGATGATCGTATTAAGCGGTCGTGCATTGTTTTTATCGACTCTGGAGAGTCGAAGGTTCTCAAACAAAAATGGCATCAAATCCGTTTGTAGTGAATATTCCTTTTTCAGCTTCAAAAGGGTAATTACTCGGTCACGATCCGTTTGGTTGATCTTCTCATGGTTGACATATGCTCTTACTTTTTCAGCGACATTCGAATCAAAAGAAAATGACCAATCGATCATTACATTGGATTTTCCACCTGTAATTGCATTCTGCAATGCTATTGAAGCAGAAGTAAAATATATTTTCGGCCCAAGAAAAAGTGGAGTAACCCATGGCGCTCTATTAGTAATATCTTCTAGATCAATACTTAGCCCGGCTCCTGAATCATTTTTAGTTGAAACGGCAGATCTTATATAAACAGCATCTTCAGGCCTCGAAATCTCATCTAGTTTTTCCAGCT
This sequence comes from Halomonas sp. TG39a, assembly GCF_000744395.1. Taxonomy (NCBI): domain Bacteria; kingdom Pseudomonadati; phylum Pseudomonadota; class Gammaproteobacteria; order Oceanospirillales; family Halomonadaceae; genus Halomonas; species Halomonas sp. TG39a. The sequence continues at coordinate 2,226,608 of NZ_JQLV01000001.1, forward strand.
CGCCGCGTATTATTAATTCAAATATCTCATCTACCACTGGTTTTTCCATTTAAAGGGGCTCTCTATCCATAGTGGCTTAACGCCGCCAACACGCGCTTGTCGCGTGCTTGGCTTTGTTATGTGATTTCACTGCGCGCATTCAACAACCCCTTCTATCAAGTACTCCCATATTATTCCCGAATCATATGTTTTCCGCTCGAAACCCGCAGATGGGAGCTCTAAAATGATGTTGTCAAACCCTGACCAGCACCCTCCCCATAGTCTATCAATATCATTAAGCATGAAAACCTTATAGGCATGCCTCGCCAATGAAACATGCTCCATATTGACTTTGGCTATTCTTGTTAGAGGCCACTCTTTCAACCTAAATTCTCGAACAGGTTCTAGTGGCCATCCGTACTTTCTTGAGACAAGCTCGCACGCTTCCATATTGCCGAAGGCGTACAGCGCTGACAGCCTCGATGGATATAACGGGTGATGCTTTTCCCTGAACACTTCAGCATCATACTCAATTCAATAATCATTGATTGCCGTTAGAAAGTACGGAGATATCGCGAGAACGTCATTGTGGCAGGGTTCATAGGGAAGATATCGCACCGTTCCCTCTATATATTTCCTTGCGAACTCTTCATCCGAACATGAGGCCACAGAACCTGAAAAAAACATTTTGGTTAGATTAAAGTTGTGATACGTAGTGGGGTTAAATTGGTCCACAAATATAAAGAATATATCTGGTGCATCTTCATCAATATTTATTAATTTCATACATACCCCAAGATCACGCATGCATATAACATTTGTATTATGTGGATTTTGCGGGGCGTTCCCACATATGGCTTACAGCAGACAACTGCCCTGGCTCCTGTAAGTCCTCTACCGACAACCCCTTCACAAAATATCTATCTGTAAGTTCGCGAATAGTCTCAAGGCGCTCACTTGGGCTGATTATCTCGTATACGACCGACGTAAATAGGCGCTGCAACTGTTCAGCTTGCCCATTCAAGCTCGCGCTCCTCGGCTTGTGGTGCAAATTGTATGATGCCACTAGAAAGTCTAAACCTATATTCCTGTACCCTCGGTAGGCTGGAGGCTTATCTATCCCATACTCATCGGGTTTGATATTTGGAAAGAAGAATCTGCCCTTTTCGATAGACGCTGAGAGCGCGATTAGCAAAGATTGCTTTTCATCGTCATGCTCAGAAAACTCCCTAAGCCTGAGCTCAGTGAGAACTTCGACAACGGAATGATGCCACTGCAAGAGCTGATTAATGTAATCATTAGCGATAGTAAACTTGGCATTTCGCCTGTCTCTTACGTAGAGAACAGCCAAAATTCCAGAAATCACCAAAGATATGCACGCTATCAAGTTCGAAAACTGATCTGATCCGATATCCATAAGCCCCTCTCACCCTCCTTGATCCACATAACGCCGCTCAGCACGCGCGGCTACGAAATGGAGGCGAAGCCGCAATGCAGTAACCGTCGCCGTGACTGACATGGTTAGAAACGCTCCAACAGGGCACGATTACTCCTGTACCGGCTCTCGCTTGGTAGTTTTTACTGTCACCTCGTCACAACCGGTAACGCATGCTTGGACGTATAGCATGACTATTGACTGCGCCGACGAATCGTAAGCACTGTATGAAGTCGAAACTGAGTATCCACCACCATGACTCGCAACAACACGGCCTTCTCGAAAGCCCCAGCTAGACTTACCTTGCAGCACTTCATTCTCTTCGATGTGGGGCATAATTGCAGACGTTGCCTCCGGCCACTCACACCATAGATTATCAAGGTCTGCGTACTTTTGACTCATACTCATAGATAGTCTTTTCTAACAGGTATTAGACGGCGCGTCCTATAATTGGATGAACGCGCCAGCATGTTTACTTAGTAAATGTAGCCTACCTTTTCGCACATAACCACATGATTTTAAAATAAATTAACATTAATTAGGCTGCGTTTGCAGAATTCGCATGCTTGCGCGTTTTGCCAAACGCAATAATACTGTATACATATCCACCATCAGAAGACAGACACCAAATGGATATGCAAAGCAGGCCTCCGAAACTAATGGATCGTGTGAAAGCTGTTATGCGAGTAAAGCGCTACAGCCCACGTACTGAAAAAACATACTGTTACTGGATACGTTACTTCATTCGCTATCATGGGGTGCGACACCCTGCCAGTATGGGCCCTTCTGAAGTCCAAGCTTTTCTGGAGCACCTTGCCGGAGAGCTATATGTGGCTGCAGCTACACAAAACCAAGCGCTTAATGCTTTAGTATTTCTGTATCGCCATATCCTTGATATGCAATTGGGTGATATTGGTACCTTTTCACGAGCTAAACGCCCGCGTCGATTACCTGTTGTGCTTTCTCACTAAGAGGTTATGCACGTATTAAATCGAGTGTGTGGGCCTATGAATTTGATAGCCCTCCCCTGACCTGAGGAAGGAATTTGCCGGTGTGCGCTGCCCTTTAGGCTAATGAGCTAAAACGAAACCACGCTACCGCCACGGCGCACCTGGGTTACGTTAAAACGCTCCGCTTGCGACCGAATCTGACTAATTAATCATACCTTATTCATAAATTTGGATTAGGTCACGTATCGATGAAAAAAAGTGTTTCCTCTCTGAGGGCAACGGCTCGTTAGTTGCATGGATCTGGCATCGCTGCGCGATGCTCCCGCGGGTGCCTCATTTGCTCGTTCCTCGCAGATTCGTTACCACGCGCTACAAGGTTGCTTTCTTACATTTCAGTAACACCGCCAGCATTGCGGCTTAATCTTCGCGCGCTGAAGCGCCCTCCCACAATGTTGAGGCGCTGTTGCGCTGGCCTTCCTTCGCAAATCCGATTAGCCTGCTAATTCACTATTAAGGGTTTGGCATGCAAGAGACGACTTCTCGGCAGCGCTTGGCGGGCGTGCTGATTTTGCTTGGTTTGATCGCACAAATTATTGGCTTTACCGGCTGGTTGAGCACTGCCCATGCGGTGAGCTATTTGCTGTGGGCGGCGGTTTTGTTGCTGTGGCGGGATATTCCCCGTCGTTCGCGTATCCAGGCGGCCGTGCTAATCGCACTGGGCGCTGGCATGCTGCTGGTGGCGCGGTTTGTGTATGGCGCAGAGGTGGATTGGCCCGCTATGTTGCAGGGCAATTCGTTTGTGGCGGCTATGCTGGTGGGCGTTAGTTTTATCTCGCTGATTGGTAAGCAAGGCAACAAGGGTGCGACAGGCAGCCGAGTGACTGGGGCGGGTGGCGTGCTGCGTACTTGGCTGGGCGTTCACTTCCTGGGTACGATTTTAAATCTCTCTACCGTGTTTATGGTGGGCGATAAACTGGCCCGGCGTGGCCCGCTGACGACACCGCAGCTGTTGGCGCTTAACCGTGGGCTGAGCAGCGCGGCACTGTGGTCGCCGTTTTTTGCCTCCATGGGTGTGGTGATCGCGCTGGTGCCCGACGTTGAGTACGCGCAAATTGCCGTGGTGGGCTTTCCCATGGCGATGCTGTCAGGGCTGTTAACCACGCTGGAGCTTAGGCGGCGGTTCGATCTTGCTGAGGTGGATGGCTACTCGCTGGCACCGCGCAGCCTGTTGATGCCGGTGGGCATGGCGGCGTTGGTGATGCTGTTTCACTTTGTGCTCACCCCTGCCCTGACCATCGTCAGTATTATTACCTTTCTGCTACCTAGCGTTGCGCTGCTAAGTAACCTGCCCCATGGGCCCAAATTTACCCTGCGGCGGATTCGTCAGCACACCACCACGCGGTTACCCGCCATGCGCGGGGAGATTTCGCTGTTTTTGGCGGCGGGGTTATTAACCATTGGCCTTTCGACACTGGTAACCGCCGCGGCTGGCAGCGACTGGACATTGTTCACCCGCTTTGGTGCGCCCCAGGCGATGCTTAGCTTTGCGGGGATCACGTTGAGCGCACTGGCAGGTTTACATCCCATTATTGGCGTATCGGTGCTGGCGTCGATCCTCAATTTGCAGGGCGGCGAACAAACCGTGTTTGCGTTTGTGGCGTTAACCTCGTGGGCAGTGGGCACCAGCGTGGGCCCGCTTTCGGGGATCAACCTGTCACTGCAGGGTCGCTACGGGGTGAGCGGCTACCGCATGATGAAAAATAACCTGCTCTACGCGGCGGTCATGAGCCTGCTCTCGCTGGGGGCGATTGCAGGCGTCAGTTTACTGGCTACCTAATCGATCAGGTCTCAATGATTTTATTGGGAAAACGGTAGAAGTAGCGGTGGCCGCACTGGTGGCAGGGTTCCAGGCGGGCAACAGATGGCAGCATTACCTGAGCATCGCAGTGGGTGCAGGCCATTAGGCCGGGCGCCGCCATTTCACCTTCGCAGTAGTCCGCGCGGGCAGCTTCTAAATCCTCCTCAAAGCGCTCGCGTTCGACCACGCTGCGATCAGCAATCGAAAGCAGCGACTCCGCCACGCGGCGGGAAAGGCCGTCGATATCAATGCCCAACCAGCTGGCCACCTGCTTGCCGGTGTCTGCCATGTAGTAGCGCATATCTTTCAGGTCACGCTCGACCCAGGCACGCAGCAGGGCTAGCTCGTCTTTGGTGTACTCTTCCAGCTCCGCTTCAAACTCGACCGCGTCGTCCAGATCCTTCTGTAAGTTTTCCCAGGTTAGCTCGTTAGCGCCCCCCTGCATCCGCTCCAGCAAGCGTTCGTAGCCTTCGCGTAGGCGATTGTCATTCTGTTGTTCACTCATGGTGCTTCTCCTTTTGTCGACGCGTACGGTTTCCTATCATCGGCTTACCGTTCAAGGATACACCCGCATAGGATACAATCGACCTCACTTATCTGACAGATGTCATCTAACATTCACTTTGCGCCCCTTTTGGGCGAATACGCCAAGGCATTAATAAACCGATGGACGCACACTACAGCCCTCGTGATATCGAACGCGACGCCCAGCAGTACTGGGACAAACATCAGTGCTTCAAAGCCGTAGAGGACGCCAACCGCGAGAAGTTCTACTGCCTCTCCATGTTCCCCTACCCCAGCGGCAAGCTGCACATGGGCCACGTGCGTAACTACACTATCGGCGACGTTGTGTCCCGTTTCCAGCGCATGCAGGGTAAAAATGTCATGCAGCCCATGGGCTGGGATGCGTTTGGCATGCCCGCGGAAAACGCCGCCATTCAGAATCAGGTGCCGCCTGCCAAGTGGACCTACCAAAACATCGATTACATGCGCAATCAGTTGAAGGCACTGGGGTTTGCCTATGACTGGAGCCGCGAGTTCGCTACCTGCGATACCAGCTACTACCGCTGGGAGCAGTGGTTCTTCACCAAGCTGGTGGAAAAAGGCTTGGTATATAAGAAAATGTCGACGGTGAACTGGGATCCGGTTGACCAGACCGTGCTCGCCAATGAGCAGGTTATCGAAGGCCGCGGCTGGCGCTCCGGTGCGCTGGTGGAGCGTAAAGAGATACCGCTGTGGTTCTTGAAGATTACCGACTACGCCGATGAGCTGCTGGCCGACCTGGATAAAGTCGAATGGCCCGAGCAGGTCAAAACCATGCAGCGCAACTGGATTGGTAAATCCCGCGGTGTCGAGCTGACCTTTGATGTCAAAGGCGCTGATGGCCAAGCCAATGAGCCGCTGGCGGTTTATACCACTCGCCCGGACACGCTGCTGGGCGTTACTTATGTGGCGGTGGCCGCTGGCCACCCGCTAGCCAAGCAGGCGGCCGAGCAGAACAGTGAGCTTGCAGCTTTCTGTGATGAGTGCGCCAGGGGTGGCACTTCCGAGGCCGAGATGGCCACCAAAGAGAAGAAAGGCATGCTCACCGGGCATATGGCGGTTCACCCGCTAACCGGTGATGAAGTGCCCGTTTACGTGGCTAACTTCGTGCTGATGGAGTTTGGTACCGGTGCGGTGATGGCGGTACCCGGCCACGACCAGCGCGACTGGGAGTTTGCCACCAAGTACGGCGTCCCAATTAAAGCAGTGATTGCCGATGAAAGTGGCAAACCTGCAGACATTTCCGAAGCCGCTTACGCCGAGTACGGCACCGTGGTCAATTCCGGGGAGTTCGATGGGCTGGGCTTTGAGCAAGCGTTCGATGCCATTGCCGCGAAGCTGGCGGAACTGGGCCGTGGCGAAGTCAAAACCAACTTCCGCCTGCGCGATTGGGGCGTTGCCCGCCAGCGCTACTGGGGTGCGCCGATTCCGGTTAAATACGGCCCGGAAGGTCAGACGGTACCGTTGACGGATGACGAGCTGCCGGTATCGCTACCCATGGAAGTCACCGTCGATGCCTCCGGCTCGCCGCTGAAAAAGATGCCCGCGTTTTCTGACCTGGGCGATGGCTGGACGCGCGAAACCGATACCTTCGACACCTTTATGGAGTCGTCCTGGTACTACGCGCGCTTCTGCTGTGCGGATAATACCGAAGCTATGCTAGATGACCGCGCCAACTACTGGCTGCCGGTGGATCTCTATATCGGCGGTATTGAACACGCCATTCTGCACCTGCTGTATGCCCGCTTCTTCCACAAGCTGATGCGCGACTTCGGTTTGGTGGATTCCGACGAGCCGTTCCAGCAGCTGTTGACCCAAGGCATGGTGATCGCCGAGACCTTCTACCGCCCTACCGATAACGGCGGCAAGCAGTGGTTTAACCCCGCTGACGTGGAAGTGAAGCGTGATGAGAAAGGTCGCCCGCTTAGCGCTATTTTGATGAGCGACGGCGAGCCGGTGGAGATGGGCGGCATCGAGAAGATGTCCAAATCGAAAAACAACGGCGTTGACCCGCAGTCGATGATCGACAAGTTCGGTGCCGATACCGTGCGCCTGTTTATGATGTTTGCCGCCCCGCCCGAGCAGTCCCTGGAGTGGTCGGACTCCGGCGTTGAAGGCGCCCACCGCTTCTTGAAGCGCCTATGGCGTCAGGTGAATGAACACTTGGCGGCGGGAACGCCGGGCACGCTGAACAGCTATGCGCTTAACGACGACCAAAAAGCGCTGCGCCGGAAAACCCACGAGACCATCAAAAAAGCCAGCGACGATATTGGCCGCCGTACCACCTTCAATACCGCCATTGCCGCGGTAATGGAGCTCTCTAACGCGGTTGGCAAGTTCGACGATAGCTCTGAGCCTGGCCTGGCGGTTAGCCGCGAAGCGCTGGAAGCCTGCGTGCTGCTGCTCTCGCCGATTACGCCGCACCTGTGCCATAGTCTCTGGGAAGCGCTTGGCCACTCAGGCCCGGCGATTGAAGCAACCTGGCCGGTGGTGGATGAATCTGCCCTTACACGCGACTCTATTGAGCTGGTGGTGCAGGTCAACGGTAAACTGCGCGCTCGCCTTGAGGTACCTTCAAGCGCCGATAAAGCGTCCATCGAAAAACTCGCCATGGAACACGAAAACGTACAACGTTTCCTTGAAGGCAACACCGTGCGTAAAGTGATCGTGGTGCCCGGCAAACTGGTTAACATCGTGGTGAGTGGATGAACCGACGCACTTTTCTAACCACAAGCATCGCCGCCTCGGCGGCGGTGCTGCTCAGCAGCTGCGGGTTTCATCTACGTGGCCAAGCATCGCTGCCTACCCTGCCGACCCTGGCCTTAGAGGGCGACACCAACAGTGCCGTAGCTCAGCAGGTCGCCTCACGCCTTCAACAGCTAGGCACCCAGGTCGCCTCTGATGCGCCCTGGCGGGTTACCCTGGGCACGCCGGCCTTAACCGAGCGTCGCTTGGGTGGCGATGGCCGGGCAAGCCGCGAACACGAGCTAACGCTCAGCATTCGCCTTTCGGTACAGGAGCGAGCATCCAATGCCTATCACATCAATAACCAGACCCTGTCTACGGATACGCGTATTCGGGTCAGCGATGACGACCTGCTCAACCGTGAAACGCTGATGATGGAAGCTGAGCAAACGCTTTCACGCCAGCTCTCTGATCGCATTATCGAACGCCTGGCTTACGTTGAGGGCATGCAGTGAAGGTATTTGCTGATCAGCTACCCGCTGCGTTGGCAAAAAAGCTACCCCGCGTAGTAATTGTCGCGGGCGATGAGCCCTTACAGCATCGCGACGCCTGCGATGCGGTGAGGGCCGCCGCGCGCCAAGCAGGCGTTGAAGAGCGGGAAGTCCTCGACGTGGAGCCCAATTTCGCTTGGGGCCGGTTGATGGAAATGTCGAGCAATCTCTCGCTGTTTGCGACCAGCAAGCTGCTGGAACTGCGGCTAGGCAATCACAAGCTAGGCCAAGAAGGCAGTAAAGCGTTGACGCAGTACGCTGAAACCCTGGATAACAGCGACGACGTACTACTGATCAGTATGGGCAAGCTAGACGCCAAACAGCAGAAAACCGCCTGGTTTAAAACGCTGGATAAACACGGCCTGTTTGTACCGGTGTGGCCAGTAGATGCCTCCCGGTTGGGTTATTGGCTGCGCGACCGGGCATCATTTCATGGTTTACAGATTGACCTGGACGCCGCCCGACTGCTGGGCGAGCGCACCGAAGGCAATCTACTGGCGGCCGATCAGGAGCTGCAGAAGCTGGCACTGATTCACCCTCAGGGCACGCGCTTAAATGTCGAGAGCATTGCCCAAGGAGTCGAAGACAGCACCCGCTTCGATGTTTTCAACTTGGCCGATGCCTGCTTAAAAGGCGAATCCAGCCGCGCTTCGCGCATTGTCAACGGATTGCGCAGTGAAGGAGTTGAGGCCCCGATTGTGCTGTGGGCGCTTAGCCGGGAGCTACGTATCCTGCTCTCGCTGCATCAGCACCTGGATCAAGGCCAAAGCTTTGAGCACGCCTGCAAAACCCAAAAGCCGATGATTTTTGATAAGCGCCGCCCGGCGTACCAGAAAGCGATTGGCCGACTGCCTATGAAGCGACTGCATAAATTGCTGTTAATGGCGCAGCGCCTCGATTTAGCCGTCAAAGGCGTGGCGGCGGTGCCGCTATGGCCCGGCCTGCACGATTTGGCGATGACCATGGCCGGGGGCCGCGGGCTGCTCTCCGAGTCCGCCTGGACCTATCGCATTAGTGCAAATAATTAGCACTTTGCACATTGCCCTTAAAAAATGCCCCGTTTGTTTCTATACTCATCCCACACCACCCCGACTAGTCTATAAGGAAGAAGACGATGAAAACATTGCGTGCTTACCTCTCCACCCTGTTGATTGCAGCGCTTGTTATTACCAGCTTACCCGTTGCAGCGGCCCCTACTGCGCCTCAATCCATGGATTTAGTCACTACCCAATCTGCTTTGGCAACTGACCATGCTGGCGCTGATCGCGAGCGTATCAACGAAATTCTAGCCCGCGCCGATGTGCAAGATCAGCTGGTAAAACAGGGTGTTGATCTGGACGAAGTCGAGGCTCGCGTTGCATCACTCAGTGATGCTGAAGCGCAGCAAATGGCCGAACAGCTTGAGCAACTGCCTGCCGGTGCTGGCGTTGTAGGCGCCTTATTTGCCGTTTTCATCATCCTGCTGGTAACCGATATTCTCGGCCTGACCGACGTTTACCCGTTTACTCGTTAATCAATAGGCAGCACATGACCTACCTGCTTACTAACGCCCGCTTTGCGGGCGTTTTTATTATGCTGCTACTACTTAGCGGCTGCGCGCGAAATCCGGTATTACTGCAAAGCACCTATCAAGCGCTACCACCCCATGCAGAAATCACCAACGTGCCGTTTTATGCCCAAACGGAATATCAGTGCGGCCCTGCCACGCTGGCGATGGTACTCAATCATCAGGGTGTCGACACCGACGTTGAAGAGCTGATTCCTCAGGTATTCCTACCCGGCCGCGATGGCAGTGTGCAGCCAGAAATGCTAGCGACAGTGCGGCGGCATAAGCAGCTGGCGTTTCCTATTCGCGGCACCATGGATGCCCTATTAAACCATTTGGCAGCGGGCGATCCGGTGGTCGTCATGCAGAATTTGTCGCTGCCGATTTACCCTATGTGGCACTACGCCGTCGCTATTGGCTACGACCTGCCCAGTGAAACGCTCATCCTGCGCAGCGGCGAAATTGAGCGTCATACGATGTCGTTCAGCCGCTTCGATGCCACCTGGGCACGTACAGAACGCTGGGGGTTTGTCGTCGCCGAGCCGGGCACACTGCCCGAGGGCATTACCGCCCGTAACGCGCTGGAAGCGATTAGCGCCTACGAAGAGTCCCATGGGCCGCTCGCCACGCTTTCAAGCTGGCAAGCGTTTGTAGAGCGCCATCCTGGCAATGCCATGGGGCAGTTTGCGCTAGGCAACGCGCTTTACGCTGACCAACAACCCTACAACGCACGCAAGGCGTTTGAGCGGGCAACCGAGCTGGATGAGTCAATGGGCGCGGCATGGCTAAATCTAGGCCTTTTACTACTGCAAAGCGATGCGCCTGAAGACGCGCGCGAAGCATTAACCCACGCTGCCTCCCTTGATGGTAGCTGGCGAGAAAAAGCACGCTTAGCCTTAGACTCTCTAAATAACGATTAAATATCAATCACTAACAGCGTTATTAATAATAACGAGCACAAGTATGATCCTGCAATTAGTAAAGTTGTGGGATGGCACATATGGCAAGCGAGTGCTTAAGTTGCATAAGGATGATGTTTTAAAGCTGTTCATTGGATTACCTAACCATAAACGGGAGAGGTGCCATGCGGAACTGCCCTTTGCAACGGAAGCACTCTGCTGATGACCCCACTTTTTCGCCCAACGAATTTGCGCCTACTCGGCAGTATGTAAAGAGGGGCGTCACTACTGCCAGCTCGTTGATTATCTCAGGATGATGCGTCTGTTTTTACGTCAGCCTGGCGGGCGCTTTGCGTCTGTTTTTGCTGCCATACTCTGCGCAATGTCCGTAGTAATGGCTAGTTACGTCTACAGTGCTTGCCAAAAAGCCAGTGCTGACTACACCACGTTGATTAGCGACATTGTGCTCGCTCAACAAGCGACACCTCAGTTACGGGCCGCTCTAGAAGAGGGTAGCCGCCGACCTCGCAACGAGCATATTGAAATCATCGATTACTTTACTACCCTGTCCAAGCAGCATTTAGATAACCTCCAGAGCAGTATTGAACGCCATCGTTATATCATTTCGGATGTTGAGTATCTCAAAAACTATTTTAATAGGCTTAATAGCCACCTTGCTAAATTAAACCAGCAAACGCGCGAGGCTCAACGGCGACCAGAACTTATCGAATCATTACAGGATACGGCCATGGAGGTCGGTGCCTCTCAAGTATGGCTGTATAATCAACTGCTAGAGGACGTTCGCACCATTGCTGGTCAACAGCGCTTGATTATGCAACGCCTGTCGATCGCCGTGAGTGTGCTACTGGTGTTAATGGTCAGCGCGGCAACCACACTCTGCCTGGCAGTTATTTACCTGCGCCGTCAGCGCAACACCATGCATCAACTAATGCTAACCGATGAACTGACCGGGCTATATAACCGGCGACACTTGGTCAAAGTCGTCTCCGCCGCGCTCACCCAGGCACAGCGTGCTCAGGCACCGTTGAGTCTAATGCTGCTGGATATCGATCACTTCAAGAAAATCAACGACACCTATGGGCACCCCATCGGCGATGAGGTGCTACGCCAGATTAGTAAGCAGCTTCGCCTGCTATGCCGGCCATCGGATACATTAGCGAGAATTGGTGGCGAGGAGTTTTGTTTATTGATGCCCAACACTGCTACCCATGATGCGCTACAGGTAGCCGATCGGCTGCGCCGCGAGATTGAAGTTCATACGCTGATTGATGAAGTGCTACACGCCAATCCGACTATTAGCATTGGCGTTACGACGTGTCAAAGTGGCTCGCTGACGTTTGAGCAGCTTTACTCGTTTGCCGACAAAGCGCTCTACCAAGCCAAAGCACTGGGGCGCAACCGCGTTGAAAGCCTGTTGCCCCCTAATGCCCCCTCACCTTATAACGACCCACTAACTTACGCTCACACCCTGATTCGCGAGCCCAGCGACTCCTAAACCTCGACGGAACAGCGAAGCTCCGGTTAGAAAACCCGGTTTAAACCGTTCTGCGCAGCCACCCGGTATGCTTCTGCCATGGTGGGATAGTTAAAGGTGGTATTCACGAAGTACTTGAGCGTATTGGCATCGCCCTCTTGCTGCATGATGGCTTGGCCGATATGCAAAATTTCCGAGGCCTGATCACCGAAACAGTGGATGCCGAGGATTTCCAGGGTGTCCTGATGGAAAAGAATTTTAAGCATGCCCACGGTATCACCGGTAATTTGTGCCCGGGCGGTATCTTTGAAGAAGGCTTTGCCTACTTCGTAGGGCACCTTCGCTTCGGTCAATTCACGCTCATTAGGGCCAAAGGAACTGATTTCGGGGATGGTGTAGATACCGGTGGGCACATCACTGACGAAGCGATACTCTTTGTCGAGCAACTCATTGCACGAGTTCAAGCCTTGATCGTAAGCTGCGCTGGCCAAACTCGGCCAGCCAATCACATCGCCTGCGGCGTAGATATGCGGAACTTCGGTACGATAATGCTCATCAACACTGAGTTGCCCGCGTCCATTGGCGTTTAAGCCAATATTCTCCAAACCTAAACTATCGGTATTACCCGTTCGGCCATTGGCCCATAAAAAGGCGTCCGCGCGAATTTTCTTACCTGACTTGAGGCGCACAACGACGCCTGACTCATCGCCCTCCACACTGTCGTATTCTTCATTATGACGAACCAACACACCGTGCTTACGCAAATGGTAAGAGAGCGCATCGCTAATCTCGTCATCCAGAAACGACAGCAGGCTGTCGCGGTTATTAATTAGATCGACCTTGACGCCCAAACCGGAAAAGATCGACGCATATTCACAGCCAATCACACCAGCCCCGAAAATGACCAGAGTACGCGGGGTATGCGAGAGGCTTAATATGGTGTCAGAGCAGTAAATACGCGGATGGCGGAAGTTAATATCCGCAGGGCGATAGGGACGTGAACCGGTGGCAATGACGATTTTCTTAGCCACCAGCTCTTCCATGCCCTCCTGGCGGTCACGCACCACCAGGGTATGCTCATCCTTAAAACGGGCGACGCCATGGAACAGGTCGATGCGGTTTCGCGCATAGAAGGTGGTGCGCATCTCTACCTGTTTATCGATCGTACCGCGTGAACGCTCCATGACTTTGGGAAAGGAGAACCAACGTGGCTCACCGATATCGCGGAACATACGGTTAGTGTTGAACGCCATGATCTGTTTGACCTGATGACGCAACGCTTTGGAAGGAATAGTACCCCAGTGAGTACAGTTGCCACCGACCTGCGCCTGCTTCTCAATGATCGCTACGCGCTTACCATGCTTTGCAGCGTTGATGGCAGCGCTTTCCCCCGCAGGCCCCGTACCGATAACCACCACATCGTAATTGTGAACCGCCATGCTCTCTGCGTCCCCTTGCTATTTTTGATCAATCATTCCCGCTGCATACACCGCAGTCTTGTTAGCGACGTGTAGCGTCATAGCCCAAATCGGCACCACGGCTTTCATCGCTACGGCGACGCACACCACCTCGCTTGCGGTTCTCTTCTTCACAAACCTCATCTTTGCCACCGCAGATATCACAGCCATCTTTCATGCCGATTTGATTCAAACCGCCGCAAGAACCGGCAATTGGTTTGCGGCCCATGATGACGCCCACAGCCATAGCACCCATAATCAGTGCCATGAAACCGAATACCAGTAGCCAAATTGTCATATCAACCTCCCAGCTTTACATTGCTTCGCTTAAAATTATTGGCCTTACCTGACGACAACAGCCGTAGTGATAAGTGCCTCACGGTCATTCATCATTAAAATGATTATACCTTAGCCAAGCTCCTCTTATCAGCGCGGTGATAAGTCATTCCCTTCACAAAGTTATATAAACAAACGGGGCCAGCCCAAAAGGCCAGCCCCGCTTAACGCTACTATCGACTTACGCCGACCGTTTAGCCACCGAAATCATCCAACAGGATATTTTCCGGCTCAACGCCCATATCAAGCAGTAGCTTGATAACCGAGGCGTTCATCATCGGCGGTCCACACATGTAGTACTCACAATCTTCAGGCGCAGGGTGATCCTTCAGATAGTTTTCGAACAGTACGTTATGGATAAAGCCTGTCGGCCCTTCCCAGTTATCTTCCGGCTGAGGATCAGACAGCGCCAAGTGCCACTCAAAGTTAGGGAACTCTTCGGCTAACTTGTCGTACTCTTCGTTGTAGAAGGTTTCACGCCAGGAGCGTGCACCGTACCAGAAGGTAATCTTGCGTTCAGACTTCAAGCGCTTCAGCTGATCGAAGATGTGACTGCGCATCGGTGCCATACCTGCACCACCACCGATAAAGATCATTTCGGCGTCAGTATCACGGGCAAAGAACTCACCGAACGGCCCCATCACAGTGACCTTATCGCCTTCTTTAAGATTAAAGACGTAAGTCGACATTAAGCCAGGCGGATGATCCGTGCCCGGAGGCGGCGTGGCGATACGGATGTTGAACTTGAGGATACCCTTCTCATCCGGGTAGTTCGCCATGGAGTAAGCGCGAATCACTTCCTCGTTGCTCTTGTGGGAAATTTTGAACATATCAAATTTTTCCCAGTCACCCCGGTACTCCTCTTCAATATCAAAATCAGCAAACTTGACATCGTAAGGCGGCGCAACGAGCTGGACATAGCCACCGGCACGGAAGGCGACTTCTTCACCCTCAGGCAGTTTCAGGTTCAGCTCTTTGATAAAGGTGGCCACATTGGGGTTAGCGATAACCTCGCACTCCCACTTCTTAACCCCAAAGACCTCTTCAGGCACTTCGACTTTCATGTCCTGTTTCACAGGTACCTGACAAGAGAGGCGCCAGCCCTCTTTCTTCTCACGCATGGTGAAGTGCGACTCTTCAGTGGGCAGAATAGAGCCACCGCCCTCTTCTACCCGGCACTTACACTGGGCACAAGAACCGCCGCCACCGCAGGCGGAAGAGAGGAAAATGCCGTTGGCTGCTAGCGTGTTTAGCAGTTTGCCACCGGCCTGGGTCTGCAATGTGTGCTCGGGGTCGCCATTGACCTCAATGGTCACGTCCCCACTACTCACAAGCTTGCTGCGCGCTGCCAGAATGATCGCCGTTAAGCTAATAACGATGACCGTGAACATGACAACACCGAGCAAGATGACTGTTGTATCAACCATGTCGGTTTCCTATTGCTGGAGGTTTCTATTACCCAGCGGCGTCTGGCACCGCTGGGAAAAACCGGCTCCGATTAAAGCTGAATGCCCGAGAAGGACATAAAGCCCAACGACATCAGCCCCACGGTGATGAAAGTAATGCCCAGCCCTTGGAGGCCACCCGGCACATCGCTGTACTTCAGCTTTTCACGAATACCCGCCAGGGCAGCAATAGCCAATGCCCAACCGGTGCCCGCACCGAAGCCATACACCACGGCTTCGCCAAAGTTATAGCTACGCTCCACCATAAACAGCACGCCACCAAGAATGGCGCAGTTAACGGTAATCAGCGGTAGGAAAACCCCTAGCGCGTTGTAGAGCGACGGCACGTACTTATCAAGGAACATTTCCATGATCTGTACCAGCGCGGCAATAACACCGATATAGGAGAGCAACCCAAGGAATGAAAGGTCAATGTTTTCAGCACCGCTAATACCGGTCCAGGTCAACGCGCCTTCCTGCAGCAGGAAGGTATAGACAAGGTTGTTAACCGGTACGGTGACGGTCAGCACCACAATAACCGCAATGCCCAGGCCAATCGCTGAGGAGACTTTTTTGGAAACCGCCAAGAAAGTACACATCCCCAGGAAGAAGGCCAGCGCCATGTTTTCTACAAACACCGAGGCAACAAAAAGACTCAGATAATGTTCCATGTTACACGGCCTCCTTGGGCTTGGTGTTTTCCTTCATTTTGAACTCATTATCTTCTACCTGCTCAGGGTTAACGGAACGCATCACCCAAATCAGTAGACCGATAATAAAGAACGCGGAAGGCGGCAGTAACAGCAGACCGTTGGGAACGTACCAGCCACCGTTTTGGACGGTCTGGAGGATAGTAATCCCGAATACGCTACCTGCCCCCAGCAGCTCACGGAAGAAACCCACCACCATGAGTACAAAGCCATAACCGAGGCCGTTGCCGATACCGTCTAAAAACGACATGCCCGGGGTATTGGACATCGCAAAACCTTCCGCACGCCCCATGACGATACAGTTGGTAATGATCAAGCCCACAAATACCGAGAGTTGCTTAGACATCTCATAGGCATACGCCTTGAGAATCTGATCAACCACGATAACCAGCGAGGCAATAATGGTCATCTGTACGATAATACGAATCGAAGAGGGAATATGATTCCGGATCAACGATACGAACAGGTTAGAAAATGCCGTTACGAAGATAACCGCCAGCGCCATAACGAGCGATACGCTCATGCTGGTGGTTACCGCCAGTGCTGAACAGATCCCCAGAATTTGCAGCGCAATGGGGTTGTTATGAAAAATCGGCGCCGTTAAAACGCCTTTTGCATTTACGTCCGCCATGATCAGGCCCCCTCAACGTCTTCGAAGTTGGTATCGGTCTCTTCGGCGTCTTCCGGCTCTGTACCACTGCGGAATTTAGCCAAATAGGGACCGAAAGCTTCTTCGCTTAGCCAGAACTGCAGCATATTAGTGACGCCGTTACTGGTTAGCGTAGCGCCAGATAGCGCATCGACTTCGTATTCGTCACTGGCGCCGCCTTTGGTCAGGTGAATTTCCGGTGAGAGGTCACCCTCTTCATCGTAAATTTTCTTACCTTCCCACTGTGCTTGCCAGCGCGGGTTATTAACTTCAGCACCCAGGCCTGGCGTTTCGCTGTGCTCGTAGTAGGTGATACTGACGATGGTATTGCCGTCACCCTCTACGGCCAGGAAGCCGCGCATTAAGCCCCACAGGCCTTGACCACGAATCGGCAGCACGATCTGTTCCGGGTCGTCTTCACCACCAATCAGGTAAACCGTGGCGTAGTTTTCGACGCGTGATAGACCCGCGATGTCCTGCTCGCCAGAAAGCGTGCGACCCGAGGCGGGATCACGAGCAGCTTCAAAGCTATCGTAGGTATCGGGATCAAACTCATCAGAGTACTCGCCCGTATCCAGGTCAACGACTCGAGCAGTGATCTCGTCGCTAAATACCTTTTCAACGTCCATACCCGGCTCATAAAGCTTGGCAACGTTTAAGATATTAGTTTTACGATCAAGCTCCTGGTTAAGCTGCTGCATGGGTCGCAAAGCGACCGCAGCGGTCGAGACGATGACGGAGCACACGATACACAGTGAGAACGCCACAATCAGGACTTTTTTGATGGAGTTGTTACCTTGTGCCATTAGGCAGTCTCCTCGGCCGGAACGCCGGTACGCTTCACGCGACGCTTAATGTTGGCCTGGACGAAGAAATGGTCAATCAGCGGTGCAAACAGGTTAGCGAACAGAATTGCCAACATGATGCCTTCCGGGAAAGCCGGGTTCACAACGCGAATCAAGACGGTCATCACACCTATCAGCGCACCAAACAGCAGACGACCTTGGTTGGTCATCGAGGCTGACACCGGATCAGTCGCCATGAATACCATACCGAAGGCGAAACCACCGATGACCAGATGCCAGTACCACGGCATGGCAAACATTGGATTCGAGTCAGACCCGATCAGGTTAAACAGCGTACTGGTTACCACCATGCCCAGGAACACCCCCAGCATGATTCGCCAGGAGGCAATCCCCGTCCACAGTAGCACTGCAGCGCCGATAAAGATCGCCAGCGTCGAGACCTCCCCCACTGAGCCGGGGATAAAGCCAAGGAAGGCATCCCACCAGCTAAAGGCGTCGGTCAGCGCAGACATACCGTCCTGGAACGCCATTGAGAGTGCCGTCGCACCGGTATAGCCATCGGCGGCCACCCATACAGAGTCACCGGAGATCTGCGCTGGGTAGGCAAAGTAAAGGAATGCACGGCCGGTTAGCGCGGGGTTCAAGAAGTTCTTACCCGTGCCACCGAAGATCTCTTTACCGATCACCACACCAAAGGTGATGCCCAGAGCCACCTGCCACAACGGAATAGTAGCCGGCAGGATCAGCGCAAACAGCACCGAGGTAACGAAGAAACCTTCGTTAACTTCGTGGCCACGCTTGATAGCAAAGAGCACTTCCCAGAAGCCACCAACCACAAAGGTGACAAGATAAATGGGCAAGAAGTAGGTAGCACCGAGGACAAAGTTAGCCCAGAAGCTGCTTGGGTCATGTCCACCAGCCAACGTCATCATAATGGCTTCACGCCAGCCAGCCATAGAGGCATAGCCTGCGTCGATGGCGGTGTTAGCCTGCCAGCCTGCGTTCCACATACCGAACAGCATGGCTGGGAAGGTACACATCCATACGGTAATCATGATGCGCTTTAGATCGATACCATCACGCACGTGCGCAGTGGTTTTAGCCACGCTCGGCGGTGTATAGAAAATGGTATCTACCGCTTCAAATAGCGGATAGAACTTTTCGTACTTTCCGCCTTTGTGGAAATGCGGCTCGATATTTTGGAGTGTCTGTTGAATACCCATCATCAGGCCTCTTTCTCGATCATGGTGAGATTGTCACGCAGGATGGGGCCATATTCGTATTTGCCGGGGCAAACATACGTGCACAGCGCCAGATCCTCTTCGTCCAGCTCCAAACACCCAAGCTGCATGGCAACCTCAATGTCGCCCACGATCAACGAACGCAGTAGCTGAGTTGGCATGATATCCAACGGCATCACCGTTTCATAAGCACCTACCGGCACCATAGCACGCTCGGAGCCATTGGTAGAGGTGGTCGGCGCATAGTTGCTTAAGCCTTTAATCTTAGAGATGTAGATACCTAAGACCGAGTGGCGATTAGCACCGGGAGAGAGCCATCCCATAAACGTGCGCTTGTTGCCTTCTTCCAGCAAACTTAGTTGATTGCTGAAGCGGCCAAGGTAGGTCAACTTACCTTCAGCGGCAAAACCAGAGAATACTGAACCAGAGATAACGCGGGTGTCATCGGGTTTGATGATTTCGCCTGCCAAGAGTTCATCCGTGCTGGCGCCGACACGTGTACGGACCAAGCGAGGGTTTTCAGCACGCGGGCCACCAATGGCGACCACTCGGCTCATATCCAACTTGCCTTCGACAAAGAACTTACCGAACGCGATAACGTCCTGATAGCCGATGTGCCACACTTTTTTATGCAGTGCGACCGGCGAAAGGTAATGAATATGGGTGCCGACAAGGCCTGCCGGATGCGGTCCAGCAAAGCTTTCTGTCTTTACGCCATCCACATCACCGCCCGGAATTGAGGCGTTTTCGCCTGTACCGTTTTCGCCTGTACATAGGAAGACGTTGCCCTCGGTCAGGCGCGCTAACACCTTGAGGCCATCCTCGAATGCCTGCGCCTGTTCATTAATGATCAGGGCAGGGTCAGGGCTAAGTGGATGCGTATCCACGGCAGTTACAAAAATATCGGCCGGCGTGCTATCAATGGCCGGCGTGCGCGAGAAAGGACGAGTGCGTAATGCAGTCCAGAGTCCCGACTCTACCAGTTGGTCGACAACGACCTGACGCTCAAGCTGCACTAAGGCATTACGATCGTGAGCCGCGAATTCAACCGCTTCCTCAGTTTCGTCGACTTTGATCACGACAGATAGTAAACGACGTTTTTCGCCACGGTTTATTGCAAGCACTTCACCGGCAGCGGGCGCTGTATAGCGCACACCATCAATTTTCTTATCGGTGAAGAGCAATTGGCCTAGTTTGACCTTATCCCCTTCCTGGACTTCCATTGTCGGCTTCATGCCAACGTAGTCAGTTCCCAGGATTGCCACATGGCGCACAGCCTGCGCATCTTCAATACGCTGCTCGGGCGCTCCCGTGATGGGGAGATCCAGGCCTTTTTTGACTTCGATCATAGTCTCGCCCAGTTGTTGGATCGGATATACGAAGGTATGGGGTTCGAATGCTTATGTTCTGCTCAGTGAATTGTTATTTTCTGCTCAGATCGTTACCAGTCCGGCCCAAGCAGCACTTGAACCACCCCGAAAAATCCATCGTATTATAAAGATAAGCGCGTCCAATGACCACATCCCTGAGGGCCACCTAAAGTGTTATAGACAACGAAAAAAGGCTTTATTGAGGTAAAAAAAACGCCACCCTAAGGTGGCGTTGGTAAACGCAATGAGCCGGACAGCCCCGCATAAGGGCAATCTGGCCCCTGAGGTTAGCGCGGCAGCTTCAAAAAACGCACGTTAGACATCTGCTGTAAAATACGCACGACTTGGCAACTGTAGCCAAATTCATTGTCGTACCACATGTATACGACCGCATGATGGCCATTAGCGATAGTCGCTTTAGCATCGACAATACCGGCATGGCGGTTGCCCACAAAGTCCGATGACACCACCTCTGCAGAGTCGACAAAGTCGATTTGCTTCTGGTAGGCGGACTCAATCGACATGCGCCGCAAGTAGTCATTAAGTGCGACTGCGTCGGTGGTTTTATCGAGAGTCAGGTTAAGAATGGCCATTGAGACATTGGGGATCGGCACGCGAATAGCATTACCGGTCAACTTACCTTCAAGCTCAGGCAGCGCTTTGGCTACCGCCTTGGCGGCTCCTGTCTCGGTCAATACCATGTTCAGCGCCGCACTACGGCCGCGACGGTCGCCTTTATGGTAGTTGTCGATCAAGTTCTGGTCGTTGGTATAGGCATGCACGGTTTCCACATGACCATTCACCACACCGTACTCATCGTTGAGCACCTTCAATACCGGAACGATCGCATTGGTAGTGCAAGAGGCAGCAGAGACGATGAGATCGCTGTCGCCAATGGATTCGTGATTAATACCGTAAACGATGTTTTTAATATCGCCTTTACCCGGTGCCGTTAGCAACGCTTTGGCAGCGCCTTTACACTTCAGGTGCTGGCCCAAACCCTCTTCATCGCGCCAGATACCGGTATTATCAACAATCACCGCGTTATCGATATCATACTCGGTATAGTCAATCTCGCTGGGCGAGTCGGCGTAAATGACCTGAATCACATTGCCGTTGACCGTCAGCGTGCGGGCATCGGCATCGACCATGATGGTGCCATCAAAGGGCCCGTGCACGGAATCACGGCGCAGCAGGCTAGCGCGTTTTTCCAGGTCTTTGGCTACATCGCCACGGCCGCGAACCACAATAGCGCGCAAGCGTAACAAGTTACCGCCACCGGCTTTCTCAATCATCACCCGTGCCAGCAAACGGCCAATGCGGCCAAAACCGTAGAGCACCACATCTTGCGGCTCACCGGTGCTGGCACCTGGCTGGTAGCCATCAATAATTTCGTGGAGCTCTTTACGCAGGAAGGCGTCGACATCGCCACCGCCCTGGTTCTTGAACATCACCGCCAGCTTGCCTACATCCACGTGGGCGGGGCCAAGGTTCAAAGCGACCATGCCCTTCACAATGGGGTAAGTATCCTCAACCAAGAGCTCAGTGCCTTCTATTTTACGCACGAAGCGGTGGTCTTTAAGGATACGAATGACCGAGCGTTTGATCAGCGAACGTCCGAACATGGTGGCAACGACATTATTCTGACGATAGAGCTGCCCTACTAACGGGATCATCTGCTCCGCCAAGGCTTCGTTGCCTTGCCATTCTTGAAAAACGTTTTCGAGCGCTTGCTGACTCACGTGCGGCCTCATCAGATAGTGGAAACGGTGGGTGTATTATCCGGGGCGAGCTACGCGGCCGCAATGAATGGATAGTCGCACACCATGTAGGGGTATTACAGAAACGCCGATCTCACTACAAAACGACCTTATGGGAAAAGATTCAGCCGCTACCATCCGTCGCGGCACTCTAACTGAAACGGGTGATCGTGTATGATCTCCCTTCCGTTTCAGCGCAAAACGATATCTTGCTTATGCCGACATTCTCACTGCTCGAACCGCCCCAGCCTCAAGGGACTCGCGATACGCTCTACTGGACATCGCCGCCGGGCAGCGCGACGGCGCTGGCACTCTCCCGCGTTGCTGCTAAAGCCCCCCTATTGGTGATCACTCCCAATACGGCCAGCGCCCAGCGCCTGGAACAAGATCTCTACTTCTATAGCGATGTACCGGTACTGCCTTTCCCCGACTGGGAAACGCTGCCCTACGACAGTTTTTCTCCCCACCAGGATATTGTCTCGGCCCGGCTGCGCACCCTGCGTCAGCTGCAAGATGGCGTGCGCGGCATTGTGCTGGTGCCGATCAATACGCTGATGCAGCGCTTACCCCCAGTTGAATATATCGCCGGTCGGGTAATGACGCTTAAAACCGGCGAGCGATTGGATCGCGAAGGGTTTCGTGAATCGCTCTCTCGGGCGGGCTATCGCGCTGTCGAAACCGTGTATGAGCCCGGCGAATACGCCATGCGCGGTGCGCTAATCGATCTGTTTGCCATGGGCATGGACGAACCGATCCGCATTGATCTATTCGATGATGAGATCGACTCCCTGCGCCACTTCGATCCCGGCAGCCAGCGCTCTACCGACAAACTAGACACCTTGGAGCTGCTACCCGCACACGAATATTCGTTAAGCCGCAGCGCTATTGCCTGTTTTCGCGAGCAGTTTGAGACCCTGTTCGACGTTGACCCCCGACAGTGCCCGCTCTACAACGATGCCCTGAAAGGCATTCCGTCACCGGGGCTTGAGCACTACCTGCCGCTGTTTTTCGAGCAGACCGCATCACTGTTTGACCACCTGACGGACGATACCCGGGTAGCGCTACTGCCAGGCGTTTTTGATTCCGCAGAGCAGCACTGGCAATCAATTGACGCCCGATACGTTAACTTGGGCGTTGACCCCACACGACCGCTGCTGCCCCCGCACCGGGCATTTTTTCCGGTCAATGACGTATTCTCGGCAATTAAAGCCCGACCACGTATCGAACTTACTGAGGATACCGAGCAGCGCCACGCGCAGCAGCCTGAAGCCGCGCCGCTCCCTACGCTGTCTATTAATGCTCGCGCCAAACAGCCGTTAGCCGAGCTGTCGGCGTTTCTGCACGCCCACGCTCAAACCCGGGTGCTGTTTGTGGCGGAGTCGCGGGGCCGGCGTGAAGCGCTCGAAGAGATCCTGGCGCCTCTCGGACTCGCACTACCCCATACCGATAGCTTCCACGATTTTCTTGCCAGCGGCCAACCCTATGCCATCACCGAAGGCTTGGTGGATAGCGGCCTATGGCTGAATAACCCAAGCGTTGCGGTGATTAGTGAAACCGAGCTGTTTGGCGACGTGGTACGCCAGAGTCGACGGCGCGAAAAAGCCACCGACGACAACGAGCTTGCGGTACGTCATCTGTCGGAGCTGCGCGAAGGCGCGCCAGTGGTTCACCAGGCCCATGGCGTTGGCCGCTACCTAGGACTGGAAACCTTAGAGGCCGGTGGCCAGGCGAATGAGTTCCTGGCGCTCTCCTACGCCGATGGCGCCAAGCTTTATGTGCCCGTCGACAGCCTGCATATGATCTCCCGCTACAGCGGTGCCGGTGATGAACTGGCGCCGCTGCACAAACTAGGCTCGGATCAGTGGGAAAAAGCCCGCCGTAAAGCCGCCGAGAAAATTCGTGATACCGCCGCGGAATTGCTGGATGTCTACGCCCGCCGGGAAGCCCAGCAAGGGGTGGTCTACGAAGCGCCAGGCGAGGAGTACCTGCGCTTTGCAGGCAACTTCCCGTTTGAGGAAACCCCCGACCAGCACGCGGCAATTGAAGCGGTGATCAGCGACATGACCTCGCCACAACCCATGGATCGCGTAGTGTGTGGCGACGTCGGCTTCGGTAAAACCGAAGTCGCCATGCGGGCGGCGTTTCTGGCCGTGCAGTCTGGCCGTCAGGTGGTGGTTCTGGTACCGACTACCCTGCTGGCGCGCCAACACTTCGAGAACTTCCGCGACCGCTTTGCCGATACCGCCGTCAATATTGGCCTCATCTCGCGCTTTACCAGCGGCAAAGAGGTCACCCAGACGCTCGAGAGCATTAAAAGCGGCCAAACGGATATCGTCATCGGCACCCACAAGCTGCTCGCTAAAAGCGTTGAGCTGCCCAAAATGGGCCTGCTGATCATCGATGAGGAGCACCGCTTTGGCGTTGCGCAAAAAGAGAAACTCAAAACGCTGCGCGCTGAAGTCGATATTTTAACGCTGACCGCCACCCCCATACCGCGCACGCTGAATATGGCCATGAGCGGCATCCGTGATCTGTCGATCATTGCCACGCCACCCGCTCGACGCCTCTCGGTCAAAACCTTTGTCCAGCAGCACGACGCCAGCATCATTAAGGAAGCCCTGCTGCGCGAAATACTCCGCGGGGGCCAGGTTTATGTGTTACATAACGAAGTCAAAACCATTGAGAACAGTGCTGAAAAGATCCGTGAGCTGATCCCCGAGGCACGCGTGGGCGTTGCCCACGGCCAGCTTCCCGAGCGCAGCCTGGAACGCATAATGTCGGACTTCTACCACCGCCGCTTTAACGTGCTGGTATGTTCGACCATTATTGAAACCGGCATTGATGTGCCGAGTGCCAATACCATTATTATTGAGCGCGCCGATAAATTTGGCCTGGCGCAACTGCATCAGCTGAGGGGCCGGGTTGGGCGTAGCCACCACCAGGCTTACGCTTACCTACTGACCCCGCCACCCAAAGCGATGACCCGCGATGCCATCAAACGCCTGGAAGCGATTAGCGCTTCGGACGATTTAGGCGCAGGGTTTACCCTGGCCAGCCACGATATGGAAATCCGTGGCGCAGGCGAACTGCTAGGGGATGAACAGAGCGGCCAGATGGAAACCATCGGCTACACGCTCTATATGGAGATGCTGGATCGTGCGGTGAAGGCCATTCGCGCCGGCAAAACGCCCAATATCGATGCACCCTTCAATACCGGCGTGGAGATTAACCTCAACCTGCCCGCACTGATCCCCAATGATTACATTCACGATGTCCAGCAGCGGCTGGTGATGTATAAGCGGATTGCCAACACCCAGAGCGATAGCGAGCTTAAAGAGTTACAGGTTGAGCTAATCGACCGCTTTGGCTTGCTACCCAACCCGCTGAAAAACCTGATTCGCCAGACCAAGCTGCGTCACCGTGCAGAGCAGCTGGGTATCAGCAAGATTGAGGCCGGTGAAAGCCGCGGCAGGGTGTTGTTTGATAGCAGCACCCAGGTGGATCCATTAACCTTGGTGACACTAATTCAGACCTCTCCAGCACATTACCGTTTAGACGGTTCTGACACCTTACGGTTTGAATTACCAATGGAAAGTGTCGACAAGCGCTTCCAGCAGCTTGAGAACCTACTTAGCACCCTTAATCAAAAAGTAGCGGCGGCGTGACGCATGGGGCAAAATTGCCAGTAGCCAGCCGCTAATTAGCAATAGTGGCCCCACAACGCGCAGCAGCAGTGAATCAACACATTAGGAACGACCATGAACATTCGCAATACCTTTACCCTTTGGGGCCCCACCAGCTTGGCCGTGCTATTAGCCGCCAGCCTGATTAGCCCCGCTTATGCGCAGCCGGTTGACGAGCAAGCCGATAACTCAGCCCAGGCGCAAGAACAGCAGACGCAGGAACAACCAGAAGAGGCCTCACAAGAGCAGGCACAGGAAGTCAGTCTCGACGCCGTCGATAGCGCTGCTCAGGTTGCCGACCGGGACGAGCTGCCCCGTGGCCACTTTCGCCTCCCTGAAAATGGCGATGTGATTGGCGAACGCTACACGGTCGTCGTTGAAGACCCCAAGCAAACGCTGATTGATATCGCCCGCCGCCACAACATTGGCTATGAAGAGATCCGCATGGCCAACCCGGGCGTCAGCCTATGGGTACCGGGAGTAGGCACCGAGGTGGTGATCCCCACCCAATACATTCTGCCGCCCGCGCCGCGCGAAGGCGTTGTCATCAACCTTTCTGAGCTGCGCCTCTACTACTACCCTGCCGACAAGCCCGGTATCGTCGAAACCTACCCGGTCAGCGTAGGACGTGAAGAGTTTGCCACCCCTGTGGGCATCACCCGCACCACGGTTAAAGTTAAAGACCCCGCCTGGGCTCCACCGGCATCTATGCGTCGCGAAGCAGCCGAACGCGGCGACCCAGCGCCTTCCGTAGTGCCACCTGGCCCTGACAACCCCTTAGGCGAGCACGCGATCCTGCTGGCGATGCCGAGCTATCTGATTCACGGCACCAACCGTCCCGATGGCGTGGGCATGCGAGTTAGCCGTGGCTGCATTCGCATGTACCCGGAAGATATCAAATCGCTTTATGAGCGCTTGCCCAGCGGCACTCAGGTCAACCTGATGGATGCACCCTTCAAAGCGGGCTTTGCTGCCGACGGCACGCTGTTTGTACAGTCGTTTCCGCAGCTGGAAGAGAATGTGGAAGGCTTCGAGCCACTGCTTAACGCCCTGGAGCGCGTCACAGAGCTGACTGACAACGACGCTGAAATAGACGCCGAACGGATTCAACGCGCCGTAGAAGCCCCTGACGGTCAATTTATCGCCCTCTTCGGCCCGCAGGCTCCTGAGCCAGAACCCGAGCCTGTTGAACTGATCGACGAACTTAAGCTCAGCGTCAATCAGGACACTGATAAAGACGCCTAAACGACGCCCCTGCAGTATAAAAGCAACAAAAAACCCCGCCGAAGCGGGGTTTTTTGCGTAGCTAGTAAAATAACCTAATTGTCTGACGCCTTAACTTACAGCGCCCTCTTTTCGATGTATCCACTAACTACATTTTCCAGCAACTGCGAAGAGAGCCGGGCGACCCCCTGAGCAGCCCAAGCAGAATTACTTCTGCATGGAGCGCTGGAACATACGGTTCATTTCTTCACGGTTCTGCTCAGACATCTGCAGAGCAGCCTGCGCATCGCGCTGGGCTTGGTTTGCAGTGTTCATTGCTTGTGAAGCCATGCTACGTGCTTCTGCAGCGTCAGCCTGTGCAGATTCAGCAGTCATGCGAACTTCTTCCAGCGCGCTGGTAGAAGCACAACCAGCAAGAATTGCCAGTGAAGCGGCAGCAGCAGTCATCTTCAGAGTAGTTTTCAGAGTCATAATGTTCTCCTTGAGTCGTCCTTGGGTACTACGTTAAGGGTATGACAAAGGTAAGGCTAGTCACTTAAGTCAGAATAAGTTCTTAGCTTAAATTTGTCTACCTGCGGTGCAGGTTCTTTTCAGTGACTTGTGCTGCAAAGCACGCAAGTCAAACGCTGTTTTATAATAGACTACAGCGGTTGTCTATAGCCACTTATTTAAAACCTCGAACTTCCATCAACGGCAACAGCTTAACGGATCACTACACGTGTGCCAACACCCACTAGCTCGGTCAAGCGATCAATTTGCTCGTTAGTCACAGCGACACACCCTTGGGTCCAATGATAGCGCCCGTGAATATCGGGATCCGCGCTACCCAGACCGTGTATCCCGATCGCTCCACCCAGTGCGGTGTTTTGCGGCGGGTGGCCGTAACGTCGATAGTAGTCGAAGTAATCATCATAGTCAGCTTGGGAATAAATGCCTTTTTCCAGCGCCATTCTCGCATGCAACGGCGTTGGGTAATCAATGCCAATGAATGTACGCCACTGGCTTTCATAATTAAAACGATTGACATGAAACTCGCCCATGGGGGTCACATTATCGCCGCGCACACGCTGGGTTTTAGCCCCCGCGCGGCCAAGCGAGATGGGCGCAAACCGCTCCAGTAGCGCATTGCCACGGAAGACGCTAAGAGTCGCCTCTTTATCATCCACCAGCACCCACAGCTCGTTGCTATGGCGCGGCACATGGGCGCGGCTAAGCATTGTCTCTATAAGATCAGTTGAGGCAGACTGACCGGGCCCGGCAGGCGCGGTGACGGCAGCGCTGGCCACGGCCGGCAAACTCAGTACCATGGCTAAAAATCGGCGGCGATTAACTAAAAACATGAAAGCTCTCGAAACAGGTTAGCCCGTGATTGACCGACTGGGCACATCTGGTGGCTGTTATACCTTATTCCCACATCCGCCGTTAGTAATTTCGTCATGGTCACGCCTGACGCACCCCATAAGCCATTAGCTACAAACGACTGATAGAGACCCATTAAACGCCCTGCAACTCTTCCATACTGGCCACTATATGGCGTATTTCAGAATTATGCCCTTGAGCCAGAGCGTTGAAGAATTCCTCTTCAGGCTCAATTTTCGCACGCGAAGCGCGATGTTCGTAAAGCCCTTGAAGGCGCTGGTGCGAGGACGTTGCTGTCCTCATCGCATCCTCTAAGGAGCCGGCTATCGTTTGCTCTGCCAGGCGATCCAGTTCAGGCGGCTGGGGAAAATCGCTCGAATCATCGAACCATAATTCCAGCACCTCTGACTGATCAGAGCCGTCATGAAAGAGCTCTTCAAGGCCCGTTTTCATCTTTAGCTCGCGGCTGGCCAGGTAATTAAAGGCCATCTGTAGGCGTTCATTGTCCGCTTTACCAGCGGCCTCGCTATACTGTTCCGCCATCCGCGCATGAAAACCAGCGGCCCATTCGACTAAATCTTTGACTTGGTTGTAGCGCATTATGATCTCCTTTCCTGACTACTTGAGCGTTGCCTAACTCTCACCACTCCAAACTGGTTTCGCGCAGCGCATCAATTTCACGCTTGGCGGCCTGGAGATTATCCAGCAGCGGCTGACGCAAACCGGTTGAGTTACCCACTGCAATCATAGCCGGGTTGTGCGTCGGACGCCGCGCGGCTCCATCGTCACTATGCAGACGCTCAAGCTGCACCACCAACCAATTCAGCCAGCTTTCCGGCTGAGCCGCTAAGTCGCGCAGACGCTGTAATTCGGCTAAAGCAGGGCCTTCCTGGGCTAGCAACACCGTCCAACGGTGGTCAGATAAGCGGGCGTGCTCAGTAACTTCTCGCAGCAGCGACTCCAGTGCCAGCTCAAAAAGCGCTAAAGCACTCTCCTCCAGCGCCATTTGCCGCGCCGGGGCATGTTCATCATCCCCCGCCGGCAAAGCAGCTAATAGCTCCGCTTGGTAGAGCAGCTGGTTGGTTCGAGACCGTGCATTCACTTGCGCTTGTCCTCCACGTGCCATTTACCGGCATCAAACATAGCCTTCCAGCCGGTGGCCTTGCCATCTTCGTCGGTCATCACGTACTGCTCTTTACTCTTACGCGAGTAACGGATCTGCGCCGGGCGGCCATCGGGATCTTCGCTGGGTGCCTTGAGAATAAAGTGGTACTTCTCAGGCAGCTCATCGGCGTGCGCTTTAAGCTCTTTCACCAGCGGCGGTCGCGTTTCACGATTTTTCGGAAACTTGCTGGCGGCCAAAAACAGTCCGCTTGCTCCGTCACGTAGCACATAGTGGTCGTCAACTTTTTGACAAGCCAGCTCCGGCATGGGAATCGGATCCATTTTCGGCGGCGCCACTTCACCACTCTTCAACAGCTTACGGGTGTTCTTACATTCGCTGTTGGTGCAGCCAAAATACTTGCCAAAGCGGCCAGATTTCAACTGCATTTCAGAACCACACTTGTCGCATTCGATAATTGGGCCGTCGTAGCCCTTGATCTTGAATTTCCCGCTCTCCACTTCGTAGCCGTCACAATCGGGACTATTACCGCAGATGTGAAGCTTACGCGTTTCATCGATCAGATAGTTGTCCATCGCCGTGCCACACTTATGGCAGCGACGCTTGGCACGCAGCGCATCCGTTTCGGCCTCTTCGCCCGCGTCTTCGGCCACCGCCTCTTCGCCTGGAATCAGGTCAATGGTGGTTTTGCAGCGCTCTTTGGGCGGTAGGTTATAACCGCTACACCCCAGGAAAACACCGGTAGAAGCGGTACGAATCTGCATATGACGGCCACAGCTCGGGCAGTCGATATCCGTTGGCACCGGCTGATTAGGCCGCATACCATCTTCGCTCTCTGCCTTAGCCAGCTCTTCACGAAACTCGCCGTAGAAGGCATCCAACAGGGCCTGCCAGTTACGCTCGCCTTCAGCGACTTCATCCAGGCCATCTTCCATGCGAGCGGTAAACGAAAAGTCCATCAAATCAGGGAAGGACTCTTTCAACCGCTCGGTAACGATATCGCCCAGTTTTTCGGCATAGAAGCGGCGGTTTTCCAACTTCACATAGCCGCGATCCTGGATCGTCGAGATAATCGAAGCGTAGGTAGAAGGACGACCGATCCCCTGCTTCTCAAGCTCCTTCACCAGGCTTGCTTCGGTGTAGCGTGGAGCAGGCTTGGTAAAGTGCTGCTGGGGGTCGAGTGCTTCCAGCGCCATGGGCGTGCCCTTAGGCAAGTCAGGCAGGCTCTGATCCTCATTTTTACCGCTGGGCTTCATCACCCGGGTGTAGCCATCAAACTTCAGCACGCGACCTTTTGCACGCAGTTCATAGCCATCAACTTCCACACTGAGCGTACTCGACAGGTACTCTGCAGGTGTCATTTGGCAAGCCACAAACTGACGCCAGATCAGCTCATAAAGGCGTTCGGCATCGCGCTCCATTCCGGCCAGGTCGGACGCTTTACGTTCAACGCTGGAAGGGCGAATTGCCTCGTGGGCCTCCTGGGCACTCTCTTTGCTGCTGTAGCGGTTCGGCGCTTCTGGCAAGTAGCGCTTGCCGAACTCTTCACCGATATAACTGCGCACACCTTCAACCGCATCTTTCGATAAGTTGGTTGAGTCGGTACGCATATAGGTGATGTAGCCCGCCTCGTAGAGGCGCTGAGCCATGGTCATGGTCTTCTTGACTGAGAAGCCTAACCGGCCACTCGCCGCTTGTTGCAGCGTAGAGGTAATAAAGGGCGCCGTGGGTTTTGAGCTAGTCGGCTTATCTTCCCGGGAGGTAATTGCCAGCTTGGCTTTGCGAAGCTGCTCAATACGCGCCAAGGTGTCTTTTTCGGAGGTGGGTTTAAAGGCTTTGCCATCCTGGCGTACCAGGGCAAAACGCACCAGCTCACCCTCGGGCGAGGCTAAATCCGCGTGCACATCCCAAAACTCTTCAGGAATAAAGGCGCGAATTTCACGCTCGCGCTCGACAATCAGACGTACCGCAACTGACTGTACACGGCCAGCCGACAGCCCACGCGCCACCTTCGCCCACAATAGAGGCGAGAGCATAAAGCCCACAACACGATCCAGGAAGCGCCTTGCTTGCTGCGCTTCCACCCGCGGTATATTGAGTGCCCCAGGTGCCTTGAAGGCGTCCTGAATAGCGTTTTTGGTGATTTCGTTAAACACTACGCGCTTGTAACGGCTGTCATCGCCACCGATGGTCTCGCGCAGGTGCCAGGCAATGGCTTCCCCTTCGCGGTCCAAATCCGTTGCGAGATAGACAGCGTCAGCTTTTTCAGCCAGCTTCTTTAGTTCGGCAACGACTTTCTCTTTTCCGGGCAGCACCTCATAGTGGGCTTCCCAGCCGTTGTTGGGGTCGATCCCCATGCGCCGAATCAGCTGATCCTGGCTTTTACGCTTTTTATATTCTGCTTTCTCTTCCGCCGACATCTTGCGTGTCGCTGCGGCTTGGCGCGCGCGCTCCTTGGGATCGGAGGCTGCCTTACCTGAGCCGCTGGTCGGCAGGTCACGAATGTGACCCACGCTCGACTTCACGATGAAATCGTTGCCGAGATATTTGTTAATCGTCTTCGCTTTCGCTGGCGACTCGACGATGACCAGTGACTTGCCCATAGTGCTCCACTTTCCTAATGCACGGGCTGTCTAGCGCGTGCTCTGAATTCGGTGCCGTATCGCCGGGATGAAACCGCCCGTCAAAAAGATACGGATGAAAAAATGCGCCTACCCTACCCCAGCCCTAAGCTAAGCGCCAGTAGCAACCATGGCGTAGGGAGAATCCGTAGATTTTAGACAACCAAGGTTATATTTCAGGTAAATAGTAGCTAGACACTAGACTGCCACCAGCATTACAGCAACCCAAAAGCGATTGAGACAAACAAAGCGCCCCCACCAAATAGGCGGGGGCGCAGTGAGCTAACGCACTGTTTTAGCGCTTACGCGGGGTCTTTCGACGACCGGTAGTGCTAGCGGGCTTTGCCGTTGGCTCAGCTGACTCCTCGCCATTGGAAGAAGACTTAGAGGTCGTTTCAGCGGCTGGCTTAACTGATGCCAACTTAGCGGCTTCTGCGGGCTTAGCTTCTGCGGGCTTAGCTTCTGCGGGCTTAGCTTCTGCGGGCTTAGCTTCTGAGGGCTTAGCTTCTGCAGGCTTAGCTTCTGAGGGCTTATTGGCTGCTGGTTTAGCGGGCGCAGCGGTCGCTTTAGGCTTTGTAGCCGCTTTAGGCTTTGTAGTCGCTTTAGGCTTTGTGGCCGCTTTAGGCTTAGCAGGCACGGCTTCAACCTTGTCGGCTGTCTTCTGGGCAGCGGCGGGTTTAGCAGTTGCTACTGGCTTACTGGGCCTGGCTTTATCAAACAGCGCTTTAACTTGGGCAAAGCGCTCAGCGGTATGCTCTGATAGCTCCCCGCTAGCGGCGAACACGTGCTCCAGGTGGCTAATATGGCCATCGATATCGTCATTACTCTGCCCTGAGAGCAAATCAGGTAGCGAATTCAACGCCTGTTCGCGATCCAGCTTTAAGATAAAGAACTGCTCACGTACCAGGTTTTTAAAATCACTCAGTTCAATACCAGGCTCAAGTTCTGCGCGCGAAGCTCTCAAACGCTTAAAGTTACGCTCATCCGTGGCTGGAGCACCGCCCAGCACGTAGATAAGCGAGCGCATCACCGCTTCATGGGCACTACCCTTGGCAATTTTCTCACGCAGCTCTTCCTGACGCTGCTCAATGAAGCGACGATGCTCAGGCTCGGCCCCTGGGCGGCGACGATGCACATGGGCATCGCCATATAGGCCAACGGCAGCCTGCAACAACGGCTGACCGTAGATATCCATAAACATTTTTTCGGTGTTGCTATCACGCAGATCGCGCATCGCGTTGAGGCCTGCGACCAGTTGGTCAGAACCCATGGTCTCAAGCGCTTTAAACAGATTGTCTTGAGATACCGGATGACGATTTTTACGCACAGCTTCCGCCATTACCGGTAGCGGCACTGAAAGCGGATTGCGGTCAGAAAGCAGCTTATAGCCCAAGCGGATCGGGTGCATACGACGAATAAAGCGGGCAGCTTCCGGCGTCATAATGGCTTTTAGCCAGGGCTGCAGAAAGAGCCGGTACATCCCCAAATTGATTTCCGAGATCCGCGCCACGGTGGCAAAACGACGGTCATCCTCCGGCTTGTGCATTACTGCCTGATCTAACTCTTCAAAGTTACGCGGCATAAATTCAAGCAGATAATCACGCTCGAACAACTCAGCGTCTTCGCCCTTCTCTGCCGGAGATATGGAGGTTTCGTACAGCCCAGGCGGCAGCACGTCGATGTAATCCATATTGGCAGTGAATTCGGTATGCTCTTTGCGCGATACGCTGCCCGAAACAAATATACCTAGATGGCCGGTCGTATCATGCTGGCAATAGACGATGGTTTGCTCATTGGCAATGATGTCATCGGTGTTTTCATATAGATCACGAATCCAGCCCAACGCTTGAGGCGGCGGGGTAATATCGTCGCCACGCGAACAGAACACGACCACCGGCGAGCGCACATTGCGCAGGTCGATGCGGCGCCCATCACGGGTCACCAGCTGTGCGGTAGAGAGTCTATTGCCGACAAACAGGTTATCGACAATATACTGTATCTCTTCACCGCCCAGTACGACATGACCGCCCCACCAACGTTCAAAATCGAGGTATCGGCCCGCTTCGGTATCGATGTTGTCGTAAAGGTGGTACTGCTTTTTCCAGTAGGTATTAGCCGGGTTCAAGCGCTCGAAGTTCTGAACCAGCCACGCGCCGTCAAACAGGCCGTCACCAATATCACTCGTCAGCGCGGTAATCCAGCTGCCCCCCGCCATACCGCCGGTATAGCGCATGGGGGCTTTGCCGTGCTCACCCGCCCAGTAGGAAAGCGGGGCGCCGGCAATCAGGATAGGCCCAAAAACGTCCGGCTCTAACGCCGCCGCCATCATGATTTGCCAGCCCGCCTGACAATTGCCCACCACCATCGGTTTTTCGGTGGTTTCGGGATGAAGCTCAATCACATGGCGAAGAAAGGCAATTTCCGACTCAACTACGTCTTCGACGGTTTGGCCCGGCTCTGGAAACGGCAAAAAACCAATAAAATAGCAGGGGTGCCCCGCTTTGAGCGCCACGCCCAACTCGCTGTCCGGCTTAAATCCACCAATCCCTGGCCCGTGCCCCGCACGTGGGTCTACCACCACAAAAGGACGCTTCTGTGGATCAATTTCCGTCCCCTCGTGGGGCAGCACGCGCAGCAGCTCGTAGTTGGTTGGCCGGGGTAGCGTTCGGCCATCCATCAGCACTTCGGTATCAAACCCCAACACATTGGGCTTGGTTTGCTCCATGTGCTCAAGGTATTGATTACCCCGTTCGCGCATCACGTCCAGATACAGAACGCTGCGCTCCATGCTATCGCGCCAGTAACCAAAGGCAGCGCGCCCAAATCCGAATGGGTCGAACAACGCTGAGAGCGCCTCGCCACCTGGCACCGCGGTGGAAGCATTTTGATGTTTCGACCACGCGCTTGTAAAAGCGCTGGCTGGAAACAAAGAGCTGGTCAGAGGATTGGCAAGAAAGTTCATAGGGTCTCCCATTGGGTTGATGCACAGGCACCAGACCCGAAAGCAATGATGCTGCAATGCAATATAGTCTAGGCCACTACGTGCGCGGCGTCGATCATTAACCCTGACAATTACGCCTTATGCGACTAATGAGGCCCTGTTTAGGCAGTGCCAAAGATTCAGTGGTAGCATGCTTTGCCCTGGCGATGAAGCCTGATTTTGATATTAATTCCTACGTCGATATAGGACGTTGACTACGAGGTTGCCATGTCATCCCCTAATCTGCTCAATCGCCTCACATTTAGACAGCTACAGGTCTTCCAGGCAGTGCATCGGCAGCGCTCCTATTCGCGCGCGGCTGAACAACTGGGGCTAACCCAGCCGGCGGTGAGCGCGCAAATACGCCAGCTTGAGCAGGCCCTGGGCCAGCCACTGTTTAACTACGCGGGCAAAACGCTCCACTCGCTACCTGCCGCCGACACCCTCGCCCACTCGACGCGAGAAATTTTTGGCCAGCTGTCGCGGCTGGAAATGAACTTATCGGACATTAACGGCAAAATAAGTGGCGAACTTAATATCGCCGCGGTTTCCTCGGCCCAATATGTAGTGCCCTACCTACTCGCCCGCTTCCGCGCTCACTACCCTGAGGTGCACGTGCGCTTAAAGGTGTGCAACCGCCGCCAGGCACTTGAACGGCTGACCGAGCAGCAGGATGATCTGGTCATTATGGCAATGGTTCCTGAAGATGACCGCTTAGTCGTCATGCCGATTATTGATAACGAACTGATCGCCGTTGTCTGGCCAGAGCATCCACTGCTTTCAATGCCCCAGCCCTCGTTAGCAGACTTCGCTCGTCACTACGTGCTAATGCGCGAACCCGGCTCTGGCGTGCGCAATGCCTTTGAGCAAATGGCCGCCAACCAGCAGATCGCCCTTCCCCACTGTATTGAGCTAGGCACCAATGAAGCGATCAAAGGCGGTGTTATGGCCCACTTGGGGGTCGCCGTACTGCCGCGTTTGGCGGTACAGCTGGAGCTAGAGCAGGGGTTGCTTTTTGAGCTGGGGCTACCCGACTTCCCCATCCACCGCTCTTGGTGCACGGTCTATACGCGGGAGCGTTTACCTACTCCGGTTGCCGAGCTTTTTTTAAGCTTTGTTCGTGAACACTTACCCGACTACCGCCGCCATTTCCAGGCACCTTCAAGCCCCTTGCCCAGCCACGGTGTCGCCTGTTTACCGATACTTTCACCTTGAAGGCGAGTAACGGTTTACGGTGTCTTGTAGACAACGAGATATGTTACATTAGTGGTAACTAGCGCGATTAAATCTCGGGCGTACTTCGTATTAATTAGGTAACAATTGGCAGGCTTGGAAAGGTCAACGCCCTTTCATGCCTTCGGCATACCGCACAGAAGAGAGGCTCTGTCCCTATGAGCAATAACCCCTCGCAGCGCGTGTCCAGCGGTGAAAAATACCGTAATGAACATGGCATGTCGGTGATCAAGGATGGCATGAAGCAGCGCAAAGCGCAGCCAGAGGCCCCTTCTGTTGAGCTTGAACGCAAACCCAAGTGGTTACGGGCACAGATCCCAGGGGGCGAACGCTTTGAGGCGGTCAAGAAAAACGTCGCCACCCATCGGCTAAGCACCGTTTGCGCCGAATCCCACTGCCCTAACATGGGTGAGTGCTGGAGCAACGGCACCGCCACTATCATGCTAATGGGTTCGGTATGTACCCGCGCCTGTCGATTCTGTGCGGTGGATACCGGCAATCCCCAGGGGTGGCTAGACCACGAAGAGCCTGAGAACACTGCCAAGTCGGTTGAGCTCATGGGGCTGCGTTATATCGTACTCACCTCGGTTGACCGTGACGACCTCGACGACGGCGGTGCCAACCACTACGCCAACTGCATTCGTGCAATCAAGGCGCGCACGCCAGAAGTGGTAGTAGAAGCTTTAACGCCCGACTTTGACGGTGAACTGACCGCGATCGAACGCGTGGTCGATTCTGGCCTGCAGGTATTTGCCCAGAATGTGGAGACCGTCGAACGGCTAACCGGCCGCGTGCGTGACCGGCGTGCGGGCTACCGTAAAACCCTCGATGTACTCGCCCATGCCAAGCGCTACCGCCCTGACATCATCACCAAAACCAGCCTGATGCTGGGCCTGGGTGAAACCGACGAAGAGATTTTGCAAACTTTTGACGATCTTCGTGAGATCGGTGTGGATATCGTCACACTCGGTCAATACCTACGTCCGACCAAAAACCACCTATCGGTGGAGCGCTGGGTGACGCCTGAAGAGTTTGATCGCTACCGCGAGATTGGCCTGGAAAAAGGCTTTATGGAAGTGCCGTCTGGCCCGCTGGTACGCTCCAGCTACCGCGCGGATCGCGTGTTTGAGAAAAACAACCTAGGGCTCGCTTCACCTGCAGCGATTCCCGGTCAGGAGCAGGAAGCGAACCCCAACCTGATTCCGGCAATGAACGTGGGCTAAAACCCAACCGCTCAAGCCGCTATCAACCACTATAAAGAGGGCAACCCCTTCTTTATAGTGGCCATTCCTGACCTGTTACCAAACCACGCTTTAAACGCATCGCTAATGCTTCGGCCAGTTGTTCCCCTACCCGATGGTCGCTTGGCAATACCACCAAGTCAGCCAACTTCGTCATCGGCATACCCGCATAGCCGCAGGGGTTAATGCGCAAAAAAGGCGCTAAGTCACCGTCTACATTTAACGCCACGCCGTGAAAGCTAGCGCCCCGCCGAATACGCAGGCCAAGTGAAGCGATCTTCGCCTCACCTGCTTCCGTCATCACATAAACACCGGGCGCATCGGGCCGTGCTCGGGCGCTCACCCCATGGTGGCTCAACACATCAATCACGGCATTCTCCAATGCAGTGACTAAATCACGCACACCTATTTTACCCCGCCGCACGTCCAGCAGTGGATACAGCACCACCTGCCCAGGCCCGTGGTAAGTGACTTGCCCCCCGCGATCAACGTGCACTACCGGAATATTACCGGGCAGCAGAAGATGCTCAGGCTTGCCAGCCTGCCCTTGGGTAAACACCGGGTCGTGCTCGACCAGCCAGAACTGATCAGGGGTTTGCGCATCCCGTGTATCGGTGAGCGTACGCATCGCCTGCCAAACCGGCAGGTAGGCTTGGTGTCCCAAATCGTATAACTCAATCGGCACGGCGTTGTCCACGCTCACACCACCATATGCACACGGCCAGTAGCTTTGAGATCCTCAAACAGATCTTTAATATGCTGCTCTCCGGTCGCTCTAATCACCACACGTACCGATTGAAAACGGCCATTGCGGCTGTCGACCACCTGCATCGCTGTTGCATCGAAGTCGGGGTCGTGACGCACAATTACCTGGCACACACAGGCAGGAAAATCCTCGGCGGCATCACCGACAACTTTTAACGAGTAATTACAGGGAAAAGTGATCTTAGGCGGCTCCTGAGCCGCCGGTTGGCGCAAATCACGCAGCCCCTGAGGAGCATCTTTTTTCATAACAAGCCTATTTCGCAAAGATACCGCTCACTACAGAGACACGATGGAACTCATCAGTGTTCAGATCGTAGAGCGGATTAATCGGTAAAATTACTAATCAGATTACTAAAGAAGCGCTGCACCTGATCGAACAGGCGCTTGAAAAGACCGCCCTCTTCGATGTTTTCCAGCGCTACTAAGCGACGCTCACCGACCACTTCGTCACCTAAATGCACTTCCAGCGTACCAACCTCGTCGCCAATGGCAATCGGTGCCTGCAGGTCTGGATTGAGGTTCAGACGCGCACGCAGCTCTTCGTTGCGGTTGCGAGGCAGGGTCATAAACACTTCTTCATCGACACCGACACGCAGTTCATTGATATCGCCACCCCAAACCCGTGGCGTTGCCAGTACGGCACCGCGCTCATAGAGCTTCATGGTTTCGAAAAAGCGGAAACCGTAGCTGAGCAGCTTTTGGGTTTCTTGGGCGCGCGCCTCATCAGAATTAGTACCCATTACCACTGAAACCAAGCGCATGTCGTCACGCTTAGCTGATGATACCAAGCAGAAACCCGCTTCCGTTGTCCAACCGGTTTTCAGACCGTCCACGGACGGGTCACGCCACAGCAGACGGTTGCGGTTGGGCTGATCAATACCGCCATAAGAGAACGTTCGATGGGAGTAAATTTCGTAGTGATCGGGGTAATCGTTAATGATGTGCTGAGATAAACGTGCCAAGTCATGGGCCGTTGAGTAGTGATTCTCGGCGGGCAAGCCAGTGGCGTTCTGGAAGTTGGTGTTATTCATACCCAAACGCGTGGCATGCTGGTTCATCAGATCGGCAAACGGCGCCTCACCACCCGCCAAATGCTCTGCCATGGCAACGCTGGCATCGTTACCAGAGACAATAATGATGCCGTGGAGGAGATCGTCCACCGACACTTGATCGCCCACCTCAATAAACATTTTCGAGCCACCGGTGCGCCAGGCATTCTCGCTAATATTAACCATATCGGTGAGATTAATGGTGCCACGATTGAGCTCACGCTCAACCAAGTAAGCGGTCATCAGTTTGGTCAAACTCGCCGGTGGCAAACGCTCATCGGAATTGTGCTCGGCCAAGATACGGCCACTGTTAGCATCCATCAGAATCCACGAACTTGCCGCTAACTGAGGGGCTGAAGGGATAATGTTCTGCGGCTGTGGAATTACCGGTTGAGGCGTTGACTGGGCACTGGCGGGCACGGCAACAGTCGCCATAACAGCAAAGAGGCACAGCCGTGCAGAGCGACCAATGGATGTAAACACGTTCATAACGTCAGTCTCACTTACTTGAAAGCTTACTTGAAAAGCTTATTTGTAAAAAACGGTGGCGCGTAAGACGCGCCACAGGAAATAAACAGGGGGTGAATTATCGCACAACAAAGACCTGGGGGAACCCTGCTTGGCGCAGTGTTTCTCGCGCTTGAGGTTCTTGGCTTGGAGCGATGGGCCCCACTTGAACACGATAAACGTCAGCGTCGCTCATAATGCGCACCGCGTGGGGCTGCTCACCTTGCAAACGCTGCTGCAACTGCTGAGCGCCTTCAGAATTACCCAGCGCCGCAATCTGTAAATACACAGCGTCGCCTGCTTCTTCTTGGCTTGGCGGCGACTGAGGTGCTGGTGCTTGTGGCGATGGAGCGGCCGAATCTGTTGTAGGCGCCGCTGGGCGATCAGCCTCACGGGGAGTGTTTGCAGCCAATGGCCGTGCCTGTTCAGATACCCTTGCTTGTTCGGATGCCCTTGGCTGAGGAGCAGCGTTGCCACCCCCACCATGTTCGGCTAGCCACTGCTCAGGGTTGATCGCTTCAACTTTAACGGATCCGGTACCATTATCGAGAAAGCCCAGGCGTGCAGCGGCAGCGTAGGAGAGATCAATCTCCCGGTCACTATGGAAGGGACCACGATCATTCACTCGGACGATGACCGATCTCCCGGTATCCAGGCTAGTCACCCGCGCAAAGGTGGGCAGAGGCAGCGAACGGTGCGCCGCCGACATTTTATACATGTCGTAGATTTCACCGTTTGACGTTGCGTAACCATGAAATTTTTCGCCATACCAGGATGCCGTACCGCGTTTCTCATAGCCCGTTGCATCTGGCAGCACGTGGTAGGTTTTACCCCACACTTCATAAGTTGATCGATTGCCTGCACGGGAAGGCTGCTCAATACGTGGCTCAGCGTCAGGCACCTTGGCAACATCCGGTGGCTCGAGCGGGTAGGCGTCACCGCTCATGGCATAGCGTCCACCGCTAGTGTTGGCCGCCGCTGGAGCAGGTGCTGACGCTTGATTAGCGGAGCTGGGCGCGTCTACTCGCTGAGTATCATTACTAGCACAGCCGCTGACCAGCGCTAATAAGGCAATCGCGCCGCCCGCTCGCTGGGTCATCGTCAGTTTGCTTTTCATGCCCCGTCCTCGTGTAGCTTATCGTGCCGTTCGGCAATCGCTTCGGCCAACTCAGCGACGGCCATGGCATAGAGGTGACTATGGTTATAGCGGGTAATCACATAAAAATTATACTCGCCAAACCGGTAACGCGTCTCCCCATCGGCGAATTCAAGCGCCAGGGGCACCACCCGCAAACTATCATCGAGTGGCTCGTCAGGCTCAAGCCCATGCGTGGCCAACTGTGCAACACTCACCGCGGGAGGCGATGTTTGATTAAAAGAGAGCTCCTGCAGAAGTTCAGCTGGCATGACGTCGGGCCCACTGGCCTGGTGGTAGATATTACCCTCCGGCTGCCAGTTGTGCTCGGCAAAGTAATTGGCAACGCTGCCAATGGCATCGACCGGATTTTCCCAAAGATCCCGCCGTCCGTCGTCGTCAAAATCGACGGCATAAGCTTGATAACTGGTGGGAATAAACTGTGGGTAGCCCATGGCGCCCGCGTAAGAGCCCCGCTGCTCGGTAGGGTCGACCTGCTGCTCATAGGCGATGCGCAAAAAGGCCGCTAGCTCGCCGCGAAAAAAGGCCCCTCTCGCCGGGTGATGAAACGCCAGCGTGGCCAGCGAGTCCAACACGCGATGCTCGCCTTTGTGCCGTCCATAGTAGGTTTCAACGCCAATAATGGCGGTAATCACTTCAGCGGGTACGCCGTAGGTGCTTTCCGCTCGCGCCAGGGCGTCAGCATGCGCGTCGATAAACGCTACGCCTTCGTCAATACGCTGCTGAGTCAGAAAAATAGCGCGGTATTCATGCCATTTTAGGCGGCGCTCAGCGGCCCCTTCCATCGCATCTAGCACGCTTTGGGTATAATTCGCCTGTTGCAGAGTTTCTTCGAGCCAAGCTTGAGGCAGGCCTTGCTCGACCAGCTCTTCCATTAGCGCCTGACTGTCAGCATTTTGTTGGGGTGCAAAGTCCTGATCGGCAAACGCCGCGGTCGTTACCCAACACATCAGCGCGGCCAACACATAACAGCTCGTCTTCCCTTGCACCTTGTTCATTGGTTCTCCACTCCTGAGCTATTCATTCCAGAATTCATCCATGCCTGAGCTTTCCATTGACGAGCAACAAAGGCGTTTGAGCAGGGCAATGTCGCTAGCGCGACAGCAGCCGACGATGCGCATGTATCGACATGAGAATACCGAAACCCGCTAACAAGGTCACGCTTGAGGTGCCGCCGAAACTGACCAACGGCAGCGGCACGCCCACTACAGGTAGAATGCCACTGACCATGCCCATATTGACAAACACGTAAATAAAAAACGTCAAAATAATACTGCCCGCCACCAAACGACCAAAGGTGTCTTTAGCCGTGCTCGCCATCCAAAGTCCACGGCTAACAATTAATAAATACAGGCACAACAGAACCAACATACCCACCAGGCCAAACTCTTCACCCAAGACGGCAATGATGAAATCCGTGTGCCGTTCAGGCAAAAACTCAAGCTGTGACTGGGTACCCTGCAGCCAACCTTTGCCCCATAGCCCGCCACTGCCAATGGCCGTGGTCGACTGAATGATGTTCCAACCAGAGCCTAGCGGGTCGCTTTCAGGGTTTAGAAACGTCAACACCCGCTGGCGCTGGTAGTTATGCATATTCATCCACAGCAGCGGCACAGCCGCCGCCCCCAACGCGGTAATAAAGCCAATTAAACGCCACGACAAGCCCGCCAGCAGCACCACAATCAGGGCAGCGCTAGACACCAGCAAAGAGGTACCTAAATCAGGC
This sequence comes from Halomonas sp. TG39a, assembly GCF_000744395.1. NCBI lineage: Bacteria > Pseudomonadati > Pseudomonadota > Gammaproteobacteria > Oceanospirillales > Halomonadaceae > Halomonas > Halomonas sp. TG39a. The sequence goes on from NZ_JQLV01000001.1 coordinate 2,268,990, forward strand.
TGGATCGCCGTTAGCACCACAGGAACGCCAATGATGACCCCGCACACCACAATATCGCGCAGGCGCGGCGGTAATTCGCAGCGATTAAGATAGGCCGCGACCATTAACGGGGCCGCCAGTTTCATCATTTCCGATGGCTGAAAACGAATCACCCCAGGAATCTCTAGCCAACGCTTCGCCCCCATCCCCACATCGCCGACCACATCAACGGCCACCAGCATGGCGACGCCAACGCCGTAGGCCAGCGGCGCCCAGCGTAGAAAGGTAGACGGAGAAAATTGGGCAATAATGACCATTCCCACCAATGCAATGCAAAAGCGCACCCCCTGGGCTATCACCGCATCAATGGATTGACCGGACGCGCTGTACAGAACGACTAACCCGCTTCCCATGAGCAGTAGCAGCAAGCCAAGCAACCAGGGATCAAGATGGACCCGCTCCCAAATACTTTTGCGCCGGGCGATGCCACTTTCGGGCGGGCGTACAGGGTGACCACGCATCGAGCGGGCTATGTAATGCCAAGGCATGGCTTAGTTACCCTCCACATTGGCATCATCTTCCTCTAACACTTCACGCACTTCCTCGACGTCAGGAGCCTCATCCTCAAGTAACCAGGCATCAGTCATTGCACGGGCCAAATGGGCCGCGTGGGTACTGCCACCGCCGGCGTTCTCGACAATGACAGACACGGCAATCTGAGGATCTTCCAGCGGCGCAAAGGCCATAAATAGTGCATGGTCACGTAACCGTTCAGCCAGCTCATCGGCGTTGTAACGCTGATCCTGCCCGAGCGAAAAGACTTGCGCTGTCCCCGATTTACCGCCCATGCGGTACTCAAGGCCCACACCGGTGCGACGTGCAGTGCCTTCCGTGCCGCTAATGACTTTCTCCATGCCGCTGAAAACTCGATCCCACCAGCTGTCGTTGGCTAGTTGAATATCATCTAACGTATCCGGCAGATCATGCGGGACGGGAGTATCACCAATTTCACGGGCCAGCCTCGGCTTCACCCAGTGGCCGCGATTGGCCAGGGTTGCCGTAGCGCTGGCCAGCTGAAGAGGCGTCACTTGCCAATAGCCTTGCCCGATCCCCACCGAGAGGGTTTCACCGGGGTACCAGGGCTGGTTAAAACGCCCACGCTTCCAATCTCGCGAAGGCATTAACGCGCCGCTCTCGCCCTGCACGTCATGGGCTACACGCTGGCCAAAACCAAAATTGCTCATTTGATCATGTAAATCATCGATGCCTAAATCGTGCGCAAGGGTATAAAAATAGGTGTTATTAGATACCGCTAAAGCGCGTTCTAAATCTACCCGCCCGTGCCCCCATCGCAACCAGTTGCGATAGCGGCGGGAATCATTGGGTAATTGGTAATAGCCAGGATCGTTGATGGTACTGTCTGGGGTGATAACCCCTTCGACCAAACCGGCCAGCGCCAGGAAGGGCTTAATGGTAGAACCCGGCGGATAGTGACCACGTGTCGCACGGTTAAAAAGGGGCAAATCAAGGTCTTGCTGCAAGCCGCGGTAGGAGGCGACATCAATTCCGGTGACAAACTGATTACTGTCAAACCCCGGCGTCGATACCATGGCAAGAATTTCACCCGTTGCTGGCGCAATAGCCACGATAGAACCGCGACGACCATCCAGCAATTCATAGGCCAGCGTCTGCAGCGACTTATCCAGCGTTAAGGTCAGGTTCTTCCCTGGCACCGGGTCGGTTCGACTAAGCTCCCGCAATACCCGGCCTCGGGCGTTGGTTTCTACTTTGCGCAGGCCTGCCTGACCGTGCAGCTCCTCTTCATAAAAGCGCTCAACACCGGTTTTACCGATAAAGTGGGTACCCGCGTAACGACCCGCATCCAGTGTTTCCATCTCTTCGGCATTGATCCGCCCAACATAGCCCAATGTATGCGCCATGATTTCGGCATCGGGATAAAAACGCAGCGGCTGAGCCTCTATTTCAACGCCAGGCAGGCGGTAGCGGTTTACTGCAAGGCGGGCAATTTGCTCTTCGCTTAGGTCACTGGTGAGTAACGCGGGCTGGAAGGGGCGCTGGCGTTGGCGAGAACGCACATTGAACGCCTCAATCTCTTCTTCAGGCAGTTCGAGCAGGTCGACCAACAGCGCCAGGGTTTCATCTAGGTTATCGACACGCTCGCGCACCAACGTAAGGTTGTAAGTGGGCCGGTTTTCAGCCAGCAGCACGCCGTTACGGTCATAGATCAAGCCACGATTGGGCGGTAACGGCTCAACGCGCACTCGGTTATTTTCGGAACGCGTGCTGTACATATCATGCTGAACGATCTGTAAATAGATTAGGCGTCCCGTAAGCAGACCTGCAAGCGTCAGCACCACTAACACCGCCAGCAACGCTCTAACACGAAAAATACGCAGTTCTTGCTCGGAGTTTTTTAGCGTGTTGGGGCGCTTGAGCATGGCAACGATGACTCTCAAATCAAACAATCAAATCAAACAAAGGGCACAGCAGGCTACAACAGTGATCGCTCACCGTCTCAGTCAGCCGTTAGCGGTGATAAGGATGACCTATCAGTAGTGTCCAGGCGCGGTAGAGCTGCTCGGCCAGCATAATCCGCACCAGCGGGTGTGGCAGCGTTAACGGAGAGATCGACCACGTTTTATCAGCCTTCGCAGAGAGCGAAGGCTCAAGACCATCAGGCCCACCCACCAGCAAGACGATATCGCGCCCAGCCATGCGCCAGGCATCGGCTTCTTGCGCCAGCTGTTCGGTGGTCCAGGGCTTACCTTTGACTTCCAGGGCAACTATGTATTCGTCACCACGCAGCTTATCGCGAATACGCTGTGCCTCCTGGGCACGCGCTTTCGCGATATCGGCATTTTTACCACGCTGGCCAAGGGCAATTTCTTCTATCTCGAGATTAAAATCTCTTGGCAGCCGCTTGCGGTAAGTATCGACGCCCTCTTCTACCCACCCAGGCATTTTACTTCCCACCGCCAACAGCCGGATCCTCATGACATGCCGGCTCGCTCTTGAAAGCGCTCAAGGGACTCGCCAATGGCACCCGAGTCACTGGGTAGGTCGGCCCACAAGCGCTCTAAGTCGTAGAGAGTGCGTGCCTCAGGCATCATTACGTGGACAACAACATCGCCCAGGTCAACCAGCACCCAATCAGCGTTATCGCCACCTTCAACGCCCAGCGGCCCAAGCCCTGCGGCCTTGGCTTTTTCCACGACGTTTTGTGCCAGCGCCGCCACATGGCGTGTTGAAGTGCCGCTGGCAATCAACATGAGGTCGGTAACCTCGGTTAATTTAGCGACATCCAACTGCGTAATGTCACGTGCTTTCAGTTCTTCTAGCGCGTCAACCGCTAGATTTTTCAATGTATCGATGTGCATGACTCCTAAAGACAACCTTATTGGTTAATCGGTCAATAAAGCCGGCCATTGTAACGGCTTCTTTGATGACTGCCAGCGCTATTCGCGCTATCGATAAAGACCGCCCTGCTCAATGGCCTGTTCGACGGGGTCTGGCAGCAAATAGCGCACGCTTTTACCCGCCTCCAAACACTCACGAATGTAGGTCGCAGAGATCGCCATCAACGATGGCAGTTCCAACGGTAGGTAGCTTCCGTAGGGCCGCTGCATTAATGCCTCTACGCTATCGACTCTGCGATGCTCCACCAGTTCCGTTAATGATGCCGGCAGCGCATCGCCATAGCCAGGCCTGGCAATCACCACCAGGTGGGCAAGCTCAAACAGGCGCTCTGGCTGATGCCACTGGGCGAGTCGTAAGAAAGCATCAACCCCAATCGCCATCACCAAACGCGCCTGTTCACCGTATTCGGCGCGCAGCTCGGCCAGCGTATCGGCACTATAAGAAGGTCCATCGCGGCGCAGTTCGCGGTCATCGGCGACCAGCCCCGGGGTGCCCGCGATGCCCGCTTCTAACAATCTCAGACGCTGCTGTGCGGAAACCTGGGGCTGCCCACGTAACGGCGGCTGCTGGGCGGGTATCATATGCAGCCGATCAAGCGACAGCGCCTCATGCAGCTCTACCGCACTGCGCAAATGACCCAAATGAACAGGGTCAAAGGTGCCACCTAACATGCCAATACGTTGCTCCGTTTGACTCATACCAGCTCTCTATTCATACCAACACCCTATTCACGCACCTGACCGTCACCAAAGACTACGTATTTCTGCGTGGTGAGCCCCTCTAACCCAACAGGGCCGCGGGCGTGAAGCTTGTCGGTGGAAATGCCAATCTCGGCGCCCAGCCCGTACTCAAATCCATCGGCAAAGCGGGTCGAGGCGTTAACAATCACGGAGCTGGAATCAACTTCCGCCATAAAGCGGCGCGCCAGTGAATAATCCTGGGTGACAATCGCATCCGTGTGGTGAGAGCCGTACTGCTCAATGTGGGCAATCGCCTCGTCGATACCATCGACCACTTTTATGGCCAGCACAGGGGCCAAATACTCGGCATACCAATCCGCCTCTTCGGCGGCGGCTGCCTGTGGCAACAGCGCCTGTGTGCGCTGGCAACCACGTAGTTCAACTTCATGTTCGGCGTAGGCACGGGCCAATTCCGGCAATAGCAGATCCGCAATCGGTGCATCAACCAGCAGCGTTTCCATGGTATTACAGGTGCCGTAGCGATGGGTTTTCGCATTAACGGCGATGGCTAACGCTTTGGCGGGATCGGCGGTGGTATCGATGTAAACATGGCACACGCCGTCGAGATGCTTAATAACGGGCACGCGCGCATCACGACTAATACGCTCAATCAGTGACTTTCCACCGCGCGGAATAATCACATCGACATATTCCGGCATGCTGATCATTTCCCCCACCGCTGCGCGATCAGTGGTGGCGACGACCTGCACGCTCCCGGCAGGCAGACCCACATCAGCTAACCCCGCTTGAATACAGGCGCTAATGGCGGCATTTGACTGACGGGCTTCCGACCCGCCGCGCAAAATACAGGCGTTGCCCGATTTCAAACACAGGCTGGCGGCTTCCAGCGTCACATTGGGGCGCGACTCGTAAATAATGCCGATAACGCCTAACGGCACGCGCATTTTGCCCACCTGGATGCCGCTAGGCCGATAGCGCATATCGCCAATTTCGCCCACCGGGTCGGGCAGGCCCGCCACCTGCTGCAGCCCTTCAATCATGGCGTCAATACGCGCGTCGTCGAGGGCTAAACGATCCAGCAGCGCGCTCTCCAACCCATTCTGACGGCCACGCTGTAAATCCTCAGCGTTGGCGGCTAGTATTTGCCCACGCGCTTCTGCCAAGCGCTGTGCCATGGCCATTAAAGCGCGGTTTTTCAACCCAGTATCCGCCCGACGCAGCTCGCTGGCTGCGCGCCGGGCCGCCTGCCCCAAGGCCTGCATATAGGCGGGCACATTGCCGGCAGATAAGTGCTGATGTGCCTCGTCTTGGAACGGTGTTGAAGCGCTCATAGTGTCTCCGTGCAGAAGGGTGCTTTAATTTTTTAATTAGCCGAGTGTCGCCGATTTAAACGTTTTGCTTATATTACGCCATTTCGCCGTTATACTCAGGACGCTTAAGGCACTAATGTGGGTCGTGTACGTTAAATATCCTACAATTACCCTACTTGATGGGATACATCTGGTTATTCAGGACGAATAGTAAGTCACCATGCAAAGCAAGTACAAAATCAGCCTGCTACGAGCCAACCTTTTAGCCGCTGCCGTTGCCCTGGCATTATGGACACCTGCCACGCCACCCGCTGCGGCGCTAGTGCTGTGGCTATCCGTCGGCTGGCTATTTATCACCGCGCTAATGCTTGATTTTAGCCACCGCCGCTCACGGGGTTTGCCATGGCAAATTGTACCGGGTGCGCTGCTGGTTGGCTTAATCGCCGCCGCCCAGAACGCCATGGCATCTTAATCTGGTCGTGGGCCGCGATGCTGATGCTGCCACAAAATAACTGGGTAGCTGCTTTCAATCTCAGCGCTGCGCTGGTTAGCGCTGTCATGGTAGCGCCTGAGTTGGACGCGCCAGCATTTATTCTGCTGATTTGCGCTCTGCTGGTACTTGGCCTGCTGGCCTTGTCCAGAGCGCAGCAGCTTATCGATATCAACGGCTCGATTCGTCATCGCCTGCGCTTGATTCCGGGTCTTAACCTATGGGCTGGCGAGCAACTGCTACGCGATATCGCCCGGGAACAAACGCGCTGCGAGCGCGAAGGCGTTCATGCAGAACTGTTTATTCTGCATGTAAAACGCCACCAACTGTGGCCAACGGCGCAAAAACTGTGCGAGCTTACCTATGATTTTGAAAATGTTTACCGCTTAAGCAGCACAACGCTGGTGACGTTAATTCTCGCCCGCTCACCTAAGGAAGCTTCCCAGCGACGCCGTCTACTGTTCACCAATCTACCCGACAATATCACTAGTGAGCACCTTGAACTAATCGATATCGAACCGGCAACGCTGTCGGTGCATGAGATCAGCAAGCTACCGACTGAGCGGGTGCGGGAGACGGTATGATCGAGCACCACATCCCCAAGCGGTTAATGACGCTTGCTTATACCGCCAGCATCGCGCTGATGGTGGGCTACGCGCTATGGCTATATGCCATGGGCGATTATCGCGACCTGCTGATTCCCACCTTTATGACCCTGCTGTTGCTGTCAGCCCTGCTAATGCATATCGGGCAAGGCGTTAAAAGCTACCTACCGCGTATTATTCTACTTTGCGGCACCTACTCGGTAGTATTGGGCGCTTTCTATTATCAGCCCCAGGTGTCGCCTATTTGGCTAGGCCTGCCGATTACCGCCGCCTTTTTACTGTTGCCGCTATGGGCCGCGTTACTGATTAATATTGCCATTGGACCGTTATGGTGGTTGCTCCCCTCAGTCGCCGCCGCGCCACCGGCGATTATCGTTGGCTATGCGGCCTTAACGCTACTGCTCGCGCTCCCCCGCTGGGAACACGCCCGTCGACGCGCACTCCTGCGCGCCACTGACCCTAACGACAGCGACTGCGAGGCCTATCACATTGACACGCTAAAAGAGCGTTTACACAGCGAATTTCAACGCGCGGCCATGCTCAATCAGCAACTGGCGGTACTGGTATTACATCTACCTCAGCTGGATATGGCAGAAGAGCAGTTTGGACATCGCGCCCAAACAGCTCTACTGGGCGCGCTGTGCAGTGAAGTCAATATCCGTTGTCGCGACCATGACGTGCTTGGCCGCGCGGACAGCGCGACTTTTTGGCTTGTGCTACCGGACACCAGTGAAAGCGGCGCCCTGCTGGTACGCGAACGCTTGCAGCGAGCACTCTCTCAGCGTGTATTGGTAGAGACCGGTCAGTTGGAAGCACGCATTGCCGCCTGCTTACCCAGCCGTACGGAACACTTTGAGCCCTACCTAAAGCGCCTGGTAGCCCGCGGCACGGCCCTTGCCAACGTCTAGGCCTCGCTTTTATCACTTTCTATTACTTGCTGCCGGAGTACTCAGTGCTGCTAGTCGATATGCTCCACTCATTGACGCCATCACCTCCACTAATCGTCTGCCTGGTATTGGTGATTGCACTGGTAGAATCACTTGCCCTAGTGGGGTTACTGGTGCCGGGAGTGGTGTTAATCACTACCGCTGCATCCCTGGCGGGGCACCAGGATATTGGCTTGGCGTGGTTAATCGGCGCCGCTTTTATAGGCGCTATTTTAGGCGATGGGATCAGCTTTTCGTTGGGCTTTAAGCATAGAGAAAAGGTCACACAGCGATGGCCACTTTCGCAGCATCCCGAATGGTTAGGCCGCGGGGCGCGATTCTTTGAACGCTATGGCATATGGTCAGTGTTTATCGGCCGATTTGTCGGCCCAGTGCGGCCTATTATTCCGCTGGTAGCAGGCATGATGCGGATGTCACCACGGACGTTTGTTTGGGCCAACGTCACCTCTGCAGCACTGTGGGCTCCTGCTTATGTGCTGCCCGGCTATTTGCTGGGCCGTACCTGGCAGCACCATTTAAACCTTCCGCCAGGCTTAGAGGCGGCATTACTAACCCTTGCCGCGATCATTGTCGTGCTCGCGGTCATTTTTTCCTGGGGCCGACACCAGGCGACACGGCATGGGCGACTTTACCGGGCGATTGCCGGAAGCATTCGCCGTGTTCCGCTGCTACGCAGACCATGGCTCGCCATGAGCCAAAGCGGTGATGTTCCATTGGCCTCCCTACTACTGCTGGTCATCGCACTAGGCAGCCTGTCGGGCTGGACACTGCTGGTCATCGCTCACCATGGCCCGCTGGAAATGGATCTGCTTATTCAGCAATTGTTCACCCGGCTGCAAAGTGATTTTACTTATCTGGCGGGGAATATTTTTGCGCGCATCGGTGACACCCTGGGCATTATCGCCTTAATACTTCCCTGGGCGATGTGGATGCTAGTGACTAAGCGATGGGCGGCCTTGCTGCACTGGTGTGGCGCTTTTGCCGGCGTCGCCTTGCTGAACACTGTCGGTAAAGGCCTGTTTGGGCGCGCGCGCCCAGACACACCGGACTACCTGATCGGGTCGTTCTCCTACCCCAGCGCCCATACCTCAACTGCCGTGGTGTTATTTGGCCTTACCGCAGCATTCGTTGCTGCCGAGATGCCCCGACAAAAACGTTTTTGGGTTTACTGGATTGCCCTAGCCCTTGCCCTGCCCATGGCCCTATCAAGACTGGTAGTGGGCGTGCACTGGCTCAGTGACCTGGTGGGCGGTGCGCTACTGGGTCTGGTCGTCTGCGCACTTACGCTGCTGCACTGGCAGCAACAGCCTCGCCCTTCAATGCGCCCCTGCCCATGGCTTCTGCTCAGCATCGCCTCACTCGCGCTTATCAGCGCACGCGTCGGGCTGTTGCCACCGGTGTAGAGGCCATCTATCCCAGCGCCAGCCACAAACCAACGCCAATCATCAGCGTGCCAGCGATGCGATTAAGCAAGCGCACATTGCCACTTTTGCCGAGCACACTGCGCAGCGTTTTTCCGCCAGTGGCATAGACCAGCATGCTGGCAAACTCAATGGTCAAGATGACCGCGATCAGCAGGCTGAGCTGCCCTGGCAATGGGCGGCTACTATCCAAAAAGGGCGGCAGCAGCACCATAAAAAACGCCCACCCTTTGGGGTTCGCCACTGCGGTAACAAACCCTTGCATGGCTAGCTGCAGGGGGCTTGCGGGAGGGCCCGCATCCAGTTCACTGGGAATCGCCATGCGCCCGCGGGAGCGCCACATCATAATACCCAAATAGCCCAGGTAAGCGCCGCCCACCCACTTAAACAGCACAAACAGCTCGGGCTGGCGCAGCATTAACGCCGCCACGCCTGCGCCAGCGGCTGCAGCTACCAAGCCAACGCCTAGCAGCTCACCAATCATCATCCACAGCGTACGTTTAACGCCTTGGGTCATGCCCAGCACCATGGCGAGCGTCATGCACATACCGGGGGTCAGCGAGACAAACAGAAACGTTGGCACAAAAACCGAGAGCGTAGCCCACGACATCATAGCTCAGTCATCCTTAACGGCTGCAGCGTCACCGACCTCTCCCCAGCGAGGTACCAGCGTATGCTCGATACCCAACTGGTTAAGGATCCGTGCCACAATAAAATCAATCAGATCATCAATGCTTTGTGGGCAGTGATAAAACCCAGGTGCAGCGGGCAAGATCACAACACCCAAACGGCTCAATGCCAGCATATGCTCCAAGTGGATCGGTGAAAACGGACTTTCCCGGGGCACCAGAACTAGCGTGCGGCGCTCTTTAATCGCCACATCCGCCGCCCGCTCAATCAGGTTATTGCTGGCCCCCGTGGCCACGGCTGAAAGCGTGCCGGTCGAGCACGGGCACACCACCATGGCAGAGGGCGCACCGGAACCTGACGCCACCGGCGCCATCCAGTCTTCGCGGCCGAAACAGCGAATCTGACCGGGCCGCGCCCCGCTTCGCTCACTCAGCGCCTCGGCTAAACGCTGGGGCTGTGCGGGTAACGAAAAAGGGGTTTCCGTGGCAATGACCATATGTGCAGCTTTCGAAATCATAACCCACACTTCATGGCCCGCGGCGACTAATACATCGATCAGCCGTAAACCGTATTGCGCCCCCGAAGCGCCGGTGAGCGCCACGGTAATCGGCTTTTTAAACGCTGCATCTGCTCTATCTGTCACGCTTTCCCCTCTTTGGCTATCGCTAAGGCGGCCAGCAGCCGTTCATGCACCCCCTCAAAGCCACCGTTGGACATCACCACAATGCGATCTAACGGTGACGCTTGAGTGACCACTGCCGCCACCAGCGTCTCAATTTCGCTAAACAACTGGGCGTGCGCGCCCTGGCTGGCGACCAGCTCCTCCATCGACCAGTCAAGCCCGGCGGGCTGAAACCAGAACACGCCATCAGCGTCTGCCACGCTCTCCATTAGCCGCTCGCGCAGTGCGCCTAAACGCATGGTATTAGAGCGCGGTTCAATGACCGCCAGCAGGCGGCCTTTAGTGGTTGCTGCACGCAGCCCTTTGAGCGTGGCGGCAATCGCCGTGGGGTGGTGGGCGAAATCATCGATGACCTGGATGCCATTGATCTCACCGCGTACTTCCTGGCGCCGCCGGGGCGTTTCAAAACGCGCCAGCGCCGCGCAGCCACGGGCTAAATCCACCCCACACCAATGGGCTGCTGCCAGCGCTGCCAGCGCATTGCGGGCGTTATGCTCGCCGGTGAGCGGCCACTCAACGACCCCATCTTGCTCTTGACTACTCACCGCCTGGCTCTGCTTATCACCGCGATAAATGACCTGGAAGCGACTGGCGTCGGCACGCTCTAGCTTAAGCTGCCATTCGGACGCGTCCTGGTCACCAAAGTGGACTACCGGCGTCCAAACGCCCTGTTCTAATACACGCTCAAGCGCGGGCTGCTGATCGGCGACTAGCAAGTGGCCCTGGCTGGGCACAGACCGCACCAGGTGGTGGAACTGGCGCTCAATAGCGGCCAGGTCGGGGAAGATATCGGCGTGGTCAAACTCAAGGTTGTTGAGGATGGCGATATGCGGGCGGTAGTGAACGAACTTGGAACGTTTATCGAAGAAGGCGGTGTCGTACTCATCAGCTTCGACCACAAACGGCGCTTGCGGATCACCTAAACGCGCCGACACGCCAAAATTACGCGGCACCCCGCCGATTAAAAACCCAGGCGCTAGCCCTGCACTTTCTAACAGCCAAGCCAATACGCTCGCGGTGGTGGTTTTGCCATGAGTACCTGCCACCGCAATCACCCGCCGACCAGGCAGTACGTGTTCCGCCAACCACTGCGCACCCGAGGTATACGGCAAACCGCTGTTGAGTAGCGCTTCAACCTCGTCATTGCCCCGTGACAGCGCATTGCCCACCACAACAAGATCCGGTGATGGCGACAGATGCTCGGCATGGTAGCCCTGCATTAAAGTGATGCCCGCATCAGCCAATTGGGTGCTCATCGGTGGGTACACATTCTGATCAGAGCCACTCACCTGGTGCCCCATTTCACGCGCCAGTAGTGCTAGGCTACCCATAAAGGTGCCGCAGATACCCATAATATGCAGATGCATGGCTCTCGCCCCGTTAATCGCCCGTAAACTCATTCACTAAAAGCCAAAAAATGGCGTAAAAATAGCTGACTAGCCTAGCATGTTGACGCAATTTGCTCATCACCTCATCGCTATAAACGCTGGCAAAACGCCGCTCAAGTGACAAATCCTTCCAGTTGTTGCAGGATGCGGCCACTGTTTATGAATAGTGGCTATCACTTCCTTCCCACTCGTCACGCTGGTGTAAGCCGACACATCAGCAAAGGAGTCTTTCGATGCGCGTTTTAATTCGCTATTTTTTCCGTGGTCTTCGTCTGGTGCTTACCCCGGTCATGCTGGTCTCCGAGAAGCTCTCCACACCCAAGTCCGTAGAGCGTACGCCTGAAGAGCAAGCTAGCGTGGATCAAGCCTGCCAGAAGCTGGCACTATACCAATTTCGCACCTGCCCTTTTTGCATCAAGGTGCGCAAAGAAATGGCACGCTTAGGCCTGAACATTGAACGACGCGATGCCCAGCTTGACCCTGCGCATAAACAGGCGCTGCAGGAAGGGGGCGGGAAAGTCAAAGTGCCCTGCTTGAAAATCACCCACGACGATGGGCGTGAAGAGTGGATGTACGAATCGGACACTATTAATGCCTGGTTACACCAGCAGTTTGGCTAATCTTTGTACAAAAACTGGCTGCTAAGCGCTTTCAGCAGGTCGGCAAAAACCGGCCTGCTGGATTAAAACTCTACTTTTTGTGCTTCTACATCGAACGCCACGTCAATCTCGATGCCCTCTGCCTGGTTTGACGGTTCACCCAGCTCAATTTGCAACGCCAGTATCCCTTCTATTCTGCCCGCCACGTGCACCGTTTGGCTGGTGCGTTCATAGCGCGTCAGCGTTATGGCCACTTCACCGCCTTCAGAGGTGTACAGCGGGGGGACAATAGAAGCGCCAATGGAATACATAACAACCGCATTGATCATTTGCTCTGCGTTCATGGACAGGCTAATAGAGAGCGCCTCCTCGCCTTCCCATACTTCATCGTCAACTGAGCCCGTGATATCAATATTGATATCGTCGCCCAGTTCAACAAAGGATGCGTTGGAGTCACTACCTTGACTTAGCACAAACCACTCGCGTCGCTCACCATCCAGCGCCCCTGTGATTTCAGGCGCCGCGTGCTCAGAAGTACTGGGTTCAGAAGTACTTGGCTCAGAACCGCTTAGCTCTGTGGCAAAACCGCTTGTAGGTAGCCAAGCAGCCAACAACGCTATCCCAACTTGTTTCCACATAATGCTTTTCCGTCCTGTTATGCATGGCTTTTTGCTTACGACTTTCGTCTTAAAAAAAGCCAGCAGCGTGCCGCTCTTAGCCCCATCATTCAGCAGACGAATGATGCCTGTCATTATTTCGATTGTATGACGCGATAGGCACTCTCTATGTTGTAAGCCTAGGTTGTATGCTTGTGTTGTAAATAGAGCTTACCAACTGACCGTGTCTGTTTTGCTGACGCTTACCTGATTGTAAGCATACTTCTAACCAGGTAAATGCCGGCAAAACGAACAATAAACAATGACCTAAGGGAACGATAATGACGCTCAAGAAAACCATACTGGCTTCCGTTGTTGGTGCAGTGGTAGCGGGTACGACATTACTGCCGATGACCGCAAGCGCTGAAACCCTGCGCATTGGCTACACCGCTGACCCAGAAACGCTGGATCTCCACGAACAGCTATCTGGCGGCGTGCTGCGCTTTTCTCATATGGCATTTGACCCGCTGGTACGCTGGACAAAAGACTTTGAGTTTGAGCCACGCTTAGCCACCGAGTGGGAGCAGGTCGACGAAACCACCATGCGCATGACCTTGCGTGAAGGCGTTACCTTCCACTCTGGTAACGAGTTCACCGCCAAAGACGTGGTATGGACCATTGAGCGTCTAAAAGAGAGCCCCGATTACCGCGCTATTTTTGAGCCGGTGGCCAGCGCTGAAGCGGTTGATGACTACACCGTTGAGATCGTCACCAGCGAACCTTACCCGCTGCTACTCAACCTGGCTACCTACATCTTCCCGATGGATAGCGAGTTCTATAGCGGTGAAACCGACGGCGGCAACGACAAAGCGGAAATCGTTAAAGCGGGCAACTCCTTTGCTTCGCGCAACGTTTCAGGCACCGGCCCGTTCATGGTGACTGACCGCCGCCAGGGTGTACGGGTCGATTTAGAACGTTTTGAAGACTACTGGGATACCGAAAGCGAAGGCAATGTTTCCAACATTGTACTGACGCCCATCGCTGAGAATGCCTCACGGGTTGCCGCACTGCTCTCCGGCGGCGTCGACTTTATTGATGCCGTACCGCCCAATGATCTGGATCGCGTACGCGAGGCCGATGGTGTCAATCTGGTAGAGGTTGACGGTACCCGTATCATTGGCTTCCAAATGAACGAAGAGCGCGTTGAAGCCTTCCAGGACGCCCGCGTTCGTCAAGCAGTTGATTTGGCCATTAACCAGGAAGCCATTGCCGATCGTTTGATGCGTGGTTTCGCCATACCAGCGGGGCAGTTCTCACCCAAGGGCTACTCCGGCCACAACCCGGATTTGACACCTCGCTACGACATTGAGCGCGCCAAGGAACTGATGGCCGAAGCGGGCTACGAAGAGGGCTTCAGCGTTGAGATGATCGCCCCTAACAACCGTTACGTAAACGATGCACAGATTGCCCAAGCGGTCGCCAACATGCTGGCACAGATCAATATTGACGTTGACCTGCGTACCATGCCGCTGGCGCAGTACTGGCCGGAGTACGATACACGCCAATCCGATATGGCGATGATCGGCTGGCACGCTGACACTGAAGACACCGCTAACTTCTTCCAATACCTCTCCTTCTGCATTGATGAAGAAACCGGTGCGGGCCAGTACAACTACGGTGGCTACTGCAACGAAGAGATCGATGCACTGGTCACCGAAGCCGACAGCGAAACCGATTTGGAAAAACGCAACGAAATGTTGCGTGAAGCCGAAGCCATGCTCTACGAAGATGTCGGCTACATCACGCTGCATTGGCAGAACCTTGCCTACGCTGCCGCCGATGGCATTGAGATTGAGCCTGTGGTAAATGCTCTTGACTTCCCCTACCTGGGTGACCTGGTGATTAATCGCAGTGACGACTAAGCATTAAATTAACAGAGTCACTGCAGCATTAACCGCCTGAGAGTTAACGGCAAGTAAGTTAACCGCAAGGATGCTTCGCTCCCTAAGCGTTTAGGGGGCGAAGCCTTTTGCATGGCGGTTCGCGCTGCTGAGAACTCTGTATTACATGCCCCTACTCCCTTTGATGAACCCTTCACATAGGTGGCGTACGCCATGATTGCCTTTTTAATCAAGCGGCTGATGCACGCGATTTTGGTGATGTTTGTCATCAGCGTGCTGGCCTTCGCCATTCAGGATAACCTGGGTGACCCTATACAGCAGATGGTCGGCCAGTCTGTGCCGGAAAGTGAGCGTGCGGAAATTCGCGAGCGTTTTGGCCTCAATGACCCGTTTCTGGTGCAGTACGTCCGCTTTGCCAAAAATGCCGTGCAAGGTGATTTTGGCTACTCGTACTTCTACCGCGAGCCGGCGTTAGAAGTGATCGCCCGCCATTTACCCGCCACCCTGGAACTGGTATTTGCGGCAACGCTAATTATTGTGATTTTCTCAGTACCCATAGGGGTTTACAGCGCAATCAAGCCACGCTCGCCGATATCGCGACTGTTTATGGGCATATCAATCATCGGTATTTCGATTCCGGTGTTTTTGACCGCCATTGTACTGATTCAAATTTTTGCCATTGGCGTCACCGTTACGCTATTCCCCGAAAGTACCGGTTGGGGTGCGTGGCTCAATGACTTCTTCTCTACCCAAGGCAATATGCCCTCCTTTGGGCGTGGCAATGACTTGGTCAATGTGGTGGGTCACTGGGATACCAATCTGGCCACCTGGGATGGCCTACAACACTTAGTACTACCGGCCGTATCGCTAGCCTCTATCATGCTACCGCTGTTTATCCGCCTGATTCGCGCCGAAATGATGGAAGTCCTGCAGTCGGAGTACGTGAAGTATGCCCGTGCTAAAGGCATTTCGATGCGCCGGGTCTATTTCGTGCATGCCCTAAAGAACACCATGCTGCCGGTGATTACCGTGGGCGGCGTGCAGATCGGCACCATGGTGGCCTACACCATTTTGACCGAAACCGTTTTCCAATGGCCGGGGATGGGTCTGATGTTCCTAGACGCGATTAACCGCGCCGATATCCCGCTGATCGTGACCTACCTGATGATTGTCGGGGTTATTTTTGTGGTCACCAATACGATTGTGGATCTGATCTACGGTTTCGTGAACCCCACCGTTAAACTGACTGGGAAGCCCGCATGAGTACGACAACGAATTCCTCCGCGAGCGCCACCCCCAGCCGCTGGGCACGCCTACGCGACTCTTATATGTGGTACAGCTTTAAACGTGATTACACTGCCCAGCTCTGCCTGGCCGTGTTTATCTGTATGGTGATCGCAGCTTTTGCCTCACCGCTGCTGGCGCCTACGAACCCTTATGATCTCTCTCAGATCGACATCATGTCATCCGAGCTGCCGCCCTTCTGGATCAACGGCGCCGACGAGCGCTTTGCCCTGGGCACCGATGCTCAGGGGCGCGATTTGTGGTCGGTGGTGCTGTATGGCACCCGTGTCTCGCTACTGATCGGCTTCGGCGCGGTTATTTTGCAGGCACTGCTGGGGGTCACTTTTGGCCTCATGGCAGGCTACCTGGGCGGACGCGTTGACTCTATCTTGATGCGCCTGGCAGATATTCAGCTCTCCTTCTCGACCTTAATGGTAGCTATCGTGGTGGGTGCCCTGGTTAAAGCAACCATGGGCAGCGCCTTCTATAGCCAGTACGCGGTGATGATGCTGATCCTGATTATAGGCCTGGCCGAATGGCCCCAATATGCGCGCACCGTGCGCGCCTCGGTGCTGGCAGAGAAAAACAAAGAGTACGTTGATGCTGCCCGAGTGATGGGGCTACGCAGCAAACGGATTATGTTCCGCCACGTGCTGCCCAACACCATGTCGCCGATCTTTGTTATCTCCACCGTGCAGATTGCCAACGCGATTATCTCTGAAGCGGCACTGTCGTTTTTGGGGCTGGGCATGCCAGAGACGCACCCGTCGCTGGGCTCATTGATCAAATCAGGCTTTGACTATATCCAGTCCGGCTCCTGGTGGATCACCTTGATTCCGGGTGCCGTACTGGTGGTGCTGGTGCTGTCGATCAATCTACTCGGCGATTGGCTGCGTGATGTCATGAACCCACGACTCTACAAAGGCTGAGGACACCATGGCACTACTTGAAGTCAACAACCTCGATGTCCGCTTTGCGCTGCGCCAAGGTGACGTACACGCCCTGCGCGATATTAGTTTCAGTCTTGAGCGTGGTGAGCGCCTGGGCATTGTCGGTGAGTCCGGCGCGGGTAAATCCGTCGCCGCGTTCTCGCTACTCAACCTGATTGCCAAACCCGGCTTTATCGCCGGTGGCACGGTGACGTTTGACGGCCAGGTGCTTAACCGCATGTCTGAACGTGGCCTGCGAAAAGTGCGCGGCAATCGCGTTTCAATGATCTTTCAAGACCCGATGATGACACTGAATCCGGTGCTCTCCATTGGCGAGCAGATGGTCGAGTGCTTAAAAGCGCACCGACGCATCTCTTCCAAAGAGGCTCGCGCGATTGCCCTGGACAAGCTGCGTCAGGTGCAAATTCCCTCGCCGGATACGCGCTTGGATCAATACCCTCACGAGCTTTCCGGCGGTATGCGTCAGCGGATTATTATCGCCATTGCGCTGCTGCTCGACCCGGACATTATTATCGCCGACGAGCCCACCACGGCACTCGACGTGACGATCCAGGCCGAGATCATGGCGCTGCTGCTGGACCTTTGCGAGCAGCATAACGTGGGACTGATTCTGATCACCCACGACCTGGGCGTGGTTAGCCAGGTCACCCAGCGCATGCTGGTTATGTACGCTGGTCGAGTCATTGAGCAAGGCCCAACCCGGGAAATTATTAACGACCCGCAGCACCCCTATACCCAGGGGTTAATCAACGCCCTGCCGCAAATGGCAACGCCGGGCGAAAGGCTCAATCAGATTCGCGGCAGCATGCCATCGCTCTCCAACCTCCCCAGCGGCTGCGCGTTTCATCCGCGCTGCGATTTCATCAATCGTGCCGATGGTCAGCCCCGCCCCGCCTGCACCCAGCAGGTGCCTGAATTTGTTGAATCCGGCAACTGCCGTGTGGCGTGTCATATGGTCGCTGAAATGCTCGAAGATCGCCGTTTGAAAGAGGAAACCTTATGAGTGCACAGGCAGAAACGCTTAACGCTCCTCACACGCAGAATGAAGAGAGCGCTGATTCGCTGCTGCAAATTCGCGATCTAAAAAAGCGTTTTTCTCTCTCCGGGGATTTTCTAGATCAGCTGCGCTTTAAGGGCGGCAAATTGGTACGCCACCAGGAGCACGTTCACGCAATTAACGGCGTCAACCTGGATATCAAACGCGGTGAAGCGCTGTGTGTGGTGGGCGAGTCAGGCTGCGGTAAGTCCACCGTGGCACGCACCGTGATGGGGCTGCTAACCCCGTCTGAAGGTGAGATACGCTACGACGGCAACCGCATTGATAACTTAAGCTCCCGCCAGCTACTGCCGTATCGCAAGCGCATGCAGATGATCTTCCAGAACCCCTATGCGTCGCTCAACCCGCGTATGACGATTCAGCAAACCCTGGAAGAGCCGCTGCGTCTGCACCACCCTGACTGGAAACGGCCGCAGATTCTCGACAAGGTGGAAGAGGTAATGCGCTCGGTGGGTATCGACCCGGACTGGGGTAAGCGCTTTGGCCACGAGTTCTCCGGCGGCCAGCGCCAGCGTATCGCCATTGCCCGTGCCCTGGCCGTTGACCCTGAGTTTATCGTTGCCGATGAGCCCATTTCCGCACTGGACGTCTCCATTCAAGCCCAGGTGCTCAACCTGCTAATGGAAGCCCAGCAAGAGCGCAACCTGACCTATCTGTTTATCACCCACGATCTAGCCGTTGTAGAGCACTTTGGTACCCGCGTGGCAGTGATGTACTTAGGCACGGTGTGTGAAATTGCTACCACGGCAACGCTGTTTGAAAAGCCGCGCCACCCCTATACCCAGGCGCTGCTCTCGGCGATTCCGCGCTTGAAGGACGACCGCCCCCAGCATATTCGGCTAACCGGCGAAGTGCCGACCCCGGTTAATCTACCCAGCGGCTGCGTGTTCCATGGCCGTTGCCCCCATGCCAACACACGCTGCAAGCAAGAGATTCCCGTACTGCAAACCCAGGATGACGGAACCCGTGTCGCGTGCCACGCTGTTGAGGAGGGGCGCCTGTGAGGCGGCTATTGATTCCTGCATTAAGAGGTAGCGCATGGAAATTCGCTGGCTAGAAGATTTTATCGCCCTGGCCAGAACACGGCATTTTTCTCGCGCAGCAGATGATCAACACGTTACCCAGCCCACCTTCTCCCGGCGGATTAAACTGCTTGAGGAGGAGATGGGCGTAACGCTGATTAATCGGCAAACGCTACCGCTCTCGCTCACCCCTGCTGGGGAGGAGTTTTTGACCCTGTGCGAACAGGTGACAGAACGCGTGCGGCTGACCCGTGACCGGGTGCGTGAGATTAACGCAGGCCAGCAGCGACGTATTATGGTTGCCGCACCGCAGAGCCTATTGCCGCACTTTTTACCTGAATGGCTGGCCTCCACGGGTTGGCAAGATCGCGTGCAGCCCTATTTGCGGGCGACCGGCTGGGTGGCCAATGATTACTTTCAAGCCTTAGCGCGGGCGGAGTGCGACCTGGCGATCTGTTACTGGCCAATTGGTCGCTGCGATCTGGATATCGATACCAGTGCCTGCAACTATCGCGTGATTGGGCATGAACGACTGATTCCAGTGACCGGGCTAAGCCCAGAGGGAGAACCCCGCGCGCTGTTGCCAGGGTCGCGCTCTCAGCCATTGCCCTGGCTTGCCTATCCCAAGCGCGGGTTGTTGGGGTCTGCGGTGAAAGCGCATTTAGCCAGGCTTCCGCAAACCACCTTTTTAACCGCACAGAGTGAAAACCTCTACGCGGCGGGTATTAAAGAGCTGGTGCTACTGGGCTATGGAATGAGCTGGTTGCCAGAACGCAACGTGGCCGCAGAGCTTGCTCAAGGCACCCTGGTAAGAGCGGGCGATAGCCGCTGGGATGTACCCATGGAGCTACGGTTATACCGCCACCAAAGCCATCACCATGCTGAGCTCGACGGGTTCTGGAGTGAGCTTACTCCGCCGCGTGCCTGAACACGTATTTGAAAAAGCGTATTTGAGAAAGCTTACTTAACAGAGGGCATAGCTTTATATGTCAACTACCTTATTTAATTTGCAACGCGATCATATAGCGCACCTGCAGCATGCTTATGCAGAAATGTTGGCTGACCACAAGCTGGATAGTCTGGCGATTTATAGCGGTCACGCCAGCGACCACTTTGCTGATGACCATACGCCGCCTTTTCAAACCTATGGGCACTTTATGCACTGGGTGGGTTTAGCCGATGTACAGCATAGCTGGCTGGTTATTCAGCCGGGAGAGCGCCCACAGCTCTACTTATATGCACCCGCTGATTTTTGGCACTTGCCCACTCACCTACCTGAAGAGCCCTGGGTAGCGGCGTTCGATATTCACTTATGCAGCGATAAAGTCTCCCCCCCACTGACCGGCAATACCGCCGTTATTGGCGATATTGAGCGACTCACCTCCGGCGCCCAACTGGCGTCAAAGGCTGATATTCAGCCCGAACCAGTTATAAAGGCGCTTGATGAGTTACGGCTATTTAAAACGCCCTACGAGATCGCCTGTCTTCGTGAAGCCAACCGCTTAGCGATAGCAGGCCATCAGGCGGCGCAAGCCGCTTTTATTGGTGCATCCGCTGAACTGGATATTCAGTTGGCGTACCTGGGGGCTAGCCGTCAGCGCGAATCACACGTGCCTTACCAAAATATTATTGGCTTAAATGAGCACGCAGGCGTGCTGCATTATCAATACTACGACCTTACCGCGCCGAAACAGCGCTACAGCCTGCTAGTTGATGCTGGCCGCCGCTTTCGCGGTTACTGCGCCGATATTACCCGTACCTATGCAGGCCCCGATGCCCCCGTCGCGTTTGGCGAACTGGTTACCGCTATGCAGGGTTTAAAGAAAGAACTAGTGAGAGGCGTTGCGCCTGGGGTTAGCTTTTTGACACTCCACAAGCAGATGCATCAGCAGCTAGGTGAAATATTGGTGGCTAACGACCTGTTTAAAGGTTCCGCCGAACAAGCGGTGGCCGAAGGCGTTACACGGGCATTCTGCCCTCATGGGCTGGGACACTCGCTGGGCCTCCAGGTACACGATGTGGCCGGGTTGCGCCACCCGGATGGCACACCAGCCCCTGCCCCAGAGCAGCACCCAGCGCTACGGCTTACACGCACACTGCGTCCAGGCATGGTCGTCACCATCGAGCCTGGGCTGTATTTTATCAATATGCTACTCGCTCCGCTGCGCAATACTGACCTACCCATCAACTGGCAACTCGTCGACCAACTTACGCCCTGTGGCGGTATTCGTGTTGAAGATAATGTGGCGGTGACTGAAAGTGGTTTTGCGAACCTCACGCCCTAAGCCCTCTTTCCAAGCGCAAAAAACAACGCCCGGCACATGGCCGGGCGTTGAATTGTGTCTGGCTATCAGGAGAAGCCAGATGGAACTTAGAAACGAAACTTAGAAGCGGTAAGTAACACCACCGCCAATGGTGACGGGTTCAATGTCGACTTCACCGCCCACATTGATATCAGCGTTTACGTCAGCATAGCTGGCGTAGCCATTGAGCATGATATTGTCAGTCACGGCCAGATCAACGCCCACTTGGCCGATGGCGCCGTAGCTCTCATCAACGTTTACACCGCTAGGCTCGCCAGAGAAGCGTGTGTAGTTAAGGCCAGCACCCACGTAAGGCTGAACTTTGGAATCCAGACCACCCATTGGATAATAGTTAACTAATAGGTTAACAGGCAGACGATCTACGCTACCCACATCGCCCAAAGCAGATGTATTCAGATCGTGCTCGAACTTCTCAGAGCTGTTGAGCTCAACGCCCACCTTATCGGTGAACAGGTAACCAGCACCAAAGGTGAAGCCGCGAGCGCTCTGCACGTTCAGTGAATCACCATTCAGATTGCCATTACCTGAACCCGTATCCGTTTGGGCAACGCCGCCACGAACAAATACGTCACCAGCGTTATAAGCCAGTGCCGCTTGGCTTGCCAGTGCAAAGCTAGCGGTGATAACAGCAGCAGAAATCAGTTTCATATTACTCATCAGGGTCATCCTCTATGCAGCGCGCAGTTCCTTGCGCTTGGGGATTGCGGTAGTTGCTATCCAACTTTCCTATACAGACTGTAGTATACGAACACTGTTTCCAAATGTCTTGTGAAATATTGTTATAAGAAAGTGCGCCCTGATAGTTTTTCTATTTATAAAACTCGGTCATAAAGCTCAAACATCAAACTAAGACATAAAATACAGGCATAAAAAAAGTCCCCCGAAGGGGACCCAGGTGGAGCACGCCAGCTCACTCGGTGTGTTGCTACCAGGTGGTAACAACGTGGATGAAGAAGGCAGAGAAGCTAGATAGTGAATGGTGCTTCTCTATTCAATCACCCTTTGCCATATATATTGCGATCTGCGTGCCACTTTTTAAAAAAAACCTATAAAACAACAACTTAATATAATACCACTTGATTCGCATTGATCTTTTTCGCACTGCAACAAATAAAGTGCACCACCATTGCGCAATTTTCAGCCTTTGTGCATCACAAAGAATCATGTGAGTTCGTTAGCGCTTAAAAATCCTCAAGATAGTGGCTAGGGTGTCACGATAATTTTCACCTGGGCTTTGTCGCTTAGCAGCGCCTCAAAGCCCTCCTCCACGATATCCGCCAGTGGAATGCGCTGGGTGACCATATCCTCGGCGCGGAAGTAGCCCCGCTGCATCAACGCCATCACCGCTGGGTAAACATGGCGATAGGCGATAATGCCCTTCATGGTACGCTCTTTGATGACGAGGTCGTTAGGCTGAAAGCTGGCCTCTCCTTCCCAAATACTCACCACCACCACTTCACCCCCTTCGTGGGTGCTATTCAGCGCCTGATTGAGCACGGCAGGAATTCCGGTCACCTCAAACGCCACGTCTACCCCGCCACCGCTCAAGGCTTGTAATTTCGCCACTGGATCCTCCTGTTGCGGATCAACCACAGTGGCCCCTAGCGCTTCAGCTTTGGCCTTACGAGATGGTGCCACTTCCACTGCATAAATCTGCGCAGCTCCTGCGGCCTTAAGAGCCTCAATAGTCATCAAACCGATTGGTCCAGCGCCAAATACTACCGCGCTATCCTCGGCTTTCAGGCAGCTTTGGCGCACCGCATGCAGCGCTACCGCCGCGGGCTCTACCAGAGCGCCCTGCTCGTAGCTAAGCTCATCCGGCAGCTTATGTACCATGTGCTCACCCATCACGGTGAACTCCGAGAAGCCACCACCACCGCCCGAGAGGCCATGAAAGCCAAGCAAGGGCGTCAGGTTATAGCGCTCCATTTGGTAGGCGCCGTCTTTATTGGGCGAGAGAATCGGTTCAATGGCGACGCGGTCGCCCACTTTTACTCGCGTTACCTTATCGCCGACCTCGACCACTTCCCCGGCAAATTCATGGCCCATAATGATCGGCGCCTGCTCGCCACTGATCGGGTGCGGCTTACCTACCGGAATAAAAATCGGCCCGGCAGCATACTCGTGCAGATCACTGCCGCAAATGCCACAGGCGGCGACTTTCACCTTCACTTCATGGGGGTCGCTGATAGTGGGAACCGAAACTTGCTCAACGCGAAGATCTTTTGCCGCGTACCACACAGCTGCCTGCATGCTTGATTGACTCATGGGTTACCCTTCCTGTTAAGACGTATGATGAACCGGCTGCAGCCCATAGACAGGCGTTTCCAGCCCCTCCATTCGTGCCTTTAACTGCAGCGCTAAATAGTGTGAGTAGTGCCGCGACTGGTGCAGGTTGCCGCCGTGGAACCACAGCGCCTCTTGCTGGGTGGGTTTCCACATATTGCGCAGCTCGCCCTCCCAAGGGCCGGGGTCTTTGGTGGTGTCAGAGCCCAGGCCCCAGCACTTGCCGACTTTATCCGCCACCTCTTGGGAGATAAGCCTGGCCGCCCAGCCGTTCATGGAGCCATAGCCAGTCGCGTAAACGATCAAATCTGCCGCTAGCTCACTGCCATCGGTGAGTGTGATGGAGTGGGGATTGATGCGCTCAATGCCTACGCCGCTGCGTAGCTTGATATCGCCGTTGGCCACCAAATCGCAGGCCCCCACATCGATGTAATAACCTGAGCCCCGGCGTAGATACTTCAAAAACAGCCCCGAGCCATCGTCACCGAAATCGAGCAGAAAGCCCGCATCTTCCAGCTTCTGATAGAACTCGGCGTCGCGCTGTTTGATTGCCTCAAACGCCGGACGCTGAAAATCTGGCAGCACCTTGTAGGGAATCGAGGCAAAAATCAGATCAGCCTTGTCGTGGGTTAAGCCATTGGCCACCGCCTCTTCGGAGTAGAGCGGCCCCAGCACTTCCTCCATCAATGAATCCGACTTCACAATATGGGTGGATGAACGCTGCAGCATGGTCACATCGGCGTCGTGCTCCCAAAGTGCCGCGGCAATATCGTGAGCAGAGTTATTCGAGCCTACAATCACACACTTCTTGCCCGCGTAAGCATCCGGCCCTGGATGCTGACTGGAGTGCTGCTGTTCGCCTGCGAAGCTCTCTGCGCCCGGAAATGTCGGCACATTGGGCATGCCCGACATCCCGGTGGCCATTACCAGCTGTTTCGGGCGTAGCGTGATCTCTTCGCCGTTGCGCTTAACGTTAACCACCCACTCGCCTGCGGCTTCGTCATAACGTGCATTCTGACACTCAGTGGAACTCCAATAATTGAGCTCCATCACTTTTGTGTACATCTCCAGCCAATCGCCCACCTTGTCTTTGGGGGCAAACACCGGCCAGTTTTCAGGGAAAGGAATATAGGGAAGGTGGTCGTACCAGACTGGATCATGCAGGCAGAGCGACTTATAGCGCTTGCGCCAGGAGTCCCCGGCTCGCTCGTTGCGCTCGATAATAATGGTCGGCACGCCCATCTGCTTCAGCCGGGCCCCAAGGCCAATCCCACCTTGGCCTCCGCCGATGATTACGCAGTAAGGCTGTTGGGTATAGCCAAGCTCTGCCTCTTCGCGCTCCCGTGCTTCTAGCCAGGTTTCACGCTGTTTGTTGGCGCCATGCTCGGCCCCTTTCGGACGGTTGTGATTACGCGGTTCGGGAAAATCGTTGAGCGCTTGCATAGTCGTTAGCAGCGTCCAGCACTTGCCGTCTTTAAGGCGCAGGTAGCCTTTGCCGCTGGCGACCGCTGTCTCGAAGGTAAACCACGCCTCACTGGTATCGCCGTTCTGGGTAGCTTCGCCTTCTAGCTGCCAGTTCGAAGGACGCACGTTCTCCAGGGTTGCATTGAGCATGGCCTGAATAGCATCTTTTCCCTCACAGGTTTTTAAATTCCAGGTAAAGGTTACAAAGTCGCGCCAGTAGCACTCCTCATTAAATAGCGACAAGACACGCTGGATATCCTGGCCTTGCAGCGCTTTATCAAAATCACTCAGCCACCCTTGGACAGTGGCCGTGGCGGTTTGCTGGGTTTGTGCCGATATTTCGGACATAGCGAGTACTCCATCGTTTGTTATTGTTGAATTGCTGTTGAGACACCCAACTCTAAGCACCCGCCGTGCCAATCATTTCATATAAACCACAAGCATCTGAAAAATATAAACAATTCTAAAAAAGCAGATATCTATTAGGCGTCGCACAAGGCGTACACCTGTCACGTTTAGTTGTAAACGGCGTTACAGGTGTAACGCACGACTAACGGCGTAATAGCGCCGCGTTGACACCCACGCCAGAGCGCATAGGCTGGAAGGACAATAACAAGCCCCACGGTGAACCACGCCATGCCTACTCAATCGCCTCTGCCTGCACGGCTGCAATCCGTCCAGCGCCAGCATATTGAGCATATTTTCCAGCTCGGCGAAGGCCTGGAAGTTCCGCAGCTACCGGCCCAGCAAACCATTCGACGCTCCTGGCTGCGCTGTCTAAACGAGTACCAACTCGATCCCACCCAGCCACGCCCAGCTCGGGTGGTGCCCCAGCAAACCCTGATTGAGCACCGGGAATCTGTCGATGAACTTTTACACGTGGCACGCGCTGGGGTTGACCAGCTCTATCAACAAATCGCCCAGCTAGGCTACGTGCTGCTACTCACCGACCACCGCGGGATAACCGTCGAGTTTCGCGGCGACCCTAACCAAGACCAGCAACTGCGCCGGGCAGGCCTCTATCTGGGTGCTGACTGGGACGAACGCTTTGCAGGCACCTGTGCAGTAGGCACCTGCCTGCATGACCGACAAGCAATCATTTGCCACCGCCAGGAGCACTTCGACGCCTCGCATATTTCGCTTACCTGCACTGCCGCGCCCATCGCCGACCCGCAAGGCAACGTCATGGCCGTGCTGGACATCTCAGCGCTGCAATCACCCACCCAGCATGAGAGCCAAAATTTTAGCCTCTCGCTGGTAACGCTCTACGCACGGATGATCGAGGACGCCTATTTTCTCCAGCGCTACCGTGACTGCCTGATGGTGCGGCTGGATACCTCACGAGAGTTTGTGCATGTAAACGGGCGCGGACTCATCGCCATTGAAGAGAACGGGCAAGTGATTGCCGCCAACGCAGTGGGTCGTGATCTGATAAGTGAACACCAGCGCCGTTGGCCACCCTGGTCAGCCCATCACACTCCCATGCTGGGAGAGCTATTCGAGTGCGAGATCGGCGATGTGCTCAGCATTAATAGCGCCACCGACGATCAACTGCGTGCTTTTCGTGCCAGGGTCGACAACACCATTTACTTTATTAGTCTGCTGGAGCCCCGCCGCCCGCGACCTGCTCAGCATGCACAATCGCTCCCCTCCAGTCTGCCTGAACCACTGGTACGCCTCGGCGCCGACGACCCCGCCATGCGCAAAGTGCAGAAGCTGGCTGAGCGGCTACGCAACGAAGCCAGCGTCAATGTGCTGATTAGCGGTGAAACCGGCACCGGCAAAGAGGTGGTTGCCCGTGCCCTACATGACAGCGGCAACCGTGCCAGGGGGCCATTTATCGCGGTCAACTGTGCCGCCATTCCCGAAGCGCTAATCGAAAGCGAGCTGTTTGGTTACGAGCCCGGTGCCTTTACCGGCGGGCGCGCCAAAGGCATGCGCGGGCTGATTCCCCAAGCCCACGGCGGCACACTGTTTTTAGATGAAATCGGCGATATGCCGCTGGCCCTGCAAACCCGCCTGCTGCGCGTACTGGCCGAGCGAGAAGTGATGCCTCTTGGGGCCAATAAGCCTGAAAAGGTTGATATTCGGGTGATTACCGCCACCCATCGCAATATCGATGCGATGATTCAGCAGGGTGAGTTCCGCGAAGATCTCTATTACCGCCTTAACGGGGCCCAACTGCGCCTTCCCGCGCTACGCGACCGCGCCGATAAGCTCTTCGTTATCCGCCGTGTTTTTGATGACATCATCCAAGAGCGGGGGTGCAGCCAATCACCGCGCCTGCGGGCCGATGCCATTAGCGCCCTGCTCGCCTACGCCTGGCCCGGTAATATCCGTCAGCTAAAGAATGCGCTGGCCTTTGCACTGGCCACCTCAGAAAACGAAGAAATCACCGTTCATGACTTACCCGAGCAGTGCCTAAGCCAACGCATCACGCGGCAGGCAACTCCCCTGCCTGCAGACGCTGGTAGCGACAGCGATCACACACTGTTGGAAATGCTCAAGGAGCAGCACTGGAACATTAGCGCCGTGGCTCGCGCTCTCGGGGTTTCAAGGCCCACGATATACCGGCAAATGCAGCGCCAGGGCATAGTGCCCCCGAATTGGCAGGGGTGATAAAAAAGCGACTTCAGGGCTTTTGATTTAGAAATAACTGCAACATATCTTGAGAACACGGTGCGAGGGCAGGTTGAAGCGAGAGTCTTTCGCCATGGATGGCGAAAGTAGCGCCCACGGATGGGTTAACAGCGCCCTCGCGGAAACCTGCACTCGGCACAGTGTTGTGCAGAATGCCAGCTATCACTACCTCTTGGCCTTGAGGGTGACCCTCACGTACACTTGTTTGAATTCGTTTATCCTTTTATAACCCCGCTTTCGACAAGCCGAGGCTCTCCCATGGCGTTTGAATCCACTTCTTCCTATATCGCAACTGATGCGCTTAAGCAGGCGGTGAATGCTGCCGTGGTGCTTGAGCGGCCGCTATTGATCAAAGGCGAGCCAGGCACCGGCAAAACCCTGCTGGCTGAAGAGTTGGCCGAGTCTCTCGATACCCAGCTGATTACCTGGCATATCAAATCCAGCACCAAGGCGGCCCAGGGTTTATACGAGTACGATGCCGTCAGCCGTCTGCGGGATTCCCAGCTAGGTGTTGAAGGTGTAGAGAACGTCGCCAACTACATCAAGCCCGGCAAGCTGTGGGAAGCCTTTACCGCTAACGAGCGCGTGGTGTTATTGATCGACGAGATCGACAAGGCCGATATCGAATTTCCCAACGACCTGCTCCAAGAGCTGGATCGTATGGAGTTTCACGTTTACGAAACTGGCGAAACCATCCGCGCCGAACAGCGCCCGATTATAATCATCACCTCAAACAACGAAAAAGAGCTGCCGGATGCGTTCCTGCGCCGCTGCTTTTTCCACTACATTGAGTTCCCTGATCGCGAGACCATGCAGGCGATTGTCGATGTTCACTTCCCGGATATCGCCCCCCGGCTGGTCAGCGAGGCCTTAGAGGTATTTTTCGAACTACGTAAAGCGCCAGGCCTGAAGAAAAAACCGTCTACGTCTGAACTAGTCGACTGGCTCAAGCTACTGATGGCTGACAATATTGCTCAAGAGGCGCTCTACAACCGCGACCCAGCCAAAGCGCTGCCGCCGATGGCGGGTGCACTGGTCAAAAACGAGCAGGACACTCAACTGCTGGAACGCCTGGCGTTTATGATCCGTCGCCAGAAAGGCACAGGCCGCTAAGCCATGTTTATCGGCCTGTTTGAGACGTTAAAGCGCGCGGGCGTTCCGGTATCGCTGCGCGAGCTGTTGGATCTTCACGCCGTGGTGGAACGCGGCGTGGTGTTCGCCGATATGGAAGCTTTCTATCAGGTGGCCCGCACGGTGATGGTCAAGGACGAACGTCACTTCGACCGCTTTGATCGCGCCTTCGCCGCTTGGTTTAAAGGCCTTGAGGACATGGACGCCGCCATTGAGGCGCTGATACCTGATGATTGGCTACGCCGGGAGTTTGAGAAGCAGCTAACGGATGAAGAGAAAGCCAAAATCGAATCCCTGGGCGGGCTTGAAGAACTCATCGAAACGTTCAAGAAACGCCTGGAGGAGCAAAAAGAGCGCCACGCGGGCGGCAACAAATGGATCGGCACCGGCGGCACTAGCCCCTTTGGCGCCTACGGCTACAATCCGGAAGGCATTCGCATTGGCCAGGATGGCTCTCGTCACCGCCGTGCCACCAAGGTCTGGGACGAGCGGCGCTTCCGTGATTACGATGATTCTCTGGAATTGGGCACCCGAAACATCAAAATGGCGCTGCGTCGCCTGCGCAAGTTTGCCCGCCAAGGGGCGTTAGATGAGTTTGACGTGGATAGCACCATCCGTGAAACCGCCAAGGACGCAGGGCTACTCAACGTGCAGATGCGCCCAGAGCGCCATAACGCGGTGAAGGTGCTGCTATTTTTGGATGTAGGCGGCTCGATGGATGACCATATTCGCGTCTGCGAAGAACTGTTCTCTGCCGCCCGCTCAGAGTTCAAGCATCTGGAGCACTACTACTTCCATAACTGCCTTTACGAAGGGGTTTGGCGTAACAACATGCGCCGGGGTAACGAGCGGATCCCGACCATGGATGTTTTGCACACCTACGGCGCGGATTACCAGGTAGTGATCGTCGGTGACGCGGCCATGTCGCCCTATGAGGTCACCCACCCCGGCGGTAGCGTCGAGCACTTTAACGACGAAGCGGGCGGCGTTTGGCTTAAGCGTTTATGCGAAACGTTTCCTCGCCTGGCGTGGCTTAACCCTATGCCGACCCGAGCCTGGGAGTACACCTACTCGACCCAATTGATCCGCGAGATCATCGATGACCGCATGTACCCCATGACCATGGAGGGTCTGGAAACCGCCATGCGCGAGCTAGCAAAGAAGTAGTCTAATTATCCGGCTATTATCTGGCCATGCGCGTCAGCACATCGTGGTGGGTCAGCTTGCGATGCAAAATGGCCATCACGATGTGCCCTACGATCAGCGCCAGCAGAGTCCAGCCCAGCTCACCGTGGAGCAAACCGCCGAGATCCGTCATCCAGGTGATCTCCTCGCCCTCAAAACCTGACATCAGATTAATTCCAAACACCTCAAGCGAACGGCCCGAACCGTACTGGCGAATAAGTGCAATCGTCGGAATCGCGATCATCAAGCCGTAGAGTGCAAGATGGCCCAGCTTTGCCATAACGCTCACCGATGGCGGGCGACGCGACGCATTGGCTAACGCCCATATCGCTCTCAGTACGACTAAGGTCAGTAGCAATACACCCACTGGGTAATGGGTTCCCCAGAAGAACTCTTCAAAGGGAGTGTCGGGAAAAAGCCAGTGCGCCGTGGCACTCGTAAACTGCCAAGCAAACAGTAGCGCCATCCCCCAATGCAACAAGCGGCTAATCGCACCGTAACGTTGACTGTTATCCATTATCGGTAATGCCATGCAGCTTCTCCCTTCTTTTAATGAGCTAGTCGTGATGCTTATTTTATCGGGGCAACACGTAAATAACATGGCAACAACGTGCAACTTAGTTGCACAAACTGGAACGCAGCGTTTCCAAGGGCTATTAAAGCGACTGCGGGAAATCGTTTAAGCCCTTCAAAAATGCCTGTTTGGCCGTTTCAAACGCCTTAGGGTCATGTTTAAAGCGACGCAGGATAAGCGCTTCATCCAACACCAGGGTAGGCGCTAATTCGCGAATACTCTTGGCAGGGTGGCGAGCGCCCAAGCCAATACGCTTTCCATCCACCCCGCCGAACCAGCGCTTAATGCCACTTTTTTGATAGAACGCTTCTTGTTCGGCGTTATCCACTTCGACACGTAGTGGGGCTTTCAAAGTAAGTTCGCTGATCAAACGCTGCGGGGCATCTGCCTGGTCAAGCGCGCAGGCGTGAGTCACCGTCATGCCCTCGCCCTCCTCGTCCAGCACTAGTAGTGCCAGCGCTTGAGGTTTACCCTGTCTATCAACAGCAGCAAACAGCCGCGCTGCTTCTTGCGGAAAAAACACACTGCAGGTGCCGGTGAATACAACCAGCGGCGTAAGACCAGCCTCTTGTCCGTAAACCTCAGCGCATAATCGCGCCAGACAGGCGTTGCGCTGGGCCTCTGCGTTAACGTGTACGACCTTCATTTGAATCATCCTCAGCGACTAAAAACCCGCAAGCCTAGAGCAAACATCACCGTTTTGACAGCGCGACGTGCCTCACCACGACGTCCATTCATTTTTACTGATACTGAACACTACTGTTAACTATCTGTCGAAGAGAACTGTAAGCGTGAACATCACTTAGAAGGAGCTAGTATGCCCACCTTTATGAATGACCCTACCATGCCCACACCAAGCTTCCCCGGTAGCCACATGGTAGTCGATGATCACTATGTGTTTATTTCAGGACTGACCGTTGGCGATCTCTCTAACGGCCACGCAACCCGGGGCGACGTTAAAGAGGAGACTCGCCTCGTGATGCGCGCACTCTCGCGCATGCTTGAAATGGAAGGCGGCAGCTTAGCGGATATAGTGCGGGTTGATATCCACCTCACGGATCTACACGCTATCCAAGACATGGACACTGTTTACGCGGAGTACTTTGAACCTGGCCGCTACCCTGCCCGCACCTGCACCGAATCCCCTAACCTCTACGGCGGAAGCAGTATTGAAATCACTGTGATGGCGAAGCGCGCAAATCATTAGTTTCTTTAAACACAAAAAGCCAATTTAATGGCTTTTTGTGTTTGTTTAGAGGCAGTCAATTTTATAACCCAGCCAACATCCCTGTGGGATAGGTAAGCGTTAACAGATTCGCCATCCCCATTAAGAAGAGTGTCACGCCAGCCGCTAAACCCACGGCAGCAACGGGCTTCATACGCGCTACCACCAGTAAGAACCCAAGGCAAAATAGCGCGGCGGCAAATAGGAAGCCGAGCACCATAACGCTTGCGATCAAGGCAAAGAAACCGGCTACCCAGAGCAACTGCTGGCTTAATGTCTGAATTTGCCACTTCATCGGTTTTATGACCGTTCTGATAATTTCCAGTACGCACGCCGCCACGATAATGGCAATCGCCAGCCTCGGCATAATGCCCCCTAGCATGGAAAGGTCAGCAAACGCCCACCACATATATCCAGCCACCGCTAACAGGCTGCCAAGCAATGCCACATCGATCACACCCAGCGACAGCGGCGCCACCTCTTCTTGAAGCGCATGTTTAGCAGAGTTCTCGGTTGGGCGGCGCTTGTGCAAGTAGCTGCGTAAAGGGGGGACAATCAGTGATGCCGCAATCAGTGCACCAATGATCAGTACCCCAGGCCGCATAAAGGCTTCTGCACCTTGAAACTGAGCGGCTTGATAGAAGTAGGCTTCTGCACCGGGAGCTAGCACAAAGCCAATCAAAAAGGCGGGGCGAGACCAGTTTGCCTGCTTAAACAGCACGCCAATTGCGCCAATAATGCCGAGTGCAAATAGATCACCCAGCGAACGCGTCGCTTGATAGGCGGCGAAGAGGATCAAGATGGTAATCAGCGGCGCTAAAATCACGAATGGCACCCGGGTTAAGCTGGCCACGGGCCTAGCTAACCCTAAACAAAGCGCCGCGCCTAAAATATTAGCCAGCGCTAATGACCAAATAATGGTGTACGTCAGATCGAGGTTCGTCTCTAACATACTGACACCGGGCTGCAGGCCAAGCAGAAGCAAACCACCTAAAAACACCGCCGCCGTACCCGAACCGGGTATCCCAAACAGTAAAGTAGGCACCATCGCCCCGCAGGCACATGCGTTATTAGCAGACTCCGGCGCAATCACGCCGCGAATATCGCCTTTACCAAACTGCGATTTGTCCTTGGCGCTCTGCACCGCGTGGCCGTAGGTGAGCCAATCCACCACCGAGCCCGCCAAGCCTGGGATAGTCCCCATCAAGCTGCCAATCCCCGCGCAGCGAGCCACTAATCCAGGCCTCCTGGCCACATCCTTTACACCCTCTTTCCAGCCTTTGCCCAATTGGCAGGGCTGTTCGGCAATCGCGCCACGCTTCACCAATAGATCAATGATTTCAGGCAGTGCGAAAATACCTAAACCTACCACCACTAACGGCAAACCGTCATAGAGGTAGTCAATTTCAAACGGCAGCCGAAACTCTCCGGTAGCTGGCGCCATGCCAATGGTGCCAACCAGTAAGCCAACGCCGCAGGCAGCAATGCCTTTAAAGACATCCTTACCAGACAAAACCGCCACCATGGAGAGCCCCAGCAGCGTCAACATAAATAGCTCTGACGATGAAAATGACAGCACAACAGGCCTGGCGATGAGAATAAAGGCCGTGAGCACCACCGCACCGAACAGGCCGCCAATCATTGACGACAGAAATGCACTAGAGAGCGCTCGTGCAGCCTGCCCTTTCTTAGCCAATGCAAAGCCATCCACCACGGTGGCCTGGGAAGCACTCGAGCCTGGTATCCCAAGCAGTACAGAGGCAAACGTATCGCCAGTGGGGATCACCGCCACTAACCCCATCAACATACCCAGGGCGACAGAAGGCTCCATACCATAGAGGAAAGGCAGCAGAAGCGACATACCGGCAATACCGCCAAGTCCAGGGATGATGCCCACAATCAGCCCAATCAGGACACCGATAACCATGTACAGCATATGGGGAACAGTAAACAACTGCCCCAAACTGGAAAATAAGACATCTATCATTGTCATGGCTCTTATGTTGTTTAGTGTAAGGGAGCCCAAAAGCACCGCTTAAGCAGTGCTTTTTTGTGTTAACTGGCGTGTTAAATACGGGCACCGTGCTGCTCTAGCAGCCACTCGACCAACCACTGTCGCGTGGCATCATCAAGTGACATGGCCTCCTGCAGATGCTGCTCGACGACCTCACCCACCACCGGCGTGTAGGGGCCAAGCTGGGCCTCCGCCGCGTCTTTAAACGCTTCTGTATCCACAAAACGCTGTGCCGCTTCGCGATACTCTTGAATGAGTTCATCTGGCGCGTCACTGGGTAGCAGGATCAACTTTTGAAGTGTGAACCCGGAGGCAAAGAACTTGCGATACGCCTCAGCGGCAGGGCCGCTAGGCGCTTCACCATGCAAGGTTTCGTAAACTTCATTGAAGGTTGGCAAGTCAGGGAAGGCAGGGTCACGCACGATCTCGCCGCTGTCGTTAAGCACACCTAGCGAAAACAGCGGCACCGCTCGGCCGCTCTCTACCAGAGGTTCTACGCTGCTGAAATAGGCAGAAGTAGTTTGAAAGTCGATATCCGCCTCGCCGCGCTCAAAGGCTAACCGCCCTTCTCCACGGCTACGCATGCCAGAGACGGCCTGTACATCAGCACCCAGCAGATCAAGCGCAATCAATACCGGCAGCTCCAGCCCTGTATGGCTTTGCACGGCAAATTTAACGCGCTGGTTGGTCACCGCGCTCAGCACCTCTTCTGCGCTATCGCCCAGGCTAGGTTGGGCATACACCACACCGCCTGTGGGGGTCGCTAAAATCGGTGTCCAATCGTCGTAGCTATAACGTACACGCCGGTCTTGCAGCATGGCGGGGTACTGGGTGGAAGCAGACGTGCCTATCCATTGGCTGCCATCTGAGTCCGCACGCATAGCGAACAGGTTACTGCCATTAATGGAGCCACCGCCGGGCACGTTATCGATGACCAGCGTAGGGTTACCTTGAATATGGTCACTCATCCAGGTAGAGAAGAAGCGTGCCCATACATCGGTTCCACCGCCTACACCAAAAGGAATGGTCCAGTGGATCGTGTCGGGCACGTTCACATCGTTCGCTTGGGCATTCACACTGATGGCGCCCAGCGTGGAACAAGCAACGACAAGTAGCGCTTTTTTGAACTTGTTAAGCGGTGTGTGCTTCGAGGTAGTCATGGCGATACTCCTGTTATTGATTATTGTCGGTTGTTAATAGTGGTAGCGTGATTCAATCAATGGTTTCGATGGCGTGATTACCCGCTGCCTTTAAAGGGGTCGCGTAGAAAATTTGCCCGCTCATAATTTTGCGGGCCGTTCGGATAAGCGACACACGTGCCAGGTCAAACGCATTCTGCTGGCGATACTCTGCCGTCAGCTCAATAGAGCCAGAAGGATGCTCCAGGACGATCTGTGATAGAAGCTGCCCAGCCGAAAGCTTTTGATGGCTGATGGCCATATCATTGGCAACAGAACCGGGTAAATTAATCGCGGCGGCAACGGCCATCGCCCCGGTGACGGCAATGGCTTTGTGGCAGCGATGAGGCACAAAATAGCGAACATTCAGCGTGCTCAATTCCGCTTCAGCTGCTGAAATCAGCACGACCTTGGGAAGAACGCTCTGACTAACATCACCCATTCCCATCCGTAGCCCCGCTGCGCGGCGCAGGTTTTCTAAACGTGTTAACAACGGCGCATTATCATCCAATTCGGCAGGCGATTCATGGCCGGTTAATCCGACCGACTCAGCGCGCAGCAGCATAATCGGGGTAGCCGCATCAATACAGCTCACCTCAACCCCTGCTATCTCATCGCATGCGTTTCCCGTGGGTAACAGCTGACCCGTTTTACTGCCCATGATGTCTAAAAAGCTAAGCTGGATACCCGCAGCACTTCCCGGAACGCCGCTAATGGTGACACTGCCTTCGTACTGCACCTGCTTCCCCGGTGTTGGGACATGGCATTCGATCAACCGCTGGGTGTTTAAGTTATGGACTTTTACCACGGTGGTACCGTCTTGCGGTTCTACCAGCCCCGTTTCTATAGCATATGGCCCTACGGCAGAGAGCATATTGCCGCAGTTAGGGTTAAAGTCGACACGCTTGTTCACTACATCCACTTGAGCAAACAGATAGTCAACATCGGCGCCAGGGTGCGATGAGCGCTCTACAATAGCCACTTTACTGGTGAGCGGGTCGCCGCCCCCAATACCATCGATCTGTAACGCGTGGCCGGAGCCCATCAAACTCAGCAAGATATCAGCCTGCTGGGCCTGATCACTGGGCAGGTCTTTCATGCGAATAAAGGGGCCTCGAGAGGTTCCGCCCCGCATAATGACACAAGGAATGCTGTTCATATCGTTCCGCCATAGTTCGCGATGACTGTATGCACGGAGAATGTCAGCCAATCTTTAATGTCTCAAATGCAAATATAGGTTGTTATAAATCCGTTTTTTGCATTAATGTGTTTTGATTATTAATCCACCTTCTTAGCGCAACAATCCTATGCTGCATAGACTCGAATTTCTTGACCTCCAGGCCTTCATTTTGGTCGCTGAATTGGGCACCTTTCATGAGGCGGCGCAGCGCTTGCATTTGTCGCAACCGGCCCTCACTCGCCGTATCCAAAAGCTGGAAGAACTCCTTGAAGTTGAACTACTTGAGAGAACCACTAGGCGTACTCGACTGACGCCTATTGGGGCCGATTTTTTGCCCCGGGCCAGGCGAATGCTTGAGGAGTACGAGTCCTCTATCTTGGGGATTCGGGAGTTGGTCACGCACCAAAAAGGAACCGTGACGATTGCCTGCTTGCCGACGGCGGCATTCTACTTTTTGCCTAGTGTCATTCGTGTGTTTAGCGAGGCTTGGCCGGGCATTCGCATCCGAATTTTGGATGTCAGCGCCAACGAGGGGCTGGAAAAAGTCATTAATGGCGAGGCAGACTTCGGTATCAACATGATCAGCGCGCAAAGCTCGGAGGTGCGATTTACCCCGCTGCTGCGCGACCCCTTTGTATTGGCACTACGCTCGGATCATCCGCTCGCCAGCAAAAAGCAGATTGAGTGGAGCGATCTAGAAGATGTGCGACTCATCACCGTGAGCCGCGATAGTGGTAACCGCACGTTGCTGGATAATGCGCTTTCGGCAGAGGGCATCCACCTCAACAGCTTTTACGAGGTTCAGCACTTGTCGACCTCTTTGGGTTTAGTAGAGTCAGGCTTAGGGGTGGCTATTTTGCCGCGTATGACCATGCCTGGCCCAGATCACGACACACTGTGCTCAAGAGATCTGCCTGAGCCACGCATTCAGCGTTCCATTGGTCTTGTACGCAGCAATACCCACAGCCTCTCCAGTACCGCTCAGTTATTTATTGATTTACTGCTGGAGCACTGGGTCAAAGAATCTACTTAACGGCTTTCATCACGCCAGCATCAATCAGCGCAATAACCGCCTCAATATCAATGTGCTCCTCCAGCATATCGGCTAAGCGATCGAGCTCGCGTTCACGGTGGGCTTGATAATCACTCTCCTCCCCATTCACGAGGCCCAGCTGTTTTAACAATGCTTGGCAGGCTTCGGGGTGGTCAAACAACCCATGCAGGTAGGTGCCGATAATTTGGCCATCTTTGCTAACGGCGCCTTCTGGACGTCCGTCTATTTCAAATAGCGGTGAACTAAGCGCTGCCCCGTCGCTTACACCGTTATGGATTTCATAGCCGGTAACGGTAGCGCCCTCCGCCACCGTTAAACCACTCACATTGCGCAGTTGCTTACCCGCCACCATGCGCGTGGTCAGGGGAAGCAGTCCTAACCCCGCTACTTTTTCAGGTTTCCCCTCCAGGCCCTCCGGGTCATCCACCCATTCGCCCAGCATTTGGAAGCCACCGCAAATACCTAGCACCGTGCCGCCATAGCGCAGATGACGCTGAATGGCGATATCCCAGCCCTGGCGTTTTAACCACGCCAGATCGCTTGCGGTACTTTTACTACCGGGCAGCATAATCACATCGGCGGCAGGAATCGGCTGGTCGGCCCGGATAAACGACAACGAGACCTGGGGATGTAACCGCAGGGGGTCAAAGTCAGTGTGATTACTGATGCGCGGTAGCGCGGGCACGATCACCTTGAGCGTCTGGCTGGCTTTTTCAGCGTGGGTTAAACCAATGCTGTCTTCGGCATCGAGTACCAGCCCCTGCAGATAAGGCAATGTTCCAAACACTGGTTTTCCAGTGCGCTCCTCCAACCATTCGAGCCCAGGATTGAGCAGTGCAATATCACCCCGAAAGCGGTTGATAATAAAACCCTTGGTGCGAGCCTGTTCGCTCTCGCTTAACAGCGCCAACGTACCTACCAGTTGGGCAAAGACACCACCGCGGTCAATATCACCCACCAGTAATACCGGGCAATCTACCGCTTCGGCAAACCCCATATTGGCGATATCGCCTTTACGCAAATTGATTTCAGCCGGGCTGCCCGCGCCTTCGGCAATAATCACATCAAAGCGGCTTTCTAACGCATGCCACGCGGCCATTACACTCTCTTTAGCGGTGCGTTTAAAAGCGTGGTAATCCAGAGCATCCATATGACCATGTACCTTGCCACGCAAAATCACCTGAGCGCCACGATCGGTTTCTGGCTTTAACAGTACCGGATTCATATCACTGTGGGGCGCTAAATAGCAGGCTTGCGCCTGTAACGCAGTGGAACGGCCAATCTCGCCGCCGTCCTCAGTCACGGCGCTATTCAGCGCCATATTCTGAGGTTTAAATGGCGCCACTGATATCCCACGCCTTGCCAGCGCGCGGCAAAGGGCTGCCACCACGGTGCTTTTACCCGCATCCGAGGTGGTGCCTTGAATCATCAGTGTGGCCATAAAGTGGTCTCGCCCAGGTGAACAAGAGCAAGACTTTAGCGGGAGGCGCTAAGTGGCGCAATGTGTTCAGTCTCCGCTCAAGCACCCTAATTCCTTTAATAATCAAAAATACTTTTTATCGCCATCAATTCGTCATATGCCATCTCTAGGCTGATACCTAATAAATGAGATCGATCTCATTGCATCTACAACAGGTATTCGCATGGCTGATTTACTTAGTGTCGCCAAACTCGCCGGGGTTTCCCGGGCAACCGCGGCGCGGGCTTTTTCAAACCCCGACTTGGTACGACCCGCTACCCGAGAACGCGTTTTTAACGCTGCACAGCAGTTGGCGTTTAGGCCGAATAAAGTCGCACAGCAGCTGCGCTCGCAAGCCACCCAGATGATTGGCGTGATGGTGCCCAGCCTTGATAACCCGGTGTTTGCCGAGCAGCTACAAGCCATGGAAGTGGCTGCCCGTGCGTCTGGTTACTCACTGATCGTGACCACCAGCGAATACTCGCCCAGCCGCGAGGGTGACATTGTTGAGGAGATGCTGCGCCAGCGCGTGGACGGCTTGGTGCTGACCGTGGCTGAAGCGGATAGCAGCGCCGTGCTAGAGAAGCTGCGTTTGGAAAAGACGCCCTGCTTACTGGTCTACAACCCACCCGGTAATAGTGGTTTCCCCTCAATCGGCGTCGATAACCGTGCCGCCAGCGCTGATGCCACGCGATATTTAATCACTCTAGGGCACCAGCGAATTGGCATGGTTGCTGGCCCGTTGCTCCAGTCAGACCGCGCCCGGCAGCGCTTTGACGGTTACTGCCACGCTATGCGCGAGGCAGGCCTGATCGCACGCCCGTTGGTTGAGATGACCCGCCATACCCAAGCTGACCTGAAAAGCCTAACACCTGCACTGCAAGGGCCAGAGGCTCTCAGCGCGGTGATCTGTACCAATGATCTGCTCGCCATCAGCCTGATGGGCGAATTACAACGCGCAGGTTTTAACGTGCCTGGCGACCTTTCTGTGATGGGCTTTGATGGCATTGCCTTAGGCAAGCACCTCTACCCATCGCTATGCACTATTGAGCAGCCTCGCGCCGACATTGGGCGCACCGCGGTTCACACCTTGTTAGCCATGATTCGGGGAGAAAAATGCACACCCGCTCCCCTGCCCCACGCATTGCGTAAGGGCGAAAGTGTCGGAATCCCGGCATCCCGCAAGTCCACGTTAAGCACTTTATAGAGGAACTTGGTATGAGTCTTAAACGCATGAACCTTAAGCGTCTTTATCAAGCGTTACTGGCCACGGCGGTTATCAGTGCGTCAGGGGTCGCTACTGCCCAGTCAAGCGACAACGCTATCTGCTACAACTGCCCGCCTGAGTGGGCGGACTGGGGCACTCAGTTGCGTTTGATCGAACAGGAGACCGGCATTCGCGTGCCGCAAGACAACAAAAACTCCGGCCAATCCTTAGCCCAATTGGTTGCCGAAGCCAGTAGCCCGGTGGCCGATGTCGTTTACTACGGGGTGACCTTCGGCATTCAAGCCATGGAAGAGGACGTAGTGACGCCCTACCAGCCCGAACACTGGGATGAGATTCCTGAAGGTCTAAAAGACCCCGAAGGCAACTGGTTTGCCATTCACTCCGGCACCCTCGGCTTTATGGTCAACGTCGACGCCTTGGATGGCGCGCCGGTGCCCACTTCCTGGGAAGATCTGCTCAAGCCCGAGTACCGCGGCATGGTGGGCTACCTTGACCCAGCCAGCGCCTTTGTCGGCTACGTCGGTGCCGTGGCGGTCAATCTAGCCATGGGTGGCGATCTTAATGACTTCACCCCGGCGATCGACTACTTCAATCAGCTCGCCGAAAACGACCCAATTGTGCCCAAGCAAACCAGCTACGCTCGAGTACTTTCTGGTGAGATCCCGATTCTTCTCGATTACGACTTCAACGCTTACCGCGCACGCCATAGCGATGGTGCCAATGTAGAGTTTGTGATTCCCGCAGAGGGCAGCGTAGTAGTGCCTTATGTTATGAGCCTGGTAAAAGATGGCCCGAACCCTGAGAACGGCCAGCAAGTGCTTGATTTCGTGCTCTCTGACCAAGGCCAAGCGGTATGGGCAGATGCTTACCTACGTCCCGTGCGCGCCAACGCCATTTCCCCTGAAGCGCGCGAAGTCTTTCTGCCCGATAGCGAGTACGCCCGTGCCGAGGCACTTGACTACCCCGCTATGGCGGCTGCTCAGCGTAGCTTCTCTGAGCGGTATCTGTCGGAGGTTCGTTAATCATGACAGCAGCATCCAAGCAGCCCTCCGGGGCTGCTTCTTACGTTAATAGCCGTCAGATAAAGGTTGGGCCCGCGCGTCGAAAAAGCCTTATAGCAATGTTCGCCTTACTGCCAGCTCTGGTGGTTTTCTGCGCCTTTTGGCTACTGCCTTTTTCGCGTCTAATCATGATGGGCGCAGAGGCTGATCCAAGCAGCGGTATTAGCGCCTACCTGACCATTCTTACCCATCGTCAGTACTTAATCAGCCTGGCCACCACCGTTTGTCTCTCGCTGGTAGTGTCACTGGTAGCGGTTGCCATTGCGGGCGTTGCCGGATTTTTTCTCGCCCGCCAGCGTTTTTTTGGCAAGTCCATACTCGTAGCTATCCTCACCTTTCCGCTGGCTTTTCCAGGTGTGGTGGTGGGCTTTTTGGTCATCATGCTGGGAGGGCGTCAAGGTGCCTTGGCGCAGACCAGCCTGTGGCTGTTTGGCGAGCGCTGGATGTTCGCTTACTCACTGGCCGGGCTATTTATTGGCTACCTCTACTTCTCCATTCCTCGCGTCATTACCACGGTGATGGCAGCCTGCGACAACCTGGATCAAAGTCTTGAAGAGGCAGCTCGCTCGTTAGGTGCTAACACCTGGCAGGTCACCAAGGATGTCATCGTACCCGGCATTGCACCCGCGCTGCTCTCAACCGGTGCCATCTGCTTTGCTACCAGCATGGGCGCCTTTGGTACGGCGTTTACCCTGGGCACGCGATTGAGCATTCTACCGCTCAATATCTACGGCGAATTCACCAACTACGCTAACTTCGCCATGGCCGCCGCGCTTTCGGTGGTGCTGGGTGTGATTACGTGGATGGCATTGAGCCTTGCCCGCAGGCTGGCAGGCGGCAACTTGGGAGCCTCCGTATGAAATCGCGTCTACGCTTTACGCTGCAATTGGGCTTCACCCTGCTGGTGTGCCTGTTCATGATCGTGCCTGTCGCAATGTCAGTCATGGCGGGGCTAACCGAGAACTACTTTGTTGGCCTGCAGAGTGGCTTAACGCTGCGCTGGGTAAATGAGGTGTGGCAGCTCTACGCCGATACCATCTGGCTGTCGATTAAACTGGCGCTCGCCTGTTTATTGATCACTATCCTGATTGGCGTACCCGCCGCCTATGGCCTGCTGCGCAGCCGTCGCCGCTGGGCCAATGCGATTGAAGAACTCCTGCTGCTGCCGGTTGCCGTGCCTGGGCTGGCCACCGCGCTTGCCCTACTGCTCGCCTATGGCAGCTACCGTGAATTTCGCGGCAGCTGGCTATTTATTCTGGTTGGCCATGTGCTGTTTACCTTGCCCTTTATGGTGCGCGCGGTGCTCTCCGTGATGCAAACCGCCAAGCTTCCCCAACTGGAAGAAGCCGCCGCCAGCTTAGGTGCCAGCTTTAGGCAACGCTTTTTCGGGGTGGTCATCCCCAACTGTATGAGCGGCATTTTGGCAGGAGCGCTGGTGGTGGTCACCCTATCGATCGGTGAATTCAACATTACCTGGATGCTGCATACCCCCTTGACCAAAACGCTACCGGTCGGTTTAGCCGACAGCTACGCCTCGATGCGACTGGAAATTGGCTCAGCCTACACGCTGATATTTCTGGTGATGGTGGTGCCCTTGCTGGTGGCGATTCAGTGGGCGGGACGACTCACCGAGCAGCGTCGCTAAGCGCCTTGCGCTTTCAAAACATTCGATTGCTTTATTTGAGAATCCGTTATGAGTTCATCTGTCAGCATTACGCTACACCAATGCAGCCGCACCTTCGCAGGCGGCAACACAGCGCTCCAGCCGCTTGATTTGCAAGTTAATGCGGGCGAAACCCTGGTACTGCTGGGCCCTTCCGGCTGCGGCAAAACCACCACCCTGCGCATTATTAGCGGCCTGGAAAGCCCCGACAAAGGCGGGCAAGTACTGTTTGGCGAGCGTGATGTCACCGCTCTGCCGATTGAGCAGCGCGACGTGGGAATGGTGTTTCAAAACTACGCGCTATTTCCCAATATGAGCGTTGCCGACAATATTGCCTACGGCTTAAAAATACAGCGTTTGCCACGTGCCGAGATCGCCCATCGGCTTGACGAAGTCATGCATATGGTCGACTTACAAGGCTTTGGTGACCGGCGCATCGACGCCCTTTCAGGTGGGCAAAAGCAGCGCGTCGCCCTCGCCCGCGCCATTGCTGTTCGCCCCAAGGTGCTGCTGTTTGATGAGCCGTTAGCAGCCCTCGACGCCAAACTGCGCGACCGCTTACGCATCGAAATTGGCCAGCTTCTACGGGAGCTAGGCACCACGGCGGTTTATGTCACCCATGATCAAGACGAGGCGATGGCCCTGGGTGACCGCATCGCGGTCATGCAAGCCGGACGCATCGCGCAGTTGGGCACCCCCCAAGAGATTTATCATCAGCCGGCTAATGCCTTTGTGGCCGATTTTATTGGTGCGGTTAACTGCCTGGACGTGATCAGCACACGCGCCGATGGAGGATTGGTCGTCCATGGAGGTGAACTCATCGCTGCCCATTTGCAGGGAGTATCCACTGTCTACTGCCGTCCAGAAGATATCCAGGTGGTTTCCGTTGACCAAGCCGATGTAAAGGGGAAAGTGGTACAAAGCATTTTCCTGGGCCAGACCCAGCGCCTGATGGTGGACACGGGCGGCGCTTCGCCGCTCCAGATTGAGGCACCCTCCCGCCAGCGCTGGCCAAACGGCACCGCGATTGGTTTGGCACTCCCCTCCAGGGTGCTTTTTCAC
The DNA here is from genome assembly GCF_000744395.1 of Halomonas sp. TG39a. Lineage (NCBI taxonomy): Bacteria > Pseudomonadati > Pseudomonadota > Gammaproteobacteria > Oceanospirillales > Halomonadaceae > Halomonas > Halomonas sp. TG39a. The sequence goes on from NZ_JQLV01000001.1 coordinate 2,312,718, forward strand.
CCAGATAAGCCCACCGCCCCTGTTAATGCCAAGGAGATGGCCAATGGCTGATCAAGGTTTCAACATTCAGAAAGCCCCGCATGCCCAGCAATGCCTTATCGCCCAGATTAGCGATCCGCATATCAAGGCGGGCGGTAAACTCTCTTACCGCCAGGTAGATACCGCTAGTGCTCTGCGCCAAGCAATTAGCACGCTCAATCAGCTAGCGCCGCGGCCCGACCTGGTGCTGATTAGCGGTGACTTGGTCGATTTTGGCCATTCTGACGAGTACGCCACCTTTAAGCAGATCCTGGCTGAATTAACGCTGCCCGTGTACGTGATTCCTGGCAATCATGATGACCGCGATCATCTGCGCGCCGCCTTTCCCGAGCACCGTTATCTGTTTCAGCACCGCGACTATCTGCAGTGGGTGATAGAGGATTATCCGGTGCGCCTAGTGGGGCTCGACTCATCAGTGCCCGGTAAGCCCCACGGTGAGTTAAGCGATGAAAGCCTGCAGTGGCTAGACACTACGCTGGCAGAGCAGCCCGAGAAACCGACTCTCGTCATGGTGCATCACCACCCTTTCGTTAGTGGCATCGACCATATGGATCGCCAGCCGCTTAAGCGACCAGACGCGCTAGCCGACGTCATTGGCAAACATGCCCAGGTCGAGCGCGTGCTCTGTGGGCATCTGCACCGTTCAATCCAGGCCCGCTTTGCTAACACTTTGGCGATTAGCTGCCCTGGGGTTTCCCATCAGGTGAGTTTGGATCTAAGCCCAGACGGCCCCTCCAGCTTTCAGCTAGAGCCCCCCGGTTACCTGCTACACCAGTGGTCGGCGACTAACGGTATGGTGACTCACCAAGGGTTTATTGAGCGCTACCCTGGCCCTTTCCCGTTTTATGATGCTAATGGGTTGATTGATTAAGTCGCTAGACTGGGAGCGGGCGATGTGTTGTCTGTGTGAGCCAGCGCCAGTTCCCAAGCTTGTACCATCTGCTTTTTCTCTAATCCCCAGCGGTAACCGCCGAGTGCGCCGCTTTGTTGAATCACCCGGTGGCAGGGGATCCATAGCGCGATGGGATTAGCCCCCACCGCATTGCCCACTGCACGGGACGATTTAGGTGCCCCTAGCGCCTGGGCAATATGGGAATAGCTGGCAAACTGCCCCTCGGGAATCGTCAGCAGCGCTCGCCAAACCGCTATTTGGAAGTTGGTGCCGGTCACGTGTAGGGACACAGCGGCGGCTCCCTCTTCGGACTGAGAGAACAGCCTCTCCACCGCGTAGCGGGTGGCCTCAGTGCTATGTTGAAAGGTGCTGCGCGGCCACTCTTTGGCCAATCTTGCCAGTAACTCCTCCGAATTAGTCGTATCGACAAACCCCATTCGGCAGATACCCCGGGGCGTTACCGCGACGAATAGGCGACCTAAAGGTGTTTCGTGAACGCCATAAGCGATCTCCACTCCTTCGCCCTGGCGCTTATACTCGCCGGGAGTGACCGCCTCTAACTGAACAAAGTGGTCGTAAAGCCGCGAGCCACCGCTCAGCCCAAGGGTATGGGCGATATCCAACAAAGAAGTGGACGAATGCATCAACTGCTTGCCGCGCTCTAAGGTGAGTGCCTGCAAAAAGCGTTTGGGACTAATCCCCGCATAGCGACAAAACAGCCGCTGGAAGTGGAAGGCACTCAAATGAACATGAGCAGCTACCGTTTCCAGGTTGGGCTGTTCCGCCGCATGAGCCACCATATAGGCCATGGCTTTTTCGATACGCTCATAGTCATTCATTGGGTAATCTCTCTAGCGGGGCTGCTTAGTTCCTTTCAGCCTAAGCTTTTAAGGGCGAGTTGCCGACCCGAATCTTGCGCACTGGCGGGTACTCAGACAGTTTATGTTTAAAAGAGACGCTATGTTTAACAGACATTTCCCCTCGTTTTCGCTAGGGTAATGCCCCGCCTCCATTGACGGTACACGATACGCCCATGCAAGACTTGATCAATGACATTGCCGCAGCCATGGCAAACGCCGAAGAACGCGGTAAGGTCGCAGACTATATTCCCGAGCTTGGCCATGTTGACCCACAGCAGTTCGCCATTTCGCTCGCCACGGTGGATGGCAAAGTGTACTCGGCGGGTTGCGCTACCACGCCCTTCTCGATTCAGAGTATCTCTAAAGTATTTACGCTGACCATTGCACTAGGGCAAGTGGGTGATTCGCTGTGGTCAAAAGTAGGCCGCGAGCCCTCAGGTGATCCCTTCAACTCCATCGTGCAACTAGAGCATGAAAGCGGCAAACCGCGTAACCCGTTTATCAATGCCGGGGCCATTGCGGTGGTCGATGCGATCATGATGGGCCACGAGCCCAAAGAGACGCTGGGCGAAATTCTTAGCTTTGTGCGCTATATCGCCAATGATGACAGCATTTACTTCGACCACGCAGTGGCCGCTTCAGAAATGGCCCACCGCGACCGCAACGCCTCGTTGGCTCACTTTATGAAAGCCTTTGGCCGCTTACGCCATGATGTCGATAAGGTGCTAGGCACCTATTTTCACCAGTGCGCTATCGCCATGAGCTGTGAGCAGTTGGCCCATGCCGGGCTGTTTTTGGCCTCGGATGGTATCAACAAACCCAGCGGCATTCGCGTGGTAGCCCCCCAGCGGGCCCGCCGGATCAACTCATTAATGATGATGTGCGGACACTACGACGCCTCGGGGGAGTTCGCCTTTCGCGTCGGCCTGCCTGGTAAAAGTGGCGTGGGCGGCGGCATTCTGGCCATTGCACCCGGCCATGGCTCCATAGCCGTTTGGTCGCCGGGGCTGGATGCCTATGGCAATAGTTTGCTGGGCACCCAGGCGCTCGAAATGTTTGTGCAGCGCACCGGCTGGTCGGTGTTTGGCCATTAGCAGGGCAACGCTTTAAGCAACGACCTCAATTTTGTGCAATACCGCCACCAGTGGCCATTGCAAACTCCTTGCACTACCGAGGAGGATGACAATGAGCGCTACACTACTGCTGCCTACACTTCTGCCCATGTCCGCATTTGCGCTTGCCGCATCTATTTCGCCGGGACCGGTCAACATCGTTTGTTTGAGTAGCGGTACGCACTACCCTATCGCTAAAGGGCTTGTTTTTGTAACCGGCGCTACGCTGGGGTTTATCGCGCTATTTTTAGCCATCGGCGCTGGCCTTTACTCTTTGCTGAGTGTGGCGCCGCTGCTGGAAACGGTTTTACGCTGGGCAGGTATTCTGTTTTTACTCTACCTCAGCTATCAACTGCTACAGCACGACGGGCGCTTGCAGGAGCGAGGCGGCGTTAAAGCGCCAGGGTTTATGACAGGCGCCATGATGCAGTGGCTCAACCCCAAGGCGTGGCTGGCGTCTGCCGCTGGCATTGGCGCCTACACCACTGCTAATGAGCCCCATCTGCTATGGCTGTTCGCCGGCCTCTATCTGCCTATTTGCTGGCTATCGCTGGCCAGTTGGGTATATGCAGGCGCTTTTCTGAAACGCTATGTTCATCGTCCTATCATCTTACTGACGATTAACCGCGCACTCGCTATCTGCCTGGCGGCTAGCGCTATTGTCTTACTGGTTGAGTAACGGATAGCGGTACTGGTTGGGTGTCGCTGCTACCAGCCGCTTAAACGTTCTTTGAAAGTGGGGCTGGTCATTAAAGCCAGCGTTCAAAGCCGCCTCAACGATAGGTTGCCCTTGTTTTAACGCTTGCTGCCCCATCTGAATGCGCTGATTAATCAGGTAAGCATGAGGCGTTAGTCCGAAGTGCTGTTTAAAGGCGCGAATCAAGTGCCCAGCGCTATAGCCGGACTGCTCACATAGGCGCTCTAGCGATATATCAGCGCTACAGTTGGCACGCAAATAGGCCGCGACCTGTTCTAGCGCACTGGGCGCTTGGGGCAATACCGCGGGGGATTCTTGAGCAAGCACTTGCAGCATGGTAGACAAGTACTCGACTAGCGCCGTTTGCTTATCGCTAATGTCGCGGTGCCCATCCAGCAAACAAGCAGCCATATCGCAGTACCCGGCATAAAGCGCTGGCTGGGTAATGACGGCGGTGGCGATATCTTGCCAGTAAGGCGTATTTAGCAGACCCAATTGGTAACGCAATTCAGTCAGCCACTCGGTATCGACGTAGAGCATCATATACGCCCAGGGCTGGTTCTCAATGGGGTTGCAGGCGTGCACCCAGTGGGGGTTCATCATAACGATGTCTCCCGTACTAATCTGATGCGTCGCATCACGATAGCAAAAAGTGCTTTTACCTGCGGTAACGGCCCCCAGCGACCAATGCGTATGGCTGTGCGGCGCATAGCAAACTTGTCGCGCATCGCTAATCTTGCGCAGCTCCACATAGGACATACGCGTATCCCGCCAGAAGATAGGTGACGAAATTGTACTCATGTTCTGCTCTTGTTATTCAAAAATAGCCTTTGACGCTTCGGCTTGGCCTAGGCTGGACAATAGCACAGCACACGCCCAGTATGGGCCACTGATAAGCGCTATATGAACTAGATTGCATAGGGATGCGCAACGCCTAATATGTCAGGAGGACACCATGGCCAATAGTATGAATAACCCCGACCACCGTGATGCGATTACCCTTTTCGCCCGCATGGGTTACGCCTCTCGGGGCATTGTGTATGTATTAGTAGGCGGCCTTGCAGCGCTGGCAGCTTTTGGGCAAGGCGGCCAAACAGAAGGCAGTCGGGGCGCCTTAGAACGCGTGCTCACTGCTCCCTTCGGAAAAGTCTTGTTAGCCATTATGGCCATCGGCTTGGTGGGCTACGCGATGTGGCGGATCATCCAAGCAGTTAAAGACACCGACCATCACGGCAACGGTGCCAAGGGGCTGGCAATTCGTGCGGGCTTATTGGCCAGCGCCATTACCCACACGTTGTTGGCTTTTTTTGCCGCCACGCTCATCTTGCAATTTGCGGGCTCTTCAGGTGATTCAGGTGGCGGCTCACAAGGCGTCGCAGGTTGGCTGATGCAGCAGCCTTTCGGGCGCTGGCTGGTAGGCGGGGTCGGCCTCATCATGATTGGCGTAGGTATCGCCCACGCGCTTAAAGGCTACAAAGCCAAATTCGACAAACACTTTGCTATGCCACCCAAAACTCAACAATGGGCCTATCCTATCTGCCGTTTTGGCTTAGTGATTCGTGGTCTTGTATTTGTGATCGTGGGTAGCTTTTTTATCATCGCCGCTTATCAAATCAATCCCAATGAAGCTGGCGGTATGGGCGAAGTGTTTAGCACGCTGCGAAGCCAGCCTTTCGGTCAGTGGCTACTTGGGTTTGTCGCACTGGGACTCTTCGCGTTTGGTCTCTACAGCCTATTAGCGGCTGTCTATCGCCGCATTAATCCCGAAGTGTAGAGACCTGCATGGCCATAGCATCCAAACGCACTAAGCAGTGGTTTGAGCGTATTAACGGCTCGAAGAATATGCTGTGGCTACTCGCCACCCTCTCCTTTTTGGAGACTATTATTCTGCCCATTCCTCTTGAGCTGGTGTTGATACCGCTGATGGCCGTTAATAGGCAGCGGCTGTGGTTACTGGCTTTGGTCACTACTGCGGGCTGCCTCGTCGCGTCGCTGGTGGGCTACAGCATTGGCTTAGTGCTTTATGAGTCGGTGGGCACCTGGTTTATTGAGTCTATGGGGATGCAGAATAGCTACCAGGCATTTCAAACATTTTTCGATCAGTACGGTTTTGCCGCTATTTTGGCCATTGGAATACTACCGATTCCCTTCCAGGTGGCGATGATTACCGCCGGGCTTTCCGGCTACCCAATCGTAATGTTTGTAGTAGCGACATTAATCGCCCGTGGCTTGCGCTACTTCGGCCTTGCCTGGCTGGTTCACCGCTTTGGCCACCGTGTTCTGGTACTGTGGAAACGCCATGCCTTGGTAACCAGTTTGGTGGCAGGGGTTGTTGTACTTGCGGTGGCTCTAGGAATGCAGGCACTGGCTGGGCTGGTGGTGTAAGCCGTGAATCGATGCCAACCAGCTAAATACCGTAATCTCGCTCGACTTTAGCGATACGGGTTTTGAAGTGTTGGTACCACTGCTGATGGCCTAGCCGCTGAGCCTCTTGATGCTCAGCATGGGCTTTCCACGCTTTAATAGACGCCAAGTCGGCCCAGTAAGAAACTGTTACACCCACTTCATTGCGGGCAGACTCCACTCCTAAAAATCCCGGCTGCTGCGCTGCAAGCTCAACCATTCTTGCCGCCATCTCGTCATAGCCGTTATCGACCTCTGTGCGTAGTGAAGTAAAAATAACGGCGTAGTAAGGCGGTTCGGGGGTAGTGGCAATCATGGACATGGCATCACCGGGTTTCTTGGATCAGGGGCTTCGAAGCATATCCCATGAAACAAAAAATGTATTCAGGGAGCCCACTGCCAGCTGCCGCCAAACCGTACCACAGGCAGTGGGAAGAGCTAGCCTAGGCGTCATCCTGCGCCTTACCAGGCGGTGCTGCCGTATGCTTGGCTTTCATATCCTTGAAGGCTTCCATAATGTCCATGGGCAGCGGGAAGACGATCGTCGACGCGTTCTTGTTGCTCATGTCGCTCATGGTCTGCAGATAGCGTAACTGCAGCGCGGCGGAGTTTTCCTGCATCACATTGGCCGCTTCGACCAGCTTCTTGGAAGCCTGCAGTTCACCCTCGGCATGGATGACCTTGGCGCGACGTTCGCGCTCCGCCTCGGCCTGGCGGGCAATGGCGCGGATCATGCTCTCGTCAAGATCCACGTGCTTGATTTCGACGTTCGCCACCTTGATGCCCCAGGAGTCCGTCTGGGCGTCGAGGATTTCCTGGATATCGTCGTTGAGCTTGTCGCGCTCGGAGAGCATTTCATCCAAGTCATGCTTACCCAGCACCGAACGCAGCGTGGTCTGGGCCAGTTGACTGGTGGCCTGGGTAAAATTCTCCACCTGAATAATCGCTTTTTCCGGATCCACCACGCGGAAGTAAAGCACGGCGTTGACCTTCACCGTGACGTTATCCTGGGAGATCACGTCCTGCTCGGGCACGTCCATGGTGATGACGCGCAGGTCGACCACCTGCATCTTTTGAATCGCGGGGATCACGATGACCAGGCCCGGCCCTTTCACCTTCTGATAGCGGCCCAGAAAGAACACTACGCCGCGTTTGTACTCCGGCAGTATGCGAATGGAGGCGGCGATTAGTAGCACCACTAATACGACTGGGACAAGATACGAAAGAATCATGGGGCACCTCGTTTAGCGGATGATCAATTACCCAACGACAGCCACCAAGGCCAGGGTCGCTAGGGATGTGAGACATAGACCGTCAAGCCTTCAAGACGCACTACCTTCAGCTCCTCACCCTGCTTGACGGGAGCATCGCTCACCGCATTCCAACGTTCGCTGTGCAGCCAAACGTGGCCGTTGGTTTCAAAATCTTCCAGGGCAACGGCACTAGCACCTATCATCTGCTCGATACCGGTATGCGCCGGGCGACGGCGCAGCGTGGCAAAGCGCGTCAACGTCCACAGCATCAGGCCGCCGGATACCAGCGCCACGCCGCCAATCAGCGGTAATGAAATCGCCATGTACTCGGCATCCATGAGCATGATCGACCCGAGTACAAAAGCAATAATGCCGCCGAGCCCCAGCACACCAAAGCTGGGCATCAGAGCCTCGCCCACCATCAAGGCAAGCCCGACGACAATCAGCGCCAGACCAGCGTAGTTGATCGGCAGCACCTGAAATGCAAACAGGGCGAGCAACAGGCAAATCACGCCAATGGTGCCGGGAAACAAGCTACCGGGACTGGCAAGCTCGAAAACCAGCCCGTAGAAGCCGATGATCATCAAAAAGAAGGCGATGTTGGGGTTGGTAATCAGCGACAGCACCTGGGTGCGCCAATCCGGATCGAAGCGCTCGATAGTGAGGTCGGCGGTCTCGAGGGTGGCATCACCGCTTTGCATAACCACGCTGATGCCGTCGATCTGTTCAAGTAGATCGGTGAGATCGCGCGCCACCACTTCGATGACGTTCTGCTCCAGCGCCTCGCTGGCGGTGAGGTTGACGGCATCACGCACCGCGTCTTCTGCCCAATCGGCATTGCGATCATGGCGTTCCGCCAGGCTGCGGATAAAGCTCACCGCGTCTTCCATCACCTTGCGTTCCATGGCGCTACCCTCGCCTTCCGACTCGTCAGCCGCGCTGTCATCGTCGCCTTCATTGCTGCCGGGCAGCCCGCCGCCCATCTGAATGGGCGTGGCCGAACCGAGATGCGTCGAGGGGGCCATGGCGGCCACATGGCTGCCGTAAAGCAGATAGGTGCCCGCGCTTGCCGCGCGCGCACCGCTGGGGGATACGTACATGACGACGGGGACATCAGCGTTGAGCATCTCGCGAATCATGTCGCGGGTAGTGTCGACCAGTCCGCCGGGGGTATCGAGCTCGACGATCACCACTTCGCTGCCCTGCTCGCGGGCTTTATCCAAGCCGCGCTCGAAGTAATCCTTGGTCGCCGGGCCGATCGCGCCTTCGATATTGAGCACCAGCGCGCTGGAAGAAGAGGACTGCGCCATGGCCTGCCAGGTCAACGACATGGTAGCCATTAGCAAACCGGCAACTATCAACCAGAGCCAGTGCGGTTTGAGAGAAAGGGTTTGCATACCCACTCCTCGCATTCAACGCCTGAACATTCCCCTCTGAATCTGAAGCTTATCCATAGCAACATACACAAGGCTATCTACTCAACGTAGCAGCCACTTTGAGCTTCGTCATGAACAACGTGAAGGCAAGCTTCGTGGGTAAAAAGAGCCTGAACCAAGTTAGCGATTTTGAAGGCCAGAGGTGGTCGAAATATTTTGAGGAATCGGTTAGTTCAAGTAATAACCACTCACTTTCCACGTCCCCTCTTCCAAGTGAGGGGTGATGGTTTCCGTAATCTGCGGCCTGTTTTCAAAACTTGTTTGGAACGTCAAAACCGCGTAGTCATCTCTTGGAGCCCCTGGCATAGAGGTTTCGCGAACGACGCTTACTTGCCGACGGGATTGAACCGCACCAAAGTCACGGCGCGCTGCACCAATCGTCCGTTCTAACATGTGCGGTGAAAGCGGCTTTTTTAGTAATGAAGACGAAGTTTCCCATGCCTGCTCATACTGACCGCTATCGATGGCTTCTAGCCACGCCAACGCCGCCGCCTCTGCATCACTGCTGTTTGCATGAGCTTGGGAGGATAGCGAGAGAAACAAGGTGGCAAAGATAAAGATCAGGTTTTTGGGCATAGCAGGGTCTCTTGGCATTTAACAACGACCAGAGAAATCTTCATGGCCTTTGCTATATATCGGTAAACGTCAGGATTTCTTTAGGGTCCCAGAAGGTATTTGATGAACACCAACGCTCCTAGCTATGGCTCTGCTTCTCAAACCCTACCCGCTCGTTTACTATGCGCCACCCACAATCTTTCAGTTGCCACTATTTAGGTCACCATGCCCGTCAACGTCCTCTATACCGACCTTTCTGGCTACTACGATTTGATGTGCGTAGATATCGACTATCAAGCGCAAAGTCACGCCATTCGCAGGCTGCATCAGATTTTCGGTAACGGCGGTACGACACACCTAGATTTAGCCTGTGGCACCGGCCCACACGTGCGCCATTTCATTGATCTTGGATACGCCAGCAGCGGGTTGGATATCAACCAACCCATGCTGGATATCGCCGCCACACGCTGCCCAGAAGCGCTCTTCACGTTGCAAGACATGAGCGACTTCAAAGCCAACGAACCTCAAGACTTAATCACCTGTTTTTTATACTCAATCCACTACAGCGATGGCATTGAAAAGCTCAAAGCGTGTATATCCAGTGTTTATCGTGCACTCAAGTCTGATGGCATTTTCTGTTTTAACGCCGTCGATAAAGACAAAATCGATAACGCTTTATCTGTTAAGCACAGCGCCAAACAAGCAAACGATTTATTCACCTTCCGCTCCGGATGGCACTACAGCGGCCAAGGCGAAAAGCAGTCGCTTAGACTCAGCATTGAAAAAGCCAACGCTGAAGGAACACTGCTATGGAACGACGAACACCCCATGGTAGCCGTCAGCTTTGCAGAGTTAAGCGCACTCTTAGCGCCTCACTTTGAGGTTCATGTGTTTGAGCACAACTATGAAAAGATCATCCCCTGGGATAACGCCTCAGGAAACTCTATTTTTGTCTGTGTGAAGAAATAAACCCTGCTTGCCCCTGAAAATCACCATCTCCCGTGCTGTCCGTCAGAAAACGTTGGCCATACATGGCCGAAATTGTCCCCTTTGTGACCGGTCAACGCATCGTTGGCTGAATGCGTAACAGCTAATCTGTAGCCTCACTTCACCACGATGAGATTAGCCATGGCCCAGCCTAAAACCGCATTGTTATTAATTGATGTTCAAGCCTCCTTTCCCGCCCGCGATTACTGGGTAGAATCACTGGCTCAGGCGTGGTGCCCCAAGCAGCGTGCAGTGCTAAATGCAGCCCAGGCCAACGCTATACCGGTTGTGCGCGTTCTGCATGAAGAACCTGGCAGCCAAGGGGCTTTCGACCCTGATAATGGCCTTATTCGTCCGCTCGATGACTTTAACGATGAAGTGGCGGTGACCTTCCATAAACGTGCGCATAACGCGTTCAGCGATACCTCACTAGAAAGCTGGTTACGGGAGCGAGACATTGAACGGCTGGCGATTAGCGGTATTCGTACCGAGCAATGCTGCGAAACCACCGCACGCGTGGCGTCGGATTTAGGGTTTAGCGTCGACTTTATCAGTGATGCTACCCTAACGTTCCCCATGACGCGCCATGGCACCACTTGGTCAGCTGAGGATATTAAGGCACGCACCGAACTGGTACTTGAAGACCGCTTTGCGCGTATTATCAGTACACAAGACATGATCAACGAATGGCAAAACACGCGTGAGTGAAGAGCAACAACATAGCCAGCCGCCATCCGCAAGAGCCACCACCTTGCGTGTGGCGGTATTGATGATGCCCGGCCAGGTGCCGCTTGATTTGATTGGCCCGCTACAGGTCTTGCAGTGTGCAGACCGACTTTCGATAGACGTTCAGGTGCGCTATCTCGGCCCCCAAGCGGCCATGCAGTGGCTAGGGCCGCTTACTCTTAGCGGCATCGATCCCTTGCCTGAACAGCTTCCTACTCAAGATTTACTGCTTATTCCGGGGCAGTACCGCAATAGCCTTGAGCCATTGGTGCAGCAAGAATGTGTCGCTTGGCTCAAGGAGAATGCCCACTATGCAGATACGCTGATGACCGTTTGCTCGGGCACGCTATTACTGGCGGATGCTGGCCTGTTAGAGGGGCGACGCTGTACCACCCACCACACGCTAATTGAACAGCTACAAGCCAAAGCCCCACAAGCAAAGGTACAACGTGATTGTATCTTTACCGAGGACGGGCGCTATTTAACCAGCGCGGGGATTTCGACCGGCATTGATACCATGCTGTACTGGCTAACCCGCGCTTGCGGCCACTCGCTGGCTCTAGCGGTAGCGCGGGAGATGGTGCTGTATCTTCGCCGTAGTGGTCAGGAGCCTCAGCTGGGCGCCTGGCTTGAGGGCCGCAATCATGTGGATGAACGGCTGCATCGCGTTCAAGATGCAATTTGCGCCGCCCCTTCGCAAACCTGGCGTATCGAGACATTAGCGGCTCAGGCAGCCATGAGCGAGCGTCATTTTCGGCGCCAATTCAAAAGCCTCACCGGCATGCTGGTCGGCGACTACATTATGGGGTTGCGCCTGCAGCGAGCCAAAGCGTTAATGACCGAAACGACATGGACGCTAGCACGCATCGCCGAAGCATCCGGATTCGGGGATGAGCGGCAGCTAAGGCGCAACTGGGCTCGCCAGGAAAAAGCGCCGCCTAGTGTATGGCGCCGGGCCAGCTCCCAGACGCTGCGTGATTGAGTTAATGTGAGCCATCATTAAAAAACATACCATTGGTTGACGCCATGACCGAATTCATCTTGCCAAGCAACGCCAACTATCTTAATTTTCGGCATCGCCTGCCTGATAAACGCTTAGCCCCGTGGGTGCAGTGCCTTTGGTCAATGGGTCGCCCAGGGCATCTCACCGATCCCCGAACCGAAAAGTTCTACCCAGATGCCGGTGCTAGCCTCAGCATCAAGCTCACCAGCCCCCACCCCATTATCACGCTCTGTTTCAACAAAACCACGTTGATAGAGACACTCGACACCACCGCGCCCTGTCTGGGCATTCGTTTTAAGGCAGCCGGCACCCACTGCTTGCTGGGTTTGCTACCCGAAGCATTCACAGATACACACTACCGTTTGGAGAACGAGCTTGAACCATTAGGATTGCAAGGATTAATGCCCGTGGTAGAGCGCCTCTACCAGTCGGACTCGCAACAGGGTTTACGCCTGCTGGAAACATGGTTGTTACATCGACTAGAAAGCCAGTCACCCGCCAATAGCCGTATCACTACGATTGTTCAAGCCATTGGAGAACTACAGCTTCCGCCCCAACAGTTAGGCGCCACGCTCGGGTTTACCCGACGTACCCTGGAGCGCAAATTAAAACGTGAAGTGGGCGTTACCCCAGGCCAATTAGTAGCCTATGCCCGACTGAACCGAGCCCGCCATGGACTGCTTGCAACCACGCTGCCCTTAACGGAAATAGCCCTACAATGCGGCTACTATGACCAAGCTCACTTCACCCATGCCTTCCAATCACTCGCCTATGAAACACCCGCCGCCTATCGCAAGCGCAAACTGTCGCAAATTTACAAGGCGTAAAAAAACCTCGACGTTAAGCTGAGTTCTCAACTTACTCACCGAGGTTCCCCACATGTCTACTCGTATGTCTCAACAGTCTGTGTATCGCCTTTACCCCCGCCTAGCTAAGCACCTTACGGCACTAGGCGACGTTGCCCCAGACTCAACGGTTAATCGCTCGATAATCCACTTGGTCAACCTACGTGTTTCGCAAATTAATCACTGCTGCTTTTGTCAGCACATGCATTCGCAAGAGGCCAGAGACGATGGCGAACACCAGGTTCGCTTAGACGTATTGCCTGCTTGGCGTGAAGCGCCCTGCTTCAGCACACAAGAACGCGCCGCACTCGCCTGGGCCGAAACACTAACACTGGTCAGCCAGCAAACTGTGAGTGACAACGACTATCAAAACGCCCTAGCTGCGTTTGGTGAGCAGGGGCTAATTGACCTCACCGCCATTATTGTCCAAATCAACAGTTGGAATCGAGTATCGGTGGGCTTTCAGTTTGCACCGGACATCAGTATTTAAGCACTGTGAGGCTCTTGAAAGTAATAGTTCAGATAAGGAAATAAAATGAACAGTGAGATAGCGCAGCATCAACAGCTACCCAACCTACTCGGTCTCTTATCAAGCTTATTTTTCTTCTTTGGCAGTCTTTTGTTTCTTCCCGCTTTTGCGAGCTACGCAACCGTAGGCGTATGGTGTTTTGTAATGGGCTCACTCATCATGTTCATTATTTACGTGATGAGTATGAAAAATACTGGTAAGAAGCGCATTTAATTGAGTCGACGTTCGACATTGATATAGCCGCTGGGTTTAAGTTACCTAGCGGCTATAAGAATTAATGCGGCGAAAATTACTTCAATGAAAAATTAATGACATTAGCACTCAATCTTTCGGTATCCAGCAAAACCCGATAGCCGAAATCCATCTCCTCTAAACCATTAAGCTAATGGGAGCTGACGTCGTAAAAGCTACCATTGGGATGCCTGATTAGGCATTTACCACCAACCTTGGCCAGGTTTGTAGCCATCGCTTAGCGCATATTCGGGCTTCAAAATCCGTTCGTTTTGGCCGTTTGGGATTTAATGTAATGGTATAGTCAAACAGTGGCTTAACATCAAAGGGAGCGACAAGGATAACCTCTCCATCGTCATCCAAAGCAGCGCCTACGGCAGTTTCTAGCTCTATCCAGAAACTCATGGCATCTTCAGTGGATGTATACGGACAGTCATTATTTCTCTCGTGCATTCTTGCCTGATTCTTTACTGACCAGGGAAACGTTGAGACTTCCCTTAATCCTTGCTCGATATCATGATCGTGGGAATCGTTTATGTCGTCAGGATCGAAGTAAATTAAATCGATGTCGTTGAGGGCCGTATTCGATGAAAAGTCATGCAGCTTGTCCCACACCAAGTTTCTAACGAATCCAGCAGCGAGACACCACCCCGGCAGCTTCTGCGCAGCCGCTATTGTCAGCGCCTCAATACGGGCCGGATCACTCATTAGCCATTTTTTTACCAGCGCTTCATGCTCCATCTCAATACCTTACCAATGCGCCTATTTTGAATTGCTGGGTGGTGCTGAACCATCCAATGCTGGACACGTTATAGCTCCCCTATCCCTGATGCTACAGATCAGATTCATGTTTGATACCGTCGCTAACCGGTACACCATCCAAATCACAGGGGTTAACGCCTTCCAAGCACCCGACATTGAATCCATACACAGTGGGGTTCGAGCGCGTTTGGTGGTGGGTGTAGATGCCGCAGTTTGAACAGAAGTAATGCTTTGCGACACCTGAATTGAACTGATATAGCTTTAGATGCTCAGTACCGCGAAGAATGTGAAGACCACTCAATGACACATAGGCCATAACAGCGCCTTTGCGCCTACAAATAGAGCAGTTACACCTTTTCGGGTCAACAAGACCATCAGGCAGATCGAGTTCGAGCTCCACCATGCCGCAGCAGTGGCATGTAGCCCTGTGCCTAGGTTGAATGTTAACTCCGCCCACTTGCTTGATCACTGGAAAGGCTCCCGTATGACTCAGTACTGGTGACATCGAAGTATTTTTGCGAAGGCTAACTCAGCGCGAGCGTAGTCCGGGGCTAGCCTTATCAAGCCCTGAACTCGTAGTGGAAAACGTCCCTATACTCGACGTTCAATTGCGGGGCCTGATAAAACTTTTCAGTTCTTGTCGTGAATATAAAACCCGCATTTGCTAAAGCCATTTGAGCAGCGACGCTTCCAACCCTATGAGCTCAGGACTCGGTGCTTGGAGTATCCTGATTTGGCCGCAATTGAAGCTGCATACCGAGTAAGAAATTTCGCAGCACCTGATCTTTGCACTCTCGATAATTCTTATGGCTGGGCTTGCGGAAAAACGCACTTAATTCATGGTTACTTAGGTTGAAGCCAGCCAGTTCAAAAGCAGCCAAAATATCTTCAGCCTTTAAATTCAGCGCAATACGCAGCTTCTGAAACACCATATTGTTGTTCAACTGCGATTCTGGCACGGGCTGCGGCCCTTCGCGCTTACCACGCTTAAAGCTAATAAAGCCGTTCAAAAAAGCCGCCAGCTCTTTGTTCTTCATGGTGACAAAGGCGTCGTCTTCATCCTTTTTCAGCCAGGCAGTTACCTGCTCTTGAGCCACGCTGACCTCTGCCAAGGCGAAGATATCCACGATGGTGCTGTCTTTTAAATCAAAGGTGTAACGTATGCGGCGAAAAATATCGTTATTGGTCAAAATAGTGTCCCTAGTCTTAGGCAAACCCAGCACAATCAGGCTTTATGTGCATCTACGTTTATCGTGAATATGATTAAAACCAGCAGCTTAAATAAACTAGGCTTTGTACGAAAACTGCCTGCGCTAGCCGTCTTTTCGTACAAACCCTAACCTGTTGTCAGCTTTCCAAGCAGCTCGTCAATTTCGTCTTTCAGCTCGCCATCTTCAATTTTATTGGCGGTGACTTGGGCATTTTTAAGATTACTGATAGCCGCGTCGGTTTGGCCCAGTTCGACCTGCAACTTCGCCATGGAGAACGCGATAGATGACATGTGATCCTTCGAGTTAACGGCGACGGCCTTTTCAAAGGCTTTTTCGTAGACGGCCAGCGCCTCATCCAGCTCTTCCGTGAAGTCAGCCAATGTTTCCCACTGCTCTGGATGATCTTTATCGGTGCTCTCATTCTCGGTGCAAATAGCTTCCAGCTCCGCATAGAGCGCATCAAAAGCCTCTCTATCCTCTTTATCGGCAGCCTTCATGAGCTTTTCGGCGAGTTCGTAAACCGCCTTGTATATTTTGGTGTTAATCATGAACGACTGCCTTTTCTCTATTTAAAATATAGTAACAAGTAAACAAACCTGCTGAAAATCAACGTATGTAACGAAGCCACCCCACCGTTACCAGTGGCATTATACCCTTTGGGGATGGCTCTACGGGCGATCATTTTACGGTTTTTATGCTGGGGTGTTGGTTGAGTGGTCGTCCTAGCGGCTCGCGCCATCAGACCACTCCTTAGAGGTATTGGAGGACATTTCAGCTATCAATGGCAAAAAATTCGACCTGCATTCAACAACTTGGCTTCTGCAATGCCTGGTTAAGCGATTCCAAACTATCAAGGCCACCATCTAAACGAACACAACCCTCTGATTCTGACGCCCAAGAAGCCGATGAAGAAAGGTGAAGATGAATAGATATTTGCGACGCAGTCACATTATTCAGCAAACCAGCGGGAACCCACACCAACCCAGAGTCTCTCAGTTGATTGGGTACCAGACTGCCGCAGACCGCACAAAAATCATTCCGATAGCCGGTTGGCTTCTGAAAAGTACTGATTTTGGATTGGCCGGAAAGCCAGCAGAAGCTATCCGCTTTTACAAAAGTGGCCGTATTTGACGCAGACCCTGTCGCTTTGCGACACAAAGAGCAGTGACATTGATAGAAGCTCGGTATCTCCCCTTCGATTTCGAACTTAATCTCCCCACACAGACATTCACCGTTCACCGAATATTCCTTAATGCTTTACACCATCGATTACAAACAGCAGCTAATAGCTACACGCTGTTAACAGTAGTGCTCCATGATGAATTCAGGATGGCCAGTTTGTTCGTCAATCTGCTCACTTAATGCAATGAAGCCATGTTTTTGATAAAAACTGATGCTGGAAGCGTTCTGTCTATAGACACTTAGCTGTAAACACGCCCTTCTGCTCTTAGCATCTTCAATCAACGCTGACCCTATACCATTTCCCTGCAGGCTTGGTAGCACAAAAACTGCTGCTAACGTATTTCCATAGAGGCAATAAAACCCTGTAATCTGCTCATCAGCCTCAAATACAAAGGTCTCTGATGCAGGGATGTATATATCCCGCATATCGCTAACTTTTGACTGCCAAAATTCAGAACCAACAAAGGAGTGGGCTTTAATCGAAGCTGAAAGCCAGATATCCAAAATTTGTTCAATATCCGCCTCGCGGTATTTACGAATCATCTAAATGTTCCTAACGATGGTCAATGGCGCCAAAGGCGGTACTGAAAAGCTGCCTAGCCCTGGATAAGGTTGCACCTGAACCAGCGCTAGGCAGCTTCATAAATTTAGGCCGGTATGCTTTGTCTTCCTTAGGGTCAATCCGTTCCTTCCATAGGAGTAATTAGCTCTCATCACTTCCTGAAAGCCTTTTTGCTTCCAAGTCCCACTGAAAGATCCAGGAATTTTAACAGGTTATTCTAAAGATATTTCATGATGCATCAAAGCTAAACTATTACGGTTCAGCACCCCGGAAGGTGCTGAACTGCTTATTAAGTGGCATCTTGATTTAAATTCCGCTCGGCCGGGATATCGCTTAGATACTCGACAAACTCCACCTCAAACCCAGCCGGATCGACAAAATAAACATTCTTGCGAAACGGCTCTACAGCTCCTGGTTTCGCAATGGCATAACCCGCGTTATTTAACCTGGCCACAACGGCGTCAAGGTTATCGGTCACATAGGCAAAATGGGCTAAGCCAACGCTGTGGCCTTTCAAATCGCGATTCGCCCCTTCGCCATGATCGCTTAGCGCCAGGTAGTGTTCGTCGTCACCAAAGTGCACCCATTTACGCGGTTTGCCATACCACTCGCCATGGCCTTCATCGCGTACCCGCCAATGCGGGAATACGGCGCGGTAAAAATCCAACATGGCATCCATATCATCAACGACCAGATTAACGTGTTCCAAGTACATAAGAGTCTCCTTGCGTTAAGTGAAATGGCAGGATAAAACCTCAACTTCACTTGAGGTAAAGCTGTTTTTGGAAAAAAATAGCAAAAAAGATTCAGGAGTGCGTGATGGCAGAGGCAATTTGGAGTGTTGGCAAGGTGGCAAAGCGCTGCGGCATTAACGTCAGTACCTTGCACTTTTATGAGCAGCAAGGTCTGATCCATAGCTGGCGTAATGCGGGCAATCAGCGCCGCTATAAACCAGAAGTACTAAGGCGGATTTCGGTGATCAAAGCCGCGCAGAAAGTCGGCGTGAGCCTGGAAGAGATCAAGCGAGCTTTTGAATCACTGCCCAATAACCGCACACCGACGGTTGAAGACTGGCAACAGCTTTCAAAAAACTGGCAGCAGATGCTCGATGGCCGGATTGCTTATCTGCAAAAGCTCCGTAATAACCTGGCAGGCTGTATAGGCTGTGGCTGCCTGAGCATGACCAGTTGCCCGCTCTACAACCCGGACGACAAGCTGGCGGAATCAGGTAGCGGCCCGGTGCTTCTCGATCAGGCAGAACAGAAAGCGAGAGCCCAGCAAGATCCAAGCGCTAGCTCATAGACCTTAAGAGTAGTCCTCAATAATAGCTGTCGAGCCTTAAACTACACGGATGAACCACTTGGGCTTGATGCGCCCGAAGTCACGACGGGTGTTTGTTTTCAAGGCTTTCTTGGAATCCAACACCACGGTTTCCCGCTCGCTTCTAGCAAACACCACCCAATGCCAGAAAGGTCTGCCCTGCTCCATGCGCCATTTGATCGCCAACAGTGCTTTATCTGGAAGGCTCTCCCAGGTATCAAATGGCGTCTCCGTAGGGGCAGCCGTGATCCCCAAAGCACGCAAGAGCTTACGGACGTACTCGGTGTCTGACCAAAGCGCTGTGTCTTCGGCATAGATACCCATGGCGTTGGCTGTCTCTTTCGCCTGTGCATAGCTAATGCCCGCAAGAGCAGCGCATGATGCGATGCCACAGCCGGATCTTTCTTCTTGAATGACGGGGTTCATTTGCATATTGATTAACGTTTGCTATAAATGGTGCAAGGAACAAGCGCGAAACGACCTAAATAATTGAATTTAATTGAATTTTTATTTCGCTCACTCACGATCTAACTTCAATTACCCTGAGACTCCACTTTCGCCAATTTCTTCTCTAGCTTAACAACTTTAGAAAATGAAATGATGCCAAAAACAAACCCCAAGATGCCCATCGACATTCCCATAATTCCAAAAATGAATCCTATATCGCCCATGTTATCTCTCCAATTTTAAAGCTAATTCTGACCAATATTAGCGTACTATAAAGCATCACTTACCATTCATTTAATGAATGCCTTTAATTTCATCACAAAAGCCGCCTCAGCACTATGAAGCTAATTGCCCTGTTCGAGCAACGAGCGGCTGCTTTTACGCTATACTGCATCATTTTTCATTTTCGACACACCTTACGACCATCGGTCAGAGCTCCTAATGCCATTTTCAAAACTAGGATTATCCAGTCCTCTTGTTCAAGCGATTACCGAACTAGGTTACAACACGCCAACGCCCATTCAGGAACAAGCGATTCCTGCCATTCTCTCGGGTAACGACTTAATCGCCACCGCACAAACAGGCACAGGTAAAACCGCTGCATTTGTTCTTCCTCTGCTAGAGCGATTCAGTAACGCGGGCACGTTACGTGGCAAGCGGATACGTGCGCTGATTCTCGTGCCGACCCGTGAGCTAGCGGTTCAGGTCGAAGCCAATGTGGCTCAATACGCTAAACACACGCACCTAACCTCGATGGCGGTGTATGGCGGTGTGGATACCGAAGCTCAAAAAGAACGCCT
Organism: Halomonas sp. TG39a; assembly: GCF_000744395.1. Taxonomy (NCBI): domain Bacteria; kingdom Pseudomonadati; phylum Pseudomonadota; class Gammaproteobacteria; order Oceanospirillales; family Halomonadaceae; genus Halomonas; species Halomonas sp. TG39a. The sequence continues at coordinate 2,332,570 of NZ_JQLV01000001.1, forward strand.
GATCAAAGGGGTGGATATTCTGGTCGCCACCCCGGGCAGATTGCTCGATTTGGCGCATCAGCGTGCGCTGCATTTTGACGAACTTAAAGTCATGGTACTGGACGAAGCGGACAGAATGGTCGACATGGGGTTTGCCGACGATATCCATAAAATCATAGATCGCCTGCCTGAAGACCGTCAGAACCTACTGTTTTCGGCCACCATCACAGACGACGTTCGCGCCCTCGCCTACGATTTTTCGGATCGTCAGATGACCGATCTGGCGGCTGAAATATCCATTTCTCCCAACGTCCGCGCCGCCGCTAATGTCAAACAATGGCTCATCACCGTCGATAAAGACACGAAATCCGCCTTGTTGAGCCACTTGATCAACGAACAAAAGTGGGATCAGGCGCTTATTTTTACCGAGAAAAAACACAATGCAGCCAAGCTTGTTGCTCAACTGGAAAAACGCGGCATCACTGCGGATTCCATTCATGGCGATAGAAGCCAAGCGATGCGCGAAAAGATTCTGGCTCAGTTCAAAACCGGCGAATTAAAGTACTTGGTCGCCACGGGGGTTGCCGCGCGAGGTTTGGATATTGGCGAACTGAGCCGTGTGGTGAATTATGATTTACCCTTTAAGCCAGAAGAGTACATCCACCGCATTGGCCGAACCGGCCGCGCGGGCGCCTCAGGGGAAGCCATCTCTTTAGTCGACATGAGTGACTTTAAAAACCTTTGTGCCATTGAAAGGCGCTTAAAAAGTATTATTGAGCGCAAAGAGATTGCAGGTTTTCCGGTTCGAAAAGCAGTGCCTGAATCAAACTTGAATTTCAGTAAAAAGTAATCGTTAAAACTTACCCAAGAAGCTCACCTTTTAAAAGGGTGGGCTTCTTTATTATCTATATTTCACGAATCTGGCAAAAACGCATCTAATAGCTCGGCATTAGTGGGATATTTATCCAATAACTCAAGTAACTTCTGCGCGCCTTCTACTGGCTTAAGCGTTGTCAAACCTCTACGCAATGTTCTTACTTTTTCAATATCTTTTGCATCAATCAAAAGCTCTTCGCGACGGGTACTGCTTTTGGCAATATCGATTGCAGGGAAAATCCGTTGATTGGCCACATCCCGGGATAACACCAGTTCCATATTGCCCGTGCCCTTGAACTCCTCGAAAATCACCTGATCCATACGGCTTCCCGTATCCACCAGCACGGTGGCCAGAATGGTGAGCGATCCGCCGTTTTCGATCTTTCTCGCGGCGCCAAACAATTTCCGGGGTATTTCCATCGCTCGGCTATCCAGCCCACCCGACATAGTGCGACCATTACCTCGCTGCTCGGCATTATGAACGCGCGAGAGTCTGGTCAAAGAATCGATCACAATCATCACATTATGGCCGTCGCCTGCTTGCCTACGCGCCGTCTCAAGAAGCTTATCGGCCATACGCACATGGTGTGTGTAGCTTTCATCTGAAGACGATGCATGTACTTCTGCCGATACACTGCGCTTAAAATCGGTCACTTCTTCCGGGCGCTCATCAATCAGCAAGGCATACAGCTTTATGTCAGGATGAGCTTCTGCTACGGCCTGACAGATATGTTTTAACATCGTCGTTTTGCCAGAGCCCGGCGGCGCCACAATCAACCCTCGCTGCCCCATCCCAATGGGCGTAATCAGATCCATCGCCCGCACAGTACGCTGCTGAGAGCCAGGCTCTAAATAAATGCGTGGGGAAGGATGAATAGCGACGCCATTTAGAAAACGTTTTTCGGGATCATTAGGGAATTGATCTTCAACGTCGTCGGCGGGCTTGGCATCTATCTCTCTTTTCGCCTTCAAACCTAGTGTTTTTCTCGTCATAATATCGATGGATCGCCTTGAATAATTTGAATTTATAGAATAACTGCAGCGCTTTGAAATGATATTTATCTTGCGGGTAGCGACCCGGTGCTTCTGGATAAGGCAGAAGGCAATCAAACGCAAGTGCGTAGACAATAATAGCCACCAAGCCTTAATCTACACGAATGAACCACTTGGATTTGATACGCCCTAAGTCACGACAGGTGTTTTTTCAAATCTTTTTTTTGAATCCAGCACCACGGCATCCTACTCACTCCTAAAAAATACAACCCGATGCCAGAAAGGCCAGCCCTGCTCCATGCGCCATTTGATTGCTAAAAACGCTTTGTCTGGCAGGCTTTCCCAGGTGTCGAATGGCGCCTCCGTGTGTGCAAATGTTATACCCAACGCACATAAGAGCTTACGAACGTGCTTATTGTCTGACCAAAGCGCTGTGTCTTCGGCTTAAATACCCAGGGGGTTTGCTGTCTCTTTCACCTGAGCATAGATAATGCCTGCAAGCACCGCGCATGCTGCGATGCCACAGTCGGATATTTCTTTTGGATGACGAGGTTCATTTGATTGTCAATGCCTAGCCTAGGGGCGCAAACATGTGTACAAAAATAGCGGAGCCGCCCACATGTTTGCGCCCCTGTAACCAAAGTTAACGACTACACCGCCTTGTTAGTGCTACACCTTATGGTCAATTTCCTTGAATTCTTTGTTATCATTTAGTGTAAGGCCAGTACGATCATAACTTACAAAAGAAAAATCAGACTTCCCTTTAAGCCCTTTGATTTCCGACTCCACTACAGTTTTCATTTCTTTTTCTATAGCGCTATGAACCTTAAACATTTCTTCATTTGTTTCTTTGATGGTTTTCTCTAATGCTTCCATAGAAGCTCCGAGAACAGGTAACCTAGATAGCTCATTCCACATGTAGTTTTTAAGGAATGACACTAGAAAGTCCCAAGCGCTATTCAAAGAAAAGTAAGATCCATCGCGATTTTGCTTCAATGTTGAAATAACCTTGCCCAGAGACTTCATCATAGTTAAGCTGTCTATTTCGCCGCTAGACTGTATTTCTTCAAGTATACTTATAATTTCATCAAACAACTCAGGAAGACGACTTTCAGATTTATAGTATTCGTAGATAGAATCAAAGTCAAAAGGTTTCTCATTAGAATTTTCAAACTGCCATCTATGCTCCTTTATCTTTGACAGATTATCTATTAAGTGCTTTATTAAGTGTTGCTGATTCCAAGATTTATTGTGGAAATGATTTAATCCTTGAATTAATCCAGATAACCAGTCTGGTCGATCCGACTTTGAAATTGTGGATTGAAGATCTTGGGCAGTTTTAAGCGTTTCTTCAGAAATTTTAGCTTTCTGCGAGGCATTTTCCCCAACTAATGAATTGACTAATCGGTCTAAAGATTCGCATAATTCGCGATGCTTTTCTTTAACGAACCGCATAAAAACAATGACGCTTTCATTGGTACTCAAAAATATTTCTCCTATAGCACTAATGCCCGCATAAATCACGCGAGGTACGAGCGTCGATTTTGACGCATTTATTATACAATCAATCCTCAATGATAAACTCTTGCTTTATTTTTTGAATTATCTTAGGGCCGACACCTCCAACTTTGGCAAGAGAAGCACAGTCCAAACCACCTTCTTTTATTCTATGCTTGAAAATTTCTTTTGCTATATTTCTATTTACACCTAAAAGAGCTTCAAGTTCGTCGATAGTAGCCAGATTAATATCTTTCTTATTGTTTGGTTGTGGTTTTTCTTCTAAATAATCTAAAATATCTGCAATCATTAGGTAGGTATGAAAAACTGCCTTGGTGGCTTCGAGCTGACCTAGTTCTGCATGTACACCTTTATTGGAAATTTTATTTATATTCTCCAGCCATGAACCCATGAAATCCACATGAGCCTTTGCAAGCTCTCTATTGCTTTTGGACTCTATAGACGTGTCCATAAAGAACCAGATTCTATTCACATATTGAGCTTGCCCTAGCGACCTACCCTTATCCTTGTCATTCGTAGCAGGATAAAGCTGGTCAGCTAATCCCTCAATGAGTCTGCGACAAGTAGTAAGCGCTTGAGACCATTCTTCTTCTTTTCCAGTTGATACAGATTTGAATGCAAGCATAAGCTGCTCAGCTATGACAGGATTCAAGTCTAGTAGCTTGTCGTCTACAGCATTTTTTAACAAGTCGAAACAATTACTAACAGTTCCAGAAAATTTAAGCTGCTTGTAGAGAAGAGAGGCAAGCTCGTGAGCTTTCTTTTTTACAAAATTCAAGTGATTGTTTAATGGACTCTTATAGTACGTACCATCATTTCCACTCTTTTGCCTTACAAGGTCAGCATAACGCTCTTCGACAAATCCAATGTTGGCATATCCACCACCTGCGCTATTTAGTTTTATGTTTAATTCTTCATTCGTAAAATGAACTTCGTGGATGAGGCCAAGCTTTCCCAAAGCCTTAATGTGCTTTGAAAGTCCTTCTTGATATTCGCTAGTAGAAGGATCTTGATGCTCTACCAAAAAATCAGCAAGATCTTTTAGCGGCCCCACATATATAGCATCAGCAAGCTGAATGGAACACCACAGTCTTTTCTCGTCATCTCCAACAATGGACGAGGCTCTTTGCAGTTTTTGGATTGCAGAAAGGATGGAGCCTTTGGATGACTCTAGCTCTTTCAGGGCTTCCTCAACGACTTGCAGCGCAATTTTCTTTTCCTGCATATATTTCTCGATTAACTAGCTAGGTTAACGTGATTAAACTGCCCGTTCTGATATTGAATGAATGCGCTGCACTATTCAACATTCTTATCGCGCGCCGAAACACCCCTAACTATCTGATCTTTAAGATATATTAACAACCGTTCGGCTGTATATCCAAAATTCACGTACGCACTTGCTGATCTAACCCTACTCTATTCATAGTAATTTAATTAGGTCTTGTGGGTTTGCAGAAAAAAGTACTGGCGGGGGCTTTGGGCAGCTGGCGCTGCCTTCGCGGGTGCCTTTTGGCTCGTTCCTCGCCAAGCGTTACGCCGCGCTAAAAGTGTGCAATCGTTTGATTTTAAGGGGTTTATAGTGCGTGGTAAGCGAAGTACATTCGCAATAGTGTCCTGGCACTCTATTGGGGTGGATTGTTTATGGGGCGGGGTCTTCGCGCACTGAAGCGCCCTCCCACAACACCGGATCAACACCACTAATGCTGTGGTTGGGTTTGTGGGAGGCGCCTTGGCTTTACGCTTTCAGAACGTAGCGCAGAGTCTCAACGACTTGATCCGTCGTGGTGCACCAGGCGTTAGCTCCGGCATCCACTTCTTTCAGCGGGTGGACGATGTCTTCGCTGTGCAGGGTGATGTAGGGCTTGGCCAGCGCTGCGCAGTAGCCTGCATCGAAGGCGGCGTTCCATTGCTTGTATTTGTCGCCGAAGCGTACGACGACCAGGTCGGCCTGTTCGATCATTGTGCGGGTGCGGATGGCGTTGATCTTGGATGACTGGTGGTCACGCCAGAAGCCATTTTCCGGCTTGCCCAGGTGGTCGCCGGCAGCGTCAGAGGCGGCGTGGTCGGTGACTGGTGCGGTAAACACGATATCCAGGCCCGCGGCCTCGGCGCCGCGCTGGATTTCTTCGCGCCAGTCGGTATGGATCTCGCCGGATAGATAAACGTAAAAGCTCATGGCTATTCCTCAAATACTAGTTGGTCAGTAGCACCATTTTATGGAAAATCATTCCATATTAATACCAGCACTATAGCAGAGGCTGTCTGGCTAGCAGGTAAATATCCATTATCCACCCGTGGGTGTCGCGCAGCTCCGCCCGGCGCTGGATGATCTGGTCGCCGACGTCGCTAAGCCAGCCTTTGATCAAGCACTGTTTATCCATGCCCAGGTAGGCGCCCCACCAAATGTAGGTATCTTCAGGTGGCAGCGTAGTGAAGGCGCCACCGCTATCGAGCATTACCGCTACCGTGGCGGCATCGCTTGGCCAGCCGCGCTCGCGGAGGCGGCGGCCGGTGGTGATGTGTACCGGCTCGGCAAGGGCATTTAACGGGATTTTATGTTCAGCGGTGAGCACTTGCAGGCTGGTGATGCCTGGCACTACCTCTACATCGACCTGCTTACCCGCAGCGCTTAGCCGCTGAGTAATGCGCAGGCTGCTGTCGTAAAGCGAGGGGTCGCCCCACACTAGCATCCCGACCCGCCCACCGTTGGGTAGATGTTCATCGATTTGCTGCGCCCAGACGCCGGCGATGGCTGCGTGCCAGTCGTCCACCGCGCCAAGGTAGTCATTGCGGCCATCACGACTAGGCAGATCGAACTCGACGATCTTAGTGGTCACCGGCGCTTCCAGCAGCCGTTCGCAGAGCAAGCGGCGTAGATCGATAAGATCCGACTTGGCCTCGCCCTTTCGGGGCAGCAGAATCAAATCAGCGTTATTGAGGGCGCGCACGGCGGCCAGGGTGACGTGGTCAAGGTTGCCGGTGCCGATGCCTATGAGCGACAGCGTGATCATGACTCGCTCTCTTGGTCTTGGCTTGCCGTGGCAAAAGGCGAATCCGCCGATTGGGGGCGAAAGCGTCGGTCGTAACCCACGGCGTAGAGGCTGCTCTCCTGGAAGTCGTCGCTCTCAAGCACCGGCCCGACCAGAATTAGCGCGGTGCGCTGCATGGTGTCATCGATCAGCGCTTCTATGCTGGCTAGCCGCCCACGCACTACCCGCTCATCGGGCCAACTTGCCCGCCACACAATCGCCACCGGGCACTGCTCACCGTAGTAAGGCGTCAGGCTTTCCACTACCTGGGCAAGATTATGGATCGAGAGATGAATAGCCAGCGTGGCGCCGGTGCGGGCGAAATTGGCAAGCGTCTCGTCGCTGGGCATGGCGCTGGCCCGGCCCGGCGTGCGGGTGAGCACTACCGACTGGGCGACACCGGGCAGCGTCAGCTCCTGACCTAGGGTTGCCGAGGCTGCCGCGAAGGCTGGCACACCTGGGGTAATGCTGTAGGGAATATCCAGCTCGCGCAGGCGGCGCAGCTGCTCGCCCATGGCTGACCATACCGATAGATCCCCCGAATGCAGCCGGGCGACATCCTGGCTTTCGGCGTGGGCGCGGCTGATCTCCTGCATGATGTCATCCAGCGATAGCGGCGCGGTGTTGATCACCCGCGCCCCAGCCGGGCAGTGTTCGAGGATTTCCTCCGGCACTAATGAACCCGCGTACAGGCACACCGGGCAGGCGGCGATCAGGTCGCGCCCGCGCAGGGTAAGCAGATCCGGTGCGCCGGGGCCTGCGCCAATGAAGTGTACGGTCATTCTGTGATTCCTTCTGGTACTTCTGACAACGCCAGGGCGGCGGTGGCCTGCCTATCCGCTGAGATTACTCTTGGCCCTAGCAACGTCGCCACAGGGCCCGCCGCTAACAGCGCCACGGCCTCGGCCACGCTGCCCGTGCCACGCGCCTGCAAACTATGCGCAGAATGAGTCAGCGTTGTAACTGTCGGTAGCTCAGCGTCCGCCACGGCGATGACTTCAATGTTGCGCATTCGTCCCAGCTCTTCAACTAACGGCAGCATCGAGCGAGCCGCCGCCAGCTTCTCGATAGCACCATACTGGTCGATAAGTTGATCCAACGCCTGACCGAGCGAAGCAAGCGTGGCCTCACTGCGAAAGCCAAATCCCGCTACCCTCAATCCCTGTGCTGTCATCGAACGCCCCGCCACTGAACAATCGGGTAGCTGGCCTTCCAGCCTCGCCGGGTGCCGATGGGGGTGGCGTTGGCAAGTTCCAGACGCAGCAGTTCACCACCTGCTTTTTGTTGCCAGTGCGCCAGCAGCGCTTCGGATTCCAGGGTGACGGCATTGGCGACGACACGCACGCCTTCGGGCAAGCGCTGCCATAAATCGTCTAACAGCGCTTGAGATAGCCCGCCGCCGATAAACACCGCATCCGGCAGCGGCGTATCGTTTAGCGCTTCCAGCGCGCTGCCCTCTTTTACCTCAAGCCAGTCAACACCCAGGTTCTCTGCATTGCGGCGCGCCCGTGCTGCCCGTTCTGCGTTTTGCTCGACACCTACCGCTTGATTATCCGGGTGAGCGAGCAGCCACTCAATGGCGATAGAGCCCGACCCGGTGCCGATATCCCATAGGCACTCGCCGGGCATGGGGGCTAGAGCCGACAGGGTGATGGCGCGAATGGCCTGCTTGGTGATCTGTCCATCGTGGTCATAAAAATGATCTGGCAGGCCGGGCGTCAGCGGCAAGGCGGGGCCGCTGCCTGCTACTTCCACCCCCACCGCGACCGGATGGGCAATATCCTGGGGCAAACTGGCGTCGGCATGACAATGGCGAATGCGCTCGTTATCGCCGCCCAGGGCTTCCAGCACCGTTAGCTGGGAAGCCGCAAAGCCGAATCGGCTAACCAGAGAGGCGAGTTCGGCCACCGCCGCACCGTCTCTTACCAGTACCAGCAAACGCCTACCGGCATGCAAGTAAGGTCGAATGCGGGTCAGCGGTTTGGCGTGCAGGCCCAGGCAGGTGCAGCGCTCCAGCGGCCAGCCTAGGCGGGAGGCTGCCAGACTGAAGGTGGAAGGCGCTGGTAGTGCCATCCACTCATCAGCGTTGAGATGCTGCGCCAGTGTGCTGCCCGCCCCAAACCAGAACGGGTCGTTTGAGACCAGCATGACCACCCCGCGGCCGCGCTGATTGAGCAGTTCAGGAATGCCATCGGCAAAGGGCACCGGCCACTCAATCACCTCGGCGTTTAGGGGCGGCAAAAGGCGTAGGTGGCGGCGCGCGCCGAACACTACCTCGGCACTTTCCAGTGCGGCGCGGCTTGCCGCCGTTAGTTCCTGTGTGCCACCCTCCCCCCAACCTAACAGGGTCAGCCAGGGAGTGTTGTTAACCTCAACCATGAACAAGATCCTAATTCTCGGGGGAACCTCGGAGGCCAGCGCTCTGGCCAGTGCGGTTGCCAAGCGCGGGCTTCCCGCCATTTTCAGCTATGCGGGACGTGTTGCCACGCCTAAACCCCAGCCGCTGCCAACCCGCATTGGCGGTTTCGGCGGCGTTAATGGGCTAGCCACGTTTTTAGCCCAGGAGCGCATTACCCACATTGTTGATGCCACCCACCCTTTTGCCGCGCAGATGAGTAGCAACGTGTTAGCCGCAGCGGCACAGTGCGGCGTAAAGGCCGTTGCTCTTACCCGGCCTGCATGGCAGCCAGTTACCGGTGACCAGTGGCAAAGCGTGGCAAGTATTGATGAGGCGGTTAGCGCCCTGGCTGGCCCGCCCCAGCGGGTGTTGCTCGCCATTGGGCGAATGCACCTAAGCGCTTTTGCCGCTGAGCCCCAGCACCATTACGTGCTGCGTTTGGTTGACCGGCCTACCAGCCCGTTACCACTGGCCGATGTCAGCACCGTGATCGATAGAGGCCCCTTTACACTGGAAGGCGATCTCGCCCTGCTGGAAACCCAGCGCATCCAGCACATCGTGTGTAAAAACGCTGGCGGCGAAGGGGCCGCGTCTAAACTCACCGCGGCAAGAACCCTCGGCCTGCCCATTGTGATGATCGAGCGGCCAGCACTGCCACCCCGCCACGAAGTTCATCGCATCGATGACGTTTTTAGCTGGATCAGCGACCACACTTAATCAGCGGAGCGCGGTGTATAAACCAGCGGTGACCCTGCTCGCTCGATCAAGCGCGTCTGCTGGGAACCGACAATCACCAGGGTGCGCATATCGGCCATGTCCGGCGTCGCCTCGCCTAGGGTGGTGACGCGAATCGACTCTTCCGGCGTGGACACCGCCCGGGCAAAGATGATCAGCCTATCCAGCCCGCAGGCTTCCCGCAGTACGCCCAAGGTGCGCTCAAAGCCCGCCGGGCGCGCCTTGGAGCGCGGGTTGTAAAACGCCATAGCGAAGTCGGCCTCAGCAGCCAGGAGCAGGCGCTTTTCAATCAGCGCCCAAGGCTTCAAGTTGTCGGATAGATTAATGCAGCAGAAGTCGTGCCCCAGTGGCGCGCCGACGCTTGCGCTGGCGGCCAGCATGGCGGAAATGCCCGGCAGTACCTGAATATCCAGCGTGCGCCACTGTGCATCGCCCGCTTCCAGCGCCTCGAACACCGCAGCGGCCATGGCAAAGACGCCGGGGTCGCCGGAAGACACCACCACGACCCTATGGCCTTCAAGCGCCAACTGTAGCGCCTGCTCCGCCCGGCGGATCTCTTCGCGGTTATCCGAGCCGTGGCGGACTAATCCATCACGTGGCGCAACCCGGTTAACGTAGGGCACATAGCCCACCACGTCGGTGGCTTCCTGAAGCGCAGCGGTTACCTCGGGGGTAATCATGGCCTCTGAGCCCGGCCCCAGGCCGACGATTTTCAGCCAGCCGCTCATGGCCGCCTCCCGTGGCCATGGATCAGCACAATCGAGAAGTACGGCACGCTCTCGCCCACGTCCGCCAGCGGCAATACCCGTTGTTGCGACATGGCGGCGTACTCGATCAGCCAGGCTTCGCCTTCGCGGCCAGCGTGAACCAGGGCCCGGCGTAACTTGGCCAGGTTGCGGCCAATCTTCATCACCACCAGCGCATCGGTCTGGGCGATGCGCTCGGCCAATGCCTCTTCGGGTAGCGTGGCCATCAGCACGGTCATGATGTCATCGCCCCAGGTAATGGGCTGCCCAGTGGCCGTCCACGCCGCTGACATGCCGGTAATACCCGGCACTACCGAGACCGGCACGCGGTTTAGCAGCCGCGTGTAGAGGTGCATAAAGGAGCCGTAGAAGAACGGGTCGCCTTCGCAGAGCACCACCACATCGCACCCGGCCTCTGCCATCTCGATGAGCTGGGCCACACTGCGTTCGTAGAAAGCCGCCAGCAGCTCATTGTAGCGCGGGTCGTCGAAGGGAATTTCCGTGGTAACCGGGTATTCCATGGGCAGTTCGATGGCGCCGGGCGGGATCATGCCCTCCACGATAGTGCGCGCATGGCCGCAGCGGCCCTTTTTACGAAAATACGCCACGTGGGTCGCCCCGCGTATCAGGCGGTCGGCGCGCACGCTCATCAAGTCTTGGCTGCCGGGGCCCAGCCCAACGCCGTATACCGTTCCCTGGGTCATTCGATGCGATCCGCCATGGCGTTGATGGCCGCAACCGTCACGGCGCTGCCGCCCAGGCGACCGCGGACGATACAGCTGGGCAGCGCCGGGTTAGCCAACAGCGCTTCTTTGGATTCCGCCGCGCCGACAAAGCCTACCGGGCAGCCGATAATCGCCGCTGGGCGCGGGCACGCCGGGTCTTCGAACATATTGAGCAGATGAAACAGCGCGGTGGGTGCATTGCCAATGGCGACCACGGCGCCTTCCAGGTGTGGCCGCCACAGTTCCAGCGCCGCCGCCGAGCGGGTATTGGCCATTTCCTGGGCGAGGCCGGGCGTGCGCTCATCGTTGAGGGTGCAGATGACCTCGTTGTCAGCGGGCAGCCGCTTGCGGGTGATGCCTTCCGAGACCATGCGGGCATCGCAGAGAATCGGTGCGCCCTGCTCCAAGGCGGCGCGGGCGCGATTGACCACGTCGTTTTGAAAATGAATATGCGCGGCCAACTCCACCAGCCCGGCGGCGTGAATCATGCGCACCGCCACGGTCTCTTCTTCCACTGAAAAGCGGCCAAGCTCGGCTTCACTGCGAATAATCGCAAACGACTCCCGGTAAATCGCCGGGCCACTGGTTTCGTACTTATAGGGCACCCAAACTCTCCAAATAAACTAATTCGCTGCTGGTCTGCAAGACACCCGTGCCAGGGCAGGTTTACGCGAGGGCGCTGTGAACCCATCCTTGGGCGCTACTTTTTCCATCCGTGGAAAAAGACCCTCGCTACAACCTGCCCTGACACTCAGCTACCGAGGAACAACCTAACTGTTTTCGCTGAGCTTTCTCAAAAAACCAACCACCTCACTCTCGGTGAGGCCTGTCTTAATCGGCGTGCTATCGGCAGCGCCGTTAACAACAACATTAAATCGACCTGCTTGCCCGACCAAGCATACATCGGCTGGGGTGCGACGGGCGCAGCCTTTGGCACAGCCGGATATATGTACGCTTGTTTCCAACAAGCCGCTTAGCTTCTCGGCAAGCGGCTGGGTGGCGACACTCGCCTGTTCGCAATAGGGCGCACCGGGGCAGGCGTCCATCGCTAGCCGCGGGTCGCTATTATGACGGATCAAGCCATCAATCGCGGGTAGTGTATCGCAATCCTGCAACAACAGGCGCCGCCAGGGGGTGACCTGCACAGCACTGATACTTGCTTGCGAGCCACTTGCCGGAAAGACCGCCTCGCGCAGCGTATCAGCCGCCACCCGGCCAAAGGGAAGCCCAATCACAATGCCTTCGCTATGTTCGCCCAGCGCCAGCTTCTCGCCGGGAGGTGCAGGGGCGGTATCAGCGGGCGCCCAATCGGGCAGCGGTGCTGTATGCCGCCGCATGCGGCCTGACTCCCAGCCGCCGGTATCTACGAACCAGTGGGTCAGGCGTATCAGTTGCTCGACGGCGGCCTCGGTATTGTTCACCTCCGTGCCTTGCGCGTAGCCATCGGGGCGCACCATCAGGCCGCCTTCCGTTGAGCGCTCGATTCGAAAATCAGCGGCGCTGTCGCCAAGCACCGGCGCTTTTCCCGCGTCAATGGCGATACCGACCTTGCCGGGCATGGCGGCTAATTCGCTACCCCGCGCCTGCAACAAGCGGGCAATGGTATGGGTGTCATCGCCCTTTTGCCAGGCGGGCGCCAGCATAAGCTGCGGCTGGCGTTCTGCTTCCGGGTCGTCGCTCACCAACTGATGCTCGACCAGAAACCCCATCAGCGGCGACCAGCTTTCATCGGTCACCCCACGCAGTTGCAGATTGGCCCGGCTGGTCAGCTCGATCAAACCGCTGCCGTAGGTTTCGGCGGCTTCGCACAGTGCCAATACCTGTTCCCGCGATAGCTGGCCCAGCGGCGGGCGCACGCGCACTAGCAGGCCATCGCCAGTGGCCATGGGTCGCCAGGCGCCGGGGCACCAGCCTTTAATGCGCGGGCTGGGCGACATGACCATGGGTCTCTTTGGCTTCGTCCATTTCCAGCAGCAGATCCTGAAGCGCCTCGCCATGCTCGCCGGGGGCTTGCCACATGCCCCGCTGGGCCGCTTCGAGTAAGCGCTCGGCCATCTCTTCCAGGGCGGCCGGGTTGTGCTCGCGCAGGAACTGTTGATTGGCGGCATCGAATACCAGGGCATCGCTCACCTGGGCGTACTGGTAGTCGGCAATCAGATCGGTGGTGGCGTCGTAGGCAAACAGGTAATCCACCGTGGCGGCCATCTCAAAGGCGCCTTTGTAGCCGTGCTCGCGCATGGCGTTGATCCATTTGGGGTTCAGCACCCGCGAGCGAATCACCTTCGCCAATTCTTCTTTCAGGGTGCGAATCTTGGGCATCGCGGGGTTGGCGTGGTCGGCGTGGTAAATCTCCGGCGCCTTGCCGCTTAGCGAGCGGGTGGCGTTGGCCATGCCGCCCTGAAAGGCGTAGTAGCTGTTGGAATCGAGTATATCGTGCTCGCGGTTATCCTGGTTTTGCATCACCGCATCCAGCCCCTGGAGCTGCTGTTCAAACGCATTACGGGCGGCAGTGCCGGAGCCCTTGAACTGGCCGTAGGCGTAGGCGCCTGTCTCCATGTAGGCCTCGGCTAAATCGTCGGCGCTGTCCCAAGAGCGGTTTTCAATCAGCCGGTTGAGGCCCGCACCGTATTCGCCGGGCTTGCTGCCAAAGATGCGGTAGCTCGCCTCTTGAGCGGCCATCTCCGGGCTTAGCCCCTGGTCTTCCAGTGCTTGCTGGCGGGAAAGCACCGCCTCGCGGATGGTGTTGCTGTTGCCCGGCTCTTCATAGCTCGCCACCGCCTGCACAGCAGCGTCAAACAGGCGAATCACGTTGGGGAAGGCGTCACGGAAAAACCCGGACACCCGCAGCGTGACGTCTACCCTGGGGCGATTGAGCAGCATCGAGGGAATGACTTCAAAGTCGCTCACCCGCTGGGAGCCTAGCGACCAGATGGGCCGCACGCCCATCAGCGCGAAGGCCTGGGAGATGTCATCGCCGCCAGTGCGCATGGTGGCGGTGCCCCAGATGGATAGCCCCAACCGGCGCGGGTAGTCGCCGTGATCCTGCAGGTAGCGCTCGACAAACGCCTGGGCGGATTTTTCGCCCAGCGCCCAGGCGGCAGGCGATGGAATCGAGCGATTATCGACGCTGAAAAAGTTACGCCCGGTGGGTAGCGTATCCAGCCGCCCCCGGCTGGGGGCGCCGCTGGGCCCGGCGGGCACGAAGATGCCCTCAAGGCCGTCGAGCAGCGACTGAATCTCCATCTTCACGCCGCGCTGCATGGTGACCCATAGCTGCTCACGGGCGTAGCGCAGTTGCGCTGCCGTAGCGGGGTAATCCTGGACCAGGTCATCCAGGCAGCCGTCTGCCAAGACGTAGTCGGCCACCCAGCGCTCGGCTAGAAGCTCCAGCCGCTCGCGGGCATCCGCCCCCGTGCGCCAGGGGGTATCGAGCTGCTGGCTTAAAATAGCCGGTTCGGGCCCCTGCCAGGACTCGTTGCCCGCGGCTAACGGATCAAAATCCAATCCTAAATCGCTGGCCAGGTTGTGCAGCAGGCCGCGGCTTGCCACCGTTTCGCCACGGGGTAGTCGCAACAGCGCCACCAAGGTGCCCGCCCGCTTCTCTTCCGGCGGCAACGTGCCGAGTATGTGCAGGCCGTGACGGATCTGAGACTCTTTGATATCGCAAAGAAAGGTATCCAGCTCGTTGAGAATCTCCGCGTCATCAGCACTGTTGTCAAAACCGTCTACTACATGCGCCAGTTCCTGGTCGATACCGGTATCAAGCAGGTGGGCGAGGATCTGGCTGCGAATCAGCGCTTCCCGGCGGGGATCCATATCCAGCGCTTGGTAATACTCGTCGGTGAGTGCTTCCAGCTCGGCCATGGGGCCGTAGAGTTCGGCCCGCGCCAGGGGCGGCATCAGGTGGTCGATAATCACCGCATGGCTGCGGCGCTTGGCCTGGGCGCCCTCGCCGGGGTCGTTGACGATAAACGGATAAAAGTGCGGCAGCGGCCCCAGGGCAATATCCGGCCAGCATTCCGCGCTCAAGGCGATGCTCTTACCCGGCAGCCACTCCAAATTACCGTGCTTACCCACGTGGATAACTGCATCGACCTGGTAGTGCTCACGCAGCCAAAAATAAAACGCTAGGTAGCTGTGAGGCGGCGCCAGCTCCATATCGTGATAGGACTGGGTGAGATCGTCGATAAAATCCCTTGCAGGCTGGATACCCACGAAGGTCTGACCCAGACGAATACCCGCGATCATCAACCGCTCCTGGCGGCACTTGGGGTCTTCATGAGGCGCGCCCCAGCGCGTCCATACGGTTTCCTGAAGCTCACCAGGCAGGGTTTGAAACCAGGCCAGGTAGTCGTCAACGCTGATGCTCTGCCAGCAGGCGCGCTGGTCGAGGCTGCCGTGATCGTTGGTCACCGCCCCCTGAAGCTGGCGGATCAACTCATCGCCATTTTCCGGCAGTTCGCTGAGCGGGTAACCCGCCTCTTTCAGAGCGCTGAGAATTTTCAGCGTCGACGCGGGGGTATCCAGCCCGACGCCGTTACCGATCCGGCCGTCGCGATTGGGGTAGTTGGCCATGATCAGCGCGACCCGCTTCTGCCCGTTGGGGGTCAGCCGCAGCGAACAAATGCGCCGCGCCAGCTCGGCCACAAAGGCGGCCCGCTCCGGGTGGATCACGTGGTGGGTCACCGCCAGCTGGCAGCGCGGGTTGTAGTGGGCTTCGGCTTTAAAGCCCACCGCCCGGGTGATGATGCGGCCATCCATCTCGGGGAGCACCACCTGCATGGCCACATCGCGGCTATGCAGCCCGGCGGCCATGCCCTGCCAGTCTTCCGAGGTGCTGCTGGCAAGAATCGCCTGGAGCACCACGGGTCGGCCTACAAACAGGTTGTCAGGAAGTTCTTCCCCCTGGGCATTCAGCCCGTCGGCGTTGCGGTTGACCGCAAAGCTGGTGGTGTTGATCACCAGCATCGCGCCGGTCTGCTCAATCAAGTGATTGATAAAATCAATGCACGGCCCTTCTTTCAGGGACGCCACGGCGACCGCTAACGGCTCAAGTCCCTGGTCTTTAAGCGCCGCCAGCAAGCCGTCGGGTACGGCGGTATTCGCCCCCTGCAAATGACTGCGATAAAACAGCAGCAGACACACCGGCCTCCCGGGCACCTGGCGATCGCGCCACTCGCTGAGGCTGGACGCCTGTTGCTCTTGCGGCGCATAAATCACCGCGGGTGGAATGACCTTGGGCTCCTGCCAGTCGCCCAGCGGCCTATCTATACACTCGCTGGCCATATACTCATTGGCGACAAAGCGCAGCAACTGCTCGGCGTTATCGGCGCCGCCCTCTCGCAGGTAGCGCCACACGCGGTAAGCGTCATCGAAGGCGATGGTGGAGTCTTCCAGCAGCGCATCATCCGGGGCATCGCAGCCCGGTACCAGGATCAGATGGCGCTCGGGTTTGGCCGCCGCCCAGGACAGCAGGCGTTCGTGGCCATACTGCCAGTAGGCCTTGCCGCCCAGCAGCGAGACGATGACCAACCGGGCACCTTCCAGCACCCGATCTTCGTAGAGATCGTAGGCGGCCGGTTTTACCAGGTTCATCCAGTTGGCCAGCCGCACCGAGGGGTACGCCTCGCCCAGACGGTCAACCGCCTGGGCCAGCGCCGACAGATTGCTATCGGCGGCGGAGAGTATCACGACCTCGGCGGGGCTCTGTTGCAGATCGATGATGCCTTCATCATCGACAAAGCCCCCCGGCTTAGCGGCGAATAAGTGCATTAGCTAGCCGTTTGAGAAGACGTTTGAACCTCTGCTTCAGCCAGCGCGTCACGCAGCGCTGCGCTATCCAGGTGTTTGCCAATAATCACTAATTGGGTTTGGCGGATTTCGTCCTGAGCCCATAGCCGGTCGAAGTAGCCTTCCAGGCGCTCGCCCACCGCCTGGATGACCCGGCGCATAGGCTTGTCGGGAATGGCCGCAAAGCCTTTGGCGCGGTAGATCTCGTGGCTTTTCAACAGCTGCTGGAGCTTGTCGGCCAGGATGTCGCCATCAACTTCGCCCAGGGTAATCACGCAGGAATCAAAGTTATCGTGGGCGTGGTCGTGATGAGCGCCTTCGGCGTGGTGTTTGTCGTGGTGATTGGTGATGCTATCGATGTTTTTTTCGCTTGCCGCGCCAATGCCCATCAGCGCTTCCAGCTGGGTGGTGTCGGTGGTCAGGGTCTGATCGATAAACAGCGTTTTCACCGAGGCCGTCACCCGCGCCTGAATCACTGTTTCCACCTTTGCGCGCTCTTCCGGGCTAAGCAGGTCGGCTTTGCTGACCAACACCAGATCCGCCGCGCTGAGCTGGTCATCGAGCAGCTCGCGCAGGCTGGGGTCGTGATCCAGGCTCTCGTCGGCGAGGCGCTGGGCGGCCACCTTATCCACGTCGCTGGCATAGCGGCCGGCGGCCACCGCAGGGCCGTCGATCACTGTAATAATCGCATCCACGGTGCAGTGCTGGCGCACGTCGGGCCAGTTGAACGCCTGCACCAGCGGCTTGGGCAGCGCCAGGCCGCTGGTTTCGATCAGGATGTGGTCGATATCGTCGCGGCGGGCGACCAGCTTTTTCATGACCGGCAGAAACTCTTCTTCCACGGTGCAGCAGATACAGCCGTTGGCCAGTTCATAGATGCTGCCGTCTTCTCCGTCTAGCTGCCCGCCTTCGCTACCCTCTTCACACCCCAGCGCACAGCTGCGCAGCAGGCTGGAGTCGATATCCTGCTCGCCGAACTCATTAACAATCACGGCGATCCGCTTGCCGGTGACTTGGCGCAGAATATTGGCCAGCAGCGTGGTTTTGCCGCTGCCGAGAAAACCGGTCACGACCGTGGCAGGAATCTTATTCAGCTTTACGTTATTGGGCTGCATGGGTAAATGCCTCGCTGTGTTGCGGTTCGCAGTACGCCGGGCTGACAGAAAAAAGCCTTGCCACAGCGTCAGGATTATTAGGAAAAAACAGATGTAAATAGGTCGCCGTCAGGCGCTTTTGACGGTAGATCGCTTCCCCCGGTGCGGGGTGCCGCTGGCGTCGCCCGTGACCAATCGGCTCGGGGGTGCCTTCCGCCATGGAGCGGTGGTGCGCATGGCCGCGAACCGGACCTTCCGGCAGCTCGGCGGTTTGCATCCCCTGACAGCCGCGACGCCCGCGCATGGCCCCCTGCCCAGGCAGCAGGCCCAGCATGGTGTGGGTGATATCGTCGTAGTCGGTCAGGCTTTCCAGGCAGTACAGCAGGCCGCCACACTCGGCCAGAATGGGCTTGTCGGCGCGGTAGAAAGCCTCAATGGCCGAACGCATGGCGTCGTTATCCGCCAGCGTTTGAGCGTGAAGCTCCGGGTAGCCGCCGGGCAGCCAGAGGGCGTCGCATTCGGGCAGGTGGCTATCCGTCAGCGGCGAAAAGAAGCGCAGCGTGGCGCCCATCTGCTCCAGCAGGTCAAGGTTGGCCTGATAGACAAAGCTGAAGGCGGCGTCGCGGGCCACGCCAATGGTGTGGCCTTCGAGCAACGGCTTAACGGCCGCAAGCTGTTCTTGTGGTGCGGTAAAGGTTACCGGCGAAAGCGCTGCAAGTGATTCAAGCAACCCAGCCGCTTCCAACGCTTTGGCCGCCGCTTCAAAGCGTGCTTCCAGATCCTCGCGAATTTCTGCCGCCTGCACCAGCCCCAAGTGGCGCTCGGGGAGCGACAAAGCGGGATCGCGCGGTACGGCAGCCAGCAAAGGAATCGATGGCGGCAGCGCCCCTTCGATCAGCTCACGATGGCGCGGGGAGCCGCAGGCATTGGCGATAAGCCCGGCGATATGGATGTCGTCGCGAAAGCCGACCAATCCCGAGACCAGCGCGGCGGCGGTCTGGGCCATGCCTTTTACGTCCATGACGATCGCCATGGGAATATTAAACAAGGCCGCCAGATCGGCGCTGGAGGGCTCGCCGTCGAACAGCCCCATGGCGCCTTCCACCAGGATCAAGTCCACTTCGCAGGCGGCGTCATAAAACCGCTGGCGGCAGTAGGCCTCGCCTGCCATCCATAGATCCAACTGATCCACCGGCTGGCCGGAGGCCTGGGCCAATATCTGCGGATCCAGGTAGTCCGGGCCGGTCTTGAACACCCGCACTACCTTGCCCTGGTTACGCAGCAGGCGCGCCAGGCCCGCCGTGACGGTGGTTTTACCCTGGCCGGAAGCCGGGGCGGCGATAAACAGCGCGGGGCAGCTAACGGTTGGCGTCGTCATCAATATTCGATCCCCGCCTGGGCTTTAACGCCGCCACGAAAGGCGTGGCGCTCGTCCTGAACAACGCTGATGGTATCGGCAATTTCCTGCAGCGGCGTGGCCATGGTGCGTCCAGTGATGATGACGTTCTGGTGCGCCGGTCGGCGCTTCAACGCTTCCACCACCGGTTCGGGGTCGAGATAGCCGTACTTGAACATATAGCTCATCTCGTCCAGCACGATCATATGATAGGCGGGGTTCTCCAGCAGCCCTTTGGCGACTTCCCAGGCGGCCTGGGCGGCTTCGATGTCCCGCTCGCGGTTCTGGGTTTCCCAGGTAAAGCCATGGCCCATGATGTGCCAGTCAAGCTTGGGATGATCGCGAAAGAACAGGTACTCGCCAGTTTCGCGGCGGCCTTTGATGAACTGGATCACCGCGCACTGCTGGCCGTGCCCCAGTGAGCGCGCCATGGTGCCGAAGGCCGAACTGCTTTTACCTTTGCCGTTGCCTTTGAGCAGAATCAGCACGCCGCGCTCTTCGGTCGCCTTGCTGATGCGCTCGTCGACCACGTCTTTTTTACGCTGCATGCGATCTAAATGGCTTGCGTCGCTCATGAGAGGTTCCCAGGTTGATGTGCAGAGACTGCCATAGAGGGTTTGCCAAACGAGGCTGGCCAGTAACGCGCGCCCAACTGCTGGGCGATCCGTGCGCCCTGCCCGCGTTTGACTTTGGACTGTTCGGTATCGATCAGCAGGCACTCCTCCAGCGGAGCGAGATCGTCAACGGCTTCCCGGGTGCGGCCATCGGTGATCAGATAGGTGCGCACCTTCAGGCCGGGCTCGCGGCGCTGCCACTGGCGGATCAGCCGCTTGGCTTCAATAATCGCTTCCCGCAGCGGGGTGCCGCCACCGCCTTTGGCCGCCTCAAGCGTGCCTCGCGCGTTTTTCGGCGCCCGGCGGCGGGAGAGTATCGGCACGACACCGCCATTGCCAAACCCCAACACCGCGACCTGCTCCCGCGCGGCGTAGGCTTGGCTGACTAGCGACTCGACCAGCCCCTTTGCCTGGCCCAGCAGGCGCTGACCCAGGGTGGAACCCGACGTATCCAGAAGTACCAGGTGTGCTGTCGCCTGCCCAGAGCGGGTCTTGCGCATCTTTAGCTGCTGCCAAGGCCACTGGCCGCGATTGGCGATAACGGTCGCAAACCCATCCAGCCGGGAAGTCGTCACTTGAGATCGCCCCTGGCCCAACGCACCACCTTTGCCCGCGCTAGCGGCGGTATCAGTACGCTTAGTCCGCTGAAAAAGGTCTTCGCTATCGGGCAAGTTTACCGCTGACTGGCTAATCGCTTCCTGGGCCATGGGAGGCATTGCGCCCCACTGGCCCTGTTCAGCGCTCTGTTGGGATGAACCAGCGGTCGATGCGTTATTGCCCGACGACGAACCGCTCTCGTCTTTCGAAGGTGTTCCATTAGGTGGAGATGATGGCGGGCTCTGCTCAGGCGGTTGGGTACGCCGATGAGCCAGCACCCAGGGTTCAACGGTATCGATATCTTGCTGCTCCACGCTAGCCACGCCACGCCAGGCAGCATGGGCCTGGGCAGCGCGGTGCCAAGTAACGTCTGCCCGCAGGCCTTCTACACCGGCGGCTTCGCAGCGTTGTGCAATCGTTCGATAAACCCAGGGGTCGCTGTTGACTTCTTTGAGTAAGCGCTGCGCTTGGCTAATACGCTCGGTCAGGGCGGCCTGGGCAGCCTCAAAGTGTTGCAGCGTGCCAGCCGAGTCGCGGTCGAAGGCTTCCCGCTGCTGCACGATGGCAATACGCTCGTCGATGCTTACTGCTCCCGCCTGCTCAAGGCAGAGACCGAAACGGTCGAGCAATTGCGGTCGCAGTTCGCCTTCATCTGGATTCATGGTGCCAATCAGACTAAAGCGCGCCGGATGGGAGTGGCTAATGCCATCGCGCTCAACGATATTGGTGCCACTGGCGGCCACGTCCAGCAGCAAATCAACCAGGGTATCCGGCAGCAGATTGACTTCATCGACATACAGCACCCCGCCGTGGGCTTTAGCCAGCAGCCCAGAATGAAAGGTAGCTTCACCCTCGGCCAGTACCTTCTGCAAGTCCAGGCTGCCGACCAGTCTGTCTTCGCTGGCGCCCAGCGGCAGCGTGACAAAAGGAGCACGCTGCCCTTCGCTATCGCTAGGCAAAATGGCGGCTAGAGCACGGGCTAAGGTCGACTTGGCGCTGCCTCTTGGCCCGCTGATCAGCACCCCGCCGATACGCGGGTTAATGGCGTTAAGGAGTAGCGCGGTTTTCAGCGCTTCCTGGCCGACCACCGCCGCAAAGGGAAACTCACTCACTGATGCCTCCCGTACACAGCCAACTCGTCAACTGGCTAACCTTTATTAACCGGCTAGATGTCCGCTGGACGTGAGTTTGTTTCATGGTAAATAGGTTAATAATGATAAAACCATTCATAAAGAAGTGAGCGGAAGAAAGGGGTCAGTATAGAGGAAGGCATGGCGGCGAAGCCAGTTTGGTACCCAGGCCAACCCTATGAGACAGCCCAGATAACCATAAGGTAAGATACGACTAATCTTTGACATCAAGCCTATTTATTATGTTATAACATTTCATATTGGTATTAATTAGCACGCCCCAAGACCACCAGCTCTCTAGCACCACACGTTTACTGGAAGCCAAACATGAAGATCGTTCGTTACCTGCTAACTGCTACATCGCTGCTACCCGCCTCTTACGCGATGGCTGATGCAACCCACTACCCTGTTACTTTAACTAACTGCGGCGTAGAGATCAGCGTGGCGTCAGCCCCGGAGCGAACGGTGACAGTAGGTCAATCGGCCACGGAGGTTCTCTATTCGCTGGGGCTCGCTGATCGAGTGAATGGCACCTCAGTGTGGTTTAATCCGGTTCTTCCCCAGTTTGCTGATGCCAATGAAGCAATCGAGCGGATCGCCAACGACGACCCGAGCTTCGAGGCCGTAGTCAATAAACGGCCTGATCTGGTGGCAGTGCAGTATGAGTGGCACGTGGGCCCCACCGGCAGTGTCGCCACCCGTGAGCAGTTTCATGAGCTGGGTATTAATACCTATATTATGCCCGCCGATTGCGACACCAAGGATAACTCGACCGGCGGCGATGGCACCCGCACCGCCGCCTTCTCGACTGACTCCATCTATAAAGGGATCACCGAGTTAGCCGAGATCTACGATGTTCAAGACGCTGGCGAGGCGCTGATAACCGACCTTGCCGCCCGCGAACAGCGCGCCATCGACTTGGCGAGCAGCCTTGATTTACCGGAAGACTTGTCGGCGGCATTCTGGTTTTCATCGACAGATCTGGGGGTTAGCCCTTTCGTGGCGGGGCAACTGGGGGCACCGGGGTATATGATGGAAAAACTCGTCATTCGTAATGTCATCGAGTCTGACGAAGAGTGGCCCACGGTGGGCTGGGAGAGCATCGCCAGAGCCGATCCCGATGTGCTTGTTATCGCCAACATGGATCGCCGCCGTTTTCCTGCCGACGACATTGAAGCAAAATGGGAGTTTTTACGCAGCGACCCGGTCACCCGGGAGATGAGCGCGGTTAAAAATAACCGTATCGTCGAGATGGACGCCCACGCCATGAGCGCCACTATGCGCACTATTTACGGCCTTGAGACACTTGCCGAGGCACTATCTAATATGTCGTTTAACGAATGAGCATAGCGCTAACGAGAGCTTCCTCCGCAGGCTTCGGGTTGCGCTGGCTATGGATAACACCGCTGGTGCTCGTGGCAGCACTGATCGCGGGTACCGCCATCGGCGAGACGCCAATTCCGGTTGATACCATTCTCAAGGTACTCGCCAATCAGCTACTGGGCGCGGATTACGCGGTTGATCGCATCGACGCGGGCATTATTTGGAACTATCGTCTCAGCCGCGCCGTGGTCGCCGCCTGTTGTGGCACCAGCCTGGCACTGGCAGGGATCGTGCTGCAGGCGCTACTGCGTAACCCCCTGGCCGATCCTTACTTGATGGGCATTTCCGCCGGGGCCTCTACGGGGGCAGTCGCGGTGGCCGTCGCCGGGCTGGGTGCAGGCGCGCTTTCGCTCTCTTTGGGTGCCTTTGTGGGCGCCCTGCTCGCCTTCGGCATCGTGGTCATGCTCGCCCATGCGGCCAACAGCGGTGTGGGTGGTGGGCGCGGTGTTCAGGCCGCGGGGGCAATTATTCTGGCAGGTATTGCAGGCTCGCAGCTGTTCAATGCGCTGACCGCGTTTATCATTACCAAGTCAGCGAGCGCCGAGCAGGCCCGGGGCATCATGTTCTGGCTGATGGGCAATCTTTCAGGAGTGCGCTGGGCCGATGTCACCTTGGCCGTGCCTGCCGCGCTGTTTGGGCTACTGGTTTGCCTATGGCACCGGCGCTCCCTGGATGCATTTACTTTCGGTGCCGACAGCGCCGCCTCCATGGGCATCGCAGTGCGCCCGGTGCGCGGCATGCTGATTATCGCCATGGCGCTGGTCACGGCGGTGATGGTGTCTATTGTGGGGGCGATTGGCTTTGTAGGCTTGGTGATCCCCCATGCCATGCGCTTTATCGTCGGTAGCCGTCATACCCGGCTGGTACCGGCCACCGCCTTGGCGGGTGCGGTATTTTTAATCGGCTCGGATATTCTTTCCCGGGTGCTGGTGCCCGGCCAGGTACTCCCTATCGGGGTGATTACGTCGCTGATCGGCGCGCCTGCCTTTGCGCTAATTCTCGTGCGCGGCAAGAGGTCTTAATGCAGTTATCAGCTGAGCAACTCGCCTGGGCGGTGCATGGCACGCCCCTGCTTATTGACGTTAACCTTACCGTCGAACCCGGCCAAACCTTTGGCTTGGTGGGGCCGAACGGCTCGGGCAAAACCTCGCTACTTCGCCTGCTGGCAGGCTTGAACAAACCTAAAGCAGGACGTGTGCGAATGGGTAGCCAGCCCCTACACACGCTAAAGCAGCGAGCGATTGCTCAATCTATTGCGCTAGTCGAGCAACAGGCCGACACAACCGATAGAATTAGCGTGCGTGACGTAGTGGCGCTGGGCCGGACGCCCTTTCTTACCGCGTTGCGCCCCTGGTCAACTGAAGATGATGCCGTCGTGGCTCAGGCGCTGGTAGATGTCGATATGGTGCATATGGCGGATCGGCTTTGGCACACGCTCTCAGGCGGCGAGCGCCAGCGGGTGCATATTGCCCGTGCACTGGCCCAGAAGCCTAAAATCCTGCTATTGGATGAACCCACCAACCATCTGGATATTCGCCATCAGCTGTCGATTCTTGAATTGGTCAGGCAACTACCGATCACGGTGGTGATCTCGCTGCATGATCTTAATCAAGCCATGGAGTGTGACCGTATTGGCGTGATGGATGGCGGCCGTTTGATCGACAGCGGCCACCCTCACGACGTACTCACCGCCAACAGACTACAGCAGACCTTTGGGGTGCATGCCCACGTGATCGATGACCCCATCGATGGCAAACAGATCATGCGGTTTCGTAGCGCAATTTAGTTATCGCCTGTACCAAGTGCGCCAGGGCGACCCTTCATCGAAAGAGATGCCAAACCACGCTGTGATCCGTGCCCATACTCCACAGCAGTACAATCACAACGAGTAGTGCCTCTAGCACCAAAACACCAACACCCAGCGTCGTTGTTGACAGAATAAACCCACGCTGATGACTGATGCCTAAAAAGCTGGGTGTTCCCTTATAGAGTAGATAGGCGCTGTAGAGCAGTCCAATCACCATACCCAGCATACAGAACCAAAAAGCCGGGTAGAGTGCAAAAACGCCACACAGGAACATCGGTGTCGCAATGTAACCCGCGAAAATAAGGCAATCACGGCGGCTGGGGCGGTTATCTATACGACGGGCCAACCAATGGATCATACTGCCCACAACGGCCACAGCCATTAGGATCAACGCATAAAAAGCCACGCCTAATGCAATACCATTGGCAAGAGAGACTTGATAGGTTTCAGGGCCACCATAGGTCCAACCGACCTGGGTAGTGCCTATCAGCGCACAGACGACAGGAATAGCAGCGAGTAAAAGGACATGGTGGGCATACAGATGACTGATAGATTCATGCTCGCCCCGGATCGAATGCCACTCTCTTTCAGGATGATGGAGGAGCCCCCAAACATGATGGATCATAACGACCTCCCGGTTTTGTAGATGCTCTGTTGTTAGGGTCAGACGTTGATCGATTGGATCAATAAGATTCCGAATCATTTTTAGTGTAGAACATAAAATCATTTTCGGAGGTAAGGATTTTTCTTTGCTAAGGTGGGTGCTCACTCTACTAATTGGCGGGGTTCCATATGCGACTTTTATTCACCGGCGGCAGTGGCAAGGCTGGCCGTCATGCGACGGCTTATCTTCGCGACCAAGGTCACCAAGTCACCAACCTGGATTGGGTGGCGTCCGACGTACCCGGCATTACCACCCTAAAGACCGACCTGACCGATGCAGGCCAGGTATTCAATGCCTGCCGGGCTTACGCCGATTTCGACGAACTGGAGCCAGGCACTGGCGTGCCGCGTTACGATGCGATTGTCCACTTTGCGGCCATACCCGCCATCCTCCATCGACCGGACAACGAGACTTATCGCATCAATACGCTAAGTACCTACAATATTCTCGATGCTGCCACCAAACTGGGCATTCCCAAGGTCATCTTCGCCTCCAGCGAGACCACTTACGGCGTTTGCTTTGCCGATGGTGAGAAGAAACCGGACTATCTCCCCATCGATGAAGAGCACCCCACCGTGCCTCAAGATAGCTACGCCATGAGCAAGGTGGTAAACGAGGTAACGGCGCGCTCTTTCCAGGCGCGCTCGGGCATCGACATCTACGGCCTCCGCATCAACAACGTTATCGAGCCCCACGAATACCGTCAGGATTTCCCAGCCTACATGAATGATCCCGCCCTGCGCCGCCGCAATATCTTCGCCTACATCGACGCCCGCGACCTGGGCCAGATGGTCGATTGCTGCCTGAAAACGGATGGCCTGGGCTACCAGATATTCAACGTCGCCAATGACGATCTCTCGGTGGGCCTGACCAATCCAGAAATCATCGAACGCTTCTACGCTGGCGTACCGATCAAGCGCGAAATGGGCGAATTTGAGACTTTCTACACTAATGAAAAAGCGCGCCGTCTGGTCGGCTTTACACCACGCCACTCCTGGCGGGATGAGCTGGAGCACTAGGTATCACTCTTTTATCGGTACAAACACCGGTGCCCCATCCACCTCGACCACCGCTAGCCGCTGGCGGTAGAGGCTTTCTAAAGCACTGGGCATCAGCATGCTATCCCGCGGGCCCCAGCACGCCTCGCCATTGGGGTAGAGCAGTAAAATATGGTCGCACCACCGGGCAGCCAGGTTTAGGTCGTGTAAGCACATGATGACCGCCTGCCCCTGGGCAGCCTGCTCTGCCATCAGCGCCATGACGGCGCTCTGGTGGTGAAGGTCAAGATGGTTGGTGGGCTCGTCGGCCAGCCACAGGTTGGGCGCCTGGGTCAGCACGGTGGCAATCGCTACCCGCTGGCGTTCGCCGCCGGAAAGCGTGCTGACTAAACGGTCATGCAGATGCGCCACATCTAATCGCTCAAGCGCAGCTTCGGCACGGGCGTAGTCATCGGCGCCCTCCATCTGCCACGGCGAGAGATAGGGATGACGGCCAATCAGCGCGGTTTCCAGCACGGTTGCGGGAAAGCCATCCTGCCGATCCTGAAACACCAATCCCAAACACTGGGCGATATGCCGGCGGCGCAGCTGACCAAGCGCTGACTCGTTGAGCTGAACGCTGCCCGAACGTGGGGCATGCAGCCCCGCCAAAGTATGCAGCAGAGTGGTTTTACCCGCCCCGTTAGGGCCCAACACACCCCACATTTGGCCTGGTTCAACGGTTAAATTAAGCGGTGTGCCACCTTCACGTCCCGGCACGTCGATGATGAGGTCTCGGGTAGCCAGTACGCTCATCAGCGGCTCCGGTAGAGCAGAAACAGGAAGGTGGGCACGCCCAACAGCGCAGTGATCACGCCTACGGGCAGCTGTTCCGGGGCGATCATGGTGCGCGCTAGTGTGTCCGCCAACACCAATAGCGTGCCCCCCGCCAACGCACAGGCGGGCAGTATCAGCCTCTGGTCGTTGCCTAACAGCAGGCGCAGCATATGCGGCACCACTAAACCGACAAAGCCAATGCTGCCAGCGGTGGTCACTGCCACTGCGGTGAGTAGGCTGGCGGCAATATAGATACACCACTCCAGCGGCCTAACCGCAACGCCCAGCGCGGCGGCCTGCTGAGGGCCTCGGGCCAACACATTCAGGCTACGCCCAAGCGGAATCAGTACCACGCAGGTAGCCAACAACAATAGCAGCGGCGGCCAAGGGGTACGCGCATAGGAGAGATCGCCCATCAGCCAGTAGAGCATGCCTGGCAGGCGTTCGGCGGGGCTCATCGCCAGCATTAGGGTAATTACCGCGCCCCACCCCGCCGCGACCACTACGCCGGTGAGCAGCAGCCGCGAAGGGGTCCAGCCGCCGCTGCCGTGGGCCAAACCAAACACTAAAAATGTCGAAAATAGCGCGCCGCCAAATGCCGAACCAGAAATCGCCAGCCCGCCGAACCCTCCCAGCATGGCTGCCAATGCGCCAATAGAGGCGCCACCGGATAGGCCAAGCACGTAAGGGTCAGCAAGCGGATTGCGCAGCAGCACCTGCATTAACGCCCCCGCTACTGCCAACAAACCGCCGACGGCAAACGCCGAGAGCGCCCTGGGCAAGCGCAGCTCCATCACCATGGTACGCGCCAACGCATCGCTCTCGCCTTGCCCTATATAACCAAGATTACCCAGCACCACTTGCCAAATTTGCGCCGGAGAAATCTGCGCACTGCCAACACCAAGGGAAATAATCAGCGCAGCCAACGCCGCTAGTAATAGCAGGCTAAGCGGCAGCCCCAGGCGTGCGAGCATTAACGGCGTCCACGCTTTTGGCGCGCAATATCGAGCTTCTCACAGAGGATCTGGGTGCCCTCCATCAGCCGCGGCGTGGGCCGTTGAATCAGCGAAGGCGGCACAAAGAAGAGATTATCTTCGCTCACCGCCGTCAGGTTGGAGTACTGCTCCCAGTGGGTCAGCCAGTGGCGGTTCTCTTCGCCCATCCCCCCGGCCACAATCGCCTCAGGATTCGCTGCCAGCACGGCTTCATCGTCTATGCGAGGCACCCGTCGCGCCTGCTCGCCAAACACATTTTCACCGCCGCAAATCTCGACCACCTGGCCGATAAGGTGCTGGTCGTTAACGCTCATTAGCGGCTCATCCCACACTTGGTAGAACGTGGTTACCGGGTCACGATCACGGTAGCGCGACGCAAGCGCGGCCATGGTGTCACGGAAATTGTCTGCCACCGACTGCCCGGCCGCTTCTGTACCCGCCAGCCGTGCCAAACGCTCAATGGCACTGGCCACGCCCTCTACATCCCGGGGCTCGATATAGAACACCGGCATACCCAAGGCTTCGAGGGTTTCAAGCTGTTCAGCTGGGTTGCCCGTCACCCAACCAATGACTATATCGGGCGCAAGCCCTACCAGCGCCTCTAGATCAATCCGGGTATGGCTTCCCACCGACGTCACTTGTTTGGCTGCCGGCGGATAATCGCTGTAAGCAACGACGGCGACCACTTGATCTCCTGCGCCAGCCGCGTAGGTCAGTTCAGTCGCACCGGGCGAGAGCGTGGCTATGCGCTGAGCAGCATTATACAGGCACACTTCACGGCCACGATCATCCACTACGCAGCGCGAGTGATCGTGGGCATGCGAAGTAGCCGCTGTTAATAACAACGCGAGGCCCAAGGCCCCGCGCGCAACACCACGTTTACTATTGGCCAAAGTGAACACTTAAGAACCCTGCTCGGCCAGCGTTAATATAGTCACGGCTGGTTGAATACTCTTTATCAAAGGCGTTTTCTAGCGTAACACGAGCCGTCCAGAGCGGCGCAAACTGCCATCCCGCGCGCAGGTTAACCAGTCCATAGCCACCTAAACGCTGGGTATTGGAGACGTTATCGTAGCGGTGATTCTGCGCGATTAACGAGCCCCCCAGCGACCAATCGCCAAGCTCCCGATCGGCATCCAGACGCACACTTTGAGTGGCCCGACGGGCTAATCGATTACCGGTATCTCGGTCTTCCGGATCCAGATAGGTAAAGGCGGCTTGCAGTGTCCAATCATTCATTTCCACACCACTTGCAAACTCCGCCCCACGAATACGCGCGCTGTTGATGTTCTGCGGCGCCCATAAACCACTCGACGTCGGCGCCCAGGCAATCATGTCGTCGTACTCGTTTTGAAAGGCGGCCAAGTCCCAGAACCATCGGTTGTATTGGCCTCGAACACCCACTTCGACGGTTTCAGACTTTTCTGGATTGAGATTAGGGTTACCAGAATCCGGCCAATAGAGGTCATTAAAGCTCGGTGCTTTAAAAGCAGTACCTAAGCTTGCGCGCAGCGTGTGATAGTTATCTATTTGATAACCCAGCGCCAAGCTGCCGGTAACCTCATCGCCGTAGGCTTCGTTGTCGTCATAACGCAAGCTTGCTTGAATGGCAAACGGAGAGAAGTCGAGCAGCCCTTGGGTAAACACGGCGGTGTTATCGCGGCTGGTGACGTCAAAGTCGTTGGTGCTTGAAACGCGGTCTTCGCTGATTTCAGCGCCAGCAATTAACTCATGGGCACCCAACTGAAGATTGTTCTGCCAGCGGGCAGTTTGGGTGCGGGTATCAATGATCGAGTCGCCAAAATTATCCAGCGTATCCAGCTCATCGCGGGCTTCGCTAAGGGTCAGGCGACTCTGCCAGGTATCGGTAACTGGCACCTCGCCGTAAACACCTGCCACCTGCTGGACAAAGTCATTCTCTCCATCGTCATATTCGTTGTTACCGCGAGCGCGCAGTGCCAGCACACCCACCTCAGCACCACTCTCAAAGGTATGCGCAACGCGGGCAAGCGCCGAGGTGTTGTCATAGCCTTTGTCTTCACCGCCGCGTCGAATGGGTTGGCCATCAGTATTGAAATGGCTAGCGGCGAAGCTGTAGCGCGTGCCTCCCTCGCGGCCAGAAATACCTGCGCTTAATCGCTGGGTATTAAAGGAGCCACCACCGACTGAAATGCTAGGGTGCGAGCCCTCTTCGTCACCCTCCGGGGTAAACAGCTGAATGACACCACCGACGGCATCCGCACCGTAAAGGCTACCGCGGGGGCCGCGCACGATTTCTGCACGGTCAAACATGCGTGGGTCTAGATACTGAAAAGCGGCGCCGCCTGCCGTGGCAGATCGCAGCCGAATACCATCGATCATCAGAACGGAAGCATCGCTGGGCGCACCGCGTAGATAAACGCTGCTGTTTTTACCAAAACTGCCGTTGCTGGTGACATCAACGCCCGGCTGGCCGCGCAGCAGATCGCTGAGGCTGGTGGGGTCTTGGCGGCGAAAAGAGGCTGTGTCCAGCACGCTAACCGATGAAAGGCTTTCGTTGGCAGTGCGCGGCGCTAACGCAGCGGTAACCACGACAGGATCAAGCGTGGCTAAATCAGTCGTCGCGGCGGCGTATTGGGCCTGGGCTGAAAAGGAGATGGCGAGTGGTAAAGCAGCCATGCTCAACGCCGCCCGTTGGGCGGTGGTGTGGAAACGGTGGTTCATGGAGGGATCCCTTGCTCGTCGTGCTCACCCGCACAACGTCGTTTTATTGACCGAGCGCAGGACAAGACAAGGAAATCACGGTCGCACTGTATGATTGCATTGTTCCACCGTTAATCGCCTTGAGAGCACCCACCGCGCCTCGGCATGTATCGGTTCAGGTTGAACCGTTACTCTCGGGCCGGTCTCCGGGCTGACGAGCGAAAGGCAGCATCTAACAATGCGCCTTTCCGAACGACCACCTTCCCGTGCATAAGCACAGTGGCGTCTTAGCCGTTCTTATCTCGATCACCGTTGCGGGGGCAGCGTTGGAATCACACAAGGCGTTCACCAACTTCCCGTTTCACTAGCGGCTTGATCCACCGCCAGCACCTGAGAGTGGGCGTAAGCTAGCAACTTGTTGGAGGGCGGTCAATTCATGATGAGCTGCTAGAGTATAGACAACGCACGGAACAGGAGACGATCATGGTCGATTCCTCACCAGCCGGCGTGCCACGCTGGTTAAAGCTGGCTTTTACACTGTGGATCCTGGTCTGGGCACCAAGCTACGTAGTGCTGCTGGGGGCACAGAACTTCTTTTGGCTGTGCAACGTAGCGAGTTTTCTGCTGCTGGTGGCGCTGTGGAGTGAACACCGCACCCTGATGTCGATGCAATGGCTGGCGGTGGCGCTAGTCGGCAGTTTATGGAGCCTGGACGTCGCCACGGCGGCGCTCACTGGCGTGCATCCTATCGGCGGCACCGAGTATATGTTCGACCCGGAGCATCCACCCATGGCGCGAGCCATGTCGCTCTACCACGTGGTGCTAACGCTGGTGGCGGGTATCGGCATAGCCAGGCTTGGCTATGCACGCCGCGCCCTGCTTTGGCAGATCCTGCTAACGTGGATTGTGGTGCCATTGACCTATCTGCTTACCGAAGCCGAGCGCAATATCAACTGGGTGCATGGCCCCTTCGGCCAGTCCCAGGAGAGCCTCGACCCGTTGCTCTATCTGTTCCTACTCACGCTGCTCTGGCCCATAATAGTCTACCTGCCAGTGCATCTACTGATGATTGGTTGGCAGCAGCGCTGGCGGAGCAAGGCTTAGCTAATTACTTAACCGCCATCACCAACCCATGCCGGACATACCACACATGCTCAGCTTGAGTAGTGGCATCCTGAACAAACCAGCCATTGAGATCACGAAGGCGGCGCTGTTCAGGCTGCATGGGCACAATCCCACGGCCAACTTCGTTGGCAATGATGATTAACGGCGCGTTTAGCTCGTCGGCGTGCTGGCAGAGCGCTGCCATATCGCTCTGCCACTGCTGGCGCAGGGCATCGTTATCGTCACGCTCAAGCGCAGCGCCAAGCCATTCAAGCACACCTGTGAGAACAAGCGGCGTATCGGCTACGAGCGCTTGCTGGCTATCGCTGAAGGGCTTAGCAGCATCCAGTTGCCACCAATTCGCCTTGAGAAAGCGTGCGGCTACAACGTCTCGTTTGCCAGCGCAGGCACCGCCGATGAAGAGCTGCATTGCCATTCTCCTTGTCCATTCGCATCGGTGTAATAAGTGAGTTTCCAGCGCCTGCCTTGGGCCTGACTCACTGAGCCATCCCAGAAGTGGATGGTTTCAAAACGACGGCGCAGCTCGCGAATCACACCGCCGTGGGTGACAGCTAGAATTTTTTTGTGCCCCCCCGATTGAGCATTGACGGCCACATTATCAAGCCAAGCATACAAACGTGCGCGCAGCTGGGCCGCTGATTCGCCACCTGGGATTTTCAGCTCACCGACGCTGTCGATCCAGGCGCGGTAGTGGGATAGGTTTTTGAGTTCGTCGTAAACCTTGCCTTCGTACTCGCCAAAATCGAGCTCCCGCAGGCGTGGCTCAAGCGTAAGGGGCACGCCTGGTTTGGCGACTTCCGCCCACTTCAGCGTTTGTTGGCAGCGGTTAAGATCGCTTGAGTAGATGGCATCAAAATACTCATCTGCCAATGCCTCCCGCAGCGTTAGTAGCCCCTCTTCAGCTTCAGGCAACAGCAGCGGTATATCTTGTTGGCCCTGATAACGACGTTCTAAATTCCAAGCGGTGATACCGTGGCGAACTGCCACCAGCTCCACACTAAGATCAGTAGCCAAAGCTCTCCTCCTTCGATGGTGGCGCCTACCATATCGCCGTTAATGCCGTTAAACAGTCGCACCATAAACCCGCGTGAAAGCGCCACAAAGACAGCCGCCAAGAGCCCCATCAGCACCAGCGCAGGGGCGAACAGCGCGACAACCGCCAGCGGTACCAGCGCCAGTGCCACATCCTGGCCGCTAAGCGACTGCTGCCAGCTCCAAGCCAGGCCCTTCGGCTGGGCGCAGGGGGTCAGAACCAGCAAGGCAACGCCCGCCCAGCGCCCTAGCGCGGGCACCACCAGCAGCCACCAGAGCGGCGCTTGATAAGTGAGCAATGCCCATAGCAGCACGCCCTTCCAGGCGAGTAGAAACACCAGCGCCAAGATACCAAAGCTGCCGATTTGCGGATCTTTCATAATCTCCCAGCGGCGCGCCAGCGGCTGATTACTGCCCAGCGCATCGGCGATATCCATAACGCCATCCAAATGCAGCCCACCGGAAAGCGCCACCCACACGCTTAATATCGCCAGCGCGGTGATCGGTGTGGGGGCGTTGTGCATCGCAAACGCTAGCAGCACCAGCACGCTACCGATCAACAGGCCCACCAAAGGGTAGGCGCGCACCGCCCAGCGGCGGGTATCGGGCGTCCAGGGGACGGCTATTGGTATGGGGATCCGGGTCAGAAACTGCAGCGCCAGCAGGAGACCGAACAGAGCATTTTTCACAGCACCCTCTTTCACAGCAGCTTCCCGTGGTTTTTCCATTCGATGGCGCAGCCTGCGAGCACCTCTAGCACCGAGTCCGCCTCCGCCGCTAGCCAGCGGTGAGCGCGCTGAAGAAACGCCAGGTAGCGCCAGGTTTGCGTATCTGTGGGCGGCAGCGATTCGTTAATATCGTTAGAGACAATCATTAGATAAATACTGCGCGCGCGAGCATCCGATAACGTATTTGTCAGCAGCGCCAGGCCACCGTCGTCGCTAAGCTCACTGCCATACAGCACTTGGCTGGACCATAGCGTTAAGCAGTCCAGCAGAACCGCACTGCCATCGGGCACCTCGGCCAGCGCTTGATCTATATCCACAGGCGCTTCTAGCGTTACCCATCGAGCGGCTTGTCCGTGACCGTTCCTAGCTTGCTGGTGTCGTACCACTCGCTCAGCCATCTCTGCGTCGTATACGGCTGCGGTCGCTAAGTAGTAACAGGGTGAGCTACCCGCTGCGTCCACTACCCGCTGCTCGGCAATATCACTTTTGCCGGAGCGTGCGCCGCCGCTAACGAAGACAATCATGCAGTACCTTTTTCAGCACATTAACTAGCCGCCGGTTGGCAGATTCGTCGCGCAGCGCTACTCTCAGCCATTCGCCATTAAGCCCGGCAAAATTGTGGCTATGACGCACTAAAATGCCCTGGCGCAGTAGCTGCTCAAATAGCGCATCCGTGGTGATTTCCTGCGCAGCACTGGGGCGGATAAGAAAAAAACACGCCTGGCTGGGCACAACGTCCAACCCCAACTCGGTAAGCGCTTGAGCCACACGCGGCCGCTCGCTGGCCAACCACCGTTGGGTGCGCCGGGCAAAGGCATCATCCGTCAGCAACGGCGCCACCAGCTCCGCCGCCAAGTGATTAACACTCCAGGCTGGCTGATGGATCGCGGCGGCGTTTATTGTTGCCGCATCCGCCAGCATATAGCCCAACCGCAGCCCTGGCAGGGTATAAAACTTGGTCATGGAGTGCAGCAGCGTCAAGTGCGCATAGCGCGCCAACAGCGGAGCCAACGAGGCCTGCTGGGTCGCCTCGCCTACCATGTCAATAAAGGCCTCATCGACTACCACATGGCAGCCAATGGCTGCGCTGCGATCCAGCAGCGTTTCCATTGCCGAAATATCAATTAGCGTAGCGGTAGGATTATTGGGGCGGCATAAAAACAGCACCTCAGTGCCGTTAAGCCCGGTCAACAAAGAACCAACATCCAGCACAAAGTGCGGCGCGGGCAGTGCGATCTCAGTGACGGAGAGCCGATAAGCACGACAGGCGCGGGCATACTCGCCAAAGCTTGGGGTAATAATCGCCGCCCGCTTGCCTGCATGCACCGCGGCAGCCAGGAAAATCGCCTCGGCGCCGCCGTTGGTTAGCAGCACCTGCTCGGGCTGGACTTGGTGGTGGGCGGCAATAGCGTGGCGAGCAGCGCAATAATCGGGTGCCGGGTAGCGCTCCAGACAGGCTAACTGCCTCGTTAACCAATCGCTGACCCAGGCCGGAGGCCCCAAAGGATTGAGGTTGGCACTAAAATCTTCCAGACGGTGATCGGCGGGCAAACCGAAGTGCGCTAATAGCGCCTCGGCTTGCCCGCCGTGGCTGGGCCACATACATTGACTCATAGTAGCCCCTTAAAAATGAATAATATGCCCGCTATTACCACCACTGACAGCACCATAAACAGTATCCAGGCACCGTGCATTAAACGCACCGCAGCAGAGATATGCGTTACCTGCAGCACTTCAAGCGGCTCACCTAGGGTAGCGCGCTGAGACACCACACCTTGATAGACATTGGTGCCGCCCAACTGAACCCCGAGTAGCCTGGCCACCATGGCCTCCGGCCAGCCAGCATTGGGGCTTGGATGACGCGGCGCATCGCGGCAAGTACTGCTCAGTGCGCCTTTCCAGCGCAGGTTCAAAACGCCTGAAATATCCAGTAGCAGGCCAGCAAGCCACAGGCATAGCGCGGTTAAGCGTGCGGGTATCCAGTTGGCGACATCGTCCAGCTTCGCGGAGGCAAAACCAAAATCGGCATAGCGTTGGTTTTTGTAGCCTACCATCGAATCCAGAGTATTCACCGCCTTGTACGCCAGCGCTAGCGGTGCCCCGCCAATCAGGGCAAAAAATAGTGGGGCGGTAATGCCGTCAACGGTGTTTTCCGCCACGGTTTCCACCGTGCCCCGGGTAATTTCCGCTTCATCCAAGCGTTGCGTATCGCGCCCGACTATCATTCCCAGCGCCTTGCGTGCAGCGTGCAAATCGCCTTTTGTCAGCGGCTTAACCACGGCGCGTGCCGCATCGCCCAAGCCTTTAATCGCCAGCGTAGTCGATAGCAGCCAAAGCTCAGCAATCAACGCCAGCCCGGGGTGCAATCGTGCTAGCAGCGCCAGCGCTAACCCGCTAACAAGCCATACGCCGCCGACCACAACAACGGTTAACAACGCGCCGCTGAGCTTGCGCTGCTGCGCCGTGCCGCGATTCCACAGCCGCTCAAAAGCGCTAATAAAGCGCCCTATCAGCACCACCGGATGCGGTATTGAGCGTGGGTCACCAACGATTAAATCAATCATGATCGCTAAAGCGATCAGCGCTACGCCCGTTAATGTAGCACTTGCGCTCATAGCCTAGCCTTATCGCTAACGCCGGCATCGTTAAAGGTCGCCATCTCCGCCGCCATCGCTGTCGCCGCCTTCACTAACGGATACGCCAGCGCGGCACCACTGCCCTCGCCTAGCCGCATGCCCATATCGAGTAGCGGCTTAGCCTCTAAAGCCCTTAATGCGACTTCATGCCCAGGCTCTTGGGAGCGATGGCCAAAAATAAGGTAGCCGCGTACCGCGGGGCAGATTCGGCAGGCGGTCAACGCGGCCACTGTGGCAATAAAGCCATCCACAATGGCTGGCATCCTATTGGCCGCTGCTGCCAAATACGCGCCGGTCATGGCAGCAATTTCCAGGCCGCCCAATTTTGCAAGCACCGCTAAAGGGGCCTGTGGGTCAGCGTTACGCGCAGCGATAGCGCGTTCAATCACCGCCACTTTGTGCACCTGCTGCTGGGGATTAATCCCGGTTCCCGCACCGACTACGCTTGTTACCGACTCACCCGTTAGTACTGCTAACATCGCACTACTGGCGGTGGTATTGGCAATGCCCATTTCACCGACAATGAGGCATTTTGCGCCGGCCTTTTTTGCCCTTTCAACGGCAGCCACGCCCGCATCCATAGCATTAATGACGTCAGCCGATTGCATGGTGTCTTCTTCCACCATATTGGCAGTGCCATGGCGCACTTTAGCAGCGGTTACGCCTGCCATTGTTAACGTCGCAGCCACGCCAACATCGACTATCTCAACCAGCGCCCCTATCTGCCGGGCAAACACATTAATGGCCGCCCCTCCATTGGCGAAGTTAGCCACCATCTGGGCAGTCACTTCTTGGGGAAAGGCAGATACCCCTTCGACGGCAACGCCGTGATCTGCAGCAAACACAATGACCGCCGGCGGCGTCACGCTGGGCTTGAGCTGACCAGTGATGGCGCTCAGCTGTATCGCCAACTCTTCCAAGGCACCCAAGCTACCCGGCGGCTTGGTGAGCGTATCCAAGTAGCGACGAGCCTCTTCCCCAGCATTGAGATCAACAGGCTGAATGTGGTCAACAATAGCGTGCATGCAGGCTCCGGCTTAGTAGGGGTCATCAAACATTCAAAGGCAAAGCGCAAAATGGTAGCAAAAGCCTGGGTGCTATACTTGCTATTTCACTGGCGATGCTTCCACCCTGTCAGGGTTCCATAAATACCATCGCCTATTTTACGTAAGGTGACTGACAGCCTACATTCGGGTAATAAAACTACAAATGTGGTTTTTATTGCCGTAAAGTCTCTTAAATCGACGCTAAAAAATGTAAAATAACTACAATATTTACTCACCGTCTCTATCACGCAGAGGTCCCTATGCCGAGCTCAACACCTGCCACTTTAAACCCTACCGTTGCTGAGGTTACCCAGCGCATTCGTGAGCGCTCTGCTGAGCGGCGCGCCCTCTATGAGCGGCGCATGGCTGACCAGCACAAACGTGGTGTGCACCGTGCCGAACTAAGCTGTGGCAACCTGGCCCACGGTTTCGCGGCCTGTAACCCGCGTGATAAGAACGAACTCAAGCTGATGAACAGCGCCAACTTAGGGATTATATCGTCTTACAACGATATGCTCTCGGCGCACCAGCCGTTTGAGACGTTTCCTGAAACGATTAAAGCAGCCGCCAGTGCCATGGGCTCAACCGCCCAGTTTGCCGGTGGCGTGCCCGCCATGTGCGACGGTGTGACCCAAGGCCAGCCGGGGATGGAACTTTCCCTGTTTTCTCGCGATGTGATTGCCATGTCCGCGGCCGTTGGCCTCTCGCACAATATGTTCGATGCTGCCCTTTATCTGGGTGTATGCGACAAGATTATTCCAGGCCTTTTCATCGCTGCCGCGCGCTTTGGGCATCTGCCCGCCATGTTTGTCCCCGCGGGCCCAATGCCCAGTGGCCTGCCTAACAAAGAGAAGGCGCGCGTCCGCCAACTCTACGCAGAAGGTAAAGTGGGCCGCGCCGAGCTGCTAGAAGCCGAGTCGGAGTCCTACCACAGCCCCGGCACCTGCACCTTCTACGGCACCGCCAACTCCAACCAGCTAATGATGGAGGTGATGGGCCTACATCTGCCCGGCACTTCTTTTGTAAACCCTGGCACCGAGATGCGCGAAGCACTGACCCGCTACGCCACAGAGCAGGCCATCCGTAACACCGAACCCGGCGGCGACTATCGCCCGTTCTTTAAACAGATTGATGAGCGCGCGATTGTTAACGCCGTGGTGGGTTTGCTGGCTTCCGGTGGTTCAACCAACCATACGATGCACCTGATCGCCATGGCCGCCGCTGCGGGCATTACCCTGAACTGGGATGACTTCACCGACCTTTCGGCGGTTACTCCCAGCCTGATGCAGGTTTACCCTAACGGCCAGGCGGATATCAACCACTTCCAGGCGGCGGGCGGCATGAGCTACCTGTTCCGGGAATTGTTGGGCGCAGGCTTGATTCACGGCGATATCCCCACCGTGTTTGGCACTGACCTAACCGCCTACACCCAGGAGCCGTTCCTGGAAGATGGCAAAGTCGTCTGGCATGAAGGCCCCGAAAAAAGTCTTGATGAAGACGTTCTTCGACCTGTCGCTAAGCCCTTCGCGGCAACGGGTGGTTTAACAGTGATGAAAGGCAACCTGGGACGCGGTGTGATTAAAATCTCAGCAGTCGCCGAAGAGCATCGCATTGTTGAAGCGCCGGTAAAAATCTTCGAAGATCAAAATGAAATGAAAGCGGCTTTTGAGTCTGGCGATTTAGACCGCGATGTCATCGTGGTTGTACGCTTCCAGGGGCCCAAAGCTAACGGCATGCCCGAGCTACACAAACTAACGCCGTTCCTGGGCGTGCTGCAGGACCGTGGCTATAAAGTGGCGCTGGTCACTGATGGCCGCATGTCGGGCGCATCGGGCAAGGTACCGGCTTCTATCCACATGAGTCCGGAAGCCCTGGATGGTGGCCCGCTGGCCAAACTGCGCGATGGCGATATTGTGCGCCTGGATGCCAATGCGGGCACGCTGGAAGCCAAAGTTGACCCCGCCAGCTGGGCTGATCGGCAACTAGCCATCGGTAACCTGGATCACTACCACGTGGGCTTGGGTCGCGAGCTGTTTGGCGGCTTCCGTCACCTTGCCATGCGCGGTGAAGAGGGCGCTGGCGTGTTTGGTGGTTTTGAAGCCGATGATCTCGCCCGCCAGCAGGGGCAAATCTCACAAGAGGATGCCTGATGCGACCGGCACTCATCGGCGATATTGGGGGCACCAACGCACGCCTGGCATTGGTGTCTCCCGGTGAAATAACCCCGCACGACATTTTGAACCTACCCTGCACCGACTACCCCGGCGTTGTAGAAGCGGTGCAGGATTACTTGAATCGCGTGGGCGCCACCGGTGACAACGCGCCTCAAGAAGCCTGCTTAGCCTTCGCCTGCCCTGTTCACGCTGAGCGGGTCAAAATGACCAACAACCACTGGGATTTTTTGAAAAGCGACGTTCAGCAAGCGCTGAATCTATCGCTATTCAAAGTGATTAATGACTTTACCGCCCAGGCGCTGGGCGTTCCCCATGTGGCAGCCAGTGATTTGGTCGAGGTTCAGCCGGGTCAAACCCAGGCGCACTCCACACGCTTAATCATCGGCCCTGGCACCGGGCTGGGCGTTGCTGGGGTATTTCCCGGGCAGCACGCCTGGATACCACTGCCCACCGAAGGCGGCCACGTCACTTTTGCACCCACGGATGGCACCGAGCGGGCGCTGCTGGATGTATTTCTGCAGCGTCACAAGCGGGTGAGCGTAGAGCGCATTTTGTGCGGTCAGGGCTTACTCGAGCTTTACCAGGCGCACTGCAGCCTTGAGGGAATTGAACCTCGCCTAACCAGCCCGGCCGAGGTGACCACAGCGGCCAACGAGGGCGATAGCCTCGCCACCGCTGCCCTGCTGCGCTTTCTCAAAATCCTCGGCGATGTGTGTGGCGATGCCACCCTAACCATGGGCGCAAGGGGTGGAGTTTATCTATGTGGCGGCATTCTTCCCCGCTTGCTGGAGTGGCTGCCGAAGAGCGAACTGCGCACCGCTTTTGTCAATAAAGGCCGTATGGGTGCTTATAACGCTGACATCCCCGTATGGGTGGTGACTGCCCCCTGGACGGGCCTGCTGGGTGCCGCCGAAGCACTGCATAACGAAGAAGTTTTCTGATAACAATTTCTAACAACATCAATATGGAATCTGCTATGCCCGCTGCCACCTTTGATGTGCCGTTTCTTCTCGGCATGATGCGTCTGCACGAAACTCCCGCCATGCACGACCCTGAACGGTTGGCAGACTGGATCGAAGCACGCCTGGAACAGGGCCTTAACTGGTTTGACCATGCGGACATTTACGGCAGCGGCCAAGGAGAGACGCTTTTTGGCGCCGCACTACGGGCGCGCCCTGCCCTGGCTCAGCGGGTCAAGGTCGTCACCAAAGCGAGCATTGCTAACGACAACCCCGCGCCCGGTTCGGGTAAGGTAAAGCACTACAACGCTAGCCCGGATTATCTACATAGCGCCATCGACGCCTCGCTTGGGCGTTTAAACGTCGAACGTCTCGACCACTTTCTGATTCACCGCCCCGACCTGCTAATGAACGCTGAAGCCACCGGCCGCGCGCTGGACAACGCCATTGAAGCAGGCAAAATTGGCGCCGCGGGAATTTCCAACCACCTGCCTAGCCAGTGGCGCCGTTTGCAAGCAGCCATGCATCATCGATTAAGCGCCAACCAGATCGAGCTCTCAATCGCCCATACCACGCCGCTGTTTAACGGTAGCTTTGATGATCTATGCGCCGACGGCCACTCGCCCATGGCGTGGTCGCCGCTGGCAGGTGGGCAATTGATGCAGGGCTCCGTGGGCGACTGTTTGGGTAAGTGGGCAACTACGCTTGATAGCTCGCCCAACGCCTTAGCGCTGGCTTGGCTGCGCAGCCTGCCCAACTCGCCGATACCGGTGATTGGCAGCGTTAAACCTGAGCGAATTAGCGACATGCTGAATGCCCCCGCAACGCTACCCCGGGAAGCGTGGTATGAGCTGCTTGAAGCCGCGCGCGGTCATTGCGTGGCATAAAACTGTTCCGTGCAACACCGCTCGTTTTAAAACAAATACACTAATCATAATAAGGAGCCACAGATGACACCAGTTATCGCCTTTGGGGAAGCACTGGTTGATATGCTCTCCAGTCGTTTGGGTGCCGCCACTGATGCCCAGGAAACCTTTACGCCCTACGCCGGTGGCGCTCCCGCGAACGTGGCGGTCGCCTGCGCCCGCCTGGGTGTGCCTAGCCAGTTTTTAGGCATGGTAGGCGACGATACTTTTGGGCATTTTTTGGTGCGTGAGCTTAATAGCCACGGTGTAGACACCAGCGGCATTGTGTACACCCAACAATCCCGTACGGCGCTAGCGTTCGTTTCCCGGGATGCAGTGGGCGAGCGCACTTTTGATTTTTATCGTCCACCCGCAGCTGATCTGCTTTACCGCCTTGAGCATTTACCCCAGGGCGTATTTGAGAATCCTGCTATTTTGCACCTGTGCAGTAACAGCCTGACCGACCCCGAGATCGCCGACGTTACTCTGGCAATGGCCACCATGGCCAAGCGCGCAGGCTGCCTGGTCAGCGTCGATGCCAACCTACGCCACAATCTATGGCCCGGCGGTGAAGCAGACGCCAGCTTAGTCACGCAACTACTAGACGGCGCCGAGCTGCTCAAGCTCTCCCAGGAAGAACTCGACTACTTGCGTGCTGATCACCCTGCAGAATCGTGGCTTTCTGAACGTTTGGCGGCTGGGGTGAAGGTTATCTTGATTACCGACGGCCCCAACGATGTGGTGCTAAAAGGTATCGGCATCGACCAGCGAATTGCCCCCCCTAAAGTGGAAGCAGTCGATACCACCGCCGGTGGCGACGCCTTTATTGGGGGTCTTCTGGCCGAGCTTTCGACCCACGGCATCAATGAAAACTGGCAGAGCGATGCTGACTTTCTACACCGTGCAGTAGCTACCGCCTGCCGCTGCGGCGCCCATGCCGTTACTCGGCCAGGCGCTTACGCCGCACTGCCAACGCGAGCAGATATTAGCTAAATAAGTCGCCCTATAAGCTATTAACATAAGGCACGCCTGGGTAGGCGTGCCTTTTTTGTACCTGATTTGGGGTGACTAGACGTCAAATTAAGCTCTGACTTTTGTCTAAAGCAGTTCGCTTGTGGAAATGTCAGACATTTACTAGACTAGCGGTCATCGAACACATAATAAGAGACAACCGATGACGCTGGATGCTCTACCTACCCACCAGGGTGGCGCTGAACAGTTAGCGCGTTTACTTGCCCAGGCACTGCTGGCAGGCCATTGGCAGCCCGGCGATGTTTTTCCTCGCGAGTTGGATATCGGTAAACACTTTGCCGTTAGCCGTAACCAGGTGCGTAACGCACTCACCAGCCTCACCGCTGCAGGGCTATTAGAGCGCACCGCGGGGCGCGGCACGTTGGTGCGCGAAATCGGCGACTGGCACCTGCTCGACCCGCTGATGAGCGAATGGATGACCGGCTTGATCAACCTTGACCCGCAGCTGGTCAGGGCTATTTACGCCTTTCGCTACTCTGCCGAACCCGTGGTGGCAGGCCTGGCGGCGCAGGCAGCCCAGGCTGAAGACATAGAGCGCCTTGAGAGCGCCTTTGCAGGCATGGAGAGCAGCGCAGGCAGTGTTGAAGCCCGTGCTGAGCATGCCGAGTACGACGTCGCCTTTCACGATGCCACTTACCGGGCGAGCCACAATTTAGTCTGGCGGCAAATGGGGCATTTACTGCGCCCTTCAATCATGGCGCTGATACACCGTTCGCAGCACCGCACCGATACGCTAGACGACAGCCTTGCCCGCCACCGTCAGGTGCTTGACGCCATACGCAACCGCGATGCCAGCGGCGCAGAGAGTGCCGCACGTGAAGTACTGCGCCGTACCGCCATCGATCTTGGCATCGTCAATTAATAAGGATCTGATTTAATGAAAATCACCAAACTCAAGACCTGGCAAGTCCCCCCGCGCTGGCTGTTTCTCAAGATCGAAACCGATGAAGGCTGCTACGGCTGGGGTGAACCGGTAATTGAAGGCCGCGCGGCAACCGTTGAAGCCGCCGTACACGAGCTTTCCGACTACTTGATCGGCCAGGATCCACACCGCATCGAGCATCTCTGGAACATCATGTACCGCGCTGGATTTTACCGCGGCGGGCCGATTCTGATGAGTGCAATTGCCGGTATTGACCAGGCGCTGTGGGATCTTAAAGGTCGCGACCTGGGTGTGCCCGTTCACCAGCTGTTAGGCGGTGCCGTGCGCGACAAAATGCGCATGTATGCCTGGACCGGTGGCGACCGCCCAAGCGACGTGGGCGCTGGTGCCAAAGCGCTGGTCGAAAAAGGCTTCACGGCCTTCAAAATGAACGGCACCCCCGAGCTGCAAATCGTCGATTCACACCGCAAGGTCGATGAAGCCGTTGCCCGGGTGGCAGAAGCCCGCAACGCCGTTGGGCCAGATGTAGGCATCGGCATCGACTTCCATGGCCGCGTGCACCGCCCTATGGCCAAAGCACTGCTGCGCGAGCTAGAGCCCTTTCACCCCATGTTTGTGGAAGAGCCGGTCGCCCCCGAACATCTGCCCTGCTTGAAGGATATTGCTGGCGGGCTTGGCTACCCGCTAGCCACCGGCGAGCGGCTGCATACCCGTTTTCAGTTCCGCGAC
Organism: Halomonas sp. TG39a; assembly: GCF_000744395.1. Classification (NCBI taxonomy): domain Bacteria; kingdom Pseudomonadati; phylum Pseudomonadota; class Gammaproteobacteria; order Oceanospirillales; family Halomonadaceae; genus Halomonas; species Halomonas sp. TG39a. Next base: position 2,376,784 of record NZ_JQLV01000001.1, read on the forward strand.
CTGCTGGCCGATGGCATGATCGACATTATCCAGCCGGATATTTCCCACTGTGGCGGCATTAGCGAAGGTCTCAAAATCGCCGCCCTAGCATCCGCCTACGATGTCGCCCTGGCGCCCCACTGCCCGCTTGGCCCGCTGACCTTAGCCGCTTCGCTACAGCTGGATGCGGTGAGCCACAACGCCTTTATTCAAGAACAGAGCATGGGTATTCACTACAACCAGGGTAACGATGTACTCGACTACCTGGTCGATAAATCAGCCCTGGCGATTGAAGATGGCTTCTGTGCCATTCCCCAGGGCCCTGGGCTTGGCGTGGAGATCAACGAAGAGTTCGTTGAGGAGCGCGCCAAGGTGGGCCACCGCTGGCGCAACCCGGTCTGGACTCACGAAGACGGCTCTATTGCGGAGTGGTAAGCCATGCAATCAACGCTGAGACTTACCCAATGAGCGCGACGACTGCATCGTTAGAGCAACAGCTGGCGTGGATTGCCGTGGACTGGGGCTCCAGCAACCTGCGCGCCTGGGGCCTCAATCAACACGACCAAGTGATTGCCCAAGCCAGTAGCGACAAGGGCATGCTGTCGCTTACCCCCGCCGACTATGAGCGCGAGCTACGGCGGCTAGTGGGCGATTGGCTGCCTGCCAATGTTCACACCGATGTGATGGTGTGCGGCATGGCGGGCGCCCGTCAGGGCTGGCTGGAAGCCGCCTATTTGCCGGTACCCACGCGGCTTGACCAGCTTAGCCAGGGCGCAGTAACGCCAACGCTTACAGGCGACCAGCTACGTGTTTACCTGCTACCCGGTTTAAGCCAAACCCGCAGTGCTGCAACCCACTTTGATGTAATGCGTGGGGAAGAGACCCAGTTAGCAGGCCTCGTCGCTAACACACCTGACTTTACGGGTCTCGCCTGTTTGCCGGGTACCCACGCCAAATGGGCCACTCTTGAAGCGGGTGCGGTGAGTGGGTTTTCGACCTACCTGACCGGCGAGCTTTACCAGCTATTGGCCAACCAATCGGTCTTGCGCCACTCAATCGGCACCGATGAGCTTCAAGACCCCGCTTGCCGTGAGGCGTTTATTTCGGCAGTTAGCGAGATCTACGCGGCGCCCGAAACTTTTAGTAGCCGTCTTTTCGGCCTGCGCGCGCAGGATTTACTCGATGGTCGGCTACCTGCAGGCGACACGCGTGGAGCCGTACTGGCGGCCAGGCTCTCTGGGCTCGCCATTGGCCTTGAGCTTGCTGGCGCCTGCCGTGAATGCCCCACCGATAAGCCGATCATGTTGATTGGTAACCAAGCCCTGAGCCAGCGCTATACGCTGGCGCTCAATACGATCGGCTATCAGACGCAGCATGTGGATGGCGACACCGCCGTCTTAGCAGGTCTGCGCCTCGCCCATCACGCGTTAACATAATTTAAGCATGGAGAAATTGGCTATGTCGCTGCCACTAATTGGTATTTTACGCGGTGTAACGCCTGATGAGGCCGTGGATATCGCGGAAGCGGTGCTGGCCGCGGGCATCACCCAGATTGAAGTACCGCTTAACTCACCCAACCCGCTGGAGAGCATTCGCCGCTTGGTAGACGCATTTGGCAAGCGCGCGGTCATTGGTGCAGGCACGGTACTCACTCCGGCTCAGGTGCGTGAAGTTCACTCTGCGGGTGGACGCCTGATCGTTTCTCCCAACTGTCGGCCTGCAGTCATTGAAGAGACGCATAGACTCGGTATGGCGAGCTGGCCGGGGATTGTGACACCCTCTGAGGCCTTCGATGCACTCGATGCCGGTGCCACCGGACTTAAACTCTTCCCAGCGGTGCAGGTAGGATTAGAGGGCATGCAGGCAGTGCGCTCAGTACTGCCCACAGGCACCCTTTTGTATGCTGTCGGCGGCGTTGGGATCGATAACTTCGCCACTTGGCGCGCAGCGGGTGTCGATGGTGCAGGGCTGGGCAGCGCGTTATACAAACCCGGCCAAAGCGCTTCCCAGGTAGGTCAACAGGCACAAGCCCTCGTCGAGGCCTGGTTGGCAGGAGAACAATAAGGAGATCCAATAACAATGAATACAGGTATGCATGTTGCAACGTGGCAGGCAGAGTTAGCGGTCGATTGCCGCTGCACCCTAGGTGAAGGCCCGCAGTGGGACGCTAAAAATCAGCGCCTTTATTGGTGCGACATTCTTGAAAAGCAGCTGCACTGGCTATCCCCCGCCACTGGAGAAAGCGGCCACTATCAGTTTGAACATCGGGTGTCACTGGCTGCGCCCCTTGAAGAAGGAGGCCTGCTGTTAGTCGGCGAAGACCGCTTAAGCCGCTTCAACCCAGGCAGCGGCAAGGTAGAAAAGCTGTGTGATTTCGAGGCCGATAACCCGGTCACCCGCAGCAATGACGCCCGCATTGATCGCCACGGCAGCCTGTGGCTCTCCAGCATGGGTAAAAGCGCTGAAAGAAACGCTGGCAGCCTTTACCGCCTGCACCGCGGCGAGCTGTCGCGGCTGCGCTCAGGGCTGACCATTCCCAATGCTATCTGCTTTGCTGAAAATGGCGAGTTTGCCTGGTTTACCGATACGGTGACGGGTGTGGTGATGCGCTGGGCGTTGGATAGCGACGGCTGGCCGAAGGGCGAGCCGCAACCCTGGGCAGACTTTTTTACCAGCCAGGGCAACCCCGACGGTGCCGTCATGGATGGCGAAGGCTGCCTATGGCTAGCGCTGTGGGGAGCTGGGCAAGTGGTGCGTTTGGATCATGACGGCGAAATAATAGGCCGCGTTGAGCTACCGGTCAGCCAACCCTCCTGCCCAGCGTTTGCAGGCCCTGATCTAAAAACGCTGTATATCACTACGGCGCAAGAGGGATTTAGCGCTGAACAGCTAGCCCAGGAGCCCACTGCAGGCTCGCTGTATAGGGTCGAAACCGGCATCAAAGGATTGACCGAACTGCCGCTGCGCCTGGCATAACTCTCTTATAAACCTCACAGCAAAAGGCCCCGCTAGCGGATACTAGCGGGGCCACTTTCTGGCTTTACCTCTTAGCGACTAGCGCTGGCACTCAACCGGCGAAGCTTATATACATCACGATGACTAACACGACCAGGACAATACCGGCCGGTACTGCGCCTTTCCAGGGTGTTAGATCCACATCGCCGCTGTGCTGCTGAATCCAGTCGGTTTCCCGTGGGCGCAGCTTGCCGATGATCAGCATCACGACGACCAACAACACAAACACCATCGCCACGAAGTGGAACTCGTGCATAACCTGCGGCAGCAGCGTAAAGGGTGGCACAAAGTAACCGGCGGCTATCAATAAACAGCCGCCCACCAGGGCAATTTTAGCTGCCATCGGCGGAACACGTTTGGTTAGCAGCCCGACCAGCACCACGGCAAGAATTGGAATAAAGTAGATCGCGTTCATCTTCTGCAGGTAACCAAACAGGCTATCCTGGCCTGCCAACAACGGCGCGATAATCATGGTAATAATGGCCATGATCCAGCCGAAGACCTTACCCGATTTCACCACCTGCTCTTCCGTCGCCTCTTTGTTCAGTACACCTTTATAGATGCCCAGGCTGAAAATCGTAGTAGTACTGTTCAGCGCGGAGTTAAACGACGAAAGAATCGCACCGACCATCACCGCGGCGAAAAACCCGGTTAGATACGGCGGCAGTACGTTAAATACCAAGTGACCGTAGGCCTCATCAGCACGCACGCCTTGATCGGCATAAAGATGGTAAGCAATGATGCCCGGCAGCACGAGATACAGCGGGCCCAGCAGTTTAAATAGACCGGTCAGCAGAACACCCTTCTGGCCTTCAGCCAGGTTTTTGGCCGCAAAGGTACGCTGAATAATCTGCTGGTTGGTACTCCAGTAGAATAGATTAATCAGGAAAACACCGGTGAACAGGGTAAAGAAAGGCACCTGCTGATCAGCGCCGCCAATCGAATTAAGCTTATCCGGGTCGCTCTCTTTGAGGATGCTCCAACCTTCCATAATGCCGCTGCCGTCACTCACGGCCTGCAGGCCGAAATAGACGATCACGAAACCGCCGATCAATAGCCCGACGCCGTTAAGCGTATCCGAAACCGCCACCGTGCGTAGCCCACCAAACAGTGCATAGACCGAACCGATAATGCCAACTATCCACACCGTTAGCCAAAGCAGCGTCGCCGAAGACTCGATACCTGTTAGCCCTTGAAGATCGAGCATCCCCTGCAGACCGATGGCGCCGGAATAGAGAATAATCGGCAGCAGAATCACCGCGTAAGCGATCAAGAAGATGATATTGGTGATTAGCTGGGTGGTTTTATCGAAGCGTATTTCGAGCAGCTGCGGCAGCGTGGCAATGCCACTTTTCAAAAACCGCGGCAGGAAGAAGAGCGCCAACGCCACCAGTGCGATAACCGCCACCACTTCCCAGGCCATCACGCTTAACCCATCGGAAAAGGCCGCCCCATTGAGCCCCACCATTTGCTCGGTGGAGAGGTTGGTCATTAGCAGAGAGCCAGCGATCAGCGGAAAGGTTAGCGTACGCCCTGCTAGAAAGTAGCCGCTGGTGCTTGAGTGGTCATCTCGGCGGGTGATTCGCCAAGTGATAAAGGCGACAAGCCCTGTAAAAAACAGGAAGGACGCCAGGGTCAAAGCGTGCATTTTGACTCACCTCATGATCATTGTAAGTGGCACGCACGTTACTGTATGCGCGTATAGCGAAATGTCAGACAAATCGTCCCGCCATTTTAGTTGAGCTGAATATAGCCCGTTATACGTCTTTGGTCGTACGCAGGCGGGTACCATACGCGAATGACAAAATTTCGCTATAAAAAAACCCTAGCAATGGTTAAAAACCATAACTAGGGCCAGCATTTACACAACCTGCGATAGGTTGCTTAAGGATGCCTATTGAGTGATGCCTGCTTAGTGATGAAAGCGCTCCGCTGATTGACGGGCCAGTTCGCGAATGCCGTCCCAATCTTCAGCATCGACCATTGCTTTCGGCGTCAACCAGGAGCCGCCTACACACATCACGTTCGGCAGTGACAGGTAGGCGTCTGCGTTGTCCACGGTAATGCCACCGGTGGGGCAGAAACGCGCTTCTGGAATCGGTGCGCCAAACGCTTTGATTGCTTTAGCGCCGCCGCTGGATTCAGCGGGGAAGAACTTAAACCGACGATAGCCGTACTGCCAGCCGGTCATCAGCTCAGAAATGGTCGACACGCCTGGTAGCATTGGCACAGGGCTTTCCACGCCATAGCGGTAAAGCGCGTCAGTGGCGCCCGGCGTCACCACAAAATCAGCGCCCACCTGCTCGGCTTGGCGATATTGCGCGGGTGTTAGCACGGTGCCCACACCAATGCTGGCACCCGGCAGCGCTTCTTTCATTCGCTTGATGGCGTCCAGGGCACAATCGGTGCGCAGGGTAACTTCCAGCACGGTTAAGCCGCCTTCCACCAGGGCGCGCCCTAGCGGTACTGCGTCTTCCAAGCGCTCAATCGTGATGACAGGAATCACTTCAGCTTTTGAGCAGATACTATCCAGCTCTGCGGTACGGGTAGAAGGTAACTGTTTGTCGATAGTCATTAGTGAGTCTCCAAGCAACTTATTATTGGCTAAACCGGCTGGCGCTCAAGGCGCCCAATAAATGGCCAATGGGCAGGTTAAAAAGGCACGAATAGGCAACTGACGAACGTCGTCGCCGTTTAATGCCTTGGCCAACACGGCGCGTTTATCGTCACCGGTAATATGCAGAATATGCCGCCGTGCCTGATGCAGGCGGTCGGCCGAAAAGGTAATCCGTGGCTGCGGCTGACTAGGCGTTCTAACTGCCACTAACAGCTCTTCCGTGGCAAGCGCCAGGGTCAGCTCAGGGCTATCGGGAAACAGTGACGCGGTGTGGCCGTCTCCCCCCATCCCCAAAATCACCACGCTGGCAGGCCAGGCCAGTGATTCCGCTCGCTTGACCACTTCATCTACGCCCTCTTCGGGGGTCGCCGCGCCGCAAGTTAACGGTATAAAAGTAGCCGCTTCAGCGTCGCCCTGAAGGAGGTGCTCACGCACCAACTTGGCGTTGCTATCACTGCTCTGCTCATCGACCCAACGCTCGTCGGCAAGCGTTACGTCAATGCGCTCCCAGGGTAGCGGTTTGGCCGCCAGCGCCTTAAAGAAAGGCACCGGGGTGGAACCACCTGAAACCACCAGCAGGACGCGCTCTTGATGGTTTAAGTCGTCGTGCAGCGCCTGAAAAACGGCTTCGGCAAGCTGCTCAGCCAACTGTTGGCGTGCTTGGCTCATATTAATAATCCTCGTACCAGCTGCGGCCGTCTTGGGTAATCATGGCGATGGAGGCGACGGGGCCCCACGAGCCTGCCGGGTAACGGCGCGGTGGGGTGTCGCGTTTTTTCCAGCCATCAATGAGCTGGTCGCACCAACGCCAGGCGTGTTCGATTTCATCCCGGCGGACAAACAGATACTGCTGGCCTTTCATGACTTCGAGCAGCAGGCGTTCGTAGGCATCGGGTATCCGCGATTTGGGAAAGGCATTGTTGAAGTCCAAATGCAGCGGGCCGGGGCGCAGGCGCATGCCTTTATCCAAGCCGCTATCTTTGGTCAGCACTTGCAGGGCGATACCCTCTTCCGGCTGCAGGCGAATAATCAGCTTATTCGAGGCGATGCCGCGTTGATCCGGGTCGAAGATATAGTGCGGCTGCTGGCGAAAGTGAATAACGATCTGTGAGAGCTTATCCGGCATGCGCTTGCCGGTGCGCAAGTAAAACGGCACGCCTGCCCAGCGCCAGTTAGCCACTTCGGTTTTCATGGCCACAAAGGTTTCGGTTTGGCTCTGGGTGTTGGCGCCCTCTTCTTCTAAATACCCTGGCACCGACTGGCCATCGCTAGTACCGGCGATATATTGGCCGCGCACCACATCTCGGCCAAGCGCTTCGCCCACAAACGGCTTGAGCGCTTTAAGCACTTTCACCTTCTCATCGCGAATGGCATCGGCATCCAGATTGGAAGGCGGATCCATGGCGATTAAGCACAGCAGCTGCAGCAAGTGGTTTTGCACCATGTCCCGCAGTTGACCCGCTTGGTCGAAATAACCCCAGCGCCCTTCGATGCCCACTTTTTCGGCAACGGTAATTTCCACATGGGAGATATTGTTCTGGTTCCACTGGGTACCAAACAGCGGGTTGGCAAAACGCAGCGCAATCAGGTTCTGTACGGTCTCTTTACCTAAATAGTGGTCAATACGGTAAATCCGCGATTCGGGGAACACTTGACCAATAGCGTCGTTAATTTCAATGGATGAGTGCAGGTCGTAGCCGATGGGTTTCTCCACCACCACGCGGGCCTCATCGTCCAGGCTTTTACTGGCCTGCAGATGACGGCAGATATCGCCATAAATAGATGCACCAACGGAAAGGTAGACCACCATTGGGCGCGGTGAGCCTTTGCGCCACTGACGAATAGCGTCGTAACCCTCAACGCTTGAAAAATCGAGTTTTAGGTAATCCAAGCGGGCGAGAAAGCGCTCGATACTCTGCTTATCCTGCTCGCTGCTTTTCAGTCGTTTTTGCAGCGCGTCGTTAACCATTTTGCGAAATGACGCAACGTCGTGCTCATGGCGGGCCAGCCCCATAATGCGCGTGCTTTCAGGCATCAAGCCTTCGCGATCAAGATGGTATAAGGCAGGAAATAGCTTGCGCATGGCAAGATCACCCAGCGCCCCAAACAGCGCTAAATCAATAGCGTGATTCGGATCGCCCAGCGGTGCACCTTGGGAAGCAGTGGACTGGCTCATCGTCGCTCCTATTTATAATTAGGCATCTAATGTAGTTAGATTACCTAAAATCTACCGTAAAGGGGGCATTATACGCAATAATTCGTGTAATTTTACTACAAAATGGCATCTACCGCTTCTATTTCGATGCGTTTACAGCTGTGATTGTTCAAGGAATTTCCACTCTCACTCTACGCCCTTGATATGCGCTACTGCTACGCTCCCTAAGGAGGAGGCGAGCTAGATGAGCCAATAATGAAGTATGCTTTAATTCATCAGGCAGTGCATAAAGCACCAACTTGGGCTGATGACAAAGGAAGAGGCATCACATTGGGTTTATGTTTTTATGAATTATTTTTGCCAAAGAGAAACCAATAGCGGCGCCTGTTAATTTCGCATAGGTAGCAATACCAGAATAGATCAGCTCTGTTTGAGTGTAAATTTCCGCATAATCTGCACACATAGCAGACAATGTTGCCAAAGCTGCAACTACGAATCCCCACTTAACACCATGCCCCCATGCAATCAAAATGACTGGTATAAGATACGGAAATATGGATATAACCGGATTTTCAGCATGATAATTATATACCGCCAGACCCCATAGCCAAGTGAGTAACACGAAAATACGAAAATACGAATTGGGATTTGTTTGAAATAACCCCACAGCCATATTCCCCCCATTAAAAGAGTATTTATTTATAATTTAACCATACGCAGGTACATGCGACTCAATTGAAGCAATTTTTTTACGCAATTTTTACGTCTGCTAACGTAGGATTAAACAGCTATTGTGCAATAGAGCTACAGCATATAAATTTACGTAATTCAAAGCTGTGGAGCCGCGCTTTATCATGATTGAAAAACAGCAATTTATCGTCATTGGTCTGGGCATATTCGGCGCGACTATTGCGCGTGAGCTAACTCAGCTTGGTCATGAGGTTTTGGGGATCGACGCTGATGAGCTGCGTGTCAATCGATTAGCAGATGAGATCACTCACGCAGTCATTGCTGACGTAACAGATGAAAACGCGCTTATAGAGCTAAATGCGGGCAGCTATGACGCAGCAGTGGTAGCGATAGGCAGAAACGTTGAGGCAGCGATGTTGGCAACGCTTCAGTTGCAAGAGTTAGGTGTGACAAAGGTATGGACGAAAGCACTGACGAATCAACACCACAGAGTCCTTGAACGGCTTGGTGCAACACGTATTATTGCACCTGAATATGAAATGGGTGTACGAATCTCTCAGGAATTGAATTACCCAATGGTTCATGATTACTTAAACCTGGGGAAGGACTATGTTGTCGTAGAATTCCATACAACAGAGGACTTAATTGGAAAAACCATTGGAAAAATCATCGAAGATGTTGATGTAGCGGCTTTAGTGGTCAAAAGAAATACAGAAGTGCATGCACACCCTGACCTCGATTGGGAAATACGCAGAGGTGATCGCTTAGTACTTGGCGGCTGGCTTGATGAATTAAGAAAACTTGTTAAAAACTTATGAAAGCAAGCTTACAAGACCAGACGCCTCACCAAACGATCGTCAAAGGGCCAAAGCGTAAACGTAGCATTAAGCCCCCTTGGCTATTGCTTGAGTCTTTTCTCATATTAATTTTCATTGGAGCATGCTTACTAAAGCTGCCATTTGCCACCGTCGCTCCGGTTTCTTGGATGGAAGCAGCATTTACTGCCACCTCCGCCGTTACGGTAACGGGCCTTGTGGTTGTCGATACAGGCAGTCAATACACGACCTTCGGTCAGCTCGTCATCCTATGCCTGATTCAATTAGGCGGACTAGGGTTGATGACCTTTGCAGTACTGACCGCTCTAGCGCTTGGTTTTAAGTTACGCCTAAAGCAACAGTTGGTGGCACAAGAAGCTTTTAATGAAGTCTCCCTTCAAACGGCTAGAAAAGCGGGGAGTTCTATTGCGCTATTTGCCATTGCCAGCGAAGCCATTGGGATTATTGTACTTAGCTACTTTTTTATTCCCGAACTCGGCTGGGGTGACGGGCTATATAATGCGCTTTTTTATACCATTTCCGCATTTAATAATGCGGGCTTTGCGCTATCTCCAGATAGCTTATCAAATTACGTTTCTCATCCCGGCATCACGCTATCTGTCACAGCACTTTTTGTTACTGGAGGACTTGGCTATATCGTCATTATGGAATTATTGGAAAAGCGTTCATGGCCTCGGCTTTCGGTATACGTAAAAATTATCTTAACCACCACTTTATTTCTCAACTTGTTCGCTACCGCGGCGGTTTTGATTTTGGAATTTAACAACCCCAACACGCTAGGCATGCTAGAAGGCTTTTGGAGCAAGCTACTGGCCGCATGGTTTCAAGGTGTCACTCCTAGAACGGCTGGTTTCAACACGCTCGAGATTGGTGCTCTAACAGCAGGCACTAGTGTTCTAATGCTTCTACTTATGTTTATTGGCGGCGCACCGAACTCAACCGCTAGCGGCATTAAGATTTCTACTTTTTTCATTTTAATCACGGCGACAAAATCTTTTCTCCAAGGAAATTTAAACGTAAGCTTCTTTGGTCGCTCACTAAGTCGAGAAACATTACTAAAAGCTTTAGCTACCGCGACTATCGGTATGGCAACCATTTTCATAGCTGTTTTTATGCTGACGATTTTTGTAAAAGACGACTTCTTAGATATAGCGTTCGAGGTTGTCTCTGCTTTTGGCACCGTAGGATTATCGCGTGGCACTACGAGTGAACTGGGTACCGCGGGCCAGCTAATTATCATGGCCGTAATGCTTATTGGCCGTCTTGGCCCCCTAACGCTAGGTTATACGCTGACTGTACGTCACAAATCGCATGTCAAATATGCGACAACTGAATTTCCAGTTGGCTAATTATGCATGGCGTCTGTTTTGCATTTAGTCTGAGCGAGAGCCCTCAAAAGCGCATTTGGTAGAGCCTGCAACAGGTTTTAGCCCCCCTACTTCTATTTAATGTTTCTACGCCCCTGATATACGCCATCACTACGCCCCTCAAGGATGAGGTGGCTGCCGACTGAATTGGCGAGGCTAAGACTGTTCAGGTGGCAACGCCACCATCCCTTATAACAAAAATTGAGGCTTTTTAAATGATGGCAAGACATCGGCCCGGATTTACGCCTTTAATCACCGCCACCCTGCTTGCAGGAGCAACTTTGCCAGCCTTCGCGTTTGAAGATGACCGCTTAACCATCTGGATGGGCGACAACAAAGGCCAGGAAGGTATTCAGCTGCTGGCCGATCAGTTTCTTGAAGAGACGGGCATCGAAGTTGAGGTGGTCTTTCCAGATAACCTGACCGACCGTTTTCAACAGGCGGCGGGCAGTGGCCAAGGGCCGGACATCGTGATCTGGGCCCACGACCGGATTGGCGAGTGGGCACAAAGCGGCCTACTAAAACAGATAGCGCCTAGTGACAGCTTCCGTGAGTCTTTTTATGACTTCTCCTGGGAAGCTGCCCTGTGGAATGGCGAAACCTATGGCTACCCCATTTCAGTGGAATCACTCGGGCTCATTTATAATAAAGCCCTGGTGGACACCCCGCCGGAGAGCTTTGCCGAGCTAATGCAGCTGGACGAGACGCTTTCTCAAGAGGGTAAAAAAGCCATCCTGTTCGACTACAGCGAGCCCTACTACGGCTGGACACTGCTAGCCGCTAACGGTGGCTACCCATTTAAACAAACTGACGCAGGCTACAACGTTACCGATATTGGCGTTAACAACGAAGGCGCCGTGCAGGGTGCTGAGCTGCTGGTCGAGCTGATCGAAAGCGACGTGGTACCGCGGGGAACCGACTACAGCATCATGGATAATCGCTTTAACAAGGGCGAAGTGGCGACCATGATTAGCGGCCCCTGGGCCTGGCCGAACCTTGAGCGCAGCGGCATTGATTACGGCGTCGCCCTGCTGCCCAAGGTGGGCGAAGAACGTGCCAAGCCCATGTTTGGCGTTATGACGGCAATGATCAACTCTGCGTCGCCCAATGATTTCCTGGCCGTCGAGTTCCTGGAAAACTATCTGCTCAGCGAGGAGGGTATGCGCACCTTCAACAGCGATGGGTCGCTGGGGGCCGTGGCACACATCGATTATCAGGCGGAACTGGCCGACAACCCCAACATCGCGGCCACCCTCGATAACGCCGAAGTCGGTATGCCGATGCCGAACATTCCTGAAATGGGCGCCTTCTGGGCAGCCATGGAACCCGCGCTGCAAAACATCGGCAGCGGGCGTCAGTCCCCCCAGGAAGCACTGGATGCCGCCGCGCGGCGTATGCGCCAGTAGCCACTCGCCTTTCCTTCACTGACCGGCCATGGCACACCGCTGGCAAAGCCGGGAAGTTTCGCAGGACATCTTTCATGTTTACCACGAATGCTTCGCGGGGCTTGCCCCGCCACCGCTCCCGTCATGTGGCCGAACGCTATTCTCGCTGGGCAATGCGCAGCGTGATCGGGCTGATGGTACTGGCCCTGCTTTGGCTGGTGATGGCTTTTTATATGCACGGCCAATGGGTGTTTGCGCTGCTATTTTTAGTGCTTGGCACATCGCTGGGCGTGGTGTTCAGCCGCCGTTCGCTGATGAGCCACCGGTATATTTTCCCGGCAGTGGCCGGGCTTGGCGTTTTCGTTATTTTCCCGCTGGTGTATACCGTCGGCATTAGCTTCAGTAACTACAGCTCGGACAATCTGCTCAGCCAGGAGCGCGTGCGCGCACAACTGACCGATCAAAGCTACCAGGCAGAGGGCGCTGCCTTTTCCTATTCGCTTTACCAGCAGGACGAGCTGGTGCGCCTTTATCTGGAAAGCGACGCTCCTGCGGGCGATAACGACCGGCTACTATCCGCCGCGATCAACCTAACTAACAGCGAAGTCCGTCGCGCTCCAACCCAAGCCGTAGACGGCCCGCCCGAAGGTGAGCCGCTTCCCATGCGCGAAGCCATTCAGGCCCGCGACGCCCTCCAGGCGCTGCGCCTGCAAACGCCCGGGGGCACCGAGCTACGCATGGCGGGCCTGCGCCAGTTCGCGCCAATGATCGACCGCTATGAGATTCGTGACAACGGCAGCCTTTATGATCAGCAGGAGGGTCAGGTGCTGACGCCGGATAACGATATCGGCTTTTTCGTCACCGAGAACGACGAACGCATCACCCCTGGGTGGCCGGTGAACGTGGGCTTCACCAACTACACCAAGATCTTCACCGACCCGGATATACGCGGGCCGTTTATGAAGATATTTGTCTGGACCTTCGTGTTTGCCGGGCTCACCGTACTATTCACGTTGGCCGTGGGGTTTGTCCTCGCCTCGCTGCTGCAGTGGGATCAGCTCAAGGGCAAGGCGGTCTATCGGACGCTGCTGATACTGCCCTACGCGGTTCCAGCGTTTATTTCGATTCTGATTTTCAAAGGCATGTTCAATCAGCATTTTGGTGAGGTAAACATGATTCTGGAGGCGCTGTTCGGCATTTCGCCGGAGTGGTTTACCGACCCCTGGCTAGCCCGAACCATGCTGCTGATCGTCAATACCTGGCTGGGTTACCCCTACATGCTGCTGCTGTGCATGGGGCTGATTCAGTCGATCCCCGGCGATCTGTACGAGGCCTCGGCGGTAGACGGCGGCGGGCCGATCACCAACCTGATGAAGATCACTCTGCCGCTGATCATCAAGCCACTCACGCCGCTGTTAATCGCCGCTTTTGCTTTTAACTTCAATAACTTCGTACTGATTGCGCTGCTCACCGGGGGCAGCCCGGACATTCTGGGTGCCAGCACGCCCGCGGGCACCACCGACCTGCTGGTGAGCTACACCTACCGCATCGCCTTCCAGGATGCCGGCCAGAACTTCGGCCTGGCGGCAGCGATTGCAACGCTGATCTTCCTGCTGGTGGTGGGCATGTCGGTGGTTAATTTGCGGCTTTCCAAGGTTAAAGTTTAGGAGGTTTACGATGGCGATGGTTCAACCCCGCTCCATTCGCGCACGGCGATGGAGCGCCCATTTGGCGCTGATCGGCTTTGTTTCACTGATCGTGTTTCCGCTGCTGTTGGTAATTTCAATCTCGTTTCGTGAGGGAAACTTTGCCTCGGGGAGCTTGATCCCCGAGCGCTTCTCGTTGGAGCATTGGTCACTGGCGCTGGGTATTCCCTGGGAGCGCCCGGACGGTAGCATCGTCCAGCCCCCCTTTCCGGTACTACTGTGGCTGTGGAACTCCATCAAAGTAGCAGTCGTGTCATCGGTATTAATTCTTATGTTAGCAACCACCAGCGCCTACGCCTTTGCCCGTATGCGCTTTAAGGGCAAGGAGCCGCTGTTGAAAGGCATGCTGATTTTCCAGATGTTCCCCGCCGTGCTCTCGCTGGTGGCGCTCTACGCGCTGTTCGACCGGCTGGGTCAGTTCGTCGGCTGGCTGGGGATCAACACCCATGGCGCGCTGATTGTCGCCTCGCTCGGCGCGGTGGCGCTGCACATCTGGACGATCAAGGGCTACTTCGAATCCATCGACGGGTCGCTCGAAGAAGCTGCCATGGTGGACGGGGCAAGCACCTGGCAGGCGTTTCGCTACATCCTACTGCCGCTGTCGGTGCCAATTCTGATGGTGGTGTTCATCCTGGCGTTTGTGATGAGCATCATGGAGTACCCCATGGCGTCTGTACTGCTCGTGGATGAGCATAAGCTCACCCTTGCGGTGGGCGCCCAGCAATACTTGGCCGACCATAATCAGCGCTGGGGAGACTTCGCCGCCGCTGCCGTACTCTCGGGGCTGCCAATCACCGTGGCCTTCCTGATCTGCCAGCGCTGGATTATTGGTGGGTTAACCGCCGGAGGCGTTAAAGGTTAATTTTATACTCGTTGACAACAAAGCTACTCTCGCTTGGACAATATGCTCACGACCGGCTCCTTTGGGGCCGATTTTTTTAGCCTAACATCATTTTTTTAGGAGAATTTTACAGACTTTTAGTAATTGCCATGGTGAGATACCACGCTGAACATTAGGGCAAATTAAGAGCGGAAATATGACCATTTTTCCCAGCAAGCTTTACTACCGAGACGCTTACCGTAACTGGGCGCAAATATTTAAAATCATGGCGGTACTGTGGCTAGTGCTTGCCATGTTTATGGCGATACCCTGGGTCGTATTGCTGGTGGAAAATGATCCTGATGCACCTGCCTTTGGTGTGTCTATTCTGATTGTCCTCAGCGCCACTCTCACAACCTGGTTACTCACGCGTAAGGTGTCGCTAGAGCTAAAGCCCTGGCAAATGTTTGTGCTCACCGCAGCCAGTTGGGCAAGCATCACAGGTTTTGCGAGCCTACCGCTGATTTTAGGCGCACCGCAGCTCAGCGTGACCAATGCCGTCTTTGAATCCGTCTCTGCCATCACCACCACCGGCTCGACGGTGATGGTGGGGATTGAGCATTTTTCCGACGGATTGAAGCTATGGCGCGGCTTAATGCAGTGGATGGGCGGCATCGGCATCATCGTTATGGGCATTGCCATTTTGCCGTTTCTGAAAGTGGGCGGTATGCGACTATTTCATACCGAGTCTTCCGACTGGTCTGACAAAGTCATGCCCCGCACAGGCGGCATTGCCAAAGCGACGCTAAGTATTTATGTAGCCCTAACGCTTGCGGCCATGGTGAGTTATTGGGCGGGAGGCATGCTACCGCTTGACGCCGTTGTCCACGGCATGACGTCCCTGGCTACCGGTGGCTTTGCCAACTCGGATGCTTCCTTTGGGGCCTACTCCGAGCAGCCATGGCTACTGTGGATGGGCAGCTTTTTTATGCTAAGCGGGGCGTTGCCGTTTGTTTTATACATTCGTTTTATTCGCACATCGCGCACCGCCCTGTGGAAAGACCAGCAGGTACGCGGACTTTTAAAGCTGTTACTGACCGCGATAGTGGTTCTTAGCGGGTGGCGGGTGCTGCAAGGCGATGATTGGTTTGTTTCCCTTACCCACGTCACTTTTAACGTGATTTCAGTGGTGACCACCACCGGATACGCCTCAGACGACTACACGCTATGGGGCGCGTTACCGGTGACTGCTTTTTTCTATCTCACTTTTGTGGGCGGCTGTAGTGGCTCTACCAGTGGTGGTATGAAGATCTTCCGCTTTCAAATTGCCATGCTGATGCTGCTCAACCAACTGCGTTATCTCATACATGCCAACGGCGTGTTTACTACTCGCTACAACCACCAGCCGGTAACCAGCGACATTTCCAGAAGCGTGGTGGCCTTCTCGTTCTTCTTCTTTATTACCATCGCGGCATTGGCTCTAAGCCTTTCGGCACTTGGGCTGGATTTAGTGACGGCCATTTCTGGTGCTGCCACTGCGGTGGCCAACGTCGGCCCCGGCCTTGGCGACACTATTGGCCCAGCGGGCAACTTTTCGTCGCTTCCCGAGGCGGCAAAATGGCTGCTGTGTATCGGTATGTTGATGGGCCGCCTGGAAATTTTGACGGTGGTCGTGCTGATGACGCCGATGTTCTGGCGTCGCTAATGTTTTCAGATCACTATTGCTTTTCAGATAGCTACTGTTTTTCAGATCACTAAGAAGCTGCAGGTCGCTGCGCTGGCTCTACCAGCAGCCGATAGCCGACCCCAGCTTCTGTTTGAAGCAGTACGGGTGTTTGGGGGTCATCGCCGAGCTTTTGGCGCAGGCGGCTGACCACAATACGCAGGTAATGGGTGTCGTCTACATGGGTCGGCCCCCATACTTCTTTAAGCAACTGGGTCTGGGTAACAACACGCCCGGCATAGCGGCAAAGACGGGCCAGCACGGCGAACTCTTTGCGGGTCAAATGCACACCTTCCTGCTGTAGAGAAACCTGCCTTAACTCAAGATCGATCACCAGCCCCTGGCTAACATAGTAGCTAGCGGCCACCTCCCCCCTCGCTTGCTGCGACTGACGCTGTACGGCCCTGATGCGAGCAAGCAGTTCTTGGATGCCGAAGGGTTTAGTAACGTAATCATTGGCGCCGTTATCCAGCGATAAGACCTTCTCCTCCTCCCTATCCCGCACGGATACTACAATTACCGGCACAGCACTGTGCTCACGGATGCCCTGCAGCACCTCGTGGCCATCCATATCGGGTAGGCCAAGATCAAGCAGCACCACGTCGGGCGATTGGGTATATACCGCTGCCAAGGCTTGCTCACCGTTCTCTGCCTCCAGCACACCGTAGCCTTGGGAGGCTAGGCTGATACGCAGAAAACGGCGAATTTGCTGTTCGTCGTCAACAATCAGAATGCGCCCGTTACCCTCATTCTTCATCCATCTTCCTCATATCTGCACCTAACAGTGGCAGCGTAATGACAATAGCGGTGCCTCGGCCATTTTCGCCTGTGTCAGCGTTGATCGTGCCGCCGTGGGCACCAATCATGCCACGACAAATGGCCAAGCCAAGGCCACTGCCATGGGCGCTGCGATCGCCGTCGCCGCCGCTGTAAAACATATCAAATACCTGCTCGCGCAGCTCGGGGGAAATCCCTGGGCCTTGGTCTTCAATGGTGATTACCAATGTGGCTGGATCACCTTCATTAAGGTGGGCCTTAATCAGCAGC
Organism: Halomonas sp. TG39a; assembly: GCF_000744395.1. Lineage (NCBI taxonomy): Bacteria > Pseudomonadati > Pseudomonadota > Gammaproteobacteria > Oceanospirillales > Halomonadaceae > Halomonas > Halomonas sp. TG39a. Next base: position 2,394,124 of record NZ_JQLV01000001.1, read on the forward strand.
TCCCCACCGGGTGGCGAGAAGCGCTGGGCGTTATCCAGCACGTTAACCAGCGCCTGTTCCACCAGCGCGGGATGAACGTACAACAGCGGCAGCGTAGTAGGCCACTGTTTCCTTACCACGACGTGTTTCAGCGATTGCCCCAGCCGCTTCAGCGCTGAGTTGATAACGTCGTCAAACGACACCCAGTCACGCTCTATTTTCAGCGTGCCGTGCCCCAGCCGCGTCATATCGAGCAGGTTTTGAATATAGCGGTTGAGCCGCTCGCTCTCGGATAATATGCCGTCTAGCAGCTCGCGCTGATCGTCTTCACTGAGCTGGGGTTTTAGCTCAATCAGGGAGCTGGTGGCACCAATGATAGATGACAGCGGCGTGCGCAAGTCATGAGAAACCGACGAGAGTAACGCGGAGCGCAGCCGCTCGTTCTCTTCGGACACCCGCGTTGTATTCAACTCGGCCACCAAACGTGTGCGCTCCAGGGCCATACTGAGTTGGCGCACCAGGGTGTCAATCAGCGACTCACGCTCATGGTTGAGTGCCTTTGGGCTGGCCGACAGTTTGAGCGCCAGCATCCCCACTTTTTCTCCCTGCACCGCGAGCGGAAGTAAGCGCCACGCCTGCTGGCTCAATGTTTGTGTGCCCTGACCGCTCGGTTTTTGGTGCTGCCAACTCCATACCGCTGCCTGCTTGGCGGTCATGTCCAAACGCTCGGAATCCGGTAGCGCGTAGACCACTTGCACCTCACTAGCGCTTTCCGCCGTTTCAATAAAGATAACGGGGACTTCAAAACACTGCACCAGCGTATCGACACCCACTTTGGCGGCGCTGGCACTGTCGGTGGCGGTAGAAAGCTGCTCGGCGTAGCGCAGCAGAAGCTGGGTCTGGTCGCGGCTGGCCCGCAGTGCGACTAAGCGCTGGCGTCCACGACCCGCCAGTTGCCCTACCACTAGCGCTACCAAAAAGAAGAACACCACCGTCAACAGTTGCCCCCGTTCCACCATGGCAAAGGTCAAACGCGGCTCGGTAAAGAAGAAGTTAAACACCAAAAAGCCCACCACGGCACTGAACATGGCCATAGCGGTGCCCGCCCAGATAGCGCTGAACAGCACGGCGGCTAAAAACACCAGCGACAGATTGGCAAGCTCCAGCCAAGGTTCTAGCAGGTGGGCTATTCCCAGTGAGGCCATCACCGCTAAGCTGGTGGCGAGTAGCTGGGGTGGGCGCACTCTCCAGCCAGGCTGCTGCTTACGCATACCTTGCTTCATGCTCCCCTGAGCCACTACCACGATATCAAAGACATCGGTTTGCGCGATCAAACGTTGGGCAAGCGGCCGCGACCACGGCCACCAGCGACGCTTGCCGTCGCGGCCTACCATAATTGTGGTGGCATTAATCGAGCGGGCGTAGTTGATCACTTCGTCTAGCTGGCTATGTCCTTGCAAGCGAAGTGGGTCGCCTCCCAGCCGGGTCACCAGGCTAAATATCTTCTCAACCGCTAGCTGCTGCTCGGGCGAGTCGACACCCTTATCAACATAGACCGCTCGCCATACGGCCAGGCGCCTCTCTGCCATTCGGTGGGCTGCGCGCACGAGGGATACATCGTCTTCACTACCGTTGACGACCACCAGCAGGTGCGGCCTTACCGGCCAAGGGCCTGCTCTGCCGCTAGCATCCATAGCCACTTTTACATCGGCATCCACCCGCTCGGCCATGGTTTGAATCGCCAGCTCGCGCAACGCATTGAGGTTCGACTCATTAAAGTAGCCCTCCATGGCGGCGCGTGCCTGCTCGGGGATATACACCTTGCCGCGCCTTAAACGCTCAAGCAGTTCCTCCGGGGTTAAATCCACCAGCGACACATCCCGGGCGCGCTCCAACAACGTATCGGGAACGGTTTCGCGCATGCGTATGCCGGTAATCCGGGCCACATCGTCGTTAAGGCTTTCCAAATGCTGGACGTTCACTGTGGTCCAGACATCGATCCCCGCATCCAATAGTTCTTCAATATCCTGATAACGCCTTGGATGTCGGCTGCCGGGAATGTTGCGGTGGGCCAACTCATCTACCAGTAGAATGGTGGGTTTCCGCTCTAGGGCCGCATCAATATCAAATTCATAAAACGTTCGGCCATGGTGCTGTAAAGGCGCCAGCGGAATACGTGACAGCCCCTCGCAGAGAGCTTCGGTGTCGGCGCGGCCGTGGGACTCAACCACGCCAATCACGATATCGTCACCCTCTTCTGCTCGCTCCCGGGCAGTGCGTAGCATGGTGTAAGTTTTGCCTACGCCGGGGGCGGCTCCCAAAAATACACGCAAACAGCCGCGCGCCTCTCGGCGCGCGGCTTTTAGCAATGCATTGGGATCGGGTCGCTGATCCGCTGAATACATTTAGCTACTCCACAGGGGTGACAGACGACGTGGTGGTGGCGACGGGAAAACGCTCATCCAAACTCACATTCAATCGCAATACGTTGACCACTGGCGACCCCAGCCAGCCCGTGTTTTCAAGCGCTTGGTCGATCAGTTCAGTGACGCTAGCTTCGTCGATTTCACGCGCCTGCGCTACCCTTGCGACCTGTAATTCAGCGGCTGGTAACGAGATATGCGGGTCAACCCCAGAGCCCGACGCGGTGATCAGATCAACCGGGATTTGATCGACGCTGACACCTTCCCGCTGGGCAATCGCCTGGGCATCGGCCTGGGCACGCTCACGAAGCGCTTCATTGCTAGGAGCCAGGTTAGACCCTGAAACCCCGCCCGCATCGTTACCCGCCGCTGACGGGCGACCGATAAAGTATTCATCGCTGACAAAGGTTTGTGACACCAGGCTTGACCCTACCACCCGACCCTCGGCGTCACGAACCAAGCTGCCTTGCGACTGCTCAGGAAACAACCAGCCACCGACCGCTGTCGTCGCTAAGGGGTACACCAGCCCAAGCAGAACGGCCATCACCACCATAAAGCGCAACGCACTGCCCCAAGTGGCTTTTGCCTCAAACGTTGGTGCCTGCTGCTCTTCGTCATTAATCGCCGCGGGATCTTTAATACCTATATTCATGACGCTTCTCCTAGATAAACAGCGCAATCAGCATGTCGAGCAGCTTGATGGCAGGGAACGGTAGCAGCAGCCCACCAAGACCGTAGATCAGCAGGTTGCGGCGCAATAGCACCGTCGCCGATGCGGCTTTTACGGACACGCCACGTAGCGCAAAGGGAATCAGTGCGGGAATAATCAACGCATTGAACAGCACGGCTGCCAGCACCGCCGTGGTGGGTGAATGCAGGTTCATTACATCCAGCACGCCCAGCGCCGGGAAACTTGCCGCAAAGAGTGCCGGTAGAATCACGAAGTACTTAGCGACATCGTTCGCCAAAGAGAACGTGGTCAGTGCGCCTCGGGTCACCAGCAGCTGTTTACCAATTTCCACCGCACTGATGAGCTTGCCGGGGTCGGAGTCCAGATCGACCATATTGGCCGCTTCGCGGGCGGCTTGGGTGCCGGAATTCATGGCCAGACCAAGATCGGCCTGGGCCAGCGCCGGAGCGTCATTGGTACCGTCACCGACCATGGCCACCAGACGGCCACTGGCCTGCTCTTCGCGAATCAGCGCCAGCTTACGCTCAGGTGTGGCTTCGGCGATGTAGTCATCGACCCCTGCCGTGGCGGCTATGGCCGAGGCGGTAATCGGGTTGTCACCGGTGATCATCACGGTTTTGATGCCCATAGCGCGCAGCTCGGCAAACTTCTCCGCGATGCCGCTTTTGATCACGTCAGAAAGCGCTACCACGCCCAGGATCTGCTGGTTTTCCGCTACTGCAATAGGGGTGGCACCATCGCGGGATATACGCTCAATGACCTGGTTGTAGTCGCTGGGGATATCGCCGCCCTGCGCCTTTACCCACTCGGCGATGGCATTGGGGGCACCTTTACGTAGCTTTTTACCGCTGGTTAGATCCACCCCTGAAAGTCGGGTTTCAGCACTGAAGGCTTCAAAGGTTGCGCCATCCGCTTCTTCGCTAAGCTGCACATCCACACCCTGCTCAGTGGCCAGCGTCACAATCGAGCGGCCTTCAGGCGTAGGGTCTTCCAGAGAGGTTAAAAACGCTACATCGCGTACCCGTTGACGCGGCACCTGCTGGCAGGGGGCGAACTCCGTCGCGCGGCGGTCGCCCAGGGTAATCGTGCCAGTTTTATCCAGTAACAGCGTGTCGATGCTACCGGCGATCTCTACTGCCTTGCCTGACTTGGCGACCAGATTGGCCCGCATGGCGCGCTCCATACCGGCAATGCCAATGGCGGGTAAAAGACCGCCAATGGTGGTAGGAATCAAGCACACCAGTAGCGCTACCAGCATGACCGTCGAGGTTTCTACTCCTACGAAAGCGGCCATGGGCACCAGCGTGACCACCACGATCAGGAACACCAGGGTGAGCATCGCCAGCAGCACCGAAAGCGCCAGCTCGGAAGGCGTTTTCTGACGGCTAGCGCCCTCTACCAAGGCAATCATACGATCCAGCAGGGATTCACCGGGGTTGGCGCTGACTTCAATGATCAGCTGATCCGAGAGCACTTTGGTGCCTGCGCTGACGCCGCTGTTATCGGTGCCCGCTTCACGCAGCACCGGCGCGGACTCACCGGTTACCGCCGACTCGTTGATAGACGCCGCACCCTCGACGATATCGCCATCTGCCGGAATCAGCTCACCCGCCACCACTTTCACTCGGTCGCCTTTACACAGTGAGTCGGCGGTCACGGCGCTGGTGGTGCCGTCAGCGTTTAGCTTAGCCGCCTTGAGCTCCCCTTTGGTTTTGCGCAGCGCGCCAGCATGAGCCTTACCCCGGGACTCTGCCAGTGACTCCGCACCGGTGGCAAAAAGCACGGTGGCAAGCAGCAGTAGCGCAATGGTGAGCGCAAAGCCGCCGTTTTCGCCCTGGGCGAAAGCAATCGGCGTTAGCCCGAAACACACCACCGTACCAATGGCGACCACCGCCATAACCGGGTTGCGAGCCAGTAGATGGGGCGCAAGCCCTTTTACCGCGCCGGTGACGACTTGGCCAATAGGCAGCGAACGACGCGGCTGTTTAGCAAGCTCTGTATGTGACATCTCTTTTCTCCTAGAAGCCTTGCACGACGGATTCTGCAATCGGGCCAAGCACTAACGCCGGTAAGAAGCCAAGCAGGTTGACAATCACAATCACCCCTGCGGTTAAGCCCATAAAGGCGGGGCTATCCATGGGCAGGGTGCCGCGCCCCGCCGGTGCCGTGCGCTTAGCTGCCAACCAACCGGCTACCGCTAATGGCACTAGCATGGGTAAGAAGCGGCCAATCAATAGGGCGACCACGCAGGCGATATTCCACCAGGGCGTGTCATCGCCCAGCCCTTCAAAACCAGAGCCGTTATTGGCAAACGCAGAGGTGAATTCATAAAGCACTTGGGATAAGCCGTGGAACCCTGGGTTGGAATTGGCTGCCGCGCTTGGAATCGCAACGGTCAGCGCACTCAACCCCAGGATGACCAGCGGCTGAGCCAGAATCGCCAGTGAAATCCAGCGTATTTCGCGGGTTTCTAACGGTTTACCAAACAGCTCGGGCGCCCTGCCCACCATCAACGAGCCCACAAAGGCCGCCAACATCAGGTAGAGGAAGAAGCCAATCAGCCCGACGCCCACTCCACCAAACGTTACGTTCACAAACATATCCATCAGCAGCATCATGCCGCCCATGGGGTTGAAGCTATCGTGCATGGCGTTGACTGAGCCGTTGGAGGTTTGTGTCGTCCAACTGCCCCACAGAGCAGAAAGGTCAGTGCCAAAACGCAGCTCCTTGCCTTCCAAGTTGGCCCCCGGCTGGGAGAGTTCGACCAGGGCTGCATTGGGCATGCGTTCCGAATAGACCACCACCGAGGTGGAAATCAGAGAGAACGCGATCATCACGGCACCAATGCCCGTCATTAGCCGACGTCGACCGCTGATCAGAGCAATCGCGATAAGCAGCGCCACGGGGATAAGCGTGAGCGAAGCGGTTTCGATAACGTTCGCCAGCGGCGTGGGGTTCTCAAGGGGCACGGTGGAGTTGGGTCCATACCAGCCACCGCCGTTGGTACCCAGCTGCTTGATCGCCACCATGGACGCCACCGGGCCTAAGGGAATCGACTGCACTTCTTCTACCTGGGGATCCAGCATGTCTACCTGGTGGGCGGCCTGATAGCTGGCCGGTACGCCCTGCCAGGTCAGCAGCAGTGCGACAACCGCTGCCAGTGGCAACATAACGCGCACCAGGGTGCGGGTAAGATCGTGGTAGTAGTTGCCAACGCCGTTTAACACCTTGGCAGGCTTAGCGACGAATAAAGTGCGGGCAATCGCAACCAACACCGCAAGCCCCGTGGCGGGGGTTAAGAACTGCAGCGTGACAATGGCGAAGGTTTGGCTTAAATGCGAAAGCTGCGCTTGGCCAGAGTAGTGCTGCTGGTTAGTGTTGGTAGCAAAGGACACCGCTGTATGCAGCGCCGTGTCCCATGGCATGCCGGGGATGCCGTCCGGGTTGAGTGGCAATAAGCCCTGACACATAAAGACCAGCCATGCCAGCAGTATCAAGCCCACATGCAGCTTAAGGATGGCTAACGCGTACACTTGCCACGTCATGGTGTGTTGACTTTTAACGCCCGCCAACCGGTAGATAGGCTTTTCGATCACGCCAAACAGCGTATCGAGCCGGTTCGTCTGTGTGCTTAATGCAAAAGCAATATAGATACCCAAGGGCACACTAAGCAGAGCCACTAAGGCGTAAATAGCGATCATATCGTTCATGACGATCTCCTAAAAACGCTCGGGACAGATGAGCGCGTAAAACAGATACGCCGCTGTGCCGGTCGCGATGATTAGCAATGCAATATTCATGGAAGTGCCTCCTTTGATTGGCACCTTGAGCTTAGAGATTGCAGGCGTAAAAATTCGATGGCGTTTAAGGCATTAGCCGTCAAAAAGGCGTAAAAAAAGCCCTTTCCGTCGGGCAAAAGGAGATCTAAGGCTCCCTTCACTCGACAGTTTTCCCTTAGTAGGTGAGTATCTGTATTTACATGTCGCCGAAGTGATCTAACTACCTATGAAGATTATTATTTTGGGCGCCGGCCAGGTCGGCGGCACATTGGCAGAGCACCTCGCCCGTGAGGAGAACGACATCACTGTCGTTGATACTGACGCCAAGAAACTGCGTGAGCTGCACACCAAAATCGACATTCGCACCGTTACCGGGGCGGGCTCCTACCCCATTGTGCTGCGCCAGGCAGGCTGCGAAGACGCCGATATGCTGATCGCCGTGACCAGCAGCGACGAGATCAATATGATCGCCTGTCAGGTCGCCCATACGCTGTTTCGCACCCCCACTAAGATCGCCCGGGTGCGTGCCACGGCGTATTTAACCCGCAAAGGGCTGTTCGCCCACGAAGCGATTCCCATTGATGTACTGATTAGCCCCGAGCAGGTAGTGACCGACCATGTGCGCCGTCTGATCGAGCACCCTGGGGCCCTACAGGTGCTTGAATTTGCCGGTGGCTTGGTTCAGCTGGTGGCGGTAAAGGCCTTCTACGGCGGCCCGCTGGTGGGCCAAGACCTGGCCTTTCTACGCCGCCATATGCCCAACGTGGATACTCGCGTGGCGGCGATTTACCGGCGTAATCGGCCGATTATCCCCCGTGGCGATACGGTCATCGAAGCCGACGACGAAGTGTTTTTCCTCGCTGCCCGGCGGGATATTCGCGCGGTAATGAGCGAGCTGCGCCGCGTCGAGCGGGACTTCCGTCGGGTAGTGATTGCCGGGGGCGGCAATATCGGCGAACGCTTGGCGGAGCATTTGGAGCATAGTCACCAGGTTAAAATCATCGAACACAGCCTGGATCGCTGCACCACGCTCTCTGAGCGCTTGGATCGCACCGTGGTGCTCCACGGCAGCGCCACGAGCAAGCGTTTGCTGGAAGAAGAGAACATCGAAGAGTGCGATATCTTCTGCGCGCTGACCAACGACGACGAGGTCAACATTATGTCGTCGCTGCTCGCCAAGCGCTTAGGGGCGAAGAAGGTGCTGACGCTGATTAACAACGCCGCGTACGTGGATTTGGTGCAAGGCGGCGAGATCGATATCGCCATTTCACCCCAGCAGGCGACCATCGGCAGCCTGCTCACCCACGTACGCCGGGGCGATATCGTTAACGTTCACTCACTGCGCCGGGGTGCGGCCGAGGCCATTGAAGCCATCGCCCACGGTGATAAGCAGTCGTCTAAAGTAGTGGGCCGTACGATTCGCGAGATCGACCTGCCCGACGGCACGACCATTGGTGCGATTGTGCGCGGCAAAGAGGTCATCATTGCTCACGGCGACGTCAAGGTAGAAAGCGGCGACCACGTGATTCTGTTTGTGGTCGATAAACGCCGCATTCGCGATGTGGAGCGCCTGTTCCAAGTCGGCTTATCATTCTTTTAAAGGCACGCTGAACAGACGCTTTAACGCAGGTTAAATCTCGACCGCTCGGCCAATAAATTCAATGGGGCCCGTAGGCAAGCCGGTGGCCGAACCGGTTTCGTCTTCCAGCGTGAGCTCAAACAGCTGGTTATCTTCAAGTGGCGGCAATTGGTCTAAGCGCATCCGAATCGGCTGGCCTGGCTCCACTAAACCCAGCGATACCGGTGCCTGCCATTCGTCTGCTTTAGTCCAGAACTCTAGCGCTTTACCTTCAGGCACTTCGAAGGTGCCCAGTGGGATCAACTCGATTTCCTGCCGCGAGGAGGCCTGGACCACCCAACCAGCCGACTGCGTTTGCGGGGCCAGCAGCACCACCATGTACTCGGGCGTCGTTGAAATAGTTGGCTCGGTGACTTCATTAGCCAGCATCACGCCCATCACTAACGCCGCCGCTAAGCCAAACCCGGCAGCGCCACGCCAAAGTGGCAGGCTGTGTAGCATGCGACCGGGTCTTCGCGGCGCACTAGCGGAACCGGCCCGTTTAGCGGACGTCTCGCGTGCTTTTAAGCTGCGTTCAATCCGCGGCCATAAATAGTCGGAGGGCGTTACCGGATCGGTAATAGCGGTATAGGGTAAGAAACGCTCTTCCCACGCCATCACCGCTTTTTGCAACTCAGGCTCATTGGGTAACCGCGCTTCTAACGCTTTGCGCTGCTCTAACGACAGCGTACCCAGCACGTATTCACCCGCCAAGGTATGGTCATCGTCGTGTTCTGGTTCGTGCTGACTGGGGCGAGTCATGTCATACACTCCCGTAGGCGCAGCAAACTGCGTTTGATCCAGGCTTTAACGGTGCCTAGCGGCGCCCCTGTATGCGCTGAAATTTCCGCGTGACTAAGACCATCCACATAGGCGTGAAGTACGCAGTTACGCCGCTCTGGCTCAAGTTGTTCTAAACAGCTATCCATCCGCTGGCCGGTCTGCCAATCGAAGATATCTTCGGCAACCGTCGCGTGCTGGAAATGTTCTGGGTGGTCTAACTCGGTCGGATCATTACTGTCAAAAGTGCTATCAAAAGTGACTTCCCGGTCACGGTACCGGATGGCATTGAGTGCCAGGTGGCGTGCCACACTAAATATCCACGCCCTTGCCGAGCCCTTATCAGGGTCAAAACTGTCGGCACGCTGCCAAATATTAAGACAGGCATCGTGGACAATGTCTTCGGCCATACCGCGATCTTTAACGATTCTTACAACAACACCTAATAGTCGGGCACCCTCATGAACGTAGAGTTGGTGCAAGGCGTCATGCTCGCCACGGGCACAGTTGGCTAATGCCGCAGCATGATCAAATTCTGAAGACTCGTCAGTCAAACCCTAGCTCCCTGGTGACGGCGCCGACGCCAGTCGTCGTTTTCACAGACAGCATAGCCGCTGGGGGCTCGACAAACGAGCCCCCAGCGGAATTAGCGCTCTCGTCGACTTATTCAGCCGTCCAAAAGATGTAGTCCGCTTGGTAGGTAACAACAGCCGTGGCACCGTCGTGATCCATATCGCAGGCCACATCCGGGGCAACGCCACCCTGGGTGTTCAAACGCTGAATGTAGCTAACGCCGGTCATCGCGCCTTCGCCCTCAGCGGGGTTGGCTTCAACCAGCTGGAGCGGAATATTGCCATCGCCATTGGCCGTCGTGGCTAGCTGAGTACCGGTGATTTTTGAACCATCCAACGCTTCCCAGGTGGCGGGCGGGCCGTAGTAACTGCCAACCTGGCTGCCGTCGCTATCATTAAGCGCAGCGTGCGGGCCTTTAAAAACCCAAGCCATGGTGTCTTCGTCATTCATTTCACACATATAAGTGATCGCGCCAACGCCGACGGTTTCGAGCGCAACGGTGTTGCCGTCAGGCACTTGGACATCCGCAGGCGTCATATCTGCCAGCGCGACATGACTGAAGGATGCAATCAGAGTGGCGGCCAGGGTAGCCCGCGTTAGATGATGAATGGTCATTTTCAGTCTCCTAAAAGTTTATTATCAGCTGCCTTAAATAGCGGCTGTATAGGGAATACCCGCGAGGAGACGTTTTGGATGCACTCTTTTAAAAAAAATTATTGGCTAACCCCATCGACCACCACCTGCCGTGGGCAGGCGTTCCCCTGCTGATCAAAAAGATGACAGTGCTGGCCCGCTAAGCCCAAAGCGACCGTTTGACCTTCGGTTAGTTGCGTTAAGCCATCCAGGCGCTGGGTTAAGGGAGTGTCGATACCCACCACCTGCCAATGGGCGAGGGTTTCGTAGCCCAGCTTTTCTGCCACCATTAAGGTAGCACTTAGCGTGGCTTCGGCTTGTTCAGGTGCAACAAAGTCTTCTGCTCGCAACCCCAGTGTGGCGCGCTCGCCTGAGTGAAGATGTTGGCCATTGACCGCCACCGACAGTGTGTCTTCGCTTCCGCTATGCAGGCGCACCACCGTTTGACGCTCGCCAGGGTCTACCACCGTCACTGGGAAGGTATTAATCCGCGGTGAGCCGATAAACTCCGCTACTTCCAGCGTTTTAGGGAAGTGATAAAGCGACAGCGGCGCACCCACCTGGGCAATACGGCCCTTGGATAGCAGCACAATGCGGTCGGCCAGTGTCATCGCCTCTACCTGATCATGGGTCACGTAGATCATGGTGGCGTTCAAGCGCTTATGCAGCGCGGCAATCTGCACCCGCATATCCACCCGCAGCGCGGCGTCCAGGTTGGAGAGCGGTTCATCAAATAGAAACACCGCCGGTTCTTTTACCAGGGTGCGGCCAATGGCTACCCGCTGGCGCTGGCCACCGGAGAGGTCTTTGGGCTTTCGCTCCAGGAGCTCGGTGAGGTGCAGCATCTCAGCGGCATGCTGGACGCGGCGGCGAATCTCCGCCTTGTCAGTCCGCGCCAGCTTCAGGCCAAATGCCATGTTCTCTGCCACGCTCATATGTGGGTAGAGCGCGTAAGATTGGAACACCATGCCGATGTCCCGCTCCTGGGGCGGAATCTCGTTGATCCGCTGATCATCCAGCTGCATATCCCCTTCGGTAATATCCTCCAGGCCCGCAATCATGCGCAACAGGGTGGATTTACCGCAGCCGGAAGGCCCGACAAACACCACAAACTCGCCATCTTCGATGGTGAGATCGATATCCCGGGAGATTTCCACTCCGTCAAAGGATTTACCGATGCCGCTTAGGGTTAAACGTCCCATGGCGCGTCCTCCTGGGATTGCGGGCAACGGGCAATCGCCACGCCATAGGGCGGAAGGGACAGTTGAGGTAGCGTCAGCGCACCCTCCTGCCACTCACCGTTAAGCCACGTGGGAGCATCGGCGATGGCTTCAGCGCCCTCAGGTGCTGCACGGGTAACCGTTTGACCGCTAAAATTGAGTGCAATCAGTAAGCGCGTTTGCTGGTAGGTGCGCTCAAGACAAAGCACATCGTCGCGCACAGGGTGATAGCGCACATCGCCCTTCACCAACGCAGGCTGAGTACGGCGGAAGGCTAAAAAATCGCGATAGGCATTGAGCAATGAATCGGTGTCGTTATCTTGCTGGTCAACGGCGAGATTAGCATGAGTATTAGGCACCGGCAGCCAGGGTGTGGCGCTGCTAAAGCCCGCATGATGAGCATCGGCCTGCCAGGGGTGCGGCGTTCGGCAGCCGTCTCGGCCTTTATAGGCAGGCCAGAAGGTAATACCCGCAGGGTCAACCAACTGCTCAAACGTTAGCTGAGCTTCGGGCAGGCCCAACTCTTCACCTTGATAAAGGCATACGCTACCGCGCTGGGTGAGTAGAAACACCATATAAAGGCGCAGCTTATCGAGCTGCCCTTCCGCCTGCCAGCGAGTTGCCAGCCGCGTCACGTCGTGGTTGCCCAGCGCCCAGCAGGGCCAGCCATCGCCAATGCGTGCTTCCATTTCGGTTAGCGTTTCGTGCAAGTAGCCGGGGTCGGCTTTATCGGTAAGCAGGTTAAACGAGTAACACATGTGCAGCCGCTTACCGCCCTGGGAGTATTCCGCCATCACGCCCAAGGCGTCGTCGTCGCCCACCTCGCCCACGCTGGTGGTGCCGGGGTATTCATCCAACAGAGCGCGCAGCCGCTCCAGAAACACAAGATTCTCCGGCTGGGTTTTGTCGTACTGGTGGAGCTGGTAGCCGTAGGGGTTGTCGGGGCGAACGCCTAGAAAACTTTCGGTAATCTCCTGGCGCGGCGGGTTATCCTTTAGCTCGCCATGGGTGCAGAAGTTCACCGCATCCAACCGGAAGCCATCCACGCCCCGCTCTAGCCAGAAGCGCACTTCCTCCAGCATGGCATCTACCACGGCTGGCGTGCGGAAATTAAGATCCGGCTGGCTGGCCAGGAAGTTATGCAGGTAATACTGGCAGCGACGAGTGTCCCACTGCCAGGCACTGCCGCCAAATACCGACTGCCAGTTGGTCGGCGGTGCGCCGTCGGCTTGGGGGTCGGCCCATACGTACCAGTCAGCCTTGGGGTTATCGCGGCTCTGGCGGCTCTCTTCAAACCAGGCGTGCTGGTCGGAGGTGTGGGACATCACCTGATCGATCGTCACCTTCAGCCCCCTGGCATGGGCGGCCTCCACCAAACGGTCGAAATCATCCAGGGTGCCAAACATCGGGTCAACATCGCGGTAGTTGCTGATATCGTAACCGAAGTCTTTCATCGGTGAGGTGAAGAACGGCGACAGCCAAATAGCGTCGACGTTAAGCGAGGCGATGTAGTCGAGCTTATCGATCACGCCTTTCAAATCGCCAATCCCTTTGCCAGTGCTATCGCCATTACTATCCATAAAGCTACGTGGATAAATTTGGTAAATCACGGCCCCTCGCCACCAGTCGGCTCCCTGGCTGCCAACGTAGTGAGAAGTAGAAGGTGTCTGCATCATGGTGAGTCCTTATCCTTGTTATTGCCGACGGTTTTATCAACGACTGAGTTATTACCGATAGTGGGCATGATGCAGGCTAGGCCGCCAGATAAAATCCTCCCCCTGGGGTGGTACTAGGCGTAGACGCAAGGAGGAGGTGTAAAAGCACAAGTGGAGGTACCGTCACTCCCCTTGTATTTGTGCCAAGAGCTGCCCGGCCAGGGCAATCGCTTCGTCCCGGCGGCGAATATTCTGCTTTTGATAGAGGCTGCGGATATGGGTTTTGATGGTCGTCGGCGCCACCGATAGCTGTTCAGCGATCTGCTCATTGGAAAGACCGGCATGAATCAGCCCCAGGATTTGCCACTCTCGACGAGTCAGCGGCGAAGTGCGGATCAGCTCGGGCACATCTGGCCTCGCGACGATATCGGCAATTACCGTTTCATCCAGCATTAAGCGTCGGGCACTGCCAAAGTCCTTTTGTCGGCCAGCAAGCGTTAGCAGTCGCTCTGCCCTTGCCTGCTCTAAAGGCGCCAGCGTGCCGCTGGCGATTAATCTGGTCAGCAGTTCTCCAAGCGGCTTACCCAGGCGTAAAAAGCTGCCGACCAACGCGGTGCGAGAAGCTAAGCTAAGCGCCTGCTGCATATGCTGGCTGGCTTGCGCTAACTGACCTTGATGCCAGGCAACCGCCGCCAGGCAGAGTTGGTTGCGGTTGGCATCAGTCACCAGTCCCAAACGCTGAGTATGCGCTTCAAGGGCTTCCAATAGCGTGTGGGCTTCGTCGTAGCCGCCCAACAGCGTAAGCGCCCGGGCATGGTTACGCACATTGCACTGGGAAAAGTGGTTGGTGGCACTATCGATAAGCGGTGCCGGGGCTTCCTGACGCCAGCGCTCTACGGCATCCATATCATGGGTCGAGTGCCACCAGGCCAGCAGCGTAGCGTGGGCGTTCGCGACCCAGTCGATGTGGTAATCACCTTCGGCAAGAATCTTACGCAACCGACGAATATGGTCGGCGCACTGAGCCTGGTCGCCACGGCTTTGGGCAACCTTTGCCAGTTGAATATGGCACTGCAGCGTCCAGCGCTCGCCCTGACTGTCCAGCACGGCAATCCCCTTCAGGGCAGCCTGCTCGGCCTCATCCAGGCGGTGCCACTCCCACAGCACCTGGCTGCGAATCCGGTAAAGAAATTCTGCCACGGGGAGATGCTCAAGCTCAGCTCGCTCTAAGTGGGCAAAGGCTCGCTCTTGAATATCGTAGGCAGCCTGTAGGCGACCTTGGGCAACCAGCACTTCGGATTGATGACAAAACGACCACAGCAGCAGCTGGTGGTCTTCACGTTGGCGGGACTGGCGCTCTACCTCGCGAACTCGCTGCAGCGACTCGTCTAAATACCCCTGCACAAATCGCGCCTCGCTCAATATGGCGGTAGCGGTGAGCGGCGTTGAGGCTAAATAGCGGGCGGGCACGGCCAGCGCCTGTTCCGCCAGCGGTGCGGCACGCTCGGCATTACCCTGGTTAATCGCCAGCTGCGCGCGCAGGGTGGCAAATTCAGCGCTAAGCCGTTGCCATTCGGGCGTATTTAGTTGCGCTTCAATCCAGCCAATCACCCGGGCGGTAATGTCAAACTGAAACTGAGCATGAGAGACCCAGCCATACAGCAGTGCAAGCTCTGGGCAGGCGGTGAGCCGCGGCTCGCCGAGCAGAGCAAAGCTCTTGGCCAACAGTGCGTAGGCCCCGCTTGCCAATAGGGCTGGCCCTTCTGCGGTCAGTAGACTGGCCACGCCTTCAGGAGCTTCGGCGAGAATTGCCTGACGCAGCGCCATCACCGGGTCGTTGAGCGCAAGCCACGCTTGGCTGGCACGCTGGTGGAGCGTGCGCTGGGTGGCAAGGCTTAGCTCGTGACGACGGTGGCGAAGATACTCACCAAACAAGCGCTGAAAGCGGTACCACTGGGCGTGAGGGTCGGTCCGTTCAATAAACAGCCCCGCCTGCTCAAAGGCCTCCAACCGCTGGGTTAAACGCTCACCTTCTAATAGCCGCGCCATTAATTCAGGAGAAAAACGCTCCAGCACCCCCAGTTGCAACATTAGCTCGCGCTCTTCCAGAGGCAGTGCAGCGGAGAGCAGTTCGTCAAACCAGGCGACAAAGTCAGGGTGAGCGCCACTTAATCGATCAACCAGGGCGTCAAACCCCGCCCGGGTGGTGGTGCGCTCCACTAACCAGTTCAGCACCATGACCCAACCGCCGCTTCTGCGTAGCGCACGCTCCAGGCTTACTCGTGTGGGTGGAAAGCTGAGCTGCTCTGCGCACAGGGTTTGCGCCTCTTCGCTATCAAAGGCAAGGGCGCTGAGGTCGATCTCTTCAATCTCGCCGCGTAACCGTAAGCTGGCTAGCCCTAGGGCGGGACGCGAGCGACTCGCCAGCGTTAAGGTCAGCCAGGGCGGCTGGTGGCGCAGCCAGTGAGCCAGCCCGGCTAAGATATCGGGATGCGTCAGGTGTTCAAACTCATCCACCACCAGCCGGCACGGAGTTCGCTGCTCGGGCAACTCGCCAAGCCAGCGCTCTAACTGCTCAACGCAATCGGCCTCTTCGGCCACAGGTGACAGCGGCGCTTTGTCATCCAACAGCGCATTGAGTGCTGCCTGCCAATAGGCTAAAAATCGCGCGGGCTGATTATCTCGCTGATCCAAGCGTAGCCAAGCGGCTTCCTGCTCCAGCGCCGGTAGCCGCTCGGCCAGCAGCGTGGTTTTGCCATAGCCGGCAGGGGCCTGCACCATCAGTAAACGAACATGCTCATTTAAACCGAAATGATCATTTAGGCGCGGCCGGGCTACCACGCTAAGCGGCAGTAACGGCGCTTTTAGTTTCTCTTGTAGAAGTGACATAGGCTCTCCCCTGGGCAGCCCTGCTGACCGTTCACCAATGCGATTAAAGCCCTACAAAAAAGCCCGCGACGGATCGCGGGCAAAGTGCATTGGAGAAGAAACAGTTACATCAAGCAACTCGCATCGTTTAGAACCACACTTCGGTCTGAACGCCGAAGGTCCACTGGCCGCCGGTAAAGCCTTCGTTGCCCAGTGAGCTGGCACCGTAGTTGTTGAGGTCATCGTCCCAATCGCTGAAGGTGGTGAACAGACGAATCTCAGGGCGCTGCCAGAAACCGCCGACTTCAGGCTTGAAGGTGGGCGCAATAGTGAATTTGCTGAAGCCACCATCCACGGCGTTACGACCGCTATACCCCTGGGGATCGAGATCCATCCACTGATAGCCCGCTTCGTACTGCATTTCGAAGTTCTGCGTTAACTCGTTGGCTAGGCGCACGTTAAGCCCTGCCCAGTTGTACTTATCGCCCTGGGCATAACGGTCTTCGCTGGTTTCAGCCAGAATGGAGGGGGCAACGCGCCACTGCGGTGCAATATAAGTGGTGCCATAGAGCGCTAGGCGCGTGGCGGTAGCGTCATCAGTTAGATCACCCCGTGAACCAATACTTTTAGTCTCGGCGCCTAAACCCTGACCATGCAACACAGCCGCTTTGAAACTACCCTCGCCCATGCCGAAGAAGCTGTCTCCATGATAAGCAATCATGGTGTGGAAACCGGTATCAGCAGCAGTTTGGCCGACATCAATGTCGCGCTCGTCGTTGTCTGCAGCGGACATACCGTTGACCATCCACTGCCAGTTGCCGAAGTAGTTGTTGGAGGTCAGGATCAGGTTGTCGGTATCGCCTTCAAGACCGGGGTTCTCGCGGTCAACGATCGGATAGTCAGAAAAACTACGGCCATAAATCGACAGGTTAGATTTCCAGTTGTCTGCCAACTGCATGTCGTAGATACCGCCACCGGTACCGGCCAGGAAAATCACATCACTGTCGAGCCAATGGATATCGAAGTTATCGCGGTCAAAGCGCTTACCGGCCCAGATAGAGGCGTTTTCAAAGGCGCCGGTAAAGCTGGGAAGATCGCTGAATTCAGCAAACACTTGGCGCACGTTGAGATCGGACTCGCCGCCAGTCCAGTCATTGCTGGAGGTCGTGCCGTCAGCAATCATGGTGCGGTAAAGCGCTTTGGCGCCGTTATCAAACTGCATACGGTAGTTGAAAATCGCTTCGGCGTAGGTGTCCGGCTCATTACCTAAACGCCCAACGGCGCCGCCCTCTCCACCCGCGGGTGTCAGGTAAGGGCCAGCATTTTCGCTTTTACCATCTTCACCAATCAGCAAGCCTGAACGTGCATAAACGTTAAACGAGAAACCCTCTTCGCCATCGGCATACCGCTCCACCCGGGCCAGACGCTCTTCGATCTCCGCGTCGCTCTCTGTCGCCACGGCGGTCGATTGTGATTGCTCGGCTATCTCGGCACGGCGCTCGGCGGCATCGGCACGCTGTTCCGCTGCTTCAATGCGGGCTTCCAGTTCGGCAAAGCGCTGCTCCATGGTCATTTGTGCAGAGGCAACACCGCTCATCCCTAAGCTGGCGGCGGCAATCGCAATGGCTAACGGCGTTTTGAATGTCATTTTATGCATTGTTTTGAGTACCCTATTGTTATTGGTAAGCGGCTGTCTTTTAAGCGACTATTTTGAATCGCCTATATCTAAATCGATTAAGGTCATATCGATAACACTTCCCTTGCACAGTTCGCCCAGCGGGGATAGCGGCGGTCATTAAACGCCACGGTGCTTAAGGAAAGATAGCCAAAACTTAATCGATTAAGTCGCTTATTGCCAACGGCTAGTTGCTAATTAGCGACTAATGTCTAAGGAACGATTTTATTTAGTGAAAACTGAACAATCCCGTTAGACAAAAGTCGCTATTGAACTTTTCCAGCCCAAGCGGCTAACTGAGCGGCACAATCTTAATCGATTAAGAAAGCGATTAAGGTATAGATTGGTTAGCTGCTCAACGCTGATTTTGATGCAACACCATCCACAACAATAAACGTCGAGGTACGCCGTTATGAAAAAGACTTTAATCACTACCGCTATCGCCGTGGCCAGCTCGCTGAGCGCGGCAAGCCAGGTTCAGGCTGAAGAACTCACCATTTCATGTGGTGCGGTAGGCGCGGAGCTAACGCTTTGCCAGGAGGGTGTCGCCGCCTGGGAGGAGAAAACCGGCCATAGCGTCGACGTGGTTTCAACGCCCAACTCATCCACCGAACGCCTTTCACTTTATCAGCAGATCCTTTCGGCTAACTCCAGCGATATCGATGTGATGCAGATCGACGTGGTGTGGCCCGGTCTGCTCGCCAACCACCTGCTGGATCTACGTGAGGTGCTTGGCGATGACGCAGCCGCTGGGCACTTTGACACCATCGTCACCAATAACACCATCGATGACCGCTTAGTCGCCATGCCTTGGTTCACCGATGCGGGCGTACTCTACTACCGCGAAGACTTGCTGGAAAAGTATGGCCATGAAGTGCCAAAAACCTGGCAAGAACTCACCGAAATTGCCCGCGAGATCAAAGACGCCGAACGCGCTGAGGGCAAAGACAGCATGCAGGGGTATGTCTTCCAGGGACGTGCTTATGAGGGCTTGACCGTTAATGCCCTTGAGTGGGTGGCCAGCTTTGGTGGCGGAAACATCGTCGAAACTGATGGCGAGATTAGCATTAACAACGAACACGCTGCCGAGGCACTTGATCTTGCCGCCTCCTGGATTGGTGATATATCGCCCAACGGCGTGCTCAATTACACCGAAGAGGAAGCGCGTGGTGTCTTTCAGAGCGGCGGCGCGGTGTTTATGCGCAACTGGCCCTACGCCTGGTCGCTGGCCCAAAGCGAAGACAGTGACGTTCGCGGCAAAGTGGGGGTAACCCAACTGCCCGCGGGTGGTGAAAATGGCCAAAGTGCCGCGGGTCTAGGCGGCTGGAACTTAGCCGTATCGCGCTACAGCGAGCACCCGGAACTAGCCGCTGATCTGGTCGCCTTTTTGACCGGTGAAGAGGAGCAGAAGCGCCGCGCCATTCAAGCCTCTTACAACCCCACTATCGACGCCCTCTACCAGGACGAGGAAGTGCTCGAAGCGGTGCCCTTCTTTGGCACCCTCTACGAAACCTTTGTTAACGCTGTTGCACGGCCCTCCGCCCCCACCGGCGATGCCTATGGCCGGGTGAGCAACGCCTTTTTCAGCACCTCCCATGATGTGCTTTCCGGCACTAAAGATGGCACTCAAGCGGTCGCTGACCTTGAAGACGAATTGGCTCGCCTGAAGCGTCGCAACTGGTAACCCTGGAGCCCCTCCATGTCGACCTCCATCAAGCATGATGACGCGCCCGCCGGGGCGCGTTCTTTCACTACCAAGCCGCGTCGGGGCACTAAAGTTCGCCGTCAGCGAGTGAAAGCCGCCTGGCTGTTTTTAGCCCCAATGCTGATTGCGCTAACGCTGGTGGCTGGCTGGCCGCTGGTGCGCACGTTTTTTCTCAGCTTCACCGATGCCTCACTGTCAGATTTAGGCGCCGCCAACCTGATTGGCTTTGAGAACTACCTCGTCTATGACGATGGCCGCTGGTATGGGGTTCTGGCCGACTCGGTGTGGTGGCAGTCGGTATGGAACACCGTCTACTTCTCGGTGGTGTCGGTATCCCTGGAAGTGGTATTCGGGGTGATTGTGGCGCTGATTTTGAACGCCGAGTTTAAGGGTCGCGTCATTGTGCGTGCTGCGGTGCTGATTCCCTGGGCCATCCCCACCATCGTTTCTGCGCAAATGTGGGCGTGGATGCTCAACGACCAGTTCGGCATCATCAACCATATGCTGATGGGCCTGGGCGTGATTGACGCTCCCATCGCCTGGACGGCCAACGCCACCTACTCCATGTGGGCGGTGATTATGGTCGATGTGTGGAAAACCATCCCCTTCGTGGCGCTGCTGGTGCTTGCTGCTCTGCAGATGCTGCCCAAGGATTGCTACGAGGCCGCCGAAGTAGACGGTATTCACCCGCTGCGGGTGTTCTTCAAAGTCACGCTACCGCTGATTACCCCGGCGCTGATGGTGGCGGTGATTTTCCGCTTGCTGGATGCACTGCGCGTTTTCGATGTGATTTACGTACTGACCTCTAATTCCACCAGCACCATGTCGATGTCGGTATACGCCCGCCAACAGCTGGTCGAGTTTCAGGATGTCGGTTACGGCAGCGCCGCTTCTACCCTGCTGTTCTTGATCATTGCCCTGGCTACCGTGGCTTACCTCTACGTTGGGCGTAAACAAATCCAATTGGGAGGCGACTAATGAATACGCGTCAGTTGGCCAAAATAGCCAAGCGCATCGGGTTTTGGGCGCTGATTGTGCTGATCATGGTGTATGCCGTTTTTCCCTTCTACTACGCGGTGGTCACCTCGTTAAAACCGTCGAGCGACCTGTTCCGGGTTGAGCTATGGCCTTCGAACTGGAACTTCGATAACTACATCAGCATCTTCACCCAGACCAGCTTTCTGCGCGCTATTTTCAACTCAATCATCGTCGCGTTTAGCGTGGTGTTCATTGCCCTGCTACTCGGCATTACCGCTTCATACGCCTTGGGCCGCGTGCGCTTTCGCGGGCGCTCTACGGTGCTGCTGGTGATTCTCGGCGTTTCGATGTTTCCCCAGGTGGCGGTGCTTTCCGGGCTGTTTGAGGTGATTCGTGCGCTCAACCTTTACAACAACCCCGCCGGGCTGATTTTAAGCTACACCATCTTCACCCTGCCCTTCACCGTGTGGGTGCTGACCACCTTTATGAAGCAGCTACCCATGGAGCTGGAAGAGGCCGCCATTATGGACGGCGCCACACCCTGGGTGACCATTACCAAGGTATTTCTGCCGCTCATGTGGCCCGCCATGGCGACCACGGGACTGCTGGCATTTATCGCCGCTTGGAACGAGTTTCTGTTTGCCCTCACCTTCACACTCACCGACACCCAGCGCACGGTGCCCGTCGCCATCGCGCTGCTGTCAGGCGGCAGCGCCTACGAACTGCCCTGGGGGCCGATTATGGCCGCTTCTGTGGTGGTCACGGTGCCCCTGGTCGTATTAGTGATTATCTTCCAGCGCCGCATTGTGTCAGGCCTTACCGCAGGCGCCGTTAAAGGCTAAGGAATGTTTATGTCAACGATGGATACTAAGATGCAAGACAACACACTCTGGTGGCGCGGCGGCGTTATCTACCAGATCTACCCGCGTAGCTTTATGGATAGCCGCGGTGACGGTATTGGCGATCTTAACGGCATTACTGAAAAACTTGATTACGTGGCGTCACTAAACGTGGACGGTATCTGGCTATCGCCGTTTTTCACCTCGCCAATGCTCGATTTTGGCTACGACATTAGCGACTACTGCGACGTCGACCCCATGTTCGGCACCCTGGCGGACTTTAAAGCGCTGCTGGAAAAAGCCCACTCGCTTGGCCTTAAGGTGATGATCGACCAGGTGATTAGCCACACCTCGGATCAACACGCTTGGTTCCAGGAGAGTCGCCAAAACCGCACCAACCCCAAGGCCGACTGGTTTGTATGGGCTGACCCCAAGCCGGACGGCACGCCACCCAACAACTGGCTGTCGATTTTCGGCGGCCCGGCGTGGACGTTTGATTCACGCCGCCAGCAGTACTATATGCATAACTTTCTAACCAGCCAGCCGGACGTAAACTTCCATAACCCGGAAGCACGGCAGGCGCAGTTGGATAATATGCGCTTCTGGCTGGATCTGGGCGTTGATGGCTTCCGCCTCGATACGGTTAACTTCTACTTCCACGACGCCGAGCTGCGCGACAATCCGCCGGTTCCCAAAGGCGAAGCCAAAACCCTGGGCGCTCCGGAAACCAACCCTTACACCTGGCAGCGTCATGTTTATGACCTTAGCCGCCCGGAGAATCTCGACTTCTTGAAAGACCTGCGGGCGTTAATGGATGAATATCCGGGCGCCACGACAGTGGGTGAAATTGGTGATGATAACCCCCTGGAGCGCATGGCCGAGTACACCGCAGGCGGCGACAAGCTGCATATGGCCTACACCTTCGACCTACTCAACACACCCCACTCGGCGCGCTATATTCATGAAGTGCTGGAGCGCTTTCAACGCCTGGCAGGCGATGCCTGGCCCTGCTGGGCGACCTCCAACCACGATGTAGTGCGCAGCGCCACCCGCTGGGGCGCAGGCAAAGACCCTAGCGCCTACCCTAAAGTGGCGCTGGCTATGCTCTGCTCGCTGCGCGGTAGCGTCTGCCTTTATCAAGGCGAAGAGTTGGGCCTGCCGGAAGCCGACGTGCCGTTTGAACGCATCCAGGATCCTTACGGCAAAGTGCTTTGGCCGGAATTTAAAGGCCGCGACGGTTGCCGCACGCCCATGCCCTGGAACGACAGCGAACACGGCGGTTTCTCCAGCGTTGAGCCCTGGCTCCCCATGGAGCCCCGTCATCGCGATCTAGCGGTAAGCCGCCAACAGGATGATGCCAACTCCACCTTGAACGCGCTGCGCAACATGCTGGCTTTCCGTCGCCAGCACCCGGCGCTGTTCGATGGCGACTTAATGCTGGTCGATGTGGGTGAAACGCTGCTCGGTTTTACCCGCCAAAAAGCGGATGAGAAGCTGTTGTGCGTTTTCAACCTCACCGCTGAGAAGCAGACGGTTAACCTGCCGCTAGCGATAGACAGCGATTTGCAGGGCCACGGCTTTATCACCCAGCGCGATGGTGACAGCCTGACGCTACCGGGGTATCAAGCGGCATTTATGCGCGTCGTCTCATAAGCTCTAAACAACAACAGGCCGACCCAGAAGACATAAGCATTGAGGTCGGCAAGGAGTTACCTATGGCAAGTGTTACGCTTAGCAAGATCAACAAAGTGTTTGGCAGCGATCACATTATTAACGATGTGGACCTACATATTGGCGACGGCGAATTTGTGGTTTTCGTTGGCCCCTCCGGCTGCGGCAAGTCGACCCTTTTGCGCCTGATCGCCGGTTTGGAATCGATTAGCGATGGCGACCTGAGCATGGATGACACCGTGGTCAATGACTTGCCACCGCGGGAACGCGGTGTGGGCATGGTGTTTCAATCCTATGCGCTCTACCCGCATATGACCGTTTACGACAATATGGCGTTTGGCCTGAAACTGGCCAAGACCGCCAAAGAGACCGTGCACGAGCGGGTCATGAGCACAGCAAAGATTTTGCAGCTTGAAGAGCTGCTGCACCGTAAGCCAAAAGCCCTTTCCGGGGGCCAACGCCAGCGGGTGGCCATGGGCCGTGCCATGGCGCGTGAACCGCGTATTCTGCTGTTTGACGAGCCACTCTCCAACCTGGATGCCTCGCTGCGGGTGCAGATGCGTAACGAGATCGCCCGACTGCATAACCGTCTCGGTTCCACCATGATTTACGTGACCCACGACCAAGTGGAAGCCATGACCCTGGCCGACAAAATCGTGGTGCTCAATGGTGGTCATGTGGAGCAGGTCGGTAGCCCCCACGAGCTTTATCAGCGCCCAGCGACGAAATTTGTTGCCGGGTTTATTGGTTCACCCACCATGAACTTCATGCCCGCAGAGCTACTCGCTGGCGACGCCAACGGCTGTCGCGTGCGGGCCACAGGGATTGGAGAACTCGCCCTACCCCAGGACGCCCAGCAACGGCAAAGTGGTGAAGCGCTGACGCTCGGTATTCGCCCAGAGCATCTATGCTTGGCGGCACCTACCAATGAAAACTGCTTTGATATCGTCAACGTCGAGTATTTGGGCAACGAGGTTTACGTTTACCTTGAGCCCAAACAGGGAGATACACTGCTGATTCATCGCAGCGAAGCGCCCAGCCAGTGGCAGGAAGGCCAGCAGGTGTCGCTGGCAGCGGATTGGGAAAAAGTCCACTTGTTTGATGACAGCGGTACGGCGCTGAAATTAGCTGAACAGCAGGCGGCAGCTTAATCACACAGACACGCAAGTTATCGCATAACGACCCTCTGTGTGTGCCTAACCTCCCCTTCGCTTATCATGGGGAATGGCAACACCCAGCGGGTCGATTTTATTTGGGCGGCTGGTTGAATAACCCTGTTTTGAAAAGCCAGGACTTGAAGAGCCAGGGCTTAAATAGCTAGATTTTAAATAATTAAGTTCTTAATAATTAGCCTGCAAAGGAAGTACCGTGACTGATCAGCGCCGAATGACACTCAAGGATCTTGCGCAGGAACTCAATGTCTCCACTGCGACAATTTCCAATGCCTTTAACCGGCCGGATCAGCTCTCCCCAGCCCTGCGCGAGCGGATACTTAAGCAGGCCAAACAATTGGGGTACAGCGGCCCTGATGCCAAAGCACGCAGTCTGCGCACTGGCCGCTCGCGGATTATTGCGGTGATTCTTGCCGAAAGCCTTACCTACAGTTTGAACGACGCCGTGGCCAGCGAGTTTCTTTCCGGGGTTGCCGAAGTCCTTGATGCCCATGGCCATACCCTGCTGCTCTTGCCGGGCCGGGGCCACGCCTCTCAACCGCCGGGCTCGGCCAATATCGCCGATGGTTTTATCGTCTATGGGCTAATGCCCAACAATAAGCTGCTCGATGAACTACCCGCTCAGCGCACCCTGGTGGCCGTCGATTTTGATATTGAAGGCTGCCCAACGGTGCATATCGACGATACCGCCGCCAGCTATAAAATCGCCCACCATGCGTTGAGCCAGTTGCCCAAACGCCCGGCGATTATCAACCTGCGCTTAACCAAAGAGGTTTGCAACGGCCGTGTGACACCCAAGCACACCCTGCTGCCCAACACCAGCACAATCAGCCGCGCCCGTTTGGAAGGCTTTCATAGCGCATTGAGTGAACGAGGAGTGGATGCGGAACAGGTGCCGCTGTGGAATATCGAGGAGAATACCTTTGAGGTCTGCTCGCCAGTCATTGCTGAGATTCTCGACCAGCCCAAAGAGCAGCGGCCGGATCTGCTGCTGTGTATGTCTGACCGCATTGCGCTCACAGCGCTAACGCTCGCGGAACAGCGCGGTATTCAAGTACCGGAAGAGCTGCGCATTACCGGCTTTGATGGTATTGCCGAAGGGCAATACCGTGCACCGCGTTTAACCACGGTGCGCCAGGACAGCGTGGGCAAAGGACGGGTCGCCGCGCAGATGATTCTTGGCCGCATTCCCCTCGCCCAGCAGCTGCTGCAAACGGAGCTGCTGCTGGGCGATACCTGCCCTTAGCCCTTAATAAAGGAGGGTATTACTTGGCAGTCTCCTGCATGGCAAGCGCAGTATCCAGCATACGGTTAGAGAAGCCCCACTCGTTGTCGTACCAGGCCATAACTTTAACCAGACGGCCATTCACGCGGGTGTGGTTGGCATCAAAGGTCGACGAGTTGGCATCGTGGTTAAAGTCGATAGACACCAGGGGCTCGGCGTTAATGGCCAATACCGGTGAGTTGGCGGCAGCCTTCTCGACGATGGCGTTGATCTCTTCTTTGCTGGTATCGCGTCCGGCAGTAAAGGTCAGGTCCACTAGCGAGACGTTGATCAGCGGCACGCGAATCGCCAAGCCGTCAAACTTACCAGCTAATTCCGGCAGCACTAAGCCTACCGCTGCGGCAGCACCGGTTTTGGTCGGGATCATCGAGTGCGTCGCGCTACGTGCCCGGTAGGGGTCAGAGTGGTAAACATCCGACAGGTTCTGATCGTTGGTGTAAGCGTGCACCGTGGTCATCAAACCGTTCTCAATACCGACGGCATCGTTCAACGCTTTGGCCACCGGCGCTAAACAGTTGGTGGTGCAAGAAGCGTTAGAAACCACCGTATGCTCGGCAGTCAGCACATCATCATTGACGCCATACACGATAGTGGCATCGGCATCAGGGCTGGGTGCGGAAATCAGCACGCGCTTGGCGCCCGCTTCAATATGCTTAGCCGCTGCCTCACGTTTGGTAAATAACCCTGTGCACTCCATCACCAGATCAATATTCATTGATGCCCACGGCAGCTGCGCTGGGTCGCGCTCTGAGGAGATGGCGATACGATCACCATCTACCGTGATGCTCTCAGCGTCGTGTTCTACCTTAAAAGGAAAGTGGCCATGCACGGTGTCGTGACGCAGTAGGTGAGAATTTAGCGAGGGATCGCCTAGATCGTTAATGGCGACCACCTGAATGCGGTCACGGTAGCTGTTTTCGTAAAGGGCGCGCAGCACATTGCGGCCAATACGGCCAAATCCATTAATCGCAACTCTTATTGTCATGATAGCTCCTCAATTAACCAATAATAATGAGAGGTACTTTTAGTAAAAAAATTACTAAAAATACGTATTTAAGCTTCATGAGGCCGATAAACAGCGTTTTAACCGCCCCAAAAGGCTAGTAAATATCCAATATGTAGTAAAATTACTATATAAACGCTATCGTAGTCCAATACTAAATTACCAACAATACCCTTGTATAAGGAGAGCGCCCTCGTGACAAATGCTACCTCGAACACAGCAGCTCAGACGTCTACTAGCCCTCTTTCCCACACGCAGACCAGCCCTCACAGCCCATTGCGGCGCACCAAAATCGTCGCCACCCTTGGCCCCGCCAGCGATCGCCCCGGCGTGCTGGAAGCGATGCTCAAAGCCGGTGTGGATGTGGTGCGGCTTAACTTCTCCCACGGCTCGGCAGATGACCACCGTCGTCGCTTAGGTGAAGTGCGCGAAATCGCTGCACGGCTTGGTCGCAGTGTTGCTGCGCTGGGCGATCTTCAGGGGCCGAAAATTCGTATCGCGCGCTTTGTTGAAGGTGCCGTCAAACTTGATGTCGGCCAGCCATTTGTCTTGGACATGGCGCTAGATGCCAACAGCGGTACTGCAGAACGCGTCGGCTGTGACTATCAAACCCTCCCCGATGATGTCGTGGAAGGGGACCGCCTACTGCTCGACGACGGCCGTTTGGTTTTGGATGTCACTCGTGTAATTGGACAGGAAGTCCACACCCGGGTTCACGTGGGTGGCAAGCTCTCCAACAATAAAGGCATCAACAAACAGGGCGGCGGTCTATCCGCGCCTGCCCTCACTGAGAAAGATAAGGCCGACCTGAAAACCGCTATCGAGATCGGCGTTGACTATTTGGCAGTTTCCTTCCCACGCAGCGCCGCGGATATGCAGGAAGCCCGCGAACTGCTTGGCGAAGCCGGTCAAGAAATTGGCTTAGTGGCTAAGCTCGAACGCGCCGAAGCGGTTGCCGACGACGCCACTCTGGATGGCATTATCGAAGCCTCGGAGGCGGTCATGGTGGCGAGGGGCGACCTGGGCGTGGAGATTGGCGACGCCGCGCTAATCGGCACTCAGAAGCGCATTATCAAACATGCGCGCACACTTAATCGTGCGGTGATTACCGCCACCCAGATGATGGAATCAATGATTGAGTCGCCGCTACCCACCCGCGCCGAAGTCTTCGACGTGGCCAACGCAGTGCTCGACGCCACCGACGCGGTGATGCTGTCAGCGGAAACCGCGGCGGGTGATTATCCGGTGGAAACCATTGAGGCGATGAACCGCGTATGCCTGGGCGCCGAGCGTGAACGTCTCGCTCAGGAGTCAGGCCACCGGATTCATGAAGGCTTTGAGCGTATCGATGAAACCATTGCGCTGTCGGCAATGTATGCGGCGAACCACTTATCCGGCGTTAGCGTCATCGCCTGCATGACCTCCACCGGTTATACACCACTGATTGCGTCGCGCATTCGCTCCGGCTTGCCTATCGTAGGATTGGCCCACAGCCCTATCGCCCAGCGGCGGATGGCACTTTATCGTGGTGTTGTCTCGATACCTTTCGACACCACCGACATGGACCCTACCAACCTCAACCAAGAGGCCTTGAAGTGCTTGCAAACGCAAGGGTTTGTACACCCTGGTGAGCATGTGATTTTGACCCGCGGCGACCATATGAACGCTCATGGGGGCACCAATACAATGAAAATCCTTGCTCTGGATAGCGAGTAACGGGCTAACCTCTGTAGCGAGCTTTATCTTTAGCGACCTTTCAAAAGCAAAAAACTCAAGAGGAAAGTGACGACATGAGTGACGCGCAACCGCCCCGCCAGGCTATCCGCACCCTACAAGCGCGCAAGCGCATTGCGCTGATTGCCCACGATGGCAAAAAGAGTGAAATGCTTGAGTGGGCCACTCGCTGGCAGGAGACACTGAGCCAGCACGAGCTGATTGGCACAGGCACCACCGCTAAGCGGCTTAAAACCGCGTTAGGACTTGAAGTCGAAGGGCTGATGAGCGGCCCTTTGGGCGGTGACCAGCAGATTGGCGCACGGATAGCGGAGCAGCAGCTGGATGTGCTGATCTTCTTTTGGGATCCCTTCTCACCCCAGCCTCACGACCCGGATGTTAAAGCGCTGCTGCGTTTAGCGGCGCTATGGAATGTGCCCGTTGCCTGCAATGCGGCGAGCGCGGACTTCCTGCTCTCCTCGCCCTACTTAAGCGAGAGCTACGACATGTCGATACCGGACGCTGCCGCCTGGGCCCAAGCCAGAACGGTCTAGACCACGATGCACCAGGTCTTGTCGCTTGGGTTTGTAGCCTGGGCTTGGTGTTTATCGGGTGTGCAGATGACGCGCTACTACTTGCTGGCCACACTCATAGTGTCCGCTCATGGCAGTGAGTGCGCAGCTCAACGTTAACTCGGCGATACGGTCGTAATCCTGTAGCGCCGAGTTCACTGGCTGAGGAAGAAAATCCAGCAGCCGGTGGTCGCCAAAGGTCGCCAAACGAATATTGTTCGGTAAGCCGCCACGTTCCAAGAACACATCAAACACCCCTTCAAGCAGTGTGTAAGACGCGGTCACCAGCGCGTCGGCACCTCCCTGCTTATCCAGTAACTCAGCTGCCAAACGTGCCCCCTCGCTGCGCTCATAGTGCGATCCGGTGAGATACAGCGGCTCTATAGCAGTGCCTTTAAGCGCCGTCTGAAAGCCCGCCCGCCGCTCGCGACTCACCGACAGATCTGGCATCGCCTCCAACCACGCAACGCGCTTGGTTGCTTCGCCGATCACCGAGCGCGTCAACGTCTCCGCCGCCTCCTGGTCGTTACTCACGACGCTGGCAAAACGCGCCGGATTAAGACCACGGTCCATACCCACTACGCACCAGCCCTCGTCTACCAGATCGGCATAAAAAGTGTCGTCGCTAGGCAGGCAACTGGCGGTGATCAAGACTTCGCAGCGCTGGGCACGCAGCGCCAAGGCGAGGGTTCGTTCGCTCTCTGCACAGTCATCCGAGCTTACGATCAACAGTTGGTACCCTTGCTCCCGGGCGCCACGTTCAAGGCGCTTGGCGAGCCGGGCGTAACTGATGTTCTCCAGATCCGGCACGATAAGCCCCAGCAAACGGCTAGCGCCCCGGCGCAGCGCTGCCGCCTGGGGGTCAATGTGGTAGCGGTGCTGGCGCACCACCGCCATCACCTTATCGATGGTCGCTGCGCTAATGCGCCGCTGCTCGGCCTGGCCATTAATCACGTAACTAGCGGTCGTGCGCGAGACGCCGGCTAGCCGGGCAATATCGGCAAGTGTCATGCGGTTTCCCCTTGGTGTGATCGGGCAGTTTATCAGCAAGTTAGCGCCTACCAGACCAAAGTCTAAAAGCACAAACCTTGTGTCATTCAGTGAATCGATTCAGCATAGCCAACTATACACAGGTGAGACAATTCATCTAGCTCACTTTGATGCGCTACGACTATGGTTCTACACGGAGACACCTATGTTGACACTCGGCCCCAATGACATCTTGCTAGGCCGCAACGCTGACAGCTGGCAAACCGCGCTGGACAGTGCCGCTGAGGCGCTGGTAGACGCCGGATTGGTTGAGGCCGAGTACCGCGACGGCCTACACGCCCGCGAGGCGCAATCATCCACGTTTCTAGGCAACGCTATTGCGATCCCCCACGGTACGCCGGAAAGCCGTCAGTATGTAAAGCAAACGGGCGTGCGCGTGCTGCAGTTTCCCAACGGGGTCGAATGGCACGACGGCCAGCGTGTACACGTACTGGTCACGATTGCTGCCCAAAACGATGAACACTTGGATATTCTGCGCCAGTTGACCCACGTACTCGACAAAGAGGGCGTTTCCGAGCAGTTGGCCAATGCCACCTCCGCGGCCGATGTCGCGCGCCTGCTTTCCAAACCGGCACTTGAGCCCCGCCTGGACGCCGACACCCTGTGCGTCAATTTTCCCGCCCGCGACCCACAAGAACTCGCCTTGGCGGCGGCTGCCCGTTTACGCCAAAGTGGCTGTGTCGATAACGCCTTCATTACCGCCGTCGCCGCAGCACAGCCGACCTGGTTAGGCAAAGGCATTTGGCTGGCCAGCAGCGCCCAGGGGGTTAACCAGCCCGCGCTGGGGGTCGCCACGCCAGCGGAGCAAAGCCTGGAAAGTGCGGGCCATCCGGTGCATGCGTTGTTCTGTCTGGCCGCCCATGGCGACGCCCATCGCCCACTGCTTGAGCAACTCATGGCGGTGTTAGAGAACGGCGAAAGCCAAAGCTTAGTGGGCAAAACCAGCGCGCAACTGCTGGCCACCCTGGCGGGCGAGACCGCCAGCACCCAGACCCGCCGCGTGCGGGTGCTTAACCCTCACGGCCTTCACGCCCGCCCCGCCAAGCAGTTAGTGCAAATTGCCCGTGCCCAGGCTATGCCGATTCAGGCGCGCCTGGAAGAGGGCAGCGCCACCCCGGTTTCCGCCGCCAGCCTGACCAAGGTGATTGGCCTGGGTGCACGACGCGGCCAGTGGCTGGTACTTTCAGCCGAAGGCGAGCAGGCGAGCGCAGCACTAGCGGCAGTCGCTGAGGCGGTTGAATCGGGCCTGGGGGAGAAAGTGTCGCCCTTTGACGGCGGCTTTGACAGCACGCCGCAAGCGAGCACTCCCCAACCGGATATCGCCCCCCTCACTGCCGATACTCCCCATGCGGGCGTAGCCGCGTCACCCGGCCTGGCCATTGCGCCCGTGTTTGTGATTCGCCCGATGCAGTTCGACTACGCCGAGCACGCCAGCGACGCTGAACACGAAATCAGTCGTTTAAACAGCGCGCTAAAAGAGGGCGCCGCCCAACTGGAAACCCTGGTGCGTAAGGCCCCCGGTGGCGAAGTCGCCGATATTCTTTCGATGCACGAAGAGATGCTCGACGACCCGGAGCTCCATCACGCGGCGACGGATGCCATTCGTGAAGGACGCTCGGCGGAAGCGGGCTGGTGGGAAGCGATTGAAACCGCGGCCCACGCCCAGGAGATGCTCGCTGACCGCCTGCTGGCCGAACGCGCCGCCGATTTGCGCGACGTCGGCCGCCGAGTGCTGGGCGTACTCTGCGATGTGACGCTTCCCGAACCGCCAGATCACCCCTACATTCTGATCATGGACGATATCGGCCCTTCCGATGTCGCCCGCTTAGACACGACGCGTGTGCGCGGTTTGCTCACCGTACGCGGCGGTGCCACGGCACACAGCGCTATTCTGGCCCGCGCCTTGGGTATCCCCGCTGTTGTGGGCGCAGGGCAAGCAGTGATGGCGCTCAACAACGCCAGCATGATGATTTTGGACGGTGAGCGCGGCCGAGTCACATCGCAGCCTTCCGAAGAGCGCCTACAGCGCGCCGAGCAGCAGTTGCTCGACCTCCAGCAGCGCGAAGCCGATGCTTGGGAAAGCCGCTTTGAGGTCGCCCAAACCCGCGACGGGCACCGTGTCGAAGTCGCCGCTAACCTGGGCAACACCGCCCACGCGGCCGATGCCGTAGAGCGTGGTGCCGAGGCCGTGGGTCTACTGCGTACCGAATTCCTGTTTATGGCCCACGCCAGCGCTCCGGATTTAGCCACTCAGGTTAGCGAATACCGCCAGGCAATTGATGCCCTTGAGGGTCGCCCGCTGGTCGCCCGCACGTTAGATGTCGGCGGTGACAAACCGCTGCCCTACTGGCCGGTGCCCCAGGAAGACAATCCCTTCCTGGGCCTGCGCGGCATTCGCCTGGCGCTGACCCAACCGGAAGTACTCGAAACCCAGCTGCGCGCGCTCCTAATGGCAGGAAAGGATCAACCACTGCGCATTATGCTGCCGATGGTCAAAGACATTGCCGAGTTCCGCGCAGTTAAAGTCATCTACGATCGCCTACTCCAAGAGATCCCGACTTCCCAGCGCGCTACCGATGTGCAGCTTGGGGTAATGATTGAAATACCCTCTAGTGCACTGCTAGCGCCCAGCCTTGCCGCTGAAGTGGACTTCTTCTCGGTAGGTACCAACGACCTAACCCAGTACACCCTGGCCATCGACCGCGGCCACCCGGAGCTTTCGGCCCAGGCCGATGGTTTGCACCCTGCGGTGCTGCGTTTGATTCAGATGACCGTGGCGGCTGCCCACAGCCAAGGCAAATGGGTCGGCGTGTGCGGCGAACTAGCCTCGGACGCCGTGGCCATTCCGGTGCTGGTCGGCCTTGGTGTAGACGAACTTTCTGTTAGCGCTCGGCAGATTCCACTGGTCAAGGCCCGCCTGCGCGAGTTTGATTTTGCGGATGCCCAGGCCAGTGCTCAGTTGGCGCTTTCCCAAGCGACCAGCGATGAAGTGCGCGATGCACTGGAGGCGCGCTAATGGCACGCGTGCTGTGTATTACCCTCAACCCAGCGCTGGATTTGGCGTTTAACCTTGATGCTCTGGTGTTGGGCAGCGTCAATCGCCCCACCAGCGCGCAGCTAGAAGCCGCGGGCAAAGGTGTTAACGTTGCCCGGGTGCTGGTAGGGCTGGGCCACGACGTTACCGTCAGCGGTTTTTTAGGTGCCGATAACGACGCCCCCTTCCAATTGGCCTTTGCCAAATACGCCTTAACCGATGCCTTTGTGCGCGTGCCGGGTGAAACTCGCATTAATGCCAAAATTGCGGAACAGAGCGGCCGTGTTACCGACATTAACGGCCCCGGTATGCCGATAGATGCCGAGCATTGGCAGGCGTTGATCGACACCCTGAATGCCAAGCTGGCCAGTGCCACGCCCCCGCATGCTGTCGTAGTGGCGGGCAGCTTGCCCCCAGGGCTCTCGCTGGAAGATTTCAGCGAACTGTTAAGCCACTTAAACGCCAGCGGCGTGCCGCTGTGGGTGGACACCAGCGGCCCAGCACTCAACGCCGCGATAGCGACCCACCCTGCAGGGGTGAAGCCCAATGAAAGCGAACTGGCCGAATGGTCGGGCGAAGACATGACGTCTTCCGATGCACGTTTGAATGCTGCCAAGCGCTTGCATGAAAGCGGCATCGCCAATGCATTGATTTCAGCGGGCGCCGAAGGAGTGCTATGGGTCAGCGCCCAGGGCGCCTGGCACGCGACACCGCCCAAGGTGACCGCGACCAATACCGTTTGCGCTGGCGATACGTTTTTCGCTGGCATCCTCCACGGCCTGCTGAGTGGCCATGCCCCCGAGCACACCCTTCGCTTCGCCACGGCGCTGTCTGCCGAAGCAGTGCGCCACGTGGGTGTGGGCAATCCCCATGCAGCCGATTTCGATTCACTCCAACAACACACCCGGATACGGCGTCTTGATGACACCATCACCGAGGGAGCCACGCTATGAATATTATTCTGATTACCGCCTGCCCCAGCGGCATGGCGACCACCTTCCTCGCGGCTAAGCGCCTGGAACAAGCCGCCCAGCGCCAAGGTTGGACGGTGCACGTGGAAATGCACGGCGAAGTCGCCCCGCTGCAAGCCGCGACCGCCGAACAGGTTGCCAACGCCGACTTAATCGTGGTCGCCGCCGACCATGTACCGGCCCCAGAGCGTTTTGAAGGCAAGCGCCTATTCCAAGCACCGATTGCCAGCGCCCTCCCCGACCCCAGCGATTTTCTGGCCAAGGCTAAGCGAGAAGCGCCGATTTATAGCGCCCCGGCAGCCTCCGCATCTCCCGTTCCCACCAGCGCCGGTGGTAAGAAAATCGTCGCCGTCACCGCCTGCCCCACCGGCGTGGCCCACACCTTTATGGCTGCCGAAGCGCTAGCGGAAGCAGGCAAAGCCATGGGCCACGCCATTCGCGTGGAAACCCAAGGCTCGGTAGGCGCCCAAGATCAGCTGACGGAAGAAGAGATCGCCGACGCCGATGTGGTCGTGCTGGCCTGCGATATCGACGTTGACCCGACGCGGTTCGCAGGCAAGCGCATCTACCGCACCTCGACCGGCAACGCGCTGAAAAAGCCCCGCCCTACACTTGAAGCCGCGCTCAGCGAGGCCGCTATAGAGAGTGGCAGCAACAGTGCGGGCGGCGCTAATAAGAGCGTCAAAGAGAAAGGCGTTTATAAGCACCTGCTCACCGGCGTTTCCTTTATGCTGCCGATGGTGGTGGCGGGCGGCCTGCTGATTGCGCTCTCCTTTGTGTTCGGCATTGAAGCCTTTGAGCAGGAAGGCACCCTGGCTGCCGCGCTGATGCAGATCGGTGGCGGCACCGCCTTCGCCCTGATGATTCCCGTACTGGCCGGCTACATCGCCTACTCCATCGCCGACCGCCCCGGTATCGCGCCGGGTATGATTGGCGGCATGCTAGCGGCCAATATCGGCTCCGGCTTTATCGGCGGTATTTTGGCGGGTTTCCTGGCGGGCTATGTGGCCCTGGCGGTAACACGCTACGTCAAACTGCCCTCCAGCGTTGAGTCACTCAAACCGATTCTGATTATTCCGCTGGTCGCTAGCTTGGTCACCGGCCTGACCATGATCTACGTGATTGGCGAACCGGTCGCGGCGCTGCTGAATGCCCTGACCAGCTTCCTGGAATCCATGGGCTCCACCAACGCGGTGCTATTAGGTATTCTGCTGGGCGCGATGATGTGTTTCGATCTGGGCGGCCCGGTCAACAAAGCCGCGTACACCTTTGGCGTGGGCCTGCTGGCCTCTGAAACCTACGGCCCCATGGCGGCGATTATGGCGGCGGGGATGGTACCTGCCATTGGTATGGGGATTGCCAGCTTTGTAGCGCGCAACAAGTTCTCTGCACCGGAGCGCGAAGCAGGTAAGGCGTCGTTTGTACTTGGCCTCTGCTTTATCAGTGAAGGCGCGATTCCCTTTGCGGCGAAAGACCCGCTACGGGTGATTCCGGCCTGTATCGCTGGCGGGGCGCTAACAGGCGCGCTCTCTATGCTGGTGGGTGCTAAATTGATGGCGCCCCATGGTGGCATCTTCGTACTGTTGATTCCCAACGCCATCACCCCAGCGCTGCTCTATCTTGGCGCTATTGTGGCAGGCTCACTGGTAACAGGGTTAGGTTATGCGTTTATCAAACGCGGCGCGGCCCAAGTCGCCGTTGCCACTTAACATCTTTTAGTTAAACGTGAAGGGTAGGCATAGCGCCTGCCCTGCCCTCACAACTGTCCCTCAAAAAAAGTTGGTAGTTTTACGCAGTTAACCCTTTTCAGATCACAAATACCCTCTACTATCTGCCGTTTTTTATGTAGTATTTTTACATATACTTTTTCGATTCTGATCACCCAATTCATCTATAACAAACGGATCGCCCTATGTTTCAGCTCACTCGCAGTGTTACCTGGCAGGCGCTTGACCGCCTACGCGACAAAACCGCTAATGACCGCATTCGTGACTATTTCACTAATGACCCGCAGCGCTTTGAGAAAATGAGCTTACGGGTGGGCGGCCTGTTTCTTGACTACTCCAAGCACCATGTCTCCGATGAAGTGCTTAACAAGCTGATCGAGCTAGCCGACCACTCCGCGCTGGTACAGCGCCGAGCACAGATGTTCTCCGGCGATATTATCAACGTGACGGAGAACCGCCCGGTACTGCACACTGCCCTGCGCCACTTAGGCGATGAGCCGGTGTATGTTGACGGCGAAGACGTGATGCCGGAGATCACCCGCACTCGCGAGCAGATCAAGCTGTTCTCCGAAGCGGTGCGCAGCGGTGAGTGGAAAGGCTACAGCGGCAAACGCATTAAAGACGTGGTCAATATCGGTATTGGCGGCTCGGATCTTGGGCCCAATATGGCGGTTCGCGCGCTGCTCAAATATCGCCACCCGGAGTTGCACTTCCACTTCGTCTCCAACGTGGACGGCACCCATATTCAGAAGGTACTTTCGCGCCTCGACCCCGCCACCACGCTGTTTATCGTCTCCACCAAGACCTTCTCTACCCAGGAGACACTGCTAAACGCCAAAACCGCGCGGCGCTGGTTCCTGGAGAACGCTGGTGAAGACGCCGACGTGGGCGCGCACTTTATTGCCGCCTCCACCAACCGCAAAGCGGCCATGGAATTCGGCATTCGCGAAGAGAACGTGTTCGAATTCTGGGCCTGGGTGGGCGGGCGCTACTCCATGTGGTCGTCGATCGGTCTGCCGATCGCGCTTTCGATCGGTTTTGAGGGCTTTATTGAGCTGCTGGAGGGCGCTCACGAGATGGATAACCATTTCATCAACGCGCCCTTCTCCGAGAATATGCCGGTACTGATGGCGCTGATTGGTATTTGGTACATCAACTTTATTGGCGCCGAAACCCAAGCCATCGTGCCCTACGACCAGGCGCTGAACCAACTACCCTCTTTCCTGCAGCAGCTGGATATGGAGTCTAACGGTAAATCGGTGGATATTTTCGGTCACCCGGTGAATTACAAAACCGGCCCGATTGTCTGGGGCCAGACCGGCTCCAACGGCCAGCACGCTTTCTTCCAGTTGCTGCACCAGGGCACGCGCTACGTACCTATCGACTTTATTGCTTCGCTTAAGCCCGAGCCCGGCGTTGAAGACCACCACTTCGCACTGCTCACCAATATGCTCGCCCAGGCCAACGCCTTTATGGAAGGCAGCCAGGGGGACAGCAAAGAGCTTAGCCAACACGACCCCTACAGCTGCCCCGGCAACCGACCATCAAGCACACTGCTGCTGGACGAACTAACGCCGAAAAACCTGGGTGCGCTGATCGCGCTCTACGAGCATAAGGTGTTCGTGCAAGGGGTCATCTGGAACATCAACTCCTTTGACCAGTGGGGCGTACAGCTCGGCAAGCGCATCGCCGGTGAAATCAGCGAGCGCATCGACACCAACGCCGCCGACTTCGACGCCTCAACGCAAGGTCTGCTGGAACTGGTGCGTGCGCACTTCCCTAATGGCGGTAGCGGTGAGAAGGAAAGCGCACCAGCCAGTGCCGGTAAGAAACCCGCGAAGAAGAAGCGCTAGGCTAGCTTGCTAACCGGGTAGAAAAAAGAACGCCTTGGTTTGAGAAAACCAAGGCGTTTATGCTCGCCCTTATACGTCAAGCTACATAACATCAACGAACTAGTAAGTCAGAACTGACTCACTATCGCTTGGGGTAAACGTTCTGATCACTGGAGGTCCCAATACATTATATGTTGAGGCCCCGCAGCCCCGCCCAGGTAGT
This sequence comes from Halomonas sp. TG39a, assembly GCF_000744395.1. Taxonomy (NCBI): domain Bacteria; kingdom Pseudomonadati; phylum Pseudomonadota; class Gammaproteobacteria; order Oceanospirillales; family Halomonadaceae; genus Halomonas; species Halomonas sp. TG39a. The sequence goes on from NZ_JQLV01000001.1 coordinate 2,431,793, forward strand.
GCTCACCTGTTTCATGGAAGCCCGCCTTTTGGTAACAGGTGTGAGCCGCAGGGTTCTTGGCGTTCACCGTCAGGTAGATTCGGGGATAATTCGCATAGTTTTCTTTTAGGTAGGGAAACAGCGCTTTTACCGCCAACGTCCCAAGCCCTCTACCCTGCTGCTTGGCGTCAATGAAAAACGCGCGTAGGCCTATGCTGCCTTCCGTACAAAAATCATAGTCATCAGCGTAGGCTATATCGATTTTGAAGCATCCTACCAACTGGTCATCGTGCTTAATCACATGCAGATGCGTCGCTTCATGTCGATCAGTGAGAAACTCCTTAGCGGTCCCCACAAATTTCACCTGATCATCGCGCACCGCGATGTTGCGCACTTCAGCCACATCCGCTGCATCAAGTTTTTCTAGCTTGATCATCTAGTGCTCGCAACCGTCTTAATTAATGTGAAACCTTTCAATGTAAGTGACCGCTATCAATGATCTTCAGTATACATATATCTAATATGCATGGCCTTTCTCCCTTCACCGTTTTCCACCATATAAGGTGGTTAAACATCATATTGATGCTTCGTCCGGAATCAGCGCCAGCAGATCGGTGACACCAATGTCCACCCCGGCTTGGTAGAATAAAGTAGATACCTGTCCGCGATGGTGGGTTTGGTGATTGAAGAAGTGGAGAATCAGGCTTGAGTAGCGTCGTTTTGAGGCCACTCCTTTTGTGTTGTGATAACTCAGCGTGGTACTCAAATCGTCATCAGTTAGCGCGCCCACCCAGTTAATAATTACAGTATCAAGCCATCGGCGATGCGCTTTCAGGCCTTCCAAGTCATCAAACATCAATTCATCAAGCCGCTGTGGCGTAGGGAGGTCGACTATTACCGCAAGCGTTCTTGCGCTAGACGCGGGATGCGCTGCAAACCGCTTAAGCCAAATGGTATCGGCGACCACAACATGATTTAGCGTGCCAAAAATCGAACCGAAGAAAGCGCCACGCTCTTCGCTAAGCTCAGCGGTCGTCAGCCTGCTGGCAGCATCGTATACCTTGGTGTTCATCCACTGGTTATAGGATGCCATCAGCTCAAAATGTGGTTGCAGCTCCATAGGTCATATCGCCTCTTTCAATATGGGCGCCAGCGTGGCCGTGAGTGAAACGCCAACAGGCCCTAGTTAAGAGTATGAAATAACGGAGCGTCTGTTCATCCCCCGAATTTAGCATTTAAGCTCCTACCCCTCTGCTTGCGTCTTTTTATAAACGCCATATACTGTATATATAACCATATGCATACATCAATAGCATTTAGAGGTGAGGTGGCCAATGACGACTCCCGAACAAGCGTCTCATGCGTCAGCCGTGCGTAAAGGTCGCGGGGCAACGTACGATCCGCATAACCGTTTTGCGCCCACCCAAAGCAATGCGGAAGACGACGGTTGGTGGCGGGAGGAAACATCCACCACTATCGCCACCGAAGTACGTGAGGAAGTCAGCAAAAGCGCACTCTCCTGGAACAAATCGCCGGATTTACCCTTTGATCGATCACTAAACCCGTATCGTGGCTGTGAGCACGGCTGCGTTTACTGCTATGCCCGCCCCTCCCACGCCTACTGGGATTTGTCGCCGGGGTTGGATTTTGAAACCAAATTGATTGCCCGCAGCGGTTTAGTGGAGCGGTTAACTGAAGAGCTTTGTCATCCCAACTATGTGTGCCGCCCCATCAACCTTTCCGGCAACACCGACTGCTACCAACCGCTTGAAGCCAAACATCAAACCACTCGGCAGTTACTTGAGCTGCTACTGAAGTGTCGCCACCCGGTAACGCTAGTGACCAAAAGCACCTTAGTGCTGCGCGATTTAGAACTCCTGGCCGAAATGGCTGAGCACCGGCTGGTGCGCGTATTTGTTAGTTTGACTAGCCTGGATGCCAACTTGAAACGCACATTAGAGCCGCGGGCGGCATCTCCCCAGGCGCGCTTACGAGCCATTCGGGAACTGAATACCGCGGGCATTCCCGTAGGTACGCTGATTTCGCCAGTTATTCCGGGACTGACGGATCATGAAATCGAAAACCTTTTGGAAGCTGCCAGCCGTGCAGGGGCGCGCACTGCCGCCTGGATGCTACTGCGCTTACCCTATGAAGTGGCGCCGCTTTTTGAAGCGTGGTTAGAAGCACACTACCCAGAGCGCGCTGCGAAAGTGATGAGCCTAATACGTCAGTGCCGTGGCGGTAAGGCGTACGATGCCAAGTTTGGTAAGCGCTTTCGCGGTGAAGGGGTATTTGCGGATTTAATCGCCCAGCGCTTTGCCCGTGCCAGCCGCCAGTGGAACATGCAGGATCGCACCGAGCAGGGCTTGAATACACGGGATTTTCGCCCGCCACGAGCGCAGCAGGATTTATTCATTTAAGCTAAGCGGCATATGCAACAATTAGCTGAAAAGGAAGCCCAATGCCCGCTCTTAGCAAAACCAAATCAAGTTTTTACCGCCGTTTATACGTCGCCCATTTGATCGAACAAGGTGCTGCCAGCGTGCCTGCGTTGATCGAGGCCACCGGTATGCCCCGGCGCACCGCCCAGGATACGATCGCCTCCCTGGCCGAGTTGGATATCGAGTGTGTATTTACTAAAGATGACGGCGAGCGCCACAACATTGGCCGCTACCAGATACGTAATTGGGGCGCGATTGATCCACGTTGGGTGGCTACCAATGCAGAGCGGCTTAAACAGGCACTTGGCTATTCCATTTAGCTCTCTTCATTTAGTTAGCCCTCTTAATCCGGCTCAGCCCAGGCTAATCGTGCAGCGTTAAGGGTAACTGTCAGCGAGCTTGCTGCCATGGCGAGCACCGCGATTAGCGGGGGTATTGCCATCACGACCACCAAACCGAGCGCCAGAGTATTATACAGCGCTGAAAAGAACAGGTTTTGAGCCATGATGCGCCGGGTGCGTTGGGCAATGCCAAGCAGTTTCACTACCCCGCCAATTCCTGGTGCCATAAGCTGGGCAGCAGCCCCCTCCCGGGCGGTTTCGCTGGCACTTAGTGGCGCGATACCCACATCTGCTGCGGCCAGGCTCAAGGTATCGTTTAAGCCATCCCCCACGTAGAGCGTTGGCGATGGTAGCCCCCGCAATAAACGCGCTTTCGCTTCCGGCGAGCGCTGTGCATAGCAAGCTTCACGGGCAAGCCCCACACGCTCGCCTAACCAACTCACCGCGCCCTGCCGGTCACCACTAATCATCGCCACCACATACCCTGACGCTAACAGATGTTTCACGCTAGGCTCGGCGTCGCCCACCGGTTGATCAGTGAGATAGAGCGTGGCTAGCCAACCCACCTTATCAGCTATCACCACTTGAGAAGCAAAGGCCAGCGTTGCGTCCTCCGCTTGGGCAGGCAGCACGATACGCTGGCGAGCCAACCAATTGGCACTGCCTACCGTCAGCCATTCGCCGCTACTTAACTGCACGCGGCGTCCTTCCCCAGGCGATTCGTTGACCTCTATACACTGTTCAGGTCGCTGATCGCCTGGGTTACTCGCCCAGCGAGCGAGCGCTTGTGCTAAGGGGTGTTCGCTGCCCGCAACGGCGGCGCTGAGCTTGCGTTGTAACACCTGTTCATTAACACCCTCACGCGCTTGCCAGTGAAGCACTGCGTGGCTACCGGTGGTCAGAGTGCCGGTTTTATCCAGTGCGACCGAGCGAATACGTGCCAGGGTTTCAAGCGCGGCGGGGTCGCGCAGTGCAATCCCTTGCTGCATTGCCTGACCGCTCCCTGCCAGGCTTGCCAGCGGTACTGCAAGCCCGACGGCGCAGGGGCATGCCACGACTAATACGGAAAGCGCGCGCACTAAGGCATCCTCCCACCCCAACCCGAATAACAGTGCAGCGGGCAGTGTCAGTAACGCGAGCCCTAGTGCTAGCGGGCTTAGCCAGGCGGCAAAACGGTCAGCGAGCTTCTGCAGTTCACCTTTTTTGGCCTGATAGCGGCGCATTTCATCACACAGCCGATCCAGTCGCCGCTGGCCTACCCCAGCGCTGACCTGCATGACGATAGGCGTGGCACCCAAATAACGGCAGCCCGCGTATACCTTCTGCCCTGCTTGAAAATGTCGCGGCAAGCTTTCCCCAGTCAGTGAGGCGGTGTCGATCCAGCCGGGCTCTTCAAGGGTGCCGTCGAGAGCCACCATCGCACCGGGCGCTAGCTCAACGCGCATTCCCGTTTTCACGTCATCTACGGGCAGCGATATCCAGGCTTCCTCTTGCCAAGCAGTGATATTCACGTCCGGCAGCGTCAGGGCATCCAATGCTTTTAACCCCCGGTGGCGGCACAGCGTTTCCACCAGCCGCCCAACGAGTAAAAGCACGATCAGCATTACCGCCGTATCAAAGTAGACCTCTGCAGAGCCGCGCCATAGCAGCCATACCGACACCGTCACCGCGCCAATAACACCAAGGCTGACGAGCACATCCATACCGGGGCGCTTGGCGAGCAGCGTGCGCCACCCAGCCCGGTAAAACGGCACGCCGGCAAACAGCACAACGGGCAGTGAAAACGCCCCTGAAACCCAAGCGACTACCTGCTCAACCTGCTCGCTTGGCAGCGCACCGGCGTAGATCAGTAGAGAAGCCAGCATCGTCCACATGCCGAACAACGAGCCGACCATTAGTCTAAGCGTTAAGTAGCGGCTCTCCTCTTCTAAACGCGCATGGGCGTCCGCCACCGGCTCAAGCTCCGTCAGTCGGTAGCCCAGACGCTTAACCTTTGCAGCGAGATTCGAGAGCTGGGTAGCGGCAGGCGTGCCGCTGATGCAAAGCGTTGCGCTTGGGTAGTGCACGCTAACCTCACGCACGCCTTCAAGCCGCTTAAGCGAACCCTCCACGGCTAGGGCGCAACTGGTGCACCACATACCGTGGAGGGTATAGAGATTTTCCGCGTTGCCGTCAGTCATGCCACTCACAAACAAGGCGGAATGCCGATAATCGGCATTGCCGCAAACACAACGCCTAAGGTAGAGAAAAGATACAGCCCGGCGGACACCGAAGCATTAAAACGCAGCCGCCCGACCTGGCGCTTGGCCATCTGGCAGCAGCCCACCGTTAATGCCGTCAGTAACGCAATCGCTGCGACACTGACGGCAAGCAGCATAGCGCTCACCAGGGTGAATACGCCCTGCTCGGGAGCAGGCGGTGCGACTGCGCAGGCAACCGCATGCCCACCATAAACCACTATAAACCAGATACACCACAGCGTTAGGCCAATGACGAAATGTAGTGGATGGGTAAGGTGTAGGCGCTGCATTGTAGGCGGTTTCCACATCAGATTAGCTCCCTATTACACGAGGCAACACGGCAAGCGCGCCCACGAGTATCCAGAAGGTCACCAGGTTATAGCGCCACCATTGGGCAACCACAGCGGGTTCGAAAGGCGCATGAGCACCCACATAGCCATAGCCCACCCGCAGGCCTTGAAGCAGGGCAAGCACGGCGCCTAAACCGCCATGTAGCAGCGCATAGGCTAAGCCAACCATGATGATTGCATCATGGGAGGTCTCGGTCACTGCCAAGTCTGCACTTAACAGCACCCACAGCGTCATCGCTACCTGCACAAATCCAAGGGCACTGATGCCATACATGCCCACTGCCAGCCCCGCATCCCTACCCTGTCGCAAACCGCTAACAAGTTTTTCGAGAATTCCTGCGCCAGCGGTTAGCGCTGCCCCGGCAAGAATCAACCCCAGCAAGGAGAGCGGTGAAGACTCAGGCATCCGCCACTCCGGCGACACCGTCCACAGGTAAAACCAACCAAACAAATACGAGAGAAAGAACGAGCCATTGGCGATTAGCGTGATCGACATGGCCCATAGGCCGGGGCCATCCATGGTACGCGAGTGCAGTGGTGGATCGCCGGGAGCAACTTCTGCATCCGGGGCGGCTTTTGGATGCGCCCCGTTCTCCCACGACCAGCGCAGCAAAAATAGCCCAGCGATAACCACCGCGATGCCCGCCAAGGGATAAAGGCGCGTTAGCAAGCTAATACATACAACCGCCAGCGCCATGGCAGCAAACAGCGGCCACCAGGAATTACCCGGAAGGTGAATGATTTCGCGCACTTTGCCCGTTAATGGGTCACTGCCCCACATTTCACGGCGGCCGTGAGTCGCCACCGCCAGGCTATGCTGCCCTTCTGCCATGGTGCGTGGCAGGTCGGGATTATCCCAGAGCGGATGACGCGTCTCGACGCTGGGTAGGCTGACAAAGTTATAGGCGCTGGGCGGCATGCTGTTAGCCCACTCAAGAGTGTCAGCATTCCAGGGGTTATGCTTAGCGGGTTTGCCAAAACGGAAATGCAGCGCAAAATCGAGCAGCACCATGGCAATCCCCGCCGACATAATAAAGCTACTCATGGACGAGAGCAGATTGAAAATATCCCAGCCCATGCCCGTTTCATAGGAGTAAACCCGCCGCGGCATACCCAGCAGGCCCGTCCAGTGCATGATTAAGAACGTGCCGTTAAAGCCTAAAAAGGTCAGCCAAAAGCCCCATTTGCCTAAGGTTTCAGACGGCATCCGTCCGGAAAACAGCGGCAGCCAGTAGTAAAGCCCGGCAATCAGCGGAAAGAACATCCCGCCCACCAGCACATAGTGCATATGCGCCACCACAAAATGGGTGTCGTGCACCTGCCAGTTAAACGGCACCAGCGCCAGCATCACCCCAGTCAAGCCACCACACACGAAGATAATCAGGAAGCCCATGATCCACAGCATCGGCAGTTTCATTTTGGGCTTGCCCAGCCATAGCGTGGCCAGCCACACAAACACCTGAATCGCCGTGGGCACCGCCACCAACATACTGGCGGCGGAGAAGAACGCCTGGGCCAGTTGAGGGATGCCCACGGTAAACATGTGGTGAACCCAAAGCCCAAAACTGATAAAGCCTGTCACGGCAATGGCAAACACCACCCAGCCATAGCCAACAATCGGACGGCCAGCAAAGACAGGTATCAGCGTGGAGACAATGCCCGCCGCAGGCAGGAAAATGATGTAAACCTCAGGATGGCCGAACAGCCAAAAGAGGTGCTGCCAAAGAATCGGGTCACCGCCACCCGCCACTTCGAAAAAGGGCATCCCGACTGCGCGCTCAAGCTCCAATAGAATACTGCCCAGAATCAGCGGCGGGAAACCGACCACGATCATCAGCGCCATGGCGAGGATATACCAGGCAAACAGCGGCATTTTGTGCAGCGCCATGCCCTGGGTGCGGGTACGCAGTATCGAAACCACCAGTTCTACCCCGGCAGAGAGCGCGGAGATCTCAACAAAAGTAATACCCAGCAGCCAAAAATCCGAGCCCAATCCCGGGGAGTACTCGCTGCTGCTTAGCGGGGTATACATAAACCATCCGCTATTCGGCGCCATTTCTAGCACCAGACTAAACGATAGGATGATGCCGCCAAACAGATAGCACCAGTAACCCAGCGATGTAAGCCGTGGGCAAACCAGATCACGGGCGCCGATCATCTTGGGAATCATATAAATCGCCAACCCTTCCAGCATTGGGATGGCGAACAGAAACATCATCACCGTGCCATGCATGGTGGTGACTTGGTTATAGATATCCGGGGACATAAAGTCTTGATCGGGGAGCGCCAACTGGGTGCGCACCAGCATGGCCAATAGGCCACCAATCAAGAAGAACACCATCCCGGTAACCATAAAACGTAGGCCGAGCGTGGTGTGGTTAACAATGGTGAGGGCTTTTAAGCCCCGCGGATTGCCCCATATGTCGTGCAAGTCGCTGTGCAGTTGATGGGGACCTTTGATGTTATCGCCTTCGGGGGTCGCTTCACGGTTGATAGTGGTCATGGGGTGAGCGTCTCCAGCCAAGCACCCAGGCTCTCCAAGGTGGCCGTCTCAATATCATCGTGGGGCGGCATTTTGTTGCCCGGCTTTAAATCTTGATGGTGCTGTAGCCAGCGGGTTACCGCCCCCTCTTCCATGGCCATAATGCCCGCCCCAAGGCTGGTGCGGTTGCCAAGATCGGAAAGATCCGGCCCCTCCCCACCCGAGGAGAGTCCCGCTACCCGATGGCAGCTCGCGCAATGGGTCATAAAGGCCTCCCTGGCCGGCTCATGCTGTTGATCGTTTTCCGCTAGCGACGACAATGCGTCCGTTTCGCGAGCGGCCAGCCAAGCCTCGTACTCGTCGCGCTCGACGGCTTCTACATAGAGCTGCATTTGGGCATGCTGGGCACCGCAAAACTCGGCGCACTGGGCGCCAAATACCGCCGGTTCATCCGCTTCCAGACGAATTTTATTCACCCGCCCGGGAATCATATCGATCTTTCCACCCAGGCGGGGCACCCAGAAGGCGTGAATCACATCGGCACCGGTGACGTGAAAATCGACCGGTTCTCCCGCCGGCATAATAAGTTGATTAGCGGTCACCACCTCGCCCCCTTCCGCCCCTGGGTAGCGGACTTCCCACCACCATTGATGGCCGATAACTTCGATGACTTCCGGTGGTTCTCCCAACGGTAGCGGCAATAAACGCTGCCCAGTGGGCACCCCGAAGGCCAGTAGCGTGGTAATGCTTGCCACCGGCAGCAAAATGCCGCCGCCAATAATCCAGCGACGAGCTATTGTTCGCTCCTCGGCAGGCGTTCGCGTTACTTCTTTGCGCTTGAAGGTATACAGCCAAAAAGCGGTGACCAGCACCAAAACCACGCTGCCAAACCCCAGCATTACCCACCAGATCATCACCACATCGCACGCGGCCTGACCGGCCGGGTCTAGAATAGACTTATCCCCCGCGCAGCCGGTTAGCAACAGCCCCGCAAACAGCGCTAGCGTTACGCCAAGTGAGTTGACCCGCTGCGGGGTTAAGCGTTGAATAGTGTGTCTTACCCTTTGAATTGCTGTTTCGGCCCACAGGAAGTGACCATGGCAAAACCTCGTCAGCGCTCGATTAAAAGCCGCGCGTCCCTCGCCGGCCACCCGCTTCATCCCGTGATGATTCACTTTCCCGTCGCAGCCCTGATGGCGCTGGTGGCAAGCGATATCGGTTACCTGCTGAGCGGCGATCCCTTTTGGTTGCGCGCTAGCCTGTGGCTGGCAGGCGTCGGCGCGTTTGGCGGCTGGATTGCCAGTACGGCGGGCATTATCGATCTGGTCACCGTGCCGCGCATTCGCCGCCTGATTACCGGCTGGAGCCACGCCATCGTCGCGGTGGTCATGCTCTCGTTGGCGTCGCTGAACTGGCTGCTGCGCTTCAACGACCCCAGCGCGATTCTGCCCTGGGGGCTGGCGGTCTCGCTGGTCACGGCGGCGTTGATCGCCCTGGCGGGCTGGCTGGGTGGCCAGCTGGTGTATGAACACGCGGTGGGTGTCGAGGTTGAGGATTAACGCTAATACGTTAAAAGTCATCGTGTTAGCTCCAATCCAGTGGTTTTGCTAACACAAACCCCAGCACGCTTAGAATGCCTGCCAGGGCTAAACAGAGCGCCGTCCAGTTGGCGGGCTTAACCCAGCGGTAGTGGCCCATCTCAAGGCGCAGTATTAACCAGCCAAAACAGCCGTGCGCAGCCACCATGGCCACGACGGCACCCAGCTTTAAGATCAGCCATCCGCCCAGCAGGCCATGCACGAGAAACAGCAGCGTGCCTGAGGTAATCGCCACCAGGGCAGCTGGGGTAGCAATAGAGTTATAAAAGAAGCGCGGCATGGGCGGCGTGCCCTGGGCGAAGCCCGCGTCTTTGCGCAGTTGCAGTGCCTGGCTGAGTAAGGCAGGCAAATAAAGCAGTGAGCCGCACCAGATCACTAGCGCGGCAATGTGAAGCAGTTTAAGCCAAGGCATCGGGGCTTCCTTGCGTTGCATAAGGCGGGATCAGATCACTCCCTAACCTTAGTCAAAACACCCTCATCTGGCTAGCCGCCTAACTCACTTGTATCTCGTAACCCGTGAATTTGCGGAGATTAATCACCCCGCTATCAAGGATCAAATACTGCCCTTTGATGCCGTGCAGCACGCCTTCCACCAGCGGCTGTTTATCAAAATTATGCGAGACCACTTTTTTGGGGAAAACGCTGACGGGGTAGTGAAAATGCTGCGGCACCGCTTCCAGCGTGCGAATCGCCTCCGCGCCATGGGTCTCACGCAGTTGGTTCAATCCATCGGCTAGCAAAGTCAGCAAACGATCACGCTCGGCGCTTAAATCCATGGTTTCGACATCGCCCTTGAGCATCGCACGCCAATTGGTACGGTCAGCCACCTGCTGTTTAAACAGCATTTCGACAAAGCCGGACTGCTGACGAGTATCCACTTCAAGAATCGGCAGCGCCTGAATCGCGCCTTGATCCAGCCAACGGGTAGGCATTTGGGTTTTGCGAGTAATGCCGACTTTGAGCCCCGACGAATTAGCCAAATAGACAATATGCGGCTGGAAGCAGTGCCGCTCGCCCCACTCCGGCTCACGGCAGGTGCCTTGGAAATAGTGGCAAGTTTCCGGCTTCATGATGCAGGTATCGCACTGGGCTAGCCGCTTGAAGCAGGGGTAGCAGTGGCCCTGGGCAAAGCTTTTCTTGGTCGCCCGCCCACAGTGGGTACAGGCAATGGCACCCGTCCAACGCAAGCTAAGCGGCTCACCGATACGCTCGTTAAGCGCAACACGGTGCTCACCCGCGCGCAAGTGGTAAACCACTGGCTGGTCTTGGCGGCCAGGTAGCGCTGCCGCCATTTTGCTTAAACAGCCCTGTACTGAAAAGCCCGGTACTGCCGCTTCAATCACGCGTGGCATCCCGTGCCAAGCCGGCCATTTCAGGCGTTACGCCAGCACCGGTAGCCGCCGCCCCGCAGGTACGCTGCTCTAGATACCCAACGCGGTTCTCCTCAGGCACGTTATTCTCCGCCTCAAAACGCATAACGGCTTCTAGGCAGAGTTCGGTCTGCTCCGGCGTTAAGCGGCGACCGTCGGGCCATTTACGCAGCGATACGGCTTGTTTAAGGCTCTCGTAAATCGCTGGGGTCATCTGATTGATCATTTTTTCGAACGTCATTTCGCTCATTGCAGGCCTCTTAACGATTTTTCAAACGGCGGGATGAATAATACCAGCCTGTGACCAGCCCCACGAGTAAACCGCCCAAATGCGCTTCATTAGCGACATTGCCAAAGCCAACGCTGCCCGCCATATCGGTCATGGTGAACACCATCCACCCCAGCATAAATACCACCAACATCTGGGGCACAAAGAAGCCACTTTGGGGAACCCGTCGTGACATCAACCAAACGTGGGCCAGCAAGGCGTAAACAACGCCTGACATGCCACCAAATAGCACGGTACCGGTTGCGTACTGCGCCACATTAGCGCCAATGCCCGCCACAACAAGCAGCAGTAGCATGGTACGGCTGCCCTGTAGGGCCTCGACCTGGCGACCGAAATACCACACCCACATCAAATTGAAGATTAAATGCATCCAGCCAAAGTGCAGAAAAGCGGGCGATAGCAAGCGCCATACTTGCCCGGAGGTAAGCGTTTGCGTCAGGTTGCCGAACACAAGTTCACCACCCGAAATACCTATCGGCACGATGGTTAAAGTAACAATCAACTGGTCGCCAAAAACACTAATCAGTGCAAATATCACCAGGCTAATCACAATCATCAGCGCCGTCACCGGCACTTGTTTTAGCGCAGCCAAGGAGTTGGCCATCGTGCGTGGATGCTGATTAGGCTGCTGGAGCACCAGGGGTTCCCCCTGCTGCCAGCGTTCAACCAAGGCTTTAAGCGCATCTAGTTGGCGCGGGTCGGCGACCCATAGCAGTTGGCCGTCGGCCTCATCGGTAATGCGGTGGCCAATGCGATGGCGCCAAAGCGCCTGGCGCAGTTTGCTCGTATCCGCGTGATCGGGCAGAAGCATCACTGGATGCATAACATCCCTCTAATCAAAGCGCTGACGTCATGCTGACCGCAGCGGGTAGCTATTGAAGATAACGACTGAATGTACCGCACGGCTGCCAACATACAGGCGAAAAAAAACCGGCGGTGGGGACCGCCGGAGAATAAAAGCAAGGGATCATTCAAGGGAACACTTACTCAGATAGCCGACGGCAGGGTTAGTTCAGCCGTTTTGAAAAAAATATGTAATTTTATGTAATAAAAAGAAACATTTGTTAATCGGCGCGGTTAATCAAAGTCGATTTCCCAGGGTTTAGGCAGCGCCCGCTCCTCTTTTGGCACTTTAATCCAGACAAAATGATCAGCATTTAAGACCGACTCACCACTCCAACGATAAGCCACTAAACGCCCATATTTGACGGCGCTATAGTCCAGGCAGGCAATATTATGGGCCGGCAGTGCCGGTATGCCTTCGCACCAATAGTGACCGATAAACAGCGGCGGCTGCTCTGGCCCGTAATAGCTAAGTTTCTGTCGTTCTTCGTCGGTCAATTCGCGGGTTTCAAGATCACCGGGCAAGTTATCCGGCTGGAAGACCACATCTCCCCACTGCTTTGGAGCCTCGGCCCAGAAGTGAGCGCGAAAACTTTTCCGCGTAAAGCCATCACCGGAGTGTATCGCAATGCCCGCGGGCAGCGAGACATGCGGGCCTCGGGTGAGGCGATCTAAGATCCGAAACGCCTGGGTGGTGGGGTCGGTGGACTCAATCAGAAACTGGGTGTCCATGCAGCCATCTGGGCGGCGCTGTTTAAGCTCATCAATCAGCGTCTCATCCCAGCAGGCATGCACCACGCGGATACCATCGATTTCTAAACACAGCGGGATGGTTTTAAACCACGCCAGGGTGTCTTCCCACTCATTAGTGAAGTCGCGATACTGCTCTAGGGTGTCTTGAATAATACGATTATGCCGCGGCGTATGCTCGCGCAACCAGCGTTTGTGGCTACCAGCGGGTCCTGGGTGGGTATAGGCCAGGGCGTTATATTCGTGATTGCCCATGACAATATACGCCTCGCCCTGCTCGACCATTCGTCGGGCAATGGTGACCGCCAGACGAATTCTTGGGCCGCGATCAATCAGGTCGCCCAGGAATATCACTTTGCGCCGGGGGTGGCGATACACGCCGTTGCGCTGGTGATAACCCAGTTTTTCCAGCAGCGAGGCAAGCGTAGCGCCGCAGCCGTGAACATCCCCAATAAGGTCGTAGCCCTCCATACTCAATCCCCCAGCCGATTGCTCCAGCCTAATTTGCTGCGCAACACTTCGTAGAAATTATGGCCGATGGGATGCACCAGTTGGACACGCTCAGGCTTGCGGGTAATCACCAACACATCGTTGGGTTTGGCCACCGCCCGGGTCTGTCCATCGCAGCTGATGTGCGGATAGGATTGATTGGTTTCACCAATATGAATGCGTATTTCGCTGGCGGCATCAACCACAATGGGGCGACTCGACAGCGTATGAGGGAACATCGGCACCAGCGTCACCACATCGAGCTTGGGGTGCATAATCGGCCCGCCGCCAGAAAGTGCATAGGCCGTAGAGCCGGTGGGGGTCGCGACAATCAAGCCATCGCTGCGCTGGCTATACACGAACTGGCCATCAATAAACAGCTCAAACTCAATCATGCGCACCGCTTTTCCGGGGTGCAGGACGACTTCGTTCAGTGCATCACCATTACCCACGGCAACGCCATTACGATAAAGCACAGTATCGAGTAAAAAACGCTGCTCAACCTCGAACTCCCCCGCCAGCACTTCGCTGACGCGGGTTTCCAGCTCATCTGGGGAGATATCGGTAAGAAACCCCAGGCGGCCGCGATTAACGCCTAAAATCAGCGTACCACTGCGACATAGGGCACGTGCTGCGCCCAGCAAGCTGCCATCGCCTCCCACTACAATTACCAAGTCGCACAGCTCACCCAACATACGGCGACTCGCTTCCGGTTGGCCGTGGTGCGGCAAGGCAGTGGCGGTGCGGTCTTCCACCAACACCGAATAATCATGGGCAGTCAGGTAGGTCACCAGACGCTGGAGGGAGTCGACCACTTTGTCGCTCCCCAGCCGACCAATCAGCCCGATAGTTTTAAAGGGCCTGCTTGATTGATCGCCGGAGGGGGATACAGTCCCTGGCTTAGCGTCTGCTGATAAGGTGTTGCTCATGGGCCGACTCTCGCTAACGTAAGTCGCCATTATGGAGACACCTCTGCTATCGGGCAAACAGGCTTAGCTAACGGCCACTTGACGGCGCTGACACCACCAATGATTGAGCCATAGTGAGGCTGCCATGATCAGCGCACCCAGCAACAAACGGGGGATATCCGCATCGCGGTTCCAAATCACTAGGTTGACGATTAGACCCGCCGGTACCAGCGCATTGTTCATAATGGCCAGTGTGCCTGCATCCACTTTGGTGGCACCCTGATTCCAGGCGAAATAGCCCACACCAGACGCTACTAGCCCCAACCATGCGAGTACGCCCCATTGTAGTGACGTGGTCGGCAGTGCCGCGCTGTTACCAAAGAGTAAATAGGCGGGCAGGGCCACCACCATCGCGCCAATAAAAAACCAGCCAAACACATTGTGCCATGCCAGGGTAGGCGGTAAATCAGCGGCTAGGCGACGATAGCCTACTTGGCCAAGCGCGAAGCAGAGGTTTGCCCCCTGCACGACTAAAAAGCCTGCCCAGAAACCGCTATCAACACCGTCATAGCGAATAACCCCCGCCCCGACTACAGCGAGCAGCGCGGTCACAATATAGATCGGCGTGAAGCGCCCAAACAGCAGATCATCCAGCAGCGCAATATAAATAGGCGTAAAGATAGTAAACAGCAGGACTTCAGGTACCGATAGCAGCAAAAAGGATTGATAGAAGAAGGTGTACATCACCCCCAGCTGTATGGCGCCTAAACCCATCAGCGCCAGCCGCTGTTTACCACGCAGCAGGCTGGGGCGTAAAAACGGCAAGAACACCAGCGTAGCAAGCGTTACCCGCAGGAGCACCGCGAAGTAGCTGTCGACCTGGCCCGCTAGATAAACCCCTATCAGCGAAAAGGAGAAGGCCCATAGGGCAGTGACGCCGATCAGACAACCCATCGTAAACCTCAATCTATTATTTAGTTTACGCGGATTATACGCACTTGGATGAGGCTGCCAAGCGGTAAACGTCTTTAGGGGGCGTTAGTTAACGCCGCTGCAACCACCAAACCGCATACACCACGCCAGGCAGCCATCCTGCTAGCGTGAGTAGCACGGCTAAGCCTACACGTTTGCCGCCCCCCAGGGTTAAACCCACCGCCAGCGGAGGCAGGAGTAACGCCAAAGCATAATAGGCAAGCTTTAACGCGCCAGGCTCTGGCACTGCTTGCTCTGCTTGCGGCCCAGGAGTCGCTTCGGGGGGTTCGACCTGTGCAGCCACTGATTCAGCGTTGGGCGGCGGTGTGAAGTGCTCCACAGTGCTGGAAGCGCGCTCAGCTGCGGCCTTAGCGGCCCGCTCTTGGGCAAGCCGATGGGCCTCTTTATCAATTTTCTGCTCTAGGGTTTCAGCCCCTTCAGCAAGATCATCGTGGTGACGCTCCCAATCTTCCCAATCGTGAGGCGTCCCCGATTTTGGCCGTTGGTGCCCGGAACCCCGCGCACGCTCCCAGGCTTTCTCCTCCAAGGTGTTCGGCCGGTCAGGGTCTCGGTCAAGCCCCACCCCTTTGCGATTTAAGTACTCACGTGCATCCATGGGTGGCTCCTTAATGCGTTAATTTACAGATCATTTGAGTGGTTAGAAAATTAACGGCTCAGAAAATTCAGTAATTACAGCGTTGAATAAAGACGACTTGCAGACAAAACACTGCGGATTAAATCACCTACAGTGAAAGAGTCGCTGCTACTTTAGCACCTAGACCAGATCGCTTTGCTTGCGATGCCCTGCTTGCCATAGCGATTACTACGATGAGCAAGGAGTGTCCATGATGAATAGAGCAACCCCCAGCATTGTCCGCGATATCATGTCCCGGGATTGCTACCGTGTCTCACCCAACGCCTCGGTCACCACCTTGGCTAAAGGACTGGCACTGCACCGCCTGCCCGGCGCGCCGGTCGTGGATGATGCCGATCGTTTAATTGGCTTTATTTCAGAACAGGATGTTATGGGCCGTGTGCTGGACAGTATTTACCATGATGACGAAGCACCATTGGTAAAAGAGATGATGCGCCACGAAGTGCTCAGCGTCTCCCCCACTAAAAGCATAACCGACTTGGCCCAGGAGATGCTTGGCTCAAAACCTAAAGTCTACCCGGTGGTTGAGCAGCAGCGGCTGGTAGGAATCGTGACACGACGTGATATCCTGATAGCACTATTAGCTATACGCCGCCATTAGCAGGGCTGTTAAACGTTCTAGGTAAGCATTCGACAGAAAAATCTTCAGCCAAAAAAAAGCCGCTACTCAGTGAGTAGCGGAGGCAAGGGATCAAAACAATAGAGCCAGAACAACAACTTTAGCGACTGCTATCGCGATGTTGCCTGTACATACTCAGACACGCGATGAAGGAAAAGTTCGCAAAAAAGTAAAAATTTCGACCCAGGCGGCGTCAAGCGTATAATTTAGGGGCAGTTTTTTAATTAATGATGCCTGGGAGCACCGCGAATGGCGCTGTATCTATTGGTGTTGGGAGTGTGTTTGCTGGTGATTGGTGCGGTAATGCTGGTGCTAATGACCTCAAGTACCCCCCGCTACCGCACAGAACCCAAGGACTTACTGGCGTTGTTTGATAAAGCGCTCAACAGCCAAGTAAGCGAAACCGAGTGGAATGCGATGATCGGTTACCCTATTCGACACAATGAGTACCTGGACGGCATTAGACGCCGTGCCGCGCACTTGATGGAGCAGCACGGGCGACGCTGGATGATTGCTCAAGGCAAACCGTTACTCAATCAAGAGGGGCAGGCAGAACTGCAGGCCCTTCGCGACCATTTATCCGCCCACACGGCCCTCCGCGAGCAGTAGCGGTTCAGCAGACCTATTGCGATTAAGGAGACCTGCATGCCCAGTACCATTCGACAAATTCCGCTAGCCAGCGCAACGCACCATCATACCCATGACTTTCATCAGATTGTGATTACGCTGTGTGGCTCATCAGAATTTGAAATTGAAGGCTTAGGTGGCAGAGTTAATGCCTTTTCGGGCTGTATCGTGCCTGCTAATCACGAGCACTACTACTCGGGTTACGGCCACAATCGGCAATTAATTTTTGACCTACCCGAAGACGCCCCCGCGCTCACCGGTGAAAACCGCGAATTGGTAGCGCTGTTTGATGCGCCGCGTTTTTTTGGCCTAGATAACGCGCTGCAACACTATTTAGCATTTATGCAAAGCGAACTTGCTCAAGGGTTTGACACCTCGACTAACTCCTTTCAGCAAGACCGCTTGGCTGCCACGCTGCTAGGCTCACTGAAGGCGCGATTAGGCACCACCGCCAACAGCAACCAGCAGCGCCTGGATTTGACGCGCATTAACCGCTTTATTCGTCAGCACCTCGCCGAAGACCTGCGCGTCGCCGATTTAGCCCGACTCGCCTGTTTAAGCGAAGCCCATTTCTCCGACTGCTTCCGCGCCCAAACCGGCCTGTCGCCCTGGCAGTACGTTAAGCGCCAGCGTCTGCATGCGGCCCGCCAACTGGTCCTACAAAGCCGTCTTCCCCTCACCGATATTGCCATTCAAACCGGCTTTGCCAATCAAAGCGCGCTCTCCCATGCATTTCGCCGCAGCTACGGATTGTCGCCGCGCAAACTGCGCCAAGCGGATGTACCACCGGTCGCCATGAGCCCGTCAAATGCTGTTTTAGGGCCGCTAGCAGGCCAGCAGAAACTCTACTAAAGTCGTATAAATGCTGCTCTTGCCGCGAAATTGACACGTTTTGCCGCGGAACCAACATACACTCGAGGTGGCGGCACTCTACATTCAGTTATTGGTTTGGGCGAAACGCCTTGTTACTCATTTGTTCTTTATCTGCAACGCTTTATGACTGAAAAAAACGATTACTAATAACACCGCTGCGTTAGGCGGGAACGCGTCGCTGTTGGCGCTAGGCGATGAGTGAGTAGCTCATCAACGACAAACCAAAACTCCTGAACAGGGAACTACCTCATGGTCGAAAATAATAGTGGGATCATTGCTGATAAACGTGCCATCAACTTTTCTGACACTATCTCTAGTAGGCGCTCGTTAGGCCTCGTAACGTAATAGCAAACGAAGTTAAAAAAATAATGCGGGCCACTACCGGATTCTGCACGGTAACGGCGCTAACCGGTCGGAGCTAATTCCGTCCTGACGAACTGGAGAAATTACATGGCTATTGGTGTTTGGATCAGTCTCATAGCGTATTTTGCGCTCATGGTCGCCATCGGTATTTATGCGATGCGCAAATCCACCTCTTCCTCCGAAGATTACATGCTGGGTGGTCGTACCCTCAGCCCAAAAGTAGCTGCCCTGTCGGCCGGTGCGTCGGATATGAGCGGCTGGTTGCTGTTGGGCTTGCCTGGGGCAATGTTCGTATCTGGCTTAGGTTCCGCCTGGATCGGTATTGGTTTGCTCGTGGGGGCGTTATTCAACTGGATTCTGGTCGCCCCTCGTCTACGTGAACAGACCGTTCACTACGGCAACGCGATTACCATCCCTGCTTTTCTGGCAAACCGCTTCCCCACCCGTTCCATGTCGCTGCGCACAGTGTCTGCCATCGTTATCGTGATCTTTTTCGCAGTCTATACCGCCTCAGGCCTGGTGGCTGGCGGCAAGCTGTTTGAAAGCGCGTTTACTGGCATTTACAACTTCGGCGACATGAGCAACTACGCCATGGGCGTCATGATCACTCTGGGCGTGGTGCTTATTTATACGGTTGTTGGTGGCTTCCTGGCCGTGAGCATGACGGACTTCGTGCAAGGCTGCATCATGATGCTGGCACTGGTGATCATGCCAGCGGTGGTGCTGTTTGGCGAAGGTGGCGGCGGTTTATCGCAGGCCACGCAGACCCTGAATGAAGTCGATCCCACCCTGCTTTCCTGGACGTCGGGGCTGACCTTCATCGGGTGGCTGTCGGCTGTGACCTGGGGCCTGGGTTATTTCGGCCAGCCGCACATCATTGTGCGCTTCATGGCGATCCGTACACTCAAGGATGTGCCCATTGCCCGCAACATTGGCATGGGCTGGATGCTTATCTCGCTGATTGGTGCCGTTTCTTTGGGCATCTTCGGCCGGGCCTATGCGATCCGCAACGGTATTGATGTCCAAGATCCGGAAACGATCTTTATCATCCTGGCAGATCTACTGTTCCATCCGCTGATTACCGGCTTCCTCTATGCGGCACTGCTTGCAGCGGTTATGAGCACCGTTTCAAGCCAGCTTCTGGTGGCGTCTTCGTCACTGACCGAAGACTTCTATCGCCTTTTCCTGCACAAGAATGCAACGGAAGCGCAGTGTGTCGCCGTAGGCCGCGTCTGTGTAGTACTTGTGGGCATTGTGGCAGCGATTATTGCCTCTGACGAAAACTCCCAGGTTCTGGGGCTGGTCAGTAACGCTTGGGCAGGCTTCGGCGCCGCGTTTGGCCCGTTGATTATCTTGTCGTTGATGTGGTCACGCACCAATGGCAATGGCGCCATCGCAGGCATGGTCGTGGGTGCTCTCACCGTCATGATCTGGATCTCACTGGGCTGGAACGGTGAATTCCTGGGTGGCCCTGGCGTGTACGAGATTATTCCTGGCTTCATCGCGTCCTTCATCGCCATCATCGTAGTCAGCAATGCGACTGACGATGCCGGTGAATATCAGCATATCGAACGCAAGTAAGCGCTCAACCACATTGAGCGTATCAAGAGGGCTCCCGCGGGAGCCCTCTTTAGGTTAGTTATTTTGTGTTAACTGCAAAAAGTATGACTACACCCTAACCGACGCGGGAATGCCTAAGTGTCGGCTAGCAAGGAGAGACCCTGTATGAACGACCATCTGCATAGCGACGTGAGTGATCTACGCTCACGCATTCGCACCAACTACGACGCCAACGAGGCAGATGTGCTGCACGGGCTGGTCGAGCGTATCAAGCTGTCGGAGGATGACCGCAAGAAGGTCGCCGCCGTTGGCGCCAACTACGTAGCGCGTGTGCGTAAGGAAAGATCGCCTTCAATGATGGAGGCGTTCCTAGCCGAGTACGGGCTCTCGACCACCGAAGGCGTCGGTTTGATGTGTCTGGCAGAAGCGCTGCTGCGCGTGCCCGATGCGGAAACCATCGACGACCTGATCCACGACAAGATTGAGCCCTCCGACTGGGGCGCCCACCTGGGCAAGTCTTCGTCTTCAATGGTCAATGCCTCGACCTGGGCGCTGCTGCTAACCGGCAAGGTGCTGGAAGAAGACCCCAAGGGCCCCACACGGGCGCTGCGCGGCCTGGTTCGCCGCATGGGCGAGCCGGTGGTGCGCAAGGCGGTTGGCCAGTCGATGAAGATTCTCGGCCGCCAGTTCGTGCTTGGTCAGACCATCGAAGAAGGCATGAAGAATGCCCGCGAACTTGAGAAACAGGGCTATACCTACTCCTACGATATGCTGGGTGAAGCGGCACGCACCGACGAAGATGCCGTCCGCTATCACCAAGCTTATTCAGAGGCGATCACCGCGATTGCCGAGCAGGCCAAGGGCGACGTGCGCGGAAGCCCCGGCATCTCAGTAAAGCTCTCGGCGCTGCACCCGCGCTATGAATACACCCACCGCGACACGGTGATGGCAGAACTGGTACCGCGCGCCAAGGAACTAGTGCAGCAGGCAGCCAAGGCCAATATCGGTTTCAATATCGACGCCGAAGAACAGGATCGGTTGGATCTCTCCCTCGACGTGATTGAGGCTCTAATGGCCGACCCCAGTCTTGATGGATGGGACGGCTTCGGGGTGGTCGTGCAAGCCTACGGGCGCCGCGCCGCGCCGATGATAGAGACACTCTACGAGCTGGCCGAGCGGTTTAACCGCAAGATTATGGTGCGGCTGGTTAAGGGCGCCTACTGGGATACTGAGATCAAGCTGTCCCAGGAAATGGGGGTCAAGACCTTCCCGGTCTTCACTCGCAAGGTCAACACCGATGTCAGCTACATGGCCTGCGCGCAGATGCTGCTCGACCGGCGCGACCGCATCTACCCGCAGTTCGCGACCCACAACGCCCACACCTGCGCCGCCGTTGTAGAAATGGCGGGCAGCGATAAGGACAGCTACGAGTTCCAGCGCCTGCACGGTATGGGCGAATCGCTGCACCACATCGTTAAAGAGTCGGAAGGCACCCACTGCCGCATTTACGCCCCGGTCGGCGCGCATCGTGACCTGCTGGCCTATCTGGTACGCCGCCTGCTGGAGAACGGGGCCAACTCCTCGTTCGTCAACCAGGTAGTGGATAGCTCGATTCCGCCAAGCGACGTTTCAAAGGACCCCATTGAAGCGTTTAAGCAACTCGGCAACGACGTCTCAAGCCCGCTGATCCGCCAGCCCGGCGAGCTATTTGAGCCTGAGCGTAAGAATTCCAAGGGCTACCGCATCAACGAACCCGCTTCGATTTTGCCGCTGCTCAATGCCCGCGAAGCATTTGCCGACGCTACCTGGACCGCAGGCCCCATGCTGGTGGGCAGCCCCGCTCCCCGGGGCCCAGCGCGCGATGCCGTCTCCCCCGCCGACGGCTCACGGGTGATCGGCAAGGTGCATGAGGCCACCCCGGAAGAGGTCGCCACTGCCCTCGACGCCGCCGAGCAAGGCTTCAAAGAGTGGTCGGCGCGCCCGGCCGCCGAACGCGCCGCGGTACTCCGCCGCACCGCCGACCTCTACGAGGAACACATCGCCGAGCTGACCGTGATCGCCACCCGCGAAGCGGGCAAGATGATGTTCGATGGTATTGCCGAAGTTCGCGAAGCGGTGGATTTCCTGCGCTACTACGCCAACGAAGGCGAGCGGTTGGAAGCAGAAGAGCCCGGCAGCGCCCGCGGCATCTTCGTCTGCATCAGCCCGTGGAACTTCCCCCTGGCCATCACCACCGGCCAGATCGCTGCCGCCTTGGTGGCTGGCAATGCGGTACTCGCCAAGCCCGCTGAGCAGACACCTCTGATCGCCGCCCGCGCCGTCGAACTCATGCGCGAAGCCGGTTTGCCGGAAGCGGCCCTACAGCTGTTGCCTGGCGACGGCCCAACAGTAGGCGGCCCACTAACCAGCGACCCACGCATCGCCGGTGTCTGTTTCACCGGTTCAACTCCGGTGGCCCAGATTATCCACAAAGCGCTGGCCGAGAACGCCGGGCCTGATGCCGTGCTGATCGCCGAGACCGGTGGTCTCAACTCCATGATCGTGGACTCCACGGCACTGACCGAGCAGGCAGTGCGCGATATTCTGATTTCCTCCTTCCAGTCGGCTGGCCAGCGCTGTTCCGCGCTGCGCATGCTGTATGTCCAGGAAGAGGCGCGGGATCGGTTGCTCAACATGCTCTACGGCGCCATGGACGCGCTCACCATTGGCGACCCCTGGAACACCGATACCGACGTATCGCCGGTGATTGATGCCGATGCCCAGACCGAGATCAACGACTACGTGGCGGCACACGAGAAGAACGGCAAGGTACTGAAGAAATTGGCGGCGCCGGACACAGGCACTTTCGTTACCCCTGCGGTAGTCGACGTCAGCGGCATCGAGGATCTCGAACGGGAAATCTTTGGCCCGGTTCTACACGTCGCCACCTTCAAGGCACGGGACATCGACAAGGTCGTCGATGACATCAATGGCAAGGGCTACGGGCTGACCTTCGGCCTGCATACCCGCATCGACGACCGCGTGCAGCAGATCGTTGAGCGCATCCATGTTGGCAACGTCTACGTCAACCGTAACCAGATCGGCGCTATCGTTGGCTCTCAGCCATTCGGCGGCGAGGGCCTCTCGGGCACCGGGCCCAAGGCCGGTGGCCCGCTCTACGTAACGCGTTTCCGCCGCACCGCTGACGCTGAGCACGTTGAAGCGCCAGAAGGCAAAGCCGTATCACTTAGCGATCTCCAGTCGGCCCTTGATGGGTTGGACGCCCGTAACTGGGCGGTACGTCCCAATCGCATTGAGGTACTGCGCAAGGCACTCTCCGGCAAAAACGGCGTGATCCGCAAGGCGCTCGCCGAAACAGCAGCCTTGGATATGACGTCGCAGACGCTGCCGGGGCCAACGGGCGAAAGCAACCGCCTGGCAATGTATCCCAAGGGCGTGGTGCTGTGCCTTGGGCCAACCCTGGACATCGCCATTGCCCAGGCTGCGCAAGCCCTCGGCGCAGGCTGCGGGGCCGTCGTAGTCGCCCCAGGTGCCGAGCAGGCTGTGAAACCGCTGCTCGATGCCGGTGCGCCGATAGCCGGCCTTGATGGCAGCGTTTCAGCCGAGTCGTTGAGCGAGGTCAAAGGCATTGCAGCGGTTGCCGCCGCGGGTGACAGCGACTGGACACGTGAACTGCGCATTGCGCTGGCCAAGCGCGACGGCGCGATAATACCGCTCGAGACCCAGACCATCTCGCCGGATCGTTACGTGGTGGAACGCCATCTGTGCATCGACACCACCGCAGCGGGCGGCAACGCCAGCCTGCTGGCAACCGCCGAGTAGATCGGCGCTAAGTGTTGGCTTAGGAGGTGAGCGGGCGGATTAATGCCTCTCGCCCTCCTCCTGGGCTAAGCAAACGCTGATCAATGTCTCAGCGATCATTATTTAGCCGCTACTCGTTAGCGGCTTTTTTATTAGGCAGCCGGGTTCTCTGGCTGCTTTTTATTTTGCTAATCGCGTCGCGCCCGTCACTCTCTTGAACTAAGTTCCCTCGCGCATGAATAGGTTTAGAAAGACGCTAGCAGCGCCTTGTTAGGCACCTTGCCGACAGCCCAACCCTATACCATAATCAGGTATATTCTGGTATCACTGGAGACCTAGGACATGGCTAAAAATACAAGCATCACACTTGGTGACCACTTTGAAAATTTTGTTACCACTCAAGTACAAAGTGGTCGATACGGTTCTACGAGCGAAGTCATTCGTTCAGCCCTACGTCTACTCGAAAACCAGGAAACCAAACTACATACACTCAGGCAACTGCTTATCGAGGGTGAGCAAAGCGGTGACGCTGACTATGACCTCAGCAGCTTTATCAATGAGCTTGATAGTGAAAAAAGTAACTAATGACGCTATTCACACTTACGCTAGCTGCCAAAATGGATTTAAGAGACATTGCTTTGTTTACTCAGCGCCGTTGGGGTAAAAAGCAGCGGAACGTCTACTTAAACCAGTTTGATGACTCATTCTGGTTACTGGCAGAAACCCCTGATATCGGAAAATCGTGTGACGAAATTCGCCAGAATTACCGCAAGTTTCCGCAGGGCAGCCATGTTATTTTTTACCAACAAACCGGAAGCCATAAAATAAGAATAATTCGCATATTACACAAGAGCATGGATGTGAACGCCGCCTTTGGTGCATAGCGCCTAAAGTACGCGCGGGATTGGATATTGAGCTTCCGCCTAGCGCCGCATCATACGCGTGTATTATGCAGGCAGCTAAGTGGTGCCCCAAATAAGGCCTCATAGACCTCATCAATGGAACTGATATTTTTGAACCAACCTTTTGGCAAAACCCTTATGTTAGGGCGCTCGGCTTTGAATCCGCCCTGGTCACCCTTGGTATGTTTTGCAACCTTTAGCCCGTCAAGGCTAGGCAATTTCTCGCCGGGAAGAGAACCAAAAAAGAGAAATGGCCCCAGCTCCAAGGTATCTTCGTTGAAATAAATCCAAATAACACACCCAGAAGGCTTTCCAAAAAGCCTCGTATGAACTTTCTGGCTGGCTGTTTTGCCGCCAACGTATGAAGCTTTAAGCTGTATATGCCTCACGACCCCATTATCTTCCGCTATTAGATCGTAGCCAGCGTTATCAACTTCTGGACTCGCCATCTCTAGCGTGCAGCCGAATTCCTTCCAGGAAAGCTTTAGTAGTTCGCCAATGAAAAGATGCTCAACGAGCTTTTCTCGAAAAGAAGAGTATTCACTATGGTTCAATGCCTTCTCTCTATGTAACGCCTCGCTAATGCGCGCGTTTTTCTGCGTCGCTATTCAGCGACTTGTTAAGTGTACTGTTTAACTATTTCTCTCAACTCCCCCAAAGAGTATGGAGGAATTCGTGTATGTGCTATTCGATGGCACGTAGGGCACAACGACACAAGGTCTTCAATTTTTGTTCTTCTTTTACCTAAAGTTATTGGGCTCAAATGATGGCAGTCGATTACATATTTATCGTTCACAAAATATTGTTTTTTACAAGACTGGCAAGTGTAATTATCCCTTTTCTTTCGCGCATTAGCTAATTTTCTATCTCTGACGCTAGTCATACGACTTGAATCTTTACGGTACCCTTCTTCGGCTTCTGCAGAGTCAGGGTCTAGGTATTTTGGCTTTGCTTGGCCTTCATTTTCTAAATATATACGCTCAAATCCGCCATTACTTTTGCCGACGAAAGAAGTCCAGTTTGTATGTGTTTTCAGAGCAAGCTTTATATTTTTAATAAATATTCGATAACGCGGATATTGCTTGCCTTTGCGTTCAGTATGCTCTTCTGCGTTTTTTCCTACAAGCTCACCTATATAAACATGATTCTCGGTGCTTGTTTGATGAAATACGATTACATAATCATCGACTCTATATTTTGATACTACCCAGCAACCAGTAGATGAAATACCGCTGTAATCAATAAAAAAGTTGTGGCCCTGTGTTTTGACTGCAACAGCAGTAGAGCCTTTAGGCAAAACGTCTAAATATGAATCCATTACAATTCCATGTGAGTACACTTAACAGTTTATTTCTACGCATGCGTATTTTTCTAGAAAACCTAACACCATAAAAAAATCTTCAAGATATTGATAGTAATGGAAAATCTTCAACCCCCACTGCAAAGTTTGCTAGAAAAAAGAGCATGCTCATAATCACTTCTGACCATCTTTTCCGCATTGCCTATAAACACGGGCAGATTTTTTACAACTTCCTGTTTCAATTGATTTTTATAAAAATATTCCGGAAAATTTGAGCATACCTCTTGCTGAGCGTACCAGAAAAACGCGCATTAATGACTAAAAATACTTCATATCGCTGTGCATGCAGCCATACAAATGGGCAAGCCAAGTGGCCAGCAGCCCGCTCCTGAATTCGACCTCCCTGGGCACCACCACTCCCCCAATAACGTTTGTCTAATAACCCTTGCCCTGGATCAATAATCCACTCCCTGGCTCTCGCTACACTGGCTGCATCGTTAAGCGGCTATCGAATAGCCACCCAGCTTTGCAACTAGTCGTTTGAAACTATCTGCTTTAACACCAGGAGTGAACCCATGCGTAAAGCCGCCCTGCCTACCCTACTTGTATCCACTGTTGCCGCTGCGGCGATGATGACCAGCAGCCAGGCATTTGCCTACGGCGCTGGTGATTTTTTTACTCGCGTGGGTGTTGCCAAAGTCGCCCCTAAAAGCGACAACGGCTCACTGGCCAACGGTGCGTTGTCCGTGGATGTACAGGATAAAACCGATTTCGCGTTCACCTTGGGCTATCGCTTCCACGATAAAGTCGGCGTGGAGCTGCTGGCGGCGCTGCCGTTTGAGCACGACATCCATTTGAACGGCGATAATATCGCCTCAACCAAGCACCTGCCGCCGACCTTAACGCTGCAGTACTACCCGCTGGGTGGCACTCAGTCCCGCGTACAGCCCTATGTCGGTGCGGGCATTAACTACACCCACTTCTCCGATGAAGAGCTGACGATTGGTGATTTAGACCTGGATGATTCCTGGGGGGCGGCGGGCCAGGTAGGTGTTGATCTGCTTATTGATGATCACTGGGCGCTGAACGCCGCGGCTTGGTACATCGATATTGATACCGATGCCAGCGTTAACGGTGCGGGAGTAGGTATCGTTGAGATCGATCCTCTCGTGGTGATGGCAGGCCTCAGTTACCGTTTCTAAGCCGCCTGCAAAACCGTTAGCGTATGTTATACACAAAGCCTGCCTCACGGTGGGCTTTGTGCGTTTAGCCGCATGCCGCTTTAAGTGCTTTCAGTGACGATCTGGTCGACCTTCTCTACCGCACGCACAATCAGCAGCTGGTGGTGAGCGGGTGTTTTTTCCTGCTGCAAGTAGGCTGCCACGGCGGGAGCTACCTCGCACTTTGCGGGCATGGCTGCACGCGCATCCATCAGGGCATTCAAGCGGGCAATAAACACAAAGCGTATCCATTGCGGCAGCGACATGGTGTCGATGCAAAACGGCTGCTGGCTGGCGAATGCTTCTGCATCGGGTGTTGGCATGCGCCATAAATCGGCGGCTTTCATCGACGCCTCAAGCTCTAGAAGCGCTGTCTGCAGCGGTTGATAAGTACTCATAAAGTCGCTTGTCACTACCTTGGAAAATGAAGTAAGTGTATCGTCTGCCCATTATCCCCACTCAGCGGGCGCCTTGCCACCTATCAACGCTTGCGGGAAGTTATCCATAGACTCACAGAAAACCTGCACGAGCCTGTGGATAAACTATGGAAAGGTGTCGCAGCGCCTGCTCTCATGGGGCTTTGGCAAAGTTGATTAATTTTTAACCGTATTGTCATTAATGCTAATGCCTTAAGGCACTGTCATTAACACCATGTTTATCAGTCACTGCGGCTGACAGTGCCACATCAGCAAGGTAGAGTGCAGGCTTGCAACGCGGAAGGATGTCATGCAACCGATTCAAACCCTTGATGAGTTTTTTACCCGCAGCGGCGGCGAGGTTTCCCTTTACCATATGGGGCGACACGTCGTTCCCTGCCAGCGGGAATCACTGTCGACTTTTGAAAGTGGCGAAATGGCCTGGCCAGAGCCATGGCAGGGCCAGGCGCGCTTAGCCATTGTGTTTCGCCTTGGCGATATGCCCGAACCGGCCATTTGGTTCTTGGCCTTGCCGCTGGATGAGCAGGGAATGATTGCTCCCGCCCAGCGCGATGCGTTTTTAAATCGCCTGTTGGAAACGCTAGGACGCGCAGTTTCCCAGGTAGGCCGTGAAGAAACAGCGGACGTGGATCACTTAATGAAGGATAATCCTCTCGCCTTCACCCCTAGTGTCACCTTCCAAGCCATGCTCAATGCCCGCGCGACCCATGACAAGGGGCTGCCAGCCAGCCAGCATTTTGAGCCGGTTGAGGCCTACTTGAGCGGCCAGCAAACGATTGATTGGCAGGCCTTGGGGTTACAGGGGATTGCCGATTACGCTGTGCGTATGGAAACGGCTGACGCTGAATCGCTAGCGCTGCGGCTGCCTGACCTGCCGACCACCGTTATTCACTCCCTGTGCTACTGTTTAGAGCACAAGCCCTTGCCACAGGCGTTAGTCCCCGCACTGCAGCGTCGCGGCGAAGCCGCCGCCCAAGCGGGCGACATTGAAACCCTGTGTGCCTGTCTGCGCGCAGTGGGTAATACGGAGGCATCAGCGGTGGGCAGTTGGTACACGGCCTTACTCAATGACACAGCGGCCTGTGGGCCGGATGTTCTGGCGGCCATCGCCGGGCGCGGCTGGGGTTATCTGGAAGACGCGCAGCGCCTGCCTCTTTTTCTGCAACGCTTAGCAGAAGATGAGCGTAGCGATTTTGCCGCCGTAGTGCGTGATATTGCGTTAATACCACGGCTACGCTTACCGGTCATGATGGCATTGCGGGATGCGCCTGAAGGCTCGCCTATTCAACGCCGTTTGAACCTGATGATGTCACACAGAAATGCTTGATTTGATGTTGTCACTTTTAATTGCAAGGAGTGAGCCGTGAAGGAATTACCCTATCAGGCCAAAGCGGTCATTGGCCGCCGCGAGATGGTGACGCTACCTGAGCTAGGGCTTCACCTATGCTGCAAAGCAGACACCGGCGCACGCACTTCTGCGCTGCATGCAGAAGAGATAGAGACACATGAAGATGAACATGGTCAACTGTGGGTAAGTTTTATTACCCACAGTGGCGGCCCGGCAACGCCGGCCCACCGCTACAGTTTGCACTTGCATGATCGGCGCCGGGTCACCAGCTCCAACGGTCATAGCGAGTGGCGTTATGTGATACGTACTCCCATGCAGATGGGCGATTTGAATTTTCCTGTTGAACTGTCGCTTACTGACCGCAGCAATATGCGTCACCCGATGCTACTAGGACGCCGCGCCATGCGCCGCCTGCTGGTTGCTCCGGGTGCTGCATTTTTGCACGGTGAGCCTTAACCCCTTATTTAGTCGCCTTAATCTAGGCTCGGAGTCTTCTATATGCATATCGCTCTGCTGTCACGTAATCGCAATTTGTACTCTACCCGCCGCCTGGTTGAAGCCGCAGAGCAGCGTGGGCACACCGCTCGCGTGGTGGACACGCTGCGCTGCTATATGAGCATCACCTCGCACCACCCTTCGATTCACTATAAAGGCCAAGAGATTGAGCCTTTCGATGCGGTGATTCCGCGCATTGGTGCCTCCGTCACCTTTTACGGCTGCGCGCTGTTGCGTCAGTTTGAAATGATGGGCACCTACGTTATCAACGATAACGTCTCTATTACCCGCTCACGGGATAAGCTGCGCTCACTGCAGTTGCTGTCGCGCAAAGGGTTGGGGTTGCCGATTACCGGCTTTGCCCACTCCCCCGACGATATTCCTGATCTGATCACCATGGTCAAAGGAGCACCGCTGGTCATCAAGCTGCTTGAAGGCACCCAGGGGATTGGCGTGGTATTGGCGGAGACTAACCAGGCCGCAGAATCGGTGATTCAGGCGTTCATGGGCATGAAAGCCAATATCATGGTGCAGGAGTACATCAAAGAGGCGCGTGGCGCCGATATTCGCTGCTTTGTGATCGGCGATAAGGTCGTCGCCTCAATGAAGCGTCAGGCGGCGGATGGCGAGTTTCGCTCGAATCTTCACCGCGGTGGCTCCGCCAGCGTGATCCGGATCACCCCTGAAGAGCGTTCAACGGCTATTCGCGCCGCCAAGGCCATGGGCCTGCGCGTCGCCGGTGTCGACTTGCTACGCTCGAATCACGGCCCGGTGATAATGGAGGTCAATTCTTCGCCTGGTTTGTTCGGCATTGAGAACGCCACCGGCAAGGATATTGCGGGAATGATCATTGAACACATTGAAAGAAACGCCACGCCAGCCCGTAAAGCGCCGCCCAAGCCTAAAGGCTAAGGCAAGATTGCAAAAATAATCCGATTCAGGGGTGGCAAATCGTCGCTGTCACCCCCACAATCTGCGTCACCGAAGGAGGTAGACGCTCATGTTTCTCGATAATCGCCAAGTGGCGATGGACAGCGTATTGGAAGCGCTGGCCGATAGCATTGATTATTTCCAAGACAATATTGAACGCCTGCGCCCCTCGCTGCGTGACGCTTTAAAGCCGCATTACACAGCACGGCTTAAGCAGATGCGCCAGTTGCAGGATCTTGCCCGTGCGCATCTAAAAATGCTGCCCCGGGACGCGGACGTTGAGCGCGATGATTTTTTATGGCTGTGGAGTCGCCTAAAAAGCTTCGTCGGCAACGATAGCCAAGTATTGATCAATGAGCTATTGGAGCAAGAGCGGGTGTTAATGCAGGC
This sequence comes from Halomonas sp. TG39a, assembly GCF_000744395.1. Taxonomy (NCBI): domain Bacteria; kingdom Pseudomonadati; phylum Pseudomonadota; class Gammaproteobacteria; order Oceanospirillales; family Halomonadaceae; genus Halomonas; species Halomonas sp. TG39a. Next base: position 2,462,365 of record NZ_JQLV01000001.1, read on the forward strand.
CCTCTCCTCGCTGTATACCCACCCACTACCCGATCCGATCGAACCGGTGGTAGAAGAGTGTATGCAGGGGTGCCGTAAGCTTATCCGCGAGCTGTATGCGCTGCAAAAGCGCAAAACGCACCGTTAAGGGACTGCAAAGCGCTCGTTTAGTGAAGGCAGAATAAGATCGAAGGGCGCCCGCCTAGGTAACTCGATGGGCTCGGGCGTACCGAGAAAATAGGGCTCCCTCCCCCATACATAGAGATCTCCCAGGGTGGCCACACGCGCTGCCCATTCGCGCAGCTTTAAACGCCATCCCACCGTTACATTAGGGTCATCTGCCACGCAGCCAGTAACGTCGATACCTAGCTCACGACCAATATAGACCGCGCGGGGAAGATGCCAGCTCTGGGTGATCAGCAGGGCCTTGTCCAACTGAAAGACATCCCGGGCACGCGCCAGCGTGTCATAGGTACTAAAGCCTGCAAAATCCATGGTTAACTGCTCAGACGCGACCCCACGTCGATACAGCTCGCGCCACATTGCCCGTGGCTCGTTATACGCCTGGGTACGATTATCCCCTGAAAGCAACAGATGCTCGACCTGGGACTGTTCAATTAAGGTAGCAGCGGTTCGCATACGCGCATGGAAGTGCGGGTTTCGCCCCCCTCTGCGCGTCCAGTGAGACGTGCCAAAGACGATCCCCACTTCTGCCGGGCGACACTGCTGTGGCTGACGCTCAATATAAGCCGCAGTCGTCGCGAGAACCCAAAAATTACCACCTATAAACAGCAATGTCGCCAGCAGCAATAGTGCTCCTAGCGACATTAATAAACGCTTTAGCCATATTAACAAAACGTTATGCATCCAGCTCCCCAGCCGGGATTAGAACATGCCGAGTTCAAGCTTGGCCTCGTCACTCATCATGTCACGGCTCCAGGGTGGGCTGAAGACTATTTCGGTGTGCACTTTGCTGATCTGCGGCGCACCGAGAATCTTATTGCGCGCATCCGCCGCAATCACATCGCCCATCCCGCATCCTGGGGCCGTGAGCGTCATGCGAATAGTAACAAGCCGCTCGCCGCTGATAAGGCGCTCAATGCGGCAGCCGTAAACCAAGCCCAGGTCAACGATATTGACCGGGATCTCTGGGTCAAAGCAGGTACGTAGCTGTTCCCACACGAACTGTTCTATTTCTTCCTCGGTAGCCGTTTCTGGCAGCGTAGGACGTGGTAGCGACTCAAGCCCTAAAGCATCCAGGTTGCGCCCCTCTATCAAGTAGAGGCGCCCCTCAAAACCGACGCTTACCGTACTACCTTTCGCCTGCATAACGCTTACAACGCTATCCTCGGCCAATGTTTCCGTGCTACCAAACGGAATGGCAATAGCTTCCACATCGCGCTGGAGCGGTAACTGTTGGCCACGTTCGAGGCTGGCAACTTGCTCAAGATCCATAACTGTCCTTAAATGACGATTCTTAAAGAATCGACCTTAACGCACCATACCAATGACACGTTGGAGTGCTTCTACAAAGCGATCCACTTCATCGAGGGTATTATACGCCGCAAATGAAGCACGGCACGTCGCGTCTACCCCGAAATGATGCAACAAGGGCTGTGCGCAATGGTGGCCGGTACGAATAGCGACGCCGAGCTGATCGATCAGCAGGCCGATATCTTGCGCGTGAGCTCCCTCCACCACAAACGATAGTACCCCTGTTTTTTGCGGCGCGGTGCCTAAAATACGCAGACCATCGATTTGGCCAACGGCCTGGGTCGCGTGCTCAAGTAACTGCCCTTCCCAGCCACCAATGGCGGCGATACCGATGCTCTCCATCCACTCAATAGCTCGCCCTAAGGCGATCACTTCCGCAATAGCGGGCGTGCCCGCTTCAAACTTATGCGGAATAGCAGCAAAGGTGGTGCCCGCATCAAAAGAGACGGTGCTGATCATCTCGCCACCGCCCTGCCAGGGTGGCATGGCTTCAAGCAGTGCCTGCTTGCCGTAGAGCACGCCAACGCCTGTCGGCCCGTACACTTTGTGGCCAGAGAAGGCATAGAAGTCGGCATCAATGGCCTGCACATCGACCACTTGGTGAGGTGCTGCCTGAGCACCATCAATCAGAATCAGCGCACCCTGCTGATGGGCAAGGGTTGCCATCTCTTGCACCGGGTTAATGGTTCCCAGGGCATTAGAAACATGATTCACCGCCACCAGCTTAGTGCGCTCACTCAGCAGCGAGCGATAGGCAGCCATATCCAATGCGCCGTTGGCCTCAACGGGAATCACCTTAATGGTAAAGCCAATCTCGGCGGCCAGAAGTTGCCAGGGCACAATGTTGGAGTGGTGTTCAAGCATCGAAATCAGCACTTCATCACCGGGAGCAAGGTTTGTGCGCCCCCAGCTATGAACGACCAGATTTATCGCTTCCGTGGTGCCGCGGGTAAAGATGATCTGACGCGCATCTTCCGCATTAAGAAACGCCTTAACCTGTTGGCGCGTGCCTTCAAACGCCGCCGTCGCCTCATCGGCGAGGGTATGCAGCCCGCGGTGAATATTGGCGTTATAGCGCGAGTAGTAATCGCTAAACACGTCAATCACCTGCTGAGGTGTCTGGCTAGTGGCCGCATTGTCTAAATAGATCAGCGGCTTGCCGTGCACCTGACGAGCCAACACCGGAAAGTCCTGGCGCAGGCGCATAACATCAAAGGTCGCTTGCGTAGGGCTCTCTTGCAAAGAACTCGACTGCAAAGGGCTGTGCGTTGGCTCAATAACGGGATGTGACATCAGACGCTCCTGATTGGGTAGTGGCGCTAGTCGTTAAGTGAAACCGCCGCTTCGACAAGCCCGGCAAGGTTGAAGCGCTCTGGCAGCTTGCCAGCAACCGCTAATTCAACGCGCTCGGCAATCTCATCCAGAGTAACTTTGTCCAACACCTCGCCAGCAAAAGCGAGCGTGAGCAGCCCGCGGGCAGTGGCTTCATCGATACCGCGCGTACGCAGCGCGTAGATTGCCTCTTCGTCTAACTGACCCGTGGTGGTGCCGTGTGAGCACTTGACGTCATCCGCATAGATCTCAAGCTCCGGCTTGGCATCGATGTGGGCGCGATCCGATAGCAGCAGGTTTTGGTTACTCTGAAAGCCTTCAATCTTCTGACTATCACGCTTGACGTACACCTTGCCGTTAAACACCCCATGGGCGCGGTCATCCAGAATGCCCTTGTAGTTCTCGTTGGAGAACGTCAGCGGCGCATTGTGGTTTACCTTGGTGTGGTTGTCGACGTGCTGGCGACCCTGACCAAAGAACAGCCCCAGGAAGTTGGTTTCCGCACCCTGGCCATTCAAATCGCTGATCAGGTCGTTGCGCACCAGCGCGCCGCCCAGGCTCAGGTTGTAGGAGGTGTAGCGGGTATCGCGGGCTTGCTCCACGTGAATGCTAGCCACGTGCATATCGCCCAGCGGCGCTTCTTGCAGCTTGTAGTGGGCCAGGATCGCGCCACGGTCAAGCATCAGCTCGCCAACCACATTGGTGAAGTTAGTCGCTTCGCTTTCGCCGGTGTAATGCTCGATCAGCGTGGCCTCACTGCGGCCTCCCGCTTCTACCAGCACCCGCGGGTGACACATTACCGGCTGACCGGCACGGGACAGAAACTGCAGCAGGATGGGTTTCTCAACCACTGTTCCCGGGGCAATGCGAACCACGGCGCCCTCTTCCATAAAGGCAGTGTTTAGCGCCGCGAAGGGTGAGAAATCAACCCCGGTTAAACGCCCCAGCGGCCCACCCACGGCTTCGTGGTTCTCTGCTAGCGCCTTGGAGAGCGGTAACACCTGAACGCTTGACGGCAGTGAATCCACATCCGAGAGCGCCGATGAGAAAACGCCATCCACAAAGGTTAAGCGGTAAGCATCAATCGGCAGTGTTAGCGCCGCGGCACTGGCCTGGGAGAACTCAGCGTTGTCGGCGAGGGCAAAGTTTCCCTGGGCGATCGAGCGCACATCGGTGTATTTCCACTCTTCGTCACGACGAGTAGGAAAACCCAGCGCTTCAAAACGCGCAGCACCCGCTTGGCGACGCGCGGCGATCCAGGTGGGTTCCGCCGTGTAGTTCGAGCTGCGCGCCTTCAGCGTATCTAAAAAGGTTTGCGTATCGCTCATGCCACAGACTCCTCGATACCTTCGTACCCGTTGGCTTCCAGCTGTTTAGCCAGCTCGGCGTCGCCAGTTTTGACAATACGGCCATCGACCAGGACGTGAACTTTATCCGGCACGATGTAATCCAGCAGGCGCTGGTAGTGAGTGACCAACAGAATGGCGCGGTCTTCAGCGCGCAGGCTGTTAACGCCGTCGGCGACGATTTTCATGGCGTCGATATCCAGGCCGGAATCGATCTCATCCAGCATGGCAAGCTTCGGCTGAAGCACCAGCATTTGCAGGATCTCATTGCGCTTTTTCTCGCCGCCGGAGAAGCCTTCGTTAACGGCGCGCTGGAGGAAGCTGGCGTCCATTTTCATATAGCCCAGCTTCTCTTTGACCAGCTTCATAAACTCCGGTGCGGGCATTTCGCCTTCGCCGCGGGCTACCCGCTGGGCATTAAGCGCAGATTTCAGCAGGTAGATGTTTTTAACCCCTGGAATCTCCACCGGGTACTGGAAACCCAGCAGTAAGCCGGCCTGGGCGCGCTCTTCAATCTCCATCTCCAGCACGTCTTTGCCTTCAAAGGTAATCGTGCCCTGTGTGACTTCGTAGCCGTCTTTACCGGCAATCACCGCGGATAGAGTCGATTTACCCGCGCCGTTCGGCCCCATAATGGCGTGCACTTCACCCGCCTTGATGGTCAGGGTCAGGCCTTTGAGGATTTCATTACCTTCGACGGAGACGTGTAAATCATTCACTTGCAACATATTGATTACCTTCTGATTCTGGCGAGTCGCTACGGCGACACTACTGTAATTAAGTGGAATAAATGACCAGCGGTTAGCCGACTGCGCCTTCCAGGGTCACGTTGAGCAGCGCTTCGGCTTCAACGGCGAACTCCATGGGCAGCTCTTGGAAGACGTCTTTACAGAAACCGTTGACGATCATGCTGACAGCGTCCTCTTCCGAGATACCGCGGCTCTGGCAGTAGAACAACTGGTCTTCACCGATTTTCGAGGTGGTCGCCTCGTGCTCAATGGTCGCCGTGCTGTTACCAATTTCCTGATAAGGAAAGGTGTGCGCACCGCACTTATCACCGATTAGCAATGAGTCGCACTGGGTAAAGTTACGCGCCCCTTTGGCCCGCGGGCCAATTTTCACCAGGCCACGGTAGGACTGGTCACTCCTACCCGCTGAGATACCTTTGGCGACGATATACGAACGCGTACCTTCGCCAATGTGAATCATCTTGGTGCCGGTATCGGCCTGCTGGCGACCATTGGTAACGGCGACGGAGTAGAACTCGCCGATACTGTCTTTGCCGCGGAGTACGCAGGAGGGGTACTTCCAGGTAATCGCCGAGCCGGTTTCTACCTGGGTCCAGCTAATCCGTGAACGGTCGCCGCGGCAGTCGCCACGTTTGGTGACGAAGTTATAGATACCGCCGACGCCATTTTCGTCACCGGGGTACCAGTTCTGCACGGTGGAGTATTTGATATAAGCATCATCCAGCGCCACAAGCTCTACCACGGCGGCGTGGAGCTGGTTCTCATCGCGCATCGGCGCGGTACAGCCTTCCAGGTAAGAGACCTGGGCACGGCTTTCACAAATAATCAGCGTGCGCTCAAACTGGCCGGTGTTGGCCGCGTTAATCCGGAAGTACGTAGACAGCTCCATCGGGCAAGTCACGCCTTCCGGCACAAACACAAAGGAGCCATCGGTGAACACCGCAGAGTTCAGCGCGGCAAAGTAATTATCTGCCACGGGAACCACGGTGCCCAAATACTGTTTGATCAGCTCTGGGTAGTCGCGGATAGCTTCAGAAATCGAGCAGAAAATAACACCCGCTTCGCCCAGCTGTTTTTTGAAGGTGGTCGCTACCGACACCGAGTCAAATACCGCATCGACCGCGACACCCGCCAGCGCGGCGCGCTCGTGCAGCGGGATACCCAGCTTCTCATAGGTTTCCAGCAGCTTGGGGTCCACTTCATCCAGGCTCTGAGGACGATCTTCCGGGCGTTTCGGCGCACTAAAATAGGAGATCGATTGGTAATCGATCGGCGGATAGTCAAGATGCGCCCAGGAAGGGGCTTTCATCTTCAGCCACTGGCGGTAGGCATCCAGACGCCACTCCAGCATCCACTCCGGCTCACCCTTCTTTTTGGAGATAAAGGCGATGGTGTTTTCATCCAGGCCAGGTGGCAGGGTGTCGCTCTCAATATCGGTTACAAAGCCATCTTTGTATTCGCGACGAACCAACTGTTCCATTTCTTCGCTTGCCATGGTGATACCCTCCGGGCAGTTGGGTGGCGAGGTCATCGCCTTTAATAATAAATTAGGCCTGCTGTGCTTACGCTGCTGTTAGGCAGACGCTGCCGACAGGCTGATCGTTTGAATAGGCAGTTGCACCGGCAGCTTAATCGGCGCTGTATCGGCTAAATGCGCTAACGTCACACTTTCAAGCAGCGTGCGCATGGCCAATGAGACCCGCTGCCAGTTGTCGGCCACACCGCAGGTAGCCACAAGCTCACAATCGCCTTCTGCTTGGCTGCACTCGGTCATGGCGACAGGGCCTTCAATTGCCGCAATAATATCGGCGGCGGTAATCTGTGATGCGGGCCGGGCAAGGCGGTAACCGCCTTGGGCGCCACGCTGGGAAACCAGCAGCCCTGCCCGCACCAGCATTTTGAGCGTTTTACTCACCGTCGGATGGGGCAACTGCACGGCCTCAGCTAACTCTGTCGCTGCATGCGACGCCTGGGGGTGGCGGGCAATTTGCGCCATGACCACCGCGGCATAGTCTGTCAGCCGAGAAAGCTTAAGCATGTCGACTCCCTTTATGTCATCAGTACGCCGCTAACCATATGGTCGCCACGTCAATTGAGTACCATTTTAGTCCTGTATAAATTTGATGTGAAGCCCTTGAGCAAAATGGATAACAATTTACGCAAAATAACAGCACGTTCGCCGCTGATCACATCAAAAACAGCAATCATTATCATTTAGAAAAGCTATTACCTCTGCATCTGCTGCTTTGCATTGATTAGCCGTCTCTGCTAGTTTCAAGGCGTATTAGATGCCCCTACTGTGTGAGGCATCGAGATATTTGGAGAAGCAGACTATGGATGCAGCAGTCAACAACATGGTAAACGCAACGCTGGATATGAGGCAGGCACAAGCCATCCAAGAGGCTCAGTTCGGCGTTTTTAAAGAGGCGTTAGACGGACAAGCAGCGCAGATAACGGCACTAATGGACGGCGCCATGGAGGCACAGTTGGCCACCAGTGGCAGCGTTGGCACGCAGATTAATACCACTGCGTAACTAATTGACGGTAGATAAGCAAATAGCCCCTGACTAACGCCAGAGGGCTTTTTTTTGGCTATCGGTAGTCGTTTTAAGCTTTTTTAACAAACTCGGATTTAAGCTTCATTGGGCCGATACCATCAATCTTGCAGTCGATATCGTGATCGCCGTCCACCAAGCGGATACTTTTCACTTTGGTGCCCACTTTGACCACCAGTGAACTGCCTTTAACCTTCAAATCCTTAATCACCGTGACGCTATCGCCGTCAGCTAACATATTGCCATTGGCGTCGCGTACGCCTGATGCGTCATCAGCGCCCTCCTCTTCTGCCACCTTTGACCACTCGTGGCCGCACTCTGGGCAGACATACTGCAATCCATCGTCGTAGCTAAACTCAGAGGCACAGGCAGGACAGTTAGGCAGATCACTCATCAGACGGCTCCATCACATGGCTATTAAATAAGACTAATACAAGGTCTAAGAAAGCGATGGAGCCTACACGGGTTACGCAAAATGTCCAGCCAGAGGCTAGATCAATCGCGCTGATAAGTGCCAACCAAACGGTTCATGCCCAGCAGGTGAGGCTCTACCTCTTTGAGCAGTTCAGCCAGCGTAAGTCCTTCAGGCAGCGAGGTTTGGTGATCCAGCGCCAGCACCCAAAAATAATAAAGGTGCTTACCGTGCCCTTCTGGCGGCATCGGGCCACAATAACCTGTACCGCCTTTATCATTAGCGCCAACGGTGCCCGCAGCGCTCTTTTCGGTTAATTCATGAAGATCGCCAGGCAGGTTATAAAGCACCCAGTGGACAAAGCCGTAGCTGCCTTCCTTGACCAGCGGTGCGTCAGGATCGTGACAGATCACCGCAAATCCCTTGGTTCCTTCAGGCGCGCCCTGCCAAGCAAGCACTGGCGAAACATCTTCACCTTCCCCGGTATGCTTGGAGGGGATCGCTTGATGGTCGGCAAACGCCGAGCTGGTAACCTGCATTGATGAAAGTGCAAATGCCATGCTTTATCTCCTTGGTTTATTTGATGCGTCTTTCGCACCCAGTCTAGCAACTCCACCGGCCTTGTTTCTTCAAGCGGCGCTTAACCCAGACGTCATAAAGCGCTCGCAGTCCTGATTTAATTCCCGGCAGGCCAATGATCCAGGCGACCGGCACCAGTAAAGGGATACGCGCCATTAACAGGCGGTAAGCATCGATACCCTCAATCAGTTGGCCTTGCGCGGTTTCGACATGTAGAGATCGCAGCGCTGTATCAGAGTCAACGCCCTTTTCCCTCAACGCCTGATGATGTTCGCTCACATCTAGCCAGCCAATGTCATCTGCGTGGCGGCCCGACCAGCGCTCATAGCGTCGCCGCTCTTGCCGGCACAGCGGGCACTGGGCATCGTAAAAGACATTGATCGATGGCTCATTGGGCATATAGGCTCTCTACTTAGCGTCACTGAAGCAGTGTGGCATTTTCAACGTTGGGTGCAACCTTTCTGATATTGACCGCTTATAGGCAACTGTTATGACATCTGAGTTCAAAAAACAGCTATTGGTTGTGGCCCACGCCCCTTCAGCAAATACGCAATCTCTACGCGAGGCTGCGAACAGAGGCGCTTGCCATCCTGATCTCGAACAGATGCATTGCGTGGTCAAGGCTCCCTTGGAAGCACGCCCAGACGATGTGCTGGCCTGCGATGCCATTCTGCTCGGCACTACGGAAAACCTGGGCTATATGAGCGGCGCGCTCAAGGATTTTTTTGATCGCAGCTACTACTCTGTGCTTGAAGAGAAGCAGGGACTGCCCTGCGCGCTTTATATCCGCGCCGGCCATGATGGCACTGGCACCCAGCGCGCAGTGGAAAGCATCATTACGGGCCTGCGCTGGCGGTGGGTACAGCCACCGCTCATTTTGCTCGGCGAGTGGCAGCCTTCGTTTGCAGATCAAGTAGAAGAACTCAGTATGACCCTGGCGTTTAGTGTTGAGAGTGGCATTGTTTGAAATGTGACATTGTATAACGCTGCCTAGCCTGCCTTACTGTAGCTAAGCATTTTCGTGCCCATTGTGCGATTAAAAGACGGCAGCGCCTTGCTTACATTACTGCGGTGACTCAACGCACATACACTAGGTAGCCATTATGCATAACGTCATTGCCTTCTATGATGATCGCGTTCTCGCTCACGAGCCCAACATTGATGCCGACTTTTTACCCCAACGGATCGATAAGCGCATTCGACACCTGCTGGCAGGGCTCCCGGTGCCGTGGAAATATCCCGAACATCCCGGTCGTTTGAAAGCCATTCAACAACTGCTCGAGCGAGCACCCATTGCGGGGCTTCAAACTGAAGGGGGCAAAGCGGCCACCCATGAACAACTCGCCCGGGTGCATACCACCTCTTATCTAAGCGATATTTTCAGTTTGCGCGGCAAAAATGCCTGGCTGGATGTCGACACCACGGCGGTCTCACCGGGCAGCGTAGATGCTGCAGAAGTCGCCGCAGGAACGGCCATTGCCGCGGTAGAAGCGGTGATGGAGAAGCGCGCTAAAAGCGCCTTTGCCCTGGTACGCCCACCGGGCCACCACGCGGAACCCGTGCGTGCTCGTGGCTTCTGCTTATTCAATAACGTTGCGGTGGCAGCGGCCCATGCACGCAGCGCGCTGGGCTGTGAACGAGTACTGATCGTCGATTGGGACGCCCACCACGGCAACGGCACCCAGGATATCTTTTGGGCAGAGCCCGACGTGATGTTCTTTGATATACACCGCGCCGCGCCCTTCTACCCTGGCTCAGGGCACTTGGAAGAGGTGGGCGCTGGTTTAGCTGAAGGCACCACCATCAACGTACCGTTACCGGCGGGCGCTGGCGATGAGGCATTTCTAAAGGCATTTCGCGATATTCTCGCCCCGGCCGCGGCGTGGTTTAAGCCCGATATTATTTTAGTTTCCGCCGGCTTTGACCCGCACTGGCACGATTTAGCGCTGAATGTTTCCTATGAAGGATTTGGCGCGCTAACCGGTTTTTTACAGCAGCTAGCTGAACAGCATTGCGATGGTCGTTTGGTGTTTGTATTAGAGGGCGGCTACAACCTGGAGTCCCTGGCCAACGGCACCAGAGCAGTACTCTCCGTGCTAGCAGGCAACACTGTTCCAGTCCCTGATACCTGCGGCATTGCGGAAGTCCAAGCCGCGGCAGATTTCCACCGCACGGCGTTTCAATCTGAATAGCGTTTTTCTGAATAAAAGGTTTGCTAATAAAAACGGCACCTCGCGGTGTGAGGTGCCGTTTTGTAGTGTCGAATTGAAGCAATGAAGAGCGCGGTGGTTATTTCAAACGTTCAAACACCGTCGCAACGCCCTGCCCCATACCAATGCACATGGTCGCCAAGCCCAGGGTGGTATCGCGCTGCTGCATCACGTTAAGCAGCGTGGTGCAGATACGTGAGCCCGAGCAGCCCAGCGGGTGACCTAGGGCAATCGCGCCGCCGTTCAGGTTCACTTTGTCATCCATTGCATCCAGGAAGCCGAGATCTTTCAGCACCGGGATACCCTGAGCGGCAAAAGCTTCGTTGAGCTCAACGGTTTGAATATCCGCCGCGGAGAGGCCGGCGATTTTCAGCGCTTTTTTAGACGCGGGCACCGGGCCATAGCCCATGATGGACGCATCGCAGCCTGCCACGCCGGTAGAGAGCACTTTCGCAATGGGCTCTAGGCCGAGTGCTTGAGCGCGCTCGTAGCTCATCACCGCCATCGCCGAGGCGCCCACAGAGAGCGCCGAGGAGGTGCCCGCCGTGACAGTACCGTTGCGCGGATCAAACACCGGCTTCAGATTCGCCATGGATTCAAGGGTGGAGTCGCCACGAATAACCTCGTCGCGTTGAACCATGACTCTAAAGCCGCGCTGGTCGTGGCCTTCGACACCGATAATTTCGTTATCGAAGTAGCCCTTCTCCATCGCCGCCTGGGCGCGCTGGTGAGAGCGCACGCCGAATTTGTCCTGCTCTTCCCGGGAAACGCCGTGCATCTTACCCAGAAGCTCGGCGGTCAGGCCCATCATCATCGCCGCTTTGGCCGCATACTTGCTAGCCGCCGGGTTTACATCAACGCCGTGGGCCATGGGTACGTGCTCCATGTGCTCCACACCGCCGATGATAAAGAAGTCGCCCATGCCCGCTTTGATATTGGCAGCGGCGATATGCAGCGCCGTCATCGAAGAGCCACACAAACGGTTAACGGTTTGTGCGGGTACCGAGCGGGGAATGCCGGTCATAATGGCCGCGTTGCGGGCAATATTCATCGACTGCTCAAGCGTCTGGTTCACACAGCCCCAGATCACATCATCGACTTCAGAAGGATCTAGATTAGGATTACGAGCAAACAGCGCCTGCATAGCCGCAGCAGAAAGGTTCTCAGCACGAACGTTGCGGAAAGCGCCGTTTTTGGCTTTCGCCATGGCGGTACGTACACCGTCTACCACCACAATATCTCTCGGATTCAAACTCATCATATTTCTCCTGTGCGTGGTGGTTTAGGCTTGATTGGCAGACTTAGCGTCAGACTGATTGCCTGGATAGAATTGCTCGTTGTTCTGAGCCATCTGACGCAGCTTATCGGTGGGCGCGTAAAGCGGCCCCAACTCGTCGGCCAAGCCTTCAGCCAGCTTGACGAACTCCGCCACGCCCATGGCGTCGATGTAGCGCAGCGCACCACCGCGGAACGGTGGGAAGCCAATGCCGTAAATCAACGCCATATCCGCCTCAGCTGGCGTGGCCACGATGCCATCTTCCAAACAGCGCACGGTTTCCAAGCAGAGTGGTACCATCATGCGAGCGATAATATCCTCGTCGGAAAACTCTTTATGCTCTTTCACCACCTCTTTAACCAAGGCGTAAGCCGCTTCGTCGGTGACTTTCTTCGGCTTACCCTTTTTGTCCTCTTCGTAGGCGTAGAAGCCCTTGTCGTTCTTCTGGCCTAAACGATCATTGTCGTACATGACCTGAATGGCGGTTTTACCGTCGCGAGCCATACGATCAGGGAAGCCTTCAGCCATTACTTCGTTGGCATGAACAGCGGTGTCTAAACCGACCACATCCAGCAAGTAGGCCGGGCCCATGGGCCAGCCGAACTTCTCCATCACTTTATCGACGCGCTGAAAGTCCGCGCCTTGCTCAACTAAGAAACTAAAGCCACCAAAGTAAGGGAACAGTACCCGATTGACCAAGAAGCCGGGGCAGTCGTTAACCACGATCGGGGTTTTACCCATTGCCCGCGCGTAGGCCACGGTAGCGGCAACGGCGGCATCCGAGGTTTTCTCGCCACGAATCACTTCCACCAGCGGCATACGGTGCACGGGGTTAAAGAAGTGCATGCCACAGAAGTTTTCCGGCCGCTTGAGGTTCTGCGCCAAGCGGTTAATGGAAATCGTCGAGGTGTTAGAGGTCAGAATAGTGTTGTCGCTCACCTTCTCTTCCACTTCCGCTAACACAGCGCCTTTAACCTTGGGATTTTCAACCACCGCTTCGACGACGAGATCAACATTGCCAAAATCGCCGTAAGAGAGCGTTGGGCGAATATTGCTGAGTTTTTCAGCCATTTGCTCAGTGGTCAGCTTGTTGCGCTCTACCTGCTTGGCAAATAGCTTACGGGCTTCTTTAAGCCCCAGTTCGATGGCGTCGTCCTTGATATCTTTCATCAGAATCGGCGTGCCTTTAGAGGCACTCTGATAAGCGATACCGCCGCCCATAATGCCTGCGCCCAGCACAGCCGTTTGCTTAACTGGCTGCGCCTGCTTCTCATACTTGCTGGCTTTCTTCTTGACCACTTGGTCGTTGAGGAACAGGCCCACCAAGTTAAACGCTACGCTGCTTAGCGCCAGTTTGGCGAAAGCTTTGGCTTCAATCGCCTGGGCACGGCCACGCTCTTCACCTGCGCCTTTTTGGATCACTTTGATCGCTTCAACCGGCGCCGGATAATGGGGCCCCGCTTTACCGGCGACATAACCTTTAGCGGTTTCAAAAGCCATCATCTGCTCAATGGGGTTGAGCTTCAGCGGGCTGGTCTTTTCAGCGCGACGAGCTTGATAATCCAGCTCACCAGCGTTGGCACGATCCAGAATATCCAGCGCGGCCTCTTCCAGCTGTTCGGCCGTCACCACCGCATCCACGGCACCTACTTTTAGCGCGGCATCGGCGCGGTTTTCGGTGCCACCGGCAATCCACTCGATGGCATTGTCGGCGCCGATAATACGCGGCAGGCGAACACAGCCACCCCAACCGGGCAGAATGCCGAGTTTGGTTTCTGGCAGGCCGATCTTGGTTTTCTCGCCCATCACACGAAAATCGGTGGTCAGCAATACTTCACAGCCACCACCCAGCGCCAATCCATTAATCGCCGTAACAGTGGGGAACGGCAGATCTTCGATAGCGTTAAAGATAGCGTGTACCTTGAGGTTCATCTCCTCCAGGTAGGCTTCGCCTTTATCAAACAGGCTGTGAAATTCGGTGATATCGGCGCCCACGATAAACACATCTTTCCCGCTAGCAATCAGCAAGCCTTTTAAGCCGTTTTCAGCTTGAATGGCCTTCACCGCCTCATCCAGCTCTGCTATCACAGCGCTGGAGAGCTTATTAACGGACTCATCTTTCAGATCGAAAGTGAGCATTGCGATATCATTGCCACTCGGGGTGTCACGACGTGTCACCGTGATGGCGTTGCCTTGATAAATCATCCGCGCTCTCTCCACATTTTCGGGCTGGCTCTGAAAAGAGAACCCGCCACGTTTTTTCATACGGCTTCTATAGACTTTCATACGGTCGTTTGATTGCCTTAGCTTGGTTGAGTTGCCAGGCAACGTCAAGCCCAGACTTTTGGCTAATTTACCCATCTAGTGAGACCAGCACTCCCCTGTGTGCGTTCATACTGCTAGGATCACGCTTCTTTTAATTTTGTAGGTTACCTTGTTATGGGCACACTGCTCACGCCATCGCGCATTGAGGCCGTTCAGCGGCGTATTGAAAGCATTGTCGAACGGCTAAAGCCGTGGAGCTGGATGTGGCCGCCCATGGCGTTCACTGCCGGTTTAGGTAGCTTCTTTCTGGTCGATCGCCAGCAGTGGTTAGGCGCTGCGTTAGCGCTGGGATTACTGTTCGCCTGGACACTACTGCTTTCCGAAAGTTTGATCAGCCGCTGGTTGTCGCGACGTGGACATCCCACACCCCCGCGTGGCGTGACCACCTTTATTGCTCAAATGATTCACCAGGAAACACTTTTCTTCACGCTGCCGTTTATTTTAGTCACCACCGTGTGGAATAGCGGACAGACGCTGTTTGCGTTGCTGGTCGGCGGCATGGCGATCCTGTCGATTATCGATCCGCTCTATTTCAAGGTCGCGGAGCGTTGGCGCAGTCTATATTTCGTCTTTCATGCCCAGTGCGTTTTCCTGGTACTGCTGGTCACGCTACCCATCATGGTGCATCTCACCACTGGCCAAAGTCTGCTACTGGCCCTGGGAATCACCATTTTGGTAGCCCTGCCAAGCTTTTGGCACTTGCTTAAGCAGCGCTCGCTCAAACGCTGGTGCGCTTTTTTTGTATTGACGCTGCTACTTGCCTATGGCGCTTGGCTTGGACGTATCTGGGTCCCACCCGCCAGCCTATGGATGACCAGCAGCGCGCTGTCTCCCGGTTTTGATGTGGAACAGCGTCTACCTCAGGGCTCTATGGCATTAACACCGCAAGCGATTAGCGAGAATGGCCTTTATGTTTATACCGCTATTCGGGCACCACGCGGCTTAAGTGAAACCATTACCCATGCTTGGCATCATAATGGTGAGGAAATGGACGTTGTGGAGCTTAATATCGATGGTGGCCGCGAGCAGGGCTATCGCGCGTGGAGTCATAAACAAAACTTTCCTGAAGACCCTACTGGGGATTGGCGCATCGACATCATGACGGGGACTGGCCAGCGCTTAGGGTTGATACGTTTTGAGGTGTCAGCAGATCCTCAGCACGCTTCACTGGCAGATGGCGAAATAAGCGCCAGTGGCCTAAGTGGATTAAACTTACGGCGATTTATACCGGGTCGCTCTAATGATGAAGAAGCGCGTCCGGAAGATTGAGGGGTTAAGCACCTTGCATTCAGCGGCGCAGCTTATGACAATTCCTATACTCACACTTATTGGCAGCTAGTTACCTATGGCTTCAACGATTGGATTTCGCATCGCACGCTTGCCCCATTTATGGCGCTCCATCTTGGATCGACGCTTAGCGCCGTTGGGTTTAACCCAAACACGCTGGGTGACGCTGTACCACCTGTGGCGGCTGGGCGAAGGCCACCCGCAGTGCGATCTCGCCCGCGTTATTGGGGTTGAGGCACCTTCGCTGGTGCGCACCCTTGGACAGCTTGAGGAGCAAGGCCTGGTTGAGCGACGCGCCTGCGACAATGACCGCCGCAGCAAGCGTATTTATCTTACCCCAGCCGCTATGCCGCTGTTGGAGCAGATCGACAACGTTGCCCAACAGGCGCGCAAAGAGATGTTCGCCGGCTTAAGTGAGGAGAACCTTGAGCAACTCAACGACTGGTTGGCGGTGATTGAAGCGAATGGACTGGCAATACAAGCACGGGATCAAGACAGCCCGGCTTCTTGATCACTGGCTTTGAGCGACACCGGCTCAGTGCCCTTCAGTGGCTGGCTGAAAGGCTGGTCGGCATGGCCACGCAGTGCATCTCGCAGCTGCTGAAATTCGGGTAGATAGGTCGCGAATCGCTCCGCGGTTTGCGACTCCCACCACCAAAGCGTCAGCGCATAAGGCGTTGATTGCACCACCAGTGCGTCTTGCGGTAAACGTTCCAGCAACGCTTTTAAAGGTATCGCGGCATTATCGGGTAGCGGACGCAAGGGGGCTATTCGCCAACGCCAGCCTGCGTAATAGGGTGCTAAAGCCTCGCTGGCATTGCTGTCTCTTACCAGCAGAAAATCCGGGCCGGGCCCTTCCTGGGGAAAGTGCCAACGGTACGCAGGCATAGTGCCTCTAAAATAGTGTAGCGGCGGCTTTTCCAGTTTGATGCTAACCCCCTGCTTTGAGGTTTGCGAACGCAGCGCCTGTTGGCGTTTTTGCCGCGGGCTGGGCTTTAGCCACATCACTGGCGCGATTACCAGCATCAAAATAAACACTATAATGAACCAATCCATCTCTACATTTCCTCCTACATAAGCCACACTGTATTACACTACTCTAAAAACCATGGCTCAGGCCGTTGTTTTGACTCAAGTCATTGTTAAAACGCTTGCTATTGTTAAAAAAGGACACGCCATCTAAAGTAAAGGTCATTGAACAAAGAGCTTTTTTCTTTGTTAACTAGTGCTATCCATGCCAAGGAGATACGCCATGAGCTATCACCACATTTTAGTTGCCGTTGACCTAACCAAAGACTCCCACAAGATTCTGGAACGTGCCGTTGCGATCGCTGAACGTAACGAACAAGCCAAAATCTCCATTATGCATACCCTGGAACCGCTTGGGTTTGCTTACGGTGGCGATATCCCCATGGACTTGACCAGCATCCAAGACCAGTTGGATGAACACGCTAAAAAACGCTTGGCCGAAATTGCCGCCCCACATATTGCCGAGCCTGATCAGCACGTTGTCGTTGGTATGCCCGATACCGAAATCCACCGTTTTGCCGAAGAGCACGATGTGGACTTGATCGTAGTGGGCTCCCATGGCCGCCACGGCTTCGCCCTGTTGTTGGGCTCAACCTCTACCGGTGTACTGCACGGCGCCCAGTGCGACGTACTCGCGGTGCGCGTAGGTAAAAAAGGCGAACAAAGCGACGAGTAATCCACGGCGTTATACCGCTGACAAAAAAGGCGCCCACACGGCGCCTTTTAACGTTACTTAGCCTATTCCCCTGCAGCCATCGCTTCCAGCTCCATCCAGCGCTCCATGGCAACTTCTAACGCCTTTTGCACTTTTTCAAGCGTTTGCAGCTTAGCCGTCACTGCGTCGGCATCCTGCTGATAAAACGCAGGGTCACCGATTTCACTCTCTAACGCCTCTATTTCCCCCTCAAGACGTTCGATTTCAGCGGGCAGTGCATCTAGCTCACGCTGCACATTGTAAGAAAGTTTGACGCTCTTTTTCGCTGGCATAGCGGGTGCTTCAGCGACCTTTTTGGGCGCCTCTGAAGTAGGCTCGGTACGCTGACGTGCCGCGCCTTCCCAAGGCGCCGGTGGCAGCTTGCCACCTTGGCGAATCCAGTCGGTGTAGCCGCCCACGTATTCACGCACCACGCCGTCGCCCTCAAAGGCGAGCATGCTGGTGACCACGTTATCCATAAAGGTTCGGTCATGGGAGACCAGCAGCAGCGTGCCATCGAAATCGAGCAGCAGCTCTTCAAGCAGCTCCAAGGTTTCCATATCGAGATCGTTGGTCGGCTCATCGAGCACCAGCACGTTAGCTGGCTGGGTGAACAGCTTGGCTAACAGCAGGCGGTTTGACTCGCCGCCAGAGAGCGCTTTTACCGGCTGACGCACTCGCTCGGGCGTGAATAGAAAGTCCTGCAAGTAGCTCATTACATGGCGATCTTTGCCGCCTACGCTAACGCGATCGCTGCCCTGGGCAACGTTGTCATAAACCGTTTTTTCCAGCTCAAGCCCGGCGCGCAGCTGGTCAAAATAGGCCACTTTTAGGTTAGTCCCCATCTGAACCTTGCCTTCACTGGGTTCCAACTCGCCCAGCAGGATTTTCAGCAGGGTTGTCTTGCCCGCACCGTTGCGCCCCAGGAAACCAATACGGTCACCGCGCAGCACTTCAAGGTTAATATCGCGCAAGATCACCTCATCGCCAAACCGCTGGGTAACGCCCTGCAGTTCAACAACGCGCTTGCCTGTGCGCTCACCACGATCTACCGTCAGGTTGGCATTACCCTGGCGCTCACGACGCTGGCTGCGCTCGTTGCGCATCGCTTCCAGCGCCCGCACCCGGCCTTCGTTGCGGGTACGCCTGGCTTTAACACCTTGACGAATCCAGGCTTCTTCCTGGGCGAGTTTTTTATCAAACTCGGCGTTCTCCCGCGCTTCCACTTCCAGTTCATGCTGCTTGCGGGCCTGATACTCTTCGTACTTGCCGGGGTAACGCCCTAGTTGGCCGCGGTCCAGTTCAAGAATATTGGTCGCTAGTTTGGAAAGAAACGCCCTATCGTGTGTAATCAGTAGTACCGCGCCATTAAAGGCCAGCAGTTGCTCTTCCAACCAGGCAATGGTGTCTAGGTCCAAATGGTTGGTAGGCTCGTCGAGCAGCAGCAGATCAGGTTCGGCCACCAGCGCGCGCGCCAGCGCTACACGGCGGCGCCAACCACCGGAGAGCGAGCTCATCTCAGCCGCGGGGGGCAGGCCTAAGCGGGTCAGCACGGTGTCGATACGCTGGTGGAACGACCAGCCATCAATGGCTTCCAGGCGCGTTTGCAGGGTCGCCATGCGATTCATATCGGGGTCGGGATCGTTAATAAGATGATCGTACTCCGACAACAGCTCCCCCGCTTCCGGCAGGCCTTGGGCCACCATATCAAAAATGGTTAGACCGGATGACTCAGGTAACTCTTGAGACAGTACGCCTATTTTCAGGCCAGGTGCGCGCCAGATAGAGCCGTCATCGGGCAGGATATCCCCCGCGACCAGCTTCAGCAGGGTGGACTTGCCGGTGCCGTTGCGCCCGACCAGCGCCAGCCGCTCGCCTTTTTCAACCGTCAGGTCGGCGCGATTGAGTAGTACATGGGTGCCGTAGGCGAGTTGCAGCTGTTCGAGTCGTAACAGGGTCACGCGGTGTCCTCCTTAATCGTGAGGCGCACAGTGTAACGCATGAGCGCGCCGGGAGGGGGAACGTTATAGCACTGAACCGTATGGAGCAGAGACCACCAGCGTGGTAACGTTTTCCCAGCAAATAAAGTAACCCTATTAAAAGACATTTTTTTAAAGGCGGGCTGACAGTGACGGTGACCGTCTCGATGCATTTTGTAAATGAGCTGTTTAAAGGTTTACCCAACAGCGATACAACGCCCACCCGCTACCTGGAACGAGCGGGGATCTCGCCCTTTTTACTTTCGGCTCCCCATGGTCGCGTCACCGTTGAGCAGTTTGCCGAACTCTACCGCGGACTAGTCAACGAACTGGATGACGAAACGCCTGGATTTTTCTCCCGCCCGCTGCGTGGTGGCACCCTAAAACTGCTCTGTTTAAGCATGCTGGATGCACCAAACCTGCAGGTGGCGCTGCATCGCTATACGCAGTTTTTTCGTATACTGCTTGATGACTTTGGCTATGCGTTTACCCTTGAAGATGACTTGGCCCGCATGGCGTTGGTGGAGCATGCGCCCTTGGTGGGCAGCCGCATCTTAATTCATGAGCTAATGCTCAAGCTGTTTCATGGCATCGCGTCGTGGATGATTGCGCGTAAAATACCGCCCATTTTGATGGAATGCGCTTACGCCCAGCCGCCCCACAGTGCTGATTATCTTTACTTTTATCCTGGCACGGTGCGCTTTGAGCAGCCGCAAACCGCTATCTATATTGATCGCACTTTGCTTGATCACCCTATTCGGCAGACAAAGAAACACCTGGGCGCTTTTCTAAAGCGCGCCCCGGCGGACTGGTTCTATGTGTCGTTTGCCGATCGCCTGCTCACTCACCGGGTGCGGGAGCACCTTTCACGTCATTTGTTGACGGCAGGTTCGGTGCACAGCGCTGCCGATGCGCTACATATGTCTGCACGCACGCTGGCGCGGCATTTAAAAATGGAGGGTACCCACTTTCAAGCGGTCAAGGATGAGTACCGCCGCGATGTCGCTATTCAGGCACTCACCTGCAGTGAGAAGCCCCTTGTCAATATTGCAGAAGCATTGAGTTTCGAGGATCTAGCCTGTTTTAGCCGTGCTTTTAAAACCTGGACAGGCAACTCCCCCGCCGCGTATCGCAAAGCACGCACGGTAGGGAATGTTCGCTAATCGCATAGAGATATAGCAGTTACCTACCTGCATACATCAGTGTCGAGGGCAGGTTGGAGCGAGGGTCTTTTTCCATGGATGGAAAAAGTAGCGTCCACGGATGGATTCACAGCGCCCTCGCGGAAACCTGCCCTCGTACCCTGTGAATGAGCACTTGTAAGAGTAGTAACTCACTAAGAATATCTAAATTTCGGTACGAATACGTTTTTTATCCAGCTTGCCCACGCTGGTTTTGGGTATCTCATCGACGAAGCGAATCATACTGGGAATCGCCCAGCGGTTGAGTTTGCCTTGGGCGACAAACTGCTCTAGAAACGCCTGCACGGTTTCCGTCGTCGGTGGGTTGTTTAGATCAACAGGAACGGCTAGCGCGGCCGGTCGCTCCCCCCACTTATCGTCCGCCACCCCAATCACTGCCACTTCGGCAATGCCTGGGCACTGGCTGATATAACTCTCCAGCTCCAACGATGAGAGCCACTCGCCGCCGGTTTTAATCACATCTTTAATGCGGTCGCTAATGGTCAAAAAGCCCCGCTCATCGAGTGAGCCGACATCCCCGGTATGCAGCCAGCCGTTACGCCACAGCTCCGCACTGCGTTTCTCCTCTTTGTAGTAAGCCTGGGTCAGCCAGGGCGCTTGAACTCGCACTTCCCCAACGCTTTTACCATCGTTGGGGAGCGGCTCGCCGTCCGCGTCAACCACCTGCAACTTGACCAGCGGAATTGGCAGGCCCGCTTTACAGCGCCAGGGTAGCTGGGTCTCAAAATCAGCGTCACCAATATCCCGCGGTAGAATATCGGCGGTGAGCAGCGGGCAGGTTTCCGACATACCGTAAGCACTGCGGGTATCAATCCCCAGTGCCCATGCTTTGCTTGCCAGCGCTTGGGTTAACGCACTACCGCCCACCAACACTTTCCAGCCTGAGAGATCGACCTGTTTTGACGCAATCGCTTCGGCGCTAACCACCATGTTGAGCAACGTTGGCACACAATGGGAGAAATCAACTTTCTCGCTGACCAATAGCTTGACCAGCATTTCCGGCTCGTAGCGGCCTGGGTAAACCTGGGTAGCCCCCATCAGCGTGGCGGTATACGGCACCCCCCAGGCATGAACGTGAAACATGGGGGTAATCGGCATATACACTTTGTCGCGGTTGAGCAGCTCAAAACCGGGGGCCTGAAAAGCACTGGCCTCGTTCAAGGTATGCAGCACCAACTGGCGATGGGTGAAGAAAACCCCTTTGGGGTTACCCGTAGTGCCGGTGGTATAGAACAGCGTGGCAACGGCGTTTTCATCAAAGGTTGGGAAATCGTAATGGGTGGGCTGCTGGCTTAACAGTGCCTCAAACTCGCCTACCAGTGGCAGAGTGGTATCGACTGCTTGCGGAGCCTCCTGGCACAGCAGATAGCCACGCACCTGGGGGAGCTTATCGGCCAGCGGCTCAAGCAGCGGCACAAACTCTTCGTGCACGAACACAAATGCGTCTTCGGCGTGCTCCATGGTGTAGAGAATTTGTTCCGGGGCTAGGCGCACGTTCACCGTATGGAGTACCGCGCCGATCATCGGAATGGCAAAAAAGCACTCCAGGTAGCGGTGGCTATCCCAATCCAACACCGCCACCACATCGCCTGCTTGTACGCCCTGAGACGTCAGCGTATGGGCCAGTTGGTGCACCCGCTCACGAAAACGCTCATAGCTGTGGCGGCTCTGATCCCGGTAGACAATCTGATTGTCGCCCGCCATGCGCACGCCCGCCTCCAGCAGGTCGCCAATCATCAAGGCAGGGTTTGTCGCAGAGGCCGCGGCGGGTAAAATTTTCGGGGTAACTGAAGGCATAAAAACTCCTATAACTTTTTTCTTATAACACTGTTCTTGTAGCAATCGATTCGGATCAGCCGCGCTCGATAAGAAGGGCGATGCCCTGCCCTCCACCAATACATAGCGTTATCAATCCGTAGCGGCCATTAATGCGCTCCAACTCGTGTAGCGCTTTGAGAATCAGAATAGCCCCGGTGGCCCCCACCGGATGCCCCAAGGCAACCGCGCCGCCGTTGGGATTTAGCTTCGCTAACGGGAACCCGAGCGTTTCCGCCACCGCCATCGCTTGGGCAGCAAAGGCCTCATTGGATTCAATCACATCGATATCGTTGATACTAAGCCCCGCCTGCTGCAGGCAACGTTTCACTGCAGGAATCGGCCCAAGGCCCATTAGCGTTGGCTCAACGCCTGCGCTGGTGGCAACACGAAGATGCGCCCTGGGCGTTAAGCCACGCTGTGCGGCTTCATCGGCATGGGCCAGCACTAACGTGGCGGCCCCATCGTTGATACCCGAGGCATTGCCTGCGGTCACCATGCCATTTTTTTGGAAGGCTGGCTTGAGCCGCGCCAAATCGCTAAGTTGGACGCCATCGCGCACGTGTTCATCGCGGGAGAAAAGTACCGTTTGCTTACCGCGACTGACCTCCACTGCTACGATTTGATCGTCAAAGCGGCCTTCCGCGATGGCACGCGCCGCTTTTTGATGGCTCTCAAGGGCAAACTGATCCAACTGCTCACGGCTTAGGCCATACTGTTTAGCGATGTTCTCGGCGGTGCAGCCCATATGGCCGCTGCCAAAGGGGTCGCTCAAAATGCCTAGGGTTAAATCCTCAACATTCACATCCCCCATACGCACGCCGTTGCGCACTTGAGGAGGCAGCAGATAAGCCCCGCGCGACATTGACTCAGCGCCACCTGCCAGCGCTAAGCGGCTGTCGCCCATAGCAATCTGCTGGGCGGCTGAGACCACCGCCTGTACACCTGAACCACACAGCCGATTGACGTTGAAGGCCCCCGCCTCTTTCGGCACACCTGCTTCGAGCGCAATATGGCGCGCCAGATAGGCATCCTGGGGCCCGGTGGTAATAATGTGGCCGTATACCGAGTGGTCGATATCGCCACCCTCAACGCCTGCCCGCCGCAACGCCTCTTTGGCGGTGATCGCCCCCAGCTCAAACGGCGCCATTGTTGACAGCGAACCGCCAAAACCACCGATCGCGGTACGCGCACCGCCTAAAATTACTACATCATCCAACCGCATGGTGCTCTCCTGTATTCAAGCGCTTCGCTATATCCAGGGCGCTTCGCTAGGCCACTTTGCCCAACAGCGAACGCGCGACGACTTCTTTCATGATCTCCGAGCTACCGGCGTAGATGGTCTGCACCCGAGCATCTAGATAGAAGCGTGAAATGGGGTAGTCGTGGGTGTAGCCATAACCGCCAAACAACTGCAGGCAACGATCCACCGCTTGGCACTGCATCTCGCTTAGCTGCAGTTTTAAAATCGCCGCATCCGTGCTGCTCATGGTGCCTTGGCGGTACTTTTCGACGCAGTGCTCAAAGTAGGCCCGAGCGACGTCCAACTGGGCTTTGATCTCGGCTAAGGTAAAGCGGGTATTTTGAAAATCCGCGACCCGCTGACCAAATGCTTGGCGCTGCTGCACGTACTCCAAGGTCAACGCCAGCGCGCCCTCTACGGCACCTAACGCCTGCGCTCCTACGCCCAGGCGTTCACGGGGTAGCTCCTGCATTAAGTAGCGAAACCCAGCACCCTCTTCACCCAGCAGCGCATCATGGGGTAGCTGCATCTGATCAAAGGCAAGCTCGGCGGTGTCGCTGGCGTGCTGACCGATCTTTTTAATCGGCTTACCCCGCGAGAAGCCAGATAAGTGGGTATCGACCAAAAACAGCGAGACCCCTTTGGCATCGGCGGCGGGATCCGTTTTGGCACACACAATGACTAAGTCGGCAAACTGGCCGTTGGTGATAAAGATTTTGCTGCCGTTTAACTCCCAGCCCTCGGCAGTGCGCTTTGCGCGGGTCCTCATTGACGCAAGATCACTCCCCGCATGGGGTTCGGTCATCGCGATGGCGCCAAGATATTCACCACGAGCCATGGCAGGCAGCCACTGCTCCCGCTGAGCAGCTGTTCCCAAATTTTGTAGGTAGGGCATCACGATATTGGCGTGAATATTATAAGCGCTGGCCAGGCCACCAAACCCTTGGCGGGACAACTCTTCCAGCGCCAGCTGGGTGATGGCAATATCAGCGCCCGATCCGCCATGCTGTTCGTCCAGGTCAATACCGAGCAGGCCCGCAGCGCCCAGCGCATGCCACAGTGAGCGGGGTATTTCGCCTAAGGCCTCCCACTCATCATAGTAAGGGGCGACCTCCTGACGGAGGCAGCGTTTGATCATGGCGTGAAACAGTTCGGTCGTTTGCGCGTCCATGCTTACCCCTTAAGGTCTTGACGTAGATGGCGTTTAAGGATTTTGCCTGCGGTACTTTTGGGCAGCGCATCGGCAAAGAGGATGTATTTAGGCACTTTATAAGGCGCCATCAGCGTTTTTGCGTGATGGATCAGCTCCTCCTCGCTTGCCTCTTGGCCCTCTTTCAATACTACTACCGCCGTGATGGCTTCGATCCACTTCTCGTCGGGCTGACCGATCACCGCCACTTCGGATACCGCCGGGTGCTTAAACAGCCCCTCCTCTACCTCACGGCTAGCCACCAGTATGCCCCCGGTATTAATCACGTCTTTAATGCGATCGACGACATACAAGTAACCCGCTTCATCGAAGTAGCCCACGTCCCCCGAATGGAACCAGCCGCCTTGAAACGCCTCTTCGGTCATCGCCGCTTTATCCCAGTAGCCCTTCATAAGCTGGGGTGAGCGGTGGACGATTTCTCCATGTTCGCCAGGAGGGACATCGTTCATCTCAAGGTCAACAATGCGGGTTTCCACCGTCAAAATGGGCCGCCCGGCTGAAGCGGGCCGTTCGGCGTGCTCTTCAGGGCGCAGAACGGTCGCCAAGGGGGCGATTTCGCTCTGCCCATAGCAGTTATAGAGCCCTACGCCCGGTATCCGCTGCTGCATCTCTTCCAGTACCGGCACCGGCATAATCGAGGCACCGTAATAGGCTTTGTTGAGGGTGCTTAGGTCAAAGCGATCAAATTCAGCATGACGCAGTAAGCTGATCCAAACCGTGGGCGGGGCAAAAAATGATGCGATCTGATGCTCAGTGATGGCGCTTAAGCACAGCTCGGGAAGCGGCGCCTCTAGCAAATAGACGGGCGCACCGAGTAACAGTGCAGGCATGAGAAAGACGTGCATTTGCGCCGAGTGGTATAGCGGCAGCGCGGCGAGCATGGCATCGCTACCTTTGATATCCAGCTCGACCATGCAGGCCATATATTCGGCCATCAGTGCCTGATGGGTCATCATCGCGGCCTTCGGCGCGGCGGTGGTGCCCGAGGTATAGAGCAATTGAGCAAGGCTAGCACCGTCGACCGTCACATTTGGCTCTTCGCTATTGAACTCAGAAAGCGCATGAGCGAGGACATCAAAGCCTTCTGCACCCCGCTCCTGAGCCGCATGCAGGGTGCCCATCAGGGCTAGATCCAAGCCTTCGGTCGCGGCACTCACTTTGTCGGCGAGGCTGAGGTCACTTAGCAAGCCCCCTGCCCCCGACTGGTCAAGAATGTAGCGCAACTCATCGCTACTTAATGCGAAATTGATTGGCACATGCACCAAACCCGCTTTCGTAGCGGCCAACCAGGCGATGACGTAGGCGTCGGAGTTTTTGCCATACACCGCTAGTCGATCTCCTGGGGTAAGCCCTGCTGCCAGCAGGCCGTTGGCAACGCGGTTAGATGCTTGGTTGAGTGCTGAGTAGCGCCATTGACGTTCGCCAAATACCAGCGCCAGCTGATGTGAATATTTTCGAGCGCTGCGGTTTAGAGCAGCCCCGATGGTATTTTGCTGAATAACAGACGTTTCAGACATGCCAAATCCTCTGAGTTTTTGTAGTAAATTGGCAGCGACTTAACTGTTAACCAACGGACAGACACTTTCTGATAGCGGACGGAAGGCCTCTTCTGCCGGAATGGTACGGATGATGTGAAAGAGGTCATCTTCGTCTTGGGACTGTTCGGGGGTTTTAACTTCCACTAAATACATATCGTGAACCATTCGACCATCCTCACGAATGTAGCCACCGGTAGCGAAGATATCGTTAATGGGGGTATCGGCCATTTGCTGACGAACGGTTTGCGTATCATCAGTTCCAGTGGCTTCAATCGCCTCAAGGTAGTGGCGCGTGCTGGAGTAAAGACCCGCATGTACCATGGTGGGCATGCTGCCGGTACGCTCACGGAAGCGCTCCGCCCAGGCGCGGGTTTCGTCGTTCAAGTCGTAGTACCACGCTTTGGTGAACTGTAGGCCTTGGGCGTTTTCCAGCCCGATGCTGCGCACATCGGTACTAAACAGCACCATCCCCGCCAAAATCTGACCCGCTTGGGTAATACCGAACTCACCTGCTGTTTGCACCGCGTTAATCGTATCGCCGCCAGCGTTATTCAGCGCAATAACATCAGCACCGGACGCCTGGGCCTGAAGCATAAACGAGGAGAAATCACTGCTGGGGAAAGGGTGGCGGGCGCTACCCACGATGGTGCCGCCATTTTCAGTCACGACGCGAGTGACATCCGCTTCCAGTGCGTGGCCAAAGGAGTAGTCGGCACTCAGCAGGTACCAGTTTTTATGCCCCTCATCGGTAATCGCCTTTGCAGTACCGTTGGACATTGCCCAGGTATCGTAAACCCAGTGAATATGGTTGGGTGAGCAGTGCTCATTGGTAATGCCTGACGAAACAGCACCATTAACCAGCCCGAGTTTATCCGCCTCTTCCAATAGGCTCACTGCGGCCAAGGTGACAGAAGATGCCACCAGCCCGGTGACCATATCGACGTTCCGCTCATCGATCCACTCACGAACGACGCTTGAGCCTACATCCGGGCTATTACGATCATCTGCGCTAAACACCACAATATTGGCCCCATTGACGCTGCCGCCCACATCTTCAATCGCCATGTTGATGGCATCTTCACCCAAGGGACCAATGGGGTCGCGATAAACGCCGGACATATCGGCTAAATAGCCAATGCGTATTTCGTTATCAGAAATATTCTCAGCGGCAACGGCAATAGGTGCATAGCTGGCCATCAGAACGGCAGCAGCGAGAGTTGAAGTAGCAAAGCGGTAAGATGAACGATGAGATGAACGATAAGATAGTTGCATTGTTATGTGGCTCTCTTTTGTTGTTATTAAGGGTTGTCATTGAATCAATCGCAGTGACGTAACACGCAATAGCTTGGGTTCATCTTAGGCGGTAATAAGCCATGGCTGTTTACCTATCAAGCCAGATTTTTTGCAATTCGTGCCATATCTACACCCTTGCCAGTTTCAACACACCATTAGTCGATGCTTGCGCATACCGTTACAATGGTACTTTTGCCTATTGAACGGGAGACACCTTTGGCCACCGCTTATGCCGATGACTTTTTACCCGAAGCACTCCAGTTTCGTCCTGACACACCCTTGGTGGATATTGGCGCAAACCTGACTCATGAAAGCTTTGGTCGCGATCTTGAGGCGGTTATCCAGCGCGCCCAGGCGGCGCAGGTAACGACCATGATCGTCACCGGCACCGACCTTGCCCACGCCGAGCAAGCGGTTGCGCTGGCCAAGCAGTATCCTGGCCTCTACGCCACAGCAGGCGTTCACCCCCATGACGCTAGCCAGTGGGACAAACCCCTTGAGCGCGCCATGGGGGCTCTGCATGCCATGCCAGAAGTCGTCGCGGTGGGTGAGTGCGGGCTGGATTTCAATCGCAATTTCTCAACGCCCCAGCAACAGGAGCGTGCCTTTGAAGCACAGTTGGCGCTTGCGGTGGAAAGCGGTTTGCCGCTGTTTTTACACGAGCGAGATGCGGGCCAGCGGATGCGTGAAATACTGCATGCGTGGCGAGATGATATCAGTCACGCAGTGGTGCACTGTTTTACCGCCGATCGCGATACGCTGTTTGGCTATCTCGACCTAGACTTGCATATAGGCCTAACCGGTTGGATTTGCGACGAGCGACGCGGACATCATCTACGCTCATTAGTAGGTGATATTCCATTAACGCGTTTGATGGTAGAAACCGACTGCCCGTACTTGCTGCCCCGCAACCTCCCGGCGAAGCTAAAGGGTCGTCGACACGAACCGGCGTTGCTGCCGTGGATTGTCCGCGAGATTGCCCAGTGGCACGGTATTAGCGAAGCTGAGTTAGGGGCGGCAACCACACAGACCGCCCAGCGTTTTTTCCGTCTACCCACGGAATCTTAACAGGAGTATTAGCGTGGCCGATTATCCAGGATTTATAGCCATTGAAACGGGCGAAGACGATGGCCTCCCGCTAGCCATTGCCTGGTCACTGCCCGATGGCCGAGTAAAGCAAACATTGATTCAGCCAGACGATAGCTGGATCAAAGAAGATACCAATGCCATGGGCGCCTACAGCATGGAAGAGCTGGAGAGCCTGGGGGTTAGCCCGCTAGAGGTCATCCGCGAGCTGGAGAACGATCACTTCTCCGCTACCCTGTATACCAGCGACAACGGCGACGACGAAGCGGCGCTGGCGCGGCTGTTTGACACCTATGGGTTAGACCCTTTCGTGGAGTTAGCCCCAGCCTCGGTGCTTTACCCTTCCCTCACCCCAGGCGAATGGCACCGCCAGCGGCGTGAAACGTTCAGCGAGCTAGGATTAGAGCCGATGCGCCCTGAACATGAGTTGGAAGTGATGCTATCGATGCATCAACGCTTAACAGAAGAGGACTAGGCACAGCGCTAAGCAAACGACTATGCAGTGACCGCAGAGTCCGTGTTATCCATTTTATCCATCGTGGCATGCGCCTGGGCCACCGCCTCTGCAAGCGTCTCCTGGTGACAGTAGAAGCGCTCAAGCGCCATCAGGAAGGCGTTGGCCCGGGCTGGCAAGCCATCTTCCCAGTAGCGCTGGGCGCGGGCCTCTACTCGCGCCGCAAAGGCCTCAACATCTACCTCTATATCGCCGCCTAAATTATCTACGCTGACATGAAAATCGCGACCGCAGGCACGGGTGAAGATAGACTCTAACGCCTGTGGCGCAATCTCAGCCTGCTCAAACGCTTTTTGCTGTTCAGCATCCCGCCCATCAGGGCAATACCAGTAGCCGTAATCTTCGAGCTGACGCCGCTCTGCCCCTGCAATGCACCAATGGCTGATTTCGTGCAGCGCACTGGCATAGTAGCCACGAGCGAAAATTACCTGGTGATAGGGAGTTTCGCCGTTGGCGGGACGATAGAGTGGCTCATCGCCGCCGCGAATCAATCGAGTTTGATAACGCTCAGCAAAAACCCCATCAAAAAGCGCGGTAATATCGGCAAGCGTCCATCGATCCTGCGTGTCACTCACATTGACCTCATTTGTCATCGATTTTGGCGCATTATACCTGCCCTGTTGACGCAAGCTAACGTCTAGCCACCATAAGCGTGACGCACCTGCTAATATAACGACTTTTCGTGAATAATTTTCCCCATCAGGAGCCAACAAGTGGGCGGCTTTACTCAACAACTGAAATCGATCTACTGGCCAGAAACACGCTCTTTGATGTTCTTAGCGCTGCCTATTTGCGGCGCTCAGCTGGCTCAGGCCGGAATGAGTGTCGTCGATGTAATGATGACAGGCCGACATGATGCAACGTCACTCGCCGCCGTATCGGTAGGCTCTAGCCTATGGATGCCGTTGATGCTGTTTATAACCGGCACGCTGATGGGCCTTACGCCCATCGTTGCGCATTTACTGGGCGGCCAGCGCCACGCTGCTATTCGCCCGGCAGTTCATCAGGCGCTTTGGATTGCGCTACTGTTAGGTGCCGTAGCAGCAGTGCTGCTCTGGTCTGCCGTTATGCCCATATTCAAGGCAATGGACGTGCCTCCTGCGGTCGCGGATCAGTCTGCTGCCTACCTTTCTGCCGTCGCCTTTGGTATGCCGGGCATTGCCCTCTTTCAAGCGCTTAGGGCTTTTTCCGATGGTATGAACCATACCCGGCCAGCCCTTTGGATTAGCTTGGTCGGCTTAGCGGTCAATATTCCTGCTAACTACCTATTGATCTACGGCGGCGAGGGGTTAGTGAATCTCTTCGGCACCTGGATCCCTAGTAGCCTGCAACAACTGCCTGCCTTGGGGGCATTTGGCTGTGGTATTGCGACGGCCCTCTCAATGTGGACGATGGCACTCGCGATGGCCTACTACACGCGCCGAGGACGTACCTATAAAAGCGTCGCTATATGGCAGCAGCTAACGCCTCCCCAATGGGTCGGCATTCGCGAGCTCATAGTGGTGGGTGTTCCCATTGGCGTGGCTATTTTTGTCGAAGTTACCCTGTTTACCTTTATTGCGCTGTTTATTGCCAGTTTTGGCGAAGTCACCGTGGGCGCTCACCAAATAGCGCTTAGCTTCACCACCATTTTGTTTATGCTGCCTATGTCGTTGAGCATGGCGCTGACCGTCAGGGTGGGTAATACACTTGGACAGCAGCGTCTGACGCTAGCCCGCCAAGTTTCCTGGAACGGTATTGTGGTCAGTGTTTGTGTCGCCGTATTTAACAGCATCCTGCTATGGGTAACCGCTGTGCCGGTCATTTCGCTTTACACTTCGAATGCCGAGATTCAAGCGCTAGCGCTGTCGATCATTGCCCTAGCGGTTATTTTTCAACTTTCTGACTCGCTGCAGGTCAATTTAGCGGGCGCATTGCGTGGCTATAAAGATACCCGCATTGTCATGGTAATTACGGTGCTCTCTTACTGGATTGTAGGCTTGGGTGGTGGACACTGGCTGGGCTCTCTTGGAGTGGGTGACCTAGCCCCACTCGGCGTTCATGGCTACTGGATTGGCTTGATTGCTGGCTTAAGCACTGCGGCACTGCTACTTGGCTGGCGTTTACAGCGCATTAGTATTCGGGGGTAGGCATGGCTCGATGGAGAATTTTTTCTCTAGCAATAGCGCTAAGCGCCCTGCTGGTTGGCTGTGGCGACAACCCCGCTGAGCAGCAGTGGCAGGCCTACCACCAACAACTCGCCGATGACCTCGCACAGCCAGGCATTGAACGAGCTGACCCAGTTAATATTGGTGACTTCCCTGAGCGCTCAGAGCGGCTTATTGACATTCCCGAAACGCGAGATAGCCTGCTGAATGTTTACGCACTGCGCGAATGTCAAATCACTTCGCTAGTCGCCGCACGTAACAACCAACTGGGGCGTGTCGCGCCGCCCAGCCAACAGTGGTTATATGAGCGCACGCTATGGCAGCGACTAAGCGCCTGCTTAAATAGCCAAGTCCCCGATCAGTTAAGCGATGAAGACCGAACCCGCCTAGAACAATTAACAGCGACTAAAACAGCCCAGCTGCCCGCGGTAAGTTGGAACGCTATTTTTGACTCCAGCGAGTGGGTTAAAAGCTTTGCACGGGCAAGCCAGCCTTTAAGCAATGTTGATGAAGTCGCTCTTACCAGCCAGCTTGACGCCATCGAATACTTGCAAAAAATGACTGACCACCAGTTTGATCTTGACTGGCAGCAAGACTCTGCAACGCTTGAGAACCATTTAAAAACCCTCCAAGAGCGGCCCCTAACCGCCGAAGTGCTGCGCACCCTGCTACTCGCCTCTCAACGCTTAACAGAAGCAAATGCATTGCTAACTCAGCACAGCGATGCCACACACTGTTTAAGGGGCTGGGAGACACCGTCGGTTGAGCCCTTAGCAAGTACAGCCAAGCAGTGGTTAACAGCGATCAATCGTTTAATTGACGCGCAACAGGTAGACAAACCACTGGCGATCCAACGCTATCAAACACGCTGGCTCTCGCTGAATAATGCCCAAGCGCCCTGGGGCCAGTTTCAGCGAGCACTCACCGAACATCAAACGCTACGAGCGCGCTTTGCACCTTGCTCAAACAATTAAAAATCGCAGAACCCTTAACCTTATGAGCAACATGTGCTATTGGTGAGTAATGAAGCTAGGTGAATAAAGACGCAAACTAAGCATCTGCTTCACCAATGTGATGACCACGCAGCACAAGGAGGGACACAATGGGCGCATCCCTGTCACCCCGCTCTGCCCAGGTCATCGACCTGGAAACTGTGCGCCAGCGTCAGCAGGCGCAAAAGTGCCTAGTCCGTTTAGCCCCTGAGCTAGATGGCCTAGAGATGGTGTACCAACTCGCTGCGAGTCCCGATACCTACTATGGCTTGCCTATTTTGGCCTGGGGGTTAAGGGAGGATGGTAGCGTCATCGGCTTGGTGCCGTGGATGGAAACCCTGGCAGCCTGCCATGATCTGAATAGCCAGGAGAACGGCTATTTTGTGGGTTATCGTGATCCTGAAACAGAGGAAATTTTTGATACACCACCAGATCACAAATACCACGAGCTAGTCGCTGCAGCTGAATACTTTGATTATGAGTCTTCTGGCGAAGTGACCCTCATCCAGCAAATCCCTGATACCTTGGGCACCCACGCACTGTGCATGAATCACCCCAACTCACCCTGGCATATGAAGCCCGTTTACGGCTGGCGCCTCTACAGCGACGGCAGCCTAGACGCGCTACTTGCAGATGAGAATAAAGCGGCGATGACGCCGATTTTGTTAGGGGATAAGTGCCTGTACAGTGCCCACGCCCGCCATCAAACGGTTTACTTTTTCCAGCGCCATATCGCCAATCGTATACTGGAAGAAGATCCAGCAACGCTTGATGCGCTAGCCATGATGGTAGTGGCTAGTGATTAACTGGGCAAAATTAGTGCTATGACTTAGCTCTGCGACCATCGGCGAGGCCAATATCAATTAGTTGATGTGGGCCTCGCTTGGGTTTTCGCGCTATTTTGAAGAGCTATTTCTAAGAGCTGTTTAGAAAGGCTATCCCAAAGGACTAACTCAAAGGGCTATGCCAAACGAATAAAGTAGAGGTAGTTATTCACAGAGGAGGTGTTCTGCTCAAGCAGTTCATGCCCTAAAAACTGACAAAACTTGGGCACATCTCGCGTGGTAGCCGGGTCGGTGGCAATCACTTTGAGCACTTGGCCTGATGTCATATCGCGCACTTTGTTATGCATCAGCATAATCGGCTCTGGGCAGTAGAGCCCCGTGGTGTCTAATACCGCGTCAAAGCTGGGTAACGTACCCGTATTATCAGCCATCAATATCCTCGATGTAGGAAACAGAAAGTATGATTAAAGTTATCATCGAACGGCGAATTATGCCCGGTCTTGAAGAAGAATTTGAACAAGCAGCGCGGGAGGCAATGCGCGTTTCTCTAGGCGTAAGGGGCTTCATCGGTGGTGAAACACTGGTAGAACTTGGTCATACCGATCGTCGACTGATGATTACCAAATGGCGTGACATCCGCGCTTGGAAGGAGTGGCACTCAAGCGAAGCGCGGGCAATGGCCATGCAGCGTATTTTACCGCTATTAACTGAAGATGAAACTATCCGGATTTACGAGCCTGGCTATTAAATAGCTTTTGCTTAATCTATCAATCTCTTAACCGCACATGCACCGTCACCTCTTCACGGTCATGATAGAGGTGACGGCACGAGATACTGGCATGCACCCCTGCTTTTTCCAGCGACTCTTCCAGTGCCGTTAGGCAGCGTGTGACCTCATCCCAACGCTTTTTCATGGGCAGTTTAAGGTTAAAGATCGCCTCTTTGCACCATTTACGAATTAGCCAGCGCTCCACCATGGCTAGCACTCTCACTGGTTTATCAACAATATCGCACACCAGCCAGTCCAAACGCTGTGGTGGCTCCCAGGTAAAGCCATCCTCTTTAAGATGATCTATCTGCCCAGTCTTCATCAACTGCGTGTCCATGGGGCCATTATCGATGGCGTACACATACATGCCCCGCTGAACCAGTTGCCATGTCCAGCCGCCCGGGGCAGCCCCCAAGTCAGCTGCCTGCATATGCGGTGCAAGGCGCGTCTCCCACTCTTCCCTAGGGATAAACTCGTGCCACGCCTCTTCCAATTTAAGCGTTGAGCGGCTGGGGGCACGAGAGGGAAAGCGCAATCGACGAATACCATTGATTAAATCGCTGCGATTGCCTGGGAAGCTCATCGCCAGCTGCACTTGATCACCATCAGTCCAGAAAATATGTAAGCGTCGTGCGCCCGCGCTGCGCCTTAACGCACCACGCTTTTTCAACATACTTTCCAGTGGCTTGGTAAGCGCCTTAATCAGCCCGGCCAGCGCTTTGCCATCGTTGGTATCCGGCGTTTCATGCCAAATCTCTTCAAAGCTCCAGCGGCTGGCTTTGACCTGTTCCAAGATCGCGGTAAGACGGTCGTCACGTGAAAGAGTGAGCGCAGGCAAGGCCGCTAAGCTCTGGCGCGCGAAAATCAGCTTTTTAAACGCTGCCTGACGGTGTAAATCATTCACCGCTTCGCCATCGACACGCGTTAAGCTTACCCACCCTTCCCCATGAGATGATTCACAGGGAATGCCCTGTAATGCTGCGTGATGCTGTAGCTCTGCCAGCGCATCACTCTCAAACCCAGGACGGCAGTAAACTAACCATGACGTAGGTACCGTTTCACTCACCTCTTCACCTCGATTCCGCCCATCACAAACGGTGAGGGCTGCCTAATTAATTGGGGCGCATCATAGCATTTATCTAGCTAAGGCGTGAGGCGTGAGGTGTGAGGTGTGAGGTGTGAGGTGTGAGGTGTGAGGTGTGAGGTGTGAGGTGTGAGGTGTGAGGCGGAACAGGATATTGGGGAGACCCCCATTCACCAACGTTTTCTACTCACGATTCACGACTTACCCTTCACCCAACACAAAAAAAATCCCCCAAGGCATCAGCCCTGGGGGATTTTTCGTAATAAGTGCCTGACGATGACCTACTCTCGCATGGGGAGACCCCACACTACCATCGGCGCTAAGCGGTTTCACTTCTGAGTTCGGCAAGGGATCAGGTGGTTCACGCGTGCTATGGTCGTCAGGCGTAACTGTTAATGTACATCATGCTGTTTGTGATCGTCTCATTGTGCCGCCTGCTCGTTTGAGTCAGGCCACACGCTGCGTATCCGGTGTTTTAATGTTGCGTCATCATTACGACCAGACCCCTTGGGTGTTATAGGGTCAAGCCTCACGGGCCATTAGTACACGTTAGCTCAACGCCTTGCAGCGCTTCCACACCGTGCCTATCAACCAGCTGGTCTCGCTGGGCCCTTCAGGAGGCTCTAGGCCTCAGGGATGTCTCATCTTGAAGGGGGCTTCCCGCTTAGATGCTTTCAGCGGTTATCCCGTCCGACCATAGCTACCCGGCAATGCCACTGGCGTGACAACCGGAACACCAGAGGGTCGTCCACTCCGGTCCTCTCGTACTAGGAGCAGCCCTTCTCAAACATCCAACGCCCACGGCAGATAGGGACCGAACTGTCTCACGACGTTCTAAACCCAGCTCGCGTACCACTTTAAATGGCGAACAGCCATACCCTTGGGACCGACTTCAGCCCCAGGATGTGATGAGCCGACATCGAGGTGCCAAACACCGCCGTCGATGTGAACTCTTGGGCGGTATCAGCCTGTTATCCCCGGAGTACCTTTTATCCGTTGAGCGATGGCCCTTCCATACAGAACCACCGGATCACTAGAACCTGCTTTCGCACCTGCTCGACGTGTCTGTCTCGCAGTCAAGCACCCTTATGCTCTTGCACTCAATGCACGATGTCCGACCGTGCTGAGGGTACCTTCGTGCTCCTCCGTTACTCTTTAGGAGGAGACCGCCCCAGTCAAACTACCCACCACACACTGTCCTCGATCCGGATAACGGACCTGAGTGAGAACGCCAATGATGCCAGGCTGGTATTTCAAGGTTGGCTCCACCCGAACTGGCGTCCGAGTTTCAAAGCCTCCCAGCTATCCTACACAGGCAACATCAGCGTCCAGTGTGAAGCTATAGTAAAGGTTCACGGGGTCTTTCCGTCTAGCCGCGGGTACACCGCATCTTCACGGCGATTTCAATTTCACTGAGTCTCGGGTGGAGACAGCGTGGCCATCATTACGCCATTCGTGCAGGTCGGAACTTACCCGACAAGGAATTTCGCTACCTTAGGACCGTTATAGTTACGGCCGCCGTTTACCGGGGCTTCAATCAAGAGCTTCGCCTTGCGGCTAACACCATCATTTAACCTTCCGGCACCGGGCAGGCGTCACACCCTATACGTCCGCTTGCGCGTTAGCAGAGTGCTGTGTTTTTAATAAACAGTTGCAGCCACCTGGTATCTTCGACCGGTTCGGGCTAGGAGAGCAAGTCTCTTCACCCTACGCCGGCGTGCCTTCTCCCGAAGTTACGGCACCATTTTGCCTAGTTCCTTCACCCGAGTTCTCTCAAGCGCCTTGGGATTCTCACCCTGACCACCTGTGTCGGTTTGGGGTACGGTCGCACATGATCTGAAGCTTAGAGGCTTTTCCTGGAAGCGTGGCATCAGTGACTTCCTGACCGTGGTCAGTTCATCTCGTGTCTCGGCCTTGAAAGGGTCCGGATTTACCTAAACCCTCAGCCTACTCACTTTCACCAGGACAACCAACGCCTGGCTCACCTAGCCTTCTTCGTCCCCCCATCGCAACCATGTCCGGTACGGGAATATTGACCCGTTTCCCATCGACTACGCCTTTCGGCCTCGCCTTAGGGGCCGACTCACTCTGCTCCGATTAGCGTCGAACAGAAACCCTTGGTCTTCCGGCGAGGGAGTTTTTCACTCCCTTTATCGTTACTCATGTCAGCATTCGCACTCGTGATACCTCCAGCAGACTTCTCAATCCACCTTCATTGGCGTACACGACGCTCCTCTACCGCTCATCCTAAAGGATGAACCCGTAGCTTCGGTACCTGGTTTAGCCCCGTTACATCTTCCGCGCAGGCCGACTCGACTAGTGAGCTATTACGCTTTCTTTAAAGGATGGCTGCTTCTAAGCCAACCTCCTAGCTGTCTGAGCCTTCCCACATCGTTTCCCACTTAACCAGGATTTCGGGACCTTAGCTGACGGTCTGGGTTGTTTCCCTTTTCACGACGGACGTTAGCACCCGCCGTGTGTCTCCCACGCGTTACTCACCGGTATTCGGAGTTTGCCTCGGGTTGGTAAGTCGGGATGACCCCCTAGCCGAAACAGTGCTCTACCCCCGGCGGTACTACGTGAGGCGCTACCTAAATAGCTTTCGAGGAGAACCAGCTATCTCCGAGCTTGATTAGCCTTTCACTCCGATCCACAAGTCATCCAAATCTTTTTCAACAGATCCTGGTTCGGGCCTCCAATTGATGTTACTCAATCTTCACCCTGCTCATGGATAGATCGCTCGGTTTCGGGTCTATATCCAGCGACTGTGTCGCCCAGTTAAGACTCGGTTTCCCTACGGCTCCCCTATACGGTTAACCTCGCCACTGAATATAAGTCGCTGACCCATTATACAAAAGGTACGCAGTCACAGAACAAGTCTGCTCCTACTGCTTGTACGCACACGGTTTCAGGATCTATTTCACTCCCCTCTCCGGGGTTCTTTTCGCCTTTCCCTCACGGTACTGGTTCACTATCGGTCAGCCAGGAGTATTTAGCCTTGGAGGATGGTCCCCCCGTCTTCAGTCAAGGTTTCTCGTGCCCCGACCTACTCGATTTCACATGATCAGATTTTCGACTACGGGGCTATCACCCGCTACGGCCACGCTTCCCAACGTGTTCGCCTAATCAGTCACATGCTTAAGGGCTGGTCCCCGTTCGCTCGCCGCTACTAGGGGAATCTCGGTTGATTTCTTTTCCTCAGGGTACTTAGATGTTTCAGTTCCCCTGGTTCGCCTCGTACACCTATGTATTCAGTGCACGATACTCATCTTATGATGAGTGGGTTTCCCCATTCAGAAATGCCCGGGTCACAGGTTGTTGCCACCTCACCGAGCCTTATCGCAGGCTACCACGTCTTTCATCGCCTCTGGCTGCCTAGGCATCCACCGTGTGCGCTTCATTGCTTGACCCTATAACCCGAAGGAGTCTGGATGTCGCAATGATCACGTTTCATTTTGCCGGATACGCTTGAGACGTATCACAATTTAAGACCATACCTTGCGGTATGTTCTTGTCAGCATGATATACATTGTTAAAGAGCGACTGCTATACGCAGTGATAAGGCAACGCCGTAGGCGGCTGGCTTATCACTGCGCATCAACAGCTATCTGATCAGGTAATTCATTGTGGACGCTTACCGACTGTGACGCATCGTTTAAGGAGGTGATCCAGCCGCAGGTTCCCCTACGGCTACCTTGTTACGACTTCACCCCAGTCATGAACCACACCGTGGTGATCGCCCTCTTGCGTTAGGCTAACCACTTCTGGTGCAGTCCACTCCCATGGTGTGACGGGCGGTGTGTACAAGGCCCGGGAACGTATTCACCGTGACATTCTGATTCACGATTACTAGCGATTCCGACTTCACGGAGTCGAGTTGCAGACTCCGATCCGGACTGAGACCGGCTTTAAGGGATTCGCTGACTCTCGCGAGCTCGCAGCCCTTTGTACCGGCCATTGTAGCACGTGTGTAGCCCTACCCGTAAGGGCCATGATGACTTGACGTCGTCCCCACCTTCCTCCGGTTTGTCACCGGCAGTCTCCTTAGAGTTCCCACCATTACGTGCTGGCAAATAAGGACAAGGGTTGCGCTCGTTACGGGACTTAACCCAACATTTCACAACACGAGCTGACGACAGCCATGCAGCACCTGTCTTACAGTTCCCGAAGGCACACCAGAATCTCTTCCGGCTTCTGTAGATGTCAAGGGTAGGTAAGGTTCTTCGCGTTGCATCGAATTAAACCACATGCTCCACCGCTTGTGCGGGCCCCCGTCAATTCATTTGAGTTTTAACCTTGCGGCCGTACTCCCCAGGCGGTCGACTTATCGCGTTAACTTCGCCACAAAGTGCTCTAGGCACCCAACGGCTGGTCGACATCGTTTACGGCGTGGACTACCAGGGTATCTAATCCTGTTTGCTACCCACGCTTTCGCACCTCAGTGTCAGTGTCAGTCCAGAAGGCCGCCTTCGCCACTGGTATTCCTCCCGATCTCTACGCATTTCACCGCTACACCGGGAATTCTACCTTCCTCTCCTGCACTCTAGCCTGACAGTTCCGGATGCCGTTCCCAGGTTGAGCCCGGGGCTTTCACAACCGGCTTATCAAGCCACCTACGCGCGCTTTACGCCCAGTAATTCCGATTAACGCTTGCACCCTCCGTATTACCGCGGCTGCTGGCACGGAGTTAGCCGGTGCTTCTTCTGCGAGTGATGTCTTTCCTACCGGGTATTAACCGATAGGCGTTCTTCCTCGCTGAAAGTGCTTTACAACCCGAGGGCCTTCTTCACACACGCGGCATGGCTGGATCAGGGTTGCCCCCATTGTCCAATATTCCCCACTGCTGCCTCCCGTAGGAGTTCGGGCCGTGTCTCAGTCCCGATGTGGCTGATCATCCTCTCAGACCAGCTACGGATCGTTGCCTTGGTAAGCCATTACCTTACCAACTAGCTAATCCGACATAGGCTCATCCAATAGCGGGAGCCGAAGCCCCCTTTCTCCCGTAGGACGTATGCGGTATTAGCCTGGGTTTCCCCAGGTTATCCCCCACTATCGGGCAGATTCCTATGCATTACTCACCCGTCCGCCGCTCGTCAGCATCTAGCAAGCTAGATCTGTTACCGCTCGACTTGCATGTGTTAGGCCTGCCGCCAGCGTTCAATCTGAGCCATGATCAAACTCTTCAGTTTAAGATCTATGCGGTTCTTACCCGCCACTCGAAAGTGACAGAAGCGAACCAAACTTGGCTCAAGGTTCAAACGAATTCATTCAAAACAGATCCCAAAGGACGAATCCTTTAAAACCTTATTGCTTGAGTCGCTTGCCTTGATATTTGGTGATTTGTCACCAACATCAGCAAGCGCCCACATGAATTACCTGATCAAATTGTTAAAGAGCTGTTTCGCTGCTTGGTTACTGTGAAAGTAACCGGGCTGCCGTTGAACTGGCCTGCCTCAGCGAGGAAGGCGTATTCTACGCATTTCCTGGCGTTTGTCAAGGGCGTTGTTTTCGATGCGGATCAATCAACATCCAAAACCGCTTGCTTTTGCAAAAGCGTTAACTGCCTGACAAACCAAGGCTTTTACACCTTATGCACCGCTGGTAACGCTTGGCGTCCCCGGCAGCGGATGCGTACTTTAAGGCTTCGCTGCCGAGTTGGCAAGGGCTTTTGTAAAAACAATTTTATGAAGATAGGGTAAAAATCAGTTCTTGGGTTTTGCCTTACGCATAACGGCTAAAACAGGGCCTGAAGCCACGTAGGCACCAAACAGCAATAACAGCATTACAGAGGGTTCAACCGAGATCATTACAAAGGCCAGCACGATGGCCAGCAGCACAACAAAAGGTACCGGTTTTTTAAAGTCGAGATCTTTGAAGCTGTAGTAGCGGATATTACTCACCATAAGCACGCCTGCCGCCGCCACGACTACCAGCATTAGCAGTTTGAAGCCAAAGGCGTCAGCATCAAAGCTATGGAAGGTCCACACACTGGCTGCCACTAGCGCCGCTGCAGAAGGGCTTGGTAAGCCGATAAACCACTTTTTATCGACACTACCGATCTGAACATTGAAGCGGGCAAGACGAAGTGCCGCGCAAGCAACATAAAGAAAGGCAACCACCCAGCCGGTTTTACCAATGTCTTGCAGAATCCAGGTAAAGGCGACTAAAGCAGGCGCCATACCGAATGAAATCATATCGGCCAGGCTGTCATACTCAGCGCCAAACTCGCTTTGCGTATTGGTCATTCGTGCGACACGGCCATCCAAGCCATCCAGCACCATAGCAATAAAAATCGCGACGGCAGCCGAAGTAAACTCACCATTAATGCCAGCCACCACCGCAAAGAACCCGGCAAAAAGTGCCGAAGTGGTAAATAAGTTAGGCAGTAAATAGATACCCCGACGACGAATCTTTTTGCCGTCCTCTACGGTCTCCTCGACCACTTCCGTCTCACGCAAGAAGGCCGCCGCCAAGTCCTCATTACCGACTACTTCTGACTGATCAGAACTATCTGACTGATCAGCATTGTTTGACTGAGCACCATTAGGCTGAACACTACCTGATTGAGTACTGTCTGGCTGTGAAGAGCCCTCCTGACCTGGGCTTGAGTTTGGCTGATCCGAGCTAGCATGCTCTTGATCGCGAGCGTCCTGTGTCATAGGTTTCATCCATTAAAAGTGAAGTCACGGGAACAGTGATCGCTTTCATTCTACACGGTGAGTGCTGCCCAGCCAGCCAATTGCACCTAGGTATAGGCAAACATAAGCGTAAAAGCGAACGACCATACAGCCATCCATAAAAAGCGCCGCCTCCATGCAAACCATGGAAGCGGCGCTTTCACTTCATTTAAAGTGTTGCACTACGGGCACTTAGAGCGATAACACCTTATCACCCCGAGCAATACCCGAGACCCCGGTACGGGCGACCTCTAGAATACCCACTGGCGCCATGGCCTGCAGGAAGGCATCCAGCTTGCCCGCATCGCCAGTAATCTGCACGGTGTACAGGCTCGGCGATACGTCGACGATCTGAGCACGGAAGATATCCACGGTGCGCTTCACCTCATCGCGGGCCGCACCGAGCGCTTTCACCTTCACTAGCATCAGCTCGCGCTCGATATGGTTACCTTCAGTGAGATCCACCAGCTTGACCACATCAATCAGCTTATTGAGATGCTTGGTGATCTGCTCGATCACCCGGTCGTCGCCCACGGTGGTGACTGTTAAGCGCGAGAGCGACGGGTCTTCAGTGGGCGCTACGTTAAGCGTTTCAATGTTGAAGTTACGCTGCGAGAACAACCCGACTACACGTGACAGCGCACCCGGTTCGTTTTCTAACAGAATCGAGATGATATGACGCATCAGGTACGCTCCGTTTTAGACAGCAGCATGTCGCGCATGGCACCTAACGGCACCTGCATCGGATAGACGTGCTCAAAAGGGTCGACCTTCACGTCAAGAAAGACCAGCTCGTGCTTATCAGCAAAGGCACGCTCCAGCGCAGGCTCCAACTCATCAAGGGTATTGACGGTAATAGCGGTAAACCCATACGCCTCAATCAGCATATGAAAGTCCGGCAAAGACTCCATATAGGAGTGCGCGTGGCGTGACTTA
Organism: Halomonas sp. TG39a; assembly: GCF_000744395.1. Taxonomy (NCBI): domain Bacteria; kingdom Pseudomonadati; phylum Pseudomonadota; class Gammaproteobacteria; order Oceanospirillales; family Halomonadaceae; genus Halomonas; species Halomonas sp. TG39a. The sequence continues at coordinate 2,504,902 of NZ_JQLV01000001.1, forward strand.
TAGTTCAAGTCCTGCCACTGACGCACCATACCCAACGACGCATTGTTAAGGTTGACGATCTTAACGCCTACACCGTACTGCTTACAGGTAGAGAGCTCCTGCATCATCATTTGGAAGCTGCCTTCACCGGTGACGCACACTACGTCATCATCCGGGTAGTTCTGTTTGATACCCATGGCGGCGGGGAAACCAAAGCCCATGGTGCCCAAACCACCTGAGGTGATCAGTCGGTTGGGTTTATCAAACTTGTAGTACTGGGCAGCAAACATCTGGTGCTGACCAACATCGGTAGTCACGTAGGCTTCGCCTCGGGTTACCCGACAAAGCGCTTCAATAACTTCCTGTGGCTTAAGCGCTTCACCCACCTTGGAAGGCTCATAAAGCTTGCCTTCACGGTCGGCACGCCAGCCATCTATCTTCTCCCACCACTCAGTCAGTGCTTCAGGATGGGCAATTTTATGCCCCTGCACCAAACTGATCATCTCATTGATAACGCTGGAGGCCGGGCCCACGATAGGCACATCGGCACGCACCGTTTTAGAGATCGAGCTTGGGTCGACGTCCACATGGATGATTTTAGCTGTCGGGCAGAACTTCGACGTGCTGTTGGTGACGCGGTCGTCAAACCGCGCGCCAATGGCAATAATCAGGTCGGCGTGGTGCATGGCCATATTGGATTCATAGGAGCCGTGCATGCCCAGCCAGCCTAAGCATTGACGGTCACTTTGAGGATACGCGCCGATACCCATCAGGGTGGTGGTAATTGGATAGCCCAGCTGTTTGACCAAGTCAGTCAGGCCTTCACTGGCTTTGCCCGTTACTACACCGCCGCCGGTATAAAACACCGGGCGTTTGGCCTTAAGCATCATCTCGACGGCTTTTTTGATCTGCCCGGTATGACCGCGCGTGACCGGGTTGTACGAGCGCATCTTGACCTTTTTCGGGTAGACGTACTCGTAGCGTTCGGTGGGGGCGGTCATGTCTTTAGGGATATCGACCACCACCGGGCCTGGCCGACCGGTAGATGCCAAGTAGAAGGCCTTTTTGAGCACTTCCGGGATTTCAGACGGATGACGGATCGAGAAGCTGTGCTTCACGATCGGGCGCGTCACACCAACGATGTCGGTTTCCTGGAAGGCATCTTCACCGATCAGATGACTCGCCACCTGGCCACACAGCACTACCATGGGAATCGAGTCCATGTAGGCGGTAGCAATACCGGTAACGGCGTTGGTGGCACCGGGGCCTGAGGTGACCAGTACGCAGCCGGGCTTGCCCGAAGCGCGGGCATAGCCATCGGCGGCGTGGGTAGCCGCTTGTTCGTGACGCACCAGAATGTGCTTCACTTTGTCCTGGCGGAAGAGTGCATCGTAAATATGCAGCGCTGCACCGCCGGGGTAACCATAAATGTATTCGATGCCCTCATCTTGCAAGAAGCGGGCGATCATATCTGCGCCGGAAAGCAGTTCCACTGTATTTCTCCCCTGAAGGTCTCGAGTGCGATCCGTACCCAACTGGGCACGGTGTCGAGTGCGGCGGTATGCCGCTGTCGGCCCTTGCCGACACCTGATGCCAAACCCTGGCAGGAGGCCCGGTTAGGGCCTGCACTCTTATCGGGAACGCCGATGTATGCCAAACATAAATCAGTCGTTCCCTTTCACGGCAGTTCGCCGTGTCGGGGCGTTGGCCAGGTTGGGCGGTTAGCCCAAGCCCGGAAGTCCTTCGGCGGGTAGAGGCTTTCGCCTACCCTTCACGCGGTAATTAGGGGTTGCCCGTTGAGTCCGCGCCCGCAAATCAGGAACCGACAAGATTCCATTAGCGCCCTCAGCCTGTCAACCTCCGATCAGGCCAAACGCAACAAAGGTCGCAAGAAGCCATAAAAAAAGCCCCGCTGGCTTTACTAGCGGGGCTTTTGACCTATTCAATTGCGCGAAGTAGCGACATCAATTATGAGCTAAACACCAGTTTTCCGTCTTCCGCGTTGATATGAATGGTATCACCAGGGGCAAATTTACCCCCCAACAGGTCTTGGGCCAGCGGGTTCTCGATACGGCTCTGAATCGCCCGCTTGAGTGGCCGGGCCCCATAGACAGGGTCAAAGCCTACGACCGCCAATTGCGCCATCGCTTCTGGGCTAACCTCAAGCTTCAGGTCGTGTTCGGCGAGGCGCACTTTTAAGCGCTCAAGCTGAATACCGGCAATCGCCTGAATCTGCTCTTGGCCCAGGGCGTGGAACACCACCACTTCATCGATACGGTTGATCAGCTCAGGCCGGAAGTGGTTACCCACCACCTCCATGACCATGTTTTTCATCGCCTCATAGTCGCTGTCTTTATCAGCACTAACGTCGCCGCCCATGCGCTGGATAATGTCCGAGCCCATATTAGAGGTCATCACGATCACGGTATTGCGGAAGTCCACCGTGCGCCCCTGACCGTCCGTTAAGCGGCCATCCTCTAATACCTGCAGCAGAATATTGAAAACATCCGGGTGGGCTTTTTCCACCTCATCCAGCAGCAGCACCGAATAAGGCTTGCGGCGGACGGCCTCGGTTAAGTAGCCACCCTCTTCATAGCCGACGTAGCCGGGAGGTGCACCAATCAGGCGAGCCACGGAGTGCTTCTCCATAAACTCCGACATATCGATACGTACCATCGCCTCTTCGGTATCGAACAGGAAGTTGGCCAGCGACTTACATAGCTCGGTTTTACCCACCCCGGTGGGGCCGAGGAACAGAAACGAGCCGTTAGGCCGGTTGGGATCGGAAAGCCCTGCCCGAGAGCGACGCACCGCGTTAGCGACCGCCTCGACGGCTTCATCCTGCCCAATCACCCGCTGATGCAGCGCTTCTTCCATACGCAGCAGTTTATCGCGCTCGCCTTCGAGCATCTTGGAGACCGGAATGCCCGTCCAGCGGGAAACCACCTCGGCGATCTCCTCTTCAGTGACATTGGAGCGTAGCAGCTGGTGGCTGGAGGTATCCGCTTCCCCCTCGCCGCTTTCAGCAATTCTCTTCTCGAGCTCTGGAATCTTGCCGTACTGAATTTCCGACATACGGCCCAAGTCGCCCTGACGGCGGGCCTGTTCCAGGTCAATGCGCGCCTGCTCAAGCTCGGCCTTAAACTGCGCAGCCCCCTGAATACTGGCTTTCTCGGCTTTCCAGATTTCATCCAAGTCGGCGTATTCGCGCTCTAACTCGTGTATTTGATTATTAAGTGCTTCCAGGCGTTTTTTAGTCGCTTCATCGGTCTCTTTCTTAAGCGCTTCCCGCTCCATTTTGAGTTGGATCAAGCGGCGATCAAGACGATCCATCGACTCTGGCTTGGAGTCCAGTTCCATACGAATCCGCGAGGCGGCCTCATCGATGAGATCGATGGCTTTGTCAGGCAACTGACGATCAGTGATATAGCGTGTCGAGAGCTTAGCCGCGGCAATAATAGCGGAGTCGGTAATATCCACGCCGTGGTGAACTTCATAGCGCTCTTTCAGGCCGCGCAGAATGGCCACGGTGTCCTCTTCGGAAGGCTCATCCACCAACACCCTCTGGAAGCGGCGCTCCAGCGCGGCATCTTTCTCGATGTACTTGCGGTACTCATCCAGGGTAGTCGCCCCGACGCAGTGCAGCTCGCCGCGCGCCAGGGCAGGCTTGAGCATATTGCCCGCATCCATGGCGCCTTCGGCTTTGCCCGCGCCGACCATGGTGTGCAGCTCATCGATAAACAGGATCACCCGCCCCTCTTCCTGGGAGAGCTCTTTGAGCACGGCTTTTAGGCGCTCTTCAAACTCACCACGAAATTTCGCGCCGGCGAGCAGCGAGCCCATATCCAGCGAAAGCACGCGTTTATCTTTTAAGCCTTCCGGCACTTCACCGTTGACGATGCGCTGGGCCAAGCCTTCGACAATGGCGGTTTTACCCACGCCCGGCTCGCCGATAAGTACCGGATTATTTTTAGTACGCCGCTGCAGCACTTGAATCGTACGGCGAATTTCATCATCGCGACCGATTACCGGGTCAAGCTTGCCGTCCAGCGCACGCTGGGTAAGGTCCATGGTGTATTTGTTGAGTGCTTCACGCTGATCTTCAGCGTTCGCATCGTCGACGGTGGCACCGCCGCGCAGGCTGTTAATGGCGGCCTCAAGAGATTTACGGTTAATCCCGGCTTCTTTGAGCAGTTTGGTAATCGCCGAATTCATTTCCAGCGCCGCCAGCAGCACAAGCTCACTGGCAATAAACTGGTCACCGCGCTTCTGCGCTTCGCGATCGGTTAAGTTGAAAAGCTTGATGAAATCCCGCGATGGCTGCACTTCGCCATCGAACTGCCCCACCTTGGGCAAGTTATCCAACTGCTGTACCAAACCATCACGCAAGCGCGAAGGGCTGCCCTCGGCTTTTTCAATCAGGGCTTTAATACCGGTGTCTTTGGTGTCGAGCAGGGCTAGCAGCAAATGGGCGGGGTCTAGCTGATTATGGCCGCGACCCACAGCCAGCGACTGCGCCTCGGCAATCGCGCTCTGGAGCTTGGCGGTAAATTTATCAAAACGCATGGAATTCCTCCTGGGGTAGCCGTGCGTTTGGACGCACCGCGTAACCCGATAACGTGTCATTAGACGTGCTAAATCACTCTTAGCTTGACAAGTTAAATGGCGTCAGTTCGACGCTTTTCAAGAGGTGGCGGCGCAAACCGCTGGCTTAAAAGAAGCTTTTATTGACGTTAATTGATCCAGATCACGCTGGCCATACGTCCTGTCTTACCACCATCGCGACGGTAGGAGTAGAAACGCGACTCGCAGGCGGTGCAGAAGTGGCCGCCGCTAATGTTATTGACCCCCAGCGCCTCTAAGCGAAAGCGCGCCAGACGGTATAAATCGGCCATGTAATGGCCCAGACGATAAGGGCTATGGTCAAAGGCGTCAGCGGTATCTGGATGAACGGCAACAAAGGCGCCGTAGACTTCCGGCCCCACTTCAAACTGGGCGTTAGAGATCGCAGGACCTAACCACACCAAAATATCGTCGGGGTCAGTGTTCATGGCGGCAATGGTCGCCTCCAGCACACCACCCGCCAGACCACGCCAACCAGCATGGGCAACCGCCACCTGGGTACCCGCTCGATTGCAGAACATCACCGGCAGGCAATCGGCTGTTAACACTACACAGGCATACTCACTGGACGTGGCAATGGCCGCGTCCGCGTCGGCAGCCTCGGACTGATAAACCTGTTGCACGCGGGCGCCATGGGTCTGGTTCAGCCACAGCAGAGGCCGCTCGTCGCCTATTTCCTTTTGCAGCAAACGACGGCAAAGCGCCACATGATCAGCATTATCGCCCACATGTAAGGCGGTATTAAAAGCGGCAAAATCACCCTGGCTAGGCCCTGATTCCCGGGTCGTCACAAAGGCGCGTACGTTAGTCGGTGCAGGCCAGTCCGGCACTAAAAGCGTCGGCCGTAAATTAATGGCATCGCTCATCGCATCGTCTCATTATCTTCGCGCAGGTAATCCAACAACATTAACAAATCATCGGGGAGGTCTGCCTGAAAGGTTAATGTTTCGCCACTGACCGGGTGCTTGAAAATTAATTTACGCGCGTGCAGCGCCTGACGGGGAAACTCACGCAGGATCTCCTTCAACGGCTCCGCAGCACCCGGCGGCAGCTTGGCGCGACCGCCGTACATGGGGTCACCAATTAAGGGATAACGGGCATGGGCCATATGCACGCGGATTTGGTGGGTGCGCCCCGTTTCCAACTTGCAGCGCACGTGGGTATGAGCACGAAAGCGCTCAACCACGCGAAAATGGGTAATCGCGGGTTTGCCCGATGCGGTTACCGCCTGACGCTTACGATCTTTAGGGTGACGGCCAATAGGCGCGTCAATGGTACTGCCCGATACAGGTTTACCAATCACCACTGCATCATATTGGCGTGACACGCTGCGTGCCTGCATCTGATCGACCAGCGCGGTTTGCGCAGGCAGCGTTTTGGCTACCATCATCAAGCCGGTAGTGTCTTTATCCAAGCGGTGCACAATACCGGCACGGGGCACTTCAGCAATCGCCGGGTGATGGTGCAGCAAAGCATTTAACAGGGTGCCATCAGGGTTGCCTGCAGCAGGATGCACGACCATTCCCGCCGCTTTGTTGATCACCATCAACGTCTCATCTTCATAGACGATATCCAAGGCAATATCTTGCGCCTCAAAGCGCGTATCGTCTTCGATGGTGGCCTGCAGCGCTAGCACTTCATGGCCATGCAGCTTGGCTTTCGGCTTGGCGTGAGCGCCATCAACGGTTAATTCACCGGCGTTAATCCACGCTTTTAAGCGCTCACGGGAGTAATCGCTGAACAACTCCGCCGCCGCTTGGTCTAACCGCGCACCGGCTAACGTAGCGGGCACGCGGTGCGTGTCTTCAACTATTCGAGACATGAAAAACCTCTTTTAGACGCAAAAACCCCAGCAAGGCGAAAAATCAGCCCCCGCATGGAAAAATAAGCGTTTACGACACCCGACGAAACGTCGCTAAGCCTGCGTTTTAAGCCGAGGTGTTTTATAGTGGGCGAACTGCGACCTATTCTACCATTTCTACTTATGGCCATCGCCGCTTTTTGGTGATTGAGGCTTGTTAGCAACGAGGATGATGATGCGCGTTTTTTCAGCTGCCAACCGCTTTGGCGTTCTAGCCCTAAGCCTTGCCCTTTTAGCGGGCTGTGCGAGTAACGACACCAGTGAAGAAGAGGAAGATGAATTTGCTGGGGTTCAGGAGCGTGAGCTCTATGAGTTGGCCCGCACGGCCCTGGACAGTAACCGCTACCCGATTGCGATAGAGCGCTTGGAAGCGCTTGATACCCGCTATCCGTTTGGTGCACATGCCGAGCAGGCGCAGCTTGAGCTGATCTATGCCTACTATGAAAATAGCGATTGGGAAGAAGCCCGAGCGGCGGCCAGTCGCTTTATTCGCCTGCATCCTGACCACCCGCAAGTGGACTATGCCTACTACCTGCGCGGCCTTTCCGCATGGCAGGCGGGTCGTTTCAGCTTAGAGCGGCTGCGCCTGATCGATATTTCCAAACGTGACTTGGGGGCTTCGCGGGATGCCTACAATGACTTCCGCGAACTGATTCAGCGTTATCCTCAGAGTGAATATGCCGCTGACGCCCAGCAGCGCATCGTCTACCTGCGTGAGCTAATGGCCCGCCATGAGCTCCACGTCGCCGATTATTACCTACGCCGTGGCGCTTACTTAGCAGCCGTTGAGCGTGGCCGCTGGGTAATCGAAAACTATCCCGAATCCAACGCTACCCGAGATGCCCTAGCCACCATGGTGGAAGGCTATCAAGGCCTCGACATGGATGACCGCGCCAACGAAGTTCTTGCGGTGCTGCGTGAGAACGCGCCCGACCATGAGCAGCTGCAGGGCAGTCGTTTTGTTCCTAAGCACTTAGGCCAAAATGATTAAAACTTGACGGTGCTCAACCGCTAAAAGTTGTACAGCATCTATTTATCTGACCACGCTTCGGCGTGGTTTTTTTATTCAAAAAAACTAACCAATTGATTTATAAAAACAACATAAGAAAAACCAGGGCCGTACAAACAAACAATAATTTCTATACAATAGCTATACAATAATATATGATTTACTCATCTTGCATAATAAAGTGCCTTAACGGCACCTCAGGGAGCAATCAATGTCATTTTTTAAAGCACGTTCCAGCAACACCAGAATTAGCACGCGCTTAACGCTCGGATTTGCTGCCCTCCTTGGGCTGCTGGTTCTGTTAACCGCTGTAGGTATTTACCAAGTCAATCAAATTGACCGGGACTTAACCACCATCAATGATGTTAACGGCACCAAGCTGGGGTTTGCCGTGGATATGCGCGGCAGTGTGCATGATCGCGCTATTGCCATGCGCGACATAGTACTTGTCCAAGACGATAGCAAATTTGATGCATTGCTCGGTGAGATTGAGAGCCTCAGCAGCGATTACGTGACGGCGTCTGAAGGCGAGCACCAAATAACTAGCGAGTACCCTAGTGGCCAGGAAGAGCAGACTATTCTGGCCAGTATCGATGCCCAAGCCGCTACAACCCTCGAATTGACACAGCAAGTCATTGCCGCCCGCCAAGCAGATCAATTTGCCGATGCAGAGACCTTACTGCTCGAACAAGCAGGCCCTGCATATGCCGAATGGCTTAATCGAATTAACCAGTTTATCAACCTTCAACAACAGTTGAACGACGCCACCACAGCGAGCGCCCGTGATACTGCCTCCGGCTTTCAAATGCAGATGTTGGGGCTAACACTCTTTGCGTTACTGATCGGTGGTTTGATCGCGGTGTTTTTATCTCGCCAGCTGCTACGTGAATTAGGCGCCGAACCTTACGAAGTCAAAGCCTTTGCGGAAGCGATTGGCCGGGGCGAGTTAACCAGCCATGGGCAGCTCAAGAAGGGTGATACCCGCAGCATTATGGCGTCGCAGGTTGCCATGGCGCATCAGCTACAAACCATTGTGACCCAGGTGCGCGCCTCTGCAGAAGCGGTAGCCAGCAACAGTGAGCAAATTGCTGAAGGCAATAACGACCTCTCTTCACGGACTGAGCAGCAGGCCAGCGCGCTAGCCGAGACCGCCTCGGCAATGGAACAGCTCAATAGCACCGTAAAACTTAACGCTGAAAATTCCGAGCAGGCCAGTCAAGAAGCCTCCAGCGCATCTAGCACCGCCAAGCAAGGTGGCGGAGCGGTGAATCAGGTCGTTGCCACCATGAATGATCTCAACAAGAGTTCTCAGGAAATTGCCGGCATTATCTCGACGATTGATGCGATTGCCTTTCAGACCAATATTCTGGCGCTTAATGCCTCGGTTGAAGCCGCCCGTGCTGGTGAACATGGTCGCGGTTTCGCGGTCGTCGCCGAGGAAGTGCGTCGATTAGCCCAACGCAGCGCCGATGCCGCCCGGGAGATTAACACTCTGATTTCCAGCAACCTTGAGCGGGTTAACCACGGCAATGAGCGCGCCGAAGAAGCCAGTAAATCGACAGAACAGATCGTCGCGGCTATCGAGCGAGTGACCAGCATTATGCAGGAGATCAGCCACGCCAGCGCCGAACAGAGCACCGGTGTTCAGGAAGTGGGTCGCGCGGTGACCGAGATGGATCAAGTCACCCAGCAGAACGCCTCACTGGTACATGAAAGCGCCACGGCTGCTAACAACTTGCGCAAAAACGCTCACTCGCTGCTCAATGTCATGGAAGTCTTTAAGTTGCCGAATACGCACCCAAACGCCCAGCCGTCGCGTGCTGCATTAGCCCCTTCGCCTGCACGCACTACTGCCTCGAATAAGTCTGCACTGCCCGTGGCAAAACGTCAGCAGTCACAACCTGAGTGGGAAAACTTCTAAACTTATAACGGTTTTGGCCGTTATATAGTTTAGAGAGAGACGGCTCCTAATGGTTAGGGGCCGTTCTTCATTGCTATCCCCCGAGGTTACGATGAAATCCACCCAAAGCCTGTTAATGGTTTTTTTGTTACCCATTTTAATGGTGGTACTACCTGCACTACTGCTGCTATCAATCTCCATGAAGGTGCTGGAAGAGAAATCATTACAAAGCAATCTCTTACAGTCCAATGACTTAGATACTCTGGTGCAAATGGCCACCTTTGATCGACAGCTTAGTGACTTACATCAACGTATCACCAATTTATTGATCGATACTGAAGAAACACAGTTAAGCGCTACTCAACGCTATTCGTCCTATAGTCAGATTGCGCAAGAGCTCACCCAGATAGGTCAACGCGTGGACAGCCTGGCTAGCTCCCCCTTACTGATCGACTTAAGCCAAGACAGTGCCGCCGCCCTTCAGCGAACGTTTCTGCAATATCAACGCTTTGTCAGTATGGCCAATGAATCGGCAGCGCGAGAATTGGGCGACCCGTCTCTTTTCCTGAAAGAAGCACAAACCCACTTCAACACTTTTACGCTGTTCTCCCAGCAAATATTCGAAGCCTTAACGCTACGTGCCAGGGAGCGTCATAGCCTTTCCTTTGATGCGCTTGCTCGCTCCCACGACACCACTCTTTGGCTGGGTATTGCCATGATGGGCGTGCTTATCAGCGCGGCTTTTTTTGCCTCCTGGCGCATCAATAAGCGGTTGATGGTGGTGGGGGATGCCATTTTATCGCTCTCTAAGCGCCGACAGCCGCTGCCGGATTTCCACGCGATAGAGAAGCTGAGGCAAAAGCATAGTGGCCCCTTAAAGCGCATCACTTCTGCGTTGATCACGCTTCGGGATGCCGAGCAACAGCGCCGTGAAGCTGAACAGAAGATCCACCGACTTGCCTATTACGATACGCTCACCGAGTTACCCAACTGGCGCTTGATGAAAGAGCACTTACAACATTCGCTGGAAATCAGCCATCAAAATACGTCCTATGGCGCGCTCATCTATATTGATGTGGATGATTTCAAGCGCATTAATGATGGTAACGGACACAGTGCAGGCGACATTATTCTCCGGCATATTGCTAAGCGCTTGAGCGACATAAACCATGACGGCTGCACCATTGGACGTGTTAGCGGCGATGAGTTCTGCATCATTATCGACGGGCTAGCCAGTGAGCAGCTTGAAGCAGCTGAAAAAGCCGAGCTCTTCGCTGAAAAAGTGCGCCATTTATTAACCCAACCCTACTGTCTGAACGGCAATTACTGCTTCCTGAGTCTGACCCAAGGATTAGTGCTATTTAATTCTTCAGATCAGAGTGTCGATAATCTCTTCCAGTATGCCAATGCGGCAGTTCATATTGCCAAGCAAACCGGGACAAACGCTATTCGTTTTTACGACCCGGCGGTACAAGCAGAACTAGAAGCGCGCAACGAGCTTGAGCGCGATTTACGCCTAGCGATCGAACGGGATGAGTTTGTACTGGTATATCAGATGCAAGTCGACAATACCGGGCGGCCCATTGGCGCTGAAGCACTCATCCGTTGGCAGCACCCAACACAAGGCATGGTTTCCCCTGGGGTTTTCATCCCCCTCGCCGAAGAAACCGGCTTAATTGTGCAGATAGGCACCTGGGTGCTTCATGCCGCTTGCAAACAGCTAGTGGCTTGGCAAGCGTTTGAACATACAAAAGATCTGGTGTTGGCCGTTAACGTCAGCGCCAAGCAGTTCCAGCAGCCAAATTTTGTTGAAGAGGTTTCTAATGCGTTAGAGGCCAGCGGGGCTCCTTCTCACAAGCTCAAACTTGAACTCACCGAAAGCAGCGTGATTGGCAAAATAGAAGAAACCATTGCCCGTATGCATCAGCTCAAAGCTCTGGGCATTAGTTTTGCTATGGATGACTTCGGCACCGGCTACTCATCATTGCAGTATTTAAAACGCCTGCCACTTGATCAAATCAAGATTGATCAATCCTTTGTGCGCGATCTTGACCAGGACTCCGACGACAGAACGATTGTGCAGACCATTATCGCCATGGGGCGGGCACTAAACCTTAACGTGATTGCCGAAGGGGTGGAAACCCGCGAGCACTGGCGCTACCTAAACCAACACCAGTGTCATGCCTACCAAGGCTACTATTTTTGCAAGCCAGTAGCGGCGGAGGAGATGGCAGGCTTATGCCTCGCCCCTCCTCCTGCGTTGGCATAGCAGCCTGCCAAGTACCGGTTCCCAAGTACCGGTTCCCAAGTACTATGCCCGACTTACGCGTCGGGCTTACTCGCCGGGCTGCCAGCCATTGACGATCGGATAGCGGCGGTCACGGCCAAAGCCCCGCGGGGTAACACGCACACCAATTGGCGCCTGGCGACGCTTATACTCGCAGCGGTCGACAAGCTTCACCACTTTATAGACATCTTCAGCGTCAAAGCCGGCGGCGATAATCGCTTCCGCGCTCATATCACCTTCGATATAGCTTAATAGGATAGCGTCGAGGGTATCGTAATCAGGCAGGGAGTCACTATCCTGCTGATCCGGCGCCAGCTCGGCGCTGGGTGGGCGCTCGATGACCCGCGCAGGGATTGCCGGAGATTGGGTATTGCGCCAGCGAGCCAAGCGGTACACCCAGGTTTTATAGACGTCTTTAATGGCATTAAAACCGCCCACCATATCCCCATACAGCGTGGCGTAGCCCACCGCCATTTCGCTCTTGTTACCGGTGGTCAGTACCATCAAGCCTTTTTTATTGGAGATCGCCATCAGCAGCACGCCGCGACAGCGGGACTGCAGGTTCTCTTCGGTGGTATCTCGCTCAGTTCCCACAAAGCTCTCCGCCAGCGTACCCATAAAGGCTTCTACCATGGGCTCAATCGGCATGATCTCGTAGTGCACGCCAAGCATGTTGGCCTGCTCTGCAGCGTCCTGTTTAGAGATATCCGCGGTGTAGTGATAGGGCATCATCACCGCCTGTACCCGCTGTGGGCCCAGTGCATCTACTGCAATGGCCAATGAGAGCGCCGAATCGATGCCGCCAGAAAGCCCCAGCACCACGCCATCAAAACCGCTCTTGTTGACGTAATCACGTAGCCCGGTCACCAGCGCGCAGTAGAGGCTCTCTTCCGGCTCTACCTCGGGATCAATCTCGCCGGGCTGGGGTTCCCACACCGTCGCGCTGGTTTGCAGGAACTGAATGGGCATTAGGCCCGCCTGCCAGTATGGCGCCAGCACTTGCAGCTCACCGCTGGCGTTAACGCAACAGGAGCCACCATCAAACACCAGCTCATCTTGGCCACCGATGGTATTCACATACACAATGGGAAGTTGCGTGTCCTGGGCGTGCTTCTCCAGCAAGCGCAACCGCTCCGCGGGTTTGTCCTGGTGATAGGGTGATGCATGCAAGGTGATTAGCATCTCAGCCCCCGCGTCTGCGGCGGATTTAACCGGTACGCCATCCCACAGGTCTTCGCAGATTACGATACCCAGTTTGGCCCCTTTGTGCTCATAGACGAGCGTTTCAGTACCCGGTGTAAAATAGCGCTGCTCGTCGAACACTTGATAGTTTGGCAGCGCCTGCTTGGCGTACTCGGCCTCCCACTGGCCATTGTAGAGCAGGCCCGCCAAGTTATAGCAGCGGCCTTCGCGTACGCCGGGGTAGCCAATAATCACCAGCACATCGCGGGAAATTTTCGAAGCCATTTGTGCGCGGGCTTCACGCAGGCGGGTTTCCATTGAGGGCCGCAGCAGCAAATCTTCCGGCGGGTAGCCCGACAAAAAAAGCTCAGGAAAGACAACAATATCCGCCCCATGCTCAATCCGCGCTTCGCGCACTGCTTCAATCGCGCGTGCGGCATTGCCGGGAATATCTCCGACCAGAGGATCAAGTTGGGCCATTACCAGCGTTAAGTCTTGCATGGGCGTCAAAATCTCTTGAGAATCTTTAAAATAGGGTTACACCGTCATAGCCGTATTGTCCCGCAAGGGCCGCCAACTGGCAAAGGCTGCGAGCCTTTGCCAATGCCTAATACTTAGATTCCCACCTTGGGAGACACAAAAGGATGAACCTCTTGATCATTCGGCTGATTATTTTTGCCGTTATATTTTATGCTGGCTTAAAACTCTACGGCATCTACCGGCAACGCAAGCTTGAGCATGAAGCGCAGCATAAAAAAGTCAATCGCCACGAGGGCGGCAAAATGGTGCGCTGCCGCTGGTGTGAAGTACACGTTCCGGAAGACGAAGCACTGCGCGACCAGGAACAATGGTTCTGCTCTGGCGCCCATCGTGACCGTTTTCTGCAAGAGCAGCAGGATAAAGACGGAACCCCTTAAGCTTGTACTGACCTTAAGCGTGTATTAGCCGCTCTGGTTTGGGCTGGTAAGGCGCGGGGTCAACAAGTGGCTCGCGCCCCAGCAGTTGATCCACCAGCAAATGGGTCGAAGCCGGCGCCAATACCAAGCCGTTGCGATAGTGCCCGGCATTAACGAACACATTCGGCCATTCCTGGAGCGCGCCAATAAACGGTATACCCGCAGGGGATCCAGGCCTTAGCCCGGCCCATTGGTACGCAACCGGGCACGTTGCCAAAGCGGGTAGGATGGCTTCAGCGCTCTGCTGCAAAGACGCCAGCGCCTCTTCATCGGTGCTCTTATCAAAACCCGCCTCTTCCAGCGTAGAACCAACCAGCAGCAGGCCGTCCGCACGCGGAATAATATAGCGACCATCTTTTAACACTACGCGCTGAACGAGACCTTTAGGCGCTTGATAGGCAATCATCTGCCCTTTCACAGGCCTTACCGGCAGTTGCACATTCAGCTGGGACAATAGCTGCGCGGCCCAGGCACCGCCACACACCACGATACGTCCCGCTTTGAATGATCCTTGGGAAGTCGCCACACCTTCCACCTGGCCACCCTTTTGAATAAAGCCGCTAACCTCACACTGCTCTTTCAGAGTTACCTGGGGCATCGCGGCTAACCGCGCCTTCAACGCCTTGGCTAAACGCGGGTTGCGCACGCTGCCCAGCGTAGGCATCCACAGCGCGCTGTCGCCCGCCATTACCACGCCGGGCTCTTTAGCGTGGACAAAGTCTGCCGCTACCCTTTCAAGCGGTTTACCCAGTTGGCGTGCCCAGCGCAGCGCTTCGTCGGCATCGTCCACATTTAGGTAAAGCAGCCCTTTCTGACGATACTCAGGGTCAATGCCGGTCTCTTCCAACAAGCGCAGCGCCAGCGAGGGGTACACGCCTTCCGACCAGCGGGAGAGCTGCGATATTGCGGCGTCATAGCGCCAGGGATAGAGCGGCGAAACGATACCACCACCGGCCCAGGAGGCCTCTTTACCGCACTCACCCCGCTCCACCAACGTGACTTGCTGACCAGCATCGGCTAACTGCAGCGCTGTCATCATACCGATCACACCGCCACCAATAATTAAGAAATCGCTCACAAAATTGTCCGTTTTGGCTTACATAAAAAAAGCGTAGCGTCGCCTAGGATGACCTATTAACAACGAGATGTTCGCTTTGAGTGACGGAGAGTGAGCATAGCGCGGGCAATAACCAGGTCAAGTGAGGAGAGGCAATGAGCGGTTGCCACATCAAGATGCACACCACACCTGAAAGCGGGTTCACGCTGCTTGAGCTACTGATTACGCTGTTGTTGGTGGGTATTATCGCCGCTTGGGGGCTACCCAGCTTCCAAGCCTTGGGGCAGCGAACGGCGCAGAGTAGCGCCGTAAATCGATTGCAAAGCGCGTTTTCATTAGCGCGAAATACGGCCATTAGCCAACGCCGCCAGATTACCCTTTGCCCTGTCGATGAGGGTCGCAAGGCTTGCACCCGTGACTGGAGTGGAGAGCTAATGATCGTGCGAGGGGATAAAACCGATAGCATCAGCGAAGACGATATTCTGCGCATTGTGCCCGCACAACAGGGCACGAAAGTGGCCTATAGCCGGGGTTGGTCGCGCATCCGTTACAGCCCGTTAGGCTATACCAGCGGTTACAACGGCAGTTTTGCTATTTGCTCAACCAGCGGCGCCGTGGGCGCTAAGGGTAAAAAGCTGGTACTTAGCCAGTTAGGGCGGCTAAGGATTGATGAAGCGCCTATCAACTGTTAATCATTAGGCGCTTCAACTCATTCACGGCGTTGTGACAATGGTTTTAAGCAATACCGTCTAAATAGCGCTCAGCGTCTAGTGCCGCCATGCAGCCGCTGCCCGCTGAAGTGATCGCTTGACGATAAATGTGATCCATCACATCGCCGCAGGCAAATACACCCGGCACGCTAGTGGCCGTCGCGTTACCTTCCAGGCCTGAGGTCACTTTGATATAGCCACCGTTCATTGCCAGTTGGCCTTCAAAGATGCCCGTATTGGGGCTGTGGCCGATGGCAATAAACAGCCCAGGCGCATGAATCTCTTTGCTTGAGCCATCCTGGGTGGATTTAACCCGTATCCCTGTTACGCCCGAGTTATCGCCGAGCACTTCTTCAACTTCCTGGAACCACTCAAGGGCGATTTTGCCTGCCTCGGCTTTCTCAAACAGCTTATCTTGGAGGATTTTTTCCGCCCGCAGGGTGTCACGGCGGTGAACCAGGGTCACTTTAGACGCAATGTTTGACAGATACAGCGCCTCTTCTACAGCGGTATTACCGCCGCCCACGACAATGACTTCCTGGTTGCGGTAGAAAAAACCATCGCAGGTAGCGCAGGCCGAAACCCCCTGACCCATGAACTGCTGTTCAGTGGGCAGGCCCAGGTAACGCGCGCTGGCCCCGGTGGCCACAATCAGAGCATCGCAGGTATAAACACCGCTATCACCCTTTAAGGTAAAGGGTTTTTCACCTAGGCTAACCTCATTGATATGGTCAAACAGCACTTCGGTATTAAAGCGTTCGGCGTGCTGTTTCATGCGCTCCATTAACTCCGGCCCCTGTACACCTTGGGCATCACCCGGCCAGTTATCCACATCGGTTGTGGTGGTCAGTTGGCCACCCGCCTGAATACCGGTAATCAGCAACGGCTTCAGGTTTGCCCGTGCGGCGTAGACAGCAGCCGTATAGCCTGCCGGGCCGGATCCAAGAATTATCAAACGCTCATGACGAGTTTCCATGACACCACCTTGTAAAGATTTGACTGATAGCTTTGTCGATAGCTGTGTAAATAGCTTTATAAAAAATTAGCCACAGAGTCTGCCTGAAATGGTGCCAAGTACAAGCTATTGCAAGGTTTCGTCTACGCTATTAGGCGAAGAAACCTTGAAAGCGGCTGTGCAAAGACGCATGTATTCTTACTATGGTAAGCCATACTAGAAAGGAAGACCGTGACCGTCGCGCCTAGTGAATGTTAAGTCACTAAGTAACCAGCAATAAGAGGAGAATGGCATGAGCAAGATACCCGATACGCTGAGCACCCTAGAGGTTGGCAGTAAAACGTATCACTACTACAGCCTACCCCAAGCGGCCGAGACACTCGGCAATATTGACCGGCTGCCCAAAACGCTCAAGATTCTACTCGAAAACCAGCTACGCTTCGCCGACGACGAAAGCGTAGATCAAAAAGACATGCAGGCCCTGGTCGACTGGCAGGCCGAGGGCAAATCCAGCCGTGAAATCGGCTATCGCCCAGCGCGGGTATTGATGCAGGACTTCACCGGCGTACCTGGTGTGGTGGATCTCGCTTCCATGCGCGCTGCGGTAGAAAGCCTGGGCGAAGACCCTGCAAAGATCAATCCGCTCTCCCCTGTCGATCTGGTTATTGACCACTCGGTAATGGTCGACAAATTTGGCAACCCGGCGGCGTTCCAAGAGAACGTCGATATCGAAATGCAGCGTAACCGCGAGCGCTACGAGTTTCTGCGCTGGGGCCAGCAGGCGTTTGATAACTTTAGCGTGGTGCCGCCTGGTACCGGCATTTGCCACCAGGTCAATCTGGAGTACCTAGGCAGAACGGTATGGACCAAGGACGAAGACGGCAAAACCTTCGCCTACCCCGACACCCTCGTCGGCACCGACTCACACACCACCATGATCAACGGCCTGGGCGTACTGGGTTGGGGCGTTGGCGGTATCGAAGCCGAAGCGGCTATGCTCGGCCAGCCGGTCTCAATGCTGATCCCTGAAGTGATTGGCTTTAAGCTAACCGGCAAGCTTCGCGAAGGTATTACCGCCACGGATCTAGTACTCACCGTTACCGAGATGCTGCGCAAAAAAGGCGTAGTGGGTAAGTTTGTTGAGTTCTACGGCGACGGCTTGAAAGATCTGCCGCTGGCGGATCGCGCCACTATTGCCAATATGGCCCCCGAGTATGGTGCTACCTGTGGCTTCTTCCCGGTGGATGAAGAAACCCTGAACTACATGCGCCTAACCGGACGTGAAGATGAGCAAGTCGCGCTGGTGGAAGCCTATAGCAAAGCCCAAGGGCTGTGGCGCGAACCCAGCGACGAGCCGATCTTTACCGATGCGCTGCAACTGGACATGACCGAGGTAGAAGCCAGCCTGGCTGGCCCCAAACGCCCGCAGGATCGCGTGGCGCTGAAAGACATGGCGGCGGCCTTTGATAAGTTCCTGCAGGAAGATACCAACGCGGACTCCACAGCAAAGGGCAAGCTCTCTTCTGAAGGCGGCCAAACCGCTGTGGGAGTGAAACGTAGCTTTGCACATGACACCAGCCAAGCCGTTAAGCTTAATGATCAGGACTTCAGCCTCGACCCAGGCGCGGTGGTGATTGCGGCGATCACCTCCTGTACCAACACCTCCAACCCCAGCGTGATGATGGCTGCAGGCTTGTTGGCACGCAAGGCTCGAGAAAAAGGCTTGAACACCCAACCCTGGGTGAAGACATCCCTGGCACCTGGCTCGAAAGTGGTCACCGACTATCTTGCCGCCGCTGGGTTAAACGACGACTTGGACGCCCTAGGCTTTAACCTTGTCGGTTACGGCTGCACCACCTGTATCGGTAACTCTGGCCCACTGCCGGATGAAATTGAGAAAGCGGTGAACAATGGTGATCTTGCCGTCGCCTCGGTGCTCTCCGGTAACCGTAACTTCGAAGGCCGTGTTCACCCACTGGTGAAAACCAACTGGCTCGCATCACCGCCCCTGGTGGTGGCTTACGCCCTGGCCGGTAACGTTCAACGCGACCTAACCAAGGAGCCGATTGGCGAAGGCAGTGACGGCGAACCCGTCTACCTAAAAGATATCTGGCCCAGCCAAGCGGAGATTGCCAGCGCCGTTGAGCAGGTCAACACTGCCATGTTCCGTAAAGAGTACGGCGCGGTGTTTGAGGGTGACGACGTTTGGAAAGCCATCGACGTGTCAGAAAGTAAGGTCTATCAGTGGCCTGAATCCACCTACATTCAGCATCCGCCCTTCTTTGAAGGCATGGGCCGCGAGCCGGATGCCATCGAAGATGTGCACAGTGCCCGGGTACTCGCCATGTTAGGTGACTCGGTGACCACCGACCATATCTCCCCTGCGGGTGCCATTAAACCCGACAGCCCCGCCGGGCGCTATCTGCAAGAGCACGGCGTTAAGCCGGTCGACTTCAACTCCTACGGCTCGCGCCGGGGTAACCATGAAGTCATGATGCGCGGCACCTTCGCCAACGTGCGGATCAAAAACGAAATGCTCGATGGCGTGGTGGGTGGTGAAACACGCCACGTACCCAGCGGTGAGCAGATGGCCATTTACGATGCGGCCATGAAGTACAAAGAGGAAGGCAAACCGCTGGTCGTGATCGCCGGTAAAGAGTACGGCACCGGCTCCTCGCGTGATTGGGCGGCCAAAGGTACCCGCTTGCTGGGCGTTCGTGCCGTGATTGCCGAATCCTTTGAGCGCATTCACCGCTCTAACCTGATCGGCATGGGCGTTGTGCCGCTGCAGTTTGCCGAAGGCGAAAGCCGTCAAACGCTGGGATTAACCGGCGATGAAGAGATTTCGATCGCCGGATTAAGCGACCTGACGCCGGGTGGCACGGTCAAAATCGTGATCAAAAATGCCGATGGGGAACGTAGCGTTGATGCCAAGTGCCGAATTGATACGGTAAACGAGCTGGCTTACTACCGTCACGGTGGTATCCTTCACTACGTGCTGCGCAAGATGATCGGCGCAGCCTAAAGGGTAAAACCTACCAATGCTTGCATGCCCCCACTTCGGTGGGGGCTTTTTTTTAGCCGAGTGCTTAAAAAGCGCGACGACGGTAGGTACGGTAATCCGGCGACCAGGACGCTTTTTCGATCAGCTCGCGCAATGTCGTACCACTGGTTTTTAACGCCACACCGTTCTGCTGCGCCTGCGCCGCCACTTCAAAAGCAATCGACTTGCTGATATCGCGAATACGCGACAGCGGCGGCAGCAATGCACCTTTGCCCTCTTTCACCAGCGGCGCTTCACGGGCCAGCGCCCGCGAGGCGCTCATTAGCATCTCATCGGTGACTCGATTGGCACTGGCAGCAATCACGCCCAAACCGATACCTGGGAAAATATAGGCATTGTTGCACTGGGCAATCGGGTAAGTGCGGCCATTGTAAACAACCGGCGCGAAGGGACTGCCGGTGGCCACTAACGCCTGCCCGTCGGTCCAGCGGATAACATCCTCCGGCACCGCCTCTGCTTGGGAGGTAGGATTAGACAGCGGCATAATGACCGGATGTTCACAGCCCGCATGCATGGTGCGCACCACCTGCTCGGTGAAGATACCGCGCTGGCCGCAAACACCGATCAGCACTGTTGGTTTGATCTGAGCAATCGTCTCTTCCAGCCCCTGGCCATTCCACTCCGCCACTAGCGAAGGGTCGTGGGCTAAACGGCGCTGGAAGTCACGCTGCCACTCTTGATCGCTGGTCATCAAGCCATCGCGATCAACAACGAAAATGCGCGCCCGTGCCTCGCTCTCGGTCAAGCCTTCGGCTTCCATCGCGACGACCACCTGCTCAGCGATTCCACAACCCGCCGAGCCACCGCCCACAAACACCACCCGCTGCTGGGCAATGGTTTCTTCGCGAGCCTGGCAAGCCGCCATTAGCGTACCCACGACCACGGAAGCAGTTCCCTGCACGTCGTCGTTGAAGCAGCAAAGCTCGTTGCGGTAGCGCTCTAGCAACGGCACCGCATTGGCCTGAGCAAAGTCCTCAAACTGCAGCAGTACGTTCGGCCAGCGGCGCTTCACAGCAGCAATAAACTCCGCCATGAAAGCATCATACTCTTCTTGGCCTACTCGCTCGTGGCGCCAGCCCATGTACATGGGGTCATCCAGCAGCGCTTTGTTGTTGGTGCCCACATCAATCATGATCGGCAGCGTATAGGCGGGGCTAATACCGCCACAGGCGGTATACAGCGCCAGTTTTCCAATCGGGATACCCATGCCACCGATACCCTGGTCGCCCAGGCCAAGAATACGCTCACCGTCCGTCACTACGATCACTTTGACGTTATCTTTGGTGGCGCTGCGCAGGATGTCATCCATATGTTCGCGGTCAGGGTAACTAATAAACAGGCCGCGGTGGTTACGATAAATATTGGAGAATTCCTGACACGCCTGCCCCACCGTCGGGGTGTAAATAATCGGCAGCATCTCTTCTAGATGCTGGGAGACCAAGCGGAAATAGAGCGTTTCGTTGTCATCTTGAATGGCACGCAGGTGAATATGCTTTTCAAGATCACTATGGCATTGCTGGTACTGGCGATAGACCCGCTCCAGCTGATCCTCAATGGTTTCCACCTTTTGTGGCAGTAAACCAATCAGGTTAAACGCCAAGCGCTCCTGCTGAGTAAACGCGCTGCCTTTGTTCAATAGCGGCATTTCGAGCAAAGAAGGACCGGCGTAAGGAAGGTATAGGGGGCGTCTACTCTGGGTAGTCATAAGCACTCTCTTTTTTATGTCAATCACTGCTGCAATGCAGCAACATCGGGCGTTTGCGGCGTTTGAGCGTAATGTAACATGCTCCTGCGACAAAGGTGGAAGAGAGAGGCCATGTTGATAAAAAAACGCCTCGGTTTAGGAGACCTAAACCGAGGCGTGATGCCGATATTAAATTAGCGATCTAGCGATCTCTTAGCTCGTTTTAGCGGTGGGTTTACGCCCCTCCACACCAGCGAAGAAGAACGGCCGCAGCTTAACGCCAAACATGTTGCCCGCAAATGCCGCTACCAGCCACACCCAACCGTGCAGGCTGCCAGACGCAATGCCGCTGAAGTAAGCGCCAATGTTGCAGCCATACGCCAAGCGTGCACCGTAGCCCAGCAGGAGGCCGCCAATGATCGCGGCTAAGATAGATTTCAACGGGATTTTGAAGTTAGGTGCAAAGCGACCTGCCAAGCTGGCCGCAGCCAGCGCGCCCAGCATAATGCCCACGTTCATCACCGTGGTAATATCGCTCCATACGCTGGCCTCAAGGGCCGCGGCATTGCCCGGAGACTGCCAATAGCCCCACTGGCTGACATCGCCGCCCACCAGCTCAAAGCCTTTAGCCCCCCACAGCGCAAACGCAGAGGTAATTCCCCAAGGGCGTCCTGCCAGCGCCAAAGTGGCAAAGTTGAGCAGCGCCAGCGCCACCGCGCCCGCCACTAACGGCCAAGGCCCCGTCAGCCAACGCTCATAACCATGTTTATCAACGTTAGGCGCCTGCTCTAACTGACCGTGGCGACGCTTCTCCATCACCCAGGTAAACGCCGCAATAGCAGCAAACAGCACCAAGCTAATGGCCACGCCCCCGCTTACCCCAGCGACGTTGACCAGTGATACCGGCTGAAAAGCGGGCAAGCTCTGCCACCAGGCAAAATGCGCGGAGCCAATCACCGAGCCGACAATAAAGAACACCAGCGTAATCAACATACGAGCGTTACCGCCGCCCGCGGTAAACAGCGTGCCCGAGGCACAGCCGCCGCCCAACTGCATGCCCACACCGAACAGGAATGCCCCCACCAGCACGGAGATACCAATGGGCGCCACAAAGCCCGACACCTCGTTACCAAACAAGGTGCCTGCCCCCAAGGCAGGGAAAAACAGCAGCACGGCGATGGCCAGCATCACCATCTGCGCGCGCAGGCCACGCCCCCGCCGCTCAGTAATAAATACCCGCCACGCTGAGGTAAAACCAAACGCCGCGTGATACAGCACCATGCCAAATAGACCACCGACAATCATCAGCAGACCAATATTGGCGTCAAACACCACGCCCACCAGCAACGCGCCTAAAACAATCGCCGCCGTGGCGATCAGCGGCACGCGATAGCTCTGCGGCGCAGCAACCGTCGTTGTAGACATATATTCACCTTTAGCAGCACCAAAAGCGCCTGTTAACAAACAGGCGCTTTTGGAAGACATGGACAATAGTTATAAGCCTAACGATAGCTGTAGAGCGCGGGAAATTCTTTATTGAAAGGTGCTTATAGCTTTATGGAATATTCGCTAGCTTTCACAGGAAGGTACTCGTGGAATGAGCCTTCTGTTTAGCCGTTGGTGCATGCGTTCACATGCTTCAGGGTATTTGGACGCTATAGTCCGCCTGGGTTGAATAAACCACATACACATATCCTCACTCTTCCAGGGTTATGGGAACCGTCAGTGCAAAGCGGGAGGCACAACTGCTCCTGAGGACGGCGTGGTATTGGTTGCTGCATGCATGAGACTAAGTATTGATTGTCTTTGTGTCTGTCTCACCCTGGTTAAGTATCTTATGTAGTTTGGCCCGCCCCAGGTAATTGATCATCGGTAATGCCAGCAGGCTCGAAGGGGCGGTGGGTAAGGCACCGATAGCGAGGAGTACCATAGCGGGGATGGACCACTTCTTTTGGCCAGGCTTGTAAGCATAAGATATCAATGCGAGTCCTGAGAGGACGGAGGCCACACAGCCCAGCAGATAGGGGTAGAGAAACTCGGCATTATTGTGAGTGGTATATAGCAACCCACCGCCGGCAACCAAAACAACATAAAGAAGAACACAAGCGACGCCGATATCCGGACTGACCTCCTGTTGGTGGATGCCACGCTCACTCAGAAAGTCAAACAAAGGGGCTTGGAGCACCCCCGCTTGCTTCGTGTGGACTATGCCTTCCTTCGCACTCATCCCAAACAGCTGCTTGTTGCTGGCATTGCGAATTTCGCCAATGCCGGCCTTGCTGGGATCATCGGTCTTTCGCCCACTCTTTGTTCTGAGTATTAGCTTTAGAGAGTCATCATGGCTTACTAGCCGGTCATACAGCGATTGGATAAACTCAATGTCAAAAGACTTCTTAAAACTTAATGGAAACACGCAAACGCCCCTTAAAATGGTGCCGAGCACCTAACTTTCGATTGAATAGATAGCTTTCAGTTATGTGGCTGATTTCAGACTTATCGTTAGATCCGGCTGATTATCAAATAGCATTTTCAGTAAAGAAAAAGCCAAAAGTCCGACGGGCATATAAAGCATAAAGCCGAGTCCGCCGAATGAGAGGGAGACGATAAATCCTACGATGATGTAGGGCACCATAAAGACAAACATTGCCTTTCCGAATCGCTCTTTTTTCTTCATAGTGCTCGTTAGACGATCCTTGTCTTCGGTTCCGATTAATAGATCGCTTTCACAATGCGGGCAAGTGGCCATATCGGCTTTCAAAAGTTCGGTAATCCACTGTGACTCCTCGCAAAAACAACAGCCACATGCGGGGCACTCAAAATCAATGCTTTCAATTAAGGCTTTATCTTGCTTTTCAATAGATTCTTTTTCATTCACTGCTTTAATTCTCCTCTGCTGGGTTATTGATTCAATACCGTCGAGCATACTCTCGGCCTGACACGCCTATTACCTCAAGCTGAAGGTGACGTTTCTTCGAGATAGACCTTGGCGAAGCTGTAGTGGGTGCGTTCGCCTAGGCTGGTGAGTATTTAATTGGGCTGCAGCGCCTAGCAAGGCAACCGCCGCCTACCGGCGGATAACCAATGAATTTTTGCCTTATTAGCGCTTAGCGCGGGTGTTCGTCGCTCTACTGCTGATCCTGTGAATCCTCAGAGGGGGTCGTTTCTGGCCGGTCAACGAACTTGCCCGCCTTCCAGGGAAAGCGGGCAAAGTCGTTGACGTCTTCCGGCTCGCCCTTGCGGGTTTCGCGGTAGTTGGGTACGGAGAGTTCCATTAGGTCTGGGCGACCGCCCCAGTGGGTAGCATCCACCTCGGCGCGGTGCGCCTCGCGCAATGCCTTGAGCTCCTCCTCGCTGCTATGGGTATATAAATCACGCCAGTAGGTAGCGGGACGACCACGCTTACCCGCTTCGTCGTAGGCCTTGGTAGTGAGGTCGAGGTGACGGAAGGGCTCTACCTGGGGGATATCCGGTAGCGGCTGACTAACGTCCATATAGCGCTGCAGCATATCCCAAGCAGCGTATAGCTGGGCAATACTGCCATCCACAGCAAAGCTAAACTCAAGTGGATCTTTGGTATGAGGAAGACGGCTTCGGTGAGGGTAACGATGAATTAATTTAAAGGAATGAAACTGCGACCCCTGGGCGCCCCCAGTCATTTCAATATAAGCATCAAATTCGTAAAATGAAAAGTTACCAATTTCTGTATTGATCAAACCTGTACGACGACAGAAAGCATAATTATCCGACCAGTTGCGGTTGCCTTTGTAAAATCTTATCTCATGCTTCTCCCAAAGCTGACGGAGGAGAGTTGCCGTACCACAAACCGCAGTTACGATAGCTAAGGGAGTAAATGCTTGGAGTAATGTATCAGCTGCAAATATGAACAGCAGTGTACAAACAGCCGTCACACCAAAAATAAACCAGCCTCCCCCCCCCCTTAAAACTAAAGCCATGGGAAAAAATGACAAAAAAGAATCTAGCGATTCGGTATAGATCGTTGACATCTTCATCGACTCGTTTAGACCAACGTGACTCATTGATCATGGTGTAGTCATGATAATCATCGCCGATATATTGATACTCCCTAAACCAAAGATCCGAGTATTGATAAGTAGTAGGGTTTATATCTAGATAACTGCCCCAAGGCAGACGAGTTTCCAAAATACGCCCACGCAGCCTCTCGTTTTTGGGCGCATAACTCTGCTCGGGGATAGCATCGGCGCGGTAGGCGGTTTCGGCGTAGCCATCTGCTGGCGTTAGCGGTTCCTTGTGTGAACTCACCGGCGGCCTCCTTGCTGATTCCATACCCAGGTTAAAGACGAGGGGTGCGTGGTAAAGGTCATTTCGTCCTCGATAGCTTGATATTGTCTATTTGCCTGGTCCCAGTACTGTATGGAACCCTGGCCTGTTAGGTCATCAAGATACAACCTCACCAGATTGGCTTTCTGGTGATACTCCTGCCTGTAATCAGGCTCATGCTGGAAACGCTCACGGCTATGGCGCAACCAGCGTGGGTCTACCTGGGAATACCCACGCTACAGCCTGGGAAGGCAATTGCTGCCTTCCCAGGCGGATAACCAATGCATGTGTGCTGGTTTAGCTCTCAGCGCGGAGGGGCGTCGTTCTGCTGCTGATCCTGTGAATCCTCAGACGGGGTCGTTTCTGGCCGGTCAACGAACTTGCCCGCCTTCCAGGGAAAGCGCCCAAAGTCGTTGACGTCTTCCGGCTCGCCCTTGCGGGTTTCGCGGTAGTTGGGTACGGAGAGTTCCATTAGGTCTGGGCGACCGCCCCAGTGGGTAGCATCCACCTCGGCGCGGTGCGCCTCGCGCAATGCCTTGAGCTCCTCCTCGCTGCTATGGGTATATAAATCACGCCAGTAGGTAGCGGGACGACCACGCTTACCCGCTTCGTCGTAGGCCTTGGTGGTCGGGTCTAGATGACGGAAGGGTTCAACTTGAGGAATATCTGGCAATGGCTGAGAGACATCCATATAGCGCTGAAGCATATCCCAAGTGGCGTATAACTGGGCAATGCTGCCACCAACAGTAAAATCAAATTCAAGGGAACTTTCACTATGCGGAAGACGACTACGATGGGGGTAGCGATGGATCAGTTTCAAGGAATGGAACTGGGAGCCCTGAGTACCTACCCGCATTTCGATATAGGCATCAAATTCATAAAAAGGAAAGTTTCCTATATCCGTCTTAACCATGCCTGTATGCCGGCACAAGGCATAGTCATTCGACCAATTGCGGTTTCTCTTATAAAACTTAATGGAATGTTTTTCCCAAAAATAGCGCAATAAAGTTGCAATGCCACAGATAGTAGCCACCCAAAATATCAGCTTTATAAAACCCCAAGGAAACTCGCTGTTTCCATATACAAGAGAGGCTAAACTTCCAAGAACTGCTGTAATTATAGCCACACCGGTTAGTATCCCCCCCCCTCCTCCTACAAAACTAAAAAGGTGAGAAAAAATAACAAAAAAGAATCTAGCAATGCGATAAAGATCGTTAACATCTTCATCAACACGCTGTGACCAGCGCGACTCATTGATCATGGTGTAGTCATGATAATCATCACCAATGTATTGATACTCTTTAAACCAGATTTCCGAATACTGATTATTAGTGGGGTTTACCCCCAGATAATTGCCCCAAGGCAGGCGGGTTTCAAGGATGCGCCCACGCAACATCTCATTTTGAGGAGCGTAGCTCTGCTCGGGAAGCGCATCGGCGCGGTAGGCGGTTTCGGCGTAGCCATCTGCTGGCGTTAGCGGTTCCTTGTGTGAACTCACCGGCGGCCTCCTTGCTGATTCCATACCCAGGTTAACGACGAGGGGTGCGTGGTAAAGGTCATTTCGTCCTCGATAGTTTGATATTGTCTCTTAGCTCTATCCCAGAACTGAATGGAGCCCTGCCCCGTTAGGTCATCAAGGTTCAGACGCACCAAGTTGGCTTTCTGGTGATACTCCTGCCTGTAATCAGGCTCATGCTGAAAACGGCCACGGCTATTGCGCAACCAGCGGGGGTCCACACCTAAATGTGAGCTGGGAATCCCCATGCGCCGCCATTCGCGGGGCAAGCTAATACCCAGATAACGGATAGCTTTATCTTCAGGGTCTTCTGCCTCCGCAGAGGCTATTAAACGCTGACCCTTTACGACAGGGTAATACTGATAGGTGAAGCCCATATCAGGCACCGGCGCCAGGTAGTCGGCGCTGACGCCTAGAGGGGGGAGCTGGAACTCGCCATAGCGTAACCCGGCGCAGCTGAATTTGACCGCGATATCACAGTCCGCAAAGCGTCGTGATCGCTCCGTTAACGTTCGAGGAGAGACCAGTTCAGCATAGGTGTCATGCAGCCCCTGTAGCAGGTACAAATAAGCTTGATGGGGGCTGGCTCCTTTTAGCTGTACCAAGTAATCATGAATGGCGGCTGAATCCTGGTCCTCCTCTTGGGCGGCGAGCTGGGCCAAGCGCGATTCCAGTTCATCACGGCGACTGCCGAAGGGTCCGTACTGCACCCAAAGAGAGAAGCCATCATCACGGCTGTTGGTTGCCAGGAACTGAAAGAAAACAGAGGCCGCAAGGCTAATCACGGTGATGGGCACGGGCCTTGATGTACCCACCCAGCCAAGCACACGGTTAAGCAATTGATAACGCGCTAGCTGAGCTTTAGAGACACGCTCGGCGGCTTCACCAAAGCCGGAGCCGTAAACTGTAGCTACACCCATCGCACCAGCTTGAGCTGCTGTCAAACGTGCAGTTCGGTGTTCGCCACGTTGAGCAAGCTCATGGGCATCATGAGCAACCAGCATAGTGGTCAACAGACCTGCAATCAGCGTCAGGCCTCCCCTAACTTGTCCTGCATCCCCCATGGCCTTTTGCCAGCTTTCATCTTTCAAGTAGGGGTTATCGAGTACGTTATTAATTCGAACTGACCAACCCCACTGACTATTTGCCAACTTTAACCCTTGGGCACTTAACAACAAACCATCTAAAACTGCACTTCCTAATTTTGCTGCATTTACAGCTCCCCCCTCGCGGCCTACTTTCTCAAGCCCTCCCAAGAGGTTACCTGCTTCTAGTACTACCAAAACAGCCCAAAAAGCCGTATAACCTGTACGCGCGCCATAAAAACGCCATTCGCCCGTTTCACGCCCCGTTACTCGAACAGTCTGGTTTCCGGGGGATGAGACAGCATTGCCGCCTAGCGCATTGGTGGTCGCCGAGGCCTGCAGGGCTGCACTGGCCTGGGCCATCTCGGCGGTAGCCACTTGGAATTCGCGCGGAGCAAACCAGACAATCCTGCCGTTCTCTAGTTCGGCCTTGATCGAGAGCCCCCCTCCTAAGGCGCCTTTTAGATCAGCATAGTCCGAAGCGATATCCACAGACATGGTCTGGCCAAGCTTGAGCCAGGGAATCGCGGCAACCAGCGGAGGTAATGTGCTGATGACAATAGCATCGGCACCGTTCAGAATACGGCGCATAGCATCCGCCGTGGGGTTTGTCTCTTCGACAAGCTGGTTCTGGAGGGCCAGCAGGCCATCTGCCGTCATCGTGGCCGCGCTGGCTTCCTGAGAAAGTATTTGCTGCGAAGCCTGAGTGATTCGAGCCAGGTCTCGTTCATAGGCTTCACCCCAGCTGTCATCTACATCGCACAGCGCCGCCTTGAAGAAGAACGTTGAGGCGGGATGTTTACCTTCATAGAGGATATCAAGGGTAGCTCGACAACGCTCGGGGGAGCGGTAGTCGGCGAGCTCTTCGGTGGTGCCTTTGGGGTCAAAGGGGCGCAACCCATTTAGCAGTATATCGATACTTCGCGCCAAAATAACGTAGGGTTCGAGCAGATTGAGGTCATCGAATAGCATGGCATCATGCAACGCATGAGTAAGTGCCCCTGGCGAGACATCATCCAGCAATTCGGCAAGGGCTGCGAGGGCCTCATCGCGCCTTAACCGAGCAAGGCGGCGCTCTTCCATTTTGACTAGCCGACAAAACAGGCTATCCCGGCCGCGGTCAAGCTTAAGGTCAAACCACTCATCAAGGTAGCGCGGGTTGCTTTCACCATCCGGCCCTTCAGCCATAAAACAATTGGCGTGTACTAGCTCCGCCGAGGCGCCATGAGGGTGGTACTTCATGCTCTCCGCCAGCACCATCAGCAATTCGGTCGTGGCTTGGATGTCGGCAATCAGATGTTCGGCTGCCTGCTTAGGGTCACGTAGGAAGACACAGCAGAGCTGCTGATCGCGTAACGGTGCTAAACAATCGTTTGTCGCTGTGGGCGCTTTTATAAGCGCTAACTGTGCTTCTTCGGCCTGTTCATTATCAGGCCTTAGGGGGTTGCACCACTGTTGCAACAGCGTCCCACGCAGCCCTGGCGAGAAATTACGCTGCCTTTTCGCCATATCGATATCCGGGAGCGTTGCGTTTTCCTCATCGGAATCGAAAAAGGCACGTTCTGACTCAAGCTGGTCGATTAGTGTCCTCCAGCCTTCTGCCGTCGGGTCTTCAATATAGCCTCTTGGGCTACCCCATGCTTGCTCATATACCGCATCGCGTGGGCGCATGGGCGGCAACCAGTCCAATAAGGCTTTACCGCTACATTCGTCACGATTGACCTCGAGGCCATGTGCGTAGAAGTTACGCATCCGCCCCTGGAGCATATTGGTCAACGCAGACTCGTTCATTGCCCATGGCTGGCAGCGTTTCTCAATGAGGTGCGGGTTGGCTTCTAACTGCTCGATATGCGCCCAGGGCCAAGGGTGATCAGAGAAGGCTAGCCGCACATTGGCCGTCTCACCATTGAGCTTAAGAGGCAAGTGTAGATGCGCCAAGGCAGGCCCAGAAAACTCACGTACTGTAGGTACCTCGCCCTGCTTACGGTAGGTCGCAATATCGCTATCGAGAAATTGTAATACCCCATTCACGAGGCTGGTGACTACCAGTTCACGAATTAGTCGGCCTTTCAGAAATACGTAAATGAAACCACCACGGCACGGCCCTCCCGCTATTTCCTGGTGGTCGAGATACAGCATGGGTACGGTCGACACCATGAGGTTATGCTGGAACGCCCGCTGCTTGGGAATCAGACCACATTGTGAGACCTCTTCCACCTCCAGTAGCGGTACTTCAATATCGCCTATCTTTTGTACCAGTCGATAGTCTGCCAGCTCTTCTTCAAAAAACTCTTTCTGCGACTCGACGATGGGCCCGAAACGCCCCTCTGACGCATCTCCTTCTGCCAGGAGTTCAACTGCATTGTCCCCCTGATAAAGCCAGTATTCATTCTGGTGGTTATCGTCATGTTGGCCGGTCATTTCTAGATAGATGGCCTTTGGGCTGCACGCATGATTCTGTGACATTTCTGTATCCTTTGTCATCTCATCGCATCGAGAGAGGAGCTCTGCACATACGCGCCCAACTCATCAATGAATTGTTCGAGTGCGTTACTGCTTACCAGCATATCCCGCGCGTTTTCAACGGCTTGCTTGCGTGGCAAATGGGTTTGCCAAGTGGCACCCCAATACTGCTCAAGCGCCCGCCAGAGGGATGTGATCTCGTCCTCACTTTGCAACAGAACGAAACGATCAATAGCATCACCCATTAACGGCATCAATCGGGAAAACTGCCTCAAGCTGGTCAGTCGCTGTTGGGTAACGTCGTCTAACCTTAATGCCTGGTTGGGCGTAATGTCCTCGCTGTTAACTGAGGAACAATGCTCATGAATGATCGTTCCCTGGCTTAGACAAAGCGCCCAATACCATGTCGTGTCTTTGCCCATCAGCGTCAGTCGACCGGCCGGAGAAAGTTGCTCTTCGCCTAGCAAGAGATGTAAGACCGCTGGCTCGTGAAACCGCAGCAATCCCTTTCCATTCCCTGAGGTGTGTATGGTTAGATGCGTTGCTAAACGCTGTTGCAGCTCATCTAGGGTCTCGTTTGTGTCAATCACTACCGACGCGGCTATTCCCACCCAATCGGTGCAGCATTGTTGCCAAAAGTCGCTATTTTGAGTGATATCAAGTAACACCGGGCCGCTATTTCTGACCCCTTGATAAGCCGTATCGTCGTAAAGCCAGCGAAACGTGGGTTGAGTCGCCTCTGCATAGTAACGACGTAACACCTCCCCCTCGGGAAGGCTTCCGGTATCGACCAACCAATAACGCTGCTTCCTTTGCTCCGGCAATTTTACTGCGTAGCGCATTATCAGCTAACCCTAGCCAGGCAAGGACAGTCAGCCAGCGGGCAACTGCCATCGGTTTGCTTTTGGCATAACTGGATGATGCTGGCCTCTACTGCCGAGGCTTCCAGCAATGCTTCATGCGTCACGTGTGGAATAGCTTCATGTGTTTCTGCAGTTGCTTGACTTGGCAGCTGCGGCCCCTGCGCAGCCTGCCCACTTCCCGATCCAGGACTCCCCCCAGAGTTAATCTTGACCTGCGGGCCGACGATGGTGACGCCGCTGGGGTCGATTTTCAGAAAGCTGCCGCCGGCTTTGAGGGTGATTTCCGCGCCTGCCTCGATCACCACCTTCATGCCCGCTTTGTGATGAATCTCTTGTCCTGCTTCCAGTAACTGCGCCTGGCCGACTTTCTCATGGCGGGTGCCGTCGATCATCAGGTGGTCGTCGCCGTCTACCTGGGTGTGGCGATTATTATGTACTGTGTGGTGATCGTCGTTGTCGATCTCGCTGATGCGGTCGTTGTGCACCTTGAGGTGGCTGTCGTGCTGGATCTCTTCGGTGCGGTCGTTAAGCGTTAACAGCTCCAGATCTTTCTGGGCATGGAGCCAGATTTGCTCTTCGCCTGCTTCGTCTTCAAAGCGAAGTTCGTTGAAGCCTTCGGCCTTGTGGCTTTGGGTGCGGATGACGGTGCGGGTTTTGTGTTCCGGCAGCGGATAAGGTGCGGTATTCACCGCGTGGTAGGTACGCCCGGTGATCAGTGGCTGATCCGGATCGCCTTCTAAAAACGAGATAATGACTTCATGGCCAATACGGGGGATGGCGATACTGCCGTAGCCGCCGCCTGCCCAGCCTTGGGCGACCCGCACCCAGCAACTGGCGGTATCATTTGGCTCTGCGTAGCGGTCCCAGGGGAACTGGACTTTGACCCGGCCGTGTTCGTCGCAGTGAATTTCTTCGCCTTCGGGGCCGACCACGAAGGCGACCTGGGGGCCATCCACACGCGGTTTGGGATTCGGGGTTGCTCGCCAGGGTGCATCGCCGGGGATGAGGGTGACCTGGTTGTAATAACGGGTCATACCGTTTGCATCACCCTGAGTCATGCCATCTTCTTCCAACGCCTGGGGTTGTTCACCAAAGTGGCTTACTTCAATGGCTTGCCAGTCGCGGTTGAGGCTGTCGGTGTCGTGGTCGGACAGGGTAAAGCGCAGGCCAGGGGCGAGTTCGGGTAGGTCACTTTCGGCGTTGGCGGTGAGCGCTTCACGGCGTAGCTGTTCCAGGCGGATACGGGTAAAGGGCTTGCCGGAGGCGTCCTGCTTATAGCGGCCGGGGTAGTCGTAGTGCTCGTAGTCAGCGTTTTGGCCGTGCTGCTCAACATCGCGGCCTAGGTGTTCATGCAACTGCGCATAGGCCGGGTTTTTAAAGCTGTAGTCTTTCAGGGTGGCGGTGGCCGCCGCTACACGGGCGGTATGACTAAGCTTGCGTACATGGCGTGTGGGGGCGGTGCCACCGGCGCGGCTGTGGTAAGTGCGTTCGCCGAGGTTCGTAAGTATCTGCGGGTCATCGGCGAAGATCAGCCGATGGCTACCCTTTGCAAATTCATGGAAGTAGAACAGCCCCTCTTCAGCGGCTAGGCGCTCAATAAAGGTGAGGTCGGTTTCACGGTACTGGACGCAATACTCACGCTCGGCTAGGTCGCGGTTTACCGCAAATCCAACATCGGTAATACCCCGCTCATCGCACAGGGTATTAATGATGGTGAGCGGGTCGACCTTTTGGAAAATACGCGAGTTCTGACGCAGCGAAAGCCGCCAGAGCGCTGGGCGCAGCACCAGCGAGTAGAAGGTACGGCGATGGCCGCGGTCGCCCTGGCCAAATTCACTAACGATACCGTGCACTCGGCGCAGCGGTTCGCCATCCTGCCAGATAGTCAGTTCCGCCTCACGATCCAGCAGCTCCGCGGCGTCCAGGCTGCCATCACGGCTGGCCAGATTGAGCACCAGCTCAAAGGGTTGGGAAAGCGCCTCGCGATGAGTGAAGTCGATCACCGCGATATCCTCAACACCGGGGAGTGTTAACGTGAATTGTAGCCCCGTGGTCATATCAACTTCCCTCCCCTGAACCAGAGCCAATCACCACACCGCCGCAATCCACCGAGTGGCCCGTCAGTGCTGCCGGTTTGCCGTCGATTAAAATAGTGCTTGAACCCTGCGCGATGGCACGCGGGTGCGGCGAATGGTTGGGTTTATCATGCGGCGCCAGGGGATCTCCCACGCGGGCGACCGGCTTGCCGTCCATCATCACCGTGCCGCTGCCTGCAGTGACCGGTGTCGGTGGAAAGCCATCGTGGTCGGTGCCCATATCACCCACTAATACAAACTTCTGACCCATTGTGCATACTCCTTTATTGCGGTTCCGCTTACTCATCCCACCTATTCATCCCACTTGGCGGGCGCTTCATAGCTGGCAACATCAAAAGCGTCTACGAATTGACGGCTAAAACCTGCCGCTTCAAGACTATCAATTGCCGAGTGGCAAGCGAGTGGCAGGCGTGTTTGCAGCGGTACGCCATTAAGGCTACGGCGCACCGCCATCAGCAGCCGTGTGCCGTGACCACTGCCTTTCCACTCCTGACCGATGTAGAAAAAGCGCAGTTGCCAAGCCGCTTCATCATCTGGCCGACAGGCGAGCACCATGCCAAGCGGCGGCCCTTCCCCATGGCGTAGGGCCAACAAACGTCCCTGCCAGTGGGCTACCTGCCCCTCTTCCCGCTGCAACCACAGGCCGCGATGAACGGTGAATTCCAGCGCCCGGCGCAAGGTTTCCAGCACACTGCTGTCACGGAGTACCCAAGGAGAGTGCCCCTTAGCGTCGGCCCGGTAGACGGCCTCGATAAAACTATCGATATCCTCTTCGCGTGCGTCTTCTAATGGACGAGAACGTTTTGCTCCGTGTCGCCTCTGGCGAGCAGAGGGCTGGGGCGAGCCCGGACTAAACAGGCGCTTAAGTTTGGTCAGCATTGCCACCTCGTTCCGCGTAGAGTGCTGACGGTAGTTGGAAACCCTCAACCAATGGCCGCGTAAAGGGATTCGGCGCCCCATCGGCAAACAAACGATAGCGCATCGTGCCGCCATCTACGTTGAAGCGCAGCTCCAGCTCTCGTTCACTAATACTGGTGATATCGGCCTGTTCCAATAACCGGAACCACGCCCAGGGGCCATCTTGGCTCACGCTGCGTGGAGAGCGATTAATCTCACTGGGTACCATGGTGACGCGGCTTTCCGTTCCGCCGCGCAGCGTATTCGGCCAAATCATCGAAACACGCTGACTAGCACTGTGAGCATATTCGATCAGTTGGCCATCCACGCTGACCACACTGCGCCGCTTATCGGGGCTTAGGCTGATGGGCTCCAGGGCGAACTCTACGTCCAGCGCGCCATCGCGGCTAAAGTAGGCGCGACGGATCTGCTCAGCCTGCTGTATGGCCGTGTGCAGGCTATCGCGCAGCAGTGAATTACCCTCGGCATCCACTAAGTACTCCGGGGCACCTTCAATAAAGGGCTTTAAGCTCTCTTCATAAAAGGCATCTAACGTACCTTCTGGGGCAAAAAAGTCTTCAAAGTCGCTCAGCGCCACTTCACGGCTGGCATTGGGGGCGAGCGGATAACGTCCTGCCAAGCGCTCTTGGTAAGGCGCTACGACATCGTCTAGCCAGCGGTGCTCCAAGTGGCGCGTTGCACTCGCCATCATCAGTTGCCAGCTCTGATCGGCCAAGTCGTGCAACATACTGCCTACCGGCTCGGGGGTGTTGTCAGCAATGCGCTGTAGGTTATAGATCGGGTCATCACCGCGTAGCGAGAGCCGGTCTCGCACATTGATGAAAGCAGCACGGCCGGCATCGCTCGACTCTTCAATCTCAAGCAAGTAGTCACGCAACGCCGTTACCGCGGTCTTGATCTCCTCCAGTGATGAGGGATTGTCGTTACGCTCCTGGCTGAGCTGATTAATCGGCGTGAAGGGCTGCTCAATGGCTAGCGCAAGCTGGTAACGCTGTGACTGTTGCAGCGCTTTCCGGGCCTGCTCATCATCAACGGGTAGTTCAGGATAAAGGCTGGTATTGCGCTCAACGGCTGCCAATAGCCGATCAAGCGGGCGCTGTGCCCCCACCAGGGCGTCGGCCACCACGATGGCTTGATGGATATCCGGCAGGGGGACTAGTTGGGTATCGCGCAAGGCATCACGCCAGCTGACATGGTAGTCACTGACATAATGTTCGCGCAGCGCCGTTTGCAACTGCTGCTTATCGGCCTCACTAAAGTTGATATTATCGCGCTGCCCCAGTACCCACACATCAATCAATGCCAGCTCTGTGGCCCGCTCCAGCTCTTGTAAAAAGTAGTTTTCAAAGCCATCTCGGGTAACCAGGTGGGGCAGACGAACATGCTCAGGGTCATCATTTCGCGCCATAAATACGGTATCAAACAAGGTGCCCACACTACGGCGTAAATCCAACGGTTCACCCTGGCGGTCACCGGCGGCTTTTAAGGCAGCGTATACACGCTCATCAATGGGTTGGCGTGAAAGCTCTTCTTGCGCAGCGTTCAAGCTGCCGCGAAGGGGAGCCATCGCCTGGGCGGGGCGCTGCTGCCCTTCAGCAATATGCCCCTCTAAATCGCTATGCGCCAAGGCATAGTCCAGATGGGTTAAGAGGCGCTCTTGAACCTCGCCCTGCTGGGGGAAGTAGCCTTGCCAGCGCTGGGCCATAAAGCGCTCTACCCGCTCTGGCTGACGACCGCTGGCGTCCGACATCATGCGCAGCACACGCAGCAGCGCCAGTTTCTCGTTGCTACCCTCTTCGGTGCGATTCATATCGTCCATGATGCCGATCATCAAGGCGGGCAGGAATTGATGCTCAAGCATGGCGAGGTAAGCGCGCTCAATCTGAGCACCAATGATATGGCCCTGATACAACCCCATATCCGCAAGGTAAGGCGTGTGCGTACGGTATTCAGAGAACGTTTCCAGCGCATAACGCAGCCTATCTAACGGCTCTAAAAACTCATAGCCACTGGGGTCATCACTTTGAAACGCCTCAGGCTGGGTGGTTAAAAACGTTTCTGCACGCTCTTCGACGGCGGCCAGGGACACGCTGTTCTTTTGATAGAAGTGTGCCCAGCCCCCCACCAAGCCTATACCCATCATCAAGCACGCGGCTAAGCTTATATTGCGGGCACGGCGACGACGCTGGGTAACTCTGGCGTTATCACCTGCCAGCCCTGCTTCGGGGTAAATGACTTTTTCAAATAATTCTTCGGTGAAGTAGAGCGCGCTGCGGGTAGCGCGATGAGCAGGCTGAACGCTGTCATCCATGCCATAACGTCGGGCAGCGGCATCGACAAAGGGATCTTCGGGAACGCCTTGCTGATACACAGACGTAAAGTAAGCACCGCGAACCATCGCGGCGGTCGAGAAGCGGTCACTCGATAATGCCTCGGTCAAGAAGCCGAACAGCACATCGCGTAGCCCCGCCAACTGACGCACAAAGCGGAACACAGATTCACGCTCTTCGCGGTCACGGCATTCCGACAACATAGTCGGCAATAGCTGATTCAAACGCGCCAGCATGGCGTCGTAGTCAGCTTCAAACTCCGACTCCCACTTACCTGGGGTCTCCATCGAGGCCGGGGTAAAAGTAAACCCCAGCGGCGCACGGCGGGCCTCGCGGGAGTAGTGACGAAAGAAGTCATCAAAGCCGTGCAACAAATCCATTTTGCTAAACGTCACGTAAACCGGCAGCCGGGTACCGTGGCGCTCCATCAACTCTCGCAAGCGGCTGCGTAGCAGCGCCGCATATCCCTTACGTACCGCCACCTGAGCATGGCTCAAACGGGCGAGATCAAGCACCAGCACCACGCCATCCAGCGGGCGCTGGGCGCGATTGCGCTCTAACCAATCAACAAAGTGATCCCACAGTCGGCTCTGCAACGCTTGGGGCTCGCCCCCCTCCATAGCGCCTTGTGTCAGCAGCTCTCCATCAGGGTCGATCAACACCGCTTTATCGCCAATCCACCAGTCAAAGCCGAGCTGTCCTTGCTTGCTGCTTTGACCAGACGCCTTCATGACGTGGGTAAGCGCGAAATTTTGGCCCGAGCGATTAATCAAGCTGGTTTTGCCCGCGTTTTCTACCCCCATGACCAAGTACCAGGGCAAGCGGTAGCGGCTACTATTACCGCCGCCCAAGCTCTCGGTAATTTCACTCAATACACTGTTAAGCGAGGCTTCCTGACGCTCGACTTGCGACATAATAGGATCTTGCTGGCGTGCGTCCTCTTGCTGCCGCTCTTCATCCAGCGCCCGAAGGCGCCGTGCTAAGCGTACCCCCCATACCACGGCGATCACGGTGACCACCACCAGCGTGGCTAACAGGCGATTGGTTAACGGCGCGAGCGGCATGACACCACGCACTTCCCAGCCAGGCCCCAGCCACCAAATCGCGATCAGTAGCGCAATGAGCAGTACTGCCCATAGCAGCGTTGAAAGCCGTAATAGCCCTTTGGCCTTATTGCCATGCGCCTGGGCACGATTTTGAGCTGATTGTGCCCGCGACATGCC
Source organism: Halomonas sp. TG39a (assembly GCF_000744395.1). Classification (NCBI taxonomy): domain Bacteria; kingdom Pseudomonadati; phylum Pseudomonadota; class Gammaproteobacteria; order Oceanospirillales; family Halomonadaceae; genus Halomonas; species Halomonas sp. TG39a. Next base: position 2,542,962 of record NZ_JQLV01000001.1, read on the forward strand.
TGGTACCCAGCGGCTTAGCTTTGATTTTAATGTTGACCACATTAGCCTTTGTCCCTCGTCCCTTTAATGATGAACATTATGAGTGCGTCTCTTTAACCGCTGCTTTAAGGCGTGATACCAGCGCAGGCTCCCAGTGCTCTAATGCCAGCTCGGTCACGCTCTGATGCAGGGTGTGGTAGTGCTGCTGCGCGAGGCTTTCTAGCCCGGTCTCGTGCAATAGGTCGGCACTGGCTAAACGCCAATAAGTGCTTTCACGCGGTGAGCGAGCAGAACTCAAACCTTGATCGAGCACTTTTAGCGCGGCACCAATGTCGCCACTCTCCGCCGCGTCGCGAGCCTCCTCGAGACCCACCTGCCACGCATCGCTGCCATTACCAGCGGCTCCACTGCCCCCTGATGCGCTGTTATATAGCCAACGTTGGGTTTCATCGTCGACAAACTTGGTTCCGTTGTTGAATGCCAGGGCGTCGATACCAGGAAGCCGTTCGACAAAACGTTGCGCTTCATCACGAATCGCCTCCGCACAGCGTGGATGGCCAAGCTGTTTGGCAAGTCCAGCACTTAGTCGGTGCCCTTCCAGCCAGTAAGGGCTTACCGCTAAGCTGTTTTCGATCCGTTGCCAGAGTTCGCTGTCACCGCCGCGCGCAAGTGCTTCACGGTAGTCGGCAATACGGTCTGCCGACACCGGGGCTAACTCTGTTTTACCCTCCCCTTTAGCCGCTGGTAGTGCCTGTATTGCCCCCCAGACTGCGTAGCGACGAAGCCGATAGGTAAGCGGTTCCCCCGGTGACTGTTCGCTCAAAAAATCGGCCATTTTGAGCAGTGCCTGGCGATTAGAGCGTTCGTTTCCCGCCTCTAAACGCAGCTCTGGCGCTTTTGCGGGCGCTTGGTCTGAAGCGAATGCAGAGGCCGCTTGAGGAGTATCATGGCTAACGGAGGTTTGGGGTCGCTCTTGCTGCTGAGCAGCGTTACTACCGCTCACTGAAGAGGACAGCTGGGTCGGCCGCTTAGCCTCTAGTTGACGGTTTAGCTCACTCAATGCTTCTGCGGGTAATGAGTCCTGCTCTACTCGCGCCTGTAGCTCAGTCAGTGCGGTTTGGCAGGCCTCGTACTCATCTTCAGCGTTATGAAAATCAAGTCCGGCGGCGAGCTTCACACTACGCTGGGTAAATTGCTGAAATAGCCGCGGGCGCAGCTTGGCACCTCGTGGGCCATTAAATGGATAGGCATGTTCCCACCAGGGCTGCTCCAACGCGCGCCTTAGTAAGCGCAGTGAGAGCGCAAAGCGCACTCCGTTACCATCGTGCTGCAAGCAGTGCAGTAAATGGCCTAGCACTTTCAAGTCTTTGCCACGCTGACTAAACATTTGAATAGCCAGTGTTTCAGCGGTTTCCCAGGCGACGCTAGCGTGCTGCAACGAACCGACTTTCATCATTTCAGCATCGAGTGCCAGGTAGTCGTTCGACTCTTCGAGCGGTTCACCCACCGGCTGGTCATGTTGGTTACCGGCCAGCGGTGCCAATAATGGGTCAAGATGAGCTTCAGCTGTAATACGCATAGTGTTCTCCCTTACCAACGACACGCTTCGCGTAGCGGCTGAATGAGTTGGCGGAGATCGGTAATATCAAAACGCAGCCCATCTAGACTCGGCACATCGCTATTCACAGTGACGTCATTGGCCCCCAGCAGCTGGCGCAGCGTTTCGATGGCGGGCAACCCTCGACCACCATTGATGACATGACCACCATCACGGACTCGCCACTGCTGATTTACGTTGCCGCTATGGGTGCGTAGCTGTAAATCAACACGTGCATTGTCGATGGGCTCTGACAAATGCAGTTGAAAACGAGTGATCTGCTTTTCACACGCCATCACCATAATGGGTCGTGGCGGTGTGGTTCCCAACGCAGGAACGCTCATCAACACATCATCACCGGCGTGCTGAACGATGACGCCCAAATCATCGTCATCGCGCCCACTCTCCTGGCGTTCAATGGCGTACCATAAATCGGGCAGCTCTCGCTCATCAGCCGATGAGGTCGCTGTTTTAAATACGTCGTCATAACAGCTCAAACGCTCTAATCGAGAGGGCTCATCAGCACATGCCAAAGCGTTTTCAAGCATTGCTTGGTGCTCGTCTGCTAAAGCATCCGAACTCCCCAAAACAGCGATGATAAGCAGTCCCCAGCATGACCACTGGCGAATTAGTAACGTCACTCTCATTTGGTATCCAGTTCTAGCAGCTGACATTTATGGGCCAGTGTTCGCTTAGGTAAGCCAAGGCTTGCGGCGGCTTGGGCGCGATTGCCGCCAAAATGCATTAACCGTTGGCGGATGATGGCGGTTTCAACATCGCGAAGCGCCTGGCGCAAGTCATCGATATCATTCGGCAAAGGGAACGGCGTGCTACTTACCTGCGCATTTGGTGCCGTTTGAGCGTCGCTCTCTTGCTCCCCGGGTATGACATAGGCATCAATATCCGCGCCCTGAGGCGTCATGGCGCAGGCGTAGTCGATTAGGTTTTTTAACTCACGAACATTACCGGGGTAGTCACGCTGCTTGAGTAAGCGCAGTGCTGCCGGGGTAATGCCCATGTCGTCACGCTCTTCACGTGCGCAAAAATCGGCAATGAACGATTGCGCCAACTGGGCAATGTCATCGCGCCGCTCTGCAAGCGGTGGCAGGGTGAGCGGAAATTGGCCCAGTCGGTAGTAGAGGTCAGCACGAAAGTGCTGCGCACGAATATGCTCGCGAAGCGGCTGATGGGTAGCGGCCACTAAACGTAAATCCGCGCAGCGCTCTTCGCTGGCGCCTAGCGGACGGTAACGGCCACTCTCCAACACTCTGAGCAGCTTGGCTTGTAGCGCTAGCGGCATATCACCAATTTCATCCAGAAACAGCGTACCGCCGTCAGCTTGACTGATAAGCCCTTCCTGGGCTTGGTCTGCGCCCGAGAACGCCCCTTTGGCATGGCCAAACAGCTCGGATTCAAGCAACGCTTCGGGAATAGCGGCGCAGTTAATGGCCATAAAAGGGCCTTTTGCACGCCCTGAGAGCTGATGGAGCGCACGCGCCACCCGATCCTTCCCGGTGCCCGTCTCCCCTTGCAATAACACCGCCAAGTTGGTTTCCGCCGCCCGCACCACTTGGCGCCGCAGTTCTTGCATGGCCTTCGAGTTTCCCAGTAGCTCCTGCGCTAATTGATCGGCCAACGCCTGCCGACGGGCTCCATCGTTAAGCTTGACTAACGAATCTCGCAGTGCCCGCGAACGATGCCGTTCGCCCTGCTCCCGCGACAAACGCGCCCATAGCCGGCATAGCAACGCCTCAAACGCCGCCATACCGGGATCATTGTCCAGGGTGCTCATGAAGCTTCCTTCGCCCACCATCAACAGCACACCCAGCCACTCTTTCTCACCATCCTGGGCACGCAGCGGTCTTACTTGCAGGCGCTTCTTTGCCGCCAAATGCACAACCTGGTCTTGAAACCCAGCATGATCCAAGCGCGTACGGGCATCACCCACGCTTAATGTGAGCGCTTTACCACTGCGGATGACATGGGCATAAGGATGACTGAAATCGCTGCAATCAAACTGCGCCGCATTATCATCGCGACCCAACCAACGACCACTCCCCTCAACATACAGACACTCAGAGCAATCAAGTCCTAATCCATCGCATAGCACCTGAGCTGCCCGCTTGCGCAGTGCTTCAGTGCTTTCGCTCTCCACCAGGGTTAACGCAATGGGCATCGCGGCGAGCGGAGAGGGTGAACACGCGGTGTTTGCGGCGAAGGTGTCTAGGGCTTGAAGTGTCATGTCGTCACGCAACCTCCGCGGTGAATGAGCCCTGTTCAGCATCCACACCTAACACTACTCGACTCACCTGCTCACGCCGTGCCATACGTTCGAGCAGTGCACGGGAAAGCGGCGGCAGCAGTTCACCGTCAATGACCGACTCGAGCATACGGGCGCCGTTTTCACTCCGCGTGGCACGCTTACAAATTGCCTCGGCCAGGCTGTCATCCAGCACCACTTCGGCCTGGCGATGGCGCCCGCGGATGCGTGTTGCCAAGGTCTCCAACTTGGCCTTCACGATGTCGCGCAGGGTATCGCCGTCCAGCGGCAAGTAAGGCACCACTTCCATACGCGCCAATAGCGCTGGCTTGAAGAACTCAGCCAGCACCGGATAGAGCGCGGCGTCCAACGCCGCTGGGTCATTGCCGTAGCTGACAATCGCTTCGTAGCCAAGGTTGGAGGTCAGGAAGAACAGCACGTTTTTGCAATCAATCACGCGCCCTTCGCCATCCGCCAATTCGCCTTTATCAAACGCTTGATAGAAGAGGTTGAGCACATCGGGATGGGCTTTTTCGACTTCATCCAGCAGCACCACCGAATAAGGGCGCTGACGGATCGCTTCGGTCAGTAGCCCGCCTTCACCAAACCCGACATACCCCGGCGGTGAGCCGATCAGGCGTGAAACCGTATGCTTTTCTTGGTATTCCGACATATTGATCGTGGTGAGAAACTGACGGCCGCCATACAACTGGTCGGCAATTTGCACCACGGTTTCGGTTTTACCAACGCCGCTGGGGCCCACCAATAGAAACGCGCCCAATGGCCGCCCTGGGCGACGTAGATCAGCACGGGCGGTTAACAGATGGCGGTGGATACGCTCAATCGCACTGCTCTGCCCCTGGATGAGCGCATCCAGATGCGTGGGCAATTCGGTGAGTCGCGTTAGCTCGTCGCTGGTCATGCGCTCAACCGGCACGCCGGTCCAGTCGCCAATCACCTGGGCGATCTGGGCTTCTTCAACGCTAGGATTGACCAGGGCAAATGTCTCTTGCAGTTGGGCCAGCTGCAGCTCACGTTCGGCGAGCGCTTGATGAACCCCCTCGGGAAGTTGATCCACGGTATCGGCATCCGTTGCTTCCAGCAGTTGGCGATGTAGCGTCACAATGGCATCGACACACTCCCGCTGCGCTTGCCAGGCGGCTTCCAGGCTTGCCAGCTCTTCTTCCAGCTTGGCTAAGCGTTCGGTTAAGTCGTGGTGGAGCTCGCTATCGGGTTCGCGCCCCAACAGTCGCTCACGTTCCACCTGATCGCGCTCGCGCAGTGCGGCGATATGTTCACTCTGCAGATGACTGAGCTTGCGGGGCGGAGTATCCAGGGCTTGCGCCAGCCGGGTACAGGCGGTGTCCAGCACATCAATGGCTTTATCGGGCAATTGCCGACCGGCCAAATAACGAGCAGAAAGCGCGGCGGCTGCACGCAGGCCGCTATCGCCAATCAGCACACCGTGGGCGCGTTCATACACATCGCGCAGGCCGCGTAGAATCACCAGCGCCTGCTCAACGCTTGGCTCGGAAAGCGCAATGGGCTGGAAGCGCCGCGACAGCGCCGGGTCTTTTTCGAAGTACTTTTTGTACTCCCGCCAGGTGGTGGCGGCGATAGTGCGTAGTTCTCCCCGCGCCAGGGCAGGTTTGAGCAAGTTGGCTGCATCCCCGCCCCCCTCCTGATTGCCCGCACCGATCAGCGTATGCGCTTCATCGATGAACAGCAGCGTAGGGCGTGGCGCGTTTTTCACTTCATCAATCACGGCTTTCAGGCGTTTTTCAAATTCGCCTTTCACCGCAGCACCGGCTTGGAGTGCGCCTAGATCAAGGGTAAGCAGCTCAACATCTGCCAGCGCCGTGGGTACTTGGCCGGCCACAATACGGGCGGCTAAACCTTCTACTACAGCACTTTTACCCACCCCCGCATCGCCAATCACGATGGGGTTGTTTTTGCGCCGACGCCCCAGGATATCGAGCATTTGGTCGATTTCCGGATCACGCCCGAGTACGGGGTCAAGCTCACCATTGCGGGCTTGCTCAGTCAACGAGGTGGCAAAACGTGCCAGGGCACTGTCATCGCCCGCGGCATGGGGAGCTTGGCGTTGGCTAGTGCCCGCACTGTCCCTGGGTGCTTCCGCTGAATCTGCTGTTAAACGGTCTAAATGACGGCGCAAATTTTCGCGATTGATATCCGCTAACATGCGCACGGAACCAGCCCCCAGGTATCGGTCAGCAGTATGCAGCAAGGCGGTTAACACCGCCCCACTGCGTAGCTCACTTTGCTGGTACTCGGTGGTGGCTAACAGCCACGCATCTTGCAGTAACTCGACTAGCAGCGGCGAAAAGCTGGGTGTCGTTACGTCTAAATCCTGAGGTGGGCGCGTCTCTTCAGCGAGTTGAGCACGTAACTCAGCAACATCAATATCGAATGTTTCACATAAACAGCGAACATCACAGAGCGGTTGGTCAAGCAACGCTTGCAACAGATGAGCGGCGGTAACTTCAGGCGCCTGGTGCTGGGCGCACAGCACGGCGGCCTGTTCAAGTCCTTGGCGAGCAATCGTGTTTAGGCGGCCAATAAGCGCTGGTAGCTCTACCCTGAGCATGGGATCTCCTAACGGTAAATTTGGTTAAGAAGTGAGGTAATCTGTTCGGCTTGCTGATCAAGCGACCAGGAGAGGCCCAAATACACTGCCACCATGGCGATCCCAAATAGGGCAAATATTCCCCATATAGGAAATCCGCTGCGCATGCCTTGGCGGCCTTTTACGACATTGCGCAGCGGTTGGGTAAGCGCTTCCTCAGGTGGCTGATCAAGCGTGGCTAATTGGTCACCTAACGCCCGGACAATTTGCTCGTACTCATCGCGCCCGTGGGACATCACACGGTAACGGCCCTCAAAACCAAGGCACAGGCAGAGATAAATAAAGGCCAACATGTCGCGGTAGCGCTGGGGCTCTTGCTGTAGACGCGAGAGAATGGAGAACACTTTTTCGCCGCCCCAGGTTTCATTATGAAAACGTGTTAGCAGCGAGTGCTCGGCCCACTTACTCTGTCGCCCCCAAGGCATCCCCATGACGGCTTCATCAATAAAGGAGCAAAGGACGTAGCGGTAAGCGAGTAGTGTGGCCCGGTCATAGCCCTGCTCAGTTAGCTCAATTTCGATGGCAGCGATCTCGTCGACTACCTGACGATAGAGACGCTCAACATCGCCTGCGCTATCAAGCTGACGGACACGCACCACCATGCCAAGCAGGCTGCTAGCCGCATCCACCAGTGGGTTAAGATTGTGCCCGCGTAGACGAAACCAGTAGTCTTCATCGGCATCCAACTGCTCGGCATGGCTATGGATGAGATGTTCCAGGCCACGCTCATTAATCAGATCTTCATGACGGACTTTGTCGCTTGCGCCACGTGGTCGTACAGAGCGTTGATCTTCGGTTGCAAGATGTTGCATGGCTTAACTCCTGATGGCCCAGAACTGCATTTCCAGTCCTGGAAATTCACCGGCGACGTGGAAGGCAAAGCCACTGGCCCCGTTGAGCATTCCCCACGCTTCACTCTGGCGGTCCAGTTGGAAGTAGCTATAACCAGCGTGGTAGGGCAACTCGCGAGGCGCCACTGGCAAGGGTTCAAGCGGGACACCGGGCAGCTGCAAACTGATGAGGTCACGAATGCGTTCCACGCTGGCAACTTTGGTTTGCTGCAAGAACAGCTTACGCAGCCGCTCGTTGGGCATATCCGCCCGAACGGCAAGAATGAATTCAGCCGACTCAATGAGGCTAAGGTCTGACAGCGGCGCAACGAGTAGACCAAAACGGCGCGCTTGTAGCTGAATGGCGACAGCACGCGGCTCAAGCACGGTGGAAAGCGCCTGGCGGAGCATCTTCATTAGTGGCCGGAAAGCGCGCTCGGGATGATCGTGATCATAGGCCGGACACTCTGGCGGTAACCGCGATTCATCGGTAAACGTCACTAATTCACAGGCGACTTCGTGCATGGTGTCGTAAAGACGCTCGGGATGAAGCTGGCCAAGCCGGGCAAGATGCTGAAAGCGCGGCTGAGCGCGGTTCAGTAGCTGCAGCAACATAAAATCAGAGACGTCGGCAACACCTGCTTGATGCGGTGTAGAAAGACGTTGAGCAATATTGCGCGCCCGCTCACGCATTAAACCGGCCATTTCTCCGACAAAACGCTGCAAACCAGGAGCCGCTTGCACATTCAGCAGCGTGGGCAAGAATTGCTCATCAAGCACTAAACTGCCATCTGGGCGACGCTCGATAATCCGTGCCACGGAAAGGCAGGCGTAACCGCTGCGGTCATCACTCTCTAACAGCAAGCGCGGAGACACCCGCGCCACTTCAAGCTCTGCAGTAGCACCATCGCGGGAGTGAAGGTCACGTACGCTACGTGAGGAGAGACGATAGCGTGCAGGCAATTCGTCGCCCGGCCAACGCACTTCGCCCACACCGTCGGTGGCCAACGGCAGTCCCAGGTAGACCACCTGGTTGGTAATACTGGCGTCGCTAATTTCTAGCGGGCTAGGTTCGATATCATCGGCCGGGAGCTGGAACGCAACGCCATCGGGCATGACGCCGCTGGCACGGCTAATAGCAATACGCCCAAAGCTGAGGAACTCGCTATTCAGCTCTAGCGTATGGAAGCCATATAAATAGTGGCTAATCCCTTTGAGTCGTGCATCTATCAACCCTTCTAAACTGCGCTGCTGCTGCTGGAAATGCTGAGGCTTAATAAATAGCCCTTCGCTCCACACCACACGATTTCGGCTGGCCATTATTCCTCCTTCCTTAGTTCTACTTCGCTACCCCGGAGGTGAACCAGTAAGTGGTAATGCTCGCCACGGCTCTTCACCTTGACGACCTTCTTCCACTCGGCCTCGTTGGGAGTTGCATAGAAAGCAATCAGCCCGATGTAACGCGTCTCTTCATCAACGTCGAAAGGTTCATAAAACTTCCACTGCCCAGGCAGCAGCGTAAAGTCATCGTGGGTGAGATAATTAGTACCTAGCGCCTCCTCTAAATCACTATTCAGTTGACCTAGGTCGGCCGCCATCAACATGGAGTCATCTTTTAACTGCAGCACCTGAAAACGCAGCGGCGTCCCTTCACCATCCACATTGGTATTGACGTTTGGCTCAGCAATCATGCTTAAGTCAACTGTGGTGGGCTGATCTTCGGGGTAGCCGACAGGAATAGATGGATCGCGCATTACCTGCCACGCTTTGCCCGTGGCTTCACGGGTCGAGGCACAGCCTGCTAGCAACAGAATGATGCAAAGCAGCCAGGCAAGCCGTGCAATGTTGTGCACGTTCATGCCTCCTCCCGCTGCTGGCGACGCACCGATTGGTCATAGGCTTGTTCAAAGACTTCCCAAAACAGTTTTTGAAAGCCTTGTTGACGACCAGAGTTAAGCTCTCTGTAGTAGTAGTGGTACATCTCCCAAGCCCAGCCACCTTCGTCTTCAATGCGATTACCCGCACCACGGTATGCATGGAAACGCTTGAGCAGCGCGTCAGGGGAGAACGCATCAAGTATGGCGCCCAGTGCGTGACCAATGGCTTCTTCCACGGCGGCTTGATGCTGTCCCTGGTGACGCAAGCACTCTGCTACTGCCTCAGGCGCTGATAAATGTACAGGGCTACGCTGGGCAGAGAATAGGGTCTCAGCGGTCTCGTTATAGGACTGGCCAAGGCGCAGAGGATTATCTTCAATCGGCTGTAAACGGCGGTCTCTAAGTGGGTACTTACTATCGCTCTGCGCCTTATTTAGCAAGCGCAGACCATCTATAGTCGCGCGTAGGGTATGCCCCGCCTCTTCTAGAAATGCTTGCTGCTCCTCGCTATCGCGGAAGGGTAAATCAAGGCCTAACCCTCTCAGCAGAGGGTCTGCACCAACATGTCCAAGCGATTGCGTTGTTGGCTTTTGCCAGCGATCTTCCAATTGCTCCCCAACAGAGCGCTCCAAATCGTTTATCTGCCGCTCATCCATACCACTGCTCCTCTGCGTTGTTGTGCCTTTCGGTGTTCTGATATCGGGGAGGCTTAAGGCTTCCTCATGGCGCTCTTGTTGCTGCCACTGATCCCGATTATTTGCATATGCTGGCTCTTGAAACTCATGTCCTTGAGAAACATACCCTTGATACGCTTGCTGGCGATGTGAGAGCGACATGGCCTCAAGCGGCTCCATGGCGTCCGACGACTTATCTTCATGGTCTAACGCCACCATCGGGTCATGCGCAATCGAGCCTGGCAGAGCTCCCCCTAAGGCTTCCATCGGGTCGCCTTTTTCTGCTGCATGATTGAAGGTATGCCCGCCCCCTGCTGACCAAACAGCGCCTTGGGTCGAGACCTCGTCATGCTCTTCATCAATTAGCGTGGCCAGCGAGTGCACACCTGGCTGCCACGCGTGACGATCACCGAGATGTACCTTCAAGCGATACTCGCCAATCATCAGCTCATCACCATCGCGTAGCGCTACCTTTCGATGCCGCCCAATCGGCAGCGTCGTCCGGTTAATAAAGGTGTGTCCACTCAGATCTACTAGGCAGAACTTGCCATCGATTTTGGTTATTTCGGCATGGCTGGGCCTAATCCGTCCGCTATGATCTTGCAGTAACCAGTTATCTTGCAGGCCACTTCCCAGCGTGCCTCCCTCTTTATGGAAGACAAAGCTGCTGGTAGAGCGCCCTTCGAGCTGCTCACTGTTGGTGACCACCAAGGTGATAGCGTCTAGTTGATTGGAATGCATGGATTAACTCGTCATCTGAATGCGTACACGACGGCGCATAGTGTTGCCGTCGCTCTCTGGATCAACAAAGGTGGTCCATCCAAGCTGGCACGACCCGGCATCGCCCAAACGCATGGGCTTTACCTCGCTATCCAGCAATTCAAGCTCGAGGTCATAGGCCAACGGCTCTCGCAGTACAAAACTCACCAGCGTTTTAAGGGGGCTATGCTCTTCACCATCAGGTAGAAAATCTCTAAATCGCGCTAGGCTTAAACCGCGCAGGCAAAGCGCAAATTTGCCATTCACATCTGCAACACGCTCGCCTGCGACCATGTCACCGCCAAGTGTCATCCCCGAGACACCCATACAACTGCGCTGATCCAAAGGAATCTCCACCCAACGCTGCACCCACTCTTCTATCTGTACCTGGGCTAAGTCGAAACAGTGTCCAACAATACCGCTAACCACATCAGGCGAGCGCGACCGTCCAGCCAGGAGGCCCGCATAAGCGAGCATTTTGCTCCAGTTGATCGGTGTTTCACCGCGTAGATCACTGTCAGCGAGCCCAACCAACGCAAATATCGCGGCAGAAAAACCATCTTTCGCATCGTTTTGATAGCGAACGTAGTGGCGATATTTCCGCCAGCTACGATGCACGAGCGTTAACAGCCGATGGTTAAAGAAGTCGAGGAAATCACCCGCGGCCCCTTCTTGGTGAGCGGCGTTATGCGCCAAGGTTTCCAGGTAGTAACCGGGAAGCGGCGATTGCGCACCCTGTAACCCCAGGAAACTGACTTCCATCTCGTATTGGCCTGCCTGGTTTTCACTCAGGGCAAGCACATCGCTGCCCGGAAAGCCCAACGACGCTGAGGCGGTATAGCGCACGCGCTGAAATGAGGGCACGCTACCGCCATGCCGCTGCTCTAAATCATCGCCGTGATGACGGTGCAGAAGCTCTACTAGTTGATAAAATTCGTAACGTCGCGCCCCCCGAATAACCGGCGCCAGCGCTACATCAGGGGCTGCTGCCCCACCTGTAAGGTCCATTGATAGCGCTCTTGGTTATGGCGATTAATGACATGTAATTCGTGAAAAGAGTTAATGCTTGCGTACAGCGAAAAGAAGCGCGCCAACACACTGCCAAACAGGTAGAGGCTACCCTCATCGCCAAAAGCCTCTTGATCCAATGTCATTACCGAACGCAGCCCACGCACGGGCAAACCTTTGCGCAAGCGATCAACAGACTGGGTGTCAATTTCAAGAATGCCGGCTAGCCTTTTTTGCGCAACCCGTTCTGCTTGCCTGTCCACTAAAGCTCGGAAATCATAGGCACGCAGTACCGAGCACAGCGCATCACGCTCGAGCAAGGAGAGGTAGTTGAGCGACAAATTTGAGATTAATATCCATAGCAGCCCATCATCGAGCGCAGGGCGTAGAACCGGGGTCGGCCGGGTAATATTGCGGAAGGTAGCGTAAGCAGGGCTTTCTTCCGTTGCCACACACAAATCGCCTATCGTTAGCCGCTCAGGTAACTCACGATTACTACAGGTCAGCTGCAGAGAAATCGTTTCACGGCGGCCAAGACAGGCACGCTCGTCCCCCCGAACAAAGGCGATGTCGTGATCAAAACCATCGCTGCGCAGGCTGTCGCGCACTCGCACACGGTAGTAAAGGGACTCTCTCCCCCGGTCACGCTCAATTTGATGCTGGAAACTTTCAAACGGAACATAGCGGCGCGGCGTTTCTTGCCACTCAGTACGCCCACCTTCCAGCGTTCCCAGCACGTCATCAACACTAAAAATTTCATAGTGTGAAGGGGCGCGACTATTAGGCCGTATTCGGTACTCGCTGCGTTCGCCACTCAAATCAATAGGCTCAGCATCATGCTCGAAAAGGTTGATCGCTGGCGTACAGTAAAGCGCCAGATGCTCATCCTTCACCCGAGCATCGGTTGGCAAGGTACGTGAAAATACAAAGCGCAGCGTGACGTTACTCGCCGTGTCAGCTGGCAAATAGCGCCCGAGTCCTAAAATATCAAAAAAATGGAAAGCCTCCGGAAAACAGAGGTACTCCTGCAAAATGCGATACCCTTGATGAACATTCTGCGGGTAAGGTAGAAGCGCTTGATCACGCTCGAACCCAACAGCCTTTAGCGCATCAGAAGGTAGCCGCTGCCTCTGCCCATCAATTTCCAGCTCCAGCCGTGAAAGATAGTGACTCATCCATAAATAGAGCGTGCGTGCGGTGTAACCATCACCGCCTAGATGCAAGCGCAGCGAGTCGATACCCATGGCATTCAGCGGTTGGTCGCTACGCACTTCCATCGCCAGCTCTACGATTGAAGATTCCCGCGTATGACGCGCATCCACACCTATCGGCGCCAATGGATAGAGTGTTACATCATGGCAAGTTCTGAACAGGCATGGCGTGCCCTCTATCGGCTCACTGGCAAGTTCTGTTCCACGCTCAACCCGTTGCTGCTGACTCAGGGAGTACCAACTAGGGGTAAATTGAACCACCGTCATGCTGGGTACAGGCCGCAAATAATTCGGCCACAGCATGCTGATTAGCGAGTGTGTAAGCTCAGGAAACTCATCCTCAACTTTCTCGCGCATTCGCCCGGTGAGAAAGGCAAACCCTTCCAATAACCGCTCTACATCAGGATCCGTGCTGCGCTCGGACAAGAAGCGGCTTAAGCCGGGGTTTGCATCGGCAAACTCCCGCCCCTGGCGCTTTAAAAAATTGAGCTCGTCACGATAGTAGCGATTCAGCATTCGTGCCTCTCAGGCATATCAGTTGAGACACTGATAACGCTTGTTGTTAAGCAACAAATCGATAGTCGCTTGGGTGTTTTCTCTGCCTAAAGCGACGGTGGCATGCACCTGAAAGCGCAATTGCAACGGATCACCATGATTAGGTAATGACTCAACATCCACACGTTTGACCCGCGGCTCATAGCGCTCAATACACTGACAAATCGCGCGTTGAATATTGCGCTCCAGATCCAGCACACCAATCGTGGCATCGTTGAAGTCGAGCAAGCCAAGTTCGGGCGCACAGGCACTGTTACCCGGATGGCTGTTCAGCAAGTCAACTAGGTGACGCTTGATCGACTCGACAACTTCCATCAACTCGTCGGCCTCCCTTCGCAACACGGGTTGATCGGGAGCGGCAAGCCGTTCAAACAAGCGACTTCCTAGCGGTGCTCTACCCAACAACCCTCCGCTCTCCGTTGCCATCGCTGCTTTCCTTTATTCTTTGTCGAGGCGGCCAACAAGCGAGAGTTCGAAGTTGGCACCCATGTATTTAAAGTGCGGGCGAACCGCCATGGAAACCTGATACCAGCCTGGATCACCTTCAACATCAGACACCTGGATAGAAGCTGCGCGCAACGGGCGGCGGCTTCTGACATCTGCGGGGGGATTTTCTTGATCGGCAACGTACTGACGAATCCAAGCATTAAGTTCACGCTCAAGATCCTGACGCTCTTTCCATGAACCTATTTGTTCACGCTGAAGCACTTTTACGTAGTGCGCCAAGCGGTTAATGATGAACATGTAGGGAAGCTGAGTACCCAGCTTGAAGTTGGTTTCAGCCGCTTTACCTTCTGCAGTGTTTGGAAAAACCTTGGGTTTTTGAACAGAGTTGGCTGAGAAGAAGGCCGCATTATCACTGCCCTTACGCATGGTTAATGAAATGAACCCCTCCTCAGCCATTTCAAATTCACGCCGGTCAGTAATTAACACCTCGGTAGGAATTTTTGCCTGCAGCTGGCCAAATGCTTCGTAGGTATGCACCGGCAAGTTTTCGACTGCACCACCACTTTGCGGGCCAATAATATTGGGACACCAACGGTACTTGGCAAAGCTGTCCGTGAGACGCTCCGCCAGCAAATAAGAGGTATTACCCCATAAATAATGCTCGTGGTTTTCACTAACGTCTTCGCGGTAGTTAAAGCTTTTGATCGGATTTTCTACTGGGTCGTAGGGAGTCCGTAGCAAGAACCGCGGGGCCGTTAGCCCAAGATATCGTGCGTCTTCAGACTCACGAAGGCTGCGCCAACGAGCATATTTAGGCCCTTCAAAAATAGCCTTGAAATCTTTGATATTCGGCAACTCTTCAAAGCTTTCAATACCGAAGAAAGAGGGAGCAACTGAAGACATAAAGGGTGCATGCGCCATAGCACCAACCGCCGCAGTATGCTGAAGCAGCTTCATATCGGGTGTGGAGGGCGAGAAATCATAGTGGCCAATAATGCCCGCTACCGGTTCTCCGCCAAACTGGCCATAGCCCGCGTTGTAGACGTGATGGTAAAGCCCACTCTGGCTAATTTCAGGTGCAAACTCAAAATCTTCCAGTAGCTCCTGCTTAGTGGCGTGCAGTACATCAAGCTTAATGTTTTCACGGAAATCAGTCCGGTCGACCAGCAGCTTCAAACCACGCCAAGCCGATTCCAACTGCTGGAAATTCGTTTCGTGAAGAACCTCATCCACCTGATGACTAATCTTTCGATCCAGCTCAACAATCATATTATCAACAAGTGATTTGTTGACCTTTGGCGCCGCCTCGTCACCATTGAGCAGCTCTGCTATAAAAGCCGCCACGCCCTGTTTGGCAACATCGTAGCCTTCATCGGCTGGTGCCATACGTGTTTGCGCCATCACTTGATCAAGCAACGAAACATCCGTTTCAGTTTCTGCAACTGCATTCTGTTGCTTTGCTGTCTTACTCATCGCTGTGCCTCGAATTCGCTGATTTGCAATAAAAAAACGTTGCTAATGCTGAAGAATTATTGATCTTTATCTGCATCCAGCAATGCCAGCTCATTCAGCAACTGCTGGCGAGCTTCGTCGTTTTCTAACAGCTTCTGTAGCCGATCACGGAAAGCGGGCACATTACCCAGCGGCCCCTTCAAAGCGACCAGCGCTTCGCGCAACTCAACCAACTTGCGTAACTCGGGCACCTGCTTGGCAACCGCATCAGGAGAGAAATCTTCCAGGGACTTAAAATCAAGATTGACAGCGATATCTGTAGGCTCATCACTCTCATCAAGACGATTAGGCACGGCAGTTTGCAGGCTTAAGCCAGCCTCGCGCATTACCGACTGAAAGTTGTTCTTATCAACAGAGACGGACTGTCGCTCTTCAATAGGGGTCTCTTCCTCACCACCTTTAAAGTCGCCGACGACCAACAACTTCAATGGCAGTTCAGTTTCAGCCTGCTGATCGCCAGTCGCTGGCACATACTTAATGTTGATGCGCTCTTTGGGCGCAACAGTTCCTTGTTTAGCCATGATATTTAGCCCTGGAGAGAAAAGTGTATCAATGTAACCGTTAATAGTTCTCAATCCCGGGAAGGTACCGAATTACATAGTGCGTGCCAACTCCGACTTGATTGAACAAGAGACGTCTATTGGCCATCACCCCGAAAGCATAAATTCAACCTAATCTCATTTAGCGGCTATTTTGCAGAATTTAAACGGAGATAGAACCAATGCTAATTTAAATTAATTGGCTAATTAAAATTTGTAAGAAATTTCTTACAAACTCTATCGGCAATCTCTTACAGTTTTTGACAGAAATAACGTACAAATGATTTTGATAATGCCAATCGACGTTAAAAGTTAAGGCGTTAAAATGTTATTTTTCGGACATCAAAATAACAACTAGCGTATTAGCCTTACAAAATAAAACAAAAATCTAGATTTCGTTACTTCATTAAGGCTTATCAAATGTAACATCAAAATAATCAAGCAACCCATTGCCAAGCAAGCAATGAGTTGCCCAGACCAGGCCACAAATTGCCTAATAAAAATTAATTATCTGCTATATAAAAAATAAGTCTCTGAAAAAAAAAGATAAAAAAATAATGGCACATTCATTGCCTTACTTAGAGGGTCACGTGACAAACCTTAATATTTCCAGTCAAGGAGCAGACCATGCCAACACCATGTTATATCAGCATTGAAGGCCAAACTCAGGGCAACATCACATCAGGTGCTTTCACCCCTGACTCCGTAGGCAACATCTACGTTGAAGGCCACGAAGACCAGATGCTGGTGCAAGAATTTAAGCATGTCGTTACCGTACCTACTGATCCGCAGTCTGGTCAGCCGTCTGGTCAACGTGCTCACAAGCCCTTTATCTTTACCGTTGCCCTGAACAAAGCAGTGCCGCTGATGTACAACGCGCTAGCGTCTGGTGAAATGCTGCCCAATGTTGAGCTGAAGTGGTACCGCACTTCTGTTGAAGGTAAGCAGGAGCACTTCTTCACCACCACGCTGACCGATGCCACTATCGTTGACATCAATCTGCGTATGCCGCACGCCCAAGACATCCAAAAATCTGAATTCACCCAGTTGATGGACGTGTCACTGGCTTACCGTAAGATTGATTGGGAACACACTGTTGCTGGCACCTCTGGTTCTGACGACTGGCGCGCCCCGATCGAAGGCTAAGCAGTCGCTCAAAGACTAGTTGACGCCTGGAAACATAGGACCTGAAGAAAAACAGGGCCTGAAACAAGCGAAGCCCCTTCCAACCGGAAGGGGCTTCGTCGTTACTACGGGTATTGCAATAAAACTAAGAGTTTAAACAAACCGCCCTAGGCCAACCGCTGAACGTAAACGATCCATCGTGAGTGCAGCTTCTTGCCGCGCCCGCTCGGCGCCTTTTTGCAGTACCGCCTCAATATGGGCAGGGTCTTCCATCAGTGTGTTATAGCGTTCACGGGGGGCGCTCAAGTGCGCATTCAAATATTCAAACACGTGATTTTTAGCGTCGCCCCAGCCAATGCCGTTGGCATACTGCTCACGTAAACTCGCTGTCTCTTCTGCCGTCGCGAACGCGGAGTAAATCTGGAACAACGTGCAGCTATCAGGGTCTTTCGGCTCACCGGGTTCCAGTGAGTTGGTCTTAATCTTACGTACCAGTTTCTGCAGCTTTTTCTCTGGGGCAAACAGCGGAATCGTATTGTCGTAGCTTTTGGACATCTTGCGACCATCCAAGCCGTTCAGTAGCTGTACCTTGTCGTCTACTACCGCCTCAGGGAGCACAAAGTGCTGACCTTTATAGAGGTGGTTAAAACGCCCGGCAATATCGCGGGCCATTTCAATATGCTGGATCTGATCACGCCCCACCGGCACTTTGTTGGCGTTGAACATTAGAATATCCGCCGCCATCAACACGGGATAGCCGAAAAGCCCCATGGTAATGCCTTTATCCGGATCCTGGTTTTCCGCCTCTTCGTTCTCAGCCACCGCTGCTTTATAGGCATGGGCGCGGTTCATCAAGCCTTTAGCGCATACGCAGGAGAGCATCCATGCAAGCTCGGGGATTTCCGGGATATCCGACTGACGATAGAAAATGGCGTTATCAGTATCCAGCCCGAGCGCAAGCCAGGTAGCGGCAATTTCCAGGCGAGACTCCTGCACCCGCTTGGGGTCTTGGCACTTGATTAGGGAGTGATAGTCGGCCAGAAAATAGAACGACTGAACGCTGGGATCCTGGCTGGCCTCAATGGCGGGCTTGATCGCTCCAACATAGTTGCCCAAGTGGGGCGTGCCGGTGGTGTTAATACCGGTAAGGACGCGGGTTTTCGAAGGCTGACTCATGGTTTTCAGGCTCTTAAGCAAATACCGCTATGATAACGTGCTGCATGCCATGTGGCGAATGGCATCCCAGGCATTTACACAACGCCCCTCACAACCGCTTAGTCTCCTGCCCCGCTGGTTTGGCTGGCCCGTTGATAAACGGCAACCGATGTGCTCTCAATGCTGCTATGCGTACCCATATCACGCGTTGTAATCGTCACTTCATCACCGCTCACATCAAACGTGACGCTCAACTGATCAAAGGATTCGAATCCCTCGACGCGAGTTACATCATTTAAAAAATCACTCTCGGTATAAGTAGCGTTAAAGATGTCTTCTAATAACTGGCGCCGAGAAGCCATGCTTCTAAACACCGACAGCATGCTTTCTGCGGTCATTTGAGCCTGTACAGAGGCGCGATAATTACCCGCTAAACGCTCATCAATCAACGCGCTCCGCATCCCTGACATGCCTAGCATCAATGCACCGGCGAGCAGAGCCATCACCATCACTAACGCCGCACCTTGCTGCTGTTTCATGAAGTAGGCTCTCGTAATGAGATTGCTTTATTTCGCTCACTGATAGTCAAGGTAATTTCATCGCACGTCATATTTACGCTCTCTCGGCAATCGCCGATGGGCAGCGTGATTAAATGAGATACGCCATCGCCATTGGATTCAGCAAGCGTTGGGCAACCGGCCTCATCATCAACCTGAGCAAGATCTAAGACAGGCTGGTTTTGAACCTCATCTTGCAGAACACAATAATAGTCCGTCCCGCTGTCAGAGCGACGTCCATCGGACACAATAGCGTAGTCACCAATATTCCCTTTGCGTCCTGCTGCAGTCAGGGTACTTACCGCAAAAATTAATGTCTCTTGTTTGCGGCTGACCTTGTCAACGATCTTAAACGTTTGAAAAGAGGTTAAAAAAAGCTGTCCAGCCCCTAAGATAATCACTGTACCTATCACCATCGCTACCATCAGCTCAACGAGGGTAAAACCCTTTTGCATACCTGGCTTCATTAGCCCCCCTCTAGCTCTGGCAGGCGAAGCCTATAGGTAAATACATCTGATTCGGTCTCGCCGGCTCGGCTACCTAGGTCTATCTCAATGGTGAATTCACAACCGTTTGATTCGATTTTGCTCTCTTGCGCATTCACATTTCGCAAAGGATTCGAATCACTATTGGTAAACCACTGGGCCTTCCAAGCAATCTCAATAGCGATATCTGCGCAGCTATCTACGCCATCTTTTGCCAGCTCCGCCCAAAGCCGCTCTTGCGCATCTACGGCCGCAACACTTGCTACTGAACGCAGGTAGCCAGTATTCGCACTTTGCAGCGCTTTAAGCTGCATGGCGGCAACGCCGATCAGGCCGATGGAAAGCACCACCAGTGCGATCAACGCCTCTATTAAGCTAAAGCCTCGCTGCTTTGCCTGTTTACCAGCAAGCACCGGGCAACCCTTCGCCACTTGAATTTAGCGTCATATCATCTTCGCAGCCGTCATTCTGAAGAGTGCTGGCGGTCAATAAATAGCCGTTACCGCTAACACTTACCGCAATCGCATAGTTGTTTTCGGGAGAGGCGTTGCTGATAGGACAATCACTATATGAGTAAGACCGCGTATAACAGCGCTCAAGCTCGGAAGCAGCTTGCATCAGCCCTGCATGGGCATCGGTTCGCACTGATTTTTGCACGTAGCGGGTATAGCTGGGGTAGGCAATGGCGGCGACGATGCCGATAATTACCAGCACAATCATCAACTCAATAAGAGTAAAGCCGCGCTGGCCCTTCAGCAACGAATGGCCAGCAAAAAAGTGAGAAACATAAGACACGCGGCTCTGCTCCTGTACTAGTTGGCTCATACCATTTCAGTATGTCGCAAACCAATACGCAATGCATCACGACGCAGGTTGCTAGCTGCTGGCGATCACCTTTTCGCGCAGCTCTTTTGGCATCGAGAAGGTAATGGTTTCTTCGCGGCCCTGTAGCTCTTCAGGTAGTGCAGCGCCCATGGTTTGCAGCTTGGCAATCACGCCTTTGACCAATACTTCAGGGGCACTGGCGCCCGCGGTCACGCCAATGCGTGAAACATTCTCAAGCCACTGCGGGTCGATCTGATCGGCGTTATCGATCAAATAGGCAGGCGTCCCCATACGCTCCGAGAGCTCACGTAGGCGGTTGGAATTTGAGCTATTGGGGCTGCCTACCACCAGCAGTAGATCACTTTGGGCGGCTAGTTCGCGTACTGCATCCTGACGGTTCTGCGTGGCGTAGCAGATATCGTCATTGCGCGGCCCCTGGATGTCGGAAAACTTCTCGCGCAGCGCATCAATCACCTTGGCGGTATCATCCATCGACAGCGTCGTCTGAGTCACGAAAGCCAGCTTGGTGGGATCACTCACCTCCAGCTTAGCAACGTCTTTTTCGTCCTCTACCAAGTAGATCCGGCCGCCGTGGGAAGTGTCGTAACGCCCCATGGTGCCTTCGACTTCCGGGTGGCCTTCATGGCCGATCAGGATGCACTCCTGGCCGCGCTTGGCGTAGCGCAGCACTTCAAGGTGTACCTTGGTCACTAGCGGGCAGGTGGCGTCAAACACTTTCAAACCCCGTCGTTCCGCATCGGCTTGCACCGCCCGGGAAACGCCGTGGGCAGAGAAAATGACGATAACGTCATCGGGCACTTCATCCAGCTCTTCAACAAACACGGCCCCACGGGCACGCAGGGTTTCGACCACAAAACGGTTGTGGACAACCTCGTGGCGCACATAGATAGGTGGGCCAAACACATCCAGTGCACGGTTGACGATATCGATCGCGCGATCCACACCGGCGCAAAAGCCACGCGGATTGGCTAATTTGATCTGAATGGGCTGGGGTTGCGTCGATTGCATAGTGGCGCCTTGATGCGTAAGCACATCGCTTAGTGAATTAATGCGTTGTCACCGGTTTGACATCGAGCACTTCGACCTCAAACGTCAGGGTACGCCCTGCCAGTGGGTGATTGAAGTCCACTTCAATACGCTCTCCGTCAATGGTTTTGACCACTCCGGGCAATTCCGTTCCCGCTTTATCGGCAAACGACATCACCATACCAATTTCCGGGGCCTCATCACCAAAATCTGCCCGTTTCAGGGTCTGAATATTTTGCGGGTTGTGCTGGCCAAAGGCATGCTCTGGGGTTATCTGGAAGGTGCCCTCCTGACCTGCAGCCAACCCTTTAATAGGATGTTCAAAACCGGGTGGCAGATTGCCGTCGCCAAATTCAAATGTGGCCGGCGCTTTCTCCTTGGTGGAGTCCACTAAGGTGCCATCTTCCAGTTTTAAGGTGAAGTGCAGCGTCACTTCCATACCTTCATCGATCAGATAGTCGCTCATTTCAGCTCTCAATATACCGTTCTAAACGTTCGATTAATGGGAAGCCCCATGCGCTTTTTTGCGCCGCCGCTCACCCATAATGGATTCCCAGATTAAAGCGACCGCCCCCAGGGTAATCGCAATATCCGCCACATTAAACGCCGGGTAGTACCATCCGGCAGCGTGGAAAGACAGAAAATCGACCACATAGCCATGCACCAAGCGGTCGTAGAGATTCCCCAGCGCACCACCGATGATTAGCGGTAGCGCTATCGCCAACAGTTTTTCGTCGTGCTTGATCCGCGAAAGCCACACTGTCAGCGCCACGCTGGCACCCACGGCAATCAAGGCGAAGAACCAGCGCTGCCAGCCTGGATGGGTGGCTAAAAAGCTGAACGCTGCGCCGGTATTGTGCAGCAGCGTCAGGTTAAAGAACGGCAGCACAGTTACCGGCTGGGCATAGCCCAACTGGCTACTGGCTATGTACTTGGTGACCAGATCCAAGGCAATCACCGCCACCGCTAGCCACAGCCAGCGCAGCGGCCGCTGCATTGGCGGCCGTGTGTTTGTATCAGGCGTATCAGTTTGACTAGGCATAGTAACGAATCTCACCGCTGCCTTCGGGGAGGTTGCTGATACAGCGTCCACACAGATCCGGGTGATCCGCATGGGTGCCTACATCGGGACGATGGTGCCAGCAACGCTCGCACTTGGTGTTGTCGCTGGCTTTAACCGCGACTTTCAAGCTATCCAGCTCGGTCGCTTCTGCATCACTTGCAGTAGCCAGGGGCTTAAGCGTCACTTCACTGGTTAGCATTACAAAGCGCAGTTCATCGCCCAGTTTAGCCAGGGTCGCCTGCAGCTCGTCGCTGACATACAGGGTGACTTCAGCTGCCAGGCTACCCTTAATGACTTTGGCATTACGGGCATCTTCCAGGCACTTGTTGACCGAGTGCTTGACCTCCAGTACTTGCTCCCAGAAAGCACGGCCCAACTCAGCGTTGTCGTCCAGGCTGCCCAAACCAGTGTAGTAGGTCTCCAAGAGCACGCTGTCACCGCGCTTACCGGGGATATTCTCGTGAATCTCCTCAGCGGTGAAAGAGAGAATTGGCGCGATCCAACGGCTCAGTGCTTCCACTACATGATAGAGCGCTGTTTGCGCACTGCGCCGCGCCAGGGAATCGGTTTGCGTGGTGTACTGGCGATCCTTGATGACATCTAAGTAGAAGCCACCCAGCTCCCGGGCGCAGAAACCATGCACCTGCTGATAAACATCCAGGAAGCGGTACTCTTCGTAGGCTTTTTCGATCCGCACCTGTAGTTGGTGAGCACGATCTACCACCCACTGATCCAGCGCCAGCATATCGCCAAAGGCCACTTGGTTCTTCTCTGGATCAAACCCGTTAAGGTTCGAAAGCAGGAAGCGCGCGGTGTTACGAATCCGCCGATACACATCGGAGGTGCGCTTCAAAATCTCATCAGATACTGCCATCTCGCCGGAGTAATCGGTCGAGGCGACCCACAGGCGCAGAATATCGCCGCCCAGCTTATCCATCACTTCCTGGGGCGCGACCACGTTGCCCAGCGATTTGGACTGCTTGCGGCCCTGGGAGTCGACGGTAAAGCCGTGGGTAAGCAGTTGACGATACGGCGGATGCCCGTCAATGGCCGACCCCGTCAGCAGCGACGAATGAAACCAGCCGCGGTGCTGGTCAGAGCCTTCCAAGTATAGATCCGCCCGCGGGCCGCTTTCGTGACCATGGGGGTGCGAGCCGCGCAGCACATGGCGGTGGGTAGTACCGGAGTCGAACCAGACATCAAGGGTATCGGTGACTTTATCGTAATCCGCCGCTTCCGCGCCCAACAGCTCTGCCGGGTCGAGTTTGAACCAGGCGTCGATGCCCGCTTGCTCAACGCGCTTAGCCGCCTCTTCCATCAGCCCAACGGTACGTGGGTGCAGCTCGCCGGTTTGCTTGTGCAAGAAGAACGGGATCGGCACGCCCCAGTTACGCTGGCGGGAGATACACCAGTCTGGACGGTTAGCGATCATACTGTGCAGACGCGCCTGCCCCCAAGCGGGGGTAAACGCCGTGGCTTCGATGCCTTCCAAAGCACGCTCGCGCAGGGTTTTACCGTCTTTGCCCTGAATGTCCATGCCCACAAACCACTGGGCCGTGGCACGGTAGATCACCGGCGTTTTGTGGCGCCAGCAATGCATGTAGCTGTGAGTGATGACTTTGTGCGCCATCAGCGCATCCACTTCACGCAGCTTCTCAACGATATGGGGATTGGCCTTCCAAATCATCTGGCCGCCAAAGAGCGGCAGGTCATCGGCGTAAACGCCGTTGCCCTGAACAGGATTGAGCATGTCGTCAAAACTCATCCCATAGGCACGACAGGTATTGAAGTCGTCAACGCCGTAGGAAGGCGACGAGTGCACGATACCGGTACTGCCCACTTCAGACTCGACGTACTCCGCCAGATAGACGGGCGAGAGGCGGTCGTAGAACGGGTGACGGAAATTGATCAGATCAAGGTTTTTACCTTGCGTGGTAGCAATCACCTCACCTTGCAAATCAAAGCGCTCCAGGCAGCTCTCTACCAGCTCTTCAGCCAGCAGCAGCAGGCGCTCGCCGGTATCGACCAGCGCATAGGTAAACTCGGGGTGAACGTTAAGCGCCTGGTTAGCCGGAATGGTCCAAGGCGTGGTGGTCCAGATAACCACGGCTGCAGGCTTCGTCAGCTCGGTTAAGCCAAACGCGGCAGCAAGCTTATCGGCATCCTCCACTGGGAAAGCGACATCGATAGCGTCGGATTTCTTATCGGCATACTCAACTTCGGCTTCCGCCAGCGCCGAGCCACAGTCAAAGCACCAGTTAACCGGTTTCAAGCCTTTAAACACGTAACCCGCGTCGACCATCTCGGCTAACGCACGCATTTCACCCGCTTCGTTGGCGAAGTTCATGGTGCGGTAGGGATGATCCCAGTCACCGATAATACCGAGACGCACAAAGTCGGCCAGCTGTGTTTCTACTTGCGCACCAGCGTACTCCCGGCAAAGCTCACGGGCGTGATCTGGTGCCAGGTGTTTGCCATGAGTCGTTTCAACTTTGTGCTCAATGGGCAAGCCGTGGCAGTCCCACCCCGGTACATAGGGCGCATCAAAACCGGCTAAGTTTTTTGACTTAACGATAATATCTTTAAGAATTTTATTAACGGCGTGACCAATATGGATGCTGCCATTGGCGTAGGGAGGGCCATCGTGCAGCACAAACAGCGGCGCCCCCGCACGCGCTTCACGCAGGCGCTGGTAAATGTTCATATCCTGCCACTGGGAAACTCGCCCAGGCTCCTGCTTCGGCAGCATGCCGCGCATGGGGAAATCAGTTTCAGGCAAATTCAGCGTGTGCTTATAATCCATGGTCTCGTCAGCCGTTGTTAGCATCGGCGGCATCATCCGCCGAAGAAGAATCAGAAGAAATCGTATTTGAAGACCCAGTATCTGAAGACATCGACTCACGCCCAAGCGGGGCCGAGGCCAGCGGAAGAGAATAGTCTTGCTTACCCACCATCGCGCTTAAATAGTGGCGAGCGCGGGCCTGGTCACGTTCAATTTGCGCTTTAAGCGCTTCAAGGCCGTCAAACTTCACCTCACCCCGTAGCCGCGCGCAGGGAAACACCGTCATGCGTTGGCCGTAAAGATCAGCGTTAAAATCCAGCAGGTGCACCTCAAGCGTTGGCCGGTCTGAGCCCACCGTGGGGCGGAAGCCGACATTCGCCACCGCCGGGTAGCGCTCTCCATTTTCCAGTTCAGCCACTACCGCATAGACCCCACGCAGCGTTAACGGCTGGGGCATCAGCGGCAGGTTGGCAGTCGGTACACCAATGGTGCGCCCTAGCTGCTGGTCGCGAACCACGCGGCCATGTAACGAATAGGCACGACCCAGCAAGCGCGCGGCAGCAGAAAAATTGCCGCTGGCAAGCAGCGTCCGCACTCGTGAACTGGAAACGCGTTCGTCATCCACGGTAAAGGTGCGGGTGTGCTCTACGCCAAAGCCCTGTTCACGCCCCACCTCTGCCAGTAAGGCAAAATCGCCACGGCGATCACAGCCAAAGCGGAAATCATCGCCCACCACCAAATGTTTAACACCGAGCCCGTCGATCAATACCTGGTCGATAAACTCACGCCCGGTAAGGCTGCGCAGCGCATCGTTAAACGGCAGAACCAGCACTTGTTCAGCGCCAAAATCGCGCAGTAGCCGCACTTTTTCGCGCAGCCGGGTTAACCGCGGCGGCGCTTGGTCACCGGCAAAAAACTCCCGCGGCTGGGGCTCGAACACCACCACTGTCAGCGGCACACTCCAGCGCGCCGCATGCTCACGGCACTGCTGCAGGATGGCTTGATGGCCGCGATGCACCCCATCGAAATTACCAATGGTCGCAACGCAGCCACGATGAGCCGCTTTCAAGTTGTGCAGACCTCGAATGACGCGCATGGCACCTCAGCCGTTGGAGGATATAAAGCCCCTGATTATAACGAACACGCCCGGCGGGGTGCAGTTACGATTGCATTTTAAAATGACGAATGCGCAAACCCAGTGCAGCCAGCCAAGCAAAATAAAGCGATCCGCCCAATACCACTAAGCCGGTGACCCAGCTTACCCGCTGCCAAAGGCCAAAGGTAAGCCACGCCTGCCAGTCGGGCGCAACAAAGTAGAGCGCCGCACACATTAACCCACTGCCACCTATTAACTGCACCGAATACCGCTTCCAGCCCGGCTGAAAGACCAAAACGCCTTGCTTATGCAGCAAATAGCCCAGCAGGCCAGCATTTAAGAACGCAGAAAGCGCGGTGGCTAACGCTAACCCGGCATGGGCTAGCGGCCAAATCAGCAGTAGGTTTAACACCATATTAGCGACCATGGCGATAATACCTACCTTTACCGGTGTTTTGGTGTCTTGGCGGGCAAAAAAGCCCGGCGCCAATACTTTGATCAGCATAAAGGCCACCAAGCCAAAGGCATACGCGCGCAGACTCATGGCCGCCATTTGGATGTCGTTATCGGTCATCGCCCCGTAATGGAACAGCGTAATCAACAACGGTTCGGCCAGCACCGCCAGCGCCAGCGCCGCAGGCAAGCCTAACAGCAATACAATGCGGATAGCCCAATCGAGCATGGCCGCAAAGTGCTCTTTGGACTGGTCAGCATGGCGTTTAGACAGCGCGGGCAGAATCACCGTACCAATCGCCACCCCAAACACGCCCAGCGGTAGCTCTACCAAACGATCCGAATAGTAGAGCCACGACACGCTGCCCGCCGCCAGCAATGAAGCCAAAACGGTATCCAACAACAGGTTAATTTGCGATACCGATACCCCAAACAGCGCTGGCCCCATCAATTTCAGAATGCGTCGCACGCCCTCATGGGCAAAATTTGGCCATGGCGTGGGCATCAACCCCAAGCGCAGTAAAAACGGCACCTGAAAAACCAACTGCGCCGCCCCAGCAATCAGCACGCCCCAGGCCAGCGCCATGGCGGGCTCTTCCATTAGCGGCATTAAAAACAGCGCCGCACCAATCAGCGAAAGATTCAGCAGCACCGGGGTAAACGCAGGCACCGCGAAGCGGTTCCAGGTATTCAGCACGCTGCCTGAAAACGCGGTAAGCGAAATCAGCAATAAATAGGGAAACGTTAAGCGCAGCATATCTGCGGTCAGTGCCAGCTTTTCGGGCTCGCTGCCAAACCCGGGGGCAAACACCCAAATCAGCCACGGCGCACAGAGCATAGCCACAGCGGTAATCAACGCCAGCACTGCTGTTAAACTACCCGCAGTAGCATTTAGCAGCACGCGGATCTCTTCACGGCTACGCTGGGTGGAGTACTCTGAAAGCACCGGCACAAAGGCTTGGTTAAACGCCCCTTCGGCAAACAGACGGCGCAGAAAGTTAGGGATCTTAAACGCCACAAAAAACGCATCGGCGCCATCCCCCGCCCCCAATAAGGTAGCGATGACCACATCGCGTGCCAGCCCCATCACCCGCGACAGCATGGTCATGGCACTAACCACAAGACCAGAACGCATTAGCCCACGGCGGGCTATCGCGGTGTTAGGGGACGTATTGGGTGCTTTATTCACCGTCATAAGCTATCCAGAAGAAACCATCTAGAACACACCATCCAGAAGAGACTCTCTAGGAAAGATCACCTAAAAAAGACCACCTAGAAAAATCATCCAGACACAAAAAAACCGGCCGCAGCCGGTTTTTTTTATGGCGCCAGCCGGCTTACGCCGCCAGTGCCTTAATACGCTTGTTCAAACGGCTCTTCAGGCGAGCTGCTTTCTTCTTAGACAGCACGTCTTTGTCTGCAATACGGTCAACGACCGGCTGCATTGCCTTGAACTCTTCCATTGCCTTGGCGTGGTCGCCGGTGCCGATCGCTTTCACTACACGCTTGATGTAGGTGCGGACCATGCTGCGCTGGCTGGATTTCAGGACGCGACGGTTCTCGGCCTGGCGGGCGCGCTTGCGAGCTTGCTTGCTGTTCGCCACAGGGTATCTCCTTGGAGAATAAAGGTTGCCGACAAAACGGCAACGAAATTAAATATGTGTTCGCCGGCTGCGCTGTCACAGCACGACGTTTCCGCAACAACCAATTGTTTTGGCTGGGATATCACCCTACCAAAGTGTGTAACAGGCAGTCGAAATTAGCTGCCCATTCACGGGACTTGTCTGAGAGGATGGCGTAGTCTATCACGCGCTAGGCGCGCTTGCTAGCTGTTGTCAATGTGAACATAGAGCCAGCAGGCAACCTCACTCACGGTGCCTCCTGCCCCATAGGCGCTAAAATTTTGCGTAAAAAGTGGCGTGTTCGCTCATCTTTGGGAGCAGTGAACAGCTCCTCTGGTGGTGCTTGCTCGACGATGCCGCCGTCATCCATAAAGACCACTTGATCAGCTACTTCCCGGGCGAACTGCATTTCGTGGGTGACCACGATCATCGTCTGGCGCTCTAACGCTAACTGTTTCATCAAGCTCAACACCTCCTCTACCCATTGGGGGTCAAGGGATGAAGTCGGCTCGTCAAACAGAATCACATCGGCGTTGGCCGCCATCGCTCGGCCAATTCCCACCCGCTGCTGCTGGCCGCCCGAGAGCGAAGCCGGGTAAGCATCCGCCTTATCCGCCAGGCCAATGCGTTCCAGAATCTCCCTCGCCCGCGCATGGGCTTTAGCTTTGGGCAGCTTGTCCACCACGATCATGCCCTCACTGATATTCTCCAGCGCGGTTTTGTTGGCGAACAGGCCATAGTTCTGAAACACAAAAGCCGTACGCCGACGCAGCGCCAAAATATCCGCCCGACTGGCGCGCTGGGTATCGACACTTAAATCTCCGACGGTTAAGCGCCCCGCGTCCGGGCGCTCTAAAAAGTTAATACAGCGCAGCAGCGTTGACTTACCCGTACCAGAAGGGCCAATGATCACAATGATTTCGCCCCGAGAAAGGCTCAAGTCGATATCTTTAAACACCGTGTGGCCGCTAAAACGCTTGGTAATGCCTTGCAGCGAGATCATCGTTGGTAGGCCTTATTCAGGTAAATTTCCAGCCGACGCTGCCCCCAGGAAAGCACTTCCACAATCGCCCAATAGATCAGCGCCACCAGCAAGAACGCTTCTAAATAGAGGAAGCTGCCCGCGGCCTCTTTTTGCGTGGCGCCCATTAATTCGGTAACCCCCAGCGTAAAGGCCAACGAGGTCGCTTTAATCATATCGATGAAGTAGTTCATTAGCGTCGGCGTTGCCACGCGGGTGGCCTGGGGCAGAATAATACGCCGCATAAGCTGCGACTGGGTCATGCCGATGGAGAGCGCAGCCTCGGTCTGGCTGCGGTCAATCCCCACAATGGCAGCGCGAATGGATTCGGCCATATAAGCAGAAAAGTGCAACGTTAGCCCCAGCACCGCGGCGGTAACGCCGGTAATAGAGATCAATGCACTTATTAGCTGCGGCAAGCCATAGTAGAAAAGGAACAGCTGAACCAGCAGCGGCGTGCCACGGAAAAACGAGATAAACAACAGCGCAAAGCCGTTTAAGAATGGCACTTTTGACACGCGAACCACCGCCAGCAAGCACGCCAGAATCAGCGCAAACACCATGGCAATCGTCGCCATTTCCAGCGTGAGCGGCAAGTAGCGCAGCAGAACCGGCAGCAGCCCCCACATATACTCAAGGTTAAGCATGGTTATTCAACATAGTCATTCAACACGGTTATGAAACACAGTTATGAAACACAGTTATTAAACACCGCCATTCAAAATAGCCATTAACAATCGCCGCATCGCGTATCAGCAAACGGCCGTGGCATTGCCACGGCCGCGTAGAACGGATAAATCCAGCGGTTACGGCTGGGTGATATCAGTATCAAACCACTTTTCGGATATCTCGCGCAGTTCACCACTTTCGCGAAGCTCAGCAAGGGCTGCGTCAACGCGGTCACGTTGCTCACGACCCGCCTCGTCATCACGAAACGGCAGCGCATTCTCAATGGTCGAGAACGGCTGGCCAGCCAGTTCTAATGGTAAGCCTTTCTCTTTAATGACCTGCGTAGCACTCACGCGATCCATGACAAACGCCTCAACACGGCCTAGTGCCACATCTTGCTCAATGTTGGACTCATAGGTGCGAATATCGATTTCATCGGCGTTCGGCTGCTCACGCAGTAGCTGCTCGTAGTTCGAGCCCAGATTAACCGCAACACTTTTGCCGGATAAATCTTCCACACCTTGAATGGCATCATTACCAGCCCGCACTACCACCTGCGCGCCGTCATACACGTAAGGCGAAGTGAACACATACTTCGCTTCACGCTCCGGGGTGATCGTAATCTGGTTAGCGATGGTGTCAATACGCCCAGACTCCAGCATACCTGCCAAGCCCGAGAAGCTAGCCGTAACGAACTCAATGTCATCACCGGTGATCTCACCCACGGCGTTCATTACATCAACTTCAAAGCCTTGCAGCTCGTCCTGCTCAACGAAAGTAAAAGGAAAATAACCACCGGACATGCCCACACGGAGCGAATCTGCATGAGCAGCGGCGGCAAACAACCCGCTGGCAACACTCAACGAAAGCGCGGCCAGGGTGAGATTGAGCTTACGGGGTAGTGGCATGAGTCTGTTTCCTCGTTGGTCGATAGTGCGACGATGCGAATAGCCAAACAAATAGTCATGAAACATTAATGTCGGCTATTTTACCCCTACGACAAAAGCATACAAAAGAATATTAAAATTAATTTTTATTCTCTTATTGAATATGCTGTCACAAAGGGCTTCATGGCTACTTTTGTTTGATAGCCAGGAACGTTTTAGGGGTAGCAACTTGGCGTTCTGCATCCAACACGCTTCCGCCTAACGCTGCCAACTCCTGGGTAAACGCAACCAGCTTCTCCAACTGCACCTTATCAAAACCGCGCCTACGCTTGGGCTTTTTGAGGATCACACTTACGCCACCGATTAAGTGCTCTTCTTGCAGGAAGGCCTCTGGAGAGGGCATCACTCCTGGTGGATAGGCATTAGCAATCCGCAATGGATTTTGCGGGGTAACGCCTGGCACGCTGTAAACCTGAAAGGCCGCATCATAGTGGGCCTCCCACTTTTGCAGGCTCGAGAACAGCTTTTTGTTGAGTGCGATATCCGGTTGATCAAACATCACAAACAGTACATGAGTGCTCTCCTCTACCGCCACAGGTGCCACCTCCTCTACGCTATCTTCACTCTCGGGTAACGTAGAGGAGGTATTCATCTGTTTAGCAACAGCTGGGGACTCAACGGGGGTTTCATTGCTCTCATCGGCTGGCGCTGGCTGCCCAAGTCTTAGCCACTCTCCGCCACGCCACATTCCGCCTTCGAGTACGCCTCTACCGCTTAGTAAGAAATACATGCCAACGACCAGGCTGTTGAAACTCAACCAGCCTGCAGCAATCGCTAAGGTTACCGCCAGTTTTTGCGGATCCATGGGGTGTTTTCCTGCCCAATGACGAACGTAAAATTTGGGCACCCGCAAGCCGACGAGTGCCAAGATAACGACTCATTATCGAGCAAACGCTGGGAAGATCAATTTTTGCGGGCTAAGTCATTAGTGGTAGAGATTTTAGAAGAAGCAAGTCCAGTAGGTGTTGGGGCTCCCACAATTAACACACCGATCGGCTAGTTAATTAATCCAGCAGAGAAAGCACGCTTTGTGGATTCTGGTTGGCCTGAGCTAGCATCGAGGTGCCAGCTTGCTGCAAAATCTGTGTACGCATCATATTAGATGCCTCTACAGCATAGTCAGCATCCTCAATTCTCGACTTAGCAGCTCCCAAGTTCACTTGCTCCTGGCTCAAGGTGCCAATGGCAGATTCAAAGCGGTTGTTGAGCGCCCCGTACTGACTTCGATAGCCATCAACCTGCCCCATTGCCTGCTCAAGCTTCTGCATTGCTTCTAAAGCCTTTTCTATAGGATCCAGTGCCACCCCTTCAAGTCCCAACGATTGAGTGTCAGAAGGCGTGGGAGCGATCGTGATGGAATCCATTTTCTGACCAACACCAGCACTAACCACTATGTTTGTAGGGGTGCTAACGGGGGTCGACACCGGTTCTGGGTCGTCGTATTCAATCGGCATGTCGTCCCAAGTAGCCCTGGCATTAAATGAACCTTGGCCTACCACGAAAACAATCAGGTTTTCCGTTACTTTGTCGAAAGTTACTCGCTCCAGCATATTTTCCGATAGATTGCCGTTGTTAAACTCGGTACCGTCATCATCAGCCGATGCCTCATCAAGCCGATCACCGTCGCCGCTATAGGTAATTTTCATGTCGTTATAATCAAGCTCAACAGGCGGCGAGTTTAGGTCATAGCTCCCCGCTGCATCTTGAAGCAGGCTAGCATCGTAGCTGGCCCCAGGCTCAAACCCATTTTCAGCCGTGAGTAGTGAAGCATTAATATCCGTAACGTCTTGTGACTGCCATACATGGTCAGGATGAGCCCCATCAATGGGCGTCCCTATCAGGTGCTTCCCATCTTGAGTGAATATCTGAATGTCGTCATCCAAACCTAAAGAGTTTATCTCCAGCGTGACGTTAGTCGCACCCGCAGGTACGTAAGCCAATGAAACTGTACCGGAGGTAAAACTCTCAAAACCAGGCCCAAGAAGCTCAGTAATATGAGCTGCGTCGCCTAGTTTAACCGGCAATGGCCGTGGTTCCGCGGGTGCGAGCGGCGTCTTACCAAACGCCTCTGTAATGAAAGCGAGTCGGTCGACCTCCTCTGCGAGCTGCTGATACTCGGCATTGATTGAGGAACGGTCAGCATCAGAGAGGGTGCCATTGGCGGATTGAATGGCGAGCTCACGAGCTCGTTGCAAAATATCGTTAATACTATCAAGACCACCTTCGGCAGTTTGCATCAGTGAGATGCCATCGTTAATGCCTTGAGTTAACGTCTTTCCAGCTTGAAGATTGGACTCCATGCGGTTAGCAATAGCCTGCCCGGCAGCATCATCCTTCGCCCCATTGATACGCAACCCCGAAGAAAGGCGCTCGATTGCAGTCTCCATGGCAGAGTGTGAGCGCTTGAGCTGGTTCTGACCGTTTAAAGAGAGCAGATTCGTATTAATCACCGCCATTCAGGACATCCTTGTATACAGTTCGTTAAATTGAGTAACGGCAGGAGTGGTCGAAACTTTAAGGCTTGATAGAGAAAATACTTAAATTTCATGGAATTCCGGAGCAATACTTTCCGTAAACCAGTAGTATCAAGGTGACCGTCGGAATGTGCTCTCTTGAAAATGAGGTAATACCGTGACCTCCACTTTTATCCACCTATCTCCTGCTTGGCATGAAATACAGTGAACACAAAAGAATCATGAAGGCACGTATTACCCAGATCCCAACACGGCCTCCTTCACTGGCGTGTTAGCTTTCACATCTATTACAACTGTCTTTCCGATAATGTCTTTAAGCATCTTGGGCGGCAGTCCATATCCTGGTCTTACGCTTCTTACGGAATCCCCTGTTATTACATCACCCGATTTTAGATCCTTAACAAAATATAAAGACCGGCGGAATTGAACGTTACCTTGTTCACTAGATTTACGGCCGTAATCCACATCACCCAGTGCTTGCCAGGCCGTCTTGGTATCACGGCATAAGTCTGCAAGTTCACGAGGTTCGAGCGAAAAGCTATCATCCGGGCCACCACCATTTCGATTGAGAGTGAAATGCTTTTCGATGATTGAAGCACCAAGTGCCACACTAGTGACCGCAGTAGTATTATCAAGAGTATGGTCAGACAACCCCGTTACTAAACCATGCCGCGCGATCATATCGGGTATGGTACGCAGATTGTAGTCAGAGGCGGGAGCTGGGTAGCCACTGACGCAGTGCAAAACCGCCAATTCTTTACAGCCGCCTTCTCGGGCCGCTTCGATGGCCTCAGAAATCTCCTCTACATTGGCCATGCCAGTGGAAATAATCATCGGCTTGCCGGTGCTGGCCACGTATTTGATTAGGGGTAAATCCACTGCTTCGAACGAAGCAATTTTGTAGGCTGGTGCGTTGAGATCCTCTAGAAGATCAACCGCTGTATTGTCGAAAGGAGAGCTGAAGATGGTTATCCCTAGCTTGCGGGCATGCTCA
Source organism: Halomonas sp. TG39a (assembly GCF_000744395.1). Classification (NCBI taxonomy): domain Bacteria; kingdom Pseudomonadati; phylum Pseudomonadota; class Gammaproteobacteria; order Oceanospirillales; family Halomonadaceae; genus Halomonas; species Halomonas sp. TG39a. The sequence continues at coordinate 2,577,172 of NZ_JQLV01000001.1, forward strand.
AACAGCGGAGCATGCCATTCCCAGGGCATGTGTGCCTCTTGGTAGAGTTCGTATAGTGTACGACCGTCCCAAAGGCCACCTTTGATCTTGAACTCTTCGTTAGCACAATCCAGCGTGATTGTGTCAGGTCGGTAGGTCTGTATTTTAACCGCATCGGCGCCCGCTTTCTTTGCCTCTTCAATTATTCTCTTGGCATTCTCAATACTACCATTATGGTTGGCTGACAGCTCAGCGATAATATAGGGCAAACAAGAGGGGCCAATTACACGCCCAGCAATTTTTATCATCATATAAAAGTTAACTCCTTAAAATGCTTGCCATTCGTTGTAGAGAAGTGCATAGCCAATGACATCATGATAGGCCTGACCATCAAAGTGATGATCGCGTAGACAAGACTCTTGTTTAAAACCTAAACGTTCATGAAATTTTCTTGAGCGCGTATTATTTGCGAGCGCTTCGCCACATAGCTTATGCAATTCCAGTTCAATGAAAGCGTATTCTAAGGCGGCAATACCTAATGAATGGCCTCTGCCTTTTGGTACCTTTGGGGAAAGGTAAAACCCCCACTCCCCTCTCTTCGCCCTTGGGTCTATAAGTTGGATATTAACGAAGCCAAACGGTTGACCATCTTGCTCAGCTATCAGTAAGTGGCGGTTAGGGTTTTGTTGTGAACGTAGAAACCACTGACGGTGCTCACTCTCACTTATTTCGTGCTGCGTATACATATTGCAACGCACTTCAGGTGCGTTGCGCCACTGCAACAGCATGGCAAGATCCGCTTCTGTCAGGGGTCTTAAGTTCGTTGAGTATGTCATGCAATTCTACTTTTTTGTAACAAGACATGGCAAAGAAAATCAATACCTTGACCTGTAGTGAGACTGGCAGCAGCCTCGCTCATTTGCCACAAAATCCCCCTCTCTAACAGGCTATTCATCTTCCTCGACAAGTCACTTGTATTTACACTATCAAGAAAAACTGCCGCACCAGCACTATTAAAAGCCTCGGCAATCGCTCGCTGGTTATCCGCTAACACCAACAGTAGGGTAGGCAACCCCAGACAGCAGCGCTCCCAGGAAGTGCTACCCGCTGCACCGATAGCTAGATCCGCCTCCGACATACGTCGCGCCATATCACTGACGTTAACCACCACCTCAGTCGGCCAAGGCAATGCGTTTGCCTGTACTTTGACCTCATTCAACCAGGGCGCCGTTGCGCCCATAATTACGCTAATCTCACAACCGTCAGGCAGATCACACTGCTTGAGAGCTTTCAATACCTGCCCCGTTACATTGTTTTTATCGACACCACCAAGACTAACTAGCAAACGCTTAAATCTGGGTTGTTTCCGACGGCGAGCAAGACTAACTTCTCTCCATTGGGCAAACTCTGGGCGCAGCAAAGCAAACTCTGGGCCGATAAGACAGTGGCAGTACGTGGGTACCAAGGCAGTATAGTCCCCGGCCTCTCGTCCAAGATTTTGATCTAGCAATACATCTGCAAGATGTTCCCGATCAGCGAGATCATCGATAACAAGTAGTCGAGTTTTAGCTGGGCAAACATCTTCTTCCCAACGAGCATCCAACGCGTAGTGATCAACGACTAGCCAGTCAGGTACATGATCTTCATAAATGGACCGGCAGGCACCTGCATCGGTTTGCCATGGAGCTCCCAGCCAGTGGGCGTGATAAGGCAATGCGAAGTCTTCTGTCAAAACGAATTTTTTTATCTCCGTCTGCCGAATGTAATTAAGCCGAAATACCTGAAAGCCTTGCATCTCAATTTGTTCAATCAAATGGCCTTTATGTTCACGGCAAAGGAAGTAACACTCAGCGCCATGTTCGCGTAGCGCGTTAGCCAGCGTTAGGCAGCGCATCACATGGCCAGTACCAATTTCAAGCGACGCATCAACCCGAAAAGCGATAAGTTTCATGATGATTCTGTCAAAAATGCTTTGAACAACCATTCAGCACGCTGCCAGTCCTCTGGAGTATCTATATCCTGTACGCGGTGGCGTGGTAGCCGAATCGGTATAGTGTACTTGCTAAAAAGAGCACGCCCTTCTGACCATGCTTTCGCACGCCCCCAATAGAACTGTCCAGCATCATGCCACGCTTCCTCTAAATCCTGAGAACGAGTAGTAAAATGCTCGGGCTGAAACATTGCCACACCCCCTGATCGGGTCAAGCGTAGAGCCCTTTGAATAGGGAACGCATAGCTAGTCACAGTTACGGCATAATCGGCTATGGAGTCATTGGCTAATTCTTGCCGAGCATATTGAAGGTCACTTGGCTGCACGAACGGAGCAGTGGCATATAAGCAGCAAACGGTTTCAGGAGATTGTTCGTTCTTAATGAGCCATTCAATCGCATGCGCAATGACAGGGATAGTGCCAGTGTAATCATCAGACAATATTTCAGGACGAATAAAAGGAACTTCTGCGCCCCATTGACGCGCAACTGAAGCAATTTCACCATCATCTGTCGAGACAATAACACGCTCAAAACATTGACTCTCAAGGGCAGCCTCAATTGACCAAGCAATCATGGGTTTCCCACAAAAAAATTTGACATTTTTGCGCGGAATTCTCTTACTGCCACCTCGCGCGGGTATTATGCAAATAGTCATTAGCATTTAAGCCGAAGCAATCTTACAAAAAGCATCATGCGCAGCCATACTAAATTTGTCGATCTGCTTCTCAAGCCCTGAAAACTGAATAAAGCCACTTTCTTTATCTTTATAGAGTATCGCTAGCAATTGGTATATAGCACTTACATTTACTCCCTTTCCTCCATTTCCTCCATTTCCTCCATTTCCTACATAGCATGGCTGGCTTATCTTTCTAGTAATTGTAGCGCCATAGTCAGCACCGCGGCCATCTTGCTCAATGAGGTAAGAAAACTTTCTTCTTGATAAAGCACTTACATGTGCATGAACACGATATCCAATATGTAAATCGCACGAATCATAGACATTTAACCCATTATTTAATTCATATATCTTATTGCACTTAAGACCATTCTCGATACAAAAATTTTCCACATCCGGATTAATACCATGCAAACACACCTCAACATCAGCCATGGGAAATATACTTACAACACCGCTATACAAAACTATGAATGATTCAATATAAGAAGATGCATAATGTGGATCCGAAATTATTATTTTCCTTACCTTCTTATCGCCCACCCTAAAAGATAGCCCTTGCCTCTCAGGAGAATAAAATGCCACATCACCATCTAACATAGCATTTTTCATACCAAGGTAACTAAAAAGAAACTGAGTCAAAACACCGCGTGAGCTAAATAGAAAAGCCTCTTCGTCCATCTTTAACAACAACTTTATTGTTGCCTTATCTAACCCAGCATATATATCCTCACTTTCGGAGACTAACAGACTAGTTCCAGATGAAATCACTGAATAAGGAGTTTTTGAATCAACAACATTTCGTATAAATGGATACACAACTTTCTCTAAATCATACCTAACTGCTAAACACGCAAATATTATATGATCTGCCTTCTTAACTTTTGCTTGTACATTACTCCATGAGTCCGCTCTAAAAACAACCTCACACTTACAGCCGGGATCTACACTTGACATACCTTTAATTACGGATTCAGTTATTAACTTATCCCCTATGTTTTTAGAACCTTTTTCTGGATATGTTCCAATAATCAAGTAATTTTTCATAACATTCATTTCCGCCGTAAAGCTTTGAGAAGAATACTGCTCAGCACCCTGATTATATTATCCTGCTGCTTTTCACATACCGTTGGATAGAGTGGCAAGCTGATCGCTTCAGTGTAATAGCGTTCTGCCTCAGGAAAGTCACCATTAGCAAACCCCATATTCTGATAATAAGGCTGCATATGAACTGGAATGTAATGTAAATTAACACCTATATTTTGCTGTCGTAATGACTCAAATACTTTCCGATGACTAATGGCAAGTTTTTCAATTTCAAGGCGAACCACATACAAATGCAACCCTGAATAGCTATCTTTATGCTGCCAAGGCGTAATTAAAGGCAGATTCACCAGTGATTGATCATAGCGTATAGCTAACTCGTGGCGACGAGCAACGTATTGATCAAGGCGCTCTAACTGGCTCAGTCCCAGCGCCGCTTGCAGTTCGGTCATACGATAGTTAAAGCCAAGGTCAATCTGCTGATAATACCAAGGCCCATCGGTTTCATGAGTCATCTGTGCAGGTTCACGGGTAATGCCATGGCTGCGAAGCAAGGCCATTTTGTTGGCTAACTCGTCACTGTTAGTAACCGCTATGCCACCTTCAGCGGTAGTAATAATTTTCACGGGGTGAAAGCTAAACACCGTGATGTCACTGTAGCGACCACTGCCTATGAACTCTCCTTGGTATTTACCACCAATGGCATGGGAAGCATCTTCTATTAGGTGAAAGCCATAGCGCTGGCTGAGCGCACTAATCGCCTGCATGTCGCACGGTTGTCCACATAGATGCACAGCAACAACGACCTTGGGTACGCGCCCTTCTTTTTCCGCTTTTTGTAGCTTAGCTGCTAACGCTTTAGGGCAGAGGTTATAGGTGCGAGGATCGATATCAACAAAGTCTACCTGGGCACCGCAGTACAACCCGCAGTTGGCTGAAGCAACAAAGGTGATTGGAGAAGTCCACAGCCAATCACCTTTACCAAGCCGTAGCGCTAAGCAGGCTAGGTGTAGTGCAGAGGTGGCACTATTAACAGCCAGGGCATGCTTTGCTCCTACATGCGTGGCTACTGCCTGCTCGAAGCTAGGCACTTGCGGCCCCTGGGTGAGGAAGTCGGACTTCAGCACAGAGACCACTGCATCTATATCAGCTTGAGTAATCTCTTGGCGACCGTAAGGGATCATTAAATAGCTCCGATTTTCTCACGATTTTGACTGATCCAGGCCTGAAGATCATCGTCTGTCATCCATTCACTATTATTATTACTTGAGTAAACAAAGCCATCTGGAACAAGCTTGCCGTCTTTAATTCGGTTAGCATCTTTGTCCCAGTTGTTGATCTGGGGTAGAATCTTAAAATGTTCGAGATATTCGTAAGTATAGTAAGCATCTTCAGCACTGATCATCTGCTCATGTAGCTTTTCACCAGGGCGGATACCTACAATCTTCTGCTTGGCTTCGGGAGCGATCACCCGCGCCAAGTCGGTCACCTTCATTGAAGGGATTTTCTTGACATAGATCTCGCCACCTTCCATATCCTCGAAGGCGTGCCAAACGAGTTCAACCCCTTCCTCTAGCGAAATCATAAAGCGGGTCATGCGTGCATCAGTAATCGGCAGTATGCCTCTATCTCGAATAGACATAAAGAATGGGATCACCGAGCCGCGTGAGCCCATAACGTTACCGTAGCGAACCACAGAAAACCGAGTGGAGCTGTGACCGGCATAATGATTGCCCGCGACGAACAACTTATCTGACGTTAATTTAGTCGCGCCATACAAATTAATCGGGCTACTGGCTTTATCGGTTGAAAGCGCCACCAGTTTTTTTACGCCTTTATCAATACAAGCATCTACAAGGTTCATCGCTCCAATAACATTTGTTTTTATGCACTCGAATGGGTTGTACTCAGCCGTGGGAACAATCTTTGTAGCCGCTGCATGAACAACATAATCCACGCCATCCAGTGCACGATAAAGGCGATCACGGTCACGCACATCGCCAATGAAAAAACGTACCCGAGAGTCACCTTCAAATTTCTTTGCCATCTCCCATTGTTTCATCTCATCACGGGAGAAAATTATAATTTTCTTGGGATTATAGCGTGCCAGAAGCATAGGTATAAACGTATGACCGAAGGAGCCAGTGCCACCAGTGATGAGTACTGTCTGATCATTAAACACTTAAGACTCCACTCGCTTGGATTGGGATAGCAGTTTAGAGACAGCATAAGCGACTTTATCTTTAGAACCCAAACTGTAATCTATAGCCTTTTCAGGCATTCTCAAAATATTTTCCTTTTCAACTTCTTTTATTTTAAAAAGAAGACCTGTAGCGAATTCTGCCTCAACGTCACCAATATAATCAGAGCAATAAACCGAAGGAATACCGAAATTCAACGCATCCAGAGCGCAGGTCGATGAATATGTGATATGGACGCTCGCCTTGGCGAGTGACTCATTGATTGAAATTTTGGTGGAGTCTTCAAGGCCGCACTTCACTCCCGCTTTCTTTAACAGCGCCAGCACTTTTTTAGCCTCATCCAAATGCAGTGGATGCGGCCTGATAACGACCTTCTGGCCTTTAATGCGATAAACTTTTTTTATCTCATCAACCGGCACAGGAATACCTTTTGACTGAGGCTGATGCGTATAGAGAATTCGATTCCCCTTCTCTGACACTAGCGCTGTGCCAGATGCATCAGCTTCCTCAGCCTCTTTAAAGACCGGGTTACCACCTTCAACGATTAAGCAAGAGTCAGCCAAAGCACTATCATTCAACAGCATCTTGGTTGCCATGCCGCTCCACGTCCAGAACACATCTGGCAGTAACGGACTGCAAACTTCATTTCTCTTAAACTTTGAGTAACATGGATGTTTGAAACCATTAATCCCATGCTGAACGTCGATAACAGTAATACCCAACATCTTACAAGCAAGAATAATAGGAAAATAATACAAACCATAATAAACTCTAACAACAAGAGCATCAACTTCTGAATTCTTCAGCAACTGATAGTATTTAGCCACCATTCCGTTTAAAAGATAAAACCTTTCTTCCATATTAGCTCGAATACTAACACCAAAATTCTCTTTCAACTTGGAATCAAAAAAATCTACTTCCTCTTTTTGCTTATTACTCAACTCCCTTTTAAACTGCGGCGACAGAAGCTCTAGTTTTTTTGCCTCAACTCCCTTTTCCTCAAACCCTTCAATTATATGTTTCAAAAAATCCTCATCAAAAAAATAACCAACTATCTTTATTTTTCTTTTCTCTGGGTAGCTACTAGACCCTACGCCAACCAGCGTTAGCCTTCCTTTCGTGATGGCCATATTTTTTCGGCTTATCTCTTGAAGGCAAAACTGAAAACTTTCCCTTATAAGTGGAGAATAAGTTAATGAGTGGCCATCCGGTAGGCTGGAAACAATTTCGTCATAAACATCAAATTTTTCATAAGCAAACATAGAAATTTGTTCCCTTAAAAGCTTCAATCAAGCAATGCAAAAAGATTATCATCTTGCCCCAAGAAGGCGGTTTCATTTGCAGCGAATTTTGAATTTAATTCATTATTATCTTTCTCAATCGCAGGTGGAAGCAGCTCCTGTGCCTCTAAAAATTCCAGCGCTTTTTCCTGGCTAACATCGGCTATCAACTCAAAAGCAACATCATGTGCTGCGAAGCCTGAACTGAGAATAAAGGCGAGCTTCATCCTTTCTTTCTCGCTTAGGGTAGCCATGCGTTCGTGACTGGGTAGAAAGAGCACATCGCCGCTCTCTTGCTCTGTGGCGCAGGCTGTTTGGGCGCTTAGCTTTTCTGGCAAATGACTGTAGTGGCTAATATTATGAAAGCGGTAAAAGCGGAAGCCATTGCGACTCGCCCAATGCTGTAGCTCTGCCAAATTGGGCTGTTTTTCATGAGTCAGTTGAAACGCGACACGCGCCTGAATTAACAGTGTATTGGCGAGCGTTTTTTTGCCATGCTCGAGCACAAGCATAGTATCGCTTAGCTCATCGAGAATCAGCCAGTCAAGATTGCCCAATCCGTCGATACTATCCAACGCCACGGTAGTAATGGGCAGCTCTGCCAAAGGCTTGGCGCCTAGATGGTGCCGCTTGGGAAGTTTTTCGAGCGGTAGCGGTGAAAGAATACTGGTCATTTCAGGGGCTACACAGGCGTACAGCGTTTTCGGCTTTCCATCTCCTAGCAGTGCGTGCTGAAATAACTGTATATACTCACTACCTTCGTATTGCTTGGCCTCCTTTATTTCACTGGCGGGGTCAAAGGCGACAATACCAAAGGCTTCCGTCGCCGCCATTTGGTCAGCAAGGCCGCTTTTGATCAAGCTAGCGCGGTTGTCGAGTACCATGATTTTACCTTTTATTTGCCAGGTAAAATCATCGGTAAGCCACAAACGGTTAACTTGTGGTTCGTTGCCCTGCTTGGCTCCAGAGATAGCACCAACCAACTCTTTAAGTGAGTTATCAACCTTGAATTCAGGTTTAGTTGCCAGATAGGCTAAGCGCTGACGATGGCGTTTCTTCTGAATAATGGCAAAGTCTTTATTTCCAGCGCGCAAGTTTACCAGCGGAGTTAAAGCAGTAATTAGCCGCTCCGTGGCGCGGTCGAGATGGTGCTTCTCTTTCCCCACTTGCCAAGCGCGCGCCACCAAATCCTGATACATATCTTCATCGTCGAATAGACTGATGACTGCATCCACTAACGGTTGAAGCTCGTCATCGCTGAGCAGATGTTGGTAGGGCTCTTTATAGCACTCATCCGGAAAATCATAAGAGAGGCCAGCATCGCCAATCATTTCGGGCATGCCACCGCGGTTGGTGATTAGCGCTGGAATACCGTTGAGCATCGCCTCGGCCAGCATACGCCCAGAGCTTTCCCACCATAGGCTAGGCGCAACAACCACACGAGCTCGACTGTAAGGGCCGCGCATATCGCTGGTGTTGGGGGTCACTACAACATTACTTAACGCGATACGCTGCTCCCCCATTCGACGAGTGGTTTCACGCAGCACGGCGGGCCAGTCAGCCCGGGCTTCTACCACTTCAAGCTCAATATCGGGTCTTTCTCGCTCCAGCTTTTCGGCCAGTTGCACAAATACGCTCGCGCCCTTTTGCCAACTAGGGTTAACAAACAATAGTCGCTTACGTTCATGGTGTTCGGCAATGAAGTTTTCTGGAGCGATAAACTTGCCTACCGGATTGGCGGTATAACCAACCTTTTTGCGGTACATATCAGCCGTAGCTTGGCTATCGGTGAGAATCAGATCCACATCACGACACCAGCGTGGTGATTTATAGTTGCCGTTCGCTAGGTAGAAAGCAACAGGTATACCGCGATCTCGTGCCTCATCGGCAATTAGCATGTCAAGCGTTTGGCCGCCGTAGAACCACACAACATCCGGCTTAAAAGAATCCAGCATGTAGAGGTACTGACTATACCAAAGCCCTTCTTCATGCGTCGTCAAATGATTTCGATTGTGACTATAACTCACCACCAACTTATGCGTGAGCGCGCCATCTTCAGCTTCTATCAATTGGTGTAGATGAGCGCTCAGGTCAGAGAATTTTTCTTTAAGCCGCCCCATTCCCTTTGGGTTATCGAATACGGTCGCGCCCAGCACTTGAACGTCATAACCACGAGACACCAGTTGCAGCAACATTTGACGCACGGTCATGCTGGCGCCGCTGGAGGTATCCAACAAGCAAAAGGGATTGGCCCAAAGTATGCGGGGCCTGCGTTTTTGAGTAGCGGATGCTTGAGTTTGCTTAACCATGAAGCGGCTCACAGGAAAAATGGCAATGTGCCTAGCTTACTGTGCTAGGGCAGTGAGCAAAGGCGCGAATCCGCCAGTATTTAGGTAGGTGTTCTCTCGATCAGCACTAACTTAAAGGTGGGGCAAGCAAGAAAAAGGGGCTTAATTATCGATGGCTAACAATTTCTATTTTTTCATGACTTAACTACAATGTAATTACTGAGTCTACAGGCAAAAAAACGGGGCCTGTTGGCCCCGCGATACTTTCTCTTGCATCATACCGACTAAGGTATTAGCCCAGCAGAGACAATACAGACTGTGGCGTCTGATTAGCCTGTGCCAGCATGGAGGTACCGGCCTGCTGAAGGATGTTGGCGCGTGTCATGTTAGACACTTCCACCGCATAGTCCGCATCTTCGATGCGCGAGCGGGCTTCAGAAAGGTTGGTAGAAGTGGTCGCCAGATTATCGATCACTGAGTCAAAACGGTTAAGCGTAGCACCAAGAGTCGCACGATTGGTGTCTAGCGCTTCAGTGGCAGTATCAACTGCATCTACTAAAGCCTTGAAGTCAGTATGTGCAACACTACCACCACTTTGGAGCGTAAACTCCATTCCGTTACCCGCATCAGCAATTACACCGCCGCTGGCGGTATCTAGATCCAGGCCATCAACTGTGGCATCAAGTCTAGAAACGCTAATAACGTCCTCAGCTTCAGTATTGGAGCCAACCTGAATATTAAGGGTAGCGCCGGCACCACTTGCTACGTTTAGCAGGTTAGTACCGTTAAAGTTGTTGCTGCCAGCTACGCGATCAATTTCAGCTAGGCGCTCGTTGATCTCGGTAACGATCGCATCACGGTCTTCTGTAGCGTTGGTGTCGTTGGCGCCCTGTACCGCTAGCTCACGAATACGCTGCAGGTTGTCGTTGATTTGATCAAGACCGCCTTCCATGGTCTGTACCAGAGAGATACCGTCGCTAGCATTACGGCTAGCCTGATCCATACCTTTGATTTGGGCAGTCATTTTGTTGGCGATGGCTTGGCCAGCAGCGTCGTCAGAGGCGCTGTTAATGCGCAGGCCAGAAGACAAACGCTCTTGCGCTTTGGCCAGCATAGACTGAGAGTTAGACAGGTTGTTCTGGCCAATCAGGGCCGTAATGTTGGTGTTGATTACAGACATGTGAGTGCTCCTCGAAATTTAACTGGCCTTGTGGCCTGCTTAGCGGCACTTGCGTTGCCGTTATTATAATTAACGGCCTCCCCACCAACTTCTTTAGAAAAAACCGTTCTTTTTTATGTAAACTACTGTAACTCATCTGATTGATGCGACAACTGCTTATTAACATCGAATTTTGGATATCTGCCTTAAATAAAAACGGGGCCTACTGGCCCCGTCGTTACTTTCTTTTGACATTACTGGCTAAAGGATTAGCCCAGTAGAGACAATACAGACTGCGGCGTCTGGTTAGCCTGTGCCAGCATAGAAGTACCCGCCTGTTGGAGAATATTCGCACGCGTCATGTTAGACACTTCTACTGCGTAGTCGGCATCTTCGATACGTGAACGAGCTTCAGAAAGGTTGGTAGACGTCGTCGCCAGGTTATCGATCACCGAGTCGAAACGGTTCAGAGTAGCACCCAAGGTTGCACGACTGGTATCCAGCGACTCAGTTGCTCTATCAACCGCATCAACTAAAGTCTTGAACTCTTCGTGAGTGGCACCTGCACCTGAAGCATCTGCAACTGTAAATTCGCCAGCGGTCACTGCTGTAGCACCAGATACAGTGTCTTCTAAACCAAGTCCGCTAACCGTGGCATCAAGCCTATTAACACTAATAACATCTTCAGCTTCAGTGTTGGAACCAACCTGAATATTAAGAGTCGCGCCAGCGCCACTTGCAACGTTTAGCAGATTAGTGCCGTTAAAGTTGTTGCTGCCCGATACACGTTCAATCTCTGCTAAACGTTCGTTGATCTCGGTAGTAATTGCAGCACGGTCTTCTTTGGCGTTGGTGTCGTTGGCACCCTGTACCGCTAGCTCACGAATACGCTGCAGGTTGTCGTTGATTTGGTCAAGGCCGCCTTCCATGGTCTGTACCAGGGAAATACCGTCGCTAGCATTACGGCTAGCCTGATCCATGCCTTTGATCTGGGCTGTCATCTTGTTGGCGATGGCTTGACCAGCAGCATCGTCAGAAGCGCTGTTGATGCGCAGGCCAGAGGACAGACGCTCTTGCGCTTTGGCAAGCATAGACTGAGAGTTGGACAGGTTATTCTGGCCGATCAGGGCAGTAATGTTAGTGTTGATTACAGACATGTGAGTGCTCCTCGAAGATTAACTGGCCTATTGGCCTGCTTAGCGGCGCTTGCGTCGCCGTTATGTTAATTAACGGCAGGCCCGCCAAATTCTTTAGAAAAATTACGCTTCTTTATGTAACTTACTGTAACTATTTCAACTGCACTCTGAACTACTTTCTTAATTGTTGTTCTGCATGTTGCCCAGCATACTGAACTGCTGGGAGAGGTAGCTGCTCATAGAGTTCATTTGGGCGATCAAACCATCCAATTGCCCAAACTGCTTACGGTAACGCTCTGTGCTGCGCTCGATACTAGCCTCCATACGAAGCTTACGCTCGTCCAGGCTGTCAACCCGCTGCTCAGCACTAGTCACTGAGCTTTGAATGATGCCGTTTTCTGCCGTAATGCCTTCAAGCGTGGCGTTTAAGCGCCCAGCAAAGCCGCCTTCTTCGGTTTCGCCCGCAAAGAAGGCAGATAGCCCCTCTGGGTTGTTGGCTACTGCATCGTCCAACTTATCCTCGTCGACCTTTAATCGCCCCTTCTCATCAATGGCTATGCCCAGTTGTGAAAGGCGTGAAATATCGCCGGTGCCGAGGTTGTCAGTAATATCCCGGCGTAGGCGGTCTTCAATGGTGCGCACGGTGCGGTCACCCACTAGCTCGCCAGACGTTTCGCCTTCGCCGTTGTATGCGGTCATTCGGCCAACGGTGGATTTCATTTCGTTATAGTTTTTAACGAACTCGTCAATGGCTTCTCTTAGCGACGCATCATCACGCTCAATCACCAGCGTAACGGGGTCTCCAGAGGCCTCTGTGAGATCAAGCGTTACGCCTTGGATGGCCTCTTCAACGCGGTTGGTTTTACTGGTGATAGTAATGCCATTAACATTCAGCTCAGCGTCCTGACCTGAACGCTGGGTGGCTGCATCCATGGTCAGCGACGCTAAGCCTGAGAAGCCCTCCAGTGAAGCATCTTGGCCCGTCTCTTTTGAGCTCAGCGCTAAGCGGTACCCAGTGCCATCATTAACGATAGAAGCGGTTACGCCAGCCTCTTTATCCGCATTGATCTGGTCACGAACATCCGCCAGCGTACTGCCCGCTGAAATAGCAACGTCGTAGCTTGTTTGTGTTCCGCCAGCACCAAAGTTAAGCGTTAGCGTCGCATCGGCTGCTGTTACCTCTTGGTCTAGCGCTACGCTGTTGGAAGCAGCGCTGCCTGCGCGAGCCAGTTGGGTAACGGTTACTTCATAGCGCCCGGCATTAGCGGTTTCGCCTGCGGTCGCCAATACGCCATCGCCCGTCACGGTGCTTTTTTGCTGCTTAAATGTAGCGGCATCGTTCAACGCAGCAATAGAGGTTTGCACGCGATCCATCGCTGATTCAAGGCGCCCATAAGCTGAAATTTTGGTTTGCTGAGCACTTTTCTGCTCTAGAATAGGCACAAGCTTTTGCTGTTCGGCCGCTTTTAGCTGATCCACCAAACCTGAAAGATCTAATCCAGAACCTACACCGAGTGCTGTGATCGATGCCATGGGGTTCATTCCTTATAAGAAGTAGAGAAAGGTGTCTAGGTAATCTATCGGCTGCGGAGGAGCAAACTTTAGAGTTAATGCCTTTTTTAAGCTGTTTTTAAAGCATTGCAAAGAAAAATGCCCAACACACTGTGCCGGGCATCTTGTAAACTATTAATTTAGCTAGCTTATCAGCCTAACTTAACCTTGCTGATCAAGCACTGCAAACTGCTGGGTCAGATAAGCACTGGTTGAGTTCATTTGCGCTACCATGCTGTCCATCGCTTGAAACTGTGTGCGATAACGCTCAACGGTTTGCTCGATACGGCTTTCCGTTGTCGCATAGCGGTCTTCTAACGAAGCAAAGCGCCTTTCAGACGAATCAACGGCACTTTCAAGGCGGCCACCTGTTCCCACCAAGCTTTCCAGCGATGAGGCTATTTGCCCTGCCATGCCACCCTCTTCGCTATCGCCTGCAAAAAAATTGGCTAGCTGATCCGGCTGATTAGCAACAATGCTATCTAACTTATCTTCGTCAATCTCCAGCTTGCCATCCACTTGAAGTGAAATACCTATATCCGACAACACGCTAAAGCCATCGCCGCCGACAACACTGCTAATTGTTTGACGAAGCTCTCGTTCAACCGCGCGGGTCGCGGCATCGGCGTTCAACCCCGCCGACTGACCAGTCTCTTCGTCAAACGCTGTCAAACTGGTAATGGTGTCCTTGAGCGTGTTGAAGTCATCAACAAAGGCCGTGATCTGCTCGCGGATAGCCTCATCATCCTGCTCAACGCTTACAGTGCTCGTCGCACCAGCCTCAGCAAGGTTTAAGGTAATGCCTTGAATAGCGCCTTCCACTTGATTGGTAGGGCTAACAATATCGATTCCATTGACGTTAAACTCTGCATCCTGCCCCGCTTGAACTACCTGGGCATCAGTCGTTTGTACATCGCCCGCAAGAATGTCTGAAAAGTTTGTGCTTTCAATACTCGCGTCCGCACCCGTTTCCGTTGAATTTACTGCAAGACGATACCCTTCACCGTCGTTGATAATAGAGGCGCTTAAGCGGCCATCACTCTGTTGATTGATAGCATCACGCATATCTTCGAGGGAACTGCCATCGGCAATGGTAATGGGATCCATAGCTCCGTCAGCAAGAGTAAAGGTTAATGACTGCTCCCCAGTCACTATGCTTTCATCTGCTGTTTCCAAACGCTCTGTTACTAGGCTACTGGCTGTAGCTAACTGGCCGACCTGCACTTCGTACTGACCTGGCTGGGCCTCATTGCTGCTAACAGCGCCAACGGCACTGCCTTCTACATTGGTTGTTAAGCTCTCGAATGACGCCCCATCATTGAGTGCTTCGGCTGAGCTTTGAAACTGCTCAAGCGCGCTTTGCAACTTACCATAGGCAGATATTTTCGTATCTTCAGATTGGAGCTGTGCCGCAATAGGCTCAAGCTTTGCTTGTTCTGCCGTTTTTAATTGCTCCAGCAAGCCATTCAGATCCAAGCCAGAACCGATGCCTAGTGATGTAATAGCAGCCATAAGACCAATGCCTTTTTTGAATACATTTAGCTACGCTTGCTGCTTTCAATTAGCGTTCCTTCATTAAGCGATGCGTAGCACTTTTCTTTAATACAATTACCTTAAAACCTCGGCTAGGTGAAGAATAACTTAAATTTTCTTCTTCATCTTTTCGTATTAAGACGTTACTTCAAGTAACTAAACGTAATAGATACACCCATTACTCAGAAAAATGACGATAATAAGTTCATCTTTTAGTGGGTCTTTCTAGTTGCTCTTTCTCCCCACCCCTATGTAACGCAAACCTGCCTCTTCAACAGCCATTGGCGTGTACAAATTACGCCCATCGATAACGACTTTTTCCGCCAGTTGGTCGGCTAACCAAGCGAAATCGACGCTGCGAAACTCTTTCCACTCGGTGCAGATAACCAACGCATCGGCGCCTTTGACTGCCTGAATGCGATCACCGGCGAGCATTAAGTCATCCCGTTCGCCATAGATACGGCGGCATTCCGCCATGGCTTCGGGATCAAAGGCTTGCACCTTAGCACCCGCTTGCCAAAGCGCTTCCATCAATGTGCGGCTTGGGGCTTCACGCATATCGTCGGTGTTGGGCTTAAAGGCTAGCCCCCACACGGCAATGGTCTTGCCACTTAGATTGCCTAAGTTATCTTGCAGTTTTGTGAACAGCGTTTGCTTTTGGCGTAAATTAACCGCTTCAACAGCACTGAGCAGTTCCGGGGTATAACCTAACTGGCGCGCGGCGCGCTCTAGTGCCTGAACGTCTTTGGGAAAGCAGGAGCCGCCGTAGCCACAGCCTGGGTAAATAAAGTGGTAGCCAATGCGCGGGTCACTGCCGATTCCTCGCCGCACGTCTTCCACATCCACTTCAAGCCGTTCGGCGAGATTAGAGATTTCGTTCATAAAGCTGATTTTGGTGGCGAGCATGGCATTGGCGGCGTATTTGGTCAGTTCGGCGGCCCGTACGCTCATAAACATCAGTTTTTCGTGGTTGCGATTGTAGGGGGCGTAGCACTCTTGCATATGCGCTTTCACACGCTCGCTTTCGGTGCCGACGATAATCCGCGCACCGCGGGTAAAGTCTTCGATCGCAGCCCCTTCTTTCATAAACTCAGGGTTCGAACAGACGTCAAACGCGAGTGATGTACCACGCTGTTCGAGTACATCGCTGATAACCGCATGGACTTTTTCGGCGGTGCCCACGGGCACGGTAGATTTATCAATCACCAGCTTATAGCTATCCATATGCTGGCCGATCGTACGCGCTACCTCTAGCACATAGCGTAGGTCGGCACTGCCATCTTCATCAGGCGGCGTTCCCACGGCGATAAACAGCAGCTCGCCATCCGCTACCGCTTGGGCAGCATCGGTGGTAAAGCGTAACCGGCCCGCCGCGACGTTGTGGGCAACGATGGTGCTTAGCCCAGGCTCAAAAATCGGCACTTCTCCACCATTAAGCTGATCAATCCGCTCAGCGTTAACATCCATACAGGTGACTTGATGGCCGACATCGGCTAAACAAGCGCCTGCAACAAGGCCGACATAACCGGTTCCGAATACACTGATCTGCATGACTTATTAACTCACTAAAATACGTAACAGCGAGCGTAGCACATTGGCTTAGCGTTGATGAGCTCGATATTAGAAGATCCGCTCTGAATTATAGACCTTGGTCTAACATTGACCTTGGTTTATAATGCACTGCAACAAGCCCGATTTGGTGCTGACCGCAGGAGAACATGCTATGACTCCGGGACTTATGACTTCAGAACTCACGCAAGAGCCCTCATCCAAAGCATCTAGTGGGCTATCAACAGCCGCGAATGTTCAACGCAGCCTTCGCCAGTGCTTATCGATTGCCGCTGAGCTGCTCTACGATAATGGCCATGTGCTCGAAACCATTACCTTGCCCCAGCGCGGTTTAGCCCGTCGTGAATTGCTCACGCTGAGTGCAGCAGCGCCCACTTGGGCAACCTGTCAACAAGTAATGGAAGCCAGTGAAGCCGCCACCTTCAATGAGTATGGCCGCTTTGTATTGACTCGCCTTGGCCGCGAAATAATGTTTGATATGTTTGGCCAGGGGGCTGCTGATTGCGCCTAACACCTGCTGTTGCCAAGCACTGCTGAACACAATAGCCGATCCAAAAAAGCCCATAACAGAGGCTCATAAAAAACCGCCCGCAAGCGAACGCTTCGGGCGGTTTTTATTGGCGTGTTTTTTGAAGCCAGTGCCTAGATATTAGCGCAGGCCGAGCATCGAAAGAATGAACAGCACAACCACGATCAGACCAATAATGTAGATAATATTACGCATAGGGCACTCCTTGCTTATTGCGTTTCAGGGAAATCAAAGGCTTGCTTGCCCATGAATCAACACTACCATCCTAGCAGGCTTTTTCTGTTTTTGCGTAATGTCGCGGCATTTCCCTCTTGGAAAGTGGCTGTATTAGCGTGGCCGCATTGATAGCGTTATCCGAGACGCTGGCGGTTCTCGTCGAATGCTCGCTGAATCATTTTCTGCTGCTTGGCATCGATTTCTAATTCACGGCAAAGGGACGACCATTCGGAAAGAGCATCAAGGGTTTGCTCAATATAGAGTTCAGGAGTTAAGTACCTGAAAGGGGCACAAACCTGTTTGAGCTTTTTACGTGTAGCCAGGCCAACCCCACTGAAAGATGTTGTATGCTCATCTGCGTAGCCCCGGACAGGGGCATAAGTCAGGTCATAAGCCGGAGCTAGTGTCCATCGACCTTGGTCATACAAAAAAGCGAAGTTCTTAGCGTGGTCATCGTGATTGTGGGTAAGGGCGTTGAACACCATCAACCTCGCCATGCGTTCAACGTCTTCTGCGTGGCGGGTGAAAGCGTTGGTTGCTTTGAGTAGATCTGAATAGTCCAGCGATGGGGCGCTGTAATCGGCATAAAGAATGCCGCTAGCGGTCATCATATGGATTTTGCGATTACCGTTACGATCAAAACGCTGAGTAGCAAAGAATCGCTCGGTTTCCGCTGAGGAGTTGATCTCAATCAGCTTGCTCGCGGCCATTTGCACCCCAGCACGCTCTGCCAACATCGAGTAGGCGTATTCGATGGCGCCGGTGTCGCGATGCTCGGTTGGCGCACGGAATTTCACTAGCCAATGTTGATAACCCGCAGGAAGTTCCTGAAAAGCTGTACTGCACTGCTTACCATCAGAAGATAATGCAACGATCACCTTGGGTCGGGCACCTGCCGGGGAACCTCCGGCCAGACGCAGAGCATCAAGAGTGGCCACGGCTTCACCTTCGTAAACAGCGTTTGCTGCCTGATAGAGTTGGGCTAGGTCAATATTATCTTCGTCAGCGGTACGCTCAATAACGGGACGATACTCCAATGCCCCCATTCCCCTGTCGGCCATATAAGCCAGCCGATCAAGAGGAGAAATATCTCTCCGGTCTTTTCCATGCTCGGCAAGGAAATAGCGATCCATGAGCAGCATTCCCCAGCCATCAGGCAGCGAGTCAGCAAATGCTCCTGGTAGACCAGCAAAAAGGAGTGCATCCGGCGCCTTCTGTGGTTGGGTAGTAAAATCCATGTTCAGAGGCGACAAATTGAAGCCTTCCGCCACCCAATGGGGGTGATAGGCAAAGTAGATGCCCTGTCGGCTAGCGACCAGCTCCCCCACAGGACTGCCTGCTAACAGCACCTCTACGCTGTTGATACGCTTCATTTTCGACCCCGGGTACGCCCTGTCTGCTTGATCTCTTCAAGTGAGATGGGGTGCTCCTGCTTGAATAGCTCGGCAATTTGGCGTGTGGCGCCCAGCGCTGTGGCAATGAGCACTAGACCATCGAGAGTTATTTGCCCACTGGCTTCGAATCGTTTAATGGTGGACTCGGAAACACCCGCCATCTGCGCCAAGGTTTTACGGGAAAGATTCTTCGCCAGTCGTGCTTCTCGTGCATTGGCACCGACCTGCTGAGACAGTTCGCCAGGAGCAAGTAGAGCGTGAGTTAGGGCCATAGAAAACCTCTAAATAATGGCTCATTTATAATCCAATATACACTAAAAAAGATTATAAAAGACCAAATATGATCTTTTAATTCACAGAAGCATGGTTCCAGACTCGGAAAGTACTACCTGATCTTACTTCTAGCGGCTCTCGGTTGTGGAACCTCTTCTACGTCTAAACCTCGAACCTTTGCCACTTATACTGAGGGTGTTGCGATGCGCGCCACTGCTTTACTTGTTTCGTTTGCTGTTACGTCGTTGTTCTCTACCTCTGATGCAGCTGCAAATGCACCCTCTGCGAGTGCATTAAAGGCATTAGATCAGCAAACCAGCCAGCTAAACCGCGTGCACAGCGTGGTAGTGGCCTACGATGGCGAGATTATCCACGAGCTGCACCAGGGTGGGCCGGGGGTGGCCTCACCTGCCAACATTAAATCACTGTCCAAAACCGTGCTGGCGGCCATTACCGGCGCGGCAATTGAAGCAGGGATTGTCGAATCTGCTGATCAGCCCATGGTGGCGCTATTTGGCGATCACTTACCGAGTGGCACCGACCCGCGCGTTAACGAGATCACCGTGGCGCATCTACTCGCCTTACAGGCGGGGCTAGAGCGGACATCTGGCGGCAATTACAGTGCCTGGGTGGCCAGCGCTAACTGGGTGAACGATGCTATGACGCGCCCGTTCGTGGATGAGCCAGGTGGACGAATGCTCTACTCCACCGGCACCAGCCATCTGCTTTCCGCCGCGCTCACCCATGCCAGCGGCGAGACGACCCACGCACTTGCTCAGAGGCTACTGGGCGATCCGCTCAATATCACCATCCGCCCTTGGTTACGCGACCCCCAAGGCATCTACTTTGGTGGTAATGATATGCAGCTATCCCCGCGGGCGCTGATTGAAGTGGGCGAACTGTACCGTAATGATGGCACCGTATTTGATGAAGCCGGCAATGGCGAGCGGGTTCTGCCGGAAGGCTGGGTCGAAGCGTCATGGCAACCGCGGGGCACATCACGCTGGACAGGCGACGGTTACGGCTACGGGTGGTTTATCACTCAACTGGCAGGGGAAGATGCTTACTACGGGCGCGGCTATGGCGGCCAGGCACTGTTTGTTATTCCGGACCGGGAGATGACCGTAGTGATCACCTCAGACCCGACCCCACCCTCGCCGGGCGGGCAGTTTCAACAGCAGTTAAATAGCCTGGTGGCCGATTTATTAGCAGAGAATGGTGACTAGTTCTGCGCTTTTACGTGCCTTACTCGCCTTTGTGGCCAAGGCTCATCAAGTAGAGGGCCGCCGCCAGCGCTAAGACTGAAAGCGCTAAATAGATGGCTTCCAGGGGCGTGGCAAAGCGGATATCGACCACCGCGCGGAAAAACTCAATAATCACCGCCAAAATTACCACTCGGGCGATTTTATCTTTCAGTTGGTCTAGCGAGGCAACATTAAAAGGATGACGCAAATTGCTCTCTTCGGCTTGATCAATGCGGGAAACAAATAACCGGTAAACACCCAAGCCGAAAATCAGCAGTACGATGGCAATCAGATAGATATCCACCGCAATAATGATATCGGGCACCAGGCTGTCGTGGATATTCTGGGTGCCGCCCAGTAGGTAGTAACTCATTACGTCGATGACCACCTTAAAAATATCGACGGTGCCGACGATAAACAGCATTAACGATCCCAGTAGGCTGGGAACGACCGCCAGCATCACCAAAAATCGCGAGTTCCACAGCGCCGTTTCTATACGCCGTTCCCAGTTTCCCTGTTGTTCCGGTGGCGTGGGTGGAGTGGGTGGCGAAGTGTCTGTCATGGCGACTTTCCTTTTGTTATATCAAGCTCATCGTGATGAAAGCACAGGTGGCGCCGAACAGCGCAAACCCCAGCAATAGTGCGACCCCATCGCGGGCGACCAAGCCTAACCCTAGCAGCGTAAGCGCCAGCCCCGCACCGTTGGCCGAAAAGGGGATAAACTCCATAGGCGGCATGGCTAAGGCAATCAGCAGGCAAACGATAGCCGTCACGCGGATACCGATATAGCCCGTTAGCCACGGTAAGCGTACCCGCAACAGCCCATCAATCCAGCGGGCTGGCTTTTTCATCAACTGAATGCCTTTATCGAACTTTTGCCGGGAAAGCGAACGCTTAAGCAGCCATCTAGGCAACCAGAACGCTTCACTCCCTGCCAGCAGCTGCACGGAAACCAGCAGCACCAGCGCGGCCATTAACGTTGGCATGCCGGGTATATCACCAATAATGGGGGTGAGCGTAATTAACCCAGCCACCAGCAGCAGCGGCCCAAAAGAGCGGCGCCCCACGGCATGAACGACATCGTCAACGCTAACTCGAGAAGCATCCTGCTCCATGTGCTCTATCGAGCTAATTAGGTCCATTAAATTCGAGTCTTCGTTGCGGTTATGCATCGTGGTTATTGCGCTCCTCTACTTGCAGTTTGGTACGGATAAAGTCGCTGTGGCTAACATAGAGTAAGTCCGCCAAACGGCGAATACGATGCTCCTCTAGGGGGTCGACATTGCCGTCGGCCCAGGCCAACTGCCACATCTGCGCGACCAATCCACAGCGCTGGTCGTAATCATAGTGCTCTTTAATAAGGCTTACGAACTGGTAGTGATCGACGGCTTCATCCACCTCCGCCTGGGCCAGTGTCATCAGCTCTTCCACATCGCTTGCACTTAGCCGATAGCGCTCAGTAAGCATAATACGCAGGGCGGTAAGCTCTTCGTCGGTGGTATCGTAGTCAGCGCGAACAATTTCACACAACAATGCCGCGGTAGCCAGCTCCAGGGTCAACGTTTGGTTTTCGCGCTGTTCGGGTTGTGCCAGCGTGCGCTGAAAAAAATCACTAATGGCGTTTAGCATAGGGGGCTCCTAGGTAGCTACAGCGTCGTCCTTACCTCAATCCTTCTTGGTAAGCTGCTCTCTTAACTGCTTGGGTACTTGCTTGATAATCAGGCGATCCTGGGCGGCATCGTACTCAATGCTTGAGCCCAGCAGGTGGGAGTCAAAACTGATGGAGACGCCACCGGCGCGCCCGGTAAAGCGGCGGAACTGGCTTAAAGTGCGTTTATCTGGAGGAATCTCCGGCGAGAGCCCGTAATCGGCGTTGCGAATATGCTCGTAAAATGCTTTCGGCTGCTGCTCGTTAACCAACCCGGAAAGTTCTTCCAGGGTCATCGGCTCGCCACGGCGCAGTTGCTCGTTGGCGTAATCCACCAACGTATCGGTTTTTTCACGACTCACCTCGTCGTCATAATCCTCTTTCTCGACGTAGTCGCTAAACGCTTTCAGCAACGTGCGGGTTTCAGCCGGGGCATCGACACCCTCTTCCATCCCCAGCAGCGCGACCAAGCCCTCAGCGAGTTTTTTACCGCCGCGATCTTTGAGAAACGAAACGTACTGCGCATTCGGGGCATCGCTTTGCCACTGGGTGAGGTTAATCCGCGCCGCCAGGGTAAGCTGGCTGGTATTAAGCTGGGCAGCGGGCACCGCGTGGTGATCATCGTTAATACCGATCCCTTCCCGCTGGTGCACCAAAGCCATCAACAGCGTTTCGGTATCGCCCTGACGCTGGTGGCTGATCACTAAGTAACCACTCACTGACAGCTGCTCTTGAAGCTGTTTGGCGAGCCGTTCGGCCAGTGCCACTGACAGCTCAACAAAGCTCTGCTCACCGGCAAGATAGTCACGTAGCCACACAGCCAACGGCCCGGCCTGCTCGCCCTCTTCGGCAAAGCGCCCCCAGCCTTTGGGCTTGGTATTGTAGGTGTCGTTGAGCGCACCCACCAAGCTCGCCATTACCGAGTCGTCGCTGGTATTAGCCTGTTCTGACTGGGGGGCGGCGGTGAGGGTCAAACGCTCACCGTCAAGCGTCGGGTCAAGGCGGTGCACAATACTTTGCAGTAACGGCATAAGGGTCTACTAGCGCTCCATGGTGAAGAGTGAGGAGTGAATAGCAAGCTGGATGGCAATCAGGGTTTAAGACGATATCCGGTACGGAAAATCCAGCCGATAGTACCCAGGCAAGCTACGAGAAATAGCGCAATCATGCCCACGCTTGCGGCCAGGCTAACGTCGCTGATGCCGTAAAAGCTCCAGCGAAAGCCGCTCACCAGATACACCACGGGGTTTGCCAGGGTAATGGTTTGCCAAAACGGCGGCAGCATATCAATGGAGTAGAAGCTGCCACCCAAAAAGGTCAGCGGGGTGATCACTAACAGCGGCACCAGCTGCAGGCGGTCAAAGCCATCGGCCCAAATGCCGATGATAAAACCCAGCAGGCTAAAGGTGACAGCCGTCAGCACCAGAAAGAACAACATCCAAAACGGGTGGGCGATTTCCAACGGTACAAACAAGCCCGAGGTCGCCAAAATAATTACCCCCAGCAGAATCGATTTCGAGGCCGCCGCGCCTACGTAGCCAATGACAATCTCTAAATGCGAGATAGGCGCCGAAAGCAGCTCGTAAATACTCCCGGAAAACTTGGGAAAAAAGATGCCGAAAGAGGCGTTTGAGACGCTTTGGGTCAACAGCATCAACATAATCAGACCCGGTACAATAAAAGCGCCGTAACTAACGCCGTTGACCTCGCTGATGCGTGAGCCGATCGCGGCACCAAACACCACAAAATAGAGTGATGTGGAGATCACCGGCGAGACGATGCTTTGCAGCAACGTGCGGCGCGTGCGGGCCATCTCCGCCATGTAGATAGCGCGAACAGGGTGAAGGTTCATGCACGCTCCTTTGGGTTAACCAGGTCGACAAAAATATCTTCAAGCGAACTCTGCCGGGTATTCAGGTCTTTAAAGGTGATACCTTCCCGCTCTAAGACAGTTAACAGTTCTGAAATCGCGTGGCCGTCTTCCTCCTGGCTGCCGTCGTAGGTATAAATCAACTCATACCCCTCCGCCGCAAGACTAAGCTCAAAGCGCTGCAGTGTGGCGGGCATCTCGGTTAACGGGCTGTGCAGATTAAGCGTCAGCTGTTTACTGCCCAGCTTACTCATCAGGGCGGCTTTCTCTTCCACCAGCACCAGCTCACCACGATTGATAACGCCGATGCGATCAGCCATCTCTTCGGCTTCTTCGATGTAGTGGGTGGTCAAGATAATGGTGACACCGTTATCGCGCAGCTGACGCACTACCTCCCACATCTCGCGGCGCAGTTCTACATCAACCCCAGCGGTGGGCTCATCAAGAAACAGAATGCGCGGTTCGTGGGAGAGCGCTTTGGCGATCAGCACGCGCCGCTTCATACCGCCCGAGAGCGTCATTAAGCGATTGTTGCGCTTATCCCAAAGCGTTAACGACTTGAGCACTTTTTCGATATGCGCTGGGTTAGGGGCTTTGCCAAACAAGCCACGGCTGAAACTAACGGTATTCCAGACAGTTTCAAACGCTTCATTGGTTAGCTCTTGAGGCACTAAACCAATAAGCTCCCGGGCCTGGCGGTAGTGGGTAATATTGTCGAAACCATCTACCAGCACATGGCCAGCGGTGGGATTGACCAAACCGCATACCACACTAATGAGCGTGGTTTTGCCCGCCCCGTTGGGGCCAAGCAGAGCAAATATCTCGCCGCGCTGAATCGTTAAATCAACATGGGTTAACGCCTGAAAGCCACCTTCGTAGGTTTTATTCAGGCCGTTAATGGTAATAATCGGGTCGTTCAAGGCGTACTCCTCACGCCGCGGTCTAACAACCGCGACGCTTGACGGCCTTCTTAGGCAGAATTAAGAGCGTTTTGTTAGGAAAAGTTAAGAGCGTTCGGTAACTTCCAGTAGATGGTAACCAAACTGGGTTTTTACCGGGCCGTGGACTTGGCCTACTTCGTCATTGAAGACGACTTTGTCGAACTCGGGCACCATTTGACCGGGGCCAAAGCTGCCTAGGTCGCCACCCTGACGGCTGGAGGGGCAGCTTGAATGCTCTTTAGCAACTTCGGCAAAGTCGCGGCCATTTTGAATTTCTTCTTTCAGTGCTAAGCACTGCTCTTCACTGCTTACCAAAATGTGGCGGGCGCTGGCGCGTGTCATAATTTTCTCCTGACGAGTGTGATGTTCTTTCTGGTGTGTCACTTTTAAAAGGGCAATAGTTTATCACGGCTTACCGAGAGCACCGCTATAGCGCAACGCTTCACCCACGCTGGCCAAGGCTCGCTCGTGGGCACTTACCGCCAAAGGCCCGCGAGTACAGCTGACAATTACCCACGGCCCTTCTGTTGCAGTATTAACGTTGTCGCTCTCGGCAATGCCCGCATCGCAACTGCGGCGCTGCTGGGTCCCGGTTTTATGGGCGAAGCTTATACCGCTTCCCAGGCCTGCCTTAAGACGCTGTTTGCCGGAACGGGTTCGCTGCATTAGCGCCAATAACGTTTGCCGCTGCTCGGCATCTAAATCGTCCATGGCACGTCCTTGTTGAACGTGGTGCAAACTGGCGAGCAGGTCGCCAAAGGCGCTTAGAGTGCCTACGTTTTCACCGGTGGCTTCGTAAGCATCGAAAGCGTGATCGTAATCCGGCTGCGTGAAAGACTCTGTACTGACTCCCAACGCCCGAGCTAACGCTTGCCCACGCTGGCTGACCGGATGCTGGCGCAGGGCGATAAAATCCATGCCCCCAAGCGCGCGTGCATCCGGGTGCAGCTCTCCGTAAACCCCCTGGCGTACTCCCACTAATTTAGAGATAGGGCCAATCTCATCGGGGTTGCCGCCGCTGGCCGCGATCATGGTTCGGGCGCGTTGGTTCACCGCATCAAGTCCCACGCGATCAATCAACATATCGGAAGCGGTGTTATCGCTGACGGTAATCATCTGCTCCATTAAGTAACGGATCGAGATAGGCGTACCGGGGTCGTGCCAGTTGGTAGGCCCTGCGCCATCGACAAAGTCACTCCGTGCAAGCGTTAACCGCTCATCCAGCGTCAGCGTGCCCGCCTGGCGCGCGGCGAGCACCTGTGCCGCCACCGGTATTTTAATCAGCGAGGCTAAGTACCAAGGATCGTCGGCGCGCCAGGAGTAGGCTTCGCCACTGGCAAGGTTCTGCACATAAACGCCCAATTCGCCCTCAAACACACCCTCGATAGCCTGTAGACGTGCGGTTAAGTCTCCCTGCCAGGTGCTCTGTTTATCTACCTCATAGTACCAATTTGTATCGTAGTTCTCTGCATGGACAGGCAGCGCTATGAACAGCGTTATGGCAACCAGTCCACGTTGAATCCAGTGTCGCAAATCGTAAGCTCCAGAAATATGAGTAGTGATTAGCGGTGTCTAGCCATCCAGCGGGTCAACCAAATCCACCCCGCGGCGCCAAGTATCAACAACCCGCCCACGCCGAGTGCCTGTGGATAGCTATACATCCCCTCGCCTTCCCACAGAAAGCGCAGCACTAGAAAGATCATCACAATATGGAAAATAAACGCCATGAGGGCGTTAGAGCCAACAATTGTCAGCGGCATTAAAACCTTTGCCGCTTTAGCGCCGCCAGCAAGCGCGAGCGCTAACAGCACCAGCGCACCGCCTAAGCTAAACAACATAAACTGCAGCCCTGGCGGATGTTTACCCGCATTATTGGCAATCGCCAGCATTGCCGCGTGGACATCGCCACTGGCAAACGCCAACGCATAAAACCCAGCCACCATTAGCGCACCCACTCCCAACAGCGTGAGCACTAAGCGTCGGCGAGTGGCGGGCTCAAAGTAGCAGCGTAGCAATGCTTCACCGATCAAAAGGCCCACTAGAATCATTGGCGCGCGGCTTATCTGCCCCCAGGTGTAATGATCTTCGTGATCTACCAGCAAGGCTTTCAGAATATCATTACCCCCGAAAGTGAGGCTCTGCAGCCAAACGGTCAGCGCAATTAACACACCAATCGTGGCGAGTCGGCTCCACAGCGGCGCCCGCGCCCACAGGGGCAGAATCAGCGGCACCCACAACAGGGCAATGGCGTAGAAGCCTAAAATTTCGACCCAAATTGCGAAACGGCCGTAGAGCAGGGCATCGACAATTTCGCTGGGCGGATAGAACGGCAGCATTTCAATAACGAGCAGCGCTTTGTACCAGAACCACACCTCCACGGCGCGTAACCACAGCTTTAAGCGTCGCTTCGGCCAGTCATCACTTTGGGTATGGGAGAGAAACGCCACCGCCAGCGCAATGCCAAACACCATAATAAATAGCGACGAGGAGAATTTAGTCAGGAAATGAACAGGCACCATGCCCCAGTCAGGCACATTGCGAATACCCACCAATCCACTGACCGCGTGGCTTATAATCATTAAGCCAATGGCGAGGCCACGGGCTAAATCTATCGCCTCTATGCGGCCTTCGGCCTTGGGCAGATAGGGCTTGTCTGTCCATTTCAGGGGCATCCATTTCAGGGGCATTGAGACATCCTTGTGAGCACCGTAGTCAATGGTTAAGCGTAAAGGTGCTTAACACTTTAGCGTGAAATGATATCGCCCGCTTGGGTTGACAGTGTTAACGGCCACACACAAAGATGCCCCGCAGTTGGCGAGGCATCTGTTGGCTCATCCATGAGCCCGAGAAAAGTGAGTCCTTAAAAAGTTGCAATTACCACCCGGAGTCATCCTCCTCTTCATCAGTGGCGGGGACTTCTTGCTCCTCTTCCTCTTCTTCGTAAGTGAATTCTTGCTCTTCCTCTTCGTACTCAGTACCTACATCCGAACCTTTATCTTGCTCAGTGTCGTAGCTGTTGTCGGTGCCTTGATCATCCTGCGTCGTTTCTTCCTGCGGGGTCGGTTCGTACTCGTCGCTGCTGTCCACTTGAGCAAAAGCAAGTGGGCTGGCCATTAGGCCAAATGATACACCTAGGATGCCAAGTTTCTTGAGAGATTCCGTCTTCATCATGATACTGCTCCTATCAAACGTTGCTACTTAAACATCTGTGCGAGCATCGCACTGGGTTTAACGTGTAAGAGCGTCAGGTCGTCCTTCCTGTTACGCTCTCAACCCATCCATTGCAGCCACCATGCCACCTCATGGCATCAGTAAATAAAAACCATTATTAAACAACTTCTTATATGTTTAAAACAGAAACCAACCTTTTGATTTTATTAATAAAAACCAGCCTTGTACTGTTTAAAATAGGCACATGATCCCCGATTGAACAGGCAATCGGGGCAATCTAGCAGAGTTACTCGTAGGCCATCGCTTCCAACTCTTTTCCGCGCGTCTCTTTGACGAAGTAAATAACGAAAAAGACAGAGGCAACGGCACTGATCGCATAGAAACCGTAGGCGCCGAACAGCCCGATAGACGCCAGCATAATCGGGAAGGTCATGGTGATACCGAAGTTGGCCAGCCACTGGAAAAGACCAGCAATCGCCAGCCCCGAACCACGCATCTGATTGGGGAACATCTCACCCAGCATGACCCACATCACCGGCCCCCAAGAGGCGTTGAAGAACAGCACATAGAGGTTGGCGCATAGCAGCGCAAATACGCCCATATCACTGGATAGTTGTAGGCTGCCATCCACCATCGACGCCGTAGAGAACGCATAGGAAAGACACGCCAGCGTCGCCGCCATGCCCACCGAACCACCCCAAAGCAGCGGTTTGCGGCCAATTTTGTCGATCAGCGCAATCGCCAGTAGGCAAGCGCCAATACTCACGGCGCCCGAGATCACGTTGATCAGCAGCGCATCGCCTTCGGAGAAACCCACCGACTGCCATAGCACCGCGCCGTAGTAGAAAACGACGTTAATGCCCACCAACTGTTGGAAAACCGCCAGGCCAATCCCTACCCAAACGATTCCGTGCAGCTTGCCAGTGGTGCGATTCATCACATCGCTTAACCGTGGCTTGTGATCCTGATCCAGGGTGGTGTTAATTTCATCGATTTTAGTGCTCACATCGCGCTCCGGCATCACTAACCCAAGCACACGGCGGGCTTCACCCTGCTTACCGGTGCTGATCAGATAGCGCGGGCTTTCAGGAATAAACAACAATGCCACCAGGAAAACAGAAGCCGGTATCAATTCAATCCAGAACATCCAGCGCCAGGTTGCGAAGCCAAACCATAGCTCTGACATGGCCGAGCCCGCCACATAGGCCAAGACGTAATTACTCAGAAAGGCCATAAACAGGCCAGAGATAATCGCCACCTGCTGAATGGTAGCTAGTCGCCCACGGTAAGCAGACGGCGCTACTTCACTGATATAAGCCGGGGTCATCACGCTGGCGGCGCCTACGGCAAGCCCACCGAGGATGCGATACAACACAAACTCCATAGAACTACCGGCAACGCCTGAGCCCCAGGCACTAATCAGGAAGAACACCGCCGCCACGATCAGTAGCGTGCGACGGCCAAAGCGATCCGCCAGGCGACCGGCAAAGAAAGCCCCGATCGCGCAGCCCAGCAGCATCGAGGCGACATTGAACCCCGTGCCCGCACTATCAGAGTTAAAAGAGGCCTGTAGGCCATCCACCGTGCCGTTGATCACGCCACTGTCGAAGCCGAACAGGAAACCGCCGATGGCGGCAATACAGCAAATCACCAGAATATACGATGAGCGGCTTAGCGTTCTTTGTTGTGTCATTGTCTAGCTCCTTGGCTTTGTTATTGAGCGTTTTTGTGCCTATTGATGGCTGAAAAATTGGTAGTAGCTAATGGTGTAGCGTGCTCTCGCGACTGGTTGAGCGTTGTTGAACCGCGTCGTCAGGCAGCCGCTGTCCGCCGGCATCGAACGCGTGAAGCTGGGTCTGTTGCGGAGTAATGAACAGCGTGTCGCCATTACTCAGTTCGACATCGCCGGAGAGACGCACGGTGAGCGGGCCGGCCTGCTCGCTGTCCACATAGGCAAAGGCGTCAGCGCCGAGCTTCTCGATGAACCGCACACGCCCTTTCCACTCACCCTGATCACGGCTTACCTCTAGATGCTCGGGCCGGATTCCTAGGGTGGTGGCGCCATAGGCCGCCGCTAGCGGCCCTTCGATTAAGTTCATTTTCGGCGAGCCAATAAAACCAGCGACAAACAGTGTTTCAGGGCGCTGGTAAAGCGCCATGGGCTTGCCCATTTGCTCAATCTGCCCGGCGTTCATTACCACGATGCAGTCGGCCAGGGTCATCGCTTCGACCTGGTCGTGGGTGACATACACCATGGTGGTTTCGAGTCGTTGATGGAGTTCGGCCAGTTCGACCCGCATGCGATTACGTAACGAGGCATCCAGGTTCGAGAGCGGCTCGTCGAACAGAAACACACCGGGGCTGCGCACAATGGCGCGCCCTATCGCCACCCGCTGGCGCTGCCCACCGGATAACTCGGCGGGTTTACGCTCCAGCAGATCCTCTAAATTGAGCAGGCGTGCTGCCTCGGCAACTTTAGCCTCGCGCTCTTTGGCGGGCACCTTTGCCAGACGCATACCAAAGTCGATATTGCGGGCGACCGTCATGTGCGGATAAAGCGCGTAAGACTGAAAGACCATGGCAATATCCCGGTCGCTAGGTTCGGCGGTGGTGACATCCTCCCCGCCGATAGTGATCGTTCCCTGGGTCACGGTTTCAAGGCCTGCGATCATGCGCAGCAGTGTGGACTTGCCGCAGCCGGAAGGCCCGACAAGCACGGTAAAAGAGCCATCTTCGATATGCAGATTTAAGTCTGGGATTACCGTGGTTTTGCCATAAAACGTCTTTTCGATATTGCGTAGTGTTACTTCAGCCATGAGCTTATCTCGTCTCTGAAAGAGGGGCGCGGCGATAACAGAACGCCTGGAAATCGGCGGGGGTGCCGCGGCCGCTAATGTCGTGGGCAGCCATGCCCAGGAAGTTGCCGGTGAAGTAGCCGTGGGCGCGACCGCTGCCTTCGTCGGAGAGCAGGCCAGCGTCTAAAGCGGGCCCAATCGGCTGCCACTCCTCGCCACCTTGGGCATAGCGAAAGCGCAACTCCCGGGCGTGAATATCCAGCCCGAGCCGAATCGTGGTGCCAGGGGCAAGGCGCACGCTCGCATCAGCTATCTCCAGATTCCCGTTAGGCCAATCATCCAGGCAACTGATAATGCTCAGCACCTTGTCGCCTGTGTCATTCAGGGTCACCGCCAGATAATGGAATTTGAAACGGTTGTAGTAGGCGATCAGCCCGGCAAACTGCTGAATATCCTCGGGTTCAAATTCAAGCGTCGTTTCGGCACTGCAGTAAATGCTGTCCTGGCGCCGGGCCACTAACGCCTGCTCAAACCAGGAACCGACCGACTCACGGCCAAATAGGCGCAAGTAGCCGGGCCGCTCGGTAAGCGAAAAGAGCCGTTCAGGGTAGGGGGTGCGCAGCCACTGAAACGCAGCGGGCAGCGTGTCTGTTTCAAAATCGTAGTGCTCCTCCTGCGCAGGGGGCTTTTGTGTAACGCCACTCACGGCGACCTTTAACGCCGGGGTATTGCCTCCATTGGCGAGCCGTAGCCAACCATCAGCCCCCCACTCCACCCGCTGAATAGCGGTCTCGCGCCCCAGCGGTGAAAGCCGGGTACCCGGTAAGGGGCGGCCACATAAATGCACCAGGTAGCTATTACCTTCAGAGCTATGGCCTTCAGGGCTATCGACCAAATCCGCATGGCCCGCACGCTGTAGCGGGTTTTCAGGATCATGTTGACTCGTCAGAAGTGGATTGTTGGGATGTAACTGGTAAGGGCCTGTCAGCGTTTTAGAGCGCGCCATGGTGACCGCGTGCTGGTAGCCCGTGCCGCCTTCCGCCACCAGCAGGTAGTACCAGCCATTACGCCGGTAAAGATGCGGCCCTTCCGTCAGCTTCAGCTCGGTGCCCGTGAAGATAGTCGTAATGGCGCCCACTAAGCGGCGTTGCTCAAGATCGTACTCTTGCAGCACAATGCCGCCGAAGCGATCCCGCCCTTCCCGCTGGCGATAATCCCACTGCAGATTGATCAGCCACTTGCGGCCATCGGTATCGTGAAACAGTGAAGGGTCAAAGCCACTTGAATTCAGGTAGACCGGATCGCTCCAGGGCCCCTCGATACGCGGCGCTGTCACCACGTAATTATGTCCATCCTTGAAGTTCCCCTCATAACGCTTCATGTCGGTATAGACCAGCCAGAACAGCCCGTCGGCGTAGCTTAAGCAGGGCGCCCAGATTCCACAGGAGTCCGGATTACCGCGCATGTCCAACTGGCTGGCACGGTTCAAGGGCCGTGTGACCAGCGCCCAGTTAGCCAGGTCGCGGGAGTGGTGGATCTGAACGCCGGGGTACCACTCAAAGGTCGATGTGGCTAAGTAGTAGTCGTCGCCTACTCGACAAATAGAGGGGTCAGGATTGAACCCGGTCAGAATCGGGTTATGAATAACATCGTTCATTATGGATCCTCCTTTATCCCTTAACCGAGCCGCCGGTCAGGCCAGCCACGATGTACTTCTGGGCGGCGAGAAAGAAAATAACCGCCGGAATGATGGTCAAAGTCACGAAGGCTAGAATCATGTTCCACTGAGTAAGGTACTCCCCTTGGAACTGCATCATGCCCAGTGGCCAGGTGTAGATAGAGCGGTCGTTGAGCACCACTAACGGCAGTAGGAAGTTGTTCCAGCTCTGCACAAACACAAACACGCCCACCGTGGCCAGAATGGGGGTCGAGAGCGGCAGCGTGAACGACCAGAAGAAGCGTAAATAGCTGCACCCATCGACGTAAGCGGCTTCAAAAAGCTCTTTGGGCAGTTGGTCAAAGAAGGCCTTAAACAGCAGGATGGCTAGCGACAAACCAAACGCCGTCTGGGGCAGGATCACCGCCCAATAGGTATCCAGCAGGCCCAAATCCCGCACCTTGATAAACAGCGGCAGAATGGCCGCCGCAAAGGGAAACATCAGGCCGAGCAGCAGATAGGAGAGAATCATCTTGGCGCCGAAGAAGCGGATCTGCGAAAACACGTAAGCAGCAGCGGCCCCCACCACCAGGGTTAAGAACACCGTCATTAACGAGATGAAAAACGAGTTACCCAAGTAGCGCCAGAAGTTGCCATCCAGCAAGATGCCGATGTAATTGCCCGCATCCCAACTATCGGGCAGCCACAGCGGATTGGTGCGCAGCTCAGAATTGCCCTTAAAGCCACCGAAGAACGCCGCTAACAGCGGGCCAATAACAACACTTGCCACCACAATCAGGACGATCACGCGCAGCGTGTTACGGGTAGTGATACTTTTCATGCCTTACTCCCCTTGGCCGTAGTGCGTTGGTAGAAGAAGGCGATCCCAATAGCGAGCACAAACAGCACCACCGCAGCGGCGCTACCAAAGCCAATATTGAGTCGTGAGAGACCGAAGCTATATAGGTAGGTAACGATGGTATGGGTCGAGTTGGACGGGCCACCGTTGGTCATCGGGATAATAATGTCGAAGATCTGTAGCGAGCCGATAATGGCAAAGAAACCACTCACCACGATGGCATGCTTAATCAGCGGGATTTGTACAAAGAGTGCGACTTGTCTTGGTTTTGCCCCTTCCAGCTTGGCGGCCTCGACAAGATCCTTGGGCACGCCCTGCAGGGCAGCAATGTAGATCATCATATGGAAGCCAAAGTACTTCCAAACGATCACAGTCATAATCGCTGGAAACGCCCATTGGTGATCGGCCAACACATACACCGACTCCTGACCCATGGCATGCAGCAGCGAGCTGGTAATGCCGTAGTCACCGTCGAAAACAAAGCTCCAGATAAGCCCAGCGGCCACTTCGGCCAGGATATAGGGAAGGAAAAACACCAGCCTAAACAGAGTGTTGGTGGGCGTTTTACGGTACACCAGCAGCGCCAGCCCCAGCGCCAGTGGCATCTGGATCAGCAGCGATACCAGTATCAGTTTGGCGGTATTCCACAGCGCGGTATGAAACACCGAGTGATCCAGCAGGCGCTGATAATTTTGCGAGCCGACAAAGTCACTGGGCGCACCGTAGCCATTCCAGGAGAAACCGCTGTAATAGACGGCATCCGCTAGCGGCAGAATGACGAACAGCGAAAAAAGGATTAACGCCGGTGGAAGCAGGATTAATAGCGCGGTGAATTTACCGCTCACCAAGCCTTTCTTCACCCGGTCAGCATTCCCTCTCCGCGGCACGGCGGTTCGGTCAAGCGTGGTCATGGCAAACTCCGAGGCAGAAAATCGATGAGCACGAGCGAAAACGCGCGTGCTCTTTTAGCGGGGAGATCATCTAAACTGCCAGGCTTCATCAACTTGGGCGGCGGCCTCTTCCGGAGTGATAACGTCTTGGGCCAGATCGCCACTAATGTCATTGATGGTCGCACCAACGGAGGTGCCCAGCGCTTGATCCAGGAACACTTGATGGAACTCGGACTCATCAAGAATTTCTGCAACCCGGCGGGCATAAGGAGTTTCAAGCGCTTCGGCCGAGCCCTCGGCGACCGGCACAAAGATCCCCGTCGCCGCCGCTTTACGCTGGTTCTCCGCATTGAGTAAAAAGCGCAGGAATTGAACCGCTTCGTCGGGCGCGTCGCGGGTGACTGCAAAACCGTTCATGCCGCCAAAACTCTGTGCGTTGCCCTCTCCACCTTCGACCTCTGGAAAAGGAATAAACTGCAAGTCGTCATCCGGTACACCCTCACCACTGACTGAGCGCTGCTTGGAAGGAAGATAATCCCAGTCGCCCATTACGTGGAAGGCGGCCTCGCCATCGCCAAACATGCCGCTGGCACGCTCGTAGGAAGTGGCCATAAAGCCGGACTGAAAAGGGTCAAGCTCAACCAACGACTGCAGCATTTCACCAGCACGTACAAAGGGTTCGCCGTTAAAGCCACCGTTGTCACCGCTTTTGGCCGCTTCGATGCCCTCGCCACCGGCTAGGCGGGTGACTAAAGAGCCCCAATAGAAGTGCAGCGGCCAGCCATCCTGACCACCGACCACCAGCGGGGTTATGCCCTCTTCCCGCAGCGCCACCACGGCGTTTTCAAAATCCGCCCAGGTCTTAATCGCTTCTACATCGACCCCCGCTTGCTCCGTTAGCGCGGTGTTCGCCCAGATACCCACCACTGTGGCGTAGAGCGGCGCGCCATAGACACGATCATCCAGGGTAAAGGCGCGCACTGCGGACTCAGGGTAAATATCCTGCCAGCCATCGCGCATCGGCTCGGTTAAGTCGCGGACAAACCCCGCATCCACCTGATCGCGCAGCCCTTCGCCGCCCCAGGTGTAATAGATATCCGGGCGCTGGCTGGACTGCAGCATGGTGGGCAGGCGCGTTTTATAGGCCTCGTTGGCAAGATATTCAAACTCGACATTAACCTCAGGGTGCTGCGACTCGAACTCGGCAACCACTTCGTTGTAGTAGTCCTTTTCAGCGCTGCTGCTCTCAATTCTTAATACTGTCACCGTGGTCTCAGCCGCCGCTGCGCCTGAACTCAAAGCAGCAGTAACGGCAATGGCTAGCGCTAAGGAACGCGGACGTGAACAGGACACGTTGTCATTGTTAGCTACCTGCATAATGTTCTCCTAATATTATTTCAACGTTAGCGGGCTCATGCCCAGCCGGCATCCACCGCCAACTCCTGGCCGGTAATCGCCTGGCTTTCAGAACTGGCTAAAAACAGCACGGCGGGGGCGATATGCTGGGCTTCAAGACGCATTTTTAGGCACTGGCGTTGTTGAATGGCGACTTCATCCTCAGGGCTAATCCACTTTTCGAGCTGGCGTTCGGTTATCACCGAACCGGGCACCAAGGTATTAACGCGGATATTGTGCTCACCCAGCTCCCGGGCTAGGCTGCGGGTCAGGCCGTGCGCCGCCGCTTTGGCGGTGACATAAGCGGGTAATCCACCCAGCGCCATCTGCACGCTGACCGAGCCAAAATTAATAATCGAGCCACCGCCCGCCTCAATCATCTGTTCAGCTGCCGCCTGGGCGGCAAAAAACATCGGCCGCAGGTTGAGCGACATTCGCTCATCCCAATAGGCCACATCCACCTCCCGCCAGTCGTGGCGGTCGTCGCTGGCGGCATTGTTGACCAGCGTATGAATAGGCCCGACGTTTTGGCCGGTCTCGGCAATAACCCGCTGCAGGCTAGCCACGTCGCGAATATCGCAGTGGTAATACAACGGCGCCTCGCCGGTATCGGCGCGGAGCTCATCGACCAGCGCCTCACTGGCGGCGTCGTTAATATCGACAAACACCACCCGTGCGCCCTGATGATGAAAGGCACGGGTAAGCGCGGCGCCGATGCCGCTGCCACCGCCGGTAATAAAGACCACACGCTGTTCAAGGCTTACATAGCGCGCTGAGTGCTGATTCATAGGGTTTCTCACCTCTCTCTTTTGCGTGTTTTAGCGTGCTCTAGACATCCACCCACCGCCCGCCGGCAGCGGACGAAGCCAGCGCGCGGGTGATAAAGCTCAGGCCGTCAACGCCGTCGGCCACACCCGGCGTGGGCGCGGCCAGCGCTTCAAGGCTGCCACCGTGTTGGCGGGCGTGAATTTGCACCGCGAAATCGCGATAAAGCTGTGCAAAGGCCTCGAGATAACCTTCCGGATGCCCCGCGGGAATGCGCGCTGCTGCCATCGCAGCTGTACCTAAACCTGGGCCATTGCGAGTTAAGATGCGCGTGGGCTCTCCTATCGGTGAGTGCAGTAACTGGTTGGGGGTTTCCTGGCGCCAAGTAAGGCCACCAAGGCTTCCATAAACGCGAAGCTGTAGACCGTTTTCGTTACCCGGCGCGACCTGACTCGACCACAGCATGCCGCGGGCACCGCCCTTAAAGCGCAGCAGCATATGCACGTTGTCATCCAGCGCACGGCCTTCCACAAAGGTGTGCATAT
This sequence comes from Halomonas sp. TG39a, assembly GCF_000744395.1. NCBI lineage: Bacteria > Pseudomonadati > Pseudomonadota > Gammaproteobacteria > Oceanospirillales > Halomonadaceae > Halomonas > Halomonas sp. TG39a. The sequence goes on from NZ_JQLV01000001.1 coordinate 2,613,771, forward strand.
CGGCGGCGAGTGATTCCAGTTGCAACCCCGTGACATAACGCGCCAAGTGGTAGGCGTGAGTGCCGATATCGCCCAAACAGCCCGCCGGGCCGCTGCGTTTGGGGTCGGTGCGCCACTCGGCTTGCTTGACGCCGCTCTCTTCCAGGCGGGTGGAGAGCCAATCTTGCGGGTACTCCACCTGAACGACGCGAAGCTCGCCCAGCTCACCGCTGGCGACCATCTCTCGCGCCTGGCGTACCAGCGAGTAGCCGGAGTAGTTATGGGTCAAGCCGAAGAACAATCCCGTCCGTTCCACCAGCTCGGCAAGGGTTTGCGCCTCTTCCAGGGTGATCGTCATCGGCTTATCGCAGATCACATGAAAGCCCGCTTCAAGAAAGGTGCGCGCTACGTCGAAGTGCACATGGTTGGGGGTCACAATGGCGACCACGTCGATACCATCCGAGCGCTTGCGCTCCGCTTCGGCCATGGCTTGGTAGTCGGGGTAGGCGCGATCATCGGCGACGTGTAGTTCCGCCGCGGCGTCTCGGCTGCGCTCGGGGTCAGAAGCAAAGGCCCCGGCCACTAGCTCGTAGTGGTCATCCAGCCGGGCGGCGATGCGGTGCACGCCGCCAATAAAAGCGCCCTGGCCGCCGCCCACCATGCCCAACCGCAGCCGACGCGGCGTGTCTTGTTGATTGCTCATATCGCTTTGTCCTGTCGTCTAGTGGAGGCCCAAATCGCTAAAGACCTAAGATGCGCCGATTGGCTGCCTCATCAGAGCCACCGTCGGCGAAGTCGTCGAATGCCCGTTCGGTGACTTCAATAATGTGGTCACGAATAAAGGTCGCGCCTTCACGGGCACCAACTTCCGGGTGCTTCAGGCAGCACTCCCACTCCAACACCGCCCAGCCGTGGTAGTCGTTGGCCGCCATCCACGAGAAGATCGACTTAAAGTCGATTTGGCCATCGCCCAGGGAGCGGAAGCGGCCAGCACGCTCTGTCCATGACTGATAGCCGGAATAAACGCCCTGCTTGGGGCTGGGGTTAAACTCGGCGTCCTTAACGTGGAACATCTGAATATGCTCGCGGTACACATCCAGAAAGCCGCGGTAGTCGAGCTGCTGCAGAATCAGGTGGCTGGGGTCGTAAAGAATGTGGCAGCGCGGGTGGTTGCCGACCCGCTCAAGGAACATCTCGAAGGTGATGCCGTCGTGGAGGTCTTCGCCGGGGTGGATTTCGTAGCAGAGATTTACCCCGGCTTCGTCAAAAGCATCCAGAATCGGGCGCCAGCGTTTGGCCAGCTCGTCAAACGCAGTGTCGATCAAGCCCGCAGGGCGCTGGGGCCAAGGGTAGATAAACGGCCACGCCAGGGATCCGGAAAAAGTGCCGTGGTCAGTTAGGCCAAGATTTTGCGATGCCTTGGCAGCCAACATTAGCTGCTCAACGGCCCACGCTTGGCGTGCTTTGGGATTACCGCGCACCTCCGGTGCTGCAAAGCCATCAAACATCTCGTCATAAGCTGGGTGCACGGCGACCAGTTGGCCCTGCAAGTGGGTAGAAAGCTCGGTGAGCGTTAAGCCGTGCTCGGCCAGGATGCCTTTGATCTCATCGCAGTAGGTGCGGCTCTCGGCGGCGCGTCTTAGATCGATCATGCGCGCATCCCAACTGGGAATCTGCACGCCCTGATAGCCTAGCCCCGCCGCCCAGGCGGCAATGCTTTCAAGCGTGTTAAACGGGGCTTCATCACCGGCAAATTGGGCGAGAAAGAGCGCTGGCCCTTTGATTGTTTTCATAGGACTCTCTCAATAAAGCGTTGATTAATTGCGTAGATAAGCGCGGGTGGGAGGAATGCTTTTTACCCGCGCCTATCTATCAGTACGCGCTATCAGTACGCGATCAGACCGTGTTTAGAACGGAGAGTCGGGGAAGTAGTACTGCTCGGCGTTCTCTTGGGTGATCAGCGGCGAGCCCAGAATGTACTCACCCAACACAGGGCCGTTGGAGACGAAGTGTTGCACGGTAAGATCCATCGCCGTGGCGATCATGGCGGGCGGATAAAGCACGTCTACCGGCACCAGCTCATCGCCGTCCATGACCCGCTTGATGATGTCCTTCATACCCGCGCCGCCGACGATAAACAGCTCATCTTCGCGATCCGCCTGGCGCACCGCTTCGATGACGCCCAGGGCGATATCGTCATCCTGGGCCCAGACGGCGTCGATATTGTCGAAGCGCGACAGGTAGTCCTGCATCACTTCAAAGCCATCATCGCGATTCCAGTTGGCGTGCTGCATATCGAGGATGTTGACCTCGGAGCCTTCAATCGCCTCTTGGAAGCCTTGCACCCGCTCATCATCGATCACCGTGGGAATACCGCGCAGCACCACAATGTCGCCTTCATCATCAAGGCGCTCGCGGATGTACTCGCCGGAAACGCGGCCTAGTTCATGGTTATTCCCCGCTACATAGAGATCCTGGATCCCCTCTTCCGTCAGTCCTCGATCTACCACGGTGACGAACACCCCGGACTCTTTAACCCGGCGCACCGGATCGGTCAGCGGGCCAGATTCAAACGGCAGCACCACCAGCGCGTCGATGTTGCGTAGCGATACCAGGTCTTCCAGATCATTGGCCTGCTCACCTGCTGTGCCCGCGGTTGAGATGGTGATCTCTATATCGGGATAGAGCGCCTCAAGGCGTTTTTTGGCTTCTTCGGCGTGGTAGTTAACGCCCCCCGTCCAACCATGGGTGGCGGCGGGAATGGAGACACCGATGGTGTACTCCTGGGCAACGGCGGCGCCGGAGAGCCCTATTGCTGAAGTGAGTGCTGCAGTAGTGACGCAGGCCTTCACTGCTGTCTTGATGGTTCGCATAGTGATGCTCCTTTCGTGTTTGTAATTGTTTTGCTGTTTTTACTTGCTGTGTTGCGAGCTGCTAAGGGTTGATGTTGCGAACGTTTTTTTGGTTTTTACATTCGTTTCAGTGCCTTAAGGCGCTGCTTTTCTCCACGAGGCACGCTGCAGGTAGACCGCCACAATGATGATGATCCCCTGCACCGTACCGTTGAGATAATTAGAGATGGCGTCGGTCAAATTGAGAATATTGCCGATCATGGTGAGCATAATGGCGCCCACCACAGTGCCCCAGATGCGACCATGGCCGCCCTTAAGCATGGTGCCGCCGATGATCACCGCGGCAATTGCCTCCAGCTCCCAGAGCACCCCGGTAGCCCCTGAAGCAGAGCCCAGCCGAGGCACATAGATAATCGTCGCCAAAGCCACGCACACGCCTTGCAGCATGTAGGTCATGGTCTTGATACGATCCACATGAATGGCGCTGTATTCGGCGACTTGTTCATTGGAGCCGATGGCAAAGCAGTAGCGCCCAAAGCGCGTGTAGTTGAGCAGGATGTAGCCAATAATGGCGACAAACAGAAATACCCACACCGGAATGGTGATGCCCAGGAAGCTGCCGTAATACACCGGGCGATAGATATCGCGCACCGCCCAGTCCAGTGTCAGGGTGCCGCCATCGGCGAGATAAGTGACCAACGAGCGGTAAATTCCCATAGTGCCAAGGGTGACGATAAAGGCTTCGATCTTGCCTTTGGTGGTCACCATGCCGTTGATAAAGCCGGCGCACAGCCCCAGCAGCAGCGAGGCACCGACACCCAGTAGCACGGTGGTGACACCGGCACCGAACTGCTCGACCAGGCTGTTCATCAGAATAATCATCACCCCGGCAATAAAGGCCGCCATTGCCCCTACCGAAAGATCCAACCCGCCGGCGGTAATTACAAAGGTAGCGCCAATAGCAATAATGCCGATAAAGGCACTGCGGGTAAGCATGTTGGAGAGATTATCCAGCCCTAGAAAAGCCGGATTAATCAGCACACCCAGCAGCGCTAACACCACCAACGCTACAAAAGGCCCCCAGGTTTTCAGGTCTATGGCGAAGCCTTTTTGCTTGATCATTTTGTTAGCCGCTTTATTAGTCGTTTTGTTATTAGCCATGACGCTGCTCATCGACCTCTACTCCCTTAATGCCGGATGCGTACTGCATAATTTCTTGTTCATTAATATCCTCACCTTCAAGCACCCCGGTAAGTACGCCTGCGCACATTACCGCCACGCGGTGAGAAAGCCCGATCAACTCGCCCATCTCAGAAGAGATCAAGATGACCGAGCAGCCTGCTTCGGTTAATTCATGGATAAAGTGGTAGATCTGGTGCTTGGTACCCACATCAATGCCCCGGGTCGGCTCGTTGATAATCACGACTTCGGGGTCGATGGACATTACCTTGGCGAGCAACAGCTTCTGCTGGTTGCCCCCGGAGAGCTCCGCGGCAGTGCGCGCGGCCGTTCGCAGGCGGATATCAAAGCGCTGGATGGCCTGCTGGAAGGCTTGCTCCTCGCGGCGGCGGTCGATCAAAGGGTGACAGTGAGCGCGCAAATTGAGCAGCGTAACGTTGGAACGCAAATCCATATTGAGCACCAGGCCTTTGCCTTTACGATCCTCAGTCAAATAGGCAATCCGCTGATGCACCGCATCACGCAGGTGGCGCAGCACCACCGGCTGGCCGTTGCGCAGCACTTGGCCTGCACTTTTGCCGCGTAGGCCCAGCACCGCTTCGATCAGCGCAGTGCGTCCGGCGCCCACAATGCCGCCAAATCCCAACACTTCGCCCCGCCGTAGGGTAAAGCTGGCCTGCTTCACGGCACCGGGCACTACGAAGTCCCGCGCTTCCAGTACCGCCGGCGCATCCTCCGCCAGCTGTGTACGCGGTGGGTACATTTCAGTGATTTCCCGGCCCACCATCAGCCGCGCCAGCTCCTCTTTGCTGCGCCCGGCCATCGGGCCGCTATCCACCAAGTGGCCGTCGCGCAGTACCGTCACGCGATCAGCGATCTGCTCGATTTCACGCAGCTTATGGGAGATATACAGAATCGCCACGCCTCGCTCACGCAGGCGAGCGATAAGCGCGAACAGCACTGTCACTTCGTTTTCGGTCAGGGTGGCGGTGGGCTCATCCATAATCAGCACACGCACATCGCGGGTGATGGCCTTGGCGATCTCGACCATTTGTTGATCAGAGGTGCTTAAGTCTTTCACTCTAGCGCGTGGGTCAACGTCAGTTTCAAGCTCTGCCAGCGCCGCCCGGCTATGTTCGCGCATGGCACGCCGATCCAGAAACAGCCCACGGCGCAGTTCGCGGCCCAAGAAGATGTTCTCCTCCACGCTGAGCTGTTCCGCCAGCGCCAGTTCCTGGTGGATCATGACCACGCCGTCGGCCTCTGCTTCTCCGCTGGAGCGGTATTGCTTATTTTGGCCGTCTACTAAGACGTCGCCCGAAGTAGGACGAAGATACCCAGCAAGGATTTTGACCAGGGTCGATTTACCGGCGCCGTTCTCGCCTAGCAGAGCGTGTACCTCCCCCGCCTGCAGGTCGAGATCAACGTCAAATAACACTTGGTTTTCGCCAAACGAGCGGCACAGTTTGCGCGCTGATAACAGCATGGGGCCACCTGATAATGTCTGTTGTTATTGTGTTGGAGGCTTATCAACATCGATTGCTTTAGCGTGATGCTTTATTTACTTTAGGTGCTAAAATAAATATCTGCATATGCAACTTAGGTCGTATTTTGACAATCGCACTAACGCCCCACGATGAGGGCGCTAGCTAGATAGTTTGAATCACTGCAATTTTCTCCACCAACCCTAACGGCGACCCTATGGCCCTTCCGTCGACTGATACCAGCCGCCTCGACAATACCTTGGCGGTGATCCGCACCCTGCGTGACCAAGGGCCGGTTGCTCGCATCGATCTAGGCACACTCAACGGCATTAGCTCTGCCACCGTCACCTCGATCAGCGCAGAGCTACTCCAGCAGGGTTTGATCAGTGAACGACCACCCGAAGCGCCCCGCCCTACCGGACGGGGTCGACCAAAAACCTTGATCGAACTCGACCCGAATGCCGCTTGCGTAGTGTGTATCAAGCTGTCGATCAATGAGATCCAGCTGGTGGTGGGTGATTTTTCAGGTCAAGTACGCCATAGCGAGCACCACGCAGTGACCACCTTGGCGTTGAGCGCCGACGACTTGGAAGCACTGCTTGAAGAAAAGATCAGCGCTGTCTGCGCACTGCAGCTAAAGGGTTTTCAACGCTTGGCGGGAATCTGTTTGGCGGTGCAGGGCGTGGTGTCGTCGCAAAGCGGTACGATTATCTGGTCACCCGCTTTAAGCTTTCGTAACGCCCCGATATCGGCGCGTTTAGCAGAACGTTTTCACTGTAGCGTACTGTTAGAAAACGATGCCAACTGCATCGCTAGCGTGCTGGCGGCACAGCCCGATTATGCCGACTGTCCCAACTTGGTGGTCATTATGCTGGGTTACGGTATCGGTATGTCGGTGTTGATTAACGGCGTGCCCTTTCTGGGTGCCAATGGCTCCGCGGCCGAGTTTGGACATAGCAAATATCAGCCCGACGGCGCCCTGTGCGCCTGCGGGCGACGCGGCTGTATCGAAGCCTACGCCAGCGACTACGCACTCTATCGCGCCGCCGCCGACCATTTAGCGCTTCCCCCCGGCGACAGCGCGCACCCCTCCGAACAGCAAATGCAGGCGCTAACCCAGCTGGCGTTACAAGGTGACTCCGTGGCCCAGGAAATCTACGCCGAGGCGGGCCGCGCACTGGGGGTCGGTATCGCCAATGTGCTGGCACTGTTCAACCCTGATCTGGTGTTGATTACCGGTTCCGGCGTGCGCGGCTTTGACGCCATGCAGGCCGCCATGCACAGCACCCTTAACGAAGCCCTGGTGGCCGAGCTGATGGGCACCACGCGCATCGAAAGCTGCGCCTGGGATCGCGACATGACCTGCATGGGCGGCATCGCCATGGCGCTAAATGCCACCGATGGCGAGACGCTGTTAGATAGCCAGGCTAAGTCCGGATCGGCTACTTGCCTGTAGCCAAAAGGTCGATTAGCATGAAAATGTACAAGGGGGTATTTTATGTCTATTCATCAATTGACACAAAAAGTTAAGGCAGCTGGGCAGAACCGCACTCATGAGCAAAGAATGAAATTGCTTAAAGATGCGCACATCCTTGATTCACAAGGGCGTCTTGATAAGCGTTTTTTCAGTCCATCTAAGTCTAAAGGCAACCATACGGCACACGTTAAGACCTAATGTATTCATCAAAACCGACAATTGTCTATGGTTTTCATGGGTTAGATAAAGATATTGCCATCAGTATCCTGAACCAAAAATCTGAATTCAAACACAGTAATAATAAGTATGATTGGCTGGGCAATGGCGTTTACTTTTGGGAAAATAATCTTGAAAGAGCGCATCAGTATGCCCTTCAAGATAGCCAGCGGGCTGCTTCTAATGTTAAAGATCCCTTTGTACTGGGCGCAGTAATTGAGCTCGGCAACTGCCTGGATTTGCTTGACCAAAAATATAATGATTTTCTTAAAGAAGCTTATCAGCAGCTAAAAGATGATTTAGAGGCAGAAGGTACACCACTGCCTGAGAATAGATCGTTTGGAAAAACAGATTTTGATTTTAAAGCCCGTGAGCTTGATTGTGCTGTGATTCGTTATGCATGTGCCTTGGCCAAGGAACAGGGCGAACCCTTTGATTCTGTTAGGGCCGCTTTTATCGAAGGCGATCCACTGTACGATGGTGCAAGATTTTTCTCTGAAAACCATATTCAACTTGCCATCATTAATCCAGATTGTATAAAGGGTATTTTTTTGCCAAGAAAATCTACTCAAGAGATTGAACTCTCTGAAGAAAAACCGAATACTAACCTTTAAACTTATGAATAGCCTCTAAACTCCCTTCTCACCATACCCCCCCTCCTTGCAAACACTCAACGGGCATAACAATCGTCAGTCGTGATAGACCACGCTGCGCCCACCATCAATCGTTAAGCAGCTTGCGTTGATAAAGGGCGCTTCATCTGAGGCTAGAAAGACCGCCGTCATGGCCACTTCCTCGGGTTTCCCTAACCGCCCTGGAGGCAGCAGTGCTTCGATGCGGGCTTTCGCTGCGACAGGATTGTCGAAAGTTTGCCAATGCGCTTCTACCGCCGGGGTGGCGATATAGCCCGGCGCAATGGCATTGACCCGCACGCCGCGGGAGGCATATTCGATACCGAGTGCTCGGGTCAAACCGATCAAGCCGTGCTTGGCGACCGGGTAGGGAAAACAGCCGGGAATAATCGAGAAGCTATGGGTGGAGGCAATATTAATAATGGCGCCTCCGCCCTGCTTCAGCATATCGGGCAGCACCGCCCGGCTACAGTGCCAGGCGCCTTCCAAATCCACCGATAAGCAGCGCTGCCAGGCCTCGTCCGGCATGGCAAGTGGCTCATGGAAAACATTCATTCCTGCGTTATTGACTAGGGTGGTTAAGGGGCCGAAGAGCTTGCGAGCCTGCGCCACGGCGGCTTCCACCGCCGTACGTTCGGCAATATCGGCGACCAGCCTCTGCACATGGTGACCTTCACCACGCAACTGGGCTGCCAGCCGTTCGACGCTATCGCCCTCCCTATCCAGCAAGGCAACCTTGGCACCTTCGCGGACACAGGCTTCGGCAACGGCACGGCCAATGCCGGTGGCGGCCCCGGTCACTAGAATATGCTTGTCGGCCAGTCTGGCGGCCATCGCGACTCCTTTACAGTTAATCAGTGCGAATGACGCGGCACGTCAGACCCGCGGCAACCCACCAGAAAGTCGAAGTCGCAGCCTTCGTCGGCTTGGAGTACTCGCTCGATGTACAACTGACGGTAGCCGCCCTGGCTGGCGATCAGCGTTGAGGCGGCGGTGGGGTCGCTCTCAGCCAGTCGCGAAGCCAGCTCTTCATCGCTGATTTCCAAATGCAGTCGGCCGCTTTCGCAGTCAAGTTCAATCCAGTCACCGTTACGCACCGCGGCCAGTGGGCCACCGGCGGCGGCTTCCGGGGCAACGTGCAGCACCACGGTGCCGTAGGCAGTGCCGCTCATGCGGGCATCAGAAATACGTACCATATCGGTGATGCCCTGGGCGAGGATCTTGGGCGGCAAGCCCATATTGCCCACTTCCGCCATACCGTGATAGCCGCGTGGACCGCAGTGCTTCATCACCAGAATATCGTTGGCTTCCACGTCCAGGTCAGGGTCATTGATGCGCGCCTTGTAGTCGTCGAAGTCTTCAAACACCACTGCACGGCCGCGGTGCTGCATCAGTTCCGCCGTCGCTGCTGAGGGTTTGAGCACCGCGCCGTTGGGCGCCAGGTTACCGCGCACCACGCATATGCCGCCATCCGTGGTGAGCGGATTATCCAGCGGCCGGATCACTTCGTCGTTATACAACGGGGCGTCTTGGACGTTTTCCCAGAGGGTTTTGCCGTTGACGGTTAAGGCATCCTTGAACGGCAGCCGGTCGGCCTCGCCCAGGCGCCTGAGCACTGCAGGTAGCCCACCGGCGTAGTAGAACTCTTCCATCAGAAACCGCCCCGAAGGCTGCAAATCCACCACCGTGGGGGTACCGCGCCCTACCCGACTCCAGTCGTCCAGGGTCAGATCGACACCGATCCGCCCGGCAATGGCCTTGAGGTGGATCACCGCGTTGGTGGAGCCACCGATGGCGGCGTTGGTACGAATGGCGTTATCGAAGGCTTGCTTGGTGAGTATTTTAGATAGCCGCAGATCTTCGTTGACCATCTCGACAATCCGATTGCCGGAGAGGTGCGCCAGCACGTAGCGGCGAGAATCGACCGCCGGAATCGCTGCATTGTGCGGCAGCGAGGTGCCCAGCGACTCGGCCATGCAGGCCATGGTGGAGGCGGTGCCCATGGTGTTGCAGGTACCGGCGGAGCGGGACATGCCCGCTTCGGCGGCCATAAAGTCGTGCAACGATATCTCACCGGCTTTGACCTGCTCGGAGAGCTTCCACACCACGGTGCCGGAACCAATGTCCTTGCCCTTGTGCTTGCCGTTGAGCATTGGTCCGCCGGTGACCACGATGGTGGGAATATCGCAGCTCGCCGCGCCCATCAAAAGCGCCGGAGTGGTTTTGTCGCAGCCCACCAGCAGCACCACCGCATCGATGGGATTACCACGAATCGCCTCTTCCACGTCCATGCTCGCCAGATTGCGGGTAAACATGGCGGTGGGGCGCAGGTTGGATTCACCGTTGGAGAACACCGGGAACTCTACCGGATAGCCCCCCGCTTCCAGTACGCCCTGCTTCACGTGCTCCGCCAACTTACGAAAATGCGCATTGCAGGGGGTCAGCTCCGACCAGGTATTGCAGATACCGATAATTGGCTTGCCCTGAAACTCATGGTCGGGGATGCCCTGGTTTTTCATCCAACTGCGGTACATAAAACCGTTCTTATCGGCGGTGCCGAACCATTGGGCAGAGCGTAGGGGCGGCTTGCGATCAGACATAGAGGTCTCTCCGGAAAAAATCGGTGAAAAAGTTCATGGTGAAAAAGGCATCGAGATGTAGTGTTAGGCCCGCTGACGGCGAGTGTGTTTCCAGCGGTCAAACATCACTGCTAGCAGTAGAATCGCGCCGCGCACCAGGTATTGGTAAAAGGTAGGTACGTTAAGCAGCCCCATAGCGTTCTGCACGCAGCCCATAATCAGCACCCCGACCACCACGCCGGTAATCGTGGCCACGCCGCCGGATAGCGCCACGCCACCCAGTACACAGGCAGAAATTACCGCCAGTTCCAGGCCCATGGAGGTATTGGGGTCGCCCAGCCCCATGCGCGACGCCAGCAGTACACCCACGACACCTGCCACTACGCCCTGGAGGCCAAAAACAATAATCTTGAGGCGACGGACATTAACCCCGGCCAGTGCGGCGGCTTCCGAGTTACCGCCGGTAGCCAAAACGTTGCGCCCAAAGGCAGTCATATTGAGTATCACGCCAAAGATCACGAAACAGGCCAGCATCGTCCATACTGGCAGGGTTAGGCCGAGGAAGGAGGCGCTGCCCAGGTCAAAGAAGCCCGGCACGGTAATCATCACCGCGTCGCCGCCGGAGGTGATATAGGCCAGACCGCGCACAAACTCCATCGCGGCCAGGGTGGCAATCAGCGAGTTAATACCGAATTTGGCAATCACCAGGCCGTTAAAGGCACCCACCGCGCCCCCGGCGACAATGCCTCCAATCACGCCGATAAACACGCTACCGGTACTGGAGGTCACCACCGCTGCGACCACCCCCGCGAAGGCCACCGTGGAGGCCACCGAAAGATCCACCTCCCCCAGAGCCAGTACCAGCATCATGGTGGTGGCCAAACTACCGATCAGGGTAATCGAAAGCAGTAGCCCGACCATATTGCGGCCGGTCAGAAAATCGGGGATGAGGACGGCTAATGCCACAAACAGCAGCAAGAAAATCGCGATCAGTCCCGAGGTATCCAGCAGCGTGCGCAGCGGTTTGATCAGCCCCTGGCGCCCCGCTGGGCGGGCAGGTGTCGTCTCACCTTGGGTTGCGTTGTTAGTTGTCATGGTGTTTGTCCTGAGCTTCTTCTTTTAAGAGCCAATAGCGTGTAAAAAACTGACTTAGGCAGGTAGCGCCAGCCCCAGTAGACGTTCCGGCGTGGCCGACTCCCGCGGCAGCACCTCCACCAGCTCACCGTCGCGCATCACGGCGATGCGGTCACAGATGGAGCTGACTTCCGCCAGGTCGCTGGAGATCACCACCACGCTTTTGCCCTGTTCGGCCAGGTCGTAGAGCAGCGAGTAAATATCTCGCCGTGCGCCTACGTCGATCCCTCGGGTCGGCTCGTCCATCACGAACAGGTCAATCTCTTCGGCGAGCCAGCGGGCCAGAATCACCTTTTGCTGGTTACCCCCTGAGAGTTTGCCTATGGGCGTTCGTGGGCCGGGTGTTTTAACGCTGAGTTGCTGGATATAGGCTTCGGCATTGCGCCGTTCGCGACCGGGGTGGCGGAAAACGCCCCAACGTTTAAAAAAGCGCCGACAGCTGATATTGAGATTGTCGGCCACGCTGGCCACCGGAAAAATCCCCTGAGACTTACGATCCTCCGGGCACATGGCAATCCCGGCGCGGATCGCCTCGCCGGGGCTTTTAAAGCGTCGTGACTCACCGTTAAAGGTTACGCTGCCGGCTTTAGGGGACTCGACCCCACACACTAGTCGCAGCAGCTCGCTACGCCCGGCGCCCACCAAACCAAACAGTCCGAACACCTCACCGCGCTTAACGGAGAAACTTACCGGGGCTTTTAAACCACGCCCCTGAATTCCCTCCACGTTCAAGACCACGTCACCCTGTTCACGCGCCCGGTAGCCGTAAACATCGTCGATGTCTCGACCGACCATTTCGCTCACCAGCAGGTCGTGATTGAGCGCCGACATATCCTCGTGGGTACGGATGTGCTTGCCATCGCGGAAGATGGTGACCGCATCACACATCTCGAACACCTCTTCCATGCGGTGAGTCACGTAGAGCACCACCCGGCCTTCATCGCGCAGCCGTTGGACGATACGCTTAAGCTGGCGAATTTCCTGAATCGAGAGGCTGCTGGTGGGTTCGTCAAAAGCGATCACCTTGGCGTCGCGCAGCAGTGCGCGGCCAATCTCAATCATCTGCTGCTGGCCGATGGAGAGCTCGCGCACCTTGGTCGAGGGGTGAATCTCCCCCTCGCCAAGATCAGCCAGAATCGCCAGGGCTTTTTGTTTTAACTCGCGGCGGTTAACAAACCCCTGCCGTGTGGGCAGTTGGCCCAGCAGCAGATTCTCGGCCACCGACATATTGGGCGAGAGCGTCAACTCCTGGTAGATAATCGCGATGCCTTCCCGCAGCGCCTCCCGGGCGTTGCTGAATACGTGGCGCTGGCCATCGATCCATAGCGCGCCTTCGGCTGCCCGGTTAACGCCACTGAGCACCTTGAGCAGGGTGGATTTACCCGCGCCGTTCTCACCCATTAGCGCATGCACTTGACCGGCGTGGGCGGCAAAGCTCACCCCATCCAGCGCGCGCACCCCGGGGAACACCACGCTAATCCCGTCGAACCGTAAATAAGCATCAGACATGCATGAATACTCCACAGATGGCCTGTAACAGCGAGCCCGTTACAGGCCTCTTTCATTGCCAACCAAGCGCTTTATAGACCGAGCGCTGCGCGCACTTCTTCCCAGTTGTCGCGCGTCATTAACGTGCCGGAGGTTTCAGTGTTGGCCTGGGGCTCTTGATCCTCGCTAATCCAGCGGTAGAGGTCTTCGGCGGTCTGGCGGCCGTGCATGGTGGAACTGACCGCTACCGTGCCGTGAAAGCCAGTGGGGTTATCCCGGGAAAACTCGGCAAAGGCGGCGCCGGAGCCATTGATACCCACGCCGATCACATCTTCCGGCGCTAAGCCATATTGCTCGGTCGCCCTAACACCGCCGAGCACGCTCTCTTCGTTAAGGGCATAGATCACCCAGTGCTCATAATCGCCACGCTGGGAAAGCACTGGCGATGCGGCTGAGAAAGCCCCGCTGGTGTCGGTACTCTGCTGGGGCGCATCAAAAATATTGTCTTCCGGGAAGCCTGCAGCTAACAGCGCCTCGGTAGCGCCATCGGTACGCTCAACGGCGGTAGGTAGTTCGTTATTGGTAATGCGCAGCGCAGCAACCTCATCGGGGTTCCAGCCCCGCGCTTCCATTTCGGCGTTAATGGCTTCGCCCACCTGACGCCCAATTTTGGTGCCCGACATTCCCAGATGCGGCACGCCCTCCATGGGCTCACCGCTGGAGGTCACAAACTGATCATCGACGGTGATCACTTTCATGTCGTACTGCTCGGCGCGGTTCATGATGGCTGCCCCCAGCCGTACATCCGGCGGACAGATTACAAACCCTTGAGCGCCTTGTGAGTAAAGGTTATCAATCGCGCTGAGTACTTCCTGACCATCCTCACCGCCAAGGCGCACCACTTCGAAGCCAAGCTCTTCGCCTGCTGCGGTGGCCGCTTCCTGTTCATTGATAAACCAGGCCTGCTCCGGTTTTTTAACGATGAAGCCGATTTTTACCTCGTCCTCCTGGGCATGGACGGATCCCAGTGAAGCCATCATGATGGCGCTGCCAAGGGCTAAACGAGTGAATGTCTTAGTCAATTTCATTGTTGTGCTCCTGCGATTTTTAGCGTTGTTTTTATTGAGATTTCGATCTTTTTATTCGCATCCCATGGTGGATTATGAATCAAAATTCTGTTGCGCCGAAAAGCGGTATACCGTACGCGAGCGGTAAGTATCGCCTGGCTCTAGGATCGTGCTGGGAAACGCCTCCTGATTAGGAGAATCGGGGTAGTGCTGGGTTTCCAACGCAAAGCCAGAACGGTGTCCGTAAGCCTGCCCCTGCTTACCGGTCAGGTCGCCGTTAAGAAAGTTGCCGGAATAGAACTGGATCGCGGGTTCGGTGGTGGTGATTTCCACCATGCGTCCGCTCTGCGGCTCCCACGCCTTGGCAGCCAGCACCAGTTCATCCGCTGCCGCGTTATCGCGGGCAAGCACAAAGTTGTGGTCATAACCGCCGCCGAAGGCGAGCTGCTCATTGTCTTGCTCAATGCGTTCGCCGATGGGAATCGCCTGGGTAAAGTCGAACGGCGTGCCGTCTACCGAGCGAATCTCGCCAGTGGGAATCAGGCTGTCGTTAACCGGGGTAAATTCAGGGGCGTTGATCATCAACTGATGATCAAGAATGGTGTCGCTGCCTTCACCTTTTAAGTTGAAGTAGCTGTGCTGGGTGAGGTTAATCGGGGTGGCTTTGTCGGTCACCGCTCGATAATCCACCATCAGTTCGTCATTATCGGTCAGCGTATAGGTGACTTCAGTCTCCAGCCTGCCAGGGTAGCCCTCTTCGCCATCTTCGCTGGTATAGCGCAACACCAATCCAGTGCCCGCTTCGTTTTCAAAGGGTTCGGCTTGCCACAGCACTTTGTCGAAGCCCTGATCGCCGCCATGCAGATGATTGCTGCCATCGTTGGTAGCCAACGAGTAACTTTCCCCATCAAGGGGGAATTGGCCACCTGCGATACGATTACCATAACGGCCGATGATGGCACCGAAATAGGGATTTGCCTGACGGTACTCATCGGAAAGGTACGCTTCCAGGGAGTCGAAACCCAGCGCTATATCGTCAAATTTGCCGTTCATATCGGGGGTCTTCAGCGACAGGATGATGCCGCCGTAGTTGGTCACCCGCAGTTCGATACCGTTGGCGTTGGTAAATTGGTAAACATCGACCTGACGACCATCGGGCAAGTGGCCAAACACCGATTTCTCAACGCCGTTTTCGGCGCCATTTCCCGCTGTCGCCTGAGTCTCGCTTTGTGCTTGAGCTGCACTAATCATTAGCAGGGCGATACCGGCGCTTAGCAGCAGCGTTGATCCCGCGCTATGTTTCTGAGCGCCTACCTGAGTATTTATGAGTGGCATGCTTTTCCTCCTGGTGGAGATCGTTGTTGTTATTGGAACGCCTATTCAGTCACTACAGTAGCCACGTCTTTCATAACCAACCAATATACAAACACCTTATTATCGATATACTTCTAAGTATCAATAACAACTCAGGGCTTATTCTATGGGCGTTCTCGGCGAGAACTGGTTTTTAGACGTGCGACTAAAGTTGCGCCATTTTCAGCTATTTTTAGCCCTGGATGAGCAGCGCAACCTGCATCGCGCTGCGACCCAGCTCAATATGAGCCAGCCCGCCGCCTCAAAACTACTCAGCGACCTGGAAGCCAACCTGGGTATTCGCCTGTTTGATCGCCACCCCCGAGGGCTAACGCCTAACTGGTACGGCGAGATTATGATTCGTCACGCCCACAGCATGCTTTCAGCGCTACGTCATACCGGTGAGGAGTTGAACGCCCTCGGCGAAGGCAATGCGGGCACGGTAGCGGTCGGTACGGTAATGGCCCCGGCGGTCACGTTGCTTACCAGCGCGATTGAGCGGGTGCACCGCGACCGACCGGGGCTAAAGATCAGCGTGGATGTGGATGTCAGCAAGGTGTTGGTACCGCGCCTGCTCGAAGGTGAGCTGGATTTCGCGATTACCCGTATTCCCGCAGGCGTCGATGCCGAGCGCTTCGTATTTGAGGAAATTGGTGAGGAGGAGCTCTGCTTCGTATGCCGCCAAGGTCATCCGCTAGCCGGTAAACAACCGCTCAGTCTGGCGGATATGGCGGGCTTCCCCTGGTCGCTACAGCCCACCGGCGCGTTGATGCGCCAGCGGGTGGATAGCCTGTTTCTGCACCATCAGGTTGCACCACCGCATCAGATCGTCGATACCGCCGATCTGCTGCTATCGCTGGCGCTGGTGGATAAATCCGACACCATCACGGTGACCACCCGGGAAGCCGCCGACCTGCTCTGCCCACCGCAACGCTTTCACCTGCTGCCCTTCAGCGAGACGCTAAGTGTTCAGCCCTATGGGCTGGTGAGCTTGCGTCATCAACGGCTCTCACCCGGTGCCGCCGCGCTAATGAGCACCCTGCGCGAGATTATTGCCCAGTCCAGTTAGTGCGACTGGCGCGGTACATCAGCCCCCTACAACCGACCAGAAAGTCAAAGTCGCAGCCTTCGTCCGCTTGGGCAAGACACTAAAACTCCTCGCCAATCTAGTCGACCATACAAAAGTATATGTTGAACAATTGTTTTTAATGTTCAACATTACCCTCCCGCATGGGTCATTGCCCGTTGCACTTCAGCGTTAACCACACGCTTTCAAAAACAAGAATCTTGAGGAATAGTGCCATGCTCAAATCCAAATACAGCTTGCTACTCACTGGCTCAGCCCTGCTGCTAGGGCTTTCGACGGCTCAAGCGGCCGAGTACGAATGGAAATTTCAGGCGTCAGAAACCTCGGGCGAGCCCAGTTTCAAGATCAAGCAGGAGTGGGCCGAGAGAATCACGGCGATGACCGATGGTCGCGTCGAGATTGAAGTAATGCCGATTAACTCCGTGGTTGGACCGACCGAAACGTTGACCGCCGTGAGCTCCGGGATTCTGCAGGGTCATATGACCGACCCTAGCTACTTCTCCGGCCAAGATCCCGCTTTCGGGATGCTCGGCAACCTCGTCGGCGCTTGGCAGAACCCCTACGACTTCCTGGAATATATGAAGTACGGCGGCGGTGAAGAGCTCTACAACGAACTGGTCGAGCCCTACGGCGCGCACTTAATCAGCGCAGCGACCTTTCCGCTGGAGTCGGTGCCTTCCACGGTGCCCATCGAATCCATCGCCGATTTTGAAGGGCTAAAGATTCGCGCCCCCCAAGGCATGGTGTACAACATCTTCGAGCGCATTGGTGCCACGCCGGTTAACCTGCCGGGCTCTGAGGTGTATACCGGTCTGGAAAAAGGCGTGATCGACGCTGCTGACTCCACGGTGCTCTCGAATAACGACGCCATGGGCCTACACGCCTTCGCTCCTTACCCGCTCTACCCAGGATTTCACTCCATGCCCATGATCGCCGTATCGATCAATAAGGACATCTGGGATGGCCTGCCCGAAGAGCTACAGACGACGCTAAATACCGCCTTCGACGGCATGGCCTACGACCTGATTGCCCGCCTCAAAGAGCAGGATATCGAGACCCTGCAGCGGCTTCAGGAAGACCCTGACGTTCATCCCTTCGACCTGCCAGCAGAGGAGCGCCGTAAGTTCCGCGCCGCGGCTGAGCAGGAGTGGCAAGAGTGGGCGGGTGAAAATGAGATGACCCAGAAGATCTATGACTCGGCGACCGCCTTTTTGCGCTCGCGCAATCTGCTCTAACTCCTTGTTCTCTGCTCTCAACTCGGCTTCATTAACCTAACCAACGCAGCGCTCGGGAGCCCCCGAGCGATGCGCGTAGAGTCGCGCCATGTCTCAAAAAACACCTGACAATCAATACCGCTCGCCGCCCACCCATGATCTTCCCGAGATCTTAGAAACGGTTGAGGAAGTAGCCCCTGAACGCAATGCCTTAGACCGCTTGATTGCACGGGGCGGTCGTGCCGTTTCCTGGCTGGTGCTGGTGGCAATGGGTATCAGCGTCGTCGAGGTCTTTATGCGCTACGGTTTCAACAACCCCACCTCCTGGGTACACGAAACCGTGGTGTTCCTGATCGCGGTTATCTTTGTGCTGGGCGGCCCAGCGGCCATGGCGCGCAATAGCCATATCCGCGTCAAGGTGCTCTACGACAGCGCCGGGCCAAAGTTAAAGTGCTGGATGGATCGTTTCAATGACCTGCTCACTCTGATTTTCTGCCTGACAATGAGCTATGCCGCCTTTCATATGTTCTGGGGAGCGTCGCATAACCCGCTCGGCGAGTGGTCACTGGAGCGCTCCGGCACCTCCTGGAATCCGCCCTTTCCCGCCATGGTCAAGGGCATGATTCTGTTCGCCCTGGTGTTGATGACCCTGCAAGCCTCGCTGCATTTATGGCAATCGCTTAAGGCGAAGCCCCGCACCGAGGAGGAGCGCTGATGGATATTTCAACCGCAACGATCCTCATGGTAGGGGCAATTTTCGCGCTGCTGGTTACCGGTCTGCCGCTGGCGTTTATCACAGGTTTGGTGGCCATGGCGTTCACCTTCGGCTGGTTCGGTGAGGCGGCACTGCCGCTGGTCACCAGCCGCGTCTATGGGTTTATCACCGAGTATTCGCTGGTGGCGGTACCCATGTTTGTGTTGATGGCATCGCTGCTGGACCGCTCTGGCATTGCCAAGGATTTGTTCAATGCCATGCGCGTTTTCGCTGGCCGCCTGCCCGGTGGCGTGGCGGTGCAGACCATCGTGGTGGCGTTCTTCCTGGCCGCCCTTTCGGGCATTATCGGCGGGGAGATCGTGCTATTGGGGATTCTGGCGCTGCCGCAAATGCTGCGCCTGGGCTATGACAAGCGCCTCTCCATTGGCGTGGTATGCGCCGGGGGCGCCCTGGGCACCATGATGCCGCCGTCCATCGTGCTGATTATCTACGGGCTGATCGCCAGCGTATCGATTGCCGATCTGTTCGCCGCGGCCGTTACCCCAGCCATCATCCTGATGGGCTCCTATATCGCCTATGTGCTGGTACGCTGCCTGAAAAACCCTGCGCTGGGCCCGCCGTTGGATAAAGACACCCAGGACAACCCTTTCGCCAATAAGCTGGACGCGGTCAAAGCGATTCTGCTACCAGGGCTGATTGCCTTTCTCGTGCTGGGCACTATCTACGGCGGTATTGCCTCGGTCACAGAGGCGGCGGCCATGGGCGTATTCGGCGTTCTACTCGCGACCATTGTGCGCGGCGAGTTCACCCCCGGCATGCTGCACCATAGCCTGGGGCAAACCATGAACACCTGCGGCATGATCATCTGGATCGGCATCGGTGCCGCCGCCCTGGTAGGCGTCTACAACCTGATGGGGGGCAACCGCTTTGTGTCGAGCTTGATTCTCGGGCTCGACGTCGCGCCGATTGTGATTATCCTGGTAATGATGGCCATCATGCTGGTACTCGGGCTATTTCTCGACTGGATCGGGATCGCCATGCTGGCCCTGCCGATCTTTCTGCCCATCGTTATTCAGCTGGGTTTCGACCCCATCTGGTTCGGCATTCTGTTCGCCGTGAATATGCAGGTATCGTTCCTGTCGCCGCCCTTCGGGCCCGCTGCTTTCTACCTTAAAAGCGTGGCACCGCCGGATATCAGCCTGAAGGATATCTACCTGTCCGTACTCCCCTTTATGGCCATTCAGCTATGCGTACTCGCGGCGCTATTGATGTGGCCGCAACTGGCCATTTGGCCGCTCTGATAACGACTAAACTGGGCTTCATAAGGAGATCACCATGCGCCTGATTCAATGTGACCACGACGGCCAGGTTCGCGCCGCCCTGGTCGAGAGCGAAGAGCAGGTCAGACTGCTCGACTGCGACACCTACACCCTGGCCAACCGGGCCATTAGCGCCGGTAAGCCACTTAGCGAGATGGTGACGGATGCACTGACCGATACCCGCCTTGATTATCAAGCGCTGGTCGACGCTAAGCGCTTGCTACCGCCGCTAACGCATAGCGACCCGGCCCACTGCCTGGTGACCGGCACCGGCCTTACCCACCTGGGCAGTGCCGATACCCGCTCGGCAATGCACGCCAAAGCCCAGGCCGCGGAGGAGGATATGACCGACTCCATGCGCATGTTCAAGCTGGGCGTGGAGGGCGGCAAACCCGGCGCCGGCCAGCTAGGTGCCCAGCCGGAGTGGTTCTACAAGGGCGATGGCCAGTGCGTGGTAGCGCCGGAAGCAGCGATTCCCTCCCCCGCCTTCGCCGAGGATGCGGGCGAGGAGCCGGAGCTGGCGGGCCTATATGTGATTGGCACCGATGGCCAACCCTGGCGAGTCGGCTATGCTTTGGGTAACGAGTTCTCTGACCACGTCACCGAGCGCTTCAACTACCTGTGGCTGGCCCACTCCAAACTGCGCGCCTGCAGCTTTGGGCCCGAGTTGTTGATCGGCGAACTACCCGCAAATCTTGAAGGCATCAGTCGTATTCAACGCAGTGGCGAAACAGTGTGGGAGAAACCCTTTTTGACCGGCGAGGCCAATATGGCCCATAGCCTGGCTAACCTGGAGTACCACCACTTTAAATACCCGGGCTTCCGCCGACCCGGCGACGTCCATGTGCACTTTTTCGGCACCGCAACACTCAGCTTCGCCGACGGCATTAAGGTCCGCGAAGGCGATCGCTTTGAGATCAAAATCAATCAGTTTGGCCGCGCCCTGCGCAACCCGCTAAGGGTGGAAGCAGACGCACCGGCCATAAGCGTAAAGTCGCTTTAACGTACTCTAACCACCCCAGCAGGAGGAAGTATGACTCTGGAAGGTAAACTACTGATCGGTCAGCAGGCCATCAGCGGCCAACAGGCTGACATTCAAGCCGTCAATCCCGCCACAGGCGAGACCTTAGCTCCCGCCTACCCTGGCGGCAGCAAGGCCGAGGTCCAGCAAGCGTGTGAACTTTCCGAAGCGGCCTACGCCACTTACCGCGAAACCTCGCTTGAAGACCGGGCGGTGTTCCTCGAAACCATCGCTAGCGAGATCGAGGCGATCGGCGAAGAGCTGACCGAGCGGGGCGTCGCCGAAACTGGCCTCCCCGAAGCGCGCCTGCAGGGCGAGCGCGGCCGTACCTGTGGTCAGCTTCGCTTGTTCGCCAACGTGGTTAGGGCTGGCGAGTGGCTCGATGTGCGCATCGATCCCGCCCTACCGGATCGTGAACCGATGCCGCGTGTCGACTTGCGCCAGCGGCATATTGCCCTGGGCCCGGTGGCCGTGTTTGGTGCCAGCAACTTCCCACTCGCGTTCAGCGTGGCCGGTGGCGACACCGCCTCGGCGCTGGCCGCAGGCTGCCCGGTGGTGGTCAAGGGCCACTCCGCCCATCCCGGCACCTCTGAGCTGGTGGGTCGCGCCATTCAGCGCGCCGTTGCCAAGTGCAACCTGCCCGAAGGCGTCTTTTCGCTGCTGTTTGGTTCCGGCAAAGAGATTGGCCAGGCGCTGGTCGCCGACCCGCGCATCCAGGCGGTCGGCTTTACCGGTTCACGCGGCGGCGGCACGGCGCTAATGGCCACTGCTCAGGCGCGGCCACAGCCGATCCCGGTGTATGCCGAGATGAGCTCTATCAACCCGGTGTTTCTGCTGCCGGAAGCGCTCAAGGCGCGTGGTAAGCAGATCGCTGAAGGCTTCGTAGGCTCGCTTAACATGGGTGCCGGACAGTTTTGCACCAATCCTGGCTTGGTCATC
Organism: Halomonas sp. TG39a; assembly: GCF_000744395.1. Classification (NCBI taxonomy): domain Bacteria; kingdom Pseudomonadati; phylum Pseudomonadota; class Gammaproteobacteria; order Oceanospirillales; family Halomonadaceae; genus Halomonas; species Halomonas sp. TG39a. The sequence goes on from NZ_JQLV01000001.1 coordinate 2,635,506, forward strand.
GGGCTGAAGGGCGCCGAGTTGGATGCCTTTGTTGAAGCGGCCGGTGAGGGGGTCAAGGGCAGCACTGCTCAGACCATGCTCACCCCAGGCATTCACGACGCCTACCAACAGGGCGTTGATCGGCTGGCCAGCCATGCCAAGGTCACCGAGGTCGCGCGCGGCCAAGCAGGTGAGTCGGCTAACCCTTGCCAAGCAGGGCTGTTCGTCGCAAGCGCGGCCGACTTCCTGGCCGATGAGGCCCTGCAAGCTGAAGTGTTCGGCGCCAGCTCGCTGGTCATCGAATGCGCCGATGTCGACGAGATGCAGCGGGTCGCGGCCCAGGCCGAAGGCCAGCTAACCATTACCCTGCAGATGGACGACGGTGACTTGGCGACTGCCAAACGACTGCTGCCCACCCTGGAGCGCAAGGCGGGTCGGATTCTGGCCAACGGCTGGCCAACCGGGGTGGAAGTGTGCCACGCCATGGTACACGGCGGCCCTTATCCGGCGACGTCGGATTCCCGCACGACCTCGGTGGGCAGCGCGGCGATTTTCCGCTTCCTGCGCCCGGTCTGCTACCAGGCGCTGCCGGAAGGGTTACTGCCCGAGGCCATTCGTGACGGCAACCCTTGTGGGGTATCCCGCCTGGTCGATGGCAAGCGTGAATAAACGAGCGTCACTCAAGACGTTACTCAACGAAGGCGTCGGTGGTTTCACGATGACCGTATAGAAACGCATCGGCGACTTGACGCAGCGGGGCAACATCAACCTCGCTGCGTTTGTTTGCGATCAGTTCGGCAAAGCGCGCATATAAACCTTGATACTCGCGCTCCTCCTCTTCAATGACCAGTTCATCGTCGATGACCAATCGACAGCCGCCCTTAGTGAGACTCAAGCGGCTGCCATCGCTTTCGATATGCATATCCCAGGTCGGCGGGCCGCTTTGTAGGAAGTCGAAATCGGCCTCGATCGACGCGCCTTGTGGATCAGTAAAGGTGAGCTTCGCCGCAATCGGAGTTTGCGCATTGCTCGGCACCAGCAGTCGCGCCTGTTGTAGAAAAAACGGCTGGGGCAAGATGGCGGTCGCAATCGACAGCGCATTAATACCGGGATCAAACACGCCCATGCCACCCGGCTGCCAGATCCACGCTTGGCCTGGGTGCCACACCCGCACGTCCTCTTTCCACTCGATCTCTACCCGCTGCACCTGCCGTTCGGCTAACCACTGCTGGGCCTGGGCAACGCCGGGGGCAAACCGCGAGTGCCAGGCGGCAAATAGGCTAACGCCCTGCTGGGCCGCGGTGGCAATCAAGTCCTCTACTTCGCTAAGCGTCGCCCCCGGCGGCTTTTCAAGCAACACGTGTTTGCCGCGCATCAGTGCGGCCCGCGCCTGGGAGTAGCGCAGATGGGTCGGCGTGCAGATTGAGACAGCGGTAATTTCAGGGTGGGCGTCTAGCATCGCTTCCAGGTTTTGATAGCCGGGCAGATCCGGCAGCGAGGCGAAGGGATCCGCCGAGGCGACAAGATGGCAATTCGGGGTGGCGGCTATTGCCGGGAGGTGCTGGTCGCGGACGATTTTGCCCACGCCCACTAAGCCGAGGTTGAAGTCAGACATACGCTGGCCTTTGTTATTTACCATTGAAAATGGGGTCAGGAGTTGGTGTGGGGCAACTCAACGCTGCGCCCTAATGAGCTAACGCTGTGCTCAAGCCCTAGCGCTGCGGCGGTACCTGCCAACACCGCTTGGGACGCTAAAAACGCCTCCCGGGGGCGGCGCAGCCGGATGCTCTCCATCAGTTGACGGTGACGCTCCAGGCTCTCTTCAGGATCTGGGGCGTTCTCGTTGGACATGGAAATCAGCATGTAGATGGAGGGTCGCAGGATATGTGATAGCTGCGCCCAGACAATATTGTGGGTCGCCTTGAAGATCGCCTCGTGAAAAGCGACATCACACTCACTGTGCAGCCGCCGCTCCTCTTCGCAGGTGGCGTTGCGTAAATTCTGCCCTAGCCCTTCAAAGGCTTCTTCGATGGCGACTAAATCACGCGCCTTGGCCCGCTTGGCGGCGGTCATCGCCACATAGGGCTCAACGTCCAGACGGAAGGCAAGAATCTCGCGCTGAATATCCGGGTTGGGGGCAGCGTAGCGGGTCAGCCAGTCAGTCACCTGGGCATCAAGAATATGCCATTCTGAGTATTCGCGCACCTTGGAACCATGACCAGAAATCCGCTCAATAATCCCGGCATCGACCAGTTGGCGAAGATCGCTACGCACCGCTGAGCGATTGATCGCAAAGCGTTCGCATAGATCCATTTCTCGGGGTACTAAGTCACCGGGGTGATAGCGCCCACCAAAGATCTCCTCGGCGAGATGTTCGGCAATACTGGGGCGAGCTACTGGCTTACTAGGAGATGACGTCACTGCGATAAGACCCTATTTCGATTCCTGTCAATCATACCGTACTTGACCGGTCGACTGTTATCGACGGCGTAGCATCGAGCCCCGCCCGCTGTTTCAGTTCCAGCCGCCGTTCATAGAGGCCTTTAGCACCCAGTGTGCCCAGCACCAGAACGCCGCCAACCATGGCCATTGGCGCGGGCTTTTCGGCCAGAATCCACCAGGCCAACAGCGTGCCTATCACCACTTCCAGCAGTATTAGCAGGCCCACTTCGGCGGAGGGCAGATAGAGCGGCCCACGCTGCAGTAGCGTCACGCCGCAAGGCACAATAATCAGGCAGAGCAGGATAACGACAGCAAGCTGGTTGGCTGCAGGCAGGGTTGGCTCGCTGCCCGCCAGCCAAAACAGCCCTGCGGTGCTACCCACAATAAGGCCGTTGAACACCAGCATCGGGCTCATATCCACCCCCGGCCGCGTACGGCAGAGGGTAAAGTTAATCGCCAGGGTCGTTGCCGCCATCAAAGCGAAAGCGTTTCCGACCCAAGAACCTGCGCCCGCGTCATCGAGGGCGATCATGGCGACGCCCACCATGCACAGCAATATCGCCAGCCAGGTGCGTCGGGGCAGACGCTCATTGAGGATGATCCAGGAGAGCACGGCAGCGATTAACGGCGAACTGGCCAGTATCATCAGTACGTTGCCCGCCTTGGTGTACTGGTTGCCCAGCACGAAACCGCAGGTGGTCAGGCTGAACAGCAGCGCCACGGCGATACCCGTCCAGCCACAGCGACGGTAGGCTGCCAGCGTGCCGCGGCCATAGCGCATCAGGGCGATCAGTAGAAAACCTAAGCCCGAAAGGAAGCCACGCCACATCAATATCTCGGCATCAGGCAGGTCGGCCACTTTAATCAGCAGGGCATCCGGGGCCATGATCAGCGCCCCGCCAGCGGTCAATAGTAGTCCCTGCTGGCGATGCGATAAGGTACTCCAACGACTCATCTTTAGTATTCGTCTCTTCAGTGATTATCCCTGGGCGGATGCTGGCGAGCCACATCGCGGTACTTGGTGGCGGGTTCCAATGTCATACCGCGGTCCAGCGGTTCGACCATGCTGCGCTGGATCTCCTGCCAAGGCGTCTGGTGGCCAGGGTAGCGGTAGCCGCCCTGCTGGGCTAAACGCTCCCGGCGGGCTTCCAGTTCACTGGGTTCGATCAGCAGTTGCACCTCACCGCGCTTGAGATCGACCCGCAGTCGGTCGCCACTCTCCAGCAGCGCCAAGCCACCCCCGGTAGCGGCTTCCGGGGAGGCATTAAGAATCGACGGTGAGCCGGAAGTACCCGACTGGCGACCATCGCCCAGGCACGGCAGCGATTCGATGCCCTGTTTGATCAGCGCCTCCGGCGGCTGCATATTGACCACTTCGGCACCGCCAGGGTGGCCTACCGGGCCAGCACCGCGCATTACCAGAATGGTACGAGCGTCGATGTTGAGCGCTGGATCATCAATGCGGGCGTGGTAATCCTCGGAGCCATCGAATACCACCACCTTGCCCTCAAAGGCTTCCGGGTCATTGGGGTCATTCAGGAAGCGCTCGCGGAAATCCCGCGAGATCACGCTGGTTTTCATCAGCGCCGAGTCGAATAGATTGCCCTTGAGATTGAGGAAGCCCGCATGATCCACCAACGGGTCGCTATAGCGACAAATCACATTAGTGTCTTGAGTTTCACGGCCCTGCAAATTATCGCCAATGGAGCGGCCATTGACCGTTAGCGCCTCGCCGTGCAGCTTACCGGCAGTGTGTAGCTCATGGAGGATCGCGGGCACACCCCCGGCGCGGTAGAACTCTTCGCAAAGGAAAGCACCGGCGGGCATCACATTGGCAAGCAAAGGGATTTCATGGCCCAGCCGCTGCCAGTCATCGTTATCCAATTCAATGCCCGAATGGCGGGCGATCGCATTGATATGCACCGGCGCATTGGATGAACCACCCAATGCCGAGCAGGCCACGATGGCGTTCTCAAACGCTTCCCGGGTCAGAATATCCAGCGGGCGCAGGTCTTCCCAGACCATATCGACAATCCGCGTGCCGGTGTCGTAGGCCACCATGGCGCGCTCTTTATAGGGCGCGGGAATCACCGCCGACCCCGGCAGGCTCATGCCCAGCACTTCCGCCATAGAGTTCATGGTGGAAGCGGTGCCCATGGTGTTGCAGTGGCCAATCGAGGGTGCCGAGTCGCTAGCGCGAGAGAGGAACTCCGCGTAGTCGATATCTCCCGCGGCCAGGCGCTTGCGAAGCTCCCAGATAATCGTCCCCGAGCCTACCCGCTCGGCACCGCGCCAGCCGTTGAGCATCGGCCCACCGGAGAGCACGATAGCGGGGATATTCACCGTTGCCGCCGCCATCAGCGCAGCCGGCGTGGTTTTATCGCAGCCAGTCGTTAACACCACACCATCTAACGGGTAGCCGTGCAGCACTTCGACGATGCCTAAGTAGGCAAGATTACGATCCAGCGCGGCGGTGGGGCGCCGTACATTCTCGTGAATAGGGTGCATGGGGAATTCAAACGGCACCCCGCCAGCCGCGCGAATGCCGTCTTTCACCCGTTTAACCAAGTCAATATGGTGACGATTGCAGGGGGTTAAATCCGAGCCCGACTGGCAAATACCAATAATCGGCTTACCGCTGGTCAGTTCATCCAGGGTAATACCGTAATTCAGGTAGCGCTCGATGCATAGCGCCGTGGTGCCGGGGTGATCGGGGTTATCGAACCAGTAGCGTGAACGCAACTGCTCAGGCGTTATTCGTTGAAAATTGGCCATGGTGTCTCTCCACGCCTAAAGTAAATAGAACAAGTCAGTAGGCGCGCTTTAGGCACTCAAACTGCCCCACCAACATAATCGATTAAGTAAGCTCCCTTAAATGTAGGGGAGAGTCGCCATGAAGGTACGCTTTCTTCTCTGCGGCGTCGACACATACAAAAGTATATGTTGAACATATATAAAAAACGTTACACATTCACATCTAAGGGTGGCGGCGCTCACATCGTTAATAGGTGAGTACCGCTGACATACAACAACAATTAACCACGCTGCAGCTCGTTTAGAAGCCCCCTTAGCGAAACGGTCTGCAGCACGCCAGGAGAGTGACGACTATGCACCATCTTTGGAAACGCACCCTATTATTGACCGGCGCCACACTGCTCAGCTCAGGCATCGCTTACGCGCAAACACCCGACCTTTCCGACCCGCCTGAAATCGAAGGCGAAACGGTGGGCGATCATGGCAGCGTTACATTACGCATGGGGCTTGGCTTAGCGGAAAGCTCGCCTCAGTACATCTCCAGCCAGTACTTCGCGGATATTCTTGACCAGCGCAGTGAAGGCCGTATCACCGTCAACATCTTCCCCAACAGCCAGCTTGGCGACGACGTGCAGATGATGGAAATGCTGCAGACCGGTACGCTGGATATGACCTACCCGTCGTCTTCCCCTGCTACCGGGTATGTTGAAGAGCTAGCGGTTTTCGACCTCCCCTTCTTGCTACCTACCCGGGAGGCGGCTATCGAGGCCATGCGTAGCGATGCTGCCCAGGAGATGCTCGACGCCTTCGATGGCACCGGCCTGAAAGCCCTGGCATTCTCTGAAAACGGCTTCCGCCAGCTCTCCAATAGCGCGCGGGAAGTCTCCTCTCCAGAGGATGTGGCAGGCCTAGACGTTCGTGGCCTGTCGATTCGCACCATGGAAAACCCGGTGCACCTGGCGATTTGGGAAGCCCTGGGCGCCAATCCGACCCCCATGGCCTTTGGTGAACTCTTCTCCGCCATGGAACAGGGCGTTGTCGATGGCCAGGAGAACCCCTGGAGCACCATCCTGACTTCCAACTTCCATGAAGTTCAGGACTACGGTTCCGAAACCCGCCACGTCTACACACCCTTTATCAAGATGATCTCGCAGCGTACCTGGGATCGCCTCGACCCCGAGTATCAAGCGCTTGTACAGGAAGCGGCGATGCAAGCCGCGGATTACGAAATCCAGCTTTCCAGCGAGTACGACGACTGGGCGCGGGATCAACTTGAAGAGCGCGGCATGCAAATTACCCGTCTTGATGACGAGCAGATTGCCGCTTTCCAGGAAGCCGTGCAGCCGGTTTACGAAGAGTGGGCCCCACGCATTGGTGAAGACCTAGTGGCTGAGTTTCAGCGCATTGCTGAATCATCGATGACGGAGTAATCGCCTTCAACGTTGGGGCCTTCCCCTTCATTCACCGCTTAACAGTAAATTCTCAAACGCAATGACAGGGACGGCCTCGGCTGTCCCTTTTGCGTTTCATAATGCCTCTCAGAATATTGGCAACTGTCAGTAACTAGGCCATACTTAGCTAAATGTCATGCTAGCATCCTGTCATACCATATGACTTTTCGTCATCAAAGTAGCAATCAACAAGCGATCATCACCGGATCAACAGCAGTACCGGGTTAACAACTGTACTGAATCAATAACAATAGCACCGGGAACCGCCATGCGACTTAAAGACAAGACGGCACTGATCACTGCCGCAGGCCAAGGCATTGGCCGGGCCACAGCGCTGCACTTCGCCGCCGAGGGCGCACGGGTCATTGCCACCGACATCGATGCCCAAAGTCTCGACGAACTGGCCAACGTCAAAGGCATCACCACGCGCCGACTCGACGTACTGGATGAGGCCGCCATTCAGGGTCTAGCCGCCGAGCTAGGCGCTATCGACATTCTCTTCAACTGCGCCGGCTACGTGGCTAATGGCTCGCTGCTGGATGGCAGCAACGATGACTGGGAACTCTCACTATCACTCAATGTGATGGCGATGATGCGCATGATTCGCGCCTTTCTACCGGCCATGCTCGACAACGGCGGCGGCAGTATCATCAATATGGCTTCGGTGGCCTCAAGCCTCAAAGGGGTGCCCAACCGCTGCGCCTACGGCACTACCAAGGCGGCGGTAATTGGCCTGACTAAATCAGTGGCAGCCGACTACATCGGGCAGGGAATTCGCTGCAACGCCATCTGCCCCGGCACAGTGGACTCGCCCTCGCTGCGCCAACGCATTGGCGAACAAGCCAAACGGCAGGGGCGAAAAGAAGATGATGTCTACGCCGAATTCATCGCCAGGCAGCCTCAAGGGCGTCTGGGCAGCCCGCAAGAAATTGCCGCCCTGGCCACTTACCTGGCCGCTGATGAGTCCGCCTATACCACCGGCACCGCCCAGATTATCGACGGTGGCTGGCTGATCTGATCACGTAAACCAAGGAACCGACCGATGAAACTATTACGCTTCGGCCCGCGCGGCCATGAAAAGCCCGGCTTGCTGGATGATAATGGGGTAATCCGCGACCTGTCGGCCCATATCACCGATCTGTCCGGAGAGTCTCTTGACCGCCGCACCCTCGAAGGGCTTGCTGCGCTGGATGCCACGAGCCTGCCTGAGATAACCGCCGATACGCGCATTGGCCCCTGCGTTGCGGGTGTGGGCAAGTTCATCTGCATTGGCCTGAATTACTCGGATCATGCCGCCGAGACTGGCGCGCAGGTTCCCCCGGAGCCGGTGATCTTCAATAAATGGACCAGCGCCATCTGCGGCCCGAATGATGAGGTGATCATTCCCCGCGATTCCGAGAAAACCGATTGGGAAGTAGAGCTTGGTGTGGTGATCGGCAAGGCCGGGCGCTACATCGACGAAGCCGATGCCATGCAGCACGTTGCTGGCTTCTGTGTGGTCAACGATGTCTCCGAGCGCGAGTTCCAGCTCGAACGCAGCGGCACCTGGGACAAAGGCAAGGGCTGCGATACCTTCGGCCCCCTAGGCCCGTGGCTAGTCACGCCCGACGAGGTGGCAGACCCCCATCAGCTCGACATGTGGCTCGACGTGGATGGCAAGCGCTACCAGGACGGCAACACCCGCACCATGGTCTATCAGATTCCTTTTCTGATCAGCTACTTAAGCCGCTTTATGAGCCTACAGCCGGGCGATGTGATCTCCACCGGCACGCCGCCCGGTGTCGGCATGGGTCAACAGCCGCCGGTTTACTTAAAACCCGGCCAGCGCATGCGCCTGGGTATCCAAGGGCTCGGTGAGCAGCACCAGACCGTCGTAGCCGACCAGCAGCGCTGAGTCAGGAGGCGGCGAAACCTCGCTAACCCACAACGCTGGAGCCTTGCCATGAGCCAGACCATTGCCAGTGACAGCGGCCAGCTGGGCACCCTACGTGTGCATGCCGCCGACAATGTTCGCGTCGCCCTGAAGGATTTGCCCGCTGGCACTGACGTCACCGACAACGGCCAGCGCATCACGCTCACCGAGGCGATTCGCCATAAGCACAAGTTCGCACTGACGGCCCTTGAGCCTGGCAACACTGTGATCATGTACGGCGTCACTGTGGGACGTGCCACCCGCTCCATCGCCCAGGGTGCGGCCGTTACCACCGAGAACGTCGAACACAGCACCGCCAGCTCGACGCCTCAAGCCAAGCGCGGTAGCTGGCAGGCGCCTGACGTCGCGCATTTTCAGGGCGCCACCTTCGATGGCTACCACCGCCCGGATGGGAAGGTCGGTACCGCCAACGTATGGCTGGTCGTTCCGCTGGTATTCTGCGAGAACCGCAACATTGAGGTGCTACGTCAGTGCGTCGCCGACGCGCTGGGTGAAGATCCTTTCCGTGAATACAAGCAGTTAGCCCGGGAGTTGCTGCATGGCAATGCGGGCGAACCCTCCCCACCGCCTCGCGAACGACTGTTTCCGAATGTCGATGGGGTACGCTTTCTGACCCACACTCTCGGCTGCGGCGGCACGGATGGCGACGCCCAGGCACTTTGTCAGCTACTCGCCGGTTATATCTGCCACCCAAACGTGGCCGGTGCTACGGTGCTCAGCCTTGGCTGCCAGAAGGCGCAGATCGACATGATCAAAGCGGCGGTTCAGGCTCGCGATCCCCAAGGCCTGCGTCCGGTACACTACCTTGAACAGCAAGCCAGTCAGAGTGAAACCGCACTGATACGCGAATCGCTGACCACCATTTTTGATGGCCTAGCCACCGCCAACCAGGTAGAGCGCACCCCGGCGCCGCTGTCAAAACTCAGCATCGGCGTGGAGTGCGGCGGCTCAGATGGTTTTTCCGGGCTGTCCGCCAACCCACTGGTCGGTGCGGTCATCGACCGCTTAGTGGCGCTGGGCGGCAGCGGCATTCTCAGTGAGTTTCCGGAACTGTGTGGCGTAGAGCACGAACTAATCGCCCGCTGCAGTGATGATTCAGTGGCAGAGCGGTTTAGCGAACTGATGGCGGCTTATCAGCGTCATGCGGCCTTGGTCGGCGCCGATTTTTCCATGAACCCATCACCTGGCAATATTCGTGACGGTCTGATCACCGATGCCATGAAATCCGCTGGCGCGGCCAAGAAAGGCGGCGACAGCCCGGTGGTCGACGTGCTCGACTACACCGAACCACAAACACGCGCGGGCCTTAGTCTGCTGTGCACGCCGGGCAATGACGTGGAATCAACCACTGCGTTGGCCGGTTCCGGCGCCAACCTGATCCTGTTCACCACGGGGCTGGGCACGCCAACCGGTAACCCGGTTACGCCGGTGCTCAAAATCGCCAGCAACTCGACACTTGCTACACGTATGAGCGACGTCATCGACTTTGATGCCGGACCAATCATTCGCGGCGAGGTGGCGATCGGCGAATTAGCCGATCGTTTGCTTGAGATGTGCATCGAGACGGCATCTGGACGCTACCGGCCACGTGCGGTGTCGCTTGCTCAGTACGACTTTATTCCCTGGAAGCGTGGCGTGTCTCTCTAACAGCAAAAGCAGCTGCAAAACACGCCAGGTCAATCAGGCGCGAGGCGCTTCTTGAGCTGCATGTAGGTGCCGTAGTGGCGGTCGAGATGGCGCCGCATCGCCGCTTCGGCTGCGTCTGGGTCACGGGACTCAATGGCCTCAATGATCTCGGTATGCGCGGCGGTGGCAGCTTTGTCCTCATCCTTTTGTTGCAGCACCTGGGCACGTCGGTCGTCCAGCCATTCCGATAGCGCCAAATGCATGGCATCAAATATGGGATTTCGGCCAATGCTTGCCAGCACCCCATGGAAATCATTGTCAGAGCGTTTAAAGCGCGCTTCGTCCCCAATCGCATCGCGATTATCGGCCAACGCATCGCGCAATCTGGCCAAATCTTCCTCACTGGCATTACGCGCGGCATAGCGCGCCAATGAAATTTCAAACATGGCCCGCGCTTCTTGAAAATATTGCTGGCCATCGGGCTTGGAAAGCAGTTGCCGGGTCACCCCGGAGAGCCTGGCCATCACCGCCTCGGCAGTGGGGCGAATCACCCTGGCACGGGTGCCGCTGTTGATGGCAATTAGCCCAAGTTGCTGAAGATGGAACAGCGCTTCGCGCACTGCTGGTCTGCCAACACCAAACTGCTCCATCAACTCCCGCTCTGAAGGCAGTTGATCATTTTCACTCAGCCGCCCTTCGAGGATCTCCGCCTCGAGCTGCTCAGCGACCTGTTCGGACAGCGTTTTTCGCTCGATCCGGTATCTGCTCATAGGCAGTCACCCCTGGTTAACCTGGAATTTTCCGCCATTTTACTGCATTTTTAGACATTATCCTTCAAACCAGCTTTCAACAGAGTTGAGTGAGCGGCGCTATTAGGTACTGTTTAGCAATTTCGGCATAGGCTAACTGATTGGCGGAATCGAGCGGAATGCCTTCGGCATCGCGTTTGCTCTGGCAGCGCCATTCGCGATCACCTGGTGCTAGCACCTCTGCACCCTCGGCGGAAGGCTGAGTACGCAGGTCGGCCAAGTACTCAGCTAGCCCGCGTGCGAAAGTGCCTTCGTCTACAAACGCATCGGGGTTCATGGCCAGGCAAAAATGCCCTACTCCACGCGGCGTGGCCATATCTGGCCCGCCCATGGGGAGAAGTTTAAAGCCGTGCTGCATACCCGATAGCATTGAGCTCAGTATCTCCACCATGCCACCCAGCCCGGCGCCCTTAAAGCCGAAGGCGCTGCCTCCTAACGGCAGCAGAGCTGCCACCTCGCTGGGAACGCGGCTTACCTGCCCGTTAGCATCGGCGGCTACCTGATCCGGCAGTTCACGACCAATAGCAGCGTACTGTTGCACGCGATTCCATGGTACCGAGCTGGTGGCCATATCCAGCAGATACGGCGCCTCACCCGCTACCGGTGCAGCAAAGGCGATGGGGTTGGTGCCATGGAACGGCTTGGCGCCGTCATGCAGCAGCACGAAAGGGTCGGAGTTACAAAACGCCATTCCCAGATAACCGCGTTCAGCCGCCGCTAAGGCATAGCAGCCCGCCGCACCAAAGTGGGAAGAGTTGCCCACGGCGACAGCGCCCATGCCAACCTCTTGCGCCATTGCGATGGCGTGTTCCATCGCGGCATAACCCGCCAGGTGGCCTAGCCCATCGTCCGCGTCTAAAAACCCCGTTGCGGCCAAGCGCTGGTGAAATTGCATGTTAGGCGAGCCATTAATGCGCCCACCTTTAAGCGCCTGCAAATAGTGGGGCAGCAGCCGCAAACCGTGGCTGTCGGTGCCCATCCGCGAGGCCGTGACCAGGGCGCGGGTTACGGCCTCTGCCGATGCCTGATCAGCTCCCGCAGCCGCAAGTGCTGCTTGCATAAAGCGATCAAGGTCTTCGCGCGCGACGCGAAACTCTGGCGACGGATCAGTCATGGGCCACGTACTCCTGGTCTTAATATTAAACCGTTCTCGACAGTGCTTAACGATAAATCAGTGTGGGTAGCCACATGGAGATCGCCGGAATAAAGGTGACCAAGAGCAGGCAGACCACCAAGGGGATAAGAAACGGCATGGTGCCGCGCATGCAGCGCTCAAAGCTGACATTGGAGACCCGCGAGAGCACGTAGAGCACCATGCCCACCGGCGGGGTCAGCAACCCTATCATCAGGTTGAGCACCATAATCACCCCAAAGTGCACCGGGTCTACCCCCACCGCTACCGCCATCGGCAGCAAAACGGGCACTAAAATAGTGATCGCGGCGATGGTTTCCATAAAACAGCCGACGATAATCAGCACAATGTTCGCCATCATCAGCACCGCAAGCTTGCTGTCGGCAAAGGGGCCCATTAGGGCAATCACGTTCTGAGTGACCTGATTACTGGTGAGAATCCAGGCAAAGATCGACGCTGAAGAGACAATGAACAGAATGACGGCGGTGGTTTCGATGGTGTCCATGCTGACTTTGAGTAGCTTGCGCCAAGTCAGCGTGCGATAAACCACCACGCCCAGTAGCAGCGCATAGAACACCGCGGCCACTGCCGCCTCGGTGGGTGTAAAAGCACCACTAATAATACCTCCAACGATAATAACCGGCGTCATTAGCGATAAGAAAGCCCGCTTAAAGGTATGGCCTAGCACCCGCATCGAGAAGACCGCATCGCGCTGATAGCCGCGCCGACGCGAGATAATAAAGATCATCAGCATCAGCATGGCGCCCATTAGCAGCCCAGGAACCAGACCCGCTGCGAACAGCTGGCCCACCGAGGCGGAGGCCATCACGCCGTAAATCACCATCGGCAGACTAGGCGGAATGATTGGCCCGATAGTTGATGACGCGGCGGTAATGCCTACCGCAAACTCTTCATCGTAACCGGCGTCTTTCATGGCTTTTACTTCGATCATGCCAAGGCCACCGGCATCCGCTACCGCCGCCCCGGACATCCCAGAGAATACGATACTGGCGCCAACATTTACGTGCCCAAGCCCGCCACGCATCCAACCCATTAACGCCTTGGCAAAATTGAAAATGCGCTCAGTAATCCCGCCGTTGTTCATCAAACTACCGGCAAAGATAAAAAAGGGAATCGCCAGCAGCGGAAAGCTGTCAATGCCATTAATCATGCGGTGGGCAACCACAATATTGGGTACTTGTCCGGTGATCAGCACAAACATCAAGCAGGAGCCCGCCAGACTAATAGCGATGGGCACACCGAGCACCAGCATGGTAAACAGCGCGAAAAACAGAAACGCAAGATGGTAGCCCATCAGCGGCAAGATCACGCAACCAAGCACCGCAAGGGCCGCCAGCAGCGGCGACACGAGTGGCTTTTGCCAGCGCATCACAGTTAATCGAGACATAGCAGGCCTCTTAATAAAAATGGCGGGGTGAAAAGCACTCTTTAAACATCATCGTTGCGGTGTTGATACTTGAGATAGAGCCGTTGAACGGTACGCATCGCCATCAATACAAATGCCCCACACACGGTGAAATAGATGATGCTTTTGGGCAGATCGATAGACACCATCAAACTATTGGTGCGCGATGCCAGCTGATAGGTCACCCACGCCATCGCTATATAGAAAGTAAGGCTGATGAGGTTTACTAGACGCTCCAGCAAAAGCGCTTGCCACGCAGGCATATAGTGGTAGAAGAATTCCACCATAATATGGCTGCCATTGCGGGCGGCCATGACACTGCCCATAAACCCAACCCCAATCAGCAGGTAGCGGGCGATCTCTTCCGTCCAGCCGATTGAGTCACCCATTACATAGCGGCTAAAGAACTGGGCGAATACCACTAAAATCAGCGCCCAGAACAGTATTAGGGTCGCCAAATCCTCAATCCGGTAATCACTCAGCCTGAACGGGGTGTCATCAAAGGCGGATTCAAAATCGACCATTGGATCGACGACAGGCGGGATGTCTTCGCGTGTGTCACTCATGGCACAACACTCCAAACACTCCGCTCAAAGGAGCGGAGTGTTATCAAAGGGTTGGATTATTGGCCGATAGCCTGGAGACGGTCGTAGGTTTCCTCATCCCAGGTGGCAGCATCGCCGTTATGGGCAGGCATAACCGCCTCACGGAAGAGCTCACGATCCACTTCATTGACCGTGTTACCCTGCTCCTCGAACCACGCCACCAGTTCTTCCTCGGATTTGAGAATATCCTGGGTGTTGTTCTCGGCGGCTTCCTGGAAAACCTCGCGGAATATTTCACGATCCTCCTCTGAGAGCTGGTTCCAGCGTGGCCCACCCACAATAGTGATTAACGAGTCGGTAATATGCCCGGTTAGGTTGATGTAGTCCTGAACCTCATGAAAGGCCTTGGCACGGATGGTCGGCAGTGGGTTTTCCTGGGCATCCACCACGCCCTGCTGCAAGGCCAGATAGACCTCGTCAAAGGCAATGGGGGTGGGATTGGCGCCGACCGCTTCCGGCATCATCATGTACATCGGCGCGTTGGGCACGCGTATTTTCAGGCCTTCCATATCAGCAGGCTCGTTGACCGCCTCATTGGAAGTGACATGCCGCTCACCGTAATAGTTGAGCGCCATCGGTACGTTGCCGGTTTGGTCCTGGTAGCCCTGGGCAATCTCTTGGAACAGGTCGCTGTCAGCAAAGGCCTGCCAGTGATCGAAATCACGGAACATATAGGCAGCACCCGCGATACCAATGGGCCCATAGGAGCGGCCAGCAAACTGGGTGCCGGTATAAATAACGTCCACGGTGCCCAGTTCAAGCCCTTCGTTAATATCCTCCTCTTTGCCTAACGAAGAGGCGGGGTGCACCTGCATGGTATAGCGACCGTCGGTACGCTCTTCGATCTCATCGGCGGCCCACAGCGCCCATTTGTGGAAGGGCTCCGAGGTTTCATAAACATGGGCAAAGCGGAGGTTTTCGGCAGCGTGAACGGCACCTGCAAAACCGATGCCTGCAGCGATCAGCGTGGCGGTTAGCAGACGGGACATACGGAGATGTTGCGGGCTTTTATGGCTCATCGTGTACTCCTCATAACCATTAGATTTGTTGTTGGTTACTGTGATGTGCTGCTGTTTATTGTGATTTATTGGTTATTATTTAAGCGGCGGCTGCCAACGTAACCGATCATAGTGCTGTATACGTATCATACCACCAGCTTCAAACCTAGTTGGTCGCCTGCAATCGCGCAACTATCCAGCTAAGGATTTTCGTCATGCCTATGATGATGCCAGCCGCGAACTGAGTTGATGGTGTAAGCGCACGAGTAGCTGCGGGTCACCAAACCCGCCTGCTTTGGTCATCACTCTACGAACGGGATCGCCATCCAAATAACCCAACGCCACACCCGGCGACCACTCCGTCTCAACGGAGATATACCTTACCCCCAACTGAGTGAGCCCGGCCATGGCGATATCACCGCCAGTTAAAAACAGCAGACTCTCATCTGCGTTCCGCGTTGAGATAATACTTACTACCTGAACAGCCATTGCTTGCGCCACCTCACTCGCTGTGAGAGTGCACTCCTTGCAGCCTGGCACTACCACACAGGCACCTAAATCATGGGTAGCCAAGGAAGCATCACCAGGCTTTTGGTACGCTTTTATAACGGCTAAATCGGGCCACTGTTTACACAGCTGCTCGAGCTGTTCGGCAGCGCGAGGGCTTCTAGAGCCTACGGCGTACAGCACTGCGGCAACATTACCCAGCGAGCGAAAGTCCGCAACAGAAGACCCAAAGCTGTGCTGAGCGATGGCCGTTGCCAGCCCCGCCGCCCCTATCATCACGCGGCTTTCGCCAGCAGATATTAATTCGTTATAGAGGGCTGAGAGCTCTTCGTCGCTCTCAGTATCGGCGATGCAGTCAGCGCTGGGAAAAGGTGCTTCTCGCCCAGGCTGATAGCGCTGAAGGGGTAGCCCACTGGGGGAAAAGGCTTGATCAATGGGGCCGACCAGCGGCGCCGATCGAGCATCCTGCTGGTAGGCAGTGTCTGCGAGAGGAACCCCATTTACCCACACCAGGGCATCGCGCACTGTTCGCCCCTGTGCCGGCACCGCAGGCGCCAGCAGCAAAGGGAGGCTAAGCGCTTCTCTCACTGCCGTGCACTCTGCAACCACCTGCCCCCGCAGAGTCGAGTCGACCTTTTTAAACCACTGTTTTGGGGTGACGCACGTTAATAATCGAACCGCCTCACTCACCCGCAACGCGGCTTGCTCAGCCTGCAAATGACGGGATTCAGTATTCACGGCGATTACGTCTGGCCATTGGCCTTGCCATTTTTCCAGCGACGCCGCTAACGCCTCCAGACTAATCACCACGCGGGCATCACCACCCCGCGCGGCAAACGGTGCCGCGGTATCCAGCGCCCCAGATAGATCGTCGGCAATAATCGCCAATCGGCAGTCGCTCATGCCTTGGCGCCTCTGGCTAGTCGCCGGGCATAGGTAATCGCCGAGCCCATATTGGTGGCATCGGCTTTGCCCTGCCAGGCAATGTCGAAGGCGGTGCCGTGATCCACAGAAGTGCGCTGAAGTGGCAAGCCGAGGCTGACATTCACTGTAGTATCAAAGGCGATCAGCTTGACGGGAATATGGCCTTGGTCGTGATACTGGGCAATGACTAGGTCGAACTCGCCTTTCGAAGCGCGGTAAAACACCGTATCCGCCGAGATCGGCCCGCTCACATCAAAACCCTGTTCGCGCAAACGCTCCACCGCGGGGGCTATGCATCGGCTATCCTCGTCACCGAAAATCCCCCCTTCGCCACAGTGAGGGTTGAGCCCGGCCACGGCGATACGCGGCGCCTGCATGCCTAGCGCGACCAAGTGCGCGTGTCCCGCCTCCACTGTGGCGATGATGCGCTCTGGGGTCACTCTATCGATCGCATCGCGTAGCGACACGTGAGTGGAAACATGCAGGGTCGAGAGCGTCTCGGAGGCCAGCAGCATAAACGACGAGGGCGCACCGGTCAGCGAGGCGAGCATGCCCGTGTGACCATCGTAATGGTGCCCGGCTTCGTGCAGCGCCGCCTTATTCAATGGGGCGGTGACAATCACTTGCGCGCGCCCCGCCTGCACCAGATCAACGGCTTTCTGAACGCAACGAAACGCCATATCGCCTGCACCGGCGCTGATTTGTCCATCGGGAATTTCGACTCCTTTGGGCACCTCCACCACCCCGACGGCCACACAGTCGTGCCCGCTTTCTACCTGGTCGAGTGGCACAAACGCCAGTTCAGCGCCAATGCTCGCCGCCGCACGGCGATAAATAGCCGGATCGCCGACCACCATGGCGCTGGCACGCTCGGCAGCCGACATGGCACTCAATGCGCGACAAATAATTTCCGGGCCAATGCCCGCAGGGTCACCCATGGTAATAACAATGTCGTAGCGCTGATTCGATTCGGACGTTGAGATAGTCATGGCATTAGCTGCCCGCCGTTAACCTCAATGATTTGGCCGTTAACGTAGCCACTAAGTGCATCGGTGCCCAGGAAGACATAGGCACCCACGCACTCTTCCGCCGTACCCAAACGGCCCATAGGAATCGACGCCCGAGCAGCGGCTAAATGAGCCTCACTGGAGTGGCGGTCATGAAAGTCAGTTGCAATCGTGCCGGGGGCCACGGCATTAACCCGAACATTATCGCCCGCCAGTTCCTTCGCCATATTGCGGGTTATCGTACTTACAAACCCCTTGGCAGAGGCGTATAACCCGGCACCACCCCCGCCACCGTTGCGCGCGGCAATCGACGTGGTGTGAATAATATTCCCTCTCCCTGCGCGGCGAAAATGCGGCAGCGCCGCTCTGCTGGCCATGACCACGGAGCGCACATTGAGATCCATGACCTGATCAAAAAGATCATCGCTCATATCGTCTAAACCAACGCGCTTCATCATGTCGCCAGCGTTATTAATCAACAGATCCAAACCGCCTAACCGCTCGGCAGCATCGTCAACAAGCTTTTGGGTTTCACTGCTGTGGCTGACATCCGCTGTAAGGGTAAAGGCGTCGCCACCTGCATCACGAATAGCCTGTGCCACCGCTTCGGCGGGCGCTTCACTGCTGTGATAGTGCACCGCCACGTAGGCCCCTAGCGCGCCCAACTGCTTAGCCACGGCGGCGCCGATGCCGCGGCTAGCTCCGGTAATCAATACTCGCTTGCCTTTCCACTCGTCTAACATGAAATTCTCCTTAATGCTTTTTGCTTTTATTGTTGAACGCCGTGCTCGGTGGAGTCGCCGTCATCTAGACAGATTTACCTATCGACCCGAAATAGAGCGGTGCGCTAGAGTAAGGCATGAACTGGCATACCTGTCATACAACACGATATCTATAACAGGATAGGCGATGGCGCACCAACCGCCAGTCGCGCACCATTTTTAACGACTCACTTATGACTGTTCCATTATCACTGTTCCATTATTACTACAGGAGGCACGCATGAACCCACTTTCCCTGACTGACGCCGTTCCCAATGACCTGGATAACGCGCTGCTGGTTGGCCGTGTATGGCTGGATAGCCCGCATGCTGGCCCCGCACTGGTTACCGTGCACGATAGCCAAGTCATTGATATCACCGAGCTTGGCCCGACCATGGCCGACCTGCTTGAACGCGACGACCTGCTGGAAGTTGTTAAACGCGCAGAAGGTAAGCCGCTGGGCAGTTTGGAAACACTCTTGGCTAATTCCCAGTCGTCTCCAGCGCAAGCGCCCTACCTGCTCGCCCCTTGCGATGTGCAGGCGGTCAAAGCGTGTGGCGTCACTTTTGCAGTCAGCCTGATGGAGCGAGTAATTGAGGAGCAAGCAGGTGGCGATCCCGCCCGTGCTGACGAGCTGCGTGACGACTTGCAGGCACTGATCGGCAGCGACCTTTCCAAGATTGCACCGGGTTCTGAAGAAGCGATGGCGCTTAAAAAAGCGCTACAGGCCCGCGGCGGCTGGTCGCAATATATGGAAGTTGGCATCGGCCCCGACGCGGAGGTATTTACCAAAGCTCAGCCGCTCTCCTCGGTGGGTTTTGGCACCCCGGTAGGTTTACACCCGTCATCTCAATGGAATAACCCCGAGCCGGAAATTGTCCTGGCAGTCGATAGCCGTGGTCAGGTGCGTGGCGCGACCTTAGGCAACGACGTCAACTTGCGTGACGTTGAAGGTCGCAGTGCGCTGTTACTCGGCAAGGCAAAAGATAACAATGCCTCCTGTTCTATTGGCCCGTTTATTCGCCTGTTTGATGACCATTTCGATATCGATAGCGTGCGCAACTGCCAGGTATCGCTGCGTATTGAGGGTGAAGATGATGACTTTCTACTCCAGGGTGAGAGCGATATGCGCGAAATTAGCCGCGATCCGCTGGATCTGGTCAGCCAAACCATCGGCGACCACCACCAATACCCGGACGGCTTTATGCTGTTCCTCGGCACTATGTTCTCGCCCATTCAGGATCGCGACGGTAAGGGCCAAGGTTTCACTCATCATATGAATGACCGCGTCACTATCGCCACCCCGGCCCTGGGCGCCCTGGTCAATAAGGTAGGTAGAAGCGATCAGCTGCCGCCCTGGACCTACGGTATTCGCGAGCTGATGCGCCACTTGGCACGCCGCTAATACTCCTCTTATCAATCAGTACGCCACCCACCTCAACGCCAAGGAGAGCACAATGACAACCATCACTCGCGTCGAGATTCAGGATATCCGTTTTCCCACCTCGCGTTCTCTGGATGGCTCGGATGCCATGAACGCCGCGCCGGATTACTCCGCCGCCTACGTCATCCTGCACACCGATGACGGCAGCCCTGAAGGGCATGGGTTAACCTTTACCATTGGTCGCGGCAACGAGATTGTCGTCACCGCCTTGCAGTCGCTGTCACCACTGATTGAAGGGCGGTCACTTGCCTCAATTACCGACAATATGGGCACCTTCTGGCGGGAAATTACCGGCGACAGTCAGCTGCGCTGGATCGGCCCCGATAAAGGCGCGATTCACCTAGCCACCGCCGCCATCGTTAACGCCGTGTGGGATATGTGGGCGAAAAACGAAGGCAAGCCGGTGTGGAAACTGCTGGTAGATATGACGCCGGAACAGCTGGTGCGCTGCCTCGATTTCCGCTTTGTCACCGATGCGCTAACCCCGGAAGAAGCGATCTGTTTACTGCGCCGCCAATCCTCCGGCAAAGCCGCCCGGGAAGCCGAAATGCGCAGCGATGGCTACCCTGCCTACACCACCTCCGCGGGTTGGCTGGGCTACAGCGACGAGAAAGTGCGCGGCCTGGCCCGGGAAGCGCTGGCGGAAGGCTGGACCCATTTTAAGCAAAAGATCGGCGGCGATATCGAAGAGGATGCCCGCCGGGCGGCCCTACTACGCGATGAGATCGGCTGGGGCAACGTGCTGATGATGGACGCCAACCAGGTGTGGGAAGTCGACGAAACAGTCACCAAAATGCGCCGCCTAGCGGAATTTGACCCGCTGTGGATTGAAGAGCCCACCAGCCCTGACGATATTCTCGGCCATGCAGAGATCCGCCATCGCGTCGCGCCGATTGGTGTTGCCACCGGCGAGCACTGCCACAACAAAGTGATGTTTAAGCAGTTCTTCCAGGCCGATGCCATCGACTATTGTCAGCTCGATGCAGCACGCCTGGGTGGGCTTAACGAAGTCATTCTAGTGGTGCTGATGGCCGCCAAGTTTGGCGTACCGATTTGCCCTCACGGTGGTGGCGTTGGGCTTTGCGAATATACCCAGCATATCTCACTGTTCGACTACATCGCAGTATCCGGTAGCCTTGAGGGCCGTGTGCTTGAGTATGTGGATCACCTTCACGAGCACTTTATCGACCCGGTGGTCATCAACCGAGGCCGCTACCAGGTACCCGAGGCGCCGGGTTACAGTATTGCCATGCACGCTGCGTCCCAAGCACAGCACCGCTTCCCAGAGGGCGCGGCCTGGCAGGAAGAGCATTAATGACCGAGACGACCACCTTTTTAGATGAACTGACCCACCTGCTCGGCGAGCGCGGTCTGCTGCGCAAGCCGGACGCCATGGCCCGCTACGTCAGCGACTGGGCGGGCGACACATTAGGCATGCCGTTGGCCGTGGCCCGCCCGGCCAGTACCTTGGACGTCGCCGAAGTCGTTAAGCGCTGCTATGAGCAAGGCGTCGCCATGACGCCCCAAGGTGGCCATAGCGGTTTGGTGGCAGGTGCCTTGCCCGCCGCTAATGGTCAGGAACTGGTGATCAGCTTAGAGCGCTTAAATAGCGTGCGCGCGATTGACCCGGTTAACTTCACCATCACGGTAGACGCGGGCTGTATTCTTGAGAACGTTAAGCTAGCGGCAGCTGAGCATGATTGCGACTTCCCGCTCTCGCTAGGCGCACAAGGCAGCTGTCAGATTGGCGGCAATATCGCCACCAACGCAGGTGGGCTTAACGTGCTGCGCTACGGCATGATGCGCGAGCTGGTGCTGGGGCTTGAAGTAGTCCTGCCCGACGGGCGCGTTTGGGAAAGCCTGAACGCGCTGCATAAAGACAACCGCGGTTACGACCTTCAACAGCTGTTTTTAGGCAGCGAAGGCACCCTGGGCATCGTCACTGGCGCGGTGCTCAAGCTCTCACCGCGCCCGACCCAAAACCGTACCGCACTGCTTGGCCTGCCCTCTGTTCAGGCGGTGATTGATCTTTACGGTTTGGCTCGCCGCGACTGCTGCGACCTATTGACCGCTTTTGAGCTGATCCCCCGCCGCTGCATTGAGCTAGCGATCGAAGCAACGCCTGAGCTGCGCGACCCGATGGAGAGCGCCTACCCCTGGTACGTGCTAATGGAAGTTGCGGCTACGGGCCCGATAGATTTAGGTGCAATGCTGGAACAACTGCTGGAAACCGGCATGGAGCGCGAGCTGGTGCTGGATGGCGCCCTGGCCTCTAGCGACACTCAATCCGCCCAGCTATGGCAGTTCCGCGAAAGCATGCTGGAAGGCCAGCGGCGGCGCGGCGAGCACTTGCGCACCGATATCTCAGTTCCTATCTCGGCAATTCCCGACTTCGTCACACGTGCAACCGAAGTGGTCATGGCCGCTTCTTCCGAGTGCGAAATTATCGCCTACGGCCACGTAGGCGATGGCAATCTGCACTTCAATATTCTGCCGCCTATCGCTATGGCGAACAGTGATAAGAAAGCCCACCTGCATGATCTGGAGGAACAGCTGTTTGAAGTGCTCGACGACTTCCACGGCAGCATCAGCGCCGAGCATGGCATTGGCCGCACCAAACAGGCACCCTACCTGGCGCGGCTATCGCCGATTGAGCTAGAGATGGTCAGCGGTGTTAAGGCACTGTTCGACCCCAAGGGGCTAATGAATCCAGGCAGGATTTTGCCTGCGGGGCTTTCCCAACAGGCAAAGTCGATGGTCAATACCCCATAATATCTGGTAGCCAAGTGGCTAACCCCGGCACAGCGATTAGTAACAAAATAGTGGCGATAATCGGCAGTAAGAACGGCATGATAGCCGTAACGACCTGACCGTAGCGCAGCCGGGTAATGCCCACCATTAAAAACAGCACGGTGCCGAAGGGCGGCGTAATCACCCCCACCGAAAGCGTAATCACCATCACGATACCAAAGTGAACGGGATCTAATCCGGCACTGAGTGCCGCTGGCACCACAATCGGGGTGAAAATCAGGATGCTTTCAATCACCGACATAAAGCAGCCAATCAGCAGAAAGAACAGCGCAAAGCAGAGCAGCAGTGCAAACATGGGCATATCGATGCTGGCGACCTGGCCCGCCAACGCCTGGGGGATGCCCATGCGCACCAGAATCCAGCCATAAAAACTGGATACCGCAATAATCAGCAGGATCACCGCGCTAAACATCAGGGTGCGGCGGAAGGCACTGTAGAGATCCCGCCAATTCAAATCCCGATAGATCAAGCCACCCAGAATGACCGCATAGAGCGAGGCAATCGCACCAGCTTCCGTCGGCGTGAAAAAGCCGCCCCAAATGCCACCGACAATAATCGCCGGCATCATCAACGGCAGAATTGCACGCTTACCAGTGCGGGCCACTTCACAGGCATCAAAGGGTGTTGGCTTGGGCATCACCACCTTGCCCGTGGTTGCCAGCAGAACCGTCATGCCCATCAGCAGCAGCGCCATCAAAATACCCGGCAGCAGCCCCGCCATAAACAGCCCGCCAATACTTACATTGGCCAGCCAGCCATAGACGACTAGCGCGATGCTGGGCGGTAGAATCGGCCCGATAACGCTGGAGGCAGCGGTGATACCTGTGGAGTAATCCAGCGCATAGCCACGCTCTTTCATGGCCTTGATTTCGATGCTACCAAGGCCTGCGGCATCAGCCACAGCGGTGCCTGACATGGTGGCAAAGATGGAACTGGCCACTACGTTAGCATGGCCAAGGCCGCCCTTGGTAAAGCCCACCAAGGCAGTGGCGAAATCAAAAATCCGCGTAGTGGTGGAGCCGATATTCATAATATTGGCGGCCAGAATAAACAGCGGAATCGCCAACAGCGTAAAGTTATTGAGCGTTTGCACCATACGTAGCGGCAAAAGCTCGACAGGTAAACCGCCAGTCCCGGTAAATACCAAGGCGATAAACGAGGTGACGCCAATAGCGACGACTACCGGCAAGCCAATCGCCATTAGCACTAACAAGCCGCCGACAAAAATCAGTAGTTCGGTCATGGTTTGGCTATCTCCTCTGTACGCTCCTCTTCGAGGGAGGCCTCCAACCACGCCACCGGTCCACGCAGGGTTTGCCACAGAGCAATCAGCGCCATGCCCGCAAAGCTGAAGAAAACACCGTAGTAGAGGTAACTAAAACTGATGCTTAACGAGACCGTTTTATTATTGGCGCTCATATCCGACATGATCCATGCGCCCCACGCAGCGAGCAGAAAAAAACCGCAGGAAATCAGCGCTGTGAGCCGATATTGGATGTTTTTACCCAGCCCTGAGAGCTTGTGACTAAACAGATCTACCACCAGGTGCTCGCTGCGCACCCACGCCGATAATGAGCCAAAGCCAATCGCGTAAATCGCCAGCATTGACGCCACTTCTTCGGTCCAGGGCATACCTAGCCCCAGCAGGTCACGGGCAATAACGGCCGCCACGATTAGCAGCAGAATGGCCGCCATTAACGCTACGCCCACCCCATCGCATAGCCGGGTGACGCCGCGCAGCGTGTAGAAAGCAATTCGATCTGGCCCGTTACTGGGCGCTACCGCATCTTCCACAGAAGAACTCCTTACCCTGACGTCTTTTTGGTCGTCTATGAAACTACAACGACGGCCCCATGGGGCCGCCGCGATTTCTGGCCAGCACGCTTTACTCGCTGTCGTTACCCAGCGCATCTTCACGCACACCGTCGGCCATGTCAGCCATAACACGATCGATGGCCGGTAACGCCGCTTCGCGGAAAGGCGTCACATCCGGCTCAATGACGGTCATCCCTTCATCCTGAAGTGCTTCCAGATAGAACTCGTCAAGTTCACGCTCTTGCTCTGAACCGTATTGACGAGCTACGTCGATCGCCTCTTCAATCAATGCCTGGTCATCGGCTTCTAGGCCATCCCACCAGCGCGAACTGGCCACCCAGCTCCACGGAAACTGTACGTGGCTGGTCATAATCAGGTAGTCCTGTACTTCCCATAGGCGACGGGTATAGGGGGAGGAGAGCGAGTTCTCGTGGCCATCTACCTGGCCGGTTTGCATGGCGAGATAAATCTCTGGCGCAGGCACGTTCACTACCTGAGCGCCGATCTCTTCCCACACTTCCAGCCATACTGGCAGCGAAGGCAGGCGCAGGCGGAAACCATCCAGATCAGCCGGCGTGTGTATCTCCTTGTTAGCGGTCATGTGGCGGGGCCCGCGGTGCTGCAAACCAAAATACTTCAGGCCACCCTGGCTTTCTGCTTTCTCAACCAGCGCTTGGCCGGAAGGGCTCTCCATATAGGCGTCTACTTCATCCCAGGTGGTGAACACAAAGGGAACCGTAATGGCGTCGTATTCAGGCGCATACTGCTGGCGCCAGTTACCACCGGTAATGGAGAGCTGGGTTTGGCCCAGATTCAGCAGTTCCAGCACGGCGTTCTCACCGCCCAAAGAACCGGCTAAAAAAGGACGCACTTCAAAGCGGCCTGGTGCCTGTTCCTCTAAATATTCAGCAAAGCGTTCAACGGCGGCGCTTTCCGAACCGCCTTCGCTCATAGTGTTGTTGACTTGAATTTCGATCGGATTAGCCAAGACGAACGGGGCCGTCGTTAGCATGCCTAGGGTAGCCAGCGTGGCAAGTAGTTGTTTCCGCATGGGAGGACTCTCTACGATTGTCGTTATTGGGTGTGATGCTGGTTTGATCTTGAAACAAGCTGCCCAGTGTCTCAAATCGACGTTCGAGAAGGCTGGCTTCGTCAAATACGATGGCTTGGCTTTAGAGTATGCTCCCATTCCGGCTATGTTGGGTGAGGTGGTCGACTAAATGCCGAGCTGTGACTGGAAGCGTGGCGTAACGGCGCATGCCAATGACCAACTCCCGCTGAGCCCATGGATCGCTGAGCGGAATGCTTTTGAGCTGCAAATCGCCCAGATCACGATAGATGGTCTGCTCGGGAAGTACCCCCACACCCATGCCGTGGTGAATCATGCGGCAAATAGCGTCGAAGCTGCGTACCTGAATGCGCATATGCAGCGCTTTGCCGGCCAGATTGGCCTTTTCATTCAATAGCGATTGCAGCGAAGCGTCCTGCTGTAAGCCGATAAAATCAAACGCCAGCGCTTCGTTAAAGGCGATGCTTTCACGCTCTGCCAAGGGATGGTCAATGGGCGTCATCAACACTAGCCGATCATGCCGATAGGAGAGCTGCTGCAGGTCGGGCGCCGCCACATGCCCGGCGAAAATGCCAATGTCGGTTAGCCCATCGCGAACCGCGGCAATGATTTCACTGCTGACCCGCTCTTGTAGATCAATTTTGATTTCCGGATAGAGGCGGGAAAAGGCGCTGAGATCCTGAGGAAGAAAGGCAATAATTGCCGAGGTATTGGAGTGAATGCGCACATGGCCGCGCACGCCCTCACCATATTCGCTAAGCTCTGCGTTAAGGCGTTCAATGTTATCCATAATACGCCGAGCATGATGTAGAAATGCTTGGCCTGCGGGGGTCAACTCCACGCCTCGAGGGCGACGATAGAGCAGCGTTGTGCCCACCAGCGCTTCCAGGTCGCTTATACGTTTGCTCACCGCGGCAAGCGCCAAATGTTCGCGCTCGGCAGCCGCCGTCAGACGCCCCTCATCCGCTACGGAGATAAACAGTTTAAGGGTGACGAAATCGAAGCGGCGCATGTAACGGACTCCTTTAAAGCAAGCTCACTATGGTAGCCCACACCTTCGCCAGCCACGAACCCTTTGTTACCGATTGCCTAATTGTCGCCCCTGATCAGCTCACGCATGCTGACAAGTAGTGATACACCAATGATAAGAGAGAGCCTTAATGAATGCTTCCGAAGCGCGCCAGCTTCCGCTACAGGGCTTAAAAGTGCTCGAGCTTGGCCAACTGATTGCGGGGCCATTCGCCACTAAGCTGCTGGGCGAATTCGGTGCCGATGTGATTAAAATTGAGCCGCCCGGCACTGGCGACCCACTTCGCAAATGGCGAATGCTGGAAGAAGGCACCTCGCTGTGGTGGCATGTGCAAACCCGCAACAAGCGCTCTGTGGCGCTGGATTTACGCAGCGAAGAGGGGCAAGGCCTGGTGCGCCAACTCGCCGCCGAGGCCGATGTAGTGGTGGAAAACTTCCGCCCCGGCACCTTAGACAACTGGGGGCTAGGCTGGGAAGCGCTCTCCACACTCAACCCGCGGCTGATCATGGTGCATATTTCCGGCTACGGGCAAACGGGGCCCTACCGCGACAAGCCTGGCTTTGGGGTGATTGGCGAAGCCATGGGCGGGCTGCGTTATCTTACCGGTCAGCCGGGGGAGCCTTCCGTGCGCGTGGGCGTGAGCATCGGCGACTCGCTTTCCGCGTTGTACGCCGTCATCGGTACACTACTCGCTCTTCAGGAGCGCACCCGCAGCGGCCTGGGCCAAGAGATCGACGTTGCCCTGTATGAATCAGTATTTGCGATGATGGAGAGCCTGCTGCCGGAGTTCGATGCCAGCGGCCAGGTGCGCGAACCCAGCGGCAGCGCCCTGCCCGGCATTACCCCATCAAACGCCTACCGATGCCAGGGCGGCGATTATGTGCTGATTGCCGGTAACGGCGACAGCATCTTCAAGCGCTTGATGGGCGTGATTAGTCGCGATGACCTCGCCAACGACCCGGCGCTGGCCCATAACGATGGGCGCAGCCAGCAAGCCGAGATGATTGATGCGGCGATTCAGGCGTGGACGGAAGATCGCCCTCGGGATGCCATTCTGCAAGCCCTGGATGAGGCCCGCGTTCCCGCAGGCTACCCCTACACTGCAGAAGATATCGCCCATGACCCCCACTATTTAGCCCGCGAGATGATTCAAACCTTTACCCGCCCCAACGGCAAACCGCTCAAAGTTCCCGGCGTGTTGCCTAAGCTTAGCGCTACCCCTGGGCGACTTGGCGGCGGCGGCCCGGCGCTTGGCCAGCATACCGACGATGTTTTGGATGAGCTGGGCATTGACCACGAAACCCGCGCCAAACTACGCCAAGCGGGCATTATCTAGGAAGTTTATTATGAGCCAGTTATCACCCTGCCCCGCCAAGATAGAGATCAACGAAGTTGCTCCCCGGGACGGCCTGCAGATAGAGGCACGCTTTGTGCCCACAGAAGACAAAATTCGCTGGATCGATGCGCTCTCCGCCACCGGGCTACGACGTATTGAAGCAACGTCGTTTACGTCGCCTAAAGCGATCCCCAACCTGCGTGATGCCGCTGAGGTGGTGACCGGCATTCAACGCCGGGAGGGCGTCGATCTCACCGTACTGGTACCCAACGTAAAAGGCACCGAACGGGCGCTGGCCTGCCAAGTGGATGAGATCAATCTGGTGATGTCTGCCAGTAATAGCCATGGTTTGGCTAACCTGCGCATGACGCCGGAACAATCCCTTGAACAGTTCGTAGCTATTTTGGAACTGACACAGGGTAGCGGCGTTTTTATCAATGCATCGCTTTCCACGACCTTCGGTTGCCCCTTCGAAGGCGAAGTGCCCGAAGCGCGGGTACTTGAGCTCATTGAACAACTTATCGGCCTTGGCATTCAGGGAGTTACTCTCTGTGACACCACTGGTATGGCCAACCCTTCGCAGGTCAAACGCCTGTGTGAAGCAGTGCTTAAGCGCTGGTCAGAAACACCGTTCACGCTGCACTTCCACAACACCCGCGGAATGGGGCTGGCCAACGCGCTAGCGGCATGGCAGGCGGGCATTAGCCGTTTTGACTCATCACTAGGCGGGCTGGGCGGCTGCCCCTTCGCCCCCGGCGCCAGCGGTAATGTATGCACCGAAGATTTGGTGCATATGTTTGAGGCCATGGGCGTCGATACCGGCGTCGATTTGGATGCCCTACTTGAGGTCGCCGCCACCCTTCCCGACCTTATCGGCCATGATGTGCCGGGGCAGGTGGTAAAAGCCGGGAAATCGACTCAGCGTTATGCGATGCCATAAGTTCATGCCTAAAGCTCACGTCTAATCGTTAGGCAGGCCCAATCACATGCTTCACTTCCAGATAAGCACTTAGCCCCCAAGGGCCTAGTTCACGCCCAATGCCGCTGCGCTTGAAGCCGCCCCAGCCGGTTTCGGGGAGCACCAGCTGCTCGCTGTTGTACCAAATGCTGCCCGCTTTCAGTTGCCGCCCAATGCGTTTTGCCCGCTCGGGGTCGCCGCTAATCACCGTGGCTGCCAGACCAAAGACGCTGTCGTTGGCAAGCTGAACCGCCTCGGCTTCGCTTGCCACGCTGTGTCCGCAGAGCACCGGGCCAAAAATCTCTTCCTTCCACAAGCGGCTTTCCACCGGTACATCGCGATAAAGCGTGGGGGACAGGAAGTAGCCTTGAGCGGGCAACGTGCGGTGTTGCGCATCGCGCACGACCGTTAGCCCTTCCTGTTCGGCCAGATCCAGATAGCGCTGCACGGCGTCGCGCTGCTTGGCGCTGGTCAACGGTCCTAAATCCGTACCTTCGGCAACCGGGTCGCCCAGCGTCAGCGCATCCATACGCTCGGCAAGGGCTGTGTAGAGTGCTTCGGCCACGTCTTCGTGCACCAATAAACGCGAGGTCGCCGAACAGATTTGCCCGGCGTTGAAGTAGATACCGGCCATTACCCAGTCGGCGGCCTGGGCGGGGTCGGCGTCTTCCATCACCAGAATCGGTGACTTTCCGCCTAGTTCCAGAGAAACGCTGGCGGTACGGGCGCTTGCCGCTTGCATCACCGCTTCACCGACGCGGTTGCTGCCGGTAAAGGAAATTTTATCCACATCCGGATGGTTGGTCAGCGGTGCACCGATGCCCTCACCGTCGCCGTTTAGAAGGTTGAGCACCCCAGCAGGTAGGCCAATCTCTAGGGCTATTTCTGCCAGCACCCGCTCGGGGAGCGGCGTAACTTCGGACGGTTTAAGCACCGCGGCACAACCGGCCGCCAAGGCGGGCGCCAGCTTCCAGGCGCTGGTCACCAGCGGGAAATTCCACGGCGCAATCAGCCCTACCACGCCCACGGGGTCGTGATAGGTACGCGCCTCGACGCCTTCCATTTCCACACTGACCAATTCGCCCTGGCGGGCATCCAGTGCCTTGGCCTGCCCGGCGTAGTAGCGATAGCAGGCAATGGCATCGTCTAGATCGATCTCCGCTTCTGCAAGCGGCTTGCCGTTGTTGGTCGCTGAAAGCGTGATAATCGAGTCTCGGCGCGTTGCCAGTGCATCGGCAAACCCCTCAAGGTATTTAGCCCGTGCGGTTCCGCCCAGCGCCTGCCAGGCGGGCTGCGCCAGCTTTGCGGCTTTGACGGCGGCGTCGACATCCGCGGCGTCACCTGCCGTAACCTGGGCAATCCGCTCTTCGCGGAAAGGATTCATTACGTCGAGCAGGCGAGTGCCCGCCGAGGGCACCCATTGGTTGTTGATGAATTGGTGGTCAACAACCGAAGGGTAATCGGCCTGGGAGGTCATGGGCATAATCGTGGCTCCTTTAGAGGTCGTGTTGGCGAAGCCAATCATCGATGAGCGTTGTGAGATGCTGGCCGCTAAAGCTGGGGAAATGGCCGCCGTGGACGGTGCGGACGGGCAGCTTGCGCAGCCGCCGCATGCTGGCAGCGTAGTCGGTAAGATCGCTGTGCCAGAGGTCTTCAATGAGCGGGCCATCGTAAATCAGATCGCCCGAGATCAGCGTCTGGGTGGCCGCCTCCCACAGGGCGATGCCGCCGGGGGAGTGGCCCGGCGTATGGATCACCTCCCACTGACGGTTCCCCAAGTCCAGTATTTCGCCATCCGCCAGCGGGCACACCTGCTGCGGTGCCGTGATGCGGTAGCGCGTGTGCGAATAGGGTTCGGGAGGTAGCGCCTCAAACATGTCATCGCTGAGAAACTGGTCAGCCAGGGTGCTCGTGTTATCGGGTGAGGCCAGGATGTCCGCCTCAGCGGCATGCACATGGCAACAGCCAAACTCGTGGGCGGCGCCGATATGGTCAAAGTGCGTGTGGCTGGCAACCGCCAGCAGGTCACGCTCGGCAAGCTGCGCCACGTGCTGACGTAGCGGCACTGCGCCCAGCCCAAAGTCCACGACCATGCCGCGCTTGCTGCCCTGCACATGCCAGATATTGCAGCGATAAAACGGCTTGATCCACGGTTCATCCACTAGGGTGATACCGTCCGCCTTAGGGGTAGTACGGTACCATTGCTTTTCACTGATACGTTGAAGGCTCATGCAGCCACCCGTTTCCCGGCAACTGCCTTACTGACCACGAAATAGAGCGCGCCAGTGATCACGAATACCGGCAGCGACGCGCCAAAATCAAGTGGTGCGACCCAGTTCCAGTAGTAAGCCAGTAACGCCCCGACCGCGTAGCTGCCCAGCGCCAGCCAGTTGAAGGCGGGAAGGCTATGTTCAGCCTGTATCAGCTGTGCTGAGGTATAACGCTGGCGACCCAGCAGGTAGTAATCCACGATCATCAGCGAAAAGGCCGGAATAAAGACGCTGCCGATAATCAACAGAAAGGTCTGGAACTGATCGAGAATGCCAGGGATGAGCGCGCCCACCACCGATACCACGCCAATGATCAACGCCGGTTTCCAGAACGGCACATTGGGACGCACGCTCATGAATGAAAGCGTCGCGCTGTAGACGCACATCACGTTGGTGGTCAGCACCGAAAAGAAAATCACCAGGGCGGCGGGCAGGCCGAAACCGAAGCCGCTGAGCAGGGTCGTCGGGTCGTAGGTGGGCTCCATACCCACGCTGATTGACAGCGCTGACACCGTGGCGCCCAGGCCCATCGCTACCAGCGTTGCCACCACGTAGCCGCCCCAGGTGCCCACCACAGCGGCTTTTAGCGAGCGGCAGTGGCGGTTGTAGTCCGCCGCCAATGGAATCCAGGAAAAAGCCGTCGCGACCACAATATCGAACACCACGCCGCCGCCCAACACGCCTTCGGGTTCCAGCTGGGTGATGCTTGGCAGATCGTAATGGCGATTAAGCGCGAACAGCACCACCGCCGAGAGCCCCAGCATCAGCAAGGCCGCTATCTTCTCGACTTTCTCGATCCCCAGATGGCCACGCAGGGCAATCAGCACCACCAGTGATTCACAGATGACTGTGAAGAGCGCGACATTGGAGTAACCGGTCAGTCTTTCCACGGCGTAGTCCAGACTCATGCCGGCGAGCAGCGCCTGGATCCAGCTCCAGGCAATCAGCGCCAATAGATTCACCCAGGCGGGGAAATTAGCGCCTTTTCTGCCGAAGGTGCCCCGCGCCAGCACCATGGTGGTCATGCCGGTTTGCTGGCCCATCACCCCGATCAATACTAGCGGGATAATCCCTACCGCTGAACCGATCAATATCAGCAACATCGCATGCTGAAAGGTCAGGTCAGGGACTAAAAACATGCGGTCAGGATGGTGGTGACCACCACGTTGGCGCCGAGCCACAGGGCAAAGGTTCCCGGCAGCCCAAGGCTGTGTTCAACGTCGTCGGCAGATAGGGTGTCCTGGCCGAGCACATGGTTATTCTTCATTGTTATCTCCTGGTGACATCAGGTTTTTCTGCCAGGCAGTAGCGTCAATTTCGATCAGTAGAGGCCCGCTGGTTTCCCGGTTGGCGAGCGCCTTGGCAAGTTCCGCGGGGCTTTCTACCAGTACGCCGGGACAACCAAAGCCCTCGGCCAGGGTGAGGAAATTGGGCGCCTGAATATCCACGCCCAGGCGCGCCACACCGTTGGCATCCATATAGCGACGAATCTCTTCGTAACCAGCGTTATGCCACAGCACAATCACCACGGGCAGGCGCTCTTCTACGGCGGTGGCGATTTCCGAGAGCGTAAACATCACCCCGCCGTCCCCCACCAGTGCCACCACCGGCAGATCCGCTCGCGCTAACTGTGCGCCCAACGCCGCCGGTAGACCATAGCCCAAGGTGCCGTAACCCGTTGAGGCATTGAAATAACGCCTGGGCGCGGGCTGGCTGACCAGGTGGTTGCCGGCGTATACCGGTGCGGTGGAGTCGCCCACTAGAATGGCATCAGGTAGGTGCTCGGCAAGCATTGCATACAGCGGCACAAAGTCGCTAAAGGCCGGATCGTTTTCCAGATTCAATGCGCTCAATACGGCAGCGGTTCGCTCAGTGCCTTGGCGCTTCAGCGGCTCGGAGAGGTGGTCAAGAAGAAGCTCAAGGCTACGCCCAGCGTCGCCGACTAAACCCAGGGTTACGCGCTGATTGCGCACCAACTGCTCTGGGTCGAGATCGATACGAATCAACGTGCCGTTGAGATGAAAGCCACCATCAAACACAACGTCGTAATCGGTCTCGCCAAGTTCGGTGCCCACCGCCAGAATCACATCGGCGTTGGCCGCCAGCTCACGCACCGCGGGCAACGCTGCATTGGCACCCAAATCCAGCGGGTGGTCACGGCCCAGCAGGCCTTTGGCGTTGATCGTGGTCACCGTGGGGGCATCTAGCTTGTCGACGAATGCTCGCGCTGCTTCTGGGGCTGAAACGCAGCCACCGCCTAATAGCACCAGGGGCTGTTTCGCCGCGTGTAACAAGCGAGCGGCTTCGGCAAGCCCTTCTGGATCAGGCGCGGCGCGGTAAAGCCTAGGCGCCTGCCAACTCACCGGCGCGTTCACCGGTGCATTGAACAGATCGATGGGAATTTCGATGTGCACCGGGCCCGGCCGCGCGCCGTTGAACACGGCAAAGGCGCGGGCCAGCACCTCGGGTAGCGTATTGGCGTTCAGCAGCGTGTGGCTGAACCTCGCCACGCCGCTGATCATCTGCTGCTGGCTGGGCAGCTCGTGCAGCCGCCCTTGGCCCATGCCCAGCGTATCGCGACGATTCACGCTGGAGATCACCAGCATGGGGATCGAGTCCGCCAGGGCCTGGCCCATGGCGGTCGCTATATTGGTCATCCCCGGCCCGGTGATAATCAGGCACACACCCGGCTGGCCGCTGGCCCGGGCATAGCCGTCGGCCATAAACCCTGCGCCCTGCTCATGGCGTGGCGTGACATGCCTCACATCGCTGCCTTCCAGGCCGCGGTAAAGCTCCACCGTGTGCACACCGGGGATACCGAACAAGGTACGCACCCCGTAAGTATCGCGCAGCAGGTGAATCAGCAGTTCGGCACAGGTCATCGTCGCTTGATTGCTCGTTACATCAGTATTCGTTGCATCAGCGTTCATTACAGGCCCCTTAGAAGAAAAACGTATGGGCCATAAAGGCAATGATCGGCAGCGTAATGGCCGTACGCAGCAGGAAGATGGCGACCAGCTCCCAGAGCTTAATAGGGATTTTCGACTTGAGCAGCAGTGCGCCAATTTCCGACATGTAGATCAACTGGGTGAGCGACAGGCAGGCAATCACAAAGCGGGTGAGTTCGCTTTCGATATTGGTCGCCAGCACCGCGGGCAGGAACATATCGGCAAAACCCACCAGAGTGGCAGGCGCCGCCGCCTCTGCTTCAGGAATCCGCAGCAGCTCAAGCACCGGTACCATGGGGTAGGAAAGCCAGGTAAATAGCGGGGTAAATTCCGCCAGAATCAGTGCCACCGTACCAATAGCAAAAACCAAGGGCAGTAAGCCGAGGAAAATATCCATCACGTTGAGGAGCGCCAAACGTGCCAGCTCACGGGGCCCAGGAGCTCCAGCGGCACGATTAGTGGCCTGAACCAAGCTGTAACGAAACAGGCCCACTTTTTCAGTGCGCTCTTCGCTCAACTGGCAGCCTACGGGCTCGTAATAGTCATTGGATTTGCGCGACAGCGGCGGCAGGCGAGGCACAATCACCGCAGCGATCAATCCGGACACCACCACCGTAAAGTAGAACTGCACAAACAGGTGGTTGATATCCACGAAGCTGGTAACGAGCAGCGCAAACGCAATCGACACCACGGAAAAATTGGTGGCAATCACCGAGGCTTCCCGGCGGTTATAGAATCCCTGCTCGTACTGCTGCGTGGTGATCAGCACGCCGACGGTGCCCGAGCCCATCCAGGAGGCAGTGGCATCGATGGCGCTGCGCCCCGGCAGGTTAAAAATCACCCGAAACGGCTTACGTACCATGCTGCCGATGAACTCCATAAAGCCAAACTCGACCAGAAACGGCAGCAGCAGCGCGGCAAAGAAAAAGAAGGTGAGCAGTACCGGCGCCAGGTCATTGAGCATCACGCCACCGGTAAAGGAAGCAGTCACGAACTCAGGCCCGAACTGAAAATAGGTCATCACAGCAAAAAGCGCGCCTAATACGCGCATCGCAAGCCACACCGGGCCAACATGAAACATTTCGTGCAGCATGCCCTTTTTGGCCCAGGAAGGGTTAGCTAGCTTGGTGTAAATCGTCGCTACCACCGACAGGCAGAGCACAACGACAGCAATGGCCGGCAGCGCCGAGCCCAGCAAAGCCTGCAGACTATCGGCCATGAGCCCCATGCCGATATTGATGGTATCGCCCACTTGAAAAGGGACGAGAAACAGCAGCACCCCAATTAGCGATGGAATGATAAATTTCAGTAAGTGCGCGCGGGGTATCGGTGCCGACGAGGTCGGCTGTTCCGATTTAACGTTGCTATACGACATAGGGGTCACCCATTGGAAGTGATTATTGGAGGTGGCTGGCGGCGTAGCTAGGTCAGTACTTTTTTATTTAGTCGCTATTTCTTTGTTAGCCATTTGGTCGGCGTCACTCGCTGTGTTTAACGCCCGGCAGTACGCAGAGCATTTCATACAGCAGCGTGGCGCCCATCAGCGCGGTGTTGCCGCTGGGATCATAAGGTGGTGACACTTCCACTAGATCGCCGCCGACAATATTCAGCCCAGCGGCACCGCGAACCAGCTCCAATCCTTGGGTAGAGGTCAGCCCGCCCATTTCCACCGTGCCGGTGCCGGGGGCAACAGAAGGATCCAGGCCGTCGATGTCGAAACTGATGTACACCGGAATATCGCCCATCTGCTCACGCACCTCGGCCATCAAGGGCGCTAGCGAGCGATACCAGCACTCTTCGGCGGGAACGACGCGAAAGCCCTGGTCGCGACACCAGTCAAAATCTTCAGCGGCATAGCCGGTACCGCGCAGTCCGATTTGCACTACCTTTCCATGGGCCAATAAGTCCTCCTCCTGGGCGCGACGAAACGGCGTGCCGTGGGCAATTGGCTCGCCGAACATGTGCTCATTGACATCGGCGTGGGCATCAATATGAATCAGCCCCACCGGGCCGTGTTTTTTGGCCATGGCGCGAAGAATTGGCAACGTCAGGGTGTGCTCCCCACCCAGGGTCAGCGGAATGCAATCGTGCTTGAGCACGTCGTCATAGAAGGCGGTGATGATGTCGACGCTTTTTGGCAGATGAAAGGTGTTGATAGGCACGTCGCCGATATCGGCCACCTGCAGACTTTCAAAGGGCGCTGCGCGGGTCGCCATGTTGTAGGGGCGCAGCATGCGCGACTCGTCGCGAATCTGGCGCGGCCCAAGCCGCGTACCGGGGCGGTTTGAAGTACCGATATCCATGGGAATACCGATAAATGCCGCATCCAGACCCTCGGCTGTCTCTTGGGTGGGCAGGCGCATCATGGTGGCAGGGCCTGCAAAGCGCGGCATGGTGTTGCCGCCCAGGGGCTGATTAAACTCCGACATACACATCTCCTATATTTTTTGGCGGTGAGCATGGTGTAGGTATTGGCCTAGCTCTTTTCACTACTCTTCTAAAGACATTGCACAGACCATGCCAAGTCGTAGATGCCTATAAAGTGGTGGGATTAGCGACCGAACGATGCAAAAATGAATCAGCCAGGTGCTTTTTTAATTCATTCTTGAATCAAAGATTCATAAATGAATCACTCAGAGGAGTCGGCTGCGATGAGTGAAATAGATAAACGCGTGCTGCGAACCATTGTGGAGACCGCAAACGACCACTTCTTTATCGTCAGTGGCGATGGGCAAATAGTCGATATTAGCCCAGGAGCCGAAGCGGTTTACGGGGTATCCAGAGAGGAGCTGCTCTCTAGCAGTGTGCAGCAACTGCAAGCGGCCGGGGTGCTCAAGCCCTCCATCACCATGGAAGTAATGCGCACCCGTCGGCCTGCGCAGATTATGCAGGTCACCGGCACGGGCCGCCGGGTGATCGCCGAAGCCTACCCTGTATTCGTCGACGGCAAGCTGGAGCGCATTATCAGCCGCTCGCGGGACTTAACCGACTTGCAGCTATTGCAGGACGAGTATGCGCTGCTACAAAAACGCTTTAGCGAACACTTAAAGCGCAGTCAGGCAGCGCCAGACGCGGAAGAGCAGGCGTTGGATGACGCCCTGGACAATTTGCAGGTGCGCAGCAGCGTGATGCGTGAAATTGCGCTACTGCTTAAGCGGGTCGCCCCTTCGGATGCCAACGTGCTGATGCTGGGTGAATCAGGTGTGGGTAAAACCGCCTTTGCCAAGCAGCTACACCGCTGGAGCCAGCGCTGTGACGGCCCCTTTATTGACGTTAACTGTGCGGCGATTCCAGAGAATCTGTTTGAGTCCGAGATGTTTGGCTACCAGCCCGGCGCTTTCAGCGGTGCCGCTCGCCAGGGCAAAGCCGGGCTGTTAGAGCAGGCCGAGGGCGGCACGCTGTTTTTGGATGAAATAGGCGAGCTGCCGCTGCTAATGCAAACCAAACTGCTCAAGGTGATCCAGGACGGTAGTTTGACCCGACTGGGTGACACCCGATCACGCAAGGTCAATTTTCGCTTGGTCGTGGCGACCAATCAGGATTTGGGCAAGCAAGTAGAGGCCGGACTTTTCCGTCTGGATCTTTACTACCGCCTCAATGTGATCCCGGTCACCCTGCCGCCGCTGCGTGACCGCCGGGAGGATATCCCCGACCTGGTTGAAGCGTGTTTAAACCGGCTCAACCAGCGCTATGGCCGGCAAAAAATTCTTGATACCCGCGTTTGGTCGACGCTGATGGGCAGCGAATGGCCGGGTAACGTCCGCGAGCTGGAGAACTGGCTAGAGAGAGCCTGGCTTTCCAGCCCCACCGATCAAATCGAGGAGCCCACCACACTCCCTCACGCCGAACAGCATCCGGCCAACTTGCCGAGCGCCTCGCCAGCAAGGTCGGCAGTAGCACTCGAGCCCCAGGAAACCCTCAAGCAATACCTAGCGCGGCTGGAGCGTGAAACGCTTGAAGAGCTGTGCAACACACTCCCCAGCACCTACGCCATTGCCGAGCGGCTGGGCATCAGCCAATCCAGCGTGGTGCGCAGGCTTCAGCGCTATGGCATCAAAGTCGCCAGGTGATTTTCTGCTTGACACAACGGCTGTCATCAACCATCCATGTAAGTGTCATGAAACGGCAACACCTTCAACACAAGCTGAACCAATAACAACCAACAGCCGGTGATGTGTGTGCTATGTCAAACCAATCGCGAATACGCTTAGAGGGCGTCACTAAACGTTGGGGCGCCTCTGCGGCTGTCGATGGTATCTCGTTTGATGTGACCCCAGGGCAGTTTGTCATTCTGCTCGGCCCTTCAGGCTGCGGTAAATCCACCACGCTTCGCATGATTGCAGGCTTGGAAGAAGCCAGCGACGGCCAAATTCATATTGGCGAACGCAACGTCACACGCCTGCCGCCCGGCGACCGTGGGCTAAGCATGGTATTTCAATCCTACGCCCTGTTTCCGCACTTAAGCGTTGCCGACAATATCGTGTTTGGCCTGCGCAGCCGCAAAGTTCCCAAAGATGAACAGCGCCAGCGACTGGCGAAAGTCGCCGAACTGGTCGATTTAACCGAGTACCTAGATCGCAAACCTGCCCAGCTTTCCGGCGGCCAACGCCAGCGGGTTGCTTTGGCGCGCTCGGTTATTTCCGAACACCCTATCTGCCTGATGGATGAACCGCTATCCAACCTCGACGCCCGGCTGCGCAGCGACATGCGCCGGGAAATCAAAGCATTACAGAACCGCCTGAATATGACGGTTATCTACGTTACCCACGACCAGGTGGAAGCCATGAGCATGGGCGATCGTGTGATTCTGATGCAGCATGGCAAAATCGTGCAGGACGGCACCCCAGACGAGCTCTATAACCGCCCCGCTAGCGCTTTTGCCGCTAGCTTTATTGGCAGCCCCGCGATGAACTTGCTACCACTCGTTAAAGGTGAACAGGGTGCCGTTATCGAAGGCGAACCGAGTACCCCCGTAGCCTCCTTGGATGCCGCTGGTGGCCACTTGGGCATCCGCCCGGAAGATGTCGAGCTGCGAATCGCACCCGGTTCCGGCGTACCCGCAAACGTATTAAGTGAAGAGTATCTGGGAGCGGACACCATTGCTTATGTCGCGGTGGGGTCGCACACCCTACGCGTGCGGCTTAGCGGCAAGCAGGCACTGACAGGCCAGCCATGCAGCCTCTATTGGACTTCAAAGAATACACACCTTTTCGATGCCGACGGCCTGCGGCGGGACGACCTGACACCGACCCCCTTACCCAGCTCATCTCGAAGCGTTCCTCGTCCACCGGCGGTGGGCTCTTTCCAACACTGACAGCAGTATTGACACTTGCGGAGTCTCTTATGCGTTTGCGTACCCCTTTTGCAATGACCGCCCTGGCAGCGGGCTTGTTAAGCGCCGCCCAGGTAAACGCGGATAGCGTCGATCTGACCATGTACTACCCGGTCGCGGTGGGCGGTGCTCTCACCGACGTCGTTGATAACCTGGTGGAAGAGTTTGAGAGCGAATACCCCGATATCAACGTGGAAGCGATCTACGCCGGTAACTACGACGACACCCGCGTGCGCGCCATGTCGGCAATGGAAGCGGGTGAAACGCCGCAACTGTCGGTCATGTTCTCCATCGATCTGTACGAGCTGATTGAGCAGAACGCCATCGTCGCCTTTGACGACCTGGTTGAAACCGATGAAGAGCGTGAATGGCTCGATGGCTTCTATCCAGGGCTGATGGAAAATGGCCAACTGGATGGCAAAACCTACGGCATCCCCTTCCAGCGCTCCACCATCGTACTGTTCTGGAACAAAGACGCCTTTGAAGCCGCCGGCCTAGACCCCGAAACACCCCCGGAAAACTGGGAAGAGATGGCCGAGATGGCCGCGACCGTGCGCAAAGCCGCCAACGGCGAGCAGTGGGGCGTGATGGTGCCGTCGACTGGCTACCCCTACTGGATGTTCCAGGCCTTTGCCTTTCAGAACGGCCATCGGCTAATGAGCGAAGACGGCACCGAGGTCTACTTCGACGACCCCGCAGCGGTTGAAGCACTGGAGTACTGGGTGTCACTGGCCACCGAGCATAACGCCATGCCCGACGGCACCATCGAGTGGGGCACCCTGCGCCAGAACTTCCTTGAAGAGTCCACGGCAATGATGTGGCACACCACGGGCAACCTGACAGCCGTACGCAGCGAAGCCAATTTTGATTTTGGCGTCGCCATGCTGCCGATGAAAACCCAGCGCGGCAGCCCCACCGGCGGCGGAAACTTCTATATTTTTGAAGACGCCACTGAAGAAGAGCAGCGCGCAGCAATGACCTTTATTCGCTGGATGACAGACCCCGAGCGCGCAGCAGCTTGGTCAATTGAGACGGGCTATATGGGCGTTAGCCCCGCCGCTTATGAGACCGACGCGCTGCAAAGCTACGTGGAAGAGTTCGCGCCAGCAGCGGTCGCCCGCGACCAGCTTGAACACGGCACGGCGGAGCTTTCCACCTACCAGGGTGGCCGCATTCGCCGCGCCTTGGATAACGCCGTGCAGGCGGCATTAACCGGTCAAATGACGCCGCAAGAAGCGCTTAGTCAGGCGCAGCAAGAGGCCGACAGCGTGTTGCGCCGCTACGCCCGCTAATCGTTAGAATTTTACTCTTCGCCGGGGCATGCCCCGGCTTTTCCAACGTGCGGTACGTCTCTATGTCATTCACCAACCACCGCAAAATGCAGCTCTACGGCGCGCTTCTGCTGCTTCCCGCTGCGCTACTGCTGACGACGTTTGCTTATTTACCAACCGTTACCACGGTCATTAACAGCCTGTTTTTACCCGGCTTTCGCGGTGCACCCACTGAATTCGTAGGCCTTGAAAATTATCAGGTATTGTTCGATGACCCGACGTTTTGGAAAGTAGCCCGTAACAACTTAATCTACGCCGTCGGTACGATTCCTACGTCTATCGCGCTGGCCTTGGGTATGGCGCTGTTCGTCAATGGCAAGCTTCGCGGGCGGGGCTTTGTGCGCATGGCCTACTTTACGCCGACGATTCTACCCATGATCGCCGCGGCCAATATCTGGATGTTTTTCTACGCGCCGCAGATTGGCCTATTCAATAAACTGCTCGGCATGCTGGGCTTTTCCGGGGTGAACTGGCTGGGCGATCCCAGCGTTGCGTTAAGCTCGGTGATCGTGATGTCGGTGTGGAAAGAAGCCGGCTTTTTTATGATCTTCTACTTGGCGGCGCTACAGAGTATGCCACCAGAGTTAAAAGAGGCAGCTGACTTAGAAGGCACTAGTCGCTGGAGCTTCTTCTGGCGGGTCACCTTTCCGTTGCTGATGCCCACCACGCTATTTGTGCTGATCAATGCGCTAATCAATTCGGTGCGGGTAGTCGATCACCTATTTATCTTGACCAAGGGCGGGCCCAACAACGCCACCAACCTGCTGCTCTATTACGTCTACGAGAATGCGTTCTCGTTCTTTGACCGCACCACGGCTGCCACCATTACGGTGGTTATTCTACTGGTGCTCGCGGTAGTGGCCACGCTTAAGTTCACGATTTTAGATCGCAGGACGCACTATCAATGAAGTCGACTACTACCTATGCGCCCCGCTCCCGTTTCGTCTCAATTCCAGCGCTGGAAACAGTGGCCGCGTGGCTACTAGCGATTATTTGGATTTTTCCACTGCTGTATGCCTTTTGGGCTGCCTTCCACCCCAGCGAGTTTATGGTGAGCTTTGAGCTCTTCGCCCCGCTGACACTGGAGAACTTCACTAACGCCTGGTCTCAAGCGCCCTTTGCCCGCTACTACCTGAACACCTTTGCGCTGGTGACAGGGGTGGTGATCGGTCAGTTTGTGGTCTGTACCCTGGCAGCGTTTGCCTTTGCGCGCTTTCCGATTCCCGGCAAGAACATATTATTTATGCTGGTGCTGATTCAGCTCTTTGTGTTCCCCGAAGTGCTGATTGTCGAGAACTACCGCATCGCCAGTGAGCTGGGACTGATCAACACCATCACCGGGATTGGCCTGCCCTATGTGGCCAGCGCCTTGGGTATTTTTCTGCTCCGCCAAACCTTTAAAACCATCCCAAGGGAGCTGGAAGACGCCGCCCGCATCGAAGGCTGCAACTGGCTGGAAATTCTCTGGAAGGTCTACGTACCGCTAGCCAAGCCCACCTACCTTGCTTACGGGCTGGTCTCAATTAGTCACCATTGGAACAACTTTATCTGGCCGCTAGTAGTTACCAACTCGGTAGAGAGCCGCCCGTTAACGGTGGGGTTAGGCGTTTTCTCTGCGCCAGAAACTGGGGTTAACTGGGCCACCGTTAGCGCCGCCACGCTGTTAAGTATCGCCCCACTGCTCATTGCCTTTTTGCTTTTCCAGCGCCAGTTCGTGCAGTCGTTTTTAAGGGCCGGGATTCGCTAGGCTGACGCCCCTCACATTTTTCGTGCACAATTCTCTCTTAAGTATGAGACACGGGAGAGCATTGATGCACGGCGACACCCACCCAACAGCCCTGAAGGTGCTGCAGGAGGTATTTGGCTACGACAGCTTTCGCGACCCGCAGCAGGCTATCATTGAGCATGTAATTGCTGGTGGCGATGCGCTGGTATTGATGCCCACCGGCGGCGGCAAGTCGCTGTGCTATCAGATCCCAGCGCTACTGCGCGAAGGCACCGCGATTGTGATCTCACCGCTGATCGCGCTGATGCAGGATCAGGTAGCGGCACTTCAGCAGAACGGGGTCAAGGCGGCCTACCTGAACTCCAGCCTCGATTAT
The DNA here is from genome assembly GCF_000744395.1 of Halomonas sp. TG39a. Lineage (NCBI taxonomy): Bacteria > Pseudomonadati > Pseudomonadota > Gammaproteobacteria > Oceanospirillales > Halomonadaceae > Halomonas > Halomonas sp. TG39a. Next base: position 2,678,306 of record NZ_JQLV01000001.1, read on the forward strand.
CACGAGGCGGTCGATGTGGAAAACCGCCTGCGGGCGGGCGAGTTGGATCTTTTGTATGTCGCGCCCGAGCGGCTGGCCACGCCGCGTATGCAGATGCTGCTGGAGCAGACCCGGATTGCGCTGTTCGCCATTGATGAAGCCCACTGCGTCTCTCAGTGGGGCCACGATTTCCGCCCAGAGTATCGCCAGCTTTCCCAGCTTCACCAGCGCTTTCCCCAAGTGCCGCGCATCGCCCTCACGGCCACTGCCGATGTGCCCACCCGGGGCGATATCATGGAGCATCTGCAGCTCCAGGAGGCGGCGCTTTACAACAGCGGCTTTGACCGACCTAACATTCGCTACCATATCGCCGAGAATCAGGGTAACGCCAAGGAACAGCTGCTGCGCTTTATTCGCGAGCACCACGACGGCGAGGCGGGTATCGTCTACTGCCTTTCCCGGCGCAAGGTGGAGGAGACCGCCGCCTGGCTGGAGCGCCAGGGGCTGACGGCACTGCCCTACCACGCGGGGCTTCCCCCGGAGCAGCGCCAGCACCACCAGACCCGCTTTCTGCGTGAAGATGGCGTGGTCGTCGTGGCTACCATCGCCTTTGGCATGGGCATCGACAAGCCGGACGTGCGCTTTGTCGCCCACCTCAACCTGCCCAAGAGCATCGAAGCCTACTACCAGGAGACCGGCCGCGCCGGGCGCGACGGCCTGCCCGCCGATGCCTGGATGGCCTACGGCCTTCAAGACGTGATCACGCTGCGCCAGATGCAGCAGGACTCCAGCGCCGCTGACCATCAAAAGCGCATCGAACAGCAGAAGCTCGACGCCATGCTGGGACTATGTGAGATCATCAGTTGCCGTCGCCAGGCGCTTTTGCACTACTTTGGCGATCATCTGGACGCCCCCTGCGGCAACTGCGACAACTGCCTCACCCCACCCGAGACCTGGGAGGCCACCGTGGCGGCACAAAAGGCGCTCTCCTGTGTCTACCGCACCGAGCAGCGTTTCGGCGTGACCTATCTCGTGGACGTGCTACTAGGCAAAAGCAACGAGCGCATCACCCGCTTTGGCCACGACCGAATCAGCACCTACGGCATAGGCAAAGACCTCTCCGCCAGCGAGTGGAAAGCGCTCTTTCGCCAGCTGATTGCCAGCGGCTTTTTAAGCGTGGATATGGAGGGGCACGGCGGCATTAAGCTCACTGCCAATGCCAAGCCGGTGTTGCGCGGCGAGCAGAGCCTCACTCTGCGCAAGCCAAGCAACAAACCCAGCAAAGCCAAAACCGCGCGACGGGGAAGCAAAAGCGCTTCTGCGCCCCAGGGCCACGGCCCACTGTGGGAAGCCCTGCGCCAGCACCGCCGGGAACTGGCCGAAGCCCAGGGCGTACCAGCCTATGTGATTTTTCACGACGCCACCCTGGCTGCAATGGTCGAGCAGAAACCCCAAAGCCTAGCGGCACTAGGCGCGATCTCCGGCATCGGCGCGCGCAAATTGACGGATTACGGCGAGGGCTTTCTGGATGTCATTCTGACGCATCAGGAAACCGAGCAAAGCAGTTGAACCAGCGCACCGGGGATAAAAAAGCTCAAATGGTCGATATTTTCAAAATTCGCTCACTTGGCGTAATCTATACATAAGTGAGGAGGACAATAGATGGCTATTCAACACAAAACCGCCGACAAACGCCGCGAAATGGGAGCCGCTGCGATGCGCACCTACCCCAACATTTCACACGCATGGGGTTTGAAAGAGAACGAAGCCGCTCTGCTACTCGGGGTGCCTGATTCCACCTATCGGCGTTGGAAGCAGGCACCAGAGAATGCCCGCCTGGATGCTAATCATCTGGAGCGGATGTCGTTGATTCTCGGCATCTACAAAGCACTGCATATACTGTTGCCCAATAAAGAAGCGGCTAACAGTTGGTTGCAGCGAGCCAACCGTAACCCTCTTTTTGCTGGCCACACACCAATGGAGCGTCTGTTAAATGGACACGTCTCCGACCTCTACGTTGTTCGCCAGCATTTAGATGCAGCGCGTGGTGGGGGGCATGCGTGACATTCCCGTTGAGCAACGTTACGTGGCGGCCCAGTTACCGCGTTATTCCCTCGCGTTTCCCTCCCATTGATTTATTCGAAGGCGTCAACAGCAACGCTGATGACTGGGACTTACTCAATGAGCTGGAGGGTGAAACCTCCGCAAGGCTACGTGAGGAAGCGGGAGCTATTCACTTGGTTCGTGATGACGACCGTCGCTACGGCCCCGGCTGGACGCCCGTCATGGCGGCCTTCAGCCACTTCCCCGCGACCGGTTCGCGTTTTAGCGATGGCACCTTTGGCGCCTACTACTGCGCACTCACCGAAGCCACCGCCATTGCCGAAACCGTTTACCACGCAGAGCGCTTTATGGGGGAGTCAAACGAACCGCCCATGATGCTTCAGCAGCGTGTTTATCTGTCAGATTTAACGGGCCAACTAATTGATTTACGCCGACAGGATGCGGCCCAAACGCTTCTCAGACCGGATAGCTGGGCAGCTGGGCAAACCTTGGGGAGAAAAGCCTGGGAGGAACACACGGACGGCATCGTTTACCCTAGCGTTCGAGACCCTGAAGGCGAGTGTGCCGCTGTGCTACGGCCGCCCGTGCTCTCCGCCACAAGGCAAGGACGGCATCTTGGCTATGACTGGGATGGTCAGCATATCCGCCATGTCTATGAGCTAACGCTATTGGGCTAGCGATTAACTTTCGCTCCTAATTTTCGCCGCGCCTCAGGCAGTGTTCGCCGCGTGCTATCGCGGCGGCATCAAATACGCCGGTATCCAACACCCAAGCCGTCACGAGCTTGGCGGGAGTGACGTCAAAGGCCGGGTTCCATACCGGTGCATTATCGGGTGCCCAGGTAACCTCACCAAAGGCACCAGCGACGCCGCGGATCTCAGCGGGGTCGCGCTGTTCAATAGGAATGTCCGCACCAGTAGCACAAGCGGGATCAACCGTAGTGTAGGGAGCCACCACATAGAACGGCACCTGGTGGTAGTGAGCGATCACCGCCAGCATGTAAGTACCCACTTTATTGGCAAAGTCGCCGTTGGCGCAGATACGGTCGGCGCCCACCATCACTTTGTCGACTTTCCCTGCTGCCATTAGGCTGGCGGCCATGCTGTCGGTAATTAGCTGGTAGGGAATGCCCAGGTCGGCCATTTCCCAGGCGGTTAAGCGGCCACCTTGGAGCAGCGGACGGGTTTCATCCACAAACACATGCAGCTCTACACCGCGCTGCTTGGCCACTGCCAGCGCACCAATGGCCGTACCCACCCCGGCGGTGGCCAGGGCGCCAGTGTTGCAGTGGGTCAGCACACGGTCACCCGTTTTCAGCAAGTCAGCGCCCCGCTCAGCCATGCGTTGGCACAGCGCACGGTCTTCTGCAAACAGTTCAGCGGCACGTTCGGCCAGGGCGTTGGCGCCTTGCTCAAAGCAGGCTTCCATGGCATCCAGGCAGTACATTAAGTTAACTGCGGTGGGACGCGTGGCGCGTAAGCGATCACTTACCAACTGCCAATCATTTTGTGGATGGCGAGCGGCGTATTGGGCCAGCACGAAAGCGGCGCTCAAACCAATCAACGGCGCGCCGCGAATCGCTAAGCTTTTCACCGCTACCTGCCACTCTTCTGGCGAGTCACAGCGCACCCACTGCTCCGCCTGGGGCAGTTGGGTTTGATCCAAATACTCAAGGTGGTCGGCATAGATCCGCAAACTGCGTGATTGAAGATGAGGCATCGATGGACTCCTTGAGCACTTGATCGGAACAGCTACACGGCTTATCAGCCGCGAAGCTTATCATATAGAATGGCTGCCACTAGAAGAGGCGACGCAGATCCTATGATGACGCTACAAACTGAACTGCTGGCCGCCATTTCATGGGCGGCGCAGCAAGGCTGGACGCCAGCCACTGGCGGTAATTTTTCCGCCCGTACCGAGGCGGGCTATCTTGTCACCGCTTCTGGCCGGGATAAAACCCGCATTCAGGCCGATGACCTGCTGCTGTGTGACCTTGATGGCAAAGTGCTTGAAGGCAACGGCAAGCCTAGCGCAGAGAGTGACCTGCATGCCGCGCTCTACCGCTTGGACAGTACCATTACCTGCGTGTTGCATACCCATACGGTAGCCAGCACGGTACTCTCGCGTCGCTTCCCCCAGGGCATCGAGCTAAGCGGCTTTGAGATGCAAAAGGCGCTAGCGGGCAACGTTACCCACGACGCTACCATTACGTTACCGGTGGTGCCCAACGCCCAGGATATGGAAGAACTGGCCGAGCACGTGCGCAGCGGCTGGCCAATGCCCTGGGGCTTTTTGGTCGCAGGGCACGGCATTTATGCCGTGGGCGATAGTATTGCCAGCTGTCGCCGCCACCTGGAAGCGATTGAGTTTTTACTTGCCTGTGTTCTTGAAGAGAGTCGCTGGTCTTAAATGAGCAGTCTTAAATGAGCAGTCTTAAATGAGTAGCCTTAAATGAGTAGCCTTAAATGAGTAATTCAACTGTTCGCGCCATTGTGACCGATATTGAAGGCACCACCACGGATATTAACTTCGTTCATAAGGTGCTGTTTCCCTACGCCCACGCCAAGCTGCCCGACTTCTTACGCGCTAATGCAGAAACCCCAGCCGTCGCCGAGCAGATCGACGCCGTGCGCAGTGAAATGGGTGCCCCTGATGCCACGCTGGAAGCAATCATTGCGCAGTTACTACATTGGATCGAGACTGACCAAAAAGTAACTCCGCTGAAAGCACTGCAAGGTATGGTGTGGGCCGATGGCTACCAGCGCGGCGACTTTAAAGGCCATCTCTATAGCGATGTAGCCCCTGCCCTGCGTCAGTGGAAGGACTCGGGCAAGGCGCTGTACGTTTATTCGTCGGGCTCAGTACAGGCCCAAAAACTGCTGTTTGGTTACAGCGATGAGGGTGATTTAACGCCGCTGTTTAGCGGCTACTTCGATACCCATATTGGCCATAAGCGCGAGGCTACTGCCTATCAGCGTATTGTCGCCGAGCTTGACCTGCCGCCAGCAGCGGTGCTGTTCTTGTCGGACGTGGTCGAAGAACTGGACGCCGCCAAACAGGCAGGCATGCAAACCCTGCAGTTGGTGCGCGAAGGTACCCAGCCTGGCAACACCCATGCTTGCGTTACTCGCTTTGATGAAATTGCGCTTTAGGAGAGCTTACGATGTCGCAACTGAAAGTATTTGCTGATCAAAACCCTAACGATGCCCTGATCGACACCACTGACGGCGAGCAGATTACTACTGAGCTAAACAAGGTGGGTGTGCTTTTTGAGCGCTGGGCCACGCCAGGCGAGATTGCCGCTGATGCCACCCAGGAAGATATCTTGACGCTTTATCAGCAAGATATCGACCGGGTAAAAGCCAAGGACGGCTACCAAACCGTCGACGTGCTGCACATGGTGCCTACACATCCAGAAAAAGAGGCCATGCGTCAAAAGTTCTTGAACGAGCACCGTCACCACGAAGATGAAGTGCGCTTCTTCGTCAAAGGTCAGGGGCTGTTCTGCCTGCACATTGAAGACAAGGTGTATCAGGTTCTATGTACCCGCAACGACCTGATTAGCGTACCGGCTAACACCCCTCACTGGTTCGATATGGGCCCAGCGCCAGAATTCACCGCGCTACGTTTCTTCGACAACGTGGAAGGCTGGGTGCCCCACTGGACCGAAAGCGATATCGCCGGGAAGTTTGATCGCCTGGATCAGCTTTAAATAGTTCTGCTGTAAGCCTAGGCAGGGCCGGAACAAACCTACGCGGGGGCGCTGTAAACCCATCCCTGGGCGCTACTTTCGCCATCCATGGCGAAAGACCCCCGCTACGGCTTGTTCCGGCCCTGCCTGCTCGTTCTAACTCTCCTGTAAACCGCTTACAGCACCTCTTGCTGGTTATAAGCCCTGGCTAAATCCGCCAGCGCGGCAAGATCGCTGTAGGCTTCCGGCTCCATAATCAGCGTTTGACCCATCAGCACATTGCGCGCTTCAAGCTTGGCGCGCAGTCCAGTGTCTTCTATCTCTTCAAAGTCGGCGTTGTGGGCCAGTGATAAAACACGGCGGTGCATTTCGATGCCGCAGTAGGCCAGCGCATCCAGGCGGATCTCTTCAAGCAGCGCATCACAAGCGTCGTCGGCGCTATTGCCCTGCTCTTCAAACAGCGATTTGGGAAATAGAATGCCCGTCCGCTCGGTTTGCCACAGGTTGCGGAACTCGGCATCAAAGTGGCTAAAGCACGCCTCGATCACATCAAGAATCCACGCCTGATACTCATCAAGCTCACCTTCTTGTCGGTGAGCAGGCTGGCTGAAGTAGGCCATCAGAAAGTTGGCCACCGCCATACCCAGGTCAAAAGCCATCGGCCCGTACTGAGAAAACTCGGGGTCAATGACCCGCACGTCGGTATCAGTGGCCATAATCGAGCCGGAGTGCAAATCACCGTGCAGCATGGTTTCCGTGTTCGCGGTGAACTTCATCAACAGCCGCTGCACTTTGGCTTTTAACCGCGCATTACGACGCAGCTCATCTACCACCGGCGAAAGCTCCGGCGTGTGATGGTTCATTTCGGCGCCGTAATAGGGGTCGGTAAACACCAGCGATTCGGTGATGGCAGGAATTGCTACGTTGCCGGAGAACAGCCCCACATCCGCTTTTTTCTCAGGGCTGCTCAGCGAAAGCTCCGAGCCTCTAAATGCCGTGCGTGCGCAGAATTGGCCGATGGTTTCGCCAAGTTGAGCGACTCGCTCTCCGTTGATTAACTTGCGGCGCAAAATAGTGTGGGGGTGCAAATACTCCATCACAAACAGCGCCTGGGGTTTATCGAAGTAGTAGACCTCAGGGGCTATTCCCGGCGCCCGCTTGGCTTGGCGAATCAAAGCGTAGTATTCAAAGTGGGCGCGATAGATCGGTAGCGGCCAGCTTTCGCCCACCATGCGAACATAGGGAAGCGCCTGCTTAACCACTACACTGCCCACGTCACCGGAAACAATAAACACCAGGTTGAGATTGCCGTCACCTACTTCGCGAATCTCCCAGTTGGCGGGTTCACCGCCCACTCGACTAGCCACCGCCTCAATACCACCCAATCGCTCGGATAGGGTGTCGACGCTGAGTGCGCGGTAATGTTGATCAATCTCCAAAGGTCATCCCTCACAGAATGTTTAAATGTATTATTGGCCGCACTGCCCGCAACTATCGTGCTGATACACCTAAGCCACCAACAGCGTCATCAGAGGAGGGTGAATCAACCAAACTAGCCTCTCTGATACGGTTGCGGCCCTGCCGTTTAGCTTCATAAAGCGCTTCATCCGCTTTTAACAGCAAGTCGGCGGGTGTAAGGCCTACTGTGGGGCGTAGCACCGCAACACCAACACTAATGGTAACAATGCTATGCGCCGAGACACCGTGGTTAGGAATCCCTAAGGCTTCCACACTGCACCGTATTCGCTCTGCCGCTGGTTTTGCCGCCTCAGGTGTTGCATTGGTCATCAGAACTAAAAACTCTTCGCCGCCAAAGCGTACGACTAAATCGGAATCACGGCTATTGGCCTGCATAGCTTTTGCCACTTGCCGTAAACAGACATCACCTTGGGGATGTCCATAGTAGTCGTTGTAAGCTTTGAAATGGTCGATATCGATAACCATCAGCCCTAAACAGAGGCCTTTATCGGCAGCCTCCTGCCACCGGATAGGCAAAACTGCGTCGAACTGGCGTCGATTGGCAAGATTCGTTAAGGAATCGGTGACCGACATCCGCGTCAACTTTTGATTGTCTTGTAAGTAATAGCCCGCCCGGAGCTTTTCTTTCAACACATGCAGGTAAGAGGTTCGCTCGCTCTGCTCGAAGCGATAGTTTGCCACCAAGGTAAATAGCGCCTGAGCGATGATAGTAAACATCGCTAGCCGTTTCACCTCTGGCGGCATTGGTTCATAAGGTAAAACAAAAACCAATATTATTAATATGCTAATAGCGGATGACACACAGGCATAGCTAAACCGTAATGAGTAAACAATATTACCCACCAATAAAATAAGGCCGAAAGAGAAAACATCCAGGTAAGAGTAAGGAACGGTGGATTCCGCAACTATCAAACATGAAATCACCGTTGCAACGATTACTGTACTCGCCATTAATGTTTCACGTTGCGCTGCTGACACCCCACGGGAAACCCACCACAGGATCGGCAAACCAAAAGGCAGCATCACCCCAACCCTTAACATAAGCGCCGTGGTGAAAGTATCCGGTCGGAAGCTGTAGTCGTTAATCAAAAACAAGCAGTAGATGACCACCGATATCAGCCCCGACACTACCATCTGACGACTGCGCTGGCGCTGAGTATCAGCTTCAAAACGCGCTTCCACTTGATCAGCAAAACGTAACCGCCCAAACCCTCTTCCCAACTCGCTTTCCACCGCTGTCAGCAGCGTGTCATTGACCATTACTCGCCCTCAATGCCTTACCCAATTACTCACGGCTTTCATGCATCATTAATAAACACCAGAAGCCAACCATCATGTTCGAGTACGACGATAGTGTGCCACAATAACATTTAGTTAAAATGAATCTTGGTGTAAATTTTAAACAAAAACTTACCCAAACTTTCATTAAATGACCATTCAAAAAAGGAGGCTTACGATGCAGCGCCAACAGAATCCGGTGACTAACGACTGGACTTTCATCATTGGGCATCGTGAGTTAGTAGTGCATCAACGCTATGAAGTGTTGAGCATGATCAACGATTTCATGCTGGGCATTTGGTTTACGATCGGCAGTATCTGCTTTTTTTACCAGGGTGCCGTACAAACCGTCGGCGTGTGGTTATTTGTGATTGGCAGCATCCAACTGCTGATTCGTCCGGCGATTCGTCTTCACCGCTATGTCTATTTTAAGCAGTTGCCGGACACAGACCAGGATGCTTAGACGTACAAGGCTTAGCATTGGCAGCTTCAGCTAACGTTTGAAGAGACATCACTTTTTCAGTAATGCCTGTATTAACGAGGCGCATTAAATCCGTGAAATACAAGCCCGTTCACCGTAGCTGGCTATCTTTACTACCACGACGGTTATAGCCACTAAAGGCCGACTGTTTTTTGTCTAGCTCACCCTGACACACCACGCACAGCCGAACGCCCGGAATCGCTTTACGGCGCGGCTCCGGAATGGGGTCGCCACACTCCTCACAAGTCTCAAGACTTTCGCCACGAGGTAGTTGGCTACGAGCACGCTGCACCGCATCTTCCAGTGTGCTCTCCATCTGCTCTTGTTCGGCGCCATCTTTCGCCCATCCACCTGCCATGGTCACCTATCTCCCTTATGTTCAAAAAATTGCTCAAAAACAAATGTTCAAAGACAATCTTAAAGCATAGCAGTAACGCCAGTGGTTAACGCAGAATGCACAGAGCTAAGGTGTTAGGCCTGACCGTCTTTGGTTATAGCACCAGGCTCCTCTCCCCCCTCAAACACATCAGGATATTTTCGCTTGGCCCGCACTAAGCGAATAATGGTGATGATGTTGGTGACGACGATCAGCCCTTCTGCAACAGTACCGCCGATCGTGCCAATTAGCAGGTTGTTCAGCATCCAGGCGAAGGCAGCCAGCCCCAAAAAAAACCGCATGGCAATGCCGCGCATTAGAAACATGCCAACGGTTCCCAGTACCATGGCCGCCACCGGCAGAATATCTACCCAGCTTTGCCACGTGAAGGCTGCAGCGATACCGCTGGCCAGCAAGACGCCAGTCATCACGGCCTTACTTCCCAAATAACGGCGAGCCAGAACAATCCGCACTATCACCAAAACCGTTAGCGCGGCCGCTGTCCAGCTCTCGAAGAATACGAACTGCAGCGCAAAAGCCACATTGGCGGAAATCAGTAACACCAAGAGGCGATCGTCGTTTTTACTGGCAAAGGCCACTACGCATATCACCAGAGCCACCAAACCACAGAGCTGACCAGCCAGGGCACTATGGCTTAGGTTGTCTAACATTAATAACGCTCCTCTTTTGTATGCTGTCGTTTTTAAAAGCTGCCGTTAGCCCCATACTGGCACAGTTAGCGTTCGCCCTAACCCAGAAACCGAACGCCTTGGGCGGCCAACGGGCTGCGAAGCTTATCTGGCAGCGGCACATCGGTCACCACGGCATCATAATCACCCAGTTGACCCGCGGCGCAGCGTAGTGGCAGGTCGAACTTGGTTTTATCCAGCACTAACACGCGATAACCGGCATGGGCCAACAGCGCCTCTCGGGCCATCACTTCGTCGTCGTTGTAGTCATAAAGCTGGCCATGGCTATCCATTCCCCCCACCGACACAATCCCCACATCGGCACGGTAGCGTTGAAAAAAGCGCCAGGCATCGCCGCCAATCACATCCTGATCACGACGACGCACTCGTCCACCCGCCACCACTAACTCACACTTCAACTGGCACAGCTTAATCAGCGCATGCAGGTTATTGGTCATGATATGCAGGCCTTGCTTATCACTCAGCGCATCGGCCAGCTGCTCAACCGTGGTGCCCGTGCCTAAGAACAGTGCTTGATGATCCTGTACCAAGCTCGCTGCCCGCGCCGCAATCTGACGTTTACCCGCCACGTTCACAATCTGACGCTGGTCGTAGCCGATATTTTCCTGCTCGGGAAACGGCAGCACCTCACCTTGGCGGCGCAGCACCAGACCTTTATCGGCCAGGTGTCGAATATCCCCACGCAGGGTTTGCACAGAAACCCCAAACTCGCCTGCCAGGCTGTCTACCGACTGGCGCCCTTGTGAGTGGATTCGCTGTAACAGCTGTTGTCGACGTTCGAACTGGCGCATAACCCCTCTCGGCACAACGAAAGCAAAAAGTGCAGCAAACGAAAGCCACAAAATGTTGAACGAAAGCATAGTGTCACTTTGTTGTAAGCAGATGACAGTAGCTTAGGTGGGGTTCACTCACTGGAGGTTTACCCATGTTGAAGCGCCCCCTGTTATCTATTCCGACATCTGCCCTTACTACTGCCGTCGCGGTAGCCAGCTTTTCCCTTTCGGCTCAGGTAGCGGCGAACGAAACGCTAACGCTCTACACCAGCCAGCCCAATAGCGATGCACAGCAAACCGTTGACGCCTTTGAAGCAGCCTATCCCGATATTGAAGTGGAGTGGGTACGCGACGGTACCACGCGCTTGATGACACGGCTGCGCTCGGAGCTTTCAGCCGGGGTGAGCAACCCTGACGTGCTGCTGATTGCCGACAGCATGACCATGGAATCACTCAAGCAAGAAGGCCATTTACAGCCTTACCTAAGCGATGAGCGCCAAGCCTATGACGCTGACCTGTATGACCCAGAAGGCTACTACTACGGCACTAAGCTGATCACCACCGGGATTGTCTATAACATCGGCGCCGAGCATCAGCCGCAAAGTTGGCAAGACCTGCTGGGGCCTGACTACGAAGGGTTGGTCACTATGCCCAGCCCGCTCTACTCCGGCGCGGCTCTGATCCATATGGCGGCGATTAGTGCCAACCCAGAATTAGGCGCCGAATACTACGACGCCCTGCACGACAATCGCACCGAAGCACAAGGTGGCAATGGTGGCGTATTTAACGCCGTGGCCGCGGGCACCAAGCCCTACGGCATCGTGGTGGACTTCCTGCCGATTCGTGAAGCCGCCAAAGGCTCGCCGGTCGAATTCGTGTTTCCGGAAGAGGGCGTGAGCGCGGTAACCGAGCCGGTCGCTATTATGCAGGGCGCAGAGAATGTCGATGCCGCGCAAAAGTTTGTTGATTTCGTGCTTTCCCAGCAGGGCCAGGAACTGGTCAGCCAGCAGGGCTACCTGCCTGCCCACAACGACGTCGCCCCACCGGAAGGCTTTCCCGAGCGCGATAGCATTACCCTGATGCCGGTTGATACCGAGCAGGCATTGGCGCAGGAAGAAGAACTCAAACAGCGTTTTAGCGACCTCTTCGGCGGGTAATCATGACGCCCGCTCTCAACTATGATAAGTACGGCAGCCAGCACCGCTGGCTGCTTTCAAGCCTGCTGATCGCCATTGTACTGCTGAGCCTGGCACCCAGCCTGCGCCTGCTGTTCGAAGCGTTGAGCGACCTTACCCAAGGCCGCCAGTCGCCGCTATGGCAGGTACTCAACAGTGCCAGCACTTGGCGAGCACTCTGGCATAGCCTGTATACCTCGGGGCTCGGCATGCTGATCGCCCTGATCCTGGGTAGCCTGTTCGCCTTTGCCATCACGCTCACCAATGTGCGCGGCAAAGCGTGGCTGGTGTTCTGCTTTATGCTGCCGATGATGATTCCGCCCCAGGTTACCGCCTTGAGCTGGCTGCAGCTCTTTGGCCCGGCCAGCCCGCTACTGAAAAGCATTGGCTTGGCGCCACCACTGGGCAGCCCGCAACCACTCTACTCCGCTGAAGGTATCGCCTTACTGCTGGGTATCCAGAGCGCACCGCTGGTGTTTTTAGCCCTGCGCACCAGCCTGCTTTCGCTACCCCGAGAGCTTATTGAAGCCGCCCGCATTAGCGGTGCCAAACAGACCCAGGTGTGGGGTCACATTATTCTACCCGTGACCCGTAGCGGCTTGATCGCCGGGGGCGCGATGGCGTTTATCTCCAGCCTGGGCAACTTTGGCATCCCCGCCATGCTGGGTATTCCCGCAGGCTATTACGTGCTGCCCACACTGATCTACCAGCGTATGGCCAACTTCGGCACCGGGGTGTTGGCAGAGATGGCTGCGCTCTCCTTGCTGATTGGGTTACTGGCACTGGCCGGGGTGGCCTTGCAGCAGCAGTTGATGAATCGCAGCCGCTTCGGGCTGGGCGGCCATAGTGGGCGTTCACACGATTTCACCCTGGGAAGTTGGCGCTCTCTGGTGACCGCCACGCTCGTTGGTATCTTACTGATTATTCTGGTCGCACCGCTGCTTGCGCTCATTATCAGCTCGCTGGTACCCGCCATGGGCGTGCCGTTAAACGCTGAGACCGCCACTCTGAACGCTTACGCCGAAGTGATGGGTCGCCAAGGCGCCACATGGCGAGCGGTGAACAACAGCCTGTGGCTGGCGGGCAGCGCGGCGGTGGTGCTGATGCTGCTCAGTCTGCCATTGGCTTACCGGCTACAGCGCCTGCCGGAACGTTGGCGGGGTGTGGTACTCAGTGCCATCGAGATTCCCTATGCGCTTCCCGGCGTGGTATTGGCCATTGCCTGCATCCTGCTCTTTGTTCGCCCGCTGCCGATTATCAATGTGGCGCTCTACGGCACCCTGGGGCTGATTTTTATCGCTTACCTGGCGCGCTTTCTGGTGGTTTGCGTTAAGCCTGTCGCCGCCAGCCTGGCGCAGTTGGATCCTTCCCTTGAAGAGGCGGCACAGCTCGCGGGTGCAGGCCCCTGGCGGCGCCTGGGCAGCATTATTTTACCCCTGGTCGCGCCCGCGCTGTTCGCAGGCGGCCTGCTGGTGTTTCTGCTGGCGGTCAACGAACTGACCGTTTCCGCGCTGCTCTGGAGCGCCGGTAACGAAACCCTCGGCGTGCTGATTTTCAACCTCGACGAAGGCGGCGAAAGCGTGCTGGCCTCTGCGGTGTCAGTGCTGGTGGTGATCATGGTCGCCTCGCTGATGCTGACACTCAGTTTACTGGCGCCGCGTTTACCTAAAGGAGTCATTCCATGGCAGAGTTAGGCATGGCAGTGCCATCTAGTGCAGGGCTATCGATCGATCGTGTTACCAAGCGCTTTGGCGAACAGACGGCCGTTGATGCGCTGTCGCTGACGATCAATCCAGGCGAGTTTGTCGCCCTGCTCGGCCCCAGTGGCTGCGGCAAAACCACCATGCTACGCATGTTGGCGGGGTTTGAAACCGTCAACGACGGCACGATCCAATTAGCCAATCGCACCCTGGCCAGCGCCGATACCCATGTGCCTCCCGAGCAGCGCAATATGGCCATGGTGTTCCAGTCCTATGCGCTTTGGCCGCATATGAGCGTGGCGGACAACGTCGGCTACCCGGTCAAACTGCGTGGCCTGCGCGGGGCGGCGTATCACCAAAAGGTGCAGCAGGCCCTGGCCCTGGTGGAGCTCGATGCCTACGCCGATCGCATGCCCCAGGCCCTCAGTGGCGGCCAGCGCCAACGCGTCGCTCTCGCGCGCTGCCTGGTCAGCGACCCTTCGGTGGTACTGCTGGATGAGCCATTGGCCAACCTTGATCGGCACCTGCGCGCCACCATGGAGCACAGCTTCCGCGATTTTCACCAGCGCACTGGCGCCACGCTGGTCTATGTCACCCACGACCAAACCGAAGCCATGGCACTGGCGGACAAAATCGCCGTGATGAAAGCGGGCAAGCTGGTTCAGTGGGGCGCCCCCGAAACGCTTTACCAGCAACCGAGAACCGCCTGGGTAGCGGGCTTTATCGGCCAGGGCAGCCAATTAAAGGTCGCCGCCGGACATCCAGGGAAGCTCCTTGAGGGCGCGGCCCTGATGCGCGGGCTGAACACCATCGAGTCCGAACGAACCCAAAGCGTGCTGGTGCGCCCGGAACATATTCAGATCAGCGCAGCAATCGCTTCCCCCGCAACTCCCACTCATAACCAGCTTGCCGCACAGGTGGAAAACGTGATTTTCCGCGGCGAGCGCTATGAGCTCACACTGCGCCTGTCCAGTGGGGAAACACTGCTGGCCTACCACCACACCGCGCCTGACCTGGGTAGCCAGGTTGCCGTCGACCTTCAGCAGGGCTGGTGCCTGGAGCCCGACCAATGAGTGTCACTATCGAGATTCTCAGTGGTTTAGGCGCCAAAGGGCCTGCTGCGATAGTGGTAGAAGCCCAGGGAAAACGCCTACTGCTGGATGCAGGCGGTGCACTCCACCCGGATGACACCATTACTTGGGCGAACAACCTGGATGTGGATGCCGTACTGATCAGCCATGACCATATCGACCATATCGGCGGCGTGGCCGAGCTAGCGGAGAACGTGCCACTTTATTGCACACCGCTGGTAGCCAAGGCCTTGCCTCACAACCGCCCCTGGCACCCACTGCCCGAACGCGGCACGCTAGAGGTGGAAGGCATCACCGTTACCACCGGCCAGGCGGGGCACTCGCTAGGTGGTGTATGGTTACATTTAGCCGTTGGCAACGGCGTACTCTATAGCGGCGACGCCTGCTTTGAGTCGTCTGTGTTTCCTTTTGATACCCCGCCGAAAGCGGCTATTGCACTACTGGATGCCTCCTACGGCAGTTACGACCAGCCCCAAGCGTACTGTGTTCAGGCTATTAGTGAGCGCCTTGATCAGCCGCTGGCATTTCCGGTGCCGGAAACCGGCCGCGCTCTGGAGATGGCACTCTGGCTGGCGAAAGAGGCTGACCGGCGGCAGTTAACGCTCGCCATCGACCCGGTGATTCGCGACAACCTGGCCGCGCTCTTGGCTCTGCCTGCAACACTGCGTCGGCCTGGGCTCGACCACTCGATTCGCTCGCTGTTAGCGCGGCAAAACGCTTGCCCGCCAACCCTTCAGTTGATGTGCGATCGCAGCGATACGCCGGAACAGTGGCCCGACCACCACCTACTTCACACAGGTTATCTGACCCCTGACCGCCGCGCCGAGCTAGCGGCAGGCCAAATCAGCTGGCAGCGCTGGAATGTTCACCTACGTGCGTCGCACCTGGTGGCGCTCGCCGATCAGTTGGGCGCCACTCAAGTGGTGCCGCTATTTACCCCTTTTAGCGATAACGCATTAAGCGCGTGGCATGGACTGCTAGGCGAGCGTCTCTGCACTGCCCAGCGTTTATATGCTCCTTCACGTCTAGTCACCCGTTCCAGTTTAGGGAGTTTTGCATGTCCGCAGTAATTGTTGATGTTGACGGCACCTTAGCCGAGTTTCACCCCCACCAGGTCAGTGACTGGGTGCTGGGCAGCCAGAAACAGTGGGAGCCCTTCTTTGCCCATATGGCCGAAGCACCGGTGATCGAAGCGGTGGCCAAGCTGGTCAAGATACTGAAGGCCCAAGGCCAGCAGATCGTGATTTGCAGCGGCCGCCCGGATAGCCATCGTGAGCATACCCAGCGCTGGCTAGAGCGCCACACCATCCCCTTTGATGCCATGTACCTGCGCCCTGAGGGCGATGACCATGTGGATGATGAAGCGGTAAAAGAGGCGTTACTGGAGCGCATGCGCAGCGACGGCTTTGTGCCTTGGCTAGTGCTGGATGACCGTGACGCTGTGGTCGCCCAGTGGCGCGCGCTCGGGCTTACTTGCCTGCAGTGCGCGCCGGGGGATTTTTAAGCGGATAATAATCAGATAATAGGTAGGCAGGCGATAGCGATGACATCGTTGCGATAATGATCGCTGCGCTTGTATTCGCGGTAGCCTGTCGATGCGACCATAGCGGATAAATAGCGGTTGCCCTCAAACTCTAATTGCTTAAAGCAGCGCTCTCCATTGCGTAAACTAAGCACTTCTGCATAGCTGTCACCCAGCAGTAGAGGCAATGAAATATCGGGCAGTGTAGAAGAGATCAGTTGGCCTTCAGCGTCGACAAAAAGAGCAAAAGGAGGCGGCAACGGTGCCCCGCCAGCGGGGAGATTGTCCGCTAGGATCTGGCGAAACTCTGGGGTCGCATCAAATACGGTGACAATGCCACCGACGATGGTGTGGCTAGTAAAGTCCATCACCGGTGCACAGTAAAGGTAAGTGGCGCCACCGGCATATAGCACGCTCTCTAGCAATGCTGACACGACATAACCCTGGTCAGAATCAGTCGTTAAGCACGCTGCCAGCGGCAGGGCTTCAGGCACGTGCGTTCCCACCAAGCTTGAAACGTTACTGTCAGAAACAGCGATAATAACGCCCTGCTGATCAAACACTAAAATATTGGTGTAAACGGTATAGAGGCGGTTAATAGAGCCAATCACCTCTGATAGCTTCCTGCGCGCTTGCTCATCGCCTGTTGAGGCTGGGCTTAATTGCCTGCGAATTCGCTCATCCAGTGCCCACCAGCGCACATCATTTGCACGCTCATAAAGGTTGCGATCCATAATGCTCACCATGCTAAAAGCGCGCATGGAGGCATCTGCTATGGCCGTTAAACTCATGCCTTGACTCAGGGTGGAAATCGACTCTTCAAATAACCGATCCGTTAAGATGCCAACTTCACGAATCTGATTTAACACAGGTACCAGCTCTAATGCCTTATGGCGAACCGACACAATATGGCCATTGATAACTGCCAGATTAAGCTGCTGCGCAATCATACTCGCCTGATAGCGAATACTGCTTAACTTACCTTTTACCACCTCGACTTCGGCTGAAACGGTATGTGCGTTGCGCTTTACCAGCGCATCTTTTGATAGCTCAGTGAGTGCGAGGCAGCGCCAACCCAATCCCGCATACCCCTGGTAAGGAGACCCCGTCACCTGACGACAGGCGTAGTGTTTTCCATCTAACATCATGACGTCTACGCCACTGGCGCCTATTTCATAGAGCGACGCATTGAGCGCTAACGAGGGCAAGCTGGAAGCAACCACTCGGCCATGGCTATCTAACAGCGCAAGTTCGAACGCTCCATCCGCTACCTCTTCGAAAATACCGCGCACCTCTTCATCAAGGTGAAAGCTCAGCGCAAGATAACCCAAACGCTTGTTCGATTCCCCTTGAACGATAGGGGCAATAAACAGCAGGGCCTGTTTCAGGTGGGGCGCTAAAGAGATTGGCGCAAAATATTCAATGTAACCGCTACCCAGTTCCAGCAGTGTTTGCTGCAAGGCGGCGTCACACAATGAGTTACCTTCTGGGAAGTTTAGACTGGTACGGAGGGTGCCCTCTATATCGAGCAGCATGACGTCATCATAAACTGAATATTTAGCAATATAGCGGGCTAAGTGCTGTTGAATATCGATTTCTCCTGGCTGGCTCTCCATGTAAGCGCACAGGGTGCTATCCGTTGACAAAAAACCAATATCAGCGGAACGCTCAAATAGATTGCGCACCAGCATATCGACGGCGATCGCCGCCCTACCTCCCAGCACCATCTCGTATTCCCGGGCATGCTCTTCGATCAATGCCTCGGCAAGTTGAACGCGCAAGAGACGAAACCGGTCTTGGACTTCCGTCACACGATCCAAAACGCCGTTACCCCCACTGCGACTGGCCACCTTACCCACCAGGGCAATAATGGCTAACCAATCATCCAAATGAGATAACTGGCGATCGTAGTGCTTAACATAAGCGGGCGTTTCCAACGAGCGCGAGGCAGGCGCTCTGCCAGCAGAGGTAAGTGTGCCAACATGAGAAGAGCGAGCGCCATCTCGGCTGGACAAGCCCGGTGATAAAGCGTGGGTAGTCATAGTGCCACCTTGCTATCAAAGCATCTGCCAAAAAGTTAAAGCCGAGAGACATTAAACCGAGCCAAGTGACTTACTATAACCTTTTGCCGTTTAACTCAAACAATTAAGTCTAATTGAAGGGCCTATCTGCATAGTGCTTCGATACTGTTTCAAGTTTTCGATGCTGCCATGCTGCTTTTTCGCTGCCTCAACAGCACTGCCAGGGGCACCAACGCAACGGGGATCAACACTAGGTTAAGCGTCGCCCAGCCTAAACCGCTGACCAAGGGCCCAGCGAGCAACGCAGTGATCGCGGCGGTGCCAAAGACTAAAAACTCGTTGGCGGCCTGGGTACGCGCTTTATCCACCGGACGGTAGCTCTCGGTAAGCAGCCCGGTGGCGGGCAAAAAGGTAAAGTTCCAGCCCAAGCCCAGCAAAATCAGCGCCACGTTGAAACCGGCTAAACCGATACCCAACTGAGCGACCAAGGCACTGGCCACCAGCAGCAGGCAGCCGGCCACAATGACTTGCTTAGCGCCGAAGCGGGTGGCCAAATGGCCAGTAAAGAACGAGGGCAGAAACATCGCCACCACGTGCCACTGAATGGTCATTGAAACGTGGTTAAAGTGGTGCCCCGCCCCCGCCATGGCGAGCGGTGTGGCGGTCATGGCCAGATTCATTACGCCGTACCCGACCATTGCCGCGCTCACCGCCACAATAAATCCAGGCTGGCAGAGTATCTTACCCAGCGGCAGTGCGGTGCCTTCACCGTGGGTGCGGGATGCAGGCGGCAGTTGCGTCAGCATCAGCACCACCAGCGCCAGTGCGTAAAGCGCTGCCAAGCCCACAAAACTGCCCAGAAACGGCACCTCCCCCAGCTCACGGCTCACTCTGGCCAACCACGGCCCGGCAAATGCAGCCAGCACACCGCCCCCCATCACCAAACCAATCGCCCGGTCACGCATCGGCGTAGGGGCAGCTTCCACCGCGGCAAAGCGATAGAGCTGACCAAAGCCAATGCCGATACCAATCAGCCAGGTTGCCAGCAAGAACAGCCCAAAGCGCTCGCCGATCAGCGCCTGCACGGCGAGCAGTGCGCCCACCAGTCCCACAAGGTTGCCCAGTATAAAGCCGCGCTTCCGGCCCAGCCTGGCCATAATTAACGAGGCGGGAATGGTGGCACACATCAGCCCCAGCCACTGGGTGGCGACCGGCGCGGTCGACCAGGACGCACTTGGCGCCAAAGACGCCCCAATCAGCGGCGAAACGGCAATCAGTAAGACATTACCGGTAACCAGTAGCGCCTGGCAGAGCGACAATAGGGTGACGGTTAAAGGCATGAAACGCTCTCCTGAATAGAATCATCTGTATGGGAAGACGCAAAGCGCTGGCGATATACCGAGGGTGATACGCCGTAGTAACGCTGAAACTGGCGGCGCAGCTGCTCCGCGCCGCCCAGCCGCCAGCGTTGTGCCAGGCGCTCGAGGGATACGTTTTCGCGCCCGTTGAGCAGCGCCAAACGCGCTTGTTCAAGGCGTAGCTGGGTCAGGTAAGCGCCGGGGGTGGTATTTAAGTAGCGCCTAAATAGCCGGGTTAAATGGCGCGGGGAGACCGCCATCAGGTCGGCCATGCTCTCAAGCCCGTGATCTACGCTGGGGTCGGCGTGGAGCTGATCCAGCAAACGGCGCAGCGGCCCCGCCTCTTGTTGGTGTCGCAGTATCTCGCTGAACTGCGACTGCCCTCCTGGGCGCTGTAAAAACACCACTAGCTCACGGGCCACTCGGCCAGCCAGATCAGCACCGTGATCTGCCTCTACCAGCGAAAGCGCCAAATCAATCCCCGCCGTTACACCGGCGCTGGTGTAGCGGCCGTTGTTTTCGATATACAGCGCATCGGGTTCGACGCTTAACGCGGGGTACTCATCCGCCAGTTGAGGTGCATGACGCCAGTGGGTGGTGACGCGGCAGCCATCCAGCAACCCTGCAGCGGCTAACAAAAATGCCCCGGAGCAGATCGACCCAAGCCGTCGTACCTCTGGGGCCACTTCACAAAGTACCTGCTTCACTGCGGTTATTTCACGCTGCTGTATCACGCCGCTGCCGCCCGCCACCAACAGCGTATCCAGGGGCAGTAAATGGGTAAGTTGATGGTAGGTGTGCGTAGCGTGCACGGCTAGGCCGCCGTTGGTGACAACCGGGCCAACGGCATCGGCGACCAGGGTCAACTGATACAACGGCTGGGGGCTTAGCGCATTGGCGCTGGCAAACACCTGCCAGGGGCCGCTGACATCCAGCAGTTGGCAGTCGGGGTAGGCAAATAGAGCAACATGGCGAGTCACAGTCTCTCTCCGCTAACGGGGAATCGAAGCATTAGAGAGAGTGTCAGCGCTGCGCCCTATGTCGGCAAGGACGATTACCCCACCGATATGGACATTTCGCTAGATACGCTATTCGAAGAGTATTCATTAGCCTGTTTTATCTAACGGGGCCACCATGACAGCTTACAGCTTGCCAGCCCCTTAAATATCCATTATAGCTTATGAAGTATATAACTTAGCAAAAAATGGATATTTCTCACCGATGAATATACTTTCACCTTCCCCGCTTTCACTACCCGAACCTCTTCCTTGGCCCAAGGCCTATAGCATGCCTCCTACCGTTGGGATGAATGCGATAGAACTATCGAATGCGATTCACTCACGTGATATTAGTTGCAAAGAGGTAATCGCGGATTATCTCGCCCATATTTCACTACTCAATCCTATTGTTAACGCGATTGTCTCATTGCGCGACACTGATGATCTGCTTGCTGAAGCCACGCAATTAGATAAGGAACTTGCTAAAGGGCAATCTCGCGGTTGGTTACACGGGATTCCTCAAGCCATCAAGGATTTATCTTCTACAGCAGGTATAAGGACGACGCTTGGTTCTCCCCTTATGGCCAACCAAATACCTGACACTGATACGATTATGGTGTCACGGATTAAGCGCGATGGCGCCATTATCATAGGAAAAACCAATACCCCTGAATTCGGCTTTGGCTCCCAAACCTTCAACACTGTTTTCGGTGCGACGCGCAATGCCTATCACCCACATCTAACCGCCGGTGGCTCAAGCGGTGGAGGCGCGGTAGCCCTGGCACTTCGCATGTTACCGGTCGCCGACGGTAGCGATATGATGGGCTCTTTACGTAACCCGGCTGCTTATCAAAATTTATACGGCCTTAGACCTACATTTGGGCGCATTCCTTCAGCATCAGCACCCGATCTTTTTGGGCATCAGTTGAGTACCGAAGGCCCTATGGCCAGAAATATCGAAGACCTTCAACGCCTACTGGTCACGCAATCTGGTCACGATCCACGTGCTCCACTCTCTATGACCGACTCCTTAACCAACCTTTCTGGCTCTTTGAACGCTTGCCAGCGTGGTAAACGTATTGCATGGCTTGGCGATTGGCAGGGAGAGTTGCCGCTCGAATCCGGTGTACTTGAGCTATGCGAAAACGCAGTTAAACAGTTTGAACAGATTGGCTGCACCATTGAGCAACCTGATATGCCGATGTCGATGGAATCACTTTGGGAAAGCTGGCTGACACTGCGGCAATGGGCTATTTCCGGTAACTTGTTAGGCACTTATCAAGCCCCTGAAAAGCGCCGTTTATTGAAACCAGAAGCGCAGTGGGAAATAGAACAAGGGCTTGCCTTGTCTGCCCTGGATGTCCATAAAGCCAATGTGACGCGCAGCCAGTGGTATACAGAGCTAAATAAACTGTTCTTGCATTACGACTATGTCATGCTGCCCAGCGCACAATGCTTCCCCTTTCCTGTGACAACGCAGTGGCCAAATGAAATCGCTGGCAAACCTATGGATACCTATCACCGATGGATGCAAATTGTCATACCTGGCTCTCTCTCAGGCTGCCCTGTATTAAACGTACCTGCGGGCTTTAATGATAACGACCTACCGATGGGCATTCAGGTAATCGCACCCCATCGAGCCGAACTAGCGCTATTGCAACTTGGTCAAGCCTACCAATCAATCTTACCCAGTTGGAAACATCGTTTGCCGCCCTGTTTTTCTGAATAGCTTTTCTCAAAAAACCTTTGTGAAAAACCATGCTCCGTGAAGACAACCGCGACTCAACCGATACAGGCATATCAATCAATAAGCTATAAGATGAATCAGCCCGTTCTCTCTAACGGTGCCTCCATCCTGCGTACGCTGGAAACGAAATCGCTAAAGCGCTCGCCCTGAATCAACACATGGTCGCTCAGTGCTCGCTGCGCTTCTGCAGGATCGCCACGCTCAATGGCTTCCACGATGGTTTGGTGCTCACTGAGGGAGTTATTTACCCGCTGGCGCACCTGCAACTGCAGCCGCCGATAGGGCTTTAAGCGCTGCTTCAACTGGCGCGCTTCACTGGCCAGAAAAGCGTTGTGGCTCGCGGTGTAGATACAGTCGTGAAAACCTTCGTTTTCATAGTAATACTCGTCGCTGTCGCCCGCCTGGGCCGCCGCTTCGCAACGCTGGTGGGCGTCTTTTAATGCGGCCAGTTCCTGCTCGGTGATCCGGCGTGCCGCCAGGCGGCCACACATGCCTTCAAGTTCCGCCATCACCTCAAACATCTCGATCAGTTGATCAATCCCCACCTTCGCCACAAAGGTGCCTTTTTTGGGCGAAACCGTCACCAGGCCGCTGGCAACCAGCTGTTGAAAGGCTTCGCGCACCGGTGTTCGCGAAACCTGAAACTCACGGCCCAAGGCTTCTGGATCCAGGCGTTCTCCCGGTAAACGGCGGCCATTGATGATGTCATCTTCAAGGGAGTCCCTTAAGCGCTGAGCGTTGGATCGCTTGGTGCCCGTCATGTTTTACCTCCTTGGATCGCGACTGATCTTAACCATTGAGTGTTGTCATATAGTTGACATTAGCATACGTAGCGCCTATTGATATATATATCAGCTCGCCTGATAGATACAAAAAGCCAATCCAAGACCACAACAACAACCGTTGGAGACGCCACATGCAACGCTATTTGATCTCAACTGCTGCCGCCCTAAGTCTCGCTATAGCGGCATCCCACGCCTCTGCGGATACCGTACTCCGCGCGTCGCATCAATTCCCCGGTGGCCAGGGGGATGTTCGCGATGAAATGGTCCAAATGATGGCCCGCCACGTAGCTGATGCAGACGTTGGCCTGACCATCGAAGTCTATCCTGGCCAATCGCTGTTTAAAGCCCGCGAACAGTGGGGCGCTATCGCCCGGGGGCGCCTGGATATCACCTCACTGCCGCTGGATTATGCCAGTGGTCGGCACCCTGAGTTCTCTGCCACCCTAATGCCGGGCTTGGTGCGCAACCAAGCCCACGCGCAGCGCCTGAATGACTCCGAATACATGGAGATGATCAAAGCGGTGATTCTGGACGGTGGCGCGCGGGTGCTTTCAGATGCGTGGCTGTCGGGCGGGTTTGCCTCTAGCGAGCAGTGCATTACTTCTCCCGATACCGTCGAGGGACAAAACTTGCGCGCCGCAGGGCCTGCCTTTGAAGAAATGTTGGAAGCCGCCGGTGCTTCCATCGCCTCAATGCCCTCCTCGGAGGTTTACACCGCCATGCAGACCGGTGTGTTGGACGCCGCTAACACTTCGTCGATGTCGTTTATCTCCTTCCGCCTCTACGAACAGGTCGAATGCTTAACCGAACCGGGCGACTTCGCGCTGTGGTTTATGTACGAGCCGATTCTGATCTCCGAGCAGGTGTGGCAAGGCCTTAACGAAGAGCAGCAAGCCGCGCTGATGGAAGCCGGTGAAGCAGCAGAAGCCTTCTTC
The DNA here is from genome assembly GCF_000744395.1 of Halomonas sp. TG39a. Classification (NCBI taxonomy): domain Bacteria; kingdom Pseudomonadati; phylum Pseudomonadota; class Gammaproteobacteria; order Oceanospirillales; family Halomonadaceae; genus Halomonas; species Halomonas sp. TG39a. Next base: position 2,702,469 of record NZ_JQLV01000001.1, read on the forward strand.
GCTGAAGAGGCCGCCGCCATTGATCAGGAGATGGTCGACCTCTACGAAGAGAATGGCGTGGAGGTGGTCAGCATGAGCGAGGACGATTATAACGCCTGGCTCGAGATCGCTCGCGAAACCTCCTACAAAAACTTTGCCGACAATGTTCCCAACGGCCAAGCCATCATTGATGCGGCACTGGCCGTCGAGTAAGCAACGCCTAACGGCGCGCGCGACCATCCCTTTGGATGGTCGCTTAACACTGATGCTTACTGTGCTGGATGAGGGAATTATGGCAACCACAACGACTCACGAAGCCCCCGTGCGAGGGGGCATCATCGGCGGCTACATTCGCGTTATGGATAAGCTCTCGCGGCTTTCCGCCTATTTGGCCTGTGCCATGTTTATCGCTGGCGTATTAGTGATCTGCCAGATGGTCTTTATTCGCTACTTACTGGGGATGAGCACCAGCTGGCAGACCGAATTCACCATCTTCTCGGTGACGGCGGCGATGTTAATGGGCAGCCCCTATGTACTGATGACCGGCGGCCATGTCGCCATCACTATTGTTCCCGATGCCCTGGGCGGTATTACCCGCACCATTATGCGGCTGATCGCTTCGCTGTTTGGGTTGGGTTTTTGTGCCGCCCTGGCATATGCCAGCTGGGTATATGTATTTGAGGCGCTCCACGGCGGCTGGACCACGGGTTCCGTCTGGAATCCACCGCTCTGGCCTGCCCTGCTGCCCATGGCCGTCGGCGCCACCCTGCTGTCGTTGCAGTATGTGGCTGAAATTTTGCGCGGGGAGAGCTAAGCATGGATCCCATTACGTTAGGCATTATTGTCGCCATCGCGCTGATTGCGCTGATGGCCATTGGCACCCCTATCGCTTTTGCCCTGGGCGGTGTATCGCTGCTGGCGTTGCTCTATGATCGCGGCCTTTCCGAGCTCACCTACTTCGGTGAAACCTTTTTTGACCGCATCGCCGAGTTTGGTTTTGTCGCCATTCCAATGTTTATTCTGATGGGGGCCGCGGTGGCCTCCTCCCCCACTGGGCGTGATCTTTATCGCTCGCTGGACTTATGGATGGGTAAGCTGCCCGGCGGCTTGGCAGTTTCCAACATCGGCGCTTGCTCTATCTTTGCTGCGCTCTCGGGTTCGTCACCGGCCACCTGTGCGGCGATTGGTAAAATGGGCATTCCCGAAATGCGCATGCGCGGCTACCCGGATGGCGTGGCGGCGGGCTGTATTGCCGCGGGCGGCACCTTGGGCATTCTAATTCCACCGTCGGTCACCATGATTATCTACGGCATTTCCACCGAAACCTCTATTGGTCGGCTGTTTATTGCCGGGGTGGTGCCAGGCTTTATGCTTGCGGGCCTGTTTATGATCTGGACGATGATCGCCTGCAAGATGGCCGGTGGCTATAACAACCCCATGGCTGAGTCCGTCGAACGGCTAAAACAGAACGTTAAGCAGAATGTTGATACCAACCTGAAAGCGCTAGTGCGCGTTCTACCTTTCCTGGGTGTGGTGGCGGGTATCCTGTTTGCCCTGTATGGCGGGGTGGCAACACCTTCAGAAGCAGCAGGTGTAGGCGCATTTTTGTGCTTGGCGCTGGCTATTCTGATCTACCGCATGTGGCAGCTGGGGCCGATCAAACTGATTATGCGCGACTCGCTGCGTGAAAGCGTGATGATCATGCTGGTGATCGCCACCGCCGAAGTGTTCGCCTATGCGCTCTCCTCCATGTTTATCACCCAAACTGTGGCCGCCGCGATTGCTGATCTTGAGATCAACCGCTGGGCACTTATGGGGGTCATTAACCTCTTTCTTCTGGTGGCGGGTTTCTTCCTGCCCCCCGTGGCTGTGATCGTGATGACCGCGCCGATTCTGTTACCCATTATCCTGGCAGCTAACTTCGACCCCTACTGGTTTGCGGTGATTTTGACTATCAACCTGGAGATCGGCCTGATTACCCCACCGGTGGGCCTCAACCTGTTCATTATTAAAGGCATCGCGCCGGATATTTCGCTGCGCGATATTCTGATGGGGAGCTTGCCCTACGCGCTGTGCATGGTGCTGGGTATCTTGCTGCTGTGTCTTTTCCCAGGCATCGCGCTTTGGCTACCTAACTTGATCATGGGTTAAGGAGTTCGACCATGAACATGCTGTTTTTGCAGGAGCTGTTCAACAACATCACCCAGCGTGATGCGCTGTTGCGCCGCCGCCATCCAGAGACATTAACGCCCGACCATGGGCAGCTGGTTAACGCCTGCCACAAGCTGTTGGAAAGTGATGGCGAAGCTTCTAGCATCGCACTGGCAAGCCGTGCCTTGGCGATTTACCAGCGCCTTTCGGCGGCGGAAAAGAGTCGCTTCTTTGCCCGCCTAACGGCCGACTTTGCGGCCGAACCCGGCCCCATTGACGCAGCCTACCTGGCCTATCAGGAGGTTCGCGACAACCCATCGCTACAGCGCCTGTTTGAAGCCTGCGAGCCGCGGCGCCAAGAGCTTTTCCGGCGCCTAAACCTGGCCAGCGACGGTACCTATGAGCTGGTCAAAATGCGTGAAGATCTGCTGGGATTACTGCGCGAACAGCCCGAACTGGCGGCCATTGACGACGACTTCGCCCACCTGTTCGGCTCCTGGTTCAACCGCGGCTTTTTGATGCTTAAGCGCATTGACTGGAACACACCCGCTTCAATTTTAGAAAAGATCATCCGCTACGAAGCGGTCCACGAGATTCAGGATTGGGACGACCTGCGCCGACGCCTAGACGCCCGCGACCGTCGCTGTTTCGCCTTTTTCCACCCGGCGATTGGCGACGAGCCGCTGATCTTTGTCGAAGTCGCCCTGCACAAGGGTCTGCCAAGCCGTATCCAACCGATCTTATCGGGCGAAAGTTCTGGAAATAGTTCTGGAAGTCGAAAAGCCATCGATGAGCCCGAGGATGCCGATACCGCAGCGTTCTTCGGCATTAGCAACTGCCAGACCGGGCTGCGCGGGATCTCCTTTGGTAACTTTTTGATCAAGCAAGTAGTGCAAGAGCTCTCTCAGGAGCTACCGCAGCTTAAATACTTTGTCACCCTCTCGCCGGTGCCTGGCTTCTCCCAGTGGCTTCAGGAGCAGCGTGATGATGAGCAGCTTCCCGCGTCGCTGCGTCAATCACTCAAAGGGCTTGAAACACCGGGGTGGCATCAGGACAAAACCCGCGAAGAGCAGCTCAAAGCCGCCATTCGCCCGCTGGCCGCCCGTTACCTGATTGAAGAGAAGAACCGTCACGGCCTGCCGCTCAACCCGGTGGCCCGCTTTCACCTCGGCAACGGCGCCGAACTTCATCGCATTAACTGGCTGGGCGATATCTCTGAGAAGGGCTTTAAACAGGCCGCCGGCCTGATGGTCAACTACCTCTATGTGCTGGACGATATCGAACGCAACCACGAAAACTATACCGCCAAGGCGACCGTTGCTTGCTCAAGTGAGGTGCGTGACCTCGCCAAACGCGCCCGCAAGCTGGCCAAGGGAGAGACCACCAAATGAGCCACAACCTATTTGAAACCTTTGCGGCCAAAATGCGTGAGCGCGCAGAGGCCGATTTTATTACTACCCGCGATGGCCGCCGCTATAGCTATACCGATGCGCTGACCATCAGTGCGCAGCTTGCCGGAGCGCTAACCGAGCTAGGCGTTAAGCAAGGCGACCGCGTTGCCGTGCAGGTAGATAAAAGCCCTGAAGCTATTTTGCTTTACCTGGCCTGCCTGCGCATCGGTGGCGTCTATCTGCCCCTCAATACGGGCTATACCGGCGATGAGATTCGCTACTTTTTAAATGACGCCGAGCCCGCGCTGTTTGTTTGCCGCCCTAAATTACTCGATGAGGCACAGGCGCTTGCCGCTGAAACCGGCTGCCCTGCGGTGGCTACCTTGGGTAGCGCCAGTGATGGCAGCCTAATGGAAACCGCTCGCACGGCAGCGCCGCGGGAGAATATCGTGGCACTTGGCGAGCGCGACCTGGCCGCTATTCTTTACACATCCGGCACCACCGGGCGTTCCAAAGGCGCCATGCTAACGCACAAAAACCTCGCCTCTAACGCCGAGACACTGGCCAAAGCGTGGCATTTCAGCGCTGATGATCGGCTGATCCATGCACTGCCGATTTTCCACACTCACGGCTTATTCGTCGCCTGCAACGTCACCTTGATAGCGGGCGCCAGCATGCTCTTCCTGCCTAAGTTCGATGCCGATGTCATTTTTGAAGAGTTGCCCCGTGGCACTGTGATGATGGGCGTTCCTACCTTCTATACGCGCTTGGTTCAGGACGAACGACTGACCCCAGAAGCGACTGCCAACATGCGGCTGTTCGTTTCCGGCTCTGCTCCGCTCACCGCCGAGACCCACGAGGCGTTTGAAGCCAAAACGGGCCATGCGATTCTTGAGCGCTACGGTATGACCGAAACCAATATGAACCTCTCCAACCCCTATGACGGCGCCCGCCGAGCAGGCACTGTGGGCATGCCGCTACCCGGCGTGGAGATGCGCATTACCAACCGGGAAAGCGGCGATGAGGTGCCGTTTGGCGAAATTGGCATGCTGCAGATCCGCGGCCCAAATGTGTTTATCGGCTACTGGCGGATGCCTGAAAAAACCCGTGAGGAGCTGTTAGACGACGGCTTTTTCATTACCGGCGATCTCGCCATGGTCGACGATCAGGGCTATGTACATATTGTTGGCCGCGACAAAGACCTGGTGATTTCCGGCGGCTATAACGTCTACCCCAAAGAGGTAGAGCAGGTGATCGACGAGCTCGATCAAGTCGCCGAATCCGCGGTAATCGGCCTGCCGCATCCCGACTTTGGCGAGGGCGTGACCGCCGTGGTCGTACGCCAGCAAGGCGCTGATCTTGGAGAAAACCAGCTTGAAGAGGAGGAAGTAATCACCCATTTAGATGGTCGGCTAGCTAAGTATAAGCAGCCCAAGCGGGTCTTCTTTGTCGATGAACTGCCGCGCAATACGATGGGCAAAGTACAGAAAAATGAACTGCGCAAGCGGTTCAACGACACCTATCAAACGCCTTAGTCGCGTCTTCTAGGCGCTACCCATCCCTGAACGTTTGCCCCAACTCTTTAGCCCGGCACGATACGGCAAAGAGGCGGGGCGTTTTTTTGCGAAAAGGAACCATTTGCTCTACTAAATGTTAAGGTAAGGTCACTTAACAAACGATGGAGCAGATTGCCTTGACTACGCCTACCGTTACCAACGGCATCACCGCCACCGAGCTATATAAGTTAGCCAGTCAGCCAGCGCACAACAGCGCTGGAGATGCGCCCCTTGAGTGGCCTGAGGGCACTATCAGCCTGGATGAGACGAATCAGACCCTGATCTGGGAGCTTAACGATTACGGCAACTTGCCGATTACCCTGTCGCGCAGCGAAAATGAGTGGGTCGCCATGGCACCTATCGTTGCCGTGGAGAGCGTTAAAAACACCGCTGAGCTCAACGAAGTACTGCTGCGCCAGGGCATTGCGTTACCGCTGGCCTCCGTGGGGATTGTCGAGATCGACGGTCACGACTTCTATGTGGCTTACGGGCAATTGTTTGGCGACTCAAAACTTGAATCAATTTGCGCCGAGCTCCACGCCACGGCCAGTGCGGCCATGGATGTTGCCGAACTGATTCAGACCCATTTCGCCTAACGTTAGTTAATTGGTCAATGTCACTTGCACGGTGGCACTTTACAGTCCTTTTTTAAGAGAAATTTCTTATGTTAAGCAAAATCATGACGGCGCTACGTGGCAAAGCAAATGAAACCGGTCAAGCGGTGGTGGACTCCCAGGCGCTGCGCATTTTAGACCAGGAAATCCGCGACTCAGAAAATAGCCTGAGCCAGTCTAAAACTGAGCTTACCCGCCTGATGGGCCAGCGCCAGTTGAACAGCAATAAAGCCGACACGCTGGAAAGCAAAATTGCCGAGCTGGAAAAAAGCGCTGAAGCCGCTTTGGATAAAGGCGAGGAAGCGCTGGCCGTGGAAGTCGCCGAGCGCATGGTGGCGCTACAGGATGACCTGGAGGCGGAACGTGCCATTATTAGCGAGTACGACGCCAGCATCGAAAAACTGCGCGGCGCTATTCGCGGTACCGACAACCAGCTTCGCCAACTCAAGCAACAAGTGAGCGTGGTCAAAGCCACCGAGTCGGCGCAGAAAGCCCAATCCGCCGTGGCCGCTCGCCACTCGGGTCAGAACAGCGCCATGAGCAGCGCCATGGAATCCCTGGAGCGCATTAAAGAGCGCCAACAGCTTAACTCAGCGCAAATGCAGGCTGCTGACGATATGGCCGCAGAAGAGAGCGGCAGCTCGCTGGAAGCCCGCTTGAAAGCAGCCGGTGTGGGTGGCCAGAATCGCAAAGCAGACGATGTGTTAGCGCGCCTGAAAGCGAAGAAAAACGCCGCACAGGAATAAGCGTTAAGAGCAAGTCAGTGCTTAAATCGATTTGGGAGTCAGGCCATGTTTAATACCCTCAAGGCACTTTTTCGCGCTACCACGGAGAAGCCACCCGAGCCAAACACCGGCCGCCCGGTAGCCGCAGGCCTGCCCATGGGCATCAGCCAGGAGGACCTTGAGGGCCTACGCCTGGATGGGCGCGTCAATATCAAGCTGATCGGTCTGCGCGCCCACCCTGATGCGCTGTTTCGCTGGGATGACGACGCCTACCACCATATTGCCGCCGTGGGCCACGTGGATCTAGGCCAAGGGGCGCAGCTGGTGCGCTTCTATCTGGATAACGACACCTGGCTGCAGGCCAACATTGAGCATGGCCAGGTGCTTGAATATAAGCTGTTCGACTTTTACCGTGTCGCCCATCTCTCGGATGCTGAGTTTGATAAGTTGATCAACGGTGACGACAAACTGCCCGACAGCATCGGTGCGCAAACCGTCGCGATTACCTCGACCACTGACGAGGCACGCAGCTGTTCCTTCCAGCGGGTATGGGGTAACGGCGACAGCCTGTGGTCGCCACCGGTGATTTTCGATGAGCAGGTAATGACCACCGAGAGCGTGGCTGCCAGGCAGGTGACTCATCACGCGATGCTTTATGAGCGCACCATTGAAGGCGCTGAGCGCATGGAGTACTTGCTGCTCAGCGCTGAAAGTGATGGCGAAGGCAGCTTTATGGTGGTGCACAACGTTGGGGTGGACGTGGCCTCCGTTGATATCGACGCAATGTAATCAGTCAGCTGTTTTTTTAAACGCAAAACTTAAGAGCTATAAAAGGAAACTGCCACCATGGTGAATTATCTCTACGGCCTGCCGTCATTTATCGCCTATCTAGTGACGGCGATTGTGCTACTTGCCGCCTTTATGTACTGCTACAGCCGTCTTACCCCGCACCACGAGTGGACACTGATTCGTGAAGGTAACGCAGCGGCTGCCTCTGCCTACGGCGGCTCGATTTTAGGCTTTACTATTCCGCTATATAGCGCGATGGCGCACTCGATCAACTTTATCGATTTTGTGCTCTGGGGCGTAGTGGCCTTTATCGTCCAGTTGGCGACCTTCTTCGCGGTGAAGCTGTTTCTGCGCAAGCAGGGCGAAAGCCTCTCGCAGCACATCACCGAAGGCCACCAGGCCTACGGCATTTTGATGGCCAGCGTGGCCGTGGCAGTCGGCTTACTCAACGCCGCTTCGATGACTTGGTAACGACGACGTGGTAAAGGAGAGCCTGCATGTCTAAACACGATCACACCCCACATTTGCCACGCCGCAAGCGCAGCGGGCGCTTGTCATTGGCAATGATGGGCGCCAGCGCTTTTGGTCTTACCGCCTGTGGCCAACCACCCCAGGAAGAGCAGATCACCGATATAGAGTTCGACCAGCCGCGCAGCTTTCAAAGCGTTGAGGATTGCGTCGCAGAGAATGTCTATACCCGCAGCGCCTGCGAAGACGCCTACGAAGCCTCTTTAAAAGAGGTGCCGCGCTATAGCACGCTTGAAGAGTGTGAAGCTGAGAATGGTGAAGACGCGTGTACTGCCCCAACCGATGAGCAGTCCCAAGCCGCAACCGGAAGCACCGGCGGCAGTTGGTTTATGCCCGCTATGATGGGCTATATGATGGGCAACATGATGTCCAATACCAACCGGGGACGCTCCTTTGAGCGGGTGTATCAGGAACCGGTGTATCGCAACCGTCAAAATCAGGGCAACTGGAACACCGCCTCGAACCAGGCCACCCAGCGCGTCACCCAGCGTAACGATGCGATGCGCAGCTCGGTGGCGCAGAATCGCCAAGCCACGTCTCAACGCCGGGGCTTTGGCTCGCGCTCCTCGGCGCGGGGTGGCTGGGGCTCCTAAGCCACCAGCAAAGATCACCATGCTGCGAATCGATATCCCTGAAAGAAGCAATTGGAAGGCCCTGGCCCACGAACTGGGCTTTCATTTTCATACCATCGACGGGGAGCCCTACTGGAAAGAGGACGCCTACTACCAGTTCACGATGGAGCAGGTAGAGCGGGATATTGAAGCGCCTACCGAGGCGGTGCATGAGATGTGCATGGAACTGGTGGATAAGGTCTGCCACTCCAATGCGCTTATGCAGCGTTTGGCACTTCCCGAGCATATGTGGGATAGCATCCATAACTCGTGGAAATCAGGGCAGCCGCACCTCTACGGGCGAATGGACTTTGCCTATTCCGGTGACGGCCCGGCGAAACTGCTGGAACTCAACTACGACACGCCCACGTCGCTTTACGAAGCGGGTTTTTTTCAGTGGGTATGGCTTGAACAAGCCATTGCGCAGGGCATCCTGCCCCGCCACGCGGATCAGTACAACTCAATTCAAGAGCGCCTGATCAACGCCATGGCCCACCTTGGCGACCGCATTGAAGCGCGCACGCTGTATTTCTCCTGCATCAAAGATAATGCCGAAGAACGCGCCACCGTGCACTACCTGCAGGATGTGGCGGTGCAAGCAGGTCTCAAGGCGCCGTTTATCTACACCGAAGATATTGGCCTGCATCCTGGGACAGAGCACTTTGTTGACCTGGATAACCAGCCTATCCATGCCCTGTTCAAACTCTATCCCTGGGAGGAGATGGCCGACGACGCCTTCGGTGAATATATCCCGCAGTTAAACACGCACTGGTTCGAACCGCCCTGGAAAGCGATTTTGTCTAACAAGGGTATTCTGCCCCTGCTATGGGAGCACTTTGAGGGCCATCCCAATCTGCTACCGGCGTTTTTCGAGAATGCCAAAAGCCCACCGCTGCCAGCAGGCTGGGTGCGTAAGCCATTCTTCTCCCGGGAAGGCAGTAACGTGGAACTCATTACCCCCGCCGGTCAGCGCGAGGCCGTGGACGGCCCCTACACCGACAGCCCATGGATTCGGCAGGCCTACCACCCGATGCCCCGCTTTGGTAATAATCACGCCTTAATTGGAAGTTGGGTGGTGGGTGACCGCGCTTGCGGTATGGGCATCCGCGAAGACGTTGGCCGCATTACCAAAGACTCCTCGTGCTTCGTGCCCCACGCGATCGTGTAAACGCAAGTACCAAAACACGCTGATATAGGCTGGACAGCCCTCACAAAAAAAGCTGAAATCGTTGCTACTACCCTAAGTAGAGTGGTAAGTATCACTCTACTTCTCACCCTGAGCGCTACTGAGCAGCGTCGTTAGGGCCACGTTTACTTTGGAGCAACGGCGAACATGATGGCGCGCTGGAAATCCCTACCTTTACGGCTTCGGCTATTTCTCTCTTTTGGGACGGTCTTAGCACTCGCAATGCTCCTGGCGCTCTATCTTCAAGCGCGCTCCCACAGCCAAGCGCGGCTGAATAACCTGCTTAATCAAGAGCTACCGGCACAGGTAGAAGGGCTGGCCGCTCATGTGAACCTAAGCCTCAGCCAAGATCTCGCCATTTCCGAAAGTCTGGCCAATAGCTACTTTATTGAGCAGTGGGTTCGCGACGGTCTGCCTGAAGAGCGACAAAACGATATCGCCAACTATTTAGCGCGCCTTATGGCGCAGTTAGATACCGAGCTGGTTTTTATTGCCACTCAATACCAGGGGCGAGGCTACTACTTTCAACTTCGCAACGGTGATTTTCTTCAGCGAACAATCCAGCCGCCTGGCAGCGAAGATGACTGGTACTACGATTTCACCGACAGCGATAACACTTACGAACTGAATTTAGATAGCGACACCTTTTCTCCCGATGATGCCTTTGTCTACGTCAATTACCGCAGCGCGGTAAATGCCACCAACGGTCGACCGCTAGTAGTCGCCGGCGCAGGGCTGGACCTTTCCCAAATGGCCAGCTTGATTGACGACTTTCGCTTAGGTGACACCGCTCACGCTTCGCTGCTCAGCGCCGAAGGTGAGTTGCTCGTTCGTAGTGGGGAGAACGATCCGAGTAGTGAAACCGCAGCGGAGTCCTTACCAGATCAAGCGTCGCAGCGCCTGCTGCGTGATGAACAGCTGCAGGTACAAGAGATTGAGCGCGACGGCCACGCCCTGCTGATTAGCACGCGCTGGCTACCCGAGCTGCAGCGCTACCTAATGGTCGAAGTCGATAAAGAAGCCTACTTGGCGTCCACCCACGAGCGCTTTCTGGAGTCCAGCGGTATAGGCCTGCTCATTCTGCTTGTCGGATTACTGGTGCTCTACCCACTGACTGGGAGCCTGATCCGTCCGCTGGTTAATTTCCAGCGCCAGCTCAAGGACATCACCCACAGCCTGGATCTTTCGCGGCGGGTCAGCACCGATGACAAAGCCGAGCTTGGCGATTTAGCCGATCAAACCAACGAGCTCCTTGAGCGTCTCTCCCGCGCGATTGCGGCAGTGGCCAAGAACGCTCAGGCACTAACGCAAGTCGCCGACCGGCTGGCGAAAACCGCCGGGCTTTCCGGTGTGCACGGTAGCGATATCGATCATGAAGCAAGCCAAACCATGGCCGCCGCAGTCGAGGAGATGGCCTCTTCGGTAGCGGAAATCACCTCCACCATGGAAGAGCTCTCTACCTCGTCAACCCAAATCGCCGACCACTCACAGTCAGTGGTCGACGTTGCCAACCAAACCCTGGAGCGCAGCCGCAAAGGCAGCGCGGCCATGCAACTGCTACAGTCAAAAATGCAGGATATCCGCAGCGACAGCGAGCAGAGTTTGGCAGAGATCATGACGCTAGGGGCGAAATCCAAACAGATTAATAAGGTAATGGAGCTGATCAATACCCTGGCCGCCCAGACCAAGCTGATTGCCTTTAATGCCGCGCTGGAAGCCTCAAGCGCGGGAGAGTCGGGCCGACGCTTTTCGGTCGTTGCCAGCGAGATACGCCGCTTAGCTGACAGCGTGACCGACTCTACCCAAGAGATTGAAGCGCATACTGATGATATTCAGACAGCGATTAATCGCTTAGTGGTCGCCTCTGAAAAAGGCGCCTCCTCAATTGAGCAGGGCGTTGACGCAAGCATGAGCACCGCCCAGGATCTGGAGGCGCTGCTTAAGGCAGCGAGTCAAACCAGCAGTGCGGCCCAGCAGATATCGCTGTCTACTCAGCAGCAAAAAACCGCCAGCAGTCAGGTGGTAATGGCGCTGCGCGATATCGATACGGCCAGTTCACGCAACGCACACTCGGTGCGCAGCATTACCGACATCAGCCAGGATATGATCCATATGTCGGCTGAGCTAAACGCGCTAGTGCAGGAGTTCACCCTAACAAATAAAGATCGCTGATAAGGATACCGAATGAGCGTAATTCGGGTAGTCATTGCCGACGACAGCCAAGTAGCCCGCGACGTGTTACGCGACATCCTCAGCCGAGACGGTGATATTGAGATCGTGGGTGAAGCCACTAACGGCCGCGAAGCGGTGGAACTGGCCAAACGCCATGCGCCGCAGCTGATCACCATGGATCTCAACATGCCGGTGATGGACGGCTTGAGCGCTATCGAAGAGATCATGTATAACAAAGGGGTGCCCATCCTGGTGGTCAGCGACCGTTCCGATGCTCAAACGGCTTATCAAGCCCTTGAAGTAGGCGCGTTAGAGGTGATGCCTAAACCCACCCTGGAAGGAGCCGATGCCGAGCGCTTGCTGGCGCGTATACGCCTGCTTTCCGGCGTGGCGGTAATCACTCGCCTGCGCCGCCGCGGTACAACACTGACGCCTATGCCTTCTTTGCCGACACTTCCCGACGCGCCCAGGGGGGTACCACGCAACTTTCAACACGTGGTCGCGATTGCATGCTCTACCGGTGGCCCGCAAGCACTCGTACGGGTACTACGCAGACTACCCGCCGGGTTTCCGGCGCCTATTGTGATCGCCCAGCACATCAGTCATGGGTTTATCGATGGCATGGCACAATGGCTTGGGTCGCTATGTGCCATGCCGGTCAGTGTTGGCCAAGAGGGCGAGCTGCTACGCCCAGGGCATATCTATTTGTCACCTTCCGAGCGTGATTTATGTGTCACTCCCCGCCACCGTTTCCAGCTTCAACCCAGCCCCGAGAAGTCCCTTTACCACCCCAGTTGCGATGTACTGCTGCAGAGTGTTGCGGAAGTGTATGGCAGTGATGCGATGGGCATTATTTTGACCGGCATGGGCCGAGATGGCGTTAATGGCATGCGGGCTATTTACCAAGCAGGCGGCACCACTTTCGCCCAAGATGAAGCCAGCTCGGTGATTTACGGCATGAACCAGGAAGCCGTTAAAGCTGGGGTCATTCAGTATGAATTACCGCTTGATAGCCTTCCGGATCGGCTGCTGCGCGATGTGCGCGGCTACTTAGATAGCCGACCGGAGCCCTTGGCATGAGCGCCTTTGCCCCCTTTAAAACCCTGGTGCATCAGCGCTGCGGCTTACACCTGGAAGGCTTGGCCGAAGCGCGGTTATTCCGAGCGGTCGCCAGCTTACAAGCATCAACGGGGCTCACCGACACCACTGCGCTCCTCACACAATTAACCAGCGACGCTGCGCTATTCGATCAGTTTGTCAGTCAGTTAACGGTTAACGAAACCTATTTTTATCGCGAGCCAGATGCCCTGAACTGGCTGGTCAACAGCTATTTACCTGCGCGTTTAGCGGCAGGTGGCCCGCCGCTATCCATCTTCAGTGCGGGCTGTTCCTCCGGAGAAGAGCCCTATAGCGTGGCGATGATGCTGTTTGAGCGCTTTGGCGAACGGGCCAAAGCGCTGTTTACCCTCACCGGTGGCGACCTGGACCATCAAGTCCTCGCCAAAGCACGCCAAGCGGTTTATGGCGGCATGGCGTTTCGCGCCCTCTCTCCCGACTTCAAAGCGCGTTACTTTAGCCCTTACCAGGGGCGCTTTAAGCTTCAAGAATCATTGCGCCAGTGGGTAACCTTTTGCCCATTCAACCTATTGAATGCCGATGAGAGCAACCCCGGCGGCCCCTTTGATGTGATTCTATTTCGCAATGTGTCGATCTACTTTGACCAGCAGACGCGGCGCCGCATTCATCAACAGCTTGGCCAGTTGCTAGCCCCGAATGGTATTTTACTCTGCGGCGTCACCGAAACCCTGGGTAACGATCTCGGCGTATTTGAACTGGTCGAAGACCAGAGCGTCTTTTACTTTCGCCGTGCAGAGCAACCCATGGCAGTGCCAACAGCTACCCATCACTCCGTCGCCCAGGGCGACAAGTCAGATGACAGTGTTGGCGTCGGTGATAGCGCGAGCAAAGAGTTAGAGCTAGCCAGTAGCGCTGATTTAGCGCCCGATGCGCCGTCTGAGCAAGAAACGGAAAACACAGCAATAGAAAACACACAAACAGACAACATCACCCAACAGCTACACACCGCCCATCGCTTGCTCAATCAAAATGCCTTTGCCGAGGCCGCTAAGCTACTAAAGACGCTGCTTAAGCAGCAGCCGTGGTCAATTGATGCGCTGATTTTGGCCGGATTAGTCGCCCGTTGGCAGCAGCAGCCCCATCAGGCCTACGACTATTTTAAGCGGGCCATTTACGTAGTGCCGGAGTGTTGGCCTGCGCACTTCTATTTAGCTGAACTTTATCGCCAGGGTGAGTTGACCGATAAGCCTGCTCAACGCCAGCGTAGCTATGCTGCCGTTGTCCGGCTGCTGACCGCCGCGCCGACCTCTAATGGCGGTCTAGACACTATCGCCCCGCCGCTACCGCCTGGCGATGCACGCTTTCTAGCCGAACGCTACCTAGCCGCGGTCAACACCACGCTGGCATCAACCAGTACCACACAGGGAGTGGGTTAATATGGCGCTGGATATTCGCCGCTTTATACAGCGCTTCGTGGAAGAGGCCGCCGACCACCTGCCCCGCTTGCGCGAAGGGATCCGCGCACTGGAGCAGGGCCACGCTGATCGCGAGCAGATCAACGAACTGTTTCGCGCAGCGCATACGCTGAAAGGCTCGTCGCGGATGCTTAAGCTGGTGCCAATCACGGCGCTGGCACATAGCACTGAAGAGCTGCTCAGCGCGCTGCGCGATGGCACCTTAACCGCGACGCCGACGGTTACCAGCCTGCTCAGCCAAGCGGTTGACGGGTTGGCAGACTTCGTTAGTCGGCTCGCTGAAGGGGCAACAGGTGACGACTTACCTGCGGCTGATGAGGCACTCTGTAGCGCCCTTGAAAATGCCGCTCACGGTCAGGCCCCAAGCCAGCCCAGCACTCCCCCACCGCTGACCTCGGTGCCAGTTCCCTCAACGGCGCTGGCGACCGAGAGCGAGTTACGCCTCAGCGATACCGTGCGGGTTCGCTTGGATCGGCTGGACGATGTTATTCGTTTGATGGGTGAAGTGCTATCCGGGCACCACCACTTACATACCCTCGTTGACCAAGCCCGAGCGCTAAGTACCACGCTGCCTGCCGAGCAGCAAGCGCCCTTTCACAGCTTTCACCGTGAGCTGAAAGATAGCGTTTTAAGCCATGACTCGCTGATGAGCGACCTACACGACCGAGCACTGCAAATGCGCATGCTGCCGCTCAGCGTCGTGTTTGACCCTCTCGCGCATATGTCCCGTGAACTGGCTCAGTCACTCGGCAAACAGGTCGACTGCCGCGTGCGCGGCAGCGAAATCGAACTTGATCGTCAGATGATTGATCGGCTGTCAGATCCGCTTATTCACCTTCTGCGTAATGCCTTGGACCACGGTTTAGAGCCGCCTGCAGAGCGCCAGGCGGCGGGTAAATCACCGCGTGGACAGTTGGTGATAGAAGCCTGGCAGGACGCTGACTGGGTAGTCGTGGAGATGCGTGATGACGGCGCGGGCATTGCGCTTGACGCCGTGCGTCAGAAAGCGCTCGCCAAGCAGCTAATCAGCGAAGAGCAGCTTAACGCTCTGAGCGAGCAGGAGACCCTGGAGCTGATCTTCCTGCCCGGCTTCTCGACCAAAAGCATGATTACCGACTTCTCAGGGCGCGGTGTGGGCATGGATGTGGTCAAGCGCACCGTGGTGGATGATCTCAACGGTGACCTGCAGCTGGCCAGCGAACGCGGTAGCGGTACGCGCTTCACCCTGCGCCTGCCGCTCTCGCTGGCCATGATGCGGGTGCTGCTGGTTAGCGTTGGCGGTGTCAACATCGGGGTAACCGCGCCTTACGTATCGGAGTTAGTAGAGTGCTCATCGCAATCATTCATTGATGCCGCAGGACAGCGCACGCTGATTTTACGCAACGAATTTGTGCCCGTGGTATCGCTTGCCCAACTGCTTGAACTACCTGAGACGAGCGCCGTCACAGACACCACCCTGTTGTTGGTCGTCCACCAGCGGCACCAAAAGCTCGCCCTGATTATTGATTCACTGATTGATGAACGCGATAGGGTGATCAAGCCGCTGCCGGTGCATCTACGCCATTTACCGCTGGTCTCAGGCATGGTGTCCATGGGGCGCAATGCGCTGGTAAGCCTGCTCCATGTACCCGCTTTGCTGGAATCCACCCGGCACACTGCTCAGCGTCCTAGCCATGAGCGCACATCCTCCACTCTCGCGAAGCGAATTTTGGTGGTTGACGACTCACTGAATACCCGCGAAATAGAAAAAGACGTACTCGAAGCATGGGGCTATCACGTCACCCTGGCCGAAAATGGCCGCGACGGATTAGCCAAAGCTCTGGCGGAGCCGTTTGATGCGGTACTGACCGACGTTGAGATGCCGGTAATGGATGGCTTTGCGCTGACTGCTCGACTGCGCGAAAATGAGGCTTATCGTGATCGGCCAATTATTATTATCACCTCGCGGGAAAAAGAGGCTGATCGTCGACGCGGCATTGAGGTCGGAGCCGACGCCTATATCGTCAAGGGCAGTTTCGATCAAAATAATTTAGTAGAAACGCTACAAGCCCTACTGGGCTAATAACGAGCGTCAATAACACAACAGCCATGAGGTCGCGAATGCCTATCCTGGTCGTAGACGACGACCCGCTTGCCGGGGAAATGACGGCGGCACTGCTAGAGTCTCAGGGCCATGCCACCTTGATGGCCTTAGACGCCATGGAAGCCGTCGAGCAACTAGACACTCACGGTGATATCAAGCTGATTGTCAGCGATATGCACATGCCCCTTGTCAGCGGTCTAGCACTATTGGCAATGCTGCGTGAGCAAGACAATCACCTGCCGTTTATTTTACTCACTGGGGACACTCCGGATGCAACGCTACAGCAGACACCGGGCCTGGATGCCTGTTTGCGTAAAGATGCCGAGCTGGCTGACAACCTGGAAACTGCTGTGAAACAGGCACTCGCCAGCTAAGCAGTGCTACATGCGCTGGAATGGATAATGGATGGAATGGATCGCCGCTTTCGATCACTTACGTAGGTAGTTTGATGTCTAAGCCAGCCCCCTCGCTGCACGATAAGCTAAATCAGCTGCGTGAGCGTTTTATTGAGCAGTTGCCGACCCGCTTAGCGCAAACCGCCGAGCTGTGGCAGCAGAGCCGCACATCGAGTGAAGAACAGACGCGACTAGCACCGGAGCTACACCGCTTTTTTCATAGTTTGAAAGGCACCGGGAGATCACTGGGCTTCGAGCGGCTTGCCGTGCTTGCTGATCAGGCAGAGGAGGCGCTCACTACCACGCCCACCCGACCCGACATCGACGCTTATATCAGCCAACTACTACGCCAGCTGGGTCACGAGCAGCAGCATCTACGTTCCCACCACGGTCAACAGCAAGCGTTGGCGGCCGTCAACAGCTTCGAACTTAACAGCCAGGTGGAGCCGCTGCGCAATAAGCGCCAGCGGCTGATTTACCTATGCGACGATGAGCCCGAGCAGGTCGACCAACTGATCCATCATCTCCGCTGCTTTGGTCATGACGTCGTACACTTTATTGATACGGAGACGTTCTTTAACGCCGTACTCACGCGTCGCCCTGACGCAGTGATCATGGATGTGCAGTTTCCCCAAGGCCAAACCGCAGGCACCGAAACCCTAACCAGCTTGAACAAGCTAACCGGCCAACCACTACCCGCCATCGTTTTGTCGGCCCACAGCGATTTTCACTCGCGCCTGAGCGCCGTTCGTGCAGGCTGTGGCGGCTACTTTACCAAACCGGTTAAACCGCTGGATCTTATGCTGGCGGTGGATGAGCTCACCGCTCCGGCGGTGGAAGAGCCGCTGAAGGTACTGGTGGTGGATGATGAGCCCGAGGTGGCTGCTTATCACGCCTTGCTGATTGAAGAAGGCGGTATGATTGCACATCAGGTGCACCATCCCGCCGATGCACTCACGGCCATGGAACGCTTTAGCCCCGACTTACTGCTGGTCGATGTGTATATGCCGGTATGTTCGGGTGAAGAACTGGCAACGATTATTCGTCAGCAGCCGGAATACCTGGGGCTACCGATTATCTATCTCTCCAGTGAAACCGACAGCAAAAAGCAGATTTCCGCCATGTCCGCGGGAGTCGAAGCCTTTCTTACCAAACCCGTACAGCCTGAAGAACTGGTCTCTGCCGTCAGGCTGCGCGCCGAACGACTACGTCTGCTGCGCTCATTAATGACCCGCGACAGCATGACCGGGCTGTATAACCACAGCACTACCACCGAGCTGATCAATAAAACCCTTGCCCAGGCCCACCGTGATAATAGCCCCCATGCCCTGGCAATGATCGATATCGATCACTTTAAACAGGTTAACGATACCCACGGCCATTTGGCGGGCGATCAAGTAATCATCACCTTGGCAAGACTGCTAAAAAGCCGTCTGCGGCTCTCCGACATTATTGGCCGCTACGGCGGTGAAGAGTTTGTCGTACTGCTCAAAGGCATTCATGCCGAGAAAGCTGCTACGTTAATCGGCAGCTTGCGGGAGGATTTTGCACTGGTTGATTTTCACGCAGGCGACGTTCGTTTTCGCTGCACCTTCAGCGTGGGGATAAGCAGTTTCCCCGCGCATCCCTCTACCGAGTCGCTGCGTTTAAGCGCCGACCAGGCGCTCTACCGCGCCAAACACCAAGGGCGCAACCAAGTAGTGATATCGACGGAGCTAGCCGATGAGCCCTGAACAGCCCCACGACAACCCAGCGAATGACCTGCCGTTCGCCACTCAGACCTTGGAAGAGGCATTAGCGACACACGACGATGCAGAGAGGGTAGTCGATGTTGATGAGCCGACCCAGCAGCTAGTGCTGTTCCGACTCAACGGACAACGTTTTGCGCTACCCGGCAGCGCGGTGAGCGAAATTCTACCCAGCGACCAGCCCGTCTATTACGTACCGGGGCTACCCGCCTCCACCGAAGGCGTGCTGCACCTGCGTGGTAAAATTGAGTCCGTCATTAGCCTGCATCAGTTACTCAATTTACCCACGCCGGAAGGTCCTCCTAGCGGGATGATGTTGCTAGTCAACGCCGCGGGAATTAGTAGCGGTGTGCGTATCGAGCAGCTTGACGATGTCTGCGAGGTCACCCAGAGCCTGCTGCAAGCTCCCCCCGAAACGCTTCCTGCCGCGTTACGCCCTTATGTTAGCGCGCTGTGGCAGGTAGACGAGCGCCAAGCGCTTGCCCTGCTTGACCCCGAAGCACTGTTCGACGCCTACCAGCAGGGTCTGGGTTAAAATGCCCCAGCGTCACGGCCTGCATGAACAAGCCCAAGTTGCCTTGGTGCTGTTTCGCATTGGTCCTTACCATGCAGCCCTGGAAGCGTGTCACGTACTCGCCATGACCGATCACCCAACGGCTTTGCGCACCGCCAATGCTCACTCGCTGCTCTACGCCGGGGGCGACCATGACTCCCCGCCTAGCCGCTGGCTCACTCTGCGCGACGCTCAAACGACCACTAATGACAGCCACAACACTTGGCAACTGGGCGTAAGCGGAGACATTACGCTTCGGCAACTACCCGCCGACACGCTCCACCCGCTGCCTAAACTGCTGCTTTCTCGCCGATTTTCAACCGCGCTATGCGGTTGTACCTTTGATCAGCAGCAGTTGGTGCTGCTGCTGGATGCACGCAAGCTTAGCCCTTAGCTTTCTCAAGCCCCTGCTTCTTAGCCCGCCAACCACAAGCAGCTAATGGCATCGCCCTTGGCTATTTCACTATTGGCCGGAATCACCGCAAATGCATCGGCGTTAATACAGGATGAGAGCACCCCGGAATTCTGGTCATCAAAAGCCGTCGCCGTTACGCCGCTGGGCGTGAATTCAAGCGTCACACGCATATAGTGCTCACGTGGGCCGGTGGAGGTAGCAAACCCAGCTTTCGCGGTCACAGCGGGCAGTGATGTTAGCGCCGGACAGCCCAGCATTGCGCCCAGTAAGGGGCGTAAAAACAGCCAGGCGCCGACAAACCCCGAGACCGGATTACCTGGCAACCCCACAAACCGCGCATGACTGCCATCGTCACGGGGTAAGCGGCCAAGTGCTAACGGCTTACCAGGGCGAATCGCCAGCTTCCACATATCCAACTGGCCGATCGCTTCCAGCGCGGCTTTGACGTGATCCTCTTCGCCGACGCTCACGCCACCGGTGGTGACCACTAAATCCGACTCAGCAGCGGCCGCCGTTAACAGTGCCACCGTGCGGGTGTAATCATCCGGTACGCTAACGGTACTCACCACTTCGGCGCCAAAATTCTCCAGCAGCCGTTTAAGCATGGGTCGGTTGGAGTTGTAGAGCTGCCCCGCCTTAAGCGGCGTACCGGGGTCGATGATTTCATCGCCGGTTGAGAGCAGCGCAACCCGTGGCCGACGGCGCACGCTGACCTGGGTAATGCCCTGGCCTGCCAAGTGGCCAAGAGCTGCTGCCTCGAGCCGTTCACCGGCATCGAGCAGCACAGAGCCACGCCTGACGTCCCGGCCCTGACGACGAACATTATCCCCCGCAGGGATATCCGCAGGCATCAGCGCACATTCACCGTCAACCTCTACCCGCTCCTGCATAACGACACAGTCAGCGCCAGGTGGAATCTCACCGCCGGTAAAAATACGCGCGCAGCTATTTGGCTCAAGCGCTTGGGCGGGAGTGCCCGCCGCAATACGCTGACTCACCGGTAGCCACTTTCCCGCATCGGCAGCGCGCAGCCCATAGCCATCCATCGCGCTATTATCAAACGGCGGTACATCTAACTGCGCGGTAACAGCTTCGGCCAACACACGCCCAGCCGCGGCTTCCAGCGGGACGCTTTCAGCACCAACGGGGCTTACGTCGGCCAGTAGCGCTTTGAGCGCGGCGGATATCGGCTGCAAATCAGCCATGTTGCCCCCGGCCTGGGATAACCAGGTTGGCGAAGTTGCAGGGTTTGTGGCGGCTATCCAACTGCTCGGCCAGAATGCCGTCCCAGCCGGTGCGGCAGGCGCCGGTCGAGCCCGGTAGGCAGAACACTACCGTGGCATTGGCTAAGCCGCCGAGGCAGCGGCTCTGGATGGTGGAGCTGCCGATCTCTTCACCGCTTAGCTGGCGGAAGCGTTCGCCAAAGCCTTCAATGCGCTTATCCAGCAGCACCGAGATAGCTTCCGGCGTGGAGTCGCGGCCGGTAAAGCCGGTGCCGCCGGTGGTGATCACCACCTGTACTTCCGTATCGGCGATCCAGTTGGCTACCACCGCGCGAATGCGGTAGACGTCGTCTGGCACGATGCGCTTTTCAACGAGTGTATGCCCGGCGCTGGTTAATCGTTCTACCAGCGCCTGGCCGCTGCGATCCGTCTCTTCTGTGCGGGTATCGGAGACCGTCAAGACTGCGATGTTGAGGGGCACCATTGGCTCACTCATTGACGTCACCTTTGTTTGGCAGCTTTCTTTTTGGCGTGATGCGCTTCCCAAGCGGCCATCTGCTCTGGGGTGGCAGGCGGCTGGTAGAGTTCCTTCCACTCGCTGTAAGGCATCCCATAAACGTACTCACGGGCCTCTTCATAGTTGAGGCTTTCATCCCGCGCTTCGGCGGCGCTTACCAGCCATTTTGATAAGCAGTTACGGCAAAAGTCCGCCAGAATCATCAGATCGATATTCTGTACATCTTTGTTATCGTCCAGATGCTGTAGCAAACGCCGAAACGCAGCGGCTTCGAGCTCGGTGCGCGTGGACGGGTCAAACTCATTAAACGCTGACATAACCGTTCCTCTCAAAAAAATGCCTTTGGGTTACTCACTAACTTAACAGGCAGCATAACAAAAGACACCGCCAGAAGGCGGTGTCTTAGGCTACTTTGTAAGCACTTTATTAAGCACTTATCAGCTGGTCCGCGTTGCCGATGGTTCGCTACTATCACCACCTGACTTGCGAGCCGCCACCTCTTGTTCCGATAGCGTTTGGTCTTTGACCTCTTCGTACCAAAGATTATGGTGCTCTTTGGCCCAGGTCTCATCCACGTAGCCCGTGGTCATACCTTCAAGCGCGCCTTCGGTACCCAGCGTGCCGATATAAATATGCCCTAAGGAGATGGCGGTGAGCCCTAACGCACCCACTGCGTGGATAATGTTGGCCCACTGCATGGTGTCACGGCCCTGGTTGAAGTTGGGGAAGTCGAGAACAAAGCCACTGGCGATAACGAGAATACCTACCGTAGCCAATATCCAGTACCAAGCCTTCTCCCCACCGTTGGCAAAACCTGCATCCACATGCTTTTTGCCAATCATACCGCCGCCTTTCTTGAACCATACCCAGTCGTGCTTTTTGGGAATATTCTCTTTAATCAAGCTGACCAGCAGTATGACAAGCAGAATGCCGAAGATAGGCCCCAGGTAGTTATGCAGCACTTTTGTCGCCGCAATCATCCAGGCCCAAATTCCATCACCAAACAACGGGCGGAACACAAACTTGCCAAACAGCAGCGTCATGCCCGTCAGCGCCAGAATGATAAACAGCGTCGCTACCGTCCAGTGCAGTGCGCGCTTCATTAACGTCCAGCGCAATAGCAGACGCCCCGTGCGCGGCGCCTCCAGATCCTTGCGGCCGACAATGAAGTAGAACAGCGCAATCAGCGCCGCCATGCCAAATACCGCAATCAAACCAAACGGCGACACCCAGCGGTTACGAATCTGCCGCCAGGTTTCACCGCTTGCATTGATCAAGCTGTAGTCGCTTTCATAACGCGAGTCACGGTAGTTAGGCCCGGTCTCTCCACTACGTACCTGACGCCACTGGTCGGCGGTAATGCCAGGAGCGGCAGTGGTCATTTCGCGGTCAGGATCTGCTTGGGCCACCGCCACTTGCGTGAAGCCGAGGCTTAGCACCAAAGCAAGCGCCACCAACATAAAACGCCAAATGCCCAGGGCGAGCCCTTTACCTGAGCGCGGCACCCCACCGGGTGCCTGTGCAGTCAACAGGTTCATGACACGCCTCCTTACCCTTTATGGGCAGCATCATAGGCTAGGTTGTCGGCACTGGCCTGAGGGTTATTGGACCAGGCGCCATCTTTGTGGCCGCGATGGACAACGCGCTGGCGGAAGATATCAGCCACGTCTTGAGCATCACCGGCCAGCAGCGCTTTGGTGGAGCACATCTCGGCACATAGCGGCAGCTTGCCTTCGGCAATACGGTTAGAACCGTATTTCTCGTACTCCTCTTCTTTACTCTCGGCAGGGCCGCCCGCGCAGAAGGTGCATTTGTCCATCTTGCCGCGTTCGCCAAAGGCATCCTGCTGGGGAAACTGCGGAGCGCCAAACGGGCAGGCGTAAAGGCAGTAGCCACAGCCGATGCAGAGGTCTTTATCGTGAAGCACGATGCCGTCATCGGTTTTGTAGAAGCAGTCGGTCGGGCAAACCGCCATACAGGGTGCGTCGTCGCAGTGCATACAGGCCACTGAGATCGACATTTCACTCGCTTCACCGTCGTTGAGCGTGACCACGCGGCGGCGCTGAATGCCCCACTCGACGTCGTTGGCATTTTTACACGCGGTAACGCAGCCGTTGCATTCGATGCAGCGTTCTGCGTCACACATAAATTTCATTTGAGCCATGGTGTTCTCCTCATGCCGGTGCGGGATGGCTCCCGCACCGTCGTGCTGTCAGGTCGGTCGAAGCTTAAGCCCGCTCAATGCGGCAGATGGTGCACTTGGTCTCTTGCATCAGTGTCACCGGGTCGTAGCCATAGGTGGTGGCGGTATTGGCCGCCTCACCAATGATGTACGGATCAGACCCATCCGGGTAACGGTCACGCAGGCTTTCGCCCTGGAACATGCCGCCAAAGTGGAACGGCATAAACGCTACGTTACGATCGACGCGAGGAGTGACCAGGGCTTTGACCTTCACACGGCCCCCTTCTGCCCCTTCCACCCAAACATCGTCACCATCTTTGATGCTGAGGTCGTTGGCGTCCGCCGGGTTAATTTCGACAAACATCTCCTGCTGCAGCTCGGCAAGCCACGACATGGAGCGCGTCTCTTCACCGCCGCCTTCATACTCAACCAGTCGCCCAGAGGTGAGAATCATTGGATACTCGCCAGTGTTGTCGCGATCCTGAATGGTTTTGTACATGGTCGGCAGGCGCATGATGGAGTCGAAGTCGTCCCAAGTAGGGAAGCGTTCAACCAAATCGCGACGCGTGGTGTAGAGCGGCTCACGGTGCTTCGGCACTTGGTCGGGGAAAGTCCAGACTACAGCGCGTGCCTTGGCGTTGCCGTAAGGCGCGCAGCCATGCTCAATGGTGACACGCTGGATACCGCCAGAGAGGTCGGTTTTCCAGTTTTTGCCTTCCGCCGCCTGTTTCTCTTCGGCAGTCAGGTCGTCCCACCAGCCCAGATCTTTAAGCAGTTGGTCGTTGAACTCCGGGTAGCCGTCGTCGATATCGCCGCCCACCGGCGCTGACCCTTCCGCAAGAAGGTTGACACCATCACGCTCGATACCAAAACGGGCGCGGAAGCCCATACCACCTTCCATCACCGGTACGCTGGTGTCGTAAAGATTGGGCGAGCCCGGGTGCTTAAACTCTGGTGTACCCCAGCAGGGCCACGGCAAGCCGTAGTAATCACCGTCCGCCGGGCCACCCTCTGCGCGCAGGTTCTCGAAGCTGAACGTGTGCCAGTTTTTCTGGTGCTCTTTAAGGCGCTCGGGGCTTTGCCCGGTGTAGCCGACCGTCCACATACCGCTGTTGATTTCGCGCAGAATGTCGTCGATGAGCGGCTCATCACCGTTCATCTGGTAGTTCTTGACCAGTTCATTACCGAAGCCCAGCTTACGAGCAAACAGGTACATGATCTCGTGGTCGGGCTTGGACTCAAACAGCGGTTCAATCACCCGGTCACGCCACTGAATCGAACGGTTAGTCGCGGTGACACTGCCCGTGGTTTCGAACTGGGTGGCCGCTGGCAGCAGATAAACGCCGTCGCTGCGGTCGTGCATTACAGCGGCAACGGTGGGATAAGGGTCAACGATGACCATCATCTCAAGCTTCTGCATCGCTTTTTGCATTTCCACGCCGCGGGTCTGGGAGTTAACCGCGTGGCCCCAGTAGAACATCGCTTTCAGCGCGGTACGCTGGGAGATGTTCTCGTCCTCCTCGAGCACGCCATCGACCCAGCGCGACACGGTAATACCGGCGGTGTACATGGGCTTACCATCAGCGTACTCGGTATCGTCATAGCGGCCTTTAAGCCACTCGTAGTCGAGATCCCACACCTGCGCCCAGTGCTGCCAGGCACCTTCCGCCAAACCGTAGTAACCCGGCAAGGAATCGCAGCCAAGGCCAAGGTCAGTTGCGCCCTGTACGTTATCGTGGCCGCGCAGGATGTTAGCGCCGCCGCCCGCCACACCAATATTCCCCAGCGCTAGCTCAAGAATGCAGTAAGCCCGGGTATTGTTGTTGCCAGTAGTGTGCTGGGTGCCGCCCATACACCAGACCACACAACCAGGCCGATTGTCGGAGAGGCGCTTGGCGACATCAAACATCTCGGCTTCAGGGACGCCGGTGACTTCTTCTACAACGCTGGGCGGAAAGTTAGCGACTTCAGCGCGCACTTCATCCATACCGTAAACGCGCTGATTGATGTACTCGTTATCTTCCCAACCGTTTTCGAAAATGTGCCACAACAGACCCCAAATATAGGCAACATCTGAACCGGGACGTAGACGCACATATTTGTTGGCCTTGGCGGCGGTGCGGGTAAAGCGCGGGTCGGCGACAATGATGTCGCAATTATTGCGCTCTTTGGCGATCAAAATGTGCTGCATCGCCACCGGATGTGCTTCGCTGGGGTTAGAGCCAATGAACAGAATCGCCTTGCTGTTATGCATATCGTTGAGCGAGTTGGTCATCGCACCGTAACCCCAGGTGTTCGCCACGCCCGCCACGGTGGTGGAGTGGCAGATACGCGCCTGGTGGTCGGTATTGTTGGTGCCCCATAGCGAAGCAAGCTTGCGCATTAAATACGCCTGCTCGTTGCTGAACTTCGCCGAGCCTAGCCAGTAAACGCTGTCCGGGCCGTGCTCTTCGCGCAGCTCAAGCAGTTTGTCGCCAATTTCGTTAATGGCGTCATCCCAGTTCATGCGTTCCCACTCGCCGGCCACCAGCTTCATCGGATACTTAAGACGCCGCGTGGAGTGGCCGTGCTGGCGCAGCGAAGCGCCCTTCGCGCAGTGCGCACCACGGTTGATGGGGTGATCAAAAGCGGGTTCTTGCTTGGTCCAAATGCCCTCTTGAACTTCGGCATAAACGCCACAACCCACTGAACAGTGGGAGCAGATGGTGCGTTTGGTCTCGACCGGCGAGTCCAGCACGGGGGTTTTGTCGGCTGCTTCTGAGCGCTGCATCATGGGCGCACCCATAAAGCCAACGGCGGCCACACCGCCGGTGGCTGCACCGCTGCGTTTGAGGAACTGGCGACGGGAAATACCCAGCCCGGAGGCCTTGGGGGTGTCTGTTTTGCGAGTTAAGCGCATGGCAAATCTCCTGGCATTCCGCCGTCAGTCACGCAGCGAGGCGTAGTAAGCACGGACGTGATCAGTCTCACGGTAGTTAACCGTTGGTTTTTCGTCTTTCACCGGGGCAGTGTCAGCCTGTGCCAGAGTGACATGACCGACTGCCGCCGCGGCGCCAGCAGCGGCGGTTCCCAACCCAACGGTTTTCATAAACCGGCGGCGCTCAGCATTGTGTGACGGTTGCATGGGTTTCTCCTCTTGCATGCTTTTTTGTGCGGGTCTTTTTATGCTGTTTTTTGCTTTTTTTGCTGTTTCTTTTATGAAGCCTGCGTTAAGGCTCAAGAATACGCACTGGCGTATGGCCCGCATCAACCCTCAAGCGAGCCTGCTCACTCTCCATAAAAGCGCTACCCAACTGCCCCAGCGCTGCATAGAAAGCGGTGTCTACCTGCCCCAGGTCGGCAAAACAGTTGGCCGCCCAAGGGGCTAAATGTTGGCTAAAGAAGTAGCCCTGCTCTGCGCTTTCGGCATCAATCAACATCGCCATCACTTCACACAGGGCAGCCAGATGATCTTCAGGATCACGGGTATGCTCACTGCGTTCAAAGCCGAGTACTTTTAGATCCTGGCGCAGCGCCACCAGCGCCGCTTCCATCAGTTCGCCGTTGCGGTACCAGGAGGCATAAGGCACTACATCACCTTGAATCACCCCCACCAAGTGGCGAAAGTGTGCCCGCTGAAGTCGCTCAACGTCAGCATCACTCTGTTCAGTACCGGCAGCGGCTGCCGCCAGTGCCTGCCAACACTCTGCCAAGCGGCTGCCGTCCTGCTCGATTGTCAGCTCTGCCAGCCAGTTGAGCAACTCAGTATCCGGCGGTTGGCGCAGCAGCGTGGCTAACAGCCGGTAGATATCGGCGCGTAGCGAATCCGCTTCTTTAAGCGTGGGCAGTGCATCCGTCATCGGCTTATACCTTCAGTTGCGCGTCGGGATCGCGAATCATGGTTTTCCAAACATCTTTTACCCGGCAGTCTTCGCACATTTCCAGGCGGATCATCGCTTCACCAGCAAAGTAGGGGTGGTTAGCCAGCTTCTGTTTAATAGTAGCGACCGTGCTGACGGTGGCAAACGGCTTACCGCAGTTAATGCACTCGAAAGCAGCTTCTTCGTGGCAGATGTGGCGCGTTTCGCGGGCATCGGATGCCAGGAAGCCGGGCAGCAAAGTAATCGCATTTTCCGGGCAAGCCTGCTCACACAAACCACACTGCACGCAGTCCGCTTCAAGGAAGCTCAGCGCGGGCGTGTTGCCGCCTGACTTTAATGCCGGAGTCGGGCAGTTGCTGACACAGGCGTGGCAGAGCGTGCAGGCATCGCTATCGACTTGAATGGCGCCGTAGGCAGCGCCTGTCGGCACGGCAACCCGCTCGCCGCTGGGGTTACCCAGTTCGGCCAGCCGAGACAGCACGCGGTTCAAACGCGCACGCTTTTCTGGCTCTGGCAGGCTAAGCGGTGACTCTGTCAACGGCGTTAGCGCCGGTAGCGCATCCCGGCCTGTACTATCGGCTATCTCAATCAGCTTGACGCGCGCGCGATCATGGCCCAAGGCATCCAGCAACGCGTGGGCTTGGGCAACCTGGTCGGTCAAAAAAGCGCTTAAGCGGGCAGGCATATTGGGGTGCAGCTGGATACGCACTTCGGCGGCACCGGCGGCCAGAGCGGTTAGCCACTGGTCATGGCCCGCTGCGCCCAGCTCTTCTAGCGGAGCGTCGATGATATGGCCTGCGGTGACAACACCCGCTGCTCGCTCAGCATCTTGGGAATCATGGGTAATAAAACGCAGCACCGGCGCTTGACCACCCGCTTCGCGGTAGGCGCCCAGCCAAGCGGAGAGGGTATCCTGCTGGCGGCGGGTTTCAGGCAGGCGGAATTCGATAGCCCCAGTGGGGCAGGCGCTGGTGCAACTGCCCACGCCTTGGCAAAGAAAGGGGTCAATTTCGATATGCGACTCAATCCGCCCCTTAATGCTGGAGATGGCATCCGCGGGGCAAACATCCAAACAGCGGGTACAGCCAATATTGCCGCTAGTGGAGTGGGCACATAAGTCACTATTAACTTGAAAGTAGCGTGGCTTGTCGAATTCGCCCACCAGCCCGACAAAATCGTCGAGGGTGTCGCTGCGTTGCTCAACGCTCTGCCACTGCATCACCACATAACCTGGCGGTGGCAGTTCCCAGCGCTGGGTATGGGTAGCCGCAGCAAGGTCGAGGATGAGGTCAAAACCGTCGCGCTCTATCAGCGCGCGAGCAAGATTCAGCACTGAATCGCCGTCATCAAGCTGGACACTAAAGGCTCCCAGATAACCGTTAATACGCAGCTGGCTGAGCTGGTCGCGGGTCAATGTTTGGCTAATCAGAGGCTCGCTAGACCCGAGGGCATCGACAGCGTCACTCCCTTTATCGGTGACTAGCAGCGTCAACGATGCCAAGCCGCGCCCCTGGAGCGCGCGAGCGGCTGGATAAACGTCGTCTGCTGACCCTATCAACAGCGCATGACCGCGGCTGTGATAGGTCACATTGGCAGGCGTTAAATTAGCGGGCCAGGAGATACGCTGGCGTACCGATTCCCGAGCCTCAGCATTACGCTGGTCGTCTATCGACGCCAGTTGGATTCGTTGGTTCATGCGTTCTCACGGTCAGTGAATAATTCTTATTATAATTTTGAGTTATATTATTTAACTATTGTGGCATAACAATGCGTTGAAGCTAAGTTCAGCGTATGGCGAAATTCGATATTTGCCAACCTGATTACCGTCAACGCTGCCAACGCTGGCGACATATCGCATGCTCAAAATATTGATTTTTATAAGTTTAACGCCATTCTCATGTTTTCGTCTTAGGGCTAGATAAATAATCAGACTGGTCGTCTAGCGAAGCATTTTTTTCAGTGTTGTCACTATCAGTGAGTGTTGAGGGTTCGGCCCGCTTGTCGGCGGCTACCTCTTTTGGGGGTTCGGATTCGTCTAATGTTTTATCAACCGCCTCTTCCACTTTGTGGGTCCAACGGCGCAGTTTACTGGCGAGCTCGGATCCCATGGGCTTCAACAGTTTATTATAGTCGGCGTCGTAGTCATCCAGGCCGTCTCGGACGTTGTAGTTGCCGGTTGCCCATAGCCGTTTCAATGCTTGCCTGCGTAAAGGGCCACTGACTCCCGGTGCCATAAAGGCGCTGAAGTCACTGCCCGCGGCCAATGTATCCGGGTCAGGCAAGGTATGATCGAGGCTGCCTGGTTCTGGCGCTCGTTTTGGTTCTTGCGGTGTTTCAGATGCGGGTTGCGGCTGCTCGGCCTCATGATAAGCCGCAGCATCCGACTCCACGGACGCTTCATCACTGGGTGCGCCCGCGGTTGGCTCGTCCTTTTGCGTTGGTATATTACGCTTCAGCCGCGACCAGCGCTCTAAACGACTCATTCTGGCTGCTCCTTAGTGGGCATCTCTTTGGCGCGCCCTGCCCCTTTACGCTTTTTCTTGCGCATCTCCAGCGGCGCCTCGCCATGACGGGCAAGGTAGCTCTCAATCCATACCTGAATAGCCATGGGCATTGGCGATTCCAGCACCTGCTGTTCGCCATCCATCCAGCCCGCCGCGACGTCCTGGCTGGCGGTGATCGCATCCGGCTTGGGCGTTTGGCCGGTAAAGCCCGCACGCACAAATAGCCGTGGCGTCTTAGAGGTTAGGTTGAAACGGTAGGCTGCACGCTCTGTCATCGACAGCTGCAGATTAAGTACATTCTCGCCCTGGTCGCCCAGTGTAAGCTCAACAATACGCCACTGGGTCAGCGTAAAACTTTTCACCTGCTTGGGCTCGGCCACCAAGGTAATACTGATTGGGCGTAGGTTATCACTCATATATTTAAAAACCCTGAACCTTGAATGGATGGCATTTGAAAGACCAATACTTGTTAGCATAGTACTTATTTGGATAGTACTTATGAGGATGGTACTTATTAGGATAGCGCTTGAATGGGTAGACAAGTAAGCATCTCCAGCGCCATCATCGTCAACCCTGTCGTTTTGCGAGAACCATTTCGCGAGGATTACCCATGCCTGCCCTTCAGCCCACCCTGCAGATAAGCCGAGCCCGCTTACCGGCCACCACCGAGATTAGTATCGTTGACGAGTATGGCTATGCACGCCAGCAGGCGATCGCCGCTGAAAGAGCGCTGACGGTGTACCTCAACAAACGTGAAATTGTCACGCTGATGACACTGGGCGACGATCCGGAAGCCTTAGTCGTGGGCTATCTGCGCAATCAAGGGCTATTGCGTGCAGCCAACGATTTACAGGCAGTGCAGGTCGACTGGGACGTCGAAGCGGCGGTAGTGATTACTCGTCACCTGCCCGAAGATTTAGAAGCACGCTTAAGCACCCGCACGGTCACCACCGGCTGCGGTCAGGGCACGGTATTTGGCAAACTGCTCGACCAAACCGCGCTGACGGCGCTGCCTGATACCCAACTGGCTCAATCCACGCTCAATCAACTGCTGCAAAACCTTAACGCCTACAATGAGACGTATCGCAGCGCCGGGGCCGTTCACGGCTGCGCGCTCTGCCATCAAGCCAACGTGCTTGATTTTGTAGAGGACGTGGGGCGGCATAACGCGGTGGATACCTTAGCGGGACGCCAGTGGTTGCAGCAGGCGGACAGCGCCAGCGCAGATATCTTCTACACCACCGGACGACTAACCTCCGAGATGGTGCTGAAAGTGGCGCAAATGGGTATTAGCGTGCTGGTATCGCGCTCCGGCGTTACTCAAAAAGGCGTTGAGCTGGCCGAGCGCTTTGGGGTGATGCTGATCGCCCGCGCCAAAGGCCGCCACTTCCAGGCGATCAATACCCACAACCGCTTAACGCTGGACGCTATTCCAGCGAAGCCATCGCATGCCCGGTCATCTAGCCAAGCAAGCTTAACAAAAGAGACAAGCCCATGATTCCTACCCACGAACTCACCGGCATGATTCTCGCAGGCGGCGAAGGTCGCCGGATGGGCGGTCGCGACAAAGGGCTTGAGCCGTTCGCGGGCCTGCCACTCGTCGGCCATGTAGTGAAACGCCTTAAAGACCAGGTAGCCGAGCTGCTGATTAATGCCAACCGAAATGCCGACGCCTACCAGTTTTTTGCTGATCGTGTGATTGCTGATCAAGTAATGGACGATGAGGAAGGCGGCTTTAAAGGCCCGTTGATGGGCATCTATAGTGGCTTAAGGGCGGCAAAAACCCCCTGGTTACTGGTGACCCCCTGTGATTCTCCCGCCCTACCCGATGATTTAGTGGCGCGCATGGTAGAAGGTATTGCGTCTGAGCACGGCGAGCATGACATCGCCGTAGCCTTTGACGGTGAACGACTGCACCCCGTCGTTGCGTTAATACGCACCTCGCTCGCCGATGATTTGGCTGCCACCCTTGCCGAAGGTGAACGTAAAATTGACCGCTGGTACGCGCGTCACGACTGGTGCCGGGTCGATATGTCGGACTGCCCTGATGCGTTTGCCAATCTGAATACCGAGGAGGAGAAGCTTCACTTGGAAGCAACGCTGCTGAATACCTCAGCGAAGGAGGTTCGATGACGCTCTCCTGTTTTGATCTTGGCGAGCAGATGCTTAGCGTGGAAGAAGCACGCCATGCGCTTGCCACCCTGATTGAGCGCCCGCTAGGCAGCGAAAATATCCCTTTGGCACGGGCACACGGCCGCCGCTTGGCGGGGACCATTCAGGCACCCATTAACGTGCCACAAAACACTAATGCGGCCATGGATGGCGTCGCGTTAGCCTTACCTAGGGAAGGTGTTGGGGCCAAACAAACCCATTGGCCGCTTGCCGGTGAGGTGTTGGCCGGGCAGTACCGCCGGGAACTGGTACCAGCCGGTCACTGCGTGCGCATCACCACCGGCGCGCCATTACCGCCGGGCACAGACACAGTAGTGATGAGTGAACAACTGAGCGAACCGCTAGATGAGCAGCCTGAGCATGTGATCATTGAGTCGCCTGAGCGCCTCAAACACGGCCAGCATGTTCGCCAGGCCGGTGAAGATATTGCCATAGGTGACACGGCACTGCCTGAGGGGGCACGGCTTGATGCGGCATCCCTAGGACTTTTAGCCTCCTTGGGCTATGCCGAAATAACGGTGTGCCGACGCCCGAAGGTAGCGATCTTCTCCACCGGCAATGAAGTCACTGCCCCCGGCGATCCGTTACCTAAAGCAGGCATTTATGACGCCAATCGCTTTACGCTGATCGGATTACTTACCGAACAGGGTGCCGACGTCATCGACCTGGGCATTCTGCCGGACGACTTAGCAGCCACCACAGAAGCCCTTGAACAGGCCGCCGACCAGAGCGATTTGGTGATCTCCAGCGGCGGCGTTTCCGTCGGCCAAGCTGATTTTACCCGTGCGGCGCTGGAACAATTGGGCCGCCTGGCCTTCTGGCGCGTGGCGCTGCGCCCTGGCCGCCCTATGGCCTGTGGCTGGCTGGGCGCAAAACGTACGCCGTTTGTTGGCCTGCCCGGCAATCCGGTAGCCGTCATGGTAACCTTTCTACAGTTTGTGGCGCCGCTGCTGGATCAGCTTTGTGGGCAGCCGACAAGGCCGCCCCATCGCCTCAATGCGATAGCCGATGACGTTATAAAAAGCCGCTTGAGGCGTACTGATTTTATTCGCGGCATCTACCATACTGATGAGCAAGGGCAGCTACACGTGCGCAGCACCGGCGCCCAAGGTTCGGGCATTTTAACCTCGATGGTGGCTGCAAATTGCTTGATTGAGCTTGCCGACGACCAAGACGGCGCGCAACCAGGCGAGGTAGTCAGCATACAACCACTAACGGGATGGCTATGACCGAGCAACGATCCTTACAACAACCGTCTCAAACACGCGCTGATCAGCAGTTGATTGATGACTTTGGGCGGCGCATTAGCTACGTGCGAATCTCGGTCACCGATCGATGCGATTTCCGCTGCGTGTACTGTATGAGCGAGGAGATGACGTTTCTGCCCCGCGCCCAGGTACTCACGTTGGAAGAAATCGCCATGGTTGCCCGCGCCTTTACCGAGCTTGGGGTTGAGAAAATTCGTCTTACCGGAGGCGAGCCACTGGTGCGCCGTGGCATAGAGCAACTGGTGGATGAGATCGGCGCCATGCCAGGGCTTAACGACTTCACCATGACCACCAATGGCGCCAGTCTGCGCAAGCACGCCAAGCAGCTCTACGCCAGCGGCCTGCGGCGACTGAACATCAGCCTGGATTCGCTGGATGCGGCGCGCTTTAAGCAGCTTACCCGCACCGGTGATCTGGCCAAAGTGATCGACGGTATTCACGCCGCTCAGGAAGCGGGCTTTAAGCGTATCAAGCTCAACGCGGTGATTTTAAAAGGTCGCAACGACGACGAAGTCATCGACCTGGTCACCTTTGCCCGCCAGCAAGGTCTAGACATCAGCTTTATCGAAGAGATGCCGCTGGGCGATGTCTCCGACCACTCACGGGCGGAAACCTTCTACTCCAGCGACGATGTTCAAGAGTTGATCGAAACCCGCTACCCGCTGATCCCCACCACCGAAACCACACCGGGTCCCTCGCGCTACTTCAAAATGGCCGATAGCGACAGCCGCGTTGGGTTTATCTCCCCCCATAGCCACAACTTTTGTGACACCTGCAACCGGGTTCGAGTGACCGTGGAAGGCCGTTTGCTGCTTTGCTTAGGCAACGAACACTCGGTGGATTTGCGCGCCGTGCTGCGCCGCCACCCCGGCAATATGCAGGTGCTGAAAGAAGCGATTATCAACGCCCTGCCGCTTAAGCCGGAGCGCCACCACTTCACCACCGATGGCGATGTGCAGGTGGTACGCTTTATGAATATGACAGGGGGCTAGGCGTTGGCTCGGTCAGAAGAAAGCGCCAAACGAAAAGTGCCAGTACATATCATTACCGGCTTTCTGGGTAGCGGCAAAACTACGCTTATCCACAGTCTAATCGAACAGAAGCCTGTGGATGAAAAGTGGGCCATTCTGGTCAACGAGTTTGGCCAAATCGGTATCGACCAAGCCATGTTTGACGCCCGCGATGATGTGGTGGTGAAAGGCCTGCCCGGCGGCTGTTTGTGCTGCCAGCTCGCCTTTGTACTCCAGGCGGCACTGGTCAATCTACTCGCCCGCAGCAAGCCCGACCGGGTCATCATCGAACCCTCTGGTCTTGGCCACCCGGCAGGCCTACTGGACCTACTGCGCGGCGAAGCCTTTCAAGAGGTGGTGGAAGTGCGCGACATTATTGCCACGCTCGACCCACGCCGAATGGACGACACCCGCGCCCTACAGCACGACACCTTCCGCGATCAGCTCAATATGGCCGATGCCGTGGCATTGACCATGCTCGACCACAGCACCCACGAACAGCTCAGCGCCGCCCACGCTTTTGTGGCTGACCACTGGCCACCGCGAAAATGGGTGCAGGAAGTCCCGCAAGGCGAACTACCGATAGCGCTGCTGACCCAAAGCGGAAGCGCTGAAGCGCTCGATATCAGCGTACCCGCCAGTCATCAACAGTTGGCTGCAGCTCCCAGCTTACAAGGGTCATTCTTCGATTTTCCGCCCCCGCCCGGCAAGCCCCAACGGGAAACCGGCACCTCGCTGGGCTACACCAGCACCGGGTTACGCTGGCACCCAAGCGAGCGCTTCGAGCTGGATAGTTTAGCCAAATGTTTGGGCGAACTCCCCAAGGAGGCGCGCATTAAAGGCGTGTTTCATACCGATAGCGGCTGGAAACGCCTTAATCGCGCTGCTGGCACCTTAAGCATCGAAACCAGCGCATGGCGGCAAGACTCCCGGTTGGAAGTCATTCTTCCCGACACCTTGACGGTAGAGAGCCTGGATATCGAGCAATGTCGGCTCGCCCGCCACGATGGCTAATGGCCCATCATTAGCCGTTCAATCTCCTCGGCGGTGACCGGGCGTCCAAACAGATAGCCTTGATAAGCGTGGCAGTTATGGGCCAGCAGCCATGCCTGCTGCGCTTTGGTTTCAACCCCTTCCGCGATGACCTCGAGATTGAGGCTCTCTGCCAGGACAATGGTACTCTCAACAATCGCCGCGTTGGCTTGGCTTTCAAGCACCTGCTGAACAAAGGATTGATCGATCTTTAACTGATCAAGCGGCAACTGAGCCAAGTAGGCCAGTGACGAGTAGCCAGTGCCGAAATCATCCAGCGAGAAGCGCACCCCTTTGGCTTTCAGACTCAGCATTTTATCACGAGCGTCATCACGCGCTTCCACAAACAGTGACTCGGTCACTTCAAGCTTTAGCCGTTGAAGTGGCGCCTGAGTCCGTGCAAATACGCCTTCCACACGCTGCAAAAAGTTCTCATCGCGAAACTGCAGCGGGCTGATATTCACGGAGATAGTCAACTTGCTTAGCTGGGGGTGCTGCGCCCAGCGTGCTAGCTGATTGCAGGCATCTTCCAATACCCATTCGCCCACATCGTTGATCAGCCCAGAGCTTTCCAACAGCGGAATAAAATCACCTGGAGAAACCATGCCACGCTCGGGATGATGCCAGCGCAGCAGCGCTTCCACGCCATTGATCGCGCCGTGATGATCCACCTGGGGCTGGTAATAAAGCTGCCACTGCTGGCTAGCCTGGGCTTGGCGCAGATCCGCCTCTAATTTTACATGGGCGAGTAGCGCGGCCTGCATTGAAGGATTAAAAAAGCACACGCCATGGCGGCCACCGCTCTTAGCCTGAAAGAGCGCCATATCCACCTGCTGCAAATAATCATCTACGCCGTACTCATTGCTCGCCATAATCGCGATGCCGATACTACCGGTCACCGTGATGCTCTCTTCGGCAAGAGTGATTGGCGCATTAAGGGTTGCCAGCAATTTATGCGCGATACGCTCCGCAAGCCGTGTAGTTTGGGCGTAATTGCTATCAACGCCTTCAATCAACACCGCAAACTCATCGCTACCCAGGCGGGCCAAGGTATCGGTATCGCGCAGCATCTGCCCGAGCCGCCGAGCAACGCTCTGTAACACCTGGTCTCCCGCATAGTGCCCCAGAGTGTCATTGATTTGCTTGAAATTATCGATGTCGATAAATAACAGCGCACCGCAACGCTGATGGCGCTGAAGCTCTTTAAGGGCGGTACCGATGCGATCCATAAACAGGCGCCGATTCGCCAAGCCGGTTAAGGTGTCATAAAACGCCAGTTGATGGATCTCCTGCTCAGCGGCTTTACGCTCGCTGATGTCACTCATGGTGGCCACGTAATGAGTCAATGCGCCCTCTACGCTGTACACCGCGCTGATAGTTAGCCACTCGGGGAACAGTTCACCGTTCTTACGCTGGTTCCATATCTCACCTTCCCAATTACCGGTTTTGATAACACGCTTCCATAAACGGCGATAAAAGGCTGAGTTTTGTAAGCCAGAACTAAACATACGCGGGTTGTTACCGACTATCTCGGCTTCGCTGTAGCCGGTAATCCGGCTGAAGGTCTCGTTAACCTTGAGAATGATGCCCTGGGGATCGGTAATCAGGATGCCTAAGTGCGTTTGGAAAGCGGCAGCGGCGATTTGCGCCTCGGCACGCGCTTGCTCACGCTCTTCAATACGCTGGCGTAATTGATGCGCTAACGCTAAACGGTTCAGGTAGTGGCGTGCCCCCCAAGCGCCCAGCAAAGCAATGACGACCATCACTAGCGTTAAAATCAGAGCACGCTGCCGCCAGGCCGATAGCAATTCGTGAAGGTCAACACCGACCACGGCCAGCATGGGATACTCGCCTACTCTCAGCATGCGAAACAGCCGTTTTCGGCCATCAATAGGTGAGTCAATATTGATTGACCAAGTAGACTCGCCACGGGCTAGCCACTCGGTCGTTTCGGGGCTTACAATTTGGCTGCCGGTGGTAAATTGCTCTTCCGGTATCGGGTACCGAGCAATAAATTTCAAACCGGGGTCGACCAGGGCAATACTCTCGCCGTCGTAGACACTCATCTGCTCAAGCGAGTCGGCAAATACTTCAGGAACAATGCTAGAAATGGCCACCCCTGCAAATTCTCCGGCCGAGGTCTCTAATCGTCGGCCATGGTACAGATAGTAGCGCTGATCAATGTCAGACCAGTAAAGCGGGGTAATCAGCTCCTCCTGCCCTGCTTGCTTAAAGGCATTAAAAAACGCTGACTCGCTGACATCAGCATTCGCTCTTCGGTTGACGCGACCGCTCGCCACTAAACGCCCTTCAGAGTCCACAACAGCGATTGCATCCACCATAGGGACATACAGGGTCAAGTTTTCTAATGCGCGCTGAAACGCCTGGATATTGTCACCCTCAGGCATCCCTTGTAGTGCTAGCAGTTCCGCAAGCCCAAACAGCGCTTGCCCGCTTTGTGCGAACACGCCTTTCGCCCACTCAGTGACCACATTAGCGCGGGCGGTAATACGTGATTCGGCGGCCTCAATTTCCTGCTTATGCTGTTCACTCAGCAACCAACCGAACAGCACCACCATGACGAACAGAGCTAACAGATATAACGCAATCACATGACGTCGCTGCTGGCGGTAGGTCTTGGTAGCCTTCAAAACATCATCATTTACATTAATGGGAGTCACGGACATCGCATAGAAGCCTTATTCAGGTAACCCATCGGGACACCTGATACAGTGTAAAAAGTAACCATAAACAACACATAGCGCGCGTTGACACGTCGCTTTGACCGATAGTGCCGCGGCGCTTTTAGGATGTATATCAGTTTTTATCACCGTTAATGCACTGAAAAGCGTGACGTTATGCGTTGATAGCCGACTACCAGGGAATTGTTATGGCATCACTGGGCCAAATGAGCGACTACGAGATACGCCTCATCCGTATTTTTAAGACGGTCGTTGAGTGCGGCGGCTTTACCGCGGCGGAAACCACGCTGGGGATTAGCCGTTCGGCGATTAGCCAGCATATGAACGACCTGGAAGGACGGCTGGGCTTTTCGCTCTGCCAGCGCGGGCGTGGCGGGTTTAGTTTAACCGAAGAGGGCAAAGAGATTTATCAAGCGGGACTAACATTATTGACCGCGCTTGAAACCTTCAAAAGTGACGTTAACGCCCTGCATCAAACGATTAAAGGTGAGCTGAATATCGGCATCACCGACAACCTGGTGACGCTGCCCGCCATGCACGTGACCAATGCGCTGGCTGAGCTTAGCGCGCCAGAGCATGAGGTCACACTGCATATTCATATGGAGCCTTCGGATGCGGTTATTCGCGGCGTGATGGATGGCCACTTGCATGTAGGTGTAGTGCCAGCGGTTAACTTGCCCACCAGTTTAGAAGCGCGCCACCTCTATGATGAGCCATCGTATCTTTACTGCGCGGCTGGCCATCCGCTATTTGCCGAACACGATGATACACTCAGCTTTGCGGATATCACCGAGCAGGCCGCTATTTCGCCTCGCTATCCGCTACCGGTTGAGGCACGCCAAGCGCATGATGCGCTAAGCCTGCGCGCTTCGGCCTCTGACCGCGAGGGCGCCGCTTTTTTGATTCTTACCGGGCGCTTTATCGGCTTTCTGCCTGAGCATGTCGCTGCACAGTGGGTGGCCGCAGGTAAGATGCGGGCACT
Organism: Halomonas sp. TG39a; assembly: GCF_000744395.1. NCBI lineage: Bacteria > Pseudomonadati > Pseudomonadota > Gammaproteobacteria > Oceanospirillales > Halomonadaceae > Halomonas > Halomonas sp. TG39a. Next base: position 2,741,369 of record NZ_JQLV01000001.1, read on the forward strand.
GCATGCCGCTACCCAGCACTACCGCATTCCGTTTGTACTGATTACCCGCCACGACCGACGCCCCAACCGCGTCGTTGATGCTTTTCTGCGCTTAATCAAGAGCAGCTAAAGCAAAACCCGGCACGAAGCCGGGTTTCGTTGTTTAACTCTGCTCTGTCGCCTCGCTCGCCATTATTGGCGCGGGCCCCGCCTGAGGCGACGATGCCAGCACTTGGCTTGCCACATAGTAAACAATGGCCCCCAGCGCCGAACCGGTAAACCAGCCGTAATCATAGAACCAGTTCATCGTGCCGGTTAACAGCGAAATTAAGGTGAGCAACACCGGGACGCCAAAAGCGATAAAACCCGCGATGTTGACCGCAGGATAGGCATGGCTGTCCATATACAGGCTCGGTATATCCAAACGCTGCTTTTTAATCAGGAAGTAATCCACCGCCATAATCCCCGCGATGGGCCCGAGTAGGCTTGAATAGCCCAGCAGCCAGTTGGAGTACATCTGCTCAAGGGAAACCCCAGGCGGGATAACACCCGCTTTTTGCAGCAGATCGTAGCCCATCAGCAACACGCCTACCGCACCGGTCATGAGTACACCGCGGGTCTGATTAATCAATTTAGGCGCGATATTCTGAAAATCATTGGTCGGCGAGACGATATTAGAGGCAGTGTTGGTAGAAATCGTGGCGATAATGATCAATAGCATCGCTAATACCACCCAGAAGGGGCTGTCGATATAGCCAATCAAACGTACTGGATCAGCAACCGTCTGGCCCACCAGCGTCTCGGATGCAGCAGTTAACACCACCCCCAGCGCGGCAAAGAAAAACATCGTCAGCGGCAGACCGATAACCTGGCCGACGATCTGATCTTTTTGGCTTTTGGCAAAGCGACTGAAATCGGGAATATTAAGCGATAGCGTGGCCCAAAAACCCACCATGGCGGTTAAGCCTGCGAAGAAATAACCGTACACCGATGCCCCTTCAGGCCGCGACGGCGGCTGAGCTAATAGCTCGGTCATTGACATGTTGGGCCACGCCCAAATCATCAGCCCAACCCCAACGGCTAACAGCAGCGGTGCGGCCAGGGTTTCCAGCCACTTGATCGACTCCGCCCCGCGAATGACCACATAGAGGTTCATCGCGCCAAAGACAAAAAAGCCGATCACTTCGCCCACGCCGCCAAGCGCAGCCCAAGCGGGAATTAACTCAGAGAGCAGCAGATGAATGGCCAGCCCGCCAAACATGGTTTGAATACCAAACCAACCGCAACCGACTAAGGCGCGTACCAGACAAGGCACGTTGGAGCCTAAAATACCGAACGATGAGCGCAGTACCACGGGAAACGGGATCCCAAACTTAGTACCGGGGAAGGCGTTTAAGGTGAGAGGAATCAGCACGATCACGTTGGCTAACAGAATGGCGAATAGGGCCTCCCTCACGCTCAACCCAAAGTAAGCGGTTAATACCCCACCCAAGGTATAGGTGGGCACACAGATCGACATACCTACCCATAGCGCCGCAATATTCCACTTACTCCAGGTACGCTCGCTGGCCTGGGTAGGGGCAATATCCTCATTAAAACGTGAACTACTGCGCACGTCGTCCCCTACATCAAGCTCTATCAGTCCGTCTCGATCCACCATCTGAGAGGTTGTTTCGGTCATTTTTTATCTCCTCAGCATTGCGTTGTCCATCACTCCCACGGTCAGTGGAGCTGTTCGAAAAGACGCTTAGAAATCATGGCTCTTAGAAGCGAAGCAATAAGTGTGCCTACCCATAAAAGCAGGGCGACTAACTCGTTGATTAAAAAGCTGTCTTTATAGACAACAATATTATTGTTAGCTTGTTACCTTTTCGTCTTTCCCACCTCAAACAAAAACCAATTAAACAAAGCTAGGTCAAAAAAAATATTTGCACCAATATTAAACAAAAAAACACGACATTCATTCATTAAAAATATATTAACCACATGATTTAAAATAAAAAAACAGATCAATCAAAACGGTGCAAGGGTTCACCAAAAAAGTGAATACTCCTGCACAGAACAATAAAAACAAACAAACTCAAAGAGTTAAACGTGATTGTAAAAATCGCATTTTAAGACTTGCTAAAACCATCAAGCCAGCGATACTTTCAACAAAAGCTGTCAGATTAGTCAGCTTTATAATATTAATTCTCAACGCCTGAACACGCTTTAAATCAACAATCAGAATCAAACATCAGAGGGAGTGTCTCATGCAGAAGATGAAAATAGGCTTGATTCAAATGGGTCTGAAAACCAGCACCGATTTGGAACCCGAAGCCATCCGCGATGCGATGAACGAAGCGCATCTGCCGATGATTCAGCAAGCAGCTGATCAAGGCGTACAGGTACTGTGTTTCCAGGAAGTGTTTAACCAACCCTACTTTTGCCCCAGCCAGGACGGCAAATGGTACGCCGCCGCGGAGCGGGTGCCGGAAGGTCCTACCTGTCAGATGATGCAAAAACTCGCCGCTGAGCATCGCATGGTGATTATCGTGCCGGTGTATGAAGAGACCGAAACCGGTGTTTATTACAACACCGCAGCGGTGTTCGACGCTGACGGCAGCTACCTGGGCAAATACCATAAAACCCATATCCCGCAAGTGGCCGGTTTTTGGGAAAAATTCTTCTTTAAACCGGGGCAATCCAACTGGCCGGTATTCGATACCGCCTACGGCAAAATCGGCGTGTATATCTGCTACGACCGCCACTTTCCTGAAGGCTGGCGGGCACTGGCGCTTAACGGTGCCGAGGTGATTTTCAACCCCTCCGCCACCGTGGCAGGGCTTTCCCAATATTTATGGGAACTTGAACAGCCCGCCTCGGCCGCCGCCAACGGCTGTTTTATCGCTGCCATCAACCGCGTGGGCACCGAGGCACCGTGGAATATCGGCGATTTCTACGGCTCCAGTTACATCGTTAACCCCCGCGGAAAAATCGAAGCCCAGGCCAGCGAGACCGAAGACGAGCTACTGGTCCACGAGATCGACTTGGATATGGTCCGCGAGGTACGCAACAACTGGCAGTTCTTCCGCGACCGTCGTCCGGAAACCTACACCCGCCTGACAGACGGCGAATAATTCCGTTGACGAAACAAGCTAACAGGAGCGAACCATGAGCCTATTGATCAAGGGCGGCACGGTGGTAACCCACGCAGATACCTATCGCGCTGACGTGCTGTGTATCGACGGTAAAATTCACGCTATTGGCACCGACTTAGATGTCCCCACTGATTGCGAGATCGTCGATGCCAGCGACCAGCTGGTAATGCCCGGCGGCATCGACCCGCATACTCATATGCAGATGCCCTTTATGGGCGCAGTAGCCAGCGAAGATTTCTACACCGGCACTGCCGCCGCCATGGCGGGTGGCACTACCACGATTATCGACTTCGTGATCCCCAGCCCCGGCCAGTCGTTGCTGGAAGCATTTGAAACCTGGCAGGGCTGGGCGGAAAAAGCCGCCACTGACTTCGCCTTCCACGTGGCCATTACCTGGTGGGACGAAAGCGTTAAAGAGGAGATGGGCACCCTGGTACGCGACCACGGCGTTAACAGCTTTAAGCACTTTATGGCCTACAAAGGCGCCATCATGGCCACCGATGACATTCTGGTGGAGAGCTTTTCGCGCTGCCTGGAGCTGGGCGCGGTGCCCACGGTACACGCGGAAAACGGCGAACTGGTCTACCACATGCAGCAGAAACTGCTCGCCCAAGGCATTACCGGACCGGAAGCACACCCGCTCTCCCGTCCGCCCCAGGTGGAAGGCGAAGCGGCCAGCCGTGCCATTCGCATTGCCACGACCCTAGGCGCGCCGGTGTATCTGGTGCATGTTTCCACCAAAGACGCAGTGGATGAGATCGCCTACGCCCGCCAGCAGGGCCACCCGGTGTTTGGCGAGTGCTTGGCTGGGCATTTGGTGATTGACGACAGTGTCTATCAACACCCTGACTGGGCAACGGCAGCGGCCCACGTAATGAGCCCCCCCTTTCGCCCCAAAGGCCATCAGGAAGCGCTGTGGCAGGGCCTGCAGTCCGGCAACTTGCAGACCACCGCCACCGACCACTGCTGCTTTTGTGAGGAGCAAAAAGCCGCCGGTAAAGATGACTTTACCAAGATCCCCAACGGCACCGCAGGGGTAGAAGACCGCCTAGCCGTCATCTGGGACGAAGGCGTCAATACCGGCAAGCTCTCGGCCCAGGAATTTGTTGCCATTACATCTACCAATACCGCCAAGATTTTTAATCTCTACCCACGCAAGGGTGCGATTCAGGTCGGTTCTGATGCCGATATTGTGGTCTGGGATCCCAACGGCACCCGGACGATTTCTGCCAAAACCCATCATCAAAACGTCGATTTCAATATCTTCGAGGGTAAAACCGTGCGCGGTATCGCTCGCCACACCATCAGCAAGGGCAAGTGGGTATGGCGTGACGGAGACCTACGCGCCGAGCGCGGTGCAGGCCGCTATTTAGAACGCCCCGCCTACCCCGGCGTGTTCGAGCTGCTGGCCAAGCGTGCCGAGCTTAATGCCCCCGTCGCCGTCAAACGATAACTGGCGCTTAATAACTGTTGTTTCTATAAAAATAGCGGAGTCTCTACCGTGACTAGCCAACTGAACCACCTACCCAGCGCAAAAGAGGTCGGCACTTACGACCCGCACACGCTGGAAAGCAACTTTAGCGATCTTCACCCGCCATTAACCTCGCGCCAGGCAATTATCGAAAGCCAGCGCTGCCTTTACTGCTATGACGCGCCCTGCGTGGAGGCCTGCCCCTCGGATATCGATATTCCGAGCTTTATTCGCCAAATCAGCGACAACAATATCAACGGTGCGGCAGAAACCATTCTGGAAGCCAATATCCTCGGCGGTAGCTGTGCCCGGGTGTGCCCCACCGAAATTCTTTGCGAGCGCAGCTGCGTACGTAATCACGACGCCGAGTGCCAACCAGTGCTAATCGGACTGTTACAGCGTCACGCCACCGACAATATGCAGTTCGATAGCCACCCCTTTAAGCGCGCTGCCAGCACTGGCCGCCATATAGCCGTCGTCGGCGCTGGGCCAGCGGGGCTCTCCTGCGCGCATCGGTTGGCGATGTTCGGCCACCAGGTGACCATTTTTGAAGCGGAGCAAAAGCCTGGAGGGCTCAATGAGTACGGCATTGCCCGCTACAAGATGACCGATGATTTCGCCCATAAAGAGGTGGAATTTCTACTGGAGATTGGCGGTATCGACATCCAGTACGGGCAGCGCCTTGGCGACAACCTTGAACTCGCTACCCTGCACACGCAGTACGACAGCGTATTCCTCGGTTTGGGCCTGGGTGCCAGCCGCGCGTTGGGGCTAACGGGTGACGATGCGCCAGGTCTTATGCCCGCAGTGGACTACATCAAAACCCTGCGCCAAGCCGATGACCTGGGCAACCTCGCCGTGGCTAAGCGCTGCATTGTGATTGGCGCGGGCAATACCGCCATTGATATGGCCACCCAAATGGCGCGCTTGGGGTCGAGCGAGGTAACGCTGGTCTATCGCCGTGGCGTTGAGGCGATGTCGGCCACCGACCACGAGCAGGAGATCGCCAAAGCCAACGGCGTGCGTATGATCACTTGGGCGCAGCCCGACGAGATTCTGCTGGATAATCAGGGCCGTGTCGCAGGTATGCGCTTTGCCAAGACCGCCGATCAAGCAGGACGATTAACGCCCACCGGGGAAACCTTCGAGATCGCCGCCGACGCCATTTTCACCGCTATCGGCCAAGGCTTCGAGGGCGAAAGCCTCCGCGACACTACCGCCGCCGAGCTGGCTCGCGACGGCGAACGCATTCACGTCGATGAGATGTTCCAAACGTCACTACCCAATGTTTACGCTGGCGGCGACTGCGTAAAACCCGGCCAGGATCTCACCGTACAAGCCGTGCAACACGGCAAGTTGGCGGCCCACGCCATTCATCAAGCGCTCGCCGCTAAGCAGGAGGCCGCATGAAGACCACCCCTCTCTCTTTCCCAGGTAAGAAAAACAGCGGCGACAGCGTCGTCAACGGCGTTGATCTGTCGGTTAACTTTGCCGGAATCAAAGCGCCCAATCCGTTCTGGCTAGCCTCAGCGCCGCCCACCGATAAAGCCTACAACGTGATACGCGCCTATGAAGCTGGCTGGGGCGGCGTGGTATGGAAAACTCTTGGCGAAGAGCCACCTGCGGTGAACGTTTCGTCGCGCTATTCGGCCCACTACGGTAAGAACCGCGAGGTGATCGGCTTTAACAACATTGAGCTGATTACCGACCGTTCGCTGGAAATCAATCTGAAAGAGATCACCCAGGTGAAGAAGGATTGGCCCGACCGTGCGCTGATCGTCTCCATCATGGTGCCCTGTAATGAAGAGGCTTGGGCGTACATTCTGCCACTGGTGGAAGCCACCGGAGCGGACGGCATCGAACTCAACCTGGGCTGCCCCCACGGCATGCCGGAGCGCGGCATGGGCGCAGCAGTGGGCCAAAACCCTGATCTGATAGAAAAAGTCACCTACTGGTGTAAAAAGCACTACTCCAAGCCGGTTATCGTGAAACTGACGCCCAATATCACTGATATCCGTGTAGGCGCACAGGCAGCGCTGCGGGGTGGCGCCGATGCGGTCTCGTTGATCAACACCATCAACTCGATCACCAGTATCGACCTGGATAATATGGTTGCCAAACCCACGGTGGGCCACCAGAGTACTCACGGCGGCTACTGCGGCAGCGCCGTCAAACCCATCGCGATGAACATGGTGGCGGAAATCGCCCGCGACCCGGCGACGCCTACGCTGCCTATTTCCGGTATTGGCGGCATCTCCACCTGGCGGGATGCGGCGGAGTTTATCGCACTCGGTTCCGGCAGTGTGCAGGTATGCACTGCAGCAATGCTCAACGGCTTCCGCATTGTGGAAGAGATGAAAGATGGTCTTTCTCGTTGGATGGCGGAAAAAGGCTACGACTCCATTGAGGCGTTTTCCCGCAAGGCGATACCGCAAACCACCGACTGGAAACACCTGGATATCAACTTCAAGACCATCGCCAAGATCGACCAGGATTTGTGCATCGAGTGCGGCCGCTGTTATATCGCCTGCGAGGATACCTCCCACCAGTCGATTGCCAAACTCACCGAGCAGGACGGCGCGCGCCGCTATGAAGTGATTGAAGAGGAGTGCGTGGGTTGCAACTTGTGCCAGATCACCTGCCCAGTGGAAAACTGCATCACCATGGTGCCTCAAGAGACTGGCCAACCCTTCCTAGCCTGGGATAACGACCCGCGTAACCCTTTCCGTGTCGCCTCTTAAGCGTCATTTTAAACAATCACTCACAGTGCTCCGCCCTCAATCAATGAGGGCGGTCGCGTCCTGCGCAACATGCTGTTCCATGATCCAATAGCGACAAAAGGCAACTTCCTTGGCAATATGAGAAGTCATCTCATATAGAATATATTCTCATAAAAGGAAGCCCAATGAAGCACGCTGCTATCACCACAACCGCTCTCACAACCCTCACTGCAACGCTACTTCTGGCCAGCGCCGCCGCGAGCGCCGACCAGCGTATCGCCACCTTTGATTTAGGCAGCCTGGATACATTAGATGCATTAGGTTTAAGCGAGCAGGTGGTGGGTGTGCCCAAATCCAGCTTGCCGGACTATCTGGAACAGTACTTAGAAGAAACATACAGCGATATCGGCGGCCTTCGCTCGCCGGATATGGAGGCCCTAAGCGAAAGCGAGCCCAGCTTGATTCTCTACACCGGCCGCCAGGGCGACTGGGAAGACGAACTCGGCGATATCGCCCCTCTACTAAACACTAGCCTGCAAGGCGACGATTACCTTGCCGCTTTTGACGCTAATGTGCGCGAACTAGCCAGTCAGACTGGCGCAGAAGCTGCAGCAGAAGAAGCCCTTGAAATCCTACACAACAGGATTGAAACCCAGCGAGAAGCTCTGAGCAACGCTCCCAGCACTCTGGTAGTGACTCATAATGGCGGCAACCTGATGTTAAACCAGCACGCGGTGGTTCACGGTGTGCTGGGTGTAGCTGCACTTGAGATGCCTGATAGCGTGACATCAGAAACCCGCGGTACCCGCACCTTTACGCCGCTTTCTGCTGACGCCGTTGCCGAAATTAATCCAGAGATCGTGCTGGTGATCGACCGCAGCGCTGCGATTGGCGATGAACCTGCCGACGCGGATGCCTTAGCGCAAATGCTTTTAGAAGCGGGTGCCGAGAAAGCGCGGGTTGTCATGCTAACACCCGCGTTGTGGTATCTCTCCGGGGGCGGTTTGCAAAGCTTAGCCTTGCAAATCGATGAAGTATCAGCGGCGCTGAGCTCATCAGATAACTAAGACTTCGCGAAACTCCCCCTCTCACAACAGCCGCTAAAGAGGGGGAGCAGTCAGACAAGAAAGAATTGTTGACCTAAAACTCTTCCCACTCGTTATCCGCAGCGCTTTTCGACTGCGCTACCCGGGGTGCTGGCCGAAGCAATGCTTGTTGCGGCTTGGCCGGTGCCAAAGGGGCTGGATGGGCAACCGCGTCCCCTTCCGCTAAACGGAAGGCAGAGACAACGCTTTCAAGCCGCGCAGCCTGATCTTCAAGTGAACTCGCCGCCGAAGAGGCCTCCTGAACCAGGGCCGCATTCTGCTGGGTCACTTCGTCCATCTGGGCGACCGCTTGATTGACCTGCTCAATGCCCGAGCTCTGCTCCTGAGACGCCGCAGAAATTTCATCCATAATATCGGTCACGCGGCGTACCGAAGAGACCACTTCTCGCATCGTTGCACCGGCGCTTTCGACTAATGCCGAGCCCTCTTTCACCTGGGTTGATGACGCCTCAATCAGTGCTTTGATCTCTTTGGCGGCATCCGCACTCCGGCTCGCAAGATTACGCACTTCGCTGGCCACTACCGCAAAGCCACGCCCCTGCTCACCCGCCCGCGCCGCTTCCACCGAGGCATTGAGTGCCAGAATATTGGTTTGAAAGGCGATAGAGTCAATAACACTGATAATATCAGCGACTTTCTGCGAGCTTCCTGAAATGCCATGCATAGTGGAAATCACTCGCTCAACCACTTCACCGCCGTTACTGGCCGTGCTCGATGCATCATTAGCTAACTGGCTAGCCTGACGGGCATTATCGGCATTCTGTTTAACGGTAGCGGTTAACTGCTCCATGCTCGCGGCGGTTTCTTGCAGCGAGGCAGCCTGCTGCTCGGTACGCGACGACAGATCTGCGTTGCCACTGGCAATTTCACGCGCGCCGATATGAATCGATCCGCTGCTATCACGCACTTCAGAAACCGTTTTGGCCAAGCCGCTCTGCATATGCTGCATGGCGATAAACAGCTTACCAATCTCATTACGTCCACGATCACTGACCTTCCCTGAAAGATCATTTTGGGCAATACGTTCAAAGTGCGCTACCGCCTCGTTCAACGGTTTTACAATTGAGCCGACCATGGCGATGCGCACAAATAGAACCATTAATGCAGCGATAATAAGGGCTGCCAACTCAATGTAACCAAAGAGCTGCATTTCACTTTCATAACTGGTAATCAATTGGTCGCCGCGCTCAACCAAGTACTCATTAAAGGCTATACTCGCCTCCATAAACTGCTGATTCAAATCACTGGTTAGTTCTTGTGCAGTGCGAAAGCGAGCCTCATTGCCTGCCTGTAATGCTTCGCCTTGAGGGATTAGACCTTGCTGCATAAGGTTATTAAAGGCAGTGATCACCGCGTCAGCCAGCTCTGGCTGAGTTGCATGAGGATCGTATGATTCAAAAGTTGCAAAGAATTCTTGGGCAGCCGTTTGAAAAGTTACCGCTTGAGTGAGGTAATCACTCGCTACGCCAGTATTACCTTCATGTTCTGCGTCTAAACTATTCAAATAAAATAGCTGCGTATAGGAAACTGATCGTTGTGTACGGTTGAGAGGCAGCATTTGATGCATGGCGACATTATCTAGTTCGTCAAGGGACTCTCCCCCCTGTTTCCCCGATTGGTGACTGAGAAAAGCAATTATTAATATTATTATTGAGAAAATAGCGAGTATGAGCGTCAAACTCATTTTCACTGAGATATTACTAAGTAGTCGATTCATAGATAAGTAGCCTCGATACCGATGCGTCAATGCCTCGGCTTGCTTTAAGGTAATAAAGGAGACCGACCTAAACCTATTTAACCAGTAAGAGTCAGCGGCCTTTTGGGTTGGCTGATATTACAACCCCTACCTAACCTACAACATAGAGTTCATACTTTTTAACAATTGACTTTTTTGCCAGCGGACTACTGTCTAAATAAATTAAGCACTTATAAAGATTCGCGCGGGAGATATCTCTCCCGCGCGAATCTTTATGACTGGCAGTTTTTCTTGCGCAGAACGGCCGTTGAGCTATTGAAAGCTAAATAAAGCCTGGGGCTTAAAAAGCTTCCCAATCCTGGTCAGCGCTATTCGTTTTTTGGCTACTCAGTGCTGGCCGCATAAGCGCAGGCTGTTGTGAAGAGTGTTGTGAGGATAAACGCGGCGAGGTTAGTGGAGCATGCTGCGTATGACTCTCCCCTTCGGCTAAACGGAAGGCCGACACAACGCTTTCAAGTCGCGCTGCCTGATCTTCAAGTGAGCTCGCCGCCGAAGAAGCTTCTTGAACCAGGGCCGCGTTCTGCTGGGTGACCTCGTCCATCTGGGCAACCGCTTGGTTGACCTGCTCAATCCCCGAACTCTGCTCTTGGGACGCTGCTGAGATTTCATCCATAATATCGGTCACGCGGCGCACCGAGGAGACCACATCTCGCATTGTCACACCGGCGCTTTCGACTAATACCGAGCCCTCTTTCACCTGGGTTGATGACGCCTCAATCAGTGCTTTGATCTCTTTGGCGGCATCGGCACTGCGGCTTGCCAGGTTACGCACTTCACTCGCCACCACGGCAAAACCACGACCCTGTTCGCCTGCCCGCGCAGCTTCCACGGAGGCGTTAAGCGCCAGGATATTGGTTTGGAAGGCGATAGAGTCGATAACGGTAATAATATCCGCCACTTTTTGCGAACTATCAGTAATACCGTGCATGGTGGTAATAACTTTCTCAACCACTTCGCCACCGTTACTTGCGGTGCTTGAGGCGTCGTTCGCCAGCTGACTGGCCTGACGGGCATTATCGGCGTTTTGTTTAACGGTCGCGGTTAACTGCTCCATGCTGGCGGCTGTCTCCTGCAACGACGAGGCCTGCTGCTCGGTACGCGACGATAGATCGGCATTGCCACTGGCAATTTCACGCGCGCCGATATGAATCGAGCCGCTACTATTACGTACTTCCGAAACCGTTTTAACTAAATTGCCCTGCATATGTTGCATGGCACTAAACAGTTTGCCAATTTCATTCCGGCCCCGCGCGTTGACCTTGCCGGAAAGATCATTTTGGGCGATACGTTCGAAGTGCCCTACCGCCTCGTTCAGTGGTTTTACAATCGACCCCACCATAGCGATGCGCACAAACAGCACCATTAATGCTGCAATTATGAGTACGGCGATATCAATATAGGCAATCAATTGCATATCGTTTTCATAATCGGCAACCATTAATTTATTTTGTTCAGCCATGTAATCGTTATAGGCAATGCTCGCATCGATAAACTGCTGATTTAAATCACTGGCAGTCTCTCTGGCGTTGCGAAACTGTGCTTCATCACCTGCTGCCAACGCCACTTCTTGGGGCCTCAACCCCTGTTCCGTCAAGCTCTGGAAATTGGCTATTAAAGTTTCTACAAAGGGCGTCTGAATAGCGATTGACTCAAATCTCGAAAAGTACTCCTGAGCATCCTGTTGCATGCTCTGTGCTTCAGTCAGGTAATCACGCGCTGCGCGAGTATCACCTTCATAAGCCGCGACATAGCTATTCAAGTAAAAAAGTTGAGCGTTCGCAATTGATAGCTGCCCTCGGCTAACTGACCGCATTTGGTCTGCTGCACGGTCGACCTCTCTAACCCGGATTTCTCACAGGGTATAAAAGAAAGCGGCTGAAAGTGTTAACGTTTCAGGGCCTTACACCAAAAACCAACACCAACAGCCGCTTCCAAAATGGTACCTGAAAAGCTGACCTTCTCGCCACTCTCTCGCCGCCAAATTGAAGCCGACTTCTCCGGGGGCCACATTACGTCGGACGCCGGATTACTCCTGCTTCGTGAAGTCGATAAACAGCATCGCCTAACACGCCGCTTGGCCGCCGTGCTTCATGATCCCCGCGCACCGGAACAGGTTCGTCATAAGCTCGACACGTTGGTTCGTCAGCGGGTGTTCGGTGTCGCCGCTGGCTATGAAGATTTCAACGACCATGAGGCCCTGCGCTATGATCAGGCCCTTCAGACAGCGCTCGATGAAGAGGATACGCTGGCAGGCAAGTCGACGCTGTGCCGGGTGGAGCAGAACGCCGATCGGCAAGCAATAGTGAAGGCCCATGAGTTGCTGTGGCATCACTTCATTGAACAGCATGACGAACCACCCAAGGAGATCGTGCTGGACTTTGATGGCACCGACATCCCCGTGCATGGCGAGCAACCCGGCAAGTTCTTTAACCGTTATTACGATCACCACTGCTACTTCCCACTGTATGTCTTCTGTGGGCGCCACTTACTGGTGAGCTATCTGCGCACCAGTGACCGCAGCGACAGCCGCCATAGCTGGGCGATCCTCGCCTTACTGGTACGCTTTATCCGTCAATACTGGCCCGATACGCGCATCGTGTTACGAGGTGATAGCCACTTTTGTCGTCCCCGGATGCTGAACTGGTGTGATCGGCATCACGTCGACTACATCGTGGGAATCGCAAAGAACAGCCGGCTGCTCAAGGAAGTGGACGTCCCCATGATGCTGGTGCGCAAGACCCAATGGCAGGTGGGAGGGAAAGTAGCGGGGACGTTCCGCTTCCAGTATCAAGCCCGCTCCTGGAAATACCCACGCTGGGTGGTGGCCCGCCTAGAAGAAGGTGAGTTAGGCTCTAATCCCCGGTTTATCATCAGCTCTCGTTACGATGACGGCTTCAAGCTTTACTACGAGCAGTACTGTGCCCGGGGTGACATGGAGAACCGGATCAAGGATCAACAACTGAGCCTGTTTGCTGACCGGACCTCCAGCACGCACTGGTGGGCCAATCAGTGGCGGCTGATCTTGTCGGGCTTCGCTTATACGCTGTTCGAGCGGTTACGGACTTACCTGAAGCACACGCCCTTCGCGCGCATGAGTCCAAGCAACCTGAGGCTCAAGCTCATCAAAGTAGGCGCGGTCATCCTCCGCAATACGCGCCGCATCCGGGTGTTGATGAGTGACAGCTACCCCTATAAAACGGCGCTATCCGATCTGGTCAGGCGGTTGGTGCCGAACTGACTGCTCGGGCGCCCCCGGCCCGACGCAATGGGGGAAAGGGGGAAGTGTGTCTGAAGGACGGAAAGTGGTTAAAAAGTAGCCGATGTAAGTCGAGCCAGTAGGTGTTTAGCGGTGTTACAGCCTGAGTGCGGTACTGGCTGAGGTACTATGAGAAATCCAGGCTAGGGCGTGATAAATGACCTGGAGAACATCAAGTAAATTCTCCTCGTGCGCCCATGCTATTAGCTTGCGGTACCGCTTCCCGAGACTTACGGTCACTGCTTCCAGCTGCTGGCTGTGACAATCTCCTACGCCTTCCCGTGTCATTAATAACCCTTACGTCCAGAAGCGGCATTTGCCGAAAACCGCTCTATCATAAGGTTTAAAGCCATTTAAAACCATTTAAGGACAAAATAAATGTCCCTAACCCGGATTTCTCACAGGGTATAAAAGAAAGCGGCTGAAAGTGTTAACGTTTCAGGGCCTTACACCAAAAACCAACACCAACAGCCGCTTCCAAAATGGTACCTGAAAAGCTGACCTTCTCGCCACTCTCTCGCCGCCAAATTGAAGCCGACTTCTCCGGGGGCCACATTACGTCGGACGCCGGATTACTCCTGCTTCGTGAAGTCGATAAACAGCATCGCCTAACACGCCGCTTGGCCGCCGTGCTTCATGATCCCCGCGCACCGGAACAGGTTCGTCATAAGCTCGACACGTTGGTTCGTCAGCGGGTGTTCGGTGTCGCCGCTGGCTATGAAGATTTCAACGACCATGAGGCCCTGCGCTATGATCAGGCCCTTCAGACAGCGCTCGATGAAGAGGATACGCTGGCAGGCAAGTCGACGCTGTGCCGGGTGGAGCAGAACGCCGATCGGCAAGCAATAGTGAAGGCCCATGAGTTGCTGTGGCATCACTTCATTGAACAGCATGACGAACCACCCAAGGAGATCGTGCTGGACTTTGATGGCACCGACATCCCCGTGCATGGCGAGCAACCCGGCAAGTTCTTTAACCGTTATTACGATCACCACTGCTACTTCCCACTGTATGTCTTCTGTGGGCGCCACTTACTGGTGAGCTATCTGCGCACCAGTGACCGCAGCGACAGCCGCCATAGCTGGGCGATCCTCGCCTTACTGGTACGCTTTATCCGTCAATACTGGCCCGATACGCGCATCGTGTTACGAGGTGATAGCCACTTTTGTCGTCCCCGGATGCTGAACTGGTGTGATCGGCATCACGTCGACTACATCGTGGGAATCGCAAAGAACAGCCGGCTGCTCAAGGAAGTGGACGTCCCCATGATGCTGGTGCGCAAGACCCAATGGCAGGTGGGAGGGAAAGTAGCGGGGACGTTCCGCTTCCAGTATCAAGCCCGCTCCTGGAAATACCCACGCTGGGTGGTGGCCCGCCTAGAAGAAGGTGAGTTAGGCTCTAATCCCCGGTTTATCATCAGCTCTCGTTACGATGACGGCTTCAAGCTTTACTACGAGCAGTACTGTGCCCGGGGTGACATGGAGAACCGGATCAAGGATCAACAACTGAGCCTGTTTGCTGACCGGACCTCCAGCACGCACTGGTGGGCCAATCAGTGGCGGCTGATCTTGTCGGGCTTCGCTTATACGCTGTTCGAGCGGTTACGGACTTACCTGAAGCACACGCCCTTCGCGCGCATGAGTCCAAGCAACCTGAGGCTCAAGCTCATCAAAGTAGGCGCGGTCATCCTCCGCAATACGCGCCGCATCCGGGTGTTGATGAGTGACAGCTACCCCTATAAAACGGCGCTATCCGATCTGGTCAGGCGGTTGGTGCCGAACTGACTGCTCGGGCGCCCCCGGCCCGACGCAATGGGGGAAAGGGGGAAGTGTGTCTGAAGGACGGAAAGTGGTTAAAAAGTAGCCGATGTAAGTCGAGCCAGTAGGTGTTTAGCGGTGTTACAGCCTGAGTGCGGTACTGGCTGAGGTACTATGAGAAATCCAGGCTAAGGGATGAGCTTCCTTCTTCTCCGCCTCGATGACCGAGAAACGCAATAATTATTATTAATAATGCAAATATGGCTAAAACAAGGGTTAGACCCAATTTGACTGATAGATTACTAAGTAAACGATTCATGTGCGGAATGCCTCCAGGCCAGATCCATTAGCTTTTGGCAATTTATATAATCTAGCTAGAGCACTTCCAGCGGCTTTAGATTAACTTAAATCGACCATTATTTTTTAAGAGATACTGCTATCGGCCTGAAAGACATATACTTTAGTCTAATTTGAGAATTATTTTCACTAATGAGAATAGAAACTATTTGCGAGCGGGAGTAAATGGCGGAAGCATTGAACATCGGCAGATATAGCAACGAGATCATGCAAAATATATCGGTAAAAAGAATATCTTAGCCGTGGCTTGATCAAGCCCACGGCTAAGATGCAGAGAATCTTCTCAGGATTATTTATCGGGGTGTACGCGAATCCGATAAAGCACGCAGTAGACCACCGGCAACACGACCAGGGTTAACAGCGTGGCCACACCCAAACCACCAATCAGCGCTACCGCCATGCTGGCGAAGAAGGCGTCGCCAATCAGCGGAATCATTCCCAGCATGGTGGTCAACGCGGCCATCGACACCGGTCTCACTCTGCTGACCGCTGCCCGCACTACCGCATGGTAGCGATCCTGATGCAGCGGCAATTGCACGTTGATCTCTTCCACCAGCACGATAGCATTTTTGATCACCATGCCGATCAAGCTAAGTGTGCCCAGCAACGCCATAAACGAGAAAGGCATACCGGTGAGCAACAACGCGCCGACTACGCCAATAATGGTTAATGGCACCAGCGACCAAATAGCCAGCGGCTGACGGAAGTTATTGAACAGCACCACAGTGAGAATAAACATCATCACTATCCCCAGCGGCAGCGAAGCAAACAGCCCACTTTGCGCTTCACCAGCGGTCTCGTACTCACCGCCCCATTCCAGCCGATAACCCGAGGGCAGATCTAACGCTTCCACCCTTGGGCGAATCTCGGCCAATACGCTGGCGGCGGTCACCCCGCTTAACGGATCAGGCTCGCCGTATACCGCCAGCATGCGTTCGCGATTGCGGCGCATAATCAGCGGATCCGCCACCTGTGTGGTGATATCGCTGATGACTTGATCGGCGGTAATGTAGCGGCTTTGCTCTGCGCTCCATACGTTAAGTGAGCCAAGGTTATCCACATCGTGGCGCTGCTCAGGAATTGCCCGCGCCACTATCGGAATCAGATCGCTGCCGTCGCGGTAAACACCCACCTGACTGCCACTGGTACTCAGCGCAAGGGTGCTGGCCAGGTCTTCACGGGAGACACCCAGCCTACGCGCGGTATCCTCAAGAAAGACAGGCTCAATCGCCTGCACGCGGTTACGCCAACTGGTGCGCACGCTGGTCATATTCGGCGTATCGCGGAACATGGCCTCCACCTGGTCGCCCAACTGGCGTAGCACCACCGGGTCGCTGCCGTAGAAGCGTGCCTCTAGTTTGGCTTTCGGTGCGGGGCCCACTTCCAACGGAGCGATTTTATAGTCAATATCGCTATGGTCGCGCTCAAGCACTTTCTCAACGTCGGCCATGCGGTCATGCTGGGTCGCTTTATCATCAGTTTCGACTATCAACTGCGCATAGCTTGCGTAGCGGTCTTCCGGCGAATAGGTGAGGGTAAAGCGCTGTGCCCCGCCGCCCACGGTGGTGGTCAGGTGGCGAACCCCCGGCATCTCCATCACGCTCTCTTCCAACTCGCTAACGCGGCGCTGGGTTTCGAGAATATCGCTACCTTCCGGTGTGCGGTAATCGACAAAAAAGATCGGTGTATTCGAGGCCGGGAAAAAGGCATTTTTAACCGAACCAAAGCCGACCACCGCACCCGCCAACACCGCTACCATCAGCGCCAAGGTTAGCCAGCGCCAACGAATACCGGCGATAATGACGCGGCCTACGAAACGGTAAACCACGCCTTTGTAGGGATCCTCCTGACCATCGCCGGGGGCAACGTTGCGGAAAAACAGCTTGAAGTAGAAGGGTGTTAACGTCAGCGCCGTAATCCAGCTCAGCAGCAGAGAGTAGAGCAGCACGAAAAATAGCGAGCCGATGAACTCACCGGTGGTGTCGGGCGATAAACCGATGGGCGCAAAGGCGGCAATCGCGATTAGCGTGGCCGCCAGCAAGGGCCAGGCGTTTTGGCGAATCACTTGGTGTGCCGAATCACGAATAGTGCTGCCGCGCTTTAACCCCACCAGCATACCTTCGGTGACCACAATGGCGTTATCCACCAGCATCCCGAGGGCGATAATCAGCGCCCCCAGCGAGATCTTTTCCAGCTGTAACCCGTGAAAGCGCATCAACATAAAGGTGCCGATAATGGTGATCAGTAGGATAAAGCCCATTAACAGCCCACTGCGCCATCCCATAAACAGCATCAGCACCACGATGACGATGGCCACCGCCTGGATCAAGCTGACCAGGAAACCGGATACCGCGTCATCGACCACCTGGGGTTGGTTGTAAACGACGTTTAGCTCCATGCCCAGTGGTGTGCGGTTTTGCAGTTCATCCAAACGCTGCTCTAGCCGTTCGCCCACCTCGACCACATTTACACCACTTTCAAAAGAGACACCCAGCGAGATCGCCGGTCGACCCATATCGCGGTAAAGCTGCTGGGGCTGCTCCGCCAGCTCACGGCTCACATCGGCAATATCGCTCAGCCGTACCAACTCGCCATCGCCCTCGCTGACAATCAGGGCGCGCAGATCTTCAATATTCGCTGCACTGCCCGTGGGCGTGATGCGAAAACGACGGCCATCCTGTTTAAGGTGCCCTGAGTCCGCCACTGCATTTTGAGTCTCAAGCAGTTGCTGTAGGCGAGAAAGCGGAATATTGAGCGCACGCAGGCGTTCGCGATCAACTTCGATATAGATGCGCTCTTCGTGCTCCCCGCTCAGCGATACCTTCGCGACCCCATTAACCAGGGCAAGTTCGCGCTTGAGAAAGTCAGCGTGGTCAGCCAGATCCGGCATGCTATAACCATCGCCGGTCAGGTTGACCATAAAGCCAAATACATCGCCAAAGTCGTCGTTAACGCGGGATTGACTCGCCCCTGGTGGTAGCGAGGCCTGGGCATCCTGCACTTTACGGCGCAGCGAATCCCACAGTTGCTGCAATTCTTCGTTTTGTACCGTGCTTTCAAGTTCGACGGTAATCTGCGAGAGGCCATCAGAGCTTACCGAACTAATACGCTTGATTGATGACATCGCCTGGATCGACTCTTCCAGCGTCGAGGTGACTTCCTGCTCGACTTCTTCAGGCGTTGCGCCGGGGTACTGTGTAGTGATAATGGCATTGCGAATGGTAAATTCGGGGAACTCCAGCTGGCCCATGCCTAAAAACGATAGCGCGCCGCCCGCTAGCAGCACCACGGTCATTAAATAGCTGGCGGCGCGGTGGCGTAAGAAGTAGTCGACCATATTAAAGCCCCTGCTCTTTTTCCCACGGCGTCACCTTGGTGTCCGCGGTTAAACGGTGAGCACCCGCCGCCACAATACGGTTCCCCGCTGATAAATTACCCGTAACTTCAAGCCCCTGAGAGGTTAAGGTGCCTACCTCAACCGGCACCGCCTCTACGCTTTGGGGTTCAATAAAGCGCCAGACTTGGGCCTGTTCGGGGTTGTCACCCGAATAGCTTACGGCGTCCGGAGGAAGGCGCCATAGCGGGACAGCTTGATCGGTTTGCAGCGCGCTTAAATCCAAGCGTACATTGGCGCTCATGCCATCTAGCAGAGTGATATCGTCCGGCTGGGGCAGCGTGAGCGTGACTTCGTAAGCCAAGCTCTGCGCACTTGCCTGGGTGGTGTAGGAAGACAACTGGGCGAGGTAAGGCTTGTCGCTATTACCAAAGCGCACTTCGAACGCCAACGCATCCCCGAAGGGCGCTCCATTGCTGCGTGGCATGCGCTGCACGATCTGCTCGGGAAGATGAAATACCACGTCTAGCTGCCCTGGCTGCTGGATCACCGCAACCGTTTCCTGCACCTGAACAATCTGGCGGTTATCCACCGGGACTTGGGCAATCACGCCATCGTAAGGGGCGCGCAGTTGGGTATGCTCTACCTGTTCTTGGGCCTGCTCAAAAGTGGCCCGGGCGGCCCGCCACTCACTCTCCGACTCATCAAACTGGGATTGACTCACCGCCCCGCGTTGCAGGGTATAGCGCATGCGTTCCAGCGTTGCCTCAGCTAGCTCCAAGCGCGAGCGAGCGCTATCGAGCTCGCTCTGGACATTGCGATCATCAATGCGTGCGATCACTTCGCCTTCGCTCACTCGCTGGCCAGGACTCACATTGAGCTCTAGCAGCTCCCCGGCCATACGAAATGACAAATTGCTGCGCGTAGAGGCTTCCACCCGCGCCGGAAACTGCCGCAAGGCGGCGGCATTGGCTGACTGCAAGGTGATCAACTTTACTGGCCGAGTTGCATCAGTTGACTGCGCCTGGGGTTGCTCGCAGCCCGTTAGCACGAGCAGGGCCAGTATGACGGGCAATGAACGTAGAAGAGTAACGGCCACGAGAGGCTCCTTGATGGCGGTCAGTGAGGATTTTTAAACCTGCATTCAGAACACGAGTTGAATAATATAGTCACTTCACTGACATTCATGAATGTCAGTGAAGTGTATAATAATCACCAACTGGCGACTTTGCTATCCATCACTGCCAAAATACCGCTTATTTTAATAATAGGAGCCGCTATGTCCCGTCGTAAGGCCGACGCCGAACGTACCCGAGAAATCATTCTGGACGCGGCAGAGACCACCTTTTTAGCCCAAGGCGTTTCGCGTACCACCTTGGCGCACATCGCCCAGGCAGCAGGCGTGACACGTGGGGCCATTTATTGGCACTTTGAAGACAAAGCTGCATTGTTCGATGCACTCTTGGAACGCGTGCGTGTCCCTCTGGATGAAATTGTCGATGAGGTGGTGGAACGCCTAGGCTCAGCACCGGCAGACTGCTTACGCGAGATTGCTCTACGCTCGCTGGCAGCCATTTCCCACGACCTGCCACTGCAGAGGGCAGCCACCATCGTGCTGCACCGCTGCGAGAAACTGGAAGAGGAGCACCCACGGATTTGCATGATCACTCGACTCTCTGAGAACGCCGAGGCACGAGTAGAGCAATTGTTTGAACAGGCCCAACAAGAAGGCAATCTACGCGCCGACCTTACCCCGGCCAGCGCTCGACGCCAATTTCACGGCTTTTTGATTGGCGTCTGTTTCGACTGGCTGCAGGATCCTCAGCAGCATTCTCTTGCGGATGAGAGTAGCGGCATCGTGGAAACGTTAATGCGTGGTTTATTGGTGGAAAACACGCTGTGAAACGTTGAGTATGACTTGGCACGCGGGTTGCTTATATCAACAGGAGAATATTACCTGGAGCTTGCCATGCACCACTCTGACTATCCCTTAAGTGAAGTCCCTACCAGCGCCCGCAAGGGCCTGCTTTCTACCTCGGCAGTACTGCTTGGGTTTACGTTTTTCACCGCCACCATGTGGGCGGGCGGCACGCTGGGTCAGGCCTTCTCGATTGGCCAACTGCTGTGGATCATACTGATTGGCAACCTGCTACTGGGGGCTTACGCGGCAGCACTTGCTTATATCGCTTGTAAAAGCGGACTCAATTCAGTGCTGATGGGGCGCTTTTGCTTCGGCGAAAAAGGCAGCAAGCTCTCCGATTTTATTCTCGGCTTTACCCAAATCGGCTGGTACGCCTGGGGCACGGCGACTATCGCCCTGGTATTGGTACGCACCACCGGGATGCCTGAATGGCTGGAAATCCCCTTAATGGTGCTGTTTGGCTTTGGTTTCTGCATCACCGCCATGATCGGCTACAAGGGAATGGACTGGCTTTCACGCTTTGCCGTCCCCGCCATGATGCTGTTTATCCTGATCAGCCTTTTCACCGGGCTGGTGGATGCGCGCGGCTTTGCGGGGTTGAGCCAGCAAACGCCCACGGAGAGCATGAGCGTGGCAGCGGCGATTACCGTCATTATCGGCACCTTTATCAGCGGCGGCACCCAAGCGACTAACTGGAGTCGCTTCGCCCAGTCACCCAAAATTGCTGTGATCGCCACGATGGCGGCCTTCTTTGTGGGTAACGGCTTAATGGTGCTTACCGGTGCCCTGGGCACCATGATCTACCAGCAGGCGGATATTGTTGATGTATTGATCGCACAGGGCTTTGTCACCATCGCCGTGCTGATGCTGTTTCTAAACATCTGGACCACCCAGGACAACACCATTTACAACTTCGCCGTGGCGGGCTGCAATTTGCTACGTACCGAAAAACGCCGTTTAGTCACGGTAGGTGGTGCGGCGATAGGTACCGTACTGGCGGTCGGTGGCATGTATAACTTACTGATTCCCTTTCTGGTGCTGCTGGGCACCTTTATACCCCCCATGGGCGGGGTGATCATGGCAGACTTTTGGCTTAAGCATAAAGGCCGTTATCCCGCGCTAGCGACCGCCCAGCTACCAGACTTCAACCGCCGAGGCTTAGCTGCCTATGCGCTGGGCGCCGGAGCCGCCTATTTTTCACCGTTATTGCCCCCGCTGGTGGGCGTGGCGGTGGCCGCGGGCAGCTACGCCGTGCTGCTGCGCCTAAAGCACGCTACGCTGGGTGATAGCCTCCCATCAACTGCCAAACAATAAGTGAGCCCCTGTTTTATATGAGCATGCAAATTATCAACGCCCGCCTACGCCAACGCCCCGAGCTTTACCGTATTGAGATTGAGAACGGCGAATTTACAGCGATTACCGCCCAGGACGCGCCGCTAACCGCGAGCAATGGCCAGATTGATGCGGGCGCCAAGCTCGTTTGTGCGCCGTTTATTGAGCCCCATATCCATTTGGACGCCGCCCTTACGGCAGGTGAGCCAAGCTGGAACCAGAGTGGCACGCTGTTTGAAGGCATTGAGCGCTGGGGTGAACGCAAGTCCATGCTCACCGAAGCGGATATTCGCGAGCGCACGCTTAAAACCCTAAACCTGCTAATCGGCAACGGCGTTCAGTTTGTGCGCACCCACGCCGATACCAGCGACCCCAGCCTCATCGGCATCAAAACCCTGTGCGCCTTGCGCGATGAATTGAAGGATAAAATAGATATTCAGGTGGTCGCCTTCCCTCAGGATGGCCTGCTCTCCTACCCAGGTGGCGATAAACTACTGGAAGAAGCACTGGAAATCGGCGCCGACGTGGTCGGTGGCATTCCTCACTTTGAATACACCCGCGAGCTGGGCGTGGCCTCCATGAAGCGGGTGATCGAGCTGGCGATCAAGTATGACCGTTTGGTGGACGTACACTGCGATGAAATCGACGATCCCAACTCGCGCTTTCTCGAAGTGTTGGCCTGTGAAGCACTGTTCAACGATCTGGGCAGTCGCGTTACCGCCAGCCACACCACGGCGATGCACTCCTACGACAACGCCTACTGCTCCAAGCTGTTTCTGCTGCTAAAACGCTCGGGTATTAACTTTGTCTCCTGCCCTACCGAAAGCATCCACCTGCAGGGGCGCTTTGACACTTACCCCAAGCGGCGCGGCGTGACGCGTGTTAAGGAGCTAAATGCAGCAGGCATTAACGTCTGCTTTGCCGAGGACTCCATCTTCGATCCCTGGTACTCCTTGGGTAACGGCAAGCTGCTGCGCACGCTGGATTTTGGCCTGCATATCTGCCAAATGATGGGCTACCAAGATTTCAGCCAGGCGCTTTCACTAATTACCGATAACAGCGCCCGCACGCTCAATATTGAAGAGCGTTATGGCATTGAGGTCGGCAAACCCGCCAGCTTCAACCTGTTGGAGGGCGAGGATGATTACAGCGTGCTGCGCAATCAGGGCGAAGTGCTGCTTTCCGTACGCCACGGCGAGATCATCATGCAGCGTGAGCCGAGCAAGATCACTACGCCACAGTGGCTTGGCTAAAGCACTAAAAGCACGTTAGATTAATCATTTAATCGACCAAAGTTACCGACTAAGGAAGGCCACGATGGGCATCGAAACCGTTCGCCAGTTTTTTGCCGAGCATGCACCGGATGTGAAAATTGAGAAGCTTGAAACCAGCACCGCAACGGTGCAATTGGCCGCTGATGCCCATGGCGTAGCACCAGGGCAAATTGCCAAAACCCTGGCATTCAAAGTCGGTGAAAAGCCGCTACTCATTGTGGCCAGCGGCGATGCGCGTATCGACAATCGCAAAATTCGCGATACCTTCGGCGGCAAGGCCAAAATGCTCGACGCCGAGACGGTGATGGAACTCACCAGCCACCCCATCGGCGGCGTTTGTCCCTTTGGCCTCGCCACCGACCTGCCGGTTTACTGCGATGAATCGCTCCACGCCTATGACGAAGTGCTACCCGCCGCAGGCTCACCCACCAGCGCCGTGCGCCTAAGCCCAAAGCGCCTAGCCGAACTGGTCAATGCCGAGTGGGTGGATGTGTGTAAGTTGCCAGAAAATGCCACTTAAGCACGCATCTATAACCTTTTATTATTTAACGTCCAGTAAATAGCCGTAAAAAGCGGTGTTACGCTGCCAGCCCAGTGATTCATAAAGGTGTTGGGCGCGTTCGTTCTCTACCTGCGTCATTAATATCAAACGTGCAACGCCGTGATCATGGGCAAGCTGGGTGGCGGCTTCCATCAATGCCCTTCCGGTGCCTTTATCGCGACACTCCGGCAACACGAAGAGATCGTTTAGCGTCCAGCGCGCATTTAACCCCACCGTGGAAACCCCAGGGTAGAGCTGCACAAACCCAGTGAGCGCACCTTCACTGCTCTCGCTAACCAGAATGAATGAATCCCCTAGCCCCATGCGCTGCTCGAAAAAATCACGCGCCGCCTGAATATCACTCGGTTGCTTATAAAACTGACGATAGCCATCGAGTAAACCACTAAGTGGTTCCAAGTCATTGAGTACTGCCGAACGAACGTTAACCATAAGGACTGCTCCATTTGGGTGGTGATTCAACAAAGCTTGCCGCTATAGTGGTCTATGATAAAGAGCCACTTATCGCCAAATTGAGGGAACCAGTGAAAAGACGTGACGCTGCCAGCGACTGGATTGCGGAGGCGCTAGCGCTAAGGCTAAACCCACATGATGCCACCACGCTGGTTCAGCAGCTTTACTGCTCGCTTAAGGAGTGGATTCAGCACGGTGAGCTGACGGCTGGCGATGCGCTTCCCTCTTCCCGCTACTTGGCTCGCGCTTTGGGTATCAGCCGTAATACGGTGCTGGCCACCATGGATCGGCTACTGGCGGAAGGGTTACTGATTGCCCGCCAGGGAGCAGGACTCTATGTGGCGAACCTCCCCGCGCTGTTAACCCGAGCAGAGCTTCCGCCACCTTTGCCTGTTCGCTACTCAAGCCGGGGTAACAAGCTATTAACACTAAGCGGAACGTTGAGCCACGACCATCGCGCCTTTGCCCCAGGCGTCCCGGCGCTCGACCTGTTTCCCCGCGAGCAGTGGCAGCGCCTTTTACGGCGTCACTATTATCACGCGGAAATGGCATGGATGGATTATCAAACCAGCGGTGGTCTACCTGTACTCAAAGCGGCTCTTTGTGACTATCTAAGACTCTCCCGCGCGGTGCGCTGCCAACCAGAACAGATTGTGATTACCCAAGGCGCCCAGCAGGCGTTTGAACTGATTACTCAACTACTCACCGATCATGGGGATTCGGTTTGGATGGAGGAGCCGGGTTACGGCGGCGCCCAGGCCTGTTTTCTGGCGTCAGGATTAACGGTAACGCCCATCCCCGTCGATAAAGAAGGGTTAAACCCGTCACTTGCCCCTGAGAAGGCGCCAGCACCTCGGCTAATTTACGTGACACCCTCCCACCAATATCCCAGCGGCGTTACCATGCCAGTCCCCAGGCGACTGGCGTTACTTGAGTATGCTTCTTACGCTGGTAGTTGGATCATTGAAGACGATTACGACAGCGAATTTCGTTACGACACGCCACCAACGCCGTCTCTACAGGGTCTTGCCGAACAGGCATCGGTTATTTATGTCGGTACCTTTAGTAAAGTGCTCTATCCCGGCTTACGCTTAGGCTATTTGGTGCTGCCTGATACACTTGCCCACGACTTCAGACGTGCCCATGCCCGACTGCACCGTGAAGGTAACTATCCCGTCCAATCGGCGCTTGCAGAATTTATTACCAGCGGGCATTTTACTCGCCACATCACCCGTATGCGGGCCGCTTATCGCCAGCGCCAAGCCTGCTTACGCACCGCGTTAACACCTGCGGTAGCCAACGGGCTTAAGCTTTCTGACGGCCATGCGGGTATGCATCTTTTAGCTGAACTCGATACTATTGAGGAAGAGGGGATGCTCGTTAAACACGCCAGTGAAGCGGGCATCACGCTTTCTCCACTTTCACGCTATTACCTTTCCGAGAACAAGCGCCCAGGGTTAGTGCTCGGCTATGCGGGCTCAACAGAAACCGAGCTTTTAGCTGCAGGCGAGTGGCTTTGCGATACATGGTTAAGCTTAAGCCACCAACATCTCAGACCACACATTTAGGAGCGCTCAATGCCCGATTTTATTGCCCCCGATAGTCACCCTCGCTGCCAATGGTGTGGCGGCGCGCCTGAGTTTCTTCCCTACCACGATAACGAGTGGGGCTTTCCAGTAGACAATGATCAGCGGCTATTTGAGAAGCTTTGCTTAGAGAGTTTTCAGTCGGGCTTGAGCTGGCGCACTATTCTCAATAAACGCGAGAACTTCCGCACTGCATTTCACCACTTCGATTTTCATCAGGTTGCCCACTTTAGCGAAGATGACGTGCAACGCTTGCTACACGACGCGGGTATTATTCGCCACCGGGGTAAAATCGAAGCCGTCATTAATAATGCCCAGCGGGCGCAAGCAATGGTGGAACAGGAAGGCTCGCTGGCCGCCTTCTTCTGGCGTTACGAGCCAGGCGCCGATTCAATCGCCGCGCCGCAAACCCAGACCACCTCGCCTGAATCCATCGCACTTTCCAAAGAGTTGAAAAAGCGCGGCTGGAAATTCGTTGGCCCAACGACCGCTTTTGCCTTTATGCAGGCAATGGGGCTACTTAATGATCACTCGCTAAGTTGCATCACCCGCGATCGGGTCGAACAGGCAAGACAGCGGTTTCAGCGACCGGTGTAACAAAAAAGGGGTAAGGCACTATACTTCTTGCATGCTTGGCAAAAGACGCCATAGACAGATGACCTACCTGCGTATTATCTGGGCATCTTCCTGTAGTAAGGTATGGTTCTTTAAGCACTTATCAATAAACCGAACAGCAAGGGGACAACACGTTCCCAATGGGGTCAACGTGGTTCAATCGTTCTCTTCACCTACAGAATCCCGCGCCTCACGATGTAAAGCTTGGAGTGTGCATATATTCACCGCCAGCGGTGTGCTGCTCGGTACAATGGCGCTGCTTGCACTGGTCGACAATAATCCTGTCGCCTGCCTCCTATGGCTGGGTGCTGCGATGATGATTGATGGTATCGATGGCACGCTGGCGCGCAAGTATGAAGTAAAAATGATACTGCCCCATTTCGATGGTTCGACCCTTGATATGGTGATTGATTACCTGACCTGGGCCTTTATTCCCGCCCTTTTTATCTACTACTTTATTGAACTACCGCCCTATTTAGCACTGCCATCAGTGTTCATTGTTCTGCTGTCATCAATGTTCTGTTTCTGCAACGTCGATATGAAAAGCCAAGACAACTACTTCGTTGGCTTTCCTGCTGCTTGGAACATCACCGCCGCTTATTTTTATATTCTTGATTTACCGCCTTTTATCACCTTTGCCGCTATCGTCGTTTTAGCCATTCTCACCGTGACTAAAATGAAGTTCCTGCACCCCTTTCGCGTGCGCCTGTTCATGCCACTCAATATCGCAGTCACACTGCTATGGTGCGTGTGTGCTGCATCACTGATACTTTCCAGTCCTGAGCACGCCGCCTGGGCACTATGGGGATGGGGCATTGCCTCTGCTTACTTCGCCGGCATGTGTCTATGGCGTACGGCGCAAGAGTGGTTTGATTGAACCAGCCGAACGGCTGCAGCAAGGAGCATGGAAGATGTCACTGACCCCAAGGCAACAGGAAAAATTCAGAGCACTGGCGGCAGAAATCGAAGGAATCGATGTCGAGGTCTACAAGCGCTTTGAGCGCGGTCCCCTAGAGCCGATCATCGGTCTTGGGCAACGCAATCTGCGCATTGGCTTTTTCGGGCGCGACCCAGGGCGCGATGAGGTACGCCATGGCGAACCCTTTATCGGCGCTGGTGGGCAATTGGTCAGAAAGGCGCTGTATGAGCACCTTTATGATGAGAAAATGCCGGATTTCGTAGCATCAAAAGCCGTAGGCGAGCACTTTTTCTGGATCAATACCGTGCCCTACAAGCCCGTCGGCAACAAGGCGTGGTCGATGAAGGTCAAACGCCACTTCCACGGCCTGGTGAACGAGGTTCTGATCTCCCGCTGGGAAGGACGAACCCTCATTACGTTAGGACGCGAAGCCTTCCTGTGGTTTGGTATCGGCCGCTCAAAAGAGGAACGCGCACGCCTGGAAACCTTCTGGAAGCGCGAGGATCGCTTTGAAAGCAGTATCGAAGTGACGCTGGAGGATGATCGGGGCGAGGCAGAGACCTTTACCCTTTATCCGCTTCCTCACCCCTCTCCGCTCAACCAGAACTGGTATGCTCGTTTCCCAGGTCTATTACAGCAGCGTCTAGAGCAGTTGGATGTGCGTCCAGACAACCTCACGCTATAAAGACGCGCCCACCCTCTTTAAGGCGAACGCTAAGGTTGGACGCTAATCATGCAAGTGTAGAGTGAAGTCCAGAAGCACCTTCTGGCCGCTTGGGCAAAGCGCCCTTTCGACAGCTTGCCGCCAGCCTTGGCTAGGAAATACTTGATAATTAGGCATACCTGCCTGGCTCAAAAGTCGCCAGATATGGGAGAACTTATGCTGCCAAGCCTCGGCAGACATCCTGGCTAAACTGTCGCGTAGATGAAACCTTCTATAGTGAGCCCTAGGTTTGGTATCCAACTGAATGGCCTGCCCGGTCAATAATCCATAGGCAATAAACATCGCGTTAGGCGCCATTAACTGCAGGATATTCGATGCCACTGGGCCGCCCAAAGAATCAAATACCAACTCAGACTCCCGCGCAACATCCGAGATCTTCGACGCATCTCGAATCGACACCGGTTTGATACCGAGCTGTTCCAGGCGGGCAACTCGACTCTCGGAGCGGTATATGCCAGCAACTTCCCTGGCGCCGTGCTGATATGCCCATGCTCCAAGATAATCAGCGCAATTCGACCCAGCTCCACTTAGAAGAACACGCTTCCCCTTTACAGGCCAAGTCTCAAGTATTGTTAGGGCAGCTAAAGGGTTAATGTAGGCACGTGCTGCGACCACATCAGGAATGGCATCTGGGACGGGCACTGCGAGAGCAGGATCACAATCCAAAATGGTCTGCCAAGTGCCATCGCCTCGTAATGGGAGAACTCGCTTTCCGATCAAGTAGGCGTATTTTCGCGGGGCCTCAATGACCCGGCCAACCCCTTCGTACCCAGCGACAGCGGGGAGCTTTATACGATGAGAGTAGGCACCTGTGATGGGAATCAAATCAGACGGATTAACTGGGGCACACAACATCCTCACCCTGAGCTTGCCTTTGGCCCTGCTTGGAACGTCAGTTGTCTCCATGCTCAATTTTTCAAGCGGCTTTCCGAACGATCGATAGGTGAGAGCATGACGACGCATGAGTACCTCGAATGAAGAATGAACTAGGTGATACCCACCTCATGCGCCTGCGCTTCCTCTACCATCTCAGTAGCCAGCTCACCCACCGTACGTACAGCCGCTTCAATCGCGGGCGTTAACGTAAAGGCATAGCTCAGACGCAGGCACTGACGGAACTTGCCCGAGGCTGAAAACAGCGAGCCCGGTGCCACATGAATGGCATGCAGGACCAAGCGCTCATTGAGGCGCACACAGTCCACGGCGGCGGGGAGCTCCACCCATAGCAAAAAACTGCCTTGTGGGTAGCTAATGCCTGCACCCTTGGGGAAGTAGCGCTGTACCCAACTGATCATGATATCCCTTTGGCGCTGATACTGGCGGGTGGCGTAGCGAAGGTGACGCTCGTAGTGCCCTTTGGCGACGAACTCCGCTACTGCTAGCTGCGGCAACGTCGCCGAGGCGCCGGTGGAGACGTACTTCATATGCATTGCCTGATCACGATAGCGGCCCGGGGCCAGCCAGCCCACCCGAAGACCTGGCCCCACCGTTTTGGAAAAGCCACTGCACAGCATCACGCGCCCATCGTCATCGAAGGATTTAATGGTGCGCGGCCTGGGCAGGGTAAATGATAAATCGCCGTAGATATCGTCTTCGATAATGGCCACATCGAAGCGTTGGGCGAGCTGAAACAGCGCCCGCTTGCGCGCTTCTGGCATGGTATAGCCTAGCGGATTGTTGTAGGTAGGCGTGACCTGTATCGCACGGATTGGCCACTGCTCTAACGCTAGTTCCAGGGCTTCCAGGCTGATGCCCGTTTGCGGGTCGGTGGGAATTTCCAGTGCTTTTAAGCCGTTGGCTTTAAGGATTTGCATGGTGCCGTAAAAGCTCGGCGAATCAATGGCGACTACATCACCTGGCTGGGTTAGCGTGCGCAGCGAGATGGATAGCGCTTCCTGGCAGCCCGTAGTTACCATGATGTCGTCTGGGTGCAGCAAACAGCCGGAAGCGATGGCCAACCGGGCTACCTGTTGACGAAGCTCAAGTCGACCACTCAGTTTGTCGTAATTAAACCCAACAAGGTCATGACTGCGATGTAGGCCTGCAAGAATTTTCGACAGCGGACGTAGCGATTCATACTCTACATTTGGCGCGCCACGCCCTAAAAGAAGTCGACTCTCATCGCGGTGTGTCGCTACCAGCTCCAACACTTGATCCCATTGGGAAATATCCAGCGGGCGCTGTGCGGGGCGTGAGACCGACGGCAGCACCGATGGTACGCGGCTAGGTAGCACGAAGTAGCCCGATTTTGGTCGAGACTCGATCAACGCCACGTCCATCAGTTGGCGGTAAGCCTCCTGGGCCGTCGAAATGCTAACGTCCAGTTCCTGGCACACCGCGCGAATAGACGGCAGGCGATCGCCCACACGGTAAATACCGTGCTCGATACGCTCCCGCAAAATGCTGGCGACTTCTTCATAGCGCGTCATGACACTCATCCTAATGCAGCCTGATAACGATACAGATGACCTCCACATCGGCCATACAGAGGCATAACACGCCCTTCTGTATTCTAAAAACATTAAACTCTATATCTGTATTCAAATGATAGCACTGAGTAATCTGGTTGGGCATATAACACGGAGGATTAGCCATGCCACGCTTCAGCCTCACCCAGCTTCGCTATCAGCTAAGATCTCAACTGCGTCAGTACCGTCACTACCGCCGTAGTCGCCGCCAGTTACTGGCGCTTGATGACAGGCTACTTGACGATATCGGCATTGACCGTACACAGGCGCTCAAAGAGGGACATAAAGCGTTTTGGAAGCATACACCACTAGATAAGGGGCCTTATGAAAACCGCTGAGTATTACCTACTCGACGTCTTTACCGACCAGCCGTTTACTGGCAACCCATTGGCCGTTTTTCTAGAGGCTGATGGGTTGGCAGCCAGTACCATGCAAGCGCTGGCTAATGAGCTTAACCTGGCCGAAACGGTGTTTTTGAGCGCCGCCACTGGCCCAAATCACTACTCGATGCGGATTTTCACGCCGACACGCGAGCTGCCTTTTGCAGGCCACCCCACGGTAGGTACCGCGCATTTGCTCGCGGAACTGAGACTAGTAAACCGCGAACAAGGCGTTGTGCTACAACCCCCTATCGGCGAACTGGCGGTTAGTTATGACCACGGAAGAGCGACGTTTACCACCGCCCAGCCCGCAATATTGAAAGACAGCACGATTGACCGTATCACTGCCGTTGAACTACTTGGACTAGACATTCACCAGGTAATGGGTGATCCGGTAATTGCTTCCTTCGGACTGCCCTTTCATTTAATTGAATTAACTGACGTGGCAGCGTTAGAGAGCGTACACATCTCAACCACCACCTGGGCGAGTGCTGTTGTGCCTAGCAGTGCAGAGCAGATTTACCTGTATGTGATTGAACAACACGACGGGGCAGAGACGGTGGTTCGCAGTCGCATGTTCTGTATGCACGCCAGTATCTGCGAAGACCCCGCTACCGGTAGCGCCGCCGCAGCGTTGACGGGCTACCTGGCGTCACTGCAGCCAGACGCCTTGCACTGCAAGATTCATCAGGGTGTTGAAATGGGGCGGCCCAGCGTTATCCATACCGCCGCCAATGGCGAGATCAAGCCCGGCCTTGTGACGGTGGGCGGTAATGCAAAAGTGGTGGGCAAAGGCGAGTTTTACCTGGAACGATAGCCAACCGCCTCACAAAAAAGAGTGCCCGCCATTTTGCGGACACTCGGCTTTTTGCTCAGTTTTTACTCGGAGGCCAGGCCTCAGGCCGCCTGCACTTCGATACGGCGTGTGCGGTGGCTATCTTTCTTGGGCAGCGTTAGCGTCAATACGCCGTTGACGAGAGTGGCGCTAATGGCATCGCTGTCCACTTCGTGACTGAGGTTAAAACGCCGCGCAAAACGCTGGCCGCGAACCTCGGCGTGCAGCGCGCTCAGCCCTTCGGGCATACTCAGCGCTATCTCACCCTCCAAGCTCAGCACATTGTTGTCGAGCTCTATTTTCAGCGTTTCATTAGTCACGCCGGGCATATCCGCCACCAGTTTGAGCGCGTTAGACTCCTCAATAATATCCACCGCTGGCAGCAGGGTTTCTTGAGAATGTTGCTCCTCACCACGCTGTAAAAGCGGGGAGTGGTTGGATGAACGAACAACGTTATTCATGATTTATTCCTCCTTATTCAAGGTTAACAAACATGATTTACGCCGCCTGAACATCAATACGTCGCGGCTTGAGCTCTTCACGCTTAGGCAGCACGATCTCAAACACCCCATGGGCATGGCGGGCCTCAGCCCGCTCGGCATCTAAACCGTCGGGGAGCGCAATCGCCCTTACGAACTCACCGCTGGCGCGCTCACGGCGAAATATCGGGCGCGAGCTGCCATCCTCATTGCTTCCCGTTACAGCATCACGCTTGCCACGCAGCGTCAGCACATTATCTTGAACATCAATAGTGAGATCCGAAGGTGCCAGCCCTGCCGCAAACACGTAGACACGCACGGTGTCATCGCTACGCGCCACGTTGATCATGGGGAAACTACCTCGCGGCACCGCGCGAATATCCATCGCATTGCCGTCGGGGAAGAAGCCGTCCAGCAGTTGACTAAACCAGTCAAACTGTCGAGGCGAACCGGTTTCAAAACGCTTGAGATCATCGAACATATCGAACACTCCTACGTTAAGCAGACTGTGAGACTTGAGATAAGAGGCGGCCTCTTATCCACTCCACCGAAGCAGCCTCTACAGTTTGCAAAATAGGAGCGGTCAATCAATTTTCAAGGGCCTGGATGGCAAATTTTTTGGGCTTTTTAACCTGCCAAGGACAGCACATTAAGGCCGCTTTAAAAACCGATGCTCACAGCGGTCAAGCAACCGTAACGTCGGTAGAGAGATAGACATCCTGAATCGCATGCAGCAGCTCCACGCCTTCCTGTATCGGTTTCTGGAACGCCTTACGCCCCGAGATCAAGCCCATACCACCAGCCCGTTTATTGATCACCGCCGTGCGAACCGCTTCGCCAAGATCGGAGTGCCCTTTGGAGCCACCGCCGGAGTTAATCAAACCCGCGCGACCCATAAAGCAGTTAGCGACCTGGTAGCGGGCCAGATCGATGGGGTGATCCGTCGTCAGCTTGCTATAGACGTTATCGTGGGTATGCCCGAAACCGACCGCTTTGTAGCCGCCGTTATTCTCAGGCAGTTTCTGTTTGACGATATCCGCTTTAAGGGTTGCAGCCATGTGGTTGGCTTGGCTGGTGAGGTCGGCGGAGGCATGATAATCGGTACCATCCTGCTTGAAGGCCGGGTTGCGCAGATAGGCCCACAGCACTGTGACCATACCCAACTGGTGGGCCCGCTCAAAGGCCTCGCTGATCTCCATGATTTGCCGACGACTTTCATGGGAGCCAAAGTAAATCGTCGCCCCCACCGCCACGCAGCCCATATCGTGGGCTTGCTCCACATCGGCAAATAGCGTCTGGTCGTATATCGCCGGGTAACTCAGGGTCTCGTTATGATTCAGCTTCAACATCATCGGGATTTTGTGGGCGTAGCGTCGCGCCACGGAAGAGAGAACTCCAAGCGTCGAGGCGACGCCGTTGCAACCCCCTTCGAGGGCCAGTTCAACGATATTAGCTGGGTCGAAGTAGCGCGGGTTAGGCGCGAAGGAGGCGCCCGCCGAGTGCTCAATCCCCTGATCCACCGGCAACAGGCTGAGATAGCCAGTACCCGCTAAGCGACCATGGTTAAAAAAGCTCTGCATATTGCGTAATACCGCTGGACTGCGGTCGCTATCAGCCATGACACGGTCGATAAAATCCGGGCCCGGCAGATGCAAGTCCTCACGACTAACACCCTGGCAAGTGTGGTTAAGCAAACTATCAGCGTCACTGCCTAGCAGAGCGGCTATATCGGTCATGGTGAACTCCTTGATACTTGTCTGTAACAAAAGGTAAGTGTAGGCCAAATACTGCGTCAATAGCGTCTATCGCTTAAATAAAACCTATTCCTTCAGCAGAACCCTAGCCCTTCAATAGAACCCTATTCCTTCAATAGAACATAGAGGAAGCAGCACAGCAATCAGGCGACGCTAGGTTTCACTGCGGTTGACAAAACTACGACTAAAGGATGAAAATACAATCACGAATGAGTTTTAGTCGCAAACAAGACTAAGCCTGTTAACTTTGCGTTCTCACCTGGAAATACCTTCACAATGCCCGCCTCTTCGCCGCTTGCTGCTCCGTTGGCATCCACCTATCGGCGCTTTATTGTTACCCGTTTGCTGATTGTCGCAGGGTTAGCCATAGCGTTAGCGATATCGCTGCTCGCTGATATCGCCAGCGGCCCAGCGCATATTCCGCTTACTGATTTAATCGCGCTGCTGTTGGATGCCCATGCCCAAGAGCCCATTCAGCAGGCCATTGTCTGGGAAATCCGTATGCCTGCGGCGCTAATGGCAGTGCTAGTAGGCGCCACCCTGGGCCTGGCCGGTGCGGAAATGCAAACGGTACTGAATAACCCCTTGGCCAGCCCATTTACCCTGGGCGTTGGCGCAGCGGCCACGCTCGGGGCATCGCTGGTGATTGTTTTTAACCTCACCCTGTTTGGTTTAAATGCCCACTACGCCACCGCCTTAATGGCGTTTGTGTTTGCGGCGGCGTCGATTTTGACCATCAATGCGCTGTCGCGCCTTTATGGGGCCAGCCGCGAGATTATCGTGCTATTCGGTATTGCGCTGGTCTTTGTACTAAACGCTCTGGTCGCGCTTTTGCAGCTCATCGCCAGCCCTGATGCTTTACAACAACTAGTCTTCTGGACGATGGGCAGCCTATCCCGCGCTTCCTGGGAGACGGTAGCCATTGTGGCGGCGGTGCTGGCCGTTTGCCTGCCCTTCTCGCTGCGCAGCGCCTGGGCAATGACGGCACTGCGTTCGGGCGATGAACACGCCCGCAGCTTCGGCATTGCGGTTGAGCGGTTGCGCCTTATCTCGCTGCTTAGAGTGAGCCTACTTGCTGCTGCCGCGGTGGCGTTTGTGGGCACCATTGGCTTTATTGGGCTGGTGGGCCCACATATGGCCCGGCTGGCGCTGGGTGAAGATCACCGTTTCTACCTGCCGGGCAGCGCCCTGGCCGGTGCACTGGTGCTTTCACTTGCTTCTATCGC
This sequence comes from Halomonas sp. TG39a, assembly GCF_000744395.1. Taxonomy (NCBI): domain Bacteria; kingdom Pseudomonadati; phylum Pseudomonadota; class Gammaproteobacteria; order Oceanospirillales; family Halomonadaceae; genus Halomonas; species Halomonas sp. TG39a. The sequence continues at coordinate 2,776,770 of NZ_JQLV01000001.1, forward strand.
CAGTAAAACGCTGGTCGATGGGCTGGTGTTGCCGGTGGGGCTGGTGACCTCGCTGGTGGGCATTCCCTTCTTTATGGCGTTGATCATGCTGCAGGGGCGAGCACGATGAAGGCAGGTTTTACACTCAGCAACGTCACGACGGGCTACCGCAAACGACGCGTCTTCGAGCAGCTAAATCTACCCACCCTGCCACCCGGTTCGCTGGTCGCGGTGCTGGGGCCCAATGCGGTGGGTAAATCGACCCTGCTAAAGGCCATCGCGGGCTTACAGCCAGCCACCGGACAAATGCAGCTTAATGATATCGACCTCGCCACCCTCAGCGGCGCCGCGCGGATGCGCCATGTGAGCTATCTACCGCAAACGCTCCCTCAGGCCACCACGTTAGTGGCCTACGAAGCTGTGCTAAGCGCCTGCCGTGCCGTACGCCCCGACCTAAGCCGTACAGAAATAGACGCATTAATCGAGCGCGTTTTCGATGCCCTGGCCATTCGTTCACTCGCCCTGCGCCCGTTGAGCGAACTCTCCGGTGGCCAGCGCCAGATGGTGGGCCTGGCCCAGGCGATTGCCCGCCAGCCCGCGCTATTACTGTTGGATGAGCCCACCAGCGCGCTGGATCTGCGCTGGCAGCTGGCACTGATCGATACCGTGCGCGCAGTGATTGCAGAGCGTCAGGCGGTATGCCTGATGGCTATCCACGATATCAATCTGGCACTGCGCTTCTGCGACCAGGTGCTGCTGTTTGGCAACGGCGGTCTGCTGGCTGCCGGCGACCCTCACACGGTGATTACCCCCGACGTACTGCACGCCGCCTATGGCGTAGAGGCGCGGGTCGAACGCTGCTCGCTGGGGCGTCCGGTGGTACTAAGCGATCGCGTCAGTCATCTCTCTGCGAACACCCCCTAGGAGACCGACATGCGCCGCTTGGCTATTAATTTGCTGTGTTGGATGAGTTTGTTAAGCGCTGCCACATGCCCGGCAGGTGAGCCTCCGGGGAACTTCCCTAAACACGTCACCGATTTAGCAGGCCGTCAGGTGACGCTCTCAGCCCCGCCAACTCGCCTATTTCTTACCCAACCGCGCCAGCTGTATGCCTTGGCAACGCTACTGGATGACCCGACCCCACGCTTGGCGGGCTGGGCTTATCCCCTTACCGTGTTTGACCCCGCCATGGCACAACGCTTTGCCTCCCAGTGGCCTGCGCTAGACCGACTGCCAGCGCTCTCAAGCGCACCGACACCTCTGCTCGATAGCGAAGCGTTACTGAATCTGGCCCCGGACCTGGTGCTGTTTGATCTCTCACGCGCTAGCAGCGTGGAAGGCTCGCCCCTGGCGCAGTTACTGGACGAATTGGGCATTGCCTACCTGTTTATCGACTTTAACCGTCATCCGCTGGAGAACACGCCCAAAAGCCTTGCCCTTTTAGGCCAGGTATTAAACGCAACGCCCAGGGCCAGCGCGATGATTGCCCTGATTGAGCAGCGCTTGGCGCGTATCGACCGGCGCTTGGCAGACCTTCCTGCATCCCCACCCACCGTCCTCATCAATGTCGCCCCTGGGGTGAAAGTTGACTGCTGCCGCACCAATCTACGCAACGGACTTGCCGACTTAGTGGCCCGGGCGGGCGGCGATAATATTGCCGATGCCTTAGCCCCTGGCGCATCGGCGACGCTAAGCAACGAGTGGGTACTGAGCCACCCGCCCGAGGTCGTGATCAATACCGCGGGGCAATGGACAGCAGGAGATGGCATCAGCGTGGGACTTGGGATTAGCGATGCGGAGATTGCCCAAGACCTGCGCTCGCTTAGCCACGAACTGCCCGGCTGGCAGCATCTCGACGCCGTTCAGCAAGGTCAGTTCTACGCGCTCTGGCACGGCTTCCACCAAGGCCCCTTTGCCATTGTGGCACTAGAACGCATTGCCCAATGGCTCTACCCCGAACGCTTCGCCGACCTCGACCCGGCCGCTACCTTCGACGCGCTGCTGCCCGCCCCACCAGCGCTAAGCCGCGAGGGACATTTCTGGGGCGCACTCAACGCGCAATAACGCTTGCTCATTCCACCCACTGACGACAAAAAGGATCGATACCGCCCATGCTCCGCTCTCGAACCATTGCACTGTTTTCGCCGCTGCTACTGCTGAACCCGCTGCCCTATGCCTTCGCGCAACAAGCCAACGAGATCACTTCAGAAACAGTTTCAGAAACACTGATCGTCACTTCGGATCGCCTCACTGACGTGGCCCCGCAGAGTTATCGTGCCCAGCGTTCTAGTTTGGCCAGCAAACAGCCGGTGTCGTTTCTGGAAGAAGCCCGCACCGTAGAGACAGTCACCGCCCAGGTGATGGCCGATCATAATATCGACAGCCTCACTGAGGCGATGGCGATGGTCGCAGGGGTCACCGAAGGCAACAATATGGGTGGCACCGAAGACGGCTTTATCAAACGCGGTTTCGGCAGCAACAGCGATGGTTCGACGTTGATCGACGGCATTCGCCAGCCCCGGGGCACCTTCTCCATGGCAACGGTGGACCATGTCGAAGTACTCAAGGGGCCAGCCTCGCTCTTTCAAGGCCAGCAGGATCCTGGCGGGGTGATCAATCTGGTCACCAAACGCCCTGAGTACGAGTGGCAGCGCGAAATCAGCGCCGAAGCCACCTCCTTGGGCGGCGGCAATGCCAGCGTGGATGTCACCGGCCCGCTTGCCGATACCGGGCTGGCCTTCCGGTTTATCGTCCATCATGAAGATGAAGACTCCTCACGCGCTTTTGGCAATGATCGACGTACGATTATTGCCCCTTCGCTGCGCTGGGAAGGTAGCGACAGTCGTGCGCAGATCTCCTATGAGTATCGCGACTACGACTTAGACTTGGATCGCGGCACGGTGATCATTGACGGCGAACCCGCCAATATATCCCGTAAGCAGCGCCTTGATGAATCCTGGTCACGGGTATTCGGTCACGACGAAGCCGTCACCGCCTGGTGGGAACAGGATATCAACGACGACTGGTCAACAAGATTGACCTACGGCTGGAACCGCCGCCAGTACAGCGATGGTCAGCCGCGGGTACTGCGTGTGAATGAAGACACCGGCGCGCTAACCCGCCGTGCCGATGCTAACTACGGCTTTGACCGCCGCGTGCAATATACCGCCTGGGATACTACCGGCACCGCCACCCTGGCAGGCATGCGCCACGATCTCACTATCGGTGTGGATCATGAACGCCAGCGGGATTATCTGGCCGAGGTGTATCGCGGTACAGCGGTCACCGACCAAAATGTATACGAGATGAGCTACGGCGGTCTAAATCTGGATAGCGATAGCCTTAACACCTCGCGAAGCAACCGCTTGGATGAGATTAATACGACCGGCGTTTATCTCAATGACCGCTGGCACTTCAATGACCGCTGGACGCTGGGGCTAGGCGGGCGCTACACCCACTACGAGCAGTTTGGTGGCCGTGGCCGACCCTTCGTAACCGCCACCGATATCAGCGACGATATTTTTCTGCCTTCGGTCAGTTTGCTGCATCGCCTGACTCCGAATACGTCGGTTTATGCCAGCTATAGCGAGGCTTTTGTGCCCAATGGCGCCGACAGTGATACCGGTAAGACGTTGGATCCCGAGCACAGTATGGGCAGCGAAATTGGTGTGAAGCACCTGTGGAACGACCAGTTCTCGTTAGCCGCTGCGCTATTTGATATCCGTAAAGAGAATGTCGCTGTTTCCGACAACGGCGTCACCCGCACAGTAGGCGAAGCGGGCTCACAGGGTGTGGAGCTAACGGTTTCCGGCCAGTTGACCGATCAGCTTTCGCTACTGGGTGCTTACGCCTACACAGACACCGAAGTGCTCAAAGATACCGAAGGCACCCAGGGCAACCGGCTGACCAACGCCGCACGGCATACCGCAAGCCTTTATTTGGCTCACGACCTGAATACCAGCCCGGCACTGGGCAACTGGCGCCTGGGCGGCGGGGTTCGTTATGTGGGTGAGCGCGAAGGCGACGCTGACAACAGCTTCCAGTTAGACGCCTACACCGTCGCCGATACCTTTATCGGCTGGGATACCCCCTGGCTGGGCGACAACTTACACCTGCAGCTCAACGCCAAGAACCTGTTCGACACTACTTACTATCCCTCCAGCGGAGGCAGTACGCGGGTAGTGGTCGGCGACCCGCTGGAAGTTAGCCTTCTAGCGTCGGTAAGGTTTTAAGTATTATTTTCTCGGCGCAACAACTTGCTCTTAATTAATCTTTGTGACAACTTTTATATATGAGAAAGATATCATGAACTTAACACTAGGAACGCGCCGATGAAATGTACCGCATGCCAGCAAGGGAACTTAGTCCCCAGCTTTCTTGATGCCCTTTTCCGTAGTCATACTTGCAATAACTGCGGCGGCAACTGGATCTTGATTGAAGATTACATTAGCTGGAAAGAACGTCACCCCGAACATGTATTTGATGATACTGGTGTCGAGAGCGTTGAGGCGGAAGATACGGTAGGCGCACTGATTTGCCCGGTGACCGGCGGCATTATGAGCAAGTTTCGAATCGCCAAAGATAATGCTCATCGGATCGACTATAGCGCTCGTGTAGGCGGTGTGTGGCTGAATAAAGGCGAGTGGGAAATGCTGATCGCCGAAGGGCTTGCGGGTAACCTTAACAGCATACTGACAGACTCCTGGCAAAAGCGGATACGTCAGGAAAAAACCAGTGACACCTTTGAGCAGCTCTATCGCAGCAAGTTTGGTGATGCTGACTACCAAAAGGCCTGTGACGTGCGTGAGTGGCTGCACAACCACTCTCAAAAAGCCGACTTACGCGCTTTCTTAATGGCAGAAAACCCTTACTCGGCTGTTGAGTGAGTGCTTTTAGATAAATGATTAGTCAGCCGCTGATAACCAGCGGCTGATTTTTAACAATTAAGTATCTCCAATCAATAACTCATGATTAATGTTCGGGTAGTTCTTCCAGCAACATTAACCATCCTCCGACCTTACCTTCCCCCATTGACCAACCCCCTCCGCAATTAAGCTTAATTGACGCACCACTAGGGCACCGGTCTCTTCATTGCCTCCGGTTAGTTGCCGACGTTGGAACTCACGCTTAATCGCTTCCCAGCGCTGTTTTTCTTCCTCGCTCAAGGTGCCTCTAAGCTCTTTCAGCTTGAGTAGATTCTCTTCGGCACCCTGGGTGAGTAGTTGCGCTTCGCCGACATAGTGGTCGTCAATAATGGCTTCAAGCTCGTCGTTGCTAAGTATCGGCGACATTTTTTCAGCCAACCGATTCATATTGCGGTAGCTGCCCTGTAGGCGGAACGGCGGCTCGGTGCGGTACTCGTCAGCCTGGGCGCTGGAGGCGATATACTGCTGATTCACGCGCAGCACCACTTCTCGGGCTTTAAACATATTCTTCAGCACCGCGACGATCTCTTCACGCTCTGCGGCGCTATAGTCGTGTTCAAAGTCGGTGCTTGGCACCTCGCGGCCCATGGCGATATCCACAAAGCGGTAGAAATCGTCCATGCCGCGTGTGGCCAAAGAGGCGAGCACCGTATTGGCACTCATGGCATTCTCGATGTAGGAGAGCGCAAATACCTCCTCCATGCCACTCAACACATCGCCCAGGTTATAAACATCGGCGCGGTTGGCCAGCATATCGGGCACTTTGAACACGTCGCCGCTTTCGGTGTAGGGGTTACCCGCCATGGCGATGCAGAAGCGCTTACCGCGCATATCGTAGGTCTTGGTGCGCCCGTTCCAGATACCGTCAACCCGCCGGCTGCCGTCGCATAGCGAGATAAACTTCTGCAAAAACTCCGGATGCGTATGCTGGATATCATCCAGATAGAGCATGACGTTGTTGCCCATTTCAAACGCCAGATTCAGCTTGATCAGTTCGGCCCGGGCAGTGGAGTGCGTGGCGGCCTCAGGATCCAGCGAGGTCACATCGTGACCAAGGCTGGGGCAGTTAATCTTCATAAAGATCAGCCCCAAGCGGTTCGCCACATACTCCATAAGCGTGGTTTTACCGTAGCCGGGCGGGGAGATCATCATCAGCAAACCGCTATTATCCGTGCGCCGCGTATCACCTACCGTGCCCATCTGTTTGGCTAGGTTATCGCCAATGATGGGTAAGTAGCTTTCGGTAATCAGCTTATTGCGCACAAACGAGTTGAGTGGCTTCGGCAGGTACTCTTCGAGCCGCAACCGCTCCCGCTGCTCGCGTAAAATCAGCTGGCGACGCTCTTGTAACGCCGTCCAGTCGCGTATAACGACCTGCTCGTGGTGGCGCAGCCGCTCCTGAAAGTCGTCGAGCTGAAGCGTGAGCTCTTGCTGTTCAAGACGTCCGTGCTGGCCCAGCAAGCCGATAATGATGAAGGCTAGCTCAACATTATGGGTGGCGGTGCTTAGCCGGTCAGCCGTGTTGAGCATGGCAATCGCTTCAGGCAGGTAGTGCAGCAGCGCCTCTTGCTTGGCCTGCCCCGCGTGGGCCTGCAGCCAGTGGGAAGTGATCACCCAGCGGGCGCCGGGGTTACCCGCAACCACCGCCAAGGCCTCTTGAAAGTGTACGTAGTGGCCCTGCTGCTGCATGGAGGTGGTAAAGCTCTCCACCAGGCTGGCGGCGTACTGGGTGACCGGAAAACGTTCGCCCTCTTCAGCCAACTGGCGCACCAGAAAGTCAGTGGCACTGCTTATCTGACTCACCGAGCACTTGATCTGTTGGGCCGATACAAAAGCATCAAGCTGCGGCTGTACTTCCTGGATCAAGGCGTTTAGCAGATCGTCGTTATTCATAATGCGGCATAGAATGCCTGCCGATAGACAGCGAGCGCGCAGGTTACGGGTCGCGTCTTCATCGTGAATGCGATCGGCCCAGAACAGCATCGCCAGCGCCCGGGGCAGCGGCCCAAACCCTAGCAAACCAGCACTTTGGCGGGCTGGCCACAAGGTGCGTACGATCAGTGCAGCGTCGTGATCGTGAATGCCTTTTTCGTAGCTTTCGCGGTAGCGCGGCGAGGCAAAATTGGCAATCTGACGCTGAAGCTCGCTGAAATCTTCCACATTAATCGGCTTAGCACCGGGCTTCGCCAACTCGTCCATAAAGCGATAAGCAAGATACTCGGCGCGATAGACTGCGGGGCTTTCCGAAGGCAGCAGCATACTCCAGTAGTCTTGCAGCTCGGTCAGCCTCTCATCCTCAAGCGGCTCGTAATACTGCGTGCCCGTCAGATGCAGCATGATGCGCTCTTGGCGAGGCACCAGGGTTAAGTCGAGATGCTGCTGGTTGACGCTGAAGCGGTGGCGTGGCCCCAGGCGTATAACATCACCACCGGATTCATAAATATCGGAACGGTCACGCACGCTACGCATGGCGGCGTCTTGGGAGGAGCGCAGGCGTCCGGCGATATCGTCCGCCTCAAGATTGCCGCCCATATTGCGCAGCTCATCGATCATGCTGCGCACTTTGCCGACCATGGCATCCGCCGCGAAGAAGCTATGCAGCTCTTCGAGGGTTTCAAAGCGCTCTGTGCGGCGCTCCACATTGGCCAGAATCCGCTGGCTGGCGTCCGTTAGGGTAGAGACGCGACGTTGACGCTCATCCTGCAGCTGCTGGCGGCGTGCTTCGATGCTCTCGTGGGCACTTTCACGCTGCTCAAGAATGGTGGTTAAAAATTCATCAAATTCGCCGAACTGACTCTCCAGTTCCTGGAGTTGATCGAGGATACGCGTCATCAGCTGGTCGCAGTCATCAGGTTCCCGCAGCGCGCCAACACCATTAGCCAGGCTCTGCTCAAACAAGCGAATCTGGGCCGCAAACTGCGCCTGAGCCTCTGCGCTCCCCTGCTCTCTTAAACGGATCTCCGCTTCGGAGCGCTGCTGATTAATCGAGGCGTAGATGCTGGAGATGTTCTCGGTAATCCGCGTCTGCTCAATAGCATCGCCGCCGGACATCGACGACAGCAGCCCTTGAATCATATCCAGGCCCGCGGTTAATTCGCGATAACGCTCCACGCACTCCGCCAACTGCTGGCGATTCTCTGCCTCACCCACCTGCTCTTTCAACGTCGCCAGGGTTTCCCGGTAGCCATCCAGCGCTTCTGGCTGAGCAAGAAAGCTAAAGGTCTGCTGGGTCAGCGATTGTTCCGCTTTATCCAGCGCTTGCTCTAACGTTTGCAGGCGCTCTTCATCCAGATAGCGTCGCTCACGCAGCGCCATTAGCCGCCCACGATGGTCGCGTAAATGTTTCAGGTAGGTAACGAATAGGTCGGGGGTTTTCCAACTACTGGGCTTGAGCTCCCGCAGCAGCGTCGCCTGCTGTTTTTCAACCTCGTCTAGCGCCTGGGCTGTCTGGGCACGAATCGCCTGGACTTTCTCATACTCATCGAGCATCAGTTCAGCGGTGTGCTTTAGCTGTTCAAGCGCGGCGTGAATGGTTTCAAAGTCAGCTTCACCAATCCAGTGGAACTGGTTCAGCGTGCGGTCAACCCGCCGGATGATGGCGTTAAAGTGGCGTTCTGATGCCTGCTGCTCGTTAGCGAGCTGCACGATGCTATTGAGCTCGGCAATGCCGCGTACTAGATCCGGGTTACCAATTCGGCCTAGTGGCGTGTCGTTACGCACCGCATCCTGGGCATGGAAGCGCTCCGACATAAAGGGCGTCGCCCATACCTGGATAGGATGAACCAGCGTAGGCTCGTCTTCAGCGTAAAAAATCGCTAGGTGACCGTTTTCAAGTATCGCCGCCCCGTGCCCCACCATGGGGGTATCGACCTGCTTGCGGATCAAGTTGTAGCGATAAAGCACTACCTGCCCGGTTTGCGGCGCATAAAAAGTGTAGAGAACATCTTCGCCGTTTGGCGAGCGCACCATACGTTTGAAGCGCAGGTCTTCCTCGGGTACTTCGTAGGTGGTCAACTCACCCGTATTTAAGTAGTAGCCTGAGGGAAAAATCAGGCCGTGGTTTTCCGGCAGCTCAACGACGGAGCCCGCCATGGCATCGACACGTTTAACGTGCTGCTCAGCACGGTTGAAAAGGTAGTAGCGCCACTGTTGCTCATTGAAGGGCAAAATACGAATCAGCACCACCGCACCAAGATCAGCATATTCAAAGCTGGCATCGTCCAGCGACTGGGAGTCTGACTCCACTGGGTCGCTAAAGACACCTTCGCCGCTGCTGGTGTTGTTCTCAATCTTGAAGGTAATGTGTCCGCGCAGGTTGTCCACGAAGACGGTATCAAGGATATTCAGATGGGGCGCGCGACCCTGCTCCTGCATATCCCGGCCTGCGGTTTGCCAGGAGAAAGCAAAGCGGTCAGGAAAGATCAGGTCGCGCTCGCCGCGATTATCGATATAGCGGCTCACCTCACCGCTGGCGGCTAAATCCCAACGGAAGACGCGCAGGTCGCTAAGTTTTTCACCGATTTGAAAAGCAATTAGCAGCTTATTGTTAAGGGTGACCAGTTGAACCAGCGTGGCATGGCTGTAGTATTTCTGGAGTTCTTTGAAATCCTGAACAAAGCGGCTCTCGGTGAGGAAGCTATTCGCCGTTGGCGCTTCACTTAACTCAAGCCCCTCTTCATCATCTTTGAGGTGGTAGAGCGCAAAAATATCGCTCGCTTCCAGTTCTTTGCGCAGCCCTAATTGAACATTAAAGCCAAACAAAATTTGCTCGCCAATGCGTACCATATCGCGAGCAATGGCGTTATTTTCGGTTCGAACACGGGCCCTACCCAAAAGCGCCATGCTACTGCTACCGAAAACGTCAGCGCGGGCGTCATTCAGTTTACTGATCGACGCGCCCAGTTCGCCGCCCTGGGTTCTCAACCGCCGCTGTATCGTCTCGAACGCGGTGCTTTCTCTGACGATATTTTCAACCGAAGCATGCTCCTTCGACATAGGTATTCATCCTGAAAAGTGCTCACTAGAAATAGCAAAGACCGCAATGGGGTGACGATTGCGGTCTTGGAAAGGTGTCACCGGCCGCTTGTAACGACGTAGGCCGAGACTCTCTGCATAGAGAGTCACCCTACCCTTTAGGCAGATTCGGAGGCTTTGCCAGCGTCAGCGTTCAGGGCACGATTCGCCAAGCCCGCCAGGGTAGCTTGCAGCGCTGGTGACTTATCGAGCACACCTTGTACTGCTTTACCGTAGCCTAGCCCGGCGGTGAGTTTTTCAAACACATCGCTGTCGCCACCAATTAGCTCGAACTTGGCATTGTGCATCGCGGCAGCCATTACCTTGCCATTTTCGAGCATACCGATGCGCTGAGCTTCGATTTGCGCCATGACTTCTTTCTCGTGGACTTCCAGGTTCATACGGAACTCTTCGAAGTGGCGAGCCTCTTCGGACATATTGTCGTAAGCGCGCAGCTTCTCGACCAAGCCATTGGCTTCGGCTTTGGCCATTGCTTCCCGGGCCTGTGCTTTTGCGGTGCCCAGTTTCTCCTCGCCCATGGCCTCGGCTTCAAGGCGCTGTTCAAGAATACGCACTTCCGCTAGTCCGGCATCTTCATCAGCTTTCGCATTGGCCGTTTTAACCTCGGCAAGGGCAAAGCCTTCGCTGCGCTGGGCGTGAGCACGCGCTTCCAGCACTTGCGCTTCTGCCAGCCCGTCTGCCGCGGCAAGCGCCTGCTGGCCACGTGCCTGTTTCTCTTCTGCGGCGGATTTCTTCTCAGCCGCATCCAAATCGGCTTGGGCGCGAATAACCGCCTCTTCCGCTTCCAGCTTGGAGCGCTCGAAGACAGCTTCCGCGGCGCGCACCTCTTTGAGCTTGCGCTCTTCCGCTTCGGCTTGTGCGGCGGTCAAGCGAGTGACCTTCTGGCGCTCCGCCTCGGCGCGGTTGCGCACATCGTTAATATTCTCTTCTTCTTCCGCCACGCTGCGTTCAACCGCAATACGCTGGCTGGTAATGTCGGCAATCTCTTTGCGCTCTTCTTCCAGCGCTTTTTCCATACCGATTCGTTCAATTTCTACCGCACGCTCACGGGTTACATCCTCAAGCTCTTTCGCCTGACGAATGCGCACCTCTTCGATCTGGACGGCACGCTCGCGGGCCTTGGTGGCCATTTCAATCTGGCGCTGCTTGTTCTCTTCGGCAATCGCCAGCTCTTCATCGGTTTTAATCCGCGCGGCTTCGCTTTTCGCACGTTCTTGCTGAAGCACCTGCTCGGCTTCGGACTGCTCACGAGACTCCAGGCTTTCGATTTCACGACGCTGACGCGCCTCGGCATCGGCCTGAGTTCGCTCAAGCTCTAATGCGGCTTCACGTGCGGATACATTCTTGCGCTGAATTTCCAGCTCTTGGTCGCGCTCCAGGCGGTTGGTCTCAACATTGTGCCGGGCGGTAATCTCGGTGATACATTTGATACCTTCTGAATCCAGGATGTTGTTCGGATCCAGCGAGCTTTTCGGCGTTTGCTCTAAATAATCAATGGCAACGTCTTCGAGAATGTAGCCATTAAGATCCTGGCCAATGGTCTCAACAATGGCGTCGCGGAACTGCTGGCGCTCTTCGAAGAGCTGCATGAAGTCCATCTTTTTACCGACGGTCTTCAATGCTTCGCTGAACTTGGCGTTAAATAACTCATTAACGGCATCGCGATCGGAGGCGCGGCCTACGCCAACGGATTTAGCAACGCGCAAGACGTCTTCGGCAGTGGCATTGACGCGTAGGTAGAATGCTACGCTAATGTCGGCACGCAAATTATCGCGGCAAATCAGCCCCTCTTTCCCGGTACGATTGAGCTCCAGGGTGATCACCGATACCTTCATGGTTTCGGAACGGTGAACAACGGGCAGCACCATAGCCCCGGTAAAGTAAACCTTGGGCGTTGCGGAAAGGTCATTGACGATTAATGCCTGGCCTTGATCTATTTTTCGATAAAAGGCTTTAAACAGTGCCAGTATTGCAAGCAGTGCAATAACAATCACACTGACACTAACCAGTAGTGGCATGATCCACGACAAATCCATCTTTATCTCCTGCACCAAGGCAATTAATCGGCTAAGCCGGCTTCAAAATCTTTTTCAGATACCACCCAGTACGCATCTTCAGTCAACAGGTACTGAATAATGATGGCGCGCTCACCACGCACCAGCGCTGAGTCGCTTCGCACTTGCAAAATAAGATGGTCACCATCGATATGCGCATCGGCGCGGCCTTTCTCTTTTGTCACCTCTCCCGAGCGAACCGTGCATTGCTTACCTGTCAAACGCTGTTCAATAGGCAGGTGCTGAGCGGGGCGAAAAAGGGGCCGCATAGGGCGAATCAGCAAGGACGTGATAATAGTGGCGACAACAAAACCTAATATCAGCACGACGCCATTAAACACCCACAGCAACAGGCCTGGGTTTAGGTGTGTTCCTAGCAACAGCATTGCGAAATAGCTAAACAGCCAGCCGGTTAATGCCAGCAGCGTAATCACTAGCGGCAGGGGAACGCCGTGCAAGCCCAGCGTTGCCAGTAAACCGCCCAATGCCAGCGAACCTCCTTCGCCAACATCACCCTCGACTACGTCGCTATCGACTAAACCCGATAGCGAAACTAACCAGTAAAGAACGGCGACACTTAGCAGTACTGTAAAGATGACGGTAGGAAAGCTGGCAATAATCGAAATAAATAGAGGCATGCGCCTGAAACCCAGTAAGGCTAAACATAAGCGCCATCAATAGTGAATGCCGCCATGAGTCATCACCCTTTTTTCATTTTGCTGAGAAAGGGCTCTTATATAAAAAAAAGTCTTCACCCGACGCTATTTATTGCTCGGGACTTTAGCGCGGTTAGCGAAGCCAAGAAAACCTACAGTATTTCCTAGCAAAATCAATTCAGTCAGCGGTTTTTAAGAGATCTCTTACAAAACCAATAGCGAATGTCTTACAAAATCCAATTTTCTCGCCATGCGCACCGGGGATAGCTTACTCTGTGCCTATCAGCTATCGTTGATTGATTTACCCACTGCTAACAACTCATCTCCTTGGTACGCATCAACCAAATGTGACTGCTGCCAAAGCCTTGCTACCAGTTCCTGAATAAAGGTTCGCACGATAAGGGATGGCCTGCGCCCCGCCCGAGTAACGACACAAAACGGCGACGCGATTTCGACCTGATCTGGCAGCAGCGCTTTGAGCTCGCCCCGCTCCACCCAGTGGTTGGCATAGTAGCGGGGCAAATTACCGATAAAGTGGCCGCTCAATATCAGCAGAGCCTGGGCTTCCATATTGGAGGCATGGGCGCCCACCTGGGCATTGGGAAAACTCTTAAGCTCTTGCAGGTTGGCATAGGGCCGCACCACAAAGGGGTGATTGATCACTTCTTCTATCGTTAGCTGATCGCTATCACGGGCAAACAACGGATGCCGTTTTGCGCAATAGATTCCATGCACTTCGGTGTAAACCTGACGATGCTGCAGGCCTTCAATTTGTGCCATTTCCGGTAAGATGCCGAGCTGTACTTCACCATTGGCAATCTCACCAATCAGGCGATCAGGACTGCCTACCGTAATGTTGAGACGCGCTTTAGGGTTCTTGCGCAGAAATTCGCCAATCACCCCCTGCAGATCAAGATCCACATCCATAATGGTGTTATCGACAACACCTAAACGCAGCGTGCCGTAAACGGAGCTGCGCAGCTCGCTCATCTCGCTATCAAAATCATCAACGGAGGCAAGCAACACCTTGGCACGCTCATACACCATTGTGCCCCGCTCAGTGAGCTCAAACCCCTGCCGCCCTCGTCGGCATACAGTGAAGCCTACCCGCTCTTCAAGTGCCCGGATATGAAAGCTCACAGCGGACTGGCTCATATGCAGCGCCGTTTGCGCGCCCGCAAAACCGCGATGCTCAGTCACGGCAAGGAATACAGAGAGGCTTTTAAGATCAGCAGCTGAGAGTTTCATTAGAGTGCTCTACGTTAGTGCAATTCACATCAATAAAACGGGTACGAACATCGAAAGATAGCAGTTTTATTGTTGCATAACGCCTGCTTTACTCAAGGGGTTGTTGTTCAACGGGCCTTCGCCTTTTGATTCGAGTATCACCACCCCGAGGAGCATCCCCATGCAACGCATCCCGACGATTACCGCAGGCCTCTTACTTGGCGTTAGCTTCGCCTCTACTGCGCACAGTGATTTGCTTGACGATATTCGCTCAGACGGCACTTTTACTGTCGGCACTGAAGCGCGCTTCGCCCCGTTTGAATACATTGAAGAGGGTGAGATTGTCGGCTACTCCGCCGATATCATGGAATACATCATGCCCGAGCTTGAGGGGGTCGAGCTGATCCGTATGGATCTTCCCTGGCAAGGTATTCTGCCGGGCCTTGAGCGCGAGCGCTTTGATTACGTGATCACCTCGGTCACCGCCACACCTGAGCGCATGGAGCGGTATCACCTCAGCGCACCGATTGCCGATGCCACTATGGCAATTCTAAAACGCGCGGGCGAAGAGGGTATCAACTCACCTGAGGATATCGCCGGCAAGGTAGCCGCCGCTCAAGCGGGTTCTGCTCAACTTGAGGCGCTAGAAGCATTGGCCGCCGAGCTTGAGGAAGCGGGCACCCCCGTTGAAGATATCCGCACTTACACAGGCGTTGACGAAGCCTACGCCGAGCTGGGTACCGGCCGCGTTGATGTGGTGATTAACAGCCTGCCCAATTTGCTCGAAGCCGAGCGCACCCGCCCCGAGGTATTTGAAGTGGTCGGCACCTTTGGTGACCCGGTTTACTTTAGTTGGGCAGGGCGTAATGACGAAGAGAGCGCCTCGCTAAATGCCTTTATGGATGAGCAAATTCAACGCCTCAATGAAGACGGCACTCTGGAAGAGCTACAAGAGAAATGGTTCGGCGGCCCGATGGATCTGCCTTTAGAACTGCCAGCGGCCGAGTAACACGCCGCGCAGTTCGCTAAGACGATTCTCTTCTCTCTAAGGGTGCACCATGTTTGAGATTTTACTCAACCACTACCCTGTGCTGCTTAAGGGCTTGACCACCACCTTGGTGGTCTCGCTTTGCGCCATCGCACTGGGCTTGGTATTAGGCGTGTTGCTGGCCTTTGGCTTAACCAGTCGCTACCGCCTGGTGCGCTGGCCCTGTGGGCTTTACCGCAGCTTTTGGCGTGGCACCCCCATCTTGCTGCAACTACTGCTGGTCTACTATTTGCTGCCCGAGATAGGCATTGAGATCGCGCCTATTTCAGCCGCCATTTTGACCTTAACGCTGAATACCACCGCCTTTCAGGCAGAAATTTTCCGCAGTGGCATCAGCCATATTCCCGCTGGGCAAATCGAAGCAGCGCGTATGGCGGGTATCTCCGCATGGCAAACCCGCAGGCGCATTATCATGCCCCAGGTGTTTCGTCTTACCTTGCCGCCGTTAACCAACGAGATCATTACCATTCTCAAAAATTCATCGCTGATCTCGGTGATTGCGGTTACTGAGCTAATGCGGGTGAGCGAGCAAATCGCTTCGCGCACTTTTCAGCCACTGGAAACCTATCTTGCCGCTGCCGTGCTTTATCTTGCCGTCAATCTTGTGCTGGCACGAATCAGCGCTTACTTAGAACGCCGCATGGCCGGCGGCCTAGCCACCGAATAGGGGAGTGTCCGCTATGTTAGATATTGCCCTGCTATGGGAAGCACGTGGCCTGATTCTGCAAGGCTTGTGGAATACGCTATGGATCTGTTTTTTAGGCTGCCTGCTGGCACTTTCGCTCGGTCTGGTACTCGCAGCGCTACGCTTAGCTAACCCACGCCTTTTCGGTTACCCGGTGGCCTGTTATGTGGAGGTTTGCCGCGGCACGCCGCTGCTGATCCTGCTGTTTTTACTTTATTACGGTGGCCCCAGTATTGGCCTGCGGTTGGATGCCGAGATTGCTGGAGTCGCCGGCATTGGCTTGTATGGCGCAGGATACTTTGCGGAAATTTATCGTGGTGGCTTCAAGTCGATTGCTAAAGGCCAACTTGAGGCAGCACGCATGCTGGGGATCTCCCCTTGGCACACGCTAATTCGTATTCAGATTCCCCAAATGGCTCGTTTAATCATTCCTCCGAGTACCAACCAGCTGATTATTTTGGTGAAAGAGTCCGCCCTGATCTCAATCATCTCAGTGGACGACCTCACCAAAAACGCTACCACCATCGTTAACCAAACCTTTCAGGTGATCGAGCCCTATCTGGCGGTCGCCCTACTCTATTGGTTAATGATCGAACTCATCGCCCGGGGAGGCTATGCGCTGGAAAAACGCTTAGCCAATCGTCAACCGCG
Source organism: Halomonas sp. TG39a (assembly GCF_000744395.1). Lineage (NCBI taxonomy): Bacteria > Pseudomonadati > Pseudomonadota > Gammaproteobacteria > Oceanospirillales > Halomonadaceae > Halomonas > Halomonas sp. TG39a. Next base: position 2,793,029 of record NZ_JQLV01000001.1, read on the forward strand.
CCAAGCTGCCCAACCAGGAGCGACCCATGCCAACGGCTGAAACACACTTGCCCGCATCCTCTTCCCGTCAAAAAGCGATGGTTGAAGCACACGGCATCAGCAAACAGTTCGGCGACTTGGAAGTGCTGACCAACATCGACTTCAGCCTTACGCCGTCCGAGGTGGTCTGCGTCATTGGCCCTTCCGGTTCCGGCAAATCAACGCTGCTGCGCTGCCTGGCATTTTTAGAGCCCTACGATCACGGCAGCGTCTACATCGACGGCCAGCTGTTGGGCTATGAAGACCGCGGCGGTAAACGCGTTCGTACCAGTGAAAAGCGCGTCGATGAAGTGCGCGCCCCGGTGGGCATGGTGTTCCAACACTTTCATCTCTGGCCCCATCGTACCGCGCTGGAGAACGTCACCGAAGCGCTGCGCTTGGTGAATGGCCTGTCACGCCAAGATGCAGACATTGAAGGCATGGCTATGCTCGAGCAGGTTGGGCTTGCCGATCGCGCGGGTCACTTTCCTGAGAGCCTTTCCGGTGGCCAGAAACAACGTGTGGCCATCGCCCGGGCGCTCGCTATGAAACCCCGAGTGATGTTCTTTGATGAACCCACCTCGGCGCTTGACCCAGAACTAGTGGGCGAAGTGCTTGATGTAATGAAAACGCTGGCCAGCGACGGCATGACCATGGTGATCGTTACCCACGAAATGGGCTTCGCCGCCAAAGTGGCCGACCGAGTGATCTTTATGGATCAAGGCCGGGTAGTCGAAAGCGGCCCGCCCGCCACGCTGTTTCGCCAGCCGAAAAGCGAGCGCCTGCAACAGTTTTTGAATACCTGGCGCGAGCGCCATATTGACTGATTCGACTTACATGTACCGATTAGCTAACACCACGACAACACACCTGGAGATTCAAATGAGTACTGACACACGCTTTGACCACGCTCGCATTGAGCAACTGCCGCGCAGTAACAGCGAGCCCTGCGGTCACAACCACAGCTTAGACAACCCCATCTCCCCTGATGGCACGCCAGTGCTCGGCGAGCGCTACGAAGTTGCTGCCCGTGGCGGGCGAGCGGTACGCTTAAAAGCAGGGCAAACCATCCGCATTATTAACACCCATGGCACTCAAGTGTGCGACACCTGGGCGTTTAGCACCGATAACACCAACGAGTTCATGTCCTGGGAACACGGGCGCGCCTGGTTGAGCGCGCTGATTCCCCAGGTAGGCGATCCGCTAATCAGTAACCGCCGCCGCCCGATCATGACCCTCACAGCTGATACCTCGCCGGGTATTCACGACACGTTAATGGCGGCCTGCGACCTGTTCCGATATATGACCCTGGGTGTCGAGGGCTATCATGATAGCTGCGCCGACAACCTGCGCTTAGCCATGAAGGCGATTGGCGTTGACACCCCCGAGGTGCCCCAGCCGCTCAATCTATGGATGAATATTCCCGTTAATGAGCAGATGAAAGTCGACTGGTGCCCGCCGGTGTCTAACGCTGGCGACTATGTTGAACTACGCGCCGAGATGGACTGTATTGTGGTCATGTCCGCCTGCCCACAGGACATAATCCCTATCAACGGAGCGGACTGTGTGCCTGTCGAGTTGCATTTCGAAGTTTACGAATAACAAACACCTGTGGAGAGCCTGATGCAGAGCCACACCAATCACCCTACCGATGGATCCCCCACAGATCTGGCGTCAATCGCCGCTGCGGTAAAACCGGCGCGTTTAGCTAATGACTTGGCAACGGCAGCCCAATTTGGCGCTCGCTCGGATGGCGGTGTGGCACGCCTCGCGCTTGATGACAGCGATACCCGCGCGAGGCTATGGCTGATTGAGCAGGCCAGTGCCTTAGGTGCAAAGGCGAGCGTTGATGCCATCGGCAACGTGTTTCTCGACATTCCCGGCAGCGACCCTGAGCTTGAGCCCGTCGTCACCGGCAGCCATTTGGATAGCCAACCCGCGGGGGGAAAGTACGATGGTGCGCTGGGTGTGCTGGCAGGCCTTGAAGCGCTGCGCGCGCTTAACGACATTGGTTTTACCCCACGCCGACCGTTATCACTGGTCAGCTGGACAAATGAAGAAGGCGCACGCTTCTCGCCGGGCACTTCAGGCTCAGCGGTCTTTTGTGGTGTACGCAGCCTGGATGAAACGCGCTTGATTGAAGATAGCGACGGCGTCAGCCTGGGAAGTGCATTAGACACCTGCTTGGCGGAGCTTGACGCCGCAGGTGTGCCACGCCGCCCATTGGCAACGCCCATGCACGCCTTCCTGGAACTACATATTGAGCAAGGCCCAATATTGGAGCGTGCAGGTGCTGCAGTGGGCGTGGTTGAAGGTATTCAGGGCGTTAGTTGGTTTGAAGTCACGATAACGGGCAGCGCCAACCACGCAGGCACTACCCCGCGTGCCATGCGTCGCGATGCATTTGAAGGCGCCTGCGCGTTAGCAACAGCGCTCAGGGAAGCCGCGAGAGATGACGAAGACCGGGTGCGCTTTACCATCGGCAAGTTCACCGTTAGTCCTGGCTCGGTGAACACCATTCCTGACCACGTCTCCTTCAGCATTGATTTACGCCACCCAGAAGCGCTAACGCTCAAAGCGCTGGAAGCCGAATTCAATAAGCTCGCTCAGCAGAACTGGGCAGGTTGCCGTGCAACGCTGACACCGCTCTCGCGGGTTGAGCCGGTCGCGTTTCCCGAAACACTTACCGCCCTACTAGATGACGCCGCCCAGGAGTTAGACATTAGCGCACCGCACTTGGTATCCGGTGCCTTTCACGACGCTATTCACCTTGCCAACCACTGCCCAACGGCGATGCTGTTTGTGCCCTGCCGCGACGGTCTTAGCCACCATCCAGATGAGCATACCGAGCTCGCCGATGCCGTGGCAGGCACGCAACTGTTAGCCGCCAGTTTGGCCAGCCTAACCCGATAAGGAGAGCAACATGACCAAGGGCACCGACGGCACTCGCCACAATGCCGCCACTGGCGAAAGCTACCTACCGCACCAAGAACCACGCTATCGCGAAATAGCCAGCTTTTTGCGTGCGCCGCTCGCCGACTCCTTAGCGGAACTTGATATTGCCCTGGTCGGCATTCCGTTTGATGGCGGCGTGAGTAATCGCCCCGGTACCCGCCACGGCCCGCGGGAGATTCGCAACCAGTCAAGCATGATGCGCAGCCTGCACCATGTCACCCGGCTGGACCCGTTTGCCCAGGCACGTATTGCCGACATTGGGGATGTGCGCTTTTCGTCGATCTACGACCTTAAGCAGGTCTCTGATGATATTGCCGCTTATTACTCAGCCATTCACCGAGCAGGCATTATTCCGCTAAGCGCCGGGGGCGACCACTCCATCACCTACCCCATCCTGCGCGGCTTGGCAGCCGATGGCCCGGTAGGCTTGATTCATATCGATGCTCATACCGACACCTGGGACGAGTTTCAGGGCTCCAAATTTCACCACGGCGGCCCCTTCCGGCTCGCCTGCGAAGAGGGCCTTATCGACCCCAAACGCACGGTGCAAATTGGCATTCGCGGCGCCCAAAACACCACCCAAGGCTGGGACTACTCCGATGCCAGTGGCATGCGGGTGATGTTTATGGAGGAAGTGGATACGCTTGGCATTGAAGCGACGGTCGCCGAAGCACGCCGCGTTGTAGGCAGTGGCCCAGTATATCTATCCTTCGATATCGACAGCATCGACCCCGCCTTCGCCCCTGGCACCGGCACCCCTGAAGTAGGTGGCCTCACCAGCCTGCAAGCACTTCAACTAGTGCGCGGCTTTCGAGGTTTACCGCTTATCGGCGCCGATGTAGTGGAAGTCTCCCCACCCTTCGACCCCAGCGGTAACACGGCCCTGCTTGGCGCTACCGTTATGTACGAGCTGCTGTGTTTGATGGCAGAGCAGGTAGGCAATGAGAGGCAATAAACTTACCAATGGTTGATAAGGAGTCGTCTACACGGGTGTTATCCATTAGGATTAATGCGATGAGTCATTTCAACCCCGTCCGGAGATGCGCCCATGCAGCTTTCCACCTGGTTGCTTTTTGTTGCCGTGGCACTGGTCAGCATTGCCAGCCCCGGGCCCGCTTTTCTAGTCGCGGTGCGCAACGGCATGGCAGGAGGAGCCAAGCGCGTAGCGCTTTCGTCGCTGGGAAATATTACTGGCCTACTCATACTGGCCAGTGCAGCAGTCTTGGGGCTGGGGGTGGTGTTGAACGCCTCGGAAGTGCTGTTCAACCTGCTTAAACTGGGCGGCGCAGCCTACTTGATCTACCTGGGCATTCGTCAGTGGCGGAGCAAGACCTCCCTTGCGGTCGCTACCATAGCGACTAAACCAACCCCCAGGTGGCGTACCGTTAGTGAAGGCGCATTGGTAGCCGTGAGCAACCCAAAAGCGATCCTGTTTTTTACCGCCCTGTTTCCGCAATTCTTGGATAAACAGCGTGCCTTGCTTCCCCAATTCTCGATTATGGTGGGCACCTTTATGGCGCTCTCCTTCGCCGTTTTAATGCTATATGGTGGGCTAGCGAAACACCTCTCCCGTTGGCTAAGCAGTGCATCACGGGTGAAGTGGGTTAATCGCATTATGGGCAGTGCTTTTATCGGATTGGGTGTCTCTATTTTGCGTTTACGGCAGCCGGTATAGTTGACTTTATATGATTAACCGTTTCTCCCTCTTTCTTTAAGGATGTGATGACTACGCTAACTAAAATCAATCCACCACCAATCATCTGTACCGCTGAGAGAGATTCATTGAGCCATATAACTGCAAATATAGCTCCGAATAAAGGCTCACTCCCCATTAACAGAGATACTCTTGTGGGAGACGTCTTACGCACTGCATAATTTTGCACATAGAAAGCAAAAAGAGTACAAAATACCACTAAATACGCCATTATCAACCAGAAGCTTAGAGAAGTAGGTATCGCAAAATCTGAAAAAGGCCGAGAAATAAACACTAACAAAATTGAGACAGTGGCAACCACCAATGACTGAATGGCAGTTAAGGTGGATGTTGTTATTGCTTTCCCTTCCACAATGCGCTTGGTCAATGTAACCATCAAAGCCCGCAGTAGCGCCGCCATTAAAATAAAGTAGTCCCCTTTATTTAAATCCAGAGTGGATCCCTCTGAACTTGTTAGCAAAAGAACACCTAATACGCTTACTAGTGTCATTACTAACAGAGCGTTCGTTATCCGTCTCTTGTTAATAATTAGCTCCGCAAAAGCAGTCAAAATCACTGACAAACTGATTAGAAAAGCGGCATTAGACGCAGACGTATGGAAGACACCATAAACTTCGCAGAAAAAAATTGCCGATAGTACAGTACCTGTCGGAATAGCAACTTTCCAGTCATCGTTTAACCCGCAGCGAAAGTCTCTAATAATGACTGGCAACATACATAAAAATGTAATCGAAAATCGAATCGATATAAAAAGCAATACACTTGTATAAATCAATGCATCTTTTGTCAACCCATAACTGGTTCCCCAGAAAATTGCAACCATCAACAACATTACCTCTGTCAATGGAATTTTTAATAATTTCTTATTCAAAGCACTCACAACCGTAGTCATTCTATTACTCCTCACGTTTAAATGCGATCACAAGAACATCTCGATATGCGACATCCTCTAAATCAATAGGCTTTATAGATGAAACTTGATGCATTGTTTTTTCATCATCGGCCATAACAATATCTAATGACTCACTTAACAAAACCTCTTCGAGAAAAATTTTATTTTGGTCGGTAATCTTAGTAGTTCCACCGGATATGTTGTGTCTACATACCATCAAGGATGCAATAAAGGTAACACCATCTCGATGCAGCCCTTCAGGAGTTGGCTGCCCTGTCTCAAGTTCATTTGCAATGATTCGGTAAGGGTGCAAACGTACATTCCAATTTCGAGATTCTTTTTCTACTGCATCGTAAATATCTGCCAATAAAATCAGGATATTAACCAACAAAGGACAGTTAATAAAATCATCTTGTAATGGTTCAAAATTACGCTCAACATCACCATTTAAGGAATTAACATCTGATGATTGAACGTAAGCTTCATGTGGCAACTTAAAAAGAAAATTTTTATTAGGGAGGCTCTGAAAAAGTCTCTGCCTTCAGCGATAATACGAACATCGTCAACTGCATAGGGTTCAGTGCTGCCATGGATCAGATCACCTTCTCCGAAGCCGAGTACCAGAACAAAAAGCGAAAGACTCGCCGCGAACTCTTTCTGGAGCGGATGGACAAGCTGATCCCCTGGACGCAGCTGGAGAAGAAGGTAGCCCGTTATTACCCCAAGGGCGAGAGCGGGCGGCCTCCGTATCCATTGTCTGCCATGCTTCGAGTTCACTGTATGCAGTTGTTCTACAACTTGAGCGATCCGTCAATGGAAGATGCTCTCTACGAGATCGAGTCCATGAGGCATTTCGCCGGTTTGAAGCTAGACCGATTGCCGGACGAAACGACGATTCTCAAGTTTCGTCATTTTCTAGAACGACACAGCCTTGGCAAGGTGCTGTTCCAGGAAGTGAACAAACACCTGACGAAAAACGGCCTAATGTTGCGCGAAGGCAGCATTGTTGATGCCACTATCATTTCTGCGCCTAGTTCTACCAAAAACAAACATGGCAAGCGCGATCCGGAGATGCACCAGACTAAAAAAGGTGGCTCCTGGCACTTTGGTATGAAAATGCACATAGGTGTCGACGACAAACTTGGGTTGATTCACAGCATCGACACCACGGCTGCTAATGTGCATGACATTGTGCCTGCCGATAAGCTGCTTCACGGTGAAGAGCAGCGCGTCTTCGGTGATGCCGGTTACCTGGGCATTCAAAAGCGAGACGAGCTCCATCACCGCTGCGACGTCTCTTGGTATATTGCCAGACGGCCTGGCACGCGAAAGAAGTTGGATGCCAAGCAACAGAAAGTCGAAAAGATCAAAGCCAGCATCCGAGCCAAGGTGGAGCACCCTTTTCGGTACATCAAGCAAGTCTTTGGTTATGGCAAGGTTCGCTATCGTGGTCTTGCTAAAAACACCCAGCGCCTGCACCTGCTGGCGGCGTTCAGCAACCTGCTGATCAGTGAAAAATACCTGTGGGAATAGGGCTATTGCGCCCGTTTTCCGCTTAATGAGCGGTTAACGGGCAAAAAATGCACAAAGAACGGGAAAATAGTGCCTAAATTTGCAATTTTTTATCAGCTCAAGTGAGCGTTGACGAATATCGGTAATTATTCAGACCTTCCTTAGCTAATTTTGAAAATTGTCCATAACGGCGATAGCGATATTGACCTCCATCCGCCATATAACGATCACGGACTAAGTAGTCCCAGTGTCTTTTAAACTCAAAAACCTCTTTTTCTTTGGCATCGACAATTTTAGCTATCTGCCCGCCTGAAACAAAAGAATAATTTTTATTTGAAAGACTTCCAGCCAATTCAGCAACAACTTTCTTATCATTTTCAAGGAAATGCATGCTATTTACCTTAGGCAAAATCAGTTAACTTAAAACCACTATTACTAAAATTCACACAACGTTCTTCCGTAGTCATAATCTCCCAACCATCTCTATCCCTTATATACTTAGGGTTTTCGGCAACAATACTATTAGCTAAAGCTTGCCCTCGAGAAAGTTTAAACTTCACACTTCCCGTTATTTCTTTAGCGGCACTAGAAATAAAAGCGTAACTAGCTTTTTGCAACATACTATCCCACCGACCTTCGACAGCTTCCTGAGTCCATAAGTCATTATGCATCGCTTTAATTTTCAAAAGATCAGTAGGAAGAATAGAAATTTCTAGCAACTTATAAGCTTTCATTAAAATAGTTGCCGCAGGAGCTTCACGAACTTCTAGCACTTTTTCATCTTCTTCAAGATGATCAAACCCTATGTAACGACCAATTTCATAAGATCCTACATGAGTGTTAATAAAATCAACCATATCTACTATATCAAAAGGCAATCCATTTATACTTTTTGGACAGCCATTTTCAAAAGAAACTTTAATTTCATTATTCAACAAATGAAACTCTGGATTCCATATAGACCATATAAACAAAGACTCTGGCACATCAAAATTTTCAGGATCATCCAAAACTCCCGATTCAAATTCTCTGCACCATAAGTTTGAGTCACCACTAGCAACTCTACTTTCAAAACCCTTCAATCCTGATTTCACAAGTGCGCTTTTTTTACTCTCTCTAGACAAAGCACTAAACTGATATGGTGAACCATAAAAGCCTTTAAAATCACTTTTACCCAAGGCTCCATTCAAACGTCGCAAGCTGTTTTGAGATTGGTTAGCTGTATGAATGATTGCATCGCAACCTAATTCATTGGCAAGCTCTACAGCTTTTTGAATTAAAATAGGCCTGGACAATGAAGAGCTGACTGGATAATCCCCAAAGTAATAAGCTTGTGATTGAATCGCTCGCACCAAACTCTGTTCAGCAAAATCTTTTTTCGCATCAACTATTTTCAATTCAACATCATAATGACGAGCTATCATATATAACTCGTCTTCATCAACAGTATCGCCAACATCAACCACCAAAGCCGTTACTTTCGCACTAACTCCTTTTAAGGACTCTAAAACATATGTACTATCTAAACCGCCACTAAACAAAGTCAAAATATGCTGAACTTTATTTGACATCTCATACAAATCACCAAGGCTTTGTATTTTTTTCATTTTTGACCCCTTCCCGACCTCATCCATTGACAAGACAAGTATCCGTACGTAACTTAAAAACAACAATACGTGAAAAATGCAAAGGAAAATTGCGCTGTGGACACGAATAAGTTACTACCGCTACTGACTGAGATGGCAGTATTCGTAAAAACAGTCGAATCTGGCAGTTTTTCAAAAACGGCCAAAGTGCTTGGCGTAGCGCCCTCATCTATCAGCCGTTCCATCACTCGCCTAGAGGCCGCCTTAGAAGAAAAGCTCTTAGAAAGAACCACAAGGAAAATGCGTTTAACACCTATAGGCCAAAAGGTGTTCATACTCTGTCGAAATATGTTGGAGTCAGCCCAAATGGCAGTTTCCGCCGCCCATTCTGATAAAAACGAGATATCGGGATCTTTAAGGGTAGCTGCCCCAAAAGCGCTCTCTAAACAAGTATTGATGCCTATGATTCTAGAGTTTACTCAGGCAAATCCCAAGGTATCATTTCAGCTTAAAGTTACAGATCATCCAGTTGACCCGGTTGGAGATGACGTTGATGTATTTATACATATCACAGAAAACCCAATTGAAGGGCTTATTTCCAAAAACCTTGGAAATTGTCGTCTCATATTATGTGCCAGCACTAGCTACATCCAGGAATTTGGTGTACCAAGTCAACCCGAAGACCTCTTGAATCATAACTGTTTAAGCCTTGGAGAGACTCCTCGTGACAGAGTATGGGTTTTTAAGAACAACAATCAAAAAATTCCTATAAATATCAAAGGTACGCTGACCGTTAATCATAGCGAAATAAGAAGAGAGGCTGTATTAAAAGGCAGGGGGGTATCTATATTTCCAGACTTTGTCATATCGGCACATCTAGCGTCAAACGAAGTCACAGAGCTTTTGAAAGACTGGCATATTAGCGGCAGTTATCAAGGAAAAATAATTGCGCAATACGCCCAGTCAAAATATATGACGAGCCAACTAAAAGCTTTTATTAACTTTATAAAAGACCGCTTTGATAGTGGCTATGTATGATTTTTTTTTCAGCACGCCACTTAAAACCGACAAAAACACCATTACAGAATCACAAATTTCCCGTAGAGCAAAGCGTGGGGCTTACTGGGAACTCGGCTCACCTAGTTGAGCTACTAGCCCAGGCCAGCGGGCAATCATAGCGGTGACAATAACGGCAAAGAGTAGCCTTGCCCATAAAATGCCCACTATATCGGCCCCGAGCATCAAAATCAGCAGCGTGTCTTCTATAACGCTATGGCAAAGGCCGAGAAAGCACAGTGTAAGCGTGCTATCACGCTTACTCAAAACTCCGTTTTGCACATCCCGAATCAGCAGCCCTGCGCCGTAGCTTAATCCCAACGTAAAACCAATCACCGTTACATTAGCTGCCGAACGGCCAATACCTAATAGCTTGAGTAGCGGTAGCAAACCAAGATGAATCCAGCGCTCCAGGCCGAGCTCTTTCAGAAGTTTTAGGAGCACAATCAGCGCTAAAATAATCACAAAGATAAGCGCTAGCGTTTCAAGCTGTGCAATAGCCCAACTGCTTAGCGTTGGAGCTGTCGACAAGCTTGGTTGCCATACCAATGCTACTGGCGCTTGCAACAAACCAAAATACGAATAGAAGCAGTGCAAGAGCCAAGCAAGCAGCAAAGCGCCACCTACGCGCAGGACTAACGTAGCCCACCACGGTACGCCAGCGCGCTTGGCGACGGCCCCTTCAACAGGAATCGAGTGCCCTACCAGCATCAACGCACCCAGCACCGTTACTTGCTCGGTACTCAAGTGCATATCACCGGCTACTTGAAGAAATACCACAATGGCGGTGTACAAGTTGGTAAAGATCGCCGCCGCCCACACAACGCCCAACTGCTCGGGCAAGCCGAGTATGCTCATTAATGGCGCTAATACCATTCCCAGCCAGCCGATAACACCCAAGAGCTCTAATCCTTTGACGATAAGCAACGCCGGAATCATGATTTTGAGCAACGTCAGGTACACGCGCAGCGCGTCTTGTAATAGGTGGGTTATCCAAGCCAATAGATGATGAATTGTTATCTGCATCAAGCCTCCGTTGCCATCCTTAGAACAACGGTTATGATAATGGGGCTCACGCAGAATCTTCTTTTCAATTCCGCACTAACAATCACTATTCGTTCTTTATGAGCTCAGGAAGGACATTTTATTTCATGGACGCCATTGATCGACGAATCCTTGATCAGCTTCAGCGTAACTCCAGCCTGACCAACCAAGCACTAGCAGATGAGATAGGGCTTTCACCCTCCGCCTGCTTAAAGCGCGTTAATCGATTACGCGACGCTGGAATCATTGAGCAGGAGGTAGCACTACTCAATCCTGACGCCTTGGGGCAGTGCTTGCACATGGTGGTAGAAGTCACCATGGAGAGGGATAACAAATCACTCTACCAGCGTTTTTTAACAACAGCGCTGAGCGCCCCTGAAGTGAAGCAGTGCTATCAGGTAACCGGCGAGTGTGATTTTGTATTGATCGTGACAGTCGCTGATTTAGATGAATACGACAGCTTTTGTGATCGCGTGCTTTATGGCGACGACAACCTGCGCAAGTTCCGCACGCTTCTGTCGCGTAAGCGGCATAAGTTTGATACGTCGGTACCGATGGGAAGCTTGCTCTCTACATAACGAGATTTACTCTGCTGGGGCGATGGGGTACTTCTGCCAGCCAGTTGGCGGCTCATCTCCCAGCCAGTGCGCAAGTACCGCCTGGCTTGCCGGAAATAACGGAGCAGGCAGAGCGTCGGGACTGAACCAACGCCATTCAGTAAATACGTCAGGCTCAAGCACGAATGCTTCAGCTTCCTGCTTCACCTTGGCGAGCACTGCTCCTGTCACGACAGAGACTGCGCTATTCAAGTGCTGGGTTATTGCCAGCAGCTGCAGACGTTGCAGCTCGGAAATCCCCGTTTCTTCTGCAATTTCGCGAACAGCAGCCATCTCAAATGACTCCCCCGCATCAACATGGCCACCTGGCAAGCACCAGCTTGGCGATTCACCGGGCTTATCGCGGTACCCAAGCAGCACTGCTCCGTCAGGCCGGATAAGAATAGCGCCAACACCGATAATAGGCTGTCCGATACTGTCCATCATTAACCCTTTTCCAGATCAGCTAGAGCACATAGGTAACTTAAGCCGTCAGCCCAATCCCGCGCAATATCACCGAGGTGACCGACTGTACAGCTTTTTCGAACTGCAGGTCATCCAGCGGTTGGTCGTCGTTGAGCAGATAGATTTGGTAGTCAAAGTCAGCGTAGTGCTGGGTGGAGGCCCAGATCATATAGAGCAAGTAGGAAGGCTCGACGGGGTTGATCTGCCCGGACTCCACCCATTCGCGAATTTTTGACTCTTTAAGCTTGGCCCATTCGTAGAGGTTGTCACGCAGGCGCTCTTTAAGAATAGGCGCGCCCTGCATCACCTCGGCTGCCCATATTTTTGAGCCATGAGCGCGATTGCGAGAGTGGTTCATCTTGGCGCGGATATAAGTGGAGAGCACCACGCGGGGGTCATCGTAGAGCTCGAAGCAGAGCGCATCCTGCTTCCATACTTCTAAAAGCTCCAGTAACACATCCTGGTACAAGGCTTTTTTGGTGGAGAAGTAGTAGTGCACGTTGGACTTGGGAATATCGGCCAACTGGGCGATTTCACCCATAGAGGCACCGGCGTAGCCTTTTTCGGCAAATAGCTGCTCCGCGGCTAAGAGAATCTTCTTAACGTTGGTCTGGCGAATTTCGTCCTGGGTTCTTGCCACGCTGCACTCGTTCCTTACGTCGAAGATAGGCACTAAAAAAGCACCGTCGCAGGGCGACGGTGCTGAGAAGATGTCCTATTTACCCTAGAACGTCAACTTTGATTGGCGGGAAACGAGAACTCTGCTCGCGTCGCTTCGCTAACCGATGGCCAGCGCTGGGAAACCGCTTTGCGGCGGGTATAGAAACGCACTGAATCCGGGCCGTAGGCGTGAAGGTCACCGAACAGCGAGCGCTTCCAACCACCAAAGCTGTGGTAGGCGACCGGCACTGGCAGCGGCACATTGACACCGACCATGCCCACTTCAACGCCATCGGTAAAGCGTCGGGCAGCTTCGCCATCACGGGTAAACAGGCAGGTGCCATTGCCGTATTCGTGGTCGTTGATCAGTTGCATGGCATCGTCAAGGCTGCCAACCCGTACCACGCAGAGTACCGGGCCAAAGATCTCTTCCTGGTAGATGCGCATCTCAGCGGTGACGTTATCGAACAGGCAGCCACCCACAAAGTAGCCTTCCTCGTAGCCTGCGACTTGCAGATCACGACCATCAGCGACCAGCGTTGCTCCAGCGCTTACACCATCTTCGATAAAACTGAGCACTTTAGCGCGGTGCTCGGCGGTCACCAGCGGGCCCATATCCAGATCTTTTTTGGTGCCGGGGCCAACTTTCAGTTGGGCGATTTTAGGCAGCATGGTTTCGACGAGGCGATTGGCCGTTTCATCACCGACGCACACCGCGACCGAGATCGCCATGCAGCGCTCGCCGCAACTGCCAAACGCTGCGCCCATTAAGGTATTGGCGGCGTTTTCCAGGTCGGCATCGGGCAGCACAACGGCGTGGTTTTTCGCCCCGCCCAAGGCCTGAACCCGTTTGCCAGCAGCGGAGCCACGGCTATAGATCGCTTCCGCTACCGGCGTAGAGCCAACAAAGGAAATGGCTTTTACGGCCTTGGCGTCCAGCAGCGTTTCTACCGCTTCGCGCCCGCCGTGAATCACATTCATCACGCCTTTGGGTAGCCCGGCTTCTTGCAGCAGTTCAGCCACCGCCATCGCCGCTGAAGGGTCTTTCTCTGAAGGTTTGAGGATAAAGGTGTTGCCGCAGGCAATTGCCATGGGGTACATCCACAGCGGCACCATAGCGGGGAAGTTAAACGGGGTAATGCCCGCCACTACGCCTAACGGCTGAAAGTTAGACCAAGCATCAATACCTGGACCTACGTTGTGTGAGTACTCGCCTTTGAGCAGTTCCGGTACGCCGCAGGCATACTCGACGTTCTCAATGCCACGCTTGAGTTCACCCATGGCGTCTTCCGGAGTTTTGCCATGCTCTTCGCTAACCAGTTGCACCAAGCGGTTAGCATTATCTTCGAGCAACTGCTTAAAGCGGTACATCACCTGGGCGCGCTTGGCGGGCGGGGTATCGCGCCAAGCGGGAAATGCCGCCTGGGCAGCGGCAATTGCACGCTCTACGTCAGCGGCATCAGCGTCAGCCACTTGGCGAATCACCTTGCCCGTTGAGGGGTTGGTGACATCCAGCGTGCGCTGGCTTTGAACTAATTCACCGTTAATCAGGTGGGAAACATTACTCATATTTAAACTCTCTGAAGTTTAGATCAGTCACTTATGCCAACGAATCCAAGGTGGTCGCCACCGCGTCGAACAGCCGCTCTAGCTCGGCCTCGGTGGTGCCAAAGGGCGGGCCAAACTGTAGGGTGTCGCCGCCGTAGCGCACATAAAAGCCCGCTTCCCAGAGCGCCATATGCGCATCGCGGGGACGAATCGTTGGGTCGCCATCGCGGGGCGTTAGCTGAATCGCCCCGGCCAAGCCGTAGTTACGAATATCGACGACATGATTGCGACCTTTTAGAGCGTGCAGCTTCTGCTCAAAGGTAGGCGCGATAGCGCTAACCTGGGCGGGGAAGTTCTCATGCTCCATCATTTCTAGAGCGGCCAATCCCGCAGCGCAGGCCACCGGGTGGGCGCTGTAGGTGTAGCCATGGGGAAATTCAACGGCGTGCTGGGGGCCGCCTGCATGCATAAAGGTGTCGAAAATCTCGCTGGAAGCGATCACAGCACCCATGGGGATGGCACCGTTAGTGATCTGCTTAGCTACGTTCATGATATCCGGCGTTACGCCAAAGGCTTCAGCGCCGGTAGTCGCGCCGCTGCGCCCAAAGGCGGTAATCACTTCGTCAAAGATCAGCAGAATATCGTGGGCAGTACAGATCTCGCGCAGCCGATCCAGATAGCCTTTTGGCGGCACGATCACGCCCGCCGAACCGGACATCGGCTCGACAATCACTGCGGCAATGGTGGAGGCATCATGGAGAGCGATTTGATCGAGCAATGCATCGGCAAGCTCGGCACCGGTTTCCGCTTGACCACGAGTGTAGGCGTGACCCGCCTGAAGGGTATGCGGCAGATGTGTTACGTCCATCAACTGGCCGTAGTGTTTACGATTACCACCGATACCACCCAGGCTGGTACCGCCAATATTCACCCCATGATAGCCCTTGGCGCGGCCGATCATGCGGGTCTTCTCAGGTTTACCTTTTAGCCGCCAGTAAGCCTTGGCCATTTTGACCGAGGTATCCGCCGCTTCTGAGCCCGAGTTGGTAAAGAACACATGATCCAAGCCGGCGGGCGTCAGGCTGGCAACCTTTTCCGCCAGCTTGAACGCCAACGGATGGGCAAGCTGAAAACCGGGAGCAAAGTCGAGGGTGCCGAGCTGTGCCGCCACGGCTTTTTGAATCTCTTCGCGGTTATGGCCCGCGCCGCATGTCCACAGGCCTGAAAGCGAATCGAACAGCTTACGGCCTTGATCATCAATGTAATAGCGCCCTTCCGCCCCGGTAATCACGCGCGGGTTGGCATGAAAGTCGCGGTTAGCGCTAAACGGCATCCAGTAGTGCTGATTAAGAGCCGTTTTTGAAGACGTATCGTCCGAAGAAGAGTGCGAAGCTTGAGGCTTCGTTTTGCTTTTTATTCCAAACATGGTGTCCAGCTCCATCGCTATAGGTCATTGCCTCAGCATGCGCCACCGAACACGTTTATAAAATTACGCTTTTCTTTTGTTCACGTTAGAAAAACCATACGTAACAGGCCCCCTGTTGATTCCCCTCGTCCTTGACGTGGGTTAAAAAAACACCTAATCATTATATTTATACGAATAAATACAACAAATCAGTGGAACACGCCCAAACAGTGCTCGGCACCGATAACACAGCTTTCAAGAGGCTCCGTTATTGGCCACCGCGTGCTGGAAACACTGCTCACAAATTCAATACAAACAGTTCAATATAACCCAAGGGCTAAATCGCTATGAAATATTTAACCCCGCTCAAGCTATCGATTTATGGCGGCATGCTTTTCAGTTTCTTTATGCTGGAAAGCCCCATCATTATGCTGGCTAACCGCATAGAGCCCATGTTGATGGGCATCCCCTTTCTGTTGGTTTGGAACCTGTTTTGGTGGTTTGCGTTAACGGCACTGTTTTTGGTGGCCTATTTCACCAATTGGGGCAGCCCCGAACCAACAACTGCTCACGCCACTCAACAGCCATCGCAAGGGGATTAATCATGACCGGTAGTTTATTAATTATTGCGGCCTTTATGATTATCCCCTTGATGGTGGGGATTTTATCGGCACGTCAATCGCAAGAAACCAGCGAAGACTTTTTCGTTCAAGGCCGCGCCATGGGCAGTATCGCGGTATTTTTCACCGTGGCGGCAACCTGGTGGAGTGCCTTTGCGTTCCTTGGTTCTAACGCCACCTTTTATACCAATGGGCCGGTATTTCTTACCGCGCTAGCCTGGAACCTGCTGTTTGGTTTTATGTACTACTGGATTGGCAAGCGGGTTTGGTTTTTAGGCAAACGATTTAACTATTTAACACCCTCAGACTTAATAGGCGACTTTTATAATAGTGAGGCGCTGCGCATCACCGTTGCGGCAATTACGCTAATTTTTACCGTGCCTTATTTACAGATTCAGCTAACCGGGGGCGCTTACTTAATTGAAGTGGCCTCCGGTGGTTTGATCCCTTTCTGGCTCGCCGCGCTGCTGTTTTACTTCATCATTATTATCTACGTATGGATTGGTGGCATCCGCGCCATCGCCTGGACCGACGTTATTTATGGCGCGCTGCTATTCTTCGGCATGCTGTACGCGGGCTACTATATTTCCACTCAAGTAGGCGGGCCTGCAGCGCTATTTAGTCAACTTCAACAAACCTCTCCTGACCATCTCACCATGCCTGGGCCCAATGGCACGATGGGCTACCCCATGTGGTTCTCGCTATTTGCCATCACCGCTATTGGCGCCTTTATGGGCCCGCAAATCTGGCTACGTATGTACTCGGTCAAACACGGCAAGCTGTTTAATTTAATGCCGTTTCTACTCGGCTTGGCAGCCTTTGCCTATGTGGGCTCGGTGCTGTCTGGCTACTCCGGTGTGCTGCTCGAGCCCAATGTGGAAAATCCCGATCAAATTCTGCCCATCATGCTGATGGAGTATGCCCCCTACCTGCTTGCCTCACTGATTATGGCGGCTGGCGCTTCGGCCGCCATGTCCACCGCTAACTCGCAGATTCACGCGGTGTCCACTGTGGTCACGATGGATATCTATAAACGCTATGTGAACCGTGAAGCAAGCCAGGCACGTATTGTTTATATCGGTCGTCTATCGTTGGTGGGTTTCTCCCTGGCGGCTTATATCATGGCACTTACCGTACCGGGAGTACTGGTCACCATTGGCATTGCTGCACTGGCGGGCACCGCACAGTTGGTTATTCCCACCATCGGTGCCATCACCTGGAAAAAAGCCCATCCCACCGCCGCACTCGCCGGGTTATGGGCTGGCGTTGCCTGCGTGCTATTAATGACCTTTGGCCCGCTAAGCGCACCCTTTGGTTACCACGCAGGTATTTGGGGGCTATTGTTGAATGCGGTGCTGTTTGTTGGCCTAAGCCATGCGCTGCACCGTCGCGATACAGCGGTAGTGGAACGGTTTACCCAGGCACGCTACGACTACGATGCTGAGTACCACCCTGAGCGTTTGCCCGCCTATACCCAAGAAGTGACCAGTAGCGCTAACCACAGATAAGGAGTGTGTTGATGACTCAAGCCCCTATTTCAACCTCTGGTTCAACCACTGGTCCAGCCTCAAGGCGCCGACCCAAGCTTGCCGAGCTGATTAGCGATGATATTAAACGCTGGATTGCCGCCGAGTCTTTGGGAGAAGGCGACCGCCTGCCGAACGAAAAAGCGCTAATGGAGCTTTACGGTAGTGCCAAGGCGACGGTGCGAGAAGCGCTTAAGATTCTTGAGGTTGAGGGGCTAGTCACTTTAAAAACCGGGCCTAAAGGCGGCGCGGTAATTAATCAGCCAGGCATGGAACCCGCCAGCCGCATGCTGCGTAACTTTCTGCATTTTCAGCAGTTGGATGGCAGGCAGGTTTACCAGTTGCGCAAACTGTTGGAAGTAGAGCTGGCGGCATCAGTGGTGGGAAGGCTCACCGAGCTCGACTTCCAGCAGTTGGAAGCCAATATATCGGCCTGCGCTTGCTGCGCGAGCGATGAAGAGGATCACCGGCACCAGCGCTTTTTAGAGCTGGAGTTTCACCAACTGCTGGCCCGTGTATGCCCTAACCCTTTGCTCGCCTTTATGTGCCAGTTTTTAAACGACATGCTGCGCGATTTGGTCGTGATCAAAAAAGCGTACGTGCCCGAGCGTAAGCAGTTTGATCACGCCAACCAGGACTACCATCGCCAGTTGGTGAACGCCTACCGGGCTGAAGATACCCAGCGTGTACGGCAGGTCATGGCTGAGCATATGGCCGATGCCGAGCACCACATGAGCGCGCTGGAAGCAGAAATGGCCGCGCAAATGCTGATCAGCAACGATTCTCCCAACCTTCAGAATCACCGTTCCAAGCTACACGACCTAGCGACGGAAAATGCATCCGTTTAATCTTGCGAGGAGAGTGAAATGAACACCTACGTTACGCCAAGCAAAGATAGCACCGACCTACGTACCGACAGCGCTCGTCTATGGGAGTCGCTAATGGAGATGGCCAAACTAGGCGCCACTCCCAAAGGCGGGGTGAACCGTCAAGCGCTTACCGATTTAGAACGCCAGGGACGCGACCTGTTTATCCAGTGGTGCCGCGCCGAAGGCTGCACGATTCGGATCGATAATATCGGCAATATTTTTGCCCGTCGGGAAGGCAGCGATCCCAACGCCAAAACAGTCATGGCAGGCAGCCACCTGGATAGCCAACCTACTGGCGGTAAGTATGATGGCTGTTTTGGGGTACTTTCTGGTCTGGAGGTAATTCGTACACTGAACCAGCACAACATCACCACGCAGTCTCCCATTGAGGTCGTCGCCTGGACTAACGAAGAGGGTTGCCGCTTTCCCCCTTGCATGATGGGTTCCGGAGTATTTAGCGGCGAGCTGGAATTTGACGCTATGATGGCGCGCACCGACGCCGATGGCGTCACGGTCAGCGATGCCCTGGACGCCATTCACTACCGCGGTAGCGATGAGGTCTCGCCAAGCGAAATAAAAGCCTACTTTGAACCGCATATCGAACAAGGCCCTATTCTCGAAGACACCGACACTACCATTGGTGTGGTCATTGGTGGTCTTGGCCAGAAGTGGTTTGATTTAACCCTGACCGGGCTTGAAGCCCATGCGGGCCCTACCCCGATGAATCTACGCCGCGATGCCCTGATGGGCGCGGCAGAAGTCACCCAAGCACTCAACAGAATCGCTTTTGATCATCAGCCCCACGGTCGCGGCACGGTCGGCTGTATGACGCTGCACCCAGGTTCGCGCAATGTGATTCCCGGCCAGGTCAAAATGACCCTGGATATGCGCCACTGGGAGCCAGAAGCGCTTATCGCAATGGGCCAGTCTGTTGCCGCTGCCGTTGAGGAAATTTGCCAACGTCACGGGCTGACGTACGAGCTAACCCCCACCGCGGATTTTGCACCTGAGCACTTCAACAAAGCCTGTGTTGATGCAGTGCGTCAGGGGGCCGCGAAACTCAATCTCTCGCATATGGATATCATCAGCGGTGCCGGTCACGATGCGATGTTTGTGGGCCGCGTTGCCCCCGCCGCGATGATCTTTATTCCCTGCAAGGATGGTATTAGTCATAACGAAATCGAAAGCGCGACACCTGAGCACGTGCATGCAGGCTGTAACGTGCTACTGCACGCGATGCTTGAAGCGGCCGGCGTTGAGAAGGGTGAGTAATCATGGCCGATACCTTTGAAACACTAACGGCCGTCCAGGCATTGGTTCGTTTCGGCGAAGAATCGCTCTCGCCGGAGGCACTGGTAGATGGCTGCTTAGCGCGTATTGAACGGGATAACCACAAGGTCAATGCCTTCACCTGTATTAACGGCAAAGAGGCCCGCCGGTTAGCAGCAGAATCCGCTCGGCGCTGGCAGGCAGGCAGGCCCTGCGGCCCGCTGGATGGCATCCCTGTGACCATTAAAGACCTGGCCTTAACCAAAGGTTTGCCTACACGCCTTGGGTCAACGACGACCTCGCCGGATGGCCCTTGGGAAGTGGATGCCCCCATCAGCCGCCATCTGCGCAATGCCGGGGCCATTGTGATTGGCAAGACCACCTCGCCGGAGTTTGGCTGGAAAGGCGTCACCGATAACCCGCTACACGGCATTACCCGCAACCCCTGGAATACGCAACTCACGCCGGGTGGCTCATCGGGTGGCGCGGGGGCTGCCGCTGCGCTTAACCTAGGTCTGCTTCATCAGGGTAGCGACGCTGGGGGCTCTATCCGCATCCCATGCAGCTTCACTGGTACCTTTGGTATTAAACCCACCTTTGGCTGGGTGCCTCAGTGGCCCGCCAGCACCATGAGTACGCTTTCTCATTTAGGCCCTATGACCCGCACCGCCGCTGACAGCGCGCTTATGCTTAGCGTGATAGCGCAGCCGGATGTGCGGGATGGCTATTCCGGCAACCCACTCGGGCCAGACTGGCTAACGCCACCCCCTGCTGACCTACGCGGCTGGCGCATCGCCTTTAGCGCTGACTTTGGCTATGTAGAAGTAGCACCGGATATTGCGCAGCGGGTTGAGGAAGCCGTGGCCCATTTAGAAGCATTGGGCGCGACGGTAGATCGAATTGACCCTGGCTTTAGTGATCCGCTTAAGACATTTAATACGCTCTGGTTTGCGGGCGCCACCCAAGCGCTCGAAAAACTCAACGAACAACAGCAGGCAGCACTCGACCCTGGTTTTCTGGATATCGCACGGCGCGGGCAGGATGTATCGCTTTCCGCCTACCTCGCCGCCCGGCGTGAGCGCAGCGAATTAACGGCGCAGATGGCGGCGTTTCATAAGCGCTATGATTTGCTGGTCACGCCTACGATGCCCATTGCGCCCTTTGTCGCGGGCCACAACGTGCCACCGGGCGAGCGCTATAAAGACTGGATGGACTGGACGCCGTTTAGCTATCCCTTCAACCTTACCCAACAGCCCGCCGCATCACTGCCTTGCGGGCTGGATAACCAGGGGCTGCCGGTAGGCTTGCACCTTGTAGCAGACAAATATCAAGACCTTAAGGTATTGCATGCTGCTCAATTACTTGAACGCTACTTGCCGCCACTGACACCACCAGGAATAGCATAACCACACTAGCTGGCTACTTATTAACCAACTGCTTTCGCGCCAGCTCAGCAAACTGCTTACGAGAGGGTTTAAAGCCCACCCCTGGCGGCCAGGCCAGCCAGGCATCGGGTACCATAAAGCCGGGCAGTGCCTCACGCACCCAGGTGTTTAGCGCCTGCTCTTGGACGGCCTCACCGTGCCAATCGATAAACGCCACCGGGCGCTCGCCCCACTCGGGGTGGGGCACTGCTACAACCAACGCCTGGGCGATGTGGGGGTGGTCGACCAACCGCTGTTCGATGCTTTCTGGCTGGATATTCTCGCCACCGGAGATAAAGCCATTATCGAGCCGCCCTTCCACCACCAGCGCGCCTTCCGCATTGAAGTGGCCCTTGTCGCGGGCGGCAAACCAGCCTTCGTCGTTGAGGGCTGGATCAACTTCGCTGCCATTCAAATAGCCACAGAACAGGGTCGCACCGCGCAACTGAATTTCACCATCGACCACTCTCACTTCACGGCCCGGCAGCGGTTTGCCGACCACACCCGGCGCAGTGGGGATACCGGTACAGACTTGGCTGGCCATCTCGGATAGCCCATAGCTAACTTTCGGCGTCAGGCCTAGTGATGTCATCTGCGCTACCAGCGGCGCTGGAATCGCCGCACCGCCTAGTAACAGCTCACGTAGTTGGGTGCACTGGGGCGTAAAGCCCGCCTTCAGCAGCCGCCACAGCTGAGTGGGCACCAGGGAAAGATGGGTTATTGCCTGCTGCTCAAGGCGCTCCGCCAGCGTATCGGGAGCATCGTCGAGGATCAGCCGCCCACCGGCGAGAAAGACGCGAAACGGGATCGCGTAGCCGCCAATATGAAACAGCGGCAGCGACAGTAGCCAGCCACTGTTCTGATCAACGGGAATAAACGACGCCGAACCGCGTGCAGAAGCCAAATGATTCCCCACGCGGTGCAGCACCGCCTTGGGCGTACCGCTGGAGCCGGAGGTAAAAATCGTGTTGCACAGCTGGTTGCTATCCAGCGCCTGTGGCTCTCTCACATCGGCTTCCGTCAAAAAATCGAAGCTAACCGGTGTAAGCTCGGCAGGGTAATGATGGTCGCTTTCCGTTTGGCAAACCCGCCCAGCCTGCAAGCGTTTGGCTAGAGTGAGCTGTTGGGAAATAGGGAACACAGGGTTAAACGGACAAAAAATAATCCCTGCCCGTAGGCAGGCCCACGCCAACAGCAAGGATTTAAGAGCCGCTTTAGCGGGCACAACTAATCGATCACCGGGCACAAAACCTGCCCGCTTCAGTTGCTGCGCTAAAGACGCCACCCGGCGATTAAGCGTTCGGTAGCTAAGACGCACGGAGCCAGCCTCTACCGCAATATGCTCAGGGGTCTCTTTGGCCCAGTAGTGAATGGGACAGGTATCTATCACGCTGGGCACTCCCATTCTGAGGGGTATAAACAATGAGGCTTCGTAACGATTCCCCCCTGAATAGCATGCTTTATCCACCCATAATAGGGTGATTTGATTCCATCATTATGCTGCCAAGTAAAACGAGGTACAAACTCACAGCGCTCAATCATACTCCCTTCGACAAAAAGCCCAGCACTCTTGTCCTAAAGGCTCACAAAAAGTCAGATATAACGCAAGGCACATTTTTAACAAACAATAGCGACTAAAAAGGTCAGCTGCTTTGATACCCTTTGCAGTAGTGCCACTGCTTTTGTTCTAAAGGCTCGCAAAATAGATATAAATGTCTATTTCCATCAGGGTCAGATTTTACTGCCTGAGATATAGACGGAACAAACTCCTCAACCATCGCATATTGGTTATATTGCAGATGTTCAGTAAATTCACTTTGAGGGTAACCCGGTATTATACGCTTTAGATAGCCATCAGGATTATACTGATAGTACCGTGAAGTTCCGTCAACAAACTCATCTTCTTGACCATCAATATAAAAATAGGCAGTAAAGTAGCACTTATCTTGGCATTGATATATAAATGTTGCTTCATTGATTTTTTTATCAGCACTCCTTATATCGGCCTTAATCGTTTCGAAATCTTCTCCTTCAAGTGACTCTGGCCACACCAGCCCATCTTTTATTTGAACCCAGTCTAAATTTTTTTGTAGCATAACGGCATGAATTTCATTAGAGATTTCTGTTAACAACTTTGTTTGATTCTGGCTGGGTCGATAGCTATCTACAGCCCAAAGATAGATTAGCCAAGCAAAAAAGCTAAAGATGATCGTAAGTGGTATTATTACGATTTTACGGCGGTAGAATGTCATTAGTTTGTCGCCTTCCGTCTACTTTGCAATTCAGCTTCTCGTTGCATGCTCTGTTCGTATTCTTCTTTACGTTTTCTAGCTCCTTGACAGCTATGACTTATCTTGGATCCACGTTCTTCTGGATAGTCTACCTGAGCGACCTCACTCATCAACAGAGAACCAGTTAACTGTTGCGGGGTAAAACGTTCGAACAGTGATATGCCTAAACTGACAGAAAGATGGTCGGTAACATCATCAAAACGGCGATATCCCTCCCCATTGACTTCGCTGCGGTCAGTGGGTGATACATCAGATTTCATACGATCGACTAGATACTGCGCCAAGCCAGCGCCGTCTAATAAAGTCTGTTCAGAAAAGCCGATGTAACGACCTACATAACCATAGTGAATATTGGACCAGATATCATAAAAATACTCATAGCCTTGGTATTTATGATGCCACGGATAAGCTGAGACACCTCTAGAGTCGAACTCATCGCCCTTCTTTCCACCTTTGTGGAAATCTGGTTTGTGATCCCATACTCCCCCTTCTCTTACCAGCAAGGCCCAACTAGCGAGGGCCGCTCTGTGGGAGAGTCGTTCGATCTGGATAAACTTCGGCCTTGCCATACCACGGGCGAGACGCTGAACGCTATTTAGTGATTCACCTTCCCGTTGCCAACGTTCCATTGCCTCCTGCGCGTTGTAAGCATTCTGCTGCTTTATGCGCTGGGCGGCTTCGGATTCAACATTGGTCTGTATTTCTTCGACTATCCAGGCAGCCACTTCCAACGCCTGATCTCTATGCGGACAGGGGACCGTAACAATAAAGGGGTCATCCAGCGTTGCTGGGGTGGTAATTGTTTGCGCGATACGTCGCCACTCGGCCATTTCAGTTGCCCCTAATCAGAATATCGACCACCTTGGCGGCAAGGTCTGAATCCATAAGATCGGCTTCCCCCTGGGCGTTGGTTTTCCCCTCTTTTGTATCACCACCTTCGAGCACCAGTCGGTAGGGTTCATGAGCCAGAGGAGCGCCGAATTCGTCACGAAACACCACTCGACGGTTGTAGCGCGGCGGCGGAACGGTAGGGAGTGATGTGGTGCTTACGCCACCTCTCGGCTGGCCAGTGATCGCACTAGCAGCCGCAATCACCACCCCGCCGCATGAGGTCTCGCTGCCGTAAATAGCGGCCGCGGCACCTTCAACTGGGTACCAATCAAGGCCGGTCACGATGCTGGCACCGCAGGAGCTACGGTCACCAACGCGAGCGACGGGTATGCCGTCGACAAAAGCGGTCGAAGCCGCACTGACAATACGGTGAGGGCCTCCGTTACAAGAGCAAGCAACCTGATCGCCCAACTTGGCTTGTTCCATGGCGGTATAATTTTCCTAACTAGACCCATAGAAAGAAGCTGGCTAAACGAAACGTCAACTTCATCAATCTCAGTTCATCTGCTCCAAACTGAACTGATTGTTATTCAAAATATCAGGTTGGCCTTGTGCAGTAAATATTGATATTAATAAAACTGAGGATTTGGAATTCGAATCAATGGATAATGCTATCGGGGGAGGAAGTTAATTGCGGAAACGCTCAGCCGTTATGATAAAGGCACTTCAAGCTATCAGTCATTACCTCACCGGAGGCAGAGGTAACTCGCTCAGCTAACCAATGCCCCGTATCCAACCCAGGCGGCTCATCAGGCGCCCACTCACTTGCCAAACGGGCAAGCTGCACAAGGCCTAAATCGGATTCAAAGCTGGAGGAGATCACTACACGCAGATTATCCGCTCGCGCCCTTTTAACGAGCGCTTCGCAGGCATTTAGCGAGCCAATCAAGGTGGGTTTGATCACCAGGGCTTTAATCTGGGGGTGGCCATACCACTCTTCCCTGCGGGATAGCGTTTCATCCAGGGCGATAGGTACCCCCGTTGCCTCAGCCACGGCAATGGTGTCGACAAAGGCAGCGCAGGGCTCTTCCAGGTAATCGATGTGATCAAGGGGAAGACATTCGCAGAAACGCCGGGCATCTTCCCTCGTCCAGCCGCCGTTGGCATCCAGAATCAGCTTGGTAGTGGGTAGCCGGGCTGCGAGCTGTTCGATCAGCGCCAGCTCCTCTTCCATGGCGTAGCGTGCTACCTTGAGTTTGAGTCTAGGCGGCGGCAAAGCCCCCCAGCCGGTCAAGATAGTATCCAGCGAAAGCATCAATTCCGCGGGCGCACCTTGGAGCAGTGGGTAGGGCGACAACGACGCGGGAAGATTTACAGGCCACAGGCGCTGGGCACAGTCGAAACCAAACTGCACTGAAGGTAACGTTGGAGCGGCTTTCTCGCCGCGCTTAATGGCATTAAGGCAGGCTAGGCTTTCAGCTTGTGCTTCAGCGAGGGTTTCTGTGGAGAAGCCAGGCAGCGGGGCTATCTCGCCCCACTGGCCATTGATGGAAACGAGTAGCCCTTCTCTGCTGGCCAGCCGATTGCCTTTAAACATCAACGGCTGGCGTAGCGGTAGAGAGTAGCGGTAAAGCGCCAGCTGCATTACGGGTTGCGCGGGTAGCGGGTGAAGTCCGGGCGGCGCTTTTCGTTAAAGGCGTTACGCCCTTCCTGCCCCTCTTCGGTCATGTAGTAGAGCATGGTGGCGTTACCCGCCAGCTCTTGAAGCCCGGCCTGTCCGTCACAATCGGCATTGAGTGCAGCTTTCAGGCAACGCAGTGCCATAGGGCTATGCTGCAGCATCTCGCGGCACCAGCGCACGCTCTCTTTTTCCAACTCTGCCAGGGGCACCACATGATTGACCAGCCCCATTTCAAGCGCTTGGGCGGCATCGTACTGGCGGCACAGAAACCAGATTTCCCGGGCCTTTTTCTGGCCAACAATGCGCGCCATATAAGAGGCGCCATAACCACCATCAAAGGAGCCGACTTTAGGGCCGGTCTGGCCAAAGATGGCATTATCGGCGGCGATGGTCAGGTCGCACATCATATGCAGCACGTGACCGCCGCCGATGGCATAACCCGCCACCATGGCGATAATAGGTTTCGGGCAGGTGCGAATATCGCGCTGGAAATCCAGCACGTTGAGGTGGTGGGTGCCCTCTTCATCCTGGTAGCCGCCGTAGTCGCCACGGATGCGCTGATCCCCGCCGGAACAGAACGCTTTATCGCCGGCACCGGTGAGAATAATCGCACCAATGGTGCTGTCGTGGCGGGCGCGGTTAAGCGCTTGGGCCATCTCGCTCACCGTTAACGGGCGAAAGGCGTTGCGCACTTCGGGGCGGTTGATGGTGATCCGCGCAATGCCATCGGCAGTGGTGTGATACAAAATATCCTGATAGCCACCGGAGCGATCCTGCCACTCTACCGGCGCATAGAGTTCTGATTCAGTGAGTCCGTTAATCATGCCAGTCTCTTTTTCTTTGTCAGGTTTTTTAGTTAGTTTTTCTTTATCAGGGATGGGGTGTTTGCAGTGAATCGCTTAAGCCAGCATACCTGTAACGACTAAGCCCAGCGCCACAATGCTTAACAGCGCAGCCCCACCGTACATCAGTTTTTTGTTAAGTGCGTCATTGCCCACGCTGATATCAAACATCCCATGGCGCAGGCGGTGGGCAGCATGAAATAGCGGCAAGCAAACTACCGCCCCCACAAACAGAAAGCCCGGTACGCTGAACAGCAGTGCCGATGCTCGCTCATAGCTCAGCGCCCCAGCAGGCAGCAGGCCCAAAGGCAGTAGAACGGCGATAAACAGAATCACGGCGGGCAGTAAAACTGCGAAACAGACGCCGCCCGCGCTAAATAGCCCCCACCAAAGCGGCTCATCAAAGGCTTGTTTATGCTGAACATCATGTTTGTTCATGCCCCACTCCTCCCCAATAGCCAGAAAAATAGCAGCGCGACCACGACTACGCCCACCCACTGCCCAGCAACAATGGCCTGATCGGGCAGGCTATGCCCGGCGATACGAATCGGCATTACCCGCGGGAACAGCACAAAGAAGGTGGCGGCGTGAAACAGGCTGGCGGCCAGCGCCAGAAGATTCAGCACTAATACGATGGGAGAGCCCATAAAGGCGATCCACCCCTGCCAACTCTCCGCCCCTTGAAGAAGAGCGACCATACCAGCGAGTAAACAGAGCGTGAAAAACACCAGCGGCAGCACCGTGGCTTCGCGCAGCATATAGAGTTTAAAAAAGCGGTGCTTCAGCCACCAATTGCGTTTCAGCGGCGGCAGGCGTTGCGATGATGATTTATCCATGATGTTCCTCCCCTACCCTTTAAACAGCGCAATAAGCGTGTGTTTGGCTGCTTCGACCTTGCCCTGATTGACCGCAGCGGCGGGGTCAACGTGTTTGGGGCACACTTTTGAACAGAAGCCCACAAAGGTGCAGCTCCACACCCCGTCGTGGCGGTTAAGCTCGGCCATGCGCTGTTTTTTTCCGTGATCTCGGCTGTCCAGGTTGTAACGGTGAGCCAGCGTTAATGCCGCCGGGCCAAGGAATTCTGGATTAAGCCCGAACTGGGGGCAGGCGGAGTAGCAGAGACCGCAATTAATGCAGTTAGCGAACTGCTTGTAGCGCTCCAGCTGCTCCGGCGTCTGTTGATAGGTTTCCGGCGCACTGGGGTCGTAAGGTTTTACGGGGTTGTCATCAATCAGGTAGGGCTTCACCGCCGCCAGGTGTTCAAGGAAGATCTCCATATCCACCACCAGATCCCGCTGCACGGGGAAGTGTGCCAACGGCTCGATACGAATATCGCCCTCGTAATCGCGCAGGAAGGTTTTACAGCCCAGCTTGGGAATGCCGTTCACCATGACCCCGCAGGAGCCACAAATCGCCATACGGCACGACCAGCGGTAGCTCAGGGTGCTATCGAGCTGCTCCTTGATATGGTTGAGGGCATCCAGCAGCGAGGTACTGTCATCCACCGGCAGGTCATACGCCTGCCAGTACGTCTCAGTCGAGTTATCAGGCAGGTAGCGTTTGACGCTAATATGCTTGGTGCTGACATTCTTCGTACTGATTAAGTTAGTACTCATCTGATCGATACTCATGCCTTCTCCCCCTTGCCCGCATCGCCATAGGCCCGCTCCGCCGGGGCAGAGAATTGCACATCGACGTCCTGCCAGCGCAGCTCGGCATGGGCATCGCCTTGGTAAAAGACCTGGCTGTGCTTGAGGTAGTTAACGTCATCACGTTTCTGCATGCCTTCATCCAAGCGCTGGTGGGCACCGCGGGACTCACGGCGCTCAAGCGCGCCCAAACAAGACGCTTCGGCAATATCCAGTCCACACTCCAGTTCAAGACATTCCAGTAACTCGGTATTAAAAATCTTGCTGGTATCGTTAACGCGGATCTCGTTGAAGCGCGCACGCAGTTGGCGCATGGTATCCAGCGAATGGCGCATGCCCTCTTCGGTGCGGTAAATCCCACAGCCGCTCTCCATGGCCTGCACCATGGCGTGCTTGAGTTCCACCCAGTTCTCGCCGCTCCCCGTTCCGTCACATAGCCGCAGCAGCTTGGCTTGCTGGCGGTCGCCCTGGGCTTCCAGCAGGCGCTCATCGGCCCACTCGGTTTGTGCTGCGCGCTTGCTTGCCTGCTCACCGGCCAGGCGGCCAAACACCAACAGCTCCGTCAGCGAGTTAGAGCCCAATCGATTGGCGCCGTGCAGACCCACCGAAGCACACTCCCCGGCGGCGTAGAGCCCGGCAATGGAGGTTTCGCACTGTGGATTGGTTTCAATACCGCCCATGGTGTAGTGAACCGCTGGGCGAATGGGGATGGGCTCTTTCACCGGGTCGACGTTGATATAGGATTTGGCCAGCTCGCAGATAAACGGCAGGCGCTCCAGAATGTACTTTTCACCCAAGTGACGCAGATCGAGATAGACCACATCGCTGTCGCCAAACTTACCGGTGCGGCCTGCCTGCTGCTCCTGCCAGAAGGCCTGGGAGAGTTTGTCCCGCGGGCCCAACTCCATATACTTGTTTTCCGGTTTACCCAGCGGCGTTTCCGGGCCAAGGCCATAATCCTGCAGATAACGATAGCCCTCTTTATTGAGCAGAATACCGCCTTCCCCCCGGCACGCTTCAGTAATCAAAATGCCGGAGCCGGGCAAGCCGGTGGGGTGGTATTGAACAAACTCCATGTCCCGCAGCGCCACACCATGGCGGTAGGCCATCGCCATACCGTCGCCAGTGACAATGCCCGCATTGGTGTTGAAACGGAATAAACGCCCCGCGCCGCCGGTGGCCAAAATCACCGTTTTGGCGCGCAGCACGGTTAATTCGCCAGTGGCTATTTGTAGGGCAATCACGCCAATCACAGCACCTTCGTGTACCGCCAGGTCGAGCACGAAGTATTCGTCGAAACGCTCGATCTCAGGGTATTTCAGCGAAGTCTGAAACAGGGTGTGAAGCATATGGAAGCCGGTTTTATCGGCGGCGAACCAAGTGCGGGCGGTTTTCATCCCCCCAAAGCGGCGCACCTGCACCTGACCATCGTCCTTACGGCTCCAAGGACAGCCCCAGCGCTCCATCTGCACCAGCTCTTGATAGGCGTGGTGAACAAAGTAGTCAGCCACCCCCTGCTCAACCAGCCAGTCACCGCCGGAAACGGTGTCATCAAAATGCGCCTGGTGGGAGTCTTCATCACTGGTAACCGCCGCCGCACCGCCTTCTGCAGCCACGGTATGGGAACGCATGGGATAGACCTTGGACAGCAGCGCAATGCGCTGAGGGGTGCCCTGGGTTTTGGCCTGTTCGGCAGCCCCAATGGCAGCACGCAAGCCTGCGCCACCCCCACCGACAATCACGATATCGAAATCTCGCTGCTGCATGACGTTTCCTTCCGTTAGCCAAGTCAAAGGTGGTGGTAGCGACACTCTTCGGTGCCCTTTCATTCTTCGAACTTACCACGCTATTGGCAGGCCCTGCTCATTAGTCCAAAGAACTATTGACGTGCGTCAAGCAAGTAGAAAATCGACTAGGTATTGCTGTTACCCGCGTGCCACAGGCCCTACTCTTCAAGCCACTCACTGCAGGGCAGATACCTATCCGCCAGGCAATAAAAACAGCAAGAAAGACTAAAGAGAGGTGCAGCATGACAACCAATGCCCAACCCTCGCCACGATGGAAACTGTTAGCACCGTTAGCAGTCGCTATTATCGTCGCGCTGATACCTACACCCGAGGGGCTAGCGCCTCACGCGTGGTACTTTTTCGCCATCTTCCTTGGCTGCGTGGTTGGCTTGATTCTCGAGCCCTTGCCTGGGGCGGTGGTCGGCCTGATCGGCGTTACCCTGGTGGCACTGCTTTCAAGGTGGGTGCTGTTCTCTCCGGAGCAACTGACGGCTGACGGATTCAGTGCCGCTAACCAAGCATTCTCATGGGCGGTGTCGGGCTTTACCAACTCTACGGTATGGCTAATTTTTGGTGCCTTTATGTTTGCCTTGGGGTATGAGAAAACCGGCCTGGGCAGGCGGATATCGCTCTGGCTAGTCAAAGCCATGGGGAAGCGTACTTTGACCCTGGGTTATGCGGTGATGATTGCCGATGGCATTCTGGCGCCGTTTACGCCTTCCAATACGGCGCGCAGTGCGGGCACGATCTATCCGGTCATTCGTAACCTGCCGCCGCTTTACGATTCGCATCCCAACGACCCCAGCATGAAGCGCATGGGCAGCTTTTTGATGTGGACCGCGCTTGCTTCTACCTGCGTCACTAGCTCGCTGTTTTTGACCGCTCTGGCCCCGAACTTACTGGCCATCGCGCTAACTGAAAGCGCGACCGGTATTCATATCAACTGGGGGCAGTGGTTTATGGCGGTAGCACCAGCCGGCATTTTGCTGCTTCTGCTAGTTCCGCTGCTGAGCTACTGGCTATGCGCGCCCGAAGTAAAAGCGGGTAATGAAATTTCCGACTGGGCAGGGCAGGAGTTAACCAAGCTGGGGGCACTGACTCGCCATGAAATAATACTGATCATTATGGTGGTCTCCGCCCTGCTGCTGTGGATTTTCGCGGGCGACATTATCTCTGGATCGCTGGTTGGTCTACTAGTGATCTGCGGCATGCTGTTAACCGGTATTGTAACCTGGAGCGATATTCTCGATAACCGAGCCGCCTGGAATACCTTTGTGTGGTTTGCCACCCTGGTGGCGCTCGCGGGTGGGCTTAGCCTAGTGGGGTTTGTTAACTGGTTTGGCAATGTGGTCGGCGGGCAGATAAGTCACTTTGACCCGCTGATGGCCATGGTGGCGCTGGTGGTTATTTTCTACCTGCTGCACTACTTCTTTGCCAGCGTGACAGCCCACGTTACTGCTCTGCTGCCGGTGATTCTGGCGGCGGCGTCGGGGATTGCCGGGCTAGATATGCAGATGTTTATCCTGCTGCTACTGCCCACACTGGGCTTTATGGGCATTCTCACCCCTTACGGCACAGGGCCAAGCCCGGTTTACTACGGCAGCGGCTACTTACCCAGCGCACTGTTTTGGCGGCTAGGGGCAATCTTTGGGCTGCTGTTCCTGGTGGTTTGGCTGGTGATTGGCCTGCCTTGGTTAATGCTGATCAGCTGATTGAAGTCAGCTTGCAGTACCCAACCAAGCGTTCAGCTGCTGTGAGAACGCCTCTGGTTGCTCAACATGAAGATTGTGGCCCCCGTTCAGAGCGATATGGCGCAGGCGCGGTGCCATCGTTGCCAAGTGAGTGGCAAGAGTGTGGAACTTGGCGTCCCGCTGCCCCGAAAAGTACCCCACCGGAAGCGTGGTATTTTCCAGCCACCGCCATAGCAAAGGCTGTTGACCCAAGGAAGTTGATCGCAGCATGCTGGCGACGGCTGGCCCGTGATTCGCGAGACGGCGTTGCATTTGCCGACTGCGCTGAACGTCGGTGAGATCGGCAAACACCGGCTGCTGATACCAATCGATAAGTACGTCTTCCAACGGTTCCTGCTCAAAGCGTAGCGCCCAGCGTTCATCATGAGCAATACGGCCAGGACGCTCACTGGCGGGTAGCCCAGGGTGAGCGCTCTCCAGCCAGAGCGATTCCAGACCCGGCGGCTGAAGGCTGGCATGGTACAGCGCCAAACGGCCACCCAGGGAGTAGCCCAGCAGGCAGTAACGGCGAACACCGTGAGTTATCAGCGCATCGCCAAGCCAGTGGTGAAAAGCCTCAAAAGAGCCTAGCTGCTCGTGCTGATTCTGGCCGTGGCCGGGCAAATCCAGCGCGAGGCAGTGAATGCCTTCCAAGCCAGCGATGACCTCAACCCAGTCCTGACCATCGCCCAGCAGGCCATGGAGCAGTACGAGGGTCGGCGCCTGCTTGTGAGGTTTACAGCTCACGCGACGCCCCTCGAATCGCTGCGCCCAGGGCCTTAAGATCATCGGCGACCTGCTGATGGGGTACGTTAACCTCAATCAACGTAACGCCCGCCTGAAGGGCCTGAGTGTAGGCTATCGCAAAGCTATCCAGCGAGTCAGGCGCTGCATAACCAAGCCCAAACATCTTTGCCGTATGCTCGAAGTTCAAGCCGTGGGGCTGGCGATAATATCGCTCCAGCAGATCGTCTTCTTTAGGCACCGGCAGCATATGGAAAATACTGCCGCCATCGTTATTAAGAATGACCACCACCAGGGGTTGAGCCGCCTGCTTTAACAGTGCGAGGCTATTGAGATCATGCAGTGCGCTGGTGTCTCCCAGCACAATGGTAGTGGGTTCTGCGCGGGAGCAACTGAGCCCAAACGCCGTGGCGATTAAGCCATCGATGCCCGAGGCGCCGCGATTGGCAAATACCCGTAGCGGCGTTCGGCGATGCGTACCCAGCATATTCATTAGCCGTGCAGGCAGGCTGTTGCCGATAAACAGCTGCCCTTCCGCCAGTTGCGCTAGCTGATGGCAAACACCCAGTTCTGAGAGTGACCTACACCGCTCTTCCACAAGCTGACTAGTGCGTCGTTGGAGGCTAGCCAACTGATGCCAAACAGGTTTCTCAGGGATCGCTGGCAAATCCGCGATAAAGTCGGCGGGCGAACATATCACACGGCGCTTAACGCAGTAATCAGGATCCAGCCGCTGGGGCAGCGGATCAACCAACCAGGCATCCTGCCAGGAATGTTGGGCAATAAACTGAATGAGTCGCTTGGAAATTAGCCGACCGCCAAACTGCAGCAGCACCTCTGCCTTAGCCAGTTCATCGAAGAACCGCCCATCGTGGAGTGCCAAATCAAAATGAATCAGATTGTGAGGATCAAAACGCACCTGGCTCTGCACATCCACCAGCAGTGGCCAGCCCAGTTGCTTGGAGAGCGCTACCACTTGCTGTGCCTGCTGCGGGTCATCGATGCTTCCTGCGACAATAATACCTCGATGTCCGACAAATGCTTCCCATACGTCACTAAGCGCTGGAACCGTGGCGCGCTCCTGCACATCACCCCATGACCAATCACTCCAAGGCGTGGAGTCCATCAGCCAGTCCCCCAGCGGGGCGAGATAGTCACTGGCATCCACTAAAGCGTCGCCAGGATAGAGAGGCTCGCGATAACGGCAGTTGATATGGATGGGCCCAGGGGTGCGGCGCTGCTGATCAACCGCTTGGTCAATAGTGCTAAGTACAAATGCTGCTTTTATCTCAGCATCGGGCGGCGGCAAGTCGTGGTGAACAATCGTGTGACGGGAGAAGATATCCCGCTGGTCGATTGCCTGATTGCTGCCGTTATCCAGCAGCTCAATGGGGCGGTCGGCGGAGAGCACAATCAGCGGCACGCCGAGCAGGTTGGCTTCCACCACCGCCGGATAGAGGTTGGCCACGGCGGTGCCTGAGGTAGTAATCACAACCACGGGCCGGTAACTGCTCCGGGCAATGCCCAGCGCCATAAACCCCAGCCCCCGCTCGTCAAAATGGCAGTGGCAGCGCAAACCGGCATGCTCGCTGGCGGCCATGGTCAACGGTGATGAGCGAGAGCCGGGCGCCACCATCACATCGCGCACGCCCAAGCGATAAAGCTCCTCCAGCATTAGCGCCGACCAAACATGATTAAAGGTGGCGTGCTCTTGCGCAAAACCGCTCAATACAGGTGTTGCCATGTGTGTTATCCCATCCCTAGCAGCGACATAATATCGGCTATTTTGGTATCCAGCTCGCGCCACTCTTCGTCCGCCTGGGAGCCCGCCACAATGCCGGCACCGGCATAAAGCCGGATCATTTCTGAATCGATATAGGCGCAACGAATGGTCACGGCGAGGTCGCTACTGGCATGGCTGATTCGACCAAACACCCCCGAGTACCAGCCGCGTTGATGGCGCTCATGCTGTCGAATAAACGCCAGCGCCGACTCGCGGGGAACGCCGCCCACCGCCGGGGTCGGTGGCAGTGAGGAAAGCAAAGACTGGTCGGTGACGCTGTGGTGTAACTCGGCACGAATCAGACGGCGAATATGCTGCAAAGAGCGCAACTTAATAATATGCGCCTCGCCCATTTGGACTTGTGAAGAAAGCGGCTCAAGCTGGGTCAAAAGCTGCTGATATACACACTGGTTTTCTAAGCTGTTTTTCTTATCGGTAAGCAGTTCATCGGCAAGCGCTTGATCTTGCTGGGCATCCCGCCCACGGCGTGTGGTGCCCGCCAGTGCTTCTGTCGTTAAATGAATACCTTCACGCTTATAGAGTTGCTCCGGCGGGCAGCCGATAAACGCCTCATGGGGTGTCAACTGGATGCCAAAGTGAAAACAGTCAGCGGTACCGGCCTGCCAGCGTGACAGTAGTGCCCAAGGGTTAGGCGTTTCAGGTGTTGTCAGGCGCGTTTCACGGGAAAGCACCACCTTGGGCGTATGCCCTAGGTGGTCGAGGTTTGTCACCTGCCCCACCCAAGCCGCCCACTCTTGTTGGCTGGGGCGGTCTTCACGCTGGTAAACCAAAGGCTGCAGGCGAGACAGCGGCTGCTCTGCTACCAGCGCGTCTAAACAGGCATAAGCCTGGGCGATTTCGGCACCGGGGGAACGGTCATCGAAACGTAGATTAAGTGATAGCGTCGCGCCACCTTGATGACGTTTAAGCTCGATACGCGGCAGCAAAAAGTGGCAGGCTGGAAAGTGCTCCCACCCCGGCGTACCAGGGTCGAAGGCCATGCCGCCAAAATAGTTGGGCTGTTGGACGCCTGCTTCAGCCAGCGCAGCAAGGTCCGCCTGCAGCGCCGCTAACGAATCAAACGCCTTAATCGCCCCCAACACCGCACACTCAACGGCGTTCGTATCACGCGCCTTCCAATAGAGGCGGGGATAAACGCTCTGCACGTTTAGCCACCCCATCAGGTTATCCACCTGACAGGGAGTGCTTAGGCGCATAAACCCTTTTTTAGCGCTATCACTAAGTGTATCAAGCTGATGCTTGAGGGCTTCAATAGGGTGTGTGGAGTGCATATTTCGCCTTTTAGGCAAGCGTGACTAGCGATGCATATTTGCATTGTCTAAATAAGTCACCAAACATCGCGTAAACTCTTGGTGTGGTGCTCCTCCAGTGTGGGGCAAGGCGACACGATTTGCTTTGACTTAAGTCTACTTTTTAACAGTTAATCATACATTGCCGAATGTTTGATAATTGCCACGCCAGCCAATGTTTAAACGAAAATCGAGGAATATCGTCATAATGGAACGACTCGCTAAGCGCCGCCACTACCAAGCCTGGTTGCTAGCCGCTCGCCCCCGAACACTTCCACTGGCGTGCGCTTCTATACTCTTGGGTACTGGGCTGGCGGCTAGCGTGGACGCCTTTAATGGCGCGGTGCTTTTGCTTGCCCTGCTGACGGCCATTGCGCTACAGGTACTCTCTAATCTAGCCAATGACTATGGCGACGCGGCTTCCGGCGCCGATGACCAATCACGCATTGGGCCGGTTCGGGCAGTCTCTTCTGGCTTGCTGACGCCACAGGCAATGCGCGCCGGGATGGTTATTACGGCAATCGTAGCAGCGCTGTTAGGGCTGTTATTGCTGGTGACCGCCTTTGGCAACCAGTGGGGACAGATTGTCACTTTCCTGCTGCTAGGTGCCGCCTCTTTATTGGCAGCCGTGACCTATACCGTTGGCCTGGGTGGAACGCCCTATGGCTATCGTGGATTGGGCGATATTGCCGTCTTCATATTTTTCGGCCTGTTAGGCGTTCTAGGCACCTATTACCTGCATACCCACCAGCTAAGCTGGCTGCCGTTACTACCCGCCGCCGCATGCGGGCTGTTAGCAACCGCCGTGCTCAATGTGAATAACGTGCGCGATATCGAAAGCGATGCACGCAATGGCAAAATCACCCTGGCAGTTCGGCTTGGCCGCGCCAACGCGATTAACTACCACTGGGCGCTGCTGGGTGTTGCGCTACTACTGACGCTAACTTACCTAGTCGTGCTGCCTGTACCGCTGGTGGGGTGGAGCTGCCTGCTGGTGGCCAAGCCACTGACCGATGCCGCCAGAACACTACGCCATACCCATGATGGTGGGATGCTGACCGGCATGTTGAAGAAAACCGCTATTTCGACGCTGCTCTACAGTGTGCTGCTGTCGATTGGCTTGGCACTGTTTTAAGTTTTACCGACCTTAGTTAGCACTTAACAGCCGCCCAGCTCAAAACAGATCCACACTCTGGCGGTCATGAAATCCGGTGCAGGGAAAATCCCAACTTACTTAGGTAAACTAAGCCGCTCTAAATACGCCAGCCGAACGAGTGTCTGCCTCTGTTGCCAACTCTTCGGCACTAACTTTTGCAACACTCGTTGACAATATGCCTTCCATATCAAGGATGATGAAATATGACGTCTGACATTGCTACACAGCTCTCTTTCACTAAATTTAAGCAAGACCTTATAAAAAAAGACAAACGTAGATTGCTGAGCTGGGCCAACTGTGAACTTTATGTTGCCTTTTATCGCAACGCATCAGGCCAGGATCTGCCAGGGTTAATTCAGGTTGATTCTCAGCAGCGCTACGTCGCTTCCAGCAGTCAAGATACTTTAAAAAAGGCGATGACCAACATAAAACTTGAAGATGACAGCGAAATAGTAATCAAGACGCTGTCCCTTGCCGAGCTGGCTCGCAACGCCCATTTTTATCACTTGAGCATACACCTCATTGATCAAGATGATGGTCTGGCTATTGGGGGAGTCTTAATGCAGCTCCTTGGCATAACGGCTATCTTGGAAGATGCTGGGGGCAAGGAAGTCATCTACGAGGCCGATGTATTCTCTTTCGAGCCTGAGGGTAACGCTGAAACCCTGCCCTACGGCGCTGTTCAGTATTGGCGCGATATCGCACTTGAGTACACCCCTGACCGCGAGCCGAGCGAGATAAATTCGCTATACGTATTTGATGACCAACTCGATTGGGACAACCCACTCTTTCCAGAACTACCCGATAATGCGAAGGCTCTAAGCAAGCTATCCTCCAGCGCTAAGGCCTTTTTCGAGCATATGAGGGTGCCACCGCTCACGAGCTGGGAAGAAAAGTCTGCGACGCCAGACGTGCCAGAACCTTCCTATCAGAACAGCCTGCTGGGGGTCAGTAAGCTCAGCACCTTCAATGTGCTGCGCGCCATGGTCGATCAAGATATCGTGCCAGTTGCCGACGATATTGCTCTAACAATCACCAAAGACTCAGCGCATGATGACGAGCCCGCCGACAGCGCCGAGCGCTGGGAAGTAAAGATCAGTTTCACCACGCCCATGGGATTTAATGCCGTCTTCGATCCGGACTGGATCGAAGCTTCTCTATGCAAAGCCAATACGGAACTACCCGATACCACAGGTACCCACCTCGCCAGCGAGAAACTACGCGAGCGTATCGTCAATCATCTTGCCTGGAACTTCTTTCAGCATGGTCGCAGCTTCGTAAAGACTCTCTTTAGTACGGATCTCCAAGGGTTACTACCTGGCTTCATTATCAACAGCTATGGGCCTTTTCAGCCTGATTACACGGATGAACGGTTTCCCTGTTTGGCACGCTTTAAGTGCGGCGAAAACGGAGTGCCAGTGCTTTTACTGGGGCCGAATGAAGGCAACTACGTCTGTATGCCGTTGGCGTTCGAAGAGATACCCGAATCAGATGTCTCCCCACTGATTCCTCGCCGCAGTGAACTGATCAGCATAGAGTCAAAGAGTATGCCGCTTGCAGAGCGCTATGAGAGGTTGGTGATTCCCGCCTCTCTTATCGACTTCCCCGGCCATTGGTATCAAGGGATAAGGGTCAGTAATCGATATCTCAAAACCAAGTTCATCTTCGGCATGCACTTAAACTCTCTGATAAACGAAATGGGAAAAGATAGAGCAACCACCGCAGGCAACTCGCTCAAGTGGGTTGTAGCGGGCTGTGCGGCGGCGCTAATTGGTGTGACGGTAGTGATGAACTTATAACGCTTTGTCGCCTGGATAACACGTGCATCACTTGCTTGTTGTCCAGCGCAAACGTTATTGGCTATGGCTTACAGCACCACCTCATAACCTTCAAACTTAGGCGGGCCAAGATAAATACCTTCAGGTGACTTGGCATTGGCATGGGCCTTCCGGAACGCGTCTGACTTAGTCCAGGCGCGGAAGGCTTCTTCCGATTCCCACACGCTGTGGGAGATAAACACGGTGTGATCTTCCTGGCTTTCACCCTGCAGCATCTTGAACTGTTTGAAGCCCGGCACTTCATCCAGATGAGAGTCGCGGTTACGCCACACCTCTAAAAAATCCTCTTCACGGCCTGGGGCAATCCGAAAACGGTTCATAGCGATATACATCATTACTCTCCTACGGGTTTGTTCCTGCAGAGTTGATCCTGCTGGGTTGGCTCTGTTGGGTTGATTTGGCAAACGGTAGCTTGATGGTAACGTCACATTTCAGTGGCGAATAGACTTAGCGGCGAATAGCCCTCAACCGCAAGGTACGGCATGGCTAAGGCACCTATCCAGGTTGTTTGGTTCAAACGCGATTTACGTATTCATGATCATGTGCCGCTTGCCAGCGCCGCCATGGCTGGCCCAGTGTTGCCCGTCTTTGCGATTGAACCCGGCCAGTGGCAAGCGCCGGATAGTGCCCTGCGCCACTGGCAGTTTGCCGCTGACTCACTTGTCGATCTTTCTCACGCTCTGGAGACACTTGGCCTACCGCTGTGTATTTGGCAGGGCGATATTATCGATTTGCTTGATGCCCTGAAAACCCATTACGGCGAGTTTGCTCTTCACTCTCATGAAGAGACCGGCAACGCCTGGAGCTTTGCCCGTGATAAAAGCGTCAAGGCATGGTGCCAACAGCACGGCGCGCCATGGCATGAAGCACGCCAGCACGGCGTAATACGCGGCCTAAAATCCCGGGTGGCAGAGCGCGATGCATGGGAAAAACAGTGGGAAGCGTTAATGACCGCTCCTACCTTCTCAGCCCCGCAAAACGCTCGAGCGGCCGAGGGCTGGCAAGCTTTTCATCATATTGATATTGAGCAGCTTCATAAATTAACGCTAGGGTTTGATACCACGCCCTGCCCGGAGCGCCAGCCTGGTGGCCGCAGCGAAGGCCGCGCAGTGTGGCGCAGCTTTGTAAGCCAGCGCGGGCGGCGCTATCGCGGCTCACTGTCTAAACCACTACTGGCCTGGGAGTTTGGCTCGCGGCTTTCGCCCCATTTGTCTTGGGGCACGCTCTCCATGCGCGAAGTGGTGCAGTCGCTGCGCCGTCAACGAAAAAAGCATGCTGAAGACGCCGCTTGGTCGCGCTCGCTGCGCGCCTTCGCCTCCCGGCTTCACTGGCACTGCCACTTTATTCAAAAGCTCGAAAGTGAGCCGAGCATTGAGTCACAAACCCTCCACCCGGCGTTGCGCGGCCTGCGGGAGCGCGACCCTGAACACCCCAATCTGATCGCCTGGAAGCGTGGCCAAACCGGCGTGCCGTTAGTGGATGCCTGTATGCGCAGCCTGATCGCCACCGGTTGGATCAACTTTCGTATGCGCGCGATGCTGATTTCCTACGCCACTTTTGGCCTTGGGCTGCACTGGGTTGAGCCAGCATTGCATTTGGCGCGGTTGTTTACCGATTTTGAGCCCGGTATTCACTACCCTCAGGTGCAGATGCAGGCAGGCGCCACGGGCACCAACGCGCTGCGAGTGTATAACCCCATCAAACAGGCGGAAGATAACGACCCAGATGGTGAGTTTGTCGCCCGCTGGGTGCCGGAATTAACCGCCCTGCCGTTAGAGTGGCGCGCCAAGCCGTGGGCACTACCCGAAAGCCTACGCCAGCGGTTCGGCTTTCAGCCCGGCGAACACTATCCACTGCCCAACGACTTTGAGGCAGAAGCACGGCACTGGAAGAAGACGCTTTATGAGTTGCGTCGCACGCCAGAGGCCCGAGACGCCAGCCAAGCGATTGTGGATAGGCTCGCCAGCCAGAGACGGCCACCCGCTCAGCGCGCTAAAAAAGCAAAGCCCGCTAACCGGCAGCAGCTTTCGCTGTTTGATGAGGGAGGGTTGGAGGATGGGTAGCTGTTACGCTTAGCTATCATACAGCTCATGATGCCACTCAGCGCCGCACGTACTCTAATTGACGGTGCCAATACCGGCACACGCCGCAGAAATGTGCCTACTCTGTTGACAGGAAAGTGCCTAACGCCTAGCCTCAGTTGCCGATTTGGAGACGCACCTCGCCGGAAAAGCGGTTCGCTGCAGCCGCTGGTTATGCCCAGGTTTTGGATTATTTTAAAGTGGGGTTCACCTGCTCGATAACTTTCAAGTCAAAGTTATATGTAAGCAATATGGTTTTTCCAACGACCAGAATAGTTTTACTTTTCTCGATAAATTCTTGGGAGATATTTCCTTGATAGTGTTCTTCCAAAAACAAAAGGAACCCCTCAACCAACTCCGTATATTTATCCTCCGATAGTCCTTTCTGGATCAGCAACTTGAAACTAAATCCATTTCCGGCTTCTGCATGAATAGCGAAGTAAAGAGAATACGGCTGATCTTTCGAGACCTTGCCTTTGCTACCAAACGCGTACACCTGTGGCGCTGACGGCCCAATGGCCTTTTGCCATAATTTTTTAAGCCCTGCCTTCAGCAAGTTGTAATGGTCTTTACCCATCTCACCAAGGAAAGCAGTGAAATACGCCTGTCCAATGAATACTGCAAGGGCCGTTGGGTAGAACCACTCTGGAATAGCATAAACGCCACCAGA
This sequence comes from Halomonas sp. TG39a, assembly GCF_000744395.1. Classification (NCBI taxonomy): domain Bacteria; kingdom Pseudomonadati; phylum Pseudomonadota; class Gammaproteobacteria; order Oceanospirillales; family Halomonadaceae; genus Halomonas; species Halomonas sp. TG39a. The sequence continues at coordinate 2,834,581 of NZ_JQLV01000001.1, forward strand.
CGGCCGTTGATGTATCGCCACTGCCAAATGCTCTGTTTCGACTTGTTCTCTAAACTCTGTTATCACTTCTGCGGGGACTTCATCAGTATACATAACAGCTATATGCGGCGTTTCCATTTTTCCATCTCACTATGCATAACACCGTAAACAGCGGCGAGCGCTAGCGAGTCCGGCGGCGACAGCCGCGAACTGCTTTACTTTGTTAGCTGTTTTCGGTGGATACGATGGTGTAAGTAATGCCTCGACTATTAAACTCGCTTTGAATCCAGTGTGTAAGTTTGAGCATTAGAATGACAAAAACTAACGCAAACTTTACTCGGTTGTCGGAATTTTCCCATGTATAAGTTATCTCCTTGGGGTTTCCATTTTCATCTTTACCACCTACAAACACGTGAAAAGTTTCGCATTTCTGCACCTTTGCAGATTCAACCACATCATCGACTCTATTTTTTAGCGATTCGATCTGTGACTTCTCAAGCTGGTAGCCCTTACGATGTGAGAATTTATTTCGAATATCGTTTACCTTATCGAGAACGGTGAAAAGCTCTTCGCTAATGCCAAGGTTTCTCGATACTACCAGCTTTGTTTTAAAAGAAACGAAGATACCGGCATATAGGTCTTCTGTGTTAGTCACTTTGCTAGACCATAGGTTTAAAACTTCCTCTAGTATTAGGTGCCCCCTTAGAATACAGGTCGCTTCATCAGGGATGCTTATCATTGCTAAATAGTCGTTATGGTCAAAAATCCTATTGAAATCACCTCCTACAGCTACGTGCCTATGATCCATATTCGAATTTCCTTTTACAGCTAACGCTTTGGTTAAGGGACAGGCTTTAGCCTGCCACAGTGAGCGGAGCGAACGATTTGAAACACTCGTTAGACTATGGGTGATCCGAACAACACCCCTCACCATCTAAGGTACCCGCTGGATATGTTGGTAAGAATTCTTCACCATCGAATTCAATCCAATAGTCATCACAGCAGGGACATTCTTCTCTTCCATCTTTGAAGGCGTGATCGCTGCAATAAACTTCGCCATCTCCAAGAATGCTGTGGTTGTAATTTACAAGGATGTGGGTTGCCTCGATTGAGCAGCGGATGCATTCGGTCATGATTTTCTCCTTAGTTTTGGAACTACGGAACAATTTATCTAACAGGCATTAGGTAGCGCTTTCTATCATTGAATGGAGGATTTGGCATGATTGTCCGAACAATGCAGCCTGCCAAACTCTTCCAAACCTATGATTTTTCCAGGCTGCATATCCAAAACTCGCGCTTCTGCTGCATTTGCCAGCACCTCCACATTGGAAGGCCATCTGTCTTGCTATTTTTCTCATCCACCCTACCAAATCCAGCTTAGCACAGGGCGCTTAGTGCGACTGACTATCTCAGCTTTGGGCTTTCAACGCACAAAAAACCCGCCCATCGCCAACAGCTTTCGCTGTTTGACGATGGCGGGCTTGTTGGCTCTTAAAGCTGAGTATTAGCTAAGCGCCTCCAAGGACTGTTCGATAATGCTCAAGCCCTCTTCCAATACCGCAGAAGAAACCGTCAGCGGCACCAAAATCCGAATGCTGTTGCCGTAGAAGCCGCAGGAAAGCAGGATCAGGCCTTTCTCGCGGGCTTTGGCACAGAGCGCACCGGTGAGCGTTGTATCGGGGTTTCCTTCGCTATCGAGCAATTCGAACGCCGCCATGGCGCCTAGTTGGCGGCCGTGGGCCACGGCGGGGAAACGCTCTTCCCATACCGCGAAACGCTCGGCCAGCATCTTGCCCATCTGCTCGCTGCGCTCAAGAATATTCTCCTCTTCGATCACCTCGATCACCGCCAGCGCCGCTGCACAAGAGAGCGGGTTGCCGCTGTAGGTGCCGCCTAGCGAGTTGGGGCCGGAGGCATCCATTACCTTGGCGCTACCAACAACGGCCGAGAGCGGCATTCCGTTGGCCAGGCTCTTGGCTGTAGTCAGAATATCCGCTTCGATACCGCTATGTTCCAGGGCAAACAGCTTGCCGGTGCGTGCAAAGCCGGACTGCACTTCATCAGCGATCAGCAGAATGCCGTGTTCGTCACACAGGGCGCGCAGCGCTTTAAGGTAATCCGGTGACGCAATATAGAAGCCGCCTTCACCTTGAACCGGCTCAATCACGATGGCCGCCGTGCGGTGCGGGGCGATATCGGTCTTGAACAGCGTGCGGATGGCTTCAAGGGACGCCTCTTCGCTGATGCCGTGCAGCGGGTTGGGGAACGGTGCGCGGAACACATCGCCCGGCATCGGGCCGAAGTCGTTCTTGTAGGGTAGCACCTTGCCGGTCATCGCCAGAGTCATCATGGTACGGCCGTGGAAGGCACCGTCGAAGGTGATGATGCCGGTGCGGCCAGTGGCAGCGCGGGCAATCTTCACGGCATTTTCCAGCGCTTCGGCACCGGTGTTGACCAGCATCGCCTTACGCTCGGGGCCGCGCACCGGGCTCAATTCACACAGCTTTTGACACAGCTGCACGTAGGGAGCGTAGGAGATTACCGCGGCGCTGGTGTGCATAACTTTCTTAAGCTGCGCTTCAACCGCGGCGACAATTTTCGGGTGGCGATGGCCCAGATTCAGCACGCCGATACCGCCCGCGAAGTCGATCCAGCGGTTGCCGTCGGCGTCCCACAGCTCGGCGTTTTCAGCGCGCTCGGCAAACTGGGTGGTTGGCGTGGCGGCCCCGTTGGCCACATAGCGGTTTTTCAGATCATTTAATTCTTGGTTAGTCATCATCGTTCTCTTTAAAGGCCGCCAACGCAGACGTATTTCAGTTCAGTAAACTCATCGAGACCGTGGTGTGAGCCTTCACGTCCCAGCCCGGACTCTTTTACGCCGCCAAACGGCGCCAGCTCGGTGGAGATCAACCCTTCATTAACGCCGACCATGCCGTACTCCAACTGCTCCATGGTGTGCCAGATGCGGCGGTAGTCAGTGGAGTAGAAGTAGGCCGCCAAACCAAACGGCGTATCGTTGGCCATGGCGATAGCTTCTTCATCGCGCTGGAAGCGGAACACCGGCGCGACCGGGCCAAAGGTCTCTTCATCAGCCACCGCCATTTTAGTGGTGACGTCCGCCAGCACCGTGGGAGTGAAGAAGCGCTCGCCCGCTGCATGGGGTTTGCCACCGCAGAGCAGCCGCGCGCCTTGGTTCAACGCGTCATCGACATGGCGCTTAACCTTGTCCACCGCCGCTTGATTGATCAGCGGGCCGATGATGCTGCCTTCCGCCAGGCCGTCACCTACGTTTAGCGCGCTCACTCGCTCGGTCAGCTTGCTAACGAACGCGTCGTAAATGCCGTCCTGAACCAAAAAGCGGTTGGTGCAAACACAGGTTTGCCCGGCGTTACGGAATTTGGAGGCAATGGCGCCATCAACAGCGGCATCTACATCGGCGTCGTCAAAAACGATAAACGGCGCGTTGCCACCCAGCTCCATGGCGGTTTTCTTCACCGTGCTAGCGCACTGGGCAAGTAAGTGCTTACCCACCGGAGTAGATCCGGTAAACGAGACTTTACGCACCCGCGGATCAGTAGTAAGCACTTCACCTACCGCTGCCGGTGCTGACGCGGTAATAACGTTAATGGTGCCCGCAGGCAGACCCGCCTCCAGCGCCAGGTAAGCAGCGGCTAGCGCCGTTAACGGCGTAGCTTCTGCGGGTTTGATAACCACGGTGCAGCCAGCGGCCAGGGCCGGGGCGCACTTACGAGTAATCATCGCTAGCGGGAAGTTCCACGGGGTAATCGCCGCCACCACACCGATCGGCTCGCGCAGTACCAGCAGGCGCTTATCCGCGCCGTGGCTGGGCAGGGTTTCCCCTGCCATGCGCTTGGCCTCTTCGGCGAAAAACTCAATAAACGACGCACCGTAGATCACTTCGCCTTTGGCTTCTGCCAACGGCTTGCCCTGCTCCAAGGTCATTAGGCGGGCCAAGTCGTCGGCGTGCTCAATGACCAGGTCAAACCAGCGGCGCATCAGCGCAGAGCGCTGCTTGACTGGCGTGGCTCGCCAGGCAGCACCGGCGTTGTAGGCCGCAGCCACGGCGTCACGGGTATCGTCGGCGTCCATATCGGCCACCCGGGCAATCGTTTCACCGGTGGCGGGGTTATCTACCGCAAAGCTCTGCTTGCCTGTACGCCATTCAGTGCCAATCAGGGCAGGGACGCCGTCGTGCAACCACTGTTCGATAAAGCTCATAAGAGGCTCCTTAAGTCTCGGTGGACAACTTACAGGTCAACTTTCATATGACGGTCGCTGTAATCACGGCCATAAGTGCGCAGTGCGTGAACATATAACGCGAGGCCTAATACGGCCCAGCCGGCAAAGATGGTCCATTCAGCGCCGCTAAGTGCCGCGGGGCTACCGGGCAGGTAGAGGCACGCCATTGCGAAAGAGAGAATGATCGCCAGAGTGCCGCACAACTTACCGTTGCTAACCTTGAACGGGCGCGGCATGTCTGGCTCGCGCACCCGCAGCACCACAAAGGAGATCGCCACAAACAGGTAGGCCAACACGATGCCTAAACCACCGGCGTTAACGATCCACACCAGTGCAGGGCGGCCAAAGAAAGGCGCCAGACAGGAGAGAAAGCCCATCATAAAGATGGCGTTAGTGGGCGTTTTGTAGCGTGGGTGCAGCTTGGCAAAGGGGGCTGGCAGCATGCCTGCCTTAGCGAGGGCATAAATCGCCCGGGAGCCGCCAATATAGAAGGCGTTCCAGCTAGTGATAATGCCCGCAATACCCGCCATGACCATTAGGTTACTGGCCCACGAGGCGTTAAACAGGCTGCCCATGGCATCCGGCACGCTAAGCGAGCTTGCCGCTAACTCATCGCTATTCAGCGCAAGACTGGTGGCCAGAATAATCAGCGCGTACCACACCACCGCCAGAATGACCGACATCATCAGCACTTTGCCGATGGCTTTATAGGGCAGGTTGATCTCTTCTGCCGCCTGGGGAATAACGTCAAAGCCCACAAACAGGAACGGCACCATCACCAGTACCGCCACAATACCTGCGAACACGCCGCTATCGGCCTGGGTGAAGAGCGGCATCATATTGATGGTTTCGCCTTCAAATAGCGAACCAGTGACAAACATCACCCCCACCAGCAGAATCAACCCGGTGACGACCTTCTGTAGCAGCGCAGCAGTGGTCACGCCGAAGTAGTTGATCACCATCATGGCCAGCGAGCCGCCTACGCCAACCGCTACCCAAGTGGCTTTCACTTCCCACCCGGCAATCGTCCATAGATGACCAACGGCGTAGTTAGGCGCCAGGTGCTCGATCACCGTGGGCAAGGCAACGGCTTCAAAGGCCACCACGCTCAAGTAGCCCAAAATAATCGCCCAGGTGCATAAGAAGGAGGGCAAGTGACCTAAAGCGCGGTAGCTGTAAACGTGCTCGCCACCCACTTTGGGCATCGCAGCGGCAAGCTCTGCATAGGTAAGCCCAACCAAGACAATCGCTAAGCCGCCGATAATAAACGCTATAATGGCGCCTAGACTACCGGCGGATTGAATCGCGGTACCGGTGAGTACAATCCAGCCCCAGCCGATCATCGCGCCGAAAGCCAGCGCTAGTACATCGCCACGGGCCAGTACCCGGACGAGCCCTTCCTGTTCTGATGAGGGTGTAGTCATTGTAAATGTCCTGCGAGTTATTGGATGTTGTCGTAGGCGCTCAGGGGCGCAGTATCCTGGTCCTGTTTTAGCGGCCTCGCTTTTTAAACGGGCTTGTTAAACAGAATAGCAACACGCTAGCAGGCGGGAGCGAAAACGCGAATGCACCACTTTTGCGTTCGACTAGACCACTTTTTAGACGCACCGAAAGGGTGCAATATTTTCATACTGCTTTCGTCTAAGAGCCCGCTGCTAGCGGGTTAAGCGGGATTAAGGAGGCATCCAGATGGATCGAAAGGAGGTCGTGCACCAACTTGTACAACTTTATGCACTCCAACCGGAGCGGTTGAGTAAGCAGGTGCGTATTGAGCAGGCCTTGCGACAAGCCATTACCCAGCAGTGGCCTTCCGGACTGCGGCTCCCCTCTCACCGCCAGTTGGCGGATGCCCTCGGTGTTGCCCGTCAAACCCTGGCGCTGGCGATTCATACCCTGCTCGAAGAAGCACTGCTTAAAACCGCCCATGGCCAAGGCACCTGGACGTGCCGTCCTATTACGCCAAGCCCTCCCCTGCGTGGCAATGCACAGCTCTCCTCTCGCGCCCAACGGGTGCTGGATGGCCCCGGCGCGAGCATGATTCAAAGCGGTGCCTTCGTACCGGGTATTCCCGATATCGCCCAGTTCCCGATGCGTAAATGGCGGCAGCTCTATGCCAGCGTTACCGTGCCACAAAACGCCCTGCTGCTCTCCTATTCCACCGGTGGCTACGGGCCGTTAAAGCGTGCGATACGCGATTTTTTGGCACGCTGGCGCAATATTAACTGCGACACTGAGCAGATCATCATCACCGATGGTACCCATAACGGTATTGAACTATGCGCCATGGCGCTGGCCGATGTGGGCGACACCGTGGCCATGGAGTCGCCCTGCTACTGGGGGGCGCGCAACGTATTTACCGCTGTAGGGTTGGAAATCGAACCGGTAGCGTGGCACCCCGACCAGGGGCATTCGCTGCCTTCATATCATGGTCCAGTCAAACTGGCCTACCTGACCGGCTCGCACCACTACCCTCTCAGCGTGCCCACCAGCGCGATGGATAAACAGCGCTTATGCGACGCCTTAGCGCCCACTTATATTGTCGAGGATGATTACGAGTTCAACCGCGACGACCACGCTAACCTGCTCTTCGACCCAAACTCCGAGCGCCACTTGCTGGTGGGCTCGTTTTCCAAGATGATGTTTCCTGGGCTGCGCTTAGGCTATCTAGTCGTCCCCCACCATTTAGCCGGGCCGATGAACCGTCTGCGCAGTGAGCTTTTCCGCGAAGGGCGCATGCTGGATCAAGCCGTACTGGCGCAGTTTATTTTTGATGGCGATTTGGATGCCTGGTGTCGACGCATTCAACGCGATTACTTAGGTCGCCAGCAGGTGATGCATGGCCAGCTAAGCTCGCTGCCCCAGGTGCGCAGCGTCTCGCCGCCGAGCAGCGCCATTAGCCTATGCGTGGAGTTTGAGTCGCCTATCAACGACGTACAGATTGCTCACACGCTGTTAAAAGAGCATTTGATTGTCCGCCCACTGAGCCCGGTCTGCGCGAAGGGTGACTCACGTTCGGGGCTCGTGATGGGCGTTGGCATGCTCTCGGGTGAAACCTTGGTGCGTGAGGCACAGCGGCTACGTCGCTGCCTGGAGGCACTGCTGCGATAGGCGTGAGGGGGGGTTGCGTCACCTCTTTTGTTCAATAATAAAACTCACAGCTTATCCACAGGCTATCAATAACTTATTCATAGGCTCTTGTTTAGAAGGGCTTATCCACAAGGACATTTTATGCGTCACCCTGTTGATGGTTTTACTGCTGCTTTAACCGCTAGCCCCTCACCTCTCATCTCGTCGTCTGTCGCTAAGCTACGCCTGTGGGTAACGCTGAGCTTCGTGCTCCTCCTCTCTGGCTGCGCCACCTTTGCCCCCAACCCGCCCCAGGATCAAAGCAATATCTGCGAGATATTTCGCGAGCAGCCGAGCTGGTACGACTACGCAAGGGAGTCTGAGGAAAAATGGGGCACACCCATCGCCACCCAGATGTCTTTTATTCAGCAGGAGTCATCGTTTCGCAGTCATATCCGTCCTGATCGCAAATACTATCTAGGCTTTATTCCCGGCCCCCGCCCCTCTTCTGCCAAAGGCTACGCCCAGGCCCAAGACCCGGTTTGGGAGGAGTACGAGGATCAAGCGGGCAGCCTATTTGCCCGGCGTACCCATATGAAGCACGCCACCGATTTTATTGGCTGGTACAACCGCCGCTCCCAGCAGCAGGCGGGGATATCGCTAAGCAACCCTGAGCACCTTTATTATGCTTACCACGAAGGCGCGGGCGGTTACCAACGAGGCACTTACCGTGGCAAGCCTCAGGTATTGAGTGCAGGCAGGCAAGTAGCGTCCCGCGCTAACCGCTATCAATCACAGCTCAACAGCTGTGAAGCAGAGTTTCAGTGCCGCAAGTTTTATCAGGTCTGGCCGTTTTGTCGTAGTTAAGAACGAGTAAGCAAGAGCAAGGAAGAGCGTTATGAGCTTATGGATAGGCATTGCTTTTGTTAGCGTGGTGTTTTTCACCTCGATGCTGTCGGGTGTGTTTGGCATGGCGGGCGGTTTGGTACTGCTGTGGTTTCTGCTGCTGATCTTTCCCGCAGGCACGGCGATGGCGGTACACGGCGTTATCCAGCTCACCGCGAATGGATCACGAGCATGGCTATCGCGGCGCTTTATTGTCTGGCGTATTGTCGCCTTTATGACGTTGGGTGTGCTGAGTGCCGCGGGCTTACTGCTGCTGTTTAACTACAGCCCTAATGCCGCCAGCGTATCGCTGTTGATTGGCCTAATGCCGATTCTGGTATGGATACCCAAGCGCTGGTTTCACCTGGATGCCAACCGCGCCAGTCACGCCCTTTGCTGTGGCATCGCCTCCGGTGGTTTAACCATTGCCGCGGGGGTTTCCGGGCCGCTGATTGATATTTTCTTTGTGCGCTCGCATATGGATCGCCGCCAAGTAGTGGCCACCAAGGCGATGATTCAGGTAGTGGCTCACAGTATTAAAATTATCTTTTATCTTGGCGCCGCCATGGCGCTTAGCGCGGGCGAATGGGGCATTGTGCTGCTAGCGGCGCCGTTTGCGATCTTTGGCACCCACACCGGCAACCGCATTTTACATCGCCTCACCGATGCCAACTTCCGCACCTGGACCCGCTGGATCGTGACCGGTATTGGGGTTTTCTACTTACTGCAAGGGGTATTTCTGCTCACCCGTTAGCGTTGAGGAAGAGCAAAGCGAGCTTCCGGCAGATGCCTATACTGTCCATAGCCATCAATGGAGGTCGCTATGGATTATCACCACTACCGCGAAGCCCTGGCGGAAACACTTGCTCAGAGTGAACTGCCCTTTCCCGCGGCTGAGTACGAAACGCGCTTGGCAAAGGTTCGTCAGGCCATGGCACAGCAAACGCTAGACGCGTTGCTGCTCACCGACCCCGCCGATATCAATTACCTCACCGGCTATCACACCTTTGAAGTCTCGGTGCACGCCTGCCTGGTCTGCACCCAAGAGCGGTTAGTACTGCAAGTCGCCTCGATTGAAACCGGTGCTGCAGTGGTCACCGCCCGAGTGGATGAGATCATCGGCTATCGCTGGGAAAACCTGGATGAAATCATCACCCCTTTGGCAGATCTGCTTACCCCTTGCCAAAAAATCGGTATTGATGGCTGGAGCAGCGGGCTACGCTTTGGCGTCATTGATGCGCTGATGCAGACCATTGGCCGTGAACGCTTTAGCGAAGCAGGCGCGCTAGTCGATGCCATCAGAATTGTTAAAAGCCCTGCTGAACTGGAGATGCTGCAAGAGAGCGCACGCATAACCGCCCTAGGTTTAGAGATCGCCATACAGAGCATTCGCCCCGGCATGACCGATAACGCAATTGCCGCCGCGGGTGCCAAGGCCCTTCTTGAAAATGGCAGCGAGTTTATGAGTCTGCAGCCCATTGTGACCAGCGGGCACCGCATTGGCGTGATTCACGTCAACCATAAACGGCGTGTTATCCAGGCCAATGAGCCGGTTTTCTTAGAGTTTGGCGCCGCTTATCAACGCTACACCGCCCCCATGATGCGCACCGCGGTAACAGGCGTGCCAAGCCCAGCTCTCTCCGCTACCCGGGATCTATGCCGCTCAATTTTTGAAGCGCTGTGCAGCGCCATGCGGCCTGGCAACACCTTTGATGCCGCCGCCCAGGCTGCCGACGCCCTGCTCGCACCTCAGCGCGACCAGTATTTCTTCTCCGGTGTATTTGGTTACGCCGTGGGTGCGCAGTTTCCACCTAGCTGGGTGGAGGGCACCGGCTTTATCGCCAAAGGTCAGAACCGCACCTTCGAAGCCAATATGGTGTTTCACCTGCCGCTCTGCCTGCGCGTACCTGGTCAGTGGGGCGTAGGAATAAGCGACACTGTGGTGGTGACTGAAAGCGGAGCCACACCGCTGACCAATAACGACTGGCAGCTGTTTGAGGCGCGCTCATAGGATCTTGCGCCTTATAGTCACAGTATTGACAGCTCGATGGAGTAGCGCTATCGTCATCACAGATGCAAATGAGAAACACTATTTTTAGCTCTCTCATCTATATGAGGTGACGATCACTTGAGGTAAAGGTAAGCACTATGACCAGTGAGCAGCGCCAACTTCGCCAAACGTTGATATTTTTGCGCACCTCTTTTGAAGCGGTTCAGCACTCTATTGCTGGCCGCCTGGAAGACCCGCTGCCCTGCTGGATGGATACCAGCATGCTTTCCATGCTGGCGCGGGAGCTCACTCGCTGCTGCCAACAAGCCAAACCGCTGTTCGCCCCAGCCGTCACCGAACAGCTCTATATCGCCTCGCAACAGTGCGAGCTGCTACTCAAACAGTGCCCAGGGGTGCTCAGCAGCTCGATCTGCTATCGCCAACTGGGTGCCATTATGTTGCCACTCTCTAGTGCGCTCCAGCAGATCGACACTCCTGCCAAACGGCGCTGGCCTTGGCAACGACGTTAATTCCCTTTTCCACAAACAAGCGTGCGATTAAGGCCTCCAAATCGGTCTAATCGGCGTGTTCCTGCCGTTTGAAAATTCAGCCTTGCTTGACCCTGCTATTTATCATGATAAATTCAAAGTGAGGCGCCAACGAGCGTCAACGCTGAGACACATCACAAAAAAGGGTATCCTCATGGCTGAACAACAAACCGCGACAGCCTCTGGCTCGCGTAAAAAGTGGTATCAGGCTGTTCCCGACCCCATGGTGCTAATCTTTATTATTCTGGTTGCTACCTATTTTCTGACCTTTATTATCCCCGCCGGTGAATTTGAACGAGTTACCCAAGATGGCCGAACGGTGGTGGTGCCGGGCTCTTTTGCCTACTTGGAAGACGTTGCCAATATCCCCCTTTTCAATATTTTTGTGGCGATTCCTGAAGGGCTTATCTCCGCCTCGCAGTATCTATTTATCGTCTTTATCGCCGGTGGTCTGTTTCATATTTTGCAAAAGACCGGTGCGTTAGAGAACGCGATCGGCGTAGCGGTTAATCGTGTTGGCGTTGAGCGGCGTAACGTGATTATTGTCGTCGGTACCTTTATCTACGGCTTTTTTGGTGTCGCCGTCGGGTTTGAAAACAACATTGCATTAGTCCCCATTGCGGTACTCATCGCCAGTGCCATTGGCTGCTCCAGTTTGGTGGGTACTGCTATGGCCGTCGGTGGTATCGGGATCGGTTTTGCACTCTCGCCCATCAATCCCTATACCGTTGGGGTTGCTCAAGGTATCGCGGAACTGCCGACCTTCTCTGGCGCTTGGCTGCGTACGTTGCTGGTGCTTTCGTCACTGGCACTGCTCTCGCTGTATATCTGCAAACGCGTCGTCAAAATGGAGTTTAAAGAGCCGGATAACGCGGAAGCACTGAGCAAACCGCTTAGCGAATACTCTCTCACCAAGCGCAACATTCTGACCATGGTCGTGTTCGTGGGTGGTCTGGTCGCTATGCTCATTGGCGTGTTCACTCGCGGTTGGTATATCAATGAAATTGCAGGTACTTTCCTGCTCCTGGCGATCATCATTGGCGCCTTAAACGGCCTATCGGCCAACGGTATTGTTAAACAGATGATGGAGGGTGCTGCCAGCGTAACCGCAGGCGCGCTGGTGATCGGAGTGGCGGCCTCTATTCAGGTCATCCTTGAGCAAGCAGTGATTATTGACACTATCGTTAACTCGCTGAGCGCCATGATCGACGGCATTCCGTCAATATTTTCCGCGATTATGGCCAGTGTGGTGCAGGGTATTATCAACCTCTTCATACCTTCCGGTTCCGGTCAGGCACTGGTGACAATGCCCATTCTGATTCCAGTGGCCGATCTTGTGGGTATGAGCCGTCAACTGATGATCACTGCATTCCAAGTCGGCGACGGTTTAACGAACCTGATTGTTCCCACGTCTGGCGGCACACTCGCCATGCTGGCGCTAGGTCGCGTCTCATACGCCCAGTGGTTGAAGGCGATTATGCCCTTTATGGCGTTGGTGTATGTATTAGCCTGGGTAGGGTTGGTGATTGGCCACTTGGTGGGTTACTGAACAACATAGGAAACCGCGATGACGCTTTCTCTCGTTCATTGCAATCCTGCCACAGGCACCGTCGCGGCCATCACCGCTACAGGCGGAGTGGCGGTGGGAGGCTATGTGCATCACTGTTGGCGAGGCACTGGGGCATGCGTCACCCAAGGGCGCTTTACCAACCCGTGGTATCCAGCTCGGGCATACAAAGCACTTGCTGCTGGCGCCAGTGCTCAGCAGGCACTTGGCGTCACCGTTAGTGAGGATAACGACTCAGCGCTGCGCCAATGCTTGGTGATGGATGCTCAAGGTCGGTCATCGGTACACTCAGGTGCAGAGAATGTGCTTGAAGTGGCTGAAACCTGCTTTCCCAGTGTCGCTGCCGTTGGCAACATGCTGCAGAGTGCCGAAGTCGTGCAGGTATTGGCAGAGCAATTTTTAACGCTTAGCGCTGAGAATAGCGAAGCGGCCATCCAACGCCTAGAAACACCCCGCTACCCTATCCCTCACGATCAACACCTACTTGAGCATCTCATTGGCGCACTGGATGCCGCCCTAATCGCAGGTGGCGATAGGCGCGGTGCCCGCTCGGCAGCGCTGCGTATTGAGTCATTTCATCAAGCACCTATCGATTTGCGCGTCGACTGGTCGGAAAACGTCGTGGGCGCACTGCGGTCGTTAGCCGACCAGTTTATGGCCAACGACTTTCAAGCCTTTTGGCGCCAACTGCCGCTGCGCTAAAAGGATGTCTACTCTGTTGCTGGCAACCTGTGCCAGCGCCTATCGGAGAGTTTATGACCAACACGGTTATTCGCACTGCTTTTAACCAAGGCGAGTTGGGAAAGACATTAATCGACCGCCTTGACGAAGCAGCCCAATACTCTGAGCCAGGCCCCGGCGTCACGCGTCTGTTTTGTTCCCAGGCGCATCGTCAGGTGCTGCCGCTAATCAGCCGCTGGATGGAACACGCGGGGCTTACTCCCCAACTGGATGCCGCTGGCAATCTTGTGGGTCGCTGCCCCAAAGCTCAAGCGGGTGAGAAAACCTTCATTATGGGATCTCATCAAGATTCAGTAATAGAAGGGGGCAAATACGATGGCATGCTAGGCGTGGCCCTACCGCTATTGGCCTTGGAGGCGCTTAAACGCGAAGGCGTGACGCTGCCATTCGGGGTAGAAGTGGTCGCATTTGGCGACGAAGAAGGGGTGCGCTTCCCGACCACGCTGGTCGGCAGTAAAGCGCTGGCGGGGAGCGTGACACCCGACCAACTGGAAGCCCAGGATGCCGAGGGAATCTCTCTGCGAGAGGCATTAATAGCCTTCGGTTGCACGCCTGAGGACATTCCCGCTAACGCCCGCGAACCTGCCAACACGCTGGGGTTTTTAGAAGTACATATTGAACAAGGGCCAATCCTAGAACAGCGCGATCATGCCGTGGGGATCGTTACGGCTTTAACAGGCATTGAACGCCACCAAGTCACGCTAAGCGGCAAGGCCGGACACGCAGGCACTACACCGATGGGCATACGTCATGACGCGCTAGTCGGCGCGGCGGAAATTGTGCTTGCTATCGATAGCGTACTGCAGAATACCGATGAGTTGGTCGGCGTGGTGGGCAGACTCAATGTCCATCCCAACGCGGTCAATGTGATTCCCGCCCTGGTAACGTTCACGGTAGAGTTACGCTCTCCAGAGTCGGCGACTCGCCAATATGGAAGGGAAGCCGTAAAAGCAGCGTTGGAGACAGTGGCGAAACGCCGCGGATTAACCATTAATATTGAAAACACCTACAGCGCCGATGCGGTGGCCTGTGCCGATTGGATGATGACCGCCCTCGAACAGGCGTGCACCCAGGTTGGCCAACCGGCAGAGCGAATGTTTAGCGGCGCTGGGCATGATGGCTTAGCGATGCAGGCATTAACCGATATCGGCATGCTGTTTGTACGCTGTAAAGATGGGCTTAGCCACCACCCAGACGAAGCTATTACCGCCGAAGACGGCGAAGTCGCGACGCGAGTGATCATGGCATTTTTACAGCAGCTGCCACGTCCATAGCGTTTTCCGCCCTCAGCCCGTTACGTTAGTGGCTCAGGTAAAAAGCCTCGACGTACCTGAGCCTCCTGCTGATTCATCACTTGTTGGGCATCAAGCATATGCTCGCGCATGATGTTATAGGCGCTTTCGGCATCGCCAAGCTCAATGGCATCCAAAATTTCTGCATGATAGCGACAGCCAGTCTGTCCTAAATCGTGGGTAACGGGCTCATAGAGACGGTGATAAATCGTCAGATCTGAGAGCACCTGTATGGTGAAGCGGATAATAAATGTCAGCAGCTGATTGCCACCGGCCAGTTCAGCGAGCATTAGGTGGAAATGCAGCGAATCAAGATGTTGCTGGCGCTCAGTCTCACTATCGTCCGCCGGGTCTGCGTAACTATGCAGGCTTTCACGTAAGCGTGTCATATCGCTGGCAGCCACGTTCCCCGCTAACGAAGCGGCTAGTTCAGGCTCTAACGCCAAGCGTATCTGGTAGATATCTTTGATTGAGATCTCTTTGAAAAACAGGTAATTGCTTAATAGCGATACCGCTTTGGCCTCGCTCATCTCACGCACAAAAGCGCCACCTCCGGGCCCTGTGCGAGTTTCAACCAACCCCTGGGCTTCCAGTACTCGCGTGCTCTCACGTACCGTCCCTTTCGACACCTGCAGGGTCTCCATCAGCTCCGACTCGCTAGGTAGCCGGTCACCCGGCTTTAGGTGCCTGTCCACGATCCAGCATTTAATGGTTTCCGCCACCTGATAAGGGCGGCGCTGAGGGGCGTTTTTTAACATGCTATCAACAACATCCTTGGTAATAAGCAGCAAGAGTACCAGAGAGATCGCGAGTTTGGATGCCACATAAAAGGTTATCTAGCGCATAAATACGTTTAAAAATATCTGGCTGGCACTAACTAGTAAACTGGTCTATTCTTGTGCGTACTATTTCATCGAAGCATTCAAAAGGAGCTTAATTGATGGCTTTCGAAACACTGTTTACTCCCCTCCAACTGGGCAGCCTATCGATTCCTAACCGCGTCATTATGGCGCCACTGACTCGTTCACGTACGCCAGATAGCGTACCGGGTAAGATGCAGGAAGCTTATTACGGTCAGCGCGCAGGAGCGGGGCTGATCATCAGCGAAGCCACCAACATCTCTCCCACTGCCCGGGGCTATGTGTATACACCCGGTATTTGGACGGATGAGCAGGAAACAGGCTGGAAAGGCGTTGTTGACGCAGTACACGCCAAAGGTGGCCGTATTGCTCTGCAACTGTGGCACGTTGGGCGAGTTTCTCACGAAATGGTTCAACCTGACGGCCAACAGCCGGTAGCACCGAGTGCCTTGAAAGGCGAAGGCGCCCAGTGTTTCGTAGAGTTTGAAGACGGCACCGCTGGCCAGCACCCCACCAGCACGCCCCGCGCGCTGGAAACCGACGAGATCCCCGGCATTGTTGCAGACTATCGCCAAGCGGCCGAACGCGCCAAGCGTGCTGGTTTCGATATGGTCGAAGTCCACGCCGCGAACGCCTACTTGCTTAACCAGTTCCTGGCGACGGGTACCAACAAGCGTACCGACCAGTACGGCGGTTCACTGGAAAACCGTGCTCGCTTCCCGCTGGAAGTGGTTGATGCGGTGATTGACGTTTACGGTGCTGACCGGGTTGGCATACGCATGACGCCGTTTATCGAACTGTTTGGTTTGACCGACGATGAGCCGGAAGCGATGGCGTTCTACATGGCTGAGCAGCTTTCAAAGCGTGGGTTGGCCTATCTGCACCTGAACGAGCCCAACTGGGCCGGTGGCGATATCACCTTCCCTGACGGTTTTCGTGAGCAGATGCGTGAGCGCTTTAGCGGTAGCCTGATCTACTGCGGTAACTACGATGCAGAGCGCGCTGAGGCCCGCATTAGCGAAAACACTACCGATGCAGTGGCTTTCGGCCGCCCCTACATTGCTAACCCCGATCTACCCGAGCGCTTCCGCGTTAAAGCACCGCTCACCGAGCCGAATCACGAAACGTTCTATGGCGGTGATGAGAAGGGATACACCGACTATCCATTTATGGATAATGGCTATGACCGTATGAGTTAAACAGCACACGACTATTGCTGTTACTCCCTTACGTTGGAAAAGCATCACTTCGGTGATGCTTTTTTATATCTGCCCATTGTAAAACACTGCTAGGCTATTGATTCTTTCGTATGAACAGACAGGTGATCAATGTTTGGTTCGCTATTAGCGCTGCTGGTCTCTCTACTGCTTGTTGGCCTTACGGCCAGCACCGGCGCGCGCTTTCGGCCGGATGGCTGGTACCGTGAACTGCGTAAACCCACCTGGACTCCGCCGGATATCGCCTTCCCTATTGCTTGGGGCATACTGTACTTATTAATGGCGATCGCCGCATGGCGGATATATATGGCCGACGCATCGGTATGGCGTACCGCAAGCTTAGCGGTTTACGCGTTGCAACTTTTAGTCAATGCAGCCTGGTCGTGGCTGTTCTTTGGCCGCAAGCAGATTGTCGCTGCGCTGGTAGATATTGTGGTGTTACTGGCGTTAATTACTATCGCCATCACACTGTTTTACCAAGTAAGCACGCTAGCCGCATGGTTAATGGTGCCTTACTGGCTCTGGGTAGCACTTGCACTGGCGCTCAATGCCAGCATTGTTCGCTTAAATAACGCCTGAGTGCTAATTAAAAAACAAAGGGTTTTGAGACTATGGATCGCACCACCACCATAATACTATTAGCCTTCGCGTCGCTGGTATTAGGCGCACTGGCAACGGCGATATTTATTTATGTGATTGTGCCTTGGCGGCGGAGGCGGCGAAAAAAACGCGCGGATGCAATAGCCAAAGCCGCTAATCCAACATCTTCACCAACGGATAGCCCTGAAGAACCTGAGCCGTCCAAACCTGCCAAGTCCAGCAAAACGGTGAAACAGCACTCGCTGTTTATAATTTTTGATCAGCCTAATGAAAGTTCAGATGAGCGCCTAACCGAGTGGTTGCGTGAAAAAGGCGCCCATTACGACTCGCTCAAAAAAGTATTCTTGATTAACGGGCAGCAGCCCGCTAACCCAATTACCATCGCCAACGCATTTTTACCCGGCGAACTGCCCGATCTTTTTAGAGAGGGCGCCAGTGAAACGATCAAAGGTATCAGTTTGATCGTTAAGCCTCCTTTGCGTAAACGCCGAAACCAGCAAGTAGTTATTTTTGTTGAACTTGCCAAGGAAGCGGCGACGTTATTCAATGCCAATGTGCTGGATACCAGTCACGATGTGGCAACAGAAGAAACTTACGCCCAGATCATTGGCGAGTAGCCTTAGCGATGCCTGGTTTATACGACTCCCTGGCTACGCAGGTAGTCATCGTAGCTGCCGCTGAAATCGATGATGCCCTCCGGCTGCATATCAATAATGCGCGTGGCTAGCGATGAAACGAACTCGCGGTCGTGGCTCACAAACAGCAGCGTGCCGGGGTAGTTCTCCAGGGCCAGGTTCAACGCCTCAATCGACTCCATATCCAGGTGGTTCGTCGGCTCATCCATCAGCATTACGTTGGGCTGAGTAAGGATTAACTTACCGAACAGCATGCGCCCCTGCTCGCCACCGGAAATGACCTTCACCGATTTACCAATATCGTCGCTGGAAAACAGCATCCGCCCCAGAGCACCGCGAACCACCTGCTCACCACCTTGAGTCCAGGCCGACATCCACTCAAAAAGCGTGGCGTCGACGGCAAAGTCGTCGCTGTGATCCTGAGCAAAAACACCCACCTCAGCGGCTTCGGTCCACTTCACTTCGCCAGCATCCGGGTGCAACTCGCCCGCCAGGGTTTTCAGCAGCGTTGTTTTGCCGATGCCGTTGGGGCCGATGATGGCAATGCGCTCACCGGCTTCCACGGTCATGGATAAACGTTCGAACAATGCCTTCTCGCCGTTATAAGCCTTGGTAATGCCATCCACATTAACGGCGTTGCGGTGGATCTTCTTGGCCTGATCAAAGCGGATAAAGGGACTGACCCGGCTTGAGGGCTTGATATCTTCCAGCTTGATTTTGTCGATTTGACGCGCCCTAGACGTGGCCTGTTTGGCCTTCGAGGCGTTAGCGGAGAAGCGGCTAACGAACTGCTGCAGCTCGGCAATCTGGGCTTTCTTCTTGGCGTTGTCCGAGTGCTGACGCTCTCGGACCGCGGTGGCGGCGGTCATGTAATCATCGTAGTTACCCGGGAACAGGGTAATTTCGCCGTAATCCAGATCCGCCATATGGGTGCAGACGCTGTTCAGGAAGTGACGGTCGTGGGAGATGATGATCATGGTGCTGCTGCGCGCTTTAAGAATATCTTCCAGCCAGCGGATAGTGTTGATATCCAGGTGGTTGGTAGGCTCATCCAGTAGCAGCACGTCCGGGTCTGAGAACAGCGCCTGAGCCAGCAGCACCCGTAGCTTCCAACCCGGTGAGACTTCGCTCATCGGGCCGGTGTGTTGCTCAATGGGAATCCCCAGGCCCAGTAACAGCTCCCCCGCGCGGGGTTCAGCCGTATAACCGTCGAGCTCGGCAAAGCGTACTTCCAAATCGGCGACGGCCATGCCGTCCTCTTCGCTCATCTCCGCCAGCGAATAAATACGTTCCCGTTCGGCCGCGACTGACCAGAGTTCTACATTGCCCATGATCACGGTATCGATCACCCGCTCATTTTCAAACGCGAACTGATCCTGACGCAGCTTACCCAACCGCGTACTGCTATCCAGCATCACCTGGCCGGAAGAGGGCTCCAAATCGCCACCGAGAATTTTCATAAAGGTGGATTTGCCACAGCCGTTCGCGCCGATCAGGCCGTAACGGTTGCCGTTATTGAATTTAACGGAGACATTTTCAAACAGGGGCTTGGCCCCAAACTGCATGGTGATATTGGCGGTTGCGATCACAAAAGGAGCCCGGTTAGCGTGTCATTAACAGTAATAGAAAGGCTCGCGATTCTACGCGCTATTGGGCGGGTATTCACCCATCAGACTTTAGTCATATCAGGCGATGGCCGGGATATCGAGCAGAAAGCGTTGATCATCAATCGCTTGGCGCAATCGCGAGTGTAAAATATCGACAATTCCGTGGTGCTCTCCCACCAGTTGGGTCGTGGTAACGGAGAGCCCTGGATGCTGCTGTTCAGCGGCGGCACAAATTTCGGCAATATCGCCGCCCTCCCCGGCGTGGCGCCCTGGTGAAAGAAACAGCATCGCCAGGATCACCGGGCCTGCCTTGAACTCGGGTGTCACTAGCAAGTTTTCCAGCAGCGGTTCGTTAAAGCGGTACTCATCGCCCTCGCGGCGCTCCATGGAGGCAGCGGCAACACAGGCGACGTCATCGCCAAGCAGTACACTAAGTTGCCCCGCCAGGCGGTTTCGTACGGCGGTGACTTCGGGAATCGGGCTACCGTGATCCACCAACGCCACGTGAGGCTTGGAACCTGGTCGAAGCTGGTCGCGCACGTTATCGGCCAGCAGGTGGGCCAAACGCAGGTCATTACCCCCGAACTCATCCACCAAGGGCTGGGCCACCCGCACCTTCACGTGGGGGAACCGCTCCTGCATAGTTGCCATGCGTTCAGGCAGGTAACCCGTCAGCGCTTTGCTGGGGCCGAAAAAGAACGGCAGGATAATGATTTCCGTTGCCCCCTGCTCGGCGCTGTGCTCTGCGGCGGGGCCAAGCGTTGTAGCGGGAATCCCCCCCACCTCTTCTGCGGGAATCTTATTAGAGTGCAGCAGCGAAGCCGCCTGCACGGTTTCACCAATAAGCTCGCTAAGCGAAGCCGCCACACGGCGTAAATTGAGCGTTGCCTGGGGCCGCAGGGAGCCATTATCGACCAGAAAAATCGCGCGCATGTCTGTCTCCCAAGTAATCGTCAATGACATGATAAGATGGACGTTGGAACAAATACGCCGAGAACATGATGCTTGATACTGATGTTTGACACCACTGCCTTAAATCAGCAAAGAAACTTCTTCGAGGGTCAGGCGGCTATATGGCTGTTTGGCTACGGCTCCCTGATTTGGAAGGCTGACTTTGCCTACTTGGAGCGCCGCCCGGCTTATATTCACGGCTGGGAGCGTCGATTTTGGCAGGCCTCCCACGACCACCGCGGCACCCCTGAAGCACCTGGCCGTGTGGCGACACTGGTTCGCGCCCAGGATTCGATTTGCCACGGCATGGCCTACCGCATTACCCCAGAAGTGCTGGCACCACTGGATGTGCGGGAGAAAAACGGTTATTTGCGGGAAAAAGTACCGCTGACCTTTGTTGATGACAATGGCAACGGGACAGAACAGAGTGAAGGGCTTATCTACTTGGCCAGCGATGATAACCCTGCCTTTCTGGGCGAGGCGCCGCTTGCCGAGATCGCTCAGCAAATTGCCAACGCCCATGGCCCCAGCGGCCCCAACCGCGAGTACTTAGTGAATCTAGCCATCGCGCTACGCGAGCTGGGCGCGGAAGATGCGCATATTTTTGCGCTAGAGCAGCAACTGAAGCATTTTTGATTCCACTAACCGATTTTTTACCTATGGGCATTTTTTATAACAATTTTATAAACAAACCCCAGGCTCGCTCGTCTTACTAGATAGAAGGGCTAAACAGAGGGGTCAAATAGTTTAACTTCGCGTATATCGACCTGTTCCCACACACGCTCAGTCATATAAGGCTCTTGCGCTAACCAAGCCTCTAAATCTTCTCGCGTAGTAAATCTGAAATGGGCATTTGAGCCAATCATTTTACCTTCATCGTTGAGAATCACCCCGCCACTGACGAAATTACCTGACCGATAGAGGGTACGTAGGCCTTCCAGGTGTGGCTCGCGACAAGCCAAGCGGCGGTCCAAGGCGCCCTCATCGGTGTAGTCGTAGGCGACCAATGCATATTGCTTCATTTACTACTCCTCTCTGTGTGCCTACATCATCAACCACGAAAGAATAAACAGCCCTAACACGGTACGCACAATACCGCCTAGCAGCGAGCCGCGCAGAAACGCGCGCAAACCGCCCCACAGGATCAGCAGTCCAATCACTAAGACGGCAATGCTGAAAAACGAATCGTTGATCCCCAAAGACCTAGTTAGGCCATCGATAAAATCACCAAACGCGCCAAAAAAATTGGTGAAAATACCTAACAGAAACTCAACCACCACACGGATGGCTTCGCCGATAGTCTGGCCGATTTCGTCAAAAAAGCCGTTTGCCTGCATCGCGTTTGCTTGCATTGATAGTACTCAATAATGAGAAGGATAAGCAGCATTGTCGGTTAAATACGCTGACTGAGCAAAGCAGCACAAAATCCCGCGCCCCTTGGCCTTCAATTTTTAGCGTCTTTCCTGCCAAGCAACTATCATAAGAACTATAAAACGTTCGTTTAAATAAACACAATTACCGTCGCTACGCGCTAGGTTATGACCATGACTCACCACTACCCGCTTGCCGACCAACTCCAAGCCAACACACACCGGGTGGAAAACCAGCCTCTCGCGCTGGAGAATTACAACAGCTACACAGCTGATCGTGCGCTTCTGGAAGGCGTTAAACGCGAAGGGGTTACTGACGACACCTCACTCAAGGCATTTGGTCAGTGGGCTGGCTCCGCCGAGGCGATTGCTTTGGGGTTTGACGCCAACCGCCATTCACCGCAGCTGGTAACCCATGACCGACAAGGCCATCGGGTCGATTTGATCGAGTTTCATCCGGCCTATCATCAGCTTATGCAAACGGCGGTAGAGCACGGCTTGCATGCTAGCCCTTGGCGAAACCCTCAGCCGGGCGCCCATGTTACGCGCGCCGCCAACTACTATCTCAACACTCAGGTGGAAGCGGCGCACGGCTGCCCGATCACCATGACATTTGCTGCCCTGCCTGCATTACGCCATCAGCCCAGCTTGCTTGAACAATGGGGTGATAAAATCACTGCGCCCCATTACGACCCACGCAACGTGCCCTATTTCGAAAAACAGGGCGTTACCCTCGGCATGGCGATGACCGAGAAGCAGGGTGGCTCCGATGTGCGGCTTAACACCACACGCGCCTACCCGATTGATCAAGGCGGTCCGGGTGGGGCTTTTGAGCTGGTGGGGCATAAGTGGTTTGTCTCCGCGCCGATGTGCGACGCTTTCCTGGTACTCGCCCAAGCGCCTGGCGGCTTGAGCTGTTTTTTGCTGCCACGCTGGCGGCCCGATGGCACTAAAAATCCGCTCCACATCCAGCAACTAAAACGCAAAATGGGCAACGTGGCGAATGCATCCAGTGAAACGGAACTGCGAGGCGCCTTTGCCTGGATGGTGGGCGATGAAGGCCGCGGTGTGCGCACCATTATTGAGATGGTGGCCATGACCCGCTACGACTGCATGATTGGCTCCGCGGCGGGGATGCGTCAGGCCACTGCCCAGGCAATTCACCATGCCTCTCATCGACATGCCTTCGGGGCACGCTTGAGCGAGCAGCCACTGATGCAAAACGTGCTCGCCGACCTGGCCATTGAGAGCGAAGCCGCGACTACCCTGATGCTGCGCATGGCCCGAGCGATGGATCAGCAAGACAACGAGCACGAGCGCTTGCTTGCTCGCATTGCCACGCCGGTCGGCAAGTACTGGATCTGTAAACGCACGCCCCATCACGCCTATGAAGCGATGGAAGTCATCGGCGGTAGCGGCGTCATGGAAACTCATATAATGCCGCGCCTATTCCGTGAATCGCCCATTAATGCCATTTGGGAAGGCAGTGGCAACGTTCAGTGCCTGGATATCCTACGCGCGATTGAAAAGCAGCCTGAAGTGCTCGATGCCTACTTCGCCGAACTTGCCAAAGCGCAAGGCGCCGACGGGCATCTTGACCGCTTTATTCACCACTTACAGCGGGCGATGCAGAATACCCAAGCGCTTCAATACCGCGCCCGCCAGTTGGCGGACAGCATGGCCCTGGCGTTACAGGGCGCCCTGCTGGTACAGCACGCCCCCTCCTATGTGGCCGATGCATTTTGCGCTGGGCGACTAGCTGAGCGCAGTGGTCTCAATACAGGCACGCTGCCCACCGGGCTGGATTGCGCGGCGATCATCGAGCGTGCTAAGCCCTTGGAATAAGCCCCGTGGAATAAGCGTTCACGACCTTAGTCGACTTCCATGCTAAAAATAGTCACGTTACAACTGACAGTGTTAAAGGCAATAAGTAACAAGGTAGTAGCGGGAGAGCTTGACGCATCTGACAGCTATCACGATGACGCCAGCGCCGAAGGAGCAACTGCCCCGGAAACTCTCAGGCAACCGGACCGCTATCACCCTCGCTTTCCGAAGAGCGGCTGATGACTGCGTCACTCAGCCCACCGAAGGAGCAAGCGCACCCAACGGGTGCGTGAATCTCTCAGGTTCCATGACGGAAGGGGTACGCCCAGCAGCTTACGCCGTTAGGTGGGATTCCCGACGCTCATACAATCTGGAGAGAGTTATGCAACGCATTGCCGTTATCGGTGGTGGTATTACCGGCATTACCAGCGCCTACGCCCTGGCTAAACGTGGCTATGACGTCACCGTCTTTGAAAAGCATCGCTACGCGGCGATGGAAACATCCTTTGCCAACGGCGGTCAGCTCTCGGCGTCAAACGCCGAAGTATGGAACCACTGGCCGACGGTAATCAAAGGCCTGCGCTGGATGCTGAGAAACGACGCACCGCTGCTAGTTAACCCCCGCCCAAGCTGGCACAAACTCAGTTGGTTTGGCGAATTTATCGCCTCAATCCCTCGCTACTCCGCCAACACCACCGAGACCGCACGGCTGGCCATTGCCGCACGCGAGCACCTGTTCCAGTGGGCGCAGGAAGAGCAGATCGATTTCGATTTAAAGCAGAAAGGTATTCTACATATCTATCGCGATAAAGCGGGCTATGAACACGCCGCCAAAGTATCGCAACTACTCAGCAAAGGCGGATTGGAGCGACAACCGGTGACGCCCGAAGAAATGCGCGCCATCGAACCCACCCTGGCGGGCAACTACTACGGTGGATTCTTCACCGAAAGCGACGCCACCGGTGATATTCATAAGTTTACCCATGGCCTAGCGCAAGCCGCTGAACGACGCGGCGTAACACTTAACTATGGCCACAACGTGCAGGATATCGGCGCGGATGAGCAGCACGCCTGGGTCACTGCCGATGATATTACCGATCTCGGTGGTGAACCGGTGCGCGAAACCTTTGATAGCGTAGTCGTATGCGCCGGGGTGGGCAGCCGTGCTCTGGCTGCCAAGCTAGGCGACCGGGTCAATATCTACCCGGTTAAAGGCTATTCGATTACCGTGCAGCTTGACGATGCTGCCTCTCAACAGGCCGCTCCAACGGTCAGCCTGCTGGATGATGAAACCAAGCTGGTCACCAGCCGCCTTGGGGATGAGCGCTTCCGCATCGCCGGTACCGCCGAATTTAACGGCTTTAATCGCGATATCCGCGACAACCGCATCCGCCCGCTAATCCGCTGGGTGGAAGAGTGCTTCCCGGGCGTCAGCACCCGCCGCGTGGTGCCCTGGGCAGGCTTACGCCCGATGCTGCCTAACATGCTACCCAAGGTTGGCCGCGGCAAGCTGCCCACCGTGTTCTACAACACCGGCCACGGCCACCTGGGCTGGACGCTCTCTGCGATTACCGCCGATATGCTGGCGGATGCGGTTCAAGCGTCTGCTAAAGAGGAACGAGCTAGGGATATTCCTGGCGTGCGTGCAGGACGTTAACTATCTCAATACAGCCTGATGCTAAACGGTAAACCACGATATAGTTGGGGTGGACCACGGCTTCACGCATACCGACAACTCGCCCTGGGCGGTACAAATAGGGATGCTGTGGTAGCGCCTCGGTCGCTTCTTCAATGGCTTGATAAAGTGCTTCGGCGGCGTAGGGATCGCCCACAACAACGATTCGCGGGCTTGGGGGCGCCACTCCACTAGCAGCATCGCGACGTTTAGCGATCAGTTCACGCATTTCACCCATCACGTCATCGTGGGGAATTGAAGGCCTGGGATCATCCAGGCTGGCTTGTACGCTCTCGCGGAACCAGCGTTGATAGCTGTCTGACTGCTCCTGCGTCTCAAATTCGCTGATGATCGGATCCAGTGGGGTGCTCATAAAGCGCCTCCTGTGTGTGTTTGAGTTAGTCTAGTGCAACGCAGCCCTCGCTGTCAGCCTAGATACCCAGTTAGCAATGTAAAACAGGCATCGAAACCAGGCGCTGATTTAAGTGATAGCTAAGTAGACTCAACTGGGAACAATACTTTACTTACTCACACCGCTGGCGCCTCGAGTTCCAGAAAGCGCCGTACCCGGTCAGTTTTAGGGTTCTCAAAGAACTCGCTTGGGTGGGATTTTTCAATAATGATGCCTTTATCGAGGAACACCACTTGATCGGAGACCGCCCGAGCAAACTCCATCTCGTGGGTCACCAGCACCATGGTGTAGCCCTCTTTGGAGAGGTCTTTGATGACCCCTAGCACTTCGCCGACCAGCTCCGGGTCTAACGCTGAAGTCGGCTCATCAAACAGCATCACCTTGGGCTGCATGGCGAGCGCCCGGGCAATCGCGACCCGTTGCTTCTGCCCGCCCGAAAGCGTGTAAGGGTACTGCTCGCGTTTGTCGGCCATACCGACTTTTTCGAGCAGCGCCATGGCCCGCTCTTCGGCCTCGGCATTACTTAAGCCCTGAACGTGAATAGGCGCCTCGGTGACATTACGCAGCACGCTTAAGTGGGGCCAGAGGTTAAAGCCCTGAAACACCATGCCTAAGCGCGCGCGCATACCCGCCAGCTCACGGCGCGACATCGATTTGCCGGTATCGCTAACGCCGATGCGGTCACCGTCGATACGAATATCGCCGCAGTCGGGCTGCTCGAGCCAGTTAATGCAGCGTAGCAGGGTAGATTTACCCGAGCCCGAGGAGCCTAAAATACTCACCACTTCACCGGGCTGCACTTCCAGCGATACATCACGCAGTACCTCAGTGCCATCAAAGCTTTTGGAGAGGTTACGAATACTAACAGCGGCGGTCTCAGGCATTTTCGAATCCTCGCTTGGCGCCAAAACGGCCAATCATTTTGATAAACAGTTCTAAACCAATACTGATCAGCCAGTAGAAGCCAATCACCACGATGAAAGCTTCCATGGGAATGAAGTAGGTACTCGACAGGCTGCTCGCCGCCGCGGTGAGTTCGCGCACGGTGATAATCACCAGAAAGGCGGTGTCTTTGAGCAGGATAATCAGTTGATTGCCCAGCAAGCCGCGGGTTTTTAATATCAGTTGCGGCAAGATAATGCGCATAAACATTTTAGTCTGAGAAAACCCTTGGGCGATGGCTGCTTCTACTTGACCTTGGGCAAAAGTAGCGCGGCAACCACGTAGAATTTCTGCAAAGTAAGCGCCGTGGTAAATCACCAGGGCAATAATACCGGCCGTCCAGGCGCTCATACGAATGCCTGCGCTGGGTAAACCGTAATAGAGCAGATACGCCAGTATCAAAAACGGCAACATGCGCATGCCATCAATAAAGATCCGCAGCGGAATCTTCATACGCGGGCGAGATCCTTCCAACAAGAACACCATGCTGCTGCCCATTAAAAAAGCTAGCACGGCGGATAAACCAAACAGTTTTAAGGTGTTATAAAAACCACTAAAAAACACATCGTAAGATGACCAAAGAATTTCCCAGTTGCTCATAGAGACTCCCTAAACGACCACCTTAGACGGCCAGCCGGCTGGCTTTGCGCTCAGCCACACGTTGAAACCACACCAACAGACTGATAATCAGCATATACAGCGCCGCAGCCGCTAAAATGGGTGGCAGTGGGTCGTAGGTAACCGCTGAAATACGGTTGGTCACACGGGTAAGGTCGACCACGCCGATGACGGCAATGGCGGGACTGCCTTTGATTAGGAACGACATCTCGTTGACCAAGCCCGGCAGGCTGGTAATGGTAATTTGTGGCAGCATGATGCGGCGGAAATAGACCCATGGGGTCATGCCAATCGCCAGCGCAGCTTCGCGCTGCTCTTTGGAGAAGTTGTTGAACGCAGAGCGCCAAATTTCGGCGTTAAAGGCAGTGGTATTGAGGGTTAGCGCAATAATACCGGCCACATTGCGGTTGAGGTTAACACCCATGGTCGGCGCGGTTAAGAAGATAAACAGCACCAGCGTCACCAGCGGCGTTGCCCGCGCCAGGCTAATGTAGACGCCTAGCAATTGATGCAAAACGGGGATTTTTGCCACCCTAAGCAATGCAATCAAAAGCCCCATTACCACACCGATGGCAATGGAGATGCCGGATATCCACAGCGTTGTCCAGGCACCCTGAATGAGAAGTCCCCATGCGCTACTGTCCATGCTCACTCACCCCCTGATTCGCTTGATTGGATAGCAGCCGCCCGGCTAATGCCCAGGCGGCTGGCGAAGGTGATGGCTTACATACCGGCCATTTCGTGGAACTCTTCCACTGAGGTGATCGGCGTTGTCGGTAGGTCGTCAAAGGACTCGCCAAACCATTTTTCCTGCAGCTCGGCCAAGCGGCCGGAATCACGCAGGTGGCTCATAAAGTCAGTGATATAGGCCAGCAGTTCGGGACTATCTTTACGCATCGGCCAAGCCACATAGCCTGGGCCGGAGACGGCTTGGCCTGCTTCGAATACGTCAGGACGCTCACTGATCAGATCATTTACCGGCACAATGGAGTTGATAACGTAATCAACACGGCCATTGGCGAGATCGGCGTAGATTTCTGGATAGGCTTCATACTGCATGACCTCGCCCAGTTCGCCACCGCTCTCTTCCAGCATGACTTCCAGCTCTGGCAGGCGCGATAGCAGTGCGCTACCTGCTTGAACGCCTAGCGTCATACCGCTTAAATCTTCAACGCTATTGATACGGTCATCGCCCGCCCGCTTAATGTAAAAGTGCTGGGCAGAGGCAAACGGCGGCGCGTAATTAAACACCCGCAGGCGCTCATCGGTCACCGACGCGCCGGTCAGTGCCATGTCGTACTGGCCCGACGAAACCGACGCGAGCAGCCCTGTCCAGGGCAGAATATCCTGGCGGATTTCGAAGTCAGCGTACTCCTCCAGTTCAATCAATATATCTTTGATAAAGCCATCCGGGTCGCTGCCACTCATAAAGTTAAACGGCGCGTAATTATCTTCGGTGGCCACGGTCATGTAACCACGGCTCTCGATTTCCTCTAAATCCGCAGCGCTCACGGTCAGTGGAACGCTTATAGCCAGTGCTCCCATGCTCAACACTGAGGCTAATGCCATTATTTTTTTCATCGTCCGTTACTCCCTAAGTTTTCAAAACTTGTGCTTTTAAAACCTATGCTTTTAAAACCTATGCTTTTAAAACCTGTGCTTTCAAAACCTGGCTTTCAAAAAGAGTGGTCAAAACATCACTCGCCTATTTTCGTCAGCCCTATTGCCGTCAGCGATGCTACTGCCAACGCTGCGGCGACGTTTTGGCGATTTGCAGAAGCTGATTCACCCTAGATTTTTATCATCGCTGGGATTAGAGCCAGTTAGCGTAAATTAAAAGGACAGCTGCGAATCAGAAAACTGGCATGAAAGATGCACTGCAGTAATGGTATACCGCCTATTGATAAGGCAAGAAATCATAGGAGTGCTGGATGACAACGCTGTGTCTTGAGGTCGACCCTAACGCTGCCCCCTGCCTGCAAGAACAGCTGCGTAAAACGCTGTTAGAAGCCATTCGCATGGGCAGCTTACCCACCGATGACGCACTCCCCTCCTGCCGCAAGCTTTCCCAACAGCTGGGTATTTCGCGCAATACGG
The DNA here is from genome assembly GCF_000744395.1 of Halomonas sp. TG39a. NCBI lineage: Bacteria > Pseudomonadati > Pseudomonadota > Gammaproteobacteria > Oceanospirillales > Halomonadaceae > Halomonas > Halomonas sp. TG39a. The sequence continues at coordinate 2,863,717 of NZ_JQLV01000001.1, forward strand.
TAGCGATTGTTTACGAAAAACTGGTCGAAGACGGCTACCTGATCAGTCGCCCTCGTAGCGGTTATTACTTACACCCTGATTATAATGAGCCTCAATCAGCGCTTAATGCCTCTTTAACCGCGATCACTGAGAGCAGTAGCGCCTCAACCGCTGCACCAAACTGGCACAAACGCATTTCCCAGCGCCCTACTAACTACCAAGGCATTCTTAAACCCGGCAATTGGTCAGAGTATGCCTATCCGTTTATTTATGGTCAGTTAGATACGCGCCTCTTCCCACTCGCTCAATGGCGCGATGTGTCCCGGCGTTTATTAAGCTCCCAGCGCGATAAACCGTGGCTGCGCGACCGCATTGATCAGGATGACCCTTTACTCATTGAGCAACTGCGTAAGCGTATTTTGCCTCGTCGAGGTATTTTTGCCCGACCGGAAGAGATACTGATCACCATGGGAACGCAAAATGCGCTCTATTTGATTGCGCAACTGCTTTGCCATCGGGGGACGAGCGTGGCCCTGGAGTCCCCGGGTTATCGCGAGGCGATGAACGTATTTGCCCAGCGCGGCGCTAGTCTGCAGTTCCAAACTGTGGATGCAGACGGCATGCGCCTGGAAGGGTCTCAGCAGTGTGACTATCTGTATGTGATGCCCAGCCACCAAGTTCCCACGGGCGTGACCATGAGCCGCGAGCGACGCGAGGCGCTATTGGCCCAACTCCCCTACCGCGACCAAATCGTGATTGAGGATGACTACGACGCCGAGATTCACGGCGACCAGTTTGCGCTGCCAGCGCTGAAAGCCAGTGCGCAGAGCGCGCGGATTATCTACATGGGCAGCTTATCCAAGGCGCTTTCGCCTGGGCTGCGCATGGGTTACGTAGTGGCAGATGCAGAGTTAATTGACGAGCTGCGGGCGCTACGCCGCATGATGTATCGCCACCCGCCCGCGGCGTTGCAGCACCAACTGGCGCAGTTTATTTCTCAAGGTTATTACGAGCGCTATCTCAAACTGCATGTGGAAGAGATAGACCAGCGCCGGGATGCCATGCGACTCGCCATTGAACAGGCCTTGCCTGGCTGCCAGAGCCACAGCAGCAATCGTTCAAGCGCCTTCTGGATGGAAGCAGACGCCAGCATCGATACCCAGCGGCTGGCCTGGCATGCCGCTCAACGTGGAGTGTTGATTGAACCCGGTTTTCAACACTTCTTCGATGCCGCCCCGCCACGGCGCTTTTTCCGTTTGGGGTTTGGCGCCATCGAAAGGGAGCGTATCGACCCAGGCATACAGCGCCTGGGCCTCGCTTACGATAACGCTTTAAGTACTTAAGCAATTATTATCAGCTAGATAAAGCGTAGCTTTCAAAAACACGTTCAAGAATTGCCAAGCCCTCTTCGATCTCCGCTGCTGACACAATGCACGGCGGCACAACATGAATGCGGTTTTCGACGGTAAACACCAGCAAGCCTTGCTCCATCAGCTGTTGTTTTAGTTTTAGCACTTCCGCTCCAGGCATAGGCGTTTTGCGTACTGGGTCGCTGACCAGCTCCAAAGCGTGAAATACGCCCAAGCCACGCCAATCGCCGATCACCGCATGGCGCTCGGCAAGCTGCTGTAACCCTTCCGCTAACAGGCCGTTCCCGATCTTATCGGCATTTTCAACGATGCCCTCTTCTTCCATGGCGTCCAGGGTCGCGACTATCGCCGCCATTGCCAACGGATGACCGGAATAGGTTAGGCCGCCGACAAAAAAGTGGTCATCGAAGTAGTCTGAAATAGGTGCTGAAATAATCACCCCACCGGCAGGTACGTAGCCTGAGTTGACCCCTTTGGCAAAAACAATCAAATCCGGCGCCATATCGTAATGTTCAAAGGCGAACCAGCGCCCCGTACGCCCGAAACCTGCCATCACTTCATCGAGAATCAACACAATGCCAAACTCATCGGCCAGCCTTCTAACGCCCTGTAGGTAGGCCTTGGGAGGCAATAGCACCCCTGCGGTACCGGGAATGGTTTCGAGCAGAATGGCCGCGACGGCGTTGGCGCCTTCGCACTCAATCACCCGACGCAAATGGGTCAATGCCCGCTCACACTCTTCATCCTCGTCCCGCGCCCAGAACTCACTGCGATAGAGGTAAGGGTTAAAGAAGTGTACGTGCCCGCTGGCATACTCATTGGGCACACGTCGCCAGTCACCGGTCGCGGCAATCGCTGAACCGGTATTGCCATGATAGGAGCGGTAGGCAGAGAGTATTTTGCTGCGCCCGGTATAAAGGCGCGCCATGCGAATGGCATTTTCATTGGCATCGGCCCCGGCATTAGTGAAAAACACCTTACTGAAACCAGCAGGTGCTTTGGCAATAATCCGTTTGGCGGCCTCACCGCGGGCTAAATTGGCATGCGCCGGGGCAATAGTACATAGGCTAGCGGCCTGGGCTTGAATCGCACTCACCACTTTAGGATGCTGATGGCCGATGTTGGTATTAACGAGCTGGCTACTAAAATCCAAATACGAATGTCCCGCATAGTCCCAAACGCGGCAACCTTCAGCACCCGCAATGACCATGGGGTCTAAACTGCCTTGCTGGGCCCAGGAATGGAACACATACTGACGATCCAAGCCGTGTACATAGCGGTTATCTACATCACGGGTGGGTGGATAAGAAGCAGCAATAGTGGCATTCATAGCAGGCACCCTGTTTTAATCCATTAGGAAATAGTGTGCTTGCCAGCCTAGTGAGTTTGATCCTTGAGGCTGTAGGGCCAGTCGCAACACATCAACGGGACAGACAATGTCACATCGGCTGTTGTTAACTGGCCCTAATGGCTTGAGCCAACGTTGCTTACAGTGAAACAAGCATGGGCAATGTCGCCCTATTAAGCATTAACTAACATGGAGATAGTGCAATGCCTAGCGTACTTATCACGGGAGCTACTTCGGGGTTTGGTAAAGCGGCAGCGCAGCGCTTTGCCAAAGCAGGTTGGTCGTTAATTCTAACGGGCCGTCGTGAAGAGCGCCTAAAAGCATTAGAGGAAGAGCTTTCCAAACAAGTGCCTGTGCTAACGTTAGCCCTCGATGTACGCGATAGTGATGCAGTCACTGACGCCATTAGCCACCTGCCGGAAAGCTTCCTGCCACTGACGTGTTTGATCAACAATGCGGGCTTGGCCCTGGCACCGGAACCGGCGCAAAAGGTGGCGCTGGAAGATTGGCACACGATGATTGATACCAATATAACGGGCTTGGTCAACGTCACTCACGCGGCGTTGCCACTGCTACTCAAAACGGGTAAAGGCGCCAGCATTCTTAATCTTGGCTCGGTGGCGGGACAGTGGCCGTACCCAGGCGGGCACGTTTATGGCGCATCGAAAGCCTTTGTGCAGCAGTTCAGCTATAACCTACGCTGCGACCTGTTAGGTACCGGTGTGCGCGTCACCGATCTTGCCCCCGGCATGGCCGAAACCGAGTTCACACTGGTTAGAACCAAAGGCAACCAGGCCGCTTCCGATGCGCTTTACCGAGGCACCACGCCACTCCAGGCGGAAGATATTGCCGAGCAACTTTACTACTTGGCTACGCTTCCCGACCATATCAACATCAATCGTTTAGAAATTATGACCGTTCGTCAGGCGTGGTCACCGTTCGCGATCGATCGCGACCAAGATTAAGCTTGCTTAACAGCGGGTAATAAGCCCCCCGTTGACACTTGATCACGCCCTTCCTCTTTCGCGAGGTAAAGGGCGTTATCCACTCGCTTCATGACGTTTTTAATCGTTTCTTGCGAATAAACCTCCACAACACCAAAGCTGGCCGTAACACCGCCTTGAATAGGGAAGTCGGTATGTTTGATGGCGGCGCGAACTTTTTCGGCGAGCCGCACGGCCTGCTCAAGGGAGGTTTCAGGGGCTAGTAACATAAACTCTTCCCCGCCCCAGCGTGCGCAACAATCCGCTTTACGTAGATTGCGCTTAAGCAAATGGGCAAGCTCAACCAGCACTTGGTCACCGATATCGTGGCCATAGCTATCGTTAATGTTTTTAAAGAAATCGATATCCAGCATGATCAAAGAGAGTGGTCGAGCGTAGCGGCATTGGCGGTTGACCTCGCTTTTCAGTACCGCATCAAACTGTGACCTGTTAACTAGCCCCGTTAGCATATCGGTGGTTGCTAGCCGTTCAAGCTGCGCCTCTTTTTCCATCTGCTCGGTCACATCGCGCTGGGTTAACACTAGCGTAATGGCGTCATTGTGGCGCACACCCATCGCCGTAATTCGCCATTCAACATATCGACGCGATCCATCGTGACGGCGGTTGACTTCAAGCCCACCAATGCCCTCGAAAAAACTTTCCGCATCATTGAGCAAGGGATTCAGCGCGTCGTGCAGTTGGTCAACAATTTGCCGGTTGGCTGCCTCTTGCTGAACGATAATGGGCGCCGCTCCCAGCCACTCTTCACGACTGCCACCCCATAACCGCTGATAGTCGGTATTAACGTCGACAATATGAACCCCAGGAGAGCTTCCTTGAACGCTGAGGATTGCCACCGCATGGCCTGGCTCCTCACCATCGGCGTCCTGCCCTGGTCTCGCATAGTGCTGATACATGCTATTTACTCATCCTTGTAAAATAGTCGTACGGTCATGGTGCTACTCTTTAGCAGTGACACTGTCAGGCATCAGCACCGTTAGCTCCTCTGAGCGGGTACCCACATTTGCCAACACAGGTAGGTTGCTTTACTGCCCCTAAATTACCGAGATTACAATATTGCTTACTAACTGCTTACACAAAGTAGGTTATGCAGCGCAAAAAAACAAATGAACCACAACGCAGTTTACTCTCAACCTCTTTAACGCCGCTTTTCCAACACACCGATCACTTCGGGCACAGCCAGCGTAGCGTCATCAATAGAGGTATACAGCGCATGTACTGCGCCGGCCACACCGCGCTCCACGCCTAACTCATTAGTCATGGTGTGATAGTAACCCAGATCTTTACTGGCATTGGCGACGGTAAACCTGAAACCTGAAGGATCGTTTTCAGCAATATAGGGACGCAGGCGTTCTAACACTACCCCACCGCCACCACCGGCCCCCAGCACCTCTAACAGTGCGGTATCGCTGATGCCTGCTTTGCGAGATGTCGCCGTGGCTTCGGCCAAGACCGCCGAAAAACCTAACGACACAAAGTTGTGCAGGAGCTTAAGGGTATGCCCCGCACCCACATCGCCCGCATGGGCAATATTTTCGGCAAAACCCTGTAACAACGGCAGCGTTTCATCAAATAACGCCTTCGGCGCGCCGACAATCAAGTTGAGCCGCCCCTCCGCTGCCTCTTTCGGCGTGCGCGTCATTGCCGCGTCCATAAAGCGCCCGCCAGCCTCCGTGACTCTAGCAGCGACTTTTTCGGTTGAACTGGGCAAGGCGGTGGAGCAATCCACCACGACACAACCAGGCTTTAACCCTTCTAATACGCCATTGGGTTCAAACAGCACGGCTTCTACCTGGGGCGAGCCAGTGACGCACAAGATGACTACCTCCACGTTTTGTGCGACTTCTCGCCCCGAACTTAGCACGGTGGCACCGGCTGCTAACAAGTCATCCACCGGCTGATTGCCTGGGTGCTCAAGAAAGCTGATCTGATGGCCTGCGCGAAGCAGACTGCTGGCAATCCCATGGCCCATCAAACCCACACCGACGATGCCTACTTGGCGTGATGTTGTCATTGTTATCTCCTTACATGTGAAGCATCCGTTAATGTTTAATAGCGATAGTTTTAATACGTGTGTAGCTACGCAGACCTTCAAAGCCCTTCTCACGACCATGGCCGGAGCGACCAACACCGCCAAAAGGTAGTTCAACACCACCGGCAGCACCGTAGTTGTTGATAAATACCTGGCCGCTACGAATACCTTTGGCTAGGCGTAGCTGACGCCCGCCATCCTGTGTCCAAATGCCTGCACACAGACCAAAATCGGTAGCATTGGCGAGCTCCAGCGCTTCCGCTTCATCGTCAAACACCTGCACAACTAGCACCGGGCCAAACAGTTCTTCACGTAAAACCTCGTGCCCTTCGGGTATATCGGTTAGCAGTTGAGGGAGCACGAAGTGTCCACCCGTAGGTGCGCTTGGCGCTAACTGGCCTTTTGCTGCTAAGCGTATACCATCGGCTTCTGCGGCCGCCAAGCGCGCTTCCAACTTGGCTTTTTGACGCGCATTAATCAGCGGGCCGCAGTCGGCATCCGCTTCGCCCGCATCACAGCGCAGAGCGGTGAAGCGCTCGCAGAGGTTAGCGACCACGCTAGCGGCGATTTCACGCTGCACCAGCAGGCGGCTACCCGCGGAGCAAGTCTGCCCGGCGTTTTGAATAATCCCACGCACCACTGCCGGGAGCGCTGCCGATAAATCCGCATCGGCAAACACGAGCTGGGGGGACTTACCGCCCAGCTCTAACGTCACCGGCACATGGTGCTGCGCAGCCGCTTGGGCAACATGGGTTCCCGTTTCTGGCGAGCCGGTAAACGAGAGATGATCAATCTGAGGATGGGCGGCAAGCGCGGCGCCCGCTTCATAACCAAGCCCAGGCACCACGTTAAGCGCACCGTCAGGCAGGCCATGGCTCACGGCTAATTCCGCTAAACGCAGTACGCTCAAACAGGCATCTTCAGCGGGTTTTAGTACTATGGTATTGCCCGCCGCTAATGCCGCCGCCACGCAGCGGCCAAATATTTGCGATGGGTAGTTCCAGGGAATAATTTGCGCGCATACGCCGTAGGGCTCGCGCAGTGTCATCACCGCAAAATCGTTTTCAAAAGGAATGGTTTCTCCGTGCAGCTTATCCGCCGCACCGCCATAAAAACGGAAGTAGCGGGCGCAGGCAGTAATATCGCCCTTGGCCTGGGTCATCGGCTTGCCGGTATCCGCACACTCAAGCTGCGCCAGTTGCTCATGGTGCGCCTCAATCACATCGGCAAAGCGCAGCAGCCATTCGCTGCGCTGCCGGGCAGACCTACTGGCCCATTCACCAAGCTGACCAGAAAATGCCTGCCGGGCTGCCTGTACTGCGGCATCTACGTCTTCAGCTTGGCTGCGCGCAATACGCGCCAAGGGTTCACCCGTGGCAGGTGCCTCTACCTGTAGGGTAGCGACCGTTGCTATCCACTCTCCACCGATCAGCGCTTGCTGCGGTGGCAAGGCCATTGAATACGACATTTCACGCTCCTTTTATTGTCATTGTTGAGTTCACTTAAAATAACGCCGTACCTAACCGTAGAAGGTATTCACCAGTCCCATGGAGATCCATGGCATATAGGTAATCGCCATCAAACACGCGAGTACGACCAGTACAAAGCGCACCAACCATGGCAGCATTTGATCAATCGATATTTTGGCGACGGCACAGGCAGCAAACAGATTCACGCCCAGCGGCGGGGTAATCATGCCAAGCGCCAGGTTAACGACCATTACCAGGCCAAAATGGACGGGGTGAATACCAAACTGAATGGCTATAGGCGTCAGGATCGGTGCCAGCACCAAAATCGCCGCAGAGGTTTCGATAAACATACCAACGATCAGCAGCAGTGCATTGACCACCAGCAGAAACATAATGGGGTCATTGATCGTGTTGGTAACCAAGGTAGCGATTTGCGCTGGTAGCCCCGTGCGACTGAGCAGAAAACTAAATAGTGAGGCGGCGGCAATAATCAACATAACGGCGGCAGTCGAAATCACGCTCTGGCGCAGAATCGGCCATATGTCATCTAGCTTCAGCTCACGGTAGTAGAAACCACCGACGATTAGGGCAAAAAATACCGCCACGGCGGAGGCTTCGGTGGGGGTAAATATCCCACCATAGATACCGCCGATAACGACCACAGGCATCAGCATAGCGACCCAGGCTCGCTTTACCGAGACCATAAAGCCGGTGCTGTCTTTATAGTCGTCTTTGCCGTAGCCCCGCACCTTACAAAATAGATACAGGAAGATAATCAGCGCGCTGCCAATCAATATGCCAGGGCCAATGCCTGCGAGAAAAAGCTGGCCAATGGAGGTATCGGTACTCACGCCATACAGAATCAGCGGAATTGAAGGTGGAATAAGCACGCCCAGTTCAGCGGATGATGCCTGTATAGAGGCTGCCAGCGGTTTTGGATAACCATGCTTCACCATGGCCGGAATCAAAATGGCGCCAATCGCAAAGGTAGTCGCCACGCTGGAACCGGACACCGCCGCAAACATCATGCAGGTAAGTACGCAGGACATAGCTAGCCCGCCCTGCACACGGCCAACGATGGATTTTGCTAAGTCCACCAAACGCTGAGATATCCCTCCTGCTGCCATCAAGTTACCGGCAAGGATAAAAAACGGAATCGCCATCAGCGGAAATTTATCGATGCCAATAAACATCTGTTGCGGCACCAACAGCAGCGGCAGGCGGGTAAAGAATTCGATGCCGATAATCGACGCTAGAATAATTGAAATCGCGATTGGAACGCCGAAGGTAAACAGAATAATCAGCGATAGGCCAATAACCATATTCATGGCTTCGCTCCTCCTTCAGGTAACTGCCCATCTTGGGCTTCTGGCGCTATTTCGCTGTTCTCCGGCCCCACTTTTTCTCTTCCGCTGAGCTGCGACAGTAAGCGCGCCATCACTGCCACAATGGCAAAGCATGACCCCATTGGGATTGCGGCATACGCCCATGCCATCGAAATATTCATCCCGGACATGGTTTGATTACTCACCCGCAGGGTCATTTGAATGCCGTAGTGGATCAGCACGCCGAGAACCAGCAGGCAACACAGTACAATCGCTATTTCGAGCAATGTTAGAAACCGCGCTGGCACGACTTTATAGACGACTTCCACCGCCATCATATAGCCGCCCCTAAAAGTGGCGGCGGCGGCCATAAATACGCACCAGATCATCGCTGCACGGGAGGCAACTTCTGTCCAGGTAGAGGGGGCATTAAACACAAAACGGGTGAGCACCTGATAAAAACTGAGCGTCACTGATATTGCCAACATCGCCACGGCGATCAGCATCGCAAGCCGGGTTAACTGGTGCTCAAAACGAAGAAATACCGCTAGCATAAGAATTCACCATGCCAAAGCGACCTCCGGCAGTACCGGAGGCCGAGGTGGAAGAAGCGCTCGACAGCGTTACTTAGCAGCTGCTGGCTTGTTCCTGAACACGTTCCAGCATTTCGGTGCCGTACTCAGAGGTAAATATCTCGTAGGCGGGCTTTACCGCTTCCTGGAAGGGAGCAACGTCGATATCGGTTTTAACCGTCATGCCGTTCTCTTCCAATAGCGCCACACCTTCACGCTCTAGACGCGAAACCTCTTCACGGGTCGCCTCGGCAGAAGCTGCTGCGGCTTGCATAAACCAATCACGCTCCTCCTCACTTAAGCCGTCCAGCAGGATGGGCGAACCCAGTACAATGGCTGGAGAATAGACGTGCCCGGTTAGAGAAAGGTAGTCCTGCACTTCCCAGAAGTTGGTGGCGACGATAACGGTGATCGGGTTCTCCTGACCATCGACTGTCCCCTGCTGAAGTGCGGTAAACAGTTCTGGGAACGCCATCGGCGTTGGGCGAGCGCCCATCTGGCGGAATGCCTCCTGATGCACCGCGTTCTCCATAGTACGTACACGCAAGCCCTCAGCGTCTGCTGGTGTGGCGATCTCACGCTGACTGTTGGTCAGGTGGCGAAAGCCGTTTTCAGACCACGCCAAGCCAACCAAGTCGTGCTCTCCCATTTTTTCCAGTAATTCATCGCCAAGCTCACTGTCGAGCACGCAACGCGCTTGGTCGTAGTTTTCAAACAGGAAAGGCAGGTCGAGCACATAACTTTCAGGGACAAAGTTACCCAGTGGGCCGGTCGAGGTAATCACCACATCGACGGTGCCAATCTGCAAGCCTTCGATCATCTCCCGTTCGCCGCCGAGTGACCCCGAGGTGTGCTCGGTCACCGTGAACTCACCGTCGGATAAGCGCTCCAGCGTTTCTTTAAACGCATCGGCGCCCACCGAGTAATGAGACGTAGAGGAGAGCGTGTGGCCCAGGTTAACTTCCGTCGCGGCATGGGCTTGAAGTGCAATACCCGCTGTAGCGATACCGCTAATCGCTGCTACCAGAATATGGCGTTTAAGTGTGGGTGTAACGTGCTGCTTCGTCATTGTAGTGCCCTCTTTGTGTTGTTGTGAGGGTGATTATTGGAGCAACTTCCCCGACTAAGGGAGTCGCCCAGGCAGTTGCCTACCGCGAACGGCAGGACGGGAACTCATGACGCTTCAGAAACGAAGGCATCGATAATCTGTTTAAAGTTGTCATCGCCCACAAAACCCAGCTGTTTGGCTTTTGCTGTGTCAAAGCGCGCAGGCCAGCTCGACACAATGGATTCAATGCGGGGATCGGGATCGTGGTGTACCAACGAAAGTGCATTCTCACCAGCCTCATCGCGGAGAGCTTCCAGCATTTCAGCGACCGTGACGGTAATACCCGGCAGCATAAAGGCTCGAAAAGGCCCCAGCGCCTCGCTCGCCACTTCGGCTCCATGGATGAGTGCATCTACCACTTTGCCGGGCGACATCACAAACATCGGTAGCTCAACAGGCACTGGACAAATGGCCTCTTCACCGTTTAAGGGTTCTCGCAGGATACTAGAGGCAAAGCTGGAGGCAGCGGCGTTAGGCCGGCCAGGGCGAATCACAATCGTCGGCAGTCGCAGTACTAGGCCATCGATAATCCCTCGGCGGCTGTAATCATTGATTAACAGCTCGCACATGGCTTTTTGTGTACCGTAGGAGTTCTGCGGGTGAAGCGCCGTCATATCATCCAGCTCGTCCGGCAGCGCACCACCATAAGCCGCTACAGAGCTGGCCATAATCAGTCGAGTGTGGGTTAGCGCCTGGGCTCGGCAGCCTTCCAGCAGTGCTCGTGTTGCGTCGAAATTAACCCGCATGCCAAGTTCTAAATCGGCTTCTGCGGCGGAGCTGACCACCGCGGCCAAGTGATAGATAACGTCGGGGCGCTGCGTTAAAACGCTATCCAGCGCGCCGGGAGCGGTAATATCCAGCGCCATTGAGGTGGCAGCCACATTTCCGACGTTAGGCAGTGGCGCCTTGGTCTGATCTAGTAGCATTAGCTGCGTAATCGGCTGTCCGCGAAGTTCTCCTCTGGCAAGTAGTTGTTGCACTAAGCGCTGGCCAAGAAAGCCTGCTGCACCGGTAATGACAATATGCATCGTTTGCTCCTATGCGCTGTTGTTATTGTTTATTCAGTTGGGGCTGCTCACTGAGTGGTTAATCCCCAGGCTGCACCCCACCCTAGCCCCGCACGGGTTTCTGCCTTGGGCCGGTACTCGCAGCCGATCCAACCGGTGTAGCCCAACGCACTTAAGCGTTCAAAAATGCCGGGGTAGTGCACTTCACCAACGTTAGGTTCGTGACGTTCGGGGACACCCGCGACTTGAATATGACCGATGGCCCTGAACTGACGTTGAAGGTGGCAAATCAAGTCACCGTCCATAATTTGGCAGTGGTAAAGATCAAACTGGAGCTTTAGGTTTTCCGCCCCAACCTCTTCCAGCACCGCCATGGCTTGCGCTTGGTGCGAGAGGAAAAAGCCCGGCATATCGCGGGTATTGATCGGCTCGATAAGAATATCGCGGCCGACTTTGGCCGCCTCATCCGCCGCAAAACGCAGATTGCGAAGATAGGTCGCATGGTGCTCAGCCTGAGCGGTGGCATCGGCGCCTTCCGGGAGCAGCCCAGCCATGGCATGTACTCGAGGGCAGTTGAGCGCCTCGGCATAGCGCAGGGCCTCTACCACTGAGTCGCGAAACTCACCTTCGCGCCCCGGCAAGCTCGCCAAGCCTCGCTCACCTGCTTCCCAATCGCCTGGAGGCAGGTTAAACAGCACCTGCTCCAACTGCGATTCTTGCAGTGCTTGGCGCAGCTCTTGCGGGGAAAACGCATAAGGAAACAGATACTCAACGCCTTTAAAGCCTGCCTTCGCCGCCGCGGCAAAGCGGTCTATAAAGGGGTGCTCGTTAAACAGCATGCTGAGGTTGGCGGCTAATCGAATCATCGTGGGGCTCTTGTTGTTAAGTGCTTTTTTTAAATGAAATAATATTAATTTCGTGGAAAGCGTGCTTCCAGCTCCGCCACCTGCTCTGGTGTTAGACCCCGCGGATTTTCGCCACGCAGCAGCAGGTAGAGCTTGGCGGTTTCTTCTAGCTCCTCGGTGGCATACACCGCCGCTTCGAGGTTTTTACCCGCCACCACCGGGCCGTGGTTGGCCAACAGCACCGCGCTGTGCTTACCCGCTAGGCCTCGCACCGCATCGCCTAGCTTGGGGTCGCCCGGCATGTGATAGGGAATAAGCGGCAGTTTGCCCACCCGCATCACGTAGTACGCGGTCAGCGGCGGAATACAGTCGCAGGGATCACCCCCTGGCAAACAGGACACCGCCACTGAGTGGGTAGAGTGCAGGTGCACGATGGCCCCAGACTGTGGGCGCTCGTCGTACATCGCCATATGCAGGAACTGCTCTTTGGTAGGCGCATCGCCGCTTAGCAGTTGGCCACTTTGATCCAGGTGGGAGATGCGGGCTGGATCCAGCCGCCCCAAGCAGGCGTTGGTTGGCGTCATCAGCCAGCCGCCATCTTCCAAGCGAACGCTGATGTTGCCACTGGAGCCCATGGTTAGGCCGCGGTCAAACAGAGACTTGCCGAGCGTGCTGATCTGCTCCCGCAGGCTGTTCTGGTGATGATGACGAAGTTGAACGCTCATGCCAGCACCTCAAACGCGCGGGTAAAGAAATCAACGCCACCAAAGTTGCCGGACTTCAGAGCCAGCGATAACGGTGCTTCACGGTTCGGCAATGGGGCTTGGGTCCAGGGCACGCCAGGGTCTATCTGCTCGCCAATGCGCAGCCTGGTAATACCTAATGCCGAAACCACCGCGCCAGAGGTTTCACCCCCGGCGACCAGCAACCGACCCACACCTTCGTTGACCAGCGTGACCGCCAGTTGGCTCAGCGCTTCTTCTACGAGATAACCTGCCCTCTTCACGCCGAGTGAGGCTTGCGCGGTTTTAACCTTATCTGGATCAGCGGAGGCGTACATCAATACCGGTTCGTTGTTTGATAGCCGCTGCTGAGCAAAGTTTAGCGCCTGCTGTTGCTCCTGTTCGCCTTCCGCTAACGCCAAGGGATCAAGGGCAAAGCCACCGTCAGGGTGCTTTGCCAGAAAATCCGCCACCTGGGCGAGCGTTGTCCGTGAGCAACTACCAGATAGCACCAGCGCACCACCGAAAGCCGGTAATAAACGACCCGGCTCAGAGATGGTGTCTAACCAGCCCTGTGCTCGGTACTGAGCGGGCAATGCCTGTCCCAGACCCGAGCCACCGGTGACCAAGGGCATCAGCACCGTAGCTTGAGCCAATACGTCTAAATCCTGTTCGTCTAAAGAGTCGCAGATCACATGGCGAGTGCCTTGCTCAGCCAGCGCTGACAAGTGCGCCCGGGTCACATCTGCCCCTTGAGTCAACACCGCACGGTTGGCCAACCCCACCGAGTGGGGTGTCTGGCGAGCCAGCACACGAACTAAGTCTGCGTCCTGCATGGGGTTTAGCGGGTGGTGCTGCATGCCGCTATCATTAAGTAAGCGATCCCCCACAAACAGATGGCCCTGGTAGACCATGCGACCATTAATCGGAAAAGCGGGTACCATCACGGTTTGATTAGCGCCAAGGGCTTCCAATAGAGCATCGGCCACTGGGCCAATATTGCCCTGATCGGTAGAGTCAAAGGTGGAGCAGTACTTAAAGAACAGCTGACGGGCGCCTTGTTGACGAAGCCACTCAAGCGCGGCGAGGGAGTCCGCTACGGCCTTATCCGCCGGACAGGAGCGGGATTTAAGCGCTACGACCACTGCATCGATATTGTTGAGGTCGACCTCTTCCGAGGGTACGCCAATCACCTGTAGACAGCGCATGCCGCCGCGCACCAAGTTATTGGCGAGATCGGTGGCCCCCGTGAAGTCGTCGGCAATGGCGCCTAAGACGATGTTCGCTCCCATATCCATGCTTATCAGGCTCCCTCGGCATCGTTGGCAGCTTCGGGCAGAGTGATACCAGATAGCCGCTGGTAGACTTTGATCACAGCCGAATCATCTTCGCGGCCAAGGCCTGCCCCGCTAGCGGCGGTAAATTGCTGCAGAGCGCTCGAAGCAACGGGCGTTGCCAGCGCCAGTTCGCGGCCGGTTTGATGCACGATATTGAGATCTTTGACGAAGATATCCACCGCCGAAAGCGGTGTGTAGTCGCCACTCAGGATATGCGGCACGCGATTTTCGAACATCCAGGAGTTACCTGCCGAGTGAGTAATCACTTCATATATCACCTCGGGGTCGAGCCCCATGCGAATGCCCAGCGCCATGGCTTCAGCTGCGGTGGCGATATGTACCCCTGCCAGCAGTTGATTGACCAACTTCATACTGGAACCAACGCCAGGAACATCACCAAGTCGATAGACCTTAGCGGCCATAGCATCGAGTACCGGCTGGGCGTAGCTGAACGCTTCAGGCGTACCCGAGGCCATCACCGATAGTTCGCCACTTTTCGCTTTAGCAGCACCGCCACTAATCGGCGCATCGAGCAACATCAACCCTTCGGCAGTCAAGCGGTCGCCAAGCTGTTTAGCGTGACTAGGCGCGACCGTCGCGCACTGCATAATCAGGCTGCCCGGCGCCAACTGGCCCGCCACTCCCTGCACCCCGAACAGCACTTCATCAACCTGGGCGCCGTTAACCACCACCACCAGCAAAATATGGCAGTGAGCGAGTTCTGCTGGGGTGGCAACGCTCTTGCCCCCTGCCGCCACAAAGGCTTGGCGCGCTTCTGCAGAAATATCGCAGCCCGTTACGGCCAGTCCTTGTTGAAGCAAGGCGGTTGCGGTGCCCATGCCCATAGCACCGAGTCCAATAACGCCTACTTGAAGTGATGGTTTATCGTGTTGACTCACCTGCCGACACCTCATTGTTGAGTTTCTTGTTGTGTTTGCTGCCATCGTCGCGGCGCTTTCAAAAAGAAGCTTTTAAAAGAAAATGGTAGCGCTGTCATGATAGCGCTACCATTCGTTTTAGATTATTGTTTGCGTTACGACAAGCTGAAAATCAGGGACGTACGACCAATGTCTAAAGACTCACCCAACGCCGCTAGACAGCGCCGCAGCTCCGATCAGGTCACGCTTAGCCAAGTCGCGCAGATGGCGGGAGTCTCTCCCATTACGGCATCGCGGGCGCTAAACCACCCGGATAAGGTCAGCGACAGCGCACGTCTCAGTGTTTTGCAAGCAGTAGAAACGTTAGGCTACGTACCCAATCTAGTCGCAGGCAGTCTGGCCTCTGCTCGCTCACGGCTGATTGCGGTCATTGTGCCGTCGCTCATCAATAGCGTGTTTGTGGAAGTCATCAAAGGCCTGCAGGAAACGCTGGAAGCTGAGGGCTATCAGATACTGCTGGGTAATACCGACTACGACTTGGATCGCGAGTATCAGTTGGTGCGTACGTTTTTAGGTTGGTCATGCTCGGCACTGGTCACCGCTGGGCTGCGCCATAACAAGGCCTGCCATACGCTGCTGGCCAACTGGGATCACCCCATTATGGAGGTGATGGAATTGGGCAAAGGCATGGATCTCAACGTTGGGCTGGATCACGTGGCAGCAGGCCGCTGTATGGTCAATCACCTTATCGATCAAGGCTACCGTCATATTGTTTACGTGGGCGCGCGGCTTGCCCACGATTATCGCGCGGGCATGCGCTATGAAGGGCATAAGGAGGTGCTGCAGGCCAACGGGATAGAAGCACCCTTAGTTGAGCTGGATACTCTGGGCAGCCTGCAGGCAGGCGCAGAAGGACTGGCCCAGGTATTGGCGAGCTACCCACACACCCAAGCCATTCATTTTGCTAACGATGACTTAGCTGCAGGTGCCCTGCTGGCTGCACAACGTCAAGGTCTCAAGGTGCCGGAAGATATTGCCATCGCCGGGTTTAACGGCCTGCCCCTTGGTCAACACGTGACGCCTCAGCTCACTACTATTCTCTCTCCCAGAGAGGAGATGGGCCGCTTAGCTGCCAAAGAGCTCATTCGGCGGCTAGGCGGCAAGAATGTCTACCGTCGGCAGCACGATGTAGGCTTTACACTCCAGACTGGCGGCAGCACATAGGCTTTCAGATTAGATCGCTGGCGGCTGACCAAGAATCTCCAGCCCTGTGCCTAACTCATTTTCAATCGCCTGACCAACTGCTAATAGTTTGGCGTCCTGCCAGGGGCCGCCTAGTACCTGCAGACCAACGGGCATGCCCACAGCGTCTATCCCTACCGGCAGCGTTAGCGCACATAAACCAAGGAAGTTAGGGATTACGGTGTTACGCAGGGCGTGCATATTGGCTTTGGGATAGGCACCTTCCGGTGCAAGGCTCTCGATAGTCGGCGGCGTAATCGCCACCGTAGGGGTAAGCACCGCATCCACATCCGCCATGCGAGCGGCGGCCGATCGATAGAGCGAATCCAGCACTGTGCGACGACGCACATACTCCCAGGCGGGCATATCGTCAGCCGCTTTGACCCGGGCCGCGACGTTAGGGTCGAGGGAATCGATCATCTCAGGCAGTTCGGTTTTTAGAAACGCCGCCAACTCCGGCGCGGCCACGCCGCCCAGCTTGAACAACTCATACGCCTCGTCGATACCCGGTAGCTCCAGAGTGACAATGCGTGCTCCAGCGGCTTCCAGCTTTTTAATAGCCGCGCGTACTGTTTCGGCAATACCTGGGCTGCAATCGTCCCAGAAAAACGTTTCTGGTACGCCAAAGGTTAGATCAGCAAGGCACGGCGTTGCCGGAACCTGCTCTTCTCTACCGCTTAGCTGGCTATCCAGCGCATCAAACGCAAAGGCTATATCATCCACTCGCCGCGCCAGCAGCCCTGGCGTATCCAGCGTGGAGGAGAGCGGCACGATCTGCTCGGTTGACCAGCGCCCAGCAGTGGTTTTCAATCCCGCCACCCCGGTCATTGCGGCAGGAATACGCACCGAACCGGCGGTGTCGGTACCTAACGCCAAACTTGCCGTACCACCGACAAGTGAAACACCTGCCCCAGAACTGGAACCGCCAGGCGTGCGGTGCTGAGACGTATCCCAAGGGTTGCGCGGCGCTCCCCAGTGGGCGTTGGTACCCAGCCCGCCAAAGGCAAACTCAACGGAGTGGGTTTTACCCATCACGGAAGGTAATTGCTTTAGCAAAGCGCTCACTACCGGGCCGGGGCGCTCCCAGCACTTGGGCAGCCGTTGGGAAGAGCCCGCATAGGTGGGTAGCCCTGGCACGGCGTAGATATCTTTAATCGATACCGCCATGCCCATTAACGCCCCCGCATCGCCACCTTGGGCGAGTACAGCGTCGGCAGCTTTGGCCATCGCCAGGGCCTGTTCGCCGTTCCAGGTGAGGTAGGCGTGATCGTGTTGGCCGCGCTGCTGGTAAGCGGCGAGTGATGCCTCGGCAAGGGCTGTTGCGGTAAGAGTGCCTGCCCGCAGGCGTGCGCGCTGCTCACGTATCGGTAGAAATATAACTGAATCCTGCATGCTTCACTTACCTCCGAGGTAGTGCTTAACGCACTTCAAAAATCGCTTCGACTTCCACCGCTGCATTGCCGGGTAGAGTAGCCACTCCAATGGCGGTTCTAGCATGGCGCCCTGCGTCGCCAAACAGTGCGACAAATAGCTCTGACGCGCCGTTGATAACCAGCGGGACATCGTGAAAGCCCGGCGCCACATTGACGAAGCCGTTCATACGCACGCAGCGCACCACCCGTGAGAAGTCGCCATCAACAGCATCGCTCAATTCAGCCAAAAGGTTTAAAGCACACGCCTGGGCCGCCAGTTTCCCGGTTTCAAGATCGAACTCACCACCCACCTTGCCAGGATAGAGAACATCACCGCCACGTTCGCAAATCTGGCCCGCTAAAAACAATTGGTTGCCTAACCGGGACCAGGGCAGAAATAGGCCGCGCGGTGTTGGAATCGCCGGTAACGTAAGGCCCTGCTCCGACACTGCCTGTTCAATCGTTTTACTCATTGTTGGTTATCCTTATTGATTAGCACAATTACACTACTTGTTAGTAAATAAGCGAGGGAAGCCAAGTGCTGAGCCAGGGTATGTAGGTAATAATGATCAATGCGATTAGCATCAAAGCAATCAACGGCAAGCAGGCTTTAAACACTTCCTGCAGCGACATTTTGGATATCGCCATAGCGACGAATAGATTCAGCCCTACCGGCGGGGTAATCATGCCCACCGAGAAGTTGATCAGTGTGATAACGCCAAAATGCACCGGGTCTACGCCCACCTGGGCGGCAATAGGCTGAAGCAGCGGCGAGAGCACGATGATGGCCGAGGCGCTATCGAGAAAGAAACCGGCAATAATCATCACCACGTTAAACAGCGCCATGACCTGAAAGGGGTCGTCCGTCCACGACAGCACCTGCCCCGCCAGTTGGCTCGGCGTGCCGGTAATCGCCAGCAGCCATGAGAACGCCGAGGCGCCAGCGGTGATCAGCAACAGCGTGGCGGAAATCAGCCCTGAGCTTCTTAACGTCCCCGCTAGCGCTTTCAGGTTGATGGTGCGATACACCACCATGCCCACAAACAGGCCGTAGACGCAGGCCACCGCCGCCGACTCGGTCGGCGTAAATACGCCGCTGTAGATACCACCCAGCAGAATCACCGGCAGGCCAAGGCCCCAGGCGGCGTCTTTAAAGGCCACTAGAATTTGCCGTAGCGTTGGGAACGGTGAGCGCTCATAACCTTTGATGCTGCTGAAAACAATACAGTAGGCGATCAGTATAGAAGCGATGACGATGGCAGGCAGCAGCCCGGCCGCAAACAGTCGCCCGACAGAGGTGCCGGTCACCGAGCCGTAGATAATCAGCGCAATACTCGGTGGCACGATGGGGCCTAGCGTACCGGCGGTGGCAATCAAGCCAATCGCAAAGCGTTTATCGTAGCCAGCCGCCACCAGCGCCGGGAACATGATCGAACCAATCGCCACCACCGTGGCCGGGCTTGAGCCCGAAATGGCCCCAAAGAATAGGCACGAAAGCACCGTGGCCGCAGCTAAACCGCCGGGCACCCAACCGACCAATGCCTTGGCGAGATTGATCAGCCGGTCTGAAAGACCGCCAATGCGCATTAGCTCCGCCGCCAAAATAAAGAACGGAATCGCCATCAGCGAGAAATTATTCATGCCGGTAAACATGCGCATCGGCACAATCACCGGGTTGGTAGTGCCAAAGAATTCAATCGCTAGAAATACCGCCAATGCCAAAGAGGCAAAAATTGGCAGCCCCAACAATAGAACAGCAAAAAAGATCGGTAATAACGCAGTAATCATGGTCGCTCCCCAGAGTTAAATGAGCTTATCCGACTCAGCTACAAGCTCTTCGGAGAGACTCACCGGAGGCTTTTTCCAAACTTCATTGATTACCCATAGATAACGCAGAATCAGCAGCACCCCGGATATACCAATCGGCAGATAGAACCATGCCATTGGTAGTCGCAGCGCGGCCGTCAACTGGCCGCGATCAAGCGTGCTGAAATAGAGAACAAAGCCGTAATAGGTCATAAAGCCTGCGAACACGATGCCAATCAGCGCTGCGACAAGATGCAGCCAGCGATTAACGGCGGGCGAGGCAACCGCATTAAGGACATCCACCGAAATATGCGTGCCATGACGCACACCCATACTGGCGCCCACAAAACTCATACAGATAATGGAGTAGATAACGACTTCTTCGGCCCAAAACAGCGAACCGCTAAAGCCGTAGCGATAGACAACTTGGGTAAAGGTGAGGATGGTCGCAATCGACATGAAAACGACCATCGCCACACTTTCCAAGCGATCAAGACATTTATTGAGCGCTTCGAACATGAGAGATCCACACCCTTAAGTGGGTAAGAGGAAAGGGGCTAGATTTGCTAAACCTCTGCTCAGTACTCGATACCCACCGAGTCATAAACTTTATGTAGTAGCTCGGTGGTGACGATATCTTCATACTCTTCGTGCACCGGCATACTGGCTGCAATAAAGGCTTCACGCTGTTCTGGAGTGAGTTCGTTAATGGCAATTTCATCTTTAATATCTTCCATAATGGTCTCTTCGTCCTGCAGCGTTAGCGCACGAGACGTGTCTCGACCATTATCAAAGGCTTCCAGCATGACCGCTTGCAGGTCTTCCGGCAGCGAATCCCAGGAATCCTGATTAATCACCGCCGCATAGGCGTGGTAGGCGTGATTCGTCAGCGAGAGATAATCCTGAACCTCGTGGAAACGCATGGTGTAGATGTTGGCCAGTGGGTTTTCCTGCCCCGACACCACGCCCTGTTGCAAGCCGTTGTAAACCTCGGTGAAGGCCATTGCGGTGGCGTTAGCGCCCAGGTTTTCATAGGTGGAGATGATGATCGGCGCCTGCATGGTGCGCATACGGATACTGTCCATATCCTCGGGGGTTTCGATCGGACGATCGTTGTTGGTGATATGGCGGAAACCTGCACCCCAGAAGTTAACGCCGACCATGTTATGGCCATTCAGGGTATCGAGGATTTCGCGACCCACTTCACCATCCAGGGTTTCCACCATGGTGTCGTAATCGGCAATCAAGAACGGCAGATCCAAAATCTGCATGCGCGGCTCAAAGTTGCCCAGGGTGGCCGTGGGCGGGATACCGATATCGACCAGGCCCATCTGAATCTGCTCAATGATTTCAACATCGCCACCCACCTGGGCGGCTGGCAAGACATTGATCTCGATACGGCCGTCAGACTTCTCCTCTACCTCCTCTTTAAAGCGCAGCGCTGCTTGGCCATTCGGCGTTTCTTCGATCAACACGTGGGCAAAGCTGAAGGTATAGTCGGCCGCATGGAGTTGTGCCGCACTTAAAGAAGCGACAGCAATCGCCGCAGAGAGGGTAGCTTTTGTCAGCATTAGTTTCATGTCCAGCACCTTATTTAGTTATGTTGAATTGCTTTTTTAGTTTCCTGTTACTGCATATTGAGCAAGGTTGAGAGGCCGCTCACGCCATTAAGCGCTCCATCGCCTGACCCAGCGCATTGCGCGGAGTACTACTCAGCACCAAGGCAAGGGCAAGCCTTGCCTTACGTGCACTAATATCGTTAAGCGCGATCACCCCAGCCGACACTAAATCAGCCAGGCTGCCGCTAAATTCATAGCTGGTGTTGACCGGCCCTTGAGCACAGCTACTCACGACCACGACTGGCACGCCCGCGCCCACCAGCT
The DNA here is from genome assembly GCF_000744395.1 of Halomonas sp. TG39a. Classification (NCBI taxonomy): domain Bacteria; kingdom Pseudomonadati; phylum Pseudomonadota; class Gammaproteobacteria; order Oceanospirillales; family Halomonadaceae; genus Halomonas; species Halomonas sp. TG39a. Next base: position 2,885,056 of record NZ_JQLV01000001.1, read on the forward strand.
CTCTTATTTCGTTCATCCAGCTAGGCGGCACATGCCCACGCCCTAAACCATCAATCACTACCGCTTTTGCCCCGCTTTCAACGCAGGCTCTCAACAGCGCCGGTGAGGCATCCAAATAGGCGGGCAGTAGATCCACTCTGGGTAGCGGGAAATCCCATTCCTCAACCGGGGGCTCGATGGCTATTGCCGGGTGATAAAGCTTGATCCGCTGCCCATCGATATAACCCAGTGCACCAGCGCCAGGGGCATCAAAACCGTTGAGCTGAAAGCTATTCACCTTGCGGGCATAGCGGGCTACAAACAGCGACTCGTTAAACGCCACGACACAGCCAAGCTGATTCAACTGAGGGCTTGCCGCCGCCACGATGGCATCGCAGATATTTTTAAACGCATCGGTGCCTAGCTGGTGAGGCGCCCGCTGGGAACCGGTGATGACACACGGTTTGTCAGCGGGCAGTGTGAGCGATAGAAAGTAAGCAGTCTCTTCTAAGGTATCGGTGCCGTGAGTGATCACCAGGCCGTCCACATCCGCTCGCGCCAATGCTATTCGTCCTTGGCGATGGAGCTCAGCAAGATCGGCGAGGGAGACGGCATTACTGGGTTTCTGCAGAATCGACATCACCTCTAACGTAACGTCGACGCCCTGGGGCAGCGCCACCCGATCAAGTAGCTGCTCCCCGCTTAATGCCCCTGACTGGCTACGCCCTGAATCACTGGGCTTGCTGGCAATAGTGCCGCCCGTGGTCAACACCACGATGTGCTTTTGGCTCATGCAGATTCTCTTGTTTTATGTCTAGCTAATACAAACACCAGACATCAGATGTCTGATTTCAGACTAGACTAAAGCACAAACCATTAGCAAGTCGGGCATATAAACCGAAACAAAATAAACAAATTACTTTTAAATATATGCCATCAGATGTCTTAAGCCGCTAGGCTTATGGCATTGATAGGATGCAAAAAACACCGATGAGCCACGCGAGGCCCCCATGAGTTTTAAACGCCAGCCCGAGATTACCTCGACCACTACAACGTCTTTTGGGGATTCGATGGAGCGCAGCTCCGTTGCGCTGCAACTGCTAGAGCGCATTAAAAGCGCCTTGATACGTGGAGACCTCAAACCAGGGGATTATCTACCTTCAGAAACTGAATTGACCCACAGTTTGGGGATTGGCAAATCGAGCGTGCGTGAAGCCATCAAAATGCTGCAAGCCATTGGCATTGTGGAAGTCAAACGCGGCCAGGGCACCATGATTCGCCGCGAACCAGGCACGCCACTCGTCGACCCGATGGCATTTGGAATGATCTTGGCGCGAGGCATGACGCGGGACGTGCTGGAGTTCCGCCTGATGTTTGAACCGGCGTATACCCTGCAAGCGATGGGTAGCGCGACAGCAGAGGATCATCAACGCATTCAGCAAAGTATCGACGCCATGGAAGAGGCGATCCGCTCAGGTGCACAAACCTCTCAGCACGATATCGCCTTCCATCGCGCCATTTTGCACAGTACCCATAACCCCATGACTATTCGCGTCGGTGAAACACTGCTGCAGCTCATTGAAGCAGCGTTGGAAACCTCCATGCGGTCATTACCGGAAACCGCACTCAAAGACCACAAAGCTATTTATACCGCTTTCAAAGCAGGCGATAGCGCAGGCGTTCAGGCGGCGATTGCCGTTAGTAGCGAAAGCTGGGAAACCAATCTTACCTATGGAGGCGACACCGAGCTGAGTGCAGCACCGCGTTAGGGCTCTCTTTGCAGCCATGCGTCAAAAAAGCTCATAAATGCGCGCGCTTTGGCGGTTACGTGCCGCCCTGGCGGGTAAACCGCATAAACACCGCCTTCCGGTAACGCCCACTCGCCCAATACGCGCACTAAACGTCCGGCGGCTATCTCAGGTGCCGCGGTAATATCCGGCAATACTGAGAGACCACCGCCAGCGACCATCAGCGCGACTAAACTCACCGTTGAGTTGGCTGCCAACCCCGCGCTCATTTGCACCTCACACTGCTCATCCCGGCGCTGAAAAGTCCAGGTTAGTGGCGCTCTTAACGGTGTAAAGGCGATCCATGCATGGCCTTCCAGCGCCTTGGGATGCACGGGCGTGCCGTGGCGTTTCAAGTAATCAGGCGCGGCCACCACCTGTTGCTGAAAAGCGCCTAGTCGACGAGCACGCAGCGTGGAGTCTTTTAACCAGCCTAAACGAAACGCTAAATCGATACCGTCCTGGACCATATCGCTTATCTGGTCGCCGCTACGTAGCTCTATATGCAGCGCCGGGTGCAAACGGCTAAACGCTACCACCGCTTCGCTCAACATCCCGGCGGCGTAATCTTCAGGGGCCGTGATACGCAACTCGCCGTGCAACTGTTGGGTGTCACTTACTGCGCTGGCAAGCACCCCCTGTAGGTCTGTTAACAGTGGATGGCATTGATGGTAGAGCGCCTCTCCTGCCTGGGTGAGCTGAACCCGCCGCGTGGTGCGGAGGAACAGCGTTACACCCAGGCGCGTTTCCAACTGGCGAATTTGCAGGCTTACCCGGGTTTTCGTGCAGCCTAGCCGCTCCGCCGCCTTGGTAAAGCTACCGGCTTCCACCAGGGCGACAAAGATCGGCAAACCGTTTAAATCGAACTCGCTGGCGGTGGTCATATAGCGCCCGATTGTTATGAAATCGACAACAGTAAATTACGTTCATCGCTATTTTTCAAATCAATAAAGCGTCCGACAATGCAGCCTCTACCCACTGAAGGAGTACTACGATGAAGATTGCACTGATTGGCGCTAGCGGATTTATCGGTTCCGCCCTATTAACCGAGGCGCTCTCCCGGGGCCATCATGTGACGGCGTTAGTGACTCGCCCTGAACGGGTGGCGCCGCAGGAAAATGTCGTTAGCGTTAAAAGCGATGTGTTAAACACCGATGCACTGGCCGAGCAGCTACGCGGTGTCGAGGCCGTTATCAGCGCCTTTAGCGGCCATGCCCAGGAGGATGTTTACGACTACTACCTCAAAGGCTTTAATTCGATTTTGGCCGCCACTCAACACGCCTCTGTTCCTAGGCTACTGATAGTGGGTGGCGCAGCAACGCTCGAGGTAGCACCGGGTAAGCTTTTGTTAGATGCACCGGGTTTTCCAGCAGAGTACCGAGCCACGGCGGAAGGGGCGCAAACAGCCCTTGAAACTCTGCGCGCACAAACGGCTCAAGCGTGGACATTTCTCTCCCCCGCTGCTGAGATTTTCCCCGGTGAACGCACGGGTAACTTCCGGCTGGGCACCGATACGCTACTCACTGATAGCGAAGGTAATAGCCGTATTTCCGTGCAGGATTACGCCATCGCCATGATCGATGAGCTGGAAAACTCACACCATATCAATCAGCGTTTCTGCGTTGCGTACTGAGCAAGTTCCCATAACCCCCTCACCAGAAATAGGTGAGGGGGTTATCTTTAATTCCCCGCAATACTCATCAGTCATATTTAACTACGCGAATTAATCCAAACACCACCCGACTACACATTAATTAACAACTGCGTATTAAAAAGTTACTTATAAGCAATTTCTTACATAAGTATAGCGAATCTCTTACAAATACTATCAGCAATATCCTACATACACAGCCGCCAATACCTTCAACAATCATGTAGACATAAATAAAGAAATACTAAAAAACTTGCACACTTGTGACAGCTAATGAACTTGATAGGTTCAGAATCGATTACTCAGACATGCACGCATTAGACTCGCATTAACTGACCCAATTACTGCAAGGAAAATATCATGAAAGCCAATACCGACCTCGTAAAGATAGGCAATCATTGCGTGCATGTAGAAACCTACCAACAGCCACAAAATACTGAAAGTATTATTATGGTCAACGGCGCGCTAGCCACCACAGCCTCTTTTACCAATTGTGTCAAATACTTGAATGACGGATTAAACGTTATCCTGTTTGATTTGCCTTTTGCTGGCCAGTCGAAACCGCATAACCCTGTGGGTGGTATCATTACCAAGGACGATGAAGTTAATATCCTCCTAGCCCTGATTGAACGTTACCAACCCACTTCGTTACTTTCCGTTTCTTGGGGAGGCTATGCCGCCATGATGGCATTGGCGCAATCCCCCACATCGATTAAAAGAGCGGTGCTAGCCTCATTTTCAACTCAGCTTAACGACGGCATGTTGCGCTATATCAATGGTGCTCGCCATTATATTCAAATTGGCGATGTCAAAACCGCTGCTAACCTGCTTAATGAAGAAGTAGGAAAATACTTACCCCGCTTATTAAAATATATCAATTACCGGCACCTCTCACGGTTAGATGATCAGGAACTTCAACAGGTTTGCTTTCATATCGAGCAAATACTTTCCATGAACGACACAGACTATGAGCAACTGCTGGGTAATATTGAGATACCAACGCTTTTCGTTAATGGCAAATTGGATGAATACACAACACCAGAAGACATTCTGATAGCCGACGACTATATGCCGAAGTGTGCATTCGAAGTCGTGCCCAATGCGGGGCATTTTCTTGACCTTGAGCATGCTGACGCAAGGCAGCGAATGGAAAAAATCCTGCGCGGCTTCTTGATTCCAGGCGAGCTTGAAAGACAGGTTGCCTAAGCCAAGAGGGGGGGCTGGCTATCACCGCTATTCAACAACACAGAGCCACCTCGCTAAGCGCCATAAACGCTTAGCGAGGTGTTTTGATATGGCTTTTAGCAAAAAATAACAACCGCATCCTCTCAAGGATTAAGGGCTACCTGCATCAACACACCGACTGCCAGTGGCATCACTGACTCGTCAAAGTCAAAGCAGTGATGGTGGTGACCAGCAGCAAGATCGGCGCCAAAGATCATATAGGTTGCCTGACCACCACGCTCCAGCACCCTGGCCATTAGCGAGGTGGCATCTTCTGAGCCCGCTGGCGTCATATCATGCCCTTCTAATTGGGTGATTCCAGGGTAATCGGTAAGACAAGAGACAACTTTTTCTACCAGGGCCGGGCTGGCGGCGCAGGCACTGGCAGCACCAACACGCTCGATCGAGACGCTAACGCCCTGCATGGTGGCAGCGCCTTTCAGCACTTCAAAAGCACGGCTTTCCACATAGCTGTTAATGTCCGCGGTGGCACCACGTGTTTCCAGCCTTAACAGCGCGCTATCAGCAATGATATTGCGCCCACTACCAGCATGCAGTTGACCAACATTGATCCGCGCAGCGCCTTGGCTATGGGGGGCAATAGCATGCAAACCAAGAGCAGCCTGGGCTGCCGCTAGCAAAGCATTTTGGCCCACCTCAGGCTGCCCGCCTGCATGGGCTGCTTTGCCTGAAAAGTACGCATCCAGTTTGGTGGTGGCCAGAAAGCCATCGGCGGCGCAGACCACATGGCCGCTGGCGTGGCCGAGCCCCAAGTGCGTCGCAACCAGCCTATCAACGTCATCCACCACACCCGCTTCGACCATGGATTGGGCGCCTCGAACGCCCTCTTCGGCGGGTTGAAAAATCAATTTTATTTTGCCACACAGCTGGCTGGAAAACTGGCACAGCAGTTCCGCCATCCCCAGCCCAATAGTGGCATGGCCATCATGACCGCAGGCATGCATAGAGCCTTGATTGAGCGAGTGAAAACCCTCCTGGTAAGGACGGTGATCATCTTCAGTGGACTCAACGATGGGTAATGCATCAAGATCGAAACGAAATGCCTGGGTCGGCCCTGGGCGATGGGTATCCAGTGTGCCCACCACGCCGGTAAAGCCTCCTTCCAAGGCAGGCAGCCAGCGCTCAACAGCACCCTGGGCGCGTGCACGCGCCAAGGCTTCGTCTAGCGTTTGCTTATCCGGCACGCCCATACGCGCGCACTCACTCACCACTGCTTGCCCCAGTTGAACGCTGAACCCCAGTTGGCTAAGCCGTTCAGCCACAAGGCTGGCGGTACGAAACTCCAGCCATCCCTGCTCGGGGTAGCGATGAAAGTCACGTCGCTGGGCAGAAAGCTGGGGGGCGATGGCGTTAGCGGCATCCACGATATTCGCGTTCATAAGCTGCCTCCGTGTTAGCCCAGCGCCTGAGTCAGCATGCCAAAGCGCGTTAACGGCCCCTCCTCGACAGCCTCGCCACAGCGCATGCGGGTGATTTGATCGACACAGGTGAGTCCTAACACCGTCAGCCAGCTATCGTCGTCGGGATCGACTAAATCAATGCGTATAAAATCACCCTCAGCATCCGTCAGCAGCGCCAACACCAGCGCCTGCGCCTGTTCGGCACTGCGCGCCAGAATGGGGCCAATATGCTCGCCGCGCCCATAGGTACGCTTTAGCGCAAACCCTTCAATGACACCTGCCTTTTCAATCACCACTCCTCTATTAGCCGATTGAACGGCCACCGCATGAGCCGGGCTGTCGGGTGAGAGCGCGAGCAGTGCCGCCTGATCGCTTGCCGCCATCGCGCGTAAACCCGGCTCACGTGGCGCAGGCGGTGCACCGGTGACCACTCCTTGGTATTGGCAAATACGATTGCACTGCTCAAAGCCCAGTTTTTGGTACAGCGGCTGGCCCGCTTTCGTGGCGACCAACATCAGCGTTCGTGGGCCCGCCAGCGCCATCAGCCGTGCCATCATCTCGCGCCCGAGCCCGAGGCCCTGCCAATCGTTGCTAATAACCACCAGCCCTAGGGTGGCCACAGCCCCTTGATTAAAGCAGAGCCCAGTGCCCACCAGTTCACCGTCGACGCTTTCCAGCACGACGCCCTCACCCACCTCAAGCATCTGGCGCCAATCGTCAACACGATGAGGCCAGCCGAGGTTGAACGACAGGCGATGCGCTGCCTCCAGATCGTTAACGGTCATTGTTCGCCACGTTAAGTTCTCACGTTCAAAGCGGGCGGGAGCGCTAGCTAAAGAAGCAGACATCGAAGGGGAGTCAGTCATCGCACTATTTTCCTTGAGCTGGTGATGATCGGTTTGCCGCTACTTTGGCACTCAGGGAGGCGCTGTGCCACGCCGAAAAAGGGCGTTTGGTGCAATTCAGCAGATTTAACCGTCACTGCTATAGGTGAGCGCATCACCTGCGCACAAACGCCCTGTACTCAGCACCCCATGCTGGGGCATCCGACCTAGGATGGTAGCTAAACGAAAATGCTATTGGACTACCTTCAAGGACTCTCATGCCAAGTTTCGATCCTGCCCGTATTGCCTTGCCCTGTGCGCACTTTATTCAGGGACAGCGCGTAACTGACCCCAGCGCGCTCAGCGTATCCCGCCCCTCCGACGGCGCCGTTTATGCCGAACTACCCATGGCCGATGCCAATCGCGTCGATGATGCCGTCACCAGTGCTCACCAAGCGTTTGTGCGCGGCGACTGGTCACGCTGCGCGCCGCGGGAGCGGGCTCGCATCATGCGCCGCTGGGCAGACCTGATTGAGGCCGATATTGACTATCTCGCCCCGCTGGAATCCCTCGGCTCCACCCGGCCGATTGATCAGACCCGGACCTGGGATGTGCCCTACACCGCTGAGGGCATTCGCTTCTTTGCGGAATTCGCCGACAAGCACGGCGGCGAGGTAGCAGCGACCGCCCACGACCATCTGGGTATGCAGATTGCCGAGCCACTAGGCGTCGTTGGTGCGATAGCGCCGTGGAATTTCCCCCTCAGCATGACCTGCTGGAAGGTCGCCCCCGCTTTGGCCGCAGGCAACACAGTGGTGCTCAAACCCTCCGAGATGACCCCTTTCACCGCCGTGCGGCTGGCCGAGTTAGCCATTAAGGCGGGCATGCCTCCAGGGGTATTCAACGTCATTCAAGGCAATGGCCCCGTGACCGGCGACGCGCTATGCCGTCACCCCTATGTGGCCAAGGTCACCTTCACCGGCTCAACGGTGACAGGGCGCACCATCATGGGTGCCTGTGCAGAAACCGGACCCAAGCCGGTCACCCTGGAGCTAGGTGGCAAGAGCCCGCAACTGGTGTTTGCCGATATCCCGGATATTGATCGCACCGCTAAAACCCTCGCTGCGGCGATTACCGGCAACGCTGGGCAAGTATGCGTCGCAGGCTCACGGCTATTGATCCAACGCGAACTGTTGGAGCCCATGATTGAGCGCTTGAGCAAGCATTTTAACGCCCTCACCCCTGGCCCTACCTGGCAAACAGGTGGTTGGTTTTCACCGATTATTTCCGCTACCCAGTTGACCCGCATTGAATCCATTGTGGCACGCTCCCGCGAGGCGGGTGCTGAACTGCTGGGTGGTGGAGAGCGCTTTGAACGCAATGATGGCGGCCACTTTTACCAACCCACCCTGCTGCATACGAACGACCGCCACAATCCCGCCGTGGAGGAAGAAATCTTCGGCCCGGTGCTGACCATTCAAACCTTCGAGAGTGAAGAGGAGGCGTTAGCGCTGGCCGAACACGATGTTTACGGCTTAGCAGCTGGCATTCATACCGCTGACCTGGGGCGCGCGCTGCGCACGGTGCGCAGGCTTTCGGCGGGCACGGTATGGGTTAACCGTTACGGCCGCAGCAACGACTACATTCTGCCCACTGGCGGCTATAAGCGCTCAGGCGTAGGCCGTGACCTAGGCCGTGCCGCCTTTGACGCCTGCCTGCAGCATAAAAGCGTGCTGATTGATCTCGACCAGTGAGTGACGCAGCGAATTCGATGGTTACTTTATCTACCAAATAGAGGTAGCAAGTATGTTTATCAACGTAGACGCCGTGCACGACTCTCCTGCCCTGCCCGAACAGGTTGATGTGGTGGTTATCGGTGGCGGCATTGTGGGGACGACCGCCGCCTATGAGTTGGCTCGCCAAGGGGTATCGGTGGCGCTGCTGGAGAAGGGGCTTATCGGCGCTGAGCAATCAAGCCGCAACTGGGGCTGGGTACGCCAGCAGAATCGCGATATGTTCGAACTGCCGCTAGCCATGTATAGCCTCGATCGTTGGCAAGCGTTCTCCACCGAGATTGGGCGCGACGTGGGGTTTCGTCGCAACGGAATTGTTTACACCACCGATAGCCAAGCTAGCCTTGCTAAATGGGAGGCGTGGGGGCAACAGGCCCGGGAACAGGGCTTTACCAGCCATATGTTGAGTGCCGAAGAAGCCCGTGAGCGGGCGCCTGGCACTACCTCAACCTGCATTGGTGGCGTCTGGTCGCCCAGCGATGCCCAGGCCGAGCCCTCGATGGCCTGCTCGGCCATCGCTACTGGGGCCCGTGAACACGGCGCCTACCTTCACCAAAACTGTGCGGTGCGCGGCCTGGACCTGCATGACGGGCGTGTGGGCGGCGTTTGGACGGAGCACGGATTGATCAAAGCCTCGACGGTCATCTGTGCAGGCGGGGCCTGGAGTTCTCGCTTCTGCCGTCGCCACGGCGTTGAGCTACCTTCGGCCAATATCATGGGCACCGCACTGCAAACCACCGCCGCGCCGGAGATCACACCGGGCTGTCTGATCACCCCCAAGGTCGCACTGCGCCGCCGCCTGGATGGCAGCTACACCTTGGCGCTGCCAGGGCTTGGCCGGGTGGAAATCAGCCCCCAAGGGATTCGCTATGCGAGCAAATTCTACGCCGCCTACCGCAGCAAATTAGCCAAAAAGCTGCAAATCCGCATTGGCGCGTCTTTCTTTAACGGGCCAGAAGCGGCGGGTAGCTGGCAGTTTGATCAGGTATCGCCGTTTGAGCGCCAGCGCGTGCTTGACCCCACCCCTGACATTCCTCAGGCACGTGCTGCCCTGGCTGCCCTGCAGGCCGAGCACCCGGCGCTCAAAGGTGTCCATATTGCCCGCGCCTGGGCCGGCATGATCGATACTACGCCGGATATGATACCGATCATCTCCCCGGTGGATGCCATCCCCGGCTTTATCGTCGCCGCTGGCTTTAGCGGCCATGGCTTTGGCATTGGACCGGGGGCCGGCCGGTTAGCGGCTGATTTAGCCACCAATTCCTCGCCTGTGGTTAATCCCCTGCCTTATCACATCAAACGTTTTTCCGATGGCAGCCGTATCCGCCAGCCAGAAATGATGTAAATGGGCCGCCGCATTGTGTGCTGCATGGGCCAAAAAAAAAGCGCGTTTGTGTTAGTCAGGCGCGTACTTTCAGCGTCTGGCGACTGCTCGAGAATGCTGTAATGAAATGAGTGGCTGCGCTAAGAACTCTCCCACCACCACGATGATGACAAAAGAGGATCAAACAACATGAGCGAGATTATGCGCCCTAAGTACATCACCTTTGATTGTTACGGCACACTCACCAACTTCCAGATGGGGCGCATGACGCGCGAAATTTTTGCCGATCGTATCCCTGATTCAGAACGCATGGAACGCTTCGTACAAGATTTTGGTGCCTACCGTTATGACGAAGTGCTCGGCGAGTGGAAGCCCTACGCTGAGATTCTTTGCGCGGCGCTGGAGCGCACCTGCAAACGTTGGGGAGTCGAGTACCGTGACAACGAAGGCATGTTGTATTACCAGGCCGTCCCCACCTGGGGCCCGCACCCGGACGTGATTGAGGGGCTGGCAAAAATTGCCGACAAAATCCCCCTGGTGATTTACTCCAACGCCGATGACAGCCAGATCATGGCTAACGTGCAAAAGCTTGAGGTGCCCTTTCACAAGGTTTTCACTGCCGATACATTCAAAGTCTACAAGCCCCGTTTAGCCGCCTTCGAAGCCATGATCGACAGCCTGGATTGCCACCCCGAAGAGCTGCTGCACGTCTCATCGAGCTTCCGCTATGACCTTATTTCAGCTCACCTGATGGGCATCAAGAACAAGGCGTTTGTGGCGCGCAACCACGAGCCCTATTGCGACGGCTACGGGGCGACAAAGATTAACGATATCCGCGACTTGCCCGCGTTAGTCGGTCTCTAAACTGACCGTTTCGCCCACCGCGCAGGAGCCGCCCATGCAACTCAACTCCTATTGGCTGTCCACAGCGCCTCCCTTTACCGGGGGCCAGCAGGCATTCACCCAAGAGCACTACGATGTTGCGGTGGTGGGCGGTGGTTTTACCGGGCTATCGGCTGCCCGCACGCTAGCCTGGGGCGGTGCCCGTGTAGCGCTACTGGAGGCAGGCCAACTCATTGGTGAAGCTTCAGGGCGCAACGGCGGCCAGTGCAACACCGGCGTGGCCCAAGACTACGCCAGTCTGGTCGAACAGCTTGGCCGCGAGCGCGCGATTGCCCACTACACCACCTACGCCGATGCCGTCTCCAGCGTCGAGCAGGTGATGGCCGAAGAGGCGATCGACTGCGACTACCTGCACCACGGCAAGCTGAAGCTGGCGGCTAAACCGGAGCACTACGACAAGCTCGCGCGTACCTGCGACGCCATTCGCCGTGACGTGGATAGCGACGTAGAGATGCTCTCCGCAACCGCCGTTAGAGAGGAGGTCGATTCGCCGTTCTATTATGGCGGACTGCTGCAACATAACGGTGGCCAAATGCATATGGGCCGCTTTGGCATCGGCTTAGCCGAAGCGGCGGCCAGGCATGGCGCGCACATTTTTGAGCATACGCCGATGACCCGCTTAACCCGTGAGAAATCAGCGTATCGATTAGGCACACCCAGTGGCAATATTCGCGCCGAAAACATACTACTGGCCACCGGCGCATCGCAAACAGGCCCGCTGGGCTGGTTTCGCCGCCGTCTGGTACCGGTGGGTAGTTTTATCGTCGTCACCGAGCCTCTTTCAGCAGCGCAGTGTGCCCAGCTTCTTCCCCAGCGGCGCTCTTATGTCACTAGCCGCATTGTCGGCCACTACTTCCGGCTTACCGCCGATAATCGGCTGCTGTTTGGCGGTCGGGCACGGTTTGCCATGTCCGGCAGTCAATCGGATGCCAAAAGCGGCGAGATACTGCGCCGCGGCCTGGAAGAGGCTTTTCCCCAACTAAAAGGAGTGCGGCTCGATTATTGCTGGGGCGGGCTGGTCGATATGAGCCAAGACCGGTTTCCCCATGCAGGGCAGCACAACGGCATGTACTACGCCATGGGCTATAGCGGCCATGGGGTACAGATGTCGGTGCATATGGGGCATGTGTTAGCCGAGGTGATGCTTGGCAACCGCCAAAACCATCCTTGGCAGGATACCAAGTGGCCAGCGATTCCCGGTCATTTTGGCAAACCGTGGTTTTTACCCCTGGTGGGCAGTTGGTACCGACTACAGGATCGATTGCATTAAGCCACCATCCTAGCCCACACATTGCAAACAAGACTCACCAAGAGAGCGACTAACCAAAACAGCTATTAATAAAAAACAGCCACTAACAGAAATGGCTATAAAAAACTAAGCACGCGCTGCCAGACTCACAAAAACACTTAATCGCAGTAAGGAGAAGGCTTATGACACGTGAAAAAAATCCTAATGAACTGTTTGTTTCTCCCGAACAAAGCATGCAGGTTTACAACGCCATGCAGCGCGGGCTGTCTCGACGCGAGGCCATGAAAGTTATTGGCGCGGCGGGTGTCTTTGCCGCCGCGTCTGGCGCCTTTCCCGGTTTCTCTTCAGCCTGGGCGGCGGACAGCGAAAGCGCAACCCCCCAGTACGGCGGCAGTATTCGCGTCGCGGCACACTCGGCGTCCACGAAAGACACCCTGGATCCCGCCTTAGGGGCGACGGCGATCGACTATGTCCGCGCCTACATGTTTTATAACGGCCTAACCCAATACGATGAAGATCTGACGCCCCAGCCCTGCCTGGCGGAGTCGTTTGAGAATACCGATAACGGCAGCCACTGGATCTTTACCCTGCGGCGCGGCGTTACCTTCCACGATGGCAAACCATTGACACCCCAGGATGTGATCTTTTCGATCATGCGCCATCAGGATCCGGCGACGGGTTCAAAGGTCGCCTCCATGGTCGAGCAAATCGACAGTATCAGGGCCCTGGATGATCAGCGTGTCGAGTTCAACCTCTCCTCGCCCAATATCGAGTTGCCCTCTATCCTGGCCGTTTCGCACCTAGTGATTGTGGCCGATGGAACCACCGACTTCTCGAAAGGGCTGGGTACCGGCGCCTTTAAGTGTCAAGAGTTTACCCCCGGCGTGCGTTCGATCGGCGTTCGGAATGAGAACTACTGGCGCGATGGCTATCCCTACCTGGATTCCATCGAGGTGGTGGGGATTAGCGACGAATCGTCACGGGTCAATGCACTGCTCTCTGGCGATGTGCAGATGATCAATGAAGTCAGTGGCAACTCCGCAGAGCGCTTGAAAACCAGTGACGGCTATCAGGTAAAAGCGACGAACGCCGGTAACTACACCGACCTGGTCATGCGCTTTGACCAACAGCCCACCAGTCGCCCCGAATTCCGCGAGGCGATGAAGTACCTCTTCGACCGCGAGCAGATCAAACGCGTCGCCCTGCGCGGCTATGGCGAGATCGCCAACGACCAGCCGATTATCTCCAGTTCCCCCTACTACTTCGATGGGTTACCCCAGCGCGAGTACGACCCGGAGCGGGCCGCCTCCTTGCTTGCCAAGGCGGGGGTTAGTGGAGCAACAGTACCGCTGGTGGCGTCGCCTGCGGCTTCCTCGTCGGAAGATATGGCCGTGCTACTCCAGCAGTCCGCGGCACAGGCAGGGCTCAACCTGAATATCAACCGGGTTCCCTCCGACGGCTACTGGTCGAACCACTGGATGAAGCACCCACTTGGGTTCGGCAATATCAACCCGCGCCCCACGGCGAATATTTTGCTCTCCCAGTTCTTTCTCTCCAGCGCTGCCTGGAACGAATCCGGCTGGCAGAACGAGCAGTTCGATCAACTGGTGATTGCCTCCCGAGGTGAACCCGATGAGGCCACCCGCAAGCAGATGTATGCCGATATGCAGACCATGATTCATGAAGAGGGCGGCATCGGCATCCCCGTCTTCCTAAGCAGCATCGAAGGCTTTGATGGGCGCATTGGCGGGATGGATCGCACCGTCCCCCTGGGCAGCTTCATGGGCTATATGTTCGCCGAGCATATCTGGTGGAAAGGCTAATTCCTGCTCTCCCTACTGTGATCACAGGCCATGGACATCATCACCAGGACGTTTAATTTCTACCCTGGTGATGATCAACATGGCCCTTGAGCCGGAGAAGAAAGATGCGCGACTCTCTCTTTGGACTGGTGCTAGGTCGCTTGGCCTCCAGTCTTATTACCCTGCTGCTGGTATCGCTGGTGATCTTTGCGATTACCTCACTGCTGCCAGGCGATACCGCCCAGCAGGTGCTGGGGCAGTTTGCCACCCCGGAACAGGTGGAGGCGCTGCGTGCCCAGCTAGGCCTTAATCAGCCGCCCTTGCTGCGCTACTGGCAGTGGCTGAGTGGCTTTGCCACCGGCGACCTGGGCCGCTCCGCCAGCAATGGTGTGGATGTCATACAGCTGGTCAATGACCGGCTCCCCAATTCGTTACTGCTAGCCGCGATTACCACCGCTATCTCTGTCCCTGTGGCGCTGACTATGGGTATCGCCGCCGCCATGCGCCGGGGTGGGGTGCTTGACCGCACCCTGAACCTGATCACCCTGTCGATGGTGGCGGTACCCGAGTTTCTGGTCGCCACCCTGGCGGTGCTGATTTTCGCCGTGCAACTCGGCTGGTTACCGGCACTCTCCTATGTCTCCACCGTCGACAGTTTCGGCGCCTTTATGAAAGTTTACGCCATGCCGGTGCTCACCCTGTGCAGCGTATTAATTGCCCAAATGGCACGTATGACACGGGCGGCCTTAATCGATCAGCTCGACAGCGCTTATGTGGAGATGGCGCGTCTCAAAGGCGTTCCGCCCATGCGTCGCGTACTGCGCCACGCGCTGCCTAACGCCGTCGGCCCGATTGCCAATGCGGTGGCCCTGAGCCTCTCTTATCTACTGGGCGGGGTCATCATTGTCGAAACCATCTTCAACTATCCAGGCATCGCCAGCTTAATGGTCGATGCGGTTTCCAACCGGGATCTCGCCCTGGTACAGGCCTGCGCCATGATCTTTTGCGGCGCTTATCTGCTGCTGGTCATGCTGGCTGATCTATGCGCGATCCTCTCTAACCCGAGGCTGCGAAACCGATGAACGACACCAAGACAATGCCCGCTAGCAAGAGCAACCGTCATCCCTATGTCTCGCCAAGAAGCCGCCTGCCAATAGCAGTGCCAAAACAGCGCAACCGTTCAGGGTGGCAACTCACCCGCTGGATTGGCCTGAGCTTGTTCAGCTTTTGGCTGTTAGTGGCACTGTTTGGGCCACTGTTAGCGCCCTATCCCATGGGGGCTTTTGTCTCTGACCAAATATACGGCGGGGCAAGTTCGGCACACCTGCTGGGCACCGACTATATGGGCCGCGATATGCTCAGCCGCATGCTCACTGGGGCGCGCTATACCGTGGGGCTGGCGTTAGTGGCCGCGCTGCTGTCAACTCTGGTTGGGGCGGGCTTTGGCATGTTAACGGTGCTCCTACCCCGCTGGCTCGAGGAGAGCGTTCGGCGGATATTCGACACGCTCATCTCGATTCCCAGCAAAATGATGGCCCTGGTGATGGTCTCCGCCTTTGGCACCTCTATTCCTCTGCTTATCCTGGCGGCAGTGCTCAGCTATGCGCCGGGCTCTTTTCGCATTGCCCATAGCTTGGCCAAAAATCTCGCCACCCTGGAGTACGTGCAGGTCGCTCGTACTCGGGGAGAAGGACGGCTGTATATCGCCGCCGTGGAAATTTTTCCCAATATGATCCAGCCCGTGCTCACCGATATGGGCATGCGCTTTGTGTTTATCGTACTGCTGCTCAGCGGCATGAGCTTTCTGGGCTTAGGCGTGCAACCGCCGGTCGCCGACCTAGGCTCCCTGGTGCGTGAAAACATCGGTGGTCTTAGCCAGGGTGCGTTGGCAGTGATTGCCCCGGCCTTGGCGATTGGCTCATTAACCGTCGGTGCCAACCTGTTGATCGACAGCCTCTCGAACAGCCGCGATAACCAGAAGGAGTGATGCCATGCAAGGTGAATCGCTGATCGTACGCGATCTTGATATCTGTGCGACCCCGCCTGGTGAGGAGGAGCGCACGATCGTCAGCCAGATCAATTTCGCGCTCAAGCCAGGCGAAGTGATGGCACTAATCGGTGAATCCGGTTCAGGCAAGACCACCATTGCGCTGGCCATGATGGGCTACGCCCGGCTCGGCTGCCGGATCGCCGGGGGCAGCGTGCAGCTGGGAGAGACCGACATACTCACCCTCTCTGCGGTGGAAACCCGCGCGTTGCGCGGCCACCGGGTGACCTACATTGCCCAAAGCGCTGCGGCCGCCTTCAACCCCTCGCGCCGCCTGATGGACCAAGTCATCGAAGGCGCGCTTATCCATGGCGTTATGGATCGACAGCAAGCTCAGCAGAAAGCCATTCAGCTGTTTGGCGAGCTGGCCCTGCCCGACCCAGAACATATCGGCGACCGATACCCCCACCAGGTCTCCGGGGGCCAGCTACAGCGCCTTATGGCCGCCATGGCCTTGATTACCGATCCCGCCCTGGTGATTCTGGATGAACCGACCACGGCATTGGATGTGACCACTCAGGTCGATGTGCTGCGGGCCTTCAAGCGCGTTATGCGCGAGCGGGGTACCACGGCGCTGTATGTCTCTCACGACCTCGCCGTGGTGGCGCAGATTGCCGATCACGTGCTGGTGCTACAGGCCGGGGAGGAGCAGGAGCAAGGGCCCATTGGGCAAATCCTGGACAATCCAGGCCATGCCTACACGCGTAGCTTATTGGCGGCGGCGCGACCGGAGACCCGCGTGCCCACCGGCCTTCCGGCAAGCGGCGACGAATTGTTGCGCATTGATGATCTGCAAGTGGGCTACGGGCGCTGTGATCGCAATGGGCTGCCGAATAATGTCGTGCTGGATCATATCCAACTGCGCATTGATCGCGGCCAGGCGTTAGGCGTGATTGGTGAATCCGGGTCAGGCAAGTCAACGCTTGCCCGGGCAGTCGCTGGCCTGGTGGCACCGTCACGGGGGGAAGTTCAGTTCAATTGCCGTGAGCTACCGCCGACGCTGCGTGGCCGCATACCCGACCAGTTTCGGCGTATCCAGATCGTTTTTCAGAGCGCCGACAATGCGCTAAACCCGGCCCACTCGGTTAGGCGGCTGCTCAATCGGCCACTGGAAACCTATTTTCAGATGAGCCGCGATGCCCGTCAGCGTCGGGTTGAAGAGTTGATGGACTTGGTCAAACTGCCGCGCACGTTGCTCGACCGCAAGCCCAGCGGGCTATCGGGTGGCCAGAAGCAGCGCGTCAACCTCGCCCGGGCGCTGGCCGCGGAACCCGACCTGATCCTCTGCGACGAAGTGACCTCGGCGTTAGATACCGTAGTGGGCGCTGCAATTCTCGAGCTGCTGGCCGAACTGCGCCGTGAACTGGGCGTTGCCTACCTGTTTATCAGCCACGATATCTCGACGGTGCGCTCGCTGTGCGACGACGTCATGGTGCTTTACCAGGGGGAATGTGTGGAGTTCGGCCCCTGCAGCACGGTGCTCAACCAGCCACAGCACGACTACACCCGCAAGCTGATCGGCTCAGTGCCTGAACTACAGCCTGGCTGGCTGGAGGGGTGCCAATGGTCGACCCATACGCAGCCCTCAACCGCGCCCGTTTAATCACTAGCCCTATTAATGACAAGGAGAAAAGCATGCCGACGCTGCCCCTCAATGACCGTAACCTGCTACGTGAGCAGGCCTTTATCAACGCACAATGGTGCGACGCCGACGATGCGGCCACGCTGACCGTCACCAACCCCGCCACCGGCGAAGCGCTGGCTAGCATACCCAGCATGGGTGCCAACGAGACCCGCCGGGCAATCGAGGCCGCCGAAGCGGCGTGGCCCGCCTGGCGTGCGCAAACAGCGGCAGCGCGCGCAGCACTGCTGGAGCGCTGGCATGCGCTGATACTGGAAAACAGTGAGGACCTGGCGGTATTGATGACCCTTGAACAGGGGAAGCCGCTGGCCGAATCACGAGGAGAGGTTCAGTACGGCGCAAGTTTTATAAAGTGGTTTGCGGAAGAGGCACGCCGCGCCTATGGCGAGACCATCCCCTCCCCCACCGCGGATCGCCGAATTGTGATCCTCAAACAGCCAGTGGGCGTGTGTGGTGCGATTACCCCCTGGAACTTCCCCATCGCCATGATTACCCGCAAGTGCGCGCCCGCGCTGGCGGCCGGATGCCCGATTGTCATCAAACCGTCGGAGCTGACGCCGCTGTCAGCACTGGCCTTGGCAGTGCTTGCAGAGCGTGCGGGTTTCCCCCCCGGGGTGGTGAATATCGTCACCGGGCTGCCTGAAGGGATTGGCGGTGAGCTGACCTCCAACCCCACCGTGCGCAAACTCTCCTTCACCGGCTCAACCCGGGTGGGCAGCCTGCTGATGCGCCAGAGTGCCGACGATATCAAGCGCCTCAGCCTGGAGTTGGGCGGTAATGCCCCGCTGATCGTGTTTGACGATGCCGACCTGGAACTGGCGGTGGCCGGGGCTATGGCGAGCAAGTTCCGCAACGCGGGCCAAACCTGTGTTTGCGCTAACCGCATCCTGGTTCAATCCGGCATTCATGACCGCTTTGTCGCCCGCTTGGCGACCGAAATCAAGGCGTTACGCTGTGGCGATGGGATGGAGGAAGGCACAACCATCGGGCCATTGATCAATGACCAGGCGGTGAGCAAAGTCGCCCGCCATCTCGATGATGCCTTGTCCCACGGTGCTGAACGGGTGCTCGGCGATGTCCCCAGTGGTCAGGATCGCTTTGTGGCGCCGGTACTGCTCACCAAGGTAACCGAAGCCATGCTGGTCACCCAGGAAGAGACCTTTGGCCCCGTCGCCCCCATTATGCAATTTGAGCACGAAGAAGACGCTATTCGTATTGCCAACGCGACGCCCTTTGGGCTAGCCGCTTACTTCTTCACCGAAAGCGTACGCCGGGCCTGGCGGGTCGGCGAAGCGCTGGAGTTCGGCATGGTCGGCCTCAACACCGGCTCCATTTCCATGGAAGTCGCGCCGTTTGGTGGCATGAAACAGTCGGGGCTGGGCCGTGAAGGTGCCCGCCAGGGGCTGGATGAGTACCTGGAAGAGAAAGCGTTTCATATGGGCGGGCTGAACTAACACGGACTTAACGAACGCCAACATACCCCACTCGCTCGCCGTTACTCAGAGCGAGCGAGAGGGGAAACGCTATTCTAGTAACCACGCTGCAGATCGACACGGCCAACCATTGGTTCACCGCGTTGATAACGACGCAGGTTGTCAAGCAGGACAGGGAAAGCGCTATCGGGCTGTGTCATCGCGGCCACGTGGGGCGTCAGCAAAATCCGCTCGTCTTGCCAGAAGGGGTGATCGTCGGCGGGTGGTTCTTCGCTCAACACATCCAATACCACCGCACTCAACTGCCCGTCGTCGAGGGCTTGCGTCAGGTCGTGTTCAACCAAGTGCTCACCACGGCCAATATTGATCAAGGCCGCACCTTTAGGCATACGCGCAAATAGGTCTGCGTTGAGGATTCCTCGGGTGGCGTCGGTCAGTGGCAGCACGCAGATCACAATATCGCTTGAGGCCAGAAACCCATCCAGCGCTTCCTCACCACTATGACAGTGAACATTAGCCAGCTCTCGTGGCGAACGCGCCCACCCGCTCACGTCAAAACCGTAACCAGCTAGATGGGTGGCAATAGCGCATCCCAACTGGCCTAAGCCAAGAATCCCGATACGCCGCTTTTCGGTGGGCACAAGCATATGCGCTTGCCACTGCCCCTCGCGCTGCTGGCGCGCATAATCACCCATCCTGCGGTGCAGCCATAGCGTTGCAAAGGTGGCGTACTCAATCATTCCGCGCTCAATGGCAGGGTCGAGCATCCGCACGACCGGCAGCTCTGGAGGCAGTGCGTCAAACTCAAACTGATCGACACCCGCGGAAGTGGCAAACAGCACCTCAAGGGACGGCAGGCACGCCATTATGTTCTCCGGGGGCATCCACGCTAGCAAGTAGCGGATCTCGTCCGGGTCACCCATATCGGGCCATTGGCGGAACTCAATATCCGGCGCGTATTGGGCAAAAAGTTCTTTCCACCGGGCGCCGCGCACCGGGTCAGATTTATACAGCAGTGCCATAGCAGCGTCTCCTTAGCTAAAACGTCATCCTACGGTGGTTTGAGAGGCAGCGGATACCGTTTTGGCGGCTGTGGAGCGAAGCGGTGCGTCTAAATCGACGATTAAGGCGCAGATTACACTGCGCTCCCCCATGACAGTGAATCATGCTGCACAAGCTAGACAATACGAAGGATTACGCGGTTGCTGACGCCATGCCAAGCGTATCTGGTTTGCTAACAGCGGTAAGCTCAAAAACGTATGGGTGTTGGCGTTCGCTCTCCACGTTCTAAAGACAGCGCCAACACACCACAACATGACCATAGTGACTATATCGCGACAATGTTTAAGGAGCCCGCAGATGAATACCGATGCCCACCCTTCTCACTCAATGCTACGCCAGCGGGAGCAGTGCATTCCCCGCGGTGTGGTCAATGCCCATCCTATTGTCATTTCCCATGCTCGCGGTAGCGAAGTCTTCGACGCGGATGGCCAACGCTATCTGGATTTTGTCGGCGGGATCGGCGTACTCAACGTAGGCCACAATCACCCCCGCGTCGTTGCTGCGGTTCAGGCCCAAGTGGAACGTATTTCCCACATGAGTTTCCAGGTGGCGGCCTACCCAGGCTATATAAAACTGGCTAGCCAGCTGGCTCAGTTGGTCGGTGGTGACAACGCCTACCAAAGCGTGCTCTTTACCTCCGGCGCTGAAGCAGTGGAAAACGCCATCAAAATTGCCCGTTCCCACACGGGACGCCCCAACGTGATTGCCTTTCGCGGTGGCTTTCATGGACGCACGCTGCTGGGCACCACGCTAACCGGCATGAGCCAGCCCTATCGGCAAAACTTTGGCCCTTTTGCCCCCGCTATTCACCACGTTAGCTACCCGGATGCGCTGCGGGGTGTTAGCAGTGAGGATGTGCTTGCCGAGCTGGATACGCTGTTCGCCACTGAAGTCGTCCCCGACCAGGTTGCCGCTATCCTGATTGAGCCCGTTCAGGGTGATGGCGGTTTTCTTCCTGCCCCAGTCGCGTTTATGCAGGCGCTTCGCGCTTTAACCGAACGCCACGGCATCGTGCTGATCGCCGATGAGATTCAGACCGGCTTCGGGCGCACGGGCAAGATGTTTGGCTTTGAACACAGCAATATTCAGCCTGACCTTGTCACTGTTGCTAAAAGCCTGGGCGGAGGCTTGCCGATTTCAGGCGTGGTTGGGCGCACTGAGATCATGCAAGCTCCCGCGCCGGGTGGGCTCGGCGGCACCTATGGGGGCAGCGCGCTGAGCTGCGCGGCAGCACTGGCGGTGCTAGATATTTTTGCAGACGAGCAACTGCTTGAGCGTGGTATCGCCATGGGAAAACGCCTGGAAACAGGGCTGCGTCGGCTGCAAGCCAAACATCCTGTGATTGCCGAGGTACGTGGGCAAGGCCCGATGCTTGCTATCGAGCTTCTCAAGGGCCCACGGGTAACACCTGAAGACGCTGCGCTAGTGCAACAGGTCATTGATCACTGTCGTGAAGCGGGTTTGCTGGTGATTAAGTGCGGTGTATACCGCAATGTGATCCGCTTTCTGGCACCGCTGACTACCAGCGACCAGCAAACCGACGAAGCACTAGAGATTTTGGACGACGCGCTATCCAACGCCACGCACTAATGCTTGTTAATCGCCAACGCCGGGAGAGCAGGACATCATGCCATTGACTGACTATACGACGCTATGCATGGATGCCCATGGCGTGCTGATTGATCGGGATAGAGACATTGTGCGGGGCCTAACGCCACTGTTAGCGATGCTGCCCAACCCGCCACCACAGGAGCAGGTATTAGCAGACTATGTGCATGCGCTGCACGAGTTGACGGATGAGCAGATGGGCGCCGTTTCTGCCCACTGCACGGTCTATCGCGCCCTGGCGAGCAGTTGGGGGCTGGAGGCAGATTGGCAACAAGGAATTGAATTCGCCAGTTCGCTGGGCTTTGGATCGCTTTATGAAGATGCCCCTGGCGCTATCCACTACCTGCGCAAGTTCTATCAGCTCAGAGTAGTCACTTCCCTGAATGAGCAGGAGTTCTTTGCTTTTAATCAGCGCATTGGCCTTTCCGGTAGTGAGCGGCTCACCACCGGCAGCTTTGTGGCCGCGCGTGCCAAGCTGCGGGAGATGGAGGCGGATAGCCAGGTTCTGCTCTTAACGGCTGGCCCCCCATCAGTGAATAGCCGAGGCGGGCACTGCCGTATCACGCGCAGTGCCAAAGCCGAGCAGCCCCAAACGCAGTCATTTATCTCGCTAAGTGATTTTATTTATCAACACCAGCTTGCTCTACGCGGAGAATTGCTTTAGACAAAGGTATTAGTCAAAAACCGCGGGGCGACTTCCACCGCCCCCTAATAAGTAAAGGACTTTACATGGTGGCTAGCGTTCGTCTTGATCGTATCGACATAAATATTCTTGTTCAGCTTCAAGCAGATGGACGGATGACCAACGTCCATTTGGCCGATGCTGTCGGGCTATCGCCCAGCCCCTGCCTACAGCGAGTCAAGCGACTAGAAGCCGCTGGCTATATCACTTCGTTTCAAGCCCGACTCAATCTATCGAAAATGATGGAAAGCGTTACCGTCTTTACGGAGGTCACCCTGTCGGATCACCACCGGGAAGATTTTCTACGCTTTGAACAAAAAATTCGTCAGGTTGATGAAGTCATGGAGTGCCATCTCATCAGCGGTGGCTATGACTATTTACTGCGTTTTATCACCCGCAGTATTGCCCATTATCAACGCGTGATGGAGGCACTTATCGAGGACGAAATTGGCATTGAAAAGTACTTCAGCTATATCGTTATCAAGACGCCCATCAATAAAGAGCAGCTTCCGCTTCGCACCTTAATGGAGGGTTAGCACAGAGAAAAATGCTCACTTCTCCCGAAACGCCTCGACCACCCGCTCAGCCAGCACCTCACTGGCGTCGCCACTACCCACACGCTTGACGAGAGATACCTGATAGTCACCCAACGGCGGTAGTGAATCATTACTTAGTCGTTTGAGCGGCGGGCGGATCAAGCTTTTAGGGAAAGCCGTCACGGCCAAATCGGCCTGCATGGCCGCTTCCTGCCCGGCACAGTGGTCGCAGGAGTAAGCGATTCGGTAAGCAATCCCTGCTTGATCAAGGGCATTAAGGGTAATTCTGCGCCACGCACACCCCTGCTGGGCCAGGGTCACAGGCAGTGGCGTTCGCTGCACGGCAACGCCATCCTCACGGCCCGCCCACACTAGCGGTTCGCTGTGGACGATCTCTCCCCGCGTCGCCTGACCAGGCCCTCCAGCCATCACCAGGGCAAGATCAAGCTCCCCCTCGTCCAACCTGGCAAGCAGGTCTTTGCTGCGTCCCACCTCGACATCGACCTGCACCGCCGGGTGCGAGCGGGCAAACTGGGCGAGTACCGTGGGTAAAATACGCCCTACCACGTCATCCGTTATCCCCAGCCCTACACGCCCCTCTATGGTAGGGGCTAAAAACTGGGTCACGGCTTCCGCATTGAGTTTCAGTAGCCGCCGCCCATAACCCAGCAGCACTTCCCCCTCAGCAGTCAGGCGTACGTGCCGCGCCTCGCGGACAAACAGCGTCTGGCCGAGGATCTCTTCCAGGCGTTTGATCTGCATACTCAGCGCGGAAGGGGTGCGAAATAGCTGCTGGGCGGCGCGGGTGAAGCTGCCACTTTCGGCAATGGTCACAAAGGTGCGCAGCACCTCGCTATCCAGTAGCGGCAAGACGGCCCGGCTGGGAGCTATGCTAGAGAGTTGATTCATCACACCCACCTTTCAGAAAAATTTAACTCACAGTGTAGTTCTTTTCGTTTGATTGATCCAAGGTAAAGCGCCAAGCTGATAACCAGAGGTCGCGACCCTCCACTTATTAATCACAAAACACACCTGCCGAAAGGGTGCTCATGCGCCGTTTAGCCAACTGCAGGCGTGGAAATGGAGGTGCGCGATGAAGTGTGAAAACCCTATCCAACATGCCCATAACGCCTGGGAAAAAGCCAGCCAATTGGCGCCGCCGCCCAAGCCGCCACAATTGCAGTTTTACATGCCTGCCATGCCGTCAATGCGGATGATTCGAGCGCTCGATATGCGCTGGTGGCGTTACCGGCGCCGGCGACTATTTCGCCGCCATATCTTGCCGCTACTCGCTTACGACGATCAGGTACTACGGGATATTGGCCATTGCCGCGAAGATATTCTCTGGGCCAACCAGTTGCCATTAAAGGTCGATGCCCTTCAGGCGTTAAAGACCCGGCAGAAAACAGGCCATGTACTTCAAAGCTAACACCAAAAAAGCGTCGAACCTGGAGGGGTTCGACGCTTGTATCGACTTGCTACTGAGTATTTAAGCCTGGTGTTAAAGCCTGGCTTTTAGACGCCTATCGGCCCACCATCACGCTTTTGAATCACCACGGTTGATGCCCGAGGGCGTACTTGGCCGCTGGCCGCAACGGTGGCGTCTTGGGTCAGCGCGCCACCGTCGGCGGGCCAGTTACCGGGGTGCTGAATGTTAATAAACAGGGCGGTTTTATCCGGTGTGGCAAATATACCCGTCACTTCACAGCCGTTCGGCCCCACCGCAAAGCGCTTAAGTTGCTGCTGGTTGCTGCTGTTAATGACCGGGCCGGTTCCCTGGATGTCGTCTAGCCCATTAGGTACCACGGCAAGCAGCTGGTCGTTGGTGTACTCGGTTACCCCATCATAACCGTTATCGGTCTGGATCCAGAGGATACCCTGACCGTCTTCTCGCTCGTCGAACCAGAGTCCGTCGGGGCTGGCGAACTGATTCATTTCTGTCAGGCCTGAGTGGTTATCCGCATCGTCAGCGGCGGCGCCAAACACAAACACTTCCCAAGTAAAGGCGTTGGGCAACCGGCTTTCGCGCCAGCGGATAATGTGCCCAGCCTCGTTATTGGCACGTGGATTAGCCGCATTAGTGGGTGCCAAGTCGTAACCTACCCCCACCTGCTCCAAGCTATCACCACCGTTGGTATAGGTCGGTGCTGTTTCTTCACCTGTGCGTTGCGTGTTGTTGGTTAAGGTGAGGTAAACATCCCCCGAAGCCGGATCAACGGTCGCCCATTCGGGACGATCCATCGGCGTGGCGCCCATTAAGTCTGCCGCGTCGCAGGTATTGATAATCACACCGGCTAAATCATCCTCAGCCAGGCCTAAGGCCGCTGCCAGCGTTCGGCCGTCCTGTGTGTGCGCAGCAGGTGTCAGCGGCAGCCACTCACCACTGCCATCGGCGTGGAAACGGGCCACATAGAGGGTGCCGTTATCCAAATACTTGCTGCCGATGGCAAGACGGTCATAGTGCTCACCGGGACGATTGGCGTCGGCGGGATCCCAAGCGGCATCGGAGACGTATTTATATACGTACTCGTTGCGGGAATCGTGCCCCGAGTAGTAAACCACTGGCTGACCGGCTTCCAGCTTGCCTAACCAGCACCCTTCATGGCGGAAACGCCCAAGTGCCGTACGCTTAACCGCAAGGGCATCGCTGTAAGGATCGACTTCTACCTGATAGCCGAAGGTACGCGCTTCGTTACGGTAGTCATCCTCGGCGCGCTCGCCGCGGGGGGTAATATCGAAGCGGGCAAACTCATCGTTCTGCTCTGAAGCGTCCCCCGCCGAGGTTTCCCAGGCATAGCGGCCGCGTTCAGTGGGAATGCCGATGCGCGCGTCGTCCTGGAAGCGCTCGCCAGTATGAACAAAGATGTTTGGCCAGTTCTCTTCGCAGGCAATATAGGTGCCCCAGGGCGTTACCCCATTGCCACAGTTGTTATTAGTACCGCGGGTTTGAGCACCTGCTGGGGAAAAGCGCGTCTTGACGTAATCACTGCTCGCCACAGGCCCAGCCAAATCCATCACCGTTGCGCTTGTCAAACGGCGGTTATAGCGCGACCCCGACACATGCGCCCAGTGGCCGTTGGCGTCTTTTTCAACCTCAACCATAGTAACGCCATGAGCATTGATTTCGGTGCGCGACTCCTCCGCCGGGCGCTGCCCCTCATCCGCATTGGTGGGGCCGCCTTGAGGCGCCCATAGCGCTGCCTGGTCGATATATTCGTTGTTGAGTGCCAGCACAAAACGACGCGAGGCATTGTCAGCATCCAGGGCAAAACCGGCCATACCGTCGTGGTGCATGCCCACACTAGAGGCTTGACGCTCGGCGGTCATTGGCTGGTCAGACTGCCAACTTTCGCCAGCGCTTAACGGCGTTCCCCAGGGCACCAAGACTTGGGCCATGTAACCTTCCGGCACCACCACAGCATCAGTGAGTGACCCATGAATCGCCTCAAACGCCAGCGTCAGGGGTGTTTTTTGCGCGCCGCTTGAGGCAAGCGCTTGAGCAGCACCGCCAAAGCTAAGCATTGAGGCAGCCGCCATGCTCAAACCACCGCGCATCACGTCACGCCGTGACACATGGCGCGCCAATACTTCGGCAAAAGGTTGGTTGCCGCTGTGGTTAAACAGGCGATGGTCTTCGATCTCTTTACTCATTATGGTCTCCCCCTGATCGTTTGTAGGCCAACGATTGAACGTTAGGAGACACTAAAGAAGCTAAATGACAACACGATGACGGCGTGGCTGCATTTAGATGAAGAACGCTGGGCTAGACGCCCCAAATCCTATTGAGAGATACCGGCAACTCTGCTAAATTAACGCTAATAGTTATCATTAACACAGGAGTTATCCTCTCATGCAGCTAGCCGATAAGGGCACTCGCCAGGGGGATACGTCCCAGAGGGATACATCGGCCTCAGCGCCCCGCGAAGTAGATAGCAAAGAATTGCTTGGTAGCTCAGGCCAACTGGTGATTCACCATGAACAGCGCCGCTATGTGTTGCGCCGCACTAAAAGCGGCAAGCTAATCCTCAACGCTTAAAGCTGTTAACACTTCAGGCCCTGATTAATTTAAAGATTTATACAGCAAAGCCAGCCAGGTAGCCCATCGCACCCAGCCAGTGAACCATAAAAGAGGTGCGTCATGACTCCCTCCCAACAGATCGCCATTATCGAAGCCCTTGACGCGGCGCGCGCCGCTAAGCCACGCCTTCCTGCCATTGAGATTGCCGAACGCTTAGCGATCAGTGAAGGTGAACTCCAAGCCGCTCGCTTGGGCCGCGATGTATGGACGCTGCCGCTCACGCCCAACGAGCTTGCCGCCTACCTGCCCCAGTTGGGGCGGGTGAAGGCGTTGACCCGCTCCCGGCTGGCCGTGCTGGAACAGACCGGCGATTACCCTGAACTCAGCGGCGGGCCGCAAACTGGCCTGCTGCTCGACCCCGGCGGCCTGGATCTACGTTTGCTCTACACCCACTGGCACTGGGCCTGCTTGATCCGCGACCCTCTACCTTCCAGCAACGCAGAAGAGCCGCAGTGGCGCTGGAGCCTGCAGATATTTAACCAGCATGGCTGCGCCGTGCATAAATGCTTTGCTCTGGAAAACCCGCTGCCGCGCCCTTGGGGCGCACTGGCAGCCTTGGGAACGCGGGACACGCCGGCATTTACCCAGAGCATGCCCCGTCTCAAGCGCCCACTCCCCGAAGTCCCCTCCCTTGCTAGTGAGTGGGGTGCGATGCGCGATGTACACCAGTTCTTTGCGCTCCTCCAGCGCCATCACCTGGAGCGCATTGAGGCCAACCAGTTAATGGAGGGTCGCTTTACCCGTGCGCTGCCTGTGCACTCACTGGAAACGGTGCTTGAGCAGGCCAGCCATCGGGCTCTGCCGTTGATGCTGTTTGTCGCCAGTCCCGGCTGCGTGCAGATCCGTACCGGCATACTGCCCGCTCCGCAACGCGCCCGCGGCTGGCTGAACCTGTTTGGCGAGCAGTTCACCCTGCACCTTGATGACACCGCTATCGACCAAGTGTGGCAAGTCAGCAAACCCAACCGCGACGGCGGCGTGACCAGCATTGAGGCCTTCGATGCCCAAGGCTCGCTGGTACTACAGCTTTATGCAGAGCGCCAGGAAGGCCGCGCTGAGCGCCGAGAGTGGCGGCAGTTGCTGGATGAACTCGGCAAACAAGAGGCGGTGGCATGAAAGCAACCCGCCTGATACGACGCTCGCTGGCAGCACTGCTGGTTGGATGGCTGACCAGAGGGGCCGCATTGGCCAGCGATCGCTTGGGGGGCGATATCGCCGAAATCCTGGCCGCTGGACACGCTGGCCCCAAGGGGGTGTTTGAGCAGCTAGCGGCCACCGGTGCAACATAGAGATTATCAGCGCCCCACCGACCCTGGCGCCTTAATGGCGATCTAAGGTCACCTTCATGCTAGGTCACCACTGCTGACGGCGCGCCTCGATGTGTTCATACTTAATCCATGGAGTACGTTGTCATTTGCACAGGTCGCCAATTTAGGAGCAGGAATGAGACTGATCCGCCTCATGTGGGTGGTGCTGGCAGGGGTAAGTTTTAGCATCGGTGTACTGGGCATTTTTCTGCCTCTGCTGCCCACCACTGTGTTTATGCTGATGGCGGTTTACTGCGCCTCCAAAGGCTCGCCACGCTTTGAGGCCTGGATCCGCTCCCGCCACTATGTCGGGCCACTGCTGGTTACCTGGGAGCAGGAGCGCGCCATCCCCCGCCGCGCCAAGCTGGCAGCCGTTAGCATGATCGCATTGAGTGCACTGATCACCGGCTGGTCACTCGGCCCCGGCTGGCAACGCTGGGGAGTGATCGCTCTGCTGGTGCTGATTGCACTGTGGCTGGCTACCCGGCCAGAGCCTTCTTCTTCCTCTGCAGAGTAGCGTTCTGGCATGCTCACACTGCATATTCAAGCCGCTTTATTCGGGTTTAGACCGTAGCTTGGCCAACGCCGCCTGCGCTATATCAACACGCACACTCCCTTGCTTCACTAATTCGTCGGCGACCAACGCCACCTCCGCCCCTACCGCTCCTGCCATTAGGGCGATATTTTTAGCATGCAGCGCCATATGCCCCTTTTGAATACCGATGGTAGCCAACGCTTTTAACGCTGCAAAGTTCTGCGCTAGCCCAACGGCGACAATGATACGGGCTAAACGATCAGCGCTGTTGACGCCTAAAATTTCAAGACACCGTCGTGCAGTGGGGTGCGCTCTCGTCGCGCCGCCGATTAATCCTACTGGCATGGGCATCTCAAGGGTGCCGGTTAGATTACCATCATGATCCGCTTCCCAATGGGTAAGTGACCGATAGCGCCCGGTACGTGCAGCATATGCATGAGCACCGGCTTCTACCGCACGGGTATCATTTCCCGTCGCTAACACCACCGCACTCACGCCGTTCATCACCCCTTTATTATGAGTAGCTGCCCGATAGGGATCTAAGTCTGCAAAGCGGTAAGCCGCCAATATTCCGTCCCGCACCGACTCCCCGCCTATTTGGTCAAGATGCCAGGTCGCTCTGACTCTTGCTAAACGACGATCAGCCAGATTAGACAGAATTCGCAAACGACTCTCGCCTCCCGACCACTCAGCTAACGACGGAGCTACCGCTTCAGCCATCGAGTTCACCGCATTTGCGCCCATGGCATCACGCACATCCACTAGCAGATGCACAATGACCATATCCTCAAGTACACGCACCTCTATATCCTGGAAACCACCGCCGTGCTCTAACAGCACGGGGTCTGTCGCGTCACAAATACGCTTAATCTCTTCGCGGGCTTCTAATAAACGCAGCCGGGCAAAGTCAGGATTAGCGACGCCTAGTAGCTGAACCTGAGCAATCATAATCGGGGATGAGGTATCCGTATAAAAGCCGCCTGACGCACGACACTGTCGCGCCGCATTACATACAGCAGCCACCACGGACGACTCTTCGGTTGCCATAGGCACCAGCGGCTCTTCACCATCAATCATTAAATTAGTGGCAACGCCAATCGGTATGTTTAAAGTGCCGATAACATTCTCGATCATGCTATCGGCTGTTTCTGCTGGCAGGTTACCGGTGTCTGCCAAGTGGGCTTCCCCTTCAGCATCTAAGCCACTTAAAGCGGCCACTTTACGCAATCGCTCGCGTGGTGATAGTTGGTAAAATCCTGGAATCCGCGATGAATTTATTGTCATAACCGTTACCTAAAATGAATAAACTATTGGTGTAGCGTCACTTAAAAAGGAAGTGTTCAAGCCAACCAGCCCATTAGCCAAGGGGCGGCATAAAGAGTCATAAACTGCACCCCATAGTTCACGCCCCAGCGGTTTAACAGCCCCGCCACAAGCGCTAACACCGCGACACCTAAAATGCCCATCACACCTGCATCCATATAAGCCAACAGCACGACCAGCGAGAAGAACATCGCCAGGAAGGCCTCATGAGGAATACGCTGAAAAACAAACACACAAATGTGCCGGGCATAGCGAACAGCGATGGGATACGTAATCAACAGCGCCACGCCTGCGCCCAAAATGCTGGCAACAGCGATTTCACCAAAGCTCATTAGGTGGTGGGCATTCTGTTCCAACGTAAGTACTGGCGGCGCATTAAAGAAGGCGTTACCTGGCCCAATCGCCATGGGGCTCATGGGGATGCCTAACGCTGCCAGGGGAATCAGAATGCCTGCGATATAAGCGGCATTGGTGACCGCATCCATTGAAGAAAGCGCACGACTGGCTTTTTCAACGGTACCCTTCACCCAACTGGACATTACTTCGCCCAGGAAAATGGTGATTCCAACCGGGCTCATAAAGAAAGTGACCGAACCGAGCACCGAGCTGGCGGTTGCTGAAACAGCTTCTTGGCGGGTCAAAATTCGAAAAGGGTTAGGGAAGCGGCTCTTGTCATCACTATCATCGGCCGCATAGATTTTGATTGTTTTAGGTTCACCGGTAGCCATTTTTTGTCGCTCTTCACGCACGGTTAGCTGTGCCAAATTGAAGATCATTGGGCCTATCGTGATACCCAGAAAGAACGAGATGAAGACAACCTGACCCTCAGGGATAACACCCATCCCCCAGTAGAAGTGCCGTAAGGCCTGAATCAGCGCAGCCAAAATCACGATACTGATCAAGCTGATCACTTTTTCACGGCTCATCAGCGCTAAAAATACCGCCCCGACAAAAAATATCTGGCTAGCATACTGACTTAGCACATCCGCCAGCGGCGTTAGCAGGAAAGCCAATAGCAGACTCACGGGAATGGCAACAAGCGTGCCGATCACCGAGCCCGACGCCATTTTGCGAATGGCCAACGTGGCGTGACCTTCACGCTTTAGTATCATTGCGTGCTCAACCATGGGGGCCGACATCACCCCTCCGGGTATCCCCGCCACTGAAACGGGTATTGAGTCGGTAAGCTTTTTGGCTACGATGGCAGCCATAAAGAAAGCCAATACCACTGGCAAGGGAACACCTGCCACCACCAACGCTAACGTCACCGGGGCAAGTACGGCGGTCTCATCGGTACCTGGCGCCACTCCAATCGCGGTATAAACCACCACACCGATTAAGGCAGCCATTAACATCTGCAGAAGTAATAGAGCGTCCATGGTTACGCCTCCCCATCAGTGTCGAGGCGTCGTTTCGGGCGTAAACAAACCGTATTAATAACAAACCCCAGCAGTGCGCCGCATAAGCCCACTATTAGAGGCATTGGCGCTGGCCCAGGGGTAAGAATGAAACCACCTAGTGTGAGAGGAGTGGAAATTACTAAGGCGAGCAGCAGGTCTCTGCCGGTCACCGTATCGTCCCAAACCGTTAGGTAAGAAGTTGTTTTATTTGGCATGCCTATTCTCCGCGGAGATCATTATTAGTGTTGTATACCCAAGTAGGCTGGCCCTAGCTTGTGGAAAGACAAGGCGCTGAGTAAGGTACAGTGATGCGAAGTGTATGAAGTACTGTACCTATAAAATAACAGGTACAGTTCCACCGCCATTGAGAGATATTCATGTCAAAATCTCGTCAGGTCGCCACCGCTCTGCTCAAAGCCATTGACGAAGGTCGCCTCTCGCCTGGTACCCGAGTGGCTTCCATCAGAGAAGCCGCTAAACAATTCGGTGTATCGAAAAATACCGTGATTGATGCCTACGACCAATTAGTTGCACTTGGTCATTTGAGCGCTCGCCAGGGCGCAGGCTTTTTTGTTTCGCGCCCCCGGCCAACGCCTATTAATGAGCCTACGCACGACCTTTCAGAGGCGGTGGATAGCGTGTCACTGCTGCGGGAGCAGTTAGTCGGGAATTTTGCAGTGCGCGTGGGCGATGGTAGGGCTCCGGCAAGCTGGATGGGCGGCACTGAACTGACGCGTCTGGTAAGGCGCAGAACTGGTTTACCCGATGAAATGAGCGACGTCGAATACGGCATGCCCCAGGGATACTCACCACTGCGCGAGAGCTTAGCCATGACATTGGCTGGGCGCTCTATCCATGCATCACAGGATCAAGTCATGATGACCTTTGGTGCTAATCATGCCTTCGACTTAATCATTCGCCACTTAGTAGCCGCAGGAGAGAGTGTTCTGGTTGAAACACCGGGCTACTACCCACTGTTTGGAAAGCTTCGTCTCGCTAAAGCGAAACTGGTGGGCGTTCCACGCACGACCGATGGCCCCGACCTAGAAGAGTTTGAGAGAAAAGCCAAGCAGTACCGACCTAGGCTTTTTTTCTTGCAACCCAATGCCCACAACCCTACTGGTAGCACCATGTCGCTGAGTAATATGCATCGCCTGCTAAAGCTCGCCGACCACTATGGTGTCACCCTAGTGGAAGATGATGTTTTCGCTGACATACTGCCCAAAGGCAGCGCTCATCTTGCTGCGCTTGATGGGTTAGAAAGGGTTATTTACGTAGGCACTTTTTCCAAAACGCTCTCCACCGGTTTGCGCTGTGGCTATATCGCAGGAGCCAGATCCATCATTCGCGCCCTGGTCGATATTAAGATGCTCACTGTCGTAAACACTTCAACCTTCAATGAGATGATCGTGCATGAGCTATTAGCCAGAGGCCGCTACCGCCGCCACCTCGCACAACTGCGCGAGAGAGTGGCTAAAGCGAGTGCTACGGCGGTAAGAGTGTTGGGACAAATAGGTGTTCATGATGTGATTGGGCCCGGCGGTGGCTACTATCTATGGGCCAAATTGCCTACCCATATCAATACCACTGAGCTAGCCAAGCGCGCCTCTGAAAAAGGCATCTTTATTGCGCCAGGCGCCATTTTTTCACTGCGCCCCGACAGCACTGATGCCAATTCAATGCGCATTAATATTGCCCATGCCAACGACCACCGGTTTTTGGAGTTCATCAGTAGGGCTGTTAAATAAGTAGCATCGCTGTAAGCCCAACCCTTTACCTATGTTCAACACTTTCTTTCATAGCTAAACCAGCACCTTATGGGTCGAGACCACCTGTCGCAGCCCCATAAATGAGCGGATCTGGCGCACGCCGGGTAGATAGAGCAGTTGTTCGGCGTGCAGCCTGTTGAAGCTTTGGCTGTCCCGGGTACGTACCAACATGAAGTAGTCAAACTCCCCGGTGACGACATGACACTCCATACAGCCTGACACTTTCTGGGCCGCCTCTTCAAAGGCGGCGAAGGATTCCGGCGTCGAGCGATCCAGCACCACGCCAATCAACACCACCATCCCCGCCTGCAGCTGCTCCGGGTCTAAATGCGCCACCACCCTGCTGATTACCCCATCCCGCTTGAGCCTTTCCACCCTGCGTAAGCACGCCGCCGGGCTCAAGTTCACCTGCTCTGCCAGTGCCACATTGGAGAGTGTGGCATCGTCCTGAAGCAGTTTCAGAATACGCCGATCTGTTCGGTCTAGCTCAGCCGTCTGATCATCAGGCTCAGGGCGTGATCGGGAGGTTTTTGTGCGCACTATTATTTACCTTATTGACCAATAAACACCACTTAAACCCATATATATCATTTTTCACCATCTTTTATTGCCTAAAACCAACTAACTTTGCAACACAAAAAAAATAGCTAACACTTACTATAAATAGCAGAGCTCACGCCAATTGTTCACAACAACCTTAGCCGCCCTATATCGCATCCAATGTTTTAAAGCTGGAGATTGCTATGAACCTCGAACGCTTCCCACGTTACCCACTCACCTTTGGCCCCTCTCCGATTACGCCGCTCAAGCGGCTAAGCGAACATTTAGGCGGTGAAGTAGAGCTCTACGCCAAGCGCGAAGACTGCAACAGCGGCCTGGCCTTTGGTGGCAATAAGACCCGCAAGCTGGAGTACTTGATTCCTGAAGCGCTGGAAAAAGGCTGCGATACGCTGGTATCGATTGGCGGTATTCAATCCAACCAGACCCGCCAAGTTGCCGCGGTGGCCGCTCACCTGGGCATGCAGTGCGTGCTGGTGCAGGAGAACTGGGTCAACTACTCCGACGCGGTGTATGACCGCGTGGGCAATATCGAGATGTCACGCATCATGGGCGCCGATGTGCGCTTGGATGACGCGGGGTTCGACATCGGCATTCGCCCCAGTTGGGAGCAGGCCATGGAGGATGTTCGCCAGCGAGGCGGTAAGCCATTCCCGATTCCCGCTGGCTGCTCCGAGCACCCTTACGGCGGCTTGGGCTTCGTGGGCTTTGCTGAAGAGGTGCGGCAGCAGGAGAAAGAGCTAGGCTTCACGTTTGACTATATCGTGGTGTGCTCGGTCACCGGCAGCACCCAGGCGGGCATGGTGGTGGGGTTTGCCGCCGATGGCCGTGCCCAGCGAGTGATTGGCATTGACGCCTCTGCCAAGCCTGAGCAAACCCGTGAACAGATCCTGCGCATCGCGCGCAATACGGCTGAGTTGGTGGAATTGGAAGGCGGCATTAGCGATGACGATGTCATTTTGGATACCCGCTACGGCGGCCCCGAGTACGGCCTGCCCAACGAAGGCACGCTAGAAGCCATTCGCCTCTGTGCCCGTCTGGAGGGTGTGCTTACCGACCCGGTTTACGAAGGTAAATCCATGCACGGCATGATCGACATGGTGCGCAACGGCGAATTCCCGCCCGGCTCCAAAGTACTCTACGCCCACCTAGGCGGCGTACCTGCGTTAAATGCCTATAGTTTCCTGTTTAGAAATGGATAAGGAATAAAATACCTGCCTCAAACCGTCTGATACAGCGCCTCAATGACGCCGATCAGGCGGTTACTGCTGTACAAATAATGCACACCCTTTAGTCTTGGCGTATAAGATGTTCACTCATGAGGATACGCCATGTCTTCAACGCTTCCCGCCCACCTCACCCTTGACGAACTTGCCCAGTACCCAGCGCCGCTGCCCGAGGTTGAGGTACATGGGCTCGATAGGGGCTCGTACATCGTGCGCCTGCATCAGGGTAACGCCATCAGCGTGCTTACCGACCAGAATGGCGAGACGCAACGCTTTACCGGTACGCAGTGGATTGGCCGCACGCTGGCGCCGTTGGGTTTCACCCACGGCACGCTCACCTGGGCCGACGCCGATGATGAGATGATTGGCACCGACGTACCGCCCGTTTCTGCCCAGCAGCGCATGGCCTATGGTGTTCGCGTGGCGTTCAACCATACCTGTCTATAACATTCATAAAGCGAGCCGCCAGGAGTTTGCACTTCTTTAATATTTAGCTTCCAACAAGGACGGACTCTATGCGCGATGATGAAAAGTACACCAATTCCGAAGAGCAGCTACTCCACCTTCAAAACCTGCTAGATGACCCAGACACAACGGCACTAAAAGCGTATTTCTCTGAACTCGATATTTTAGACATCGCGCGAACGCTGGAGTCCTTCCCGGCTAAAACGCGAGATTTCCTTTGGGAGTATGTTCCCGACGACTTTATCGGCGAGGTTCTCGCCGAAGTTGACGAAGACATCCGCGCTGACTACATCGAAGACTTATCGGCCAGCGATGTAGAAGAAATTGTTAAAGGCTTGGATGCTCAAGAAGTTGCTGAAGTTTTAGATGTTGCTGATGAAGCCATAAAAACCAGCGTCTACGCTAGCCTAGAGCAAGAGATCCGCGCTCAGGTTGAGAATCTTCACGCCTATGAAGATGACGTGGTTGGCCGTTACATGGATCCCGAGACAGTCAATGTAAAACAGGGCGTGTCGTTAGAGGCCGTACAGCGCTATATCCGCATCCACCATCTGCTCGACGATGAGTCGCAGCAGATCATGATTACGGATAAAGACAAACGCTTACTCGGCACTTTGACCCTGATTGATTTAATCAAGCAACCACAAGATGCGATGGTTGATGATTACATGAATGACTTTTTTACCCTAAATGATCAAATGAAAGTCAGTGATGCAGCGGCGTTATTGCGCTCTAAAGAGCTACACTTTGTGCCCGTGTGCGATAGCGATGGGTTATTAGTGGGCCAGCTAAACGCCGCCGACGTACTTGAAATCACCCAAGACGACGCTGACATGACGTTAAAGCATATGTCCGGCGTCAGTAATGAAGAGGAAGTCTTCACGCCCGTTTTACGCAGTGCGAAAAGTCGCGGCATTTGGCTGGGTATTAATCTGTTAACGGCTTTTTTAGCCGCCTTCGTTATTGGTCAATTCGAGGCTGCATTGGATCAAATTGTGGCGTTGGCCATTTTGATGCCGGTGGTGGCGAGCATGGGGGGTATTGCGGGTAGTCAAACCCTCACCGTGGTTATACGCGGTCTGGCGCTGGGCCAACTGGCGGGCAACAACATCCGCTGGCTGTATAACAAAGAGATGTGGGTGGGTATGAGTAACGGCTTGGTTTGGGCATTAGTGGTCGGCTTGATTTCCCATATCTGGTTTGGCGACGCCATGATCACGCTGGTGATCACCCTGGC
Organism: Halomonas sp. TG39a; assembly: GCF_000744395.1. Taxonomy (NCBI): domain Bacteria; kingdom Pseudomonadati; phylum Pseudomonadota; class Gammaproteobacteria; order Oceanospirillales; family Halomonadaceae; genus Halomonas; species Halomonas sp. TG39a. The sequence continues at coordinate 2,921,921 of NZ_JQLV01000001.1, forward strand.
CATCTTTATCAATATGAGTCTCGCCAACTTATCCGGCGTACTCATCCCCATGGTGTTGAAAAAGCTGCAGATCGACCCCGCGTTATCCGGTGCGGTTATTTTGACGACCGTGACCGATGTGGTCGGCTTTTTATCATTCCTTGGGCTCGCGACGCTGATTATTCTGTAAACGCTCTCCTGGCGAACACTGCAACATTAATAGGGCGTCACCTGCGCTTGACGTAAAAGCACCTACATCACACCAGCAGCGTAGTTAACCTTGCCTTAAGCACTGAGATTTTATCGACTATGCGTTCTATTGATGGGCAGGAGAGGCTTACTTTGCTTTTGAGCAAAAAATGCAATAAGCGAAGACAATGACTTGCCGATCCTCGGCACAAGGTTCAGGCTCCGTCAAAGAGGGGTAAAGCAGGTGTGGCGCGCCAGCCCCTCTTCTACGCCCCCTGGTCGAACACCAGGCACGTTGTACTCGCGTGGGCATAGAGCTTACCGTCTGGCCCGATGAGCCTACCTTCCGCGGTCGCCACCTGGCGGCCGCCGTGAACCAATCGGCCTTCAGCACGAACTAGCGGCACCGCATCGGTGAGTGCACGGACGAGATTGAGCTTCAATTCCAGGGTCGTGTAGGCCCTGCCCGGTGGCAATGTTGAATGCACGGCGCACCCCATGGCTGTATCGAGCATGGTTGCGAACCAGCCGCCATGCACCGTGCCCATCGGATTATAATGACTGAAACGTGGCTGCCCCTGGAACAGCGCGAATCCCGGCTCCACACGAAGCAGAGTGAAGTTCAGCGTGTTAGCCATGGGCGGCGGCGGGATCTCACCGGCTAGAAGCGCCTCGAATATCTGCAATCCGCTGCGCCCGGCGATCTGAGCAGGCGTCGCCACGCCGGGAACCGTCTGGATACGCTCTCGCACGGCCGTCTCTTCAGCCTGCCAGAGCGCAAGTATTTCTTCTGGACTGAGGGTGTCAATTGACGTTGTCATGGCATCACTCTCTTGAGTTATATATTTTTCTTGCGATAAAAGTGTGGAAGCTCACCCATTCATCGCACGTGATAAAAAAGCTTGGTGCAGCCGACGCGGCGTCGCCCAGGTAAGGATGACAAGGGCCTTGTTCGCCCAGCCTGGCACGACGCTGATACGCCCGGCCTGCAGGGCACGAATCCCGGCGCGCACCACAGGTGCAGGCTGCATCATCAGTTGCTTCAATACGGGCGTGACTTTCTGCTGCGCCGCAGTGGCAAAGCCGGTTTCCGCCATACCAGGGCAAAGTGTTGTCACCGTGACGCCTTCGCGATAAAGCTCGCGATGTAGCGCCTCGCCTAAACGCAATACATAGGCCTTGGCGGCAGCATAAACAGCGAAGTTCTCCACGCCCTGATAGGCCAGCAGGCTTGCCACCAACAATATCTTGCCATGCCCTCGTTTACTCATGTCTCGTGCAAAGACGTGAGTAATGGCAGTCAAGCTCGCCACGTCCAGTTGCACCATCGCCAGCGCCGCATCCAACGTGCTATCCACGAACGGGCCCTGCAATCCATGACCGGCGTTGTTGATTAGGATGTAGATCTCAATGCCCCGATCTTGAAGGCGCTGATGCAGCTGGGTAACCGCAGCAATGTCTGAGAGATCGACCTGCTCCGTCACCACCTCTATACCGTACTGGTGGCGCAGTGTCTCAGCGAGCGCTTGCAGCCGATCTAGCCGTCGCGCCACCAGTACCAGCGAGTGCCCCTGCTCGGCATATTGGCGGGCAAACTCCTCACCGAAACCGCTTGATGCCCCCGTGATGAGTACCCATGAAGTGTTTATTAAGACCATTTCGCTTACCTGTCATTAGTGGGTAGTAGAGAGGGCACCGTAGAGGCGGTCGTTGCTTGCGAGCGGTGCTTCCCACCCGCCTCCCAATGCCCTAAAAGAGGCAATGGCAGCACGCGCGGTTTCGGTTTGTGCCTGTGCTTTCATGTCGCTTATCTGCAGCAAGTTGGCGTCGGCATTGAGTACTTCGATCAGGCTAACGACACCACTTTCATAGGCGGCAAGTGAGTTTTCGCGGGCACGGGCGAGAGAGGATTCACCCCGCGCCAAAATGTCGACCTGGGCCTCGCGTTTAACAAGCGCGGAAAAGGCGTTTTCCACCTCTTCCGTTGCGCGCAACACGGCTAGACGGTAGGCGGCGAGTGCTTCTGCTTCCTGGCCGCGCGCGGCGGCAATTTGTGCCTCGACGCGACCAAAGTCGAACAGGCGCCAGCGAAGCCCGAGCACGCCTTGGGCTTGACGGGCATCGTTGGAGAAGAGGTTGCTGCTTGAGATCGTAGTGGCGCTGCCCAGCAGTGCCCCGAGCGAGAACTTGGGGTAGTACTCTGAAATCGCCATGCCAATGCGCGCATTAGCAGCAACGAGGCGCTGCTCGGCCACGATAAGATCTGGACGCCGCCGAATCATCTCGGCCGGCGTGCCGGTTTCTGCCAGGCCTGGAACCACCGGGATCGACGCCACCTGACTCACGTCGCTGCGGTAGGTTCCAGGCGGTACACCGAGAAGCACATCCAACGCATTCATCGCCGAGTCGAGGCCAGCCTCGAGAGCCGGAATCTGTGCTTCGACTTGAGCAAGCGCACCCTCGGCTTGGTTCACCTGAAGCTCGCTAGCCACCCCCTTCTCGTACTGGAATCTGATCGTGTCGAGCAGTTCACGACGGGTCTCAGCTTGCTGTTCAGCAATCTTGATACGCGTCTGCAAGCCCCGGATCGTGACGTATACGTCCGCCGTTTGGGCAGCGACGGCCAGCCGTGTCGCGGCGGCACCCGCTTCAGAGGCCACATACTCCGCGCGTGCCGCTTCCCGTCCTCGCCGCAGGCCACCAAACGCATCAGTTTCCCAGCCCACATCAAGGTTGGCCTCATAGGCGCTGCCCCAGTGGTCGAAGTCGGGCATGGAAGAAAGCACCTGCCCCAGCGGGGTCTCGACCGATTGATATACTTCAGCCCCCTGGGCGCTCACGTTAGCCGATGGCAGCAGCACTGCATCGGCTTGACGCAATGAGGCACGCGCTTGGGCGACACGGGCTGAGGCTTGTGCGATATCCAGGTTCTGCTCGAGAGCGAGGGTGACGAAACGCGCTAGCATGGGATCATCGAAGGCGGCCCACCAGGACTGAAGGTTTGCCTTGCTCTGAACCTCACGCTCTTCAACACCCTCCTGGCCAAGGAAACGAGGCGATAAGGCGGGCTCGGGTGAGCTATAGTCAGGGCCGACCGCACATCCCGTTAACAGGCTGGCCGTTAATAGACTGGCACTCACCAGAAAGGCGAGAGAGCGTGGGCGGGTGAGCATAAGCATCTCCGGAGAGTAAAATTGTTAAAGTGACTATAATCCATTATGGTCACAATCTGTCAAGCTAAAGAATACGAGGCAACACGACCGATGATTGAAACACCACCTTCCACACCACCGTCACGAGGCCCTGCCGAACACAGTGTTCGCGAACAGATCGTGGCGGCAGCCGAAGAGCACTTCAGCCACTACGGCTACGAGAAAACCACCGTCTCTGACTTAGCCAAATCGATTGGTTTTTCCAAGGCTTATATCTATAAGTTTTTCGATTCCAAACAGACCATTGGCGAAGCCATCTGCTCCAAAGTCTTGAGCGCAATTATTGAGGCGATCGAAGAAGCCGTGATGAACGCACCCACGCCAACGGAGAAATTTAGGAGGATGTTCAAGGCATTAGTAGATACCGGATCAAATCTTTTCTTCAATGATCGCAAGCTGTATGACATCGCCGCACACTCCGCAGGCGAAGGCTGGCCCTCTGCTCGCGGCTATGCGCAGCACATTAAACAGATGCTGTTGGAGATCATCCGCGAAGGACGCGAGAGCGGCGAATTCGAGCGAAAAACCCCGCTGGACGAGACAGTGCATTCAATCTTTCTAGTCATGCACCCCTATGTGAACCCTCTTCTCCTTCAACACAATTTAGATCTTGTCGAGGAGGGGCCAACCCAGCTTTCGAACCTGGTATTGCGTAGCTTGGCACCCTGAAGGACGAATTTACACATAGTGACTATTGACAACATTGGTCACTAGTTAGAACATAAGGCCTTCTATCCCTGGAGGTCGCCATGCTTCAGCGCCGTAATATTCATTCCTTAGTTTTCGCCGGTCTGCTGCCCTTCGCTCTGGCGGCTTGCAGTGACAACAGCTCTTTAAGCGACCCGCGCACGCAGACCCCCTATGTGCGGGTAGCGGAGGTGGAGGCCGATGGAAAGGCCGAGCGTTCATTTACCGGTACTGTTGCCGCACGGGTGCAGAGCGATCTCGGCTTTCGCGTACCGGGCAAGATACAGGAGCGTTTAGTCGATACGGGGCAGGCCGTCGAGCGCGGCCAGCCACTCATGCGCATCGATCCCACGGATCTGGAACTCGCCGCTCGCGCCCAGGAGGAGGCCGTGGCTGCCGCCAGGGCGCGCGCGCGTCAAACCACAGAGGACGAGGCGCGCTACCGCGACCTGGTCTCTCGAGGCGCGGTGTCAGCATCAGCTTACGACAGCGCCCGCGCAGCCGCCGAGACGGCTCGGGCGGATCTTACGGCGGCCGAGGCTCGCGCGGACGTTGCTCGCAATGAAACCGGATATGCGGTGCTTCTCGCCGATGCAGACGGGGTGGTCGTGGAAGCGCTGGCAGAACCCGGCCAGGTCGTTGCTGCCGGCCAACCCGTGGTGCGGGTGGCCCATGCAGGGCCCCGCGAGGCACTCATCGACCTCCCCGAAACGCTCCGCCCAGCGATCGGCTCCACTGGCCGTGCAAGCCTCTATGGCAACGGGCTCACGGGCGCTGCGACGCTTCGCCAGTTGTCGGATGCCGCCAATCCTCTGACGCGAACCTTCGAAGCCCGCTATGTACTGGAAGGTAATCTTGCCGATGCACCACTGGGCTCGACCGTTTCCGTCGGTATCGAGGTCGATCCTTCCGCTTCAGCGTTATTGCAGGTGCCGATAGGCGCCCTCTTCGATCCAGGTAAAGGGCCTGGCGTATGGCTGATCGAAGGGCTGACCGAAAGAGAAACGCCCCAGGTCACATGGCAGGCCGTGCAGGTGACTGGCCTCAGCGATGAAACCGCCTCGGTCGTTGGCGATCTTGAAACGGGCGATCGCATCGTGGCGCTCGGCGCGCACTTGCTGCATGAGGGCGAGCAGGTGCGGTTAGATGAGCGTGAGGTTATCACGGGCTTGGCCGCCAATCGCGGAGAGCAGCCATGAGTGCCTTCAACCTCTCTGCCCTCGCAGTACGCGAGCGCTCGGTCACCCTGTTTCTAATGGTGGTGATCTTCATTGCCGGCATTATGGCCTTCCTGACGCTGGGCCGGGCGGAGGATCCCGCTTTTACCATCAAGCAGATGACCGTGACCACGGCCTGGCCCGGTGCTACGGCCCAGGAAATGGAGGAACTGGTCGCCGAGCCGCTAGAAAAACGCATGCAGGAACTGGGCTGGTATGACCGTACCGAGACCTTTACGCGTCCGGGCCTGGCCTTCACCACGGTGTATCTGCTCGATAGCACGCCGCCCGACGAAGTCCCCGAGCAGTTCTATCAGGCACGTAAGAAAATTGGTGACGAGGCCCGTAGTCTGCCCAGTGGTGTCATTGGCCCTATGGTGAACGACGAATACGCCGATGTGACCTTTGCACTCTATGCGCTAAAGGCAGAGGGCGAGCCTCATCGGCATCTCATCCGCGAGGCTGAGAGCCTGCGCCAGCGCTTGCTTCACGTACCGGGCGTCAAGAAGGTAAATATCATCGGCGAGCAGTCCGAAAGGATCTTCGTCGAGTTCTCCCATGATCGTCTAGCCACGCTTGGCGTCTCCCCGCAAGCCCTCTTCGCGGCACTCAATGGGCGTAATGTCATGACGCCCGCCGGCTCGATTGACACCCAGGGCCCCCAGGTATTCATCCGGCTGGACGGGGCGATCGACGACCTTGAGGCGATTCGCAATACGCCCGTCGTCGCGCAGGGCCATACACTAAAGCTCGGCGACATCGCCGAGGTGAAGCGGGGCTACGAGGATCCCGCCACCTTCCTCATTCGCAACAACGGCGAACCCACCTTGCTGCTCGGTGTGGTCATGCGCGAGGGATGGAATGGCCTCAACCTCGGCGAGGCATTGGAGGAGGAGGCAGAGGCTATCAACGCCGATATGCCGCTTGGCATGAGTCTAACCAAGGTCACAGACCAGTCGGTTAATATCAGCTCGGCCGTCGACGAGTTCATGCTCAAGTTCTTCGCCGCCCTCGGCGTGGTGATGTTGGTCGGTTTCATCAGCATGGGATGGCGTGCCGGTATCGTGGTTTCGGCAGCAGTTCCCCTGACCCTGGCCGCCGTCTTTATCGTCATGGCAGCTTCCGGCATGGCCTTCGACCGCATCACTCTCGGCTCGTTGATTTTGGCACTGGGGCTCCTGGTCGACGATGCGATCATCGCCATCGAGATGATGGTGGTGAAAATGGAGGAAGGCTACGACCGTGTACGTGCCGCGGCTTATGCGTGGAGTCACACCGCCGCACCCATGCTCTCCGGCACCCTGGTGACGGCGATCGGCTTCATGCCGAACGGTTTTGCCAAGTCCACCGCCGGTGAGTACACCAGCAACATGTTCTGGATCGTCGGCATTGCGTTGATCACCTCGTGGATCGTCGCCGTCGTGTTTACACCCTACTTGGGGGTGAAGCTGCTACCGGATTTCAAGAAGCGCGAGGGCGGCCACGGGGCGATCTACGCGACACCGAACTACGAGCGTTTCCGCCGGTTGCTAGGCTCGGTGATCCGGCGCAAATGGCTAGTGGCGGCGTTCGTGGTCGGTGCTTTCATCCTCGCGATCGTAGGCATGGGCGTGGTCAACAAGCAGTTCTTTCCGACGTCTGACCGGCCCGAGGTGCTGATCGAAGTGCAGATGCCGTATGGCACCTCGATCGAGCAAACGAGTGAGGCGACCGCCAAAGTCGAGGCCTGGCTGGAGGAGCAAGAGGAAGCCAGCATCGTGACGTCCTACATCGGCCAGGGCGCGCCCCGCTTCTATCTCGCCATGTCGCCGGAGATGCCCGATCCCTCCTTCGCCAAGATCATCGTCCTGACGGATGACCAGTCGGCGCGTGAGGCGCTCAAGCATAGGCTGCGTCAGGCGGTGGCCGATGATCTGGCGCCGGAGGCGCGGGTGCGAGTGACCCAGTTGGTGTTCGGCCCACCTTCCCCCTTCCCCGTGGCCTTCCGCGTGATGGGGCCGGAGCCCGATGAGCTGCGCGACATCGCGGCCCAGGTGCGTGCCGTCATGCAGGCTTCTTCTAAGATGCGAACGGTCAATACCGATTGGGGCGAGCGCATACCCACACTGCGATTCTCGCTTGATCAGGATCGCCTGCAAAGCTTCGGCTTGACCTCCAGTGATGCAGCCCAGCAGCTACAGTTCCTGTTGAGTGGCATCCCCATTGCCGAGGTGCGTGAAGATATTCGTTCGGTGCAGGTGGTTGCGCGTTCGGCCGGCAGTACAAGACTTGATCCGAGCAAAATTCAAGATTTCACCCTGACAGGCGCATCCGGTCAGCGGATTCCGCTATCGCAGGTCGGCACGGTGGATGTCCATATGGAAGACCCCATTCTGCGCCGCATCGACCGCACGCCGACGATCACCGTACGTGGGGATATAGCGGAAGACTTGCAGCCGCCCGACGTGTCCAAAGCCATTTGGGAAGAACTTCAGCCGATCATCGCCGAACTACCGGCGGGCTACCGGATAGAGATGGGCGGTTCCATCGAGGAATCCGGCAAGGCCAATAGCGCCCTGCTACCGGTCTTCCCCATTATGATCGCGCTGACGCTGATCACGATCATCTTTCAGGTTCGCTCGATCTCAGCGATGACGATGGTGTTCGCCACCGCACCGCTGGGCCTCATCGGCGTGGTGCCTACCTTGCTGGTGTTCAACCAGCCATTCGGCATCAATGCGCTCGTCGGTCTGATTGCGTTGGCAGGCATCCTGATGCGCAACACTCTTATCCTGATTGGCCAGATTCACGACAATGCGAAGGCAGGACTCGCACCCTTTGACGCCGTGGTCGAGGCCACCGTGCAGCGTGCTCGTCCGGTCGTCCTGACCGCGCTCGCCGCCATTCTCGCGTTCATACCGCTCACCCAATCGGTGTTTTGGGGAACGCTGGCCTACACCCTGATCGGTGGCACCTTCGCCGGGACAATTCTGACGCTCATGTTCTTACCGGCGATGTATGCCATCTGGTTCAAGATCAAGCCGACCCGCTAAAAGGTCTAGGGCCTATTGACGTTTCACCGTGTCGTTATAAAGGGAGAGAAACCATGAATCATCGCGTTGAAGGGCAAGTCTCAACGATTAGCGACGGCAGCGATAGCGTCGATATCGAGTGCGAGATGCTGGTTCTTGGCGCTGGGCCGGGCGGTTACTCCGCCGCCTTCCGCTCAGCTGACCTGGGCATGAAGACAGTCATCGTTGAGCGTTATGCCACGCTTGGTGGCGTCTGCCTGAACGTAGGCTGTATCCCATCCAAAGCGCTGCTGCACGTCGCCGAGATGATCGAAGAAACGACGTCTTCCAGTGATCTCGGCGTAACGTTTTCGGCGCCTCAAATAGATATCGACAAGCTGAAAGCACATAAGGAGAAGATCGTCAGCACGCTGGCCAACGGCCTCACCAGTATGGCCAAGGGTCGCCAGGTCGAGGTGGTTCGCGGCTACGGTCGTTTTCTCGATCCACACCACCTTAAGGTCGAGAGCACCGACGGAAAAGGCCAGAACAGAACCGGGCTCAAGAAAGTCATCAAGTTTCAGAAGTGCATCATCGCCGCTGGCTCTGCGGCGGTGCATTTGCCTTTCCTTTCTCACGACCCACGCATCGTCGACTCGACCGGTGCGCTCGAACTGCACTTCGTTCCTCAGAAAATGCTGGTTATTGGCGGCGGCATAATCGGTTTGGAAATGGCCACCGTCTACTCATCGCTGGGCGCCCAGGTAGATGTTGTTGAGATGGCGGATGAATTGATGTCGGGCCCTGACCGCGATGCGGTCAGAGTTTGGGAAAGGCAGAACCTGCATCGCTTTGGCAAGATTATGCTGAAGACGAGGGTAGCCTCGACCGAAGCTAAAGACGATGGTCTTTACGTAACCTTCGAGGGTGAAAACGCCACCGCCGAAACATTGAAGTACGACATGATATTGCAAGCCGCAGGCCGCACCCCGAACGGTAACAAGGTCGCCGCCGACAAAGCGGGCGTCTTTGTCGATGATCAGGGCTTTATTCCGGTCGATTCCCAGATGCAAACCAACGTACCACACATCTTTGCAATTGGAGATATCGTTGGCCAGCCGATGCTGGCCCACAAAGCCATGCATGAGGCACATATAGCCGCCGAGGTGGCTACTGGCAAAAGAACCTTCTTCGATGCATTGGTTATCCCTGCTGTTTCCTATACCCACCCGGAAGTGGCATGGGTTGGTTACACGGAAGAGCAAGCGAAGAAGGAGGGAAGACACGTCAAAGTCGCCAAGTATCCATGGGCCGCTTCTGGCCGTGCAATTGCCAACGGGGCCGATTACGGCTTCACAAAACTGATATTCGATACCCATACGCATCGCATCATTGGCGGATCTATCGTTGGCCCATCGGCAGGCGACATGATCGGCGAGGTAGGCCTCGCCATTGAGATGGGCTGCGATGTTGTCGATATCGCCAGAACCATCCATCCACATCCAACGCTAGGTGAAACGATTGGCCTGGCGGCAGAAGTCGCTGATGGCACTTGCACAGACCTGCCGCCACAACGCAAGAAGTCAACAGGCTCTAGATAGAGGTGGTTGAATATGAAATGACAATCCAAGCGCGAAGTGCAATTAGACCTGCACCGATTCAAGAATTTACGACAGGTTCTGGCAGCTACACAGCGTTCTTCAGCATCTCTGTCAAAGATCAGCATGCGAGTCAATATTACAACAAGTTGACTCTGGCACCTCGCCAGAACCAAGAACGCTGCAGATATCACGAATAGTTCATAAGGAGTCCAGTATGACTACACGGCGAGTAGTAGTAACCGGCCTTGGGCTGGTTTCCCCCTTGGCTGTCGGAGTGGAAGCTAGCTGGTCAAGGCTTTTGAATGGCCAGTCAGGTATTAGACGGTTGCCTGACACAATGGCGGATGACCTGGCGGTCAAAATTGCCGGGATTATTCCCGATCACCTGAAAGATCCAGAGGCCGGATTCAATGCCGATAACTTTGTGCCGGTTAAGGATCAGCGCAAAATGGATCGCTTTATGCTGCTTGCGCTGGCAGCCGCGGAGGAAGCCGTTGCCCAGGCCGGGTGGTATCCCACGCAAGCTTACGAGCAAGAGCGTACTGCAACAGTTATTGCATCTGGGGTGGGTGGTTTTCCAGCCATTGCAGATGCCGTTCGCACGACGGACACCCGAGGCGCACGTCGCCTGTCTCCTTTTACCGTGCCTTCGTTCTTGGTCAATCTGGCTGCTGGTCATGTCTCTATTCGATATGGCTACAAAGGGCCTATCGGGGCGCCGGTAACCGCTTGCGCCGCCAGCGTCCAGGCGATTGGTGACGCAGCAAGAATGATTCGGGCCGATGAGGTGGATGTCGCCATCTGCGGTGGAGCCGAGGCCTGCATCAACGAAGTTAGCCTGGGGGGCTTCTTGGCCGCTCGCGCGCTGTCTACCCATTTCAATGACACGCCAACACAGGCCTCCCGCCCTTTTGATAGCGCCCGGGATGGCTTTGTGATGGGCGAAGGCGCAGGGCTTCTGGTCATAGAGGAGCTTGAGCATGCGCTTGCCCGTGGCGCGACGCCCCTCGCTGAAATTGTCGGCTATGGCACCACGGCGGATGCTTATCACATAACGTCAGGCCCCGAGGACGGCAGTGGCGCCCAGCGAGCAATGTCAAACGCGCTCGCGCAGGCAAAACTGCAACCCGTCGATATCCAGCACCTCAACGCCCACGCCACTTCTACTCCATTAGGAGACAAAGGAGAGCTCGCGGCTATCAAAAGCACCTTTGGTGACAAGGTGGCCGTCAGCGCGACCAAGTCGGCGACCGGTCATTTGCTAGGAGCGGCCGGGGGCCTGGAGGCGATTCTGACCATCCTGGCGCTGCGTGACCAGATTGCGCCGCCCACCCTCAACCTGGAGAATCCCGATCCTGCTAGCGAAGGGCTTGATTTAGTGCGGGGGTCAGCGCGCCAAATGTCGATGGAGCACGCTATATCCAATGGCTTCGGCTTTGGTGGCGTCAACGCCAGCGTCATTTTCCGGGATTGGAAATGATGCAAGAAGCTCTCTTACATAGCAGCAAATGCGAACTGTAAATCGATGAAATCGTAACAAAAGCGTTGCCCCAAAGAGCAACGCTCCCTCTTTATTAATCGTACCTGCGAGCCGACAAGGTTAAAAATCAAAAACACGGTTTTGTCTAACCTTTACAGGTAGGTTCCCTATTATGAGCGGCTCTGGTCATGCATTTTCAGCCTGCTCTCCAAGGGATTCGCGACGCATAAAGGCCCAGTCAATCAATGCCTCTAAAGAGGGGCCGAGCGCGATACCCATCTCGGTTAACGTATATTCCACCTTTGGCGGAACTTGCGGATAAACCATCCTTGAAACAATGCCGTCTTTCTCCAACTGTCGAAGCTGTTGGATGAGCATCTTCTGGTTGACACCGTCGACACGACGTTCCAGCTCGGAAAAACGTAACGGTTTCTTTGCCGCAAACAGCTGAATAATAATGACAATTTTCCATTTCCCTTCAAGCACTCGTAAGGCTTCGCTGGTTGCGGAAGCCCAAACGAGCTGCTGTTCAGGGTCTTCGCAACGCCAATCTCGATCCGTCATACTTACCTTATGGTGGGTATTGCACTTTTTAGTAGGTTCTTGCGCTTATGTTCGCTTGTCTCTATTTTGCTGTAAAGCAACTTAGAAGGCTAGGTACAGGAATGAAAATCGGCGCTGAGGCGGCCGGCACTCTTCAAGTGTTTATGTATCCAATTATTCCACGCAAGGAGAAGATAGATGCAAGCTGTCAGATGGACATCTGCTGAAAAGCCAGACCTGGAACACCATGACGAACCAACGCCGACCCCAACAAACCATGAGGTGCTCGTTCGCGTTCATGCTGCCTCGCTGAACTTTCGTGACCAGGTGATCTTGAATGGTCAATATGGTGGGCCAACCAAGAAAAACGGTATCCCTCTATCTGATGGGGCGGGTGAAGTCGTCGCGGTTGGCGATAGTGTCACCCGAGCTAACGTCGGTGATCGGGTATCCGCAAGTTGCAACCCACACTGGGTCGGTGGCCCCATGCAAGCGGAGTATCATTTGAATAGCTTGGGAATATCGGCAGATGGGTGGTTGTCCGAGTATATTCTCATGCATGAAAATGCCGTTGTGCATTTGCCTGACTCCCTATCCTACATTGAAGCCGCATCGTTGCCATGCGCAGCCGTTACGGCTTGGACAGGCCTCAATCTGTCATCCCCCCTTCAGCCGGGTCAAACCGTTCTGGTACAGGGCACTGGCGGTGTCGCGCTTTTCTCGCTCCAGGTAGCACGGATGTTCGGTGCGCGCGTCCTGGCAATCACGTCTAGCGATGAGAAGGCCGAGACACTGAAGACATTGGGTGCCGAGTCGGTTGTTAACTACAGCACCTTCCCGGACTGGGATCGCGAGATTCTCAAGCTGACCAATGGCAAGGGTGTCGACAAAGTCGTCGATATCGCGGGTGAGAAAACCATCGTCAAATCTGCAGCCTCGTGTCGAATCGGTGGGGAGATTGCGTTAGTTGGATTCACAAGCGGTGTCGGCGGTGGTCTGCCTCCCATCGACATACTGTCACGCTCTCTCCGAGTTGCTGGCACGGCCATTGGCCCTCGGCTTAATTTCGAAGCGCTGCTCGCAGCGATGGGCCAGCATGAAGTGAAGCCGGTCATTGATCGGGTTTACCCGTTCGCAGAATACCGTGAGGCCTACCAGCGCCTTGCCAGCGGTAGTCATGTCGGCAAGATCGTGATTGACGTGGCGCATTAATCCCAAAAACCTCTAAAGAACTGACGACCAATTAGAAAGGCTCAATCTGAGTGCAACACGCTCATTGGATGGTTGACGGAAGGCCGCACTAAAGCCTGCCACCGCTGAAGTAACGGTGGCATCGTCCATTTTAGCTAGTATTAGATGGCCACTGCTGAGTTCTAACAAGGTGTCTACTGCGGGCGCATTGTTCTGGAGTCAGCCCCACAAGGGCACGGGGCTGCTGATATTATACGTGAACCCACTGCCCCGACTGATCTGACCTTTCGATGGCATCTATCAAGCGATTAACCCGCGCGGCTTCGCGGAAGTCTGGATAGAGGGGACGGTCGTTGATGATGCCTTCGACCAGATCGCGCACCTCGATAATCTTCTGATCGTTATAGCCCAGACCGTGCCCCGGTGCGGGGCTGAAGGCCGCATAGTCGGGGTGTTCGGGGCCCGCTAACAGGGTGGTAAATCCGCGCCTGCCGTGGGCATCGCCGTGGCGATATAGCTGCAGCTCGCTCATGCGCTCCTGGTCAAACACAATGGCGCCTTTGGTACCCGTTAGCGTGTAGGCCAAGCCCATTTTGCGGCCAGCCGCCACCCGGGAGGTTTCGATATTGCCGATTAACCCCTGATCAAAACGCAGCATGGCCTGGGCCTGGTCGTCGTTTTCTACTGGGGCCATTCCGCTACCGTTAGCATTGGGGCGCGTGGCAATAACGGTTTGTAGCTGGCCGCATACTTGGATGATGCGCTGCCCGGTTAAAAACTCGGCCATATTGAGAATATGCGAGCCCACATCACCTAACGCACCGGCACCTGCGGTCGCCCGCTTGGTATGCCAATCGTGGGGCTTTTCCGGGTCGAGCAGGTAATCCTCGTTGTGCCGCCCACGAAAATGAATCAGCTCACCAATTTCACCGCTGGCAACAATCTGGCGGGCCAGCTGGGTGGCGGAATTGCGAATATAGTTAAAGCCCACCAGGGTTTTGACACCCGCCTTTTCAGCCGCGGCGACCATTTCGTTCGCGTCTGCCGTGCTCAGCGCCAGCGGCTTTTCGGCGTAGACATGCTTACCAGCGGCAATGGCGGCCAGGGCCATCTCTTTATGCAGGAAGTTGGGCGCGCAGATATCCACCACGTCCACCTCACTATCTTCCACCAAGGCGCGCCAGTCGTCGGTGGCGCGGGCAAATCCCCAGGCCCGCGCTCGGCTCTCTGCCGTGGCGAGGTCGACATCCGCCAGCAGTTCGCAAACGGGTTTAGCGGGCAGTTCAAAAACGCTGGACGCCGCATTAAAAGCAATGGCGTGGGCTTTGCCCATAAAGCCGGTGCCGATTAGGCCAATGTTGAGGGTTTTCATTGTGATTATCCCTGTTTTAAAACAATAACGCCGGGCTGGGCCCGGCGTTGAATGATGTCGTGCCCGTAGACTGCTTACATGGTCGGCATGGTGAAGTGGTTGGTCTCTTCACGGATGCCGCTGGGCCAGCGTTGGGTAATGGTTTTCATACGGGTATAGAAACGCACACCGTCGGGGCCGTGCATATGCAGCGGGCCAAACAGCGAGCGCTTCCAACCGCCGAAGCTGTGGAACGCCATGGGCACCGGAATTGGTACGTTAACGCCGACCATGCCGACCTGGATCTGCTCACAGTACTGACGCGCCGCATCACCATCCCGGGTAAAGATCGCCGTGCCGTTGCCGTATTCATGAGCGTTGATCATGCTGACCGCGTCGTCGAAGCTGGCCACGCGGGCAATCGCCAGCACCGGGCCAAAGATCTCCTCGGAGTGAATACGCATGCTGGGCGTCACGTGGTCAAACAGGCTGCCGCCGATAAAGTAGCCATCGCCTGCGCCGTCAATCGTGGTCTGGCGACCGTCGACCACTAACTCTGCGCCTTCATCCACGCCGGTTTGGATATAACCCGCCACTTTTTCGCGGTGCTCGCGGGTGATCAGCGGCCCCATATCGTTATCCGGGCCATCGACCAAGCCAGGCCCGACTGTCAGCTTATCAAGTTCGACCACCAGTTTTTCGCGCAGGCGGTTGGCGGTCTCTTCGCCAACGGGTACGGCTACCGAAATCGCCATGCAGCGCTCGCCTGCTGAGCCATAGGCTGCCCCCATCAGGGCACCCACGGCTTGGTCGAGATCCGCATCGGGCATGATCACCATATGGTTTTTGGCGCCGCCCAAGGCCTGAACACGTTTGCCATGGGCTGAGGCGGTAGCGTAGATATACTCGGCGATGGGCGTGGAGCCCACAAAGCTCACTGCCTGAACACGCTCATCGGTGAGCAGCACATCCACCGCCTCTTTATCGCCATTGATAACGTTGAAGACACCATCCGGCAGTCCCGCCTCTTTAAGCAGTTCGGCTAAGCGCAGCGGCGTAGAGGGGTCTTTCTCCGAAGGTTTCATGACGAAGGTGTTGCCGCAGGCCAGAGCAATGGGGAACATCCACATGGGTACCATGGCGGGGAAGTTGAACGGCGAGATACCGGCGCACACGCCCAGCGGCTGCATCATCGAGTAGCTATCAACGCCGGTGCCGACGTTCATGGAGTGCTCGCCCTTCTGCAGGTGGGGAATGCCGCAGGCAAACTCGACCACTTCCAGGCCCCGGGTCACTTCGCCTTTGGCATCTGAAAATACCTTGCCGTGCTCGCTGGAGATCAGTCGCGCCAGCTCATCGGTGTGCTCCTCAACCAGCGCTTTAAACTTAAACAGAATACGCGCGCGCTTCAGCGGCGAAGTTTTAGACCAGGCGACAAAGGCCTCATCGGCGATGCGCACTGCTTCGCGGGTTTCATCGGCGGTAGCTAGTGCTACCTGAGCGCTCTGCTCACCGGTGGCCGGGTTATAAACCGGCGAAGTGCGCTGGCTCTGACCGGCAGAGAGCTGACCATTAAGATAGTGGGATAGCGTCTTCATACAAGCTCCTGATTAAAAGCGGTGCTGTTTAGCTGGCAACGTCGAAGCCTGCCTGCTCGGCAAGTTGGCGTAGGTTGCGGTAACCCAGGCGGGCGTAAGTCAGCGGATGGGCAACTTCCGGGTCTTGTTCGGCTTCAACCACTAACCAGCCCTGGTAGCCCTGTTCGCACAGGTGGGTTAAGGCGGGCAGGAAATCCACATTGCCATCCCCCGGCACCGTAAACAGGCCGTCTAACACGCCGTTTAAAAAGCTTTTGTCGCGGTTACGCACCGAATCCAGTACCGGGAAGCGCAGGTCTTTGCAGTGCACATGGTGGATACGCTGGCTGTAGCGTTTGGCGATGGCGAGCGGGTCGCCGCCAGCACCGCGCAAATGACCAAAATCAAGCAGTAGTCCCACGCCTTCGCCGGTGTTATCCATTAAGCGTTCAACGTCGGCCTGGCTTTCGATCACCGTGCCCAAATGGTGGTGATACACCAGTTGAATGCCCTGGGATTTCAGGTAGTCGCCCACCACCTCTAAACCACTCAGCAGGCGCTGCCACTCTTGCTCGGATAGATGCGGACGCTGGGAGAGCGGGCACTCCTGATCACCATGTACACAGTGGGTGACTTCACACAGCACCATCACCTTCGCGCCGCACTCCTTGAGCAGGTTCATGTGATCCTGAATGGCGTCAATCTCTTCTTCAGGCGTGCGCTCCAGCAACTGCGCGGAATACCAGCCCGATACAAGCGCCAAGTCGTGGGCGCTAAGCACCTGATTCAAGGCGTCAGGCGTTCGGGGAAACTTGTTACCTAATTCAAAGCCGCTAAACCCCGCTTCGCGGCCCTCTTTCAAACAGGTTTCCAGTGGTGTTGCGCCGCCCAGGCTGGGCAAGTCGTCGTTCGTCCAGGTGAGCGGGTTGATGCCTAAAGTAACCGTTGGCATAGCGTATTCCTTATGATTATGTTTGTTGGTATTAATGGCGTTGGAGCTGTTTGGCTTCGCGGTACCCTTGATAGGCTTTATTGACCGCTTCACGCTCGGAAACCTCGGGCACGGCCACCTCCCACCAGGCGCCGCCTTCTTGGGTGCTGGGTAACGGGTCGGTGTCCAGGGCAATCACATAGGTCGAGGTGGCGCTGCGAGCACGCACCAGCGCCTGCTCCAATTCCGCAATACCGGTCACCGATTCAGACTCACAGCCCAACGCTTTGGCGTGAGCGGCAAAATCGGTTTTGGGAGCGCCGGCCTCCACAGTGCGGCAATCTTGCAGAAGGTTGTTGAACCCCGCGCCGCCTGTGGCCTGCTGCAAGCGGTTGATGCAGCCATAGCCGCGGTTATCCAACACCACCACAATCAGCTTGTGGCCCAGCATCACCGAGGTTGCCAGCTCCGAGTTGTGCATCAGGTAGCTGCCATCGCCGACCATCACCACCACTTCCCGCTCTGGCTTGGCCATCTTGACGCCCAGCCCGCCTGCTATTTCATAGCCCATGCAGGAGAAGCCGTACTCCACGTGGTAGCTGCCGGGGCCCGAGCATTGCCAGAGTTTATGCAGCTCGCCGGGCAAGCCACCGGCGGCGCATACCACGGTGGTATTGCTGCCTGCCTGGCGATTGACCGCGCCGATCACCTGGGCATCGGTGGGTAGCGCCAGCCCTTGATCGTCGGTCACGTTGCGCACTATTTCGGCCCACTCGCGCTTGAGCGTTCCGGTTTGTTCGCGCCACTCATCGCTGCCGCGCCATTCGCCCAGCGCCGTGACGAGTTGGCCCAGCCCGATCAAGGCGTCGCAGCTAAGCGGCAGCGCTTGATGCTTGAGGCTGTCGAAGCGGCCAACGTTTAGGGAAATCAGTGTTTTATCGCTGCCTTCAAACAGCGCCCGGGAGCCGGTGGTAAAGTCCTGCAGCCGCGTACCCACCGCCAGAATGACATCCGCCTGCTCCGCCAATTGGTTAGCAGCTGCGCTGCCGGTCACCCCAATGGCCCCCACCGCGCAAGGGTGGCTATCGGCCAACGCCCCTTTGCCTGCTTGGGTTTCGGCTACGGGGATGCCGCGTGCTTTGGCAAACTCGGCCAAGGCGTCGCAGGCAGCGGCGTAATGCACGCCGCCACCGGCAATGATCAGCGGGCGCTTGGCCTGTTGCAGCGCGGCGATGGTTTGGCGAAGCTCGTAAGCATCCGGTGGCGAGCGGCGAATGCGATGCACCTTGGGAGCAAAAAAGGCCACCGGATAATCGTAGGCAAAGGTTTGCACATCCTGAGGCAGCGCCAGGGTCGCAGGGCCGCAATGCTCCGGGTCAAGCAAGGTGGCCATCGCCTGGGGCAAACTGGTCAGCAGCTGTTCCGGGCGGTTAATGCGGTCGAAGTAGCGCGACACCGGTCGAAAACAGTCGTTGACGCTAATGGTAGGGTCGCCAAAGTGCTCCACCTGCTGGAGTACCGGGTCGGGTTCGCGGGTGGCAAAGGTGTCCCCCGGCAGCAGTAGGATCGGCAAGCGGTTGGCGTGGGCGAGGGCTGCGGCGGTGACCATATTGGTCGCCCCCGGGCCTATCGAGCTGGTCGCGGCCATTAAGCGCTGGCGATTATTGGCTTTGGCAAAGGCAATCGCCGCGTGGGCCATGGCCTGTTCGTTGTGAGCGCGAAAGGTGGGCAGCGTGTCTTGCACGTGGTAAAGCGCTTCCCCCATTCCGGCCACATTGCCATGACCAAAAATCGCAAACACGCCTTCAAACAGCGCCACTTCTTGGCCATCCACCTCTATACGTTGTGCAGCAAGGTACTTGACCAACGCCTGGGCCATGGTGAGTCGAATGGTGCTCATTTTACGCCTCCTCCGTGTGAGACAGCGTTTGCGGCTGCGCCTGCCTTAATTGCCGCCACGCCTTTATCAGCTCGGCATAGTTCTGGGCGACCCGCTCTACCAAGCGGGCATCGTCGATACGCCCGGCTAGCCAATCACGACTCGCGCTGGCAAATAGCGTGCGCCCAACGGTGAAACCCTTACAGCAGGCATGATTGGCCGCTGCTTCGAAACCGCGTTTCATGTCGTCCATGGGGGCGTCTAGCCCAAGCAGCACAACCCCACGGCAGTAGGTATCTTCCCGCTCAATGGTGTCGCCAACCGCCTGCCAGGCAGCGTCTGACATGGCAGGTAGCTTCCACCAGTCTGGGCGAATACCCAGGTTGTAGAGCCGCTGAAGGCTGCGCGGCAAGGTGGTGTCGTCATTGGGCATGTCGGCGGGCGGAATGACTTCAATCAGCAGCTCCAGCCCATAAGCACAGGCCGCCTGGTAGAGCTGACGCAGACGCTCCTCCTGCTCCAGGCGCAGCGAGAGTTCATCGTCGGGATGATAGAACACCAGACATTTAATGATCTGCTCTCTAGGCCAGTTGCGCAGGCAGGCACCTAAATCATCGCCATGCTGGAAGCGCAAAGGTCGTGAGCCAGGAAGCTCCACTGGTCGACCAATCCACCAGCCTTTTCCACTGGCTTGATTGAGCGCTTCCTGACCCAGCACGTCGTCGACCAGAATCGCGGGCGTGGAAATACCGCCCAGCTTTGCGCCCTCTTCGGCGGCGGTGACCAGGAGTTTTTTGAGTGCTGGCAGGCGCGCGCTGTCGGTATACGCTTCGCGGGCCATGTCGGTGAGCTGACGGCGGTGGTCGAATGCCAGGCCCAGCACTTCGGGCCACTGCGCAGGCACTCGGGTAGTGACCCGGTGCAGATGATTCAGGCGTTTATCGATATCCGGACGGGAAACCTCGTCGCGGCGTGCCAGATAATCAAACAACTCGTCCTCGGTGGGCATGGCAGGAGCGCAACCGTGGCGGGAGACCACCAGCGCGCCGCAGGCATTGGCATAACCGGCGCTGGTTTGCCAGGGTTCATTGCGCAGCCAGCCGCGTAGCAAGCCACTCATAAAGGCATCCCCGGCACCCAGCACATTGAGCACCTCGACCTGTACGCCCTTAACTAAAATGCCGTCTTCAATACGGTCAGGAATGGCGCCTTCAAACACCACACAGCCCATGGGCCCCAGCTTGCATACCAGAGTGGCTTCGCTAACCTCACGTACCGCGCGCAGAGCCGCTAAGGTGTCCGTGCTGCCGCCGGCAATATGAAACTCTTCTTCGGTGCCTACAATCAGGTCAAAGTCCGGCAACCAGCGTTGAAGATCTGTAGTGACTTTTTCATCGGCGATAAAACGGGTTTCACCATCGCCGGGATTGGTCAGCCCCCATAGTACGGGGCGATAGTCGATGTCCAGCACCCGCTTCACGCCATAATGGGCGGCGGCGTCCAGTGCCTTGCGACACGCCCGCCGGGTGGTATCGGTAGAAAGATGCGTGCCGGTAATCGCTAGCGCCTTGGCCCGGGCGATAAATTCAGGGTCGATGGCCTCGGCGTCAATGGCCATATCAGCACAGTCGCGGCGATAAAATAGCAGCGGGAAGCTTTCACGGTCTTTTAAAGCCAGCAGAACCAGGCCGGTGTGGCGCTCGGGGTCGGTTTGAAGCGCGGAGGTATCCACGCCCACCCGCTCCAGCTCTTCGCGCACGAAGTTGCCCATCTGCTCGTCGCCGACCCGCGAGAGCATGGCGGATTTCAACCCGAGGCGAGCGGTGCCGTAGGCCATATTGCCCGAGCTGCCGCCTAGGTACTTGGCAAAGCTGGCCACGTCTTCTAAACGACTGCCAATCTGCTCGGCGTAAAGATCGACCGCCACGCGTCCAAGACAAATCAGGTCAAGCGGTCGGTGTTGACTATTGTTATTCAGCATAAATGTCTCCCCACGTCACAAATTCGTGGTACTAGTCACAGGATGGCACTGGGCATAAAAGTGTCTTGGCTGGCAATCGATAAGGCTTATCAACCGTGGCTTAAAGTGAGAAAGCGGCACGGAATCGGTCGAGCGCGAGGTCGTCATCCCCAGAGGCCCAGCCTTCCAGTCCTACGGTGCCGCGATAACCTATGTCGTTCAGCGCTTTGGCGATGGCCGGGTAGTTAATTTCGCCGGTTCCCGGTTCGCAGCGCCCAGGCACATCAGCCACTTGCACTTCACCAATGTACGGCCCACAGCGACGAATCAATTCGATCAAATTACCTTCGCCAATTTGGGCGTGATAAACGTCCAACATGATGCGTAAGCTAGGCCGGTCGACACTCTCCACCAGCGCAAGCACATCCTCCAGGCGCGCAAACGGCACACCGGGGTGATCAACGTCGGTATTGAGGTTTTCAAGCACAAAGGTGACGTCGTTCTGCTCGCCCAGATCCGCCAGCCGATTGAGTGTGTCGCGGGCTTTTAGCCACATAGCGCCAGTCATCTGCTGGCAAGGCTGAACGGGCAACCCATTACCATCTAGCCCGGTGCCGTGAAGGTTAAGGCGCGGAATGCCAAGGCGCTTTGCCACCTCAATCGACTCCGCGGCGGTGCGTAGCAGTTCATCTGCCCCGGCTGCATCCGCTAGGGTGCCGGTGACATAGCCGGTCATGGATGAAAACGTCGCCCCGCTATTGGCCAGTGCGTCAATGTCATGCTTAGTCCAGTCCCAGATTTCGACCTGAAAACCCAGTTCAGAAATACGCTTAACACGCTCCAGCACGGGCAAGTGGCGGAACACCATTTCAGCGCAAACGGCCAGCGTGAACGGGGATGATGGGGTAGGTTTATTCATCATGGCTCCTTAATAGCCGCTCGCCGTTCGCGGTGAAGGGGGTTCAGTGCTGCCTGTTTCATCCGCAGGCTGAGTGTCTTGTTCGGCTAAGCTGGCCTTCTTGGCTTTATCGTCACGCTGGAATTCCGCAAGCTCCGCATCCAGGCTTTCAAGCTCAGCGCCACCCGCCATCATATTGAGCACTTCTTCGCGGCTGACTTCTTCTTTGCGGAATGAGCCCAAACTGCCGCCGCGTGACAATAAGGTGAACGCATCGGCCACTGGGTAAGCATGGTGAACATTGTGGGTAATAAAGATGACCGCAAGCCCATCCGCGCGGGCTTTGGCAATGTAGCGCAGTACGACAGAGGCCTGCTTAACCCCAAGCGCTGACGTAGGCTCATCAAGAATCAGCACTTTAGCGCCAAAATAGACGGCACGGGCAATCGCCACACACTGGCGTTCCCCGCCAGAAAGCGTGCCCACCGGCTGGCTTGGGTCGCGTACATCGATACCGATTTTAGCCATTTCCTCTTTGGCAACCCGGTCGGCATACTTCCAATCAATCCGCTTTAAAGGCCCCCACCCCACCGTCGGTTCGCGGCCCATAAAGAAGTTACGGGTAATCGACATCAACGGCACCATCGCCAGATCCTGAAAAACGGTCGCGATACCGGCGTCGAGCGCGTAAGCCGGGGACTTGAAACGAGCGGGCTTGCCATCCAGTAGCATCTCGCCATGGGTGGGCTGGTGAACACCGGAAAGGGTTTTAATCAACGTTGACTTGCCAGCACCGTTATCCCCCAGCAGGCACATAACCTCACCGGAATAGACCTGCATCGAGATATCACTGATGGCGATGACGCTGCCGAAGTGTTTGCTGACACTGCGCATTTCAATCATTGGAGTGCGTGTAGTCATGTTATTTAGCCTCCATCGCCTTTTTGCGCATGTAGTTGTTGAATAGCACCGCCACCAGCAGCATTACGCCCAGGAAGACCTGGAACCAATCCGTGTTAACGCCGGTGTAAAAAATGCCCATTTGCACCATGCCGAAAATCAGCGCACCGAGGGCCGCACCAATGGCAGATCCATAGCCGCCGGTCAGCAAAGCGCCGCCAATTACTACGGCAATAATGGCCTCCAGCTCTTTTAACAGGCCGCGAATGGTGTCCGCCGAACCGGTATCCATGACCTGTATGCAGGCAAAGATGGTGGCGGAGAAAGCGGTGAACATGAACAGTGAAATCTTGACGCGGTGGACGGGGACGCCCGAATTGCGCGCCGCATTGGCATCACCACCGCTGGCGAAGATCCAGTTGCCGTAAGGCGTGCACAGCAGCACCCAAGTCGCTACAGCGGTTAAACCCAGCCACCAGACAATCGAGACAGGGATACCGGTGACCGTGGGGTTGCCCGCAAAGTTGGTCGCCATCCAGCCATTTTCCGCCATCCAGCTAAATAGTCCCGTAGCGACTTCTCCAGAGAAAAGCGCCGCGAACCAATCTCCGGGGATATGATCCTGCACTCCCCCCACCTGAGTACGTCCCGTCAACAACCGGCTAGTACCAATAGCCAGGCCACGCAGAATGAACAGGAAGCCTAGGGTAACGATAAATGACGGCAACCCCGTTTTATTGACCAGATTGCCGTTAATCCAGCCCACCAGGCCCGCACAGGCGAACGCCAATAAAATAGCGGCCCATAGCGGCCAGCCATACTCCACCGCAGGGATGGCAATCAGAATGCCTGCCAAGCCAATCATCGAACCAATCGAAAGATCAAACTCTCCGCCGATCATCAGCAACGCAGCCGCCGTGGCGATAATGCCGAGCTGAGCGGCGACTTCGAGGAAATTAATAATACCCGCTGGGGTAAACATCCCAGTGCCGCTGGAAGCAGCTATAAAAAAGGCAAGCACCAGCACGGCACCGGCCAGCGCCCCCAGCTCCGGGCGATTAAGCGCCTTCTTCCAGAAAGAGACTCTCTGGATACGCTCATCTTGAGGAGCGGTTGCTGGCGCAACCGACTGTTTCGTTTCAGTAGAATTCATGGCGATCGACCCCCAAGGCCCGACACCGTCGAGCCTTTTTCAATTAGGTAGTTATCAACGGATGCCCTGGCTACTCAGCTCAATGACCTGTGCAGCGTTTTCTTGAGTGACAAACCCTGGGCCGGTGGCAACATCCCCTGCGGGTAGCAGGCCGTTTTTGACGAACTGATCTAGGAACATGACAGGCAAATAACCCTGCATGTACTGCTGTTGGTCGATCGCAAAGTCCAGCTCGCCAGCATCCAAGGCTTCCAAAATACCGGGTGAAAGGTCAAAGGTGCCGAGAGTGAACATATCGGTTGCCCCCTGCTCACGCATGGCCCGAATCATCGGATCAGCGGCCAGTGCACCCAAGGTCAGCACACCACGCACATCACTGTTCTCGTTGAGGTAAGCGACAATGGCATTGCGAATATTGGTGGGGTCGTAGGTGGTCGCTAGCTGCTCAGCATTGCCGTCAAAGCCCTCTACAAAGCCATCACAGCGCTGATCAAGCCCCTGGTTGCCTTGCTCATGGTTAACGCAGACGCCTTTCTCAACGCCCAGTTCCTGCATGCGCTCGGCGGCCTGTTTGCCCGCCTCGTATTCACTCTGCCCAATGTGCAGCCGGGCACCATAATCTCTCGCCACGTCGCCACCGGAGTTAATGGTGATCACTGGGATGCCGTTATCGACAGCATTTTGGACAGCGCCGCCCAGGGCATTTTCGTCAGTAAAAGAGAGGATCAAGCCATCCGGATCCGATGCCACCGCTGCCTGTACAAGTTGCTGCATCTTGGCCATATCAAAGGTCGATGGTGCACGGTACTCCAGCTCAGCGCCTACGAGATCAGCGGCTGCCTCTGCGCCGTTTTTCACCACTGACCAGAAAGGATCAGAGGGGACACCATGGGTCACCATGACGAAACGGCTCGCTTCTTGTTCCGGTTCCTGTGCTTGTGCGGCACCTGCCATTAATGCCGTGGTGGCGGCAGAGGCTAGAAGCCATTGAGATAGACGTGCCATAAAGAATTCCTCATAACGTTATCGTTGTTGGTAGGGAAGTGGCATTAAATGCCTTGGCGCTATGGAATATAGATTCCAAATAGCAATTCTTGCAAATTATTTATTCTATACTTTGGTATAAATGGAATATTTATTCCAATCAACTAGACTGCATAACAACCAGCCACTTTGCTCAGCGCTACTACCCAGGCGTACATGAGTGAATGAGTGGTACATCAGTTAACGCGAAGGAATTTGTATGCCACAGCCACCACAAAGCTACCGCGAGCTGGAAACGCTGATCACCGCCGAGTACGCCACGCTAAGCAAACGCTTACAGCAAACCGCTCGTTTTGTGCTTGATCACCCCCAGGAGGTTGCTCTGGCAACCGTGGCCAAAATTGCTGAGCAGGCAGATGTCACTCCATCCACCTTAATCCGCTTGGCCAATAGCTTGGGCTTTAAGGGTTTTTCCGAAATGCAGCAGCTGTTTCGCAGCCGCCTAGTCGATGAATTGCCTAACTACACAGAACGGATTCGCGCAGTACGTAGCGCCACCGGGGAAACACCCGACAGCACCCAGCTGTTGTGGGAGTTCGCCGATGCCAATCGCGCTGTTCTGGAGCAGCTTCCCAGCCGTATCGATCCAGAGAGCCTGGAGAAGGCGCTGGATATTTTTGAAAAGGCTCATGCGATTCATGTGATGGGCGCACGGCGAAGCTTTATGGTCGCCAGCTACATGACCTATGCATTGGCCCATGTGGATAAACCTGCGCTGCTGGTCAATGGTTTGGGCGGGATGTACGGCGAGCAGCTGCGCGCTATGAGCCAACACGACGCTCTGCTAACGATTAGCTTTTCTCCCTATGCCGAAGAGAGCCAAAAAGCCTGCGAAGACGCCCACCAGCGCGGCCTACCTAGTGTAGTGATTACCGATTCGAACCTTAGCCCGCTGGCCCGTTTCGCGGATGTCGTCTTCGTGGTCAACGAAGCCGAAGTAAAAAGTTTCCGGAGTTTGACCGCGTCGCTCTGCTTGACCCAGACCTTGGCGATTGCCCTGGGCGTGCGGCAAGACAAAACACGCGACAAAGAAAAGGGCCGTGACAAAAAACGTAAGGCCTAAACACCCAAAGCAAGCCAACAGCAAAAACAAAATAGGAGAGCTTATGAAACTCGCACTCATCGGCGCAGGACGCATCGGCAAGGTGCATGCCCAGGCCATTTATTCACACCCAAACGTTACCCTGGCCGCCGTGGCCGATTTTCATCAGCCTGCCGCAGAAGCGTTGGCCGAGCAGTACGCCAGCCGAGCGGCCTCTGTGGATGAAATCTTCGCGGATGACACCATTGACGCCGTACTGATTGCTTCAAGCACGCCTACTCACGCGGAGTATCTGGAGCGTGCCGCCCGCGCGGGCAAGGCTGTTCTGTGCGAAAAACCCATCGCCCTGGATTTAGCCCGCACACGAGATGCTCTGCAGGTACTCAGTGAACATCCGGTGACCTGCGCGTTAGGCTTTAACCGCCGCCACGATCCTCAGTTTTCGGCACTGAAAAAAGCGATTACCGAAGGGCGTATTGGCGCACTTGAAACGCTAACGATTATTAGCCGCGACCCGTCTCCCCCGCCTGCCGAGTACGTGGCTGAGTCCGGCGGCCTGTTCCGAGACATGATGATTCATGACCTCGACATGGCGCGCTGGCTGCTCGATGAACCCATCGAAAGTGTCTTTGCCGTCGGCAGTAGCATTATCGACCCAGCGATTGGCGAAGCGGGTGATGTGGATACCGCCATGGTCACCCTTACCACAGCCAGTGGAAAGCTGTGCCAAATCAGCAACTCACGACGTGCCTGCTACGGCTACGATCAGCGTATCGAAGCCTTTGGCAGCCAAGGCATGCTGCAGGCCCAAAATGAGAGCGACACCCGGCTGCGCTTCACCGGTGAAGCAGGCCAAGTGGAAGACAAACCCAAGTGGTTCTTCCTGGAGCGCTATGCCCAAGCCTACCAACTGGAAATTGGCGACTTTGTCGCCGCATGGAAGGAGAAACGTGCGCCACTCGCAGGTGCCCAGGATGGCCTAGAGGCGTTGCGCTTAGCCGATGCAGCGGAGCGTTCATTGCGTGAAGGTCGCAAAATTCTGCTCGACGCCTCGATCTAAACAGACGCAAACGGGTCTGTGGAGACCCTTCATATCGTTAACGGTTAGCTGCCAACAGAGCAGCTAACCATCAGAAGGAGCGACATATGGCTTCCCTACTGGTACGCCCCACCGCCCCAGATGCCCAAGGCACCGTGATTGACGTGACCCCTGAATCGGCTGGCTGGACGCACGTTGGCTTTCGGGTGCATAAACTCGCCAAGGGCCAACGCCTGGAGGCCAGCAGCGATGATCAGGAAATCTGCCTGGTGCTGCTCACCGGTCGCGCCACGGTAACCTGCGGCGAGCACCGCTTTGAAGATATCGGCCAGCGCATGGATATCTTTGAACAGATCCCGCCCTATGCGGTTTACCTGCCTGACCATGTTAGCTACGCGGTGGAAGCGACCACAGACTTAGAGCTAGCGGTGTGCGCCGCCCCCGGGCATGGCAACCATGCCCCACGGCTCATCGCGCCTGACAACATCAAGCAAAGCACCCGTGGCCAGGGCACCAACACCCGCCATGTTCACGATATTCTGCCGGAAACCGAGCCCGCCGATAGTCTACTAGTGGTTGAAGTATTCACACCCGCGGGCAATTGGTCGAGCTACCCGCCCCACAAACACGATGTGGATAACTTACCCCACGAATCACATCTGGAAGAGACCTACTACCACCGCATTAACCCTGAACAAGGGTTCGCCTTCCAGCGCGTTTACACCGATGACCGCAGCCTTGATGAAACCATGGCGGTGGAAAACGGCTGCTGTGTGTTGGTTCCCAAGGGTTACCATCCGGTGGGCGCCTCCCATGGCTATTCGCTCTACTACTTAAATGTGATGGCGGGGCCCAAGCGGGCATGGAAATTTCACAACGACCCCGACCACGAATGGCTGATGAACGCTGGATAGATCGACACTTCGCCCGCTAACGTTTATCTAATGTTATGCTAATGAGCCCCGCTAATGCGGGGCTTTTTTGTGGTTCATTTTTTTGCGTATCCAGAGGCCTCAATGCTCCCCGACTACTCCGTCATCGCCTGGTTGTTAATTGCGTTTTCCGTTTACCTGACCGGCGTTTCAAAAGGTGGCTTTGCGGGTGGTTTTGGCACGCTCTCGGTACCGCTAATGGCGCTGGCGATCAGCCCCGCCCAGGCAGCGGGCTTACTACTGCCGCTACTGCTGGTGATGGACGTGTTTGCGGTGAAAGCATGGTGGGGCAAGCAATCAAACGCCGAAGTCTGGCGCTTTGTGCCGGGCTTATTCATTGGCGTGGCAGTGGGCACGCTGCTGTTTGGCAGCCTGAGCGAGCAGGGCTTGCGCCTGACACTTGGCGTTATCACTTTGCTGTTCGCCGCTTACATGCTACTCAAGCCCGTCGCCAAAAAGCCCATTTCTTCCCGTTGGGCCCTACCCGCAGCAAGCGTCTGCGGCTTTACCAGCTTTATGGCCCATGCGGGAGCGCCGCCGCTAAACGTGTATCTACTGCCGCGCAAACTCTCTAAAGAGACCTTTATCGCCACCTGCGCGGTATCCTTTGCGGTGGTCAACGTGATTAAACTGGCCCCTTATATGTGGCTTGGTGAGATCAACGTCACCAGCGCTTGGGCGTCGCTGCTGCTAGTGCCCATCGCCTGGATCGGCGTGCGCAACGGCCTCTGGCTACAAAGCCGTGTAAACGAAGCGCTGTTTTATCGATTGGTGATTTTAGCCATGTTTTTGGTCGGTTTTAATCTAATTTGGCAGGCGCTGAAATAGTTATCGCTGACCTAAAGCACCACCAACACCAGCCCCGCCAACATCACCAGCGTGCCTACGGCTTTCGCCCTGGAGGCAGGCTCTTTTAGCCATAGCACGCCCATCAATACGCCCACAGGAATAGACAGCTGGCGCAGCGCCACCACATAACTCACCTCGTCGGTAAGCGCCATGGCGATTAATACCAAGCCATAGGTGCAGGTCATCATCAGCCCGGTAACGACCAGCATGGTCAGCCCCTGCTGGCGGAGCGCAGGCAGGCGGCGTCGCTCTGCCGGTAGCAATGCCAGTAGCGGTGCTGACCAGGTTAGTGTCATCAGCGCTTGCAACACCATAAACACCGCCCCGGCGGTTAAGCCGCTGTGCCCTGCCCCCTGCATTAGCCCGAGGGCCTGCTTGTCGATCAGCGAATAGCCAACGGTGCCTGCTGCCGCTAGTAGCGCAAACCCCATGGCCGGGGTGAGATAGGTGGATATCCTGCGCGCCTGCGGATGGCTAAGCGGCAGGCAAAGCGCGCCTGCCACGACTAGCACCATGCCAAGGCCGTCCCATCTATCCAGCACCCGACTACCCAGCAGCGCAATGGATACCAGCGGCACTAGCACTACCGGCAATGCCCGGGCGATGGGGTAAAGCACGCTGACGTCACCCCGCGCATAGGCCCAGGCCAGGCCGCCCATATAGAGCATTTGGCATAATCCCGAAAGCGCCAACCAGCCCCAGAATGCACTTGGTAACGCAGTGAGCGGCGGCCCAAGCAACACCAGCGGCAGCATCACCGCCCCACCCGCGCCGTAAGCCAGGGTAAAAGAGGCTAACGACGGCGCATTGCGTTTGCCCAACACGTTCCATCCGGCGTGCATACATACCGAGACCAGCACCAGAGCAAGCGCGGCTGGACTCAAGGACGCTCTCCCTGTTGAAGACGTGTATTGATGGCATCGACCACGCTGGGTAGCTCGGCAATGGTCTCAATGCAGTAGTGCGGTGCTGAGGGGGCAAACTGCGCGGCCACCTGCTCGTGGGCGGCGTGGCGCTCGGCATCACTCAACGCTTGATATTGCGCATAGGTTAGCCCCAGCGCATTGCCCGAGCAGGTAAGCGCCACCGTCCACATTCCCGCGCTGCGCCCTTCAAGAATGCCCGGCGTGGTGTCATCCACTTTAATACAGGCAGCCACATCGCTGATGCCTAGCGCGATCACATTGGCCAACGCCTGAGCAGGATACGGACGGCCATTGGGCACCTCATCCGTCGCCACTACGTGATCAACTTGCAGGCCGTTATCCGCAGCCAAAGCAACGACTTTTTCCATCACCACCGCCGGGTAGCCAGAGCAGGAACCGATTTTCAGCCCCTGGGCGCGCAGCGTAGTTAAGGTCTCGAGCGCGCCGGGAATCACCGCCGAGTGGTCGGCAATTTTGGCAATCTGCAGCGGCATAAAGCGCTCGTAAAGCGCCGTTACATCGTTATCAGAAGGCGCGTGGCCTACCGCCTGAACAAAGCGTTCGGCGATGTCCGGGTGATTGCAGAGTGTCCGAATATGATCCCACTTACCCATACCCATGGGGCCGCGAGCTTCTTCCAGGCTAATCGCCACGCCCAACTCAGCAAACGCTTCGACAAATATCTGGGTAGGTGCAAAGGAGCCAAAATCGACCAGCGTGCCTGCCCAGTCACAGATAACCGCTTGCAAGCATTGAGGAGATTGATACTGCATTAGGCGCTCCCTGATTGTGAAGATAGGTGTGGAAAAAGGCTAACGCCCATCTCGGTAAGTGTGCTTTGAATGGCGCTTAGCAGTTGCGCGATCACCGTGGTGCCTAGCTGGCCAATGCAGCCGATGCGAAAACTCTCCACTTCAGTCAACTTGCCGGGATAGATCAAAAACCCGCGCGCCTTTAGCGCCGCGTAGAAAGCGTTAAACTCAAATGCTGGGTCGGTAGGGCTTAAAAAGGTAGTGATGATCGGCGATAGCCATTCGTCTTCTAATAGCGTGCTGAAGCCTAGCGCGCGCATGCCTTTTACCAGCGCATCACGATTGCGGGTATAGCGCGCGCAGCGCCCTGGCACGCCGCCCTCTTCCCGGTGCTGGGCAAGTGCGGCCTGAAAGGCCACCACGGTGTGCGTGGGCGGCGTAAAGCGCCACTGGCCGGTGCGCTCCATATATTCCCATTGGGCATTGAGATCCAGGCTCAACGAGTGAGCGCGCCCTCCACCTGCTTCAAGCAGCGCCTGGCGAATAATCACAAAGCCAAAACCCGGCACACCCTCAATGCACTTGTTGGCAGAAGAAACCAGCACATCAATAGGCGTTTTCGCAAGGCTGATAGGGATGCCGCCAAAAGAGCTCATGGCATCGACGATGAGCGTTTTCCCATGGGAGTGCACCACCTCGGCAATGGCTTCCAGTGGGTTTAAAATCCCCGAGCTGGTTTCGCAGTGCACCAAAAATACCGACGTAATATCAGGATATTGCTCCAGCAGCGCCGCCACTTCATTGGGCTGGGGTGGCAGGTAGTCGCCTTTATCCAGCGTCACGTAACGGCGGCCCATTATGTGGAGCAACTGCGCCGCGCGCTTACCGTAAGCACCATTCATCAGCACCAGCACTTTACCGCTGGGGTCAGTGGCGCAGGCCAGCGCACTCTCCACGGCGAAGGTACCGCTACCCTGCATGGGCACGCAGGCGTACTCATCGCTTGCGGCTTCCGCCATAGCAAGCAACTGGCTACGAATGTCGGCAGTGACCTGGTTAAAGTCATCGTCCCAGGAGCCCCAGTCGCGCAGCATGGCGGCTTTGGTCGCAGGGGAAGTGGTCAATGGCCCCGGTGTTAACAGATAGAGTGCTTCGTTTTGATCGTTCATTTTGGTCTATACCAGATATTTAAAACACTTTAGTCGCAAGTACAACGGGCTGTCTAGGACTGTTCTCGTCTCTCCTAGCCCGCCATACGCCAGCGCTGGGCGTTGTTTAACAACACATGGGTAAGCGCTGTATGCAGCAGCTTCACCACCAGCGAGGTAAGGAAAATCAGCACGGCCATGGCCGCGGCGCTGGCAAAGTAGCCCGCCTCATCCAGATGCAGCACGGCCACCGAGGCCAGCCGTGTGTCACTGTTATAGAGAAACACCACCGCCGATACCGTGGTCATCGCATTGACGAACAGATACACCGATATATCCAGCACCGCGGGCAGCGACACCGGCAGCGTCACCCGGCTGAACGTGATCCAAAACGGTACTTTGAGTGAGGCCCCCACCGCTTCAAACTCGGGATCGAGCTGTTTAAGCGCGGTGACGGAGGTGAGATGGCACACGGTGTAGAAGTGAATCAAGGTATTGAGCACCAGAATCATCAGCGTGCCGTACAGCCAGTTAAACGGGTTGCCCGCCTGATTGAAAAAGAAGATATAGGCAAGCCCCAGCACCATGCCAGGCACCGCCATAGGCAGCATGGCCATAAAGTGTAGCCCTTGGCGCAGCGGGCGGAAGCCTTCACTCTTTTCGATTAGCCAGGCATTAAAGAAGATCACTAACGTGCCCACCAGGGCCACGCTAAACGCTAACTTGAGCGAGTTAAACCATGCCCCCCAGCCACCATCGGCCATGCCTTGGAAGGTATAGTGCTCAAAGGTTATTGATAAGTTGTAGGGCCAGAACTGCACCAGCGACGCATACACCGCGGTGCCGATCACCAGCACAATGGCCCCCGCCACCGCGTAGCAAAGCAGTGTAAATATCCAATCTCGCAGCGGGCTGGGGCTAGGCTGCCACGGCACTGCCCGGGCCGAAAGTTGCGCCACCTGGCGCCGCTGTATCCAACGGTCAACGATAAACGAGAGAACCGCTGGCAGTAGCAGAATCACGCTGACTACCGCGCCCATCTGAAAGTTCTGCTGCCCAACCACCTGGCGGTAGACGTCGGTAGCCAGCACACTGAATTGGCCGCCGATAATTTTAGGCACGCCGAAGTCGGTAATCGCCAGGGTAAACACCACAAACAGGCAGGAAATCAGCCCGTAGCGCACGCCGGGCAACGTAATAGTCAAAAACGTACGCCACTTGGGGGTACCCAGCGCTTCGGCCGCTTCGTAGAGCCGCGCATCGCTGTTGGTCAGCGCGGTGGTCAGCAGCATTAGCGCGTGGGGAAATATCCAGAAGCTCATGCCCATCACAATGCCGATAGGCCCATAAACCGAGTGGCCGGCCAGTAAATCGCGCAGAAACCCCTGATTGCCAAACAGATAGACCAAGCTAATCGCGGGCAGCAGCGATGGCGCCAGAATGGGCAAAATCGCCAACATGCGAAATAGCCGCTTGCCCGGCATGCAGGTTCGAGTGATCCCGTAGGCGCATAAAAACGCTAACCCGACCACCACACCGGTGGTCATCAGCGCCACCCGCAACGAGTTGGCGATCGAATTGACCAGCGCAGGGGTTTGAAAATAGTACGCGAAGTTGGCCAGGCCGATAAAGTCGCCTGCACGGTCTTGCAGGCTCTTGATCAGCATGGTCACGAGTGGGAACAGCAGCCCCACCACCAGCAGTGCAACGCCAGCGAGTAACGCCAACAAGCGGATCAGCGACTCTAGCGATGGCTTGGTCGCCGATTTTACAAAGCTCTCGGCCATCATTGCTGGCTACTCCCGGCTGGGTAAAGACGGGCGGCTTCGGTGGGCAGGTGAATACCTAGCACCTGCCCCTGGTAAAGGTTTAGGTCGGTACTATCGCGACTAGGCACATCGGCAATGAGCGTTTGGTCAGCGTCCGTTAAGCGCAGTGTGACCCGCTGAAAGGGCCCTAAAAACTCGATACCTATCACCTCACCATTCAGCGCTCCCGCTTGACGGCTAAGTGCCACTGCTTCGGGCCGAATGGCCAGTTGGGCGGCTTGGCCCACTTCCAGGGCATGCGGCAGACAAGCGCAGGGCGTGATACCCAGCAGCGCTTGATTATCGCCTTGGGCGGTCACTTCCAGGAAGTTCATGCTGCCGATAAACGAGGCCACAAAGGCGCTGGCAGGCTGATGGTAGATCTCCGCCGGGGTACCCACTTGCTCAATCACGCCGTGGTTCATCACCACGATGCGGTCGGCCATGGTGAGCGCCTCTTCCTGGTCGTGGGTCACCATGATGGTGGTCACCCCGAGGCGCGCCTGCAGGGCTTTAATCTGGCTGCGCAGGTGGCCCCGCACCCGGGCGTCCAACGCCGAAAGCGGCTCGTCCAGCAGTAGCAGGCCAGGCTCGGTGGCCAGTGCCCGCGCAAGCGCCACGCGCTGCTGTTGCCCGCCGGAAAGTGCCGCCGGGTACTTGTTTTCGCTGCCCGTCAAGTTCACCAGCGCGAGCAGCTCACTCACCCGTGCTTGGATGCGTGACCGCTCTACCCGCCGGTTGCGCAACCCATAGGCCACGTTGTTAAACACCGTTAGGTTGGGAAACAGCGCATAGGACTGGAACACAATGCCGAAGTCACGCGCCTGGGTGGGCAGCGTGGAGATATCCTTGTCACGCTGAATAAGCGTGCCCGCGGTTTGTCGGGCAAGCCCCGCAATAGTGCGCAGCAGGGTGGTTTTGCCGCAGCCGGAGGGACCTAAAAAACAGACAAACTCCCCCTCGTTAATGGTCAGGGAAATGTTGTCCAGTGCAGTAAAGGTACCAAAACGCTTGGTCACCGCTTCAATGCGTAAATGGGGCGTCGTGGGGGTCATCACTGTCGGCGCGTCGGCCGCCAGCAGCGATGTCATTGTCGTGTGCATAACATCTCCATGCCCCGGCACACTGGCCGGGGCAACTGATCGCGGCTTATTGCTCGGTTTTACCATCGTAGCGACGCTGCCACTCGGCCAGCACGCGTTCGCGATTGACGGCAGCCCACTGGAAGTCGGCGTCGATCATGCGATCAGTAATATCGGAGGGGTAGTTTTCAATCGGCTGTGCCACACCTGGGTAGGCAACCACTGCATAGCCTTCGTTATAGAGTTCGTTGGCATCGCGGGAGATTGCCCAATCCATAAGCGTTTGCGCGGCTTCCTGCTTGTCGGTACCAGTCATAATAGCGGCGGCCTCCATATCCCAGCCCAGCCCTTCTTCAGGGAAGATAACTTCAATAGGCGCACCCTGGGACTTCAAGCGCGCACCGCGGAAGGCAAATGACACGCCCACCACGGTTTCACCTGTCGCCGCCAGGCTACAAGGGGCGGAGCCCGAATGGGTGTAACGGGCGATGTTGTTATGCAGCCGATCCATGTAATCCCAGCCCTGATCCTCTTCCCATAGCTGCAGCCAGCTGGCTACATCCAGGTAGCCGGTACCCGACGAGTTGGGGTTAGGCATGATCACATGGCCTTCAAACTCAGGCTGGGTAAGGTCTTCCCAAGAGGTCGGCATCGGCACGCCCTGGCGCTCGCCCTCAATGGTGTTGTAGCAAATAGCAGCGACCCAGGCGTCCATACCCACCCAAGCCGGGTCTTCACCATCACGATAGGCCACATCGACAAATTTGGGGTCGAGATTCTCAACGCCAGCGGGAGCGTAGCGCTCCAGCATGCCCTCCTCTTCCAACACCAGCAGGCTGGTAGCGGCCAGGCCCCAGATCACGTCAGCCTGGGGGTTGTCTTTCTCGGCCAGCAGGCGGGCGGTAATCACGCCGGTGGAGTCGCGCACCCAGTTAATCTCGATATCCGGGTGGGCCGCGTTGAAGCGTTCAGCATATTTTTGCAGGTCGTCCGACTCAACGGCGGTATACACCGTTAATTCGGTTGCTTGGGCGTTGGAAGCAAGCGCAACAGCAGCAGCACCTGCTAACAACGTTGAAGGGAATAAACGGCGTGGCATCATCATGATAGTCTCCCGGCTGATTGGTATAGACCAGAAGTTTGCAGGCGTTAAATGACACTGCGATGACGCTTGTTTGAACGTTTTTTTAACTGGTGATGACCGCGACTAGGTCGTTTCCGCTAGCGCTGACCGGATAGCTCCACGCTGATACACAGCGAATCGTGCAGCCAGTGCTCTTCATCAAACTCAATAGGGCGCTGCTGGTCGTCTAAAATGGCACGGTTAATATTTAACCCGGCAGTGCCGGGTGCAACGAATAGCTCTTCGGCATCCATTGGCGAAAGCGCTTCTGAGACCATGCGAATAGAGCGATTGGCCAGGTAGTGCCCCCAGCGCTCTCGCAACAGCCCCCAAAGCGATTGCCCACTATAGATATCTAGCAACTCTGGGGCACGCTCGGGTACTACCCACAGCGACTCCACCAGCACCGCGCGGTCATCCACGTAGCGGCGGCGGCGAATATGCTGAAACGGCTGGTCATCCGGCAGCCCCAGCGCCCGAGCCGCGGGCGGGTGAGCGCGGCTTTCCAGCTTCAAAACGGCCGTGCGTGGCTGCCGCCCCTGGGCGCGCACATAGTCGTTAAAACCCGCGTCACGGGTGGGGTCGTAAACCAAACGGGCGGGAGAAATAAACCAGCCGCGTCGATTGCTGCGGTGTATCAGACCCTCCCCTTCTAGCTGAGAAAGCGCTTGGCGCAGGGTCACGCGGGTGGTGGCAAAGCGCTCGGCCAATGACCGCTCGGCGGGAAGCTTGCCTTCCCACAGGGCGGCATTTTGATCGATTAATGTGCGAAGCTGTTCGGTTAACTGTAAATAGTAGGCATCAGACATGCGCCGATTTTCCTGGCAGAGCATTAGGCGACGAAGCGCTTGAGGGCGTCCGCCAGTCTAAGCGCCGCCAACCTTCAACGCTAGCCACCTCGGCCAGTACCGGGTCTGGGTTAACTGCCACGGGGCAATCGACATATTGCAGTAACGGTAAATCGTTGCGGGAGTCTGAATAGAAGGTGGTGTGGCAAGCAGTGATCTGCTGTTCGGCCAGCCACTCTTTCAAGCGCAGCACCTTGCCGCCGCGATAGGAAAAAATACCTTCGCTACCGCCGGTATAGCGCGCGTCTTCATTCACTCCGTGCTCCACGCTTAGCTCGACCGCCAGCACATGCTCAATCCCCAGGGTGGTGGCAATCGGCTCGACCAGATGGCGTGACGAGGCAGAAATCAGTAGCAGGGTATCGCCAGCCTGGCGGTGCGCTTCCAGGCAGGCCCAGGCTTGTTCAAAAATACGCGGTTGCAGGTGCGTGGCCACAAAGCGCTCGACCTCTTTTTGCACATCTTTCACCCGGCGTCCGCGCAGCGGTGCCAGGGTCATGGCCAGATACTCTTCAAGTTTCAGCTTGCCCGCGTGATAGGCCAGATGCATCTTTTCGGCACGAGCCATAAAGGCCTCGGCATCGCTGATCCAACCTTGCTCTATCATCCATAAATTCCAGCGGTCGCTGCAGTCTCCGTCCAGGAGGGTGTCGTCAAGATCAAACAGGGCCAGGCGCATGGGGCACTCCTTTCATCGCGGGTTGGCGGCGCGTAGGGTATGCCAAAGGTGATGACAAGACGATGACGATGATAAGGGTTTAAGGGGTCAACCACGCTGCCGCAAACTCATCCGCCGGTAATGGGCGGCCAAACCAGTAGCCTTGCGCTTCATTACAGCCCATGTCGGCAAGCAAATGAGCTTGCTCTTGGGTTTCGACACCTTCTGCCACAGTCTTCATTTCTAACGCCTGCGCCATGGCAATGATGGTTTGCACAATGGTGCGATC
The DNA here is from genome assembly GCF_000744395.1 of Halomonas sp. TG39a. NCBI lineage: Bacteria > Pseudomonadati > Pseudomonadota > Gammaproteobacteria > Oceanospirillales > Halomonadaceae > Halomonas > Halomonas sp. TG39a. The sequence continues at coordinate 2,959,199 of NZ_JQLV01000001.1, forward strand.
ATTTTTATTTTCGAGCATTTCACGCACAAACGAGATATCTATTTTCAGCGCGTCGGCGGCGAAGCGCCGCAAATAGGAGAGAGAGGAGTAGCCGGTGCCAAAATCGTCGATGGAGAGCGAGTATCCCGCTTGACGCATGGCGTGGGTAATCTCAACGGCCTGATCTGGGTCGCGCATAAAATCGCTTTCGGTGAGCTCCAGGGCGATCGCGCTCGGCGGAACACCAGCGGTGAGGCGCGCTATGTGGCTATTGAGCTCTGGGTCGGCAAACTGTTGGGCGGAAATATTGATCGATAGCCTGCCTGGCAACCCTCCACCGGGCTGATTTCGCCATGTGATTAACTGCTTGGCAGACTCTTCCAGCACCCAGTCCCCCAGGGCGCGGATAAGGCCGCGCTCTTCGGCCAGGGGAATAAACTCGCCAGGGCTTACCCACCCCCACTCAGCGTCGTACCAGCGGCATAGGGCTTCTGCACCGGTCAACCGGCCATTGGTTAGGTCCACCTGGGGCTGAAAGTTGAGCGCTAACTTGTGTTCAGTGATCGCGGCGCTGAGCCGTTCGCTCATCAGTTGGCGTCGATGCAGCTCATGACGCATAATTTGAGTATAAGGAGAGGTGCTGTTTTCGCGCCGCTTGGCGTGGTGGAGGGCAATACTAGCGGCATTAAATAATTCGCCAGCTTCAGCGACATCTTGCGGGTAATGGGCAAAACCAATGCTGACATCGAGGTGAAAGACGCGACGCTGCAAAGACAGCGGCTGCTTCACCGCTGAGCGTAGCTGCTCGACAAGACCGCCGATATCAACGGGGTCGGCAGCGGCGACTAACAAGGCAAACTCATCCCCGGATAAGCGCGCCAGCGAGCCATGCGCGTGGCTGATCTGCTTTAGACGATCCGCCACCGTCACCAGCAGTTGATCTCCCACCTGGTGGCCGTGCAGGTCATTCACCTCCTTAAAACGGCGGATATCCAATAGCAGCAGCGAAAGACCAAGCTCACTCTGGTGGGCCTCTTTCCACATCTGCGCTAACAGCTCCATAAAACGGACGCGGTTAGGTAAGCCAGTGGTGGTATCGGTATAGGCCAACTGGTGCATATGGCGATGGTCGCGGCGGCGCTCAAGCTCTGCCGCAGCGCCGGTAGAGAGAATTTTCAGCACCGAGGTAGCAAAGGCATTGGTAGTCAACGGCTGACGATAAAACACCATCATCACACCAATCGCTTCGCCGTTGGCGTTATCTAGGCGTCGGCCAATCCATGCCCTTGTTGATAGCAAGGTGCCTGGCAACAGCAGTGGTGGGCCGTCATGCATGACGGCTTCGCCCTCCAGCACCACCTGCTCGCTGGGCGAGCCCCGCAACGCAAAGGCATGTTGTTCGTGTTGAGTCCCCTCTACCACCATACTGACAGTGGTCGCCTGTCCAACGACTTTTTTGTCGCTTTGAGGGGACGTATGGAGTAGCGCAATAAAGCCTGCGTCGGCTTCCAGCACCTTCACCAAGGTCGCAATCAACTGTTGAAAATAGCCGTCGCCCACCTGGGTGGTGACCGTAGAAGCCACTTCAACCACAGCGTTTTGCACCCGCTGTGACTCTTGCTGGTCGGTCACATCAGAGATAAAGCCTTCTAAACAGACGATGTCGCCTGCCTCATCCCTAACGGCTTGGCCCTGCTCCCACATCCAGCGGTAGCCGCCGTCACGATGACGCAGTTGGTAAATCACGCGGTAAGGCTGATTATTGGCAATGGCCAACTGCACCTCGCGATAGAGCTTGTCCTGATCATTAGGATGAATCAGGGCAGCGAAGCTGGTCAGTCGATTATCTTGCAACTCGTCGGGCCGATACCCGGTTAATGCCTCGGCCCCCTGGCTAACCACCTGCATGGTCCAATGACTATCATTTAAACTGCGATAGGCCATGCCCGGCAGGTGATTGAGCAGCGTATTCAGGCGGCGTTCACTTTCCCGTGCGACCTCTTCGCTTTTTCTTAATGCCTGTTCCGCCTTTTGTCGGCCCAGCTCCGCCCCCGCCTGAGCGGCAGCGATCTGCAGTATTTCATTGGCTAACTCGCCCATCTGCATGGGGGAATTTTTGAGCACCGCTAACAGGCCTATCAGCGCGCCATCCGCCGCATAGAGCGCCCGCCCTAAGTAGCTTTCGGCTCCCAACTCACACAGCAGTTTATCGTCAGGAAAGCGTGACTGAACATCACGGGCATAAAGGCAGCACTCGCGCCCCAATGCGGTTTCGCAAGGCGTACCGGTTAGCGGGTAAGTGATATTGCTAAGCAAGTGGCCATTTGACCAGACCGCCAGTGTCTCAGCCTGATGGCGTTGCGTAACATCGGCCACTAGCACATGATCAACGCCGAGTATTGTCGCTAAGCGCTCCACCAGCGTTGCATAAAAACGGGGGCTCCCGCTGTGCCCTACGCCTTCTGCCAACTGACGAAATATCTCGGCCGCATCGTTCTTTGTGTGCATGGTTGCACTCACTTTTTTAATTCTGGAGCAGTTGGAGCACCTGCCACTAACCTCATTAAGTATATATAGCGACCTACAAAGCATAAACCGCTCTTTTCCAACGACAACAACGTCAACACTCGCTGGGTATATGGTAAAATTAGGACATTACCCAATGGTGGCTGGCAGCTACGCTACAAAGTGCACGGGAGATAACGTGACTAGAACATCACAAAAAGATGAAGCGCTATACCTAATGCTTACTGAAGCACTGCCAGCTTTTCTGCTCAGCGACTTCCTAAAGTGCCAACGCTTACCTTCGCTTCCCTCAATCGCATTACGCATACTCAGATTAACGCAATCCTCAACAGCGACTATCAACGATGTTGCCGACACCATTGAGCATGACCTGGCATTAACCGCTCGGTTAATATCGCTCGCGAATAGCGTTCACCATACTCGCTCGGCCAATTTGACACAGACGTGCCTTGAGGCCGTCCAGCGTTTAGGACTCGATGCAACGTTAACGGTGGTATTGAGCTTCAACCTTTTTCAGCACTCCAGTAAAGGGCCGCAGCATACACATATTTGGCAGCGGTCGATTATGTCTGCGTTAATAGCGCGCCAGCTTGCCGAGCAAGCGTGCCCTCAACAGGCAGGTCATGCTTTTACGGCAGCACTGTTGCAGGATATTGGCATATTGGCGCTAAGCGCGACGTACCCTGAACAAGTAGACGAACTCTACATTGATAGCGCTATTCCCCATGCGCACCTGATTGAAGAAGAGCAGCGTTACTTTGGGTGCAACCACACCGTTATTGGGGCTTGGCTAGCCGCTAAATGGGGGCTCCCGGCCACGCTAATCAATACCATCCGCTTTAGTCATGCCCCCTATAAAAGCGATAGGACAAGTGATAGTGAAAGCGATAGTACAAGCGATAGTTTGATGGAAATGTGTGTTCGCATATCCGGCCCCGCGGCGGATGCCTGCCTCTCAAGCACACCAGAAGAGCAACTCGCCGTCCTCCTATACGATTTAAGTACAACAGCCGGCGTGCCCTCTTTCTCATTTGAAAGCGTGCTACAAGAAGTTCAGCCCAAAATGGAGTTGATCGCCAAAACACTGATGTTAGACACCCCCACGGCTATTGACCCCAAAGAACTGCTTGAAAATGCTCAGCAACTCTTGCTAAACCATACGCTGATACTCAATAGCCGTAGAGAAGCGCAAACCAAAGCACTTGCTATGCTACGCAAAGGGTATGGCGCCCCAGGCGAGTTCAACAAAGACATTGCGTTCAAAAAACTCAACACCCAACCCCGCTCTAAGTCCTAAATCTCTGGTCAGAACATGCATGCCATCAAGCGCTCCGACCAGAGCATTTCTGCTTGTTTATCGTTACTACTCTTCCTTTTATCAGCGCCTTACCGCGTCATCGCCTCAGGTAGATAGAGGGCGATTCCAGGAAAGATATGCATTAACGCAATCGCTAGTAGCATGAGCAGGAAAAACGGCAGCGTGGCTTTGGTAATGGTCAGAATATCTTTACCGGTTAGCCCCTGAATCACGAACAGGTTGAAGCCCACCGGCGGGGTGATTTGCGACATTTCGACTACCACAACCAGGTAAATACCAAACCAGATCAGATCGAACCCAGCGGCACTCACCAGCGGCATAATGATCGCGGTCACCAGCAGAATCAGCGAGATACCATCCAGGAAGCACCCCATCACTAACAGCAGCAGCGTTAGTGCAATCAGCAGCATGGTGGGCGACAACCCCATCTCACCAATCGCCGTTGCCAACTTCATGGGCACCTGGGTAAACCCCATGGCCGAGGTCAGAAACGAGGCACCGGCAATAATGAACGCAATCATGCAGGCGGTACGCACGGCAGCAAACAGCGAGCTTTTAAAAATGTCGCGATTAAAATGACCGTTAAAGCGTGCAATCACAATCGACAGCACCACACCGACTGCCGCGGCTTCGGTGGGCGATGCCAACCCGCCATAGATCGAAAAGATAATCCCGCCGATTAACAGCAGAATAGGCACCAGCGACCAGGTATTGCGTAGCTTTTCAGCAAAGCTCATGCCGGATTCATCTTCACCGGTAAGCCCTTCGCGGTTGCCTTTAAGTAGCGCCCACAAAATGAGATAGCTCATAAACATCGCCAGGATCATCAAACCTGGGCCAATACCGGCCATAAACAGTCTGGAAATCGATTGCTCGGTGACCACGCCGTAGACGATCAGCACGATAGAGGGCGGAATCAATAACCCCAAAGTGGATGCGCTGGCCAGGGTGCCAATCGCCATATTGCTATCGTAGCCCCGCCGTTCGAGTTCCGGCAGGGTCATTTTACCTACCGTGGCACAGGTGGCGGCCGAAGAGCCGCACACCGCAGCAAACATGCCGCTGCCAATGATATTGGTATGCAGCAAACGCCCAGGCAGGCGGTTTAACCAGGGCGACAGGCCACGAAACATATTGTCTGCAAGCCCGGAGCGAAACAGAATCTCGCCCATCCAGATAAACATCGGTAGCGCAGTAAGATCCCAACCGTAACTGGCGCCCCAAAAATCTGAGGCTAGGATAGAACCCGGCGAGAATGAGCTGAAGAACTCTAACGCTATCCAGGCAGTGCCGATCAGTGCAAAGGCGATCCACACCCCGCTCCCCAGGAGTACCACGAGGGTGAATATAGTGGCGAGACTTAGTAGCAGCACGAGGATCTCTCCGATTTAGAGGGCAGAGGCGCTATTAACAGAGATGTCGTTACAACAGACGGGGTAAATATCGACATTTAGTGGCCCTCGCTTTCATCTGGGGACTGGTCGTCTTGCAAGCTCGTTGCTTCGCGAAAGCTCGCAGGGTCACGAATGGCAATGCGAACCGCCATAAACAGAGCTTCAGCCAGCGCAAGACACAGCAGCCCTACGCTGGTCGCGAGTACAAGCTGAGGAATCCATAGTGGAATCGACACAAATCCTGAAGACACATCGTTATATTGCAGACTCTCTCTCGCCAAACCAATGAGGCCGTAACTGAGCATCAGACTGATCGCCAGGGCGACAATGAGGCCAAACACTTCAAACCACACACGAATTGCCGGTGGCAGTCGAGTAATTAGTAGCGTCACGCGAATATGGGCGTGATGCACAAAGGTGTAAGCCAACCCCAGGAAGGTCGCTCCCACCAATAGGTAAGAGGCAATTTCCGAAACGCCGGTAATACTTATGCCCAGGCGACTGAGGCCAACCAACACCAGCAGAGCATCTACCAAGCGGAAGGTCACCTGAAGCGCTATTAGCGTACAAATAGCCACCATGCACGCCGCCGCACCCCAAGCCCCCAGGCGATAGAGCTTATCGAATTTAAACGTCATGTTCGCAGCCTCACGAAACACTCAGGAAAAGCACTTGGAAAAAGCACTTAGGAAAAAGCGCGTGTGGAAAGCAGGGGCAGCGCCAAAACCACCGCCCCTACAAACAGGATCACGCCAGAACTTATATAAATAACACTTAGCTAAACAGCACTTAAATTAGCTGCCTTGCTGCTCGCGGTAAGTTTCTAGCGCCTGTTTAGCTTCGTCATCGGCACGAGATTGCCAATCTTCAAAAAGCGTATCACCGGCTGCTTGAAGCGCCGCTGAAATGGCTTCGTTAGGCTCAGAGACTGAAATGCCGTTCTCTTCCAGAACCGCCAAACTGGCATCGTTATCTTCTCGACTCATTTCCCAGCCACGTTTTTCAGCTTCAGCGGCGGCTTCCATCAGTGCTTCCTGGGTCGCTTCATCCAAGCCATCAAAACTGCGTTGGCTGATAAAGACGATATTCTTGGGCAGCCACAGGTTAGCGTCAGTGTAATCAGTCACGTAATCCCACGCCGCCATGGAGTTGCCGGTAGAGCTTGAGGTGATCATGGCATCCACACGCCCGGTGCTAAACGCGGTAGGGATATCAGACTCTTCAGTTTCAGTCGGGCTGCCGCCCAGGTTATCGACAAAACGTTGGGTATTAATATTGGGTGCACGAACGCGCAGGCCTTCGAACTGCTCGGGGTCGGTGAGAGGCTCAGAGGTATAGATACCTTGTGCAGGCCAGGCGACCGCGTAGAGCGGAATCAACCCTTCATAGGCAAACAGTTCGGTGATCATCGGTTTGGTAGCTTCCCACAGCGCATAGGCATCGTCATAGCTACCCGCCACACCTGGCAGCGTATCAACTTCAAATATCGGGTCGTCATTGGAAAGAACCGAGAGGAATACTTCACCTGCATCAATAGTGCCACGACGCACCGACGGCTTAATTTCCCCGTGTGACACCAGCGAACCGCCGCTATGCACGGTAATTGTCAGCTCGCCGTCGGTTGCTTCCGCTACATCTTCAGCGAACTGTTTGTTGTTTTGAGTATGAAAGCTGGCATCCCCGTAAGGCGTTGCCATCGTCCACTCTGCGGCGTGAGCCGACACCGTTAAACCGCAGGCGGTCGCCAGTAGCAGTGAAGTCGTGATTGTCTTGCGCATCGTAAGAACCCTCTTATTTCTATTAATAGTATGGTGCTTCTAATAGTGCGTTGCTTCTAATGCATTGCTTCGGTGGTACCAGAGGAGGCGCAGGTAGCAACCCAGCGCCCAGAGAAAAGTGTTGTTGTCATATCGGCACGCCGCGCCTGAGCGTAGCGGCAGGCACACTGCTGGGCCAAGCGGGCAACTCCCCGGCAAAAGCGCGGATGATTAGCGTTACGCCATATCGCATCATAGTGCATGGCCGGTAATGGCACTGGCAGCTCAAGGCGATAAAGCTCCCCCCGCTGCCACTCATCCAGCACAGTGGCAACTGGCAGCGCGCCGATCCCTAATCCTTCTGTGGTCATGCGCACAATCGTCATCAAGGTACTAACGCTATGAATACGCGGGCTGGCCACGCCCTGCTCTGCCAGGTAATTCACCATCTCTGCATAAGGACGCGCCTGCTTACCAAACGAAATGAATGGCAGTTGCTTACCCCAGGTATCGGCACTTTCACTTAGCAGCTTGGCGTGCCGGGGAGAGACAAACATGCCCATTTCATAGGGGCTCAGTGACTCGTACTCGATCTGCTTCTGCGGCGAATAGCCATTCATCGCCAGCACAATATCCAGCTCATTGCCTAGTAGCCGCTCATTCAGCACTGGCGAATAATCAACCGTCAATTCTATGGTGAGACGCGGGTACCGCTCGGTGAGCCTGCGCATAAAGTCGGGAAACCAGCTATGGGCAATGGTTTCAATCGTGCCGAGCCGAAGTGGTGCAGAAAAAGCCTCTTCGCTATCGAATAGCTTCATTGCCTCATCGCGTTGGTGCAACATCCGCTCAGCGTGGACAAAGAACTCACGCCCGCGCATGGTCGGCTGGATAGGCCGAGCAGACCGTTCTAACAGCAATTCTCCCACCGTGGATTCAAGGCGTGAAATACGCTCAGATACAGAAGGCTGGGTAAGGTGCAGGCGGGTCGCCGCCTTACGGAAGGAGCCAAGCCTTACCGCCCATACAAACGCCTCAAGTTCCTTAAAATCGAGCATAGTGACTCGCCTACCCATGACCTTCTTAAGTGGAAAAAACACCATTGCGCTGTTACATCGTTACTGCCGAGGGCTATCACACACAGCTACCATGTCACTATGCAACTTTGAGACCACTCCCGACAGAGAAATGCGACCAACGTTATTATCACGCCACGCCTATACTGTGATAAGCGTATCGCCTCTCACCGTCAACCATTTTTCAATAAATAACAATACGATAGGAGCGACCGATAGTTAGTATCGACAAAAACGATTGGCACTGAGCAAACCGTATTCATATATTGGTGTTGGCTTAGCGTTTTGCTTCAGCCAAGTGAAAGCACTAATAACTAACAGGAGTCGCTATGGCCATCCCCCTGCTTAATTGCGATATGGGCGAAAGTTTCGGTAACTGGCGTCTCGGGTTGGACGCCGACGCGATGCCTTTCGTCGATTGCGCCAATATCGCCTGCGGCTTCCACGCCTCCGACCCCCACGTGATGCGCCGCACCGTCAAGCTAGCGGTTCAAAATGGCGTACGCATTGGCGCTCACCCCGGTTACCCGGATTTGATGGGGTTTGGGCGGCGCTCCATGGCCTGCTCGCCGGAAGAAGCGGAAGATATGGTGCTCTACCAAGTGGGGGCTTTGGCGGGCATCTGCCAAGCCGAAGGCACCCAACTGAGCTATATCAAACCGCACGGTGCGCTGTACAACGACATGGCTGCCAACCCGGCGCTGCTCGAAGGCGTCATGCGCGCGGTACGTGCGTATGACGCCAGCCTGCCGTTAATGATTATGTCCACCGCGGACCCCGAACCACATCGCGAGCTGGCCGCCAAAATGGGCATTACCCTCTGGTTCGAAACCTTTGCCGACCGTGCTTATGACGGTAACGGCCACTTGGCCTCACGACGGCTGCCTAACGCTGTGCACCACGACCAGAACACCATCGTCAATCAAGCCATCAAGCTGGCCAAAGGCGAGCCGCTCACCGCACTCGACGGCACAACGCTGCATTTACCCTGCGATACGCTCTGCGTTCATGGCGACAACCCCGAGTCAGTGGCCGCCGTACGCGCTATTCGCGAGGCCTTTCAGGCGCTGGAGCAGGCGTGAAATCCAATATTGAAATGCGCATTGAAACCGCCGCCATGGATGCCCTGATGGTGCGCCTGTTCGACGCCATCGACGAAACCAATATGGCCTGGGTAATCGCCGCCGATCAGGCGCTGCGTAATGCCTTTGGAAGCATGTTAATTGACCTGGTGCCCTCTTACACCACGCTGCTGCTGCATTACGACTGCCAGCAGTTAACCCATAGCGAGGCGATTCAACTTATTCACAAGGCGCTTTCTGGTCTTACCCCTGTGGATACTCAAGCCGGTGAGCTGCACGATATCCCGGTGTGGTACGACGAAAGCGTGGGCCCCGAGTTACCACTGGTCGCCAAACGCGCTGGTTTGAGCGTCGACGAGCTTATTGAGCAGCACTGCAACCACGATTACTGCGTGTTTGCGTTGGGGTTTGCCCCCGGTTACGGCTTTATGGGCTTGGTAGACGAATCTCTCGCTACGCCGCGCTTGAAAACGCCGCGCCGCAAAGTCGCCGCAGGTAGCGTGGGCATTGCTGATCGCCAAACCGCGATTTATCCGCTGCTTTCGCCGGGCGGCTGGAATATTCTGGGTCGCACCAACGTGCCGCTATTCGAGCATGCCAAACGTGGCGATCCACTGTTTCGCCCCGGCGACAAGGTGCGCTTTAGAGCGATCTCCCGGGAAGAGTTTGAAGCAGATGGTGGCGATACCACGCCCATGGAGGAGCGCCCATGAACCACATCGCCATGAATGAAGCACACAAGGGGCTGGTGGTTAAGCAAGCGGGACCACTAACGCTGATTCAAGATGCCGGACGATTTGGCGTCGGCCACTTAGGCGTTACTCAGGGCGGCGCTGCCGACTGGATCTCTTTTCGCTGGGCTAACTGGCTGCTGGGCAACGCTTTAAACAGCGCTGCGCTGGAAATCGTCATGGGCGGCGGCTTGAGCTTTGAAACCGAACGCGAAGTGCGTCTGGCGTTGACCGGCGCCGATCTAGACGCCCAGTTGGATGGCAAACCGCTTGCACCCAATACCAATTTCAAGCTACTGCCGGGCCAGCGCCTGGTGTTTCGCCAGCCGCGCCACGGCCTGCGCGCCTATCTCGCTTTTCCCGGTGGGCTAAATGCGCCTGAGGTGCTGGGCAGCCGTGCCTGCACCGTCCGTGAGCAACTGGGTGGCCTGGATGAAGATGGTAAACCCCTAAAAGTCGGTGATCGTTTAACCTGGAAAGGCGCCGCTACAGCGGTGCGCCGCATCCCTGACAGCCAGGGCCCGCGCATGCCTGCGTCTGGCTGTCGGTTACCCATCGTACTCGGTTCGCAAATCGCCTCGTTTAGCGGCCGTGCGCTGTTCCAAGCGTTCAACCAACCCTGGACAGTGGACAATCGCGCCGACCGTATGGGCGTTCGCCTCACCGGCCCTGCCCTACACGGCTCACTGACGGGGATTATTTCTGAAGGCATTCCGCTGGGAGCAGTGCAGGTTCCACCGGATGGTCAGCCTATAGTGCTGATGAATGACCGCCAAACCATTGGCGGCTACCCACGCCTAGGCGCTCTCACCCCCATCGCCTGCGCTACGCTGGCCCAGTGTTTGCCCGGCACCCAGGTTTGGTTAACCCCTGTCAGCGCCAGCCAAGCGCAAGATAATTACCGACATCAGCGAACGGTTTGGCGCTAAATTAAAAAAGCCCCGAACCAGGGGCTTTATAAGTATCTCTTGTCTCAAGCGCATTAGCCTCTAGCCATCTGCAGCTCTTTAACGACGATATCGCCATCAATGACGATGGGCTCATCGTCCAGGAAGAGCGAGCAGTTGCGCATGGGAATATCCAGATGGCAGGCAGTATCGTTAGACCCGCCCAGCTCGCTGTTCGGGCCGGTGGAGAACATCACGTTGCCATAGAAGCTGCGTGGTTCCATCCCCATGCCACCCGGGAACTCTCCCGGCACCATGCGGTGCCATTTGGCATTAGGGTTCATGCCCCAGCCTACGTGGCTCATGCCCATGCCGCGCGGGTCGTTAAAGCTATCCATATAGGATTTCACTAGCTCCGCATCGAGCCCACCACGTATATCGGTAATCCAGCCCTTCTCAATGGTGTAGGTAATAGGCTCTCGAACATACATGTTTTGGGGAAGCAGAATATCGCCCGGCGCCACCACAATGGTGCCATCAACGCCATCGTCATCACCGCCGGTGAACACAAAGCCAGAGGGCCAGTGATCCCAACGCCCCGGTTCGTCGGTACAGGCATATTCAGCAACCGTCTCATAAGTATTCAGTTGGTAGGTGACATCCGTGCCGTGGGGCGAGGTGATGCGCATCACTTTGGCTTTTTCCAGCAGCGCGGCGGCCAGTTCGACCTTTTCCCTTAGCTCCTTGGTGGGCAACATTCTGGCCAGCAGTTCTGGCGGTTCAACCGCCGTCAATATGCGCGTGCCCGCGGCTTGGATCGCCATTTGTTCGGGAGAGAACAGCAGGAAAATACAATCGATCAACATGTCGCAGTTTTTAAGCGCTTCCACCGCATCGGGCATGCTAGCAAGCCCCGTTGCTCCCACGGCCCAGCCACCGGTAGGTAACGGCGCGGGTAACCGCATGTGGTACATATTGGCACCTAAACGCTGCCCCGCCGCCATAAAGGCATCCGCATAATCAAGGCGTTCGCTGCCCTGGGTCAGTACGACGAGTTTTTCGCCTTCATGTACGCCGGACATTTTTAGCTGATGGAGGCAAATTTCGGCAAAGCTTGCGTGATCCATAAAGTCTCCTAACTCCCCAGGCGAAAGCACAGCTATAGCGTACTGGGAAGTGTTAGCTGAGAGCGCTCGTGCTCGCCTTTGGGCACACCAAGCGCTCTATGGTGTTATCGGTTCAAAGCTGAACGTCAATTAGGCAGCCGCCTCTTTCGTCGCTTGATCGGTGGTAGTACTGCGCTTTTTGCTCAGCTCTTCAGAGATAGCCGCAAAGAAAGCATCCGTGGTGGCTTGATGAGGCTTGGTGGCTAAACTAACGCCAACAAACAGCACACTCGCGACCACAATGCCCCAAACGCCAGCGGGCAGGCCCAGCAGTGAATTGCCAGTGGCATACATCAGCAGTACAAAGGCGCTGGTACCCACCACGCTTACCAGTGCACCGACGCCAGTACCGCGCTTCCAATAGAAGGCACCGATAAGGGCGGGCACCATGGCAACCAGCCCCGAAGAGGCCGCCACCGACAGCACCGCAATAAGGTCAAGCTGCAGCTCGGCAAAGGCCAGCGCCATCAGTGCAATCACCGGCACCACGAACTTGCCCACCAGCAGTTGGCGCTTTTCACTGACGTTCGGTTTAACGTTCGCATAGACGTCGCGGGAAACCATGGACGCCAGGGTCAACATGATCGAATCGATAGTAGAGACCGCGGCCGCCATGATGCCGATCATCACGATCACCCCTAATACTGGCGGAACAAACTCCGAGGCCAGCAGCGTGGGCGTGGCTAAATCTGCACTTGCAAGACTTGGGAAAGCAGCTAAGGCAGAGAAACCCCACAGTACGGAGACCATGGTGTAGATAAAACCAAACACCAGAAAGCCAATCAGCATGTGGCGCATGGAGCGCAGCGAGGAGGGCATAAACAGGCGTTGACTGACCTGTGGGTTGGAGATACTAAAGAAGAACCAGGGAATGGTGAGCCCCAGGAAAGTGACAAAGCTGAACAGGCCAGGGCCAGGCACAGTGAGTGACTGCGGATGTTCCGTTGCCAGCGTATCGAATAGTGCGCCGAAACCACCCAAGCCCTGGATCACCAGGAAGGCCACCAGGGTTGAGGCAACAATCATCATGATGGCCTGGAGCGAGTCGGTCCACATCACCGAACGAATCCCCGCGATATAGGAGAAGAAGATGGCGATCACCGTGGCCAGCACCACCCCGGTAGTAAAGGTAATCGCGCCATCAGTAATCCCCTGCAACAGGTAACCGACACCCGCGAGCTGAACGGCCGAGTAGGGAATCAGGAAGATACAACTGGCAATCGAGACAGCCATGGCCACATGTTTGCTGTTGTAGCGGTGGCCCAGCATCTCGCTGGGCGTCACATAGCCGAACTTCTTGCCGACTGCCCAGAATTTGGGACCGAAAACAGCCACCAGAGAGACACCGGCGAAATAGATGATTTCAAAACCGAGCGCGCCAACACCGCCGGCATAGGTAAGACCTGCCAAGCCCACCATCATAAATGCGCTATACGTCGTGGCACTGTAACTCAGCGCCGAGACAAAGCCGTTCATTTGTCGGTTACCCAGGAAGTATCCCGACATACTTTCGGAAGGACCTTGGCGAGACATAATCGCAATGCCAATAGCGATCAATAAGTAGATGGCAATGGACCACCAGATGAGTGACTCAGTCATTGCTGTGCTCCTCAAAATCTTTAGTGATAAACACATTCAGCGCAATGATGACCAGCCCTGCCAACATCCAGAACAGGAAGCTGCCGTACCAAAACGCGACCCCGCTCAAGAGGGTGTAAGGCACCAAGTAGCTCAGCAGGACGACTGCCCATACTAGCCATATCCATTTACTGCGTTTCATAATCCACCTCGTTTTATTACGTCAGGGAGTAGAGTGAGTGTTGTTGTGGTGAGGCTGGCGTATATCTGCGATACGTTGTTTTACTTTTTGCCAAGGCGCTTTCTCTGGGGCAAAACGCGCTCGGAGATAGGTCGTCAAATCAGCGACCTGGGTATTACTAAAGCTGTCGGCAAAGCCTGGCATGCTACCAATACCGGGAACGTGTTCGGCGTGGACACCCCCCAAAATTGACTGAATAACGTTATCGGGATGATCGCTGTGTAAATTGGTATTCAGCGCCAGATTAGTGCCCGCCCTCGAAAAGGTAGGAACGCCAGAATCGACATGGCACGCCGCACAGGCGCCCTCGAAGAGCCGCTCCCCTGCCTCCATTTCTGTTGAGCTAACAGCTGCACTGGTCACGCGCTGCGTAGCGTCTGCCACGGCCGCATCGCTATTACTTGTGGGCGCCTGCATCTGGGCGGCCACATAGTGGGCAATAGCCCGCACATCGTATTCAGGCAGCTCAGCCAGCCCCGCTACCACCGGGGCCATAGGGCCAGAGGCAACGCCGTGAAGCTCAGATTCACCGTGGCGCAGATAGTCGTAAAGCGATGTTTCACTCCACGGGATGGGCGCACGCGACAGCGTATTAAGCGGTGGTGCTTCCCAAGCATCTACAAAGGCACCGGCAAAGTACGCCTCGCCGCTTTTCTCAGCGCCCATGGCATTGCGGGGACTATGGCAAGCGCTGCAGTGGCCTAACCCTTCGGCAAGGTAGGCTCCCCGGTTATACAGTTCGCTCTGCATGGGGTCTGGCTGGAACGGCTTGGGATCGTGATAAAGCGCGTTCCAGCCCGCCATTAAGGCGCGCACACTGAAGGGGAAAGAGAGTTCATTCGATGGCTTTTCAGCGGCGACGGCTGGCTGGGCCATTAAGTAGGCGTAAAGCGCCTGTAAATCGGCATCACTGGTCTTGGCAAATGCCGTATAGGGGAACGCGGGATAAAGGTGGCTGCCATCGCGGCTAATGCCGTGGCGCATGGCGCGCTCAAAGGCTGCGTAAGACCACTGACCAATCCCCGTCGCCTCATCCGGCGTAATGTTCGTGCTGTAGAGCGTCCCGAAAGGTGTCTCAAACCCACGCCCACCTGCATTGGTCACGCCACCTTCTGTGGTATGACACGCCGCGCAGTCGCCTGCAGCCGCAACGAGTCGCCCGCGCTCAATGGTCTCGGCGGAGTAGAGGTTGGCGGCTGGCCGAGAGACAGGCGCAATGGCCCCTTTCCACGGCCATGCCATGGCCGCAGTGCCCGCAATGGTGGTGAACGCTGCGGCGGCTAACCAGCGCCGTTTCGTTGACCGCGGCGGTTTCAATTTAGATGGGCGCCCTGCCTCCTCGGTGGACGAAGCTTCGAGTGCCTGGCGCACACGCTTGGCGGTAAACGGTGGTTGGCGAAAACGCAGGCCAGTGGCATCAAAAAGCGCATTGGCTATTACCGCAACACCCGGCGATAGCTCCGCCCCGGTTAATACGTCTTCACCAACGGTTTGATTAACACCTCCCTCAACAGGGCTCGGCGAAGAAGCGGTGGTTGGTAATCCTGCTGAATATTCACTTTTAGTCAGCGCACGACTGCCGTCACCCCACTCGTCGAAACTGGGCGCTTGCCCCAAAAGGGGGCGCGCCTCGCCCAATACCCGGGCCTGTAGCGTTTGCTGAAGGCGATCAGTATCCACATCTGGGCCAGCGTCCTGCCCTACCACCAAACGGGTAAGCTGGACATCGCCGGTAACACGATTAACCTCCACATCGGCAATCCAGGCAGAGCGCACTCCCGATTCTACGCGCTGATTCCGATCGGGCAGTTGAGAGTAGGCAAAGCCCCGCCCGCGCATTAGATCCTGAGGTAAAGAGTTTGCTGATGGATTGGCTGCCCTTTGCCACTCGGCCCGTTTAGCAACGGACTCAATCAGCTCAATACCACGCGCATCGTCAAGGTGGCGAAGTCGCAGCGCGACAGGGTCTTGGTCACTCTCGCGGGCAACCTCATCTAAAAAAGATTCCCGAGCGAATGTCTGCTGTATACCCATCAAGGTGGAATTGGTGGAGAGCGAGTCTGGCTGGGAGCGTGCGGCAAGGTATTGGTCGCGAAATACATAGGGCGAGAACGGCGTTGTGTCTTGCTCGCCGGCGGTGGCCTCAGCGCTAGACGTTGTTATCGCGGCCCTACCACTTAACAACAACCCTACGGCAGCCACCTCACCAGTGAGATTGGCCTGCTGATAGTGATAACGGGCTATCTCACCACTACTGGCAATATCCGCGTTTAGGCTAATTCGCTGCGCTTGGCCCAATGCCTGAACATCCTTGGCGTAGCGGGCATCGAGCCAAACGGCTACCGGGCCGCCCACCGCCCGCGACATCAACGCCGCGTCCACGGCGGCATCGTCACCGCAATGGCGACCCAGCCCTGAGGCCTGATTTGATGCGTGTTTACCATCGGCGCTATAAAGCTCAATCTGGCTAATATTCAGCGCGGTTAACCGGCTTAGATCCTGTTTAAGCGCCGCTGGGGTGACGGTTTGCCCCCACACACTCAATTGTTGGTCGCCACAATCGGCAATTACCCAGCTGGGGTGACTGCCCCAGCGCATGCGACTCGGCCAGCCATACCCATGGTTCGAATGCATGTATGACTGGCTAGGCACAAGAGGTGAATCAGAGGGCGCTTGATCGCTTTCAGGCGCTTTTTCGGGCGTCTGGTGAACGGCCTGCCACTCAACCTTCAGTTGTTTAGCGGCATCGGTCGCCAAGGCCAAACTATCGGCAACCACCCCCACAAAATTCCCTTCCACCACGACTTCAATAGATCCAGATAGTGAGGCAATGCGGCTGCTATCGACGCCCACTAAGCGATCACTCTCAAAACGCTCGCCATTCCACCGGTAGTAAGGTGGACGCACGACGAAACCAAAACGTGCCTGCGCTAGCAGCGCGGGGATGCCGGCCTGTTTTTGCTGGCCATGGAGCATCGACCCTTCACTCATGAGAAGCCTCCTGCAACGCGGCCGCGTTAATGACCACGGCACGCTCCGCTGCCTGGAGAATTTCAACATGGGTGCCACATCGGCAGAGGTTATGCTCTAAAGCGGTGCGAATCTGCTGCGCAGAGGGTTGGGTATTATGATTTAGCAGTGCACGAACAGTGATGATCATACCGTTCAAACAGTAGCCACACTGGGCTGCCTGAGCATCGATAAAGGCTTGTTGTACAGGGTCAAGCTCACCGCCCTGGGAAAGACCATCAAGAGTGGTGACCTCATGACCAACGGCAGCAGACACGGGCAGCACGCAGGTGCGTGCTGCCATGCCATCAATCAATACACTGCATGCCCCGCACTCACCCAAACCACAGCCATACTTGGGCCCATTGAGCGCCAGGTCGTTACGCAACACATTGAGCAATGGTGTCTGCGGCGGCACGGCCAGCTCATGTTCTTGCCCATTGATAGTTAGCTTTAGCGTCATAGGGGATCATCATCGTTATTGTTAAGCCCGCACTCTTGCTCTGGATAGGGCTTGGATATGACTTAGATGTTACTAATAAATACTGCCTGCCAAACACGCTTCGTAGCACCTTAAACCCGCCTATTTTCATCTACCTTTCACATGCGGCCAATCGACTTGCACCAGCTAAGTGCAGAGCCAATACCCATCGAGCATTAAAGGTGCGTACGCTATAAAAATAAGCCTAATAAACGTATAGCACTCTATGGATGCGTTTTTCAAGTTTTTGCATAAAACCAAAAAAACGACTATTAATCCATTAAATTCATATATTTATTTAAAAATACCACCCTGTTTTCGTTAAAAAATAATTTCGAAACTAATTCTTGACCAAAAAATAAATGGTGTATACGTTGTTTTATAGAGATTCACGAACGCATTTAGAAACGAGTGATAGGCGAATAAAACAGCGAGGAAACCAGTATATGAACAACAAACCCACCATCGCCGTTATTGGCGCGGGCCTTGGCGGCGCCGCTGCAGGCGCGCTGCTGCAGCAAGCGGGTTACCCCACCAAGGTGTACGAACAGGCACCAGCGTTTGCACGCCTTGGGGCAGGCATTCACCTTGGCCCCAACGTGATGAAAGTGATGCGCCGGATCGGCATTGAGGAGAAGCTCAATGCCATGGGCTCACACCCCGATTACTGGTTTAGCCGCAACGGTATGACCGGCGAGTATCAGTCTCGCATCCCGCTAGGCGAGTTTGCTCGCGAAAACTATGGGGCGGCCTACATCACCGTACACCGTGGTGATCTGCACGAATTGATGGTCAGCACGCTCGACCAGAACAACCTCTATTTCGATAAGCGTCTGGTCGATGTCGACGACAGCGGCGGCAAGGTCGTCATGACCTTCGCTGACGGCTCGACGGAAGAGGCTGACCTGGTGATCGGCGCAGACGGTGTCAATTCTCGGCTGCGCGAGAAGCTGCTGGGCCCAGAGGCTCCGATCTATAGCGGCTGGGTCGCTCACCGGGCAATTATCTCTGCCGAAAAACTCAAGGCATACGACCTGGATTTCGAAGCCTGCGTGAAGTGGTGGTCGGAAGACCGGCACATGATGGTGTACTTCGTGACCGGCGACGAGAAGGAGTATTACTACGTGACCGGCGTGCCTGAACCCGATTGGAACCACGGCACTTCCTTCGTCGACAGCTCACGGGAAGAGATGCGCAAAGCATTCGAGGGTTACCACCCCACCGTACAAGCGCTGATTGACTGCACTGAAACCGTCACCAAATGGCCCTTGCTGGAGCGCAACCCACTGCCACTGTGGCATGAAAACCGGCTAGTGCTGCTGGGCGATGCCTGCCATCCGATGAAGCCCCACATGGCCCAGGGCGCTGCCATGGCCATCGAGGATGCCGCCATGCTGGTACGCTGCCTGGAGGAAGTGGGCGCCGAGAACTACCAGCAGGCATTCGAACTTTACCGCACCAACCGTTTTGAACGCGCCTCGCGGGTCCAGCAGGTTTCCCACGACAATACCTGGTTACGGGAAGACGAAGATCCGGCCTGGGTATTCGCCTATGACCCCTTTGAAGTACCGCTGAAGCAACCAACCAATCAAGGGAGCCCAGCATGAACAGCACCTATCTCTATGGCGCCAACGTGCACGCCAATGGTATTCGTCAGCACTACCTGCGCTTCAGTGACAGCGCCGAGACCTCGCGCCAGCCGCTGGTCCTGATACCAGGCATTACCAGCCCGGCCATCACTTGGCGTTTTGTGGCCGAGCGGCTCGGTCAGCACTTCGACACTTATGTGCTGGATGTCCGTGGACGCGGCTTGTCGTCTACCGGGCCCGAGCTCGATTATGCCACCGACACTTGTGCCGACGATGTGATCGCCTTTATCGATGTGCTAGGTCTAAGCAATGTCATTCTGGCGGGCCACTCCATGGGTGCGCGCTTTGCGCTACGCGCCATGAGTCGCGGCGCCAAGGGCATCGACAAACTGGTACTTATCGACCCACCGGTTTCAGGGCCAGGACGCCGTGAGTACCCCAGCAAGCTGCCCTGGTACGTGGATTCGATTCGCGACTGCACACGTGGTGCCGATATCGAGACCATGCGCCACTACTGCCCCACCTGGAGCGACGAGCAACTGCGATTACGCGCCGAGTGGTTACACACTTGCTTTGAGCCAGCCATCGTTCAGGCGTTTGAAGAGTTCCACAGCGTCGATATCCACCAGGATTTCCCCGCTATCAAAGTGCCCACGCTGCTGATGTGTGCAGGCAAAGGCGGTGTTATCCAGGATGAAGATCGCGCCGAAATACGCGCCCTTCTACCGACGGTTCGTATTTCTACCGCGGAACAAGCGGGTCACATGATTCCCTGGGATGACTTCGACGGTTTTTTTGCCGCGTTTGAAGACTTCCTGGGCAGCGAGCTCTAAGAGAGGCCAAATACCATGACCAGCAACTATATAAAGAACGAGATCAAAAGCTACCGTATCGGCCAGATCGTCCCCAGCTCCAATATCACCATGGAGACCGAAATACCCGCCATGCTTACGGCGCGGCAGTTAATCCGCCCGGAACGCTTTACCTTTCACTCCAGCCGCATGCGCATGAAGAACGTCAGCAAGGACGAACTGGCTGCCATGGATGCAGAGTCGGATCGCTGCGCCCTGGAGCTTTCTGATGCAGCGGTGGATGTGATGGGGTATGCCTGCCTGGTTGCCATTATGGCGATGGGGCCCGGCTACCACCGAGAGTCGCAAAAGCGTCTGCGCAGCCGCACCGAAGAGAACGGCTGCGACACGCCGGTGGTCACCAGCGCCGGTGCTCTGGTTGATGCCCTGGGTGTGATGAAAGCCAAGCGCGTGGTGGTAGTGGCCCCCTACATGAAGCCGCTGACCGAAATGGTGGTCGACTACATCCGTCAGGAAGGCATTGACGTGCTCGACTACCGGGCGCTTGAGATCCCCAATAACCTGGATGTCGCTCGCCACGATCCCGCCAATCTCCCCGAAATCGTCGCCAGTCTCGATTTAAGTAACGTGGACGCCATCGTCTTGTCAGCCTGTGTGCAAATGCCATCGCTGCCGGCCGTCGCCAAGGTCGAAGCCCTGACCGGCA
Source organism: Halomonas sp. TG39a (assembly GCF_000744395.1). NCBI lineage: Bacteria > Pseudomonadati > Pseudomonadota > Gammaproteobacteria > Oceanospirillales > Halomonadaceae > Halomonas > Halomonas sp. TG39a. The sequence goes on from NZ_JQLV01000001.1 coordinate 2,979,531, forward strand.
AGCCGGTGGTTACCGCAGCTATCGCCACCACCTATGCCATGCTCAAGGCACTCGACCTGGAGCCCATCGTACCGGGCGCAGGCGCCCTCTTGTCAGGGGCTTACTAACGAGATCAGGTACTTATTGACGATATAGAGTGCTGATTAAGGAGACGACCATGTCGCCACACACGACTGATAACAGCGATGGCGTTAGCGATAACACTGCCACGGACAACTACCGAGGCGTGTGGGATGGGCGCATCGGTTTTGGCAAAAGGCCCGCGCTGCTGGTGGTTGATTTTATGCAAGGCTACACCACACCAGGTTCGCCGCTATTTGCCCAGGGCGTGGTGGATGCGGTGGCCAATATGCCGCCGCTACTCAATACCGCACGGCGCACTGGCACGCCTGTTATCCACACCAACATCCTTTATCACGCCCCGGATCAAATCGATGGCGGCATTTGGGTCAAGAAGGCGCCGGTCATGCGGGCGATGGTGGCGGGCAACCCTTACGCCGAGTTCTGCTCCGAGGTGGCACCCCGTGAAGATGAGCTGGTAATGACCAAGCAGTATGCCAGCGCGTTCTTTGGCACCTCGCTCGCCTCCACGCTGGTCGCCATGGGTATCGATACGCTGATCATCACCGGCTGCTCCACCAGCGGCTGCATTCGCGCCACCGCCGTTGACGGCGTACAGCACGGCTTTCGGGTGATGGTGGTACGTGATTGCGTGGGCGATCGCCACCCCGCGCCCCATGAAGCCAACCTGTTTGATATCGATAGCAAATATGGCGATGTGATTGGACTGGATGAAACACTGGGATACTTAATGAAGCGTTAGGAGTATCCGAAAACGCAGGTGAAGCGGACGTCTCTGTTGAGTCATCAGTCCGCGTTCATTTTTTCCAGCAGATGCATTAAGGCAACCCGCTCTGCCGGGTTGAGATTTTTCATGGTCTGATCGCTAATTTGCTTGGCACTGGGAACCATAGCCTCGACTAATGTCTCCCCGGCCTCAGTGATCACGACCATGACTTTACGTTGATCATTGGGGTCGGTGGTTAGCGAGATCCACCCCCGCGCTTTAAGACGTTTAATGACGCCACGGATAGTGGCGGGATCAATCGCCGTGGCGTTGACGATATCGGTTAACGAGCTGGGGCCGCGCTCCATCACCGTGCACAGCGTTACAAATTGAATGGCCGTGAGCTGTTTATCGCTGCTGTAGCGCTGAAAAATAGCCGTATGCCGCTGGTAGGCTTTACGCAGTAGATGCCCTACTTGCTCAGAAAAATCATACCCCTGCTCTGAAGGCGTGGGGTGCTCACCGGAAGACGAGTGTTTGAGCGCACTATCCGTTGTCATTCCATATCCTTAATCTATTAGCGACGACGTGTATCGAGTATGGCACTGGTTAACAAAATGATGCATCAACGCTTTAAATACTGCTTGCGCTGGATCAATTCATCATGCTTTTATGGCGTACACGCTATAATTTTACCTTAGTTATCGCTCTTTCATCACCTAAAATTCATCCGCACTGATCATCGTAAACGCGAGCGTGGGAGGCAGACATGGCTGATAAATCAGACTATACAAGAGAGTCACTGCTGTATGGGTCTGATGTTCTGGTGATCTATCGCGACCCGGTTACGCCCCCCAAGCCCGCGCCCGGACAGCCAGGTACACACTCAAACTTCACCCCCCATGAGCCTGAGATCTTCATTGCCGTGCTGAGCGATAGTCATATCGTGGCTTTCAACGGCCACGTAGACCTGGGCACTGGCATACGCACGGCGCTCGCTCAAATTGTCGCAGAAGAGCTTAGCGTCGCGTTCGACGGCGTCACCATGGTGCTGGGCAACTCCGTTGAAGCCCCCAACCAAGGCCCCACCATAGCCAGTGCATCGATTCAGATCACTGCCGAGCCTCTACGCCGAGCTGCGGCACAGGCGCGGGAGTACCTATTAACCCTGGCAGCAAAGCACTTTGACACTGAGCGCTCACTACTTAGCTGCCAGAACGGCGCTATTACGCCAAGTGATAATAACCGCTCATCCGTTAGCTTTGGGGAGTTGCTGCAGGGCACCCGTCATGCATTAAAGCTTGCCGATGAGGTGCCGCTTAAGCCGGTCAGCCATTATACCCTGGTCGGCCAATCGACCTCCCGCGTGGATATACCCGCCAAGGCCACCGGGCAATTGACCTTTATCCACGACCTACGCCTGCCCGACATGCTGCATGGACGAGTGATTCGCCCGCCTTATGTAGGCCATGATAGCGGCGACTTTATTGGCAACAGTTTAATCGCGGTAGATGAAAGCTCTGTGGCGCATTTGCCAGGTGTGGTAAGCGTCGTGGTGGTCGGTGACTTTGTTGGCGTGGTGGCCGAGCGTGAAGAGCAGGCTGCTGCCGCAGCCAAACAGCTAAAGATCCAGTGGCGCCCAATCGAAGGCTTGCCTCAGTTGGACAACATAGAGCAAGCACTGCTCGACCTGCCCAGCAAACAGCGCATACTCCTCGAAGAGGGTGATCTCGATAACGCTCTGGCCGCCGCGCAACATCCGCTCAATCGTCACTATGTGTGGCCTTTCCAACTGCATGGCTCTATCGGCCCTTCGTGCTCCGTCGCCGATGCCAACGAAGATGGCCTTCACGTATGGTCGGGCACCCAAAATCCACACAGCCTGCGCGCCGACCTCGCCCGCCTTACCGGTTTGGATGAAGGCGTTATCACCATTACCCGCATGGAAACCTCGGGCTGCTATGGCCGCAACTGCGCCGACGACGTTGGCGCCGATGCCGTGCTGCTCTCTCAGGCGGTGGGTCGACCTGTTCGTGTGCAACTAACCCGTGAGCAGGAGCACACCTGGGAGCCTAAAGGGGCTGCTCAGTATATGGCCATTCAGGGCGGCTTAAACGCAGATGGCAGCCCAGCAGGCTATCGCTTTAATACGCGCTACCCCTCTAACAGTGCGCCCACCCTGGCACTACTGCTAACCGGTGCTGCCTCACCTATTGATATCCCCTTTGAAATGGGGGATCGAACGTCGGTGCCGCCCTACAGCTACCCTCATCGCCAAATAGTGTGCGACGACGTCCCGACCCTGGTGCGTGCCTCCTGGCTGCGTGGCGTCTCGGCGCTGCCCAGCACCTTCGCCCACGAAAGCTATATTGATGAACTCGCCTACTTGGCGGGTGAAGATCCTGTCGCCTATCGGTTGCGCTACTTAACCGATAACCGCGCCTGCGAGCTTGTCGAAGCGTTAGCCGAACGTGCGAACTGGAAACCCTGCACCGCTAACGCCAATCCGAGTAGCGATGGCGAGTGGCGCTACGGCCGAGGCTTCGCTTACGCCCAGTACGTACATAGTAAATTTCCCGGCTTTGGTGCCGCGCTTGCCGCCTGGGTGATTGAACTTAAAGTCAATGTGAAGAGTGGGCGGGTTGTCGTCGAGAACTTATATGTGGGTCAGGATGCGGGCTTAATGGTGAACCCCGCCGGCGTTCGCCATCAGGTGCATGGCAATGTGATCCAGATGCTCAGCCGCACGTTAAAGGAGCGGGTAACCTTTGAGGATGGTTTACCGACCAGCAGAGAGTGGGGCGGCTACCCCATTCTGCGTTTCTCAGAGCTTCCTCCCATCGACGTCATGCTGCTTGATCGCCCTGCACTGCCCCCACTCGGCGTTGGAGAGTCTGCCTCACTACCCGGTGCTCCTGCGATTGCCAATGCGCTTTTTGATGCCACGGGGGTACGCTTTACCCATCCCCCTTTTACCCCTGACACCATTCGCGATGCACTGAAAGCCTCCCTTCGACTCCCCATGGAGGCGGCTAGTTAATGCACCACCTTGATCTACAGGTTATCGAACGGGCACTGAAGTGGGCCAACCAGGGGCTGACCGTTTGGCTATGCACAGTTATGAAAACCTTTGGCTCGGCCCCCCGGGAGCCAGGTGCCATGCTGGTAGCATGTTCGACAGGCGACTATCTGGGGTCACTGTCGGGTGGCTGTGTCGAAGAAGACTTTATCGCAAGGCTTCAAAAGGGTGAGTTTAACGAACCGGTTCAACGGGTGCGCTATGGCGGGGATGCTGGTTCAGCGAATATTCGCTTACCCTGCGGTGGTAGCCTAGAAATACTGGTTGAGCGGCTAGCGCCCAACACCGAAAACCTCACTCACTTAGAAGTGATGCATGCCACGCTACTGGGTCGCCAACCGCTCATCCGCTGTATCAAGTTGGATGGCAGCGGTAAGCGGTTTAACCTCTCGAATAACACCGAGCCCGCCGTTACCTTCGATACAGCTAGCGTCAATATTCGCATAGGCCCTGCGCTACGGCTGATCATCGCGGGGATCTCCGCGATCTCTGCGCCATGTGCCCTGTTTGCCCAAACGCTGGGCTTTGAGGTGATTGTCTGCGATCCCAGAGACGAGGCTAGGCAAAATTTTGCTGTCGCGGGCGTGGAAGTGCAGGCGGTGCTGCCCTCCGTGTTTATCGCCTCGGGCGGTTGCCATGCCAATACCGCCGTTGTGGCCTTGACCCACGACCCGCGTATCGATGATTTAGCAATGATCGAAGCCGTCCGAACGGAAGCCTTTTACATTGGCGTTATGGGCTCTCAGCAGACATCACAGCAGCGTGCCGAACGGCTGTTACGTTCTGGCGGCATGACGGAAAGCCAAGTAGCAAGAATTGCCATGCCCATTGGGCTTAATCTGGGTAGCAAAACACCGGCTGAAATTGCGCTAGCCGTGATGGCCGATATTGTTCGCCTCTCTCGCGGAAAAGAACGCCATGCCTTGTAGCGATATCATAGTCATCGTGATGGCGGCAGGCCAATCAAACCGCTTTGGCAGCGATAAAAGAGTCGCCAGATTCGACAATGGGGAAACGCTGCTTAGTTCCACTTTACGAACTATTCAGAAAAATTTTTCTAATCGCCGCGTTGTTATTAAACCCGAAGATACTCCCCAGTCACTCGGCCTTACACCAACACATCACACTATTATTAGTCAGCGCAGTCATTTAGGCCTTGGTTACAGTATTAGCGATGCTTTTAGACAACTCTGCAGCGATGAAAGCGTACATCATTTTCGTGCTGCCGCAGTATGGTTGGCCGACCTCCCCTGGGTAAGCGAAGAAACATGCAGTGTATTAACAAAAGCGGCCACTCCAGACAGTATTGTACAACCGCTACACCAAGGAAATCCGGGGCATCCTGTTGTGTTTGGAAGAAAATTCTGGAGCGAACTGGCACTTTTAGAAAACGACAAGGGTGCAAACACTGTCATCAAAAAGCATAGCGACTGCGTTATATACTTCTCTCTCAGCGACCCAGGGGTATGTTCTGACGTGGATTACCCTGGTGATTTAATAAAGCAGCAAAGAAAAACAAAAGGTATATAAACGTTACACAACAACCAAACAAAAATTACACTAAAAGCTGAAACAAGTTCTTAGCTTAACATTACTATATTAGCTTAAAAAAATATTAAAAAAGCAATCATGAAAGCAAGTGCACCATTCGCCGCTAATGAGTAGCGGCAGTAAGAATAAAACCAGGGAACCATTAAACAGCCAGAGTATGACACTCGCCAACATCCTTGTGCTCTGCTACTGGCCAACATATCGAGGCAACAAATGAAAAAAATTTCTCGTCTCTCACTGACGCAGAAACTGCTGGTCGCTGTCGCTATTCCTCTCTTAGTGGTAGCCGTTATTTTAGGCTTTGTGGTCAATCAACAGCTTAACCAGGCTATTCCAGCGTTAATCGATAATGCCGGTAAGCGGCAGGTAGAAGCTCGGGCAGATGAAATCAGCCGCTGGATTACCGGGTACCGCAATTGGATCTCCGTACTTGCTCAGGATGAGCGGTTGGTGGAAGACGTGCCGCTTACGTCTCACCGCGCTTGGCTCGAAAAGCGCTACCCGCCGGGGGGCACCATCGAGTCACTGTTCTTTGCTGACGCATCCGGAGCGACCCTAACTCACGCAGGCGTCAACTTGGAGATAGCCGAACGTCCTTATTTCAAAGCCTTAGTGACGGACGGCACCCAGGATAGTCTGCTCAGCGACCCGGTTATCTCCATGGTGAGCGGCCTGCCAACAGCTATTGTCGCTGATACTGTATTCGATGAGCGTGGCAATCGAGCGGGACTGCTGGGCATGACCGTTTCCATGGCCGCCGTATCTGATATCACCTCCGATATTAATGTTGGCGAAGGCAGCTACGGCTGGCTAATCGACAGCCAAGGGCAAGTCATTGCTCATCCGGTTGAAGAGTATCGCATGTCGCTCAATTACACCGATGCCGACCAGCAGGGCTACCAAGGGCTGGATGCATTGAGTCAGCAAATACTCAGCGGCACGGCGGGCTCCGGTGAAATAACCATGCCCAGCGGTGAGCAGACCGTGCTCATGTGGAGCCCGGTGGAAGGCACTTCCTGGGTGGTCGGGGTCACCGTGCCCATCACTGCCTTTACCACCGTGACTAACAGCCTGCTGCAGTCGCTGCTGCTGGCGGGGGGACTGCTATTGGTATTGCTGCTGGTGGTGGTTGCCTATGCGGCGCGGCGTTCACTTGCTCCTATCAAGCATACCGCCAGTGCCATGGCGGATATTGCCAAAGGTAAAGGCGATTTGACGCGCCGTTTAGAAGCCAAAACCCAGGATGAAATTGGCGACCTCGCCCACGGCTTTAATGCCTTTGTGGAGCGCATGCAGTCTACCCTTCAGGAAGTGCGCCAAAACGCTCGCACGGTATTATCCGATGCCAGCGATATGGCGGATGGTACTCATGAGCTTTCATCGCGTACCGAACAAGCGGCGGCTAATCTCCAGGAAACGTCTGCCTCAATGGAACAAATTCACTCCACGGTAGCGCATACCTCCCAGGCCTCTGAACAGGCGAATAGCCTCGCGCTAGAAGCCGCCAGTGCCTCAGAGCGCGGCACCGATTCGATGAATCAAATGGAAGCCAAGATGGCCGCGATCAGTGATTCGGCCAATAAAATAAGCGACATTATTGGCTTGATTGACTCGATTGCATTTCAAACCAATATATTGGCACTCAACGCATCCGTGGAGGCTGCCCGCGCCGGCGAGCAGGGCCGTGGGTTCGCCGTGGTCGCCAACGAAGTGCGCACGCTAGCCAGTCGCTCAGCCTCTGCGGCGCATGATATTCGTGCGCTGATTGATATGTCCGTGAGTCACTCAAGAGAAGGCAGCGATATCGTTAAGGCGGCGGCTGAACGTATGAATGAGATTCGTCACAGCGTTACCCAGGTCTCGGATGTAATCGCCGAGATTGCCGCCGGCGCCCGGGAACAGACCACTGGCATCCAACAGGTCAATACCGCAGTGGCAGAGATGGATATGATGACCCAGCAGAATGCTGCCATGGTCAGCCAGAGCGCCACGCTTGCCACCAATATGCGCGACAATGCGCAGCGGCTGGATCAACTGATGAGCGAGTTTGTGCTTAGTGAAGGTGGCGCTGAGCACTCTGCGCTACCCTATACGGCAGCACATAAAGCCCGGACTGGCTCTGCACTACCTCAAGCGCCTAGCCGCCCTCCTCAGGCCACTCAGCAGAAGCATGAAGTAGCGGAGTGGGAAGAGTTCTAATCTCTCATTATTAATAAGGCTAAAAGGCACCCGCTTTGAGCTGACCCCATAAACTTGGACAGTGAAAAACTCAGCGGCCAAGGCCTGATTTCGGTACTACACCGGACTCAGGCCTTTTAGTGAGAGCCTAATAAAAAAAAGCCTGCATCCGAAGATGCAGGCTTACTTACAAGAACTAAAACGCTTGGTAATTAGGCGACGTCAAAGCGATCCGCGTTCATCACTTTCGTCCAGGCGGCGACGAAGTCTTTGACAAATTTCTCGTCGTTATCATCCTGGGCGTAGACCTCCGCGTAGGAGCGCAGCAGCGAGTTAGAACCGAACACCAGGTCAACGCGGGTAGCCGTCCACTTCACAGCATCTGTTTGACGGTCGCGGATCTCATAGGCATTTTTGCCCACCGGCTTCCAGCTGTTGCCCATATCGGTCAAGTTAACGAAGAAGTCGTTGGTCAACTGGCCTTCGCGGTCTGTGAATACGCCGTGCTTGGTGCCACCGTAGTTAGTACCGAGCACACGCATACCACCCAGTAGCACGACCATTTCCGGCCCGGTCAGCCCCATCAGTTGAGCGCGATCCAGCAACAGCTCTTCCGGCTTCACCACATAGTCTTTCTTCTGCCAGTTACGGAAACCGTCAGCCAGCGGCTCTAGCGGCTCGAACGATTCGCCATCGGTCATTTCAGCAGAAGCATCACCACGCCCTTTCAGGAAAGGTACGCGAACGTCGTAGCCTGCGGCTTTGGCGGCTTTCTCAATGGCGAAACTACCGGCCAGAACGATCACGTCGGCAAGGCTAGCGCCGGTGTCAGCAGAAATCTTCTCGTACACTGCTAATACGCTGGAGAGACGCGCAGGCTCGTTGCCTTCCCAATCCTTCTGAGGCGCTAAACGAATGCGGGCACCGTTGGCACCGCCGCGCATGTCAGAGCCGCGGTAAGTGCGGGCACTGTCCCAGGCGGTGCTGACCATGTCACTGATGCTCAGGCCGGCCTCGGCGATTTTCTGCTTAACGACTTCTTCGCTGTAGTCGGTGCTGCCAGCCGGAATGGGATCCTGCCAGATCAGGTCTTCAGCAGGCACTTCCGGGCCGATGTAGCGCGCTTTCGGGCCTAAATCACGGTGGGTCAGTTTGAACCACGCCTTGGCGAAGGTTTGCTTGAAGTACTCCGGATCCGCCATGAATTTTTCACAAATGGCGCGATAGGTCGGATCCATTTTCATGGCCATATCCGCATCGGTCATGATCGGATTGTGACGGATAGAGGGGTCACTAGCGTCAACCGGCTTGTCCTCTTCCTTAATGTTCACCGGCTCCCACTGGTGAGCGCCTGCGGGGCTCTTGCGCAGCTCCCACTCGTGTCCAAACAGCAGGTCGAAATAGCCCATGTCGAACTGAGTCGGATTGGTGGTCCAGGCGCCTTCAATGCCGGATGTCACCGCATTGCTCGCTTTGCCACCCATGGTGGGGTTGCCCCAACCGAAGCCCTGATTTTCAACGTCAGAGGCTTCTGGTTCAGCAGCCAGCGCAGCCGCGTCGCCGTTACCGTGACACTTACCCACGGTGTGTCCACCGGCGGTTAGCGCAGCCGTTTCTTCGTCGTTCATGGCCATGCGTGCGAAGGTTTCGCGTACATGCTGAGCCGTCAGCAGCGGGTCAGGGACACCGTTAACGCCTTCGGGGTTAACGTAGATAAGCCCCATCTGTACGGCGGCTAACGGGTTTTCCATGGTTTCGGCATTTTTAACGTCACCGTAGCGCTCGTCAGAAGGCGCCAACCACTCTTTCTCATCGCCCCAGTAGATGTCTTTTTCCGGGTGCCAAATATCTTCGCGACCAAAGGAGAAGCCATAAGCGGGTAGCCCCATGGATTCATAGGCAACGGTACCTGCCAGAATCATCAGGTCAGCCCAGCTAATTTTGTTGCCGTACTTTTTCTTGATCGGCCACAGCAGGCGACGCGCTTTATCCAGGCTGACGTTATCGGGCCAGGAGTTGAGCGGTGCAAAACGCTGGCTACCGGTACCACCGCCACCACGGCCGTCAGCAAGACGATAAGTACCCGCGGAGTGCCACGCCATACGGATCATCAAACCACCGTAGTGACCCCAATCGGCAGGCCACCAGGCTTGGCTGTCGGTCATCAGCGCATGGACGTCTTGCTTGAGCGCGTCAAAATCAAGCTTTCTGACCTCTTCCCGATAGTCGAAATCAGTATCCATCGGGTTTGTTTTGCGGTCATGCTGGTGCAAGATATCCAGGTTGATCCCTTCCGGCCACCAGTCTTTGTTCGACGTGCCCGTGGAGGTATTACCACCATGCATTACAGGACATTTACCACTCATAGCTCTCTCCCTTTTTTGCTTTTGTCTTGGTTGCACTCATCTTAAGCTACCAAGTCAACTGACGGTGAGCGCCCTTACGATAGTGCCATCGCTCTGCCTGCTGTGCAGGGAAAGGGCGCTTCACTCACTTGGTACTGTTTTAAAGCAGATCCTTCATAGGCACAATTTGCTTTTAGTGACCGATCTAATAGCTTTTATACATCGGCAGTCTGCTAGCGCTACAGTGGTTAAAATTCTTCGGTGTCGATATCTACCTGCTGGGCCTCGCTGTAGCGGGCGCCTGCCACTTGGTCTGGCGTCATCATGGCATTCAACTGAGACAAGCTGGTGACATCAAGGTGCAGCGTTTCCGCTGCTAAGTTCTCGCGCATATGTTCAGGCGAGCGGGTACCTGGAATAGGGATAATATCCTCCCCTTGAGCCATCAACCACGCCAGTGCCAGTTGCCCTGGCGTGACGCTTAAGGCCTGCGCCAGCGCCACCAGGCGGGCAAATAGCGTTAGGTTGTGTGGGTAGTTCTCGGCACTAAAGCGCGGCATATGTCGGCGCATATCGCCCTCTTCTAGGCGCGCCGGGTCTTTGATAGCGCCAGTTAAGAAACCTCGCCCCAGCGGACTAAACGCTACCAGAGCAACATCCAATTCTCGACACGCATGAATCAACGCAATTTCAGGATTGCGCGTCCACAGCGAGTATTCCGACTGCACCGCGGCAATGGGATATTCGGCGACCGCGCGGCGCAGCGTTAGCGCAGAAATTTCAGAGAGCCCCACGCCACCGATTTTGCCTTCTTCCACCAGACGCCCCAGCGCACCCACGCTCTCTTCAATGGGGACTTGGCGATCCAAGCGGTGCAGGTAGTAGAGATCTAAATGGTCGGTACGCAGGCGTGCAAGGCTCGCTTCGCACTGCTTGCGCAGGGTTTCCGGGCGACCATCAATGACCCGCTTGCCTGACTCAGGATCCATCGCCATGCCGCATTTACTGGCCAGAAAGAGCTGATGCCGCTTACCCTCCAAAGCTCGCCCAACCACACTTTCATTGGCCGTGGCGCCATACAGCGTGGCGGTATCAAAGTGGCGATAGCCCATATCAAAGGCCTCATCCAGCGCCCGTAGGGCTGCGCTTTCCGGCACCATGCTGCCGTAACCGTGGGAGAGGTTCATGCAGCCCAGGCCAATCGAAGGGGCATTAACGGCGTTAAGGCGCTGAAAGAAGCTCGACATAGGTATTCCCATAGTTAAAAGAACCGTTTTATAACGTTTCACCGCCAAACTGCAACGCGGCTAAATGACGATAGAGCGCGCTGGTGGTGAGCAATTCCGCGTGAGTGCCCGCCGCTACCAGTTTCCCACCCTCAAGCACCAGTAAGCGGTCAGCGGCGATGACAGTCGCCAGCCGATGGGCGATCACGATGCTGGTGCGCCCAACCATCAGTCGATCCAGCGCCTGCTGCACCAGCCGCTCACTTTCTGCATCCAAGGCGCTGGTGGCTTCATCCAATAGCAGTACCGCAGGATTTTTGAGCAGTGCTCGGGCAATAGCGAGCCGCTGACGCTGGCCACCGGAGAGCTGCACCCCACCGGGGCCTAGGGGCGTATCAAAGCCTTGAGGGAGCGCGTCGATAAAGTCGAGGGCGCTGGCGTCCTGGGCGGCAATGCGTAATCTATCGATATCAGCCTCGGGGTCTCCGTAGCGTAGATTCTCGGCCACCGAGCCGCTAAACAGCACCGGCTCTTGCGACACCAACCCCATGGCCCTGCGTAAGGCGGCAAGATCTAGCGCACGGACATCCCTATCATCCAAGGTAATGCGTCCCTGGCTGGGGTCATAAAAGCGTAGCAGCAGCGCCAACAAAGTGCTTTTACCTGCCCCGGAAGGCCCCACCACAGCCACTCGTTCTCCCGGCTTAATATGCAGATCAAACCCTTCAAGCGCTGGGGTTTCCCGGCCGGGGTAGGTAAACGTGACATTCTCCAGGGTAATCTCACCACGCGAAGGGCTTAGCAAACTCTGCGGATTTACCGGCGACTGGATAGCGGGCTGGGTATCGAGCAGCTCCAATAAGCGCTCCGCCGCTCCTGCCGCACGCTGTACATCCCCGGCCACCTCGGCCAGGGTAGCAATTGCCCCTGCTGCCAGCACGGCGTAAAAGATAAACGCCGATAGCTCACCCGCGCTCATGGTGCCGTCTAGCACCGCCTGACCGCCCTGCCAGAGCATTAAGCCAACCGCCGTAAACACCACTAGCATAGCGACACCGGTTAACCAGGCGCGCTGCTGGGTGCGCTCTACGGCGCTGCCAAAGGCCTGTTCAACTCGCTGGCCATAGTGGCTTTTATCCACCGCCTCGTGGGTAAATGCCTGGAGCGTTTTGATACCGCTCAGCGCCTCCTCAGCATAGCGTCCCAGTTCGGCCACGCGATCCTGACTGGTACGCGAAAGCCGCCGCACCCGGCGGCCGTACCACACGATAGGTAGCAGAGTGGCGGGGATACCTATCAGTACCATCGCCGAGAGCCACGGTTGGGTCACCAGCATGAGCACCACGGCGCCCACCAGCATGAACAGATTTCGCAGCGCCAGCGATACCGAGGAGCCAAACAGGCTCTGTAGTACGCTGGTGTCCGCCGTCAGGCGTGATGCGATCTCTCCGGCGGCTCGACCATCGCTTGCGCTCTCGAAAAAGCTTGGCTCCAAGGTGAGTAAATGATCAAACACCCGCTGGCGCAGGTCGGCGGCCAAGCGCTCGCCAATCCAGGTAACTTGGTAGTAGCGCAGTGCGGAGGCAAACGCCAGCACCGTGACGACGGCTAGCATTAAACCCAGTGTTTGGGCCAACGCCTGCTGATCAGCAGCGAGAAAGCCTCTGTCGATGACTAGACGCAATCCATTCCCCAGCAGGAGCACGCTTCCCGAGGCCATAAGTAGCGCTAAGCCAGCAAGGGCTAGCCGCGTGCGGTAGGGGCGCAGTAAACCCAGCAAGCGCAGTAGCACTCGGGGATTGGGCCGTTGATTCATAGTAGCGATTGCTCAACACATAAGGTGGTATTCGACCATAGCAGGAGTAGCAGTGCCCTGCACAGAAACTAAAAAGCCCGCGATTGCTCGCGGGCTCAGTAGTGAATGGCTAGTAGTAACCTAGCGTATAGCTAAGTTGCAAAGGCCTAATCAATCAACGGCAGCAGTGTATTCAGGCTATCCCGTGCATCGCCATAAAACATGCGCGTGTTGTCTTTGAAGAACAGCGGGTTTTCGATACCGGAGTAACCGGTACCCTGACCGCGTTTGCTGACAAACACCTGTTTCGCCTCCCACACCTTCAATACCGGCATACCGGCGATGGGGCTATTGGGATCTTCCTCAGCCGCGGGGTTAACGATGTCGTTGGAGCCAATCACGATGACCACGTCGGTAGTAGGGAAGTCGTCATTGATTTCATCCATTTCCAGCACGATATCGTAAGGCACCTTGGCCTCCGCCAGCAGCACGTTCATATGCCCTGGCAAGCGGCCCGCGACTGGGTGGATACCGAAACGCACGGTTTTACCGGCAGCGCGCAATTTACGCACCAAGTCGCTCACCGCGGTTTGCGCCTGGGCCACCGCCATGCCGTAGCCCGGCACGATGATGACGCTGTCGGCATCGTTCAGAGCGCTCGCTACACCACCGGCGTCAATAGCCACCTGCTCGCCTTCAATCTCGGCCGCAGGCCCTTGGCTGCCGCCAAAGCCGCCTAGAATCACATTGACGAAGTTGCGGTTCATCGCCTTACACATGATGTAAGAGAGAATTGCGCCGGAGGAGCCTACCAGCGCACCGGTGACAATCAGCAGATCATTAGAGAGCGTGAAGCCGATAGCGGCGGCTGCCCAGCCGGAGTAGCTGTTGAGCATCGATACCACTACCGGCATATCGGCACCGCCAATGCCCATAATCAGGTGGTAACCGATAAAGAACGACAGCGCTGCGAGCACAATCAGCGTCCAGAAGCCCGCGCCATTGAGGTACAAGATTGCTAACAGCAGTGACAGCACCGCCGCTCCGGCATTAAGCATATGCCCACCGGGCAGTTGGCGAGGTTTGCCATCCACTTTACCGGCCAGCTTACCGAACGCCACCACCGAACCAGTGAAGGTCACTGCACCGATAAAGATAGCGAACACTACTTCAATCTGCAGAAAGGTGAGCTCGTCAGGCGCCTTGGTGGCGACCAGCGCGGCAAACGCAGAAAACTCCTGCATAACGCCATCGGCCGCTTGTGCCGCCAGCACACGGCGGCGCTCTAAATCGGCGCTCCAGGCGACAAACACCGCGGCCAAGCCGACAAAACTGTGCAGCGCAGCCACTAGCTGAGGCATTTCGGTCATCTCGACCTTGCCCGCCACATAGACGCCGATGCCAGCACCAATCACCATCATCGGAATTAACCACCAGTAGCCGCCAATACCCGGCCCTAAGGAGGTAAAAAATACTGCCAACGCCATACCCACGATGCCGTACCAGACGGCCCGCTTGGCTTTTTCCTGGTTACTCAAGCCGCCTAGCGACAGAATAAACAGTACGCTTGCCGCGATCGCCGCGGCAGATACGAATCCTTGACCTAACATATCGTCTCTCCGCCGCTTATGATTTTTGGAACATGGCCAGCATCCGGCGTGTCACCAGGAAGCCACCCACGATATTGATTGATGCGATAAGCACCGAGATCGCCGCCAGCACGCCCACTACGGCGCTGCCGGAGCCAATCTGCAGAATCGCCCCCAAAATAATGATGCCCGAGATTGCGTTGGTCACCGCCATAAGCGGTGTATGTAGCGAGTGGCTTACGTTCCAGATCACCTGGAAGCCGATAAAGCAGGCCAACACAAAGACAATAAAGTGCTGCATAAACGACACCGGCGCCACTTGCCCCAATAGCAGCATCAGCGCGCCACCGGCGGCCAACAGCCCCACTTGGCGTTTGGTTTGCGCTTTGAAGGTGGCCAGGTCAGTGGCTTTTTTCTCCTCTGGCGTGGGCGCCTTCTCTTTCTTCTTCGGCTGAGCGGCAGCAATCGCTTTGACTTTAGGCGGCGGTGGCGGGAAGGTTATTTCGCCCTGGTGAGTCACCGTGGCGCCACGAATCACATCGTCTTCCATATTGTGATTGATAACGCCCTCTTTCTCAGGCGTTAGGTCGGTCAGCATATGGCGGATATTGGTGGCGTAAAGCAGCGATGACTGGGTGGCCATGCGCGAAGGGAAGTCAGTGTAGCCAACCACCACAACGCCGTTATCCGATACTACCCGCTCGTCAGGCTTGGTCAGATCGCAGTTGCCGCCCTTCTCGGCGGCTAAGTCGATCACCACCGAACCAGGCTTCATCGCCGCAACCATATCTTCCAGCCACAGTTTGGGCGCGGGACGGCCAGGAATCAGCGCCGTGGTAATCACGATATCCACATCGGCTGCCTGCTCGCGGAAGCACTCCAGCTGTTTCTCGCGGAACTCCGGGCTTGAGGGCGAGGCATAGCCACCGCTTTCGGAACCGTCCTGGCTATCTTCGAAATCGAGGAACAGAAACTCCGCGCCCATGGATTCGATTTGTTCAGAGACCTCGGGGCGCACGTCAAAGGCGCGCACTACGGCGCCCAAGCTGGTGGCCGTGCCGATCGCCGCCAAACCCGCCACGCCAGCGCCAATCACCAATACCTTGGCGGGGGGCACCTTACCGGCAGCGGTTACCTGGCCGGTAAAGAAGCGGCCAAAGTTGTTGCCCGCCTCAATCACCGCGCGGTAGCCCGCGATATTGGCCATGGAGGAGAGCGCATCCATTTTCTGGGCCCGGGAAATACGCGGCACCATATCCATGGCAATAACGGTGGCGCCCTGGGACTTACACTTCTCCAGCAGCGCTTCGTTTTGCGCCGGCCAGAAGAAAGCGATCAATGTTTGCCCTTTGCGCAGGCGCTCGGCCTCTTCATCTGAGGGCTCGCGGACTTTAATGACCACATCAGCGTCGTTCCAGAGCGCATCGGCGCTGTCTACTACGGTAACGCCCGCATCACGATAAGTGTCGTCATTAAAACCCGCCGCTAAACCAGCGCCGGTTTCTACCAAGCATTCGTGGCCCAGTTTTTGGATCTGCTTAGCGCTCTCAGGGGTCAGCGCGACACGCGCTTCCCCCCGGGCACTCTCTTTCGGTGCGCCTATTTTCACTCTTGTTCTCCCTTGCTTAACCTTATTGCAGTGCCGCAGTTGCTCAATGGGCCCTGCACCTTTAGCGGCGTCCGTGATAACGCCTTAATAGCAGTCTAGGATCTAACGGGGTGGCTGCCAGATACTATTCAACCTTTGATACAACAGCGTTGTTTAATTACAACATCCATTAGTGTGCATGATGGTTCCCTTAACGTCTAAAGTCGTTAGCAAACTCAGTAAGCACCTGGTAGAGCCACCTGTTAGCAGGATCATTGGCATAGAGCCCATGCTGAATCAGGGTCATTTTCAGCGCCGGAAGCTCTTTAGGCGGCTCCACCAAACGCACCGGCAGCATAGCAACGAACCGTTCAGCCATTTGACGTGGGAGCGTCATGATCGCTTCCGTCAGCGCCACCACCCGCGCTGCAGCGATATAGTTGAGGTTTTTAGAGATGACCCCGCGGGTTAAGCCGTGTTGAACAAGACAGCTATCGATATTACTGGGGCGCAGGCCGCTAATATCCGCCAGCTCCACATGGAGCGCATCCGCAAACTGACCAATATTTAGCACATCGCCCACGCGATCATTGTGGGTAGCAGCCAGGCAGACCAGTTCTTCATCCATCCAGGGAGTCTGAATCACGCCACTGGGCAGCGCGCTTTGGCTATCCAACCCTACCACCATATCAATTTGGCGCTGCTCCAGACCCTCATTCAGTACGTCCGGGGTTATAAGTTCAATGGAAAAACTAATGCCCGGCGCATAAGCCAACAGCTGACTTAAAAAGAGCGGGTACATGACCTCTTCAAAGTAATCCGTGGTGGCGAGTGTAAAACGGCGCGTGCTGTTGGCAGGGGTAAACATTGCGGGGGGCGCAAGACCTTGTCGCAGCATCGCTAGCGCCTGTTGCACCACGGGCAGCAGCGCGAGTGCCCGGGGTGTCGGCTGCATACCGTTTTCGGTACGCACTAGTAGCGGATCATCCAACGATTCACGCAGCCGTTTTAAGGCATGGCTCAAGGCGGGTTGGCTTAAATGCAGCGTTTCTGCCGCGCGAGTAACGTGACGCTCGCGCATCAGCGCCTCAAATACCAGCAGCAAGTTCAGGTCGAAATGGCGTAGCGAGCGCATAGCTTCTCATCATTCATACCACGAATGATTAAATTCTAAACATTCATTTAATCTATTACTAGAAATTGCTTATTGTCTGCCTCTCATTCGCCCACCAGCGACTATCAGCGTTAATCCAGCACTCTAAGGAGAAGCACACCGGTGACCCACCCACAAGCTATGTCTGCACAAACCATGCCCAGTCTTTATGGCGATGTGATTTCTACCTTTATGGGCGTAGCAAAAGCAACGGATCCCAAGGCAACCGACGCCGACGTTGTGGTGAGTGGCGTTCCTTTTGATTTAGCCTGCTCAGGTCGTTCCGGCACCCGTATGGGGCCGAATGCTATTCGTCAAAGTACCGCTAACCTGATCTGGGAAGGCAAACGCTGGCCATGGGACTTCGCCTTGGAAGACCGTCTCAAGGTTTGCGATGCGGGCAACGTTGATTACGCCTATGGCGAGCCCGAAAGCCTGGTCGATAACCTGGAAACCCACGCCAACCGCTGGTTAAAAGCGGGTAAAAAGATGCTTACCCTGGGCGGCGACCACTACATTAGCCTGCCACTGCTGCGCGCCCACGCCCGAGAGCACGGCCCGCTGGCGCTGATCCATTTCGACGCCCACACAGACACCTACGAGCAAGGCACCCGCTTTGACCACGGCACCATTTTTCACCACGCTTTAAAGGAAGGCTTGGTAGTACCCGAGCACTCGCTGCAAATTGGTATTCGCACCAGCTATGACCGCCACAACCACCCTTACGAGGTATTGGATGCGGACTGGGTCAATGACCACGGTGCCGCGGCCGTGCTTGAGCGCATTCGTGCCCGCGTGGGTTATCACCCGGCCTACGTTACCTTGGATATTGACGGCCTCGACCCCGCCTACGCCCCAGGCACCGGCACACCGGTGTGCGGCGGTATGTCTACTGACCTGATGCTAAAAGTCATTCGCGGCATGGTGGGCATGGAGTTAGTTGGCATGGACGTGGTGGAAGTGAACCCCGCCTATGACCACGGCGACATTACTTCACTTGCCGCCGCAACGCTGGGTTTAGAGTTTTTGTATACCCTGGCAGCGTCCAAAGGCGTTTGATAGTTAGCCCCCGCCGTCTCTTGGCTTTTATGGCATTGAGATGGCGGGGGCGAAACAGACTACCCTTGAGAGGCCGCCAGCGCTTGATCAATATCCGCCAGCAGATCGTCGATATGCTCGATGCCGATCGATAGGCGCACCATATCCGGCGTGACACCAGCGGCTTTTAGTTCCTGCTCGTTGAGTTGGCGGTGCGTAGTAGAGGCGGGAATGGAAGAACAGCTTTTGGCATCGCCGATATTCACCAGGCGGAGAATCAGCGCCAGCGCATCGTAGAAGCGCTCACCAGCGGCCTGCCCACCTTCAATGCCAAAACTAAGAATTCCCGAGGCATGGCCGTTCATATAACGCTGGGCCAGCGCATGATCGGGATGGTTTTCCAAGCCAGCATAGTGCACCCAAGTGACCAACGGATGGCTTTCCAGATGCTTGGCAACCGCTAAGGCATTGGCACAGATACGCTCAATCCGTAGTGACAGCGTTTCCAACCCCTGCAGCAGGTTCCAGGCCGCCTGGGCAGAGAGCGCCGCCCCCATGTTGCGTAGTGGCACCACTCGGGCACGGGCAATAAAGGCCGCATCGCCCACATCACGGGTATAGCTCACACCGTGATAGGAGACATCAGGCTCATTGAGCAGCGGAAAACGGCTGGCATTCTCGGCCCAGGGAAAGGTGCCCGAATCAACAATCACTCCGCCCACCGTGGTGCCGTGGCCGCCGATATATTTGGTCGCCGAGTGGACGACAATATCCGCCCCGTGCTCAATCGGCCGACATAAGAACGGCGTCGCCGTGGTGTTATCGACTATTACCGGCACCCCATGACGATGCGCCGCTTCGGCGAGCTTTGCTAGGTCGACCACGCCACCCGAGGGGTTACCAATGCTTTCGCAGAAAACCGCTTTGGTACGCTCATCGATCAGCGCTTCGATGCCATCAATATCGTCTTTATCGGCAAAACGCACCTGAATGCCTTGGCGCGGCAAGGTGTGGGCAAACAGGTTGTAGGTACCGCCATACAGCTCGCTGATCGAGACAATGTTATCACCCGCTTCGGCAATGGTCTGGATCGCATAGGTAATCGCCGCCATTCCCGATGCCACCGCTAGCCCGGCGATACCGCCTTCCAACGCGGCTACCCGCTGCTCCAACACGGCGCAGGTCGGGTTCATAATGCGCGAGTAAATGTTTCCTTCCACTTTAAGATCAAACAGATCCGCCGCGTGCTGCGCGTTATCGAACGAAAACGACGTGGTTTGATGAATCGGCACCGCCACGGCGTTTTGTGAATCAGGCGAATAGCCATGGTGAAGAGCAATGGTTTCTGGCTTCATGAGAACGGCTCGCTATTTTGTTATTGAGATCCGCTAGTGATCCTAAACAAGCACTGAAGGGAAGGCCAATAATCGTTTAGCCTTCAGTGCGCTAGGCGAGCCCACACACGCTCACCAATTCCACTCACTGCGCGCCACTGCGTCATGGGCGTGCAGGCTTTCAGCATGCACAACCTTAAGCTGAAACCCTGACACCCCCGGCGCTTGCCGTAGTGCTTTATCCAGCCGCCTTGCCGCGTCTTCACAGAACATCAGGTTTTGTCCATTGGCGAGGGCAAAGGCCTGTTCATCGATACGTTTTACTGCGGTTTGTAGCGCGGTACCGAGTGCCCTCTCGATACGGTCAATCGAGTTTTCTATCGAATCCGCGAGGGGCCATTCTCCGTTTTCGCTTTCAGATAAACGCAAACTGCATTCGACACTGCTGCGCTGACTATGGGGCGTTGCGAGTATCCCTTCTTCGCTGCCTAGCCACGCAGATACCGCCGTCTTTGTTAACGGAATTTCCGCAAAATCTTCCTCAAAGGCCTGCTGAATCAGTTGCCTTGCCAGTGCCGCCGAGCAGGGGCAGGTGGACGAATAGCCCACTGTAAGGTCGAGTTCAGCCTGAAAGCCAGCGGGCGTTAATTGGCAGCGCAAGGTGAAGGGGTAACTTTTCCACCCGGCTAAAGGGCTGATCAAGGCTTGCCGCTTAAGCGGAAGCTCGCCTTCGATGCTGAGATAAGCATGCTGCGATAAGCCATCTTGGCTGGTTAAAAATGCGTTCAATATGTCCTTAACCGCTTGAAGTGTCAGCGGTGCTTCTTCAAGCGGTGCCAGCGCCAAATACAGCCGGGACATATGGATTCCCCGTGCATCAGCGTCATCCAGGCTAACCCCTGCATTGAGCGTGGCCGTCACACTGCGGCTGCCTAGGCGGATGGGGAGTGCGATGCCCTCCATGCCCACCCAGGTCAAAGCAGCCGGTGAGCGGGCGGTTTGGCTGGCTACATCAGGCAGGGTTGAAACAGTCATTTCGTTACCTCTTGGGATAGACGTGAGCGGTGAGCGAACGCAGCCCTTGCAACCACCGCGCTATTTACCGGAATGACAGGACGCGGGCTGGAGGCGCTGACGCAACAAGCGCCAGCCTTGGGTCACAACCGTGGCCAGGGTGAACAGCACAGCGGCTAGCATGACAATCGTCGGGCCGGTCGGCGTATCCATCACATAGGCGGTTCTAAGCCCTGCCGTCACCGCCAGCATGGCAATCCCCGCGGCCAGAATCGCCATAGCTTCTGGCGTGCGGCAAAAAGGCCGGGCGGTGGCCGCCGGGATGATCAGCAAGGCGGCAATCAGCAGCACGCCCACGACTTTCAACGCCACGGCGACGACCACTGCAAGCGCCAGGGTGAGAACCAGCTGTTCGCGCCGGGGTTGGATGCCGCTGGCATAGGCAAGCTCGTCACTTAACGTCGCGGTCAATAACGATGACCAGCGCCAGAAAAGCAGCGTCAGCACCAGCGCTACACCGCCGCCGATAATCCAGATATCCGTTTTCCCGACGGCCAGAATATCGCCAAACAAATAGGCGTTTAGGTCGATGCGCACCCCAGAAAGAAACGACACCGCCACCAGGCCGATGGCCAGGGCCGAGTGCGCCATTACCCCGAGCAGGGTATCCATGGCATAGCCCCGCCCACTGAGCATTGACACACAGCTCGCCATCACCAGGGCAACCGTCAGCACGCCTAAGAAGATAGAGACGTTCAATAGCAGCGCTAACGCCACCCCCAGAATGGCGGCGTGGGCGGTCGCATCGCCGAAGTAGGCCATACGCCGCCACACCACGAAACACCCTAACGGGGCGGCGGCCATGGCCACTAATACACCGGCGATCATCGCCCGCCACATAAAATCATCCAGCATTGGCGGCCTCCTCGTGCTGATGGCGGTAAAGGGCTAAGGTCTGGGCGGTCTGATCGCCAAACAGCGCCTGATAGTCCGGCGATGAGGCCACCTGCTCGGGCTTGCCCTCGCAACAGATAACGCGATTCAGGCACAGCACATGGTCGGCGGTACGCATCACGACATGGAGGTCGTGGCTGACCATCAGTACAGCGCAGCCGTAGCTGCGGCGCACGCTTTCGATATGCTGGTAGAACTCAGCGGTACCTCGGTGATCAAGCCCTTGTGTCGCTTCATCGAGAATCAGAATATCGGGTTTTGCCAGCAGCGCCCGGGCTAACAGCACGCGTTGGAACTGGCCGCCCGATAGCTCGCTCATTGCCGCCTTGATCAATGCCTCGGCGCCGGCATCTTCCAGCGCCTTTTGCACACTGCGATGGGGGAGGCGACGGGGCAAGTTGATAAAACGCTTGACCGTCATGGGCAAGGTAGGATCCAGGTGAAGCCGCTGGGGCACATAACCGATGCGCTGCTGCGGGGCGATGGTCACCTGGCCGGAGGTGGGCGTTACCGCACCGATCAGCGTTTTCACTAGTGTGGATTTCCCCGAGCCATTAGGGCCAATCAGGGTCACCACCTGTTGCCGATATAAATCGAGATTGATGTTCTCGAGGATATGCTGTCCGCCGAAACGAACGTTCAGTTGGCGAACGTTCAGAATCGCATCGCGATCAGGAGGCTGAGCAAGCCGCATAATTGAAGGTCGTCTTTTCTGTATTTGTTATGTTATAACATGTCTATCTCGCATAGGCGAGTGTCGATGCCTATGTTCGAACCCAGAAAAGCCATAGTTGATGATGAGGAGAACCCTGATGAATAACCGTTTAGCTCGTTTGTCTTGGCCGCTATTAGCGGCTTTCCCGCTGGTTGCCGCCGCAGAAGTGCCGCATGTTGCGGTGGATATTCCGCCGGTGTATTCGCTTGTCGCTAAGGTGATGGGGGATCGCGGCGATCCTGAGCTGTTTATCCAGCCTGGTGCTTCGCCGCATGGTTATTCGCTACGGCCTTCCGAAGCACAATCCCTCGATGATGCGGATCTGGTGGTATGGGTAAGCGACGCGCTGACGCCCTGGCTATCAGGCCCCATTGACAACCTGGCGGGTGATGCACGCCACCTTGAGCTATTGGATGAGCCCGGAACGACGACATTGGAATACCGCGAAGGCGCGACCTTTGCGCTCAACAATGGGGATGAACACGGTCACGAGCACCATGACCACGACCACGACCACGACCACGACCACGACCACAATAAGCATGATCATGGCGATCACGAACACCACCATCATGAAGACAGCCATGCAGACAGCCATGACGAAAGTGGGCACGATCATGACCACCACGGCCATAATCACAGCCATACCGGCATGAACCCCCATGCCTGGCTGGATCCTGACAATGCACGCCGTTGGCTGGATGCCATCGCCGAACAGTTAAGTGAGATCGACCCTGATAACGCAGCGTACTATCGCGACAACGCCGCCCAGGGGAAAGAGGACTTAACCAGCCTTCAGGAACATATTCAGGATCGTTTGGCCAACAGCGCCGACACACGCTTTATTGTTTTCCATGATGCTTACCAGTATTTCGAGGAGGCCTTTAACGTCCAAGCGGCAGGGGCCATTTCCATCGGCGACGCATCGTCACCCAGCCCGGCGCGTATTGAGGAACTGCAGACGCTGGTGAATGACGAAAATATCCAGTGCGTGTTTAGTGAACCTCAGTTCAATCCGCAGATGGTTAATAATGTCTTTGGCGATACGTCTGCTTATATCGGCGTCATGGATCCCTTGGGCGTGGGTCTGACGCTGGATGCTGGCCTTTACGATGCGTTGCTGGAACAACTGGCTAATGAGATTGCGCGCTGCACCGACGGCTAAACAGCTTTTTTCTTAAACAGCTTGCCGAGTTGATAGAGGTCGTGCATATATCTATCAAACTTCGTAATAAGCAGTGAAGCAAAGATAAAGGCATAAATCAGCAGCATTACTGCCATGGGGTCGTTTAACCAAGCCAGCCAAGGTGTCGAGACTGGATAACCCAGCGTATAAACACTCATGGCAGCCAGTAGCTGAACCAAGAAACAGTTCAAAATGACCAGTGTAATCAACGCTGCGCGTATATTGGTACGCGGCAGCGTTGTTTTCCAAAACAGCAAGTGACGCACTTTTACGCTGTTTACATTCGCACTGCTATCGCCGTTAAAGCACAACCGCGCTTTACGCCGCAACAAAGGAATCGCGTAGACGCCTTTTTCCTCTTCAGCAAAAGCCTTCAGTGCGATATCCCGATCGAGATTAGGGCTCAAGGCATTGGCTGCCGCTTGATCAAAGTCTGGCCGGGCATGGGTTTGCGTGGCGGTTTTGGCTTGGTCAGAAAGCGCTTGTAAGTGGCTTTTATCAGCCTTCGACAACTTTTTATCGTTGCCGACGTTGATGTTGTAATGAATTTCATACACCTGATACAGAGCTGCGGTCACGCCCACAAAGATCATCAAAAAGACAATATATATCAACATATTAACGGGCACCTCCTAAACAAAACCGAACCAGCTAGGCGATAAATTGCTTTGTTAGCGTTCAAACTAACTTAAGGACTATGCCTATGCACAGCTGACAAGTACAGGCTCAGAAAGCCTCAAAAAAGCCGGATCAGACGACGGATCGCAACCGTGGTAGTGCTCCACAGCGTGCATTAAAATAAGGAGATAAGAACCCCTAGCCACTTATCGCCGAAGATAATGGGCGTTAAACTGCTTTTACTATTCGTCTGGCTAATCAATACCAAACCGTCACGAGGACAGTTGACCAAGGTTACATCGTCAGAGATGACAGATAGGCAGGCTGGTCGATGATATCCGCCACATAATGCAGCCTTTCCTCCCAGTCCTCTCTTGTCAGTTGACCACCGAAGCACAAGCGCAGAGCTTCAGGGGGATGGTTGTCGGTACTAAAAGCAGCGCTGGCAACCGCACTAACGCCATGTGAACGTAATTGCACCGCCAGCTCTGAAGGGTTCCAGCCAGAGTGCTTGGGCAGCTTGAGCCATAGGTGGAAAGCACCTTTGGCAGACACGATGCGCTGACGTCCCAGAATCTTCTCGGCTATTTCAAGGCGGGCAATGGCCTCGATACGGATCGCTTTAAGCATGGCATCTGCCGTCCCATCGGTTATCCACTCAGTGACCAGGGCGTCAATCAGCGGGCTGGACATCACCGAGGTGGCTCGAAGCGCCCCAGCGGTTCTCTGCGCCTGTCGCTTGGTGGGGGCGTGTAGGAATCCTGATCGCAAACCGGGGCCAAAACACTTGGCAGTCCCCGTCAGATAGTAAGTGAGCTCAGGGGCCAAGTTAGCAATAGGGACGATCTTCTCTTCGCTGAGCATGGTGTAAGCATCATCTTCAATAATCGGGATGCTATAGCGCAAGGCAACATCGGCCAAAGCTTCACGACGCCCCAAGGGAATAGTCGTCGTCGTGGGGTTTTGGATGGTGGGATTAATGTACAAAACGGCCACTTGACCCTGCTTACAGATATCCTCGAAGGAGCGAACAAGAGGGCCATCGGAGTCACGCTCCAATGAATGCAGGGTCAGCCCGAGCTGGGCCGCAATAGCCTTTAGGCCGGGGTAGACCAGGCTTTCGACACAAATTAGCTGACCTGGGGCTACCAACTGCATCAGTAGCCCAACCAGGCCGCTGTGAATACCGGGGCATATCAAGACCTGTTCCAGTGTCGTGTTGTCCAGCCGCCGATCCAGCCATTGGAGCGCAGCCACACGGTCATGATGGCTGCCACCAAAGGTTTGATAACGCAGCAGTGAGTAAAGATCACGCTGGGCCAACACCGAGATAGCGCTATCGCGTACTCGTTCAATCAACGTCGGTATAGCGGGCTCAATCATTAGGTTCATGGTCATCTCATAACCACTGCTCGGCTTCACTGACACTGCCTTACCTTTAATAAAAGTGCCCGAGCCCGGATGCGAGTCAATCAAGCCTCGCAGCTTAGCTTCGTTATAGGCACGCGCCGCCGTCGTGTAATTGATACTCAAAGCCCCCGCCAGTTCTCTCAGCGGGGGCAGTCGCTCGCGGGGCTGCAGCCGACCACTACCGATATCTTCAGCAATCAATTCAGCGACCAGACGATAAGCTGGCTGGCTGACCTCCTTGTCTAAACGTTTTCGCCAGCGTTCCAGCTCAGATGTATGCATATCTTCTCCGTCGTTAAATAAACATTGTTACCTACTCTTCTTATCGACCAAAACTTATCACTGATGGGCTAAAGATTGCACAAATAAAAAATTGATTGCATATGTACTTAATGGTGCAAAACACACTTTCATTGCACAAATAAGGTGAAAAACACAGTTTTTTTGAAACATTAGCCTTTTATTATTTTTTTAGCCTAAAAATTTGGTCAATTTTTAGGCTTAGAGCGACCTACATGATCGACAATTGATTGGATCAATAAGCATATCAATTGGCACGTCGATTGCTCCGTATTGATCGTACCGCTTGTGTAAGCACGGCGGTTAACGACTCTCCCACTCGCAATAAACGGAGCTTAGACATGCCTACAGTGACGCAACCACTCAACAAGAAAGGCGATTTTCTGGTCGACTACGAAGAGAAGGTTTTTGAAGACGTAAAAGCGAAACCAGGCGAAAAAGCCCTGGTAACTTTTCATACGGTTGCCTTTGAGGGGTCGATCGGCTTCGTGAATATGCTGCAGGCAACGCGTTTGCTGCGTAAAGGCTTTGAAACCTCCATCTTACTGTATGGCCCCGGGGTCACTTTGGGCGTACAGCGGGGCTTCCCCACCCTGGGTGATGAAGCGTTCCCCGGCCACATGAACTTCAACAATCAGTTGACCAAGTTTATGGCCGAGGGAGGCAAGGTCTACGCCTGCCGCTTTGCTCTTCAAGCACTCTATGGTCATGGCGAACCGTCACTCATTGAGGGCATCCGCGCGATCAATCCACTGGATGTGCTTGACCTCAAGCTGCTTCACGTGCGCGACGATGCACTGATCATCGATACCTGGACGGTCTAAGGGGAGCAGCGGTCATGGCACAAGCAAACATGACAGGAACGACCATAGTGCGGGCCGCTGCCGCTCAGCTTTCTCCCGATCTTGAGAGTGTTGGCGGCACGCTGGTCAAGGTACTGGATGCAATCGACGAAGCGGCCAGCAAGGGGGCTGAGCTGATCGTGTTCCCCGAAACCTTCGTTCCCTACTATCCGTACTTTTCATTTGTCTACCCCGCCGTGGCCTGTGGCGCCGAGCACTTACGGCTGTATGAACAGGCCGTGGTGGTACCAGGCCCGATCACTGATGCTGTCGCTGAGCGCGCTCGCACCCTGAGCATCGTCGTCGTGCTTGGCGTTAATGAGCGTGATCATGGCACCCTCTACAATACTCAACTGATCTTTGATAGCGACGGGCGTCTGTTGCTGAAACGCCGAAAGCTCACGCCGACCTACCACGAACGCATGATTTGGGGCCAGGGCGATGCCTCGGGCTTGAAGGTAGTGGATAGCGCCGTGGGCCGTGTTGGCGCCCTGGCCTGCTGGGAGCACTACAATCCGTTGGCACGTTATGCCCTGATGACCCAGCACGAGCAGATCCACTGCAGCCAGTTTCCTGGCTCGCTGGTCGGCCCAGTCTTTGCGGATCAAATTGAGGTAACCATCCGTCATCACGCCCTTGAAGCGGGCTGTTTCGTGGTTAACGCCACCGGCTGGCTAACCGACTCCCAAATCGAATCCATTACCCCCGACACCACGCTACAACGTGCTCTGCGTGATGGCTGTAACACCGCCATTATCTCGCCAGAAGGTAAGCACTTGGCCGAGCCGCTGAGCAAAGGAGAAGGCATCGTTATTGCCGACCTGGATTTCGCCCTGATTACCAAGCGTAAGCGAATGATGGATTCGGTGGGCCACTATGCGCGCCCTGAACTGTTGAGCTTAGCCATTAACGATATGCCCGCCCACTGCTGCCAGCCACTGGCCACTTCCGCTCAGGGCCATAATGCCCAAGGAGATGAAGATGAGTAAGCTCGCCGATCGCTCACGCTTGTTCACCGAACTTCAAACCCATGGCGTACGCCTGCAGGATGCATCACAAGAGCATGTCAGCCGACGGGGCGGCGCTGGCCCTTCTGACCATCAGGCAATAACCATCGATGGAATCACTATGATGGTGCCCGTCTATACCCAGTCGGCATGGCGTTCACCGTTTAGCGTAGTGTCAGGTGATGAAGGGCATAGGCTGACTGAAAACACGATTCCTATGGCCGATATTACCTTTGCAGATACGCCCCACTTCTACGACCTGCAAACCGCTGACGGCGTCCCCTACACGCATATCGCCACCTTGCATAGCCGCGATGTACTGGCCACGACGGTACTGCAAACATGCATCCGCTATGAGAGCAGGCGCAAAGCCTGCAAATTCTGCTCGATTGGTCAATCACTCCAAGCCGGGCGCACCATTGCGCATAAGTCCCCAGACCAACTGGCCGAGGTGGCTAAGGCCGCTGTCGAGCTCGACGGTGTCAAACATATGGTCATGACTACCGGAACGCCAGCCACGTCTGACCGAGGAGCCAGCGTCCTTTGCGAAAGTGCCAGGGCCATCAAAGCGGCCGTGGATCTTCCGCTGCAAGGGCAGTGCGAACCACCTAAGGATCCCGTTTGGTATGCCCGCATGAAGGAAGCTGGCATTGACAGCCTGGGCATGCATCTCGAAGTGGTCACACCTTCGCTAAGAAAAACGCTAATGCCAGGCAAGGCCGAGGTTGGCATCGAAGAGTATATGCAGGCGTTTCGCGATGCTGTTGACGTCTTTGGCCGCGGGCAAGTCAGCACTTATATTCTTGCCGGGCTCGGGGATACCCGCGAGGCCATTCTGGAAACCTGCCAACACCTAATCGAAATCGGCGTTTATCCCTTTGTAGTGCCGTTCGTGCCGATTAACGGCACGCCATTAGAAGATCATAAGCCGCCCAGCGCCGACTTTATGGAGTCGATCCTGGCGCCGTTGGGCAGACGTCTCAAGCTCGCAGCGTTGCGCTCTAGCGATATCAAAGCGGGCTGCGGGCGTTGCGGTGCCTGTTCAACGTTGTCTGAGTACGAGCGCTAACAGCACGCGAAACGCTTAATAGAGGAGTGCCCGATGATGTCAACATCCGACGCCTATTCGGCCTATTCCAACTACCGGATCAAGTGGGCGAGCCTGCCTTGGGAAACCGATGAAGCACTGGCATTGCGGCGGCGCGTTTTCTGCGATGAGCAGGCAATATTTGATCAGGACGACCGAGATGCCATCGATGACTCAGCCCACCTACTCGTCGCTTTAGGGTGCACAGGAGGATGGTATGAGCAAGTGGTGGGGACAGTGCGTATTCACGAATCAGAACCTGGACTCTGGCATGGTTCGCGTCTTGCTGTTGACCCAGCCTTCCGCGCCCAAGGCCGCCTAGGCTCCACGCTGATTCGGCTGGCCGTCTCCAGCGCTCATGCATTGGGCTGCCAACGCTTTTTGGCCCGGGTACAGGCCCAGAATGAGGCTCTTTTTCAACAGTTGCACTGGCGAAGCATTGGAGAGGAGTTAATCCTTGATCGACCTCATGTCGTCATGGAGGCCGACCTTACCCACTACCCCCCTTGCCACTCTCCTCTTAGCGGCTTTGTTGTGCCTGGGCGTCAACGCCAACCTCTCGCTGAGCTGGCGCCTGGGCTGCTTAAGATCCTTTCAGCCCCCGCACTGAGACAAGCATCATGAGCCAAAAGCAACGACTCGACCTAACAGAACTGCTCCAGAAAGTGCACGATTATAGTGGTCTTGCCCATAAGGCCGATATCGCGCGGATCGCTCCCAACCTGACAGCACTGCCCGATGGCTGGCATCCCAACGGCGACGATACCGCGGCCATTCCCAGCGGCGAAGGCTACACACTGTTGGCGATGGAAGGGCTACTTACCGCCTTCGTCGCCGAGGATCCTTGGTTTGCTGGCTGGTGTTCGGTGATGGTTAACGTCAGTGATATCGCCGCAATGGGCGGGCGGCCCCAGGCAATCGTCAATGCTCTATGGAGCCATGACCCAGAAAGCGCTGAACTCATTGCCAAAGGCATGCGTGAGGCCGCCGACACCTTCCGCATTCCCATCGTCGGTGGCCACACCAACCTTCGCTCCAATCAGCCGCAATTGGCGGTCGGCATCCTGGGTCGAGCCCAATGCCTGCTGAGCAGTTTTGCGGCGCGGCCTGGGCAGCTATTAGTGGCGGCTATCGACCTGCGCGGCGCCTATCAAGCGCCCTATCTGAATTGGAACGCGGCCACAACGGCGCCCGCTGAGCGTTTGCGTGGCGACATCGAACTACTTCCCTGTATTGCTGAAGCGGGCTTGGCTAGCGCCGCTAAAGATATTAGTCAGGCCGGTCTCCTCGGTACCACCTTAATGCTCATGGAGAGCGCTGATGTAGGTGTGAGCATTAACCTTGACGCCATCCCGAAACCCGAGAAAGTCACTTGGGAAGACTGGTTATGCACCTTCCCTAGCTTCGGTTACCTGCTCACCACGGATAATGAGCACCTTCCCATGCTGCTAGAGCGCTTCCGTGCCCGTGGCATCGCCGCCGCGCAGATCGGCGAGATCGTTTCCTCACCTCAGCTCTGGGTAGAAACCGACAATGATCGCCAGTTGTTCCATGACCTTGCAACGACTCCATTAACCGGACTGAGTCGCCCCCAAATGCCCATTCCCCAACAGGAGCTTTGAGCATGCCAGCCATACACTTCCACGTTCGCTGGCCAGATGGCAGCGAAGACCAGTGTTACTCACCCTCTACCGTCGTAAAGGAGTACTTCCAGGTCGGCGAGCGTCTCAGCGTCGATGCTTTTGTGGAGCGCGCCGACACAGCCTTAGAGGCAGCCAGCCAGCGCGTCGAACAAAAATTCGGCTTCTTCTGCTCCAGTGCCATTGATCAGTCGACGGTCATCAAGGCCAAAGCCCAGCAGTTTGGCAATAATCCGCAGGACATGGTCGAAATTATCCGCATCGACTAGCCCATCAAACATCTCATCAATCGTTGCAAAGAGAGAGCGATATGAAAGACCTACGTAAGCACTATTCTGCCATTATCATCGGTGGCGGTCAGGCGGGGCTATCCGTCAGCCACTACCTTCAACAACAGGCAATCGGCCATCTCGTTATAGAGAAACACAGCTTAATGCATAGCTGGCAGACAGCGCGTTGGGATTCATTCACCTTAGTGACGCCGAATTGGCAGTGCCAGCTACCCGATCATCCCTACGACGGGGATGATCCTAAAGGCTTTATGAAACGAGACGACGTCGTCGCTTACCTTGACCGCTTTGCCACCAAGGTTCAGCCTCCCGCCCTCGAAGGCGTTGCCGTTAATCGCGTCAGTCTGAATAGCAATGGGAAGTACGAAGTGAAGAGTTCCGCGGGTGAGTTTAGCGCGGATCAGGTCGTGGTGGCCTCCGGCGGTTATCATCTCCCTATCATTCCACGTATGGCAGAGCGATTGCCCGATCGGTTGTTCCAGCTACATTCCGCGGAATACCGAAGCCCTGAACAGTTACCCGAGGGGGCAGTGTTGGTGGTGGGCTCCGGCCAATCTGGCGCCCAGATTGCCGAAGACCTGCACATTGCTGGGCGAAAAGTCTTCCTCGCCACCGGTGATGCCCCGCGCGTGGCGCGTCAATATCGCGGCAAAGATGTTGTCGAATGGCTTGATGAAATGGGCTACTACGAGATGTCGGTCGATCAGCACCCATTACGTGAGGGAGTAAGAGATAACACCAACCACTATGTCACAGGACGTGACGGGGGTCGGGAGATCGACCTGCGCAAGTTCGCTCTCGAAGGTATGGAGCTATTCGGGCTATTAGAAGAGTACCGCAATGGGGACTTTATCTTTCGCGATAATTTGAAAGCCAACCTCGATCATGCCGACAGTGTTTACTGCAACATAAACCAGCGAATTGATGCCTACATCGCTTCCCAGGGTATCGAGGCCCCACCAGCGCCCGAGTACACGCCATGCTGGGAACCGAACCAAGAGCGTTCCGAGCTAAATCTGGTCGACGCAGGGATTAGCGCCGTTATCTGGTGCATCGGCTTTCGCCCTGACTTTCACTGGCTTGATGCTTCGGTATTCAATGGTCAGGGCCATCCCATACACAAACGCGGTGTCACCCAACAGCCCGGCCTCTACTTTATTGGCCTGCCATGGCTGCATACCTGGGGCTCTGGGAGGTTCTCTGGCGTGGCGGCTGACGCTGAGTACTTGGTTGAACGCATCAAAGCTTATCAGCGACAACAGGATGCGGCGTTACAACCGCTCTCGGAGAAAGCGTCCGCCTGACGCGATTCACACTAGCCATTGAGTTGCTATCAGAGGGTTGCTGCATCGTTACTAGGGCTTGTTAACACTCAATAGCATTCACAGCTAAGCCACCTTTAGATGTTTCTTTGTATTTATCCAACATGTCTCTGCCGGTATCGCGCATGGTACGAATTACCTTGTCCAACGAGATAAAGTGAGTGCCATCACCACGCAGTGCCATTTGAGCGGCATTGATCGCCTTTACCGTTGCGATGGCATTGCGCTCGATACAGGGAATCTGAACTAACCCACCCACAGGGTCACAGGTTAATCCTAAATTGTGCTCCAAGCCGATTTCGGCCGCATGCTCGACTTGTTCGGGCGTGCCCCCCATCACATCAGCCAAGCCAGCGGCTGCCATGGCACAAGCCGACCCGACTTCCCCCTGGCAGCCCACTTCGGCGCCGGAGATTGAGGCATTTTTCTTGCACAGAATGCCAATGGCGCCTGCCGCCAGCAAAAAATCCACCACGTTTTTTTCGCAGGCGTTCGGCTGAAACTTCATGTAGTAGTGCAAAACGGCCGGAATGATACCTGCGGCACCGTTGGTGGGCGCCGTCACCATCCGCCCACCCGCAGCGTTCTCTTCGTTAACGGCGAGTGCAAAAATATTCACCCACTCCATCGCTGAGAACGTTGAGGCTATCAGGCAATCATTCTGCTCTGCCGCTTGCAGATGCTGGTGAAGCAGCTTAGCCCTGCGCTTAACGTTTAACCCGCCCGGCAGTATCCCTTCGTGAGTTAATCCATTGTCGATGCATTCACACATCACTTGCCAGATACGCCACAGTTCGTTTCTGACCTCCTCCTCCGTCCGCCATACTTTCTCATTTTCCAGCATCAGCCGGCTGACACTGAGCTGCTCTTTTTTACATAGCGCCAGGAGTTCGTCTGCGGTATCGAAGTTGTAAGGAATGGTAACGCCACCCAAATCGTCCAGCGGCATATCCACCTGGGCCTGTTCAACCACGAAGCCGCCGCCCACCGAGTAATAGGTATTTTGATACACCAAGTCGCCCTGATGCGTAAAAGCCGCCAGCTTCATGGCATTAGGGTGATGCGGCAAGCTCTCTTCATGGAAATAGAGGTCACTCTCCCAAACAAACTTCACTGTTTTTTGTCGGCCAAGCTGTAATGATTGGCTCTCTTTAAGCGCCTGAATGGCTGGTTCAATAATAGAGGGATCTATTGTGCTAGGGCGTTCACCCATCAATCCCATAATAATTGCGTTATCGGTGGCATGTCCGATACCCGTGGCGGACAACGAGCCATAAAGATGGACTTCAAGATGCCCTACCTCATCAAGCAGGCTGTTTTCGCGCAGGGTTGTGACATACTTAAAAGCCGCCTGCATGGGCCCGACGGTATGGGAACTGGAGGGGCCTACTCCAATCTTAAAAAGGTCGAAAACACTGATAGGCATTGGAGCACCTCTTGACGTATAAACAGGGGAAAGTCAGGCGGTGCCTGACAATTTCAATAAGTTATTGATGTGATGATAAATAAAACTAATCTATCTTTTATTGATGATATTTTTATATTTATAAAATCATATTTTTAGGCACGGCTTATCACACATAACAAGGGGTTACATATCGCTCTGGCAAAAGCTTAGCAACGACAGCAACCCAGTTATAAAAGCGCGCTCAAACTGTTTGCGTTTATTAACAACAGCATTAGGCAAAAAGCATTGGTTACAAAAAGACTAGTTACCAAAAAGCTAGTTACCAAAAAGCTAGTTGCCAAAAACGACTGTGCGCCCTGAATAAAAGAACACGCGGCGTTCCAAATGATAGCTAATCGCTCTAGCCAGGGTGAGGCACTCGATATCACGCCCCTTGGCAACCAGATCCTCCGGGTAGTGGGTGTGATCCACAGGCTCGACCCCCTGGGCAATAATCGGCCCTTCATCAAGGTCATTATTAATGTAGTGGGCCGTTGCGCCGACCAGCTTAACCCCTTTCTCATACGCCTGATGATAAGGCTTAGCGCCTTTAAAACCGGGCAGCAGCGAGTGATGAATATTGATCGCCCGTCCGGCTAATAACTCACACATGGAAGGTGAAAGCACCTGCATATACCTTGCCAGCACCACCAGTTCAGCGTCGGTTTCCGCGATGATGTCGCGTATCTGCGATTCCTGCTGCAATTTCGTCTCGGGCGTGATCGGCAGGTAGTGGTAGGGCAAATCGTGCCATGCTGCCAACGGCTCCAGATCAGGATGATTGGAAATCACTGCTTTGATATCCAGCGGAAGCTGCCCTGTCCGATAACGGTAGAGCAGATCATTCAAGCAGTGATCGGCCTTGGAAACCATAATCACGGTGCCGGTGCGTTTGCCAGGGGCCGTCAACTCGAACTGCATGTCGAATTCGCTCGCCCGCGCTGAAAAATCGGTGTGAAAGCGCTCTTCATGAAACTCATCTTGCTCGGGGCGAAACTCGGCGCGAATGAAAAAGCGTCCGCCCAGCCGATCATCGAAAGAGTTGAGTTCAGTGATATAGCACTGCTGCTCTTTCAAGAAACGCGTGACGACATCCACCGTTCCCAAGCGACTAGGGCATTGGGCGGCAAGTATCCAGGTATCACTCATTCGACTCATAGTGAATGTATCTCTATTAGCGGCAGATCGTAGCGGCCGAAACAGTGTTCCGGCCTGCCAACTTATTGTTCTACGTTAACGCCGTACTCTGACCCGGCATCCAGTAACCAGCGATAGCAGTAGTCAGCAAAACTGCGCCGCACAACTAACTCCCAGCGCTCTTCACTGGGGCGGCGAATAATCGTGGTCGCCTTAGCGAAGACGGTGGTGACACCCTTCCCCACTGGAAAATTGCTGGGGTGAACATCGTAGATCACCGTTTTCATCAACAACTCTCGGGCCGCCTCGCCGGAAAGCTCTATGAGGGTCTGCCCACCGCTGACATCGCTGATCGCAAAGTGGGCGCTGCCCAAATGCTCACGCAGCTTGGTCTCCAGCGGGAACTCCTCACCTCCGGGTACGATCACCAGCCACTCGTCCGGGGAAAGCCACTGGATAGAACGTTCACCGCTGGCATCGTGCACCAACGCCTGGGGTTGTCCAGGCAGGCTGATGCCCAGCACGTCGCGCACCGCCTCGTCGAGAACGATAGCGCCACCCCGCAGGATCAGATGCCCAAGCATTGCCCGCTCGCGTAGCTTAAGCCGGTAACCACTGCCCCGAGGCGCGCCACTGTGACGATAGCTATAGGCTAACGGGGGTTCTACCGGGATAGCGGTATCAGTACGGGTGTCGAAGGTGGCCGCGTTAGACATGCTGGCGCTCTCCCTTGGGGTCGTAGAAAATGGTGCTGACGATTTCAGCTTCATGGGTCTGGCCGTCTGCCATGGGCAAATAAACCGTTTCGCCCAACTTCTGATGGCCACCCTTAACCACCGCTAGCGCAAACCCTGAATCCAGAACCGGGCTGTAGTAGCTGGAGGTGACGTGACCCACCATCGGCATAGGGATCGCATGCTTGGGATCAAACACGATCTGGGCCCCCTCTTCGAGAACCACCTTCGGGTCCTTCGGCCTGAGTCCCACCAGCTGCTTGCGGTTCTCACGCTTGGTGTCACTGCGTGTCAGGGCCCGCTTACCAATCCATGAGTAGGGCTTGTCATAGCCGATCGCCCAATGCATGCCCAGGTCTTCCGGCGTCACCGAGCCGTCGGTTTCCTGGCCCACGATGATGAAGCCCTTTTCAGCGCGCAGAACGTGCATAGTTTCGGTGCCATAGGGCGTCAAACCATACTTCTCGCCATGCTTGAACAGGGTCTGCCACACATGCATGGCGTAGTTTGCCTGCACGTTGATCTCAAAGGTCAGCTCGCCGGTAAAAGAGATGCGGAAGACTCGGGCAGGCACCCCTGCCACTTTCCCGGATCGCCAATCCATAAACTTGAAGCTTTCGCGGTCAAGATCGATATCACTGATCTCGGCGAGCAGCTTGCGTGCTTCCGGACCGGTGATGGTCATGGTGGCCCAGTGGTCAGTCACCGATGAGAAATAGACATCCAGTTCCGGCCATTCGGTCTGATGCCACAACTCCAGCCATTCCAGGATCGCTGCCGCGCCACCGGTAGTGGTGGTCATCAAAAAGTGGTTATCGGCCAGGCAGCTGGTCACACCGTCGTCGGTGACCATGCCATCGTCTTTGCACATCAGACCGTAACGGCACTTGCCTACCGCCAGTTTTTCCCACTTGTTGGTGTAAATCCGCGCCAGTAACTCACGCGCATCCGGCCCTTGAATATCGATCTTGCCAAGCGTCGAGGCATCGAGGATACCGACCTTCTCGCGCACGGCCAGACACTCGCGAGCCACTGCCTCGTGCATCGTCTCGGTTTTTCCATTCTCCTTCTGTGGATAATACCAGGGGCGCTTCCACTGACCGACATCCTCGAACTCAGCGCCGCGCTCAACGTGCCACTGATGAAGCGCGGTATAACGCTCGGGGTCGAACAGGTCACGGCAGTGGCGACCAACAATGGCGCCGAAGGTGACCGGGGTATAGTTGGGACGGAACACCGTGGTGCCCACCTCAGGAATGGAGCGCCCCAGACAGCGGGCGGCAATCGCCATACCGTTGATATTGCCCAATTTGCCTTGGTCGGTACCGAACCCCATCGCGGTATAGCGCTTGATGTGCTCGATGGACTCAAAGCCCTCCCGAGTTGCCAGCTCGATGCCCGCCGCGGTGACGTCGTTCTGTAGGTCGACGAACTGTTTAGGCCCGCGCAGGGTGGGCTTTTCATGGGGCACTTGAAACAGTGCTACCGCTGGCCCTTGCTGAAGGCGTTCGGTGCTAGGCAGGCTGATTGGCTGGGCAGAGTGCCCCGTGGCGGCCGCCGCTCTGATGCCCGCTTCGACACCCTCCGCGAGTACATCACACAAGGCATAGGTGCCATTAGCACCACCACACGCCTGAACACCCTTCACCAGCCCCGGCACAAAGCCGAGAATATCGTCACGCCAGGTAGGCCGCGCACCGGTGTGGGAAGCTAGGTGAATCACCGGGCTATAGCCGCCGGAGCTGGCGATGGTATCGCAGGCCAGCTCCTGGATTGGGCCACTCACTTTGAAAGCGTCAATATCGATCTTGGCCACCCGCGCGGCGGTAACCCGATTGCTGCCCTTCGCCTCTATCACGGCACTGCCGGGGATGATTTTGATGCCCTGGGCGCGTGCGGCCTCGACCCAGTCACCATCTGGTGCCTCACGGGCATCAACGATAGCCACAACCTCGCAGCCGGCCTCTTTCCAGTCTAAGGCGGCGCGATAGCCATAGTCGTTGCTGGTGGAGAGCACCAATTGGCGCCCCGGCACCGCGCCATAGCGTCGAATGTAAGTAGACACAGCGCCCGCCAACAGATTACCCGGCACATCGTTACCCGCATAAACCAGCGGCCGCTCGTGGGCGCCAGTAGCCAGGATCACTTGGCCGACGCGTACCCGATGCATTCTGGAGCGCACTGGGCGGTGGCCATTGACGACAGGGGCCGTTTCGCCCAAATGCTCAGTACGCCGCTCGTGCAGCGTCACAAAATTATGGTCGTGGTATCCGTTAGCGGTAGTGCGGGGCAACAACGTAACGTTCTCGCATCCGGCTAACTCTTCCAGCACCCCAGCAGCCCACTGGGCTGCTGGGGTGCCATCCAGAGTTTCGCGGCTATCCAGTAGTGAGCCACCCATCTCTTCCTGTTCATCGGCCACCATCACCCGGGCACCGCTGCGCGCGGCAGCCAGCGCCGCCGCTAAGCCAGCAGCACCCGCGCCGATAACCAGCACATCACAATGCTGATTGAGGTGATCATAGCTATCTGGATCGGGTTCCATGGGGCTGCGGCCCAGTCCCGCCGCCTTGCGAATGTACTTCTCGTAGGTCAGCCACATCGACGCCGGGGCCATAAAGGTCTTGTAGTAGAAGCCCGGCGGCATAAACTGCCCGCCCAGCTTGCCAACCAGGCCCATTAAATCGCGCTGAACATTTGGCCAGCCGTTAGTGCTACAGGCGGTTAAGCCGTTAAACAGTGCCTGCTGGGTAGCGCGCACATTGGGCACCTGGGCCGCTTCGTTGCTACCCAACTGAACGATGGCATTGGGCTCTTCGGCGCCAGCGGCAACGATGCCTCTGGGGCGTGAGTACTTAAAGCTGCGATTAACGATATCCACGCCATTCGCCAGCAGCGCTGAAGCCAGCGTATCGCCTGGGTGCCCTTGGTAATGCTGACCGTTAAAGGTAAAACTCAGCGTGCGGGAGCGATCAATACGCCCGCCCGTGTTAAGGCGAAACGCTTGCTGTTGATGCTGCTTGGACTGGCTCATGCCCGCACCTCTTCTTGATCGCTTACCGCAGCGGCTTCGCGGTGATGACTCTGGCTCTCGGCGGTAATCGACGGCTGCTCGCCCATTTTGTAGGTCTCGAGAATGTCGTAGCTCACGGTATGGCGCGTCACGTTGAAAAATTTACGGCAGCCCACCGCATGCACCCACATTTCGTGATGTACACCTCGGGGGTTGTCGCGGAAAAACAGGTAGTTTCCCCACTCTTCGTCACTACACGCCTCAGGCTCTTTAGGTCGCTCAATATGCGCCTGGCCCTTGGGGTGGAACTCCTCTTCTTCACGGTGTTCGCCGCAGTAAGGGCAGTAGATATAGAACATTTGGATACTCCTCGTACAAACCCTAGTGGGCCACACCGGCAGCGCCGTGTTCGTCAATCAGCGCCCCGCTATGGAAGCGGAACATGGAGAACGGCTCAGCGATGGGGTGCATCTCACCCTTGGCCAGGCTCGCGGCGAACACATGCCCCGAACCAGGGGTAGCCTTAAAGCCACCAGTCCCCCAACCGCAGTTGAAATACAGACCCTTCACCGGCGTTTTGGAGATGATCGGACAGGCGTCTGGGCAGGTATCAACGATGCCGCCCCACTGGCGATTCATACGCACTCTAGAGAAAATCGGGAACATCTCGACGATGGCTTGGAGGGTGTGCTCAACAGTGGGATAACTGCCGCGCTGACCATAGCCGTTATAGCCATCGATACCCGCGCCAATCACCAAGTCGCCCTTGTCGGATTGGCTGATATAGCCATGCACTTGATTAGACATCACCACGGTATCGAGAACCGGTTTGATCGGTTCGGAAACCAGGGCCTGCAACGGGTGGGACTCCAGCGGCAGCTTAAAGCCCGCCATGTTGGCCAGCACCCCGGAATTACCGGCAGCGACGCAACCCACGGTTTTGGCCTCAATATCGCCGCGATTGGTGTGGACGCCATAGACTCGGCCATCACGGATTTTGAAGCCGGTGACTTCGGTTTGCTGGAGGATATCCACCCCATGGGCGTCAGCGCCGCGTGCATAGCCCCAGGCCACAGCATCGTGGCGCGCCACACCAGCCTGAGGCTGCCAGGAAGCGCCCAAAACGGGGTAACGGGCGCTGGTTGAACAATCCATGATGGGCACGAGTTCCTGCACACCTCGCGCATCCAGCACCTCACCGTAGATACCGTTCAAGCGATTGGCGTTAACCCGGCGCTGGATATCGCGCATGTCCTGGAGGGTATGTCCCAGGTTGAGTACGCCGCGCTGGGAAAACATCACGTTGTAGTTAAGGTCTTGGGAAAGCCCCACCCACAGCTTCATCGCATGATCGTAAAGGGCGGCCGCCTCATCCCATAAATAGTTGGAACGCACGATGGTGGTATTACGGGCAGTATTGCCCCCACCCAGCCAGCCCTTCTCAATCACTGCCACATTCTTAATGCCGAACTCTTTAGCCAAGTAATAGGCCGTGGCCAAGCCGTGGCCACCGCCGCCAACGATGATCACATCGTACTGCTTCTTGGGGGTAGGGTTGCGCCACTGGCGCTCCCAGTTCTCATGGTGGCTCAGCGCGTGCTTGACCAGGCCGAAGCCGGAATAGCGTTGCATAGGGCGCTCCTCTTAAGCTATAGATTCGACGGCTTCGACGGTTTCAGCATAGACAGGATGCCGAGCACACACGTCGGTCACTTTGGCCTGCACGTCAGCTTCAATGGAGGCGGTGTCGCTTCCGGTGGTCAACTCGTCCAGAATGTCGCATATCCAACCCGCCAGCTCGCTACACTCTTCAGCATCAAAGCCGCGCGTGGTTACCGCGGGGGTACCGATACGCAGACCAGAGGTCACAAAGGGGCTTTGAGGATCATTGGGCACCGTGTTTTTATTAACCGTGATATGTGCACGGCCAAGTGCGGCATCGGCATCTTTACCGGTGATGCCCTGGCGGATAAGTGAGACCAGAAAGAGGTGGTCGTCGGTACCGCCAGATACCACGTCATAACCGCGCTCAATAAACACTTTGGCCATGGCCTGGGCGTTATCAATCACCTGCTGCTGGTAGCGCACAAACTCCTGGTTCATGGCCTCCTTAAACGCTACCGCCTTGGCAGCGATCACATGCATCAACGGCCCGCCCTGCTGGCCTGGGAAAACCGCCCCATTGAGCTTCTTGTACAGAGCCTCGTCGCCATGGGCGGAGAGAATCAAACCACCCCGTGGGCCGCGCAGTGTTTTATGGGTGGTGGTGGTGACCACATGAGCGAAGGGAAGCGGGCTTGGATAGAGGCCAGCGGCCACTAAGCCAGCGACATGCGCCATATCGACCATTAACCAGGCCCCTACCTCGTCGGCGATGGCGCGAAAGCGTCGCCAGTCCACCACGCGAGAATAGGCTGAAAAGCCCGCAATGATCATCTTCGGCTGGTGCTCGCGGGCTAAGCGCTCGACTTCGTCGTAATCGATCTCACCGGTTTCCGGTTTGAGGCCGTACTGCACCGCGTTGTAATGCTTGCCCGAGAAATTAGGGGCGGCCCCATGGGTTAAGTGCCCACCGTGGGCAAGGCTCATACCCAATACGGTATCGCCCGGCGATACCAGCGCCATAAACACAGCGGCATTGGCCTGGGCACCAGAATGCGGTTGCACATTGGCATAGTTGGCACTGAACAGGTGGCAGGCGCGCTCAATGGCCAACGCCTCAACCTTATCAACGAACTCACAGCCACCGTAGTAGCGGCGGCCTGGATAGCCTTCTGCATACTTATTGGTCAGCTGTGTACCTTGCGCTTCCATAACAAGTTTGCTGGTGTAATTTTCGGAGGCGATCAACTCAATATGCGCTTCTTGGCGAACCGTTTCTTCAGCGATTGCTTCAGCAAGCAGACTGTCGTAATTGGCCAAACGGGCATTGGGGGAAAAATTATTGTGAAGCATTACCGCCTCCTCATTAGTCACTTTGTTATTAAGTGCTCGACATACTCTTTAATGCTGATAAACCCAGGTCGCTTTCAACCACAGTCCCTATCAACGCGTTCTTACCGCGATACTATCGTTGGTGTGCGGGCCCAAGATGCTCGGCGACGTCACCACGCGATGTATTTGCGACATCGGCAAGATTTAGAAAGCAAAGCGCCCTTTACGGCATTAGCCATAAAGGGCGCTTTACTATCAGTATTAAAAACATCTACCTGACCTAGAAATCCACGATCAAATCGCCTTTTGGACGACTGCAGCAAGACAGAATGTAGCCTTCTTCAACATCCTCATCCGTAATACCGCCGTTATGCTCCATTTCCACTTCACCCGACTTAAGTGCTACTCGGCAGGTACCGCAAATCCCCATACCACAGGCCTTGGGAATATGTAGGCCAAGCTTCGCTGCTGCCGCATGTACGGTTTCGCCCGGCTGAATGCGGACACTTTTCCCTGAAGACGCAAATTCAATGCTGTGCAGTTCACTGCTATCGACGTTTTCAGCGTCTACTTCTGCTTGCTCAGCCAACTCACGCACATCCTCACGCACGTCGATCGGCGTGGCGCCAAATAGCTCTTCGTGATAATGACTCATGTCAAAATTGTGGTGGCGCAGAATACTTTTTATGGCGTTCATATAGGGTGCAGGACCGCAACAAAAGATCTCCCGCTCCATAAAGTCCGGCACTATCAGCTCAAATAGCGGCTGGGTGAGGTAGCCACGATAGCCAGCCCATGCCTCGCCAATATCTTCTTTGCTTTCACAAATGATGTGCAGCTTGAACTCGGGAATGCGCGAAAACATATGCACCAGCTCACGGTGATAAATGACATCGCGAGGGGCCCGGGCGCTATGCACGAATTCAACGTCCACAGCGGCATTGGTATCAAACAGCCAGCGCGTCATGGACATCAAGGGGGTAATGCCCACACCGCCAGAAAGAAATAACACTTTTTCGGCAGGGAAATCGATAGAGTTAAAATTGCCTACCGGCCCGTGCACCACCAGCTCGTCGCCCACCTTTAAATTGGCGTGCAGCCAATTAGAAACCTTGCCCCCCGGAATCTGTTTAACGGTGATGGAAAAGCTATAAGGGATGGAGGGGGAACTGGAAATCGTATAGGAGCGCATGATCGGCTGATGATCAATCTCTAGCTCCAGGGTCACGAACTGGCCAGGTTTGAAGAAGAACAGCACAGGCTGCTCGGCCATAAAGCAGAATGTGCGCACATCCTGGGTTTCTTGGATCACCTTAACGCAACGCACCTGATGACGGCCGTTGGTCCAGGTTTGGGTCGTGACCGGATTAAAGAAATTAGTTGTCATTTTGCCTCTGCCTGACCAGCCTTCATCGCTTTGCATCACCGAACCGTATTCGCTATACGGCCAGCACTTTGATCTGCATTTTGGGGATGCGCCTGCTAACCGACTTACCTGACAGCGACCCACACTTACCTCGTGCCACTCTTTATCGTTTAGAAACCTCTGTTTTAGTCGCCACTACGTCACCTTATGTCGCGGGCAGATAACTGGCAGGGGTTAGCCTGCAACACAATCGGTGACTGACTGAAGCCACATTTGAATAAAACGCCAGGTTACGCAGCAGAACAATAACCAATCTTAACTAACGGTCGTATCGCAGCCCTTGAGGGAAAAGCGGTGGTTTACGAGGATACTGGTATGCAAAAAAGTGTTTCTTATATGATGGATGACCCACTCGCTGCGGCTCGCGAGTCAACGGCCCAAATGCTGCAAGAAAGGGCGCGTACCTTTTCGCTTCCGCAGCCGTTTTATAACGATGCCCGCCTGTTCGCCCTCGATATGCAGGAGGTTTTCGAGAAAGAGTGGCTGTTCGCGGGAATGACCTGCGAGATCCCTACCAAAGGTAATTTCATAACGTTGGATATTGGTGATAATCCCATTGTCATCGTACGCGGTGGTGAAGGCACGATTCATGCCTTTCACAATGTCTGCCGCCATCGCGGGTCGCGACTTTGCACAAAGGATAAAGGCAAGGTGGCAAAACTCGTCTGTCCGTATCACCAGTGGACCTACGAGCTTGATGGCCGCTTGCTGTTTGCCGGTAGCGATATGGGCACTGACTTCAACCTCGATCAATTTGGGCTCAAGCCGGTCAGCGTTCGCACCGCCGGTGGGTTTATGTTTATCAACCTAAGCGACGAACCGACCTCGATTGACGATTTTCTGGTAACCCTTGAGCATTATCTTGAGCCGTACCAGATGGACAACGTCAAGATCGCCACCGAGTCCAGCATTGTCGAACAAGCCAACTGGAAGCTCGTGATCGAAAACAATCGCGAGTGCTATCACTGCAACGGCGCACACCCTGAGCTGCTGAATTCATTGCAAGAGTTTGATGATACCGACGACCCCCGTGCGACACCTGCTTACAAGGAGCTAGTGGCCCGCAAGCAGGCGGACTGGGATCAGGAGCAGGTGCCTTACCAACTGACGCGGCTTGGCCAGCAGAACCGTCTGACCCGCACGCCGCTGTTGGATGGCATTGTCTCCATGACAATGGACGGCAAACCCGGCTGCAAGAAGCTGATGGGTCGCCTGAAAAGTCCCGACATGGGTTCTCTGCGCATCCTGCATCTGCCCAATTCATGGAATCACTTCATGGGCGATCACGCGGTG
Source organism: Halomonas sp. TG39a (assembly GCF_000744395.1). Taxonomy (NCBI): domain Bacteria; kingdom Pseudomonadati; phylum Pseudomonadota; class Gammaproteobacteria; order Oceanospirillales; family Halomonadaceae; genus Halomonas; species Halomonas sp. TG39a. The sequence continues at coordinate 3,023,563 of NZ_JQLV01000001.1, forward strand.
GTATTTCGCGTGTTACCGCTTGGCCCGCAGCAAACCGTGGTGACCACCAAGTGGCTGGTTCATAAAGATGCCGTAGAGGGCGTTGACTACGACCCCGAGCAGCTTCGCCGAGTATGGGACGCGACCAACGACCAGGACCGCCAACTCGCCGAAGAGAACCAGCGTGGCATTAACTCCAAGGCTTACCAACCCGGCCCTTACTCTGAAACCTATGAGTTTGGCGTTATCGACTTTATCGACTGGTACGCCGCCCGCATGCTTGAGAACCTAGGATATGATGCGCCGACGTTACACTTAGCCCAAGGTTAAAACGTGAAGGATCAAGGCAGCGACGTTTACCGTCACTAGGACTTAGCCAGAGTAGCTGACAACGTGTACACATAAGAGACACCTGTGTACACTTTGCCACACTATTCCTAGACTATTCTTAGAGACCTGCTCAATGCCACCCACCGATACGCCCAACGCTAAAGGCTCCCAAGACGTCTGGCTCGACGCGGCGTTTGAGCTGCTACTCGAATCGGGCGTCGATAGCGTGCGCATTCTTTCCCTGGCCAAGCGACTAAAGCTTTCTCGAACCAGTTTCTACTGGTTCTTCAAGGATCGCGAGGCACTGCTGGAAGCACTGATCGCACGCTGGCGTGAAAAGAATACCCAAGGGCTAGTGAATCAGACCGAAGCCTATGCCGAGAATATCGTCGAGGCGATGCTCAATGTCTTCGACTGCTGGCTGGATCCTAAACTGTTCGACTCCCCGCTAGAGTTCGCCATGCGCAGTTGGGCGCTACAGTCAGCGTCAGTAGTGAGTGAAATCGATGCAGCTGATGCCACCCGTATCGAAGCACTGGCGCGCATGTTCCAGCGCTACGGCTATGATCCGCTGGCGGCCAACGTTCGGGGCCGCACCATCTACCTAACCCAGATCGGCTATATCTCGATGAAGACCCAGGAACCCCTCGAAGTGCGCATGCAGCGCATCCCCGCCTATGTCGAAATTTTCACCGGCCAGCCGCCTGGTTCCAGGGAATTGCAACGCTTCTATGCCCGCCATGGAAATTCTCCAGCCGGCACCGGCTAGTCCACGGCAAGCCTAATCGGCTAACGCCACCTACCGCGCCGCCGTCCTAACGGTCGAACATGCTCGCCCCTCAATGTACATCAATGAACATTATATTGACATCAATGAACATTAGCGCCTAGATTTATCAAATACACAACAAAATGGCGTCCTGTCCATGCTTAACGATCCGCTACTGCAGCCCTTTCAGCTAAAGCACCTGACCCTGAAAAACAGGCTTATGGTGACAGCCCATGAGCCCGCTTATCCTGAGGACGGGATGCCCAAGGCACTCTACCGTGCCTACCACGTCGAGCGCGCCAAGGCAGGCCTTGGCCTTACCATGACCGCTGGATCCGCGGCGGTGGCCAAGGACAGCCCACCCGTGTTCAACAACATCCTCGCCTACAAGGATGAAGTGGTGCCCTGGATGCGCGAGCTGACCGACGCCTGCCACGAACACGGCACTGCGGTGATGATCCAGTTGACCCACCTGGGCCGGCGCACCCGTTGGGATAAGGGTGACTGGCTGCCTGCGGTATCGTCTTCGCATCGTCGCGAGGCGTCCCACCGCGCTTTTCCCAAGCAGGTCGAGGAGTGGGATATCGAGCGCCTGATCCGCGACTACGCCGATGCCGCCGAGCGTATGCATGCCGCCGGTCTCGATGGCATCGAGCTACAGGCCTATGGCCACCTGATGGATCAGTTCTGGTCGCCACTGACCAATACCCTTGAGGGGCCTTATGGCGGGGATCTCGATAACCGGCTGCGTTTCACCTTCGACGTGCTGCGCGCCATTCGCCAGCGGGTTGGCGAGGCGCTCATCGTCGGCGTGCGCTACACCGGCGACGAGATGCTGCCGGGCGGGCTGACCTCCGGCGACGGGATGGAGATCTCACGGCGCTTGAAGGACAGCGGTCTGGTCGACTTTCTCAACGTGGTTCGTGGCCACATCGACACCGATGCGGGGCTCACCGACGTGATTCCCATCCAGGGTATGCCCAGCGCCCCGCACCTGGATTTTGCCGGCGAAATACGCCGTGAGATCGACTTCCCCACCTTCCATGGCGCCAAAATCCAGGATGTTGCCACTGCCCGTTATGCCATCGCCTCAGGCAAGGTCGACATGATCGGCATGACCCGTGCCCACATGGCCGACCCGCACATCGTGCGCAAGATCGCCGAAGGGCGGGAGGAAGAGATCCGCCCCTGCGTCGGCGCCAACTATTGCCTTGATCGCATCTATCAAGGCGGTGCCGCCTACTGCATCCATAACGCCGCCACCGGGCGCGAAACCACCATGCCCCACACCATTTCAAAGGCGGCACAGCAACGGCGAGTCATTATTATTGGCGCAGGGCCAGCGGGGTTGGAAGCCGCACGTGTTGCCGGTGAGCGTGGCCATTCGGTAGTGGTGCTGGAAGCCGCTAGCGATGCCGGTGGGCAGGTGCGACTCACCGCCCAGAGCGAGCGGCGCCGTGAGATGCTGGGCATAATCGATTGGCGCTTGGCGCAGTGCGAAGCGCTGGGTGTCGAGATCCGCTACAACGTCTGGGCCGAGGTGGAGGACGTGCTCGCCGAGCAGCCGGACGTGGTGATCGTGGCCACCGGCGGCTACCCCATGGAAGACCAGCCTGAGGTCGGCAGCGACTTAGTCGTCAATACCTGGGACATACTCTCCGGGCACGTGCCGCCGGGCAAACGGGTATTGCTGTTCGACGATGCAGGCGACCATGCCGCCCTGCAGGCGGCGGAGATCATTGCCGCCGCGGGGGGCGAATTGGAGATCATGACGCCGGATCGCACCTTCTCCGCAGAGATCATGGCCATGAACCTGGTGCCCTACATGCGTGCCCTGCAGCGCCCCAACGTCACCTTCACAACCACTTACCGGCTGAAGTCCGTGCAGCGTAATGGAAGCGAGCTACTGGCCAAGATCACCAGCGACTACATGGATCTGGAGCACGAACGGCGCATCGACCAGGTAGTGGTCAACTACGGTATCACGCCCATGGCCGACATCTATTTCGAGCTCAAACCGCACGCCAGCAATGGCGGCGAGGTGAACTACGATGACCTGATCGTGGGCAACCCTCAGCGCGTCATCAACAATCCGGATGGCCATTTCCAGCTGTTCCGGATCGGCGATGCCGTCGAGTCCCGGAACACCCACGCGGCCATCTACGACGCGCTCAGGTTGGTCAAGGACATTTAATACGGCGTCCTATTTTCCACCTCCATTGCTCCTCCATCGACGGGCTCTTTTCCGGCAGACACAAGGCGACAGGCGGCATACTTGAACTCCGGAATCTTGCCATAAGGATCCAACGCCGGGTTGGTCAACAGGTTGGCCGCCGCTTCTCCGTAGCAGAAGGGCACGAAGACCATCCCCTCCGGCATCCCCGGATCCGTCCTCGCCTTGAGAGTGATGGAGCCCCGCCGGGTGGCAATGGTCAGATCATCGCCTGGGGCGATCCCGAGTCGGATAAACTCGGCGGGCGCCAAGCTCGCCACGGCTTCCGGTTCCAGGTCATCAAGCACTTTGGCGCGCCGGGTCATCGAACCAGTATGCCAGTGCTCTAACTGACGCCCGGTGGTCAGTACCGTTGGGTAGTCATTATCAACCGGCTCATCCGGCGGCAGCGGGCGCGTGGGGGCAAATTTCGCCCGACCGCTGGCGGTGGGAAAAGCATCGCTGAAGACCACGTCGTGCCCCGGCGCGTCCTCCGCTGGGCAGGGGTAGGTCACCGACTGCTCGCGCTCCAAACGCTCCCAGGAAATATGGTCGAGAGAGGCCATGCCTTGCTTCATCTCGGCGAAGACGTCCCGCGGATGCTGGTAATCCCAGTCCAGGCCAAAGCGTTTGGCGATTTCCTGGATAATCCACCAGTCCGGCTTGGCCTGGCCCGGTAGCGGCAACGCCGCGCGCCCCATCTGCACTTGCCGATTGGTGTTGGTGACGGTGCCATTTTTCTCAGGCCAGGCGGAGGCAGGCAGAATGACATCGGCAAACTGGGCAGTCTCAGTGACAAACAGATCCTGCACCACCAGATGTTCCAGCTTGGCCAGGGCGGCCCGGGCATGGGCCAGATCCGGGTCGGACATCGCCGGGTTTTCACCCTGGATATACATGCCGCGAATGGTGCCCGCGGTGATAGCGTCCATAATTTCCACCACGGTGAGACCCGGCGTGGGATCCAGTTTGGTATTCCACAGTTCTTCGAACGCCGCACGAACTTGATCATCATTGACCGGCTGGTAGTCGGGCATAACCATGGGAATCAGCCCGGCATCAGAAGCCCCCTGAACGTTGTTCTGCCCCCGCAAAGGATGCAGGCCGGTGCCGGGGCGACCGGTCTGGCCGCAGGCCAAGGCCAGCGAGATCAGGCAGCGGGCGTTATCGGTACCGTGGGTGTGCTGGGAAATGCCCATGCCCCAGAAAATCATCGCCCGCTCGGCGTTGGCATACAGCCTAGCCACTTCGCGAATGGTCTCGGGCTCAACGCCGCACAGGCCGCTCATCGCTTCGGGGGTCATGTCGACGGTATGAATTTTCAGGGCCTCGAAGCCCTCGGTATGCTCGGCGATATAAGCCGTATCATAAAGTTCTTCGCTGATGACCACATTCAGCATGGCATTAAACAGGGCCACGTCGGCGCCCGGTGAAAAGCGCACGCTCAGGTGGGCGTAGGCATCCAGCGACTGACCACGGGGGTCGATTATCACTATCTTAGTACCGCGCTTGGCGGCCTGTTTAAAGAAGGTGGCCGCCACCGGATGGTTTACCGCGGGATTACAGCCGGTAAGAATCACCACGTCGGCCTGGCTGGCCTGCATAAAGGAGGCGGTGACCGAGCCTGAACCAATACACTCCATGAGTGCCGCCACGGAGCTTGCGTGGCACAAGCGGGTACAGTGATCTACATGATTGGAGCCAAAGCCGGTACGCACCAGCTTCTGGAACAGCCACGCCTCTTCGTTGGAGCACTTGGCGCTGCCGAACCCAGCCAGGGCGTCAGGGCCATGGCTCGCTTTAAGGTCGACAAGTCCGCTGGTAGCAAAATCCAGGGCCTCATCCCAGCTAGCCTCCCGGAAATGGGTCAGGGGCTGGGCGGGGTCGAAGTCTGGATCAATCCCTTTAGCGACACCTTCGCGGCGAATCAGCGGAGCGATTAGTCGGGATGGATGGCGCGGATAGTCATAGCCGAAGCGGCCTTTAACACATAGCCGGTTCTCGTTAGAGGGGCCGTCGCGGCCCTCCACATAAAGGATCTCATCGTCCTTGATATGGTAGGTGAGCTGGCAACCCACCCCGCAGTAGGGGCATACCGAGTCGACCTTGCGGTCAGCCACCGCAGAATCGCCGCGCCCTTCTGCGTTAACCAGGGTGGCGGGCATAAGCGCGCCAGTGGGGCAGGCTTGAACGCACTCGCCGCAGGCCACGCAGGTGCTATCGCCCATGGGGTCGTCGAAATCAAACACGATCTTGGATGCCGCCCCACGATGAGCCAGACCGATAACGTCGTTGACCTGTACTTCGCGGCAGGCCCGCACACACAGGTTGCACTCGATGCAGGCGTCAAGATTGACGCGCATGGCTGAGTGGCTGCTGTCCTGAGCCAGGCTATCCGCCCGGTCAGCTACATGGTGAACGGTGGGCGCCGAGCGCTCTGCGCGCCTGGGCAGTTTGCGGCGCACCGCCGTAGCATCAATGGCCAGTTGGTCGGCCATGGCCCAGAAGTGGCTTGAGCGGTCGGGGCTCTCTTCTCGCTCGGGCTGGTCGACCAGCAGCATTTCCATGACCATCTTGCGGGCCGTATAGGCTCGTTCGGAATTGGCGCTCTTGACCACCATACCGGGGGCTGCTTCACGTAGACAGCTGGCGGCCAGGGTACGCTCGCCCTCGATTTCCACCATACAGGCTCGGCAGTTGCCGTCGGCGCGGTAACCGCTTGTGTCCTTAAAACACAGGTGGGGAATGGTCTCGCCGGCGCGCTTGGCCACCTGCCAGAGGCTTTCACCGGGGCTTGCACTCACCTCAACACCATCCAGCGTCAGGGTAAAGCTTGTGCCTGGGTTTTGTTCGCTCATGCTCATGTTCATCTCCCCTACCCCCTGACGATGACATTCTGGGCGGCAAGTTCACCGCGAAAATCCTTGAGCAGCCCCAGCACCGGGTTAGGTGCCGCCTGACCAAGCCCACAAATGGAGGCATCGATCATCACCTGGGAGAGCTGCGTCATTAGCCCGGCATCCCACTCATTCCGCTCGAGCAGCGTGAGCATTTTTTCCGTGCCCACCCGGCAGGGCGTGCATTGGCCACAGGACTCATCGGCAAAGAAGGCCAATAGGTTGGTAGCCACCCCGCGCAGATCGTCCTGATCGGAGAGTACGATCACCGCAGCGGAACCGATAAAACAGCCGTGCTCCTGGAGGGTGTCGAAATCGAGGGGAATGTCAGCCTTGGCAGCGGGCAGAATGCCGCCGGAGGCGCCGCCGGGCAAGTAGGCCGCCAAGCGGTGGCCGTCGGCCATGCCGCCGCAATACTCGTCAATTAATTCCTGTAGTGTTATCCCCGCAGGCGCCAAATACACACCCGGCTGCTTGACCCGACCCGAGACCGAGAAACTGCGTAACCCTACGCGGCCGTGGCGACCCTGGCTGGAGAAAGCCTCAGCGCCGCGCTGCCAGATCATGGGTATCCAGTAGACGGTCTCGACGTTATTGACCAGCGTCGGCCGATCAAAGAGCCCCTTCTGAGCCACAAACGGCGGGCGGTGCCTGGGTTTGCCCGGCTTGCCTTCCAGGGACTCGATCATCGCCGACTCTTCGCCGCAGATATAAGCCCCCGCGCCGCGGCGCAGCACAATGTAACCCGGCGCCACCAGACCAGCGGCCTCCAGTTCGCCAATGGCCTCGCGCAGTACGCCATGTAACGCCGGGTATTCATCGCGCAAATAGATATACAGCGCCTCGGCCTCTACCGCCCAGGCGCTGACCAAGGCACCTTCAAGAAACTGGTGCGGCGAATTTTCCAAGTAATAGCGATCCTTGAAGGTACCGGGTTCGCCCTCGTCGGCATTAATAGCGCAGTAACGGGGCCCAGCCTCCTGGCGCACAAAAGTCCACTTTTTGAAGGTAGGGAAACCCGCGCCACCCAGGCCGCGCAGATTGGCCTGCTGCATCGCCTCCATGAGCGTTTCCACCGTGACTTCGCCGCTGTGGCAGGCCTGGAGCAGCGCGAAACCGCCCTCGTGGCGATAACCGTCCAGCCGCTGCCACTCGATGGGGTCAGGGTGAAAGTGCGACGCCTCAATCACCGATGCAATGCGCGCCTGAGTGGCGAACACCACATGGTTATGCCCCAACTCTACTACCGGGGCCGTGTCGCAGCGCCCCATACAAGGAGCCCGCAGCACCCGCACCTGTTCGATATCCACGTTCGCTTCCAGCTGTGCCTTAAGCGCCTCGGCACCGGCTAGCTGGCAGGTCAGTGAGTCACAAACGCGGATAGTCACCGCGGGCGGTGGCAGCTGGTCGTCGTGGATGACATCGAAGTGGGCGTAGAAAGTGGCGGTCTCGTAAACGGCCGCCATGGGCAGGTTCATGTAAGCCGCCAGGGCACGCAAATCCGCCAGCAGCAGATGGCCCCGGGTGTCCTGAATGTTGTGTAAATGTTCAATGAGTAGGTCGCGGCGGCGCAACGTGGCGTTCTGGCGTTCGTCACCCAGCAGTTCACGCAACCCCTCAAGAAGACTGGGATCGAGATCACGGCCGCGGGGCTTGCCGCGGAAGCGGCGCTTGGGGGTCACGGTCTGGACGGTCATGGGGTACTCATTATTATCTTGATCGGTTTTATACCGGATGAACAAAAACGGCACCCCGCGGGGCGCCGTCTAGGGTCGCACTAGCCTACCCTCAGGCAGGGATCAGGGCTTATTAAATAAGTTATTAAGCCACGCTGCCATGGGGGTCAATAACGAATTTCTTGGCAGCGCCGCCATCGAAGTCGGCATAGCCCTGGGGTGCCTGATCCAGAGTGATCATCTGGACATTCACCGCATCGGCAATATTGACCTTGCCAAACAGAATAGCCTGCATTAGTGGTCGATGGTACTTCATCACCGGGCACTGTCCAGTATGGAAGCTGTGGGACTTGGCCCAACCAAGCCCAAAGCGCATGCTCAGAGCACCCTGTTTGGCGGCCTCGTCCTCCGCACCCGGGTCCTCGGTCACATAGAGGCCTGGAATACCGATCTGCCCACCCGCGCGGGTCAACGACATCGCCGAGTTGAGCACTGTGGCGGGCGCTTCTTTGCCGTGATTGCAGCCACAGGCGTGGGCCTCAAAACCAACACAGTCGACAAAGGCATCGACCTCACGCTCGCCGAGGATCACCTCGATCTTGTCGGCCATGTCGCCATCCTGGGTCAGGTCGATGGTTTCGCAGCCAAAGCTGCGGGCCTGGGCCAGGCGCTCTTCGATCATATCACCAACGATCACGCAGGCCGCACCCAGCAGCTGAGCGGAAACTGCAGCGGCCAGCCCCACTGGCCCAGCACCAGCGATATAGACGGTGCTGCCGGGGCCGACACCGGCGGTCACACAGCCGTGGAAGCCGGTGGGGAAAATATCGGAGAGCAGGGTCAGATCTTTGATCTTCTCCATGGCCTGATCGGCATCCGGGAACTTCAGCAGGTTAAAGTCCGCATAGGGAACCATGACATATTCAGTCTGGCCGCCGACCCAGCCGCCCATATCCACGTAGCCATAGGCGGCGCCAGGGCGAGATGGATTGACGTTGAGGCAGATACCGGTGCGGCCTTCCTTGCAGTTGCGGCAGCGGCCGCAGGCAATATTGAACGGCACTGAGACTAAATCGCCTGGTTGGATAAATTCCACGTCGCGACCGCATTCGACAACAAGACCTGTGATCTCGTGACCCAGAACCAAACCCGAAGGCGCGGTGGTGCGCCCTCGCACCATATGCTGGTCGCTGCCGCAAATATTGGTAGTAACCACTTTAAGGATGACGCCGTGGTCGCACTTGCGGTTACCGATAGCGAGTTCGGGATAGGCAATGGTTTCGACGGCGACTTCACCCGGCCCTTTGTAGACGACGCCGCGGTTGGCTGCATTCATGGCTGGCTCCTGCTGTTTATTGTTGTGTTCGTAATGGTTGATTGCGCTATCCCACCCTAGCCCCTCCGCGCCTTAGGACTTACCCGAATAAGGCACTCACATATCTATTCAAGACATCCTAGCCAAGACGAATAGCTAGAGGTCGCTTTCACGACACTCCTCCTTTCAAACAGGCCCAACAATTCATGGCGTCGGCGATGATGACGCATACCCGACGCCTAACAAGAGCCACCAAGGAAACCCGATGAAGAACAACGACGACCCGGTTCTGTCGCCCGGACAGGACAATACACAGATCTTGGGGTTGGACTTTCATAACCCCGTCTTTCCGCTTTCTGCTCTAGCCATCCTACTGTTTATTATCTACGCGCTGGTCTATCCAGATGCTGCTAATACTCACTTAGGGCTTGCCAAGAACTGGTCGATTGAACACTTCGACTGGCTGTTTATGATTGCTGGCAATATTTTTGTGGTGTTTTGTCTTGTGCTGATCTGCTTGCCACTCGGGCGGATTCGTCTAGGCGGCAAGGATGCAAAACCGGAATACTCACGCACCTCCTGGTTCGCCATGCTGTTTGCGGCGGGCATGGGGATCGGCCTGATGTTCTGGAGCGTTGCTGAACCAGTAGCCTATTATACCGACTGGTATGGAACCCCCTTGAATACACCAGCGGGAACGCCGGAGGGCGCCAGCGCCGCCATGGGGGCAACCATGTTCCACTGGGGACTGCACCCCTGGGCCATTTATGGCGTGGTGGCACTCTCACTCGCTTTCTTTGCTTATAACAAAGGCCTGCCACTGACGCTTCGCTCCGCCTTTTACCCGATCCTTGGCGAGCGAACCCGCGGCTGGGCAGGCCATATCATCGATATTCTTGCCGTGCTGGCCACCATCTTTGGCCTGGCCACCTCGCTAGGCTTCGGCGCTACCCAAGCAGCTGGAGGCCTCGCCTATTTGTTCGACATTCCCAATACCATCGGCACACAGCTGGCGATCATCCTAGTGGTCACGGTGATCGCGCTGTTCTCGGTATGGCGGGGAATCGACGGTGGCGTTAAGTTGTTCTCGAATATCAACATGGTCATTGCGGCGGCGCTGCTGCTGTTTGTGGTTATAGCGGGGCCTACCTTGATGATTCTGACAGGCATTGGCACCACGGCGCTGGACTACGTGGGCCACCTTCTGCCGCTGTCGAACTGGATTGGCCGCGAGGACGATACCTGGTACCACGGCTGGACGATCTTTTACTGGGCGTGGTGGATCTCCTGGTCTCCGTTTGTCGGCATGTTCATTGCCCGCGTATCCCGGGGGCGCACGGTTCGTGAGTTTCTTATCGCCGTACTGCTGGTACCAACGCTGGTCACACTGGTCTGGATGAGCGCCTTTGGCGGCACGGCGCTTTATCAAGCTGAAAATGGCGTGGGTGAACTGGCCAACGGCATTAGCGATGTCTCTCTGGCCATGTTCCATATGCTGGAGCAGCTGCCCCTGACCAGCATCACGTCAACGCTGGCGATTATTCTGGTGCTGGTGTTCTTCATTACCTCATCAGACTCAGGCTCGCTGGTCATCGACAATATCACCGCAGGCGGCAAAACCGATGCGCCCAAGGGCCAACGGGTATTCTGGGCCGCACTGGAAGGTGTGATTGCCGGTGCGCTGCTCTATGGTGGGGGAAATACCGCCCTCAGCGCACTTCAGGCGGGCGCGGTGGCCACGGGGCTCCCCTTTACGCTGGTTCTCTTGCTGATGTGCTTTAGTCTCTATATGGGGCTTCACAAGGAGTGGCGTGAACTTAACGCGGTGCCAAAAACCGCTAGTTAATCATCTCTAAACCGCCCGCCTACTCCGCGGGCGGTTTTCTTCTTCTGCCGATCGAGAGGCAAGACGATGCAGGTAAGTTCTTACCAGCGCGGTCTACTCACGGTGGTCTTGGGCGTGGTGTTTCTCAGCTTCGACGGTTTGCTGATACGCCTTGCACACACCAACGGCTGGACCATCGTATTCTGGCGCGGTTTGTTGATGTTCTGCGTGCTGGGGCTTTTATGCTGGGCTGGCAAGCGGCTAACAACGCTGAGAAGCAACCCGTTCTCTTCACTGGCCTCGGCGCTGCTGTTGGGTCTGATATCTAGCCTGTTTGTGCTGGCGGTCATGAACGCCAATGTGGCCAATGTGGTGGTGATCCTGAGTACCGCGCCGCTGTTTGCTGCGCTGTTTTCACGGGTTTTCCTGGGTGAAAAAGTCGCGCTGCGAACACTGGTGGCCATTGCTGTCTGTATGCTGGGCATGGGTCTGGTGTTCATGGGCGAGGGGGCCATGGGGATGCTGGTAGGTAATCTTTATGCCTTGTCGGCCGCGGCAGCTATCGGCGGCAACCTGACCCTGCTGCGCCGCTATCCAGCGATTGATCCTATGACGGTGATTGCCGGTGGTGGGTTGCTCTCGGCGGCGGTTGCCCTGCCCATGGCCTCGCCGCTGGATCTGGATGCCCAGCGTTATGGCGTACTGACGCTGATGGGGCTGGTGCAGATGCCCTTGGCCACGGTGCTGATCAACAGCGCCACCCGCTACCTGTCGTCGACGGAAGTGGCGCTGTTTTATTTGGTCGAAACCGCATTGGGCACGCTGTGGGTATGGTGGTTGTTAGCGGAGACACCCACGACCTCGACGCTACTCGGTGGTGGTGTGGTTATCCTGATACTGGTAGTGCATGCATGGATAGGCTTGCGTCTGGAAAGGCAGCGTCTGCGGCTTTATCCGGGTTTTATCGGCCAATAGAAAAGCCCGCCTTAAAAAAGCGGGCTTGAGTGATGATTAGCGGCGTGATGCGCAGGCTAGTTCAGCGCAGCACATCCTCCTCCTTGAGCAGCTTGTAGATCGCCTCGGCGCCCTGTTCGGGGGACACATCGGTGAGCACCTGCCCGCCTTTGCCCTCCGACTTCGAAGCTGCCGCCTTGAATCGATCTCTGGCCGACGCAGCTTTAACGATTTTCAGACGCTTGGGCCGTTTACGTGCAGGGGCCAGATGCCACTGGGCCAGCTCGCAGTCGGCTTCAGGGGTAGTGGGCGTGATCGCAAAGGTGGCTCGACGCGCCGGGCCGAAGGCGCTCTGGCGCGCCACCGGCGCTGCTTCATCCACGCTGATGATGGCGGGCAAGCGCACCTTGAGACGGCGACGCTGGCCCCTTGGCAACGCCTGAAGCAGCGTTACCACGCCATTTTCCACCTTTTCTACCGACGCCAAACTATTAACCAATGGCCAGCCGAGATGTTCTGCCAACGCATAGGGCAAAAGCCCAGAGCCTTCACCGCGCTCTGCGCGGGCGCCGGTGATCACTAGCTGAGGCGAGGTTGCGGCCAGGTGTTTCGCCAGAGCAGGAATGGCGTCACTGCCCTCGGGCTGCTCTAGCAGGGTCATGGACTCAAGCCCCATGCCGACGCCTGTGGCCATACCTAAGTAGCCGCGCAGAGCTGCTTCGCTGCTATCGTCCTGGGAACCCGCGTGGAGCATGCTGATCCGGGTGCCCGGCAGCTCGGCCTCTATGGCCAGCGCAAGCTCCAGGCCCCGGGCATCCTGCTCTGCGCGCCTCGCACGGCCGGTGGTAGGGTGACGGCCGATGGAGACCAGCACCGCCACGTCGATTCCCTGTTGTTGTTGCTTCTGGTGTAGATCAGGCTGCATCGCGCTGCCCTCCCCGCTGCTGTTCCACCATGGCCACTAGCGCGGCCAGAATTTGCGTGCTGTCGCCAATTACCGCCAGGTCGGCGCGCTTGATGATGTCGCACCCCGGATCGAGATTGATCGCCACCACCTTGTCGCAGCGCTGAATGCCCTGCAGGTGCTGGATAGCGCCTGAAATACCCACCGCCATATAAACTCGGGCGGTTACCCAGGTGCCGGTCGCGCCCACCTGACGATCGCGGGCCATAAAGCCGTCGTCCACCGCGACACGCGAGGCCCCTTCGGTAGCGCCGAGGACTTTCGCGGCATGGTGGAAGGCGTCCCACTGCTTGACGCCGTTGCCACCGGAGAGGATGAACTCAGCCTCGGCCAGCGCCACGCCGGCGGGATCCACCGCCACCTGCCCCAGATCTTCAATACGCGATAGAGTGGTGGGAATTGACGCTGCCAGGGTCAGGTGCTCGGCCACATGCCGCGTCTCGTCCACCGGTTCGGCGCACTCGGCCAGCGCCAGGGCAACCCGCGGAAGAGGGCGCTGGATATCCAGGCTCCCAGCGGCACCACGGGCAGTACAGCGCCAACCCAAAGAGGCCTCATTATCAGCTTCCACCTGCCACACCCCCGTGGCAGCGCGCTCACCCAGGCGCAAGGCAAGCCGCCGCCCCAGATCGGCTCCGCCCAGGGGTGAGTCCGGCAGCAGCCAGAAGCGCGGCGTCATCTCCCGTTCGACGGCGCTTAAAGCCGCCAAACGCGCTTCAGGCGCAAACCCCGCGTAAAACTCATCATCAAGATGCACGACGCGATCGATACCGGCTTCGCCCAGCGCCCGCTCCTTAAGCTCGCCGCCCCCCTCGCCCTTATACTCACCAAACAGGATCGCCACCACGGCGCCGGGCTGTTCGCCGTCGGCATCCGCCACACGTCGGGCCAGGCCCAGCAGGTCCTTGTCGTGACCTGAGAGACGCCCGCCGGTCAGGTCGGGCACCACGGCCACCAGGAAGGCGGGCTGATCAATGGTCACCGTGCGGCGGCTATCGCGGGCCGCCGTGGTGGTCGCGGTGGCCTGCCCCCCTTGCTGGAGACCACTACGATCAATCCGTTTGACGCCATTGGGGCCGATAAAGCCGATGGCACGAGGATCCTTGCGCACCACGCCGCTGGGGCCCATCCATTCGCTGACCGCTCCGCCGCCCCTGTTTACACCCAGGGCGGCCAGCACCGCGGCGTTGTCGGGGTGCAGACGGTTTCGGGCGATCCACTCACGACGTGGGTCGCGGCGAATAATCTCACTCATACGATCACCTCTTCAGCAGTCGTCGATGCAGTGGTTCGGCGGGATGCACCGGACACATCGTCAGCGGAACGCCCTACCAGGGCATCGGCCACCAGTTCGGCGATATCGCGCACTTCGGCGCTGGCATCCACCACGCCTTCCAGCATGGCGGTGCATTGCGGGCAGCCCACTGCGACTAGCTCGGCGCCGGTCTCCTTGACGTCATTCATACGCATATCGGGAATCCGCCGTTCACCGGGAATATCGGTAATCGGTGCCCCGCCACCGCCGCCGCAGCAGCGCGAGCGGTAACCGGAGCGTTCCATCTCCTTGACCTCGATGCCCAGCGCCTTAAGCACGTTACGTGGTGCCTCGTATTCACCGTTATAGCGCCCCAGGTAACACGGGTCGTGATAGGTGACGCTGCCACCTTTCCAGGGGGCAAAGGTCAACCGGCCTGCTTCAAACAGTTCGGCGATGAAGGTGCTGTGGTGACGCACCTTGTAGTTGGCATTAAAATCGGGACCGCCCAGCTCACCGTACTCGTTGCCCAGTACATGAAAGCTGTGCGGGTCGCAGGTCACGATCTGCAAGAACTGATACTGGGACAGGGTGGCAATATTGCGTTTCGCCAGGGATTGGAACGTCGCCTCATCGCCCAGACGCCGAGCCACGTCGCCGCTATCGCGCTCTTCAGTGCCCAATACCGCGAAATCGACTTCAGCAGCGCGGAGTACTTTGACCAGTGCGCGCAAGGTGCGCTGGTTGCGCATATCAAAAGCGCCATCCCCCAGCCACAACAGCACATCGACCTGCTTAAGATCCGCCATGAGCGGTAGGTTAAGATCCGCCGCCCAGTTGAGCCGCGAGCCAGGATCGAAACCGCCTGGATTGTCGGTGGCGATCAAATTGTCGAGCACCTCGGCGCCTTTATTGGGCGTTTTGCCACGCTCCAGGGTCAGGTAGCGGCGCATATCGACAATCGCATCCACGTGCTCGATCATCATCGGGCACTCTTCCACGCAGGCCCGGCAGGTCGTACAGGACCATAGGGTATCGGCGTCGACCAACGCTTTTCCTTCCAGCGCCACGATGGGCCCATGGGGCGTTCCCGCGTGCTCGCCTACCGGCTTGCCTGGGTAGGGTGAACCGGCATAGCCCGCATCGCTGCCCCCCGCCATGCCCACCACCATGTCCTGGATCAGCTTCTTGGGGTTGAGCGGCTGACCGGCGGCAAACGCCGGGCATACTGCCTCGCAGCGACCACACTGTACGCAGGCATCGAAGCCCAACAGCTGGTTCCAGGTAAAGTCGGCAGGCTTTTCTACCCCGAGGGGCGCCGCTTCATCCTCAAGGTTTAGCGCCTTGAGGCCCGTTGAGCGACCAGCGCCGCCTTTTTTCGTGGAGAAGCGCTCGGCGCGGCGATGGAAGGCCAGATGTAAGGCACCGGCGAAGGCGTGCTTCATGGGCCCGCCCCAGGTCATGCCAAAAAACATTTCCCCCAGGCCCCAGGCCACGACGCCCGCTAATACCAGCGCCAGCAACCAGCTACTGCCCCCTTCAAGCAAACCTTCGGGCAGCAGACCTACTGTGGGCAGCGTGATCAGGAAGACGCCTATCGAAAACGCCATCAGACTCTTGGGCAGGCGCATCCAGGGGCCTTTGGAGAGCCGAGCTGGGGGGTTAAGCCGCCGCCGCGCCACGAAGAGGCTACCGACGAACATGGAGGCGCTCGCCAGTAGCAGTAATCCGCCTAGCAATGGGTTGGCGATCCCCAAACCGTGCACCAGGATCATCAGCACGGCAGCGGCCACGAAGCCACCGGCGGTGGCCACGTGGGTGTTGGAGATCATTTTGTCACGCCCCACTACATGGTGCAGATCTACCAAATAGCGGCGCGGCAGGGCCACCAACCCCTTGAACAGGTTCACCCGCGATGGGCGCCCCTGACGCCAGAGGCGAATACGGCGAACGGCGCCGATCGCCGCCAGGGCCAAAGCGGTGAAAATCAGTATCGGCAAGAGCGTTTCGAGCATGGTGCTCACCTCATCTTTGGTGCCATTGGCTTTGGCGGCGGGGCTGCTCTAGCGCCCCGCATTATTGTTGGCTTTTGCCTAAGTCAAAAGTCCTTGCAGATTCGCAGGGCGTCGTAGATAGCCGCATGGGTGTTTCGCGGCGCCGTGCAGTCACCCAGGCGGAAGAGCAAGAAGCCATCCCCTTCCTTGCCTCTCTCATCAACCAGGCAAGGCTGCGGTTTGATGGCATAGAGTGCCTCCAAGTCGACCTGCCCTTTGTTGCGGGACTGCTCTTTGAGGGCGTAGTAGAGCGCTTCATCAGGGCGTACGCCGTTCTCGACCACTACCTGATCCACCACGCGCTCTTCCAAAGCACCGGTGTACTCATTTTCGAGCACCGCCACCAGGCCATCGCCCTCGCGGTAAACCTTATGCAGCATCAGGTCGGAGGACATGATCACCTCCTTCTCGTAGAGGCTGCGGTAGTAGGTGGGGAAGGTGGTACCGCCCACCGCCGCGCCGGGCTTTATATCGTCGGTGACGATCTCCACCTTGGCGCCCTTGTCGGCGAGGAAATCTGCTGCAGAGACGCCGGAGAATTCGCAGATGGCGTCATAAATCAGTACGTTTTTACCGGGTGCCACTTTTCCAGAAAGAATATCCCAGGTGCTGACCACCAGGCTCTCCTCAGCACTCTCCGAGTAGCCCCACTCGGGGTGCTGGCTCAGGAAGGGCTGGCCTCCGGTGGCGAGCACTACGATATCCGGGCGCAGGTCGAGCAGTGTTTCTTCATCGGCGCGGGTACCCAGACGCAAATCGACTTTAAGACGCGCCAGCTCCAGCTGAAACCAGCGGGTGATACCGGCGATTTGGTCGCGCTGGGGTGCCTGAGCGGCAATCGTGATCTGCCCACCCAAGGCGTCAGCGGCCTCAAACAGAGTGACATCGTGGCCGCGCTCAGCGGCTACCCGCGCTGCCTCCATACCGCCGGGGCCACCGCCTACTACGACGACTTTGCGCTTAGCGCCTTCGGTTTTTTCAATGATATGCGGCAGCCCCATGTACTCCCGGGATGTCGCGGCGTTTTGAATGCACAGCACGTCGAGGCCCTGGTACTGGCGGTCGATGCAGTAGTTAGCGCCCACGCACTGCTTGATCTGATCGATCTGGCCCATCTTGATCTTGGCGATCAGGTGGGGGTCGGCAATATGTGCCCGGGTCATGCCCACCAGGTCTACGTAGCCCCCTTCGAGAATACGCTGAGCCTGATTGGGATCCTTAATGTTCTGGGCGTGGATCACCGGCACGTTCACCACTTCCTTGATCCCCGCCGCCAGGTGTAAGAACGGCTCCGGCGGGTAGGACATATTAGGAATAACGTTGGCCAGGGTGTTGTGAGTGTCGCAGCCAGAACCGATAACGCCGAAGAAATCCACCATACCGGTGGCATCGTAGTAGGCGGCGATCTGCTTCATATCGTCGTGAGAAAGACCGTCCGGGTGGAACTCGTCGCCGCAAATGCGCATGCCAACACAGAAGTCGTCGCCCACTTCAGCACGCACGGCTTTAAGTACTTCCATGCCGAAGCGCATACGGTTCTCGAAGCTACCGCCCCACTCGTCCTCACGCTTGTTGACCCGTGGGCTCCAGAACTGATCGATCAAATGCTGGTGCACGGCGGAGAGTTCAACGCCGTCGAGGCCCCCTTCCTTGGCTCGGCGCGCGGCCTGGGCAAAGTCACCAACAATACGCCAGATCTCTTCTTCCTCAATGGTCTTACAGGTAGAGCGGTGCACCGGCTCGCGGATACCGGAGGGTGATACCAGGGTCGACCAGTCGAAACCGTCCCACCGGGAGCGCCGCCCCATATGGGTAATCTGGATCATGATCTTGCCACCATGCTTATGCACGGCATCGGCCAAATTCTGGAAGTGCGGAATAATACGATCGGTGGAAAGGTTTACCGAGCTCCACCAGCCCTGAGGGCTATCGATGGACACCACCGATGAGCCACCGCAAATACATAGACCACAACCACCTTTGGCCTTCTCCTCGTAGTACCTGACGTAGCGCTCAGTGGTCATACCGCCGTCGGTGGCATGCACCTCTGCGTGAGCGGTACTGACCACACGGTTGCGGATGGTCAGCTTACCGATCTCGATCGGCTCGAAAATTGCGTCGAATGCCATGATGATCTCTCCTCATTCCCCAGGCTAGCGGAGCTCGTCGGTTAGCGGCTTGACGGCGAAAATGCCTACATCACAGCCGGGCTCGGCGGCACTCTGGGTCTGCTCAGCAACGGTACGCAGTGAACTTCCGCGGGCAGCGAGGATTTGATCCATGGCACCGGCGAACCAACCGGTGAACATGTACTCTTCCTTGTTGCCGGTTTTGCCAAGCTGGTAAACAAAAGCGCTGTGCTCAAGTCGTACTTGAGCAGTACCCGAGTCGAGATCGATCTGTTCAGTAATGAATAGCCCCCAACCGCGCTGGGAAAGGCGGGTCATGTAGTGCTCAAATACCGCCTCTCCGCTAATGTCGTGTAGTTCGGCCTCTTTCTCACACCAGTGCCAGGCGCTCTTGTAACCTGCGTGATAAAGAATTTCGGCATACTTCTCAGCACCTAGCGCCTCTTCTACGGCTACGTGATTATTGATAAAGAAGTGCCGTGGCACATAGAGCATAGGCAGCGCATCGGTCGTCCAGACGCCTGTTTCGCTATCCACTTCGATGGGCAGTGCGGGGGCCAGTTTGGTCACGGTTGTATTCCTCAAATCTTGATTGTTATGGAGTAGCTAAGCAGCCGTTCTGCAAGGGGAGCGGCACCGGGGATAGGCCGTAGAGGGGGTCTTTTGCCACGGATGGCAAAAGTAGCGTCCAGGGAGGGATTCACAGCGCCCCCTCGTAGGCCTATCGCCGGTAAAGCCGCGTGTTAGGGCACTACTGCGGTTTTACCTTTGGCGCCCGTCCCTCGCTATGTCGGCACCCTCAGGCGCCCCACACGTCCTTGAGCACGCGCATCCAGTTCTCGCCCATGATCTTGCGCACCTGGGTCTCACTTAAGCCGCGCTTGAGGAGTGCCTCGGTGAGATTGGGGAACTCCCCAATGGTGCGGATTCCTTTGGGATTGATGATCTTGCCAAAGTCGGTGAGGCGACGGGCGTAGCCCTTGTCATGGGTCAACCACTCGAAAAACTCTTGACCATGCCCTTGGGTGAAATCGGTACCGATGCCGATAGCGTCCTCACCGACGATATTCATGACGTACTCGATCGCCTCGCAGTAGTCTTCGATGGTTGAGTCGATGCCCTTTTTGAGGAACGGCGCAAACATGGTGACACCAACAAAACCGCCGTGGTCGGCAATGAACTTGAGCTCTTGATCGGATTTGTTGCGCGGGTGTTCTTTAAGGCCAGAGGGCAGGCAGTGGGAGTAACAGACCGGCTTTTTAGACTCGAGGATGACCTCTTCAGAAGTCTTGGCACCGACGTGAGAGAGGTCGCACATGATGCCCACGCGGTTCATCTCGGCGACAATTTCGCGACCAAAACCGGAGAGGCCGCCGTCACGCTCGTAGCAGCCGGTCCCCACCAGATTCTGGGTGTTGTAGCACATCTGTACGATACCCACGCCCAGCTGTTTGAAGATCTCGACATAGCCGATCTGATCCTCGAAGGCATGGGCATTCTGGAAGCCGAAGATAATGCCGGTCTTGCCCTCTTCTTTTGCGCGAGTGATGTCAGCAGTCGTCCGTACCGGGCGCACCAGGTCGCTACACTCCGCCATCAGCTGGTTGGACTTGACGATATTATCGACCGTGGCCTGAAAACCTTCCCACACAGAGACAGTGCAGTTGGCCGCGGTAAGGCCGCCGCGCCGCATGTCCTCTAGCAGTTCACGGTTCCATTTGGCGATGATCAGCCCATCTATAACGATGGCATCATTGTGTAGTTCAGAGGGGGTCATGGCTAAGCTCCAACATTAGTTAATGTAGCGAGCATAGCGCTGACGTTAGGTTGGACTGCTCTTGGAAACGACGGTGGAAATTCCAAAAGCGTCATTGTGCCGTGGATACGACAACAACCCGCCCTCGTTCACTTATTGTCAGTTGGCCAACAGGGAAATTGGCAATCACGGTCATAAAAAAACGTGCGGCTCGAAGCGAGATAGCACGTTATACGCATTGATTGAGCAGCAGGTATCAGTTCAGCAGCAACACGCTGGCAAAGGTCGGTTCTCCCTGTGCATTGGCAAGTGCCTGCTGAGCGCCTGAGGAGGGCTCACGAGCAGTAGATGCGTTCCCCCATTGCCTGAGCAAAGGTGGCGACTTCGGGTTATTGCCTTGACGCTCAACGCCACCCAGGCGCTCATTTCTCGGCGGCACACCAAAGTATTCGCGGTAACACTTAGAAAAATGAGGCGTAGAAACAAAGCCACAAACAGAGGCAATCTCGATAATCGATAAAGGGGTTTGCTTGAGCAATTGACGCGCGCGCACCAGGCGCAACTTGAGATAATAGCGAGACGGTGAACAAAGTAGGTAACGTTGAAATAACCGCTCTAACTGGCGTCGCGAAACATCCACATACCGTGCCAGTTCATCGAGTTCGATCGGCTCCTCAAGATTGGACTCCATCAATGCCACAATCTCCAGCAGCTTGGGCTGGGTAGTACCTAGCACGTGTTTGAGCGGCACACGCTGCTGATCCTGCTCGTTACGCACGCGCTCGTAGATAAACATCTCGGAGATGCCTGCCGAAAGCTCGCGCCCATAGTCGTGGGCAATCAGATTGAGCATCATATCCAGCGGTGCGGTGCCACCAGAGGCGGTGAATCGATCACGGTCGATAGAGAATAGATGCGGCGTCAGAATGACGTTGGGGAAAGCCTCCTGCATAGCGGCCAAGCACTCCCAGTGTACGCTGGTTTCATAGTGGTCAAGCAGCCCCGCCTGCCCCAGCGCCCAACTGCCGGTACACACCGACCCTAAACGCCTTAACTGGCGCGACTGGGACTGCAGCCAACGCACGTGCTCGCGGGTGACACTGTGATGTGGGCCTACCCCGCCGCAAACGACCACCCACTCAAGCGATAGCGGGGTATGCATAGAGGCATCAGGCGTCACCTGTAGCCCATCACTAGCGCGTACCGGCAAGCCATCTTGAGTCAGGGTATACCAACGATACAGCTCGCGGCCGGACAGTTGATTGGCCATCCGCAACGGCTCTATCGCGGAGGCCAGGGAGATCAACGTAAAATTATCTAACAGTAGAAAGCCCAGGGTTTGCGGTTCACCCGCACGGCTAGTATCTGCCGCCGGGTCTTTGGCTTGATTTGATGTCATGGTTTTACCCTCCGTCACCTGTCAATCATGAATTTTTTCTTATTAGTATAGGTGTCGCTGGTGTCTTTTAGTTTCCCCCTTACTGGCGTGAATACTCGCTCGTCAGGAGGGCATTGCTCTTTGGTCGTATATTGGCATGAACAGGACGGAAAGCGACATCACTATCACACGAATCTGGCGATCAGTCGCAAATGCAACACTGGAGGTCGTTTCCGAAACCTTTTTAGCTTGCGAAGGACCACCGCCTCGCTGAGACAGAGGGTGGGGATAAGTTGACCAATAGCACAGCCACTACTTCTTCCTAGAGAGCCCCAAAAAACGCGTTTCGTTAACAGTCGTTATCGAAGGGTCATCTAATGCAGTGATATGCAGTTCAATGGGATGGCTGGGTTGTGTTAGATCACCAGCAGCTGCGGTAAGGGCTAAGCGTACGCTGCGCGTTTCAGACGCCACTACCTCTATGGTATCCACGCCCTGCAACCGCAGCCCTGGCAACCCCTTGGCCGATACCGCATAGCGATGGGTCTGACCATCTTGATTGCGCAGCGTCACATTGTAGTAATTGATAATGCGACCCTCGGCCGTGCTTTCAAACAATGTCTGGCGGTCGCGCACAACATCGACATCGATGGGCACACGGGAATTCAAGAAACCGACCAATAACACCACCATAGAGAGTAGCGCCGCTGAGTAAGCCAGCAGCTGAGGTCGCCAAAAGCGGGTCGTTTTACCCTCCAGCTCGCGCTCGGTGGTGTAACGAATCAGGCCCAGCGGTTTATCGACCCGCGCCATAACGCTATCGCAGGCATCGATACACGCCGCGCAGCCAATACACTCGTACTGTAATCCATCGCGAATATCGATACCGGTGGGGCATACCTGAACGCAGAGTTCACAGTCGATACAGTCACCGGTTCGCGTTGCCTCAACGCCCTTGTGAGGATGGTGCCGGCGCGGCTCACCGCGGGCGGCATCGTAGGAAACAATCAGCGTATTGGCGTCGAACATCGCCGACTGAAAGCGTGCATAGGGACACATATGCAGGCATACCTGATGGCGAAGCCAACCGGCATTCAAGTAGGTAAACAGGGTAAAAAAACCTATCCAGAACAGCGCCAGTGGGTGCGCGTCCAGGCTGACAACATCCACCACTAATTCTCTGATCGGCGAGAAGTAACCGACGAAGGACACCCCCGTTGCCACCGCAATCAGCAGCCAAGCTGCATGTTTGGCGGTTTTTCGCCATCGCGTATCCCAACTAACTGGCGCTTTATCACGCCGAATGCGCCGGTGGCGAGGCCCCTCCAGGCGATGTTCAAACCAGATAAACAGAAACGTCCACACACTTTGCGGACAGCTGTAGCCACACCACACGCGCCCAGCCACCACCGTGATCAAAAACAGACCAAAGGCGCAGAGCACCAGGATCCAGGTGAGTAAGATAAAGTCCTGTGGATAAAACGTCGCCGCAAACAGGTGAAATTCCTGGGCAGAGAGGTCAAACCACACCAGCGGTCGATCGCCCCAATTGATCCACGGCAAGCCGAAATAGAGCGCCATTAGCAGCCAGTTTGAGTGGCGCCGAATACGCTGAAAAAAGCCGTCTATTTCCCGCACATAAATATGCCCTAGCTTATTCGACTGAGAGTTAGGAGGTTTATTATTGGAAGGCTCAGAGGAGGACGATTGGTACTCAACCACAGCCTCCGTGGCCAGGTCTTGCAGTGGAATGCGTTGCGTCATACCGAGATCCAGAAAAGAGGAAGTAGAGGTCTATACGGTCGAGTGGCGTCATCGAATTAGCCACTACTATGCCTTTCTAGCCGTTAACTAAAACAGACGCAGTTTTAGAGAAAAAAGCCATATCAGTTTGTAGCTACCGCCGAATATGGCTCTATCTGATATGATTTTAATTGAGAGTATCGAAGCTGTTTATCACCCTACGCACCGACGGTTTATGCCATGAAACGCTACGAACAATTTGCCGATGAAATAGCCACGCTGATTCGCCAGGGCGTGCTTGGCCCAGGGGAGCGTATTCCTTCGGTGCGTCAGGCTAGCCGTCATCATGGCATTAGCCCTTCCACGGTGTTTCAGGCTTACTACTTACTGGAAAACCAAGGACTTATCACTGCACGGGCGCGCTCAGGGTATTTTGTTCGTGAACACGCCCGGCGCTTGCTGGACGAACCGCGCGTGCCACTGCAGCCCACTGACCCGGCGGAGGTAGAAGTCAGCGAGTTGGTATTCTCGGTGCTTGGCTCGCTTCAGGATGACCGAACGGTGCCCTTTGGATCGGCCTTTCCTAGTCCTGAGCTGTTTCCGCTTTCTCGCTTGGCCACCAGCATGACACGGGGATTGCGCGCACTTTCGCCTCAACAGGTGGTAGCCGACATGACCACCGGGCATATCGACCTGTGCCGGCAGATTGCGCTGCGCTACATGCTGGGTGGCATTCAACTGCCGATGGAAGAGCTGGTGATTACCAATGGTGCAATGGAGGGACTTAACCTAGCCCTGCAGTGTGTTACCCAGCCGGGCGACCTGGTAGCGATTGAGTCACCAGCGTTTTATGCCAGCCTGCAAGTGCTTGAGCGGTTAAAGCTTCGCGCGGTGGAGATTCCGGTTCACCCACGGGAGGGGATCGACCTAGAAGTGCTGGAAGAGCGGCTGGAAACACTGCCGATCAAAGCCTGCTGGTTTATGAGCCATCTGCAAAACCCCATCGGCGCCAGCCTGAGCAAAGAGCGCAAACAAGCCCTTTATCAGCTGTTAAAACAGCACCAGGTACCCATGCTAGAGGATGATGTATATGCCGAGCTGTACTTTGGCAGCACCCCACCCGCACCCGTAAAAACCTTTGATGACGAGGGCTTGATCATCCACTGCAGCTCCTTCTCAAAGTGCCTAGCACCGGGCTACCGGGTGGGCTGGGTAGCGGGCGGCCGCTATGCCCAGGCCATCTCGCGGCTAAAACTGATGACCACCATCTCGCCCTCCGTACCCGCTCAGGCGGCGATTGCCGATTACTTGCAGCACGGCGGTTATGATCGCCATTTGCGCAAACTCCGCCACGCCTTAGAAGCCCAGCAAGCCAGTATGCTGGCGGCGGCGGATCGCTACTTTCCTGCCAACACCCGCATCACCCGCCCCGCGGGCGGCTATTTTCTATGGGTAGAGTTTCCGGAGGAAGTGGATTCGCTGCGGCTATTTAATACCGCGCTCGACCACGGCGTTAGCATAGCGCCAGGCCCGATTTTTTCAGCCACCCAACAATTTCGCCACTGTGTGCGGCTAAGCTACGGCCACCCCTGGACGCCACGCAGCGAACGCGGCATGGAAACCTTGGGCAGGTTATTAACCCTCTGTTAACCCGCTATTCCAACCCAGATGCCAAAGCAACTGATATGGTTTTTAATAAAAATCTGAATCTGTTATGCAACACGACAAGCTATTTGCTCTACTCCCCCCACAACATGCTGATAGGCACAGCAAAGCAACCGGGTACTTTCAGCTTTACACAGTGGCGCCCGGTATAAATCAACATGCCACCTCGAAACTGCTCGCCCGCTTGATCGGCGAGTCGAGCAAGCCCTGCGGCCTCCTTGGCCTGCACGGTGGCAGAGCGCTTAACTTCGCCCCCCAAAGCGCCTGCCCACGCTCAATGATGAGATCCACCTCAACTTGATCTTTACCGCGGTAGTGAGAAAAGCGCAGCTCCGGTTCGATCCAAGAGGCTTGGGCCATGAGCTGCTCGGCCAGTGGATGAAGGTAAATAACCTCCATACGGCCTGCTAAAGAGTCCTGAGCTTTGGGTAGCCTTCAGCGGGTGCGTCACCCCAAGATGCTCCAGTATAAACAGCGAAGCATTCAATGTATGGCGCAGTCAATCAGCGGATAGAATTGCCACGCGGCACTTCAGGGCTTACAACTATATGGCGAGATTTAGTTAATAATTCAACAACAGGAAGATTAACGCTATGTCGATTGAGCTTTGGCTATCGTTTGTGTTGGCTTCGTTTTTGGTCATCGCGTCCCCCGGCCCCGCTGTTGCCCTGCTGGTCATGACCGGCATCAATCAAGGTCGCAGGGCCGCTCTGGCGATGCTACCCGGCTTTTTCTTGGGCGACTTGGTGGCTATGTCTCTTTCGTTTGCAGGCGTAGGTGCCCTGTTGATGGCGTCGGCTGAGCTATTCATGCTTGTTAAGTGGCTTGGAGTCATCTATCTACTTTACCTAGGCATCAAGATGTGGCGTGAATCTGGCCAATTGAATGATCTGGAAGCCGCTGGCGCCAGCGTTAAGCAGGGCACTGCAAAGGCCTTTTGGGTGACACTCTTAAACCCCAAAAGCATTCTGTTCTTCATGGCATTCATGCCGCAGTTTATTAACCAAACCCAACCTCTGGCGCCCCAGTTGGCGATTCTGTTTGCTACGTTTCTTGTGATAGGTGTCATCTCAGATCTCGGCTACACACTGTTGTCGACCACTAGCCGACAACTGATGACCGCCAGGTTTCGCCGCCTGCTACACCGCTGCGGTGCCGGTAGTTTGATTGGCGCTGGTGTGCTGATGACCTTAATGCGCCGCCCGACTGCCTAACTAATCTAATCGGAGATTATTTATGCCACACCCGATAGCGAAGAAGGATTTTCCTGTCTCCAATGTCAGGCACTTTCTTGAACCTGGCCCGATTGTGCTGGTGTCATCACAATGGCAACAACAAACCAACATCATGACCATGGGGTGGCACATGGTCATGGCGTTCTCCCCCTCGCTCCTAGGCTGTGTTATTGATGCCGGGAATCACTCCCATGCGCTGGTGTGCAACAGCGGTGAATGCGTGATCAATATTCCTTCGGCATCACTTGTCGATAAGGTCGTGGGTATCGGTAACTGTTCAGGAAGCGAGGTCGACAAGTTCAAAGCGTTTGAGCTAACCCCAGGCAAGTCAGAAAAGGTAGGAGCGCCACGGGTAGAGGAGTGCTATGCGTCTTTCGAGTGCCGCTTGCACGATGACACCATGATTGAACGCTACAACCTGTTTATTTTTGAGGTCGTTAAAGCCCACACCGCGCCTTCGGCAGATGAGGAAGAATCGCTGCACTACCGGGGTATGGGAGAGTTTATGCTGTCGGGTCAATCCATCGACCGTACGGAACTGTTTAAGCCATCAATGCTTATTTGAGTAGAACCACGACACCATCCAGTGACCGGCTGGTTACGCATTATCGACCTACCCCGGATGCAGCCACTTTTCAAACGCCGCTGGCGATAGCGGCCTGGCGATAAGATACCCCTGGGCTTCGTCGCAACCCAACTGAACGAGGCGGCGGTAAACAGCATCGCTCTCTACCCCTTCGGCCACCACGCGGTAGCCCAGATCATGGGCCATTGAAATCATCGAGTTGACCAGCGTCGCGGCACGCTCATCACCGTCTAGATGGGTGATGAAACGACGGTCAATCTTCACGGTATGGGCGGGAATCTCGTGCAGGTAGGAGAGGCTGCTGTAGCCGGTACCGAAATCATCAATGGCGATCCTCACCCCGGCGGTTATCAGCGCTTTAAGCTGGTCAGTCGCAACGTCTCCCTGGCCAACCAGCGCGCTTTCAGTCAGCTCCACCTCCAGGTTGGCTCTCGGTAGTGCCATGTGCGCCATCTCACCCAGTAGCTGTAGGGCAAAATGCTCTTCCTCAAGATTGGTCGCCGACACATTGACCGAAATCTGCAGTATCTCGCCTTGCCGATGCCACGCTGCTGCCTGACTAACGGTATGCCGCAACACCCATTGGGTGAATGGCTTAGCCATCGGCGTATGTTCGATCAATGGGATAAACTCGTCTGGCGATAAGTCCCCCAAGAGTGGATGGCGCCAGCGCAACAACGCTTCTGCTCCCGAACACTCGCCGCTATCAAGGCGGACACGCGGTTGGAAGACCAGGTAAAGCTCATCCTCGTTTTCCAGCGCCCGGCCAATGTCGTTCAGCAGCATATAACGCCGCTGGTAATCGGCATCCAGCTCCGAGGAAAAGAGCCCCGCCCCTTTTCTCGCTTGGCGAGCATCCAGGCAAGCGGCATAGGCACTTCGTAAAATATCCACAACCGCGCTCTTACCTAAACAAAATGGTGCGATACCCACGGTGGGGCGAACCAATACCGGCACTGCGCGGGCAGATTCAAGCGCGAGCAGCGCCTGACGAAGCCGCAGCGCCTCCTGGAGCAAGTGCGCATCGCTAGCGTGGTTCACCAGATGCACGAACTGGCAGCCACCCAGATGGTAAATTTTCATTCCCGAACCGATGGCTTGTTGCAAACAGCGGGCGGAAACCCTTACTAGCCCATCAAGGTAAGCGGGGCCCAGGGTACGATGAAGCGCACTTATCTCACTGACATCGACCACCTCGGTCAACAGCACGACTCTCCACTCGTGTGGCGAATCGCGCTGCATATCCTGTAGGTCTTCAGCAAACTGGTTTCGGTTAGGAAGGCCAGTTAACGGGTCGACCCTGCCAAAAGCGTGCTGCAGCTCAATCTGCGCCATGACCATGGCGGCTAGATCACGGAGCATTGTTTGCTCCTGCTCAGAGAGCTCGTTTGGCTGGGTGTCTAGCACGCACATCGCGCCCAGGGTATGGCCTTCTCGCGTGACCAACGGTGCACCCGCATAAAAACGGATACCTGACTTTGCCAGGTAGCTATTTCGGTAGCAGTCCGAGGCGAGCAGGTCGGGAATGACCAGGATTTCCGCAGCATCGCAGACCTCCCCGCAGGGAGCCATTTCACGGGGAATCTCCCAATGATCGACCCCAACTCTGGACTTGAACCACTGCCGGTTCTCGTCGGTGAGCGATACGGCTGCGATCGGCAAACCGAATAGCTGGCTAGCCATCCGTGTTATTCGATCAAAACTCTCACTTGGGGAGGTATCCAGCAGATTTAGCTGGCGGAGCGCGAACAGTCGATCCTGTTCCTGGGCATTCATGTACGTAACCCTACGCCGAGATGAACATGGTTCTTTAATAATATATATCAGCCCCATAAAAAAATGGCATTTGATAACGCTCATTTTTCTGATGTTGTTATTTGTTTAGCGGGCTTAGGGGTGGCTCTAACTCAGCGTTATATTGATAAAAACCAAAATGATCAGCGCCGCTGCCGCCGGCCAGGGGCTTCGTAGCACTACTCCGAACATGGTCAGCGGAATTAGCACGGTAAGTGCCGCCAGCACATGAGGCAGTTCTGCCAATCCACTTTTAGACATACTCGCTATATACACCAACCCAAGAGCACCAATCAGAAGCCCAAACCAAACATGACGGTTACGCAGTCGTGATGACATACCTCTACCTTCCTTTTTGGTTAAGCGTTTATTGCCAACAGTTCGCTAACCTGAAAATTACCCATAAGATGGCAAAACAAACCGATAGGGATCAGATCCATGACAGATAACGTGTCATCAAGAGCTATTGCCGCGCTTAGAAACCTGTTTATTGGTGATTCACTGGCGATGCCCGTGCATTGGTTCTACAACGTTCACGATATCGACCGTGCATTTCCAAGCGGGATCACCACGTTTGAAGCGCCGCCTGAGTATCATCCGTCGTCGATTATGTCCATGCACTCCACCAGTGGCGGTGGGCGAAAGCGTGCAGGTAGTCAATCGCAGAGCGAGATCATCGGTGATGTCATTCTTAAGGGAAAACAATCGTACTGGAATCGCTCCAACGTTCATTACCACCAAGGCATGAAGCCAGGGGATAACACCCTTAACGCCTATTGTGCGTTAACCCTGATGCAAACGATGGACGCGCCTGATAAACACTATGACCGCGACACCTTCCTGCGAGCCTATATCCGCCTAATGACCGCAGAGATACCGTCCCATCCGGATACCTACGCAGAGTCTTACCATCGCGGCTTTTTCGCTAATCTTGAAAAAGGCCAGCCGCCTCACAAATGCGGCGCCGTTACCCACGACACGCCTTCCATTGGCGGCCTGATCACTATTGCCCCGTTGGCAATTGGCGAACGCTTAAGAGGCTCTTCGCTGGCCGATACCCGCAAGCTTTGCCGCAACCACCTGGCCTTGACCCATCCGGACAACTTTCTAGCGGATGTTTGCGATGCCTACGTTGAGCTGATCGACGCGCTAATATTCCGCGATGACGATACCCATGTGCAGGAACTGCTGCTGAAGGCAACCCGCGGCTTATCCCGTCGGGACTTAACGAAGCTGGTGGAGAGCAATCGCCCCGAACGAGAGGTAATAGGCAGGGAGCTATCCACCGCTTGCTACATTACCGACGCGTGGCCTGCGGTGTTATACCTTGCCTGCAAACACCACCAAGAACCTTTGAGGGCTTTACAGATTAACGCAGAGGTTGGCGGCGATAGCGTGCATAGAGGTGCCGTAATGGGCGTATTGCTAGGTTTAATCAATGGGGAGGAGGCGGGCAGCCTATTTGCCCGGCTAACCGAACACGCGTCGATTAACCGGGCTATTGAGGGCCTTACTTTGCAAAGCTAGCTTTTAAACACCAGCGTTGAACACCTCGTTAAGAGCGACGCTCCCACAGCGTGACTTCCGAGAGGCTATGCTGGTATTTGTGCATGGTCTCGCGGATCACAAAGGGCACTTTTTCGGGATCGCTGATCATCTTGAAGTGGGGCTCAAGCAGCTCCTTCAAGCCATCCAGCGTGCTGTAGTTTTCGCCATTTTTCTTGAACCCACCGATCCACTCCTCCATCGGCGTATACTCTTCCAGCCAGGTATACGGCGACGCTATCATCAGGATGCCACCGGTATTGATGCGCTGATGAATGGTTTGCAGGAACTGTGAGGGCTTATACAGCCTATCGATCAGGTTGGCGGCCAATACCAAATCGTAATCGCTGAACTGCGGCTTGAGGTTGCACGCATCGCCTTGATGGAAGCTAACGCGATCGGCCGCCTCTTCCAGGCCCATACTGGCCAGGGTGCGTTCCTGGTAGCTAACCAGCTCGCCTTCTTCGGTACGGGTATAACGCAGCACTTTCTGCTCCGCCATTTCCACGCCCTGACGGATAAAGTTGGCCGAAAAGTCCACGCCATCGACGTGCTCAAACTCGCGGGCCAGCTCAAAGCTGCCGCGCCCGCTGGCGCAGCCAAGATCCAGAGCGCGTTTCTTCTGACGACCGGCCATGGCGGCTAGCGCCGTGTTGGCCAAGGCCTGCGGGAAGTTGGCAACCCCAAACCACTCATCGCCGTAATGAAATTCCGCGTACTCCGCCATGCGTGCATCGCTTTCGTAATAGGCGCTGGGCAACTTGACCTCCGCATCCGATACCACGTAACGGAAACCTGCATGCTGGAAGAAGTGGCGCCGAAACGCATAGCGAGCGCTGAGGCGGGTTTCGTTGCCGCAGGATATCCAGGAGCCTCCCTTGATCAGGTTATGCTGATTGTCGAAGGTCGGTGTGGTGAAGTCATCATAGAGCGGATGCACATCAAAGCCTGGGAACGGGTAGGTCGGTGTCTCCACCCATTGCCAAACGTTGCCCACCACATCGAACCACTGGCCGTGCTGGAAGCGCGTTACCGGGCAAGAAGAGGCGCCGTGATCCAAGTGCAGGTTGGCGTTGGCCGGCTGGTCACTGTCAAGTTCAGAGATACCCGCCTCTGCCGCTAGGCGATGCCACTCGTCTTCCGTTGGCATGCGCACGGGCTGGCCCGTCTGCTGGCTTTTCCAGTTACAGAAGGCTTTGGCCTCGTGAAAATTGACCTCAACCGGCCAATCCCAGGGCATTTCTACCTCTTCGGTCATTAAGCGCAGGAACCATTCGTTCTTCCACACCCAGAAGGTGGGATGGGTCGCCTTGGCAAACTTGCGCCATCCCAAACCCTCTTCCGACCAAAAGGCATCGGTTAAGTAACCACCGGCTTCGACGAATTCGAGAAACTCGCTGTTACTGACCAGAAACTGGCTGGCTTTAAACTCTTCCACATCGGCGCGATGGTGGCCGTACTCGTTGTCCCAGCCGTACCAAGGATCGTCAAAAGATTTTCCTAGAACCACCTCGCCTTGCGGCACCGTGATCAGTGAATTCTCCGGTGGCTCGCCAGTGGTGCGAATAGGCGCCCAGGCAGGCTGTGGCGTCACCAGTTCAAGCGACTGCTGACGAATCAGAACAGACGACGTTTCAAGATGAATGCGCTCGTGCTCGATGCCCATGATGACGGGCCAGAACGGGCTGTCCCAACCGATGGGCAGCGAAATTGGCAATTCACGGATCACATTGAGCACCGCCGCCCGTACCTTCGCGCGGTACTCCATCACCTCACTGACCGACGGCCACGAGTAGTGAGCTTCGTTGAGATCATCCCAACTCATTTCATCAACGCCTACGGCGAAAATAGACTCCATGTTGGGGTCTATCCTCGCAGGCAATAGCTTTGCCAACACCAGCTTGTTGACGAAAAACGTCGCGGTATGCCCCAGGTAGAAAATCAGCGGATGCCTGAGGGCAATGGGCTTGCGAACATAGGCTTCTTCGCTTGCCAGCGTAGTGAACAGTGACTCATAGCGATCAAAGGTGGCGGTGAAGCAGACCTCAATCTCTCTGCGCGTCGCTTCAGGGTCGTTTCCAGCCAGATACACAGTGCGGGGGAAAAGAGCGGACGATAGCGCTTCTGGTTGCCCCAATGGCGAGCTAGTGGAAGTCATAGGTTAGAGCACCTTTTATCTTGGAACGGCGATGGTTCGCATAGGTAAATATATAATCACATTAAAAACCAAAAACTCATACAAAAGCTACCATCTGTTGTACAAAACTTTCCAATACTGTCTTTTTCGACGACACATGGAGCAGCCGAAACCGCTCGCTATTCTTTTAAATGCGACCAACAACAAGACACTCAAGGCGTATCTTTCTCTTCTTCCTCAGGCTCAATGGGCTCGGCTTCAATGGGTTCACCATTTTCATCCAGCAATTGGTGGTCATAGGCTGCCTGAAGGCCAGTATCTTCAACTATCGGCTGCTCTTCTTGTGCTTCTTCTACCGTTTCGTCTGTCCAGTCTGCCCAGTAATCAATATGGCCTGGATAGATGGGCGATAGCACCGCAACCAGGATGCCCACCACGGAGAAGATCGAAAACGCCTCCGCATAGCCAACGGCATCAACCAATATACCCACCACCGGAGAGCCCACCGCCTGCCCAAGCGCACAGGCCATAAACGGCAGTACTGGCCCCATTGATAGCCGCCCCGGCAATAGCCGGATACCCGTCATCAGATACAGTCCCGTTAAGCTCATATAGGCAAGCCCAAAGACCATCGCGGAAAACATGGCCAGCGGTAACTGACTGGGGCTAGCGGCCAGCAATGCCAAGCTTGAAGACAGCATCATCAGCATCAATGCCTGGGTAATCGGTGGGTTATTGCGGTCGGCTAAATCACTCACCACGGCACCGCCGAGCCCAGCGATACCCACCGCAAACCACAGCCAACCGGTTTGGTTAGCGGGCAGCGCACCAAGGGTAACCGCCAGGTCGGGGGCGAAAAGCCAGTACGGGGCAGACACAAAGCCCATGGCGAAGGCGAATAACGTAAGCCGAATGAGCCGCGACCACTGCAACCGGGTGATGGGCGCCGGCGGTGCCGCGTTAGCGGGAATCACCCGTGACACTGAAGGGATGAAATACCATGCCGCCGCCACCCCCAGGCCGGTCAGAACGGCAAAGATCGTGTAGGTCAGGCGCCAAGCGTCGGCCAGAAATACCACCGTGGGCACCGCCACGATAATCCCCACGCTGGTGCCTGCGTTCATAATGGAACTGACACGCCCGTGCATCGTCCGGCTCACCAGCGCCTGCATCGCGGCGGTGAGTGCGGGCATCATCAAACCGGTGCAGATACCGCAGATAAACACCCCAACACCCAGTGCAAGTGGGCCTGACGCCTGACTGATCAGCCCCAGACCACCCACCCCAAAACCACCCGAAAGCATCGCCAGATTACGCGCACCGAGCCGATCAGCGGCAAGCGGTGCAACCAGTGTGGCCAGCACGAAACTAATAAATGGCAGTGCCCCGATGATACCAATGAGGTACGGTGTGAGCGCCAGCTCGGCGCTGATGGAGGGCACAAACAGACCAAACGCAAAGCGCGCCAGCCCGTAACTAATCGCGACCAGCGCGGCACCGAAGATGGCAAACCCCATGTTCGACAAGGTTCTCATACTGACGACTCCTCGGCCGCGTGTTACATAAAAGAAAATCCCCTGACAGCCTAGTTGTCCCGATGGCTATCTGCACACCTCGGTGTCGACATTGGATACGGAGGGGGCGCTTTACGGCGTTGTTCGGCAAGTTATCGGGGTTGCTGTCGCGATAATACTCATGGCAAGTAGATACATTTATCCACTCAAACCGTTTAACCTGATCACTAACGGGGAAAAGGTTACTTTTTTATGACGAGCGTCGCGATATTTGTCGATATCCAAAATGTCTATTACACAGTTAAAGCGTCGTATCGCCGCAACTTTGATTACAACAAGTTCTGGGCCCAAGCCACCGCTAATAGAAACGTGGTGAAAGCAATTTGCTACGCCATTGATAGAGGCGACCAAAAGCAGCGAGAGTTCCAAAACATCCTCAGAGCGATTGGTTTTGAAGTAAAGCTAAAGCCTTTTATTCAGCGCGCGGATGGCTCCGCAAAAGGCGATTGGGACGTGGGCATTGCGCTCGACGCCATGGAGTACGCAGAACAGGCAGACGTTATTGTGCTTGTATCCGGCGACGGCGACTTTGATCTGCTGGTCAAAAAAATCCGTGTTAAGCATGGAAAAAGAGTCGAGGTTTATGGTGTCCCCCAGCTTACTGCAGCGTCACTCATCAATGAGGCCAGCGAGTTTATCGCGATCGATAAAGGACTCCTGCTTGGTTAAATTACACTCATGAAAAAGTAACTACGCTGCCTTTGATAACTCTTTCCAACAGCAGGCCACCGCAAAAGATCAGCGTGACAGGTTTTCGGCTGGCAGCGCCTCTCGGCGCGATAAAGAAACCTCAACCACTTCAAAAACGTTTATCCATCGTTTACTGAGTTTTGAAAAATACGCGCAACGAATGACTCTGACGCATACTTTAGTCTAAATTCCCCACTCTCTTTGCCCATACCGAACCGGCATAGGCTATGCACAGCAGCGTGCTGCCAGTTAAATATTCTAACGCTCTGGCCAGCCACTACTCTGTTGAATAACCATGATGAAATACTCCGATGCCCTACGTTCACGATACGCTGACACGACTTAATAAAAGCAGCCCTGCACAATCAGAATTTTATCAAGCCACTGAAGAAGTGCTCGAATGCCTGCGCCCGCTACTCGAGCAGAGTGATTACTATCATGACCACAGCATTATTGAGCGAATAGTCGAGCCCGAACGACAAATCATGTTCCGGATAAGCTGGGTAGATGATGCTGGGAAAGTGCGGGTCAACAAAGGCTATCGCGTTCAGTTCAACTCTGCCCTTGGCCCTTACAAGGGCGGCTTACGTTTTCACCCCAGCGTTACCTCGGGCACCATCAAATTTCTCGGCTTTGAGCAAATTTTCAAAAATGCGTTAACCGGTTTGCCAATCGGCGGCGGGAAAGGCGGTGCCGATTTTGACCCGAAAGGAAAATCGGATAACGAGATCATGCGCTTTTGCCAGGCGTTTATGAGCGAGCTCTACCGCCATATTGGCCCGCACTGCGATGTGCCCGCTGGTGATATTGGCGTCGGTACGCGTGAAATTGGCTATCTCTTTGGTCAGTACAAGCGACTCACCGGCCACTATGAAGGCGTGCTAACCGGCAAAGGGCTTAATTGGGGAGGCTCGCTTGGCCGCAAAGAAGCCACCGGTTACGGCGCGGTCTACTTTGCGCAAAACATGCTGGCTGCCCGTGGAGAAGAGCTGCGCGACAAGACCTGCCTCGTTTCCGGCGCGGGTAATGTAGCCATCTATACCATTGAGAAGCTATATGCACTGGGTGCTAAGCCGATCACCTGCAGCGATTCACGTGGCACTATCCACGATAAAAACGGTATTGATTTAGGCTTACTCAAACAGCTCAAAGAAGTGCAGCGCACCTCGTTAGAAGCCTACTTACACGAGCACCCTGACGCGCACTACATTTCTGCACGCGATTACCCCCAGGGTGGGCATGCCGCATGGCGCATTCAAGCCGATGCAGCCTTCCCCTGCGCCACCCAGAATGAGTTGACCGAAAGCGATGCGGAAAGCCTACTCGCGAATGGCATTACGTGTATTAGTGAAGGGGCCAACATGCCCTCTACAAAAGAGGCCGTCGACCTGTTTCTAAACGCTAACATTGCCTATGGACCGGGCAAGGCCGCCAATGCAGGAGGCGTCGCCACCAGCCAGCTAGAGATGGCGCAAAATAGCAGCATGGAGCAGTGGTCAATGGAAAAAGTCGACCAGAAGTTAAAACAGATTATGGCAAATATTCACCGCCAGTGTGCCGACACCGCCGAAGAGTTTGGTGATAAAACCAATTTGGTACTAGGCGCCAACATTGCAGGCTTCAGGAAGGTAGCTGACGCCATGATTGAACAAGGGGTGACCTGATCGTCTTTATTTTATAAATCGCTTATACTGCAAAAAGCACACAGTCCTTCCTTTATTGGGGAGGGCTTTTTTATTGGTTTCAACTTATTGCTTTCCAAGGAGAGTAATCATGGGACAACGTCCTGCTATTATTATTAATCGTCTTGATGCCGAACGCCTTCAGCGCTTAATCGACAATGCATCCGATAAAGACATGGCCGTTGCTCAACTACTCGAGGAAGAGTTAGCGCGTGGTGAAGTCTGCGACCCCGAGGAGATCCCGGATGACGTAGTCAGCATGAACAGCCAGGTTCGCTTCACCGACCTCACCCGTGGGCTTAAGATGATTCGAACCCTCGTCTACCCGCACTCCCTGGAAAGCGTAGCGGATGGCATTTCGGTCATGGCGCCCATTGGCGCGGCATTGATCGGTCTTAAAGTGGGCGATATCATCGAATGGCCACTACCTAACAATACCGAGACACGGCTACGTATCGATGCCATTTACTGGCAGCCCGAACGCGAAAAGCAGTTTCACCGATAAGGCGCGCTAGAAAGTGAGCTGGCTCCGCTAGCTCATGATTAAGTCAGCTATTATCTTCGCCCACTTATTTCACATAAAGGGAGTTTGTTCAGGGCGCTCTCATCTTTCACATACTCTTAGAAAGACGATATCTAAACGGCTCTTTATCGCATTAAACACACTGTCCCTGCTATTAGTCATAGCCATGGTACTTTTCACAATTCTTCCAGTGATAATGTACACATTGGGCAGTTACCTTAAAAACTAACGAATAAGCCACTCGCCCCGCCACCATGCACAATCACCTGTAAAAATGTGTTGATAGCGGCTGGATGGCATCGTAGTTGTTGGAAGATGGTAGCTGGAAATGGCAGTTGCACGAAGAAGATGCGCTCTACTTCGTGCAGTATTAGCTAGCCGATGAATTGCACACCGCTTACGACAGCTTGATATCTAACCTGCCCACTGCGCCACACACTACTTAATTAATGATCATTAAGCCTGAGTCCAAAGCACTACACCAAGCCAGCGTCACTGCATAGCGAACGAATGCACGCCAAGATACGTTGCTGCCCATTATCTGGTAAACGATAGCGAGGCACGCTGACACTGATGGCCCCTTCAACGCGGCCATCAGCGCCGCGAACCGCCTGACCGAAACAGATAATACCAAGCTCGTTCTCCTCGTCATCGATCGCGTAGCCACGCTCCCTCGTCACTGTGAGTTCCTGACGCAACGCATTAACAGTCGTGCAGGTACGATGCGTGACGGGCTCTAGCGTCAATTGAGCCAGATACTGCTCGCAGATGGCTTCATCAAGGCCGGCAAGATAGGCCTTACCCACCGAGGTAGAGTGCATTGGCACCGGCATACCTATGTACGAGGCCATGCGGACAGCTTCCGGCGATTCCACCTTATCAACGAAGGTCATATGGCAGCCGAACGGCACTCCCAAGTGGACTGTTTCCCCAGTTTGCTTACCGATAGCGCGTAAAGTGGCCCGAGCGCGCTCCTGCAAGCTGCTCCTCGCCAGTGATTGATGGGTGAGACGCAGCAGCTCGCGACCCAGCACGTACTCCCCACCCAGAGGATTGCGCTCAATAAAATGCTCCTGCTCCAGCGTATTTAGCAAGCGGTATACCGTCGGCCGTGGCAACCCTAGTCGCGCCTGGAGTTGGCGAATAGTAGCGTCGTCGCCCAGTTCAGCTATCGCTTGCAACAAACGCAACCCTTTGGTGACTGCAGCAGCACCTTGAACGGGGGGCCGTTTCGCTCGTTCCTCGCCATTAGCCGTCATAAGCCTCCTCCGCAAACTATACGAATGTCTAATCAATAAACATCCACGGTCAATTGACGCACTTCACCACGCCTTTTACCTTGTTAACATATTGTCCATATTATAACTCTAACATCCACATTATGGACGGAGGAAAGATGCCAGTTCAAGCCGATGAACATCAGCGGATGCCTTACCAATATCCACAACCCCCAGAGGCCGCCCTGGAAATTGTCGAACCACACGCCCTTCCACAGGACGAGCGTATCTGGGTGCCTCAAGCGGAGAATGTCCATTTCCGCCCGCTGTGCCTCAACGTTTCGCAAGGCTACTGGGTCAACCTGTTACGCGTTCGTAAGTCCGGCGTACTCAGCCGCCACCGTCATCCTAACCCGGTGCATGGCATGGTGCTTAAAGGTAAATGGCGCTATCTGGAACACGACTGGGAGGCTACCGAGGGCAGCTACGTCTACGAACCTCCAGGTGAGACTCACACTCTGGTGGTCGACGATGATGTCGAGGAAATGATTACTCTTTTCCAGGTTAACGGCGTGATGTACTACGTTGACCCCTGGGGTAAGCACTTAGGCTACGAAGATGTCTTCACCAAGGTCGACATGTGTCGCAAGCACTATGAAGCCTGCGGGCTAGGCCGCGACTACGTTGATCGATTTATTCGCTAAAACGCTTCGTTTAATCAAAACCTAACGAAAAGAACGATGTAAAGCCCCACCGTCAACAACAAAAAACACACGACAAGGAGCACCTTCATGATTTTTAACAAAACCCCGCTCGCCGTATCTGTCAGCTTGCTCGCCTTTGCTTTATACGCTGGCAGTGCCCAGGCTGATTACCCGGAAAAGCCAATCCAATTGATAGTGCCCTGGTCCGCTGGTGGCGGTACCGATGCTGTGGCCCGCCAACTGGCCAACGGGCTGCAAGAAGAGCTTGGTCAAACGGTCAATGTGGTCAACCGCACCGGTGGCGCTGGTGTGGTAGGTCATACGGTCATGGCGAACGCCGAACCGGATGGTTACACCCTCGGCTTAGTTACTGCTGAGATTACCACCTATCGCCATATCGGCAGCTCTCAAGTGTCCTACGAGGATCTGTCGCCCATTGCACTGATTAACCTTGATGCCGCGGCGTTTAACGTCAGTGCTGAGTCGGACTGGGAAGATCTCGACAGCGCCCTGCAAGATATTGAGGCCACCCCCAACGAGTACACTGTCTCCGGTTCGGCACCGGGCGCCGCCTACCACTTGGCATTTGCTGGTTTTCTTAACCAGCAAGGCATCGACCCTAATACCGTTTCGTTAGTGCCCAGCGAAGGGGCTGCCCCCGGCCTTCAGGAGCTCGCCGCCGGTGGCGTGGACTTTGTGTTCTCTTCGCTGCCCGAAGCTGAATCCATGCGCAGCGCCGGGCGAGTGAAAACGCTCGCAGTGTTCGCCAACGAGCGCCTTGACGCCTTCCCTGACATTCCCACTGCCGAGGAAGTCACTGGCGATGAGTGGGCTGCAGGCACATGGCGTGGCCTTATCGGCCCCGCAGGATTGCCCGATGATGTCGTCAATACCTTGGCCGAGGCCGCTGAAGCCGTTTATGGATCCGACACATTCCAGGATTTCATGACCAATCAGGGATTTGGTATGCAGTGGGAAGGCCCGGAAGGCTTCCACGACTTCATGGCTGAGTCCGACAAAAACAACGCCGAAATTATCGACAAGTTAGGCCTCGCAAACTAACGCCATGCGCATCAACGACCTCGTCATGGGGCTGGTAATGGCGCTGCTCGGCGCCATTACCATATGGGCCTCTAAGGATTTTGCCCCGCTGGCACGCCAACCCTACGGTGCAGGCACTTTTCCTACCTTAATCGGTGCCTTTTTAATTGGCCTTGGTCTGCTGCTGGCGCTACGCGGCTGGCAGCAGCGCGGCGCCCTGTTCATTTGGCAAGGTCAGGTAGCCCTATCGCGAACCGTACTGTGCCTGTTCGCCGTCGTTGCAGCAGTGGCGGGCTACGTGCTGCTAACACCTCTGCTCGGCTTTCCGCTGGTCGCGCCATTAATGCTCTCTCTCTTGATTGGCTGGCTTTCAGGCGGCCGCTGGGGAATGGCTGTTATCGTCGCGATTATCGCGAGTGCGGTGGTATGGAGTGTCTTCGCGTTGCTGCTGCACGTACCGCTCGATCTGGGCATTCTCGAAGAGGTGATCTACTAATGGCGGAACTCCACGAAGCGTTAGGTATGGTGTTCGCCTGGGATGTCCTCGCCGTCATCCTCGGCGCCTCGTTGTTTGGCCTGCTGATCGGTGCCATACCAGGTCTGACCGCCACTATGGCGACTGCGCTGCTCGTTCCGGTGACCTTCTTCATGGAGCCGCTACCTGCAATCAGTGCCATCGTGGCTGCCACGGCCATGGCCATTGTGGCCGGCGATATACCCGGCGCTCTGCTACGCATACCCGGCACGCCCGCCTCAGCCGCCTACACTGACGAAGCCTACCTGATGGGCCGTCAGGGCAAAATCGGCCAGGCGCTCGGCGTCAATCTCGCTTGCTCGGTGGTCGGCGGGCTTATCGGCGTGGCGATTCTGGCGTTCTTCGCCCCGCTAGTGGCTGATTTTGCCCTTCGCTTTACCAGCGACGAATACTTCTGGCTCGCCCTACTTGGGCTCTCCTGCGCCGTACTGGTGTCCGGCGCGGATGCGCTCAAAGGCGCAATCTCGATGCTGATCGGCCTATTGATCGCCATGGTGGGCATGGACTCCGTGTCAGGTCAGATCCGGTTTACCTTCGGCATTTCTGATCTGCTCAGCGGCATCTCTATCCTGCCGGTGCTGATTGGTCTGTTCGCCGTCGCCGAACTGCTGCGGCGCATGCCAGAAATTGGCCACACCCATTTCCCAACGCCTCCACCTGTAGAGAAACCGTTTAGCGGTGTGGGTGGCCTGATGTGGCAGTACAAAGGGGGCATCGCTCGCAGTGGCTTGCTCGGCACCCTAATCGGCGCACTGCCCGGGGCGGGCGCCGATATCGCCTCGTGGATCAGCTACGCCCTGTCGCGCAAGCTCTCACGCACGCCCGAGAAGTACGGTACTGGGCATCCCGAAGGGCTGGTCGCGGCCAGCTCGGCTAATAACGCGGCGCTATCGGGTGCCTACATCCCTGCGCTGGTATTCGGCATTCCCGGCGATACCATCACCGCCATTATTATCGGCGTCCTGATGATGAAAGGCATCACGCCGGGGCCAGACGTTTTCACCTCCAGCGCCACCTTGGTCAATGCCATTTTCATCGTGTTCATTCTGGCCAACCTGCTGCTGTTGCCACTTGGTCTGCTCGCTATACGCGGCGCGCGCCATATTCTGGCAGTGCCCTCCAGCGTGCTTTACCCACTTATTTTACTGTTCTGCATTGTCGGTGCCTTCGCCGCCAATAACAGCCTGCTCGATATCTGGCTGATGCTTGGGCTGGGTCTGCTGGCCTATTTCCTGGTCGAGAACGACTTCCCCATCGGCCCTATGATCCTAGCGGTTATTCTCGGCCCGGTGGTGGAGAGCAACTTTATGCGCTCAATGATCAAGGCCAACGGCGAGCTGCTGGTGCTCTTCGAACGCCCTATTGCTGCCGTGCTGGGCGGACTCGCCTTACTGGTGTGGATAGCCATTATCGTCTCTAGCGTTCGTTCAGCCTGGCACACGCGTGCATCCGCCACTGCACATTAACCGAACCGTTTCGGCGATCTAATAAGGAGCGATATGAACACTGTTATCGTTATTGGCGGCAGCACCGGCATAGGCCGAGCCATTGCCCAGGCCTTTGCCTCACAAGGCGACAAGGTTCACGTTACTGGCATCGAGCTCGCTAGCGAACAGCAGGTCGAAGGCGTACTCGGGCATCACCAGCTAGATGTGCGCGACCCTGCCCAGATCGAACGCTTCTTTGCTGCGTTTTCACAGTTGGATGTGCTGGTGAACTGCGCCGGGGTCATCCAGCGTGACGGCAAGGAGTTTACCCCCGAAGGCTTCGCTCAAGTTATCGACATCAACCTCAACGGTACCCAGCGCTGCTGCCATGCAGCCCATGCGGCACTCAAAGTAGCCGGTGGCTGCATAATCAACACTGCCTCAATGCTGTCGTTTTTTGGCAGTGGCCACGCCCCGGCCTACTCCGCCTCAAAGGGCGGTGTGGCCCAACTCACGCGGTCGTTGGCGATTGCCTGGGCCAGTGATGGCATTCGCGTCAACGCCCTTGCACCAGGCTGGATCGCCACCGACCTCACCTCGGCACTTACCCAGAACAGTGAGCGCTCGGCGGAACTCGTCGGTCGCACGCC
This sequence comes from Halomonas sp. TG39a, assembly GCF_000744395.1. NCBI lineage: Bacteria > Pseudomonadati > Pseudomonadota > Gammaproteobacteria > Oceanospirillales > Halomonadaceae > Halomonas > Halomonas sp. TG39a. The sequence goes on from NZ_JQLV01000001.1 coordinate 3,065,804, forward strand.
AATGGGCCGCTGGGGTGAACCCAACGATCTCGCCGGGCCAGCGCTGTTCTTAGCCTCGCCGGGGGCTAAATTTGTAACGGGCATTGTGTTACCGGTGGATGGTGGCTACTCGTCACGCTGAGCCCGGCTATTATGAATTCTAAAATATGAATCCTAAAACCTAAGGGGTGAGCAGCATGGATCTAGGAATCGCGGGACGCTGGGCCGTGGTATGCGCAGCGAGCAAAGGGTTGGGTCGAGGCTGCGCCGAAGCGCTGGCCAAAGAGGGCGTCAATCTGGCGATCAATTCACGCGATGCCGAGGTGCTCGATAAGACCGCCGAAGCGCTACGGGCAATCAATCCAGCCATCGAGGTTCGCCCCGTGGCCGGGGATATCGGGTGCGAGGATGTGCGCGAGGCGCTGCTGGCCGCCTGCCCTCAGGTCGATATTCTGATCAACAATAACGGCGGGCCGCCACCGGGTGATTTTCGCGACTGGGATCGGGAGGCGTGGATACAGGCCGTGGATGCCAACATGATCACGCCTATTGAGCTGATCAAGGCCACGGTAGACCGTATGGCCGCCAACGGCTTTGGACGCGTGGTCAATATTACCTCGGGCGCGGTAAAAGCCCCCATCGACATTCTCGGGTTATCCAACGGAGCGCGCAGTGGGCTAACCGGCTTCGTCGCGGGGCTTGCACGCCAGCCACAGCTCGCCTCGCACAACGTTACGATCAATAACCTACTACCTGGCTCCTTCGATACCGACCGTCTGCGCGGCAACTTCAAGAAGATCGCCGAGAAGAATCAGCAAGCTATCGAGCAGGTACGTGAGCAGCGTGCCCAAGGGGTTCCTGCGCGACGATTCGGCACCGCCGAGGAGTTTGGTGCCTTCTGTGCCTTTATGTGCAGCGAGTATGCAGGCTATCTAACAGGGCAGAACATCCTGCTCGATGGCGGTGCCTACCCTGGAACCTTCTAATCGATAGAGGCGCGATTAACCGTAGGCAGCGTAATCTCTACCCTTCCCGAGTTTACCGCTGGGCGGGCGCTGCACAGCAGGATTTCCCCGTCTGGGGCTGATATGCCATCTGGGTAAGTAATCTCCCCCTGCACTAGCGTGCAGGCGCACTCGCCACAGCTGCCGCTGCGGCACCCATAGGCAGGCTGTAGCCCCGATTTTTCGGCGGTTTCCAGCAGGCTTTCGCCTGGCTGCCAGTGGGTGACTACGTTTGAGTTGGCAAAGCTAACTTCTACCGCTTGTTCTGCGACGGGCACAGCGTATTTTTGGGTCAGCGCCGAGGGGCCGAACGCTTCTGTGTGTATCTGCCCAGGCATGAGCCCGAGTTCCAGTGCCTCCTGGTGATAGCGCTCTACAAAGGCGGCAAGGCCGCATAGGTACAGCTGTACTTCTGATAGCACCTGATCGGTAAACACCTGCCCCAGTGAAACCCGGCCTGCCATCCATTGGGGGCAGCTGCTGTTCTGGTGACATGCCGTTGCAAACGCAGTCCTCGCGTCTCAAGGTCGAGTAGATCTTCGCCGAAAGGGGCCTCAGTCACATCGCGCACGCTCTGCACTAACGTTACCGGGTCACTGCCTGCGCCGGTCAATTCATGGGCCAGGCTCAATATGGGCGTAATACCGATACCGCCTCCCAGCAGTACCCATTGGGCACGCTCTGAGCCGCTAGCCCATGCTGTGAATGAGCCCGTTGGTGCAGCTACGTCGCCGATGGTTTATTAGGCCTAGGCCTTTATTATCCGGCACTCGACAAACGATTTAATGCGTCTAGTTGTTCATTGTGCAAGCAAACTCAGTTGCTCGGACGCTGTTTGGTGGCATCCAATCCGGTTTTGCTTTCGGTAGTCAACTTGGTAATTTCTGCAGACTTAGTGATCGCACGATCAAAGACATCCTGCATGTTCGCCATCGCCTCTACCGATGTGCCTTCGAGGCCACCGTCTGCCGCCCACTCGAAATTCCAGACACCGGAAAGGCCATCTTTACCCTGGACATCATGGGTTTCGATTGCCGTATAAACACTGGTGTGGCGCGTCATATAAGAGGCGGCTGCCGAAACCTCAGCAGGGACACCGCCTGACGAATTGTTGGCAAGCTGAGCGAGCTCATCGGCATTGATCGCAGACTTACCCTGCTGTTTCAGATAATCCACTAGAACCTGACTGGATTTGGCAATATTCAACTGGTCGTCGAAGGATGAGGTGGAGGTTTTTTGAGTGGGGGCGTTTACGCTTGTAGGTGACACTACAGTAGACATCGGATATCTCCCAAGCAGAGGTTTGGTTGGACAGCCTGTTTATTGTTGCCCGGTTTAATGTCATTCGTATGAATCATGTGGCATGGCAAACGATTGCAGCCGAGTGATGGCTAAATCAGCTTGGCTGCCACCAGCATATCGGCGACCGCCTGAAAGGTACCATCAGGCACCGGATCGCCATTGCCCGCGCGTTTGGCGATGAGTTCGGCCAGCCTCGGGTCGGCGACTCGCGGGACTCGGCGAGGCGCAGCGCTGGCCAACAAGCTAGCGGCCTGATCGGGTGAGGCCTTGCAGGTCACCAACGGCACTGGCGTTTCGCCGCGAACGTAACGAATGCCGACCAGCCAACCGTCTGCGGTGCCGATCATCAGCGAGCTATACTGAACACCGATCTTGGCGTTCAGCTCATGCATTTCGCGCCGCTGTTTACGGCGCGCCTGATTCATTGTCGGATCGCCTTCCTGATCCTTGCGCTCACGCTTCTGTTCGGTCTTCGTCATGCGCTGGTCGCGCTCGAATAGCCAGCGTTGGAGCAGCACATCGAAAGCACCAACCAGTAAGAAGGCAATCAGTGCAGTGATAACCAGCGGCTGGAGTAAGGCGAGAAAAGTCCCCTGAACGCAGGGGTAGCCGCAGCGTGAGGACTCCATCAGCGACTGCAGGCCCAGGCGGTAGACAATCATCAGCGCGACGGCCAATGCCACCATCTTGAACAGTGACTTGAGAAACTCGACCAGCCCGCGTATCGAAAAGATGCGCTTGAACCCCTGAACCGGATCAATATTCTCTGGCTTAGGCTGAACCGGTTCCGTAGAGAAGACAAACCCCTGCATAACCACGATATTGGTCAGCACGATCACCAACAGCGTTAGACCGACCAGCGGCAGCACCGACATCAGCAGCACTTCGCCAGCCTGGGTCATCAACTGTGGCCACAGCGTATCGAACGGCTCGGTGTAGAGTCGTGCGGCTAAGTCGAGCAAACCCTGCACGCGGGCAATGATGTCATTCACGCTGATAGCGATATAGAGCGTGCAGGCTAACATCGTCATGGCAGTGACCAGGTCGGCACTCTTGGCGACCTGGCCCTTATTGCGTGCGTCGCGAAGTTTTTTCGTCGACGGCGGCAGCGACTTCTCTTCAGAGGGCTGTTGGCTCATGCCGCTGCTGTGACCCTATGAACCTACTGTCGATCCTTTATCCATTTGCGTATCGAGATTGTTGCCATCACCTGCGTAATCTTCGTGCTCGAAATCGTCCCAGGATGAGTTAGGTAGATGGCCCTCCTCTACGTAGAACTCATACTCGTCGCTGCGGTAGTCGAAAATGCTCTCGTCGTCCGGCGCATCGCGCTGACCGTAGCTCCGGACGTACGCTTCGAGAAACTCATAACGGGTCAGACCATCTTCGGTTAGTAGGCCATCCTCATCGAGCGACGTGAAGAGTTCCTTAAGGTCAGCCTTATGCCCCTCCAACGCGTTGGTGCGCTTGATATCCTGGACAATAGTGAATGGCAGCGTCGCCACCGTCAGACCGGCGGATATCCAAAACAGCGGTCCGGTGACGGCACGGGCGACGGCAAGGCCCTTGAGCGCCGCCAGCGATGATGCACCACCGGCAAGGCCGAAGGCACCCGCCGCGACAGTGACGGCGCCCTGACCGATGGTAGCGCCGTCGCCGCTGTCCACGCCGCGCTTGATCATCAGCCCGCCGAGGGCAATGTCCAGCGCACCAGTGGCGGCGTTGGCAGCACCATCCAGCACGCGCAGGAAAGAGCTGATAGAGCGGGTCGTCGTCGTGGCTTTGGGCAGGGCCGGATTCTTGGCGTATCCGTCCTCGATACCCTGCACGATCTTGCCCGTATCGGACTCGCTAATATCCAGCATTTGGCTCAGCTTTTCGCGATCTCCGACGGGGGCGTCGTCAATGATCTGCTCGATATTCTCGACGAACTTGAGGCCTTGACCCTCATTAAAGGGGCCACCGCTGGCAGTGTCATTGCCCCATATCTGCGGCAGCGTCTTGTCGAGCCCCAGCATGGCATTGACGTTGGTGCCCTTGGCCTTGTCCCAGATATTGCTGCCGAGGTTGACGAAGTGCTGACTGGCGCCCAGAAAGCTGATGAACTCCTTGGCAACGGCCATTCGCGCCTCGTGGCTGTCCGCCAGCTTACTGGCGCCGCCTGCGAGCTGATAGATGCCCGAGGCGAGCGAGATCAGCCCGCCGGTCGAGCCCAGCGCGCCGTTGCTGTTGAGCGTGCCAATCAGCGCCATCATGCCGCCGTTGGTCTGCTCGTTGAGCGCCTTGTAGACACCGTTCTTCAGCAGGCCGTCGATATCCGACTGGGTGATCGAACCATTTTTCTGGAAGCGATCCCCGAGCTCCTGTAGCGCCTTACCGAAGTTCTTAGCAGTTTGCTTATCGTCGAGAAACTCGTTGACAAACTTATCGATCGTCTCTGCCGTACGCCGCGGAATATCCACACCGGCACGCTTGAGCGCGGTCAGTACCATCTTGACCACATCCTGAGTGGCCGTCGCGGTGTTGGCATCATTGATCTGATCTGGGTTGGCGATCAGATCATCAAGATCGGTGATCATTGAGTCGAGCTGCAGGCTCTGGGCGAACTCGGCTGCCTTGTCGCTCTCTTCCGTTGCCGGGAACAGCGCCGAGAGTGCATTATAGGTTCGCGAGATATCCTGCTCGGCGAGTTCCCCCTGACCGCTCTCGCGCAGGTCATTGATGTAGTTGATGTACTCTTCGCTGAAGGCGGTCTCCTCCAGCTGCGAAGCGATCGCATCCTTATTGGCGACCTTGTCGATCGCGTCTGTCTGTGCCGCCTGGTAATCCTCCTGCACCGCCTCGGAAGCGAATAGCTCGCCTAGGCTTTCATCGAGCTTCTCACCGTCGATGATGGATGAGAGATCCTCGCCGGTGACGTTGTCAAGACTCAAGCCTTCCGACATATCGAGACCGACCAGATCCAGGCCGTTTTCAAGCGCGCCCTGGGCTCGCAGCGCACGGTAAAACTCGGCGCGCTCATCGTTTTTATCGATACTGCCGTCCTCTATCCCCGTCTTCCACTCTTCAATCAAGTTCTGCCAGGTCAGCTCGCTGACGGTCAGCTTGCGTGAGCTGTCGTCCGGATCTGTCTCGCTGGTTTCCATTGACTGAATATCGACATCGCTGAAGGCCGGTAGATCGTGATCGCGCCGCGCCGTGTCCAGCTCCGCATTGTCGGCGAGACGCTGGGTGTTGGTCTCCCCACCGTGCCTCGACCAATAACCGTCGAAGATATTCTGAACCGCCTTGCCGTCGTCTCCAGCAGCGTGCCTGATCCGCTCGCGAAGGTCATCGTTAACCTGGGCAGTGGCGTCCTCGCGGGAGGCACCGTCGCTCATCTTGCTGTCGATCAGGTTCTGATAGAGCTGCGACAACGTTTCGGAGCTTTCGATATGCAGAATCTGGCGCGAACCCGTCAGCGTGCTGCCCGCCAAGCCAGAGGCCAGTGCGTTGAGGTTATCCTCATAACTCGGGTTATCCGTCACGGTGGTGTCGGCGAGAAAGTCGTCGTAGGCCTCGAAGCCAGCGGAGGTGGCAGCATCCTTGCCACCATGACGCTCCCAGTAACCATTGAGCACATCGAGCCCGTCCTTGCTGTCCTTATCAGCATCGGTCAGCGCGTTGCCGGTACGGTCAAAGAGGGCATCTTTGGCATCGTCGATGGCTGCCTGTAGATCCGGGGCATCGCCGCGCTCACGCTGCTGGTTAAGCTGGTACTCCACCAGTTGGCTGAACTGATCGCTGGCGTCTCCTGTCAGCGGTCTCACCTTGCGGTCGTCGATGTCGATGCCTTCAGCCATATCGCTGGCGAGCGAATTTAGAGTATCGTCATAGGCGATGTCGTCTTCGTCACGATTGGCCAGATAAGTCTCTTCGGCCAGCTCTTCAGTATCCTCTTCCCCGCCGTGACGTTTGAAGTAGCCGTCGAAGACATTGACCACACTCTTGCCGCCAGCGTTTTCGAGACGGTCGCGCAGCTCATCATTGACCTGACTCAGCGCTTCCTCAGTAGTGGCGCCTTCGTCCAGCTTGCTCTTGATCAGATTCTTATAGAGCTGGGACAGCGTATCGGAGGAGTCCAGATGTAGTATCTTGCGTTGATCGGTCAGCGTGCCGCCAGCCAACCCGGAAGCGAGAGCGTTGAGGTTATCTTCGTAGCTAGGGTTGTCGGTCAGCGTGGTATCGGCCAGAAAGTCATCATAGGCGTCATAGCCCGCGTTGATCGCAGCCTCTTCACCACCATGGCGCTTCCAGTAACCCTCGAAGACATCGAGGCCCTTGTCGGCGTTTCGATCTGCGTTGTCAAGGGCATGCCCGATGCGATCAAACAGCGCGTCCTTGGCGCTATCGATCGCCTTGGACAAGTCAGCGCTTTTGCCATCCGCGCGCTGCGCATTGAGCTCGGCGGTGACCAGCGCCTCGAACTTATCCGCAGCGTCTCCCTTCAGGGCGGACACCTTGCGCTTGTCGATATCGATGCCATCCGCCATATCCACTGCCAGTGAATTCAGCGTGTCTTCATAATCCTGGCTGCCCGGCATCAACGGCTTTTTGCCCGCGTCCACAGTATCTTTGCCCGCTTCCGCCTTTTTTGCCAGGTCGAGGACAACGCCAAAATTTCCAAAGGCGCTGGTCAACGGTGTTGCTTTGGGGTTGGTTTTTGGATCGACACGCATCGAATACTCCTCCACGGTTAGCACAAGCTGATGGGGCAGGCAACGAGAAGCCCGATTTCACTGACGGAAAACCAGTCTGAAGAGACTGCGTGACACTCTAATGGCAACTTTGTGATGCTGCTTTGATACCCTCTTTTCAAAGTACCCCGCGTCCCCCCTGTTGTTACCGCGTTTCCCCCATAGCGCCCAATATGGCTTCCAGGCGTTCCATATAGAGATTGGCGGCATCGAGGTGCTCCAGCATAAAGGGGATCAGAAAAATGACGTAGACCAGCATCAAGAATGCAAACAACAGGTTCTTGATAGGCAGTGACAGGTCAAAGACGTGCAGGTTGGGCGCCATACGCGCGAGGTAGGCGAGCATCAAATCTGCGACCAGAAGCGCGATGACCAGCGGCGCTATCATCAACACACCAATCTGCATCACCTGGTCGAGCAGGCCAAGTAGCGCCATCGCCGATGCTTTTGTCATCAGTGGCGTGAAATTCACCGCCGGCCACAACGAGTAGCTGCGATAAAAGCCATCAAGTAGCAGCATGAAGCCGCCGGTAATGAAGAACAGCGCCAGCAACGTCACGGTCAGCAACGTTGCGGTAACGCCAGACTCAGTTGAGCCCATGGGATCAAGTATCTGCGCCATGGTTGAGCCACGCTGTAGATCGATCAGTTCGCCAGCCACCTCCGCGGCCCAGAACGGAACACCAAAGACCAGCCCGATGACGACGCCAATCAGCAACTCCTTGATGACCATGCCGGTAAGGGTGAAGCTTGATAGCTGTTCAGCATTCACCATGGCATCGAATAACGGCAGCATCAGTGGAATAGAGATCGTCACCGCCACTGCCGAGCGGATCATGCCGGTCAGCCCCAGGCGATTGAACGCTGGGGTGACCAACACCATGCCTAGCGCCCGTGCCACGCCGACCGCTGCCGCCGCGATCATTGGGTAAGCGAAGTCGGTCAGAAAGCGGGCGAATTCGTCGTAGTGCATAAGCGACGCCAGCCCGGCTCAACGAGACCAGGCTGGAAAGTTATTCAACACCTGATCGGTGATGCTGATGACTGGCCCGGCCAGTAGCGGCCCGGCGATGATCAGCACCAGCAACACGGCAACCAGCTTGACGGCTTGCGGCAACGTTTGATCCTGAATCTGCGTCAGCGCCTGCAGTAGCCCAACCCCAAAACCGACCACAATGGCCACCAGCAGTGCTGGCGCCGACACCAACAGCGCCGTCCACAGCGCGTTCTGCATCAATGAGAGAAAGATATCGTCGTTCATCTCAGCCTCCACCATAGCTAAGAATCAAGCCGTGCATCAGCCGTGACCAGCCGTCCACGGCCACGAACAGAAATATCTTGAGCGGCGTGGATATTAATGTAGGCGAGACCATCATCATACCCATTGCCATCAGCACATTGGAGACGATCAAATCGATGACCAGAAACGGGATATAGAGCAAAAAACCGATCTCGAAAGCACGGGTCAGCTCCGAGCTCACGAAGGCGGGAATAAGTACCACTAAGTCATCGTCCTGCAGGCCGCTGCGGGCTTCCTCCGACCATAGCGTGCGGGTCGCATCAATGAAAAAGGCCCGTTCGCGTTCGCTGGCATAGCGAGAAAGGTAATCCTGCAAGGGTCCACGCAGCGCCTCGCCGGTTTGCTTGATCTCCTCGACGCTGCCCATCCCTGCGGGTCGCTGCTCGAACTGATGAAGCATATCGCCGACCAGCGGCGTGGTGATGTAGACGGTAAGAATCAAGGCAATGCCATAGAGCACCAGGTTAGGCGGCGTCTGCTGCACGCCGAGGGCGTTACGGATCAAGAACAGCACCACGGCAATTTTGAGAAAGCCCGTCATGGTCACCACCGCCAATGGCACCAGGCCGATGGTCGCCACGACAATGATGATGGCGATCAAGTTAGGCTGAAATTCACTCATCTCCGGCGTGCCCTTCATCGAGCGCGAGCCTCTCGATCTGCACCCCGATGCTGTCACCGATCATCACTAGGCGGCCATGCCCCATGCAGCGGCCGTTGACGATTAGGTCAACCGCCTGCTCAGGTCGACGCTGCATCGGCAGTACGCTGCCTTCGCCCAACGCGCGCAGCTCGCCGAGCGACATCTCCAGTTTGCCCATTTCACAAGTCAGGCGGACGGGCAGATCATCCAGGTTTGGGTTATCCACGGGGGGTTCGCTCATGAGGTTCTCGAATGGTGGGTTCGACGCTTGGGAAGAGGTAAGAGAGGTCAGCGGGCCTTTAAGGCACACGCTATCGGCGCTTAAGCTGACGCCGACGCTAAACCGGTCGCCAACGTTCAACGTTGCGCCATTGGGATCGTCGCTAGTGGCGAATGACTCGAGCATAACCACATCGCCCGGACGAAGGCTGCGCCACTCCCCCAGGGTCAATGTTTGGGCACCGGCCGTTAGGTTAAGCATCACCATTACGCCGCTCGCCATCACAAGCTGCGTGGGGAAATAGCGATCAAATAGGGGGAGCAACTGTTTAGCAGTCGACGTCGTGAGCCCCACACGCAGCGGGTGAACTTCGCCGTCTAGTTCGAAGGCCAGGGTGATGTGGATCGGGTTTGCCGGTCGTCCTTGTGGATGGGCGGGCTGTACACGGATGTCGACACCAAGGGTCGCCTCGAGAGGCTCGAGCCACGCTAGCCACACCGCCTCAAGCCACATCGCGGCCAGCTCCGCATCGACGTCCTCCATAGAGCGCCTGCGATCAGGGTGCTCACTGAGATGGTCGAATGTGCGCCAACTGGCGCTCAAGGCCAGTTGCTCGTTGCCGAGGCATACCGTGACGGTCATGTCAGCGGTGACCTCCGCCGCTTCCGGCATCAGGTACAAGCTGGCAGAACGCCCATGCCAACCGAAAGTCAGCGGCTGTCGAGAACGATGCAGCGCGTTATGCAGTGTTAGCGTTTCGGCATCATAGTGCGTCAGGGTTAGCGGCACTGGCGTCACTTCCGCGCGAACGGTTGAGCTGAAGGCAGTCATACTTCACCTGCCCGGCCGATCCGGCTCTCTTCCATTTCCAGTTCGGCTAGGCGCTCGGCCTCGATTGCCTGCGCCTGCCCCTGATACGTCTGGAGTTGTTCCAGCGCACGTTGGGCGCGTAACCGGTGCGCCCATTCGGTAGCGCGGGATTCGCGCTCTCGCTCAGCGGCCCGCAGGGTCTGGATGCTGCTTGCCTGCTGCTCAAGCAATGCCTCCTGGTGGGCGGCATCGTCGGCAAGTGTTTGCTGCCAACCGGCCAGATCCTCGGCGTTCAGCGGTCGTTGTTCACCCTGTTCGAACAGTGCCTGCTCGCGCTGAACTGCTTGGTATTGGTGGTGCTCCAGGGCCTGCCCGAGTGTCTGGCAGTGAGCCTCGAACTCCCGACAGTTGCGTTGCTCTGCCGCCAGGGCTTCCTCGGCGAGACGCGTACGCTGGCGCCGAAGCTGCATCAGCCGGTCAAGCTGACGTTGCAACGTCATTGGACGACCTCCCTTAACTGTTTCAAGGTGTCTTCAAAGGCGCTGTGGTCGTCGCGGGATTGGCGTAGGAACGCCTCAATCTCAGCACGTTTATGAATCGCCTCATCCGTGGCGGCGTCGCTACCTTCCCGGTACTCGCCCACTTGCAGTAGCAGCTCGACATCGCGATAACGCGCCATCAACTCACGCATTTTGCCGGCATCACGGCGATGCTCGGCGTTGGCAACGTTTTCCATCAAGCGGCTGCGGCTGGCGAGGATATCAATGGCTGGAAAGTGGTCACGGCGGGCGAGATCGGCGCTAAGAACGATGTGACCGTCAAGAATGGCCCGGGCCTCCTCGGCCACCGGATCAAGCATGCCATCGCCCTCGGTCAATACCGTATAGATTGCCGTAATGGTGCCTCCCGACGCGCCACCAGGCCCGGCACGTTCGAGTAAACGGGGCAGCGCCGCAAACAGTGAAGGCGGGTAACCACGACGCGTCGGAGGTTCACCGGCAGCCAGTCCGATCTCGCGCTGGGCGCGGGCGAAGCGGGTAAGACTGTCGACCAACAACAGTACATCGCGCCCCTGATCACGGAAATATTCCGCCACGCTGGTAGCCACCATGGCGGCGCGGGCACGCTCGATCGCTGGTCGATCAGAAGTGGACACGACGCATACCGTGCGCTGGCGCGCGTCGGCACCCAGCTGCACATCAAGCAACTCGCGGACTTCCCGGCCGCGCTCGCCCACCAGCCCCAGTACCACGACCTCTGCACTACTGCCACGGACGATGGCCGAAAGTAGCGATGACTTACCGACGCCGGCTTCGCCAAACAGCCCGACGCGCTGGCCGCGGGCAACGGTATTGAGGCCATCGATAGCACGCACCCCGAGTGCCAGCGGTTGCTCGATCAACTGGCGGGACAGCGGCGCGGGGGGCTCGGCATGAACAGGGTAATGGCGCAGCGAGCCGGGCGCTGGTGCAGTGCGACCATCAAGCCAGTCGCCGAGCGGGCTGATGACGCGACCGAGCAGAGCATCGCCCACGGCCACACCCTGGGCACCGCCAGTGGCAATTACTTCACTGCGGGTCGACAGCCCCTGGAGCTCGCCAATCGGCGAGAGCATGACGTTCTCCTCTTCGAAGCCGATCACCTCCGCGGCGACACGGCGTCCGCTGACGGGATCGCGCAGGTAGCAAAGCTCGCCAATGCCAGCACCTTCGAGGCTAGCGTAAACCAACAAACCGCGAATGCGGCGTACCCGGCCATTGACGGGGCGAGTTTGGGCTAGGGCAAAACGTTCGCCGAGCCGCGGCAGCAGATCCCCAAACGCATTCGCGCTCATGCACCCTCCCAATCATCCCGCAAGGCACGCCGCAGTGCCTCGAGCTGCGCTTCCAGGCCGATGTCCATAACCGCTATGGGGCTCACCAGCAAACACTGGGTTAGCGCCAGTTGCGCGTCGGCCTCGACCTGATAGTCGGCCGTCGCAGGCGGATATGCGGCGAGAGACTCGGCGATTCGAGACTCTAGAGGGGGTGCAACACGAATACGAATCCGATGTGCGTGACGCCACTCGCTCAGGGCATGGCGTACGCAGCGAGTGATGAGTTCTACATCGTCGAACTCGCCGAGAATACGCCGTACCAGAGTCAGCGACAGCTCGGCCAGCTCGGGGCCGAGCCCGTCGAGATAACGTTTGACGTCACGCTGGGTGCTGGCCAGTAGCTCAGCGGCGCGGGCTTCACCATCGCGGCGACCGGCTTCAAAGCCTTCGGCATGGCCCTCTTCGCGGGCGCGACGAATGAGGGCCTCTTGATCATCGGCTCGCTGACACGCCCGCTCGAGAAAAGCGTAGCCATCGACCCAGGCGCAGGCCTCCTCTGCGCGCAAGATGACCTTACCGGGGCGGGGCGGCAGTGAGTTCATATCTCGGTTCGTTCTTTATCGTCGGTTTGGAAAAAACTATGTGTAGCGGCCAGCCGTGCAATATCAACAGCAGCGGCGTCCGCCACGATCGTTTCAGGCAACTCGAACTGGTCAGCCCAACCCAACCTTAGCCAGTCTCGAAGTTCCACCGTTTGAGCTTGCCACCATCGCTCCAGGCAGCGTCGACCATCGTGCTCGACGGCGGCCTCCAGCGCGTCGAGATCATCCTCAGCGCAGGCTTCGGCACTGGTGTGGTCACGGTGGGTAAGCGCCAGGGAATAGAGCTCAGCGCCGAAACGCTGTTTAAGTGCCGCAACTCGCGGCGCATGAATTTCGCGCACAAAGGCATTGGCGTGAATGATCACTCCAGCGGCACGGGCGCAGGCGGTAAAATCATCGCTGTCCAGTTGGCATAGCACCTGGTCGGCGGCATCCATTAGCGGCTGTTCCGCGATAGAGGTGAGTTGATGACGGCGCTGCAGGCGGGCAAGCAAGCGCTGGCGAAAGCGCGGCTGAGTGCACCAACGGCGCAGCATCGCGTCGGCGGCAATGCCGTCCAGGCAGTCAACCCAGTGGTCGAGAGCAACCCGTACCGGTGGTTCGATATCAGAGCCCGGTGCGGTCGATTCGCTAGCGCGTTTAGAGGCACTATTCATAGCGCTTTCTCATGGCGCTGTCGTCAATGAGTAGGGGTGCTGGCGCCGCTGACGCCAGACCAACCAGCCGACCGTAGCGGCAAGTCCGATCACTGCAACGCTCAGCAGACCGATGATCCAGCCGATACGGGAAACGCTGGACGCTGGCATCGCGACACCCAGAAATGAGCCCATCATCGGCTGCGGCAGCGTGTCCATTTCCTCGGGAATAGCAGAGACAACAGGCACCACCGAGACCTTGTCGTAGGAGAGGCCAGCAATACCATTGGCTACCAGCGTCTTGATCTGTGGAATCAGTGGAGCGATCTCCAGCGAAGGGATATAGCGCACGAAGACCGAAGCCGAAGACGGCGTACTGTTCTGCTGTAGCAAATCATTGTCCGGCAGCACAACATGAACCCGCGCCGAGAGTACGCCGTCGATCTGCGACACAGTGTGCGAGAGCTCCTGGCTCAACGCAAAGATCATCTGAGCGCGTTCCTGCACGGGAGACGACACCAGCCCGTTACCCTGGAAAATATCGCCCATATTGGCGAATTTCTGTTCCGGCAGCCCGGCACGATCGAGTATCTCTACCGCCTCGGCGAAGCGCTCCTCACTGACAGTGACGGTCATTTGACCTTCGTCCTGTGCCTGACGTGCGGCAGGTATGCCGTTGCGGGCCAGCGTTGCCACGATGATATTCGCCTCACGCTCGTCGAGATTAGTGTAGAGATCGGTGTCACAGGCCTGAAGCAGTAGCGCCATAACCAGAAACACCATGCCCCGCAGGGCGTTACGCCACCTGCGTTGTGACACTTGCTGCTTGCCGTCGAATTGTTTATTAAAGTGCAAGTGTCATTGGCCTTTTAGCAAGGTATTCGCCGACCCCGAAACCTGAGTGGCGCCGCGAACGATCATGGTGGTTTCGATGGAGTGATCAAAAACACGCCCCAGCGATTCTACGACTTGCGCCAGCTTGTCATCCCCTAAGGCGGGTGGCGTGTCGCCAGCGTCGGACACGCTCTGGGGCATCACCTGAGCTAAACGATCAGGTGTTTGCACATCGGGAGTCTTAGCCTGCTGAGCGAAGTTATTGACTCGGTCAATAAAGCCATCAAGGTTGTTGAGCAGACTTGAGCCCAGCTCACTGGGGCTGGCCCCCGATAAAGATGAACCGGCTTGCTGTGTCATATGTTCGAAAATATTCTGTGATGCCAACGTATCGGTGCTAACCTCTGGCATGGGTGTCGGAGTTAGCGCACCGCTGCCCGGTGGTGTCACGGGAGTCATCATTCACCTCGTCGGAATAGTCCCTAGCATCGGCTAAGAAAGGCGCGAACACCGCGATGGGGGTCGCGCCCTCGTCATTACTCGTCGGACTGTGCTTCCTTGAGAATATTGTTCATCATCGGCATCAGAATCATCTGCCCGCCGACCTTGACCATTCCCTCTACCATTGTTTCCTGCAGCTTCGCGTTATCGACGGCGTCGTCGAAAGCCTGGGAATCGGGGAGCGACTCTGTTGCCGGGTTACTACTGCTTACGGGATCGATAGCCATGGACTGCCTCCTGTGGGTTTCATCGCTTGCTCACTCACGAGCCAGGCGGCTGGGCCACACTGCCTCGAAAGACCTTAACTTCAGCGGGGATCGACGGCGCACTCGGCTGGCGCAACGCTTCGACCCGTTGGGCTATGTCCGCTATCCAGGCGGGCGGGCCCATCACTTCAAGACTGTCGTGCTCTGCACGAATCAGTGCGCTCAACGGATTGCCGATCTGTGCCTGGGTAATTTCTGCGCGCAGGCGGGGTATATCGACATCGGTTAGATCAAACGTCCGACGACTCAGCTCCTGGCGGGCGGCGACATGCAGCACATAGCCATCGAAAAACCACCCCAGACCGTTGGATTCACAAACCTGTGCGAGGAACTCGCCAGCGGTGCTGGCGCGAATATCACCACGCACCTCACCATCCACTACGTCGCTGACCTCAACGGGCAGTGACAGGTTGCGACCAAACTCCTGCAACACATCACGCACGCTTTGCTCGATCACGATATAGCGATATTCGCGATCCGCCCAAGGCGCCTCGGCGGCCAGCGTGGGGCTGTCTGGCAAACAACAACCGAGCACCAGCATCACAAGATGGCCCAGCCAGGGGTGCTTCCACCTATCTGCCATCATCCTACCCACCCCCCGATGACAGTTGAGTGACCGGCAATCTGTCTTTTTGAGTTTTTGCCCTTCTGGGGTAAACACGCATCACGCTTCATCCATATCCCTGCTGCCCCAAGCCTGGTTTCTCCGGTACACTGATTTTCATTTCCTAAACCTCTGGACTGAGTCACGGATGAAGGCATTTTGTACGTTTTTGCCCCGCATGAGCCGGCCTGCACTCGTCGCCGGGCCAAGCCTGATACTGAGCCTAATACTGTCAGCCTGCGCTGCGACGCCTTCCGAGATCGATGAAAGTCGCCTGCTCAACCTGGCCAAAGATGTCGATCAGCAAGGCGACCATGCGACCGCCGCCGCGATGTACGAGCGCGCCCTGGAGCAGAGCGGCCCCTCCGCAGATATTCAGGTTCGCCTGGGCAATGCACTGCTTGCCAGTGGCGAGCCCCAGGCAGCCGCTGAGGCGTTTCGTGCCGCGCTTGCCGAAGACATCCACTTAGCGCCAGCATTACTCGGCCTCGGGACAGCCCAACTGCGCCTAGGTCAACCGGAAAGCGCCCTGCGCAACCTTTCCCTGGCGGCTCCTGAAATAGACAGCGCGGCGGCCTGGAGCCGCCTTGGCGCCGCCCAAGCGCTGGCCGGTCAGCCCGCCCAGGCGGCCAGCGCGTTTGCTAACGCCGTGGCACTTGAGCCGCGTGATCTCGACGCTCAGGCCAACCTGGCGCTATCCGAAGCGTTGGCTGGCGAAAACACCCAGGCCATCGCGAACATGCAGCGCATTACGGACTCCCCGCTGGCAGAGGAACGCCATTTCCGCAACCTGATTCTTGTGCTGGTTCTGGCTGGGCGTAGCGATGAGGCACAGCAAGTCGATATCCCCGACCTATCGGCGGCCAACCGCCTTTCCCTGATAGCCAGTGCCGAGCACATAGCAACGCTGCCCGATGCCGCCGCCCGCGCCCGGGCACTCGGGTTGGCATCAGCCTCTAACTAATACCGTCACAGATCACTGGTAGTGGCGTTGGTGCCCATGGCATTGCGCGCTTCCTGCTCCAATAGCGAACGACGCTGGTTGGCACGTTCGCGGCCGTTTAGATACTCATTCGCGGCATCTGCTACCGGCGCGCCCATGGCGGGCCCCATTGCTCTTCCCCTTACCAAATCCTGTGGCTCAACGATCATCTGCTGCAGATTGAAGTCGTTGGCGCAGCCAGGTGGCAGCCCGGCTCGCTCTGCATCGTCAGGCCCAGCTTGGCAGAGACGTGGCATGATCGTTGATTCATGCGCAGCGTCAGTCGTTGTCATCTGCCGGTACCCGGTGTCCCAGTTCATCGGCCCCATCGAGGACTGGCAGCCGGCCAGCAGCAACGCCACTAAACAAGGCCCAAGGCGTAAAGCCATGCGCGTCCAATAGGTAAATAGCTGTGACATAGGAACGTTGCTTAGCCTCATTGCAAATAGAATCCGAAAGGGTCATCTTCGAGCTGAGGATTGCGACTAACCTGTGCCCGATCCAACGGCATTCTGGGTGTCGGCGCGGAGGATGGTGCCACCAAATACGGGGTGATCAGGATGACCAGCTCGGTCTCGTTACGCTGAAACCGCCTTGATCGAAATAGATTACCCAGAATCGGTATATCACCGAGGAGCGGGATTCGTTCGATTTGATTGCTCGCCTGACGTTGAAACAGGCCGGCGATAGCAAAGGTCTGCCCGCTGCCCACCTCGACCACGGTATCGGCGCGCCGAACTTGAAGAGACGGCACGTCATAGCCACCAATACGGACACTATCGCTGGCAATGCTGCTGACTTCGGGGCGCACTTCCATTGAGATCCGGCCGTTAGGCAGCAACGTTGGCGTGCTCAGTAGCGAGACACCGAACTGTTTGTACTCGATACCCACCAGTTCGCTGTTAACCGGCACCGGAATAGGAATTTCGCCACCGGCAAGGAAGCTTGCCGTCTGCCCCGAGACGGTGGTGATGTTGGGTTCAGCGAGGATCTGCAACAGGTTGTTCTGCTGTAGCGCCTGGAGTAAACCGTCGATGCTATCGGTACCCCCACCGATGGGACTGGGGGCGATGTTGCTGGTGAGCACGCCGAAAGAGAACGAGCCGTTGTTGATCAGCGTATTCCAACTGACTCCATAGCTGAGCAGTTCATCCCGGGCGACTTCGGCGAAACGCACCCGAATGTTGATCTGAGTGGCGCCATCGTAACTGGAGCGGTTGATGCTACCGCCGGCCGGCGCTTGGGCATCAAGGGTCGATTGCGTGGCCATGGCGCTCTCGACCGTGGGGCTGCTACCCTCGGCCACCAGTTGGTTGCCAGCCATACGCAAACGGATCTGGCTGTCGCCGTCGATATCCCGTAGCGCCTGAGAAGCCAACGCATTATCGTCGCGAATCTGCAGCCGCAACGAGGCTTGGCTCTGCTCGTCGGCCCCCAGCGCGATAAGGTTGGTGTCACCGGCCTGTTTACCGAAGAGATAGATGACGCCGGAAGAAACCACCTGCACATCAGCAACCTCAGGGTTAGCGACGAACACCGACGCAACGTCCTGGTCGAACCGCAGGATACGCCCCTGCCCAGTCTCCAGCGTCATCGCACCTCCGGAAGCGTCCACGGAAACATCAGCACTGGCAGGAATTACCGCGAACCACAGCAGTAACGCCCATACCCAAAGCGTCGAATTCCGGACAGCCTGGGGAGGGTTTCTATCGACGGGTTTTATGCTGATCACGGTTATTCTTCATCCCTGTTGTAGCGATTTGCATGGGTGTTGAATCATCGACACACGGCGTCATTGTTTCGCAAGCGTGTTACAGCTTGGCGGTTGCCTCCGATTCCCGGCGTGGGATCGGTTTGGGCAGGCGTATCTGGGCGATTGCCTGCAGGCTGAATTCCGGTGCGATCTCCTGCCAGGCCATGACAGGAAGATCGATATCGTGCTGCTTTAGCCACTGCTGCAGCGCGGCGCGCACGTCACTGGCCGCCACCACCACTGGCTGAAGGTCGCTATCGAGCGCTTCAAGCTGCTGCTGGAACCAGCCGTTCAAGGCCCGCGAAAGAGGTGCCGGCATGCCGCTCCGGACGGGCTGGTTCTCACTATTTCGCTGTGCGGTACGCAGAGCCTCTTCCAGCGGCCGGGTCGCGATCCAGGCAGGCAGAACCCGATCGCTGCGGGCATGGCGGTGACTGATCTGCCGCGCCATGGCAAGGCGTATGCGGTCGCTCAGCCGAGCGCTGCTCGACTCTTGCGGCCCCCAGGCCACTATAGCTTCAAGGATAGTGCGCATGGCTCGAACCGGAACGCCCTCACTGACCAAGCGACGTAAAATCTCGGCGATTTTCTGTAGCGATACCACCCGAACGGCCTCGGTCACCAGCTCGGCATAGTGTGTTTCCATCTTGTAAAGCAGGGCACGCGCCTCTTGAATCCCAACGAACTCGCCGGCGTAACGCGTTAGCGTGCGCTCAAGACAGCGCTCCAGCACCTGATCCAGCGTACGATAGCGAATCCCGGCTTCCGTCAGCGCTGAAGCGTCCTCATCGGCAAGCCATTGCCAACTGCCGCGGCCAACGAGCGCTGGTTGCGTGAAGGCGGTCAACTCAAGCAATTCCAAAACATCGGCATCGTCGTCGAGCAGTACTGAAGAGTCTGGTAGTTCACCGTTGAGCACCGGCACTTCATCCAGCTCAATGGCGAAGCGCTGGTCGCTGAGGGCGGGTTCCAGGCGAACTCCCACCTGAGGAATGGCAATTCCCAGATCGCGTTCAACACCTTCGCGGGTGGCCTGAACGCTTTCACGTAGTAAGTCGAGTGATAGCTTATCGACAAGCCCTGCAGCCAGGCAGAGCATCACGCGGTACTGGCGTGGATCGTCATCGGCGGCATTGGGCGGTGCTGCCTCGTTCACCGCCTCGTTCACGGCGTTGGTCTCAGTAGCTGGGGTCGCGGTGATAACCTCGGCTTGCGCTGCTTGCTCCGTCTCGGTATCGGCCGTCTGGCGACGGCGATGCAGGAAAAAGGCAGCTAAGCCCAGCAGTGCTGACAACGTCAGAAAGACAGTCGATGGGAAGCCCGGCACGAAGGCCGCGCAGAACAGCACCGCCGACGTTAAACCCAATGCCTTGGCGTTGCTGCCAAGCTGGCCGACAATCTCACTGCCCAAATCGCTGGCGTTATCGGAGCTAACGCGGGTCACCACGGTACCCGCGCCAACCGAAATCAGTAATGCGGGAATCAGTGCGATCAGGCCGTCGCCGACGGTCAACAGCGAGTAGGTTTCCACCGCCGTGCCGAAGGGCATGTCGTGCTTGAGCATGCCGATCGACAGCCCACCGATAAGATTGACGAACAGAATCACCAGGCCAGCAATGGCATCACCCTTAACAAACTTCATCGCCCCATCCATTGCGCCATAGAGCTGGCTTTCGCTCTCCAGCAGCGAGCGCCTGCGACGGGCTTCAGCGGGTTCGATGTCGCCGTTTCTCATGTCGTTGTCGATGCTCATCTGCTTGCCGGGCATGGCATCAAGAGTAAAACGCGCCGCCACTTCCGCTACGCGCTCCGAGCCCTTGGTAATCACCAGAAACTGGGCCACCGTAATGATCAGGAAAACCACCATGCCGATGACCACCTCACCGGCGATAACGAAATTGCCGAAGGCGGAAACGATCTGGCCAGCGTCACCCTCGAGCAGAATCAGCCGGGTAGTGGAGATCGAAAGCGCCAGCCGGAACAGCGTGGCGAGCAGAATGATCGGCGGCAGCGAGGAGAATTCCACCGGGTGCGAGATATAGAACGCCACCACTAAAATCAGCAGGCTGAAACCGATATTGATACCAATCAGCGTGTCGACCATTGCCGTCGGCAGCGGGATGATCATCATCACTACCGAGAGCACCATAAAAACGGCGATGATCACGTCACTGCGCTGGGACGCCTGACGAGCCAGGGTATTGAGACGGCCGAGGAGCTTGTTCATGTTACGGTCTCTCCCTGCCGGGATTCCGGGTGACGCCGCCGCTCGAGATACTCTCGCCATAGGCGACGAGCGGTATCATGCTCACCGTTGACCCAGTGGGCGCGGCTACGCAAGAGTGGCACGGCGTCATCCTGTTCACCGGCGGCCTCGAGCCGGTCGAGCACATTAAGCGCACGCTGACCGTTGCCGCTGGCAAGGAACCCCTGGCACAGCGCCTGCAGCACGCCGGTGTGATTCGGTGCCATGCGTGTCGCGATAAGCAGCAATACCAACCCGCGCTGTACCTGACCACTTTTGAGATAGAGGTGCCCCATCAAATGCAGTAGGTCGACGGCATCTCGATCAGCGGTATCGCTCATGGCACGCTCTCCTGATCGGTGATGTTGTCCAGCGGCAGCGCGTTTGCTTCACTCATCCGGCCTTCCCATGCCTGGCGCCAATCAATCTCTTCACCGATCACCTCCTTCGCCAGCGCCATAATGTCATCATCGGCGTCCAGCGAAGGTAGAACGTTGTCAGCTACGTGTTGGAGCAGCTCGATGCTGCGAAGGTTAGCGTAGCTGGCAGGATCAATGGCCTCCGGGCGCGCGAGCGCTTCGAGGCGCTCAGTCCACGCAGGACGGTTTGAGCCACGCTGCCGGGCTTCACTGACAGCCTGCGTGAACGTATCGTCCTGCTGCGACGGCTGCTCGACGACGCTAGGCTTGACGGGGTCAATGTCAGCGACGTGATAACGATCCCGTGGAACAAGACGATCAGTGATCTTCATCGCGATATACGCCGGATTATAGGGTCAGGGCAAACTGGTCATCGCCACGGCTCAACAGCACTCGATCCGTTTCGATAGCGGAAATAACCCAGCCAGACGACAGCGACGCGCCGGGATAGAGACGCTGGCCACGAGCGTCGATTACGTACGGGTTCTTGCCTAACCATACGGCCTGAAACTGCAGGTCGGGGCGAACCGGCACCTCACTCTGTTGAGCTTCATTAAGTAGCACGTTGTGACTGCCGTAATGCTGGTCGAACCAACGCTGGGTGGCGTTCCAAGCGCCCGCCTGGTCGGGGTCGTAGTGACCGGAGACGCTGATATAGTCGCCACTGTCGGTGACCTCCAGCGATGCAAGTCCGGCATCCGCCAGGCGCTCACGCAGTGCTTGAACCGGGCTCGGGCGAGCCTCATCCATCACTGGGGGATTACTCTGGGCAGTGTCCATCAGGGCCTGCTCATCGAGCATTGCCGTAACTGGATGATAGCCAATGTTGGCGTCGGCTTGATTGACATCGATGAACTCATAGAAAGCCAGTACTCCCAGCGTTACGACCAGTGCGGCGAGCGTGGCGCTGCGATTTAGCCACTTACGCCAACGCACAGGAACTGTCGGCAGCCCTGGGAATATGGCAGGCGCTGGGGGGCGTGAAAGCTCGAGTGCCACGTCGTTGAAATGAAGCTTCGCTGGCAATTCACAGCGCAAACCAGTGCCCTGGCTGACGCTACGGCCATTAATGGTAATGTCACCACCAAGCGCCTCGATAGCGATATAACGACCATAGAATCTCAACACAATATGGTGTGGTGCAGTGCCCGGATCGCCGAGCATGACATCAGTAGAATCGTCGCTACCGATACAGCAGACCGGCTCAGTGAGCGTAATGGAGGCACCGCGATGCAAGCCTGCGATAACCTTGAGCGTCGTAACGGCTTCGCGTACCGACGCTGAAGCTGAGGTGAATAAAGTCATATACTTAACTCGCCGTGTCGTACGAAGCTTGGAGGGCTCTTCCGTCGAATGTCTCGATAAAGGGGCATTCATCCGGGCGAGGTTTTGAAATCTCTACCGTCCAGGAATGCGTGGACAGGAAACAACAACAAGGCCGCGAGCGGCTGACGCCGCCCGCGACTTCCGAGCATCAGTTTTGCGGACGCTGCTTGGTAGCGTCGAGCTCGGTTTTCTTCTCTGTCGTGACTTTGGTGATTTCTGCGGACTTCTCGATCGCCTGATCGAACACTGCTTTCATGTCGGCGATTGCAGAATCAGCACCGCCGCCAGCATTGTCGACTGGGGGAGTATCGGCCATTTTACTGCTCCTTAATCCTAGAGAAATGTCGTTTGAATGATGCGCCTTTGGCACCGAGGCTCAAGCCGTTCGATCGTTCTTTCGACGCTGTTTCATAAGGAGGAAGACGATCCAACATTAAGCAGATTGCGGGTATTAAGTGACGAGGCGATGTCAGTAAAATGAAAGTTGAATGATTTGCCTTATTGTCTTGTGGCGAATACAACGCCGATTGGGCAGTCAATTTGGCCGCGCTTACCCAAAAATAGGTGCTCTCGCCAACTGACCTCGACCAGCGCAGGGCTTAAACTCACAAGCCCTATCAGCAACCAGCGCTGATTCATTGGGCTTCTTCCTCTTCAGATATCTCCTCGACTTCACTCTTTACGACATCAATCAACTCCTGCATACCAAAGGGTTCTAGCAGCTCACCGTTGACAAAAAAGGTTGGCGTCTGGCGAATCTGATTCGTTTTGACGTCTGCCATGTCTTGGTCAATCACCGCTTGCACTTCAGCTGAGTTGAGTTGCTCCTCAGCGGCAGTTCGATCAAGACCGGCTTGGCTGGCAATCTCCAAGATAGCTGATTCATCGAAACGGCCATGAGATGCCCATTGATCCTGACGAGAGAGCAGAGCTTCGAGTACCGGTTCGAATACCTCCTGGTGTCGAGCGACTTCCAGCACGCGAATGGCCGTATCAGAAACCTCACCGTGGAAAGGGGTGTAGCGCACGATTAGCTGCACTTGCTCAGGATAGGTTTCCAGAATACTTTTGGTGAGAGGATAGAAAGCACGGCAGGCTTCGCAGGCCGGGTCGAAAAATTCCACAATGGTGACAGGAGCCTCTTTCGGCCCCAGGATCGGTGAGTGTGAACGCACCAAGGAGCTCTCGGCCTGTGCAGCATCCTCACTCGCCGCCTCAGCTTGCATGTCCAATAGTGCAGGTTTCGATACCACCACGATGGCAGCTGTCAGCATCAACGTACCCGCAAGCATAAAAGTCGCTTTTTTGAACATTTTTCTCTCTCGATTTCAGTGATTATTTGGCAATTTAGGCCAAGATTTTATTGCACAAACCAAGCTAAATGACTGCTTATGTATACCAGCGTGAGCGTGTATTACTCATGCCCATAAAGGTTGGCATCCTGATGTGCGTGATCAATATGCTCAAACTCTAAGCTGGAATGGACAATGTTGAAGCGCGTTTTTAACTGCGCTTTGATCTCTGTCTTAATCGACTCAAGCCGCTGCCAGCCTGCTTCCGTAATGACCACGTGGCAGTCAAGAGCAGCCATGTTTTCCTGCATCTGCCATAAGTGCACATGATGAATATCGTGGACACTTTCGACACCACGCACGGCTTCAATGACGAGTTGACCGTTAATATCTGGGGGAGAGCCCAGCATCAGTGTGCGGATAGGCCCCCCAATCACCGAAAAGGCGAGTAACTAAAGCTTCAACCCCTGAATGTCGTCCGTTGACACTCGCCTCGGGAGGCAACGCCTACCCTGGCTATGGCTGGTACGCGCTTGTCATTACGGGAGTGACCTTTCCCCCAAAATTTCCAGAATTCTTTATCGTCCACTTCGCGATTGCTCTATAGTCGAGGAATGCTAACCGGATGTATCTAGCCTATGGCCGTTGACCTGCAAGCGCTCTACCCCAAACTGATTCATCTGATGCTGGACACCGTCTTCGTAGTGGATGCGGACAATCAGATCGTCTTTGTGAGCGATGCCTGTGAGTCACTGCTCGGATACGCACCCCGCGAGTTGATCGGCACCCCGATCACTAACTATATGCACCCTGACGATTTAGCAGCCACCCGGGACTCCATTGACCGTGTGATGGACGGCAAGCCCCACGTGGATTTCCGCAACCGCTATATCCGCAAGGACGGCGCCAGCGTACATATTCTGTGGTCTGCCCGCTGGTACGAGGAAGAAGAGGTGCGGATCGGTGTCGCGCGCAACGTCACAGCCCTGATGCAGGCCGAGGAGGAGTTACGCTACCTCGCCCATCACGACCCACTGACCAAACTGACCAACCGAGCGCTATTCTATGATCGACTGGTCTCGGGCATAAATGCGGCCAACCGCTACCAGAACAACCTAGCATTGCTGTTTCTAGATATTAATGACTTCAAATGTATCAATGATATTCATGGGCATGCCGCGGGTGACCAAGTGCTCTGCACGGTAGCTAGACGGCTGGAAAGCTGTGTGCGAGAAACAGACACGGTGGCCCGGATGGGCGGAGATGAATTCACGGTTCTATTAACGGACATCAAGTCGACGAGGGCCGTTGCGGACAAGGTGGAGCAGATCCTCATGGTCATGAACGAGCCGCTAGGCGCTGAATTTGGCAAAGTCAGAATGCCCTCCTGCAGTATCGGTGTGGCCTGTTACCCCGCCGATGGGGAAGACGCCGATACCCTACTCAGCCACGCCGATAGCCATATGTACCAGATCAAAAGGCGCAGCCGTTAGCGAGCAACAAGCTTGCAGAAAACTAATATGAACCCACAGCAGTCAGCCGAGTAAGAAAACCAAACGGCCTCGCCGCTACCGAATCCGCGACCATCGAGTCGGTCAACGAATAGATTGACCAGCTTGTGGCGCATAAGGAACTCGCTATCTTCGCCGTCTTGTTGCTCAACAATACCAATTTGCATAGTTCCAAGGCCTAGCGGAAGATTTGGGAATGGAGCCGCTGAGTAAATATTTTTCATTTAAACGCTTCTGTGATTATTAAAGCTACCAATCGGTAGCTATGGGAATGATTGCGCGATTAATTCAGGATAAGTATTTAGTAGTATTTTTCACACCTCTCGGAAGCCACTACTTTTTTCATCAACATCATGGATTAGTTTCTATTGATTTTTCTCAGCGAGAAATTTCTCTCATCTACCATATAGTTAGAATTTTTATTGATTCAAAAAACACTTCTAAAAACGCAATCAATCTAATACAAAAAAAAGACTAGCCATAAATATCAGAAAAAACTAAGCCAACGGATTTAAACTACAGAGCCTAGACGACCGAGAATTATTAGCCTATTTTTTTTATAAAATACTTAAGGGTTCTGATGGTTAAACAACGCATCGCTCAGCATAGATAACTTGAGAATTAGACATGAATAATACTTCAATGCTCTTTATCAGCGTATTTACTTCAATGGCCGGCAGTAGTGTTGCAGCCGCCTTGATAACTATCTACTTTTCGAAGAAAAGAGATAAGCATGTGCTTTCTTTACAATTGATAGATTACTTCCTTGATAATTATCATGATGTAGGCGAGGCAAATTATATACTAACTCTAGACTCTTATAAAATAGAAGAGAAAGAGAATTATATCCGAAAGCACGGTGACTGGTTTAACCTGATTGCCATGCTAAAAAAAAATGACTCAATTGAGTGGAAGATCTTGCAAGATATGGGCCTTGAAAAAACCATGGAAGACTTTCATGATAGGGTTGCATCAAAAAAAGCAAGTGGAGTCAAAGTTTTAGAAAATGCTTGGCAGTGGTGGCCTGATCTTCACAGACTATTTTAGTGAATGAGGTAAATTACTATGCATGACGAACAGTTTATGAATTTAATGCGTGAATTTGCTGAAAGAGCGAGCTCCTTGGAAGAGGTTGAATGCGGAAAACTGTACGCTCAGGTTGTTGCATTTTCCGATTTTATTATGGCCTCGCAGGGTGCTGGTCCTGTAGCCGTGCCGATAAATGCAAATTCTTCAAGATTTAATTGTCCTAAGTGTCATTACATAATTGATGTTTATTTAAGGTAAAACTATTAAATAAACATTGAGGGTTCGAGACGCACCCTAATCGACGTATACTTTACTTACTTTTAGAGGTTTCTGGATTTTCGAACCTGGACGATGACGCTTCCTAGCCCCCCCTCGCAAAACCGCAACCGCAATAGCTACCCCCCCTGTTTGCATAACGCCCTCGGCTCATTCTACTCAGGTCTCGTCAGGCATTGGCAGAGCCGCAGAGTATCCCGGCTCGCAAGGCTGCTTCTCAATGTCTGTATCCCTTTTGTCTGCGCCCAGCTTGGCGTAATCCGCATATAGCTCCTACGTTGTTTAGAGAGGCAGGTTTTAAAGACGGGTCGTAAAAATAAAGGGAGACGTAACGATGGATGCACTTGCGCGAAAGCTGGGCCTCAAGACGGATCCCACCATATTTTTCACCTCTGCCGGGATTATGATCCTCTTTTTAGTGGCGCTGTTGATCGCGCCGGGCCCAATAGGCGAAGCCTTCGGCGCGGGGCGGCAATGGATAGTGACTAACCTTGGCTGGTTTTTTATTTTCGGGGTCACCAGCTGGGTGGCGTTCCTGCTGTGGGTGGCGATCAGCCGGTTCGGGGCGATTCGTCTGGGCGGCAATGATGCCAAACCGGCCTATACCAACGCTTCCTGGTTTGCCATGCTGTTTGCTGGCGGTATCGGCACGGTATTGATGTTCTGGGGCGTGGCCGAACCGATTTCCCACTTCGCAGCTCCCCCGCGGCCAGATGTTGAGCCCTTCACTGTCGCCGCTGCCGATGATGCCATGAGCTTTTCGATTTATCACCTGGGGCTCCATACCTGGGCGATTTTCGCCATGCCGGGGCTGGCGTTTGCTTACTTTATCTATCGCTACAACCTGCCGATGCGTTTCAGCTCGGTTTTCTTTCCGCTGTTAGGCGAGCGCATTTACGGCCCTATCGGCAAAGCTTTAGATATCTTCGCCATTCTCGGCACCCTGTTTGGCGTGGCGGTTTCCATCGGCCTGGGCACCCAGCAGATTAATGCCGGGCTAACGGAATTGTTTGGTGTTCCGGATGCGGTGATAACGAAAGTGCTGATCATCGCCGTTCTGACCACTGTCGCCGTGGGGTCTATCGTGGCGGGGCTTGATTCAGGCGTTAAGCGGCTCTCGAACATCAATATCGGCATGGCCGTTGGCCTGCTGTTATTTGTACTGTTTACCGGTTCGACCGTTTTCCTTTTACGTGCGGTTGTTGAAACCTTTGGCCTCTACATCACCAACCTGCTGCCCATGGCTTTCTGGAATGACACCCTGGCACGCTACTCAAGCGAAGGCGGCGCCTGGGGGTGGCAAGGCAGTTGGACGGTGTTCTATTGGGCCTGGACAGTCACCTGGTCGCCGTTCATCGGCATCTTTGTCGCACGGATTTCCCGCGGGCGAACTATTCGCGAATTCGTTTTGGGTGTGCTGTTCGCCCCCTCCATCTTTACGCTGATCTGGTTTGCGATCTTCGGCTGGTCGGCGATGGAAATTGACGGGATTGGGCCAGAGGCCCGGGCAGCCATGGGCGATCAAGCAGGTGTTTTGTCCGCTGCCGTCGCTGAAAGCATTCCGCTTGCCATGTTCGCGTTTTTTGACAACTTCCCCGCGGCTACCTTGATTCAGGGCTTAGCGGTGGTAATCGTCGCCATCTTCTTTGCCACCTCTTCAGACTCCGCCTCGCTGGTCGTCGATATGCTGTGTACCGGCAGCTCAGACCCTGGCCCCTGGCACCAACGGGTATTCTGGGGCGTATCCGAAGGTATGCTGGCAGCCATGCTGATTGTGCTGGCGGGCGATGCCGGGCTTACCGCCCTGCAGGAGGTGATCACCGTGGTCGGCCTGCCGATGTTTATTCTGGTGTTTATCATGATGTTCGCACTGTACCGCGGCCTTTCCCATGAGGAGCTCAGCGAAGTGCGAGTAGGCAGCCCACCCAAGCAGGAAGAGCTGAAGCCGGAAGAGTAGTCGATACACAACGGTGCGGGCCATTGCTGGCCCGCACTGTGTTAATTAAAAACATTAGCACTGCATGCCTTATTACCGATTCAGATCCTGTAGCTCAGATAGCATAAAGTACTCTGCATCACTCACTTGCTGCTGAGACGACGATTCAGGGTAAGAGATTTTATTATCTTGACCAGAACTTCTTTCCACCAGAACTACATTAGAGAAGAGTGCTAAAGCGATAGCGGCTGCGATATTGATAGCTTTCATGATGTGCGGTCTCCAACTCTAAGAGCGCAACACCGGATTAATGAACGCCTGATGGCGCCTCCTGGGTTCGCTTCATCAGATCCATAAAGACCTCCAGCGGTGCCTTGAAGTCCAGTCGCTTTCGAGGTCGGGTATTGAGCTGGAAGGCGATGGCATCCAGTTCATCCTGACTGAACACCGACAGATCCTTCCCCTTAGGCATGTACTGACGTAAGAGGCCGTTGGTGTTCCCGTTGACGGCTCACTGCCAGGGACTATGTGGATCAGCGAAGTAGATCGCCGTCCCTGTTTTCTGGGTAATCTCGGCATGGCGCACCAACTCACGCCCCTGACCTTAGGTGAACGTCTGGCGCATTTCCGAGGGTGTTGCACTTAGTTATTGAGCGCGCGAAGTTTGAAAAATGGGCGTGGGGAGCGCCACTTGATCACAACCAAAAAGGGCCTGCGTCCCTCGCTTCGAAGGCCGGTTTCAACCGCTAGTGACCGAATTGCCCTACGTCGGTTGCATACAAAAAAGACTAAAGTCTAGTTTTTAACTCATAAAATTGTGATCTACCTTATAAATTGTATGCAATCTTGGGCGAACAATCGATGGATGCTATACCCGCAAACTCATCAAGCGTGGTTCAGACCGCCACGGCTAGAGTCCATGAGGTAATTAAGAAGCGGATTCTAAATGGCCATTACCAGGCGAACGAATACCTTCGTGAAACAAGCGTAGCCAGCGAGCTTAACGTCAGTCGCACTCCCGTGCGCGAGGCACTGCGCGAGCTAGTCTCGGAGGGTTGGCTCGAAGCCATTCCCCACCGTGGCGCACGCGTGGTGGCTTGGACGGCAAAAGATGCGCGCGAAGTATTCGAATTACGTTTGGTGCTAGAGCCCTTAGCGGTTCGCTTAGCCTCCACACAGATAAGCAAGTCATGCTTTAAGTCTTTAGAAATACTAGCGACCCAAATGGAATCCCTCACCGAACAGGTCGACACAAACACTGAATCACGCAGCGACATTGCGTCACTTAATCACGAATTTCACCGAACACTGATTCTCGCTAGCAACAACCAACGTTTAGCTAACTTGCTCGAAAATGTCGTTCGCACATCGGTCATTCATCGCAACTTCGGCAACTATGATCTTGCCAACCTTCGCCGAAGCATGCGTCACCATCGCGAGATTCTGGAGGCCATTGCTGCTGGCAGTCCCGAATGGGCTGAGAATGTAATGCGCGCCCACTTGCTGGCTGCACAGGCATTGCACGTCCCGCACACCAATACCCCCTCCGGTTAAAGAGACATTGATTGATTATAAAGAGGCCTAAGAACAACAATGAGACAACAACACACGCCCTCCCCGCTTCCCCTTGAGAACATTAAAGTTCTTGAGCTAGGACAACTCATCGCAGGGCCCTATTGCGGCCAGGTGCTTGCAGATTTTGGTGCTGAGGTAGTGAAAGTCGAGCCTCCCGGTAAGGGGGATGCTATGCGGCAGTGGGGAGAAGCCGACCAGGAGAGTGGCGATCCATTGTGGTGGAACATTATTGGCCGCAACAAACAATCGCTGACCCTCGACCTTCGTCAGCAACGCGGGCAAGACGTGCTGCGTCAATTAGCGGCGCATGCTGATGTCATCATCGAAAACTTTCGCCCCGGCACCATGGAGCGCTGGGGATTAAGCTACGACGAACTCTCCCGCCACAACCCAAAGCTGGTCATGGTGCGGGTCACTGGCTTTGGCCAAGATGGCCCTTATGCAACCAGGGCTGGGTTTGCTTCCGTATGCGAAGCCATGGGTGGGCTACGCTATTTAAGCGGCTATCCTGATCGCCCCCCGGTGCGGGTCGGCATCTCAATCGGCGACACACTGGCTGGCTTGCACGCAGCGCTAGGCACCATGATGGCCCTTCATCAGCGCGAGCGAAGCGGACAAGGGCAAGTGGTCGATAGCTCGATATTTGAGTCTGTACTGGCCATGATGGAGAACTTAATTCCCGAGTATGCCCGGGCGGGAAAAGTCCGCGAGCGCAGCGGCAGCTTCTTGCCCAAAATTGCTCCTTCAAATGCGTACCCAGCCCGTGACGGACGCGACGTTATTATTGGAGCCAATCAGGACACCGTCTTCCGCCGCCTCTGTGAGGCCATGGGGCAACCTCGACTAGCCGACCACCCTGACTACGCGACCCATCGCGCACGCGGGGAGAACCAGCAGGCTATCGACGACCTTGTTGCGGCCTGGACCCAGCAGCACGACGCTTCTCACATCGTGGATATCCTCGCCGAGGCGGGAGTGCCAGCAGGGTTAGTCTACCGAGCTCCCGATATGCTGGACGATCCACACTTCCAGGCGCGTGAATCGATTGTAGAGGTGCCTGATCGCCATGGCCGCCCATTGCCGATGCAAAATGTTTTCCCACGGCTCTCCAGCACCCCAGGCAGTGTACGTAGCGTCGGCCCTGCCCTGGGCGAACACACCCATACAGTACTCGCCGACTGGCTGGCGCTCTCAGCCGATACTCTCGACGCTCTTCGCGCCGACAACGTGATCTGAGGGGGAGAGCATCATGGATCCCATTATCGTTCTTGCCATTTTAGTCGGGCTGATTGTCATCGGCTTCCCTATTTTTCTAGCTCTGGGCTTATCCGGGTTAGTCGGCCTCTATATGGCGCGCGGCTCACTGGCTTTCTTTTTCGCCCCCACATCACTGTTTGGTCAGCTGAATGCCTTCGAGCTAATTGCCCTGCCACTGTTTATTCTGATGGGTAACTTCCTGGGAGCTACACCGGTGGGGTCGAGTCTTTTCACTGCCGCCGTACGCTGGCTCAACTGGCTGCGGGGCAGTCTGGCAATCTCTTCGGTGGGGGCTTCGGCCATGTTCGGCGCCGTATCAGGGGTAAGCCTAGCGGGTGTGGCGGCAGTGGGATCCATTGCCGTACCGCAGATGCTCCAGCGCGGTTATAGCCGATCATTAGCCGCGGGTGCCGTTGTTAGTGCTGGGGCCCTGGCCATGCTGATCCCACCTAGCGTGCCCTTTATTATCTATGGTGCCGTCTCTAGCGTCTCTGTGGCGGATCTATTTATCGGCGGCATCGTTCCCGGCATTGTGCTCGCGTTAGCATTATCACTGTTCATCTACATTCGAGTGTGGCTGAACCCTGAGGAGGCGCCAGCCAGTAAGGAGCGCTTTACCTGGAAAGAGCGCTGGGCGAGCCTGGCTAACATTTGGCACGCCGCGCTGTTGGTAGTGGTTGTGCTGGGCTCGATCTACTCGGGCCTCGCCACGCCCAGCGAAGCCGCGGGCATTGGCGCGGCTGGCGCCTTTTTGATCGCCACCCTGATATTTCGCAGTCTCAGCTGGCGCAAGTTCCTGGAGATACTGGCGACGACTGCGCGCGTCAGCGGTGCCATCCTACTCATTATCGGCTGTGCCAAGATCTTCGGCGACTATCTCAACATGGTGCGAGTACCGCAACTCCTCACCGAAGCACTCACCGCCACCGGCCTGCCCGCCTGGGCGATCTTGGTGGCGGTAATGCTACTGCTGATCCTACTGGGCATGATTGTCGATGCCGTGTCGCTGATCGTGGTGACCACCCCGGTACTGCTGCCACTGGTCACCGCCCTAGGCTACGACCCACTGTGGTTCGGTATTGTGATGGTGCTCAACCTTGAGATTGCCGTGGTCACTCCCCCGGTGGGGCTTAACCTCTACGCGCTGCGTGGGGTCTGCCCCGAGCTCTCAGTGGAAGAAATCATCAAAAGCGCACTGCCATTTGTCGCCGTTCAGTTCCTCGTGCTGATGCTGTTTGTGTTCTTCCCTGGCCTCAGCCTGTGGTTGCCGGGGCTGATGTAGCCCCGGTGTTTCAACGTCAGTGAAGTGCAACGTTACAAAGGTGCATCACAACAAACCTTTACAACAGACTCTTACTGCAGATTCTTACAACAACAATCAGGAGATTCACCATGACACTGTCTCGCCGCCAAGTTCTAAAGTACGGCACCTTCGCCACCGCCGGTGCCACGCTGTTTGGCACCCATAGCCTGCTGGCCCCCCGCAGCTACGCCGCCACCACGCTGACGGGCGTCACCTACCTGCCCGACTCCTACAAAGCATTGACCTATGGCTCCAATCGCTTCGTGGAGATGCTCAAAGAGCAGGGAGGCGATACCCTCTCGGTGGAGTTTTACGACTCCGGTCAACTGCTCAAGGTAGACGAACAGTTACCAGCGCTGCGAGCGCGCAGCATCGACTTCATGTTCCATACCTTCTCCTACGTCACCCGCTCTATCCCGATACTGGGCGTCACCGGTTTGCCTGGGGTAGTGGGCGAGCTCTATCGCCATCCGGAGCGCCTGCGCCAGGGAAGCCCGCTGATGGAGCTGATCAACGAGGTATTGGCAGAGGACAACCTCTACATGCTCACCTCCGGTGGCGGCATCCTTGAACCGGAGTATCTATGGAGCACCGAGGCTAGCCCCATCCGCCGCCTTGAGGATGTACGCGGGAAGAAGATTCGCATCGTCGGTTTTGAGGCCACCAAGGCCTTTGAGCCTTACAGCGTGGGGGCGACCCGTATTCCTTCTTCCGAGACCTACATGGCACTGCAACGGGGAACCGTAGACGCAGGGGTATTCAATATCTCAACGGTGATCGGCCGCAGCCTCCAGGAGCAGTTGCAGGTCTGTTACAAGCTGCCGATCACCGGTTTCTCGGTTGCTCCCTTCATGCTGCGGGACACCTGGGACAACCTTGACGACGAGGCGCGCGCCGTACTACAGCAGGCAGCTGACTGGTACGACGAGAACTTCATTGAGCACTGCAACAACGACATTTATCCCAACGAGTACTGGCCCCAGATTGAGGAGGCCGGGGTGGAGATTATCGAGCCTTCCGATGAAGACCTTGAAGCCTTCAATGCCGGCGTCCAGGACGTCTGGGATCACTGGAAGGAAGAAGTCGGTGAGGAGGTCGGCGATCGCGCCATCGCGCTGGCCCTTGGCAACGCTTAAGGGAGAGTGAAATGACAACAATGGCAATGCGTAGCTGGGACGGCCTATTGGCCGTTCTACGCTGGACATCCATGGCAGTGTTGGTCTTCATGATGGTGTCTATCTGCTATGACGCCACCATGCGATATGTCTTCGCGGCCCCCACTAGCTGGAGCCTGGAGATCAACTCCTTTCTCCTGGTTTACCTAGCGGTGATTGGCGCCGCCGAAGCACAGCGTCACGACGCCCATATCCGTATTACCTTCTTTAAAGATAAGCTGCCAACGCGTATCCGCGCCTTCATCGACCTGACGACGGGCCTGTTGGGCATGCTGTTTTGCATAATTCTCGTATGGCGTGGCGGCATCATGACGATGCAGGCGTTTGAGTACAGCGAACGTGTTTCAAGCTCGCTAGGAACGCCAATGGTTTACCCCTATGCACTGCTACCCATCGGCTTCGCCGCCCTGGGGGTACAATTCCTCATTGACGCTGCCCGTGCCGCTAAGCGCTTTCGTCCTAATCATCATAAAGAGCCATCATAAAGAGCCATCATGAAGAGGTAACCTCGCATGGCTAATCGCCTTCGTCACTCTTTGGAGCAACCAGCGGAGAACAGATAATGACGCCCCTATCGCCGCCATCCAGTATTGAACTTGTCGAGGTTGCACCACGAGACGGTTTTCAATCGATACGCAACATACTGCCCACTGTCGATAAACAGCGCTGTATACAGGCGCTACTCGATGCAGGCGTCACTCGCTTGGAGATTGGCTCTTTCGTAAGCCCCAAGGCCATTCCCCAAATGGCCGATACCGGCAAGTTAGTAAAGGCGTTTGCTGACCGGCAAGATGTGCGCTTCTCTGCCCTGGTGCCCAACCTCAAGGGTGCAGAACTAGCGTTGGAGCACGGCATTCGCGAGGTTGTTTATGTCGTATCGGTGTCGGAATCCCATAACAAAAGCAATGTACGAAGCAGTCCTGATGAATCGATACAAGAACTGAACAGGGTGATTGAGCGTATGCGCCGCACCGAAGGCAGCCGACTGCGCCTTGACCTTGGCACCAGCTTCGACTGCCCCTTCGAAGGCACCATTAGCTGGCAACAGGTTGATCGTATTCTCAGCGCCGCACTTGAGCTTATTGGGGACTTGCCCCTAGAGGTAGCGCTTTGTGACACGACCGGACGAGCCACACCCTACCAAGTAGCCGACTATTTCACGCAATTGCGCGAACGACATGCCAGGGCAGGAGTGAACTGGGCCTTCCACGGCCATAATACGTTTGGCATGGGGGTAGCGAATGCCCTTTTCGCCATAAGCCATGGCGCCACAGCAGTCGACACCGCTTGCGCAGGACTTGGTGGCTGCCCATTCGCGCCGGGCGCCACGGGCAACACCGCCACAGAGGATTTGTTATATGCCCTACATGGCGGCGGAGTAGCCACCGGTATTGACCTACCGAAACTGCTAGAAGCGGCTGATATGATTGCCGCCCTGCCTGGCGGACAAACGGCTAGCCATCTGCGTCAGGTTCCTAGGGAACGAGTGAGCTGAGGGGTTCCCAGGATTGCCTTGCTCACCACGTTGGGCTTCTCCTCAGGACTTACAAACAACTTTGCCACTATCCCCCCATCTACTAAAAAGCCATAGAAAAGTGCTAACGAAAAGAGATAAAAACAATGAAAGCCAAAATGCAAAACTGGAAGGAAACAATTCTACACTTGCACTCAACACAGCACTAAACGCTACTAAGCTGAGCATTCCAAGCTGCGTATTGGCTAACGTAACACGCGCTACTTCAACCCCATATCGCTGATGAAGAGTCAGAGCAATGGTTAACATGCCGATGGGGAAACTCAGCACAATACCCGAGACAGCAGGGTCGACATTAACCAACAGAATTGTCGCCAAGCAGACAACACCTCCCGCTAATACCCCGCGAATGAGTAAGTCTACCCAGCGTACGGGTGCCGAAACGGTTTTGGAAGAAAGCCCAATTGAATTAATGTAAACCCGCGAAAAAAGTAACGTTGCACCAAAAAGCGCCAACGCGAAGAAAACGCCTCCTGGTAGCTGATCCGCTATTGCTGCAGCCAGTAACCAAATAAGTGCAGAGCAAGCAACACTCGCAAAAGCCCCCAATCTCTTAGCCAGCAGCACATAGCTAAGACAGAACATCAACGTCGCCAACATAGCATGCAAAGAGCCCAGTGCTGCATCAGCGACGAAGGGGTCAGATTGCTCACGAATCATAAAAAAGAAGCCAGGGCCCAGCACTATTGGCGTACCTGCCAAAACACCTCCGATCTTGGGGCCCAGGCGAACGGCTGCAAGCGATACGCAGACCACCACCAACGTGGTGGAAAACCACTTTACAAGAATAAGGCTTAGCATAAGTCTATTTTCAGCCCGCTACATGACGTCGCCACTGTTAGGCCCGAGCGTTTGCCCAAGGTAAAGATCGCCATCGGGAGAGGCAGCGAGCATAAGCGCCGTGGGCGCCACTTCTTCTGCTGTTCCAAACCGACCGAGAGGAAGTTCGGCTTCTTTATTGGCCACCCACTCTTTACTAAGCCCTTCTAACATCGGGGTTAAAATAGGGCCTGGTGCGATGGCATTGGTAAGAATCCCATAAGGTGCTAACTCTCTAGCCATCGATTTAGTAAGCCCCAATAGCCCAGCCTTCGCTGAGCAATAGTGAGATAAACCCACTCCCCCTTTGAGCGCTAGCTGGGAGGAAATATTGATGATCCGGCCGCTTTTTCGCTTCACCATCTGCTCGGCAACATAGCGTCCCACCAAGAAAGCACCGCGCAGATTAATACTGATCATTCGATCGAACGTCTCAGCAGACATGTCTAAGAAAGGCGTTTCATCCAAAATGCCCGCACAGTTGACCAGCACATCGATAACTTGGTGATGATTTATCACCTCATCAACCATCGACTTTACAGAAGCTTCATCAGCGACATCGACACCATGATGCGTTGCACTTTCCCCGAGTAATAATGCTATTTCTTCACATGCCTCAAGATTGCGATCAGCCAAAGCAACGGTGGCGCCTTCCGCATGAAAACACTCCGCAATAGCCCGGCCGATACCGCTAGCACCACCCACGACAAGAGCAACTTGTCTCTGAAGTTTTTTAGACATAAGGATCACCCAGCTTATTAAATAAAAGAAGCGAGGATGTCTCCTCGCTTCATAGGCAAACGATTAGCTCGGCCAACGCACGGTCAAGCCACCATCGACCACCAGTTGCTGGCCTGTTACGTAGGCTGCATCGTCACTGCTCAGAAAACGCGCAGTACGGGCTGCTTCATCGGCATACCCCACACGCCCTAAAGGAATTGATTTACCGGCTGCCGCTAAGCCGTCAGGCCCCAGCGAATTAACGGGATCCAAAGACTGAGGCGTCTCGATCAGTCCTGGAATCAGGGTATTAACACGAATACCTCGGGGGGCTAGCTCAACTGCCAGAGACTTTACTAAGCCCACTAAGCCACTTTTGGCTGCCGCATAATGGGCGTGGTTATCCCACCCATACACGCCCCCTGCGATAGAGGAAATAGCCACCATAGCGCCGCCTTCCTGCATTAACTTGGAAGCGCTACGGAAGACTCTCATTACCCCCGTCAAGTCGACTGATAGCATGTCGTCCCATGCTTGATCGGTAAGCTCACCTAAGGGTGCCTGGCGTAGAATGCCAGCACCGGCAACAACGATGTGTAGGGCACCAAAGGTGTCGATAGCCTGCTGCGCAAAGTGATCACATTGATTGGCATCTCTCACATCTAAGGCAACCGCCACACACTCTCCGCCAATGGCTTTTACCGCGGAAACCGTTTCCTCTACATCATGGGGGTCGTTCGGGTAGTAGCCTGCCACTACCTTAACGCCAGCCTTGGCATAGCTGACGGCAAGGGCTTGCCCAATGCCGCTAGCGGCACCTGAGATGATAGCCACCTTGCCTGCCAAACCATCGTCGCGCGCTAATACGCTCATGCCACAGCCTCCTCTATTGGGTCATTTTCGAGGTGATCCACATGGCGCGTACCGAACATCAACAAGCCACTGAGAACTAATGGCAAAGAGCCCGCCAAAATCGCTGCCCAAATCATACTGACGCCAATCGTCAGCAGTATGGAAACCAAGCCGGAACCAATAATCGCGCCTACCGGGGCCATTACGTGAGCCACGTTAGTCCCCGTACCACGAACGTGCGCAGGGAAAGATTCGCCCATATAGAACAGAATTGCCGCAAAAGGGCCAAGCAGGAAAAACAGTGTGATGGCGTACATCATGTAGATAAAGCTGTCATCCGCTGGGCCAAGCAACATAACGATGCTGGCTAAACCGCCCAGCAGGAACCCCATCAGCACGGTGTTACGGCGGCCGATACGATCTCCCATCCAGCCATGGCTCAGATAGCCGACAAAGCCAACGGCGTTAGCCAGAATCAACACGTAAAGAGAGTTTTCAAAACTAACCCCCTTCGCTTCAACTAGTACGGTGGTACCCAGCACAGCGAAGACTTGAATTGCCATCCAACTGAATAGCCAAACCAACGATAGCGAGATGGTATGACGGCGCAATTCTGGTGAAAAAACCCCTTTTAGACCCAGATTGTTTCCAGTGTCGACCTCAATATCTTGCTCAGCAGCCAACTTTGCTGCGCCTTCTGCGTCTCCAGCCTTACGACGACGCTCTACTTCTTTAATAGCCGCAAACACGGGCGATTCAGGCAACTTGACTGCCATCACGATCACGATAATCGAGGCACAAGCGGCAACAAAGAAGCTGCCGCGCCAGCCCACGATGGGCAATAACAATGAGGTCATACCTGCAGCTAGTAGAGCACCCACAGGCCAGCCACTCTGTACAAGGCTGTACATGAAGCCCCGACCCTTGGCCTTCTTATAGATCTCATTGAGATAAACGGCGTTGACTACCTCTTCTGAAACCGCAAAGCCAGAGAAGGCGCGAATAATAACCATCGAAGCCGCTCCTATGGCGACACCCGATAGCCCAGAACTCACTGCTCCACCAATCACCAGTAAAATCAGCGTTTTCTTGCGCCCATAACGGTCAAGCATGAAGCCGACTACCAGCGAAACCAAAAATACGCCTATCGTTGCAAAGGTGTTAATGGCAGTGGCTTTAGCCGCACTCCAACCAAAATCCTCAGCAATGACAGGAAGCAATGTTCCAAACAGGGTGTAGTCGTAGACCGACGCCACCCAGGCAATGAAACAAACCAGCGAGGCATAGCCGATCTGTTTTTTAGTGATGACAGCATTCCAGGGCTCATCAGCGTGCTGACTTGCCTCGGAAGTCGTATTTGAATTTGGCTCGGCCATCGACTTCACCCTCTTTTCAATTATCGTTTTGTATTATTAATAATGCTTATCGACTTCAACTACGCGGGCTGCGCTTAGCGAAGTCATCAGCGATCTCATCGAAGGTACAGAAGCGCACACCCTCATGGCTCTGCATATGCTCAATCAGACGCTCAAGCATCATCAGCACTTGAGGGCGGCCCGAAACATCAGGGTGAATGGTCATGGTAAACACCGCGTAGTCGTTCTCGCGGTAGACCCAATCAAACTGGTCTTGCCACATTTCACCCAAGTGGCGTGGGCTAACAAAACCATGACTGTTAGGCGACTTTTTGATGAACATCATCGGTGGGAGGTCATCGAGATACCAGTTGGCAGGAATCTCGATCAAATCGGTTTCCTCGCCGCGAACCAGCGGCTTCATCCATTCCTTTGCAGGCTTGGAGTAATCAATCTTTGTCCAGGAGTCGCCGACGCGAACGTAATAGGGGTGGAAATCATTGTGCATTAAGCTGTGGTCATACTTAATGCCACGCTCAAGTAAAAGCTCATTGGTGACCGGACTAAACTCCCACCACGGGGCCACATAGCCTGTCGGTCGCTTACCGGATAGCTTGGTGACCAGCTCAATGTTGTAGTCCAGCACGTCCCGCTCTTGCTCTCGCGTCATGGCGATCGGGTTTTCGTGACTATAGCCATGAACGCCAACCTCGTGACCAGCATCAACGACCGCTTTCATCTGCTCTGGAAAGGTCTCAATGCTGTGGCCGGGAATGAACCAGGTCGTCTTCAGGTTGTATCGCTCAAACAGTTTAAGCAGACGCGGCGCCCCCACTTCACCAGCAAACAAACCGCGGGAAATATCGTCGGGCGAATCCTCACCACCGTACGACCCCAGCCAGCCAGCGACGGCATCAACGTCAACACCAAATGCGCAGAGAATCTCTTTTTTAGCCATTTTGAACACCTCGTTATTAATACTTGGTCATGGTGTGCTTGCAGCAGGCGAATGATCACTGTCACCAAACGCCATAAATTGAAGATTGGACACAACAGTCATTTTTGTCAATGAAGTATTATCGACACCCAAAAATGCTCAATGCATCGTTTCAAACCGCACCAAAAAGGCAAAAAATCGCTAAAAAACCCGAAAATAAGGCTATAAGCTCGATAAATTCATGAACTTTGACAGCAAAAACCTAGACTGCATGGTGCAGCAAATTTTTGAAGGAGAGCTGAAAACTATGGAAACGCCCCAAAATTGGGCATTTTTTTGACTTTTAAATCCAGGTTACGTTTCAGAAGAGAGCCCAAAGCGCTAGAAACTGCCCTTATCGCAAGTAGCTAGCGCTTTAACAGGACAACAGGGGCGTTCAAAGAGAGCGGCTCAAGAAATTTTGAGCAGGTAAGGCGGGAGGTCTGGCTCTGGAAAAACTGACAATACCTTTAGCCGGCGCCGGGTACGCTCGGCAGCCGCCTGGAGATGGGCTTGTAAACTTGAAGCGGCAGCATCGAAAGCACCAAACAATAGATGATCAAGCACCAACTGATGCTCCCTCAAAAGGGGCTCGTTCGGGGGCACACCGACCGTTTGAAAAAACATACGGTTTACGATGACCGGCAGTTGGCTCTGAGCAATCATCTCGCAAGCCTTGCGGTTTCGGTAATGACGCAGGCATCGCTGATGCAAATCTTGCTCAAGGTGTGTGATCGATTCCGCACTCTGTAGTTCAGGATGGTCAATCAAGCGCTGAGTGTTTGCTTTCATGGCCTCTAGTTCAGCTTTATCCAGCAGAGGGCCTGAAGCCCTAAGAGCCGCCGGCTCAAGCAGAGCACGAATTTCGAAATCTTCAGCCACTGCCTGGGCAGTAAGGGGCCCCGCCAACCAGTGCGAGTAATTATCTTTTTCTACCAACCTTTGGTTACGAAGGCGTCCCAACACTTGCCTGGCGACGGTACGACTGACGCCATAATATTCACTCAGCGTCGTCTCAACGATGCGAAAGTGACCAAAGGCTAAGCAAGTAGCAACAGCCTCCTCCACCTCGGCATATATACGATCAGATATCGGACGGGCATCGATCTGGGACTTATAGTCAGGGGCTAGCCCCAACATCTCCGGTGTCAGCGTCTGACGCTCCGGCGTTACCGTTTCAGGCTCCGGCGTCGCCAAAAAGCCACGCCCCTCAAAGCGACTTATCACCCCCTCTTGATGCAATAGCTCAAGCGCCTTGCGTACTGGCCCACGACTGGTTCCATACATCCTCGCAAGCGGCCCCTCAAGCAGCACCAAGCTGGGCGGCAAACGCTGAGACAGAATGGCATCGCGTAACGATTCTTGAATCTTGGCATAGCGTGGAGCTTGCCCTTCTTGAACGCTGTTAGAACTATCGTCAATGGTCAGAACCACATCCTCCACAAACTTATCCTTCCCTAGTTATTACCAAGTCCTACTTAGCTACCACCATCAAGGCAAAGATACACGTAAATTGTTATATCTTAACACTTCCCACCCCGCCTTTTGAGCCGAGCAAAACCGGCAACAGCCTGCCAAACACCCTCAAACTGATACTCACCAAGATTTCGTGTAATTTTTTCCATGCAAAACAAAATATTAGATTATTTAACGCCAGTCTGCGCCGTAGAATTACAGCACGCCACTTGCCAGATAATGTTTTTTGTATCCATACTACATTTTATAACTTTAAAAATGAGCACGCCATTGTCACCAAAACTGACTACCAACAATTCAGGGGAACAATGCAATGGGACATACAAAACATATCAACGAATCAGCAACGTCGGCTGGATCAGACAATAGCCACAAGAACTTGCTGGAAGCCTCCATTTTGCCGGTCTGGCTGAACCAGCGAACGATTGGATTCTTTGGTTTTATATGGTTGTGGATTGGGATGGCCGTCATCATTGCCACCTTCCAACTCGGCGCGGGGGGTGTTGCTGGCCTACCACTGATTCAGGTCGTGGCTATCATCTTTTTTGCCAACCTTGTGCTTGGCATCGTCATGAGTCTTACCGCTGATATTGGTACAGAACACGGTCTCTCTTTTGCCGTCTACTTACGCGCCCCCTTTGGGCTCAAGGGCACGCATCTTCCTGCGGTCTCCAGGGGCGTGGTCGCTGCCATTTGGTTCGGTGTACAAACTTACCTCGGCGCCCTGGCCCTTAACGGCATTGTGGAGTACCTGTGGGGGTTTGATAATTGGGTATTGTGGTATGTGCTTTTCGCGGTAGTGCAGATCGTCAACACCGCTCTCGGCATTCGCGCAGTAGAATTACTGGCCTCTATCGCCGCCCCCTGCATCGTCGCCATCTCAGTCTGGATGTACTTCACGCTCAACGTGTTAGCTGAGACCAACGGCATCAATATCTGGACGTTTGTTGGCGATCAACAAGTAGTGCCTTTGGCGCTGTTCTTCGCCAACATGGCTTTTTGGTCAGCACTAGCGGTGGATATTCCCAACTTGACCCGCTTCCTACGCACGCCAGGAGGACAACGCAGCTTCTTCGCCCGCAATCGCAACGTCTTCGTCGCACAGTTTCTGGCCTTACCTGCGACCCAGGCCTGGGTTGCGTTGATTGGTGGCGTGTCCTTTATCGCGGCAGGTGACTGGAACCCCGTCACCGTCATTCAAGGCCAGGGCGGGGGCTTCACCATGGTGGCACTATTAGCCATGGTGATATTGGCTCAGTGGTCTACCAATAATGCCGCCAACCTGATTCCGGCCGCCCTTACCTTCGTCAATGCCGGTGCACCTCGTATTAGCTATCCTGTCGCCTTGGTCATCGCCGGTATCATCGGCACCGCTTCCATGCCTTGGCTGATTCTGAACAATTTGTTTACCTTCCTTAGCTACTATGGCGCGGTACTCTCCGCTGTCGGCGGCATCATGGTCGCGGATTACTATATTTTGCGGCACCGTCGCCTTAATGTGCCCGCCTTGTACGATCCCGCAGGCCAGTTCCGCTTTTTCAACGGCTTC
This sequence comes from Halomonas sp. TG39a, assembly GCF_000744395.1. Lineage (NCBI taxonomy): Bacteria > Pseudomonadati > Pseudomonadota > Gammaproteobacteria > Oceanospirillales > Halomonadaceae > Halomonas > Halomonas sp. TG39a. The sequence continues at coordinate 3,108,416 of NZ_JQLV01000001.1, forward strand.
AATCCAGCTGGCATTATCGCCTGGCTGGCTGGCGGGGCCATGGCACTCATATTCCTAGAGTACGCCTATGCCGTTGGTTTTATCACCGCGTTGGTGGTGTACGTGATACTGATGAAAACCTGGATCCTGCGTCGCTATCCTCAAGAAGAGCTAGAGAGCAATTTTGATGATCGTTTTCTGGCGACATCAGTAGGTCTTAATTGGGTCTACACCGAGCAGAAACGCTTCGAGCGCCTGACGACCGACGACATCCCGACCTCTGCGCTTAAGCGTGAAGATCGCTAAGTTGGCCTTCATCGTCGCTACAGCGCCAATCGACTAACTCGGGGGACTTTTTTATGGCCCATTATCCAAGTACTGCCCTTGCCATCGGCGAAGCCATCAAACATGGCAAGCTCGACCCGGTCATGCTGACGCGGCAATGCCTGGTGGCGGCTAAAGACAGTGACTCAGTTTTTATATCGCTCACTGCGGAGCGCGCCATGTTCGAGGCCGAAGCCGCTGCTCGGCGCCAAGCGCACGGCGCTTCGCTAGGGCCGCTCGATGGTGTCCCGATCGCCTGGAAGGATCTGTTCGATATAGCTGGGACAGTGACGACTGCTGGCAGCCGAGTGCTCGCCGAAAAGCCCTCTACGTACGATGCCACGGCGGTTCGCCATGCGACAGCGGCTGGCATGGTATGCCTGGGCAAGACCAATTTAACTGAACTGGCCTACTCAGGCCTGGGGCTGAACCCGAACTATGGCACGCCTCACCATACGCCGGGTACCGGAGAACCCAGGGTGCCCGGCGGCTCCAGCTCCGGCTCAGCAGTGGCCGTTGCCAAGGGTATCGTCCCTGCAGCAATCGGAACCGATACGGCAGGCTCGCTTCGTGTACCTGCCGCCTTTAATGGTCTGGCATCCTATCGCCCATCCCAGGCTCGCCATAGTCGGCAAGGCGTCACTCCCCTAGCCCATAGTCTGGACACCATTGGTGTCATCGCTAATTCCTTGGAAGACTGCCTGGCCATCGACGATGTCATGCGAGGAGAAGAGGTCACAGCGCGGGAGGGTGCTGACCCCGAGCGCACGGTCATCGTGCTGGATACCGCCTACCTGGACGATGAGCGTATCGAAGAAGCCGTGCGGCAAAACCTGGAACGCAGCGCCAAGCAGCTTATTAATGCTGGCTTTCACCTGGTCAGACGAAAGCTTGCCAGCGTGAGCGACACCCTGCACCTCATTCAACATCACGGCTGGCTGGGCGCAGCAGAAGCTTACACCGAGTACCGTGAGCTGTTGGAAAGTGACGCTGCAGAGGCTATGGATCCAAGGGTTCGGCAGCGATTATTGAGTGCGCAGAAGATGGCACCGGACAGCATAGTGACGCTTTATCGCCAGCGCAGGTCACTGCAAGCGCAGCTTCGCCGTGAACTCGCCGGGGCGACGCTACTCTCACCCACGGTTGCTCACACGGCACCCCTCCTTGCCCCTTTGGAAGATAACCCAGAGCGTTTCGCTGAAGTGAATCTCGCCACGTTGCGGCTAAGCATGGTGGCAAGCCTGCTGGACTCCCCCGCTATCGCACTGCCCAGCGGTGTGGACGAGAACCAGCAGCACACCAGCATCCAGCTAACGGCGCCTTGCGGAGAAGATGAGGCACTCATAAGAGTAGCGCTTGCCGCCAGCGATCACTTGGGCATCCCGGTTGCCACCCAATAGGCCCGTTGCCACTCTGAATCAACTGTTAAAGGAGCTGTTATGTGCGGATTATGCGGCGTATTCGGCGGTGAAAACCACTGGAGCACTCACATTGAAGACCCTGAACAGGCTCATTACGAGCGTCGCCGTGCCAGGGCCTATCGGGCAGAACTAATCAACCGCGTACTCAAGCCACATCGTCTAGTGCTCGAGGATTTTCAGGCGTCCAGCTTTGTGATTGCCAGCGCAACAGGCAAACGCGAGATTGTGCAGGATCTGGGCGGCATCTGGCGCCAAGCCGAGCTGATGACCGGGCGGGATATAGACCCGTTGGATGCAAATTTTCTGGCATCGTTAAGCTAATGCTTAGATGTTTCTAGCCTGCCCCAGAGAGGAGCCGATCAATGAACGACAAGACGCCACTGCTACCGGTTCACGTGATATCGGGCTTTCTGGGCAGTGGCAAAACCACCTTGCTCAAATCGGTACTCGCCAGTGAAGACTTCGGCGACAGCGCCGTGCTGATCAACGAATTTGGCGACGTGGGCCTAGATAACCGCCTGCTGGGTGAAATCGCCGAAGATGCCGTGCTGCTCTCCAGTGGCTGTGTCTGCTGCACCATTCGTGGCGAACTGTCTGATGCGTTAAGGCGCCTGATGTCACAGCGGCAGGACGGCAAAATTCCGCCCTTCAAACGCATCATTCTGGAAACCACTGGCCTGGCCGACCCCGGCCCCATTGCCTCAACGATCACCGCTGATCCTGTACTGCGGCACCATCTGCGCCCAGGCACCAATCTCACTCTGGTCGATGCCCTCAACGCCACTGCCAGCCGCAAGCTCCAGCCGGTGTGGGAATCTCAGATTGCCGTCGCCGACAAACTCGTCATCAGTAAGGTCGACCTGGTCGATCAAACCCAGCTTGATGAGGTTCAAAGCCTGATTGACACCATCAACCCGGCAGCGCAGCAATTGGGGCAGGAAGCCTTAAACCAGGCCAGTGATGAGCTATTCGGCAGTGGGCCGCATATTGACCACTACAGCTACTCAGAGGTAAAAACATGGCTTGGGCCCTGGCGTAAGCCGCCAGCACCTGACGCGGTTTCTCACCTTGGAGATGTTCAGTCATTCCGCCTCTGCTTCGACGGCGAAGTGGACTGGACGTGCTTTGGCCTTTGGCTCTCGATGTTGCTCAACCGCCATGGCAGTCACATCATGCGCGTCAAAGGCGTGCTGCATGTCAAAGGGGATACCCGCCCGGTGATCATACATGGCGTTCAGCACACCATTCACCCGCCAGAGCACATAGACGCCTGGCCTAAAGACGACCGCATCTCGGAGCTGATTTTCATCACTCATGGCATCACCGCCAAGTGCGTGACAGACTCGCTGAATACCTTCATGAATGCCGTTAGCAACCACCCAAGCCCCAGGATATTCCATGCATGAAGCTGCATCCCCCAAACCGCTAGCCATGCCCTATGTGCAGCGAGGCCCCGTTACCCTAAGGGTGCTCGGCACCTCGGTGACGCTGCTTGAAAGCATTCGCAAGCGTGCTCGGGAAGACTTGGGCCTTCGCCTCACCTTTGAGGTGCTCGATGGCGTTGCCGCACAGCAAGCGGGGGTGCTAACTCCTGACAGCTTCGATATCTATGACCAGTGGTTTCACAACGTGGACTTCGTCTGGCCCGCTAATGCGATTCAACCCATTCAGGTGGATCGCATTAAACACTGGGACATGATCAATGACCTCCCCAAGACAGGTAGGCTGACACCCCACGCCCCCCTGGGGGCAGGCAGTAACCCGGTCAACCTCCTCTATGTTCAACCCGATGGCAGTTACGGTTCTCGCCCCAGTGGGCATATCACCATGCTTCCTGTTAGCCACAATGTGGACAGCTTCGGTTATCGCACCGACATGCTCCCCAAAGGGTTGGATATCAACAAAGAGAGCTGGAGCTGGTTGTTGGACAAGCGCTGGAAAGGCATGGTCAGCCTGCAAAATGACAGCGCCATCGGCGCAATAGACGCCGCACTGGCAGCCAAAGCAGCAGGGCTGGTCGAGTTCGAAGACCTGGGCAATCTCAGCGTGGCAGAGATCGACAGCCTTATTGATTGCCTTATCAATCTCAAGCGTCAGCAACACTTTCGCGCCTTCTGGAGCAACCAGGATCAAGCCTCTTCAGATATGGTACGCGGCCGGGTCGGCATCGAAAGCCTATGGTCGCCCGCTATGACGGATCTCAAAAAACGCAACATCCAGGTGCGCATGGCGGCGCCAACAGAGGGCTATCGCGCCTGGTATGGCGGCATGTCAATCTCGCGGCATGTGAAAGGACGCACGCTAGATGCGGCTTATGACTACCTCAACTGGTGGATTTCTGGATGGCCCGGTGCCGTCATGGCCCGCCAAGGCTATTACATTTCCACCCCAGAACTGACCCGCCCTCACCTTTCAGCTGCGGAGTGGGACTTTTGGTATGGCGGCAAACCCGCCGCCAAGAGCCTTCCGGGCCCTGATGGCAGCTCTGACATGATTCATCGAGGCGAAATCCGCGACGGCGGAGACTACCAGACAAGAATGAGCCGCATCGCGGTGTGGAATACCGTCATGGATGAGCATAACTATTTGGTAAGGCGCTGGAATGACTTTATGTCGGCTTAAGCCTTGTGCTTGATCTAGCAATTAGCCTGATCGAAAAATGGGATTAAGCGCGCAATCGCTTACTCAAGGGGGGTGCGCGACGTCAGTGCAGAAACCAGCTCCCGAGCAAAGCGTTGAGCGGAAGGCAGCGCGCCAAAACTCCATACCGGTGGTAAGCGCAATAGAGTGGCGTTTTTAACGCTGGGTAAATGTTGCCATAAACCACTTTTCGCCAGCGTGTCTTCGACCCCAGCGGGCACCGGTTCGACAACGACCAGAGTGGCCTCAGGATAGTCGTAGAGCGCTTCGATACCCACGAGTGAAAATCCCCAGGCGTTGGTGGGCCGATCCCAGGCATTGGTCAAATTGATTCGTTCAAGCACCGCATTATAGAGACTGTTGTCGCCAAAAATCCTGACATGACGGGCATCCATGAATTGCACCATCAGTAGCGGCGGTGCATCGGGGCGCTGTTGGCTAAGCGTGTCCATCAACGCATGCGTTTCGTTGATTAGCTGCGCTGCCTGCAGCCGGTGGCCGGTCAACTCACCTAGCTGCCGGGTGAGTGTTTGTATCTCTTGCCAGGTATGAGTGCCGGGTGAATAGGGGGAGAACGACGTGACGGGGGCAATTCTCTCCAGACGCTCTGTCAAACTGGCGAACATCGGCGAAGTGAACGTTTGCGTCGGTGGCGATTGCGCCATGAGTTCGAGGTTGGGCTGTGATCGCAGGCCAAGATCTGCAACGCCGTCGGGGATCCTTGGCTCCCCTACCCACTCATGGTAGCCATTTTGTTGAGCGGTACCACTCAGCGGCGCGTCAATGGCCAGTAGCGTTTCGGCAATGGTCCAGTTGATAGTGGCCCACTGCGCGTGGGCACTCGACAAGGGCAGCAAGCAAGCGGCCGTTAAACAGCAGCGAGCCAAGAAAGAGAGCATCGACCGGTGGCACATAGCAGCGAGAGCATCAGAAAAAAGGAATCACATTGAGACGTCAATGCGGATTTTTTGCAAGGCAGTACGGAAAAATGTCATCCGCATATGTTAATACATCTCATTTTGTTTATCATATAAAGCCATACCGGAAAGGTGATCATGGCACGACAGCCAAGCCTCCGCTTTCTTACATCGGTTTCATAAAAACGTGGCGGCTGGGCGCTGCTGTAAAAACGATAGGATCGACACTATGTCTCTTGGGAACACCTCCAACACAGCGGCTAAGCGCCGTAAAGCACGGCTTCTGCGCGCGCTGACGCTGATCGCGATGGGTATCACACCCGCGACCGCCTGGGCGCAAACGAGTGCTGACAATCAGTCTCTGGATACCGTCACCGTCACGGGCTCCGTACCGACCTATGGAGATACGCCACCTCCAGCCTTCGCCGGTGGCCAAATCGCGGCGGGTGGCCGAGTGGGCCTGATCGGTGAAAAGGACGCGATGGACGTGCCTTTCAACGTTATCAGTTATACCAGTGAGCTGATGGAGAACCAACAATCCCAGACACTGGGCGATACGCTTCAGAACGATGCCTCAGTATCGGTAGGGCTGGGCTTTGGCATCTATGGCGAAGCGTACAAAGTGCGCGGTTTTGACCTGAACGGTGACGACGTGGCTTATGGCGGCCTCTACGGTGTACTGCCACGACAAATCATCAATAGCGACCTTGCCGAGCGCGTCGAAGTCTTCAAAGGCGCCAGCGCCTTTACGTCGGGCATTCCCATCGGTGGGAGCGGCGGAATTGGTGGCACCATCAACATCGAGCCCAAGCATGCAGGGGATGACCCGATGCTCAATCTATCCAGTGGCTACCGCTCCGATGGCTACGGCGAAGTGGGCGTCGATGCTAGCCAGCGTTATGGTGATCAAAAGCAATGGGGAGCACGGGTAAGTGCCACGCGCGGCCGTGGTGACGCCGCCATTGATGACGAAAACCAGCGCGATACCTCCGTTGTCGTTGGGCTCGACTACCGTGGCGATAAAGGCCGGATATTGTTCGATGTCGGTCATCAAAAGTTCACCCTGGATGGCGGCCGTTCAAGTGTCAGAACCGGCGCGGCCACTCGGGTGCCCACTGCGCCGGACTCCTCTTTGAACTACACCCCCTCTTTCGGTGGAACCGAACTAGAAACCGATTTCGGCATGGTCAGGGGCGAATATGACCTCACCAACACTTGGACCGCTTTCGCAGCCTTTGGGGGTAACCGCACGCAGGAAGGCATCGTGTCGGCGACTCCGAGCCTTACCGATGACGCGGGTAATGCCAGTGTCAACGACTTCGAGACCAACAACCATATCGACAACGTCGCCAGCCAGGCGGGGCTTCGTGGGTATGTGTTAACCGGCCCGGTTAGTCATGACATCACCGTTGGCTACTCTAGCGCCTATCGCAAGTTCGACACGGACTGGAATTTCCTCGCGGCAGGCACGACCAACATCTACGATCCTGTCGATTTATCTCGCCCGGATGGCACGCCTTTCGTGGGGGGCAGCGTGACGCGCACACGCTCCCAAGGGGTCACGCTGAGCGATACGCTTGGATTCATCGATGACCGACTGTTGCTGACGCTGGGCGCACGCTACCAGGAACTCGAGATCGACGAACGTCCTAACGACGGCAGCAGCAATCGCTATGCCGATCGTCGGGTAACCCCCGCCGTCGGCGCAGTGTTCAAGACCACGGATAATATCTCGCTCTACGCCAACTACGTCGAAGCTTTGCGGGATAGCGGCACGGTCACCGATACCACAGCGCTGAACTTTGGGCAGCACTTGGGCATTGCCCATGCCGAGCAGCAAGAGGTGGGCGCTAAGTTCGACTACGGCAACTTAGGCGGTGGCATTAGCCTGTTCCAGATCGAGCTACCCTCTGCAGCGGTCGTCGATGGCGTCGGCAACCTGGATAACGAGCAGCGTAATCGCGGCCTGGAGCTAAGCCTTTACGGTGAGCCGACGACAGGAGTGCGCCTGTTTAGCAGCGCGACCTGGATAGATGCCGAACTCACCAAAGCACAGGATGGCAACGAAGGAAATGACGCCACGGGCGTTCCTGAGTATCGTTTTGTGCTTGGTGGCGAATGGGACACGACCTTCATCGAGCGTCTCACTGCCACTGGTCGCGTCCTGCACACGGGCTCGCAGTACGCCGATGTAGCCAACGACTTGAAGCTGGATTCCTGGACACGCCTCGATCTTGGCCTGCGCTACACCACACCGGTCGGTGGCGCTGATTGGATCTGGCGCGCAGGCATCGACAACGTTACCGACGAAAATTACTGGTCAGGCGCCTCGACGTCCTTTGCGAATTATTTGATTCAAGGCGAACCGCGCACCTTCAAGCTTTCGGCGACCGTCGAGTTTTAAGTAACGCACCCTCTTTACCGTTACCATGAGGGCGCTTCCTATGAAGCGCCCTCACTGTTTGCGGCACGCTTACCTTAGACTTGCTTAATTTGATGTATTACCGATTAGACGCCCGCTAGATGCGGCTTATGACTACATCCACTGGTGGATTTCTGGATGGCCCGGATTCGTCATGGCCCGCCAAGGCTATTACATTTCCACCCCAGAACTGACCCGCCCTCACCTATCCACTGCAGAGTGGGACTTTTGGTATAGCTGAAAACCTGCCGCTAAGAGCCTTCCGGGCCCTGATGGCACCGCTGATATGATTCATCGAGGCGAAATCCGCGACGGCGGAGACTACCAGACAAGAATGAGCCGCATCGCGGTGTGGAATACTGTTATGGATGAGCATAACTATTTGGTAAGGAGCTGGAACGACTTTATGTCGGCTTAAGAATTGTGCTTGATCTCGCATTTAGCCTCCTCTCGCCCTCAGCCCTCATACTGGCAGCTAACAGTGTGATGACCATAAGTACATGACCTCACCTCTTGGCTTTCAAGAGCTTACGCGGGGTTAGTGTTTGCTCCCCAGCTCCCATCTAATCAAGACTGCGTCGCGCCAACGCTAGAAAAATTTATGCCCCAATCAGCAGGCCACGAAAGAGCGTTGAAAAGAAAAGCTTACGAGACTCAGCCTACTTCGGCAGCTTGTGCTAGGTTAGTTTCAGTAAGAATTGGGCCGTGCCCGAAAGCTAAAAGGCAGCGTATAGCTATGCAGCCAAGACTGAAAACGACCGTGCTTGGAAATACAGCAAGCGCGGGTATTTTGGCTAAACGGCCTAATGGAAAATAATAGCCCGATGGATTATGGGCTTGGGAGAATCTGGTGGGCTGCATTTGCCGGAAAAAGTGCCATCGTGTTCATTCAATAATAGAATGGTCAGCCTAATACGCTGCTATAAGTCTAAGGAGGGTTCGTGCCATCGAACGCGCATAGCAAATTCATAAAAACTATTAAGCGGTGCGAGTCCTTAGTTGATGCCTACAAGCAATTGCAGGCTATAGACCAAGCGAACGGTGTTGCGATTCCTACACCTAAAGATATCGTACGAGGGGCAGTTGTGCTCTCTGTGGCTGCACTAGATACTTATGTTACTGATGCTTTTTCGGAAAAGCTTGTTCCTTATCTTCAAAGGTATAAGCCTGACGACGAATTAATTGATCTTTTGTATAAGTCTGGCCTGGACACCAAGGAAGCACTTGTTCTTCTAAGTATGGAGCGTCCATATCGAAGAATTAGAACGCTTATAGAGAATTACTACGGATCATACACGACCCAAAAGTTTGATGTTATTGATCAAATATTTAAGCCCTACCGTCTCGCGAACATCACTGAGAACGCGGCGCGGAAAAGCCTGAAACCATCGATCAAGAAATCAGTCGGCAAGCTAGTTGAACGCAGACACCAAATTGCCCATGCTGGAGACTATAATCGGCACGGACGTATTATTGATATTGATGAAGATCAAATCGCCAAGCGAATAGAGCATCTCGAATTGCTAGTCACTAATATGGACGAGATATTATGCAACAGGGTGTAACGACTTATAACAATCGCAAGCAATTCGGCCCTACGGGCCCGGACGTTATGAGTAAGCTAATTTTCGCAGCGTCTTCAGCATATTAGAGATTATATGGATCCCATTGAAAGGAATGATAAACAAAGATTCGACCATGAGGGCATAAGTGATCATATATCTTACATTGAAGATTTATACTCTAAATCTGAGATCCAGATTCATGGTGGACATCAACTATTTTCTTTGTTGAGTAGCGCAAGGGACGTCGCCTCTGAGTGGGCGAGAGGCAACGTCGAAGAAACTAATATGAATAAATTCTTCTGCACGCTGCATGTTGAGCGTATTTATAGCGCAGTAAGGTTGCTGGAGTCTGAGAACAACAAGGACAAGTATTTGAGGGATCTACTGAACGGTTCCCTGAACTTCTTCGATAGAAGTATCTCGCATGCAAAAAGCATTCTGTGGGAGCTTGAGGCCTTTGCGAAGATTAAGAAAGTGATTCCAGATACAGCCCTAGATGAGCCAGACGTTGTTGTGAAGCTGAATCAACTTAATATCGGTCTTTCTTGCAAAAAAATATTTTCAGAAAAAGGTGTTCCGAAAGTGTTATCCAATGCGGTGTCTCAGATTGAGAAAAGGCACGAGTTTGGCATTGTTGCAATGAATATTGACGACATGATCCCTGATAGTGTGTTACTAAAAGCCTCGACCTTCGACGAGGCAGGCGATAAGTTACATGCTCGCAACTTGGACTTTTTGGCCAGGCATGAGCGCCATTTCAATAAGTACTTTATGTCTAGCAGAATAGTTGGCGTTCTAGTTTCAACATCAATGATTACCGATATTCTCGAAGAATCGCCTAAATTCAACAACTTTAGCCAATGGGCTATTTGGACAGTTCCAGATCTTAAACCAGAGCATGCAGAGGCAGTTAACGAGTTCCGTCATAGGATAATAGGATAGTCCAATGAGTGCCACTCATAACAAGTCGCTTAAGTTCTTACCGGCCTACTGCCTTCACAGCACGCCCCTGACGGGCCGTTGTTTAACTCAGCTTTATGACTTTCGAGGAAACTAAATGGAAATTTTAGGAGTCATTCTCTCGAGCGCGATTGTTGCAACTGTGCTTTCGTCTCTAGTGACGATTTATATTTCCCGTTTAGGATACAAAGACAAATACTTTGAAAAGCTCATTGATAAGCGTCTACTTGCTCATGAAGAGCTTTATGCTGTGGTGAATTCGTTAAAAACTGCGATTCAAGATACGGAGTCCGTAGACAGGCGAACGTACCACCAAGTTTTCTCTATGGACTATGATGATTTTAGTCGATTCACTGCACATTCATCTAGCCAAAATAACTCGTTCTGGATCTCTGACGAGACAAAAAAAGCGGCTACCGATCTCAACAGAGAGTTTTTTCGTTGTCATTTATTATTTCAGGAAACCGGAGATCTAGTTGAGGTAGGGCGGCAGGAGTACAGAGAAGTTGCGCGCATTCGCGATCAACTTGAAAAATGCCTATTGGCAGAGCTTCCCAGTCTACACAAAATTGATGTGTTTCTAAGTAATAAAACGATAGAGACACAGGTTGCCAAAGTTGACCTTAAGAAGAGACCTTCAGATGCAGAGTCATAACAATCCCAGCCAGAGCGGCAGGCAACACGCCGCTTCGATTTGTGTTGTCTGCGCCTTCTGGTGGCGTTATATCAGAAATACCTAAAATACCGTTTCTGGCCGATAGCAGCCCAAAAAAGGGGCCCACGATTTCTCGCAGGCCCCTTTTCTGATGTTTGGCGCGCCCGGCAGGATTTGAACCTGCGACCCTCGGCTTCGGAGGCTAATTTCAAGCCATGTTGATGAATTTAGCCGACAGGACAACCTATCAATAAACATCAATATAATCTTTTAAAATCAATATTTTAAAATAAAATAAGGCTCTAATAGCTTTTTCACTTTCACCGACAGACGTCCAACTCCACCTTCAAGACGGTCACATAGCGTGATTTTAAGATGTTCGGTTTTAGGACAGTTTTGATCTTTGGCGGTAGTGCCTTACCGGTGCTTCTTAACACATCATGATGATCACTTCGGAAAGCGCCCCCTCTCCCCCGAACGCCATATCGCCATATCGCCATATCGCCAACGATGCTGTTACGGCATCACACCGGTCTTTACGTGATACTGCATTTGTCTTAGCGAATTACGGCGGCGGATGCAGGCCGGGCTTGCTGTTGCTGATTGAAGACACGTTAACGCCTAGCCATTTTGGCTTTGGAAGTACTTGACTGAAAGAGATACTGAGCGATACACAGCGACTGGCCACCGCGTATATGAAGGCGTTATATCGCGTGACATCTACGGCAGGACTGCAAACACTGAATGACCGGCGGGTAGCATTTTTAATACACGCTAGGGTGCTGAGCATATGGCCCGAGATGCTGCTTTACTTCAGAAGCACCATGGGCCTATCCATAACCATCACTGCCAAACCTTTGTGCCATTGAGGCCATCACACCGTGGAAAGTATTGCTGCTAGAAGGAGTGGCTGGCTGAGCAGGATAACACTATGCATCGCATCATTTTGATCCATTGTTATTTCATGCGGCATTAGTTGTCGCAGCACTCCCGTAGCGTACTACCTTCATCACTCAGGGAAGGTAGGTATATGCAAATGTGCTCATTAATCGCTTCGGTGACCACCCAGCAAGAGCTCTCCAAGTGGCAAGCGGATCGCGACGCCTGGGCTAACACGCTCCCTATCATGAATTTTTTAAGCCAGCTTTTAACCCTAACGCCGGTCGTGGCGCCGTCGTTTGATTCTGCGAGCACCGATGGGCGGCATCTCTATTTCAGCCCGCACTACAGTGCTCGTCTATCCGATGAATCACGCCGTTTTTTACATGCACATTTAATCTGGCATTGCGTAGCGGGCCACTTAACGGCACCGCTGGTCGCTAACCATCATCGCTGGCACCTCGCCTGTGATCATGAAGTGAACGCACTGTTGCTTGAGCTGGGAATTACACTCCCCTTTGATGCGCTGCTGTTTCCCGTCTGCGTTGGGCGAAGCGCGCTGGAGGTATATCGGTGGCTTGAAGGACACCCCAATACATCTTTAGAGAAAACGGTCGACATACATCCCGCCGCGCTCTGGGCGCACATACCTAATGCGGCACCTGAACAGAGCACCGTGTCGCTATGGCGTCACCGTGCCCATTTAGTCTCACGGGAAGCCGATGCGCTGCCCGAGAGAGTCGCTAAGTTTTGTGAGGCACGGTAAACTCTTCGTTTTCATCATTACTATCAGGGGTGGCGTCACTATGTCCGATGCGCGCGATACGCTTTTCCGCTATTTGACGCTACTGCAGCTCATTCCGCGCTCCCCTGGGCGCATCTCCACCCCCGTGCTGAAAGAGAAACTCGCTGATCGTGGTTTTCATATCGATACGCGGTCATTACAGCGCGATTTAGGTCAAAAACTCTCGACACAATTTCCGATTGGCTGCGACGACAGCCAAAAACCTTACCGCTGGTATTTTGATCGCGATTTCCAATGTCATTTACCCGCACTGGATGTTCCGAGTGCGTTAACGCTTGTTCTTGCTGAAGAGTACCTTAAAGGGCTTCTCCCCCCCGTAGTGGTAGGTCAGCTATCGGCCCATTTTAATGATGCTCGGCAGCTGCTCGATGGGCTGACGTCTAACGGTCTTAGCAAGTGGGCCCGCTGCGTCCGCGCTATTCCTAATGGCAAAGCGTTAATACCCGCAGAGCTAAATGAGGAGACATGGCAGACGGTGGCGGAGGCACTACTAGAACAAAAGGCAATTGATGTTACGTATTTGTCACGTACGTCTGGAACAAAAAAGCCCCTAACACTTCATCCCCAAGGGATTGTCAGCCGACATAGCGCTACTTATCTACTCGCTCATGTCGATGGGTTTGAGGATTTACGCCAGTTTGCACTTCACCGTATAAAACACGCGACGTTCAGTCAGCGCACCTGGCAAGCCCGTGACGATTTCGATATTGATCACTATATCCAAAGCGGTGCGTTTGGCTATCGCCAAGGCCCCGAAGATGTGGTGTTAGAGGCTGAAATCGCACGTCCGGTCGCTTGGCTACTGCAAGAAACACCGTTGTCTGACCAGCAAACGATAGAGGCCCTGCCTGACAGCGGGTGGTATCGCCTGACCGCCCTAGTGCCCGATGATCAGCAAACTCTATGGTGGCTAATGGGTATGAGCACCAATGTTAAAGTGCTCGCGCCCAGTACGTGGCGTGAAACCCTTAAGGCAAATGCAGCCCAGGTACTCGCGAATTACCAGAACACTCCGGGCACCAGCGATACGAACTAAAAACTGGCTACCGATAGACACTCACGTTAAGGAAATCGCCATGCTCTACTTTGCTTTTGGATCTGATATGTCGACGCAGCGCTTAGCCGCGCGGATTCCGGCACGCTTTGTGACCACCGCCTTGTTACATGCGTTTTGGTTAGCGCTTCATCAGAGTAGCGGGGGCGGCTTGGGCAAGTGCGATATCGTGCCTGCATGGTCACACTGAACTGTCAGTGCGGGGGAAGAATGAACAAATGATGAACGTTTAATCACGTTTTATTGGGGCAAACCATGCTCATAAAGTGCGTCGACTTGAAGATATCTGGGCACTCTCACATTTCTGGTTAGAGCTACTACATGAAGCAGGTCATTAATCCAGCTGAGCCTCGATTTAAAGGGCAACGCTGGCCTTCAAGGAGTTATTAAAGAGCTTTAATATAATATTTATATAATATACGTTTGAAAAATAAATTCTCAAAAATCAAAAGAGGGCATAAAAAATGATAACTGACTACAAGTCACGGAAGAACGAGGTATTGAACTCGTATGAAAAGCTCGAGCAGTTGTTAGAGGATATTAGCGTGAATGCTGAACGGGCAGGAATGCCAAATCCCTTAGAGCGCTTGGGATCACTGCTGCTTGATATCCGTAATAAGGCAGAAAAAGTGCGTGATGACCGCTTCAATCTTATGATTGCCGGGGAGTCAAAGAGTGGTAAATCAACTTTTATCAATGCATACCTTGGTATTGAACTCTTGCCAACGGATGTTAAACAATGCACGAGTGCCATAATAGAAATAAAAAATGGAGAAGAGTTTTATGTTCGAGCAACCTATGCGAACGGGCGTAAAGAAGAAATCAAAGAGAATTCTTCGGCAAAACAATTTCTAAAAGACAATGCCGCTTTAGATGATAAATATCGGGACATTCCAGTACCTACAATAAACAGCGAAATTCTCGTTAAATCCGGATTAAGAGCGCACGCAAAGGGTGCAAATATTAGCGTCTCTAAACGAGAGGTGGAGGATCTGCTGAACGCACCTGAGGTTCAAGAGGCTAATATTCATAATATACCAACTGACGAATATAAAAAGAAAATATGGGATTACATTCAAGAAAAGAAGAATAATTGGCAAAATATTGTGACCAAGATCGAAGTAATGTTTCCTTTTGGCGATGAAATGCGTGGAATTGAAATTATTGACAGTCCAGGGGTGTGTGCTCATGGAGGAGTTGCCGAGATCACATCAAAGTATATCGAAAGTGCCGATGCTATTATTTTCTTGAAGCCTGTGTCAGGCCAGGCTTTAGAGTCCACTCAGTTTAACCAATTCATGCGTAATACGAGCGTAGCTCGCAATAAGAATGCGCTTTTTCTTGTCCTGACACGCGCTACAAATGTGACACCCAACGATTTGCGTCGTTTAGAATCAGAAGCACACAAACAATTCAACAGTTTAGATCATAGAAATATTATTCTGGTTGACAGTAAAGCAGAGCTTTACGCCAAAAAGTTCTCTGCAATTGATGATATCGAAGCCGAACTACGTCGATTAAATGAGACTGAAACACTAGATGATTTTGTTGTAAAAGCTTATACCGAAACAAATGGTATTTTTGGTAAGGGTGATTTAATAACAAAACTCCAAGAAATGTCTAGATTTGAGCAAATCTACAATTCCCTAGAAGTTTTTGGAAGAAAAGCACATTATATTCTACTTGGTTCATTACTTGATTCAATTTGCAAAATTTATACGAAGCTTTGGAATGATTTAAATTTACAAGTGGATATGTTTCGTCAAAAAGGTGAAGATCCTAATGAATTGGCAAAAAAGATTGCAAACATTAAAGGAGAACTGGATGTTATCAACAATAAAATGTACAAAGGCGTCGATGCGGTGGTGCGTCGATTTCGAGGCGACGAAGGAGTAATTTACAAAACTGCCAATCAAGCCGTATTAGATTTTAAGACTCAAGTGTCTTCAATTAGTGAGGATTCGAGCGAATCATTTAGTGAATTGGAACGTAAAGCAATCGAAAAGATAGATGAATTTAAGCAATTAACGAAGTCACTTCAAGAAGATGTAGTTTCTGAATTCGACAAAGAATTAATTTCTCTTAGCGATAATAGCACCATTCCTTTTGAGTTATTGATGCCAGATTTTACAGAAAAAACTTTTGACGAAATTCGCGAGTCAACCAAATCAAAAGCTGAAGAAACAAAGTCATATGAAGATGGCGTGACGTTTAAAAAAACTAAATATTATTCGGAATATTCAAAGAAAAGACACTATACTATCATTAAGGAAAACATTATATCTCGCCTCGATGAGATCAGGAATGCCTTAATCGACAACTTAGGCGAGTTTACAGAAAACATCAGGTCACGATATATTCAAGAGCTTTCGGAAAATGCTGATAACAAGAAAAAAGAGTTGGATATCATTATGGAAGCAAAGATTACAGCCGAACAAAATAAAAAAATAATCAAAGAGCTAACGATCTTAATTAAATGTATTTCATCTGCGAATTCAGATGCGGCAAAAATACAGGGAGGCATTGCAAAAAATGCACAATAAAAAAATCAAAACCAAAGTCGATAAAATGTTTAACGATCTTAGAACAGAAGTGACGAAAATCCTTGATGAGACAAATTCATTTAACGATTCGGTGCATAGGATTAGCCAGCGCGTTAGTTCAGAAATGGTTTCACGTAGTAAAAATATATTGAGCGATATGCTTTTCGAGTTGGATGATGCGCTTTTTGAAACCCCGTTTTTTGCTACTCACATAACTCGGCAAAATGAGTTTTTAGCACTAAATTTACGTCAAGAAATTCTCAATAAATACCAGTTTACATTAAACACTACCGTCGACTATCAGGAAGCACCTCGTATTATGCAAGCTGCCAAAGTTGGCGGTGGAGTTCTCGCTATTGGGGGCATTAGCACAATAGGGGCTGTACTAGCGACAGGACTTTCGGTTTCAAACCTTGTGCCAGTGCCCGTCGGTTTACTTTTTGCGGCGGCATTTGGAGCAGCGATGACGAATTATCTTATCGTTGAGCCAAATCGAAACAAAAAAAATTTATATTTAGCTATAGAAAAATATCTCAGCGAAGCACAACAACAAATCCACAATTGGTTTAATGAAGTTGAAAATTATTTCGACAGGCGCGCCGGTGAAATCAAACAGCATATGAGTTGATAGAATGGAAAACAATACCTTAGTAGCTCAGCAATTCTCTATGAAGAATGAATTTAATAATGACAGTGCCATCATTGGCAAACAGACTGAAGAATTTTTGCGACTTGTTTATCCTTCATATCTTGTTGATCGAGATAATATAGAAAATCTATTGGATGACGAAAGTAGTCTCCAGCTTGATGGGATGACATATTTTCGTATAAGTTGCTGTACGGCAGATACTGTGGAGAAAGCGTTTGAAACCGTGAATGCAAAAATCGAAAAGCTATTTACCGCTTTGCATTCAATTGGTATTCCCATTAGCTATGGGTTAGTCAGTCGTAAAGGTGTGACTAATCTTGTTCTTGGTATATATTCGAGTAGCGATGTTGAAAGTGTAAAAAAAATTACGCAAGGAATGCTTTCCGGTATTGAAATGGAGAGCTATACGCCTGATTTTTCTGAGAACAAAATTTCAGATATGAGCTGTGGCATTCTTTCGGGCGTTCCTACTCTTTATCTTCGAGAGCAAAAACAAACTTTCAGTCTTTCCTCTATTATGCGAAGCCTAAACGGGCAAGATTATACCGTATTGTTTATTGCAAAACCGATAACCACACAAAGTGTAACGCAAAATATCTCTGATTTAATTTCCGTGAGAGACAAAGCATTTGCCGTAAGTAAGCGGAATGTGGCACGTTCAGACAGTTATTCTGAGACGACTACACATACGAAAAATGTGAACGATGGAAAAAACAGTGTTGCAGGGCAAGTCGGTGCAGGTATCGGTGCGACTGCTGGCGGAGCTATAGGAACAATATTTCTTCCTGGAATTGGCACTTCAGCTGGTGCTCTTGTTGGTGGTGGCCTTGGTACTTTACTCGGAAGTGTTGTTGGTGGCGGAAAAACACATTCGGAAGGTTATAGTGACTCTGTCTCTAAAGCCATAACTGATGGAAATACCATATCAGGTGATATTCAAAATGGATTTGCGCTTGAACTGATGAATTACGCCGACAAAGCAATAGAACGACTTAAAATTGGACAGAATAGTGGTCTTTGGCAAACAGCGATCTCATACTCAGCTGATTCAGATGTTTCAAGAAATATTATAAAGGCTTGCTTGTGTGGTGAATTATCAAAACCCGATCCTGACAAATTGCCACTATTATCATTTGAACCCACCTCATCTCAAGAGGAAATATTGCGTATTCCTGAGTTTTTAGGCCGCGATAATGAGAATCCTCTATGCTCATATATGAACTCTTCTGAGCTTGGCTTATTGTGTACAATGCCCACTGAAAGCGTACCAGATTTTGAGCTGCGTATTGAAAAAACTTACCCTTTATCTCGAAGTTATATTGGCTCCGACTCAGTAACAGTTGGCTATGTAGCTGATGGAAAAAAAGCCATACAGAACATGCCTTTCGCACTAAGCCCTTCTGATCTTAACAAACATACATTTGTCTGCGGAATTACAGGTAGTGGCAAAACAACAACAGTCAAAAAGATTCTCGTAGAAGCTAAAAAACCATTTTTAGTAATTGAATCCGCTAAGAAAGAATATCGTAACTTGGCGATCGATACTACAGTTTACACGCTCGGCAAGCCAGAGCTTAACTGCCCACAAATCAATCCATTCTATATAATGCCAGGTGTAAGTCCACAAACGCACATCGACTATTTGAAAGATCTTTTTAATGCCTCATTTTCTTTTTATGGACCTATGCCATATATACTAGAAAAATGTCTGCATACTATATATAAAAACAAAGGGTGGGATCTAACCCTTGGATATCATCCCATGCTGGCTAATAGCCAAAGCGTAGCCAATTTTTTTAACATAAAATACACGAAGCGAAAGTACGCTCTTGCCTCGCATAAATATCTTTTTCCCACAATGCAGGAATTAAAGAATGAAATAGCTCGTTATATTGAAAAAGAATTGAAATATGATGGAGAGGTCGCAGGGAATGTTAAGACGGCAATAAAAGTTCGTCTCGAAAACTTATGTGTGGGTGCAAAAGGCTTTACATTCAACACTTGTGAACATCTTGACTTCTCGGAATTACTAGAAAAAAACGTGGTTTTTGAATTAGAAGGCTTAGCTGATGATTCAGACAAAGCATTTAGCGTGGGTCTTTTGGTTATCTTCATTAATGAATATAGGCAAATTG
This sequence comes from Halomonas sp. TG39a, assembly GCF_000744395.1. Classification (NCBI taxonomy): domain Bacteria; kingdom Pseudomonadati; phylum Pseudomonadota; class Gammaproteobacteria; order Oceanospirillales; family Halomonadaceae; genus Halomonas; species Halomonas sp. TG39a. The sequence goes on from NZ_JQLV01000001.1 coordinate 3,127,364, forward strand.
CTAAAGAGATAAGCGGTTACAAAAAAACAGAGCTAAAACATCTTCTCGTTATTGAAGAGGCTCACCGATTGTTGAAGAATATTAATACTGATCGCTCTACTGAATCAGCGGGCAACCCTAAAGGAAAAGCAGTAGAACATTTTACCAATATGATTGCAGAAATGAGATCTTATGGACAAGGTGTTATTGTTTCTGAACAAATCCCCACTAAGCTTGCCCCTGATGTGATTAAAAATTCCTCAACAAAAATCGTTCAACGTATTGTCTCTGCCGATGATCAGCAAATTATAGCAAATACAATTGGTATATCTGCGAAAGATGCGTTACAACTTGGCACTCTTGAGGCAGGCTATGCTTTTTGTCATAAAGAAGGCATGTCACTACCAACTAATGTTAAAATTTCTGAAACCTTTATAGATGATGATGGTGTCGAGAAAGAATTGGATGTTTTTGTGAGCGATGAGGGTTTATACAATCACAATAGTGATCGTTTCTACAAAATTAATATTGGGACAATTCGCAGCGTACTTGGCGAGGATGATATAGCAAAGCGTAAAATATTTGCTTTGTTGAATACTTTATTCGTCGAATCACCCGAAGATGTTGCTGTTTCATGTAATGAGGTTCTTAATCAACTATCCAGTTTGCTCCGTCAAAGAGGTATCTCACTTATTCTGTGCCGCGATACCTGGTCAATAGTTGCTGAATACATGACTGAAGTTCTTTTGGGTATGTTAGTTCAAGGCGTTTATTGTGCAAAGGAACTACCCGCGGATGAATTTTTTTCCGAACTGAAAAATGCGTTATCTTTACCTACACCAGATAAGATCTATAAAGTAAAAGGCGGATTGGCAAAATTATACAATCAAGATATAGCAAAATTTGCCAAACAAAATGTAGCACTACTAGCGGAGCGTTCACTTAAAAGCAGCTCTAATATTAGTGCATCAATTAGTGGTTATTTTATAAAGGTCTCTCCCAGCACACTCAGTGAAATTGTTTCTTTGGTGAAAGGAGAACCTTCAACATGATAGAAATTATTAAAAAAATTGCTTTTGATAACATCGAGCACTGCGCTTACACTACGAAAAAGGATGAGTTCTCCTCTATTGAAAATTTTTCCAATTCCTTAGAAAATGTTGTTAATCAAACAATCGAAAAACCAGACATTCAGTTTATCGAATGTACTTCTCGAGCGGCTTTAATAGAGCAGCATGCGATTAGTCGATTAGAATTCAGCATAAGCAGTCACGAGGAAATCTCTGAGTCTGATGTGACTGCAAAAGAAAGATTAAGTGATGAGGAAAAGGCAATAATAAAGGAAGAAACCAACTGGTCTGATGATATCATTGAGAATATTCAAAACATGAAGCAATACGATATTCTCAAGAACGGTGCTTTGAAAGAAGTAGAAATTAATGATCGGAAATGCCTTATTAAGGTGAAGATAGAACTTGATAAAACCGACGCCGATGGCATTTCCAACCGTGACCGCATCATACGCGGGCTTGCCCCATTGGATAGCAAAACCGGTAAGCCGCTTGAGTTGCATCACCTTGGACAAAAGGCTGATTCACCTCTAGTTGAGTTAACAGCGGAAGAACACCGAACTGGTGAATACGAAGGCGGAAAAAAGAACCAAAGCCTGTGGCACGATAACACCCTTGAAACAGAGGTACATGGCGAAGGAAGCACATGGGATCAAGAGCGAAAAGCACATTGGAAATCGCGTTCAGAACAAAGCTCAGGAGGAAATGAGTAATGGCTTCAATCGTATATACAATTCAGAACTTGCCTAATTTACTGCCATTAAAAGCGGCTTCTAACACTGAAATAACAGATGCTGAGCTACAGCTTAGGATTCGTTTCTCCGATGAGTACAAAGCATACTTATCTACTTTTGGGGCTATCATTGCAGACGGCATTGAGCTGACAGGAGTTGCAAAATCAGAGCATCGAAATGTAGTTCCAGTAACTAAACAAGAATGGGACCTAAATAATAATGTTCCCCACACAATGTATGTTGTTGAGAGTACTGGAATCGATGGCGTAATTATTTGGCAGGATACCAGTGGTTTAATCTACCAGACTTCGCCAGGTACACAGCCAAAGCAAATCGCAAAGTCACTTAACGATTACATCATTGGTAGAACCAAATAAAATTTTGGTTTTCATAAAATTGATAATCAATGGATTGTACATTTACTGAAAACGGTCGTAGCACCTTCGTTTGATTGCGCGAGCACCGAAAGGCGGCATCTCTTTTTCAGCCCGATCTACAGTGCTCGTCTTTCCGATGAATCACGCCGTTTTTTTCATACGCTTTTAATCTGGCAGTGTGTAGCGGAACAAAAGGATAACATATATGACACTCGCTATAAGAATTGATGATTTAGCAGTTTTGACTGTCGAAGATGCAATAGACACGATTAATTCTGCTATAAGGATGCCGTTGAAAAATCTTCGGCTTTTCGACCTACTATTGAGTAATGATAAAGAAACTGCTCTTAGGCACGGCGTATATATATTTTTTGATGATAAAGGAGAATGTATGTATATTGGAATGTGTAGTTCAAGCCACTTTGTGCATCGCCTAGGCAGCCATTTTGGCATGTCACCAAAATATGGAATGAACACTTTTCTACGATGAGCAGTTAATGATTTAGGACTAGATTCTAAAGAATACTGTAGTTATGTAGAGGCTATATCAAAGATAGGTGAATACTCTCTATTGGTAATTGATGCAAATAAATTGGGCAAAAAAAATATACGAAAACTAGAAAAGGTATTACATACGGTTTTCAAACCGAGACTCAACTTTCCAAAGAAAGGCGTGCCAAAAACTTACAAAACTACAGATATAAAATTTGCTTTGGGGATATTATCTTTAAGAATTAATATCCATTAAAATTTTTAACATACGTTATTTAATTAGCCGCCCTAGCAAGAGTGTCTAGTAATCGTTTGAACTGCACGTTGTTTTCTCATCCCTAGTTTGACGATCACAGTGAATGTCGCTACGCCCAACATACCTCACAGGCTGAAGGTCATTTCAGGCTATCACAGCGCTTAATTTTAGTGAATCTAAGAGAACGTACACATGTGACCATGCTAGTGGCAAGAAAAAGCCAAAGGTCCTAAACGAATAGACATACAAGGCATGTAATTAAGAGATTGTGGCCAGGATTTGGTCACATGGTGGTTACAGGCAAATAAATAAGGGCCTACGCGTTAACGTAAGCCCTTGAAATTTTGGCGCGCCCGGCAGGATTTGAACCTGCGACCCTCGGCTTCGGAGGCCGGTTTCAATTTTACAGCCCATCTTTTTTATCACCGGAAAAATTTATAAAATTAATTATAAAACAATAGCTTATAATATTAATCACTGTTTTAAAACTCTTCACCAACACACCAATTAACGCCATACTGTGCCTTTTGGCGGCACAATGTTGGCACACACCGTGACTTTTCCGCGCCCTGTTTTTGACCGGATTTGACCTTTGGCCAACGCGCAATATGTGCCTGTTTAAATGATTTGGCTACGCGTAAAACGCCAATAGTGCCACCGCCGAAAAACGCAGCACCATACGCACAATCTGCCCTTACCACTACCATGTAAACTCATCATCAACGCCAACACGCGAACGGTTTCGGCTTTGGAGGCCAGCATGTCATCTGCTTATCGCCGCAAGTTGCCCATAGGTATTCAAACGTTTTCGGATATTCGGGAAGGCGGCTATTACTACGTCGACAAAACACCGTTTATTGAGCAGCTGGCCCATCAGAACAAATACTACTTTCTTTCTCGCCCGCGCCGCTTTTAAAAGCCTGCTGCTAGATACCTTGGGCTGCCTATTTGAAGGCCGAGATCATCTGTTTGAAGACTTATATATTCATGATAAGTGGGACTGGCAACAGCAGTACCCCGTTGTGCGTTTGAGTTTTGGTAGCGGTGTTGCCAACAGCCGTGAGGATTTAGATGCCAACATCCGCTATCAGCTTCAGCAGCAACGGAAAAAGCTGAATATTGAAACACCGCCTCCCGAACGCATTGCAGACAACTTTGCCAGTCTGCTTGAAAATGCACGGAGTGTTCACGGCCAATGCGTGGTGGTGCTCATCGACGAGTACGATAAGCCCATTTTGGATAACCTCTTGAATACTGAACGAGCCCGCGAACTTCGTGAGGGACTGAAAAACCTCTAGAGCGTGCTTAAAGACGCCGACCCTCACCTGCATGACCGGCGTTTCCAAGTTCAGCAAAGTCAGTCTATTTTCGGGGCTAAATAACCTCAACGACATTACACTAGATGCCCCTTACGCCGCCATTTGCGGCTACACCGATCACGATATTAATACGGTATTTGCCTCCGAGCTGCCAGGTCTTGACTGTGAAGAGATCCGCCGCTGGTACAACGGCTACCGCTGGGGCGGAAAGCACGTCGATACTGTTTATAACCCCTTTGATGTATTGCTGCTGTTACAAAAATGCGAGTTTGGGCCGTACTGGTTTGAGAGCGCCACGCCCAATCTTTGTAACGCTTGCTCCTCCCCTTCACTCCAGCAGTGAACCCCAACTGGTGTTTTCCTACGGCTCGGGTATCACCGTCTGCATCCTTCTGCTGGCCGCCGAACTGGCGGGCTACCATCAGCTATCGCTGTACGACGGTCCTTGGGCAGACTGGGGGAGCGATGAAGCACTGCCAGTGAATTAGGGTGTTGAGATGCCAGCCATCACAGCAATGAACAACCTGCTGTTGGGAGTCAAACGCAGCCACAACTGGCGCTGATGCCTATTGAGAGACAGCACTCACCACTACCGCTACTCCTTGGTGAGTTTATCCCACTCGCCATGCTGCCACACAAAGTCTTCAATTGAGGCGCTGTAAAGCTCATCATGCCAGGGGCAGGCAATGGTAATTAAGGTACCCAGCGTTTCAGTCTGCCATTGCGCAATAAGCGCTGCCATTGCGCCTAACACTGTCTTCTTGTTGTCATCATCGACATACGCAAACACCGTCACTTTCACAGGCGCTGCCATGTTGATGACTTTTTTAAAGTCAAAAAGCACCGCTTCCACCGTTTGCTTTGACGACGCCAACACACACCCACTCGCTCTCTAACGCCAGCAGAATACGCTGGTGTGGATTATGAAACGAGAAATCGCAAAGAAACTCCCGTGGACGGCCAGGGGCATTACAATAAACAACCCCGTTAGCGGGAAAAACAGCCGATTGCGCGTTGCAAGCCGCTTCAGCAGCCTGAAAAACGCGAAGCGTATCATCTGCATTATGGGTTTTTGGCAGCCAAAGTACGCCCACGCGTTTCATCCAACGCTTTAGCAAACGATACAAAAAAGTAGGGTGCATCAAATGTCATCATCCGTTCCCTTTACCCATTATCCCTAGGTTAGGTAGCGCTGCTTTTACGCCAGCAGCATTTTCGTATACTCACGCTGTGTTTTATCGCGTCGTCTAAAATAGCCAGCAGCTTGTCGTAATCCTCTGGCATGTTTGCATCCACGCCGGCTTCCTCAAAGCTCCTTAGCGTGGCTTGGGTGTCGCCGATGTGCGCTTGAAGCTCGTGAATTACGCGCTGGTGATCATAAGGCGTCATGCTGGCCCTTGGGTTTGGAATGTCGATAACACGCTGGTAAAGCGTTTGGCGATTTGCATCTCAATGTTTTCGTGTTTACCCAGAGTAAGTAGCTCAACCTTGCGCAGATAGTTCATCACCGCTTCTTGCTCAAGGTAGTTTTTTAACCCTGAGGTTACTCGACCGGTTACAAGTTATTACCCGTGTCTGCTAACTACAGAGAAATGGCCTTCATTCACAAAATCCATTGATAAACTTTCTCATTATACAATTAGTTCTTAGGACTTACGTTGAGACGTTTACACTACGCTGTGTGGTACGGTGATAGTGCTAGCTGATTTTTACCCATAATAATAAAGCAGGGCATTCTATGACCTCATTTCGCCATCTTCTCAACGTTAAAGAGCTAGGCTACGGCACCACGCCCATTTTGCTGATTCATGGCTTTGGTTGCGACCAAACGGTATGGCGTCGCCTTCTTCCAGTACTTGAGAAAGACTACCGACTGATCCTAGTCGACCTTGCAGGTTTCGGCGGTGCCGCACCGGAAGCCTACGACAAAGCGCGGCATGGTACGTCCTCCGGTCATGCGGATGACATCGTCGCCCTATGTGATGAATTAGGCTTGGAAAATGCGCTGATGCTTGGCCACTCCATCGGGGGGACCATCGGTATGCTCGCCTCTATCCAACGTCCCAAGGCCTTCCGCCGTTTAGTGATGATTTGTAGCTCTGCGCGGTACCTTGACGACCCTCCTGACTACCAGGGTGGCTATACGCATGAGCAGCTTGATAGCCTGATGCTTCTTATGGAGCAGAATTACCTCGATTGGGCCGGTACCGTCTCGCGGGTGGCGCTTGGCGATGCTACCACTGAGACTCACCAGCGGAACCTGCAACAGCGCTTTCTTTCCGTATCACCTGAGGTACTGCGACCAATGGCAAGAAGCATTTTTCTCGGTGATACCCGCCACCACCTGCCCAGCGTCACGGTGCCTAGCCTAATCATTCAAACTGCCCGCGACGCCATGGTGCCTCTCGAGGCAGCCCAGTACCTGCAACAGCACCTCCCCGATGGCGAACTCGTGGTGCTGGATGCAGGTGGCCACTATCCCCAGCTCACGGCCCCTGACATCTTGGCTCAAGCCCTGCGGGAGCGGCTCGACATGCAGAAAGGCTGATCCCTATGAGTTTGAGAGCTTCCGATTTGGCCCGCTGGTGGCAGTTCGCTCCGTCTGGTCAGGTGGTTATTGATGAGCAGGGCAAAATTCTGTTGGCCAATTACACCCTCCGTGATTGGCTAAGCTGCTCGACGAGCCAGCTGATTAACCAGTCGGCCAGCGACCTGTTTACGGCTGAGTCGCGCATGCTGTACCTCGGAGTTCTAGCGTATCGACTCACCGAGGTAGGGACAGTTGATGAAGTTCATCTTAACCTGCGCTTGGGAAATGACGATGCCCTTCCAGTACTCTGCAGTGCGCACCGCCTGGGCGCGGAAGAGCCCTCCCTGACGTTAATTTCGATGCTGCCCATAGGCCGTAAGGATCAACTAGAACGCGAACTGCTAGAAGCTCGCCAGGCAGTCCAACACGCTCTGGAGGAGAAAAATGCGGTCATCGCCGAGCTAGAGACGATGCGCGCCACACTAGAATCGCACAACTCGGAACTACAGCGCCTCACCATGCAGCTTGGCCATGAGGCCAACAGCGATGCGCTTACCAGCTTGCCCAACCGACGCCATTTCGATCTCGTGCTGCAGGAGAGGCTAGCTCTAGCAGCCGTCGCTCATTCCTCTGATGTTTTCAGCGTGGCTATCCTGGACATCGACCACTTTAAGCCCGTCAACGATGAACATGGGCATGCTGTCGGTGACCATGTCCTACAACAGCTTGCTACGCTGCTTTCATCGCAACTACGCGGCCAAGATATTGCCGCCCGTATCGGCGGCGAAGAGTTCGCCCTGCTTATGCCGGACACCTCCATTGATGAGGCAGTCAACGCCTTGGATCGCTTGCGCCTTGCCATTGAGATGTACCATTGGCAACCAGTTCCCATCACTGCCAGCTTGGGCGTGACAGGCTATCTGCCGGAAGATACGAGCGAAAGCCTGATGGCGCGCGCCGACGATGCCCTTTATGTGGCCAAACACCAGGGGCGTAACCACGTCGCAAGAGGATGAAGAGGAGCTTGTCATGCAAGCCAGAGCGACAGCACTAAACGCACGGGATGATATTGAGCTGCCTTACCGGATACGAGATGTCGCCGCTGATGTTGGCCTACTCATGGTCGCCACCACGTTTACTCTGCTGGGAGGCACAGGTCTCATCGGACATCTCCTCGGCATTGCCTATCCGCTGAGCGGTGTGATGGTGGTCGACGCTGCCTTAACTGGTTTCCTGGCTGGCCTCTGCTTGTTGGGTTGGCTGTTTAATCGGCACTGGCTGAACTACTTGGCAGCCATGCCGTTGGCGGTGGTCACTCTCTACACCCTAATACATAACGGCTTAGCCGATGGGCCCTGGGTAGGAACGTCTTGGGTGACCGGTGGCCCAAGAATTCTCTCGGCGGCGGCGTTTCTGCTCTTTCTAGTGGCCCTATGCACCGCTCTAGGCATGAAGCGGCCTTGGCACCGGTTAGTCTGGGCCGTTAGTGGGTTGCTAGCACTAGGCGCGGGTAGCTTTTCACTGCTGCTAATGCTGCTTCCGGCTAGCCGTTTAGATTGGGCAGAAGGCTTTGTGTCTGCCCCTATACTGGCCACCCTTTACGCCCTGCTGGGTGGTGTTACTTTCGTTGTCGCCGCCTGGCGCGGTAGTCGTCGCTTGATTCCCCTGGGCAGTCTGACCAAGATCGCCGCCGTTGCTGGCGTCATGGTCAGTTGTCTCGCCTGGTACACCCTGAGCTGGAGCGCTCAGAACGATATGCAACGTCAGGCAGCCATCTTGATAGATAATGCTGCTCTCAATGCACGCCACATAATGAAGACACAGCTGGAATTTATTCAGCGTTTGGCATGGCGTAGGGGGTTAAATGATATTCCTGAACTGGTGGGCAATTGGGAGCACGATGTTCAGACCTACTTTCGACATGCCCCTTATTTAAAGAGCCTTGCCATACTGAACCCTAACGGGAGCCTTGAAGATCTGCGCGTTTCTAATGAGGAATATCAGCGCCACTTTGTTCAGGAGATAAATCTATCCCGCCTTCGCGATGAGCTACTCTCTGGGTGGGAAGAAGCGTTGGCATACACGATACCGAGCAACCCGAGGACGTTACTGATTATCGCGCCCTTAGGTAACGGCACAGGCAGCCGTCTAATCGCGGAGGTCGACTTGGTGGGGCTGCTTGAACGCGAGCTTAGCCTACCCTTAAACCTTTTGCGGCTTTCAGTCGGTGGAGACACACCTTATCTGGTCATAAGGCACCCTGACCGTCTGGCCCACGGCAGTGGTAAACGATCTCTCCCACACCTTGAACGTCGCCTTGTCGGCCTTCCCGGCGGCACTCGCTTAACGCTTGATGTCCATATGAACGCCACATCAAGCATGCTGCAGGCAGGTGTTATGCCGGCAGGTTTTGCTATCGCTGGCCTGACGCTCAGTTATCTGCTGGCTCTGAGCCTGGGGCTGGTCAGGCTGGTGGTCTGGCGCTCACGTGAGCTGTTGAGTGCCCGACAGCGCCTTGAAGCGCAATACGACCTCGAACAACGTTATCGTTCACTTTACCTCTACCATCCTGATGGCGTCTTTTCGCTCGACCATGCAGGCCATATTGTCACCGCGAATGATGCCTGCAGCAAAATTACCGGGCGCACCAACGATAAGATAATCGGACGTCATTTTTCTACCCTATTGCAGCCTCAAGATATCGAGCGAATGCAGGCTCTTTATGCGGCGACATTGTCCGGACACCCCACCCAGGTGGAACTGCAGATAACCAGGAGTGATGGGCATGGGCGGTTCCTTGATTTGACTACAATGCCGATTATTGTTGACGGGGAGACACACGGTGTCTTCGGCATCGTTAAGGACATTACTAAACAGTATGAGCAGGAAGCCCAACTGGCTTATCAGGCCTCCCATGATCTGTTAACCGGCCTCCCGAACCAAACGACCCTTGATGAGCGCCTAAAGGAAGCGTTTGATCAGGCGCAGCAGTCGGGCAGCTTACTGGTCGTGATGCATCTCGACCTGGACGGCTTTAAGGCGGTTAATGACGGACTGGGCTATCACATCGGCAACCAACTCTTGGTGGCGGTGACCGACCGACTGCAGCCGCTAACCGGGCCAGACGATACGCTGGCTCGCCTCACCGGTGACGAGTTCGCCCTACTGTTCAATCATCTCCAGGACCATCAGGCCGGGGGCGATATGGCCGAGCAGATGATTGATGCACTGTCAGCGCCTTTCCAGCTCGAAGGCAGGGCTGTCCATATCAGTGCCAGCATAGGCGTCGCTTGTAATGCTGAATCTTGTGAATACGCTTATGAGCTGATGCAACGCGCCGACCTTGCCATGACCGACGCCAAACAAAAAGGGCGCAACACCTGGCAGTGGTATCAGGGCGAAGAGCAGCGCGTAACCGAAGCATCAGTTACCCTGCGACACGGCTTGCATACAGCCTTGCAGGATGATCAATTCGAACTCTACTACCAGCCCATCGTGGAGGCAGTGAGTGGTCGCATCCGTGGATTGGAGGCGTTAATCCGCTGGCAACATCCCGAGGGAGGTATGATCTCGCCAGGAGAGTTTATTCCGCTTGCAGAGCAAACGGGGCAAATCATTCCAATGGGGCGCTGGATTATGCGTCAGGTGTGCCAAGATGCTGCAACCATGCTGGCTGCAGGCGGGCGTAGGGTGCCAGTAGCTGTCAATATCTCATCGCTTCAGTTTCGAAGAGAGGGATTTCTTGACGATCTTCATCAGGCGCTAAGTGCTTCTGGCCTTCCACCCGAGTTTCTGGAACTGGAGGTTACCGAAAGCGTTCTGCTGAATGGGTCTGAACAGGCCACTGAGCTGATCAATCAGCTCAACGCCATGGGGATTAAGGTGGCACTCGATGACTTTGGCACCGGTTTCTCCAGCCTGAGCTATCTGCGTGATCTGCCCATTCACAAGATCAAGCTAGACCGAGCCTTCATCAAGGACATCACGACCGACAAACGCAATGCTGCTATTGTGCAGGGGATTATCACCATGTCGCACCAACTGGGTCTGCTAGTGGTGGCCGAGGGCATTGAGGAGCTCAAACAGCAGCAGGATCTCGTCCGCCGTCACTGCAATCTATTACAAGGGTTCCACTTCGCCAGGCCTATGCCGTTAAAAGCCGTCATGCAACTGCCGGATCAGTTACCTGCATCTTCTCACGCCTGAGGTTTAGACCTCTGGCTCCATATCTATTAGTCACAGGTTTCAGGCATACGGAAGCTCTAGACATAGCGAGGAAAGAAGGCGGCGGAACGTGTGTTATATCGAGCGTCATTACAAATGTTATGCAAATCAAAATAGAACTTTCCGCTTGTGACTTAACCTTACTAGCCCTGCGATCACGCCCCATAAGAGGGAGTACAAGCACCATGATCGTGTAGATCAATTGACAATGGACACATTATGATTAGTTTATAGGGTCGCTTGGCACATATCTGCAATCCACCGAATGTATCGCATTAGCAGGGGTAATCACCGTGGCATTTTCGTTGGATGATAGTACTGAACAGCTGGCGAATACCTTACCAGTGGTGGCCCGCCTATTTGATATTAGTGGCGCTGCAATTTCTTTATTCGATGACCATGACAGGTTGATTTACGGTAATGCCCAATACTATCAACTCATCTGTCATACGCAAGGTTCGCACCCCACTTGGCCGGATGTCGTACGTGACAACTACGCCAAGAGCCAGGGGCTAATTATAGAGACGGAGGATATTGAGTTATGGATTCGGTTGGCGCTCGCAAAACGACGCAAGCAAACCTATCGCCAGTTTGAAATTGATGCATGGGATGGCCGCTGGCTGCTGATGACAGAAACCCTGATTCCGGATGTTGGCCTGCTCGGTATCGGTGTGGATATCACCCAGGCAAAGACCTTAACGACGGCATTAAAACGAGAATACCAGAACGCGCTGGTCAAAGCGGAAACCGACCCACTAACTGATATGGGCAATCGCCGAGCGCTAGAGCGTTTGCGAAAGATACTCGTGAGTAAGGGACGCCATTTTCAGGTGACTGCGTTGATGATCGATATTGACCAGTTCAAGCCCTACAACGATAGGCTGGGGCATTTGCAGGGTGACCTTTGTTTACAGCAGGTGGCCCTGGCGATTCAGAATAGTCTAAGAGAGTGTGAAGCTTACGCAATAAGATTAGGGGGTGATGAATTTCTGGTGCTACTACTGGATGCACCTTTATCAAAAGCACAGCAAGTGGCTCATCGAATTAGAAACAGTTTACTTAAAAGTGCCATTCCCCATCCTACGACAGATTCTGGTCTTGTTACCCTCAGCATGGGCCTTGCCAGCCGGGACATCATCGATCCAGAAGGCTTCTCAACGTTACTTAAAGACGCTGACGATGCGCTCTATGACGCTAAACGTAGTGGGCGTGACTGTATCAACGGCCTTAGAAATTGGTAGCGTTGGTGAGTAATCGCTACCCACCTTACGTAGCTAGTACAGCCTGAGGCATAAATCAGCGGTGCCTTCTAGGCAATTTTAGTTGGCAATTTGATTGCTCAACTAACCCTCCTGGCCGTGAGAAAACCACCAAAATTCATACTTGAGCCTTTAGGTGAAGAGAGCTTCGGGCGACCCTCCTGAGAAAGCTCTAACCAAGTTAACTAATATCCCTAATTGTTTTACGCTGTTTGAAAACATCCGTTGGAATGCCAAAGCGGTCTGAAAGTCCACAAATTTGGCGCCAGTTAAGATTACGTTTGCCGGACAAAATGGACGAAACAACAGACTGAGCGCCAATTTCAGGCAAATCATTTTGGGTAATGCCGTGTTCTTCCATAAGATAACGAAGCACATCAGTATCCTGCGCGACAGGCATGGGGCGTACACGCTCATCATATGCCTCAAGAAGATCACCAAGGCGCGCCGCAAGGCTGGATAAATAATGATTTTCATCATCGCCAACCAAATTTAGAATTTCATCAAGAGCCTCCACTTTCTCGTCATACTCCTCCTCTGATTCTGGCGCAGAGAGAAGAGGTGCAATGTACTGCCAATGAGTAGCTGCTTGATCAAGAACGGCATTCATATCTTCACTCCTTCCACTTACCCTTGTCATATTCGGGGTGATCGAGAATATGGCGGATAAAAACGCGCTTAGCGCGATAATGCACAGTTGCTATCAGACGAATCTTATTGCCACCAATGTCAAAAACATGGAGGCTTCCCACCTTATCAGTTGCCGGGAAAATTTCTTTCATCTCAGCAAAGCTCTGGGGTTCGCTACCCTTCATGATGCGAAACCATGCATCTAAGGCGGTGGCCGACTGCGGCCATTTGTCTTTTGCTTCCCAAATACGTTTTTGTGTGACCACATGCATATGTAACCCCTTTCGCCTGGCTACATTATAATAGCAATTTGCTATATATAGCAAATTGCTATTATTTTTAAAATCAGTATGGATGCTCTCCCTATAAAAAAAGACATACCCCACAGAAATACGGAGTATGTTAGTAGCATCTAGCAGACGATGTTCCATAAGAGCCACCAATGGCCTGAATAGGCAGTATTTTCCGAAGCGACTGACTCCCGAAAGGTATTCAATAGAGAGCTACGAAGCGTCGTCAGTAAGCTAAGCGATAGACCAAGAATGCGGCTTTAGAGTCTGGTGAGGAGGATCTCCTCAGAAGGCTTCCCAATCATGCGCCTTATTTGGTGAGTTACGCTGCAAAGCAGCTACAGTTTTAGAGTGCATAAGAGAGGGAGAGGCCGTTTTAGCGCTGTCGCCACTGAGTTTGAAAGCCTCCACCAAGCGGGTAAGTCGGGTTGCCTCTTTTTGAAGGGAAGCCGCAGAGTCGCTAGTCTGCGAAACGAGGGTGACGTTCTGTTGTGTCGCGGAATCCATCTGAGTAAGAGCGGTACCTACTTGCTGAATACCCGCCTCTTGTTCGCGCACCGCCAGCGATATCTCATTCATTAGCCCTGACACCTGGCGAATCGCCTCTACTGTCTCCTGTATGCCATCGCCGCTACGCACTGCTTGCTCAGCGCCATTGGCGATACGCTGACTAATTTCCTCAATCATTTGTCGGATTTCTTTGGAAGAATCGGCAGTGCGGCTAGCTAAATTACGAACCTCACTGGCCACGACCGCAAATCCCCTTCCATGCTCACCAGCACGAGCGGCCTCTACCGACGCGTTGAGGGCAAGAAGATTTGTCTGGAAAGCAATGGAGTCGATCACTTTGACAATCTCGCCGACCTGGCGAGAGCTGGCCTCTAGTTCTCGCATCAACGTTACCGAATGCTGAACCTCCTGGATGCCCTTCTCGGCTTTCTCAGCCGCTTGGCTTGAAAGAGTGTCTGCATGACTGGCGGATTCACTGTTCTGGCGCACGATGGAAGATATTTCCTCCATGCTAGAAGCAGTTTCTTGCAGAGCGGAGGCCTGCTGTTCCGTTCGCGACGCTAGATCTTCGCTGCCAGAAGCAATTTGGCCCGAGGCATTATTGACATTGCGGGCACCGTCGCGCACCGCTTGGAAGCTCGTATCCATCCGAGCAATGAAGGCATCAAACTCGTAAGCCAACTCGCCGATTTCATCGCGCCGGTGACTCTCAATGCGAGCAGTGAGGTCGCCCTCACCTTCGGTAATGTCATGAATTCGCCCGCTGACCTGTCGAATCGCCCGAGACATCAGGTTGGGGCCAATCAGCGCGATGGCCAGGGTAGCCAGTAGTACCAGCGCGGTAAAACCCATCACCCAGCGCTGCTGTATGGCAACGCCTGCAAGAGTCTCACTCTCAAGAGCTAAACTACGCGCATCTGCACTTTCACCAGCAATATTATAGAGCTCGCGCAAGGCATTAAAGGTTACCAAAGAGTCACCTTCCATCTGCGTCTCAGCGGTCTCAATATTTCCCTGACGATGAAGATCAAAAACCTCCTGGGCAGCTGTTTTCCAGGAATCGAAACGCGCTTCGAAGTCGCCAATTCCTTCGCTGACCTGTGGATAGGCATCGAGTAACGTAAGGAATTCACGCATTCGATCATAGGCCTGCTGCGCGTTCTCAAGGAAGGCATCATGCTGATCGCTAGCGGCCTGACTTTCCGGATCCTCACGCAAGACTTCTAATTCAGCTAATCGCGCCTGGTAAAGATCTCTGTCGGCGTTAAGTACTGCTGAAACGGCCGGATTGAAGGAGCCGCTAAAAGCAATCATACGCTCACGCATAGTCTGGACAAGCAGACTATCAATCACCACCACTGCCATCAGTGATAAGGCTACCAGTAAGAAAGCAAGCGTGTACTTCACATTGATCTTATGTAGCTTGTCCAGCATGGCATCACCGTTTAATTGTTATCGATTACCGTGGAGGCTGCATCTGTAATAAATAAAAACCTCGCTATAAAACAACTATCGGCCATATTTCTTAAGAATTTAGGCATTTTGAAAAATAATAATTGATGCAAGCAACACTAAAAATGACGACCCTATTTATAAATTATAAGTAATAAAAAATAGCCTTTATAACGATAAAAACCTAATCGATAATACATCAAGCAGCCAAATATCGTTGAACAACCGTTAGCCAGTTTCCTTAAATAATATCGACGCCGCCCAAATCATATATAATTTAGTAGGATTTTATCTATACCGAACACGCATAGGGTATGCAAAAAAACATCCTAGTCGTTAAATATCATCACGCTCTGGCCAGCCAATACTTAATGAATACTGCGATGGTATGTTCATATGCCCTACGTCCACGATACGCTGACACGACTTCAGAAAAGCAGCCCTGCCCAATCCGAGTTTTATCAAGCCATCGAAGAAGTGCTTGAATGTCTACGCCCTCTATTAGAAAAGACCTCCCATTATCACCAACACAGCATCATTGAGCGGATAGTTGAGCCAGAACGGCAAATTATGTTTCGGATAAGCTGGGTAGATGATAGCGGGAGAGTACACGTTAATAAAGGCTATCGCGTACAGTTCAACTCTGCCCTTGGGCCTTATAAAGGAGGCCTACGTTTTCATCCCAGTGTTACTTCCGGCACCATCAAATTTCTGGGTTTTAAACAAATCTTCAAAAATGCGTTAACCGGGTTGCCGATCGGTGGTGGTAAAGGCGGTGCCGATTTTGATCCAAAAGGTAAGTCAGATAATGAGATCATGCGCTTTTGTCAGGCTTACATGACAGAGCTCTACCGCCATATTGGCCCCCAATGTGATGTCCCTGCAGGTGATATAGGGGTAGGTACGCGTGAAATTGGCTATCTTTTTGGCCAATATAAGCGGTTAACCGGTTGTTATGAAGGCGTGCTAACAGGCAAAGGGCTTAACTGGGGAGGATCGCTTGGCCGCAAAGAAGCGACGGGCTACGGAGCAGTTTACTTCGCGCAGAACATGTTAGCAGCACGGGGAGAAGAGCTTCGCAATAAAACCTGCCTGGTTTCCGGCGCAGGTAATGTCGCCATTTATACCATTGAGAAACTATACGAACTGGGTGCTAAACCGATCACCTGTAGCGACTCACGTGGGACTATCTACGATAAAAATGGTATTGATTTAGACTTACTCAAGCAGCTCAAAGAAGTGCAGCGCACTTCTTTAGAAGCTTACTGAACCGCCCCGGCTTTACCGGAGACTCCATATCTTGAGAGGATGGAGTTATGAACTCACCAAAACGATATTCCCCAGAAGTCCGGGAGCGAGCTGTTCGATTAGTCCTTGAACAGCAAGGCGAATACCCGTCCAAGTGGGCGGCGATCTGCTCCATTGCCAGCAAGTTCGGCTGTACACCAGAGACTTTGAGAGCCTGGTGCAAACGCACAGAACTCACGCAGGAAAACAGCTCGGATAACCTGTCTGAACATGAACGGCTCAAGCAGCTAGAGCGTGAAAACACCGAATTGAAG
The DNA here is from genome assembly GCF_000744395.1 of Halomonas sp. TG39a. Classification (NCBI taxonomy): domain Bacteria; kingdom Pseudomonadati; phylum Pseudomonadota; class Gammaproteobacteria; order Oceanospirillales; family Halomonadaceae; genus Halomonas; species Halomonas sp. TG39a. Next base: position 3,144,048 of record NZ_JQLV01000001.1, read on the forward strand.
CATGCCAATGAAATTCTCCGTAAGGCGGCTGCTTTTTTCGCCCAGGCGGAGCTCGACCGCAAACCCAATTGATGGTGTCATTTATCGACGAGCATCGTGCTCAGTTCGGGGTCGAGTCGATTTGTAGTCAACTGCCAATCGCCCCATCGACGTATTACCACCACAAGGCACTTGAAGCTGATCCTGAACGGCGGGCAGACCGGTATCGGCAGGATGCGTTTCTTACCGCTGAGATTCAGCGCGTGTGGGAAGAAAACTTCTGCGTCTACGGTGCCCGTAAGGTCTGGCGGCAACTCCGCCGTGAAGGCGTTAATGTTGCTCGTTGCACTGTAGAACGGCTCATGCGCCGCCTAGGAATTCGCGGCGTGGTGCGAGGCCAACGCCCCTTCACGACCATCAGTGATCCCGGCCAGAAACGGGCACCTGATTTAGTGAAACGTGACTTTACGGCCATGCGTCCTAATCAGCTTTGGGTGGCCGATTTTACCTATGTCGCTACCTGGTCTGGCTTCGTTTACGTTGCGTTCGTTATCGATGTTTACGCACGCTGTATCGTGGGTTGGCGTGTAGCGACGTCGATGAGAACGGCGCTGGTGCTGGACGCTCTGGAGCAAGCTCTGTGGGCACGAAAACACAGACAAGGGTTGATCCATCATAGTGATAGGGGAAGCCAATATCTCTCGATCCGCTACACCGAGCGTATGGCTGACGAGGGTATCAATGCCTCAGTCGGCACCACCGGCGACTCCTACGACAATGCGCTGGCTGAAACCATCATCGGCTTGTTCAAAACGGAGGTGATCCATCATCGTGGCCCATGGAGGGGACTGGATGCCGTTGAGTATGCCACGCTGGAGTGGGTTGACGACTGGTTCAACAACCGCCGACTGCTGGAACCCATCGGAAACGTTCCACCAGCAGAACGAGAAAGAACGTATTATCGTCAACTGGAAGAGTCGGGTGAAGCTGCCTGACTCAAACAAACCGGTCTCCGGAATAACCGGGGCGGTTCATACTTACACGAGCACCCTGACGCCCACTACATTTCTACTCTTGACTACCCCCAGGGTGGGCATGCCGTATGGCGTATTCAAGCCGATGCTGCGTTCCCCTGCGCGACCCAGAATGAGCTGACCGAAAGTGATGCGGACATCATGCTCGCCAATGGCATCACGTGTATTAGTGAAGGGGCCAACATGCCCTCCACGAAAGAGGCCGTCGATCTCTTTCTAAACGCTAAAATTGCCTATGGGCCTGGTAAAGCCGCTAACGCAGGTGGCGTCGCTACCAGCCAGTTAGAAATGGCACAAAATAGCAGTATGGAACAGTGGCCACTGGAAAAAGTAGACCAAAAGCTAAAACAGATTATGGCTAACATCCACCGGCAGTGCGCAGAGACTGCCGAGGAGTTTGGTGAAGCGACGAATCTAGTACTAGGAGCCAACATTGCAGGCTTCAGAAAAGTAGCTGATGCCATGATTGAACAAGGCGTCACCTGATCGTCTTTGTCTTGTAAACCGCTTATACTGTAACAAGTACGCAGTCCTTCCTTAATTGGGGAAGGGCTGTTTTTTATTGGTTTGAATTTATTGCTTTCTAAGGAGAGTAACCATGGGACAACGTCCTACTATTATTATTAATCGTCTTGATGCCGAACGCCTCCAGCGCTTGATCGACAATGCCTCCGATAAAGACATGGCCGTGGCTCAGCTACTTGAGGAAGAGTTATCGCGAGGTGAAGTCTGCGACCCCGAGGATATCCCGGATGACGTGGTCAGTATGAATAGCCAGGTTCGCTTCACCGATCTCACCCGCGGACTTAAGATGATTCGAACCTTGGTCTATCCGCACTCCCTGGAAAGCGTAGCGGACGGCATTTCAGTGATGGCGCCCATTGGCGCGGCACTGATCGGCCTTAAAGTGGGCGACATCATCGAGTGGCCATTACCCAACAACACCGAAACACGGCTGCGTATCGATGCTATTTATTGGCAACCCGAACGCGAAAAGCAGTTTCACCGATAGGTTGCGGTAGAGAGAGCTGGCTCCGCTAGCTCATGATGAACAGCAAATACTGCTTGAGTTACTAACTCACCGTAATGACGCGGCACTTCGCTGAATGGCTCACCTTGTGCGAGACGCTACCAATCACTACACCAGCCAAGTCGCTTAAACCTCGACTTCCCATCACAATAGTATCAACGTTATAGGCATTAGCGGTGTCTAAAATGACTCGAACCGGATCACCTTGAGTAAGCAGCTCTTCAGTATGCTGAACGCCTTCTTCTTGCGCTGAACTAACCGCCTGTACCAGCAATTGCTCGCCCGATTTCTCTCGCTCAGCGAGGTTAGCGCTGGCATCAATAGCACCAATGCCCCATACCAGCGTGGTCGTATAGGCAAGCGTTTCTGGAACATGTAAAAGATAGAGCGTTGAGGCTTCTTTATTCAACAGCTTGCAAGCCACTGACAACGCTTGCTTGGCGTTTTCAGAGCCGTCGATGGGAACTAAAATACGCTTATACATGGTTTGTTCGCTCCTCTTTTATCTTCATCACACAACTAAAGTCTTAGACAATATTTCGCTTCCATCACTTAAATACTGGTAGCGTTACATCGGCTAAGTGAACTGGCTTAAATAGTCTGTCTTGTCATTTGAGAATCTAGCCAGCCTGAAAGCAATCGAATGTCAAAACCAATATTATTAAAGTAGCCGCTCATACCTTGGAGGTATCATGGAACTACGCCACCTGAGGTACTTTTGTGTTGTAGCCGAAGAGCTTAATTTCACTTGTGCTGCTGAACGCTTGCATATGTCACAGCCGCCTCTTTCACGACAAATTAAGCAGTTAGAACAAGAAGTAGGCGCCGAATTGTTTGAACGCAGTTCAAGAGGCTTACGCCTGACCCCGCCGGGGGTTTTCTTTCAGCAACACGCCTTACAAATTTTAGAGAAAGTAGAAGTCACCATTGACGCTACACGACATATGGCACGTAGCAAACGTGCGCTATTCGGAATTGGTTTTGTACCCTCCGTATTTTATGGGCAGCTCCCTATGCTCGTGCGTGATTTACGCCGCATAGATAATGTTGAACTCTCCTTGGCAGAGCTTACGACGGTACAACAAATACAGGCGCTCAAAGCTGGTCGCATTGATATGGGATTTGGACGTCTTCGCATTGACGACCCGGATGTCGAGCAGGAAATTCTCTTCGATGAGCCATTGATTGCCGCCCTATCAAGCGGTCATCCATTAGAAGGCACAACCCCTACCTGCGAAGAACTGGCTCGCTATCCACTAATCCTCTTTCCCGCAAAACCACGCCCTAGCCTGGCAGACATGGTACTAGGCATTTTCCGCCGCCAAGGTTTAAAGGTTGAGGTGGTACAGGAGGCCAACGAGGTTCAGACGGCGCTTAGCCTCGTCGCCTCAGGCATTGGCATTACACTGGTTCCAGAACAGGTAAAACGTGTCCAGCGAGACGGCATCACTTACGTAGCACTGGCAGACAAAACCATTACCTCACCCGTCATTTGCAGCCGTCGGCGCGGCGAAAAGCCCTCTCCCCTTATGCAGGAAGCCAATACTATTTTAAATGTACTCGTGGAAAACCGCCGCTCCGGTCGTTACCCATAACCCCCTCCTTTATGGACGCAGTACGGCCACCGGACAGGATGTTTCGTGCAGCACTTCATGGCTAACGCTGCCGGCCACTACTTGCGAAAGGCCACTACGCCCATGGGTTGTCATGGCAAGCATCGTATTATGGCTACCTGCTAAGTAGCTGACGATAGAATCCGCGGGGTCGCCATGCAGTACCTCCCAATCAACCTCTAACGCTTGCTCGCTCTCGACACGGCGTGCCAAAGCGGTCAAATAAGCTGACTCCATGACATCGGTATGACCTAACGTTGTTGGTTTTCTAGCGGCAGCATCAACTACTTGCAGCAGCTGTAACCGAGCCCCCAACCGCTTCACTAAGGCAGAAGCATAGGGCAAAATTTGCTCGGATAACTTTGAGCCATCAACACAAACGGCTAATACTTCAACGCGGTGGTGAGCACGGCTGTCATAGCGTGGGCCACACAGGTAAACCGGGCGATGGGCTCGACGTACAACACCGGCGGTTACACTGCCTATTAGCATTTCGGGCACCGGGCGGCGCCCATGCGCCATCATGCATAGCCCGGTATCTTCACGGCTGGCAAGCTCACCGAGGTACTCCTTAGCGCTATCATGGGAAACGACATCAATGTGTACTGTTTCGAAATGATGCGTCGATAGGCGCTCCTGCAGTTTAACCCGCCTGGAGGCTATCTCATCCTGCGCAGGCACCACTGAGATAGCGCTTACATCCATGCCTAGTTGGTTTGCAAACTTTTGGCCAAATTCCAGTGCTGGCAAAGAGCCTTCACTGTCATCAATTGCCACAACGATCTTTTCCATGGTTACACTCCAACTACCGCTTAAGTAGTGTCTACTGTTATTGGGTTTTATGGTTAAGCGAGTTAAAACGTCGATGCAGCAGGTTGTAGGCAAGCGCCCCAACAACGACTCCCCAAAAGGCAGAGCCTAGCCCTAAAAAGCTAATGCCAGATGCCGTGGCAATGAAGGTAATGACAGAGGCTTCCAAGTGACTCTTTTCGGCAGCAAACGCGCTGATATTACTACTGATGGCGCCAATCAGCGCAAGGCCCGCCAGTACGGCCACAAACTCTCCCGGCAATGAGGTAAATAGCGCCACAATAGTGCCAGCAAAGATGCCACCAATTAGATAGAAAACGCCGTTTGCCACCCCTGCAACATAGCGCTTATCAGGGTCTTCGTGCGCTTCCTTGCTGGTGCAGATGGCTGCCGTAATCGCAGCGATAACCGTCGTAATACCGCCGAAAAAAGCGGTAAAGAATGACGTTAAACTGGCCACAATTACGATTGGTTTGGCCGGGGTGGAGTAACCTGAGGTACGCAAAATGGCCATACCGGGCAAGAATTGCCCCGTCAGACTGACCAAAACCAGCGGAATAGCCAGGCTCAAGGTAGCATTCCACGTCCACTCGGGGCGGATAAACTGTGGATCCGCAAACTGAACGGAAACACCTTCCAGGCTTGCGCCTTCTAACAAAACTGCCAAAGTAACCCCGGCAATTAAAAGCAGCACTAAGCTGTAGCGCGGCGTAAGTCGCTTAAATAGTAAATAAGCGATAATCATACCAATCGCCAACGCCGGTACGCTTTCCAATGAGACGAAAACGCCTACACCAAATTGGAACAGGATGCCTGCCATCATCGCGCTGGCGATACCAGGGGGGATCATCCGAATAATTCGGTCAAAAGAGCCAGTAACACCGATCACGAAAATGATCATTGCTGCCGTCAAGTAAGCACCTATCGCTTCATTAAGTGACAACCCTGGGAAAAGAGTCACTAATAACGCAGTCCCAGGCGCCGACCAAGCGGTCACCACCGGGACTTTTAACCACAGGCTTAAAAAGATACCCGAGACTGCTGCGCCGATAGAGATTGCCCAGACCCAAGACGTCATCATGGCGCTGGATATTTCGGCGCTCTGGGCTGCCTGAAAAAAGATCGCCAAGGGGCCAGAGTAAGAGACCAGCACTGCCACAAAGCCAGCAGCGATTGCAGGAATCGACAGGTCTTTTAGCAATTGCTTGTGAAATTGCATGCAACACATTTCCCTGTATCAATGAATTTAACGCGATGCCAACATCAATTCCGGCAAGCATCCGCTTGCCGGAGCCATGTCAGGCGACCCCGAGATGGGTTTCAAGGATTGAAGGATTGTCTTTTAGCCCCTGAGAATCACCGCTATAGACCACTTCCCCCTTGACCAGCAGCAGATGTTTTTCTGCTATTTTAAGAAGGTTATCGATATTTTTATCGACGATAATGGTCGAAATGCCGGTCGCCTTGATCTCTCGTATGATCTTCCAGATTTCATCTCGGATCAGCGGCGCGAGTCCTTCGGTCGCCTCATCAAGGATCATCAGGTCAGGATTTGTTGTCAGCGCGCGACCAATAGAGAGCATCTGCTGCTCGCCGCCCGAAAGAAAAGAGCCATCGTGGTTAATACGTTGACCCAAGCGTGGAAACGTATCCAGGACTCGCTCCAGCGTCCAAGGGGACTCTCCGCGCTCATTAGGGCGTGCGGCCATAATTAAATGCTCACGCACACTGATGCCTGGAAAAATGCCGCGCCCCTCTGGCACGTAGCCGATCCCTTGGCGAATGAGTTGCCAAGGACGTCGCTTGGTAGCCGAGACGCCCTTAATAAACACCTCGCCACGCCGCGGTGGGACAAAGCCCAGTATCGACTTCAACGTAGTAGTCTTGCCCATCCCGTTCCGGCCCAGAAGACTCAGTGTCTCGCCGGGCATCAGGGTCAAATCCACCCCGTGCAAAATATGGCTCTCACCGTAGTAAGTATGCAGCCCCCGGGCATCAATCAATGGTGTACTTGTTTGCTCTGCGCTCATGCGGTTGCCCCCTCATCATGACGCCCCAGATAGACATCGCGTACCTTTTCGCTAGTGCGTATCTGTTCTGTCGGACCACTCTCCAACACACAACCATCGACCATGACGGTAATGCGATCGGCCAAGCGGAAGACCGAATCCATATCGTGTTCAATCAGCACCAAGGTATAACGATCCGTTAAACTGGCGAGCAGCTCCGTGACCTGAGCGGTCTCTTCACGCCCCATCCCCGCCATTGGCTCATCCAGCAGCATCAGCGACGGCGCTGTCGCTAGCACCATCGCGATCTGCAACTGACGCTGTTCGCCATAGCTCATATCGGATGCTGTCGTATGAGCGCGATGATTCAATTGGCAGGTATCTAGCACCTCTTGAGCACGCTCGCTCACCTTTTGTGCTGTTTGACGCGAACGCCAGCTACCAAACACACCGCCCATATGAATACGCGCCGCCAGCTCGCAGTTCTGTAGGCAACTAAGGCGTGGGAAGATATTGGTCTTCTGGTGGCTGCGGCCAATCCCCATACGTGCGATCTGGCGCGCGCTTTTACCCTGAATCGGTTGTTGGCGGTAAAGCACTTGCCCTTCAGATGGCGGGATCTCGCCAGAAAGCAAATTAATCAACGTGCTTTTACCCGCTCCATTAGGGCCCAAGATAGCGTGTATCTCATTGGCCTTAACGTCAAAATCAACATCGTTAACCGCTACTAAACCACCAAAGCGCCGGGTCAAACCATGTGTAGCTAAGATAATCTCGTCGCGCATGGCTTAGTTCTCCTTACGCTGTGTAGCAGGTGGAGTGGAGGCAGTTACCGGTGCATTCTCTTTCTCGGACACGGCTTCCGAGTCTGTTTGACGCTTGCGGCGCCAGGGCGGCGCGATAATCAAGCCGGCAATGCCTCGTGGCAGCACGAGTACGGCGGCGATAATGGTCAGCCCCATCAGGATTGGCCAGTGAGTAGTGGCGTGCTCATAGAGGTAGAGCAGAATCTCGTAGGCGAAGGCGCCTAAAATGGGTCCAAAAATGGTACCCATGCCGCCTAAAATCAGCATCATTAGCACTTCGCCAGAGGTGTGCCAGCCAAGCTGAGCCGGATTAGCGAAGCCGTACTGCATCGCCGCCAACATGCCAGCAATCGCCGCCATTACCCCTGCAATAACAAAGGCAACCAGTTTGTAGCCACTGGTGGCATAGCCTAACGCCTGCATGCGGTGCTCGTTGTCATGAATACCGTCGAGCACTTGTCCGAAATAAGAGCGGGTCAGCCAGCGTAAAAAGAAATACCCGACCAGCAGCATTCCCAAGCAGAAGTAAAAGAAGCTATAAGGGTTATCAAGATCCACCAGTGTGGTATCGCCTATCGCCAAGCTGGGCCGGAACATAATAAAAACGCCGTCTGTTCCTCCGGCGAATTGGGATGTGCTAATGAAGTAATAAAGCATCTGACCGAATGCCAAGGTCGTCATAATAAAGAAAATGCCTTTCGTCCGAATTACTAATATACCTATTACTAACCCGATACAGGCAGAGACGCCCATGACCAGCGGCAGCATCCACCACATTGATGCGGGACTAAAGTCAGGACTGGCTAATGCAAGCGTGTAAGCCCCCAGGCCGAAGAACAGGGCGTGCCCCAGGCTGACTAAACCTACGACGCCGACCAGCAGATCCAAACTCATGGCAAACAACGCTAGGATCAACATTAATGTCAGTTTCTCTAACATAAAGTTGGCCTGGCTACCGAATACGGCTTCTCCCCATAAAGGAAAAGCTGCCACCAACGCCGTTAATACCAGCATGATGAACGCAACGCGCTTGGGGTATCTATGCAACATTTCTTATTCTCCTCACGCGAACAGGCCGCGCGGTTTTACTAGCAATACCGCCGCCATAATCATGTAGATCACCATACTGGCGAGACTGGGTATGAGCACCGCACCAAAGGTGGTGGCCATGCCGATAATAATGGCCCCCCAAAATGCGCCTTTAATCGAACCAATACCGCCGATGACAACGACTACGAAACACGTAATAAGAATGCTATCGCCCATACCGGGCGCGATGGAGGTGAGTGGCGCAGCGATCATGCCAGCAAAAGCGGTTAGCGCAACGCCAACGCTGAAGATAAGCGTAAACAGAGTACGCACATTGATCCCCAAGCCTTCCACCATGTCGCGATTAACCGCACCAGCACGAATGATGATGCCTAGCCGCGTATGACGAATCACCCAATAAATCACACCCGCCAATGCTAAGCAGACCCCCATCACAAAGAGGCGGTACACCGAGTACTGCAGGTTGTCAGTCAGTTGAATACTGGCATCAAAGGGCGCGGGTATCGCAACACGGTGCACATCACCGCCCCAAATAATCCGCTGCGCTTCGTTGAGCACTAAAATTAGGCCAAAGGTCAGCAACACTTGGTAGAGGTGATCACGCTTATAAAGCGTATCGAGAAATAAGCGCTCAATGATGAGGCCCAGGACAATAGCAATGGGGATAGCCGCCAGCATGGCCAGCCAGAAATTGCCCAGCCGCAGGGTAAGGTCGTAAATCAGATAGGCACCAATCATATACATGGCGCCGTGGGCCAGATTGATGATCCCCATAATACCGAAAATTAACGTCAAGCCGCTGGCGATCAAAAAAAGCAGCAATCCGTACTGCAGTCCATTAAGGAGCTGTACGCTAAAGAATGCGAGATCCATAAGATCCCTCCGAGAATCAATGTGAGGGGCGAGTATCACTCGCCCCAGGGTGATTAAAGATGCCGTTACATCTGGCAAGCTTCATCGGGAACTTCAAAATTCTCGGAAGCGATACTAACGACTTCGTGCTTGCCGTCTCGAATCTCGCGCAGATACACATTTTGGATGGGGTGGTGGGAGTCAGAGAAGCTCAAAGGCCCGCGTGGACTCGCCAACTGGACGTTGGCCAGGACATCAATCAAACGCTCTTGATCTGATGTATCACCACCGAGCACATTGAGTGCCTGTACTAGCATCATGCCCGTGTCGTAGCCCTGTACCGCGTAGGTATCAGGTATTTCACCGTAGGCATTTTCATAAGCTGAAACGAAGGATTGGTTAGCATCATTTTCGAGGGTTTCCGCGTAATGAAGCGTGGTCATTACACCTTCGCCTGCATCACCTAGAGCCGTTAAATTACCCTCAGTTAGGAAACCTGAACCTAGCAGCGGTATGCTCTCTTTCAGGCCTGCTGCCGCATAATCCCGAACAAAGCTGACACCGCCACCGCCCGCGAAGAAGGTATAGACAGCGTCAGGCTCAAGGCTGGCAATTTGTGTCAGATAGCTCTGAAATTCAGTACTAGGGAACGGCACTAAAATTTGCTCGATGATTTCACCACCTTCAGCAGTAAAAGCCTCTTCAAAACCAGTAAGGTCCTCTTTGCCACCTGCATAATCCCAGGTAATGGTGACAACTTTACGATGCCCTTGATCGTAGGCCACTTTGCCCATCGGGTAGCTGTCTTGCCACATGCTAAACGAAGTACGGAAGACGTTTGGCATGCAAAGTTCATTAGTGGCGGCCCCCAACCCTGCGTTCGGAATGATGGTGATGGCACCGGTCTGCTTGGCGACCCGCAGCATCCCCATAGCTACGCCGGAGTGTACCGGGCCGATCACAAAGTCAACGTCGTTCCCATTGACGAGGCGGCTCATGTTCTGAGGCGCTTTGGAAGGGTCAGCTTCTGAATCAAGCTCGACATACTCCACATCACGGCCACCCAACTGACCGCCCTCTTGTTCAATGGCCAGCTTTAATCCGTTCGTAATGGCTTCCCCAAGGGCTGTATAAGTACCTGAATAAGGAAGCATTAAGCCGAGCTTCACCGGGTCTTCGTTAGCAGCGACGTTCATAGCTGAGAACATCGCGGTAGCGCTTAGCAGAGTGGCGAGGGAGGTCTTTTTAAATGTTTTCATTATATTTTCACCAGGGTTAAGTTGTTTTTAAATTTTCATTTTCAACTTGCTATCGCTTCACGCGATAGCAAGACAAGCGACATCCCTGTCTTCATCAGCACCGATTACACGTGGTAAACATCAATGACCTGATGGATATAGTCGTTATTCAACTGCACGACTTTTCTTGTGATCAGTGGGCTCTCCCCCGACACGTCCAGGGTGTAGAAGCACGTGCCGAAAAAGCTGTCGGTTTTCTTGTAGCGGTGGTTGAGCGTGTGCCAGTTGAACCGCAGGGTGACCGTGTCGCCCTCGTGCGACAGGATTTCCAGATTGGTCACCTGATGCGTGGTGCGCGGTTCCGGCGTACTCGCCCCACTGCGCTCGGTCTTGATCCGGTAGACCCGGTCTTCCAGCCCTTCGCGGTTGGGGTAGTAGATCAACGAGATCTCACTGTGCGGGTCGCGGGTGAGCTGGTCGTCGTCGTCCCAGGCGGGCATCCAGAACTCGGCGTCCTTGCGGTAAAGCGTGAGCCACTCGTCCCACTCTCGGTCGTCCAGCAGGCGGCCTTCGCGGTATAAAAAGGCTTGGATGTCGTGATAGCTAATGCTCATGTCACTTCTCTCCTCTTTTCAGGCGCTTAGGCGGACGCGGTGGCGATAAACTGGCTGCGCTCTTTGTCGATAGCGCGCAGCATTTCGTCGACCCAGTGCTTGTGGTGCAGCACGTAGAGTCCTTCGTCTTCCGGTGAGGCTCCGCTGAGCAGGGGCTTCATGTCGATCGCCTGGGCTGTTTCATCGGCGCCTTCGATCCACTGTTGGGCCCCGCGGGAGAGGTCGTTCCATTCGGCCAATGCACCGTTATAGCCTTCTTGGCAGGCGCGGAACTCTTCAAGATCGTCGGGCGTGCCCATGCCGGAGACGTTGAAGAAGTCTTCGTACTGGCGGATGCGCACACGCCGGTCTTCGGCGGCTTCGCCTTTGGGGGCGAAGCAGTAAATCGTGACTTCGGTTTTGTCCACGGCGACCGGACGGATCACGCGGATTTGCGTGGAGAACTGGTCCATCAGGTAGACGTTGGGGTAGAGGCAGAGGTTGCGCGTCTGGTTGACGATGGAGTCGGCACGGGCGTCGCCTAGCTGCTCCTGGATCCAGTCCTTATGTTGGTAGACCGGGCGCACTTCTGGGTTGAGCAGCCGGGTCCACAGCATCATGTGGCCGTTTTCGTAGGAGTAGAAGCCGCCTTTGCTTTTGGACCAGCCGTCGGCGTCCACCGCTTTGGTACCGCCCGCATCGTAGTTGCGACGCTCCATGGTGGAGGCGTAGTTCCAGTGTACGGAGCTGACGTGGTAGCCGTCGGCGCCATTTTCGGCCTGGAGCTTCCAGTTGCCGGTGTAGGTGTAGGACGAGGTGCCGCGCAGGATTTCCAAGCCTTCGGGGGCTTGGTCGACGATGTTGTCGATGACCTTGGTGGTTTCGCCCAGGTGCTGCTCAAGCGGTTGTACATCATCGCTCAGGCTGCCGAACAGGAACCCTTTGTAGTTCTCGAAACGCGGCAGGCGTTTGAGGTTGTGGGAGCCATCCTGCTTGAACTGGTCAGGGTAGGCGCCGTTCTTCTCATTTTTGGCCTTGAGCAATTGGCCGTCGTTTTTGAACGTCCAGCCGTGGAACGGGCAGGTGAAGGTGCCCTTATTGCCGCGCTTACGGCGGCATAACGTGGCGCCACGGTGGGCGCAGGCGTTAATCAGGCCGTGCAGTTCGCCCTGCTTATCGCGGGTAATGATCACCGGCTGGCGGCCCATGGTGACGGTCATGTAGTCACCCGGCTCACTGATCTGGCTCTCGTGGGCCAGGAACAGCCAGTTGCCTTCGAAGATGTGCTTCATCTCCAGTTCGAAGAAGGCGGGGTCGGTGAACATGCTGCGGTGGCAGCGGAAGATGCCCTTGTCAGGGTCGTCCTGGACGGCGCCGCGCACGCGGGCTTCGAGCTGATCAAGCTGTGTGGTCATGATCTCTCTCCTCAAATACTTAGGCATAACCTGGGGTGTTAGGCGCTAACGCATCGGACGGTGGACGTCAGCCAGTCGTTAGCGCGAGGTTATGGGGCTTTAAACCTTGGCGGTTCCAGCGAGCTGGCTGGCTAGGTCCTGTTCGTCTTCTTTGGCCCGTGGGCGGGCGTGACGCACCTGCAGCTCCGGCGCCTCGGCGGGGGCCAGTGCCACATCGAACACCACGTGGGAGAACGGGCCGTCCAGATCACGCTTGGCGATCTCGGCCGGGTCTTCGATCCGCTCGGCGGGGACGACCAGCTCTTCGCGGGTGGCAAAGGCAAAGTCATCAAAGGTATAGGGGTCGCCCGCCAAGTTGATCTGGGTGGTCAGGTGTTGATGGCCGGGGGCAGAGACAAAGTAGTGAATATGCGCCGGGCGTTCGCCGTGTCGACCCAGGGATTTGAGCACCACATCGGTCGGTGCGCCTTCAGGCACCCCGTAGCCGGAGGGAATGATGCTGCGCGCGGTGTAACGACCGTCGCTGTCCGCATAGATCGTGCGGCGCATGTTGTACTCGTCCTGGGAGGGATCAAAGAACGAGTAGCCACCCTTGGAGTTGCAGTGCCAGATCTCGACCTTGGCACCGGCAATCGGCGTGCCGTCGACATCGCGCACCTGACCGGTCAGCCACATCACCTCGGCATCGGGATCACTGCCGTCATCCATGCGGGCGAAGCCTTCGGCTTCCGGGGCACCGGCCACGTAGAGCGGGCCTTCGATGGTGCGTGGGGTGCCGCCGGTGCGCTTGGCTTCGGCATCGATAGCGTCCTGGCGCATATCGAGGAAGTGGTCGAAGCCGAGACCGGGTGAGAGCAACCCGAACTGGGTCTGGCTACCCAGGGCATTGAGCAGGTTGACGCCCGCCCAGTACTCTTCCTCGGTGACATCGAAGTCGTCGATCAGCTTGAACAGGTCGCCGACCAGGCGATGGACAATTTGCTTGGCGCGGTCATTGCCGCCTGACTGGTCAAAGCCGGCAACGGTTTTGACAAAGTCTTGCACTTCGGGGGTGTCGAATATCTTCACGGTCATGGCGAAACCCTATCGTTGGTTTTTTATCGTTGTCTTTTGCCCGGCGATAGCATCAGTACATTCAAGGCGAGATTGGAATACGTCTATCTTGGGCTTAAAGACGACAGTTGTTGTTGTGTTCGTCACTAATATCGACCAGGTCGTAACCACCCGACCAATATCGTTTGAGTTTCTTTCCATACTTCATAGGTATCTCAACAGCCGTTAGTTTTTTGTTCCACTGGCCTAAGAATTAGCCAGAAAATTAATAAGTCTTTATTTTCAAAGTTAATTTCTAAAAACATATTAATAAACCTGCTAACAATAATCGGTATGATTGCTGCTCATTTCGATCTGTCGAGTGGGATAACGGATTTCAGGGGCCATAATGTTGATGTGGTTACCTACAAGCAGGGATCTATTGTCTTCAACTTGCGACAAAAGGATTAAGGGCTAAGTAAAAAAGAATCTATAAAAAAGGCCCGCGCTGCGATAGCAGACACGGGCCAAGGAGGATAACTATTATCGAGTTACAAAGATGGCAACGGATCAACCGCCTTTATTGGCCACCTTACGATTAAAGATAAATTCGAAGTCCTTAGTTTCAAAGATTGCCGAAACAACAACGCCCAGTACTAATGCCCAAAACGTGGCGCCAATACCAAGGATCTGGATACCGGATGCAGCGATTAAAAAAGCGAACAATGCGCCTATTTCATGCTTCTTGCCAGAAAAAGCGATAGCCATTGAAGAGGTGATCACACGCATGAGCGCTAACCCCGCGATAATGGCAATGAAATAGCGTGGGGTTGCCTCCAGTAAGCTGACCACATAGCCATAGAAAGGCGCGGCAATGACAAAGATAGCCCCCGCAATCACCGCTGCTACCCAACGCTTGTCATGAGTCCCCGCCTCTGGCGAAGCACACACGCCGGTCATCGGTGCCGCGATGCAAGTACTGTGCAAATTGAAGAATGACGACACCATGGTGCCTAAGCCACCCACTGCGGTAATCGCGTTAGCCGGCGCATCCTTGTAGCCCATCCCTTTCACCAAACCAACACCTGCTGGTGTTTCCATGCCGACCAGAATAATAGCGAGTGGCAGACCGTAAGTCAGAAAAGCTCCAAGAGTAAACTCAGGCATGATGAACTCAGGGAAACGAATGGTTGCTTCTATACCGGACAGATCCACGCCAGTCGCTATCAGGTACAGAATTCCTGCCAGCATGGCCACAATCAAGGGCGGAATCTTGCGAAAGAGGCGTGCAGAAATAAAGAAAGCCAGGATCATGATAGAGGCTGGCACAACAGCACTCTCCAGTGGCTTTACCATGTTGAGGCCGAAACTCAGCAGCATACCGCCCACCATGCCCATCACTATCGGCATCGGTATCAACCGCATAACAATACCCATTACGCCGGTTAAACCAGCAACCAATGTGATTGCTCCCGCAATCAGGCTAGCGCCTAATGCAGCTTCCAGCCCCACCACCGGAATGACGGCGGCGAACATCAGTGCACCTGGGATGGAGTTGGCCATAGGCAGTGGTAATCGGTAATACGCCGGCATGAATAGACCAAACAAGCCATTGATCATCAAATAGCTTATTACCCAAATCATGATGAAGGAGGAGTCGAGGCCCGCAGACGTGCCCGCACTGATGTGCACGACCCCTACGCTGAGCCCTAAGATTCCCGCCACTAGCCCGGTACTGGCGTTGTCGGCATTGAGGTCACGCAGGAAATCGCGAGGCGCATACCTTAGGCTGACGCCTTTCTCAATATGTTTCACGGTTTGCTCCAGGGGATTATTGTGCTTAGAGTTATAATTAAAGCTTATTTAGAATTATTTGTTTTTATGACTGTTAGCCGAGGTCGCCGCCCGCTACGGGCAGTACACTACCGGTGATATAACTGGCCTCATCAGAAGCAAGGAATAAGATAGGCGCGACCATTTCATCTAGCGTGCCGTAGCGGCTCATCAAGCAGCTCTGCTTGGTCTGATCGATATGCGCTTGAAACCACGCTTTCTCCGTCTCGTTACTAGGCGTCGGCGTTCCACGTGAAATTCGCCTGGGCGGTGCTTCGGTGCCACCGGGTGCCGTTGCAACGACACGGATACCATGCTCGGCATATTCAAACGCCAGTGACGCGGTTAGCGCATTAATACCGCCCTTCGCTGCCGAGTAGGGGATCCGGTGAATACCCCGCGTTGCCGCTGAAGATACATTGACGATGACGCCGTTACCCTGCTCGACCATTGTTGGGAGCGCCGCACGGCAGCACCAAAGCGTAGGCATTAGAGAACGATTGATCTCTGCCGCAATCTGCGCTTCAGTAAACTCTGTAAACGGCTTGAAGTTAATCGCGCCGCCTACGTTGTTAACCAAGATATCGATACGGCCAAATTGTTTGAGCGTCGCCTGCATGACTTGCTCGGCGCCTTCCCATGTTTCTAGGTCAGCTTGTACCGCAATCACTTCGCAGCCCTGCTTGCTTAGCCCAGCAACGATCTCGTGGATATCATCAGCGCGATCTACCAATACCAAGCGCGCGCCTTCAGCGGCGGCGCGCTCAGCAACCCGTTGCCCAATTCCTTGAGCAGCACCCGTGACCACCATTACTCGATCTTGAAAACGTGGGCCGTCAAAACGATGATTGCTCATGCGCTCTCTCCCACTTGATTAGGTGTGAACTTCTCATAGTGGAAGCTCTGAGGCTCGATTCCTTCAGCGTCGAAGTACTTCAGCACAGCATCTACCATCGGGGGCGGGCCACACAGGTAAACGTCCACATCGCCGTCATGCATTACCTCGGCGTCCATGTGGTGCGTCACGTAACCTTTACGCGCATGCTCGCTAGCCTCGTCGACCACCACGGTGGCGTAGGTAAAGCTAGGAATTTTTTCTACGAAGGCATCTAGCGCATCCGTTTTGACCAGATGGTCATCTTTATTGACGCCGTAAATCATATGAATCGGTGTATCACAGCCCTTTTCGACCAATTGCGCTAACATGGAAAGGAACGGAGCCAGACCCGTGCCGCCAGCAAGCATGAGCACCGGACGCTTCACTTCTCGCAGGTAGAAGCTGCCCAGCGGGCCGGTCAGCGTAAGCTTTTCGCCCACTGTCGCGCGCTCGGTTAAATAGCCGCTCATTACCCCATTGGGGATGTTGCGAATTAAGAAGGTGGCACGCTTGTCCCCCGGCAAGGAGCTGAAAGAGTAGGAGCGGTGCACCTCAGTACCGGGCACATCAATATGAATATACTGCCCCGGCAAAAAGGCGAGCCCCTCGGCATCATCCAAATCAACGGCTAGTTCAATACTATCTTCGGAAAGTTGCTCAACCGCTGCTACCATGCCCTCAACCTTGCCCACCTGTGTTTTACACAGCGTGGATGCCACTGGCACTTGAATAACGCAGTCCGAAGAAGGCACCATTTGGCACGTGAGTACCTGGCCTTCAGCGGCTTCCTCATCGGAAAGCGCATCTTCCAGATACTCGTCCCCCATGTCGAATTCGCCTTGTTCGCAGTGGCCTTTGCAGGTACCACATACGCCGTCAGAGCAGTCCATCGGCAGGTTAACTTTTTGTCGGTAAGCGGCGTCGAGAACGGTTTCCCCCTCTTTACAGCCGATGAACCGGGTCACGCCGTCCTCAAAGTTGAGGGCAATGGTATAACTCATGGTTAGCTCTCCTCTCTCCTCAGGTCACACGTGATACACGTCAATAACCTGATGGATATAGTCGTTATTCAACTGCACGACTTTTCTTGTGATCAGTGGGCTCTCCCCCGACACGTCCAGGGTGTAGAAGCACGTGCCGAAAAAGCTGTCGGTTTTCTTGTAGCGGTGGTTGAGCGTGTGCCAGTTGAACCGCAGGGTGACCGTGTCGCCCTCGTGCGACAGGATTTCCAGATTGGTCACCTGATGCGTGGTGCGCGGTTCCGGCGTACTCGCCCCACTGCGCTCGGTCTTGATCCGGTAGACCCGGTCTTCCAGCCCTTCGCGGTTGGGGTAGTAGATCAACGAGATCTCACTGTGCGGGTCGCGGGTGAGCTGGTCGTCGTCGTCCCAGGCGGGCATCCAGAACTCGGCGTCCTTGCGGTAAAGCGTGAGCCACTCGTCCCACTCTCGGTCGTCCAGCAGGCGGCCTTCGCGGTATAAAAAGGCTTGGATGTCGTGATAGCTAATGCTCATGTCACTTCTCTCCTCTTTTCAGGCGCTTAGGCGGACGCGGTGGCGATAAACTGGCTGCGCTCTTTGTCGATAGCGCGCAGCATTTCGTCGACCCAGTGCTTGTGGTGCAGCACGTAGAGTCCTTCGTCTTCCGGTGAGGCTCCGCTGAGCAGGGGCTTCATGTCGATCGCCTGGGCTGTTTCATCGGCGCCTTCGATCCACTGTTGGGCCCCGCGGGAGAGGTCGTTCCATTCGGCCAATGCACCGTTATAGCCTTCTTGGCAGGCGCGGAACTCTTCAAGATCGTCGGGCGTGCCCATGCCGGAGACGTTGAAGAAGTCTTCGTACTGGCGGATGCGCACACGCCGGTCTTCGGCGGCTTCGCCTTTGGGGGCGAAGCAGTAAATCGTGACTTCGGTTTTGTCCACGGCGACCGGACGGATCACGCGGATTTGCGTGGAGAACTGGTCCATCAGGTAGACGTTGGGGTAGAGGCAGAGGTTGCGCGTCTGGTTGACGATGGAGTCGGCACGGGCGTCGCCTAGCTGCTCCTGGATCCAGTCCTTATGTTGGTAGACCGGGCGCACTTCTGGGTTGAGCAGCCGGGTCCACAGCATCATGTGGCCGTTTTCGTAGGAGTAGAAGCCGCCTTTGCTTTTGGACCAGCCGTCGGCGTCCACCGCTTTGGTACCGCCCGCATCGTAGTTGCGACGCTCCATGGTGGAGGCGTAGTTCCAGTGTACGGAGCTGACGTGGTAGCCGTCGGCGCCATTTTCGGCCTGGAGCTTCCAGTTGCCGGTGTAGGTGTAGGACGAGGTGCCGCGCAGGATTTCCAAGCCTTCGGGGGCTTGGTCGACGATGTTGTCGATGACCTTGGTGGTTTCGCCCAGGTGCTGCTCAAGCGGTTGTACATCATCGCTCAGGCTGCCGAACAGGAACCCTTTGTAGTTCTCGAAACGCGGCAGGCGTTTGAGGTTGTGGGAGCCATCCTGCTTGAACTGGTCAGGGTAGGCGCCGTTCTTCTCATTTTTGGCCTTGAGCAATTGGCCGTCGTTTTTGAACGTCCAGCCGTGGAACGGGCAGGTGAAGGTGCCCTTATTGCCGCGCTTACGGCGGCATAACGTGGCGCCACGGTGGGCGCAGGCGTTAATCAGGCCGTGCAGTTCGCCCTGCTTATCGCGGGTAATGATCACCGGCTGGCGGCCCATGGTGACGGTCATGTAGTCACCCGGCTCACTGATCTGGCTCTCGTGGGCCAGGAACAGCCAGTTGCCTTCGAAGATGTGCTTCATCTCCAGTTCGAAGAAGGCGGGGTCGGTGAACATGCTGCGGTGGCAGCGGAAGATGCCCTTGTCAGGGTCGTCCTGGACGGCGCCGCGCACGCGGGCTTCGAGCTGATCAAGCTGTGTGGTCATGATCTCTCTCCTCAAATACTTAGGCATAACCTGGGGTGTTAGGCGCTAACGCATCGGACGGTGGACGTCAGCCAGTCGTTAGCGCGAGGTTATGGGGCTTTAAACCTTGGCGGTTCCAGCGAGCTGGCTGGCTAGGTCCTGTTCGTCTTCTTTGGCCCGTGGGCGGGCGTGACGCACCTGCAGCTCCGGCGCCTCGGCGGGGGCCAGTGCCACATCGAACACCACGTGGGAGAACGGGCCGTCCAGATCACGCTTGGCGATCTCGGCCGGGTCTTCGATCCGCTCGGCGGGGACGACCAGCTCTTCGCGGGTGGCAAAGGCAAAGTCATCAAAGGTATAGGGGTCGCCCGCCAAGTTGATCTGGGTGGTCAGGTGTTGATGGCCGGGGGCAGAGACAAAGTAGTGAATATGCGCCGGGCGTTCGCCGTGTCGACCCAGGGATTTGAGCACCACATCGGTCGGTGCGCCTTCAGGCACCCCGTAGCCGGAGGGAATGATGCTGCGCGCGGTGTAACGACCGTCGCTGTCCGCATAGATCGTGCGGCGCATGTTGTACTCGTCCTGGGAGGGATCAAAGAACGAGTAGCCACCCTTGGAGTTGCAGTGCCAGATCTCGACCTTGGCACCGGCAATCGGCGTGCCGTCGACATCGCGCACCTGACCGGTCAGCCACATCACCTCGGCATCGGGATCACTGCCGTCATCCATGCGGGCGAAGCCTTCGGCTTCCGGGGCACCGGCCACGTAGAGCGGGCCTTCGATGGTGCGTGGGGTGCCGCCGGTGCGCTTGGCTTCGGCATCGATAGCGTCCTGGCGCATATCGAGGAAGTGGTCGAAGCCGAGACCGGGTGAGAGCAACCCGAACTGGGTCTGGCTACCCAGGGCATTGAGCAGGTTGACGCCCGCCCAGTACTCTTCCTCGGTGACATCGAAGTCGTCGATCAGCTTGAACAGGTCGCCGACCAGGCGATGGACAATTTGCTTGGCGCGGTCATTGCCGCCTGACTGGTCAAAGCCGGCAACGGTTTTGACAAAGTCTTGCACTTCGGGGGTGTCGAATATCTTCACGGTCATGGTGTAAACCTCTATTTTTATAGGCTATTTTTTTATAAAAAGAACTGGCGTGTTCTGTTAGCAATTAGCTGTCGTCGTCACGAACCGAAGAAGGGTGGCGACAGAGTGGCTTGACGCTAATGTCCATATAAGGGAAGAGTGGCAGGTTACTAACGAGTTCCTGCAGCTCGGCATTGTCTTCCACATCAAAAATACTGACGTTCGAGTAGCTGCCCGCTACCCGCCACAAGTGGCGCCATTTGCCCTGGCGCTGCAGGTCTTGGGAATACGCCTTTTCAGTCGCCTTAATCTTCGCCGCTTGCTCTGCGGGCATATCGGTTGGCAACTTAACGGTCATCTCTACTTGAAACAGCATACGTCTCTCCTCTTGGATCGCGGGCGAACGCAAACGATGGCTTTATTTACGCGAGTAATGCGCCAACTTATCTTCATCTAAAGTGATGCCCAGCCCTGCCCCTTGCGGTAACTCCACCCCAAACTCAGTGTAGTTGAGGGGCTCAACGACGATGTCGTCTTTCAGCAGCAGCGGGCCAAACATTTCCGTGCCCCAGGCCATTTCCGGCAACGTCGCCCAGGCGTGTAAAGAGGCAGCCGTGCCAATGGTGCCCTCTAGCAGTGTGCCACCATATAGGCCAACCCCCGCCGCTTGCGCGACATGAGCCAGTTCCAGCACACCGTAGATACCGCCGGATTTGGCAATCTTCAGCGCAAAAGCACCACTAAATCCGCTACAGACAAGATCTAGTCCATCGCGGGCATCCTGTACGGCCTCGTCAGCCAGCATTGGGACGTTGAAACGGTTAGCCAAGCGAACTAAACCAGCATGTGCGCGGGCAGGAATGGGCTGCTCGATTAACTCAATACCGGCATCTTGCAGTGCCTGAATACCCCGCACCGCCGTGGATTCATCCCAAGCTTGATTAACATCTACGCGCACACTGGCACGGTCACCCAGTGCTTCTTTAATTGCCGCCACATGACGTACGTCCTGATCAAGCGGATTGGCGCCAATTTTAAGTTTGAAGTCGCAATGGCGACGCTGTTCTAAACGCAGCAACGCCTCATCAATATCCTTGGCGGTGTCACCGCTGGCCAGCGTCCATAGCACGGGCAAGTGCTCTTGCTGTGCGCCACCGAGAAGGTCAGCGATACTCAAGCCCAAGCGCTTGCCCTGGGCATCTAATAACGCGGTTTCTAGCGCTGACTTGGCGATCATATTGCCGCGAGCGTGGCGGTTAAGCCGGGCGCGTAGCTGATGAACATTGTGAGAGGGCTGACCAATCAGCAGTGGTGCAAGATAGGTATCTATATTGCGCTTAATACTCTCCGGACTTTCCGGGCCATAAGCTAGGCCACCAATGGTGGTGCCTTCGCCGAGCCCTTCTATACCGTCAGAGTGGCGCATGCGCACAATGACCATGGTTTGGCAGGCCATAGTGGTCATGGAAAGTTTGTGAGGGCGGATGGTCGGCAAATCGACCAGTAGTGTATCAATATGTTGAATGACGGTTGACATAGCAGCTCCGGCGTCTGGCAATCGTTGACTTGAAGTCAGTTTGATTGCGCTAGTAAGACGGAACCAATATTGTTTAGGTGCTTGGCCATACCGAGGAGGTATTACCAGCACGTAGTGAACCCTGTGTGCTACTGCACTCATTGCCTATTGCTAACGTACCTTTACTGCTGAGACATATAAAAATGCACTTGGCGCACTTAAAACCTATTAATATATCTTTTAAATCATTAGATTACGCAACACCACACCCATAAAGCCGCACTCTCATTCCTACGCCAGTTAGTTAAACCACGTTTGCGACAAAAGAATAAGGCTGAGCGGTGGGCTGTAGGGACAAAAAAAGCAGCATGACTAAAACCATAGGGATTTAGCCACGCTCACATAAGGATCGCTTTCTAACTTAGGGTTCACTTACATCTGGCAAGCAGCATCAGGAGACTCGAGCTGTTCATGCGCGACCGACAATACTTCATGGCGACCATCACGAATCTCACGCAGGTAGATATTCTGGATGGGGTGGTGTGATTCAGAAAAGCGAAATGGCCCCCGTGGACTCTGCAACTCTACGGCAGCCAGTGCTGCAATCAATGCATCGCGGTCACTGGTATCACCCTCTACCACATCAAGTGCTTGTATTAGCATGGCACCGGTGTCATATCCATGCACCGCGTAAGCATCGGGCATCTCACCATAAGCCTCTTGATACGCGGCTACGAAATTCTGATTTTCTTCACTCTCCAGTGTTTCTGCATAATGTAGCGTCGTCAATACGCCCTCCCCTGCGTCTCCTATAGCTGCCAAATTTCCTTCGGTCATAAAGCCAGAGCCCAGTAAGGGAATATTTTCTTTGAGCCCAGCAGCCGCGTAGTCACGCACAAAGCTGACGCCTCCTCCACCCGCGAAGAAGGTATAAACAGCATCAGGGTTGAGGCTGGCAATTTGCGTCATGTAACTCTGAAACTCGGTGCTGGGAAAAGGAACCAAGATTTGTTCAATGATTTCACCACCGGCTTCCGTAAATGCCTCCTCAAAAGCCGCGAGATCCTCTTTGCCACCGGCATAATCCCAGGTAATCGTTACCATCTCGCGGTGACCACGGTCATAGGCAACTTTTCCCATAGGGTAGCTGTCTTGCCACATGTTATGAGAAGTACGAAAGACGTTGGGCATGCAAAGTTCGTTAGTTGCCGCTCCCAATCCGGCATTGGGAATAATGGTAATAGCACCGGTTTGCTTGGCCACCCGAAGCATCCCCATGGCGACACCAGAGTGGACGGGGCCAATAACAAAGTCGACCTCGTCACTGTTTACTAAACGGCTCATATTCTGAGGCGCCTTTGAGGGATTGGCCTCGGAATCAAGCTGGACATACTCGACTTCACGCCCCCCAAGCTGTCCACTATTCTGCTCAATAGCGAGCTTCAAACCATTGGTAATGGCCTCGCCCAGTGCCGTGTAGGTACCCGTATAGGGCAACATTAAACCTAGCTTTACGGGCTCATTACTTTCAGCCATTGCAAGCTGGCCTGCCATCAACAGGCCAAACCCACATACTGGTGCCAGCATCTGATTTTTGGTTTTCATTTTTTTACCTTTTGTTGTTATCAACCACAGCTTAAGTCTTTTACTTCAGTAGGCGGATAGCATGCTCTTCTACATACTCACTCATACCCGCTTCACCGAACTCACGACCAATACCGCTGTGTTTAATACCACCAAACGGCATGCGTAGATCCAGCGAGTCAAAGGCGTGACTATTGATGAAAGTACTACCTGCCTCAATTCGTGAAGCCAGCTGCATTCCACGTTCACTGTTAGAGGTCCAAACGGATGAACCGAGACCGTACTCGCTATCATTCGCCCATTCGATCACTTGCTCCTCGTCGTCATAGGCGATCACAGGAATTACCGGGCCGAACTGCTCGCAACAACTCACTTGATCGGTGTGGGAAGCGCCAATAACAACGTGTGGCAACATATAATAGCCATCATTTTTATCGATACCGTCGGCCATGCGGCCCAACTCAACAACCTGGGCGTCAGACGCTTTTGCGGTATCAATGAGCTTGAGCACATTCTGATATTGCGCCTCCGTTGCCAATGGGCCGAAATTAACTCCCTCGCTCAAGCCATGCCCCACTACAAACTCGCTCACCCGGTTGCATAAAGCATCGATAAACTGATCATGTATGGCACGCGGCACATAGATACGTTTAACGGCAAAGCAGATCTGACCTGAGCGTGTAAAGATACCGGATAGCATACGATCTAATGTCTTCTCAATATCGGCATCGTCCAACACAATCGCCGGGTCGTTACCGCCCAGTTCCAGGGTGAGGTTTTTGATGGATTCGGCTGCACTCTTCATAACCGCCCGGGCTGTCGCGGTGCCGCCGGTAAATCCAACTTTACGCACCAGCGGGTGGGTGGTCAGTGTCTCACCCACCTCAATGTCGCCATGCACCACATTGATAACACCCGGGGGGAAAACCGCTGCCATACGCTGCAGCGCAATGGTCAGTGCTGCAGAGGCAAAGGGGGAAGGCTTTAGCACCAGAGTGTTGCCGGTTGCCAGGGCTGGCGCCAACTTCATCATCGTTAATACCACTGGCATGTTCCAGGGAACGATAGCAGCGACGACACCTCTTGGCTGCTTTTCAACACGGATCGTACATTGGTCGTCATCAATATTAACCGGCTCAAGGAAGGCTTCTGCAAGGCTCGCCGTATGCTGAAGCACGCCCTTACCCAGTGCAAAATCAGTCTGAGCTTCCCAGAGCACGCCACCATGCTCACGTACGAGCAATGGTGCCAGATCCTCGGCACATTCACCCAGTATCTCGCCAGCCTTCAGCATCATTTCAACACGTGCTTTTGGCTCCGTTTTTCTCCACAAAAGATATGCCTTATGCGCGGCCTGAATGGCTTGCTCGGCATCATCGGCCGTACCTACCGCTACACTCGCCACCACATCTGAGAGCTTGCCCGGATCAATATGGCTGCGATACTCGTTGGCGTCTTTTATTTCACCATTAATTAAATGGCCTATTTTGATAATATCTTCGTTGGTAGGCGTCATGTCAGCTTCCTTTTTTATTTAATAACAATCAGGGGTAACTTAGCTTTATCAAAAGGGTTACCTGAGTCTTACAACAGGTTTAATAACAGCGCCCTTCTTAGAGTCTTCAAAACCTTGATTAATATCATCGAGAGAATAGAATTTAATTAGCTTTTCAAATGGAAAACGGCCTTGCTTCCATAGCTTGACTAATCGAGGAATAAATTCCTGTGGTATGGAACTGCCTTGCACAACTGTCTTAAAGGTCCACCCCTTAACAAGAGAGGCACCTACTTCAAAGGGGACTTCCGTGCCAGGCGCTGCCGCCCCCACCAACACAAGCACTCCTCGAATTCCCAGCGTTTCGGCAGCTTTCTTGGTTACAGCTGGGATCGCTGTTGTATCAACTGCGTACTGAACCCCCTCTCCATCCGTAATCGTTTTAATTTCTTCGGCGACATCACGACTGCTGGAATTGATGGCATGCGTTGCGCCGATCTCAAGCGCCAATTCTAGCCGTGAGTCATGAATATCAACGGCAATCACCGTGGTACATCCCGCCACTTTCGCCGCCATAATGGCCGCTGAACCAACTGCCCCAACGCCAAAAACAACCAACGATGACCCGGCTTCTGGTTTAATTTCGTTGAGAACGGCGCCCGCTCCCGTTTGTAGCCCGCAGCCAAGTGGCCCCATCAGCTCTAGCGGTACATCCTTGTCAATAACGACCACACTTTCTTCCACGACATTGGCATACGTCGCAAAGGAGGACTGGCCGAAGAAATGAGAGGAAATAGGCTCGCCACAACACGACAGGGACGTCGAACCATCTCTGCGTCGACCTCCAAAGTCTTCGGCGAAGAGATTTTCGCAATAAGCCATTCGGCCAGCTCGGCACTGTTTACAGGCGCCACAATAAGCGGCTGAGAGCACAACGTGGTCGCCCACGTCGACATTTCTGACGGTTTTACCTACTGAAATGACCACGCCAGCCCCTTCATGCCCCAGCACAGCAGGCAAGGGAGTCGGGTAAACACCATCTCTGACAATAGCGTCGGTGTGGCAGATACCTGTCGCGACCATTTCCACTCTTACTTCGTTATCTTTCAGCTCATCAAGCTCAAGCGCTTCAACGGTAAGAGCAGCACCAGTAGTACGCGCTACAGCAGCCTTAATTGTTGTTGTTGCCATTAAATCTCTCCTTTAAAAAATGTTTAAATTCCGTTACTTATTTCCTCTAATCAAACCTTGGCGGTACCGGCGAGCTGGCTGGCAAGGTCTTGCTCGTCTTCTTTGGCCCGTGGGCGGGCGGGACGTACCTGCAGCTCGGGCGCCTCGGCGGGGGCCAGTGCCACATCGAACACCACGTGGGAGAACGGGCCGTCCAGATCACGCTTGGCGATCTCGGCCGGGTCTTCGATCCGCTCGGCGGGGACGACCAGCTCTTCGCGGGTGGCAAAGGCAAAGTCATCAAAGGTATAGGGGTCGCCCGCCAAGTTGATCTGGGTGGTCAGGTGTTGATGGCCGGGGGCAGAGACAAAGTAGTGAATATGCGCCGGGCGTTCGCCGTGTCGACCCAGGGATTTGAGCACCACATCGGTCGGTGCGCCTTCAGGCACCCCGTAGCCGGAGGGAATGATGCTGCGCGCGGTGTAACGACCGTCGCTGTCCGCATAGATCGTGCGGCGCATGTTGTACTCGTCCTGGGAGGGATCAAAGAACGAGTAGCCACCCTTGGAGTTGCAGTGCCAGATCTCGACCTTGGCACCGGCAATCGGCGTGCCGTCGACATCGCGCACCTGACCGGTCAGCCACATCACCTCGGCATCGGGATCACTGCCGTCGTCCATGCGGGCGAAGCCTTCGGCTTCCGGGGCACCGGCGACGTACAGCGGGCCTTCGATGGTGCGCGGCGTACTGCCGGTGCGCTTGGCTTCCGCGTCGATGGCGTCCTGGCGCATATCGAGGAAGTGGTCAAAGCCGAGACCGGGCGAGAGCAACCCGAACTGGGTCTGGCTACCCAGGGCATTGAGCAGGTTAACGCCCGCCCAGTACTCTTCCTCGGTGACATCGAAGTCGTCGATCAGCTTGAACAGGTCGCCGACCAGGCGATGGACAATTTGCTTGGCGCGGTCATTGCCGCCTGACTGGTCAAAGCCGGCAACGGTTTTGACAAACTCTTGGACTTCGGGGGTATTAAAGATTTTTACGCTCATGAAATACTCCATTATTTTATTATCGCAACTTGTGGTTATTATCAACTGTATAATCGGTATTAATTCAATGTAACTCGCAGCTTCCGAGCGGCAATCACATCGTCGTGCGGATCGTGGTTCCAAAGCCAATCGAAGCGGTTTTCCAGGTTTTCAATCAGCTTGGCCTCATCGTCGCCGATATTCTCACCGGCATATTCATAGACATCCCCAGCCTCATGGGACGTTTGTTGAACCCTGCAGGTGCGGGCGTGACGTACTTGCTCAAAAGCGGCTAAGAAATCGCTCACTGTGTGGCGATCACAATGTTCATCCGTGAGGAGGCTTGCCAGCACGTAGGCATCTTCAAGCGCCTGCCCCGCTCCCGCCCCCTGGTGCGGCACCAATGCATGGGCGGCGTCGCCAACAATCAGCACACGGTCACGATGGTAGTGGGTGAGTTCGGGTAACTCATGCAGCGCCCAACGCGTTGGCTCAGGAATACATTCAAGGATTGCTTGGCAGGCTGGACTCCACCCCTCGAAAACCTCCAGCATTTCCTTCTGGCTGGTGGCTTGTACCCACTCTTCACCTTCGGCAAGTTTAGGGTTCGGTGTAGAGCGGTCAGTAATAAAAGCGACAACATTGATCAGTTGCGACTGCTTAACGGGGAAAGTCAGGATGTGCCGGTCTTTACCGAGATACATTTGGGGCACAAGTGCTAGGCGCTTCTCGCTACCTTTAGCCTCTAAAGCGGCCTCTAACTCATCGGTGGGGATCATGCCGCGGTAGGCGTAAGTGCCACTCCAAAACGGGGTAATCTCGCCGTACTGCTCTGGAGGTAAGACATGGCGGCGCACCGCGGACTTAATTCCATCGAAACCAATGATCACATCGCCGGTAAAATGTGTGCCATCATCAAAGTAGGCTGTGGCGCTATCGGCATCTTGCTTAACTTCGACACAGCGCTTGCCAAAGTGAGCGAGGCCCTCCGGTAGATTGGCGACAATGGCGTCCAGAAAATCGGCACGGTGTACCGAGGATTGACCGACACCTGGCGCTAAGCTGGCGGTCAAGTAAGCATCATCACTGCCACGCCGCCATTCAAACCAAACATCTTCAAAGGGAGCGGGCGAAGAGTCGGCTATACGTTGATAGGAGTCTTCCAAGCCCAGCCGTTGAATAGCCTTTACCGCATTAGGGCCAAAGGAGACCCCAGCACCAATTTCAGAGAACTGAGGAGCAGCTTCGAAAAGCTGGATATCGAGTTGGCTATCGCGAGATAACGCGACGGCGAAAGCCACACCACCGATACCACCACCGACGATGCCAATCGAAAGACGTTTTTGCTGTGTATTTGCTACTGTATTGTTAGCTACCATGATTTCACTCTGCTCTGGGGCTTATCGTTGTATGTTGAGCGTCATGCTCTCCCCCTAACGCTATTCGCGAGCGTCAACAGCCACCACACAGCCTCTTTCATTCAGACTATAAACGGCGCTAATAACAATATGAATCAATCAGTTAAAAACCTCTCCGATTGCCGCATTCAACTATTGTTGGATACGTGGCGAGGCGCGAGGTGATGGAGAAACTTGCCAATATTGACCTTAATCTGCTGGTCGTCTTTGACTTGTTGTATCAAGAGCAAAATACGCAGCGGGTCGCTCTGCGCTTGGGTATCACCCAACCGGCGGTGAGCCATGCACTGAAACGGTTACGACACTTGCTGGGGGACGAACTTTTCGAGCGCACGTCACAAGGGCTGCAACCTACGCCCCGTGCCAGCCGACTTCACCCCGGCATTGCGGATGCGTTGGCGCGAATGAACGACACGCTGAACCTATGTGACAATTTCAACCCCGCTATGAGTGATCGCACCTTTCATATCAACATGACCGATATCGGTGAAATAGTATTCCTTCCGCGCCTGCTACAGCACCTCTCTCAACATGCACCAGGCGTCTCACTCAACACCTTGCGCAGCCACCATAACGACCTGAAACACGAGATGGAGGAGGGAGAGATTGACCTGGCGGTTGGCCTGATCCCACAACTTGGGGCAGGTTTTTACCAGCAACGACTGTTTGTACAGCGCTACGTTTGCCTGATGCGCGAAGATCACCCGCTTGCTGAGGGGAATTTTAGTATTGAGGATTTTTGCGCAGCACATCACGCGGTGGTGGTTGCCCGGGGCACCGGGCACGGCATTATCGAAGAGCAGCTTGCGCACGCTGGGGTTGTGCGCCCAGTTCGATTAACACTTCCACATTTCGCAGCCGTTCCCTATATCGTCAGCAGTAGCGACTTAGTGGTGACGGTTACCAGCAAGCTGGCTGAGGCGACACGAGCGCGATTTGGACTAGCCGTTCGTGAGCACCCGCTGGCATTCCCCGAGATTCCGATTAATCTTTTCTGGCACCGCCGCTTTCATCAAGACCCTGGAAATCGCTGGTTAAGAGGGCTTATGTTTGAGATGTTCTCAGAGTAATAAATCACTCTCTCAGCGACTCCCCTCTGCACGTTTTACTTGGCACTCTTCCGTGACCAATAGAACATGCCGGCGGCCTTGTTCAATATGGTGGCTGATAACTGTTGATCACTCGGCCTGCCCGCTAACCCATAACAGACATGTAGGGGCAGAAGGTGCTCTTCCCTTGGATGACAGAAGCGTGCATGGGGGGCCTTATCCCAGTTAGCCAAGCGACGTGTACGCTCTGCTTCATCGATGTCCTTGCTGGAGCACGTCGTCACTAGCCAGTCTTCAAATGCCTTATTTTTCGCTTGGCTGTCTGGCGTGATAGGGCTAAAGAATTCCCGCATGTTGTGGAATGAAAAACCCGAACCAATCACCAGCAGGTTCTCGCGCTCCAGAGATTTGAGCGCTTGGCCGATGGCAAGGTGCGTATCAGCGTCAAGGTTATTAACCAACGAAAGCTGTACACAGGGAATGTCAGCCTCTGGGTACATGATTTTGAGCGGGACAAACACGCCATGGTCAAAGCCCCGCTGGGCATCTTGCTGGGCGGGGATACCGGCGTTTTCAAGTGCCCGACTCACCTGGTGTGCCAACTCAGGCTCACCCTGACAAGGGTACTGAATTCGGTACGCTTCGGGCGGAAAACCCGCATAGTCGTAGATCAGTTCCGGGGCGGCTCCTGACGTGATCGTGGGGACAGACGCTTCCCAGTGGGCGCTGATAATTAAAATAGCCGACGGTTTACTGATGACGTTGGCGATCCCTTTCAGCGACTCGACCATCTCCTGATGATCTGGGTCGCCCAATAGCGGCAGAGGCCCGCCGCCGTGGGAGAGGAATAAAATATCTGGTGAGGTGTTCATCATCGTTTCCTCGTGGTTACTGAAGACTTATGGGTAACAAAACGCGGCCATCGCCCTATTCATTAATTTTTAAAATCAAATGATGGCAGGCCCTACCGGCACAATACCGCTGGGGTTCAGCGCTTTGATGGAGTAATACCCGGCTTTAATGTGTTCGATATTGACCGTCTCGGCGATACCATTAATCGCATGGATGCGTTGCATGTAAGCGTGCAAATAAGGCATGGCTTGAAGTGTATTTCGATTGCATTTGAATAGCCCGTGGTAGGCCGCATCAAACCTGATCAAGGTCACGAACAGCCGCACATCGGTTTCCGTTAGCCGTTCGCCGAACAGATAAGAGCGTCCATCAGATAAGCGCGTTTCAAGTTCATCCAAGGTGAGAAATACCTTGTCATACGCCTCTTCGTACGCCTGCTGAGATGATGCAAACCCTGATTGGTAGACACCGTTGTTGAGGTTTTGATAGATAACTTCGTTCAACGCATCGATGTCGTCGGCTAACTCTGCCGGGTATAGATTCGGCCCTTGCTGGCCAAACGCGTCGAACGCAGTGTTGAACATGCGAAGAATATCGGCTGACTCATTGCTGACAATGGTGCGTGTTTTCTTGTCCCACAAAACAGGGACGGTGGCTCGACCGGTATAGGTCGGGTCGGCTTGAGAATACAACTCATGCAGATAACGAGCACCGTTAAGGCTATCTTCACCGGTACCGGGATAGTCGCCAAACTGCCAGCCATTATCGGATAACCGGGGATTAACGACCGTCACGCTGATCAGATCCGTCAGCCCCTTCAACTGGCGGGCCATAAGCGTGCGGGAAGCCCAGGGGCAGATATAAGCAACGTAGAGATGGTAGCGGTCTTTTTCTGCTTTGAAGCCACCCTTGCCTGCAATGCCCGGCGAGCCATCCGGCGTGATCCAGTGGCGAAACGACGATAATTGGCGAATAAACCGCCCCTCTTCGTCTTTGGCCTGTACAGGGTGCCAGTTTTCCTGCCATGTTCCGTTAACCAACATAGTAATCTCCTTCCGTCAGAACAAGCCCCGTCAATAGTGGCGGGGCGACCGGTATGCTGAGGGTTATTTTCGACCCGGAAAGAACTGTGCCTGCAGCAGGCTATCGATTGACAAGCGCCCTGCGCCTTGAATCGCTAACGCGGTGGTAATAGCAAAAAGAGCAAGTGCGTACTCATAGCCATCGTTAGTCAGAAACAGGCCATTACCCAAATGGACGCTGAAAATGGCGACTAGCATAGTGAAGGCTGAGACAATCGCCGCGGGACGCGTTAGAAGCCCGAGGAATAAAGCGATCCCTCCCAAAAACTCGGCGCTGCCTGCCAGTAATGCCATCGTATAGCCGGGTTCAAGCCCGATACTGGCCATCCATTGCCCGGTGCCTTCCAAGCCGTAGCCTCCGAACCAGCCAAATAATTTCTGTGCACCGTGTGCCGCCAATATCAGGCCGACCGGTAGCCTCAAAGCCAGGGCCGCATAGCCGCCAGTAGACTTAAGTAAGGTATGTGCGAATTGGTTTTTCATGAGTGGTTCCTCGAATAGCGAATGGGTTTATTCAACAAGCTTTGCGTTACTGATGAACGCACTTTACTCTCGCCATGAAGGAACAATAAGGCCGGATATGTTGCATGATTAACAACATAGCGTTGATAATCAGCTTTTCACTCAGGTAGGGCAAACGAATGGATCGACTTGACGCCATGCGGGCTTTCGTCAATGTGGTTAGCGAAGGAACCTTCACTCAGGCGGCTGAACGACTTGAGATGTCGCCTCAACTCGTCAGTAAGTATGTGTCTCAGCTGGAAGAACGCCTCGGAGTGCGCCTATTGAACCGCACAACCCGAAAAGTGCATCTCACAGAAGCGGGCATTCGTTACGTTGAGCATGCCCAGCAGGTGCTTGACGACATCGACGATATGGACAGTCAGCTCAATGACTTACAAGAAGGCGCACGAGGTCGTTTGCGGATCAGCGCGCCTGTTTCCTTTGCAACACTGCACTTAGCACCACTGCTGGCTGACTTCCAGCAGGCACATCCGGCCGTCAGCATTGACTTACAATTGAACGATAGAAAGGTGGATATCGTAGAGGAAGGATTTGATATTGCCTTACGCATTGGTCATTTGAAGAGCTCTTCCTTGATCGCGAAATTTATCGCCCCCGTGCGACTGGTAATATGCGCCTCGCCTGACTATTTAGCCCGCTATGGCACCCCTACAAGCCCCAGTGAACTTAAGCAACATCGATATCTGCGTTACAGCTATATGGAGCATGATATGGGATCGCCCGCCACAGAGTGGCTCCCCACTACGGGGCGGCATCAAGAGGGAGACTTAATCAGTAACAATGGCGATGTGTTGATCAAAGCCGCTATTCAGGGGGCTGGTATTGCCATTCAGCCGACTTTTATTTCCGGCGAGGCGATTGGCGAGGGCAGCCTAAATGTGATCCTTCCTGAGTGCGAGCCAGCGCCTTTAGGTCTTTATGCCGTTTATGCGCACCGCAAATTATTGGCGAGTAAGGTAAGGTGTTTTATCGACTTTTTAGACGGATATTTCGGTGATCCCCCGTACTGGGATGACTTTGAATTTGGCGAATAACGATTGTTTATCAGCTATCGCTTTTAAGTAAGGTGCATTGCCGTCCGCTTAGCTAAACAGGATCACTGACCATGAGCAGTCCGGTTTTTTCCGACAATCCACGTGCCATTGTCTATTTTGTCGCTGTTGCCAAAGCGGGAAGCTTTACCGCTGCAGCCAATGAGCTGGGCATTTCTAAATCAGCGCTAGGAAAAAGTGTTTCTAAGCTGGAACAACACTTAGCCACCAAATTACTTTACAGGACCACGCGTAAATTGAGTCTCACAACAGAAGGTGAGGCCTATTTTGCCAGCTGCCAAAGCGCGCTCGACACACTGCATGCTGCAGAAACGTCGCTACGCTCAAAGTTGAGTGAACCGTCCGGCACAGTTCGAATTGATATGCCCGCCGCCTTTGGTCGGTCTGTGATGATGCCAATTTTGTTAGGCATGACCGAGCGTTATCCGCACCTGAAGCTTACCCTCACCTTCAATGATCGCATCATTGACCCGCTGGATGCCGGATTTGATCTCGCCATCCGCTATGGTGCCTTGAAGGACAGCGCCGACCTGGTCGCCAAGAAGCTCAATGACCAGCACCTCGTGCTTTGTGCATCGCCTAGCTACCTTGAACGCTATGGATGCCCACAGAGTTTACAGGCGCTCAGTCAACACCGCTGCCTGATGGCCTGGCGCGGTGGGTCACCGTTGAGCTGGCGAGTCAAAGACGATAATGGGCAGGAAGTAAGGTTTAATCCCTCACCTTTTCATCAAATAAGTGATGGCGACGCGATGATGGATGCCTGCATGGCAGGTGCGGGAATCGTTCAGTTTCCAGAGGCATTGCTGCGGCCGTTTATCGCTCAGGGAAAGCTGGTGACGATCCTCCCGGCGCATGCTCCCCCGCCCACCGAGTTGAATATTATTTGGCCACGCTCATATCAACGTCTGCCTAGCGTTCGCTTTATTATCAATGAACTGGTTTCATTGGCAGATAAGAATGTTTTCGGCTGATTGTAGAATTTATTGCTACTCTGAAGCAGTTTGTAGCATGTTTATCACCCCTTAGGGCAGGGCTAAACTGCTTCCTTGAGCAGCAAGCTCAATGAAGCACACCGTTCACAACCCCAAGAGGATTCAACATGCCAGTCGTAAATATTCAGATGTTTGATGGCCGTGACGAAGCCAAACCTGCTATTGCTAAAGCCGTCACCGATGCGATTGCTCAGCATGGCAACATCGACCCGCAATACGTATATGTCATTTTCAATGACGTAAAAATGGAAAACTGGGCCATTTCCGGCGAGATTTTTGCTGAAACGCTCAAAAAATCGAGCTAGTACGGGTCTTTCCCTTGGATTAGCGCCACTAGCACTAGTGACAGAATTGACTCAAGCCGTTGCATTGAAACCGCAGCGGCTTGCTTTTATTTCAGTCTGAGTTGCTAATTTTACTCAAATATCTCCATTGCCATTTGAATAAAATTATTGAGCACAGGAGATACATTGCCTGCTCGCCACGCTAGCCATAGCGGCATATCACAGGTAGTTAACTCCTCCAGTTCAATAAAACGGATACCGGGCATGGGATGGCTACGACTGGCGGCCGGTACAATGGATATCCCCAGCCCAGCGGCCACCATACTAAGAATGGTGATGTTATCAGCGCCATACTGCACAACGCGGGGTTCAAAGTGTAGTCGAGAAAAATGCGCGACCATTCGATCATAATAGACGGGCGAGATCCCACGATATCCCCATACAAACTCTGTCTCAGCAAGCTCATCCAGGCGTGTCGGTGGCGATTGTGCCCAATATGAGTTAGCGGGCACGGCGAGTATCAGATGGTCACGCTGCAAAAGGTGGGCTTCAATGCCTGAAGGCGTATGGTCATCATGATAAATAATACCTGCATCGAGTCCCCCCTGGTTCAGCTTCTCCAACTGCGGGCCGGAAAGTAATGTAAAGACATCCAATGCCACATGTGGATAAAGACCACGATAGCCACCCATGAGTTTGGCCACTTCCGGCACCCACAAATGCGTCACAGTCACACCTAGGCTGAGCTTGCCGGTTTGGCCACGGCCCATCGCCAGCAGGCGCGCCTTGATATCTGCACGGTCATCAATCAGCCGGGTAGCTTCGCTAAAAAGCGTTCGCCCTGCCAAGGTCAAGCGAATACCGCGAGCATGACGATCCAGAAGCTGTGTACCCACATCGTCTTCTAGCAGCCGCATCTGTCGTGTTAATGCCGGTTGAGCCACATGCACTTTTCGGCTGGCGGCAGAAATAGATCCTGTCTCCACCACCGCTATAAAATATTCCAGCTGGCGAAATTCCATTAGCGTGATATCACCTCACATACGCTCGTGAACTCACATTCAGGGGCAGAACAACATTACCACCATACTGGCTAGCCATGCCTATAGGATATGGCTAGCATCTAAAATCTATATTTTTGGTATCTCTATCCTTGTTTCATAGTGAATGAACAATCCATAACAAGACTCGCCAAGGCGAGCAGGAAACATTATGAACAAGACCTATCACCTACTAACCGGGCTGCACTTTGCTGTGTGCACCCTAGCAATGATCTGGCCCGGCGCCCTGATTGCCAATCGTATCGAACCCACCGTCCTCGGACTGCCTTTTCTATTTTTCTGGTACATCCTCTGGATGCTGATTCTATTTGTCGGTATGTGGATAGCCTATGTGGTTCGCCACGGGGGTGGTCGCCATGAATGATTC
Organism: Halomonas sp. TG39a; assembly: GCF_000744395.1. NCBI lineage: Bacteria > Pseudomonadati > Pseudomonadota > Gammaproteobacteria > Oceanospirillales > Halomonadaceae > Halomonas > Halomonas sp. TG39a. The sequence continues at coordinate 3,179,655 of NZ_JQLV01000001.1, forward strand.
GATCATTGTCGTCGGCATCACCCTGACCTATCTCGCTCTGGTGCTGTGGGTGGGACTCCGCGCTCGCGGCCAGAAAAATTCAAGCCTAGAGGGCTATGTAGCAGGTGGGCGCCATGTTGGCGTGGTGATTTTGTTCTTCATCCTCGGCGCCGAAATATTTTCCGCCTTTGCCTTCCTGGGAGCGCCGGGCTGGAGCTACCAGCATGGTGCACCAGCCTTCTATATTCTCGCTTACCTGTCGCTGATACCCATCACCATTTGGGCCATGGGGCCGCGAGTGGCCAAGCTAGGTCGAGAGCGAGGCTATCTCACCCAAGGCGACATGATTGCCGATCACTACCAAAGCAAAACGCTGGGTATACTGGCCGGAGTAATCGGCGTGCTAGCGCTGGTGCCTTACCTCACGATTCAGATTGCCGGTGCCGGTCTGCTCTTTCAGGCGGCAACTGATGGCCTGATTCCCTTCTGGCTGGGAGCATTGCTCGCCTTCCTGGTGGTCGCCGCCTACGTCTTCTGTAGTGGTCTGAACGGCATCGGGTGGACCAACCTACTCCAAGGGATCATGATGATAGTCATCGCTTGGTTCCTGGGCCTCTCCATCTCTGAGCGCCTGTACGGCGGCGTGGGAGAAATGTTCAGCCAGATCCAGTTAACCATGCCTAAATACCTGACCATGCCTGGGGCCACCGGTATGAATTGGGGCTATTTCAGTACTGCGGTGCTGGTAAGTGCTTTCGGCGGTGCCATGTGGCCGCACCTGTTTATGAAGTTCTATTCGGCGGACAGCGGTAAGACGCTGCGCAAGGTTAGCGTCTTTTACCCACTCTACGCCTACCTGCTGGTGCCGCTACTGTTCATCGGCTTTGCTGGCATATTGACCTTTTCCGATTCTCCCTTAGAACGCTCCGATACAGTGCTCCTACGCATGGTGATGGACGTAGCCAACTTCTCGCCCTGGGTGATTGGCTTGATGCTTTCTGGCGCACTTGCCGCCGCCATGTCTACAGGCGCTAATCTAGCCCATACCGCTGCCGTAGTGTTGGTGCGTGATGTGGTTGGCCCCACCATGATGAAAGGGGCAAGCGAGAAGGCGGTCATCAGCGCAACACGCTGGAGCGTGCTCGGCTTGTCGTTGATCGCCTACCTGTTTGCGCTGGCCAACCCCTCGTCGCTGGTACTACTCCTGCTCGGCGCCTATGGATTAATTGTCCAACTCTTCCCGATGGTAATTGGCGCTCTCTTTATGCCACACCTACGCCGCGCTAGCGTCATGGCGGGCGCCCTATTCGGCAGCCTGGCCTACTTGCTGATGGAGTTCGCCTGGAGTTCACCACTTGGCTGGCACGCTGGCATCTGGGCGATGCTGCTCAACGTGGGCGTTGTGACGGCCTGGCAGTGGCTCGTTAAGCCCATGTTTACTAAAAAAACACCCACCCACAGCCAGTAATCGCCTGGAGAACTCTATGAACATCCAAATTGATAGTTTGAATTTAAAGAGTGGCATCGCCACTCAGGTAGAGGCGGCGTTCGAAGTTGTCCAGTCACTCTACCGTCAATTGCATCAGACCCCCGAGCTGCCTTTTCAGGAGCACAAGACTAGCGCTCGCCTTGCCGACACTTTGGAACGTTACGGCTATGAGGTAAACAGGAACATCGGCGGCACTGGCGTGGTAGCACTGCTGCGCAACGGCGAGGGTCCCACGGTTATGCTGCGCGGTGACATGGATGCACTACCCATCAAGGAAGAAACAGGCCTAGAATTTGCCAGCAGTGAAACCGCCGTGGCTGAAAATGGCGAAACGGTGCCACTGATGCATGCCTGCGGTCATGACCTACATAGCAGCTGTATTGTTGGCGCCGCTGCGGTTATGGCGGGACTGAAAGAGCAATGGTCCGGCACATTGATGCTGATTTGCCAGCCTGCCGAGGAAATTTTTGGCGGTGCTAAAGCGATGCTTGATGACGACCTTTATGGGCGTTTTCCACGCCCCGATATTATTTTAGGCCAACATAATATGCCCGCCCTAGCGGGCACTATTGGCCACCGCGCCAACAGCACCATGGCCGCCTGCACTAATCTTGCGGTGACTATTCACGGCGCAGGAGGCCATGGCTCCATGCCAGCCCAAACAGTAGATCCGGTGGTGATTGCCGCACACGTGGTCACCCGTCTGCAGAGTATCGTTTCCCGGGAAGTGCCACCGGAAGAAACCGTGGTGGTCACCGTAGGAAAGCTTCACGCGGGTACCCAGGCCAATATCATCCCCCACTCCGCCGAGCTTGAGATTAATATCCGTAGCTTTGATGATGCACTGCATCGCCAAGTCGTGACGTCTATTGAGCGAATCATCCGCGCAGAATGCGAAGCGGGCCGTTCGCCCAAACTGCCGGAATTCCGAGTACTCAACGAGACTATCGCCCTGCACAACGACCCGATGGCGGTAGAGCATGTTCGCCAAGCTCACGCTGAGCATTTTGGTGGCGCCAACCTTTTCGCCATGCCACGCCTTAACGCCAGCGAGGATTTCCCGCTGTTCGGAAATGCCGAAGCAGGCGGTTTTAGCGGCGAAGATATTCCTTACGTCTACTGGTTTATTGGAGCCACCCCTGCCACGCGCTGGGAGGAAACCTTAGGGACGAGCGTGTCGCAGAAAATGCGCCATCTTGAGATGCCGCACTCGCCCTACTATTTCCCAGGAAACGACGTGACTCTACGCACTGGCATCGAAGCCATGGCAGTAGGGGCTCTGGCATATCTAACCTAAAGTCGCCACAAACCAAAACGGCAGTGTTATTACCACTGCCGTTTTCCCGCATTGATTCACTTATTGTGTTGCACCTAGGGCTTAGCCCACGCCGCTCGGGTGCTGTGGGCCGCAGTTTTGTTGGTGATTTGCCAGCTGCCCTTTGCTTTTATTAACGCAATGACATCCACCCAGGAATCCTCAAGGTTCTCACTGTTGTCGAAACCAAGCAGCACCGAGGCCACCTCTCCAGCCTGAGTTACGGCGATAAACCGGCTTTTCACCGGGCGGTAGCTGGCTGCCCAACGCTCAAAACGCTCACTCACTCGCCCAGCGGCAAGTAGCCCGTCAGCGTCCAGTGCAAAAATCCACGCATCCTGATGAAATGCTTGGTTAAGCTTTTCCATACCGCCTTGAAAGCCATCGACATATAGCTGCACTACACGCTTAATCTCGTCAATCTCAGGCGCATCACCCACGACAGTGATATCCGTCATTACTTATCTCCTGCTTATTAATTGTTGGTTTTATTTATTTTATAAGCCAAGTATTTCACGCGCCTGTTGCCAAGTAGCCACAGGGCGCTGGTACTTTTCGCACAACGCTACCGTGCGCTCGACCAGTGCCGCGTTGGATGGTGCCAATGTATCGCTGTCCAGGCGCACGTTATCCTCAAGCCCCGTCCGAGTGTGACCACCTGCAGCAATTGACCACTCATTAAGCAGGTATTGATTGGCGCCGATGCCAGCGCCACACCACTGCGCATCAGGCGCTAAACGCTTGAGCGTCTCAATATAAAAATCAAAAGTCGGCTTGTCCGCTGGCATAGCGTTTTTAACCCCCATCACAAACTGCACGTAGAGCGGCGTCTTTAGCTTGCCTTGCTTGGAAAGGCTCACCGCTTGGTGGATATGTGACAAATCAAACGCTTCGATTTCAGGTTTTACATCGTACTTGAGCATCTCATCAGCCAGCCACTCCACCAGTTGCGGCGGATTCTCGTAAACGCGGTTGGGGAAGTTGTTGGAACCCACCGAGAGGCTGGCCATATCGGGTTTCAGCGGCAGCATCCCGCCCCGGGCTTCTCCTGCACCCGAGCGCCCTCCGGTAGAGAGCTGAATAATCATGCCAGGACAGTGCTTCTTAAGCCCTTCCATTAGGCGACCAAACTTCTCCGGATCGGATGAAGGCGTTTGGTCATCGTTGCGCACATGACAGTGGGCAATAGTGGCTCCCGCCTCGAACGCCGCCTGGGTACTTTCAATCTGCTCTTCAACCGTAATCGGCACGGCAGGATTGTTCTCTTTACGCGGCAGGCTGCCGGTTATGGCGACACAAATAATACAGGGCTGAGACATGGAAACCTCTCCTTGTTCTTATTGCGAACATAAATTTGTATTGCGAACAAAATAGAACGAATACTTATCAGCGTCAAATCGAAATCGCTGTCAGTGACGTTTGTAGACCCAATTTAGAAAGAGACATCAAATACCAGAGGTACAATGGTGTAGAGCGCGACCATAATCACCAGTAAGCCGATAACGTTGAGCCAGATACCTGCACGAATCATTCTCTTGATGGGAAGATCTCCCGTTGCAAAAGCCACAGCATTAGAAGGTGTCGCCACCGGCAACATAAAGGCGCAACTCACGGCAAAGGTAACCACGATGGTCATCAAGAAAGGTTCAATACCCAGCCCCACGGCAATAGAACCCATAATGGGGAAGAAGGCAGCCGCCGTCGCCGTGTTGCTGGTTAGCTCGGTCAATAGGATAATGACGATAGCAGTGATGGCTAGGATCAAAATTGGCGGTAGACCTGACAGTCCCGAAACACTCTCGCCAACCCAGGCACTCAAACCAGTGGCGGTAAACTGAGCTGAAAGTGTTAAGCCACCACCAAATAGAATTAGTACCCCCCAAGGCACATCACGCGTGGCCGACCACTCTAGCAACGCCCCTTTTCCTTTAGAAGCAGGAATTACAAACATTAGAATTGCCGCGAGAATCGCCACGCTGGTGTCGTTGATGTTGGAGAGCCAAGGCAGCGCATTCTGCACAAATGGAATTTGCGCGATTAATGGCAAAAATACCCAGCAGAACACTGCCCCAGCAAAGACCATCAATACACGTGATTCTTCAGGCGATAGTCGGCCCATACCCTTGAGTTCTGTCTCTATCATCGCTCGTCCTCCCTGAATATTCTCAACTTCCGAGCGGAACACCTGCTTGTTCAGGACTAGCCAAGCCAGCATCAGCATAGTGAATGAGAAAGGCACACCTACCAGCATCCAGTGACCAAAGCCGATGCTAAGCCCGTGAGTGTCTTCCATGTAGGCGCGCATTAGCGCCATCGGTGGCTGACCGATCAGCGTAGCCATAGAGCCGATGGTGATGGCATAGGCAATGCCCAGCAGCACGGCTGCTGAAAACTTAGGCGTATCATCACCATTGCCTAGCGACTTCACTAACGCAATGATCGAGCCACCGATTGGCACCATAATCACTGCGGTTGCTGTATTGCTCACCCACATGGTGATGAACCAGCTTGCGAACATCAGACCGAAGACAATTTGAGCGGGTTTAGTACCCACGGTGAGCACCGTCAGTAACGCGAAGCGACGATGTAAATTCCAGCGCTGCGTTGCCAAGCCCAGCAGTACGCCACCCAATACTAGAAAGACAATGCTGTGAGCATAGGGCGAGGCGGTCGCTCCGACCGAGGCAATATCGAAAAAAGGGAACAGTACAAGCGGCAACAGCGATGTGACAGGAATGGGAATCGCCTCTGTCATCCACCAGGTGGCCATCAGCATAGCAATGCCTGCTACAAGACGAGCGTTGAAGGCTAGCGTTTCGGGTAAAAGGAAGAAAACACCCAAGCCAATGACAATGCCCATGACGAGCGAGATTGGTTTGAAAGCAGAAGCTTCAGCGTAGGGCGTTTGTTCAACGGCCACGGTGGTTTGCGACATGATCATTTTACCCGCAGAGCAATAACAGTGCAGGTGAGTGTTACTGCTCGGGTTCACTGATTCCAATACTTATCGGGTTGTTACCTATACCCAACCGATCAATGAGTCAAGACTGCAAAAATACCTATATAACGATAAAAAACAGAAATTTAGCCGTTATTTAATTGTCACACTCGTTGGTGAGGCACATTTTCAAAACGCAGGCTTACGGGGAATCCAACTTTTTTCACATTGGGTAATGTGCGACCAATAAATGACACTGTAGATGTCGTTATCTTTCGATGGCCGGTCGCCGGGAACTTGGAAGTACATTAACGAGTATGGGGTGGTAAGAAACACGAACCGAAAACTGACAATAGCACCGTGTTTGTCAACGGAAACCAGACGAAGTAACTAGTCACACAGCATCCGCAAACCTTGGGCACACCAGATCGGAGATAAGACGCGGAGTATTCTAGAGACGTTGTGAGTGCAATAGCATGATTTAAACCGTACACCCCCAAAGTTGGACTAATGGTAATACCGCATGACTGTTGATGACAGAACAATCCAAGATGGCTAGATTCCCAACACATCTAACCTCTCCGCCCTCGCGCGAAAACAGCTGCAAATAAAAGCTACTATATAACAGCACAGGATTTAATCGAAAAAACCTATGAGCCCCCTTGGATCAGAAGAATGAACCGTCCTTGAATTTGTATTACAGTGAAAAATAAATCTTTAGTATAAAGGACTAAAGTATTATTTTATAAGTTCATTACACGATAATTTTTCATTCAAAGCACAGAGATCGTGATTTTATCCGTCTAAAAGGAAGCTTTTCATGTAAGAGCATTCTAAATACTAAATAAGACAAACCTTTAAGGCATGCCTTTAAACCTATTAAGTATTTGCTCTAAGTTGCAGCGGTTGTGACCCTTTCAAGGCTAACAAACATACTCAAACATAAAATAAGGCTATGAGATGACTACAAAGACCCTTGGACACTTATCAACAACCACACGCATCATCCCACTAGCAGCCGCTATAGCGGCGGCAGCAGTAGGTACTGCACACGCCAGCGAAAGGCTAGATGTCGCGAGCGCCTACTCTACTCAGAACCTGTTTGGCCAGAGCGCCAAGAACATCTCTGAAAGAATCAAAATGATGTCGTCAGGTGAGTTTGAGTTCGCCGTCCATGATCCGGGCGAACTCGTACCTCCGTTTGAGATCTTCAACTCTGTCTCGTCTGGTGCCATCCCCGCCGGCTGGACCAGCATCGCCTATCTTTCCGGCAACTTGCCCATTGCCAATCTCTATGGCGCTCTACCCTTTAGCCCACCCGCAGAGGCAGTGTTCTCCTGGACGTCTGCTGGCGAGGGAAGCGAGCTGTTACAGAAGGCGCTGGATCCCTACAACGTCAAGTTCCTGGCTTGCTCATACCTGCCCCAGGAGCCAGGCGGCTGGTTCAACAAGGAAATCAACAGCACCGATGACCTGAACGGTCTGTCGATGCGAATTTCCGGGTTGGGCGCACAGGTTCTGAACAAATTCGGCGCTTCAACACAATTGATTCCCGGGAACGAAGTCTACCTCTCGCTTGAACGTGGTCGGGTTGATGCCGCCGAGTTCTCGATTCCCCAAGTTGATAATGCGATGGGCTTGGACGAGATTGCCGAGTATTACTATTTCCCCGGCTGGCAGCAAGGGGCGGGCTGGCTTGCACTGCTCATCAACCAGGACGTCTGGGCCGGCTACAGCGACGCACAGCGTGAACAGATCAGCACCGCTTGTCAGGCCAATATTCAGCAAGAAGCTGATGAGGTGATCCCAGCCCAGGTCGAGACACTGCGCGAACTAGAAGAGAGTGGCGTCAAGATCCGCCGATTCCCTGATGAGGTTCTCACTGCCCTACACGATGGTTGGGATGACGTGCGCAACGAACTGATGGCCGAGAGCCCCGAGTTCGCCGAAGCGTACACCTCACTAATGGAGCATGCCGAAAAGATGCAGCAGTGGCATGACCTCCAGACTCTTCCTGTTAAATCAGATGTCCAAGGGGACTGACTATGACTACTGCCCCTCTCGCCCCTTGGCGTGAGCGTGGCGCTGCGGTCTCTGCCGCCCTGGCCCGACCCTTGGTCGGGCTGGGGCTGTTGGTAGGTCGCGTCACCAGCTGGCTGGTATTGCTAGTGATGGCGGCTGTCCTGTTGACCGTACTGCTCAACGCTACTGGCATCAACGAGATTGCTCGCTGGAACGACACGGTGCTCCTTTTCGGCAATGCCCTGACCATCAACAGCATCACCGAACTTCAATGGCATCTTTTCGGTGTCTTGACACTGCTCGGAGGCACCTACGCCCTACATCATGATACTCATGTGCGCGTCGATCTGATTTATCAACGGTTATCGCCCAGTCATCGCGCCACGGTGGATGTGATCGGTCACTTGGTGATGCTGATTCCCTTCTGTCTGCTGGTCGCCTGGCTTTCCAAGCACTTCGTAACGATGTCCTTCATGACAGGGGAGAAATCGAACTACGGGGGACTCACGGATCGCTATCTGATCAAGGCCATGCTACCCATCTCTCTGGTTTTCTTGGCCTTGGGTGCACTTGGTCAAGTTTTCGAAAAGCTTTCCATCATCCTTGACCCGCGAAAAGCGGAGACAGATCACGAGGTCAACAATGGCTGAATTCATCAGCGAATACTATCTGGCGATGTTGATGGTGGTATCGCTGCTTGCCGGTATATTCACCGGCTATCCTGTAGCGTTCTTGTTAGGCGGAATCGGCATTATTTTCGCCTTCGTCGGTGGTATTCCCGTTCCCTTCCTGGCTACGGTGGGATCACGTATCTACGGTGGTGTGGTCGAGAACTGGTTGATGATCGCCATCCCGCTCTTCGTGTTTATGGGCCTAATGCTTGAGAGTTCCGGCGTGGCGAGGCGATTGCTACTAACCTTGCAGCGTGTATTCGGGCGGACGCCCGGTGGACTTGCCATTTCTGTAGCTATTCTGGGCGTAGTGATGGCTGCCAGTACGGGCATTATTGGTGCGTCAGTGGTTATGCTAGGCCTTCTAGCGTTACCCGTGATGATGCGGCAAGGTTATCACCCGGAGATGGCCTGTGGAGTGATAGCGGCTTCCGGTACGCTTGGGATTCTCATCCCACCTTCCATTATGCTGGTTCTCATGGGCTCGATACTTCAAGTATCGGTAGGAGACTTGTTCAAAGCCGCACTAATTCCCGGGCTGTTGCTCGGCGCCCTCTATGTTGCTTACCTATTGATCATCGCTCGTATCAAGCCCCATTGGGCGCCGCTGCCGGACCTCGACGCCACTGACACCGACACATCTCCTCTCATGTTAGCCTTGGCGCGGGACCTGTTTGGCCCATGCGTGTTGATCTTCGCCGTACTGGGTTCAATCATGGCAGGGATAGCTACACCGACGGAGGCGGCGGCAATCGGCGCACTGGGCAGTGTGATCCTTGCGCTGCTGATGCGCAGTATTAGTTGGAACACACTTAGTAAAACCGTACAGGAGACCGCCCGCACATCGGCGATGATTCTGTTCGTCGTGATCGGTGCTACCAGTTTTTCTGTCGTCTTCAAGCGGTTGGGTGGTGATTACATGATCGAGGCCTTGATCACTGGTACGGGGCTTGGGCCCTATGGTTTGCTACTGCTGATCATGGGCTTGATCTTTGTGCTTGGTTTCTTTCTGGAATGGATTGAGATCAGCTTCGTGGTTCTTCCCCTAGTAGCTCCGGTGGTAGAAATACTGGATTTCGGGTTGGGACTAAGCAGTCAAGCCATTCTGATTTGGTTTGCCATTTTGGTCGCCATAAACCTACAAACGAGTTTTCTCACACCGCCCTTTGGCTATGCGCTGTTCTACCTTAAGGGAATTACGGAAGGTAAGATCGGAATCGGCACTATTTATCGTTCGATCATCCCGTTCGTACTTCTTCAGATCACTGGGTTGGCTCTGTGCATATTCTTCCCTGCAATAGCGCTCTGGTTACCTGGTTTGTTGCCATGACTCCTTCGACACTATTTCCTATTTAGCCCATAGACATTTAAGAAGGAATGAGTAATGAAATTTGAACTAAACAACCCCACAAAAACTGCTCTTCTTGTTATCGACATGGAAAATGATTTTGTTAAGCCAGGTGCACCGATGTGTGTACCCATGGCTACTAAAGCTGTACCGAATATCAAGAAACTGATAGATGTCTGCAGGAAAAAGGGCGCCACGGTAATTTACACAACTCATGTGCACGGAAAAGATCGTGGCGACATGGGGCTGATGTCAGGTTTCTGGCCGCCTATCGACAGCCAAGAAGCTCTTGTTGATAACACACCGGGTACAGAAATATATTCAGACATCGCTCCCCAAGAAGGAGAGCTTGTCATCAAAAAGCACCGCTACAGTGCTTTTTACAACACGGACCTTGAGACTCAGCTTAGAAATAGGGGAATTGATACGCTTATTATTACTGGCACTGTTACTAATATGTGCTGTGAATCGACTGCTCGAGATGCTCAGTTTAGAGATTACAAAACCATTTTTGTTTCGGACGCTACTGGCACTATGGATCATCCTGACCTGGGTGCCGGTGCTATGAGTGCCGAAGATGTCCAAAAGGCGACACTAACAAGCCTTTCATTCTGTGTTGCTGAGATTGCATCGGCTGATGAAGTCATAGAAAGACTTTGAAGCAAACAATATATTGCTGTTCATGAATTAAAAAAAGGGGATGAAGGCAGAAGCCAAAAAACCAGTTTCAACAAGGTCCTCCCTATTACTATTATTGCTGCTGCCCCTGCACTGACGCTCCGGGGGGGTCATCAACGCTTAGAGCGCTTAATATTCTTGAATACCGTATAGCCGCCAGCAACTGCTGCAATGGGCCAGCCTAAAGCTAAGGATGTACTTTTTAATAGCCACCTCACACAAAATGAGTGCGCACCATGAGACATTTTTCCAGCGTTAGCACAGAGCATTTCAGCCATACTAAACGCCTTAAAGAATGGCAAGATGTCATGAGTATTCATCTGGGGAAAACCCCGGAACGCATCCGGCGATTGGAAAGTACTTCGGTTTCACCACTATACAAAGAACCATTCAAGGGACGACTTGAATACGGCGCGCTTGGTGAGTTGCAATTCTGCAGAATGGTTTGCAGCCCTCACCGATTTTCTCGACGCATTAATAAAACCGCATATCGGGATGCTCACCCTGGGTTGCTGGTTTTACAAATGGGCGGAGTGAGCCAGGTTGAACAAAGTGGTAAAAGCTCTACCTTCACTCCCGGAGACCTCCTCTTTCTAGACTGTGGCCGACATTTCACTGTTACAAGTACCAAAAACTGTGAGTATTTAATGCTTCTTTGTGGCAATCTTGGCACGCCTGCCACCATCCCAAAAGATTTACGCATAAATAATCGGAATGGACTAGGCCGAATGCTCCATAATTTTATTGTCGACGCCTATACACAGTACCCTCTCCTGAACGATGCCACATCCTGTTCGCTAGGCAAAAGTATTATTTCCTTGCTCCAGAACACGGTTGAAAACAAGAACAAGGAAGAAGAGCTTGAGCATAACCCGCGCTTATTTAAGAAAAACTGGATAAAAGATTTCGTTGATAGGAACCTTTCTAGCCATGAATTAACCGTAGAGCGAATAGCCCAGATTGCGCAGTGCTCTACACGAACCCTTCATCGCGCATTTGAAGATGAAAGTGAGTGTAGTTTAAGTGAGTATATCTGGCAGCGCCGCTTAACCCGCTGTGCAGAAGACCTTCGAGACCCAAATAGCATAGGGCGCACGATTAGTGATGTAGCACATAAATGGGGTTTTACCTGTAGTGCACACTTTAGCAGATCATTTAAAGCTTCTTATGGCGTTTCACCGCGAGTCTTTCGCGATTCAGCCAGGGCCGGCTGATATTTCAAAACTTAATTTTACTTAACAATATTAACGAAAAGCTATTAAGCAAACCCACTCATCTCTATCGGCTACCCATTGCTATGAGCCGAGCTACTTTCGAAGCCCTCCTCGCTCAACACAGGCTAACCATCGTATTCTCGGACAATATGTTGTTTGACAGTTGGCAGAGCTCCAGGCCCACCCCTCTTGCTTTCAATAATCACCTTCAAAAATGCCTCCCCGTATCTTGCAAAGGGGGGGCCATGAGCTTGAACTTTAAGTAACTCGCATACGCTACGACTCATGAAATGTCGTAATGGCACAGCTGTTCAAATATGTCGCTTTCAGACAAGACACGATCTTTTTTCTCTCCTAAAGTCAGGTGCAACAGAGGCATTAGGCCTCTGCATTAAAACTTAAACACCCAAAAACACTATAACAACAACAGGCCTTGATGTATGAATAAAGCTCCCATGTACGCACGTGCAACAATCTCGTCGTCTATATTTGTCCTGGTATGTTCTTCTGCCTTGGCGGCAAATGGTCCACCCCCACCTGCCGTTAGTCAGCCAGGTGGCATAAACCTTGGTAATACCAGTTTCTATGACGGCTTCGCTGGGCCGCCTGGACTTAATCACAATATTTACTTACAGCACCGTAGAGCAACGTCTTTCCTCGATAACGATGGCAATGATAATAAGGTTTTTGATAACCCAGAGTTCAGTGCCACCACTTTAGTAAATCAACTTACTTACTACTCACCAAAAACAATTGGGGGAGGAGGGCATTTAGGCTGGAGCATCATTCTACCAATCGTTTCACTCGATGCTGATTTTGGGGCTGAAGGCCCTCAATTAAAAGACAATGGCACAAGTTTTGGAGATATATCTCTTGGCCCAATGGTTCAGTTTGATCCAATAGTCGACGCTCAGGGACGGCCTACGTTCGTTCAGCGTTTGGCGCTTGATGTTTCGTTGCCTTTAGGTGAATACGATGAGACTAAAGACTTTAATCCCGGTTCAAATTTTTACTCGATAAACCCTTATTGGGCGGCAACGTGGATGCCTGCTGAGCGTTGGGAAATGAGCTGGCGGCTGCATTATCTATACAACTTCAAAAACAGCGATCCCGCCAGCAGTACCCACCAGTTGTTCAATGGTGATCCAGTTCGCGATACCCAAGCAGGCCAAGCCGCCTGGTCAAACTTCGCCGCCTCTTATGAAGTCATTCCGAACGTGTCAGTTGGCTTAAATGGATACTACTTCAAGCAATTGGAGGACGACAAAGTCAATGGGCAACGACTTGAAAATTCGCGAGAGGAGGTGTTAGGCATTGGACCAGGGCTACTGTGGAAAAGCACCAAAGGTCTATGGCTTTGGTTCAACGCATATCACGAGACAGAAGTCGAAAATCGCGCAAAAAACGACTTCTTAGTCCAAGCACGTTTAGCGTATTCATTTTAATTGAAATGAATCTACCACGAGGTGTAAAGCTATGAATAAGCCAAAAAAATGGATTGCAGATAAGATCAAGAGCCTCGATCCCCATAAGGATTACATAGAAATATGGAGGCTTTCAAGCAGTTATCGCTTAGATGACTTCATGCAGAATTTCATCTATGCACTCACCTTCCCCAACTTTATCGTAACGGACTGGGGGTCAAAAGCTGTCTGGCGTGAAGATGGAGGGAAAGTACTTCACCAATCCACCTCACGGGTTGAGCAGACGGGCAGCGCCAATGCTCTTTGGTGGTTCTATGGTCCTAACGATGAGCGAACTCTCAAATCTATTGAGAGTATAAATAAGCTTCATGCTTATTGGGCCAAAAAGTACCCTGGCGCATTCTCCTATAATGAAGATTACGTCTATACGTTGGCGTTTTCTGCAACCACAATGCATCGCCTAAAGCTGAAAATGGGGGCCCCTGGTATATCTGAAAAAGAGAAAATAGCGGCTCACCTTTTTTGGCGTGACATGTCTAAACTTTTTTATGCAGAAAACGGTCAACCCATCACAGGCTATCCAAATAGTTTTGAAGAGCTAGTAGAGTTCTGTGAGCAGTATGAAAACACTCCTAGGCCGACACCCGAGCGAGCCAACTTGGTAGCTAATGCTATCTATGAGCAGTTTGTTTTCAGGTTTTTTCCACCCCGGCTTCACTGGTTTGGCCACCAGCTAATTAGGGCCATGTCGCTACCCACTACGCTAAAAACGCTCGGTATCGACCCACCCGACCCAATGGCTGCTGAGATTCTCCCAAAGCTTATGGGCTATATTTTCTGGCAGATGGAAGAAAACACCGACGACCCAACTGAAAGCTATATCGAAGAGAGATTGCGGATGCCAAGCGAAGAGAAAAAAAGTATTCGGAGCGAGATAAAGGATCTGGATGGACGCTTTCCCGAACACTTTGCTCAAAAATATAAAGACGACCCCAAATTTATCGGCTGTCCATACCATGCAGCCCTGGAGGCAGCAGCTTCTAGTAAAAAAAGTAACAGTGAAGATAGTTTTGTTGACGAATTAGAGAAGAAGGCAGGGGCTTTAGACTAGGAGTCTTCGGGGGCAATGAAGCATAAGTAGAACTTAGAATAAGATATCGTTGCTGACTTGCCCCTTATCCCAGTAAAACAATGATCTCTTGCGGCAGCTACAAACACGAAGTACAGAAACACCAAATAATATTTCGTCTACCTTTCTCCTAAATTGGAATACTTCCTTGAACAGTTATATTTCCACATCAGCATATCAGTCGTTTCCGAATTAAAGCCATCTCAGTTAGTCATTACACTCGCAAATACAACGAGGAATATTTACATGAATGAGACTTCACCCATCTGGGAAGACAAAATTTACCTGGGACAGTGGCAAACTGCTGAAGGGCCTCAGGCTGCCGTAATTGGTCCCGCCACCGGCGAAGTCCTCGCTAAAGTTAAGACGGCTACTCCCGTAGACGTAGGTCGCGCTGCACTTATCGCTAACTCAGCTCAGCAACATTGGGCCACGTTACCGTTCGATCAAAAAGCAGAGATCCTACGCCGGGCCGCCGCCCTGCTCAAAGAGCGGGCCGAAGAAATCAATCGCTGGAATATTCGTGAGTGTGGCTCTACAGCAGCCAAGGCTGAATGGGAACTGCAGGTTACCTATGAACAGGCCCAGATGGCCGCAGCACTCCCCATGCAACCCAACGGACAGATCTTCCCTTCTAGCATGCCAGGTCGTCGCAATTACTGGAAGCGGGTGCCCATTGGCACAGTGGGGGTTATAGCTCCTTGGAACTTCCCCATCCTCTTAGCCATGCGCTCGGTCTTTCCTGCCTTAGCCATGGGCAACTGTGTGATCCTGAAGCCAGCCCCAATGAGCGCTATCTGTGGAGGTGCTTTGATGGCCGAGGTTCTAGAAGCAGCTGGCTTGCCGGAGGGCGTGTTCCACGTACTACCAGGTGGGCCCGAGGTGGGTGAGGCGTTGGTTCAACACTCGGATGTCGGCATGATCTCCTTTACGGGATCTACCGCCGTTGGCGAGAAAATTGGCGAAACCTGCGGGCGTATGCTCAAGAAATGTGCCCTTGAGCTCGGTGGCAATAATGCAATGGTGGTTTTAGAAGATGCCGACTTGGAGGCAGCCGCCTCTTCCGCGGCTTGGGGGGCTTTCCTCCACCAGGGTCAAATCTGCATGCAGGCGGGCCGACACCTAGTACACCGTTCAGTGGCGGAAAAATACATGAAGAAACTCGCCGACCGGGCCGCCCGCCTAGTTACAGGTAACCCTTGGACACAACAGGTACATCTCGGCCCATTGATCAATGAGGCGCAAGCTAAGCGTGTAGAGGAGATCGTAAACCGCTCAGTAGCAATGGGTGCCAAGGTAGTCGCTGGCGGTAAACGCGATGGCAACTTCTTTGAAGCCACGGTTCTTAGCGGCGTGACGCCAGAAATGCCTGCCTTTGGCGAGGAAATTTTTGGCCCTGTAGCCCCCATTACACTTTTTGATACCGATGAGGATGCTATCGCATTAGTCAATGTTTCCTCCTATGGGCTAGCCGCCGCTATTCACTCCACATCTACAGAGCGAGCCCTGCGCATTGCTGATCGCATCAAAGTAGGCATGGTGCATATTAATGATCAGACGGTAAACAATGAGTTTCAGGTACCCTTCGGTGGCATGGGCCGCTCAGGTACCAGCGGTCGCTTCGGTGGCCCCGCAAACCTAGATGAGTTCACCACCACCCAATGGATCAGTGTGATGGAGCAAGGTATCCAGTATCCCTTCTAGCGCTCAATGAATTAAGCATTTGCGATTGACAAAAAGCCCTGTGCTGCGAAAGCAGGCACGGGGCAAAATAGATGGCGTCTTCATCACTGCTGCAATTGAGCCAAGTGCTGCATTTTACGGGTCATTTCTTGACCTGCTGCTGCTACAACGGGCATCAAAAAAGAGGTTACTTCCTCTGTTGCGACGGTTATCGGTAAGACGAGGCTAACACTTCCAAGAACTCGCTTGTCGTCATAAATAGGGGCTGAAATCCCAGAGGCACTTGTTCCAAGCTCACCTGCCGTGATAATAGCAGGCTGGCTTCTAAGCTCTCGAAGGCTTCGCTTGACCTCTGTCCAGTTGGCGCCAAGGTCAAACTGGTTGAATTTATCAGGAGCGTGGTTGAAGTAGGCTCTAGCTTGGCGTAAGGGTAAGTTGGCCAGAATCACTTTTGATGCAGCGCCTTGATATAAAGGTCGCGGCTGGCCACGCTCATAGCTAATCTCATGGTGCTGATAAGTCTCGAATTCCTCATGCACACACATTACTTGGCCGCGGAAGTAGCGGCAAAGAATGGCGATACTGGCAGAAGGTGCCGTGCTGAGCATTTCTCGCATGATACTTCTCGCCGCATGAATCATTGGATCGCCAATCCTTAGTTTACGGTCCAGCTCAATTATCGCCGGGCCAAGTACATACCTCCCTGTTGTATAGGCTGAAATATAACCGGCCGAGGCAAGCGTTCTGAAGTAACGGTAGGTCTGGCTGGCCGAAATCCCCAAGTGTACAGACGCCTCATCGACCGACCACTCCCCTTTTTCTTCATCAGCGAACAGGGAAAGTAATCGCAGCAGCCGTTCCTGAGAATTCTCTTTCAAAGCCACCTCAACATTTCCAGTCTGTTAATAGCGCCCTTAAACCACTGCGCGCATCTTTTGCAAAGCTCACTAGGGGCTTACAGCAATAACTGACTGTCACACATGACCATCAGTTGCCTCAATACGCTGTGATTGCTTAAAAAAATTTTTGAGCGCCCAGCACCATAGCCTGTATCAAAGCCTCCCGAAGATAATACTTTTGTCGCAAATACATATTTTTGCCTTGACCCCAACCGCATAAAAAGCAAAATTATCACAATACGAAAAAAATTGTTTTATTTACGGCAGAGACAATAATTGCTGATCCTTACAAACACACATCAGCTGAATCTTAAGGAGGAGCTATGACCGATACAGCATTTAAAGAATTAATCTCCAAAGACAACATGGCGCCACTATGGGAGGTGCTGCGAGGTTTGACACCACGTGAGCCTAAACAGGTACTGGAGCCCGTTATCTGGCGTGATAAAACGATTCGCAAGAACATGGAGATGGCTTGTGAAGCCATTTCAGCTGAGGATGCCGAGCGTCGCGTCCTGGTGCTGGAAAACCCAAAGCTACGCGGTAAATCCTTGGTAACCACCTCACTATACGCAGGCATTCAGATGATTCTGCCTGGCGAGGTCGCGCCAAGTCATCGGCATACGGCTTCGGCCTTGCGCCTGATTCTCAGCGGCGAAGGTGGCTTCACTAATGTGGACGGTGAAAAAGTAATGATGCGCCCTGGTGATTTCGTGATCACACCATCCGGGGTGTTCCACGACCATGGCGCCGAGGGCAGCGACCCGGTGATGTGGCTGGATGGCCTTGATGTACCTGTCGTACAGATGCTTAACGCGGGCTTCTCTGCTGACGATCCGAACAATCGCCAGGAAGTTCGTCGACCGGCGGGCGACTCTGAAGCGCGTTATGCATCCGGGTTAACCCCAGTCGGGTATCAGGGCAGTGGCACGACGAGCCCCTTGTTCCACTACCCCTATAAGCGCACTCGGGCGGCGTTGACTCAGCTCGCTGAGAGTGGTGATTGTGATCCTGCCATTGGGCTCAAGCTGACCTTTACCAATCCCACCAATGGTGAATCACCGATCCTTACCATGGGCGCTTACATACAGCTTCTGCCACCTGGGTTTCAGGGCGTGGAGCATAGGGAAACAGATGGTGCGGTCTATTGCGTAGTGGAGGGTAGTGTCCGCGTTCACGTCGGAGATCAGGAGTGGACGGCAAATCAGCACGATGTGTTTGTGGTTCCTGGCTGGGCCTGGCGTCGCTTCAAAGCCTCCGATGAATGTGTTTTGTTCAGTTTTTCAGATCGCCCCCTTCAGGAACATTTGGGCTTTTGGAAGGGCGAGAGTAAAAAAGCCTGACAACTCCCTGATACAAAGGATAACCATTGCATGAAAATCTGCTTGTTCAATAACAATCGCCTGGGTGTCGTAGACGGTAACGAGGTATTGGACGTCTCAAGCGTCCTAACTCGTATCGGTGCCTCGGAATATCCCTATCCCCGTGGAGATCAACTGATTGCTTGCTTACCAGAATTAATGCCTGTCATAGCGGATGCCATACAATTCGCTCGGCGTTATCCTCTCAGCAAGGTGACATTGCGCTCCCCGGTTGCCAACCCCGGCAAGGTTGTCGCGGCTCCAGTCAACTACCAAGCCCACTTGGATGAGGCCATTGAGGATACCGCGACTTTCTCCCGAGCACATGTGCGAAAGATACAGGAGACAGGGCTGTTCCTCAAAGCTACAAGTTCACTGGTCGGTCCTGATGATTCTGTGTACGTCGGTCTTCCGGACCGCCGAACCGACCACGAAATCGAATTGGTTGCCATCATTGGCAAACGTGCCAAAAACGTTTTAGCAAAGGATGCGCTGTCCTACGTGGCGGGATACAGCATCGGGCTGGATATCACGATTCGTGGGCCGGAGGAGCGCAGCCTGCGTAAGTCGCTAGATTCCTACACAGTGCTGGGCCCCTGGCTGGTTACCGCCGATGAGATAGAAAACCCTCATGCATTAGCGATGACCCTAGATGTGAATGGAAAAGTGCGACAAAGCGCCAATACCAAAGATCTGATCATGGATGTAGCCGAACTTATAGAGTTTGCCTCCAAATTCTACACCCTCGAGCCCGGCGATCTGCTGTATACCGGGACACCAGAGGGGGTGGGGCCTATCCAGCCTGGTGACACCATCAATTGTGAGATTGAGCGTATTGGTAAGATCAGTGTGAACGTGGAGGCATCATGAGTACTCAGCAGCCTATTCTTATTATCGGCGGCGGGATTGGTGGCCTTGCATCAGCACTGGCCTTGTCTCGTCTCGGCATCCCAACATTGGTTATTGAGCAGGCCGATGAGTTTCGTGAAGTGGGTGCTGGTATCCAAGTAGGACCGAATGGCTTCCGCGCCCTTGATCGCCTAGGGGTATTGGCGCAGGCACGTGAACTGGCGGTGCTGCCAGATGAACTGATCATGATGGACAGCGTCAATGCCACACCGGTCGTTGAGATCCCGGCGGGTGACTCATTCATCGAACGCTTCCAGTACCCCTATGCACTGATCCATCGTGCCGACTTACACAACGTACTGCTCAACGCGTGTCGTGCATCGAGCCAGATAGAGTTTCGAACCTCTACTAGGGTCGCCTCCTTCTCAGAGGCCAATGGCAAGATGAATGTCACCACAGCTCAGGGGGAAGTAATCTCAGGAAGTGCTTTGATAGGGGCCGATGGCCTATGGTCTAAGGTTCGCGAGAGCATTGTCGGCGATGGAGCTCCGAGGGTTTCCGGTCACATTGCCTATCGTGCGGTAATTCCTATCGAGGAAGTGCCAGAAGCCTATCGCCGGAATGCCATGATTCTGTGGGGCGGCCCCAAAAACCACCTCGTGCAGTATCCGTTACGTGGAGGAAAGCTCTTCAATCTGGTTGCCGTGTTCCATAGCGATCGCTATGTAGAAGGCTGGAATACAGAAGGAGATCCTGAGGAGCTCAAGCAGCGTTTCGCTGGAACCTGCGATACGGTTCAAGAACTGTTAGCCAAAATTGATAGCTGGCGTATGTGGGTGCTATGCGATAGAGAGCCTGTGAAAGAGTGGAGCCGTGGCCTTGCCACCCTGGTCGGAGACGCTGCTCACCCGATGTTGCAATACCTTGCCCAAGGTGCCTGCATGGCTATAGAGGATGCTGTTGTGCTAGCTGATGAGGTTGCCCGCTGCAGTGACGATATCGCCAGTGCCTTTCAGGCGTACCAGCAGCGGCGCTACCTGCGCACCGGACGCTGTCAGATTATGGCCCGTGTTCACGGTGAGTTCTATCACGCGACAGGGGTTACGGCTGAACTGCGCAATGCCATGCTCGCTTCTCGGACGCCAGAGCAGTCTTATGAAGGGCTGGCTTGGCTATATGATAAGGATATTTGACGCGCTTTTAATATAATAATTTCCTAATAAAAAGTAATAACTGTTTACAACTCTTGCAAACTACCATGCTCATAAAATTTTAGAATTCCGTTTTTGACTTATGATTTTATAAGAGCACAACTAATTTTCAGTGAGAAAGAAAAAAACCTCTAAAAATAAGGTAAATACAATGACAAACATACTAAATACTGCCACTCGCTATCTTTGCGCGATTCCGCTAGGCCTAGCGTTAATTGCCAGCACACAAGTCGAGGCCAAAGAGTTACGCCTGGGATTAATTACTCCGCCTCAGCATATTTTGAATCAAACCGCCCAACGCCTAGCCGACACAGTGGCAGAGCGAAGTAATGGTGATTTAACCATTACCATTTTCCCATCCGGCCAGCTAGGGGATGAATCGGCCATGTTCACCCAAATGGAGACCGGACTGCTAGACATAGGGCTTATGACCGCCGCAGCTACCAGCCAGCGTGAACCAGCTTTCGTCGGCTGGTTCACTCCCTTCCTCTTTTCCAGCGTAGAAGAGGCGGCCAAGGCCACCGAGACAGACGCTGCTCAGCAGATGCTGCAGAACCTGGAGAGCAAAGGTCTGCACGCATTCGGCTATACTTTTGCGGGCATGCGCCATATTCTTATGCGCGAAAGCGCTGTTAACAGCACTGAGGATGTTAGCGGCAAAAACATCCGCATTATTCCGTTCGCAGCGATGAATACCTGGTGGCGAGCCGTTGAGGCTCGGCCCACCCCGACGAGTTTGCCGGATGTTTACCAAGGCCTCCAAAACGGTATGCTGGATGGTGTGGATATTGACCTCGATGCCTTAGTAGGTTCGGGCTTTTATGAAGTAGCGGAGCATCTAACACTGACTAGCCATATGGCGTTTCCTGAGGTAGCCATAATGGGCCAAGCATCCCGCGCTTCACTTAGCGATGCAGAACGCCAGCTAATTGATACCGCCATGGCTGAGGCACTTGCCTGGGGTACTGAGACGGAAATTGCAGCAGAAGCGAGCAACCGCACCTTGCTCGAAGACCGCATTAATGTGTATACGCTAGAAAGCGCTGAAGACGCTTTCAGCACGGCGAACCAAGCGTTCGCTGAGCGCTTTGGTGACCATCCGCTTATCCAAGCATTCCAGCAACAGTCCACCGAACTCCTTAACGCTGAATAAAACGCGTCGGGGCGCTTCTGCGCCCCGAACCAAAGAGGCGTACCCAAGATGCATTTTCCCCAAGACACCTGGCTAACCAAGGCGAGCCGACAGCTAGCCAGGGTTGAACAGCTGCTCTGCAACGTACTGATAATAGCTTTTAGCGCGTTGCTTATTGCTAATGTTTTCGCACGATACGTACTCAACAGCCCACTTTTTTTTGCCAATGAGCTAGCCGTCTATATTCTGATTTGGATGGCGTTTCTCGCCATCTCTATCGCCATACATAACGACCAGCACGTACGTTTGACCATGCTGATTGCGATACTGCCTAAAGCGGCTCAGCGCGTTTGCTATTGGCTTACCGAGCTGATCTGCCTGGCGATAATGGTTACTGTCCTGTGGTACGCCATCGCTTGGCTGCGGTCACCTTCGATCCACTACGATATCGCTATTACGCTCGATTGGCCCAAGTGGCACTTCTATCTCATCGTGCCGCTTTTCTGCGTCACATCGATTTTTCACCTCGTCGCTAGGCTTTTTGATCGCTCGCGAGCGAGTTTCGTCCTAGCCAACGACGAGGAGTAACCCTATGACGCTTGTGGCTTTTATTGTGTTAATGCTACTTGGAATGCCAATTGCCTTTGTCCTCTTGGCTTCAACACTTACCTTCGTGATCACTTCCGGTAACTACCGTCTATTTGAAAACCTACCCCAGGTTATTTTTGGCTCGCTAGAGGTATTTGATCTGCTGGCGATTCCCTTATTTATCCTGTTGGGCGAAATCATGAATGAGGGTGGTATTACACGTCGCATTATCACCGCCACACGTGCCTGGTTTGCGTGGATTCCTCACAGCATTGCCTATGTATCCCTCACCTCGAACTTGATGCTTGCCTCTATTATGGGTTCAGCGACGGCACAGATCGCTATTATGAGCCGAGTAATGACTCCCGAATTGGAGCGTGATGGTTACGACAAGGGGTTCGCCGCGGCGTTGACGGCAGGTGCTGGCCTGCTGGGGCCGATTATTCCGCCGTCAATGGTGTTTATTATCTATGGCGTCATTGCTCAAGTGTCGATTGGTGCCATGTTCATGGGGGGCATTCTTCCTGGGCTACTGCTGTTTATACTGATCAGCGGCTTGATCGCGATCATGGCGCGCCGTGCGCGTAAGAAAGGAAGCGTTGATCAGGAACGCACACCGCTATGGCGTGCGACTCGCGGCGCACTGCTCACACTTAGCATTCCCATCGTCATTGTGGGCGGTATCGCATTTGGCATAGTGACGCCGACTGAATCCGCGGCGGCTGCGACGCTAATGGCGGTGGTGATAGGCGCCCTCTTCTTTCAAGAGCTTAAGTGGGGGCAATTACCTGGTGTTTTAAGCCGAACAGCACGCAACACCGCCATTGTGCTATTTCTGATTGTCGCTGCGAAAGCCTTTGGTTGGGTACTGGTGTACAACCAGATACCTCAACAGGTAGCCGGACTAATGCAAGGCACCACCGAAAGCCCGCTGGTATTTATGCTTCTGGTGTTTGTGATGCTGATGGTAGTAGGCATGGTGCTTGATGGGATCGCTGCGCTGATCATCCTAGTGCCTATTTTGCTCCCGGTGGCGCAGCAAAGTTATGGTATTGATCCCATCCATTTTGGCATCGTCACCTGTATGACACTGAGCTTGGGGCTGTTAACCCCCCCGGTGGGTGCAGGGCTCTATGTTGCCTCGGCCATTAGCAACGTCAGTTTGCCCCGTATCACGAAATGGATACTTCCTTTTATTGTAGCGGCCTGTCTCGTCATTCTCGCGGTGATCTTTAACCCATGGATGGTTAACCTGTTCAGTTAACGCTCTAATTGATTTGACCCCCCTCTTCTGCCCAGCGACTCAAGGCTGGGCAGACACTATTTCAACAGTGCCAGCTGCTGCGACTTCTGATATGGTCACGGCGTGTTCTCACCCACGATAAGAACTGATATGACGCGATCCCCGCTTTCTGAAGCTTACGACCTGGCCGGCAACCTGCTACGGCGATGCCACCAAATTAGCGTGGCGATCTTCTTGCGCAAGTGTGAGGCCCTTAAGCTGACTCAGCTGCAATACATTATTCTTTCCGCGCTTGAAGAGATGGGCACTAGTGACCAAATCACGTTGGGCGGGTATACCGCCCTAGATCGTAATACCGTGGCGGTCGTGGTGCGTAAACTTGAGGAACGAGGGCTCGTCTCGCGTCACCGAAACCCTGAAGATCGCCGCTCAATGGTCGTCAAGCTGACCCAAGAGGGAGAGTCTCTACGCGAAGCCGCTGAGCCTGCCGTTGAAGAAGTGCAACAAGATATATTGGCGCCGCTAGCCCCTGATGAGCAGGAAGTACTGTTAAAGCTGTTACAG
This sequence comes from Halomonas sp. TG39a, assembly GCF_000744395.1. Lineage (NCBI taxonomy): Bacteria > Pseudomonadati > Pseudomonadota > Gammaproteobacteria > Oceanospirillales > Halomonadaceae > Halomonas > Halomonas sp. TG39a. The sequence goes on from NZ_JQLV01000001.1 coordinate 3,203,392, forward strand.
AAACTAGCAAGTGACAATAACCACCTGAGTCGTGTTCCAGTGCGCTTAAATGAAAACTAGACCCAATCCGGTAATCCCCATTAAATAATCTCCGTGATAATTGGTGGGGTTGTATCCTTAAAAAGAAGGGACATCCCACAAACGTAATGCACGCGTTACGAACAGCCAAATCATGGTGATTATGAAGTAAGTCGAGTTGGACGTAGCAAGTGGTTATGCAAAAGTTATCGAGTTATTTATTCCGTCCCCATCACACACGTATTTGACCGTTTCACAGAGCTTATCGAACGAACGGTAGGCTGTCAGCGGTAGCCACCGGTACTTGATTTCACGCCAAAGAATTTCGATCAGGTTCAGTTCCGGCGAATAAGGCGACAGATAGACCAGATGAATGCGATGCGCCATCCAGTCGATGATTTTGCGCTGGAAAGCTTTGGAGCGGCGCATGTTGGCATTGTCCAGTACAACGACGGCGAAGGCGTCAGAACGTTTCTGTGCCGCGAACTGATCGAACGCTTCTATCACGGCCTCCGTTTTCACGGAATCGGTTGTCATGCGATGAAAAAAGCTACCTTTCCTGATGAGAAAGCCCAGTACATTGAGTCGCTTACTACGTGAATAGGCGTTCACTGCTAAAGGCTCCCCCACCGGGCTCCATGCATAGGGAAGTGATGATGATTAAGAGAAGCCCGCTTCATCAAAGAAGTAAAGATCACACTCGCCGTTGTCTTCCCATTCCTTCAACGCATTGATCAAGCCTTGGGTATGACGGAAATCCGTTTCGTCACGCAGTGCCGTCAATGAGCGGCGGACCCGCTTACAACTGTTGCCGTTTTTTTTAATGCGCGACGCAGCGTGTCCTGGCTAACAACTTTTTCTGTCTTATCTTGAAACGTGGCATGGAGGACGGGTAATTGATGCGGGTGCTCTTCATCAAGCTGCTGTAACACCGCAAGCTCGCTCTCGTTGAGAAGGTTAGGCCGGCCTTCACGAGGCTTATCTTGGAGGCCTTCAACGCCACTTTTTTCTCATTGGGATAACCAAGTAGACCCCGTATCGCGTTTAACCCCGAGGATATCGTGAATCTGGTTAATCGTATGGCCTTAGTGACTAAGCAAGATGGCGTGAGCCCTGCGGCGTAGCGCTCTTTTTTCACCATACTGGTAGGCGTCATTCACGATAGGTTGCTGGTCAGGGGTCAAAGAAATGAAGCGCAAGCGACGAGACATGGTGCATCTCCCTTGTTATAAGCTTCTATTTTATATGCCATAACTTATGCAGAGTCACTTATATAGTCGGCCAGCTTCGGAAATAATGGTATTTAAAGTCAGTATTCGCACATGATTCTGCAGCAAGCTACCCCCTCTTTTATGGCAATACCAACCACTCTTTAAGACTCTCTCCATCTCGGGCGATACGCACATTGGGTGGCAGACGCGAAGGGTTTGCCAAACACTCGGAGTCTAAGTCATGGCCAATGTGAGTGAGATACGCCCGTGGAGGATCAAGTCGGGTGATAATCTCCAGTGCCTGGGTGATAGTGTTGTGATTGTGCGGTGCCTGATAAGTGGCTGGGTAACAGGCATCTAACACCACCACGTCAGGCTTCCAACTGCGTAGAAAGCGTTCCGTTTCAGTTGGCAGCCCGCAGGTGTCCGTGAGATACGCAAGCCTTGTTCCGCCGTCGTCAAGACAGTAGCCCAATGTTGGTTTCGAATGCTTAAGCGGTACGGGTGTCACCGTTAAGCTCTCGAACTTAATGGCTTTAAAAGGCTTGAGTCCGGGCTGGAAATCCAGCACCCCAGAATTTTTGTACAAATCGGCGCAGCCATGGGCATCCTTAGGGCCATACACGGGGATCGATTCTCCGCTTCCCCATCGCAAATGGAAAAGCCCCTGAACATGGTCGGCATGGTAATGCGTAATCAGAAAAGCCGACGGCCGTTCGATCTCACAACTATGCGCCAAGTCCATGCGCCCAGCATCGAGTAAGTAGAGCTTGCCATCGACCCGTACCTCGGCCGAGCAAGGGCCACGCTGCAAGCTAGTCAATACTCTAGCCCGACTGCAGGCCTCACAGTCACATCCAAAGCGCGGCACCTGTGCACTATCGCCGGTACCGCCAAAACGAAACTCCATCAATAGCTCTCCCGCCATGAAGTCCCAGGCCATCAGGCCTGAGCAGAACATCCCTTGATCACCACTGTCAGTTCCGTAAGGCTGTCCGCAAGTCGCCCCCCATTATTGACTTGGGCAACGCCAGGAAAAGCCTCCATCAATTCACGCTCCATTTCCTGATGGCGCTTGAGTCGGTGCTCAATCTCATCGATCGACTCTCTCCCACGCCCCATCAGTCGACGGCGCAACACTTCCGGGGGGGCAGTGATCACGACGGGCACCAGTGCCTCACCGAAGCGTTCAAGCGCCATCGGCAACGCCCGGCGACTACCGTTGAGCAGCACCGTAGTGCCCCTGCCGAGCCACGCTTCGACCTCTACGCCTACGCCGTACTTGAGCCCATGGGCCTGCCAGGAAAGGCATAGCATTCCCAGCTCACTACGCACCGAGAACTCAGCATCGCTGAGCGCGACGCAATCCTCGGTAGCACTACTTTCCCGGGTTAGATAGCGGTGGGCGACCAGCCATTCCGGGTGCGCACGGCGGGCCGCTTGCAGGAGGCAATCTTTACCGACGCCACTGGCCCCCATCAGGTAGATCAAGCGGCCCATTAGTACACCTGCTTACCGGCACACCACACTCTCTGAACCAGAGGATGGCTATCGACTTCACGCACACGAATCAGGTCGGCACGCAACCCTTCGGCAATGCGCCCACGGTCATTCAAGCCCACCGCTTCGGCAGGTTTTCGTGAGGCAGAGGCGACGGCACGAGGTAAGTCATAGCCATCCTCCATCTTGCTGATCAGGAAGACCGCATCAAGTAGTGCAGCGGGGTAGTAATCCGAGGAAAGAATGTCGAGCACACCGAGCCGCACCAGTTCGCTGGCAGCAATGTTGCCCGAATGAGAACCTCCGCGTACCACATTAGGCGCGCCCATCATCACGGCCATGCCGTGGTGGTGAGAAGCATGAGCGGCCTCCAAGGTGGTAGGGAATTCCGCTACTTGCGTGCCGTACTCAAGGCTTTCGGCCACATGCTCTATCGTGGCATCGTCATGACTGGCGAGCGCTAGACCACGCTCATGGCAGGCCTGAGCAATCGCTTTGCGGTAGGCGCTTGAGTATTGAGCACTAAAGCCCTGCTGGCGCTCGATGAAAGCATCAAGGCTGGCGTCATCGAAACCGTGTTTGCCCTTGTAGTACACCCGGTAGGCGTCGAGGCTGGCGAACTGGCGCTGCCCCGGCGAGTGGTCCATCAACGATACCAACCCAAGCTCAGGTGTATCCGCAAGGGACTGAAAGCGTGCCAGCGTATCCGGGTGGCAAACTTCACAACGTAGATGCAAACGGTGGTCTACCCGCGCCATGCCGCTGCGGTTGATGTCAGCGAGCGCTTCCACCATTTGATATAGCGCCTCTTGGCGCATGCTCTGGTCATCCACATCGCCGATGGAGACAGCATCAAATACCGTGGTGATACCGCTTGCTGCCATTTGGGCATCGTGAGCCAAGGCTGCGGAGCGCGATGGCCACGACACCTTGGGACGCGGCTGAAAATACTTCTCCATGTTATCGGTATGCAGTTCTATCAGCCCAGGGATTAGCAAGTCGCCTTCGCAGTCGATGGCACTGGGTAGCGCGGTAGCACCTTGGTCGATCGCCTTGATATGCCCTGCCTGAATCACCAAGCTGCCACGGACGATATCGTCATCCAGCACTAAGCGGGCGTTGGTCAGAACCTGTTCATTCGCTCTCATCGTGGCGACTCCTGGGTATCATCGTTCACAGCGGTTGAGGCGTCACCCGCTCTCAACATATGCTCTTCCAACGGTAGTTGGCGGTCAGCGACACGTTCGCGCACATCCTCATCATGGAAAATTCCCAGCATCGCCGTGCCGCGCGCTTTGGCCTCCTGAATGAGCTCAACCACCACATCACGGTTGGCGCTATCCAGCGAGGCAGTCGGCTCATCCAACAACAGCAACGGATGCTCGGCGATAAAGCCCCGAGCGATATTCACACGCTGCTGTTCACCGCCGGAGAAGGTTCCCGGCGCGAGATCCCATAGCCGCTTAGGCAGGTTGAGCCTTGCCAGCAGTGCCTCGGCTCGGCGACACGCTTCGTCCTGCGCTACGCCTTGCGATAGCAGTGGCTCCATCACCACCTGCCGCGCAGAGACCCTGGGCACCACGCGTAGAAACTGACTGACGTAGCCGATCACATCGCGCCGAAGCACGTGCCAGGCCTGGGCGGGCAGGTTGGAGAGCTCCAGCTCTCCGTCTTCAAAGTGCAGCGTCAACCGACCCGCGGAAACGCGATAGTTGCCATTCACCATTTTGAGCAGCGTGCTTTTGCCGATACCACTGCGCCCGGCCAGCACAAGACATTCACCGGGCATCAAACGCAGCTCGAGACCACGCATCACATCTAACTGCTGGCCACTCTGTGCGTGTAGCACGAAGGACTTGTCGAGCGCCGACGCGCTCAGAAAAGGTTGCCTTATCGCTGTCATAGCAGGCTCCTGAAGATGAGATCCTGAACATCAGTGCGGCTCATGGTGTTAACACCGATGAGACGAGTAGTTGGGTATAGTCGTGCTGCGGGTCGTCGAGAATCTGGTCGGTCAGACCGGCCTCCACGACCCGACCTTGCCGCATGACCATCAGGCGGTGGGCCAGCAGGCGGGCCACGGCTAAATCATGTGTCACCAGGATCACCGATAACCCAAGCTGCCGTGTCAAGGTGCGGAGCATATCGAGAAGACGCGCTTGCACCGACACGTCGAGCCCGCCGGTGGGCTCATCCATGAACACCAGGCGTGGCTCGGTCACCAAAGTGCGGGCGATCTGCAAGCGCTGCTGCATGCCGCCAGAGAAGGTACGTGGCGCATCATCGATACGTCGTGGGTCCAGTTCCACGCGGCCCATCCAGTCCTGGCTTGCGGCGCGTAAATTGCCATAGTGACGCTGCCCCAACGCCATCAGGCGTTCGCTGACATTGGCCCCGGCGGAGACACCAAGGCGCAGACCATCGCGGGGATTTTGATGCACTAGCCCCCACTCCATACGCAGCAGCGCGCGACGGCGTGCCTCGCTAATGGCGTAGAGATCAAGTGCCCCTTCGGCCGTGCTTAGCCCAGTGTGGGCAGGCTCGGGGTTAGTAAGCTCTTGGTTAATAAACTCTGTGCCCGTAAGCTCAGAAAAAGAGGGTTCAGAACGGTGATAAATCACTTGGCCGTTGTCGGGTTTTTCAAGCCCTGAAAGCACTCTCAGCAAGGTCGACTTGCCCGAGCCGGACTCACCGACAATACCGAGCACTTCCCCCTGATGCAGTGTGAAGTCAATCTCTTCGCACCCCTGCTTGGGGCCGTATAGACGCGTGATATTGCGTGCTTCAAGCAGTGCCGGGCGTATTAGCTGTGGGCGTTTCATGCCACCTCCCCGCGACATTGCTGGCAGTAATCCGTGTCTGAGCAAACGAACATCCGCCCGCCTTGGTCATCGGTGATGACCTCGTCTAAGTAGCTGTCCGACGCTCCACACAACGCGCATGCCTCATCCCACGACTGGATCTCGAACGGGTGATCCTCGAAATCGAGACTCTTGACCTGGGTATAGGGAGGAATCGCGTAAAGGCGCTTCTCACGCCCAGCGCCAAACAGCATAAGCGCCTCATTCATATCGAGTTTAGGGTTATCGAACTTGGGAATGGGCGAGGGATCCATCACATAGCGTTCATCCACCTTGACCGGATAGGCATACGTAGTGGCGATATGGCCATGGCGAGCAATATCTTCGTAGAGCTTCACGTGCATCACGCCGTACTCTTCGAGAGCGTGCATCACCCGAGTTTCCTCTTCGCTCGGTTCGATAAATCTCAACGGCTCAGGAATAGGCACCTGGAACACCAGGATCTGGTGTCGAGAAAGGGGACGTTCCGGAATTCTATGGCGCGTCTGGATAACGCTAGCCGCCGCTGTGCTGGTGGTGGTTTCAACCCCCGCCACACGCTCGAAAAATGTGCGAATGCTGACGGCGTTAGTGGTGTCATCCGCGCCTTGATCGATCACTTTAAGTACATCGTTAGCGCCGAGGATGCTGGCGGTAAGCTGCATCCCACCGGTGCCCCAACCATAGGGCATCGGCATTTCGCGACCACCGAAAGGCACCTGATAGCCGGGAATCGCCACAGCTTTTAGCAGTGCGCGGCGAATCATACGTTTGGTCTGTTCGTCCAAGTAGGCAAAGTTATAGCCGCTGTAAGCTAGACCGCCTTGGTCATCAATGCGGGGAGTCATACGGGGCGCTCCTGCTCTGAGGGTTCGCGGAGGTCGTGCTCCCGGCGTAGGCGGCGCAACAGCTCTAGCTCCGACTGAAAATCGACGTAGTGCGGTAACTTCAAGTGAGAAACAAAGCCCGAGGCCTCGACGTTATCGGCATGGGCAAGCACGAACTCGGCTTGCTGGGCGGGCCCCTGTACCGGTTCGCCAAGCTCTTCAGCGCGCAAGGAGCGGTCGATCAATGCCATCGCCATGGTTTTGCGCTCATTGCGACCAAAGGCCAAACCGTAGCCGCGGGTAAACTGCGGCGACTTTTCGCGACTGCCGCAGAACTGGTTGATCATCTGGCATTCACTGATCATGACCTCACCGATACACAGAGGAGCATCGAAGCCTTCCACTTCGATTTCCACCTCGACGGTGCCCTGACGAATCTCGCCAGCGAAGGGGTGGTTGCGGCCATAGCCACGCTGAGTCGAGTAACCCAGCGCCAGCAAGTAACCCTCATCGCCTCGCGCTAGCATTTGTAAACGCGTGGCTCGGTCGACGGGGAAATCCGGGGGATCCCTGGTGATGTCATAAGGCTCGGTGCCATCGTCCAGCTCTTTTTCAATCAACCCTTCGGCATCGAGCGAATCCAGGATCTGGGGGCAAGCCTCAAGCCCTGCCTGGGCTCTTTCCGGATCAGGAATCTCACCTTCGGCCAGCAGCATGAAATCCAGCAGTCGATGGGTGTAGTCGTAGGTTGGCCCCAGTACCTGACCGCCGGGCACATCCTTGAAGGCGGCACTGATACGCCGCTCGACATGCATGGCCTCTGTTTTGAGCGGCACGCTGTCGGCCAGCCGGGGTAACGTGGTTCGATAGGCACGCAGCAAAAACACCGCTTCGGTTAGGTCACCGCTGGCTTGCTTCAACGCCAACGCGGCAAGCTCAACGTCCATCAGTGAGGCCTCTGCCATGACGCGATCCACCGCGAGCCCCAACTGGTCACGAATCTGTTCGGTCTGCAGTTCAGGCTGGTGTCGGTCGCCTCGACGGCGGTCCGCCATCCAGCGGTGGGCGTTAGCAATGGCCTGCTCGCCTCCTTTAACGGCAACGTACATCAGACGCGCTCCTTGGCTGGATGAGTAAAGGGAGTGGGTGATGCACCCTCCAACGGCTTTTGGATACGAGTGCTACGGGGAATGGCGGTTAGGGAAGATCCCGAGGTAAGAATCGTGTCAAGACCCAGTGGAAAGCTTGCGCGGTTGAGCGCTAGCCGCTGCATTAGCGCCTCAGCCGTGTCATCGAGCTCAAGCACTCGCTGATTTAAAATTCCGGGGCCGCTTAATTGCCAGCATGTATTGCCGCGAGGGCTGGCATCACTACGCCCTTCCGTCAAGGATTCCAGCACTACGATGAGCGTGGTACTCCGGTCAGGGTAGATATCGCTACCTTCAGAAAAGCGCGGCATTGCCTGACAGGTGGACGGCATCACAAGCGCAAAATCAGCCTCTTCCGCGCGACTCACAATGCGTGCCCCGGTATGAAAGGCGATCGCCTCGGCTAAACCATCGCGGTTTAGTTCGTCCGCAATCCACACCCGTGTATCCAGGTCACACAGCACAAGTAGCACTGCCCAGGCAGCGGGCGACATCGCAACGTCTTTCGGTAGCGCTGCCAGGTCCACCTCAGCAAAGGTGCCGGGTTCGGCCATACTGCTTAATACTTGTCGGAACAGCTGCTGGCTGTGGTGAACCGCTTCCTTCAATGCGGGCCATTGATGCGGCTTGGGCACATGAGGTGGTTGTTCCGACGACGAGAGCTCCATGGTGATGTCGTGCATATCTACTCCCCTCGCACCATTGTGAAGAAATCGACCCGCGTTGCCGCAGCAAGCTGGGAGCGCTCAGCGCGTTCGTCCGCTAGCGCCTGAGTCAGTGGTTCAATCAGCTCCGCATCGATGCGTCGCGCCCAATGCGCTTTGTGGGCGCAAGCGTCGATCAAGGCGATTAATTCCGCGTGTTCACGGCTCCGCCCCGCGACCCACCCGTGGCCGATATCGCCGCCATCGGGCACATTTTCATCGAGCACCACGCTGACACGGGTCAGAGTCATCTCGCCCAGGTTAAAAGCATTGCCCGTCCCGCCTATACGGCCACGCACCATGACCATCCCGGTTTCAGGCCCGCGTACGCAGCGATGCGTTGCCTTGATACCGAGCTTCAGCCAACCCTCATTGAGGCGCTCTAAAGGTGTCAGCGCGAGAATGCGGTGACGCTGTTCAGGAGTCATCATTGTTCCTCGTCGTTGTCAGATCGGTGAAGGCCGACCCTGCGTTAGCGCTCATTCGGAAAATCGAAGTGGTAAGCAACACGGTCGGCCCGGGCGCGACTGACGGAAATTTCCACCAAGCGCCGTGATTCATCGACGTTGTCGCTGGTCAGAATCAATAGCGGCGCAAGCTGAGGGCACTGCAGTAAGCGGCTATCGTCACGATCCGCCTGAACTGCATCCAGGCGCACTTCGGCGCGGGTGAGTCGCAGGCCATAGTGCTGGTCAAGCACTGCGCGGGTAGAGCCACCGCGATAACGCTCACACCAGTCGGGCACGCGCGTGGCATCAAACCAATGCCGCAGATGAAGCAGCGGCGCACCATCCACAAGCCGCAGCGTATCCACGCATAACAGACACTCACCCTCCGCCAGTTCAAAGCGCTGAGCGATAGCTTCTGGCGGTCGCAAAAGCCCTTGATCTAAACAGCGTGTTTCGGTGTTAAGGCCCAATTCCGCTAAGTTGTGGGTGACCTTGCTACCGGCGCTCACCATATAGTCCAATCGCCGGTCTACCACTTGTGTGCCCCACCCTTGGTGGCGCGTCACCATGCCGGCAGCGACCAGTTCATCCAGCGCACGGCGAACCGTATGGCGATTTACCTCAAAGCGTTTGGCCAATGCCTGTTCGCTGGGTAGCTGGTCACCGGCGCTATGGTCGCTACGAATTTCCTGGGCCAGAATCGTGGCCAATTGGCGATAGCGCGGCTCGCTCGCTTCCTGACGGTGGTGCTGTATCAGTTGTCTAGACATTTATACTCCTGCCAAATAGACGCTGGGTTGCCAAGCTAAATGAAGCGCTTGCGTAAACGCTGGGAGGCCACATCAAGCAACGTGACGGCGACGATGATGACCAGCATGATGGTGGCGGTTTCAGCGAACTGAAATCCGCGCATGGTTTCCCACAGCGCCACCCCAATGCCGCCGCCACCCACCATGCCGAGTACGGTGGCAGAGCGAATATTCGACTCGAAGCGGTAAAGGCTGACCGATATCCATAGCGGCAGCACCTGAGGGATCAGTCCAAACGTGATCTCCTCGATACGTCCTGCTCCTGTCACGCGAATGCCTTCCATTGGGCCCGCATCGCTGGCTTCCACTGCCTCTGAAAACAGCTTCGCCAGTACCCCCGTTGTGTGTACAAACAGTGCCAGCGTGCCGGCAAAAGGCCCCAGCCCCACAGCCACCACGAACAGCATGGCAAAGACCAGCTCATTGATGGCACGGCACGCGTCCATGAGACGACGCATCGGTTGGTAAACCCACCAGGGCACCAAGTTTTCGGAAGAGAGCAGGCTGCAGGGCACCGCGACGATGATGGCCAGCAATGTGCCCCAAATAGCGATTTGGATCGTTACCAGCATTTGATTGATGTAATGACCAAGATTGCCGAACGCGGGGGGAAAGAAATCCCCAGCCAACGTGGCCATATTGTCCGCATTCGTCACCAGCAAGCTGGGGCGCATTTCGGCACCCTGCCAGGACCAGGCCAGCACACCCAGCAACACACCCCAGGCGATTAGCGAAAACCAGCTGCGTCGGCGCTGCAACGATGCGGTCATTTGAGAAGCGTGAGTATTCATGGTCTCTCCGGGCTGGGGGATCGGCCCGCGATCCCCCGCCGTGGATAATCAATTAAGTGCTTGAACGTTATTCGGCGTTGGCCACAGAGGGGGCGTCCGATTCAGCCTCTTCCATTTCCTCGAGGCGTTGATTGAGCGCATCCAGCTGTTCATCTAATGCTGCTAGCTGAGCTTCACGATCAGCGTCAGAGAGACTCTGGTCATTGGCGATATCAGCTCGCTGACTGAACAACGCCAGTTGGCGAATCGGTAATAGGCTATCGTTGCTGGAAGGAGCAAAATGACTCCACTGCAGCGGGGCTAAAATCTCCTTCTGTTCATCGCTTTCGCCATAACTGAAGAAGAAGTCTTGCAAGTTCTCTTTGGTCTCTTCGGGCAAGTTGCTGCGCCATACGAGGGGGTCAGAAGGGATTAGAGGAGATGTCCACACCACGCGAAGTTGCTCCGCTTTATCAGGTGCAGTGATCTCCAGGCGCGCCATACTCTCGGTATTGAAGGTCGCCACATCGACTTGTTGGTTGGCGACCGACAGCGCGTTCGTTTCATGGTTGGAGTTCAAGGTGCGCTTAAAGGCAGAGGACGCATCCACACCATTCTGGGCAAACACGTAGTAACCGGGCACCAAATAGCCAGACGTTGAATTGGGATCGCCGTTACCAAAGACGAGATCAGATGCGTTCGCCAATACGTCTTCGATGCTGTGCAGGTCGCTATCCTCATGCACAATCATCAAGCTCCAATAGCCTGGCTCACCATTCTCCGGAATCGTCTGGGCAAACACCTCGCCACCCGCACGATCGACGGCTTCCATCGCCGATTTGTTGCCGTACCAGGCGAGATCGATCTGATCGAAGCGCATTGCCTGAATCACCGCGGCGTAATCGGTCGCAAAGAAAGGCTCAACCTCTACCCCAAGGCTCTGCGACATATCATCTAGAAACGGCTGCCACATGGGCCGCTGATTCTGACTTGATTCGGTAGAGATAATGCCAAACTTGAGCGTTTCGGCGGCGAACAGCTGGGCGCTAGCTACCAGACCAATTCCCGCCATCAGCGGCAGAACCAAACGGCGATATTTAAACGTCATGGGTGTCTCTCCAGATTAATAGGGTTATCAATGGCAGGTTTCATGCGTGACCGGCACAGGTATCAGCCCAGCACCGGCGTTACGACGGTAGGTGGCCTTCTATCTCTGCGATCAGTGGGCAGCGCTTCGCCGTTTGAGGCTTCGCTTGCGCGGAGCTCATCAAGATCGGCATTTTCATAAAGCGCTTGTAGGCGTTCATCGGTGAGTTCGTTAATGGGGCCATCGAAGTACAGTCGGCCATCCTTGAGCGCAACGGCACGATGGCAATAGCGACGCGCTATATCGACTTGGTGAAGAGTGACGACGACTGTGCGGCCGTCTTCGGCGTGGATACGGCTGAGAATTTCCATGACCTCGCGAGCGCTACGCGGGTCGAGGGAAGCAATGGGTTCATCCGCCAGGATCAATTCGGCGTCCTGCATGAGTACCCGAGCAATGGCGACCCGCTGCATTTGTCCACCCGAAAGCGTATTGGCGCGCTGATCAATGAGCTCTTCCAGCCCCACTCGGGCCAAGCAAGCGCACGCACGCTGGCGCTCCTGGTCGGTAAATCGACCAAAGAGAGCTCTTAGCCGCGACATGCTACCCAACTGCCCAACCAACACATTGGTCAGTACGCTGAGACGCCCCACCAGGTTGAACTGCTGAAAGATATAACCGGTGCGGCAGCGCTCGATGCGAGCGGCCTTGCGCAAACGTCCGCTCGCCTGCACTTCACGACCCATCAGCGACACACGGCCACCCTGGATACGGTTTCCACAGGTAAGACCGACAAGATGACGTAGTAACGTGGACTTGCCTGAGCCGGATGGCCCAATCAGCGCAACCATCTCGCCTGTTGCAACGCGAAAGCTGACATCGTTTAGCACCTGTCGGTGTCCAAACGACTTGTTTAAGCCTTCAGCGTTAATAGTAGGAATAGACATGACGCTTCTCCTTTAGGAATAGCGCCATTCTGGTGGAAGCAGATGAACACCAGTTGTCTAGACAATGTCATTTTGATGATAATTTCAGCCGCTCCTCAGCCTCCTCGAAGCAACGCCAACAGTGTCGTTCACCCAATATCAAGGACTTATCTCTTAATGACACACGATTGAAACGTTTATGTCACCCGGTCGTCATAGTGTTATCCGACCACTCTTACCCAGTTGGCCTGAGATCGCCGGTGCCGAAATCGATGAAGCCGGTGCACTGTGCGTAGACTTTGCTCCTGAAAGACGGCGCTTGCGCTTCCACCCCGGCTGGCTTCGAGCCCACGACTACGACAATATTGGCGATCCAGAAGTACCGCCAGTTCCGGTAAAACGTGGAAGAGAGACACAGAAGAGGGCCCAGACAGCTTGGACGCCACAGGGCTCCTCGACACCGAAGCGGGCAGTGAGGAAGAGGAGTCTATTCTCGCTCCTGCTCTTTCAAGCATCCTGGGCAAGGGGTTAGTACGCTTGCGCAACCTACCCACCGAGCCCGACTCACACGAAGCGATAGCCCGGCGCATCGGTCCAGTAAGGCCCACCAACTTTGGCATGCTATTCAACGTCAAAGCCAAACCGAACCCAGACTCCAACGCTTACACGTCCATCGCTCTGTCCCCACGTCGACCTGACGACCCGAGAGTACCAGCCGGGTATGCAAATGCTGCCCTGCCGACATCACCCCACCTTCAGTAGCAGCCGGGTTTAGAATCAAAAGTTACTTCATCGTTTTTTACAGCTAGTTGCTCGGCATACGCTAATTTGAGCTGCTGCTAGTCGCCTAAAAAACTGCCGAGATGTGCAGTCATATCTAACCGCTGCCCTGAATACAATTCGTTAGAACACAATTGCACATTTGCCTTATTTCCAACGAGAGCGGTTTTAAGTTGGGAAAGGGATCCTAAATGCTCAGTCAACTACCCCCGCCTGAAGGCGGGAGCTTGGGACAACACGCTGGGTTGACCAGGGAGAGCGGTAGCCAACCCGCTACGTTGATAACAGGTCGCCAAAACTCACCGGCAAGTGCTTCCTCAGCTTGCCGCTCTGAAAGGTCAGGATCATGCGGGCGCAAGGTAAAACGCCGAAGGTCTTGATCGCTGTTGGCAGCGCTATCGTCAGCAGGAGCCGGTTATCGACATTCCCGAGGGGAGACGGGGCGCACGCCTCGCGACACAAGACCCGTAAGGGTATTTACACAGGAGAAAATCGCATGGCGGTTTTCGTAATAGACAAACAGAAGCAACCGTTGATGCCGTGCAGCGAAAAGCGCGCCCGCTTGCTGCTAGGGCGCGGTCGTGCCGTGGTGCATAAGCGTTACCCGTTTACCATTCGACTGAAAGATCGGGTGGGCGGAGACATGCAGCCGCTACGCCTGGGCATTGACCCTGGCAGCAAGACCACTGGGTTGGCGCTGATGCGCGAATCGAACAGTGCCAAGCCAGACGACCAACAACGCCATGTGCTGCGTCTGTTTGAGCTGGTGCATCGTGGGTACCAGATCAAAAAGGCGTTACAACAACGCGCCGCCTTTCGGCGTCGTCGCCGGTCGAAGAATCTGCGCTACCGCGCCCCGCGTTTTAACAACCGCACTAAGTCTAAAGACTGGTTGGCACCGTCGCTGCAGCATCGCGTTGACACCGTGATGGCCTGGGTAAATCGGCTCAGTCGCTTGGCACCGATCACCGGCATCTGCCAAGAGTTAGTGCGCTTTGACACGCAACAGTTGGAAAACCCAGAGATCAGCGGCGTCGAGTATCAGCAAGGCACGCTGTTGGGCTACGAGGTGCGCGAATATTTACTGGAAAAGTGGGGGCGCGAATGTGCGTATTGTGGCGACACAGACACACCACTTGAAGTCGAGCATGTGGTGCCGCGTTCACGCAGCGGTTCGAATCGTGTCAGCAACTTAACGCTGAGCTGCCACCCCTGCAATCAGGCCAAGAACAGCCAGGCATTGGCTGACTTCTTTGCCCACGACAAGGGGCTGCATCGCCGCTTGAAAGCCAATGGCCACACCGCTGCCATTCGACTAGAGCGGGTACAGCGCCAGCTCAAGCAGTCATTAAGAGATGCCAGCGCCGTCAACGCGACCCGTTGGGCGCTGTTCTCCGCGCTCAAGACCACTGATTTGCCGGTTGTCGTCAGCAGCGGCGGCCGCACCAAATACAACCGCCAGCGACTGGGCATCCCTAAAACCCACGGCCTGGATGCTGCCTGTGTCGGTGCATTTGACACGCTTCACGCTTGGCAGGTACCTACCTTAACCATCAAGGCGATGGGGCGTGGCAGCTATCAACGCACGCGCCTGAACAAGTACGGCTTCCCACGCGGCTTTTTGATGCGACAGAAGCAAGTAAGAGGCTTTCAGACCGGCGACATGGTGCGTGCGATGGTGCCCACCGGCAAGAAAGCCGGAATGCATACGGGGCGTGTCGCGGTGCGTAAAACCGGCAGCTTCAATATCCAAACAGAACACGGTGCGGTGCAAGGGGTTTCGCACAACTACTGCACCGTGATCCAGCGCGGTGATGGCTACGGCTATCACCACACCCCCTCTATCAACCTAACAGGAGGAGCGGGACAGGCGGTGGCGTGATCCAAGTCGCCCTGCGGGCGACGCGCTCTCCCTCCTCGCACTAAAAGTACGAGGTATCCCGCGTAAAATCTGATGATTACAAAATTAGTATTTATTACGAGGAGTGACTCCGACTAAACGACGTTGGCCCACGCGCCTAGACTTCTCTAAGATCAGAGTTACTTTTTTTAAGAGCCGCCCTTATGAAACCTGAAACTATCGCCCTTCACCATGGCTACGTGCCGGATTCACAACATGCCGTTGCGGTGCCGATTCATCAGACCACCTCGTTCTCATTTGACAGTGCGCAGCACGCAGCGGACCTGTTTGATTTGAAAGTGGAGGGAAATATCTATTCCCGCATTATGAACCCTACCTGCGCCGTTCTGGAGCAGCGAGTGGCTGCGCTGGAAGGCGGCATTACGGGCCTAGCGGTAGCATCGGGGATGGCCGCAATCACCTATGCTATTCAAACCATCGCCGAAGCGGGCGATAACATCGTGTCGATTAGCGAGCTGTATGGCGGTACCTACAACCTGTTTGCTCACACGTTGCCGCGTCAGGGTATTCAGGTGCGGTTTGCCGATAAAGATGATATTGCGGGCATCGAAGCGCTGATTGATGAACGCACTAAAGCAGTGTTTTGCGAAAGTATCGGCAACCCCTCCGGCGGCGTCGTCGATCTGCGTGCGCTTGCCGATGCTGCCCATCGTCACGGAGTGCCGGTGATAGTAGATAACACCACCGCCACGCCATTTTTATGTCGGCCAATTGAGCATGGAGCGGATATTGTCGTCCATTCGGCGACCAAGTATATCGGCGGCCACGGCACCACGGTGGGTGGAGTCATTGTGGATTCAGGAAAATTCCCCTGGGCTGAACATGCCAGCCGGTTCCCGCTGCTGAACGAGCCGGATGTCTCCTATCATGGCGTTAGCTATACCCGCGATGTGGGCGATGCAGCATTTATTACCCGAGCACGGGTAGTACCGTTACGCAATATGGGGGCGGCACTATCTGCTCAGGCGGCCTGGAATCTTCTGCAGGGGCTGGAAACGTTGTCACTGAGGATAGAGCGTATTTGCGCTAACGCGCTGGCGGTGGCGAAGCACCTAGAAAGCCATCCCCAGGTGGCGTGGGTGCACTATGCAGGATTGGAGAGCCACCCAGACCACGCACTCGCGCACCGCTATATGCACGGTCATGCCTCGGGCATTCTTAGCTTTGGTATTGTGGGCGGCCAAGCCGCTGGCGAACGCTTTTATGATGCGCTGTCGCTCATTCTGCGGCTGGTCAATATCGGCGATGCCAAGAGTTGTTCCTCTATTCCGGCATCTACAACGCACCGCCAGCTAAATGACCAAGAGCTAAAAACAGCGGGCGTTACTCCGGATATGGTGCGCCTGTCGATAGGTATTGAGCATATTGACGATTTGCTGGCGGATATTGATCAGGCACTAGCGGCTTCCCAGGGCTAGCGGATCGTTCGGTGCGCTGGCAGGTTTACCTAATTGCTCCCAGCGCACTTTGCTCGACTAAATCATAGGTGCTTATGGTTGGCACCATTGCTTCTATATTTATTTCCGGCCTAGAACCCATCGGAAACGTTCCACCAGCAGAACGAGAAAGGACGTATTACGTCAATTGGAGGGGTTGGGTGAAGCTGCCTGACTCAAACAAACCGGTCTCAGGAATACTCGGGGCGATTCAGTTCGGCGAAGGGACGAGTCCGGCTGATCTTGAGTTCCATATCGTCGTTGGGGATATAGGGGATGATCGAAAGTATCATAAGGCTACATCATCCACTCACTGATCAGTGTTGCGTTCAGAAACTGCCCCCGTCAACTGGCTACCAATCGTTCGAATACTGCTGTCGCAAGTCGATACTGACTGCCATCGGGTTCAACGCGCCCGTACAGCATCCTTTTGAATGATACGGGCTAAATACTCCGGGATTTTGACTTCCGGGTTGTCTCGAAATTGCTCTAAACGATGTTGCACCTTCGACTCAGACGCCGTGAGGTGCCTGAATAGGGATTTGCGTGCCTGTTCTGGCTTTCGTGAAAGCATCAAGCTGAAAACTTCCCGGTGTTCATCAAAGAAGGGATCACTTTGGGGGAAGTCGATCTTGCCCCCCAGCAGGTGCTTGCTAATCAGCAGTATGGGACGTGTACGTTGCAGCATGGTCACGACCTCATCGTTTCCACCAGCCACCATGGCATGCTGATGAAGATCATTTTCCAGTTCGTCGAGAAGCCTGCCCTGGATATTGGGGTATTGGTTTTCGGCACTGTCTAGACGCTCGATGTACCGTTTGATATCGGAGTCAGGCAGGCGACCAGTGGCTTGAGCGATCATGAAAGGTTCAAGCTGCTGTCGAGCCGCATACAGTTGGTGAAGACGGTCGTCATCCAGTGGTACCACCGTCCAACTGCTGTATTTATTGTTTTCAACCAAACCCAGGGACTGTAGATAAAGCAGGATCTTCTGCGTGGTGGTCCGGCTGACGTCAAGTGACTTGGAGAGCTTCAGTTCGTTTAGCTCCATGCGGCCCAGCATCGAGCAATAAACGATGTCACGCTCAATCTCTTCGGCAAACTTCCTCCAGGAGTCGATTCGCCGTACAGACACCTCTCCACCGGCTAGTGAGAAATCCTTCTCGGTAATCTGTCGTCTGATCACCTCTTTCGGTTGGTTCCCGACCAAATATCCTCTTCCGTCGAAACGACTGATTTTCTCTTCGTCGTGAAGCCTTTCGAGCGTTTGGCGAACTGGAGAGCGACTTAACTTGAAAATCTCAGAAATGTTGCTTTCCAGCAGCACAAGACCAGTTTCAAGGTGGCCACACTCCATGCTCTCGACCAATATGTGGTAGAGCTGATCTTTTAGAGTACCCATTCGACTCTCCGATACCGTGTCGCTTGCTGTTTCTGCTTGTAGCGTCCTACTTGCAGGGCAGGCGCCTGGCCAAGGGAACATGGCGAAAACGAAAGTACCTGCAGCGAGGCCGTGCCTTCGGTTGTCACTGCTCACTGGCGTGTCTATTCATGTTACCGGGTGAGCGTAAAGGTCGGTAGCAGGCTTCGCCAACACAGTCGGAGGCCATCGAACCTTCATAGTAGCGTGCACTTCTCGGCCTGAAAGATAGCCCCTGACCGATTCAGCACTTCACCCTGCCTGTCGCTAGCCAATGCTGGTTGGGCAGCACTGCCTACGCTAGGCGTTGGCAAGACGGCGCGTCGACGTGCAGCCTCAAGCGGCGTCTTTCCAGGGCCGGCCGACGATGGTTCGTCGTCATTACTAGCTTGTCGGGTAGGTGACCTGACATCCTGCAAACGACCGGCCGGACCGATAGGCTGGTAAGCTGCCATTGCCACTGCGGCGGCGGGGCATCCCTAGGTAACGGCGCCGACCATCCACGGGACGAATTCATTGTTGCCATATCCCAGGGTTTCGCTCACGCTCAATTCGCCTGACGCAACCGCGATGATCTTCTCAAAGATCATTTCGCCGACTTCCTCGACACTTGCCGTGCCATCAGCGATAACCCCGCAGTTGATGTCCATGTCTTCGGCCATGCGCTCATACATGGTGGTATTAGTCGCGAGCTTGATGGACGGAGCTGGCTTGTAACCGGATACGGAGCCTCGGCCGGTGGTGAAGCAGACCATGTTGGATCCAGAAGCAATTTGCCCCGTGACAGATACTGGATCGTAGCCAGGGCTATCCATGAAATTGAAACCGGATCGAGTACGAGGCTGGGCATACTCGAGGACATCATTGAGGCTGGTGGACCCACCTTTAGCAACCGCCCCCAGCGACTTTTCCAATATTGTGGACAGGCCACCAGCCTTGTTTCCCGGAGAAGGGTTGTTATTGAGCTCTGCACCATTGATCTCTGTGTAGTGCTTCCACCAGGCGATACGGTCTAGGAGCTTGCCTGCCACTTCTTTGCTCACGGCACGATCCAGGAGAAGGTGCTCGGCTCCATATATTTCAGGAGTCTCGCTGAGAATCACACTTCCACCGTGCTTGACGATGAGATCCGCGGCGTGCCCGAGCGCCGGGTTTGCGGTTATCCCGGAGTAGCCATCCGATCCACCACACTGGAGGGCTACGGTGAGGTTACTCAAAGGACTGGGTTGACGTACTGGCCTTGGTTGGCTGTGCGCCATGTCGAGGATCTTGTTGCGTGCCAGTTCAATGCTTGCCCTGGTGCCGCCAATGTCCTGGATATTGAAATAGTAGAGACGAGATGTATCGGACAATCCCGATTTTTCGACCAGTTGCTTGACCTGGTTTGTCTCGCAGCCCAGACCGATGATCAGAACAAAGGCGAAGTTCGGATGTCTTGCATAGCCTGCGATTACCCTCTCCAGAAAGGCAAAACCTTCCGTTTCGGTATTCATGGCACAGCCTGAGCCATGTGTCACCGGGACGACACCATCATAGCCAAGCGCTTCGACTTCACCAGACGCGTTTAGTTGTTCAGCGGCCATTTTCGCGACCGTAGCTGAGCAATTTACCGTGGAAAGGATACCAATATAGTTCCGTGTACCGGTCTGACCATCCGAACGAAGGTAACCATTGAAGTGTCTGGTGCTGGATTCAGCGCTGGTCGTCAGCGCTGGAGAAAACCCTTCCAGGGATGTGGTGCGCTCGAGCATCGATACATTATGTGTATGTACATGCTCACCCTGGGCTATGTCACAGCTGGCATTGCCGATGACCTGCCCATATTTGGTGATGCTGTCGCCAGCAGCTATCGCCTTCAAGGCAACCTTGTGGCCCGCATCAATATTCTGCAAGGACAGGTTGGAGTCATCGTCAATCGGCATGCCTTGCGGCAGGGGACGAGCGGCGACCCCAACATTGTCCTGGGGATTCAAACGAATGACAGCGGGCGTGTTGTTGATTAACTGCATGGACGGCCTCTGGAGGAGAAATCGCAAACTGGCAAAAAGCCTATCAGCTTTGGAAAGCATGACGATTAGACTATAGTATCACAAAACGTTCATTGCGCACAATGAACGTTTGCTTTAGCTTTGGCCTCGCATGCTGCCCGGTTGCCCTCACCAGGGCAGATCAAAAAAAGCTACAACAGGTGACTCATGAAAAAAGCAAAATCATTTTTGACGGCTGCGACCCTTACGCTTTCAAGTGGTGCCATGATGGTTGCCGCGGCCAACGCCCAGGCAGCGACCTCGCTGCGCCTCGCACACACCTTCAACCCTGGCGAAGCTAGTTACGAACTGCTGAATACTTTAGGCGATCGGGTAGAAGAACGAACCAATGGTGAGCTCAAGATTCAGGTATTCCCGAGTGAACAGCTTGGTTCAGAAGTACAGCTGCTCCAACAGTCAAAGAATGGTTCCGTCGATATCGTTGTACCGGGCTATTCCGGCGCCAGCACGCTTCTCCCGGCCATGGAAATTTCAAACGCGCCTTTCATTTTCCAAAGCTGGGATGAAGCACGTCATATTCTGGAAGGGGAAGCCTATCAGCCGATCTTCGATGAGCTGAAGGAGCAACACAATCTGGTTCCTCTGGCAAAGACCTGGTACTGGGGTTGGCGCAACCTCACCTTCAATGGTGATGAAGTCCATAGCGTCGAAGACATGAAGGGGCTCAAGGTACGCGTGCCCGAGTCGCCGGCCTGGGTAGAAATGGTGAAGGCGTTCGATGCCTCCCCGACCCCGATCCCTTTCAGTGAGGTCTACTTGGCGCTGCAGCAGGGTACTGTCGATGGTCAGGAAAATCCGATTCCCACCATCTATTCTCGCAAGTTCTATGAAGTTCAGGATCAACTGGTCATGAGCAAGCACATGCTGCAAAGCCAGGTTGTGCTGATGAACTCTCAGAAGTTCGCGTCCCTATCGGACAGCAACCAAGAGATTCTCCGGGAAGTAGTTCAAGAGCTGGCCCAGGAGAACTATGAGCTGCAGACCGAGCGTGAAGCCTCCATGCTTGAAGAGCTTCGTGCTGGCGGCCAGATCAATGTTATCGAAGACATTGATCGTGCGTCCTTCGAGCAAGCCTCCGAGCAAGCCAGGGAAAACCTGGTCGATCGCTGGGGTGAAGAAGACTATCGCCGTGTAATGACAGCGATTGAAGACTACCGCAACTAAATACTGCCATCTTTCCGCCTTGTCTCGCTGGCTTGTCGCCAAGGGCAAGGCGGCGATTGGTTAATGGTGAAACATGACTAGTTTTCTTGTGAAAGTGAACAGTGGTTTGCTTACAACAGAGAAGGTGACCATCGGTGTAATTCTGGGTGTGATGGCGCTGCTTCTCACGTTGGGAGTGGCGTTTCGATACCTCCTTGGCGCTCCTTTCGTATGGAGCGAAAGTGTGTCGAAACTGCTGATCGTCTGGTTGACATTTGTGGGCACTAGTGTGGCTTTCGCTGAGAAACAGCATATTACCGTGGATTCAGTGGTATCTGCCATGCCGAGCAGCGTAAGAAGCGTCGTTCATACACTGGTTCTGCTCATCTCCATTGCCATCCTTGGCACCATGGCGTTTCTTGGATACGAGTACTGCCAGACGGTGGTCAGCAGTACATCTCCGATATTAGGTATATCCCTTGCCTGGTTCGCTTATGCAATGCCGCTGTTCTTTATATTCAGCGCTTTTCACTTAATTGTGAACGCTATCGTGGAACGCTCTTTCAATGCGTTCGAAACAGATATGGAAAATGTATAGGTGTGAAATGCTGATTATTATACTCGCCGTACTGTTTTCCTTGATTCTTCTTGGTATGCCAATTGCTCTGGCGATGCTGGGCGCCTCCGTGATATCCATCATCTCTCTGGATATTCCGCTGAATGTACTGGCGCAACGGGTGTCTTCCGGGGTCGAGTCCTTTCCGTTGCTGGCCATACCTCTTTTCATGCTCGCCGGCGGCATCATGAACAAGAGTGGTATCAGCGAAAGGCTTTTCGATTTCACCAGATCCCTGGTCGGCCACCTGAGAGGCGGACTTGCCCACGTCAACGTCCTGTCCAGCGTTCTGATGGCCGGCATCTCCGGTTCTTCTCTTGCTGACTGCGCCGCGACGACACGGGTCATGGTTCCTCAAATGGAACGCAATGGCTATGATCGTGGATTTTCAGTTGCTCTCACGGCCTCTTCTGCCACGCTGTCTCCTATCATTCCTCCTTCGATACTGATGGTCGTTTATGGCTGGCAGGCCAATATTTCCATTGGCGATCTTTTCATTGCAGGCATCCTTCCTGGGCTGCTGATCGCCTTCCTGCTGACCCTTCTCATCACCGGCATCAGCATCGTCAAGCAATACCCGAAGGATGAAGGTTTCCAACGTTCTCGCGTGGTCAGCTACTTCAAGAAGTCGGTATGGGCGTTGCTCATGCCCGTATTGATTATCGTCGGGTTCCGCATGGGCATCTTCACCGTCACCGAAGTTGCCGCGGTCGCCGTTGCGTACTCCTTCTTCGTAGGGAAGTTTGTTTACAGAACATTGAGCTGGAAGGACATGGGAGAGCTGCTCGTCTCCACGTCACGTGAGGCGGCTTCCATCTTGATCATTATCGCTGCTTCGGCTCCTCTGGCCTGGTCGCTGAGCATATTGCAAGCGCCTCAGGAAGTGGTCACATGGATCACCGGGCTGACGGATGACCCCCTGATGGTTCTGCTGCTGCTGAACCTGGCGTTGCTGGTCATTGGCATGTTCATGGAAACCATCGCCGTGATCATCGTCCTCGTGCCGATACTAATTCCTCTGCTGAATGCTCTGGATATCAGTCTTGTCCATTTCGGCATCATCATGCTGTTCAACCTGCTGATTGGACAGATTACCCCGCCGCTAGGCGTCCTGATGTTCGTAAGCTGCAATATTGCCAAGTTGAGCACGCTGCAATTCCTGCGCTCTTCTCTGCCGTTCTTCCTGGTGCTGCTGCTGGCCCTTCTGGTGATCACTTACGTTCCCGGCTTGTCCCTGGCATTCATCAACTAACAAGGTCGACATTCATGCATATTGTACAAGTGGTAAATAATGGTAATAAGGTCGTGGCTGCTGTCGTCAACGGCGATGAACTCGAACTGCTGTCGCAGCCTCTCTACACCATTGCGCTTCAGGCCGCGAACAGCGGCAACAAGCTCGTCGAGTCGTTGGTTGATTTCCGCACGAGTGACATCATGTCCTACGACACTGCCATCCGCGATGGACGCCTTCGCGCGCCGATCACCCACCCCGAGCCTGCCAATCTGCTGCTGACCGGTACCGGCCTAACCCACCTTGGAAGCGCAGCGCCCCGTAGCCAGATGCACGCAGGGGAGAAAGCCGAGCCCAAGACGGCTCAGCCAACCGATACGCAGCGCATGTTCGACCTTGGCGTTGCCGGCGGAAAGCCCGCATCGAACGAGGTGGGTGCACAACCAGAATGGTTCTATAAGGGAACAGGGCATACCCTGCGTGCGCCCTTCGCCGAGATCACCATGCCGGACTTTGCCCTGGATGGTGGCGAAGAGGCCGAGCTTGCAGGCATCTATATTGTCAATGACGAGGGACGCATCTTCAGAGTCGGCTTCTCCCTGGCCAACGAATTTTCCGATCATGTGACAGAAAAGCAGAACTATCTGTACCTGGCTCATTCCAAGTTACGTGACTGCAGCATCGGTCCTGAAATCTTCGTTGGTGACCTGCCGGAGGAGGTCGAGGGGAGTGTCTCCTTGCATCGCAATGGCGAGCGGTTGTGGCATCGCGCTTTTATGAGCGGTGAAAAGCACATGTGCCACTCGGTGAGCAACCTTGAACATCACCATTTCAAGTACGCGACGTTCTGTCAGCCCAATCAGCTACATATCCACTTCTTTGGTGCTGCGGTATTGAGCTTCGGTGACGGAATCGCACTCGAAGATGGTGATGAGATGCGCATCGAATGCGACATCATGACTCGCCCACTGAGCAACGTGCTGAAGCGTACCCCCGCGGCGAAGCCGACCATCGAGACGCTGTAAAACGAGAATTGAAGGAGATTGTTAATGTACGCATTGGAAGGCAAGCAACTGATCGGCAGCCAGGCCATCGCGGCCAAGGGAGAGCCCATCCACGCTATCAACCCGGCCACCGGCAAAACCCTGGCGCCCGGCTACCCGGCGGGCTCTAGGGCTGAGGTCGAGCGCGCCTGTGAACTGGCCTGGGCCGCCTTCGACCGTTACCGCGAGACCGGTCTCGAGGCGCGGGCGACGTTCCTCGAGACCATCGCCGACGAGATTGAGGCCCTGGGCGACGCCCTGATCGAGCGCGCCATGGCGGAATCCGGCCTGCCCCAGGCACGGATCGCCGGCGAGCGCGGCCGCACCTGCGGTCAGCTCAGACTGTTCGCCTCGGTGGTACGCGCCGGTGAATGGCTCGACGTACGCCACGACCCGGCCTTGCCAGAACGCGAGCCGATGCCCCGCGTCGATCTGCGACAGCGCCACATCGCCCTGGGACCGGTGGCGGTGTTCGGTGCCTCCAATTTCCCGCTGGCGTTCTCGGTGGCCGGTGGCGACACCGCCTCGGCGCTGGCCGCCGGCTGCCCGGTGGTGGTCAAGGCCCACTCCGCCCACCCCGGCACCTCCGAGCTGGTCGGTCGCGCGGTGCAGAAGGCGGTGGCGCGCTGCGAGCTGCCCGAAGGCGTGTTCTCGCTGCTCTTCGGCTCCGGCCGTGAGATCGGACAGGGCCTGGTCAGCGATCCACGGATCAAGGCGGTGGGCTTCACCGGCTCGCGCACTGGAGGCACCGCGCTGATGCAGACCGCCCAGGCGCGTCCCGAGCCTATTCCGGTGTACGCCGAGATGAGCTCGATCAACCCGGTATTTCTGCTGCCCGAGGCGCTCAAGGCCCGCGGCAAGGCACTAGGCGAGGCCTTCGTCGGCTCCCTGACCATGGGCGCAGGCCAGTTTTGCACCAACCCGGGGCTGGTGATCGCCATCGAGGGCGAGGAGCTGGACGGCTTCATCGCTGCCGCCGCCGAGGCGGTCAAGGGCGCGGGCGCCCAGACAATGCTGACGCCGGGCATCTTTGATGCCTACTGCAAGGGCGTGGCCACCCTCGCCGACAGCGACAAGGCCCATGAAGTGGCGCGTGGCCCCGCTGGCGACGGTCCGAACCAGTGTCAGGCTGGCCTGTTCGTGGCCAAAGCGAGCGACTTCCTCAATGACGAGGCGCTACAGGCCGAGGTATTCGGCTCTACCTCCCTGGTGGTCAAGTGCGCCGATCTCGACGAGGTCAAGGCGCTGGCCGAAGGACTGGAAGGTCAGCTGACCGCCACCCTGCAGATGGACGATGGCGACATCGACACCGCCCGCACCCTGCTGCCGGTGCTCGAACGTCGCGCTGGCCGGGTGATGGCCAACGGTTGGCCCACCGGGGTCGAGGTCTGCCACGCCATGGTTCACGGTGGCCCTTACCCTGCCACCTCGGACTCGCGTACCACCTCGGTGGGCAGCGCCGCGATGCATCGCTTTCTGCGTCCGGTGTGCTACCAGAACCTGCCCCAAGGTCTGCTGCCCGAGGCCATCCAGGACGGCAACCCGGCTGGCGTCAGCCGCTTGGTCGACGGTCAGCGCGAAGCCTAAAGCGAGATGCAGCGTTAGAGTAGAGGCTTGATCAAAGCACTTTGTTTGCCAGCGTTCAACGCAGGATAATGGAGTAGTGTAAGTCAGTTAAGCCTATTCTCAATAAGCTGACCATTAGACCTTCCCGTGGCAGTCTGCCTGACGCGGGAAGGTCTAGTCATTTCAGCGATGCCGTTAATGGCTTTTCCAAGCTTGAATCGCACCGGATATTCTAGACACCCGTTAGGCTAGGAGTGTCCGGAGAACACAGGGCAGTCTAAAAGAGCCTAACAAGTGCCTAGAATACTCGGGGCGATTTAGTGAGATATACTCAATCCAATCGCTTCTAGAAACAATGAGAGAAGTCTAATGACGCTACCTTATGAACGGACACGTGCAATTATCCAGACTGAAGCCTTTCTGATTGAACTGAGCAAGGATAAATACCTTCCTGATGAGAAGCGACAAGAGGCCCGACGCTTGCTGCGCCATTACCCAAGCCGTAGAGAAGTGCTTATGGCTGGCGAGTTAGAAGAAAAACTTACGTCAGGGACTATTTTTCATCCTATGCTGTCTAGCAAAGAAGAATAAGTGAATACAAAACCTATACTGCCGTGACTCATCTAAAATTTGATTCCTCAAGAATTTACTAGAGGTGAAGAGATATGCTTAGTACTGATGACTCAAAACAGGAAAGTACAATCGTCATCTGGAGGGCGGCTATAGCGCTGTTTGGTGGGGATCGAACAGCAGCGGACAAGTGGTTACACAGTGAAGCTATAGGGCTTAGTTGGCAGCGTCCCATTGATGTCATGCAGGTAGACGGTCAGCAGGTGCTGGATCTGATTAAGAGGATAGACAGAGGCGTTTACACATAACCTCGCCATTCTGCGGTGACTTGATCGTGGTTTTTAGCCCCTTCTATTAATTCTGCTCAAGAAGTTGAATAATTGTTCAGGCTCGCTATTGATGTCTGTACGCCTTTACTCGAAAGATGCCTATTCGATTTTCAGAGCGTTACCACCCAATGTTGCACCACCTTTTCTAATTCTGGCCAACCGACCAATTACTAAATCATCAAATACCTTAATATCATAAGCTTATTGAATTACCTTCGATTATCTTTGAAAGGATAATTGCGTACGAGGTCTGAGCAATCTGATTCGTTTTCCAGTACCAATAATCGATCTTTCAACATTTCACGTATTACCTTCCCTATTGCAAACCGCTCTTCCTGCGTCAGGCATATGTTGACGTTAGCAGTGGTCACACTCAACTGAGAGGGTTGCCATTGCTGGTCGAGGGCGGCGCGGGTGTCCTTTATAGCCTCATCTAATCCCATGCCGCCCAAGCCTGCGAGGATGTTCTCGTGTCGCATCATGGCTACTCTCCATACGTAGGCTCGGACTCTAAAGTGTAGCGCTATTCAATCAAGGGGTGA
The DNA here is from genome assembly GCF_000744395.1 of Halomonas sp. TG39a. Lineage (NCBI taxonomy): Bacteria > Pseudomonadati > Pseudomonadota > Gammaproteobacteria > Oceanospirillales > Halomonadaceae > Halomonas > Halomonas sp. TG39a. The sequence goes on from NZ_JQLV01000001.1 coordinate 3,230,326, forward strand.
CGTCGTGACGTCGAAAGTACACGTTTTTTTGATGCAGGCAAAGAAAAGCCCGCCCCCTAAGGGGCGGGCAATTTCAATCATCGCTATCCTAGCAAGCTCTCATAAGCATCCTGCTTATGCATCCATGGCGTCATAGAGCGTTCCGTGCCTAGTTTCCTTTTTGATGAGCATCCATTGCCCAGCTATTTTCGCCGAGTCACGTTTCAAATAAATTGCAAATATCATAGGTTATGACATTTATTCTCTATAAAAACGTGAAATAACCCCGCTTAAAACCCTGAATTCAAGATTAGTCGCTTTATTGAAGGCAGAACAATATCGAAAGCGGTAGCATCTCCTGCTTTTCTTTTCCCACCTGGTTGCCGTCATGCCCTCTCGCTCTACCATCGTGCCGTTATCTAGCTTACTACTTGCCGTTGCCGCCGCCGTGGGCATGGCGACCATCGGGGTGATTTCGCGCATTACACAGCTCGGCGCGGAAAGCATCACGTTCTACCGACTAGGTCTGGGCGCGGGCTTTTTGCTGCTTTACCTGATCATTACCCGCCGCGGCCAACATCTACGCCACGCTCCTGGCTGGGGAGTAGTAATCACCGGCGGTTTGCTAGCGTCATTTATCCTGTTTTACGTGCAGGCGATGAACTACACACAGATGGCCAACGCCATTATGGTGGTGTATTTAGCGCCGGTGTTTTCCGCGTTAATAGCGCATTTCGTCTTTCATGAGCGCTTGAGGCGCGCGCAACTCGTCTGCATTGCCACAGCACTATTTGGCTTTGCAATGATGCAGGAGTTTCAGCTAAAGCTAGACAACGGCAGTGACGCCACAGGACTAGGATTTGCACTGCTGGCGATGCTTGCCTACAGCGGCTTTATTTTGACCAATCGCGGCTTGCCGCCACGTCATAACGGCCATACCGGTGCCTTCTGGCAGCTACTGTTCGGCGCGCTGGCAATTTTACCCTTCGCCCTGATTAAACCCGAGGGGTTAAGCGCCGCGCCTTGGCAGTGGCCGTGGCTGCTGGGGGCGGGCCTGGTGCCGGGCTTTGTCGCGCTGCTGTTTGCCGTGTTGGCGATAAACCGTCTTCCCACCGCACTGTACGGCACCCTGGCCTACTGCGAGCCGCTGGCAGTGGTACTTTTCGGCTGGAGCCTATTCGGCGAAGCCTTATCGCCGTTGCAGTTGATCGGCGGCGCTTTGATACTGGCTAGCGGTATCATCCAAGCACGCCTAAGCCAGCGGAACGGGTAACGGCTATTTTTGGGCCTGTGGTTCAGATCTGGCATGAGCGGCTGGCATCACCTGTTAACAAGGGAGATCTAGCGCTCCACAGGCCTACTGGGTAACAACGTGGGCCATCGCGCACACCTCCCATACTCAGAAGGCGCTCTGCTGACAGCGACAGAGTGCCGTAGACATATGAGATACACGAAAAGTATTTTTCAGGCGAAAATAGCGTGATTTATTCACGCCTATTGACCAAAATTCAAGATTATCTTCATTATCTTGAATTTTTAACCAGCGTCCTGAGGCAGAGTGCTTAGCCGAGCAGCCTTCAGGGTAATCGTACTAACTGTCATACCAAACCAATCCCTAACCGATAAAGCAGATGAATTTTCATGTGATTAGGGCGTTTGCTTTCCGAGCTGAGCCCACACACGTATGACTACTTTGCCAGTGAGCTTTGACACGGTGATGATGCGCTATTTGTTGAGGTACGCGCTCAGCGAAAATTAGCGTCGCCGCTTTGTGGCCACTTAGAACATCTTCGCTAGTGTAATGAAAATTATGGATATAACCGTTGGCAGGTCTGTTCAAAAACAGCAACTTTAAATAATTCGATAAAAACGAATATAAACAGTACTTTTAATCAATTTTTTTATTTATTTTGCGCAGTTAATATTAGCGCACTTACTGATGCAGCACGCCATAACGATCTGATAATTGGATCCGTAAATTAAAGAGAGTATTAACCATGAAAAAAGTTACGCTTATTTCTGCAATTGCCATCACATTAACGTCTACTGCTGCTCTAGCGGAACAGGGTGCTGGTGAGCTTAATGAAATCGTTCATGCAAGCACTTCTGCAAACTACAGTACCGAAAATTTGCGCATCGCCCCAGCTGATTTGACGCTTGTGAACGGCGACGCTGCCAAAAACGCTGTTATCGAGCCTAGCTCTGAATTGCATTACTCAACTAGCAACGATGACCAGTTTGCAGCATCTGAACTGCCGGATCGTAATGCCTCTTGAAATGCTGTTTGAAACACAGCGGAGCTCAGCTTCATACGTGCCAATAATCCCACCGCGAGGTGGGTTTTTTTGGCACGTATGAAGCTGATATAAAAATACTTCAAAATCAAATAATTATAAGTAAAACCCTATTTTATAGACCCCGTTTCGCAAGGGGCATATCCGCATTTAGCATCCCCTCATAACCCATATTATTTTAAATAATTCGTACGCACTAATTTGCTACCTAAATATTCAAAGAGAATTCGCTTTTTTCCAGAACAGCTGCTGGGCTCGTTCCAGAGAGTCTTGCCGATTTTTAATTGTCGCGTGGGCCATGGTCAGTTCCAGTTTGTTCGGTACCACGGTACAACACCGCGGCGCACTTAAATAAACATTTAATTTTTTCTTGAGCGGTCACTCGCTTACAGGCTTAGCCTAGCGCCACGGGAAATGCAAAGCGATGCTCAACAGTATCCGCTTGCCACGTTCTATGCGGCTGACGCTATGATCGTAGAGGTCGGGCCGGAAAAGTACCATACGGTTGAAGAGGGAAAAGATGACACGATCGGTTTCGAAAACGCCACCTTGCTGTGGCTCCTTCAGGACAAGATTTAGTTTGTAGTAGCTGCCGCTGCTCACCGGGTCGTTATGACGCATAACACTGTGGCCTTCGGGGTAGGTCACGAGATTGATTGTCAGGCGGTTTAAATCGAGCAAAGTGCGGTTAATAATACGGGCCATGGGCGTTTTCCTGCAATTGATTGGCACTATTAGAGCGCATTTTTAGTGATCACTCATTAATGCGTAAAGTGCCCTCACTTTCACAGCGCAAGTGTTATGTCAGGAAAGATAACCTTGCAGTGACTCACTGCTATTTTTGATAGAAGAGGTCAATATGAGCAACGACATCAATACAATGGAAGCTCTACAAACACGCTATGCGATGATCGAAGGACATCGCATAGCTTACAAGGAAATGGGTGAAGGCCAGCCGCTATAGTTGATTCATGGTATCCCGACTAACAAGCTGATGTGGCGCAATGTCATGCCGGAACTGGCCAAGCACTACCGTGTCATTGCTCCTGACATGTTGAACTATGGTGAGTCGGATATGCCGGTGGATGCTGATGTCTCTATCAATGCCCAAACCGGTATTTTCATCAAGTTGATGGATGCGCTCGGTGTCGCACGAGCAGACATTGTGTCGCATGATATCGGTGGTGGCATCGGTCAGCTGATGGCCGTTAAACACCCTGAGCGTGTGCGTCGTCAGGTACTGATCGATAGCGTATGCTTCGATTCCTGGCCAATCCCAGAGTTTAAGCAGTTGCTGGAACCGGGTGTCGAGGAAACTACCAGTGTCGAGGAATTTATCACCACCATGCGCGGCTTCATGCCAAGTGGTGTGCATGACCCGGCAGTAGCGACCGAAGAGATGATAGAGCGCTATGTGGCGCCGTGGAATAGCGTTGAAGGGCAGGCGGCATTCTTTCGCAACATGCGTCGCCTCAACAAAGAATACACTGAGGCCATCGCCGGTGATCTCAGGAATATCGAAATCGATACGCTGGTACTGTGGGGTGACAAAGACAGCTTCCAGAAACCGGATTATGGCCCCATGCTGGCAGATGCCATTCCGGGCGCCGAGCTGATCTGGGTGAGAGATGCCGGTCACTGGGTGACTGACGAAAAACCAGAAGAGACAGCGCGTTATATCCTCGAGTTCTTCGCACGCTGAGATATAGTCAAGAGCGGTGTATGCGGATTAGAACCAGCGACGCTTCGATGGTCGTTGGTTTGAGAGGTTTGCTCGATGCCGTCGATAAATGTGCCGGTTGGTTGATGCTGGAGATAGCGATGAAAATTAAAGAAAAAGTTGAAATTGAAACCGTCACCGACGTGCAGTGTGATCTATGTCTCTGCTCTACTCGAGTCACTTCTGGTGGGCTTGAATTCGCTACACTCCAAGCACATTGGGGCTACGGCACCAAGCATGATGGCGAGCGATACGAGCTGCACCTCTGTGAGGATTGTTTTTTCCTCACACTAGCGAACCTAAAACAGGAGCAGCGCATACAAAATTTATTCAGCGAAGATGACGATGTAGTTCCAACCAACGCGAGAGACGAATTAGGGCTAGTGGCGAGGGATGACTACTTTCGCGACTAAGAAGGAAATAAACCTCCCTACATATTACGTCATTCAGCTAGTATCAAGCGTCCGCTCCTGCCCCAGGCTATGTAAAACGTAGCTATCCTCTTTACTTTCACCCCGGTCAGATCGTGGGAGGTATCGATGAAACGTTTCGTCGCAGGTCAATCCCGATCCCAAGCTACGTTGTTTTCTGAACTTCTGGATGGCTTCGCCTATGCAGTTCATACCTTTTGTTGATTGCCTTGGCGCGTGCGACCTCAAGTAGTTAGGCTTTAAAGGGTTTGATCAAAAGACACTGACGATATTCGAACCGGGGCAGTAAGTGCTTTTCCACGTTTTAACAATAATTGATTACTATGAAAATAAGTCTGCGCACCCTACAGGCCGGAGGATGAACGCTGAGCATACTTAACGTTTATCAATCTGTTACATCTTTTATCGCCGAAAGCATGGAATTGCCCTCATTAGCGGTGTTTTCTGCAAAGCACAGCTCAGCGTACTGAGTATCATAAGCGAGCGATCCAAAACAGTTTTTTAGTGCTCTGTGACATGCTGCTGGGCACGTAAAAAATGAGTTGACAATTAAGTTCTTTAATTAGCTTTAATTCTTACATCACCTTAGATAATACAGCTACGATTTATTGAAAGTAATTGTATACTATAATAATAAAGAAACTAAAATAATTGAATACTATTATATCCTAGATAAAAAAATAATAGCTTAAAAAACCTACCCACCACTATAAGCCACCTCTAAAATTATATTAAATATTGATCGAACAGGGGTTGCGCTAATCAAAAAATATGGTAAAAATAAAGAGAACAAATCCTCAAAACTGAATCGCCTAGCTACCCTAGAGTGACTTTTAAAATTATTGATACAGGTATTTTAATGCTCCAAGACTGTGGTTCAAGAAGGGTTCCATTATCTCATATTGAAGTAAGTCACTATTTATCGGCCCCTATTCTACGAGTATTTCTAGCTCGCTCGTCGCTCTTACGAGACGTGCATCGCATGTCTGAAAAGGCGATAAAAATTTATATACTTCAGCATCCTCCGGTAGTTTATGAGAATAAAAGGGGTAAAAATCGCAATCAACTATTATGTATTGCTAACCTGTTCCCTTTATATATCGCCAAGCGCTGTCTTTCCGAGAGCGAAAAAATTCGAGTTACATTAGTTGAAGCTCCGCCCGGTAAAAACACAGATTCCCACGCACTTTCGATAGCGCTATCAGCAGAAACGTGCCATGCGATTTCTCCAAAAGAGTTATCTCACTACCTCATGTCGTTATGGGAAAACTTAGCCACTTCTGATCCCATAGCATTAATTACCTTGTCTGAAAAGTTCAACAGTAAATCTTCTTTTTGTGAGGCCGTTGGCATCAACAGAAGAGATTTTTAAAGGGCGCGTTAAACCATGATAAACAATGAGGAGCTTAATGCGCTTTTAGAGCAACTAATTCAACCCCGTAAAGACTATTTTGCTTTTGAAAAAATTCAGGCTTTACTGCCGTTGGTGTGCACACAAGTCGCTATCATAGGTAAGGATTGCTGGGGTTCATTGGGGCTTTTAGCGCTAGCAGAGGAGCTCAACAGTAGTCAATTATCGCTGATATCACAGCCAGGCCATGGCGAGAAAGGGATTCATGGTTCAAACCCTATTCATGGTGTTTTATATCAGTTCATTAAAAAACGCGACGATATAGCACAGCTTAACGAACGTCTGCTCCTGCTCGCCCACGTCATTAATGCTGCGCGTCAGTGGCGTAAAGATATGCAAACTGCTGAAACCAGCGATAATTTCTTTGAACAACGCGATAAACGCCTCAAACAAACGACTTACCTTAAAAATCTGGAATCTGCATGCAAAGTGGTCCGCCGCATTGATGACGATTGGCTGTTCTTGTTATCACCGCCAAATCAATCAACGGAAATTCTGTACAAGCGCTGCGATGCTTTTATCGGGGATAATGATAAGAGCCAACAAGAAGGCTATATCAAAGAATTAGCGCTTTTTTTTGCTTATGCTCTTAATCATCGACAACCATTACGCGGCTATCAAGAAACGAGCCCTAATGAACTTCATAAGAAGCCAATAGCACAGCGAAAGCGCCGCTTTGATGATGACCCTGATGAGAACTGGGACGAAACAGCCAACTCAACTATCACACTTCCACCCGATATAGACGAAAAAACAAAAGATACGCTGCGTACCTCCGGTTTATCTACCGTGGAGGAGCGTCCGACCACTGAGCTGACCCAAAATGACGCCCCGATTAAAGCAGCGGAGGGCGACAGCTCGTTACAGGCCGTATTTCGCGCACGCAGCCAACAAATATTTCAGGATAAAGCTGCCCAACTACTACCAGGGCGCTGGGAGCAGTTGAGTGCTTTTGACCTGCACCAGTTAATGCTGCAATTGGAGCAAAAGAAACCCTCTCTACGCCCGTGGCTTCAGTGTGTGGTCGGACTGCTATTAATGACAGGTCGTAGCCTTGATAGTGTGTTGGACACACAGGTAATCAAACACTTTGAGCGGATCCCAAAGCTCATTACCGACCAGGCAATTTACGTTTTACCCAGTGAGCGAGCATGCTGGGTATCTGGGGTTTATCGACCAGAGAATAGTCGCCAGTTGACAGGAGAGTGGCCCGCTCACATGCGCATCACACAAGATCGCCTGAGACTGCCTGTCCCGTCAATGTTTTGGCAGCTCATAAAACTAAAAGTAAGCCACATTGCTTCAAGGGTTAATAAACGCTCTGTGCCACTGTTTCCAAAAAATTATCGGGAAGAACTGAGAAATGAATTGAAAGCATTTCTCTCTGATACTAACCGACAAACAGGGTCTCGGTTAACCGCCCACCGCTTGGGCAACCACCTTTTTAATACGCTCAACCACGGTGATGCAGATTTAACGGCGGCGTGCTTAATAACAGCGCGAGTGCCCTCATTCGGCCAGCAGGCATCGCTTTATTATTATGCACCGCACGTAAAACGCCTGGAACAGCAATATATCCAAGCCATGGAGGCCATCGCACGGCAATGTTCTCCTGTCCCTCTGTCATCAAAAGCAGAGCCCTCCCATGCTATCGCATGCGCTAATTCTCACTCTGATGCAGCCAACCATGTAGGGTCTAACCTCGTACCCAGAACAGCATACGTAACCGGCCTTGTCGCAAACATGCAACAGCAGATTAAGGTAGCTAAAAAAGGGGCGAGACCGGCAGCACTGTTTAGAATGCATAATGCGTATGTGGCCTATACCGTGGCTATGCTGATGTTCTCGACCGGATATCGAAGCATTCGCGACCCAGTCCCGAGCTGGAACAATATTTCGCTATCGCGGCGCATGATCATCATTGCCGACAAAACCGACGCCCAACAAAGCCATGCGCGGTTTTTACCACTGATTAGCCTTATGGTCGAGCAGCTCCAGCACTATCAACGCCACCGCCAGAGTCTTCTTGGCCGCTTAACGTTCTTTCTCCAACACCAGTGGAATACGCCGTTCATGTTCCTTGATCAATACGGTAATCCAAAAGAAGTCACTCCAACCCGGCTACATGACCAGTTGCGGTGGATCGACTCCCCGCCTTTAAATATCAACCGGCATTATTTGCATACGCGATTAAAAGAGAGTGACTTATCGTCGGAGGTTGTCGATGCCTTTATGGGTCATTGGGACTCAGGCCAAGAGCCTTGGTCCAGCTACTCGACTTTTTGCCCACGTGAATATCAGCACCTTATCGCTTCAGTTATAGAGCCCCTGATGGTGCAACAAGGCTGGAAGGCATTGAAAGGAGCGGCGCTGTGAGTGACAAGACACTCTGGTCAGGGTGGCGACTGCCTCGCCCCCAAAAAATGGCAACCGACGGCCAAGAAGAGCGCCGCTATCAACGTGATCGTGAACGCTATCAATTCCTGATGGGCATTCTCGAAACCTTGGAACAAAAGTTGCCGGGTGTCATTGAAGGCAAACCGAACCTCTCTTTTTCAGACGCAGATACCTCTGCCGTGTTTGAGGCACTGCACCAAAACACGCCGCCCAAGGCACTGCGCAAAACGCACAATTTTTTAGTGAGAGGCTTGGAAAATGGCCATGAAAAGCTGAAATGGCGTGTGACGATTCCGAGCCCATTGGTCACTGTCGCTCGCAAGCCGCCCACCGTCACTACCGCTTCGTTCTCAGACCTGCATCGTTGGGATGCCCTCGTTGAAACACATGACGCAATGTCTGGTGTGGAAAATCTTAGCGGCAATGCGCTGCATAAATGGTTGGTAGGACGATGGCTATTTCAGTTGATCCGTGAAGGTACTCTGCTGAATAAGCGTAACCTTGAGCAGATGCCTCAGGCGTTTGAACAAGGCATCTTTTTTGCTCCAGGCACAGGGTTTCTCACGTTAGCGGACTGCATTCAGTCGACTAATGCAGGCGAAGAAGAAAGGGAACAAGACGAAGCATCTGTTAATAACCTGTCTTCGAAATCACCCTCTGAGACACCGATCGAAAAAGAGCTGCGATTTCACTACCGGCGACTATGTTTGAGTCCGATGAGCCAATTGTTACTCTTAAATACCTGCCAACAAATAGGCAACACTTGGCCACGAACCGCTGCCAAAAGTATGGTGCCTGTCGAGCAGTGCCTGGGGTTTTATATCAAAAGCATTGCTGTCGATACACCGCCAGCAAGTATCTCAACTCTGCTGACGATGGCAAAAACAGCGTCGGCTCTCGATATGCCAGCGTTACTGACACACTACGCAAGCAAAGCCGACTCCTCGCACTCGTTACGCCCGTCCTCATGGCAGCGTTTACTTAATCGCAATGTGTTAATAGCCCCCTCAGTTGACACCCATGACGAAGACGTCTTCCTCGACTTCCAAACCACTCACCAGGCCAGCACTACCCCTTCCGACCAGCTAAAGCAGCTTCGTCAGTTGCAGCAATGCTTTTCAGCTTCGCTGGTAGGACAAACGGACAGACGTGAAGCAATCGACAATATCAACGCCTTTCTTGCTGTTTCAAACAGTAACGGTGTCATGGTGACGATGCTCGCCAACTGGTGTAAAAAACTGATGCAAAAAGGTGGCCGGGTTAAATCCAAACTTGTCGCTAGCACCGCAGAAACATACTTATCGACCATTGCACGCCCGCTGGTAGCGCACAGTCAATCCTTTGGTGATGTTCAAGCTGCCAGTGCCGATCAGTGGGAAGCGCTGTATGAAAACGTATTAAACAGTGCCAGAACACCCGCCTCACGGGCCAAAATGCAAAATCGTCTTGCTGATTTTCATCATTTTCTCGTTGATTCCTTCGCACTCCCCCACATCGACTTCGTCAGTGCCAATGCAGAAAAACAGCGCGTCGATGTGAATATCATTACACCCGCCGAATTTCGCCGCGCCTTGGCGCTGATTGAGTCCTCACAGCAGCCCGAGCGCTTTCGCACGATGCAAATGCTTGCTTTGATACTGGGTTATCGTCTCGGGATCCGGCGTAGCGAGTGCGCGGGGCTGCAGATAAAAGATGTCGCCTACCTATTTGATAACGACGCTTTCGATGGCGAGATCATCATTCGTTCCAATGACTACCGAAAAGGTAAAAGCCATTCAGCAACACGACGGTTGCCGCTGTGGTTACTGATGCCAGAAGAGCGAAAGGAGCTCATCGACTGGGTAAAACGTCGCAAAGGGGAAATCACTACCCAGCAGGTAACTAAACAACTGCTTTTCTGTCGCAGTGGAAATGGCCGATTGCTGCTGGAAGATAAAGCGCTTTTTAAACCGATACAAACTGCCTTAAAAACGGTCAGTGGTGACAATACTCTGCGCTACCATCACCTGCGGCATAGCTTTGTGACCTTTACGCTAATGCGCCTGTTGGAGCGAGTGCCTGGTGAACTACTGCCAGGCGCATGGGCACTGGATGACCATCGCAATATCGCGATGCCAAACACCGATATCGATATTTCGTCCTTAGCTGGTCTTGCGCCTCAAGACAGGCCTTCGCGTAAACGGCTTTGGCAACTGGCGCTTTGGGCGGGGCATGCAAGCCCCGATGAGACGCTTAGCTCGTACACTCACTCTCTCGACTGGATCCTTGGGCAAGCCTTATGTGAACGTTTTAATCCCACCCTCAATATCGACCAACAATTCGTATTACTTAATTTTCCGACTAAAACAGCGTTGAGCAGTTGGCGTAACCGTCGCGGGCTCAAAGGACAGACGCAAGCCAGCGTGTTATTGCAGTATCTGCAGGATGTGTGGCAGCCATATCTGGCCGATGACCCTCTGGGGAAAGAATGGCAACCCTATCAACCGCCCACCGAGAATCCGCTCGATAACCCCTTGGAAGCCTCGTTCGACTGGCCTGAAGCCACAACGATTTATCAAAGCCTCCGGCTTGTCGAACAACAAGAATTGCACGGCATACCGCTTGGCGACGCTATCCACCAGACAGCCAGTCGATTCGTACTCGACCCAGAGCAGTTATTTCTCTGGTTGGAGCATGGCAAAGCATTAATGCAGCGTAAAACACGACGAAACAATCAACAGTTTAGTCGCGAAGATAACCGCAATGACCGTTCTCGGCGCGTGGCATCGCAACGTATCTATATGCCAGAACTGCAACGCTGCATGGCACCACCTATTAAGCCGCCGGTATTGAGAGAGGCCGGACAATTTTTTCACCGCTTGCTCGACTGGCATCAGTCACAGCCCGATATCGCGGAAGAAAGCCTAATGACGTTACGCAATCATATGCAGCGTAGCACCGGGCAGATCGAGCTCCCCGATGCTGATACCATTAATAGTGTCCGCGAACTATTGCGACCACTGCGTTGTTTTAAACATGTTTACCTCGTGGTCGAAGTCGAGGTGGCGGCCAAGGAAAAGAGTATCAAACGCTACTGGTCCAATGCGACCGACATTCCCCACAAGCGCATTGAGTTGATTCCAACGCCCTCGCCTTCTGGCCGGACACGTCACTGGCATGGGAATGCCAATCTCAAAATCACACGGGGGCATTACCAAGACCGTCATCAACCCTTATGGGAAGCCGTACGCTTCGCTGCCTTTATGACGATGCTGGTATTGGGTTTAGGGGACAACGAGCAACTGTCAGTGACATCATCATTAACGAACGGCGGTAAGGAAACCGTCGGGAATCAAGATGCTCTGCTTAGCGATGACGCTTAAAAACTTATCCCCACCGCTTGATTTAGAAGGGGTGGGGATAAGTTGGATATTAAGCAACGATATTAGCCTAGCGGTGCAGCACCTCGTACGCGTTAATAAAGCAAAGCTTCTGGCTGACAAATTTCGACCACTTGGTCGTCACCTGAACATGTTGGCCCATTTTAGGCACGCCCTGCCCCGTTAAGTGGCGGTCGGTGAGATAGAAGCGATAGTTACCATTGGGGCCAATCAAGTAGAGCAACCAGACCCGATGCTGCATTAACCACTCGGGGCCTTCAACACCGGCCACATATAACGCGCCCTCAAACGCACGCCCAGCTTTATTTGACAACACTGACTGTGTTACTGCCATGCTTGATCCTCCCAGGCCCACAGCGTGCGCTCTAATTCAGCGAGAAGACGCGGAATCGCTTGGCGGTTAGCGTCAAGGCCAAGTTGTTGAAGGGTGCGCCCTACCCAGGTCGTTAGCGCATCAAGGTTGCTGTTCTCTTGCCCATCACCAAGCCACATCACGAGCGCGCAGCCAGAAGCTAAGCTGGTAGCGGAGGCCAAGGACTCCGCCAAACGCCGTTCAAGGCGGCGCTGTAATTGGTGGGCTGCCGTGACGCGCAGGGAGTGTTCGATATCGTCGCGGTTCAATTTTAGAGTATTGAGCTGTTTCATCGTTTTCTCCTAGGCGCGTTTCTGGTTAAGCATGCGCTCAAACGCAGAACCGTCTTGGCGCGTTAGGTTGGGCACAAAGCGTGAGTAAACACGGAAAAGCATTTCCGTCGTGGTATGGCCCATCTGGCGTGCAATCCACTCGGGGCTCTCGCCTGCCGCCAGCCATAATGTCGCCGCGGTATGGCGTGTCTGATAAGGGCGACGTTTATTCATCCCCAGTTTTTCGAGCAACGGGTACCAAACGCGCTTAGTGACGTTATGATGCGATAGCGCGGTGCCTTTACGCGTAGTGAAGACCAGACCTGTCTTCCCCGTGACTTCAAACTGAGCCTTCAAGGCATCGAAGACCGGCTGCGACATATCAATCGCACGAAAGGATCCATCGTTCTTAGTGGGCACAACCTTGCCGTTCACCACCGCTTGATGCACTAAAATCTGACGTCGAGAGAAATCAACATGCTCCCAGGTTAAGCCGTCAATCTCACCAGTGCGCATGCCGGTGAAGAAGCGCACGGTGTAGTACTGACGAAAGTCGTCGCGGACGTTACTGATGATCCGCTGCACCTCATCTAGGGAAAACGGTTCCACATCGGTGCGTGGCACATTGAGCGATTTAATCCCGCGGTACGGTGAGCTAAACTCATAGCGGTCGGCGGCTTCATTCAACATCATGCGCAATGGCGTCATGATGTGGTTAATGCGACTGGCAGAGAGTTTCTTGCCGCTCCGGGTATTTACTTTGGCGAGTGACGCCCGGAACTCAAGAATTTCTGCACGGGTGATGCTGCCGACTTCCTTATGCCCTAACGCTGGCAAGATATGGCGATCCAGACACCCCTGCACGGTGACGATCTGTGACTCGCGCCATTCGATCTCTTTCTCCGCAAACCACGTCTCAGCAAACTCGCGCAGTAACGGCGTCGCTTGATAACCTCCTAAGGTAGTCAGTGCACGCTTGCTTAACGTCTTTGCTCGCGGGCTATCCGGAAAGTAGCGTCCATAATCAAACGAGCCCAGCGTAATCTCCGCTTCAATCTTCTCCAGAATCCGCTCTAGCTTTTTCCGGTTAGCCGCCGTGTTATCTAGGGACGTTTGTTCGCGGCATCGTTTTCCTAAATAACGGAAATCAAAACACAGCTTGCCTGTTTCTTGGCGTGCAACAACCTTACCCATGGCACATACCTCCCCCGGCCATCGGTACGCCGATACTTTCCTCTCGCGAGTGAAGCTGCATATCGCGCTCGATGGGCTCCCACAAATAAAGAATCTTGCGGCCCCCAAACGGGCGGATGTAATGAATACCTTCCAGCAAAACGTCGTCTTTTAAACGTTCACGGATGGTGCGTGCGTCGTACTTAATACGCTCTGCAAGCTCACCCGTCGTCAAGTAGTGAATAGGCATCTTATGTACTCTTTAGTGGCTTTATGTAGCTTACACGCTACATAATAGGCATTAAAAAGATGCTGTCAAGCGCCTTTTGTAGCTTTTACTCAACATAAGATGCGGGAAGCTAAAATATTTGATAGGATGCAGCCAATTGAAAAAGGCTACTTTCATGATTCGATTTCGCTTAAAAGAGCTACTTGCTGAGAAAGGGTTTCAAGAAAATAGGCGGGTTACTCTTGATGAAGTATCACAGGCCACAGGCATCCATCGCACAACACTGTCAAAAATCGCTAATCAGCGCGGCTATAATACCGGAACGGAAAATGTAGACCGGCTTTGTGAGTATTTTGGTTGCAAGGTCGAGGATGTCATTGAATATATCTCAGTATCCGATACGCCCGCCTCGTCCAATTAAACCAACGCCTTAAAAAACCTTTGAGTTCTCATTCCCCTTCAATGAGATCACCCCTATCCAACTGATTTCGTTAAATAAATTCTTCGAAAAATAATACTCATAACATGTTATTGAACAATGAAGCCATCATGCCTGTCGATCTGGATTGCAATACCGTCGCATTGACCTGGAAGTTTGTATTTAGTAAATTAACTTCCGCTTAATTTTTAACTTCCAGTCATCAAGGACATTCATGGCCGAGTTCTCTCACACTTTTCCCGCTGCACGCGGCATTCAGTCTGGACGGCCATGTTACGTGGCAATGTGTCCTCTTAGATTAGTACCTAAAATTTTTATTTTTGACGGGCAAGAAGTTCCTCCTGAGCTGAGAGCCCAACGTGTTCTGAACCGTACTCGTATCCCTGACATTGTGAGTTACCTAGTAGACAACCCGTCGGACTATACACTTTCTGGCATCACCGCCTCTGTAGATGGTCAGGTCTCGTTTGAGCCCAGCACGGACACCGGGCTTGGGCAAAACCTCGGGCTGCTGTCTATTCCGATGGACGCTAAAATCCTAATTAACGATGGCCAACATCGCCGCGAGGCTATCGTACAAGCGATAGAACAAAATCCAGAGCTCGGGTATGACAACATTCCAGTGCTTTTCTTCATCGACGACGGCCTTAAACGCAGTCAACAAATGTTCGCCGACCTTAACAAGCACGCAGTGCGCCCAAGCGACTCCATTAGCACCCTCTATGATCATCGAGACGCTTTATCTGAACTTGCTAGAAATATTGTTCGAGAAGTAAAAGTTTTTTCAAGACTGACCGAAATGGAGAGATCAAGCATCTCTAATCGAAGCAGTAAATTTTTCACCTTATCAGCAATAAAAAATGCATCTAAAGCTTTGCTGATGAAGGGTAAAAACGCCCCTATCACTGAAGACGAGCAAAAACTAGCGATTCAGTTCTGGAACGAAGTAGCTGAAAATATGAAGGACTGGCAGCTAGCCCTAGAAAAGAAAGTAGCCACTTGTGACCTGCGAGAACAATATGTTCATGCTCACGGCGTCATGTTGCAGGCTATGGGGCAATTAGGTGCTGGCCTCATTTGTAAGCCTAAATCGCAGTGGAGTGAAATCCTACAAGGCCTACAAAAAATTGATTGGGCGCGCGCGAATAGTGATTGGGAAGGACGCGCCATGCATCATGGTCGTATCAGCAAAGCACGAAGCAGCGTAGTTCTCAGCGGCAACTACATCAAACAACAGCTCGGTGTTCCGCTTACCCCTTCAGAGCAGGAATACGAGGAGTCGTTCAAGTGATTGCAGCAGAAGAGAAATTTATTTTTTCAGACCACCTCTCTATGATCCAGGATTACACCATTGGTGGCCGTCCACTCGTGGATTTAGTACGCGAAATTCAGACCATCTACTGCTCCGATGACCGCCCTTGGATCATTGGCTTTAGCGGTGGCAAAGACTCAACATGCATTTTATCGCTTATCTACATGGCGCTACTTCAGCTTCCAATAGAGAAGCGCAAGAAACATGTTTATGTCGTTTCATCTGACACATTGGTAGAAACACCTGTCGTCGTTGATATGATTAAGCGAGTAATAGCCACTATCAATGAATCAGCACCCCGTGAAGGCTTACCTATGAGCGCTCACAGCGTGGTGCCGAAGACAGATCAAACATTTTGGGTAAATTTACTGGGCCGTGGCTACCCAGCGCCGAACCAATCTTTTCGTTGGTGCACAGAGCGAATGAAGATTGACCCTGTTAGCGAGTTCATACTTGATAAAGTAGCTGAGTTCGGTGAAGCCGTTGTTGTATTGGGCTCCCGTAGCCAAGAGAGTGCTTCACGAGCCCAGGTAATCTCTAAGCACAAGATCGACGGCTCTGCTTTAAGCCGTCATAGCTCACTGCCTAACGCATACACTTACATGCCAATCGAAAACTGGTCGGCAGATGAAGTATGGATGTATCTAATGAGTGCCCCGTGCCCGTGGGGCGGCTCTAACAGAGAGCTGCTAGAACTTTACAAAGGATCTAATCAGGGCGAATGCCCCATTGTTATCGATAAAAGCACTCCCTCTTGTGGCAACAGTCGCTTTGGCTGCTGGACTTGCACAGTTGTTACTGAGGACAAAGCGCTTCACGGATTGATCGAGTCAGGGGCTAATTGGATGAAACCTCTGCTAGCCTTCAGGAACATGCTCTACCAATCTCGGCAACCTGAAAATTCCGAGGAGTATCGAAACTTCCGTCGCCGGACTGGTCGCGTTTCATACAATTCTGGCGATATCAGTGATGACAGCATTCAAGAAATTCGCCACATACCTGGCCCTTATTGGCTATCAAAGCGCCAAGAATTTCTTCGTGAACTTCTGACCATTGAGAAAGAAATTAACGAGAGCGGAGAGTCCATCGAACTGATCACGCGACCTGAATTGCATTTGATCAGAAGAGAATGGCTGAGGGATCCAAACGAGCCGGACTGGGAAGACTCCCTGCCCCACATATACCGTGACGTATATGGTGAAGACCTCGACTGGGTGGAAGACGATGCCGGAGCATTCACACGCGCAGACTCGGAAACGTTGGAAAAGCTTTCCGATACGTATGGGGTTCCGTCTGCTCTAATCCGAAAGATGCTTGAAGCAGAGCTTCAGGTGTCAGGCCTTGGAAAACGTAGAGGTATTTTAAATAGCTTGGAAAGCATCCTTCAGCGCGATTGGGAAGAGCTCGAAGCTATCAACGAACGTAATCAGTCCTTTCGCAAGCGTGGCAAGTTGTACGTTGAGGAAGTAAAAGACGAATTTTCAGAGTTTTTGCATTAATGCTTATCAAAGAGCTTACGCTGACCGATTTCCGAGTTTATGCAGGCACCAATCATTTTAATTTAGCTCCCGAAAAACACTTCGGTAAAACTCGACCCATCATTCTCTTTGGAGGGCTAAATGGGGCAGGTAAAACAAGTATTCTTCTAGGCGTAAGGCTTGCCCTCTACGGGCGCTTATGTCTTGGCTCTACCGTTTCTCAAAAACGTTACGACGAGTTTCTCCTGGACGCTCTACATCACTCAAAAGAGACTGACCGCTCTGCGAACCAGGCATCTGTTGAGCTAACTTTCACGTATGCCAAGCTTGGCACGGAAAACCAATATCATGTTCTACGTGAATGGCAACGGAAGGGAAGCAGTGTCAAAGAAACTCTGACAATCCTTGAAGACGGCACTCTTATTAAAGGTCTCAATTACGACCAAGCACAGAATTTTCTTAATGAACTTATTCCTGCTGGCGTATCTGACTTGTTCTTTTTCGATGGTGAAAAGATAGCTCAACTAGCGGATGACACAGGTGGCGCGGCTTTAGAGCACTCCATTAAGAAGCTACTGGGTCTGGACGTAGTTGAAAGGCTTTCCGGCGATTTGACGGTCCTCAACCGCAACCTGACCAAACGATCATCAGCTCAAGAGATTCAAGCCCAAATAGATTCCGAACAATCCAACCTTCAGGATTGCCGTACTCGTGTCGAGTCCATTCGACAAGAGATCACTACGGCTCGTGCTCAACGTGCTGAGATTCAGGATCGAGCTAATAAGATCCAAAAAGGGATTGATGATAGAGGTGGACACTTTTCTGCCTCTCGAACACAGCTCGTAGACGAATTATCAGAACTGCAAGATAAGCGGGAACATCTAGTTTCTCAGATTAATAGCCTAGTATCTGATGCGGCGCCTATCGCACTTGCAGAGGAGTTCTGTGCAAGGACGGAGACCCAAATAGAGAGCGACCTAAATCTCCACAGTCTTCTTCAGGAGCGTAGAATTCATGAAGAGTATCGTACGAAACTAATTGAGTCGCTTGACTCAAAGTTATCGGAAGACACTTTAAGCATAGTTATCAATGGATTAGATACGCTTAATCTATCTTCAAAAGATCAGAGTCTCGATCAGCCAATTCATGATTTGACACCTTCCCAAGCAGGTCACCTTTTCACTACGTTTAATCAGGCTCGAAAGCAGCGTAAAGAAGTATCAACGTTATTCGCGTCGTTAGAAAAAATTGAAACCGCTCTCGATGAGATAGGTGCTTCACTAGCGCGGGCACCAGACGACTCACTGATCGCTACGGATTTTGAGAATCTTCAGCAACTACAGCAAAAACTTGGCAGGCTAGACGCTGAAATCGATACCCTTCGAAAATCAGGTAAAGAGACTGCGAACAAGGCTGTTGATGTTGCCCGTAGACTTGATCGGCTTTACGAAACAGCTGCGAAATTGAGCGACCAAAAACGTGTACTCGACTACATCAATAATGCGAATGGCCTTCTAAATGACTATGTGGACCACACAGCTAAAGCTAAAATTCAGGATCTTGAAGTACAGTTCACGGAATGCTTTGCGAAGCTTGCACGTAAGGAAGACTTGGAACTGCAGATCCGCATTGATCCCCAAACTTTTCATGTAAGCCTTCTCTCCGGCAGAGGTAGAGAAATTGCGAAAGATGAGCTTTCTGCCGGTGAAAAGCAGATTTTCGCGATCGCAGTGCTCGAAGCGTTGGCAAAGACCTCAGGACGCCAACTGCCGATGATCGTTGATACCCCCCTAGGGCGACTAGACTCAGAGCATCGAACAAAGCTCATTGAAGGTTATTTTCCAACCGCGAGTCATCAAATGATTGTTCTATCCACAGATACGGAGGTCGACGAAGCATTTTATACAGCACTCTCACCAGATATTTCACGAGCCTATAAGCTCGAATATGACTCTATAGCGGGGGCAACACGGGTTCGTGAAGGCTATTTCTGGCAAGAGAAGGAGGTTCTCTAAATGTTTCCCTCTCGTATCCAGTTAAGTAAGAAGACATGGGATCGGCTGCAGTATATGCAAACGAAAACACGCCTCACCCCTAACGTGCTTGCACGCACTGCTATTGCGCTGGCGCTACGCGATACGCACACAGCAACGATTAATGAGAACAAACCCGAACAGACGCACGTTATCAATCGTGATGTGTTGTTTGGTGACCAAGCAAGCGTATATGAAGCTTTGATTCGGCAATTCTGTACCGAGCAGAAAGTCGATGCAGATGTTCAGGATGTTGTTCGATCATTAATTGATATCGGCTTGCATAAAATGGGGCATATCAAGAAATTATTAGATTTAGATGCCTTTTTCTCTTAAAAACTCCACTTGGTCTACAAAAATAAAGTATCGCAATTAGCATCATCAAAAAAGCTGTTAAAGCCATACAAGGTATGGCTTTAACAAATTCAAACTGTAACGCTACATTAATTCACTCTGAAAATATCATCAGCAATTGCTAAAAGCCAATCTTGCCTCTCAATGCACTCATCTCTATCAAATTTTTCGTACAACGACATCCTTCTTGTCAAAAAGTATTGGTCTTCACGATAGCTTTCTTTTTTACTCAAGAAATTTCGATTTGAACCATCTTGATTAGGAATTCTAGCGAGTAAACACAGATTTCCGATCTTGCCTTTCAAAGGCTCCATTTGCTCATCTATGTCAGTTACATCAGCATTATTAGGATACAAATGCTCTATGGTTACAACGTTAGGATCAATTACTTTTGTTTTATCCCTTACACGCAAAGGCGATTCACTTTTTGAATATGAGTCAAAATATTCCTCGACGACTGATAAAGTATACCTTAATGGAAATCGAGAATTATAACCTCCGGAGTAATCGACTTCTTTTAGTTTTTCTTTAAAAATCTGTGATGATGCATCTACATCAAGTGCTCTCTGTAGCTCGCTCTTAAACTCATTTAGATCAAACTGGGCCCCTCGTGTAATTATCTTTGCTGCTGCCTTATCATAAATATTACCTAGCTTGGTAGCATGACCACCGCAAATAATTTTGAATCTAAAGAAAAATTTCTCCAAGCAGTGAACCAAGTCGGCAAAAGCATTTTCATTGAAAACTCTACTAGCCGACAACAGAAGTGGAAGACTTTTATCATTCTTGAGGAACTCGATAAGGTTTTTTAATCGCTCTCTTTCCCAGTTGCCAGCTCTACCATTTTCATATGGCCACTCTGAACATCTTAAACCACGAAGACGATCTACACAAAATGCCATTAATTTTAGCTGTGCAACAATATTTTGTGCATGAGCTTCAGTTATCCTTTCACCCTCGCTAAAGCTAAAGACATGCTTCAAATACTCTGCATGAATTTCGGTTGTCTTTGGTGACCGTCCTATAATTGATGTAAAATACCACCTGAGGTATTTTTCTTGGCTCGAAAAGTCATCTTTTAATATTTTGTCCCAGTATGCACCTGCATCCTCTAAAATAGCCTCACCATAAACAGAAATAACTTCTAAAGTAGTATTTCTCAACAAGTCGCCATCAGATAGCCCTGTGCCACGATCGTTTAATACTTGAAAAAGTCTATAAGCGTCATCTCGGGTAGTACAGTCAATCCAAAGAATTTGGCAGTCCTCGGACAAAATATCATCAAAGATTGACAGCTCTTTAAACTTGTCCTCGATGTCTTCTGAAGGACATCTTTCTTGTATAAAACTCTCGGCCATATTGAGGGCGTACAACAATCTGTCATGAGACTTTCTTTCCCTAGGAGATAACGATACATCAAATGTATTATTCACCAGCTCTTTATAAAAACCATTATCTGCCCTTGAAAGCTTCAACTTATCAACAGTTGTTGATCTTAATTTAATTAAATCCTCAAACCCCACCCATTTAATTTTACTATTTTCTATCAAAAGCTTAATTGAACTAGCGGCTTCACATCCTCTTTCTTCAGCTTCATAGTAAAGATTTTCTAGGTTTCTAATTAAAGCAACTCCCAACAAAGAAAAGGTAGTTAACCTTTGCTGACCGTCTACAACTTCCCATTGCCGACGTCGTGAACCTTCTACATCTCGATTTATAGCTAAAATTCCGCCGAAAAAATGTTTTGATGCTAAAGCGCCTTCCTGCACTCTAGCATCGTGAAGTTTTCCCATATCTCGATAAAAGTCTAGTAGCTCTGTCTCTCCCCATGCATAAGAACGCTGGTATCGCGGTATATAAAAATCCTCTTTCTCGGCAAGTGCCGTGCCAATCGTAGCGGGAGAAGGATGAAATTCCATAAAGTTACCTATGTCAGTAGTTATTTATTTCGTAAAAAGCCAAATCTTTTAATTTGGTGACTTTCTTTTTGCCGTCTACATACAAGCTATAGTGCTTCTCAAGCTTGCGAATTTCACTCATGTAAAATTCTTCACCTTGTTTTTTTTGTGTGTTGAATATGGCTTTAATTTCTTGCGACTTGATATTGGCAACCTGATGGATCACCCAGGATAGAATCAGAGTAGAATAGTCATTGTCACCAGTTTTAAAATGCGTTAGTTCCTGAGTGGAAAGAATGGTGCCTACTCCAAACTCACGACCTTCTTTCAGGATTTTTTTCAAGCTATCAAAATCCTGCGACATGAAGTTATCGGCTTCATCAACCAGAATCATCTTAGAAATCTGACGAAAACTGCCCTCCAGCATGGAGCTTCCCTGCTGGTGCATCTGGGTATAAAACAGATCCAGCGTCAAAGCGACGACCAGGTTCTGAATACTGGGATCATAACCCGATAGGTTAATCACCGTTACGCCGTCTACTAAATCATAGAGCGACTGCGTTTTATTGGTATCCGGCTCAAAGATTTTAAAACCAATCAGATCGTCTAGAGCAGCGTATAGAGAATCCTGCTCGATCTTCTCCTGCGCTTGAAACTCTGCCCAAATATCTGCAAGCGTGGGAGCTGACCTGCCCCAGGTAGAAGGATCTTCCGGGTATATTCCAGCCGCTTCATAAGCATCCATCACCAAGGTACGCACTTTATTCTGTTGCTTTGGGCCAAGTCCAAATGCTTTGGCTACTGTGGTACGGAATAGGTTGGCCGTATGCATCGGCTGCATTGGCCGGTTACCGAATACTGCGAATGGATTGAACGGCAAATGGAACAGGTCGTATACCTTGGCATTGGTCGCCTCTACAAACTCATCCTTAACGTAATCGGCCTTGTAGTCGAAGATTAGGATACCAATGTTAGTACCACCCACATTGTTTTTTTGATTCCGCACCAGCTGGGTAATCATAGATTTAGTGAACTGGGTTTTACCGGTGCCCATGGTGCCAATAATGCCGGTATTGGTGTTAAACAGCTTTTCGGTATTGGTAGGCTCCCAGATAACAGGCAGGTTGGTCTGAACATCTGTACCAAACTGTACGGTCAGTGGCTGAGTTGACTTAAAGTCTGCCTGGTGATGCTGATTTTTAGCGGTGGTCAACGAATTCTGATTTTTTTGGTCCCGTAATGCGGAATCATCAACTGGCTCGGCTTTTTCAGCATTGTTGTGGCAGTTTTCATCAGGAGTCTCATCATCCGAGTGTTGAATGCCGAGCATGTATTCCTCTGGAATCCGTAGTGATTTGCCTTCTACAATTTTTCTCTGTAGTTCCTGATATGGCGTGTGAATCAGGTTATCCATCATGTTGATGGGTATCTCTACTGTCAGTACACCGTTACTTTCCTCATAACTTTCGGAGAAACACGCTTCGCTATTCAGCAACGCAACAACCATTGCTTGCGGATAGTCGAACAACTGCTCGATGATGTACGTTCCTTCAAGCCATTTTTCACGCTCTGCAAGTAAATTATCGAAGTAGGCTTTATCGAACACCTTATAGAGCTGATACTTTTCGACCTGTAGCAGAACTTGACGAATAAACAGACCACGGAAGAGTTTACCTGCCAGGTTACCCTGGCCCAGGATAGCTTCCATATATTGCTTGAGTTCGATCGCCTGTCTACGAGCCTTGGTGAAATCCGGGCGACTACCTGCCTTGGCTTCAACTGGCAGCAAATAAAGCTTTTCGTCTTTGAAACCAGCGAACAGAATATCGTCTGAGATAGCACCGTGCTTGATATTAAAGTTCAGCCTGGAGAAGTCGGAGTCACTCATGGCCAGACCGATATTGCCTGCCACGCGAATCATTTCAGCAACAGACAATGGCACCCAGCAAATATCAGACTGAGACAACATGGAAGCTACGGCCTTGTAACCTGCAATCACGCCTTCTTTGCCAAGCTTTTCGTTGTCGCTCACTATTTGCAACAACCACTCGCCATTAAAGGCATTGAATTCGCGGATTAGGCTCTCGCCGCCAGCGCCCAATATATTCTTATAGATACCGGTCTGCTTGGTAACTGTGATAGCGTCATATCCAGAGGAACTGGTGTACTGATCTGAGTAGTGAATGAGTATGATATCGTTGTTGTCCTGGAAAAAATCCAAGGTTACTTTAGGGTCAATAATAGTGACCCATACCGAACTATCGTAGGAACGATCGAGTTGCTTTTTAACTGAAGTGCTAACGGATAAACGAAGAGCAGAGTTTTTGTCGTACGTATCACCACTAACAATGGATGGCCGCCAGAGCCGGTTGAAGGTTTTGGCGATTTGGAGGTGTGGCTTATCTAAACAATCAACACCTTTCATTCCTAGACCAGTGAAATAGAACTCGTTTTCCTTAAGTGAAGACTCTCCGGCCAATAGACCACCACACGCGATGCCGGAAATATGCTCATCAATATTGTTGTTTCTCGGGTCAACTAACTGATTGTTTTTAAAAAAACTCAGGTGGGCGTATTTCTGACTATCCGCCTGATTATTTTGAAATTTACTAAAGCTTAGATGGGTTCGCAGCACGTCGACGATAGTGTCGGTATTGCGCTTTGCTGCGCCTTTGTCGAGGCCGTATCTATCCTTTATTTCATCGTAGGTAGCCATCTCGGCGAAGATGTCGAATTCGGTATCAATTTCGTCATCGTCGTAAAGATTCACATGAATGCGACGACCATCGTCTAGGCGATCGATGTAATAAGCCAGAATGCCTCTGAAGAGCTCTCGGTTTTCTGCGTTATTGATTGAGTTGATCAATACCGGAGCTGCAGGCACTTCTTCGAACAGCTTCTTGAAAGTTTCGATAAACTCTTCGATTTTGTGTCGAACTAATTTAGTGACATACTCAAAGCTGGAGTCTTCTTTGGGGACTATTTCCAGCCAGAATGGGTTCTCATCTACGCTTTGGGTGTAGCTGTAGCCCTGGGTTTCGTCAAACAAGTGAGGTACAAGACCACGAGGGTTGAGCCGCTTCAACGTCACGTTTGGTAAAGATTTATAGCTGTACTCCTCACCGTCATCGCGAATAGCATCGATTAGGTTTAAATAATAAGACAATACAACTGGATGAAACGGCGTGAGATATTGTTTCTGCCGACCTTCTTTGCTGTCAAGCATCCAAGCGAGGCCAAGTTTCATTACAAACTTGGCCGAAGAGGACAGAGTTTTGCCCTTCTCTAGAGATTCCAGATAGCCCAAATAGGCTTGGATGTAATTTCTGGCCAACGCAGTGATTTTCGGCCCCCACCCTTCAAGTGAGGGTAGTGTACGACGATTATCTGCTTTGAAATAACGGAGAAAAGCTACGTAGCTCTCGTAGAGCTCTTCGAAGCCTAGTTCCTTTAGCTCGTCAGCTTTGTTTACGATCTCTGTATTTTGATTCCAGAAGACTAACTCTTCTTCAATAAAGGTGTGCTCAATGGCGAGTAGTTGTTCCCTTAGAAACAGCTGCCTAATTTCCTGGTTATCCAGTACAACAGAGCCTTTGCTGGGTTTATACATGGCATAGTAATTATCGCACAACAAATGTTTGGTACGACTAGTATCTGCAAGCAATGGAAGCACAAGGGTTTGCTTGGCGGGTTCACCTTCAACCATGATTTGAAGTTCAGTATCCCCCCTTCTCAACTGGAAACGAACCTCGTCAGATTCATCGTAGAGCTGCTGAAAATCCAGTTGACCGTACAGTGTGGTATCAACACATTCATAATTATCAGCTAAAGCTTTAATAGCTTCGACATTCGGGTTAATGATGATGGTCTGCTGCTTTGCTTGTAGTACCAATGCCTGTTTTGAGCGGTTAACCAAAAACTGGTTAATCATATCGTCCAGGTTAAACACGTCTTTAGGGATAACAACACAATGAAAATTATACTGTTCGGAATTTAATTCGCGCGCGAGGCTGACAGTAAAAAAAAGTGGTTGATTAAATGTTGGACCAGTAACGGTTAACGTAGTTTTATTACCATGGCTTCGGTGATTGAAGTCTACTTCATTTGCAGATCCGTGTGAGCGCACGATCTTGAACTGTTGCTTCTCTGTTTTTGAGCCGGAGAATTTGATAGTTATAGCAAAGCTATTTAAGGATTGATCTGCCTCAAGTAGAACATGGATATCACGAAGTCCTGCCCCTTTACCACGCTTACTGCGGTGTTGAAGCAGGCCTGTCCCTGACGCAATATCATCAAATTCAAGCGACTGCTTCTTCTGTTTTTCTATTTCTGCAATGTACTCATCGAATGTAAGTGTCTTCCATTTTTCACTACCATTATCAAAGTTATCTTTAATGAACTTACTACCGAACTGGCTTAAGCGATCTTCTAGCTCTTCGGAGTGGTGCTCTACCTCAAATTCGATTTCAGAACGCAGTTTGCGGTTTTCTTCCAAGCGTCGTTCGATTTGGTTACTGTTAAGTTTTTCACCCTGAGTAGCCCAGCCATCGGTCAGTTTGGGATCGTTAAATAGCCCTAGCTCATCGAATCGCAGATCACCGTCTATGATAGATTCGTAAAGACTGCGATAGCCAAATACACTGGCATTATCGGATTCGACGACGTTGGCTTGAAAGTCGAGTAAACACCTTGAAGTTACCCGGTTATTCATATCATTGCCGATAAGGCATTCGAGCTGTTGTTTGATGCCTTTAACCGACCAGACAGCACCATAATTAGCTAGATCAAATGTGCTATTGGTAATCGTATCGAGTGAGCTGTTGTGGATCATTAACAGAGACTGTTCCCAGTTAACGACATCATCTCGTAATTTAGCTAAGTAATTATCAGTGTAGCAGCCAACATCCATTCCGCCTTCTTCAGCATGACCTGCAATTATTAGCTTGATATTATCCACCAGCAGATAATTTAGCTGAGTGTTACCATCCGAAATCGAACCATCGGCGGCATCATGAAGCGCTGCAAGCAATTTTATTGTGTTATCTGGGTCTACAGAACGGAACTGGAAACGCTCGCCCGCTTTGACCCTTCCAACCAACCAGTTCTTCAAGTGCTCAACTAGGAAGGATTCAAATTGTTTTTCGGACATAGACTGCGTCTCCACTGTCGCTCATTCGTTCAAGATTTCCTACTCGCTCATAGAACTCAATCAATACTTGCTGTGATTGCAGATCAAACCAGACACCACGGGCTTTAAACTCTTCAATTAGTTGCTGAAATTGCAGGCGCGGTTCAGTGCCCACTGCCAAGTTAGTTAACAACAACAGGTAATCCTGATTAATAGTTAGGACATTACCACCACGCTTGCGATTTTGAATGAAATGACGTGCCACCTCATTTTCGAAGGCGCTAACGACCTTTTTTTTCACAGTTAGCTGACCACTACGAGGTTGGCTAAAGATTTCCTTGGCCGTAGCAGCAATGGCTTCCAACACTTCATCCGGGGTCGTAATCGAGCCAGACCAAGGATCACGTTTACGGTTGTCCCGATAATTCTCAAGAAAAGTGGTTAGCTGCTTAAGTAGCACTTGTTGTTCGGACGCCTGGCGCTCCTGCAGATATGCGCGAATCGTCCAAAGAGGATAGCGATGAGCCGTTTTGGAGTCAGATTGGTTCAAATACTCCAGCGCGGAAAGCACTGGAAAAAGGTCTGCAACCTTGTCTCTCAATTCTTGAACGGCGCCACGAACTTGCTTACGCTCGGCACTGGCTCGTTCAGTATCTAGAATAAAAAACAGTGGCTTGCTGACGGGTTCAGATTTCCAGGTATTAATATTTAGAGCCAATTGCGAGCTGTACAGGAAATTATAGAGTGCAATAAACGCCTTAAGGTTTTGCAAAAGATAGCCAGGATATTGGCACAACAACTGGAAATCTTTGGAGAAATTACCTGTGAGAAACGGCAAATAATTGCTTACTGTTGTATTTGGCTCCGAGCTGATTACCACTTTTTGAAATTCATCGTGAATTTCCGCTTCAAGGAAATTCACGTTATTGGCAGCAACTTGTATTTCAGTATTTGATTCAGCCAAAAGACCACTCAATACATCACCAACATGCTTTGTGTTACCTGAAGTAGATGAGCCACTTCTGAATAGCATGAACTCAGGCGCGACCTCAAACAAACCATTTGCGTTATCAGCGAAGTACATTTCTTCAAGTAGTTCTAGAAACTCCGGTTCATCGATTATTTCAGCGAACCGAGCTCGGCAAGTTTCGACAAAATTTTCCAGCTTTTGACCTTTCTTCAGCGTTTTCTGTAGCCCTGCAGACAACAACTCTCCTCCAACCGAGTGAGTATCTGGAACCGTATTACGTTCACTGCGCTGCTGACGAAATGTCAGATAATGATTAACGAAATTCTTTTCCTTGATCTTTAGCTCGCCAACAATAGATAAATTACTGTAAAGACTCATTTACTCTGCCTCCACGACGAAATCTTCATCATCCAGACTCAATGTCCATTTCTTGTTTTTGCTGTGAAAGTGGATAGATTCTGATTTGTTAGCAGTACTGACCAGCTCTTCGATCACCTCTTCCAGAATGACTACTGCATTTTTATCATGGCGATTGGGTCTGTAGCCTCCAAGAATTCGCTTGGCTAGTTCAAGAAACGAGATAGTGACAGGAAAAGGCTTGAGTGAGATATCGTCCACTTTGATGGCAGCGTTAAAGCAATGAATTTGATTCTTCATGGAGTTAGCTTTTGCGATACTGTTCAAATCTGGGCGCACATCAATCTTGGCTGAAATGACAATATTATTTCTTTTCGTCAAGTAGATACCATCGTTAACTAGCTTTGGCTCAAGACGATTTGCAAACTTCAGCAAGCTAGTTATCAGCTGCTTATTGTAGAAATCCCGCAAATCCTTCCTGGCTTTGTCGTCTTCTGAATGATGCAGTTGCCAAACACGGATGTAATCATCGAAGATCGGTTGAGCAAAATCTTTATTAAACTGTTTGTGGTAATTATTGCCGAGATCGATATTCTGGAGGGTATAAAAAGCTCTTACCCAACAAGATGGAGAAAGCTTTTGTGGGCCATAACTCTCAAAGTATTCTTGTTTAAATTTTTCAAACTCAGTATCTGATATGTTTAACGATTGCTGAATCAAAAATTGATCCAATTTTTGGGAGCGAAACAGACACGGATCCATTTCTACCAAAGTACCAGCCAGTCCATAGCCAGGCGAAGCAAAAAGGTTATTAAATAGAACATCGTTATTGGAAATCAGATGGTGTATCAGATCCAGGAGGGCTCGAGTAGAGAAAAATTGATCAAACTTAAGACGTGCATGCAGCAGTGTACGAACAACTACTTTCTGTACTGCAGGTTCCTGAAGCAAACGATAGTTGTGACATTCGAGTCGTTGGTCTTGAATATCTAATGCTTGATAGGCCCTAAAAATAGGATTTTTATCGTTTGGCGCTGTTACTTTGTGAAGTAATTCCTCAACAAACTCAGAACCGATCTTCCCGTTCTCTAAGCTAAATTTTGGATAGTCTTCAAAGTTAATAAACTGGTAGCTACCGAGCGAGCGTTTGCCATCAATAAATCGATCAATTGCCACTTTAATATCGGCATGTCGTTCAGCAGCTGTATTCCGGTAATTAAGCAACATACCAACGTTGATGCCGACAACCAGTGGCTGCTGTGACTGCTGATGTTCATCAAACAATTGATCCAACGCCTCTACAGCTGTTTGATCTGGTTTAAAGCTATGCGTGGCATCAAGATAAAATCTAAAACGCTTACCATAAGTGCCATAGTGGCGACTTAGTAGTTCCGATTTACCGTCACCTGATGAACCGCATAAGAAAACCACACTACCTGCCGAAAGACCTGACTCCAACAGGGCTAGGAAGTCTTCTTCG
This sequence comes from Halomonas sp. TG39a, assembly GCF_000744395.1. NCBI lineage: Bacteria > Pseudomonadati > Pseudomonadota > Gammaproteobacteria > Oceanospirillales > Halomonadaceae > Halomonas > Halomonas sp. TG39a. Next base: position 3,259,413 of record NZ_JQLV01000001.1, read on the forward strand.
ATATCTGCCTTGACATAAAGGTATTTTTTTAACTCGTCCTGTTCTTCTTGCCCCTGACTCAGTGTGGTGACCGCTTGAGCTGACGACCTAGCAAGAGTGTCTAGTAACCGTTTGAACTGCACGTTGTTTTCTCATCCCTAGATTGACGATCACAATGAATGTCGCTATGCCCAACACACCTCAAAGGCCGAAGGTCATTTTAGGCTATCATAGTGCTTAATTTTAGTGAATCTAAGAGAACGTACACATGTGACCATGCTCGTGGCAAGAAAAAGCCAAAGGTCATAAACGAATAGACATATCAGGCATGTAATGAAGAGTTTGTGGCCACGATCTGGTCACAGGGTGGTCACAGACAAAAAATAAGGGCCTACGCGTTAACGTAAGCCCTTGAAATGATGGCGCGCCCGGCAGGATTTGAACCTGCGACCCTCGGCTTCGGAGGCCGATACTCTATCCAACTGAGCTACGGGCGCTTGTGTGTGCGTATCGTAACTGTGCAGGGGCGCTGTGTCCAGCCGTATGGCGCTTGAGTACCTTTAGTCAATTGACCGTTTTCCCTGGTGTGGTGCATGCTTTGGGAGCACTTCTGCACCTTAGTCCATTGGGAACACAATAATATGAAAACATTTGCACGTAGCACGCTGGCACTGGGCATCTCACTGGCGCTGGTAAGCGCCGCGAACGCCGCTGATTTTGCTGATATGGATCCGGTTACTCTGCGCTTGGCCCACGTGGTCAACGAGCAGGATGGTTTCCACATTGCCGCCACCAAATTTGAAGAGCTGGTAGAAGAGCGCACCGACGGCAAGGTGGATATCGAAATTTACCCCAACGCCACCTTGGGTGACGAACGCACGCTGCTGGAAGGCATGCAGATCGGCACCGTGGATATGGGCGTGATCACCAACGGGCCAGTCGCCAACTTTGTCGAAGAGATGGCGGTATTTGAACTGCCGTTCCTGTTCCCCTCCCCGGAAGCCGCTTACGAAGTGCTCGATGGCCCGATCGGCCAGGAGTTGCTCGATAAGCTTTCTGAGGTGAACCTAAAAGGCATGGCCTACGCCGAGCGCGGTTTCCGCAACCTGACCAACAGCGAGCGTGCCGTAAACTCGCCGGAAGATCTGGACGGCCTACGCATCCGCGTAATGGAGAACCCGGTCTACACCGACACCTTCCGCGAGCTGGGCGCCAACGCGATTCCCATGGCGTGGACTGAAGCGCTCACCGCCATGCAGCAGGGCACTATCGACGGCCAGGAGAACCCGGTGAACGTGATTCACTCGTTCAACCTGGATGAAACCCAGAACTACATGACCCTCTCCCGCCACACCTACGCCCCAGCAATTTTTGTGATGGGTATGCCCGCCTGGAACCAGCTGCCTGAAAACGCCCAAGAGGTACTCCTAGCGGCAGCCCAGGAAGCAGCGGAGCATGAGCGCCAGGTGAACGCAGAGATGGAAAGCGAACAGTTGCAGGCCCTGCGCGATGCGGGCATGGAGATCAACGACGATCCAGATATGGAAGCCTTCCAATCTGCCGTTGCGCCGGTGTATGAGAAGTACGGCGAACAGTTCGGTGATTACCTGCCGCGTATTCAGGAGGCGCTTAAGTAAGTGACCACACTGACTCAACCGCTGTTAAGGCTGCTGCGGCGAATTGAGCGCGGGCTGGATGCGATCATCCAGCCCGTGGTCTTTGCGGGCATGGCGGCGCTGATTGGGGTGATTACCCTGCAGATCGTCTCCCGGGTGCTGTTCAGCGCGGTGGGCTGGACTGAGGAGGTCGCCCGCTTTCTGCTGGTGTGGATCACCTTTTTGGCCGGCACGCTGGCGTTTCAGCGCGGGCGGCACATTGCCGTGACCTTTGTGGTGGATGCCCTGCCCGGCCGCCTGCGCCAAATCGCCCGCATTGCCGCCCTGCTGATCGTGCTGGCGTTTATGATCGCGCTGATCGTTATCGGCTACCGCTATATGCAGGTACAGAGCTTTCAGAAATCCGCCTCGCTGCGGCTTTCAATGACCTACGTCTACGCGGTGATGCCGATCTGTGCGGCGATTATGGCCTGGTACGCGCTGGTCGATATCATCGAACTGCTGATTAACGGCGAAACCTCCCAGCCCCAGGAGGAGTCGCTATGACGCTGCTGCTGTTTGGGCTGTTCTTCCTGTTTATGCTGCTGGGCGTGCCGATTGCCTTTGCGATTGGCGCCAGCACGCTCTATGCGCTCTATCAATCCGGCGTGCCGCTGATGGTGGTCACCCAGCAGATGTTCCAAGGCATTAACTCCTTTGCCCTGGGCGCGATCCCGATGTTTATCCTCGCTGGGGATTTAATGGCCCAGGGTAAGGTGAGCGAAAAGCTGGTCAGCTTTGCCGATTCGTTAGTCGGCTTTATGCGCGGCGGGCTATCGGTGGTCTCGGTGATGGCGGGCATGTTCTTTGCGGCAATCTCCGGCTCTGGCGCCGCGACCACCGCAGCGGTGGGTTCCAGTCTGGTGCCGGAGCTCAAGCGTAAAGGCTATGACCCGGCATCGGCAGCCAGCTTGATCGCCGCCAGCGGCACCATCGGTGTGGTGATTCCGCCCTCGGTGCCGATGATCATCTACGCGGTGATCGCCCAGCAGTCGGTTTCCAAGCTGTTTTTAAACGGCTTTTTGCCGGGCTTAGCGATGGGGCTAGGGTTAATGGCCATTGCCATTGCTCAGGCGTATAAGCGCCAGTACCCCAAGGGCACGCCGCTGTCGCTGGCGACCATCTGGGCGACCTTTAAAGATGCCAGCTGGGGGCTGATGACGCCGGTGATTATCCTTGGGGGTATTTTCTCGGGGATCTTCACGCCTTCAGAGGCCGCCGTGGTGGCGGTGAACTACGCCATGCTGGTGTCGCTGTTTGTGTATCGTGACCTGACGCTGCCGCAGGTTTATAAGCTGCTGATCCGTTCAGCGATGACCACCGCGGTGATTATGCTGGTGATTGCCATGTCGGCGGTGTTGAGCTGGACGCTCTCAAGCTGGCAGGTGCCGGGGGCGATTGCCCAGGCAGTGCTGTCGCTCTCTACCAACCCTTACGTGATCATGCTGCTGATCGTGGGGATTATTTTGCTCACCGGAGTGTTTATCGAAACCGCCAGTGCGCTGATTATCCTCACACCGGTGCTGCTACCGCTGGTGCTGCAGTTGGGGATTGATCCGATTCACTTTGGTTTGATTATCGTGGTGGGGCTCTCCATCGGCATGATTACCCCGCCGGTGGCGATCAACCTCTATGTGGCTTCATCAATCACCCAGCTGCCGCTGGAGCGCATTACCCGCGCGATCATCCCTTACCTGCTGGGGCTGATCGGGGTGCTGCTGTTAGTGGTTTACGTGCCGATTATGTTGGGTTGGTCAGGTGGTTAAACCAGCGTTTGCACTTTTTAAAGAGAGCCTTATTGGCTCTCTTTTTAAGGTGGCGCTTATCTAGTCTCAGTGCATTCATCGTGAATTCAAATAAGAAGTTCACATTGAATGTTCGCCAGCTTGGCACGACTTTCGAAACTGTCCCGGTGTTACTTCAAAGAGCTGGAAAAAACAGCTGCGAAAATGAGAGATACTCACAAAACCGGTGGCAACTGCCACTTCGGCAACGGGCTTGTTAGTTTGCTGAAGAAGCTGTCGCGCACGCGTTAGACGAAGTTCCATATAGTATCGAGAAGGGCTAGCATTAACGTAATTACCAAACATACGTTCTAACTGACGTCTCGAAATATTAACCCAATTAGCTATTTCGGATATGGATAAAGGCTCTTCAATATTATTTTTCATCAATTGCAGCGATATTTTCAATTTTTCTGGCAGAGTGAGGTTTTGATCGACACCTATCGTTGAAATATCTGGGGAGTCTAAGCCCTTATCACAGCTAAGCATCTCTTCAACTGCACTGACCACCTCATTGCCACAATCAGTTCTGACTACTTCAAGCATCATGCTCAATGAGCTACTCGCCCCGGCACAGCTGATACGATTACGATCCACAATAAAGCTACGGCTAGATACCGATACATCCCAGAACTGCTCTGCCATCATCGCGCGGCCATCAGGATGATAAGCACACTGGTAGCCGTTCAATAATCCCGCCTCTGCAAGGAAATAGGCACCGTTCCATAATCCTCCTAACATCACGTCTTTGTTGTCAGCATGCCTCAGTTTGCTGCGCAGTAGGAGGGTTGTTTTAGGAAGTACACGCAGGCCACCGCATACAATCAACACATCAATATTGAGGCTTGTAGCATCGAATTTGTCTAACGAATAATCCGTGGCCACCTCAATACCTAAGTCAGAAACCGTTGCAGGTGCCTCGCTACCCACCACCAAGACCTCATACATCGTAGTAGATTGCATTAAATTCGTTGTAACAAGTGCATCCACAGCGCCAGTGAAAGCCATCATTGAAAAATTCTCTAGCAGTATAAAAGCTACTTTTTTTGTTATCTTAGGCTTCCCTGAAGAGTCAGTCGAAGAAATATAAGCCATGTTTTTATTTTTCAATATGCTTGAGAATCTATCCTTCATGATGAACCTCAATTTTTTGAACTATAGTTATTTTAAGCAAAAATCGCGCCATTTTAAAAACAAGACATTAAAATCAGTATTATTAAAACTCACCAACACCACAAGACCTCAAACTCAATCATGTAAAACCTGCCCGACCTTGTGTCAAGTTGAACAACTTACACAAACCCTACATGACTGGTTAAAGAGAAAAAAATAGTTATATTATTTAAAAACCTTATAGTAAAAGTACGAATTTCAGCCTTACTAGCCAATGGAGTATTACATCAGTCGGCTTTCACTGGACTTTTCGATATCGCACTGAGTAGAGATGGCTTTGTCATTTTCACTCATGAGCCTACTACTAACACAACCTTAGCCTCTAGCGTCCCGCGGCGCGAACCTTCCTCTCGCCTTACTTCGCCAGATAACAAAAACATACCCACCGCCACGTACTTTTTAAAAGTTCATCAAATGTCGCTATTTAGGCCCTTAGTGTCGCAAAAAATACCTTTTCGAAAGTAGTAACTGATTCAAGATGAAAATCCACTTCCCCTCCTCTGAGAAATAAACTTATGAATAATCCTAAAAGCAAAAAAGTTACTTTGGGCGCTGCGACTCTTTTGTCCTTAACAACCATGGGGAGTGTCCAGGCAGAAAACATCTCGTTGAAATTCCATAGCGGGCTTTCACAATCTCGCCCTGAAGCAGAGCAGATCAACAGATTCGCTAGCTTAGTGAGTGAAAAGTCAGATGGCGAGCTTGATATCGAAGTCTACCATGCAGGCGCCTTAGGCCTTAAAGAAGCCGACATGCTGAGAGTATTGCAGCAGGGCATGGTAGATATGGCACTACTGTATGGTGAATATTACACGCGTGATGCGCCAGCCTTGGCATCTGTATATGCTCAGGGCGCCATTACGGAATCTTCCCAACATGACGAAATTCTTGATGTAATCAGGGAACTCTATGAAGACGGCTTTTCAGATTGGGATATTCAAATCGTTGGTGGCGTCGTTGCTCCTATTTTCGATGTAGGTTTGCACTGCAAAGAGCCGGTAAACTCCTTGGCAGACCTAGAGGATAAAAAAGTCCGCGTCTGGTCCAGACACCTTGTGGATACTTTTGAATTATTGGGCATTTCAGCTCAAGTCATTCCGCAAAACGATATGTATATGGCACTTCAAACAGGCGTTGTAGATTGTGCCTATTACTTATCTACCGTAGCCCCCACCGTTTCGCTTCAAGAAGTCACCGAGTACGAGTCTTACTTACACCCTTGGGCAGCCTCCCCATGGCTCTTTGGTATCAGTGAACGAGCGCTATCCCGCCTCAACGACAACCAACTTCAGGCTCTGGAAGAAGCCGGTGAAGAGATTTGGAACGAGACCCGCGCCACTGCTGTTGATCCAGAGCGCGAAGCGCAGGCGCGTCAAGAGCGTAAAGAGTTGGGAATCACCATGCTTCCCGACTTCTCAGATGATGACGTTGAAACCTTTGTAGACGCCGCTTGGCAGGCGTGGCAAGCCATGGCGGAAAACGCAGGCGAGGACGGCACACGCTACTACGAAACAGTCACTCAAGCGATCTCCGAAGAGTAATAGGTACATAAACCAATCGAGAGCCAATACATATTGGCTCTTTCTTTTTGGAGCTAGTCGTGATGATGAGAAAAATCAACACTGTACTGAACCATACCGCCTACGCCTTCTTTCTATTGGGCGTCATGAGCGGTATCGCAATGACGGCACTGATATTCGTCAGCACCTTGATGCGTTATCTGGGCGGTCATCCTTTGCGTTTTTCCGATGAGTTGGCGGGGCTGCTGTTCTTAACATTGACCTTTCTTTGTCTACCTTATGTGCTCAATAAGGGCCGCCACATACGCATAGAGATACTCGTCAACCTGATGCCAGCAGGTATCGCGAGGATAATGGACTTTATAGGCGTCGTCGTATTACTCACGTTCTGCGTCATCTTCGCCTTTGAGTCCTGGAATTTCATGAACTTCTCGTTCTCGCTCAATTCGCGTACGGATATCAGTAGCATTCTCTTATGGCCGTGGATGGCCATCATGCCTTTTTCCATGTTGCTGTGCATCTTGGTTCAGCTCAGCCATGGTTTTAGACAGCCCACGACAGATGTTGCTTCAGTGGAGGATGCGATATGAGCTGGTTATTCTTGAGCGGAGCGTTAGTTCTATTTTTAACCAGTGGCGCAATCCTAGGGGCGGCGCTGGGGCTTACGGGTTTACTCCTGCTTCACTTTCAAGCTAACGGAGCCACCCCCTTGGCGATTAACGCAACTTGGAACATGCTAACGGATTTTACGCTAAGCGCTGTTCCTCTTTTCATATTTTTAGGTGAAATACTTCTCGCAAGCGGCGTGTCAAAACGCGTCTATAACGGCCTAACCCCTCTGTTCGCGCGTGTTCCAGGGCAATTACTCCATACCAACATCGCCGTCTGCACGCTGTTTGGTGCAGTTAGCGGGTCAAGCACCTCTACCGCAGCCGCCATAGGCGCAGTTGGCTATCCTGAACTGACAAAACGTGGGTATAAACCAAGTGTAGTGGTGGGCACGTTAGCTGCAGGGGGCACCCTTGGGCTTCTCATTCCCCCCAGTTTGGCATTAATCATCTACGGAGCGACTCAAAACGTCTCTATCGGCCAACTCTTTATCGCTGGCATGCTGCCAGGCTTACTCATTGCTGCCGCCTTTTCCACATGGATTATGATCCGTTCTAAAATTGGCGAATCAGTAACCCCTACGTTTAAAGAGAAAGTGACCTTCAAGCACGTAATAACGGGGCTCAAGGAGATATGGCCTCTTCCCGTACTTATTTTCTTCGTGCTGGGAACCATTTACCTGGGGATCGCGACGCCTACGGAGTCGGCGGCTTTGGGCGTAGTGGCCAGTATCGTTTTAGGTTTAACATGGGGCGATTTAACCTTCAAAAGACTATGGCAGGCGTTTAAGCACGCCTCGATCATGTTTACCGCTATCGGTATGATTTTGATTGGTACAGTGATCCTTTCTCAAGCCGTCAGCCTACTAGGCATTCCCCGCACTGCAGTCGAAACGATTGGCAACTTTGGGCTAGGCCCGTATGGCATACTGCTGATGATCGTCATCGTCTATATCGTGCTAGGGTGTTTCTTTGATGGAATATCACTGCTACTCATGACACTTCCTATCACCTTCCCGATGATCACAAGCTTAGGGTTCGACCCCATCTGGTTCGGTATTATTGTCACGCTACTTATAGAGATCGGTATGATAACGCCGCCCGTAGGACTCAACCTCTTTGTTCTATCATCCATTTCTAAAAATGAAGTTAATTTAACATCTGCCGCAAAGGCCTCCTTTCCTTACTGGCTTATTTTACTGGGCGCCATAGGAGTCTTTACGCTATTCCCTAATATCATTTTGTGGGTCACTACCTTTTAGAACAACCTCAACCCACTAAATGATATTGCTGAACTATAGGCCCTCTCTAGCTAAAGAGAGAGCCTATAGTAGTTTAAATGCCATACTCATGAGCCCCCTACCGACGTAGCTACTCCTGGCGCGCATCACCCAGACCCGCGCCGTATTACTGGGCTTGATCGGCGTGCTGCTATTGGTCGTTTGCGTCCCGCGGTGGCTGAGCTGATCGGATGGTTAGTGGGAGGCGCTCTTCCAACCAGCGCCGACCTTATAAAAAACTGCCAATCTCGATCACGCTGCCACACTGGCTGGGGCTATAACCCGGCAGGCGCTGAACCGCCTCCTGGAATGAGTTGCTGCGCAGCGCTTGCAAAAAGTCGGCAAATTTAGGCTCTTTCAGGGAGCGGCTGTGGCAGGCCAACAGATAGTCTTCGGTGGCCAGCGGCACAAAATCAAGCCCAAACCGCTGCGCAGCGGCCTCGACACCAAAACCTGCATCCGCCATTCCCGCTGCCACATAGGCCGCTACCGCTGAGTGGGTGTACTCCTCAATCTCGTAACCGTTCACTTTGGATGTAGCAATGCTTGCCTCGGCCAGCAAGCTATCCAGCAGTTCCCGGGTTCCCGACGACGCCTGCCGGTTGATAAACGTGACCGGCCTGTCAGCCAGTGCGGCAACGCCATCAATGCCCAGCGGGTTACCCGGCGCCACCATTAGCCCCTGCTGGCGGGCGATAAATCCTATCAGCCGATGATAGCGGGGTTTGAGCAGGCGGCGGTATTTGCGCCGTGCCTTTTCACCCACTGCCCCCCTGGGCAGATGGCAGCCCGCCAGGTCGCAGCCATTGCGGTTAAGGGCCGCCAGTGCTTCCAGCGGGCTGCAGTACTGCAGGTCAAGCTGCAGCTCGCCCAAATGCTGTGGCAGCAGCTCTATCGCAAACCCGTGGCTGGCGTGGAGGCGAAGAACGGGGTGCACGCCTTCCTGGTGCTGCTGAATGGCAAGATTCAGCTCGGAGCTCAGGCTATCAAGCTGCGGGCTTAACCGAGCGGTGGCGCGCTGTTCAGCCCACAGCAGCTTCTCACCCAGCGGCGATAACCGCGCCCCTCGCCCACGCGCCATTGCTACCAAAGTGACACCAAAAAACTCCCCGCCCTGGCGCAGTAAATTCCACGCGTGACGATAGGAAATCCCCGCTTCCTGGGCGGCATGGGTCAACTTTCCATGGCGATGAACCGCCCCCAGCAGGCGCAGAAGGTTGGTATCGAGACGGTGCCCCTCTTCATCGCTAAAGCACCAGGTGGGCGTTACCTTGATTCGTTTCATAGGCACACTATTTCATATTTTTAAGTCGATAACTTGATGCTAGCTTTGTCTTAACCGTGATGCACGACTTTTTAAATATGAAAAGTAGTGCATATTTAAAACATAATAAGCAGTCGTGAGGAAGGCACCATGAACCATTCCCAGGAGTGGGCGCCGCAGGCTATTCAAACCGAGGTCGACGCCCTGAAGCACAAGCCCGGCGCCCTACTGCCGATCCTCCACGCCCTTCAGGATCGCATCGGCTTCATCCCAGAGGCAGCGGTACCCATCATCGCCGATGCCCTCCACCAAACACGTGCCGAGGTGCATGGCGTCATCAGTTTCTACCACCACTTTCGCACCACGCCGCCGGGGCGCCACGTCGTGCAGATCTGCCGCGCCGAGGCGTGTCAGTCGGTAGGGGCGCGCCAGCTCGAAGCCCACGCAAAAGCGCGTTTGGGGGTCGACTACCACCAAACCACGCCGGATCGCGAAATCACCCTCGAAGCCGTTTACTGCCTGGGCAACTGCGCCTGTGGCCCGTCGATTCGCGTGGACGACAGCATACGCGGCCGCGTCACTCTGGAAGCCTTCGATGAATTGATGGATGAGCTACAAACCCGGCCGCTGGAGGTGGTGGGATGAGCATTCGCGTTTATGTGCCTCGCGATACTACCGCGCTCTCGCTGGGCGCTGATACGATCGCCAGCCGACTGGAGAGGGAGGCAGCCGCAAGCGGCCAGTCAATCACCCTGGTACGCAACGGCTCCCGCGGGCTGAGCTGGCTTGAGCCGCTGGTGGAAGTCGACACCCCCATCGGCCGGTTCGCCTACGGCCCGGTAGCCCCCAGCGATGTCACCGCGCTGCTCGATAGCGGCCTGCTGGAAGGCAGCGTCAGCCACCCACTGGCACTGGGCCCCACGGAAGAGATTGACTACCTCGCCCGCCAGCAGCGCCTCACCTTCGCGCGTATCGGCATCACTGACCCGTTATCGATTGAGGATTATCGCGCCCATAACGGTTTTTGCGGCTTGGAGGCTGCCTTGCAACGCGAGCCCCAGGATATCGTCGAGGAAGTCAAAGCCTCGGGGCTTCGCGGACGCGGCGGGGCGGCATTCCCTACCGGCATCAAGTGGCAGACGGTGCTCGATACGCCAGCAGAACAGAAGTACATCGTCTGCAATGCCGATGAGGGCGACTCCGGCACCTTCGCCGACCGTCTGGTGATGGAGTGCGACCCCTACATGCTGATCGAGGGCATGGCGATTGCCGGCCTCGCGGTGGGCGCCACCCAAGGCTATATCTACCTGCGCTCGGAGTATCCGCTAGCGAAAGAGATCCTCGACGAGGCCATCCGCCGCGCCGAACAGGCCGGGTATCTCGGCGACGACCTCCGCGGCAGCGGCAGAACCTTTCATCTGGAAGTGCGTCTGGGCGCCGGAGCGTACATTTGCGGCGAAGAGACGTCGCTTCTGGAAAGCCTGGAGGGCAAGCGGGGCTTGGTGCGCTTCAAGCCGCCGCTGCCTGCCATCGAGGGGCTGTTTGGCCGCCCCACCGTAGTCAATAACGTGCTCTCCCTGGCCGCCGTACCGTTCATTCTGGCCGAAGGAGCCGAGGCCTACGCCAACCACGGCATGGGCCGCTCCCGGGGCACCCTGGCGCTGCAGCTGGCGGGCAACGTCAAGCGTGGCGGTCTGGTGGAGCTCGCCTTTGGCACTACGCTGCGCACGCTGATGGAAGACTTCGGCGGCGGCACGGCCAGCGGCCGCCCGCTACGTGCCGTGCAGGTGGGCGGGCCACTATGCGCCTACCTGCCCGAAAGCCAATGGGACATGCCGCTGGATTACGAAACCTTCGCCGAGGTCGGCGCAGGGGTGGGCCACGGCGGCGTAGTGATGTTCGACGACAGCGTCGATATGGCCGAGCAGGCGCGCTTTTCGATGGAGTTCTGCAAGGTGGAGTCCTGCGGCAAGTGCACGCCCTGTCGTATCGGCTCGACCCGTGGCGTGGAGGTGATTGACCGCATTCGCGCCAACGACAATCGCGAGGCCAACCTCGCCCTGCTGAGCGATCTTTGCGAAACGATGGTCGACGGTTCGCTCTGCGCCATGGGCGGCATGACCCCCTTCCCGGTGCAGAGCGCCCTGAAACACTTCCCCGACGATTTCCAGCGAGCGGCGAACGGAGACAGATCATGATTCAGCACTTCGACCCCAGCCAGCATGCCAGCAACGCCGGGCATAGCAAAGACCTCGGCACGCCCTTCCCTGCTCAGACCGTCGGCACTGCCTCGGTGAGCCTTGATATCGACGGCGTGACGATCAGCGTGCCGGAAGGCACCTCGGTACTGCGCGCGGCGGCGCTGGCGGATATCAACATTCCCAAGCTGTGCGCCACCGACAGCCTGGAGCCCTTCGGCTCCTGCCGACTGTGCGCGGTGCAGGTGGAGGGGCGCCGGGGTCTGCCTGCGGCTTGCACCACACCGGTCGTGGAAGGCATGAAGGTGACCACCCAGAACGAGCGGCTGGCCAAGCTGCGCCGCAACGTGATGGAGCTCTACATCTCCGACCACCCACTGGACTGCCTGACCTGCCCCGCCAACGGCGACTGCGAACTGCAGGACATGGCCGGTAGCGTGGGCCTGCGCGAAGTACGCTACGGTTTTGAGGGCGAGAACCACCTGAAATCCGTCAAGGACGACTCTAACCCCTACTTCAGCTTCGATCCCAGCAAGTGCATCCTCTGTTCACGCTGCGTGCGCGCCTGCGACGAAGTCCAGGGTACTTTCGCGCTAACCATCGATGGCCGCGGGTTCGACTCCAAGGTGTCGGCGGGCCAGAACGACGCCTTCATGGACTCGGACTGTGTCTCCTGCGGGGCCTGCGTGCAGGCCTGCCCCACGGCCACGCTGATGGAAAAAAGCGTGATCGACCACGGCGTGCCGGATCATAGCGTGGTCACCACCTGCGCCTACTGTGGCGTGGGCTGCTCGTTTGAAGCCCAGATGAAGGGCGACCAGCTGGTGCGCATGGTGCCCTACAAGGGCGGCGATGCTAACCACGGCCACTCCTGCGTAAAGGGGCGCTTTGCCTTCGGCTACGCCACCCACCCGGATCGCCTGACCACGCCGATGATTCGCGACAGCATCGACCAGCCCTGGCGCGAAGTCAGCTGGGAGGAGGCGATCGGCTTTGCCGCGAACCGTCTCAAGGCGATTCAGGCCGAGCACGGCCGCGAGAGCATCGGCGGTATTACCTCATCGCGCTGCACCAACGAAGAGACCTATCTGGTGCAGAAGCTGATTCGCGCGGCGTTCGGCAATAACAACACCGACACCTGCGCGCGGGTCTGCCACTCGCCCACCGGCTACGGCCTGAAAACCACGCTGGGCGAATCCGCCGGTACCCAGACGTTTGATTCGGTGATGAAGGCGGACGCCATTATCGTGATCGGCGCCAACCCTACTGACGCTCACCCGGTGTTTGGTTCGCTGATGCGCAAGCGCCTGCGCCAGGGGGCGAAACTGATCGTCGCCGACCCTCGCCGCATCGACCTTTTAAAGACCCCGCACATGAGCGAGGCCCAACATCTGCCGCTGCGCCCGGGCACCAACGTGGCGCTGGTCAACGCGCTGGGGCACGTGGTGGTGACGGAAGGTTTGGAAGACAAGGCGTTCGTCGCCAAGCGCTGCGACAGTGAGGCGTACCAAGCCTGGCGCAACTTTATCGGCGAAGCACGCCACTCCCCGGAAGCCACCGAAGCGATTACCGGCGTACCCGCCGAGGCCGTGCGCCAGGCGGCGCGCACCTACGCCACGGCGGGCAACGGCGCGATCTACTACGGGCTGGGGGTGACCGAGCACAGCCAGGGCTCCACCATGGTGATGGGGATTGCCAATCTGGCCCTGGCCACCGGCAACATTGGCCGCGAAGGCGTGGGCGTGAACCCGCTGCGCGGCCAGAACAACGTCCAGGGCTCCTGCGACATGGGCTCCTTCCCCCACGAGCTGCCGGGCTACCAGCACGTGGCCGACCCGATTGCCCGTGGCCGCTTCGAGGCCGTGTGGGGCGTGAAGCTCGATGACGAGCCGGGGCTACGTATTCCCAACATGTTCGATGCCGCCATCGAAGGCACCTTTAAAGCGCTTTACGTGCAAGGCGAAGATATCGCCCAATCCGACCCCAACACCCAGCACGTTGAGGCGGCGCTCACGTCGCTGGACTGCCTGATCGTGCAGGATATATTCCTCAACGAAACGGCCAAGTTCGCCCACGTGCTGCTGCCGGGTTCAAGCTTCCTGGAGAAGAACGGCACCTTCACCAACGCCGAGCGGCGCATCAACCGGGTACGCAAGGTGACACCACCAGTAGCCGGCAAGGAAGACTGGGAAGTCACCCAGGATCTGGCCAATGCGCTGGGCTACCCGATGCACTATACCCATCCCTCCGAGATCATGGACGAGATCGCCCAGTTGACGCCAAGCTTCGCGGGCGTCAGCTACGCCAAGCTGGAGGAGCGCGGCAGCCTGCAGTGGCCCTGCAACGCCGAGTACCCGCTGGGCATGCCGACCATGCACGAGGTTGACTTCCCCATTGGCCTGGGCCGCTTTGCGATTACCGAGTACGTGGCCACTGAAGAGCGCGCTAACCGCCGCTTCCCACTACTGCTCACCACCGGACGGATCCTTAGTCAGTACAATGTGGGAGCTCAGACCCGGCGCACCGACAACCAGCGCTGGCACGACGAGGACGTGCTGGAGCTACACCCTTCTGACGCCGAGCTGCGCGGCATCCGCGACGGCGACTGGCTAGGCATCACCAGTCGCTCGGGCCAGACAGTACTACGCGCCCGGCTCAGCGAGCGTATGCAGCCGGGGGTGGTTTACACCACCTTCCACCATCCTGGCAGCGGCGCCAACGTCATCACGACGGACAACTCGGACTGGGCCACCAACTGTCCAGAGTATAAGGTCACGGCGGTACAGGTGGAAAAAGTCAGCCAACCCTCTGCCTGGCAGCAGCGCTTTAGCACTTTCGACCTCGTCCAGCGTGACCACCTGGCCAACGCTCATCAGGAGGCGCCATGAGCACCCACCACACGCGCGACGCGGTAGCGCGCCAGCCGGTGGAGGTGCGCCGTGGCGCTAACGGCTGGCACACCGATACCCAAGAGGATCTACTGGCCTTGGAAAAGCCGGTGGCACTGGTCTACAACGGCATCTCCCATGCAGTGATGATGGCAAGCCCCGCCGACCTTGAGGATTTTGCCCTCGGCTTCAGCCTTTCCGAAGGCATTCTGGCAAATACCGATGAGTGCTATGACCTCGATATCCACGAAGCGCCCCAAGGCCTCACCGTTCACCTCACCATTGCCAGCCAGCGGATGGCTGAGCTCAAACAACGGCGGCGCAGCCTGACGGGGCGAACCGGCTGCGGCCTGTGCGGCACCGAAGCCCTGGAACAGGCCATTCGTCCGATCCCCTCTGTCGTGGCACCTTCGCTTAGCGATGCCGCCATTCAGCGCTCCCTGCAGGAACTGGCCGCCCACCAGCCACTGCTGGCAGCCACTGGCGCTAGCCACGGTGCCGCTTGGTGCGATGCCCAGGGGCGCATCCAACGGCTCCGCGAGGATGTTGGACGCCATAACGCTCTGGACAAATTGATTGGTGCCCTTGCCCGCGAGGCCCTGCCACTCGGAGAAGGATTTGCGCTGGTCACCAGTCGCGCCAGCTACGAAATGGTGCACAAATGTGCCAGTGTCGGCATTGGCGCCCTGGTGGCGGTCTCGGCGGCCACAGCGCTTGCACTAGAGCAGGCCCAGACATCGGGACTGCTACTGGCAGGCTTTGCGCGGCCCGGCCGCCACTTGATTTACCATCGCCCCACGTCGGCGGCGATGGCCCATGGCTAAGGAGGCACGCAATGTCGTTGAGCCAAGATACTCACCTGATTCACATGACCAACCAGATCGCCGCTAACCTAGGTGGCGGTCGCGATGAGGACACGGCAGCCGCGGCCACCTGCCGCCACTTGGAGACCTTCTGGGCACGGTCTATGAAGCATCGCCTAATAGCCACGCTGGAGCGCGAGGATACCGCGCTTTCACCACTGGCAAAGCGAGCCGTCACCTTGCTGGCGGAAAGATTGGCCAGGCGCCATAGCGGATAAACATCACAGGTGTTAACGCAACGGGGCTTGCCATCTGGCAAGCCCCGTTTTTATACCCATCGCTCATAACTGCAGGTATCACCAACACTGTTCATCAACGTTAGAACTCTTCCCACTCATCTGCAGCGTGCTTTGCCGTTGCCGGTGAAGGCTTGGATGATGGCTGTGACGAGGCTTGCGATGAAAGCGCGGGGCGTTTCAGGCCTTTATCACCACCACGCTGCTGAGGGGCCGGAGAGGCCAGCGCCTGCTGCTGCGTGGGCTCATCTTCGCCGAGTACAAAGGAGTTGATTAGCTGATTAAGATGCTCTGCATGGCGGCGCATATTGGCAGCGGCGGTGGTCGATTCTTGCACCATGGCAGCGTTCTGCTGGGTCATGGTGTCCATTTCGGCCACGGCGGTGTTGATCTGGCCGATACCGCTGCTCTGCTCTTTAGCGCCCGCGGTGATCTCACCGATCACATCGGTGACTTTCGCCACGCTGGAGACAATCTCGCGCATGGTGTCGCCCGCGCTACGCACCAGCTTCGCGCCCGATTCAGTGTGCTGAACGGACGTATCGATAAGCGCACGAATCTCTTTGGAAGCATCGCTCGAACGGCTGGCCAGCACCCGTACCTCTTGCGCCACCACGGCAAAGCCGCGGCCATGCTCGCCCGCCCGTGCGGCTTCCACCGAGGCGTTAAGCGCCAGAATATTGGTCTGGAAGGCAATCGCGTCGATCATGGTGATGATGTCGCTGATGCGCGATGCGGAGTCGTTGATATCGCGCATGGTGCTTTCGACCTGCCCCATTGAGGTCTCGCCTTCACGGGCTACGTCGGCGGTGGAAAGCACCAGCGTATTGGCCTGCTGGGCGTTGTCGGCGCTGTGGTTGACAGTCGAAGTGATCTCTTCCATGGAAGCCGAGGTTTCCTGGAGATTGGCCGCCGCCTGCTCGGTACGGGTGGCAAGCTCATCAGAGCTTTGTGAGATCTCTCCCGCCGCCTGGTGCACGCTCATTGTGCTGCTGCGCACATCGCGCAGAGTGTTCTGCATGCGCGCTACAAAGGCGTTGAATTGAACGCTAAGCTCGCCAATTTCGTCACCGCTTTCAACGGCCAAGCGACGGGTTAAATCACCGCGGCCCTGAGCGATGTCTTGCATCGCCGCGGTAGTGCGCTTGATCGGCCCCAGCGTGCGACGCACCAGGCCATACGCGATCAGTGCAATCACAACAAATAGACCCAGACCCAACAAGGAGGCAAATATAATGCCCTGGCGCAAATCGGCGGCAGCCGCGGCTTCAAGTTCGGCAATGGCATCGTCAGCATCGGTAACGTAAACGCCAGCACCAATGAGCCAGTCCCATTTTTCAAGGCGGTCAACGAAGGAGTGCTTGGGTTCTATTCTGTCGGTACCTGGGTAATCCCACATATAGCTGTAGAAGCCACCGCCACTCTGGGCGACCTTAATGATCTCGCGAATCAGGTAGGTGCCATCGGGGGTTTGCGCGTCGATCATGTTGGTGCCTTCACGCTCCGGTGCAGGCGCCGTGACGATATTGTTACCGTCATAGTCGTAGATGAATATGTAGTTGTTGTCTTCAAAGCGCATCGAACGCACCAGCTCAGCTACCTGCTGCTTGGCGGCCTCATCGTTGGCACCGGCTTGTTCGTAAATGGGCTCGATGGCAGAAGTCGCCATCTGGACAATGTTGCGTACCCCATGGCGGCGCTCTTCAATAAGCATTTCACGCTGTTCTGCCAGTACGTTACGGGTGTCTTGGATGTTGCTATAGGCTTTAAAGCCAACCAGCGTAACCGTTACTAACAGAAGGGGGAGCAGTACAAGCATCAGCACCTTGGTCTGTAAACCCAGGGCTCGTTTGGGAGAAGAAGTAGTCATTTGTGAGCAAGTTCCAGAGTCTGTCTTGAGGGAAAAGTTTTTAATAGTTATAAGGGGCTTATCGACCTAAAATGAGCAAACTTTAACCAGCTTTTGGTTTTTTTAACTTAATATTCAAATAATTAGCAATTAATAGTTAGGTTCATAACCTAAGTTAAGGTTATGCATGAAATAAACGTCCAAGGTGGGGATGTGGTGGCCAGGGATGGCCCGTTTTAGCACGATGCTAAACCACAATCTTCGGTTGCCCTGACCTCCCTACCGCCTGGTCAGGGCGACCTTTTTGTTTTATGTGCCTTCCTCGTACTTTGTAATCGTTCTTGCCGATTGTTATTTGCCGTCTCCTTGGGCGTATCATGTCGCTAGTGTACAAGGAGGACGGCAAGCATGGTTCGAAACCACTCATTTTTTAGCGCTGTCTTGCTCCTGCTCCCCCGGTTGGCTCATTTTGCCTGGCGTGTATTACGCAATTTCCTGAAAAATCACGGCATCCTGCTTGCAGGTGGCGTGGGCTACAATATTCTGCTCTCTATTGTGCCGCTTTTTGCCGTGCTGGTTGTGCTATTAACCCAGGTGGTGGATCAGCAGCACCTTCTCAATGTGCTGTCGATACAAGCACGCCATATGGCACCCGCCCACGCCGAAGTCTTGGTTGAGGCCGTGCGCAGCCTCCTGGACTCCCGGGATGTCATCGGCATTCTGAGTTTCCCCATTCTGTTACTGTTCAGCTCATTCGCCTTTCGTATGCTGGAAGATGCTTTAGCGATCATATTCCATGCCCCGGATAGCCCGCACATCAAGCGCAGCGCCTGGGTATCGGTGATGCTGCCCTACGCCTTTATGGTGGTACTCGGGGCGGCGCTGATGGTGCTCACACTGGTGGTGACCCTGGCCAGTTCGCTGAATGCGCTGGTCATGGCCATTTTCGACCGAGAGCTGCCATTGGCTGGGTTGTCAGAACCGGTGCTTAACCTCGCCAGCTTTATCGGCGTATTTCTGCTCTTCAGCGCTATCTACAAAGTGCTGCCGGTGGTGCGCATCGCTTTACGCCGGGCAATCGTAGGCGGTTTCGTTGCGGCACTCATGTGGGAGGGGGTTCGGCTGTTACTGGTCTACTATTTCGCCAACCTGTCGTTCGTGAACGCCGTCTACGGTTCGCTGGCGGCGCTGGTGATCGTACTGATCAGCCTGGAAGTGGGGGCCGTCATTTTACTGCTGGGCGCCCAGGTGATTGCCGAGCTGGAGCGCAATACCCGCCTTGGCCTTCCATGGTACGTCGACCCCAATCGTCAGCCGATTACGCGGGTGGATTGAGCAACCCGAGCGTGGCTGAGCTAGTCTTTAGACGCTTATCGCAAAACCATGATATAGGGGGTGAGAACGATGACGTTGTTCGATCTAACAGGCCGCACGGCGCTAATTACCGGTTCATCTGGCGGGTTAGGGCTTGCGATGGCGCGCGGGCTGGCGCAGTCAGGCGCTCAAATCATTATCCATGGGCGCAATCATGACAAACTAGAAGCCGCACGGCACGCGCTCTCCGAGGAGGGCCATCAAGTGCTTACGACATCGTTTGATGTTGCCGACGAAGCCGCCATTGAGCAGGCACTTAAAGCGCTGAAAGACGATGGGATCAGTATCGATATACTGGTCAATAATGCTGGCATGCAGCTCCGTCGCCCTCTGCTTGAGGTCGAACTCGACCAATGGGATAAAGTCATTAACACTAACTTGACCAGCACGTTTCTACTGGGACGTAATGTTGCCAGGCAAATGATTGAACGCGGCAAGGGCGGCAAAATCATTAACATTGGGTCACTGATGAGCTCTGTCGCGCGGTCAACCGTGGGGGCTTATACAGCTTCCAAAGGCGGGGTGCGTTTATTGACCCAATCCATGGCAGCAGAATGGGCCGAGCATGACATTCAGACCAACGCTATCGGCCCAGGTTACATGATCACGGAAATGACCAAGCCGCTGGCCGATGACCCAAAATTCAATGACTGGCTGATTAATCGCACCCCTTCCAAACGCTGGGGAGTGCCTGAAGACCTTGTCGGCACCGTGGTTTACCTCGCCTCTCCGGCGTCAAGCTACGTTAATGGACAGATCATTTATGTCGACGGCGGCATGTTGGCCGTTATTTAACGCCACGGCGCTTAGTGCATCAGTCAGCCAGCTACCACTAAAAGGCCGCCCAACATTTGGCGGCCTTTGTACACCGAGAACTTCCTAGATGGCACTTGTATCCGCGGAAGCCACGGTATCAGCCTGTGGGCGCCGCTCCTCTAGCATGCCTTTATCGAGAATAAAGCGGATGATCTCCTCGAGCCCCACGCCGTCATAAAGATTGGCAAACACAAAGGGCCGTTCGCCGCGCATCTTTTTGGAGTCCCGCGCCATGATGTCTAACGACGCATGCACCTGCTCGGCGATATCCATCTTATTGATAATCAGCAGGTCTGACTTGGTGATACCGGGGCCGCCTTTGCGGGGAATTTTGTCCCCGGCAGAAACGTCGATGACGTAGAGGGTTAGGTCGGAAAGTTCAGGGCTAAAGGTTGCCGAGAGGTTATCGCCGCCGGACTCCACCATGACCAGTTCCAGCTTGGGATGTCGCGCCTGTAGCTCGTCGATGGCCGCCAGGTTCATCGAGGCGTCTTCGCGAATCGCCGTATGCGGGCAGCCGCCGGTCTCTACGCCTAGAATACGATCCGCCGGCAGCGCATCGTGCTTGAGCAAAAAGTCGGCGTCTTCGCGGGTGTAGATGTCGTTGGTGACCACAGCGATATCGTAGTAATCCCGCAGTGCTGAACAGAGCTGCTTGAGTAGCGCGGTTTTGCCGGAACCCACCGGGCCGCCCACGCCAATACGTAAACAGTGCGTCATGATGAATATCTCCTAACTTCTAAACAGTCGTGAATACTGGGTTTCGTGTAGGGCGCTTGCCAGGGCTAAGCCGGGCAGCACGGGCCCTAGCTCGTCGTCATCTAATGTCAGCGCTTGGTCAACGGCAGCCACTAACGCTGGCCGCAGCTGTTCTATAACGCGCTGGGCGGCGGTGTGGCCTAGCGGCAGGGCCTTGCAGGCCACCGCCAGCTGGTTCTCCAGCCACGCCCAGGCAAAGCCCAGCAAGGTTTGTCTAACGGATACGCCGCGAGTGTGCGCCGTATAGGCAAAGAGTGTCACATAGCCAGCATGAGGCGGAAGCAAGGGCAGTAGTAAGTCCTCACTTGGCATCAAGTCTAGGCTTTTCAACAGGCGCTTAAGCGAGGCGCCCAGGCGGCTATCTTCCGCGGCCAGCTCGGCGGTTTCCCGGGTGGCGGCCAGCCACTCGTCCCACTGGGCAATCGTATCGATGTCGCCTTCGCCAATGGCTTGATGCAGCCGCGCCAACACGGGTAACTCGCAACGGGTTAAGCCATCCTCCAATACACCGCTTAGCCACTCGGCAAGGCTTGCTTCATCGCGTACCCAGTCAAGTTCAAAAGCGCTTTCCAAGCCTTGGGAAAACGCAAAAGCGCCGATGGGCAGCGCAGGGCTGACCAGTTGCATCAAGCCTAGCAGCGCCAGTTCATCGCTTTGGCTGTTTTGCGCAGTTACCTCAGTGGGCATGGTGATGCTCATGTGAGTGGTCGTGGTCGTGTGAATGATCGTGCGAATGGCCATGACCGTGTGAATGAGAGTGCCCGCCACCTACTTGGTTATAGGCGCCCGGCTCGGGGTCGAAGGTGGCGTTGTGGTGCTCCAGTTTGGCCCCCAGCAGTTCGGCGAGTTCTTCTAGCACGTGATCCGGCGGGAAGCGCACCCAGGCGCCCTTTTCGTCTTCACCCAGCGCCAGCTGCACGTGGCGATTGCCCAGGTGGTAGGCCAGCCGCGCCAGCGGTAAGCCAGTACTTACTCGCGCGGTAACCACCGGTTCTACTGCGGCGCAGACGCGTACTATCTCACCACTTTCGGCCTTAAGGCCTTCGCCGCTGCGCAGCACCGGGCCGCGATCCAGAAACAACCCCAACTCGCGACCGCTATCGCTTTGGGCTTTTAAGCGCCCGCGAATACGTAGCTCAAAGGGCAGCGTGAGTGTGTCGCTCGCCGCGCTTTCCTCCACTGGCCCTAAACGTTCTATCAGTTTCAGCATCTCTACCGTCCTTTCGCTATCTAGGAGGCTGTGCCGAGGGTAGGTCTACGAGAGGGCGCTGTGAATACCTCCCTGTACGCTACTTTTGCCATCCATGGCAAAAGACCCTCTCTACGACCTACCCCCGTCACCTCTACCTAAATGAAATAGCTCAATTAAAACAAATGATAACGCTGGGCCAGTGGCAGCTCGGTAGCAGGCTCGCAGGTTAAAATTTCGCCATCGCAGCGCACTTCATAAGTCTGCGGGTCGACGGTCAAATCGGGGCAGGCATCGTTCAGCTTCATATCCTGCTTGCGCACTTGGCGCACGTTTTTGCACGCCGCGAGTTCGCTATTTAGCCCCAGTTTCTCTTTGATGCCCGCATCCAGCGCGGCCTGGCTGACAAAGCTGAGCCGGGTTTGGCTGGCCGCACGGCCGAAAGCACCAAACATATAGCGGTAGTGCACGGGCTGGGGAGTCGGAATCGAGGCATTAGGATCGCCCATGGGGGCCGCCGCAATCATGCCGCCTTTGATCATCATGGCTGGTTTTACGCCAAAGAAAGCCGGTTTCCACAGCACCAGATCCGCCAGCTTACCGACTTCTATCGAACCCACTTCATGAGCGATCCCGTGGGTGATCGCCGGGTTGATGGTGTACTTGGCGATATAGCGCTTGGCGCGGAAGTTATCGGCGCCCAGGGCTTCATCTTCCGGCAGCAGGCCGCGCTGCACCTTCATTTTATGCGCGGTTTGCCAAGTACGGCAGACCACTTCACCTACCCGCCCCATGGCTTGGGAGTCTGAAGCGATCATCGAGATCACGCCCAGGTCGTGGAGAATATCTTCCGCGGCGATGGTTTCGCGGCGAATGCGCGAGTCGGCGAAGGCCACGTCTTCGGGAATATTGGGGTCGAGGTGATGACACACCATCAGCATATCGAGGTGTTCGTCGATGGTGTTGACCGTGTAGGGCCGCGTTGGGTTGGTGGACGACGGCAGCACGTACGGTTTGGCACAGGCGGTTAGGATATCCGGCGCGTGGCCGCCGCCTGCCCCCTCGGTGTGGTAGGTATGAATGCAGCGCTCTTTGAACGCGGCCAGGGTGTCTTCCACAAAGCCCGATTCGTTTAGGGTGTCGGTGTGGATCGCCACCTGCACATCATAGGCATCGGCGACGTTAAGGCAGTTATTGATCGAGGCAGGCGTGGTGCCCCAATCTTCGTGCAATTTGAGGCCCATGGCGCCTGCTTGGAGCTGGAGCTCCAGAGACTCGGGCAGGCTGGCGTTGCCTTTGCCTAGAAAGCCGATATTCATGGGCATATCGTCCACCGCTTGCAGCATCTTACCGATGTGCCAAGCGCCGGGGGTACAGGTGGTTGCGTTGGTACCGGTGGCCGGGCCGGTGCCGCCGCCGAGCATGGTGGTGACGCCGCTCATCAGCGCTTCTTCGACCTGCTGGGGGCAGATAAAGTGAATGTGAGAATCAATGCCGCCCGCGGTCAATATCTTGCCTTCGCCGGAGATAATTTCGGTGCCGGGGCCAATCACGATCTCAACATCGGGCTGTACGTCAGGATTGCCCGCTTTGCCAATCGCGGCGATGCGGCCGTTTTGAATGCCCACGTCGGCTTTGACGATACCCCACCAGTCTAAAATCAGTGCGTTGGTAATCACCGTATCCATGACCGTGTCGTCAGCGCGCTGGCTTTGGCCCATGCCATCCCGTATGACTTTGCCGCCGCCGAATTTCACTTCATCGCCGTAGTGGGTGGCGTCTTTTTCGACTTCAATCCAAAGCTCGGTATCGCCCAGGCGCACGCGGTCGCCCACCGTGGGGCCGTACATATCGGCATAGGCTTGCCGACTGATCTTGTTAACGGGTTTCATTGTTTACCTCCATCCAGCGCGCCCATCACATCGCCGCGAAAGCCGTAAATTTCGCGCTTGCCGACAAAGGGAATCAACGTGACTTCGCGGGTCTGGCCGGGCTCAAAGCGAATCGCCGTGCCTGCGGCCACATCTAAGCGGTAACCCCGCGCCTTGGCGCGGTCAAAGGTCAGTGCGGGGTTGGCTTCGGCAAAGTGGTAGTGGGAGCCAATTTGTATCGGCCGGTCGCCGGTATTGCCCACCTCAACCGTGATGCGCTCCCGCCCCACACAAAGCTCGATATCACCTTGTTTTAACTGATATTCACCAGGAATCATTTGGTTGCTCCTTTGTTTTTTTGTGAGGTGTTAGCCGAGAGGTGTGAGGTGTAAAGAGAGAGGTGTGAGGGGTGCGTAACCCACTACTACTCACCCCTAACTATTCACTCCTCACCCCTCACTCCTCACCCCTCACTCCTCACACTTAACCCCTCACACAATAGGCGTATGCACAGTGACCAGCTTGGTGCCGTCGGGGAAAGTGGCTTCCACCTGCACTTCGTCGACCATTTCGGCGACGCCGTCCATCACATCCTCACGGCTCAGGATCTCGCGGCCATAGCTCATTAATTCCGCCACGCTGCGGCCATCCCGGGCGCCTTCCATAATCTCGAAGCTGATCAGCGCCACCGCTTCCGGGTAGTTGAGCTTTAAACCACGCGCCTTGCGGCGCTCCGCCAGTTGGGCGGCGGAGAACAGCAGTAGCTTGTCTTTGTCTCTCGGGGTTAATTCCATGGAACGTGTCTCCAGCAGTGCATCACAGTGATGCCTATTAGGTTAGCCAAATTCTTGGTGTATGCGCGGCGCGGTCGATCCAACGAGGGCGCAGCAGGTGCCAGGCCTGTTCACACAGCGCCCAGGCTTCGTTACGCGAGTTACCCAGATAGCGCAGCAACACTACGCCATGGCGAACGGTGACCGCCCAGCGCGGGTTATCCGGCAGCGCTTCACGCAGGGCCTCAATAGCCGCAGGTGCGTCGCTAATGCCCACCGCCCACAGCGTGGCTTGCACCGTGGCGCCGCCTTGGCCCCAGCGACCCGCGAAACGTGGGTGAAGCGGATCCAGCGGCTGGCGCTCTAGCCACAGCGGCTTGCCGTCCAGGGTTAAGCGAAAGTGCTGCTCAATACGCCCAGAGATGTAAGGTAACTCGCTGGCTGGGCGGCCCAATGCCATCACTTCCCAACCCAGGCAGCGGGAGCTGCCGTGAAGGTCAATCTGGGTGCGCTGCTCGCCTTTGGAGCCATCAAAGGCGATGGTCTCCTGAGGCAGCCATTCCAGGACCGCGCCATCTTCAACGCTCAACCGGGTATGCTGGGTCCAGGCAACGCCCTGGCTGTCGGCTTTATAGAGTTTATTAGCGGCGGGGGTGGTGAGCAGCACATGGGCACCACTCTCGACATGGGCGCTAATGGAGAGCGCATCGCCACTGACTAGGCCGCCCGGCGGGTGAAGCACATAGACATGGCAGGCCTCACCGCGGCCTTCCGGATAAAACGGGCGCTGCACCCGTAGTGGCCCCGAGTGGCGCGCCTGCACCATGCGGGTGGCGCCGTCGCGGTTGGCAAAGCGTAGCGCCAACGAAGCCGCCCAGTGGCGGCCTGCATCGAAGCGGTGGCCAGAGGCAACTTGCGGTTTTGCGAGATCGCACAGAATCATGGGTCGCTATCGCTTCCTTTTCACTAAGCCGTTAACTTACTAGAAGCAATTAATGCGCCAAAATGGTGAAAAACCCTACAGGGCGATCAATGGTAGGGATTAACGCAAGTAGCTTGCAGCGCCACACGCCCATTCGCACCAAAATAGAACCACGCCAGACCCTGAATGCACCAAATAAATGCAGTCACTCCTGATTTAAACTCAACCCAACTTATGCTCACTCTCCACACCCTCATGCACCACAACTCGATTCCGCCCGCCGCGCTTTGCTTGATAAAGCGCTTGGTCAGCCCGCTGTAAAGAGTGATTATAGTCGGGGTGGCCATCGTGGAGCGTAACGCCCACGCTAATCGTCACATTAAGCAACGTATCGGCGCCCGCGAGCATCGGCTCTTTAGCCACCGCCTGACGCAAACGCTCAGCAAATAAGCGGCTGCCGTCATGATCGGTATCCACTAGCACGATTAAAAACTCTTCCCCCCCCATGCGGAACACGTAATCACCCCCGCGAGTGGAGCGGTCAAGGATGCTTGCCACCTGCTGCAGCACGGTGTCGCCGGCGTCGTGGCCATGGGTATCGTTGATCGATTTAAAGTGGTCGATGTCTACCATCAACAGCGCAAAGCAGTGCTCCGAGTGGCGGGCAATATCGATTTCACGGCTAAGCACCACCGATAGAAACTTACGGTTAAGCAACCGGGTTAGGCTATCGCGACCAGCATCTAAACCAGAGGCGCGCTCCAACACATCGTCAAGCAGCATCAACACCGTGCGGGCGGCGTCTCGAATCTCGCCCAGCGCCTTAAGCCGTTGGCTAGCCTCTTCATGTAGCAGGACCTCCAGCCACTCACGATCCACCTGCTGAATATGCCGTGAAATAGTGGCAATCTCTGGCGCACCCTCAAACGCATGGCACGCTTTATGGAAGTACCACAAACCAAAGTCGGAATTGGCTAACTTCGGCAGCGTGGCGATATCCTGCTGGGCGGCGACGGCAAACATCAGTGCGTTTTCCCAGTTCAGCAGCGCCGAACGCTGGCGCTCACGCTCATCACCAATGCTTTGAGTAAGGGAAAATAGCTTGTACGCCTCTTCGGTGCGCGCATTACGGTCACTGGCCACTGAGTAAGCGTGGCTCATGATTTCCATGGCCATATCAATATGCTCGGAGACATACACCGAGGCATCCCCCGGGGAGAGCGGGCTTTTGAACGAAGCACTAAGCTGCCGATACAACGCCTGCTTAAGCTGTCGCGCCCCGCTAAGCACCAGATTGACCGGAATATCGATGCGAGCATGCACCTGCCCTACTTTCTCCTGCTGCTCAACCAAGGCTTCAAAATCGACATGCTCAACGGCAAACATGGCCTTCAGCCAACGCCGCATTGAGGGGTTTAAACGCTGCTCCACTTGTTCGTTGGAGAGAAACAGCGAGGCATGCGGGTCTTCCAGCATTACGCTGTAAAAGTGGTCGGCAAAGTAGCCACAATGCTGCGTTACCAGTGTTTCCACCGCCTGGCGCAGTGGCCTAGGCGTGCGCTCTAATAACGTCTGCCACTCGGCGGCGAGCTGATGTTTATCTTTATAGCGCATACCCCACCTGCTTCTTATTGCTAAAACAATCAATGTTACAGGCAAAAAATCGCCTTCAACCGAACACAGAACAGGGTTTTAGCGAATAAACCCACAAGCGGCTCGCATGGCGGCGCGGCAGCGGTGCCTCGCCATACTATAGGGCCAATCGGTAAGCGAGTGACGCTCCAAAACATAACCAAGGCCTGTTGATGCCTTACAGCTTACTTCCGCCATAACTCAGGTTCCCCTTTCAGCCCACCTCAGCGTCTTTTATCCACTTGACATTTCATCAATAGCGCCACAAACTTAGCCAAGGCTATACTTCTTTCCCTAGGACAACCAGTTTACACAAAGCAACTTCAACCCATCTACCTCATGACGAGTCTGGAGCTAAATAATGGCAACAAAATATGCCGTGATTCTATTGGGAACGCTGCCTTTTAGTGCGTTGGCAACTGCCGATGAAACGCCCTTAAACGTGGTGGCAACGATTGGGATGATTGCCGATGTAGCGCAGGAGGTAGGCGGCGAATGCGTTAATGTGGAAGCCATGATGGGCCCCGGCGTAGACCCCCATCTGTATCAGGCAAGCGCTAGCGACGTGGCCTTGCTGCGGGGCGCCGAACACATTCTCTATTCAGGCTACTCATTGGAAGGGCAGCTGGGGAGTGTGCTGGAGAATTTCTCGGCACGAACACCCACGCTTGCCGTGGCGCCCGCTTCCATTGATCCGGCGTCGTTGATCACCGCTCAGGATGTCTACGGAGTCGACCCTCACCTGTGGATGGATGTCTCTTTATGGGCCCAAACACTGCCCACCCTGAGCGATGCATTGAGCGAAGCACGCCCTGAGTGCGCCACGACGATTGAAACCAATACCGAGCGTTATCAGGCTCAGTTGCTAGCCTTGCATGAGTGGGTTAAAGAGAGCATTGCCAGCATCCCCGAAGAGCAGCGTATTCTCGTCACCGCCCACGACGCGTTCAGCTACTTTGGCCGTGCCTATGACATTGAGGTGGAAGGGATTCAGGGCATCAGTACCGAAACCGAAACCGGGATCGCCGATATTCGCAGCATGGCGGATAGCGTTGTTGCCCGTAACGTGCCCGCCATATTTGTCGAGAGCACCATCAACCCACGCACCATTCAGGCAGTGATCGATGCTGCAAGGCAGCGCGGCCATGATGTGACCATCGGCGGCCAGCTTTATTCCGACGCCATGGGCGATGAAGGCACGGTAGATGGTACCTATATGGGCATGATCTACCGTAACACCCAGCACATTGTCGAGGCGCTAGGCGGTTCCTTGGCCCCGCTGCCAAAGGCACTAGATGACTGGGCCAGCGAGTGGCAACTCGCTCAATAAGCATTCGATAAGGCAGTGATCCATGGCGACATCCAACCTTACAGACACCGCACTGAGCATTAAAAACCTGACGGTGAGCTACCATAACCAGCCCGTGCTTTGGGATATCGATCTGGATATCCCCGCCGGTGTCATGGCGGGCATTGTCGGCCCTAACGGGGCGGGCAAGAGCACGTTGATCAAAAGCCTCCTGGGGCTGGTGCCGTCGCTGTCAGGAGAGGTGATGGTGCATGGGCGACCTTACGCCACGCAGCGTAAACGAGTGGGCTACGTGCCCCAGCGCTCAAGCGTTGACTGGGATTTCCCCACCACTGCACTGGATGTGGTCACCATGGGGCTTTACGGGCGTTTAGGTTGGCTCAAAAGACCGGGACGAAAAGAGCGCCACGAGGCGCAGGAAGCACTTGAAATGGTCGGTATGAGTGCCTTGGCTGAGCGCCAGATTAGCCAGCTCTCAGGTGGCCAGCAGCAGCGCGTATTTTTGGCCCGTGCGCTGGTGCAGCAAGCCGATGTGTATTTTCTTGATGAACCCATGGCTGGCGTCGATGCCACCACCGAGCGGGCCATTATCGATATCCTGCGCCGCCTGCGCGACGCGGGTAAGACGCTGATTGTGGTACACCACGATCTGCAAACGGTTCGCACCTACTTTGACTGGCTACTGCTACTCAACGTGCGAGTCATCGCCAGCGGCAAGGCCGAGGAGGTGTTCAAGATCGATCACCTGCGCCAGGCTTACGGCGGCCAAATCGCGCTACTTAACGACAATGAATCGTTAATGTTCGCCGCCTCAAAGGTGAAGTAACCCATGGTGTGGCTTGAGCTTTTATCTGACTACACCTTTCAGAATGTAGTCATTGGCGCCTCGCTGCTGGGGCTGATCAGCGGCCCGCTGGGCTGTTTTGCGGTGCTGCGTCGCCAAAGCCTGCTGGGAGACGCGATTTCCCACGCAGCCCTTCCCGGCATCTGTTTAAGCTTTATCATCACCGGCAGCCGGGATATTGGCGGAATTATTATTGGTTCACTGATCACCGGCTCCGCCGCCGCGCTGATTATGCTGATGCTGACGCGCTTAAGTCGCCTGAAAACGGACGCAGCCCTGGGCGCCTGCCTCAGTATCTTTTTTGCCGTGGGCATCGTTCTGCTCACCTATATCCAGAGTACCAATAACGCCTCCCAGGGCGGTCTTGAGGCCTTTCTTTTCGGCCAGGCCGCCGCGACGCTGCGCTCCGATTTATGGGTGATGGGCAGCATTACGCTGGTCACGCTGCTACTGCTTGCCGTCTTCTGGAAACAGGCCAAGCTGGTCACCTTTGATGCGGAGTACGCCCGCACACTCGGCATGCCTATCACCGTGATTGAAGCATCGCTCACCGCTATGGTTGCGCTAGCGGTCGTCGTCGGCCTGCAGATGGTCGGTGTGATTTTGATGGCCGCCATGATCGTGGCACCCGCGGCCGCCGCGCGACAGTGGAGCCGCCACCTAGGCGGCATGCTCACCATCGCCGCAGGCGTCGGTATTGTCAGTGGTGTTTCAGGGGCGACCATCAGCACCCTATCGCGTGGCCTGGCAACCGGCCCGCTGATTGTCCTTACCGCAACCGTCATTGTGCTTATATCGTTGGCCTTGGCGCCCGGCCGTGGCCTGCTGTGGGGCGTGATAAAGCACTATCGCCAGAAGTCAGCGCTGCAGAAACAGCAGCTACTTTATACGCTATATAAACACTCGGGTGACCCCTCATGCGCCCCTTCAACGCTCGGTTCACGCAGGATGCTCAACAAGCTTAAGCAGCAAGGCTACCTAACCCGCTCTCCACGCGGTGCCACCCCAAGCGACGACGGCTGGGGGCTAACGGCACAGGGCCAGGCGGAGGCTAGAAGAGTGATCGCGGCTTTTGAGGAATTAGCATCATGATGGCAGAGCTACTGACCACAACTGCCCTGCCCATTATGCTAGTGGGCGCGATGGTAGGCATCGCCTCCTCGGCGGTGGGTACCTTTTTAGTGCTGCGCGGCAACAGCATGTTATCCGACGCAATCAGCCATTCGATTGTGTTTGGCATCGTCATCGTCTGGCTGCTGACCAAGCAACAGAGCGGGCCGGTACAACTGATCGGGGCCGCCTTCACCGGGCTGTTAACCGTCCTGCTCACCGAAGCCTTAGCGAGCACCAAACGGGTCAAGCAGGATACCGCTATCGGCTTGGTCTTCCCTGCGCTGTTTTCTATCGGCGTGCTGCTGTTGAATATTTATGCCAATGATGTGCATATCGACACACATACCGTGCTGCTCGGGGAGATCGGTTTTGTCTGGCTGGATACACTCGACATCTTCGGCCTGCCCATCCCCCAGGCGCTGGTATCGATGAGCGTGATGACGGTGCTCAACTACGCGTTTATCGGACTCTTTTATAAGGAGCTGAAGCTGGCCACCTTCGATCCGGCGCTGGCCAAAACGTTCGGTTTTATGCCCTCGATTCTTTTCTATGTGCTGCTAATGCTAACAAGCTCTACTGCCGTGGCGGCCTTTGATGCGGTAGGCGCGGTGCTGTTTATCGCCTTTGCCATTGTTCCCGCCTCCGCCGCCTATTTGCTGACCGACCGGCTGTGGATGATGTTTATCATCGGTGCGCTAATTTCTATCGCCTCGAGTATTTCTGGCTACTACCTCGCAGTGTATCTCAACGTCTCCATTGGCGGCATGATGGCCGTCATGACCGGCGTATTCCTGATGCTCGCCTTTCTGGCAGGGCCACGCTACGGCGTGATTACCCAACTGGTCAAACGCCAACGGGCACGCTGGGCGCCGGTGGAACCGCCGCCCAGCGTTTGAAGCCCAGCTTTTGGAAACACCGCTCATCCGCGCGCAAAAAAGCGACCGCCTTTCGACAACCGCTTGGCCGGGCAGGCGGTAACCGGGTGTGGATAACTTACACCGTCAGATGCTGCTTGATCAGCTCATTGGAGAGCTCGCTGATCTTCCCTTTGGCCACCGGGCGGCCGCGATCCATGATCACAAAGCGGTCGGCGTACTTGCGGGCAAAGGGCAGCTTCTGCTCCACCAGTAGTACCGTAAGGCCATCCTCGTTGATCAACTGACGAATCACCTGGCCGATTTGAGCGACGATATTGGGCTGAATGCCCTCCCCCGGTTCGTCCAAAATGAGCAGTTTGGGTTCGATGACCAGCGCACGGCCAATCGCCAGCTGCTGCTGTTGCCCACCGGAAAGGTCGCCGCCACGGCGGTGTTTCATCTCCTTGAGCACGGGGAACAGTTCATAGACCCGCTCGGGAATCTTTTTTAGCCCGTCACTGCGGGCGGCAAGGCCGGTGCGCAGGTTCTCCTCTACGGTCAGCAGCGGAAATATCTGCCGCCCTTGGGGCACGTAGCCAATTCCCAACCGCGAGCGCGCCTCAACGGCTTTTTTAGTCAGCTCGATCTCGCCGGTCTCGGCGGTGTAGCGCAGCTCGCCACTTTTGACGGCCACTTCACCCATCACGGCTTTCAGCAGCGTGGTTTTACCCACGCCGTTGCGTCCCATCACGCAGGTACACTGACCGGCGGGCACCTCAAGATCCAGATCCCAGAGGGTGTGGCTTTCGCCGTAGAACTGGTTGAGCTTTTCAATGGCTAGCATCAGGCAGCCTCCTCGTCATCGGCACCCAGGTAGACCTCGATTACTTTAGGGTCGCTGGAGACTTGATCCATGGTGCCTTCCGCCAGCACGCTGCCCTGGTGCAAGACCGTCACCTGGCGGGCAATCGAACGCACGAAACCCATATCGTGCTCGACCACCACCACGGACTGTTTACCGGCCAGCCCGGTGAGCAACTCGGCCGTGCGCTCCATCTCCTGCTCGGTCATGCCCGCCACCGGTTCATCCACCAGCAGTAGACGCGGGCGCTGCATTAGCAGCATGCCGATCTCCAGCCACTGCTTTTGGCCGTGGGAAAGAATGCCTGCAGGTTGATGGCGCAGTGCTGTCAGGCCAATGGTTTCCAGTACTTCATCGATGCGGTCTTTGATCTCGCCGGTCATGCGGGCAGTCAGGGTAGGAAAAATCCGCTTGTCCGCCGCCATGGCCAGCTCCAGGTTTTCAAATACCGACAACGCTTCGAAAACCGTGGGCTTTTGAAACTTGCGGCCAATGCCCAGGCTGGCAATATCGGGCTCGTTCATGTGCAGCAGGTTATGGCGGCTCCCGAACCATACACTGCCGCTGGTGGGCCGGGTTTTACCGGTAATAATATCCATCATGGTGGTTTTACCCGCCCCGTTGGGGCCGATAATGCAGCGCAGCTCACCGTCGTTGATGGTTAGGTTGAGGTTATTGATGGCTTTAAAACCATCGAAGCTCACGGTGACATCTTCCATGTAAAGAATCGGCCCATGGCGAACGTCCACCGGCGAGGCTTGGGGCGCCATAAAATCGAACACCCGGTCACGCTGTGTCAGCGATTGCAGAAAGCTCATGCGGAGGCCTCCTTGGACGTCTGTTGATGGTCAGGATCCGTCGTTTGTTCCTCGCGCTTGCGACGCTTGAGGTAGCGAAACAGCCCCGCCACCCCTTTGGGCAGAAACACCGTGACCAGTACGAACATCGCGCCCAGGGCAAACAGCCAGGCATCGGGCATTACGCCGGTAAAGATGGTTTTGGCGTAGTTAACTAAAATGGCGCCTATCACCGCGCCATATAGCGTGGCGCGACCGCCCAACGCTACCCACAGCACAATCTCGATGGAGAAAATCGGCGAGAATTCACTGGGGTTGATAATCCCCACTTGCGGCACGTAGAGCGCGCCCGCCAGGCCTGCGAGCATCGCCGAGACCACAAACACAAACAGCTGAAAGCGCTCGACCCGGTAGCCGAGAAAGCGCGTACGCGCTTCGGCGTCGCGGGTGGCCACGCTCACCCGCCCCAACTTGCTGGTCACAATCGCACGGCACAGGATATATCCCAGCGCCAGCGCAACGCCGGTGGCCAGGAACAACCCTAGGCGCGTGGCATCGCTGCGCAGGTCAAAACCGACGATCTCGCGGAAGTCAGTCAGGCCGTTATTACCGCCGAAGCCCATCTCGTTGCGGAAGAAAGCCAGCATCAAGGCAAAGGTCAGTGCCTGAGTGATAATCGACAGATATACACCGGTGACCCGTGAGCGGAAGGCCAAAAAGCCGAACACCAGCGCCAGCAGCCCCGGCGCCAGCAGCACCATGGCGAAGGCAAACCAGGCCATATCGAAGCCGTGCCAGAACCACGGCAAGCTGTCCCAGTTGAGGAACACCATAAAGTCGGGCAGTACCGGATGGCCGTAGGTACCGCGATCGCCAATCTGGCGCATCAGGTACATGCCCATGGCGTAGCCGCCGATGGCGAAGAAGGCGCCGTGGCCGAGGCTTAAAATACCCAGATAGCCCCACACTAGATCCACCGCCACGGCCAGCAGCGCGTAGCTTAAGTACTTACCAAACAGATTGACCGTGTAAGCCCCCACATGTAGCGGGTTCTCCGGCGGCACCGCTACGTGCAAGATGGTGACCAGTACCAGCGCGGCCAGTAGCACGCCGAGAAAAATCTGCGTGGAGCGCTCGCTGAAGGGTCGTGTTAGCCAAAAATTCGTCGATGATTCGGTCGTTAAAGACATCGCTTAGCCCTCCGCAGCCCGGCCCTTCTGCGGGAAGAGTCCACGCGGGCGTTTCTGAATGAATAGGATGATAAACACCAGCACGATAATTTTGGCCAATACCGCGCCTGCCCAGGGTTCCAGCACCTGGTTGATCACCCCCAGCGATAGGCCAGCAACCAGCGTGCCCCACAGGTTGCCCACGCCGCCGAACACCACCACCATGAAGGAGTCGATGATGTAGTTCTGCCCCAGGTTAGGGCCGACGTTGGTGAGCTGGGAGAGCGCGACACCTGCAAGCCCGGCCACACCGGAGCCCAGCGCAAAGGTCATGATATCCACACGAGTGGCACGAATGCCCATGGAGCGTGCCATGGCGCGGTTTTGGGTCACGGCGCGCACCTCAAGCCCCAGCCGCGTGCGACGCATGATCAGCATCAGCCCGGCAAACACCACCAGCGCAAAGCCGAGTACGTACATGCGGTTGAGCGTTAGCGACAGCGCATCGTTCACCACCAATGAGCCACTCATCCACTCAGGCGTGATGACGGTACGGTTAAGCGGTGAAATCACCGTGCGCACCAGTTGCTGAAGAATCAGGCTGATACCAAAGGTCGCCAGCAGCGTCTCAAGCGGGCGGCCTTTGAGGAACTGGATCACGCCGCGCTCGATCGCCACACCAGCCAAAGCGGCGACCATAAAGCCCGCGGGAATCGATAGAATCAACGCCAGCCCAGGCTGGCCGGGCAGCAGCTGCTGCATCGCCCAGGTGGTGTAGGCGCCCAGCATCATCAGCTCGCCATGGGCCATGTTGATCACGCCCATGACCCCGAAGGTGATCGCCAGGCCAATGGCCGCTAGCACCAGCACTGAGCCGAGGCTCAAGCCGAAATAGAGCGTTTCCAGACCACGATTGATTTTGAGCTGCTGCTCGATACCCAACAGGGAAGCGGCAGCGGCGTTGGCGACGACGGGATCATCCCCAGTGGCTGCCCGGCTCAACGCCACGCGGGAGCGGGGGTGAAGGCTGCCGTCCAGCGCTTCGACCCCAGCCATTTCGCCCGCTTCGGCACGGTAGATCGCCACGGCCTGAGTCAGCCGGTAGCGCACCTGCTCGTCCTCTTCCTGTTCGATCAGGTCGTCAAGGGTGGGCACCAGCTCACCATCTACTTCACCTAACAGGCGCTCGGCCGAGGTGCGGCGGCGTTCAACGTTAGGCGAGTAGAGGTCAACTACCGCGATGGCACTACGCAGTTGATTACGCAGGTTGTTGTTGATGCCGATACGCTCCAGATCACGACGGGACATCTCGCCCAGCGCTTCGCCGGTCAGTACATCGGCCACCGGCCAGTCGCGGCCGCGGTTCTCGAGCACCAGCACGAACCGGCCATCTTCGGTACGCTGCAAGCGGCCATCCAGCAAAGCCTGCAGCCAGTCTCGGGCGCGTTCGTCATCGCTTTGCAAAATGGCGGTGATCGCGTCGCCTTTGTCAGCGTAAGACTCAACGT
Organism: Halomonas sp. TG39a; assembly: GCF_000744395.1. NCBI lineage: Bacteria > Pseudomonadati > Pseudomonadota > Gammaproteobacteria > Oceanospirillales > Halomonadaceae > Halomonas > Halomonas sp. TG39a. The sequence goes on from NZ_JQLV01000001.1 coordinate 3,294,505, forward strand.
CCAGCGCCTCTAACAACTCGAGCGCGGCGTCATCGTCGGCAGTATTCGTGGAGCTCGTTTGTGCTTGGGCGGTCACTGTGATGCTTAACAACAGTAGGCACAGCAGCCCTAAGGAAAGGAAACGCCTCATGGGGTTCTTCCTTTGGTTATCTAAAGAGGGGGAGTTAGCGTGCTCCCTCGCCACTTGGGCTTCAGCCTAGGGACGAGGGATCAGTATTACTCACTACAGGAGCTTTTACTCAGCGAGCGCCGCTTCGGCTTCTTCTGCTGCGGTGCTGCCACCGCACGAGCCGTTCACGACGTTGAAGTTGCCGCACTCCATCGGCTTGCGCCAATCGGCAATCAGGTCACGGGAGCCAGGCAGGTAGTCAGACCAGGCGTCGCCGGCCACGGTAGACGGCGTCTGCCAAACGATATCGAACTGACCGTTGTCCTGAATCTCACCGATCAGCACCGGCTTGGTGATGTGGTGGTTGGGCATCATCGCCGCATAACCGCCGGAGAGGTTAGGTACGGTCACACCGATAATGGCGTCTTTCACCGTATCGACGTCTGTCGTGCCCGCCTTGCGAACCGCTTCGGCCCACATGTTGAAACCAATGTAGTGCGCTTCCATTGGGTCGTTGGTCACCGCCATATCGTCGCCGGTGTACTCAATCCAGGCATCGATAAAGTCGTAGTTGTCATCGTTATCGACGCTCATGAAGTAGTTCCATGCCGCCAAGTGGCCTACCAGCGGCCCGGTATCAATACCGGTAAGCTCCTGCTCGCCCACGGAGAAGGCGATGACCGGAATATCGGCAGCGTCGATACCCTGGTTGGAGAGCTCGGTATAGAACGGCACGTTAGCGTCGCCGTTAACCGTCGAGATTACGGCGGTCGGTTTACCCTCTTCACCGAAGCGGCGAATTTCCGCCACGATGTTTTGCCAATCGGAGTGACCGAACGGCGTGTAGTTAACCATGATGTCCTCTTCCGCGATGCCGTGTTCGTCCTTGAGGAAGGCTTCAAGGATACGGTTGGTGGTACGCGGGTAGACATAGTCGGTACCCACCAGCGCAAAGCGCTCGATACCGACTTCGTTGATAAGGTATTCAACCGCAGGGATCGCCTGCTGGTTAGGCGCTGCGCCGGTGTAGAAGACGTTTTCAGAAGACTCTTCGCCTTCATACTGCACCGGGTAGAACAGCAGGCCGTTGAGTTCTTCTACGACGGGCAGAACGGATTTACGCGAAACCGACGTCCAGTTGCCGAAAATAACGTCCACTTCTTCCTGGTCTAGTAGCTCCCGGGCGCGTTCAGCAAACAGCGGCCAGTTAGACGCCGGGTCGACCACCACGGCCTCTAACTGACGGCCCAGCAAACCACCGGCTTCGTTCTGCTGCTCGATAAGCATTTCGACGGTGTCTTTGAGGACGGTCTCACTAATCGCCATGGTGCCGGAGAGAGAGTGCAGGATACCGACTTTGATCGGGTCATCGTCCTGGGCGGCGGCCTGGGTGCTAGCACTCATGATGGCAGCGGTGAGTAAAGCGGTCGCGAAACGGCCACGTGATAGGAATGGGCGGGAGTGTGTCGAGCGTTTGAGTGTGTTCATTGTTAATCTCCTTGCACCCCTTATGGCTGGGGTTTGTTATGACCGAGGCTTGATGATTGGCTTCGCACTTGGGGTTGTTGTGTTAGCTCCCCAATACGTCCACTAGCCATTAACACCTGCAAGGGATGCGCCAGATTGACACAAAGTTGTCTTATAGCTCTTTAATCAGCCACTTAATAATCATCAGAAAATCTCAACATTCACCGAATGCACCAAAATAAAGCGCAAGAACGCGGCTAAGGCACCCTCACAATGCACCAACAAGATACAGTGCACCAACTAAGTACTTGAGCTTTTTGAATACAGATCAGTAACGTAACACTTACTTATTAGTTACAACCTCACTCTTTGTTGTCAGTTAAAAAGCAGTTAAAAAAGGAGCCTTGGCATCACCAAGGCTCCTCGCTATTCACCCTTCAAATCGAGGCGTTAAACAGCCACGTCGGGTGGGACTTTCTTACGACGTTTTTTCAGCAACGGCAGACCAAGCGACAGCAGAGCGACGACCAGCAAACCAAGGGAGATGGGCTTGTCGATAAAGGTCATCCAGTCACCACCGGAAATCTGCAGTGCGCGGCGCATGGACTCTTCCATGATGTTGCCCAGAATCAGCGCTAGAATCAGCGGCGCCGCGGGGAAGCCAAACAGGCGCATGCCCAGGCCCACCAAGCCGAAGCCAAGCAGTAGCAGCAGATCAAATACGCTGAAGCTCATGCCGTAAACACCGATCATGCAGAAGATCAGAATCAGCGATAGCAGCAATGGGCGAGGCATATCGAGAATTTTAGCGATATAGGGAATCAGCGGCAGGTTAAGTGCCAGCAGGAAGATATTGCCGATATACATACTGGCAACCACGCCCCAAAACACGTCCGGGCGCTCAGTTAGCATCATCGGGCCGGGGTTAACCCCCATGACAAGCAACGCGCCTAGCAGGACAGCGGTAGTGCCTGAACCCGGCACACCCAACGTCAGCAGCGGTACAAAGGAGCCCGTACAGGCAGCGTTGTTGGCTGCTTCCGGCGCCGCCACGCCTTTGATATTGCCCTGCCCAAAGGTGTGACCATCTTTGGCAATGCGCTTTTCCATGCTGTAACCCAGGAACGAACCGATGGTCGCGCCCGCGCCTGGCAGTACCCCGGTGAAGAAACCCAATATCGAACTACGACCAATAGGGCCAGCGATTTCTTTCACTTCGCTACGTGACAATTTCAGCGAGCCAATCTCATTGCGCGGCATTTCTTTGCCACCGCCGCCACGCAGCAGCATGTAAAAGACTTCGGCAAGGGCGAAAATACCCAGGGCTACGACCAGGAAGTCGATGCCATCCAGCAACTGCACTGAACCGAAAGTAAAGCGCTCAGTACCGGTCTGCATGTCGATACCGATAATAGAAATAATCACCCCCACCACGGCGGCAATTAGCCCTTTAACCAGGGACTTATCCGACAGCGAAACGACAGCGGTTAAGCCCAGCACCATTAAGGCGAAATACTCAGAAGGGCCAAAGCTCACGGCTACTTTCGACAGCAGCGGGGCAATCAGCATCAAGAAAATAACGGAAATGGTACCACCGATAAAGGAAGCGTAGGCGGCAATCGCCAGCGCTTTACCCGCCTGACCTTTTTTAGCCATCGGGTAGCCGTCAAAGGAGGTCGCCACGGTACCCGCCACGCCAGGGGCGTTAAGCAGGATCGACGACGTGGAGCCACCAAAGATGGCGCCGTAGTAAACCCCGGCCATCAGGATCAAGCCCGATGAAGGCTCCATGGCAAAGGTGATAGGAATCATCAAGGCAAGTGCACTGATAGGGCCCAGACCCGGCAGCATGCCGATAATGGTGCCAGCAAATACGCCGGCAAATACGTAGGCAATATTGATTGGCTCAAGCGCGATGCCAAAGCCGTACATCAAATTATTGAAGGCATCCATGGGAATTACTCTCTCAAGAACTGCTAGCGGAAAGACCTGCTAACAAGGCTTTGTTTAGAAGGGCAGCACGCCAGTGGGCAGGTAAACATCCATCACCTTCGTCATGGTCAGGTAGAGCGCCAGCACTACCCCCAGCGACGTAGCGAGGTTGACCCCATGGCGGCGATAACCGTAGTAGGCCGTCAGACCAACGCAGAGCAGCGTTGAAGCGAGTACAAACCCTAGCGGTACCAGCAAAAACGCATAGGCGGCAATCGCTAGCGAGGTCACGATGACCCGCGCCCATGGCGTAAACAGCCTTGGGCCTTGGGTGGCCTCATGATCTATCTCATCGGCACCGGCTATCGGAGTAGGTTTCTCGAAAAACAGAAACACCGACAGGATCAGTAGCGCGAAGCCTAATACTTTAGGAAAAAGGTCAGAGTCGACCGGACGCGGCAGGGGGAAAGTAGGGATTTGCCACGCCATCGCGATATAGCCAGTAGCGAATACCGCAAATACCAGTGCTAACCACTGATTGGTATTTAAACGAGTCATAGGAGTCTCTCCGAAGGAGCCAACACGCCTCCAGCGGTTAACAACACGTGGTTAACGACCGGAGACTCCCAGCCGCGCTTGGGCGGCTGGGTGATACAGGAGTGGGATTACTGGCGCAGTAGGCCAAGCTCGCTCAGCACATCGCTGAACTGCTCTTGCTGCTGATCCAGAAAGGCGCCAAATTCTTCGCTGTTTTGATAGGCGTCGATCCAGCCCAGCTGGTCGCTTGCTTCGCGCCATGCGTCAGTTTCCAACATTTCGGCGAACAGATCTTCGTAGTAGGTGACTGCTTCTTCAGGCATACCGGGAGCGCCCATCACGCCGCGCCAGATATCGAAGGTGTAGTCGAAGCCCTGCTCTTGATACGTCGGCACTTCGCTCAAACCGCCACCCAAACGCTCTTCAGAAGAGACGCCTAGCGCACGCAGCTGGCTGCCTTCGCCTAATTGGCCAACCGCTTCACCGGCACCGCCGACAACGGCTTCGATGTGGCCGCCCATCAGGTTAGTCATGGCGTCGCCGCCACCCGAGAACGGGATGTAGTTGACTGCTGAGGCTTCCATACCCGCCGCCGAGGCAAGGCCTGCAATGGCGATATGATCCATGGAGCCTGGGGCACTGCCGCCACCCACGCTCAGGCTGGGGTCTTCTTTCAGCGCGGTGAGCAGATCTTCAAGATCTTGATACTCGGAGTCCGCCGCGACCAGAATGATTGAGTAGTCGGTGTTAATCCGCGCGACCGGGGTAAAGTCGGTGTGGTCATAGCGCGAGGCGCCTGCCAGCGGCACCAGAATCATCGGCGGGCTGGTGGCAAATAGCTTGTGCGGGTTGCCTTCATCGCGCGCCACTTGCGCCCAGGCCACGGCACCACCGCCACCGGGAACGTTGATCGCAGCAAAGCTCTCATCGGCCATTTCTTCTTGCTGAATCACCCGTGACATGGTGCGCACGAGGGTGTCCCAACCACCGCCGGGGTTAGCCGGTGCGACGAATTCGATGGAGCGGCTCGGCGTCCACTCTTGCGCCTGTGCGGCGGTCGTCATGGCGGCAAAAGCGGCGAGGGGTAGCGCAACTACAGATAAACGCTTGAGGGTAAGCGAGGTCATGATGGCGTTCTCCACGTATCAGTGTTGTTGTGTGATGATGTTGCTATGTAGAGCTTCTTATTGTGAGACTGCACGCCGCGAACGTTAGAAGACCATGCCCCTGACCGACAAGCTTGTGCGCATAAAAGACAAAAAGTTCTTTATGGGCATTTTGTTCATTTTGTTCACACTGGCTACTTATAGCATGCACTTATAGAGAGTCTAGCCACTTGTGTGCCGCCTCCAACAGCCGATAGCGACGCTCGGGCCGCCCTACATCACCATAGCCCAGCTCGGCACTGACTGCCTGCTCGGCGACCAAAAACTCTAAATAGCGTCGCGCGGTAGAGCGGCTGGCACCCATGGTGCGCGCCATCTGCATGGCGGTAAGGGAGTCAGAGGCGTCTGCCAGGGCATCAATTACCCGGCGCAACGTCAGCCGATCAATGCCCTTGGGCAGGGCTTGAGACTGAGCATGCGATTTAGCCCGCGACGGATCGCCGGGCTGTAAGCGCGCCAGCACGGTATCCAGTTCGTCTTGGTTCATCTCGGCACGGTTGGCCAAGGCTTCACGCTCGCGACGAAAGCGGGTCAGCATTTGGGTCATGCGTGTGGCTTCAATGGGCTTAATAAGGTAGTCAAACACCCCACCACGCAGCGCCTCGCTGATGGTTTCCACTTCTCGTGCGGCGGTAACCATGACGATATCCACATGCACATAGTCGCGGCGAATCGCCCATAGCAGCTCCAAGCCTTCAACATCAGGCAGGTAGGCATCGAGCAAAATCAAATGGATGCTAGCGGCCTGCTCGGCCATGATGGCCTTGGCCTCACTGCCATTGCGCGCCATGCCAACCACATAAAAGCCATCGCTCTGTTCAATAAAGGCCCTGTGAATATCGGCAATGCGAAAATCGTCTTCAACGACCAAAATACCGTACTGCCCATCAGACATTGCCTGCCTCCCTAGCTGTCGTGGTCACTGTTTTTGGTACTGCTTTGGAATTGTTGTTGAGAGCGCTGTTGATAGCGTTGTTGAGACTGATGCTGGTCTGGCTGCGCGCAGAGCGAGCGATCGAGCACCGCGATAAAGCACGCCCCGCCTAGTTCACTCTCTTCCAGAGTCACGGCGCCGCCGTGCTGACGGCAGAGCCTGGCCACCAGCGCCAGGCCAATGCCCTGGTGCTTGCCCGTTTTGGTCGAAAAGCCTTCCTGGAAAATCGACTCAGCGAACTGGGCAGGCACTCCGGGCCCGTTGTCCTCCACTTCGATCAACAGCTGCTCGCCCAAATCAGTAAAAAACAGACGTACTTTGGGCTCGTTAGTCGGCCCATTCAGCGCTGCGTGGCAGGCGTTGTCCAGCAGGTTACCCACCACGCTCATCATCACCTCTTGCCCGGTGGGTGTTAGCGGGCAGGAGAGCGAGCTTTGCTCATCGATTTCCAGCGTCACGCCCAGTTCCCGGGCGCGGGTGAGTTTACCCAGCAGGGTGCCGCTAAGCACGGCGTCGGCTACATTGCGCATTAAAAAGCTCATCTGCGCCTGGGCACGCTCGGTTTCCTGATGGATCAGCGCCAAGGCTTCCTCGATGCGCTCTAATTGCAGTAACCCAGAGATGGTGTAGAGCTTATTGGAAAACTCATGGGCCTGAGCGCGCAGCATATCCACGTCGCGGCTGGCCTGGGTTAGCGCGTGGGAGAGATCAACGATCTCGCGGCGGCTGCGGAAGGTCGCCACGGCGCCCTCAATTTCTCCCTCGTGCAGAATCGGCACGCGGTTGACCACCACCGGGTGATCGCCCAGCCACATCTCCTGGTCGAACTCCTGTTCGCCGCGCCGGAGCACCTCCAGTAGCCGCGAATTGGGCACCACCTCACGGATGGGCTGCCCCAGCAGCACATGCTCATCGTCTAAGTTGAGAAAGCGCCGCGCCTGCTGATTCACCAGGGTAATATGCCCTTCACGATTAACCGCCAGAATGCCCTCGTGGATCGACTGCAAAATGGCCTCTTTCTCCATGGCCAAGCGGGCAATTTCGTAGGGCTCCAAGCCTAGAATAACCTTCTTGAGGTGCTGCGATAGCCAGTAGGCACCGGCAAAGCCGAGACAAATCATCAGCGCCACCAGCGCCCAGCCAAAGCTGTTGTAGCGGGCTACGTCCATGGCCACGCGATCCATCATAAAACCGACGGAGACCAAGCCAATGATATTGCCCTCTTCGTCCCAAATGGGCGCTTTGCCACGAATGGCAGTACCCAATGAGCCGGTTGCTTCTGAGACATAAAATTGACCATGAATCAGCGCCTGATCATTATCCCCGCCTACCATTGGCTTACCTATCCGCTCGGGCACCGGGTGAGAGTAGCGAATACTTCGGGCATTGCCCACAACGACGTAGCGAGCACCGGTTTCATGGCGAATTCGCTCCGCTAGGGGCTGAATAATGAAAGCGGGGTCGGGGATCGCAAAGGCATTAATAATTTGCGGCATCGAGGCCACCGTTTTGGCCACCGCCAGCGCTCGTTCGCCCATCTGCTGGCTAATAATTTCCGCCTTGCGGTGATTGAGATAGGTGCCCTGTGCCAGTAGCATGCCCGCTAATAGCAGCCCGACCAACAGCATCACCTGCAGGCGAAAGCTGCGCTTATACCAACTGCGCCTTGCGCGGGTTCGACGCCAGCGCTGCAGATCGGCTAATGTTCGGGGGCGAGAAACGCTCATAGGTAGACTCAAAATGCGTGACCGCACCATTATGGCACGCGCCAGCAAACGACGTTAATTGCCATCACTCATGTGATCGTTCGCTGATATAATAGTCCTCGGCCTAAACCAAGGAGGGATGTAGTGGCAATCGTTAGATGGATTATTATGCTGGCCTGCTGGCCGCTGTGGTTAAGCGCTGCCTATGCCAACCCGTTTTACGCCCCACCGCCTCCCCAGGAAGATGCGCCGGTGTTCAGTGGCGATGCCGAGCTGGGCTTTACTCACCTTTCGGGCAATACCAATAGCCAAACGCTGATCGGCAAAACGCTGCTGACATGGTTAACCGGTAATTTTACCTACTCACTGCGCGGTGAAGTGCGCACGGTGAGTAAAGATAACGAAACCAGCGCCGAGCAGTACCTGGTCGCCGGACGCGAGCGCTATGAGCTAGACGGCCCACACTATCTATTTGGCTTTGCTCGCTGGGAGAAGGATCGTTTTGCCGGTTATGACCAGCAGCTGTCCGCGATTGGGGGGTACGGGCGCCAGATTCTGGAGAACGACACCCACACCCTGTCGTTAGAAGCGGGCCCTGGCTATCGTCATGACCGGCTACGCGAGTACGACGATGAACGCTTGATGGTGACCTACACCGCGCTGGATTATCGCTGGGGGTTTTCCAGCTACGCCGATATTCAGCAGGAAATGTCGGTAGAGTATACCAACCAGAACACCACCTCCCGCTCGCTAACGGCGCTTACTGCCCGGCTTAACTCGAAGCTGTCGCTGCGCTTATCCCACGAAATAAAGCACAATTCCCAGCCGCCCGATGACACCAGTGCGCGCACCGACAGCACCACTAGCGCTTCGCTGCTCTATCGTTGGTAAGTCCAATACTGGCTTAGCGATTCTGCCCCCGGTGCGCCCATCCGGTCATACGCTTTTCCAACTGCGCAAACAGCTCGTACATCACCATGGCCATGGCGCTGATCACCAGCAGCCCGGCAAAGACCAGCCCCATGCGCATTTGCGAGCCAGCGCTCATCATCAGATAGCCAATGCCCTGGTTCGAAGCGACGGTTTCTGACACCACCGTGCCTACAAACGCCAGGGTAATGGCGACTTTCAGTGAAGCAAAGAAGTAGGGCAGCGAGCGCGGCAGGCCGACTTTCAGCAACACATCCATACGCCGCGCGCCCAGCACCCGCAGCACATCCTCCATTTCAGGCTCTAGCGTGGCCAAACCGGTGGCCACGTTGACCACAATCGGGAAGAAGCAGATTAAAAAGGCGGTGAGAATCGCCGGTACCGAGCCAATCCCAAACCAGACCACTAGAATGGGTACAAAGGCGACCTTAGGAATAGCATTAAAGCCCACCAGCAGCGGGTAGCAGGCGTTATACAGAAAGCGTGACGAGCCGATAATAAAGCCCAACACCAGCCCCACGGCCACACCCAGGCCAAAGCCAATCAGCGTGGTCCAGAAGGTTTGCCAGGAGTGCATAGCGATAGGCCCGGAATACGTTACCAGCGCCTGGGCGGTTTCCAATGCACTCGGGAAGATAAAGCTGGGCACATCAAACACCCGCACCGTGACTTCCCAGATGATGACCAGTGCCACCACCGCGATCCACGGCGCGAGCCTTTCAATCAGTTTGCTATTTTTAATCATGTAAGCGCCTTTAATCAGGTGCTGAGAGCTTTTATTAAGTGCAGGTATCAAGTGCCCCGGACTCTTATCAAGTACTACGTACTTCGCCAATTTGTGCCCGTAGCTCCTGAACCAAATCTATAAAGGGTTTTTGGTAGGTGGTTTCCAGTGCGCGGGGTCGCGGCAGCTCGATTTGGCGGCGCTCGATTACTCGGCCTGGGCGGCGGCTCATGATGTAGACGGTATCGGCCAGAAACGCTGCCTCGCGCAGGTCGTGGGTCACCAGCACTACCGTAAAACGCTGCGCCTCCCACAGGTCACGCAGCACACACCACAGCTCTTCGCGGGTAAAGGCATCCAGCGCACCGAAGGGTTCATCCAGCATTAGTAAACGCGGCTGGTGAATCAGCGCCCGGCAGATCGACGCCCGCTGCTGCATGCCGCCGGAAAGCTGCCACGGGTACTGCTCTTCGTAGCCTTCAAGCCCAACGGTCTTGAGCAGCTTGCGCGCCCAGCCGACAAACTCTGCGCGCCGCTTACGAAACTGATGGCGGTAAGGTTTGACGATTTCCAGCGGCAGCAAGACGTTATCCAAGGTAGTGCGCCAGGGCAGCAGGTTGGCGTTTTGAAACGCCATGCCAGAGATCTTCAGCGGCCCGGTGACCGGCTCTCCATCCACCTGAACAGCCCCGGTCGTGGGCGCATGCAAACCGGTGCAGAGTTTCATAAAGGTCGACTTTCCGCACCCTGAAGGCCCCACGAAGGCGACAAACTCGCCTTCGTGGATGCTCAGGTTGATATCTTCAATGGCGTTGCCTGATCCATCGTAGGCAAGGCTAACGTCATCGAAGGTGACGAACGCTGCCGACATGCTTATTCGTCCTCTGCCGAAAACAGCATGCGCTCTTCCTGGGGTGGTAAGTAGTTTGCATTAAACACCTGGTCTGGAGACGGCACAGAGGGTAAGTCATAGGCGTCGGCAACAAGCTGAATGGCTTCCTGCAGGCGCGTTTCATCCACCCCGCCTACGCCATTCTCACGGGCATCAGGGGTATCCACGACGCTCTCCAGAGCGAGCTTCAAACGCCGGGTTTCCATCTCTACGTCGATCAAACCGTCACGGTTTTTGACGTACTCAATGGCAGCTTCTGGGTCGGCAATGGTCTCGCCCAGGGCCCTATTGAAGGCGCGCAGAAAGCCCTGCACGGCGTCTGGATTAGATTCGGCGAAGGATTCGCTGGCAATAATCGCGTTACCGTAGAGCGGCACGCCATAGTCGGGGAACGGCATAATCGTCAGTTCATCTTCACTCATACCGCGCTCTTCAAGATTGAGCAGGCTAGTAAAGTAAAAGCCGGTGATCGCGTCCACATCGCCACGAGTGAGCAGCGTTTCACGCAGCGTGGGGTCGACGTTCTGCCACTCTACTGCGTCGGCTTCCATGTCATTAGCGGCGGCAAACACGCCCCAGGCGCGGTAACCGGTGTCAAAGGCGGGCGCCGCGATGGTTTTACCGGCTAAATCAGCCGGGCTTTCGATACCGCTCTCTTTACGGGCGAACACCGCCGCTGGGGTGCCGTCGTAGACGATATAGACGCCCTGAATGCCGGGGCCATCGGGGTTTTCGGCGAGAAATTCGACCAGCGCATTAAGATCGCCAAAGCCCATTTCGTAGGCCCCGGACGCCACGCGGTTAATCGCGCCCGCTGAGCCGCTGCCCGAATCGATCTGAACGTCCAGCCCCTCTTCGGCGAAGTAGCCTTTTTCAGCGGCCATTAAAAACGGCGCGGAAGGCCCTTCAAAGCGCCAGTCCAACTGGAAACGTATTGGAGTGTCATCGGCATGGCTGACAGCCGGTATTAAAACCAACGCGACAGCGCAGCCCGTTAGCCAGCGCAGAGTCGAAAAAACGGGCATTGCAGTCGAAAAATTTAGTCTTGAAGCGGGCGTCGTCATTGTGAGCATACCTTGTATACAAAATATGCTTTAGCTTTGCAGCAATGCTGCCATTTTGAGTTTTTTAATGGTTTATCAAACTGTTAGACAATTTTTTCGGCTGCCACTCGTAACTTAATTTATCCAAAATGGTGCATTTGCACCCTGCCAACGCACCAAGATAAATCATGTTAGACGTTAGTCTAAATTGGCGGTATACTATGCTCAGTTTCCTGTCCTTGCGCCATTCATTGAATGGCGCTTTTTTTTATCCGTTATTTGGCACATTAATCAGCACATCGCCGCTTAACACAAGGCGTTGATAGGCTGCTGTTTTAGCCAGCCCTGCCCCTACAAGGTATTCAACATGAATCACCCCGCCTCTACCGGCGAAGCCCCTGACACTTACAGTTCTGGGCGGCTTTCGCTCGGCGATCCTATTGTTTTAATCTTGAGCATCGGCTTTATCGTTGCCTTTTTGGCGCTATCGCTTTACGACGTAACGCTGGTCGCTGAATCGATCAGTAAAGGCTTTGCTTGGACGGCATTAGCCTTGGGTAGTTACTTCCAACTGCTGCTGCTACTTACCTTCTTTATCGCGATGGGTTTGGCGGTCACACCGGCTGCAAAAGCCAAAATCGGCAATTTAGATGCACCAGAAATGAGCACATTTAAATGGCTGTCGATCATTCTGTGCACGCTGCTGGCGGGAGGCGGGGTGTTTTTTGCCGCCGGGGAACCGGTCTACCATTTCCTCGTAACGCCGCCTGCTTTTAATAGCGAAGCAGGCACGCCAGAAGCCGTTTCCAACGCCTTGGGGCAGTCGTTTATGCACTGGGGGTTTATTGGCTGGGCGGTATTAGGATCGTTAACCGCTATCGTGCTTGCCCATGCTCACTATGAGAAAGGCCAGCCGTTGAAACCACGCACCCTGCTCTATCCACTATTGGGAGAGCGACTAATGCGTGGGCCCTTGGGTGGGATCATTGATGCGTGCTGTGTCATCGCCGTCGTGGCCGGTACCGTGGGCCCGATTGGTTTTTTAGCGACTCAGGTCAGTTTTGGCCTGCATGAAGTGTTCGGCCTGCCCAACAGCTACACCAGTAAATTGGTCATCTTGGCCGTGTTAGCCAGTATGTACGTGCTATCAGCGATGAGCGGCGTACATAAAGGTATGCAGATACTTAGCCGTTTCAATGTATTCCTGGCCCTCGCCGTGGGTGCCGTGATTATGGTGTTTGGCCCGACGCTGTTTTTATTCAACAGCTACGTAGCCAGTATGGGCGTCTATATTAACGATTTCTTCCCCATGGCGACCATCACAGCAGAAACCGCTCCCGCCTGGTGGATGCAGTGGTGGACGGTATTCTTCTTTGCGTGGTTTATCGGATTTGGCCCACTGGTGGCGATCTTTGTGGCGCGTATTTCCCGCGGCCGCAGCATCCGCGAGATGATCGTCGCAGTAGCGGTTCTCGCTCCCATTGCCACCACCGTGTGGTTTACCCTGCTCGGTGGCTCAGGTATTTACTACCAAATGACGGGCGCCATTGAGCTAACCGAGGCGCTTAATAACTTCCAGTTTGATGTCGCAACCCTGACGGTGGCCCAGGCATTGCCGGGCGGCGCCTGGATGCGCTAGCCATTTTAGTGCTGACAACGATATTCGTCGCTACCACCGGTGACTCGATGAGCTACGCCATTGCGGTTGTGGGGGCGGGCCACGACGATCCAAGCCCTTATATTCGCGCCTTCTGGGGAATCGCCATGGCGATTATGGCGGCGGTGCTGTTATATATGGGCGCTGGCCAAATTTCGGCCCTTCAACAATTTATTGTGATAACCGCCATCCCGGTGTCGTTTATTCTATTGCCCTCACTGTGGGATGGCCCTAAAGCGGCCTACGCCATGGCCCGGGAACAGGGCATTATTGATTAAACGCGGTGCGCTATAGCTTCTGCCTACCCTATAGACTTTCCAGCAGGCGCAAAATCATTTGCGGCTGCTGGTTGGCCTGGGCCAACATAGCAATGCCTGCCTGCTGAAGGATCTGCGCGCGAATAAGGTTGGAAACTTCCTTAGCGTAATCGGCATCCTGGATACGCGACCGGGCATCGGAGGTATTAACAATGCTGTTATTAAGCCCATCAATCACACTTTCAAAGCGGTTCTGCACGGCGCCCAAATAGCTGCGCTGTTGATCTAACCGTTTGATCGCGTCATCCACCATATCGATAGGGTTGCCAGTCCCAGTGCCATCGTCCAATACAGTTAGGCCTTCCAGCCCCAACCCCTGTAAATTCATGGCATCAAAGCGAACGGCAATGCTATCACCCGCGTTCGCGCCCACCTGGATATTCAATGACTGAGTGTCGTTCAACAGCCCAATACCGTTGAACTTACTCTGCCCGGCAACGCGGTCAATCTCTTCCATGCGCTGGCCAATCTCGGCTTGGATCGAAGCAAGATCATTAGAAGAGTTGGTGCCGTTAGCCGCTTGTACGCTCAGCTCACGGATGCGCTGGAGGTTATCGTTAATCTGATTGAGTGAGCCTTCCGCCGTCTGCACCATGGAGATGCCATCATTGGTGTTGCGGATCGCCTGGGTCATGCCTTTAATTTGTGACGTCATGCGATTGGCTATCGCCTGACCAGCGGCGTCATCTTTGGCACTATTAATGCGCAGCCCAGAAGAGAGGCGCTGCATCGCGGTCTGCATGGCCTGCTGACTGCCACGCAGATTGTTCTGCACGGTTAGCGACATTAAATTGGTATTTAGGCTGAGCAACGCACGCCTCCAGGGAAGTTAGCGCGCCGATGGACGGCGGCTACAACGTTACTATCGGCCTAAACGCCAAAATCATGAATACTTTTGAAGTTCAAGACGGCGACCACTGCTCGCCAGCACTTCGTCGACGGGCTTTTTCACATAGTCGTGCTTAAAGTAGCCGTCATCAACGACCTCCCCATCCCAGGCCACAATGTCCAGATCCATCGTACGCGGTCCCGATTTAATCGCCCCCCGAACACGCCCCAGACGATCTTCCACCCCTTTGAGGTAAGTGCGAAACGCTTCACGCTCAAGCGGTGTGCTCACCAACAGGGCGGCATTTAGAAAGTCGGGCTGCTGCTGATACCCCACCGGACTGGTGCGAATCGTTTTGGAACGGGCTAATAAATTGCACTCTCGACTAATAATATCAAGCGCTTGAACCACATAGTGGTCGGGATCGATGTTAGAACCTAGAGAGATTAAGCACTCATGGAGCGCGGCAGAGTATGGGGCAGACAACGTCGGTGGTGGCATAGCGACATCCTGTTCAAAGTGACGTCTTTAGAACCGCCCTGGCATAGGACACTTCTTTTAACCTCTCTAATCTAGCGCTTTGCGTAAGCTCTGTATAAGTTATTGACAAACGCTGCACTCACGCAGAAAGTCTTCCTATACCAATAAAATAATAGGGAACGCTGTATGCACCAACAAGCTGCTCTGATAACCGGCGGTGCCACCCGTTTGGGACGCTACTTTTCCGAAGCCCTGGCCGATGCGGGTTACGACATTGCTCTACACGTTAATCGCTCGCGGGAGGAGGCTGAAGAGGTCGCCAGCGGTATCCGCGTCAAAGGGCGGGAGTGTGAAATATTTTCCTGCGACTTTTTACACGACGACTTAAACGGCTTTATTCAGTCAGCGAAGCGCCGTTTTCCTGGGCTTAGCCTGCTGCTAAACAGCGCTTCCGCCTATGAGCCAGCGCCGATTGCGGCGACCGAACTGACGATGTTGGAGACTCAGTTTCGGGTCAATATGTTTACCCCACTGCTGCTCACACGCCACTTTGCCGAGGCGGTACAAGAGGGTCAGGTGATCAATATCATCGATAACAAGGTGGCCTATCACCAGTACCCCTACGCAGCGTATCTGCTGTCGAAAAACAGCCTGGCGGAGATGACCCGCATGGCAGCACTGGAGTTCGCCCCGCGCATTCGCATTAATGGCATCGCCCCTGGCGTTGTGCTGCCTGCCTCCCAGCGCACCAGCGACTATATTGAGTGGCGTATTGATGGCATTCCGCTAAAGCGCCAGGGCGCTCCCGAGCATCTTGTACAAGCTTTGCACTATTTATTGGACAACCCCTTTGTGGCGGGGCAAATTCTGTTTGTGGATGGCGGTGAGTCCATCAATCTGGAAGGTCGGCACTCAGAAAACTATAGCCATTAAATAAAACAACCCTCTTGAAACGCAGCGGGGCCGCCCGAAGGCGGCCCCGCTGCAGCTTTTGATAACAACCACATCATGACGTCGATATATTAGGTTTCATCGACATCATCGTGGTCGGGCTTCAGGTGATCCGGCTCGCTGGTTTGCTGCACCCCTTGCGGGGTGTCGCTCTTAGCCGCCGGTGTCACTACCGCGGACTCCTCCACTTTCTTCTCTTTAGCGGTCGATTCCAGTACCCGCACATGGGCAGGCGGTGGATTACCATTTTTATTATCGCCAAAGTAGAGCGTCGTGTGCGGGAAGGGGATTTCGATACCCGCCTCATCAAAGCGCAGTTTCACCAAGCGGTTGTAGGCACGGCCAACGGCCCACTGGTCACCGGGCGTGGTTTTGATGACCACCCGGATATTCACAGAGCTATCCGCCAGTGCGGTCACACCCGCCACGGTCAGGTCGGCTAGCAGCTTGGTACCATGTTCTTCGCTCGCTTTGAGGTCCTCAAAGGCCAGCTTGAGCTGCTCAATGGCTTCATCGATGCTTTCGCTGTAGCCAATGCCGTACTCGCCCACATGGTTGCCGTACTCGCGCATGTAGTTAGACACCGTGTCGACACTCGAGAACGGTACGATGTGGTAGGTGCCGGATAGATCGCGAATCCCCACCGAGCGGATACTGAGCCGTTCGGCGGTTCCCGTCACGCCGCCTACGGTGACTACATCGCCGGTGTTCATGGCATTTTCTACCTGAATAAACACCCCAGTGATCACATCCTGCACCAGCTTCTGGGCGCCAAAACCAATCGCCAGACCCAACACACCGGCACCGGCAATCAGCGGGCCAATATTGATGCCAATTTCCGACAGCACGATCATGCCGGTAATGGTCACCATGGCGATTGCCAGCGCATTGCGGAACAGGCTGAGCAAGGTTTTCGCTCGTGCCGACGGTTCGCCGTAGCCGGTCTCCGGGTTGAGCTTGTGCTCAATCAGGCTCGCCAGACCCAGCCAAACGGCTAGCGCCACAATCAAAATCACCGTAACGCTGGAGAGATTACCAACCAGCGTGGCACCGCCTTCAGAGGCGTACCAGGCAGCGAGATCAAAGGCGCCCCAAGCGTTCAGCACCACCATGATAACGACAATCAGAATGATCGTACGCAGCACGCGTAGCGCATTAGGCACATAGCTGTTCAAGCGCTTCTCAAGCAGGGGCAGCTTGCGCCGCAGGTCGTCCGACAGCGTGATACGGCGACCAATCGTCTGGGTAAGAAAAGACGATACCAACAGCCCAACCACAATCGCGGCCAGCGACTTGAGGGTGGCGTACATCACAAACGGCAACGCATCGCCGGGGCGGGTTAGCGTCAGTACAAACACGATCAAGAAATACAGCAGCGCAAACAAATGCCAGGTGCGCGCAAACAGCTGCAGCGAGACGCGGCTGGCGGTTAAGGTTGTTTTTGCCGCCATTTCGTTCAGGTTATCGCGCAGGCGGGTGCGGTTTCTCAGCACCACAACCACCGCGTAGATAAACGCCAACAGCATAATCAGCGTGCCAACGGCTTGACCCAGCGAGGCCGCCACATAGAAGTTGACCAGCGGTACGACCACCATCAAGCCGTAACCGACCATGCCGATCAAACGCGCTAACCAGCGGTTCCAGTAAGACGCTTCTTGAGCAGAAATAGGCAGTAGACGCAGCCCTTCGTAGCGCGACGAGAACAGCATCCGCACAGCGGCTTTAAGCAGTTCAATAATTAAGAACGCATTTAGAAACAGCGAGGCGCGGGTCGAAAGCTCGCCGGTTTCCCCAACCGCAAACGTTGCCACCAAATTACCGCCCACATAGGCCAAACCGACGAGCAGTATATCGATGACCGCCGCAATCGCTACGCAGGCAATCAAGCGCAGGACAGGTGTTAAATTATTGCCATGTAGGGACCAGCCACTGATTTTGGTAAACAGCGGCTTGGCGACGCGCCGGAAAAGCATAAACATCGCAAAGGTGGCGACAATGACGATACCCAGATTGATCGCCGCACTGATGAACGCTGCCATATCAAAGACACTGTCTGCCTCCCCACCAGAGAACAGACCACCCACGATGCTAACCACTTGCTCAAACTGCCCCCCCACATCGCTGACTACACGACTGGTGAGTTCAGCTAACTGGCGCGGCAATGAGACATCTTCAGGCGCTATCTCACTGCCCTGAGCGGCGGCTTCTGGCGAGAGGTCGCTGGCGACGCCGTCGGGTAGCGCCGAGGCCTGATTACGCAATATCTCAATCAATTCTTGTCGTGACTGCTCATCTGCCAACAGGTTTGCCAAGGCCTCGTAAGAAGTAGGCGCCGCCTCTGTTGTTGTTTCTGAGCTTTCCGCGCTAGCCGATTCACTCGGCGTGCTCTGCGCCATTGCTGGCGTGGCCATGATGGCAATCATTGCCAACAGCCAGACACCTAGCCAGGGTAATAAACGAAGTGGCTTCACACCTCAACCTCCTTTTTGGTGAGTGTTGTGTTCAATCTAACGGCTGCCTGATTTTACGCAAGCTAACATTAGGCTCCCGATATTGCTTACACTTTACACGGACACTTTATACTAACAAGGCAGCTTGTTAAAAAGTTGTACAGGTTAACATGACTTGATTCATAAGGCGTTTTACTGGCACAGCGGCAATAGCCACTGCTGTGCCAGCAGTATAACTACTGCGTAACGCGCGCCTTTGGCGACTACGATCCAAGCCAGCGCCCGCCACCAGGGCAGCCGGAATACACCGGCCAGCACGGTAAGCGGGTCACCAATAATCGGTGCCCAGGAAATCAGCAGGCTCAGTTCGCCAAAGCGGTGATACCAGCCCTCTGCGCGCGCCAAGCTGCGTGGCGATGCGGGGAACCAGCGGCGGCCTTGAAACTGGCGTGCGTAGCGCCCCATGGCGACGTTGATCATGCTGCCGAGGGTGTTGCCCGCCGTGGCCACCAACCACAGCCCCAAGGGCGGCTCGCCGAGACACCACAGCCGAGCGAGCCACACTTCCGACCCGCCGGGTAGCAGCGTTGCGCTGACCAGGGCGACAAAAAACAGGCTTACCATAACCTCAGCGACCCACGTTAACGTGGCACCTGCCCACCCAACTGCTGGGTTATTTCATCGGCCATTTGGCGCACCAGCGCCCCCAGGGTTAGTAAACGCGCTTCCGGAATTCGCGCTACGGGCCCTGAAACCGAAATCGCCGCCAGCGGCGCGCCGTGCTCATCGAACACACAGGCGGCCACGCAGTGCAGGCCAACGGCATGCTCTTCCCGATCGCAGGCAAAGCCTTGGACGCGAATCTGCTCCGTTTCCTCTTGTAAGGTATCGGGTTGATAGAGCGTATTTTCTGTCACTCTGGCAAGCGCTTGGCCATCCAGCAATTGAGCGCGCTGGTCATCGGGCATCCACGCCAGCAGCGCTTTACCTACCCCAGAGGCATGCAGCGGCGCGCGGGAGCCTAGGCGAGTAATCATGCGCATCATTTGCGGGGATTCGTGCTGAGCGAGAAACACCGCGGTCGCCCCATCGCGAATACCTAAATTAGCGGTCTCGCCGGTTTCCGCGGTTAAACGGCGCAGAAAGGGACGGCTAGTGGCCACCACGTCGCGGGCTTCAAGAAAGCTATTGCCGATACGGAAGGTTTTGACATCAATACGCCACAGACCCTGCTCGTTCTCCTGGGTCACAAATCCCTGGCTCTGCAAGGCTTGCAACAGCCGATGGGTGGTCGACGGCGCCAATTCGGCCATCTCTGCCACTTCTGAAAGGGCTAACCCAAGCGGGCTGGCCGCTAGGTACTCCAACAGCGTTAAGCCACGTACCAGCGACTGGCTATGGCCTCCGCTAGCTTTGGCGGTACTCGCCGGACGACCGACCGTCCTGCGTTTGGCTTCACTCACCTGGCTTTCTCCTAAAAGACGCTCCCAAAAGCGCTCCTACTACTTACTGAAAGCGCCCTTGCTGACGGCGCCTTCCCTAAAACACAAAGGGCGTCAGGATAACGTGACAGCACGGCGATTGTCGCGTTTACGGAAACGAATTCCATTCATTCAGCGATGGTACGTCAGCGATGCCGCCAGTGCGGTGGCCGCTTGGCGATAAACGCATCAATCCCCTCGCTCACATCCTCGGCTAACATATTGCAGGCCATGGTTTCCCCGGCAAAGGCGTAGGCTTCGTCGAGCGGCATGGAAAGCTGGTGGGCAAACATGGCTTTTCCGGTACGCACCGCAACGGCGCTTTTAGCGCAAATACTGGCCGTCAGCTCTTGAATTGCCTCATCCAGTGCATCGTCTTCTGCCACGCGGTTAACCAAGCCCCACTCGGCGGCCAGCTCGGCGCTGACAAATTCGCCGGTAAGCAGCATCTCCATGGCACGCTTACGGGCAACGTTGCGAGAGAGCGCTACCGCCGGGGTGGAGCAAAACAGGCCAACATTGATACCCGAAACAGCAAAGCGGGCGCTGCGCGCGGCGACGGCAAGATCACAGCTCGCGACGAGTTGGCAGCCCGCGGCGGTGGCGATACCTTGCACTTTGGCAATCACTGGCACCGGCAAATGCACAATGGCCTGCATCACTTCGCTACAGCGGGTAAACAGCGCTTGGTAGTAGGCTTTATCGGGGTGGGCGCGCATCTGCTTCAGGTCATGCCCGGCGCAGAAGGCTTTCCCTTCGGCGGCAATGATCACACAGCGCACACTGCTATCGTCGGCAATATCGGCTAACGCATCGTGAAGCGCTTCCAGCATGGCTTCCGAGAGCGCGTTAAAGCGCTCTGGAGTGTTCATCGTCAGCGTCACAACGCCTTGGTGGTCAAGACGCTGCAGGATAGTGGAAGGTGTAGATAGGCTTTCAGGTGTAATGGGCATGGTGAACTCCTGGGTGAGTAACACGTTGCCCATCAGTCTAGCGCACACGATCAACTTACAATGTGCTGTCTCATTTTTTCATTAGCCGGGTATCGCGGCCTAGCGGATGCGGTTCGCCGCGCTGTTTCGCTAGATCAATTTGACGTTGGCGTTCGCGGGCCGCCGCGCGAGTCTTCTCCGGCAGCGAATCGATGCAGTGGGGGCAGCTAATGCCCGGTTCGTACGCAGAAGACTGCATATCTTCTGCGGAGATGGGCATGCGGCAAGCGTGGCACTGTTCGAACTCACCTTTGCTCAAATCGTGGCGCACCGTGACCCGGTTATCGAACACAAAACACTCACCTTTCCATAGCGACTGCTCTTCCGGTACTTTTTCCAGGTAGTTCAGCACGCCGCCTTTCAGGTGGTAGACCTCTTCAAAGCCCTCTTTAAGCATAAAGCTGGAGGCTTTTTCACAGCGGATGCCGCCGGTGCAGAACATCGCCACTTTTTTATGTTTTTCCGGGTCGTAGTGCTCGCGCACGTACTCGGGAAACTCACGGAAAGTGGTGGTTTTAGGATCGATCGCCCGCTCGAAGCTGCCAATCGCCACTTCGTAATCGTTGCGGGTATCGATCACCAGCACTTCCGGGTCGGCAATGATGTCGTTCCAATTTTCCGGCTCAACGTAGGTGCCTACGGTGTCGTTGGGGTCGATATCGGGCACGCCGAGGGTGACGATCTCTTTTTTGAGTTTGACCTTGGTGCGGTAGAACGGCGTTTCTTCGCAGTAGGACTCTTTATGGTCAATATCAGCGAGACGCGGGTCGGCGGTGAGCCATGCCAATAATCCGTCAATGCCCTCGCGGCTGCCCGCCACCGTGCCATTGATACCCTCTTTGGCGAGCAGCAAGGTGCCTTTCACGCCGTTATCCAGCATGGTTTGGCGCAGCGGCTCGCGCAGCGCTTCGAAGTCGTTCAAGGTGACAAATTTGTACAGCGCTGCGACCACGATGGGTGGCACTGGGTTAGGCATAGCAGTGGGTACTGACATGTAAAGCTCCTGGTAGTCACCCTCGTAAAGGGCGGACCGGGTTAAAAGACGCGCACATTTTAGCGCAATCCGCGCCGGAAAACGTCGATTTATTCGACAGAACCGTACTGAAAGCTTCACCCCACGCAGCCGCTGTGAGGCGTATATTGTCACTATTCACTCACGCAACTCGCGGAGAACACCATGATTATTCGTCGTTCTAATGAGCGGGGCTTTGCTGACCACGGCTGGCTACGCTCTTTTCATACCTTTTCATTTGCCAACTATATGGATCCCAAGCATATGGGATTCCGCGCCCTGCGCGTCATCAATGAAGACCGCGTGGCGGGTGGCCACGGCTTCGGCGCCCACCCTCACCGGGATATGGAGATTATCTCCTATGTGCTTGAAGGTGAAATGGAGCACAAAGACAACATGGGCAACGGCGAAGTGATGCGCCCAGGCGATGTGCAGCGCATGTCGGCGGGCACCGGCGTGCTGCACAGCGAGTTCAATCACTCGAAGGAGAACGGGCTGCACTTCCTGCAGATCTGGATTGAACCCAAGCAGCTCGGTATCACGCCCAGCTATGAGCAGAAAGCGTTTCCTACCGCCGAGCGTCAAGGCCAGTGGCGGCTGGTGGCTTCTCAAGAAGGGCGCGATGGGTCTGTGAGTATTAACCAGGACCTAAACCTGTACTCAGGCCTGTTTAGCGCGGGCGAACAGATAGCACCACCCCCTTCGCGCTACGCCTGGCTGCATGTAGTGAACGGCGAAATGGAGGTTAACGGCGAGACACTGAGCGCAGGCGATGCCGCAGCGTTTCAGCCGGAAGAGGCCTTCAATCTGACGGGTAAAGAAGCCGGCGAAGTGCTGCTGTTTGACCTTGCTTGATCACCTGCACTCACTAAAACGGCGCCTCCTAAGAGGCGCCGTTTTTTACCGCTTTTGTTGCTAACAGCGTTTTAGCTATTCTGCGCCGAATAGAGCGCACGAATTTTCAGCGTGTGCTCGACCTGCTTCAACGCTTCCAGCGCCTGAGGGCCGTAGGCTTTATCCACATCGATGACCACATAGCCGACTTTCTCGTTGGTCTGCAGGTACTGACCAGAGATGTTAATGCCGTTTTCAGACAGCACACGGTTAATCTGCGACAGCACCCCCGGCACGTTGTCGTGAATATGCAGCAAACGATGCTTGTCCGGGTGAGCGGGCAGCGCCACCTCGGGGAAGTTGACCGAGGTCACGGTGGTGCCGTTGTCGGAGTAAGTGATCAGTTTTTCTGACACTTCGATACCGATGTTCTCCTGGGCTTCCAGGGTAGAGCCACCGATATGCGGCGTCAGAATCACGTTCTCCAGGCCGCGTAGCGGGCTCTCAAACTCTTCGTCGTTGCCTTTCGGCTCGACCGGGAAGACGTCTACCGCCGCGCCGTTGAGATTGCCCGCTTTAAGCGCTTCGGCCAGCGGTTCGATTTCAACGACGCTACCGCGGGAGGCATTGATAAAGATCGCGCCGGGCTTCATGGCGGCAATCTGTTTGGCACCGATCATCCAGCGGGTAGAGGCAAGATCGGGCACGTGCAGGCTGACGACATCAGCGCGGCCCAGCAGCTCTTCAAGGCTTCCCACCTGGTTAGCATTACCCATGCCCAGCTTGGCGATGACATCATAGTAAATGACGTTAAAGCCCAGCGATTCGGCCAGTACCGAAAGCTGCGCACCGATGCTGCCGTAGCCAACGATACCCAGGGTTTTACCGCGCGCTTCATGAGAGTTTTTCGCGGACTTCAGCCAGCCGCCCTGATGGGCGCGGGCGTTTTTCTCAGGGATACCGCGCAGCAGCATAATCGCTTCTGCCAGCACCAGCTCGGCCACTGAGCGAGTATTAGAGTACGGCGCGTTAAATACCGCGATGCCGCGGGTAAGCGCAGCGGTTAAATCGACCTGATTGGTGCCGATACAGAAACAGCCAACGCCTACCAGCTTCTCCGCCGCCTCGAACACGCGCTCCGTCAACTGGGTGCGGGAACGAATACCGATGAAGTGAACATCGCGGATCTTGTCGATCAGCGCCTCTTCATCAAGCGATGTGGGCAGGTGCTCGATATTTTCATAACCGGCGTTGTGAAAATTGTCCACCGCACTTTGGTGGACGCCCTCGAGTAGCAGGATCTTGATCTTGCTCTTGTCCAGGGACGTTTTGGCCATGGCTGAATCAACCTCTATGGTCGGCGGCATGCGCCGTGTATCGGTTCACGGGAGGCGCATATCGTAGCACAGCCCGCGTCGTTCAGGCCGGGTGTGAATGATGAAAAGTCTGCGTGCTGACGATGAATGAACCGCAAGTCGCGCAACAAGCTGTATTGAAGAGGGCAGACGCCGCCCCCCAGCCTCGGTGTATACTGTGGGCTTATTTTAAAAAATACCGGTTTGTAGGCACCCCCAATGAGCGACACGACACCACCCCCGCAGGACTTTGCCGCGACGGTTGAGCAACTTGAATCCATCGTTGAACGTCTTGAGTCAGGCGAGCTCTCATTGGAAGATGCACTGACCGCGTTTGAACAGGGCGTGCGGCTAACCCGCGATGCCCAGCAGCGTCTGGATAGCGCCGAACTTAAGGTGCGGGCGCTGAGTGAAGACAGCGAAGGGCGTTTAAATGTAGCGCCCTTCGCTGGCCCCGACGACCCCAAGGATGCGGCCGAGGATGAAAGCAAGGAGACGCCCCCATGGTAGCCATGCAGCCTAGCCAGCTTGCCACCCTGCGCCAGACCAGCAATGCCCGCGTGGACGCTACGCTAGCGGCACTGTTTGATAGCCGCCCAGCGGTAGCGCCCAGGCTTGAAGCCGCCATGCGCCATGGCCTGCTGGCCGGTGGCAAACGCCTGCGCCCGCTGCTGGTGTATATGGCTGGGCACGCGCTAGGGGCTAACGACGACGCCCTGGACGCCCCCGCCGCCGCCATTGAGTTAATCCACGCCTATTCGTTGATCCATGATGATTTACCCGCTATGGATGACGACGACCTGCGCCGTGGTCAGCCCACGGTGCATAAAGCCTTTGATGAAGCGAGCGCGATTCTCGCCGGCGATGCCCTGCAGGCACTGGCGTTTGAAGTGCTGGCCAGCAACGCTCATCCACGGCTGGGCCATTTGGTGCACACCTTGGCGGCGGCTTCTGGCCGGGATGGCATGGTGGCCGGGCAAGCGCTGGATTTAGACGCCGTCGGCGGCCACCCGGATGTCGACGCTCTTGCACACATGCACGCTCATAAAACCGGCGCTCTGATTGTCGCCGCCGTGCGTCTGGGTGGCCTGGTTGCGGTCGCCGACGATGACCCCCGTTTAAATGCGCTTACTCGCTACGCTCGCGCCATTGGACTAGCCTTTCAGATTCACGACGACATCCTGGATGTGACCGGCGATACCGTTACCCTAGGCAAAACGTCAGGCGCCGATGCCGCACGCGCGAAGCCTACCTACCCCAGCCTGCTGGGATTAGAGGGCGCTCAACGCAAAGCGCACAGCCTGATTGACGAGGCCATTGCCGCGCTCGCCCCACTGGGCGAACGTGCCGCACCGCTGGCCGACTTAGCCCACTATATGATCGAGCGCGACCACTAAAGATGCCCATGAAGCTGTTCGACGAGATTCCCCGCGAGCGCCCAGCGACGCCGCTGCTTGACTCTTTTGATCACCCCGCCGCCCTGCGGGCCATGAATACCCAACAGCTCGACCAACTGGCCGACGAGCTGCGCGCCTACCTGCTGTATAGCGTGGGCGTTTCCGGCGGCCACTTTGGCGCCGGGCTCGGCGTGGTCGAGTTGAGCGTTGCCCTGCACCATGCCTTTAATACGCCCCACGACCGTTTAGTCTGGGACGTTGGCCATCAAGCGTATCCACACAAGATTCTTACCGGCCGCCGCGAAACGATGTTGAGTATTCGCCAGCATGGCGGCTTGGCGGCGTTTCCCCGCCGTGCCGAGTCCGAGTACGACACCTTCGGCGTCGGTCACTCCAGCACCTCGATTTCGGCGGCGCTAGGGATGGCACTGGCAGCCAAGGCACAGGGCAATAAGCGCCGCGTTTGCGCGATTATTGGCGACGGTGCACTCACCGCCGGCATGGCCTTTGAAGCCCTCGCCCACGCGGGCCACGTAGATGCCAACCTACTGGTAGTGCTCAACGACAATGAAATGTCGATTTCCGAAAACGTCGGCGGCATGGCGACCTACCTTGCCCGGGTGCTCTCCAGCAAGCCCTACCTCAAAATACGCGAAGAGGGCAAAAAAGTGCTTTCGCATCTGCCTGGCGCGTTAGAGCTTGCTCGGCGCACCGAAGAGCATATGAAAGGCATGGTCAGCCCCGCCACACTGTTTGAAGAGATGGGCTTTAACTACGTAGGCCCCATTGATGGCCACGATCTCGATGCACTGACCGAGACGCTGGAGAACCTACGTGACCTCGACGGCCCGCAGTTTCTGCATATCAAAACGGTGAAAGGCAAAGGCTTCCTACCCGCCGAGGCGGATCAGATTGGCTACCACGCCATCACCAAGCTGGAAAAACCCAGCGCTGTTGCCCACACCGGCGGCGCCAAAAAGCCCATCATCAAAGCAGCTGCCGCCAAGAAAAAATACTGCAACGTGTTTGGCGACTGGCTGTGCGACATGGCGGCCACCGACCCGCGCCTAATGGGCATCACCCCCGCCATGCGCGAAGGCTCCGACCTGATTCGCTTCTCTAAAGAGTACCCGCAACGCTATTTTGATGTGGCAATCGCCGAGCAGCATGCGGTGACATTGGCAGCGGGGATGGCCTGCGAAGACATGAAGCCGGTGGTGGCGATTTACTCCACCTTTTTGCAGCGCGGCTACGACCAGCTTATTCATGACGTCGCCGTGCAGAATCTGGACGTCACTTTTGCGATTGATCGCGCGGGTTTAGTGGGCGAAGACGGCCCCACGCACCACGGCAGCATGGATCTCTCCTTTCTGCGTTGCGTGCCCGGCATGGTGATTCTGGCCCCGGCGGATGAAGCCGAGTGCCGCGCCATGCTGAGTGCGGCCTATCATCACCCCGGCCCCGCCGCGGTGCGCTACCCCCGCGGTACTGGCCCAGGCGTAGACATTCCCACACACCTTGAGCCGCTGACCATAGGTAAAGCGGAGGTACGCCGCCATGCCGCCAACGACGGCGTGCGTATTGCGCTACTCGCCTTTGGCAGTCTCAACAGTGCCGCCGCTGAAGTCGCCGAACGACTCAATGCGACCCACATCAATATGCGCTCCATTAAGCCGTTGGATCGCGATGCGGTGCTGCACGCTGCCGACGAGCACGAACTATTGGTGACCCTGGAAGAGAACGTGGTTGCCGGTGGCGCAGGTAGCGCCGTGAATGAGCTGCTCCACGCCGAAGGCGTTCAGGTAGAGGTCCTTAACCTCGGCCTGCCGGACGCCTTTGTAGAGCACGGCACGCCTGCACAGCTGCTTACCGACTGCCAATTGGACATCGAAGGCATCGAGCGCGCCATTCGTGCCCGGCTGCCATAAGCCATTACTTTTAAACTACTTTGAGATTGCTATGCTATTGCTTATTGTTATTTTCGGCCTGATCGGGCTTGCATTTGGCGGCCCTGTGGGCCTCCTGATTGGCGGTGGCCTGGGCTGGTGGCTAGGTAAACGGCTTAGCCGCCGCCTGAATATCGCGCGGATGCGCATCCAGGAAGGCTTTCTGGAGTCGATTTTCTCGGTGATGGGCTGCTTATGCCAAGCCGACGGTAAAGTGACCGACGGCGAGTTGGACGTTGCCGAAAAGCTGTTTGATCAAATGCACCTCCAGGGCGAACAGCGCGCCAAGGCTCGCGCCGCCTTCGAGCGTGGCCGCGCCGATGACTTTAATCTGGAGGCGGAGCTGGCCAACGTTAACCGCCTCACTCAGCGCCAGCCGGTTCTGCGCCAGGTATTTATCCAGGTTCAGCTCACGGCTATCGCTGCTGATGGCGTGCTTCACCCCGCCGAGCACGAGATGATTTTGCGCGTTGCCCGCGGTGTAGGCTGCAGCGACGCTGAAGTGCAGCAGATCGAAGCGATGCTGCACGGCGCCGCCGCCAACTCCCAAGGCGCCAGCGAAGAAGCGCTTAAAGACGCTTACCGCGTGCTAGGGGTTTCTGAAGATGCCAGCGACAGCGAGATCAAAAAAGCCTACCGCCGCCTGATGAGCCAAAACCACCCCGACAAACTGGCTGGCAAAGGCCTGCCCGAAAGCATGCGCGACGTCGCCCAGGCGCGCACCAGCGAAATCGGCAACGCTTACGAGCGGATTCGTGAGGCGCGGGGTAGCACTTAAGAATGGTGCATATAAAAATCGACAGCGTCGCTAACGCCCCGCTAGATTGACGCTGCAATTGTTGCTGACAAGAGGGAGCATGCCATGATCACGCTGTACACTTTCCCCCAATCCCGATCGCTGCGAGCGGCATGGACGCTTGAAGAGTTAGGCCTAGAGTATCAGTGCCAGCATGTGGCGCTGGATACAGGCGAGGGGCAAACAGCCGCGCATTTGGCGCGTCACCCGGATGGCAAGGTGCCAGTTCTTGAAGATGGAGCACTAACGCTATTTGAGTCGGCGCCGATTTGCCGTTACCTAGCGGAGCAGTACGGTGATGGCACGTTACTCCCCAGCGACCCTGCCGCCCGCGCTCAGGTTGACCAGTGGCTCAGCTTTATCGTCACCGAAGTTGAACAGCCGTTATGGAACCAGGCCAAGCATAAATTTGCCCTACCTGCAGATAAGCGCGTTCCCGCTGTGCTACCGGTTTGTGCCTGGGAGTTTCAGCGTGCGTTAAGTGCCCTGGAGCGCCGCTATAACGGTCAAGAAACCTTGGTGGGGAATACCTTTACTCTCGTGGATCTGTTTTTAACCCATACCTTGTCTTGGGCGATTGGCATGAAGCACCGCTTACCCGAACCGCTGATGGCCTATCGCGCACGCCATATTCAGCGTGCCGCGATGGCAAAGGCAATGGAAAAAGAGCAGGCGGCAGCGAAGGGCTAATCAAAACAAACGGCACCTAAGCGCCTGCAAGACCGTTGCTAGTTATGCGAGGCAACGGTTCCTTGCTGTTCCAGGCTAAGCGCCCTTAAAAACCAAGCTCATCAAGTAGATCGTCTACTTGATCCTGCCCTGTTGCCACATCTGTTTTGTCTTTGCCCACCTGTGGCCCATTACGCAGTTTGGCATGCTCATCGCGGTCATCTTCAAGCTTAACGCCATCGGTGACGTTAGGCACATTATCCACTAACACCTGAACAAGCTGCTCTTCGATTAGCTTGATGACTTCGATCATTTTCTTGATCACCTGGCCAGTGAGATCCTGGAAGTCCTGAGCCATCATAATTTCAAGCAGTTCTTTTTGCGTCGCCCCGGTTGCTGTGGGCAGCTTATCGCTCAAAAAGCGCTGCGTATCCTCGACAAGCTGAGGATCACCCTCTACCGCGGCGAGCTTAGCTGCCGCTGCCTGCCAGCGCTTATTAAGAGCCGCGCCTTCTTCTTCAAGGCTATCTTGCACCGGCTGCGCCCGCTCAACGGCGTTCAATGCCCGTTCTGCGGCCTGCTCCGTCATTGAGGCAACGTAGTTAAGCCGGTCATTGGCATCCGGTATCGCTTGCGCCGCCTGGGTAATCTGCTGATCTAAGCCCAGCTCTTTCATGCTGTCCCGCAGCAGGCGCGTTAAGTGGCCAATGCGATGCACCATCTCATCAGTACTGTCTTTTTTGCCCAGTACCGACGGCATGGTCGTGTCGTGGGCGTTGTTAACAGTGCTCATGACAATCCTCTTGTTGGAAAATCTTATTGAATGTGGCTTGTTTACTTTTTACAGTCGCTATCTATACATATACAAACGTATAAAGCCAACATTATGCCTGCTTGTTCAAGTGTCGATTAGCGGTAAAGGCAAGCTATTAACCACCAATTCATGTTACTCACTCAATTTTGTAAGAGATCGCTTACGTTTCTGTCACTGATAGCGTTCCCAAGGGGGCTTAGCGACTACACAGGCGAAGCATGGGGCAAAACGGCACTATAAACGGCAAAGTAGTGACAGATGCTGCCGGCAACCACAAACAGGTGCCAGATCGCATGGTTGTAGGGAATAGCACGCACGGCGTAGAAGATCACCCCTAGCGTATAAGTGATGCCCCCTGCGGCCAGTAGGATGATGCCAGTTTTCGATAAACTCGCCGCCATCTCTCCTGACGCCAGCACGATCATCCAGCCCATAAGCAGATAAATCGCCACGCGTAATACCGAAAAGCGCTGGGGCCATAGCAGTATGCAGGCGATCCCCACCAACGCCAGCGACCACACGGCGGCAAACAAAACCCAGCCTGTAGTGCCGCGCATATTGACGAGTAAGAAAGGTGTGTAAGTACCCGCGATGAGTAAATAAATCGCACAGTGATCGAGTAGCTGAAAACGCTGCTTCCAGCGCCGATGAGGGATGCCGTGGTAAAGGGTCGAGGCGGTATAAAGCAGGACGAGCGTGGTGCCGTAAAGGCTCAGGCTAACAATTTTCCAAGGGTCTACATGGGCGGCGTAGCTCGCGGCCACCAGCAGTACCACCATCCCCACCAGACTGAGCACAGCACCGATACCGTGGGTGATACTGTGCAGCCACTCTTCGACAACGCTAAATTCGCCCTGCTCTTCACATGCGGTTTTCATTTTAGAGCGCTCCTTACGAACTCCTCCTAATAGCACTCCTTCTATCACCCCTTACGCTCAATATCCACATCGCTGGCGTGGGTGAAATCATCCAACGCCATCATATGGCCGAGCTTGCCTGCTTTGGTAGACAGATACTGCTCGTTATGGGGATTCAGGCCGGTGGTGATCGGTAGGCGCTCGACCACATTCACGCCATCGCGGGTGAGGGCATCCACCTTGCGCGGGTTATTGGTCATTAACCTAAGCGATGTCACCCCCAGATGGTTGAGCATTGGCACGCACAGATCGTAGCGGCGCATGTCGGCGCCAAAACCGAGCTGCTCGTTAGCCTCGACCGTGTCGGCGCCTTGATCCTGCAGGTGATAAGCGCGAATTTTGTTTAACAGACCAATACCGCGTCCTTCTTGGCGCAGGTAAAACAGCACGCCGCGGCCCTCTTCAGCGATACGTTTAAGCGCTTCCTGCAGTTGGTAGCCGCAGTCGCAGCGCATGGAAAACAGCGCATCGCCGGTCAAACACTCGGAGTGCACCCGCCCCAACACAGGCTCGTCGCCGGTCACATCACCCAGCGTTAGGGCGATATGATCCTTGCCGGTGGCCTCATCTTCGAAGCCATGCATAGTAAATGTTGCCCAGGGCGTGGGCAGCCGGGAAGCGGCAATGAAGCGAATGGTCACAGGTTACCTCGCTGATTGACCAAACCAGTTAACCACACCAGTGTTGGCAAAGTGGGCCAGTATTCTAACAGGAAGCGGCGCACGCCTCACGTTGGCAAAGAAGCTAAAATCGGCTAATTAGGCGAGAAAAATTGACTGGGTGCGACGATTTTTGCCATCCAGTACGCCGCCCTAGCGGCTATCTTCAAGTACAATTGCGCACATACGATACCCGATACGGCTTTAAGTACGATGCGGGCAAATTTCTTAAGAGCAAGTGCCTATGACCACTACACCTTTGCAAAATGATCGATTCCTTCGTGCGCTAGCGCGCCAGCCCGTCGACCGCACCCCGGTGTGGATGATGCGTCAAGCGGGCCGCTACCTGCCGGAATACCGCGCCAGACGGGCCGATGCAGGCAGCTTTATGGATTTGTGCCGCAACCATGACCTGGCCTGCGAAGTTACCCTGCAGCCTCTAGAGCGCTACCCGCTAGATGCGGCGATTCTGTTTTCAGATATTTTAACTATCCCTGATGCCATGGGCTTGGGTCTCTATTTTGAAACCGGCGAAGGCCCTAAATTCCGCAAAACCGTGCGCACCCCAGAAGAGGTCGCCGCACTCAGCGTCCCCGACGCCGAGCGCGACCTGGATTACGTGATGCGCGCAGTGTCGACCATTCGCCGGGAGTTGAATGGCCGTATGCCGCTGATTGGTTTCTCCGGCAGCCCCTGGACGCTAGCGACGTATATGGTCGAAGGCAGCTCCAGCAAAGACTTCCGCCATCTGAAAACCATGCTTTACGATACGCCGGACACCATGCACCAGTTGCTGGATACGCTGGCGCATGCGGTAACCGACTACCTGAACGCGCAGATTCGTGCCGGCGCCCAGGCGGTGCAAATTTTCGATACCTGGGGCGGCGCGCTTTCTACCCCGGCTTACCTTGAGTTCTCGCTGCGCTATATGGAGCAGATCGTTTCCGGGCTGATTCGCGAGCACGATGGTCGTCGGGTACCTGTGATTTTGTTCACCAAGAATGGCGGCCAGTGGCTTGAGCATATTGCCTGCGCTGGTGCCGATGCGCTGGGTATCGACTGGTCCACCGAGCTTTCAGACGCTCGCGCCCGAGTCGGCCATAAAGTAGCGCTACAGGGTAACCTGGACCCTAATGTGCTGTTTGCCCGCCCCTCCGCCATCCGCGCCGAAGTGGCCCGGGTGCTGGAAAGCTACGGCCACGGCTCTGGTCACGTGTTTAACCTAGGCCACGGTATCAGCCAGTTTACCAATCCCGATAACGTCACCGCCTTTATGGAGGCGCTGCACGAGCTAAGCCCGCAGTATCACCGGGATATACCGACGCACACCCATACACCGCATTCAGGAGCCAATTGATGAGCGAATTACGCGACGACCAGTGGTTTACCGAAGTCTTTGATAGCCACGGCAGCGCTTTCTCACTGAAAATCTCTGCAAAGCTGCTGGATGTACAGAGCCAATACCAGCATTTGGAGGTCTACGCCACTGAGACCTACGGCAACTTAATGGTGCTGGATGGCTGCGTGATGCTGACCGATCGCGATAATTTTCTCTACCACGAGATGATCGCCCATCCGGCGCTGTTCACCCATCAAGACCCCAAGCGGGTAGTGATCATCGGCGGCGGCGACTGCGGCACCTTAAAAGAGGTGCTGCGCCACCCAGGCGTTGAGAAAGTTACTCAGATTGATATCGATGAAGAAGTTACCAAGGCGTCTGAGCGTTTCTTCCCGTCGTTGGTAGAATCGAATCACGACCCGCGCGCCGAGTTGCTGTTCGCCGATGGCGTCAAGTGGGTGGACGATGCACCTGATGAGAGCATCGATGTGCTGATTATCGATTCCACCGACCCGGTTGGGCCTGCTGAAGGACTATTTAAAACCGACTTTTTAAAGCGCTGCCACCGTATTTTGAAAAGCGGCGGCGTCATGGTGCAGCAGAGCGAATCACCGCTTTACCACAGCGGCACAATCATCCGTGAGCTGCGCAACGACATGTTGAAAGCCGGTTTTGACAGCGTTGCAACGCTACCCTTCCCGCAGCCGGTTTATCCCTCAGGCTGGTGGAGCGTGACATTGGCGGGTAAAGCCACCGACGTGAATACCTTCCGCGAGCAGGCAGCCGCCGGCCACGACCTGCCGCTTGAGTACTACAGCGTTGAAGCCCATCGTGGCGCTCTCGCCCTACCGCCGTTTATGCGCAAGGCCTTTGCGACCGAGTAAACGCACTATCGCTTTGCCCGCCTTTAGTCACCGCCCACCTCAGCTTGCCCTATAAAGGTGCAAAGCGGGGTGGGCAATTACCATTCTTGCACCTATACCTTCGTCTCGAATTCGTTGAGTAGCGTTGAAAAGCGCTGAATTAACGCCTGTACCCTTGTTGGCATCTTCCTTGCTAGGTTTAGTTACATGCTACGGCATGCACAAAGATTTCAATCACTGATTTCAATAACCAATTTCAAGAACTTCGAGGGAAACTAAATGTTCAATAAAAAACACCTAGCGCTTCTAGCGTCCGCTGGCTCACTTAGCCTGGCGGGAATGGCGACTGCTCAAGCCGACACCCTGGAAGATACCATTGAGCGTGGCGCCGTTCAGTGTGGTGTGAGCGATGGTTTGCCGGGCTTCTCAGCTCCGGACGACGACGGTAACTGGCAAGGTATCGACGTTGATGTATGCCGCGCTGTAGCGGCAGCGGTACTCGGCGACTCAGAAGCCGTCAACTATATTTCACTCAACGCCGTGGAGCGCTTCACCGCCCTGCAATCAGGTGAAGTCGACGTTCTATCACGTAATACCACTTGGACCACTACCCGCGATACTACTCTGGGCCTGAACTTCACCGGGGTTACTTTTTACGACGGCCAGGGCTTCATGGTATCCCGTGACCTGGGTATTACCGGTGCTGATGAACTCGACGGCGCCTCCATCTGCATTCAGTCTGGCACCACTACCGAGCTGAACCTGGCTGACTACTTCCGTGCTAACGACATGGAATTCAACCCGATCGTATTTGATACCTCTGAGCAAACCGTGGGTGGCTATCAAGCCGGCCGCTGTGACGTGCTAACGTCTGATACCTCTCAGCTGGCAGCGCTACGTATTCAGCTAGATGATCCTGAAGCATCGATGATTCTGTCTGACGTTATTTCCAAAGAGCCACTAGGCCCTGTGGTTCGTCAAGGCGACGACACCTGGTTCAACATTGTGAAATGGTCGCTGTTCGCCATGATCAACGCTGAAGAGTACGGCGTAGACAGCGATAACGTCGACGACATGCTTGAGTCAGAAGATCCCAATATCGCTCGTTTGCTGGGTCAAGACGGCAACTATGGCGAAGAGATGGGCTTAGAAGCTGACTGGGCTTACAACATCATCAGCCAAGTTGGTAACTACGGCCAAACGTTTGACCGTAACGTAGGTATGGATTCACCGCTGGAAATTGAGCGCGGTATTAACGAGCTCTGGACCGAAGGTGGCATTCAGTACGCACCGCCGATTCGCTAAGCGTCTCGCTTGACCCCGGCCCGCCACCCTGTTTTCAGGGGATGGCGGGCCATCTGATTGACCTTCCGTATAGCGGAGACGCCATCCATGTCTGTAAGACCTAACGTTCGCCCCGCCGGCCACAAGCCGCCGTTTTGGCGAGACCGCGCTAAGCGCGCACTTATTTTCCAGCTCATTTTAGTCGCCGTTGTAGCGGCTTTCCTGATCTATATTATCGGCAATACCCAAGCCAACCTGAACGCCCGCGGCATCACCACAGGCTTCGGCTTCCTGGGCAACACAGCCGGCTTTGGTATTGGACAAAGCTTAATCGAGTACTCCTCCCAAAGTACCTACGGCCGCACCTTTGTAATTGGCTTGCTCAATACACTGCTCGTCGGTGGATTGGGGGTGTTAGCTGCCTCGATTATTGGTTTTATCGTCGGTATCGCGCGGCTATCGCCCAATTGGCTGATCGCTCGTCTTGCCAACGCCTATATCGAAACGTTTCGCAATATCCCGCTGCTGCTGCAAATCTTCTTCTGGTACTTCGCTGTGCTGCGTACCTTACCCAGTGCCAGGGAAAGTATGGCGTTTGGCGAAGCCATTTTCCTCAATGTTCGCGGGCTGTACTTACCTCAACCGCTTTTCGAGTCAGGGTTTGGATTGATCCCTCTCACCTTTGTGGTGGCAATCATTGCCAGCATTGCACTGGTTATCTGGAATAAGCGTCGCCACGAGGCCACCGGTAAACGTCTACCGGTTTTCTGGATGTCGCTAGTGATTATTTTTGGCCTGCCGCTGCTGATATTGGTGGCCACTGGAGTCCCGGTCACCTGGGAGATGCCGGTACTGCGCGGCTTTAACTTCGGCGGTGGTATTACCATCATCCCCGAATTTTTGGCCCTGTGGCTGGCGCTGTCTATCTATACTGCTTCTTTCATTGCGGAAATTGTGCGCTCGGGCATCCAGGCTATTCCCCATGGCCAAACGGAAGCTGCCCAGGCATTGAGCTTGCCGCGCAAATTAGTCCTACGTTTGGTGGTCATCCCCCAGGCCATGCGCGTCATCATTCCGCCGCTCACCAGCCAATATCTTAACCTGATTAAAAACTCGTCACTGGCCACCGCCATCGGCTACCCCGACTTAGTCTCGGTTTTTGCCGGCACCACGCTCAACCAGACCGGTCAGGCAATCGAAGTGATTGCCATGACCATGGCGGTATATCTGATCATCAGCTTGCTGGTGTCCATGTTTATGAACTGGTTCAACGCTCGCGTTGCGCTGGTCGAACGCTAGGCCGGAGGCGACCCCATGATTCACAACAAAGAAACCATACCTCAGCGCCCGGCCCCTAAAGGCACCATTGGCCCGGTTGCCTGGCTGCGCGGCAATCTGTTTAACGGCCCAATCAACAGCATCTTCACGTTGTTGGGCCTGTATGTACTGTACCTGCTGGTGGTGCCAACGGTTCAGTGGGCATTTATTGATGCCGACTGGGTGGGCGATAGCCGTGAAGATTGCTCACGAGTGGGTGCCTGCTGGGTATTCGTCAACGCGCGGTTTTCCCAGTTTATGTACGGCCTTTACCCCAGTGAGGAGTATTGGCGCGCCAATATCGTGTTTGGCATGTTTGCAGCGATTATCGCTTGGATGGTGATTCCCCGCCTACCCTTCAAGCGGTGGGTAGTGGTGTTTGCCTTACTGATATTCCCGGTGATCGCCTACGTGCTACTACACGGCGGCTACTTTGATTTGCCGCGGGTTTCCACCCACCGCTGGGGCGGCTTAATGCTGACCCTGCTACTGGCCAGCGTGGGCATGATTGGCGCACTGCCGATTGGCATCGTGCTCGCCCTTGGGCGTCGTTCGAACATGCCCATCGTCAAAACCTTCTGCGTGATTTTTATAGAGTTCTGGCGTGGCGTGCCACTCATCACCATTCTGTTTATGGCCTCGGTGATGTTGCCGCTGTTCCTGCCTTCAGAACTCAGCGTGGATCGCCTGGTACGCGCCTTGATCGGCCTCACACTGTTCCAGAGTGCCTATATGGCCGAGGTTATTCGCGGTGGCTTACAGGCCATTCCCAAAGGTCAGGACGAAGCCGCTGCGGCGCTGGGTATGACGTACTGGAAGCGTATGGGATTAATCGTGATGCCCCAGGCGCTGAAAATGATGATTCCGGGTATCGTCAATACGTTTATCTCGCTATTTAAAGACACCACCCTGGTGATGATCATCGGGCTGTTTGACCTGTTGGGCATTGTGCAAGCGGCGCTTTCCGACTCGCGCTGGCTGGGCTTCTCTATTGAGGGGTATGTATTTGCCGCGTTCATATTCTGGATTTTCTGTTTCAGCATGTCGCGCTACAGCCAGTACCTGGAACGCAAGTTAAATACCGGCCATAAGCACTAGTTCAAGTACTCGCTTATGTACGATTGCCGAATCTCTTTACGTTTTGAGTAGGACTTCAACATGACACAAGCAGCCACCAACACCGCTGGCACCAGTACTTCTGACCTGATGGTCGAGATGCGCAACGTAAACAAGTGGTACGGCGACTTTCACGTACTGCGTGATATTTACCTGGAGGTAAAACGCGGCGAGAGGATCGTGGTTTGTGGCCCTTCGGGTTCGGGTAAATCAACGCTGATTCGCTGCATTAACCACCTTGAAGAGCACCAAAAAGGTGAAATCGTGGTGGGCGGTGTACCGCTGACCCAAGACGTTAAGCGCATTGAGCAGATTCGTCGCAGCGTTGGCATGGTGTTTCAACACTTCAACCTATTCCCTCACTTAACGGTGCTGGAGAACTGCTGTATCGCGCCAATGTGGGTGCAAAAGAAGCCCCGCAAAGAGGCCGAAGCCCTGGCCATGGAGTATCTGGAGCGCGTACGCATTGCCGAACAGGCGACCAAGTACCCAGGGCAGCTCTCAGGCGGTCAGCAACAGCGCGTGGCCATTGCCCGCTCACTCTGCATGCACCCCGACGTCATGCTGTTCGATGAGCCCACCTCCGCACTCGACCCCGAGATGATCAAGGAAGTACTCGACGTTATGGTCGAGCTAGCGGAAGAAGGCATGACCATGATCTGTGTCACCCACGAAATGGGCTTCGCCAAGAAAGTGGCTGACCGGGTGATCTTTATGGATCAGGGGCAGATCATTGAAGAGAACGCACCGGAGCCCTTCTTCAATAACCCACAATCCGAGCGTACTCAGCTGTTCCTAAGCCAGATTCTGGGGCATTAATACACAGCCCCAGCAGAAAAGTAGCTGTGGATAAGTACGTCATCATGGGCCTCACTTGAGGCCCATGATGTTGAATAGGCTTTAAAAATAACAGCTATTAAAAACAGCCAAAAAAGGATAAACGTATGATTGAAAAGCTGTTTATTGACCGCGCACCCCAGCCCATCGCCCCGTTTTCCCACGCCTGTCGCGTAGGCGACTTGGTGTTTATCACCGGGCAAATGCCGACGGTGCCAGAAACTAACGAGATGCTCTTGGGTACCTTCACCGAACAGACCCACCGGGTGATGCAGAATCTGGCGATTGTGTTGGAAGAAGTCGGCAGCGCCTTCGAATATGTGGTTCAGTCTCGGGTATTTATTACCAATATGGGCCACTTTGAGGAGGTGAATAAGGTCTACGCCAGCTACTTCCCACAGCCGTTACCTACCCGCACCTGCATTGGGGTGACCGGCTTAGCGGGCGGCGCCGATGTGGAAGTCGATATGATCGCCTGGATTCCGCCGTCTCAGACATAGATAGCGCTTACCAGTCGTTGTTTTCAAGCTTACCAGTACGCCACGACGCGATTGCGCCCCGCTTCTTTGGCCGCATAGAGGGCTTGGTCGGCCTGGGCGACAGCCACTGCCTGACTGTGGTCTAAATCACTGGAGAGCGTCAGCGGCGCAATGCCAATGCTCACAGTGAGCGTCACTATCGTCGGCGTTTGCAAATCCCCCGCCGTCAGGTAAAACGGCTGCTGGGCGATGCGTTCGCGAATACGCTCACCCAGTTGCACCACCTGCTGGTGGGATAACTCACCCGCCGTAACGGCAAACTCTTCTCCGCCTAGTCTCGCTAAGCAATCCTCAGGACGCAGAACCTCATGGACACGCTTAGCCATTTCCACTAACAGGGCGTCCCCCGCAGGGTGGCCGTAGCGATCATTGATATGCTTGAAGTAATCAATATCAATCATCAGTACATAATGGGTAGCCTCTGCCTGACACTCATGGAGTTGCGCTAAGTGATTAGCCAAACCACGCCGGTTACGCGTGCCGGTCAGGGCATCGAACTCCGCGGCCACCCAGGCCTGCTCTTCGATTTTTTTGCGTTGGCTAATGTCGATGACCAAGCCGCCGATCCGCGCCAAATACCCATCAGCGGTGTAGTAGCTCTCCATCACCAGTTCATGCCAGCGCCAATGACCCGACGCTACCCTGAGCTGCACATCAATACGGCATTGGGTTTGCAGGCGCTGCTGGCACTCGCGTATCAATCCAAACACGCGTAACCGGTCGGCGGGCATGGCATGCGCCAGCAAGCGACGCAACGGGAGCCTAGCGTAATCGCCAGGATAACCCAGCGAGAGCAGCAACGCCGAAGAGCACCAGGTAGCACCGCTGCGCGCATTGATCTCCCAGGTACCACAGGCGGCGACCTGCTGCAGTAGATCAACCTGACGCTGCCTGCGGGTAAGCTGCTGACGATAAATAGCCGAGGCGATCAGCTCAGCGCCGATCACTAGCGCTTGCAGCCCAGCACCTTCCCAATCGACTTCTCGCTCACAGTCGTCAAAGCCCAGCGTGCCCCACCACTGGCCATCCACCATAATGGGCACGGTGACCATCGACTGAATCGACTGGCTTTCTAAATTGTCGCGCAGCGTACCAAGAGCCACCCGCGAGGTAATACAGGTGTGCGACTCACCTCGCTCGCGACGATTGACCATTTCCTCATATTCGTCATCATCGATCAGCGTGGTAAAAAAGCGAAAGCGTTTTTGCGTTCGCTCACGATAGTGCGATGAGGATGCCCACTCAAAAACAAAATCCTGCAGGACACCGCTTGGGTTGCGTTCTATGGTTTGAAATATCCACACGCGATTGACACCCGACGCTTCACCTAGCGCTGCCAGTAGTTGATCGACGCCATCGCTCCAAAAATGCTCGTCAATTAGGGCACTGCTGCCTATAGAGAGGGCTTTTAGCAGGCTCGGCGCATCCGGCGAGAAAGGAGCAGGCATAGTAGGGTCCCTTTACTTTTTCTTTGAGGTTACCACACAGTCTCCTTAGGGGATTACACGCTACTCCCATAAAGCGTGATGCTCGCGGGCGCTAACGGGGTTTGCTCACGATGGGTCGCCAGCGACTTCCCCGCCAGCGCGGTAAGCAGAATCTGTAGCGGATCGCCGTGGCTGACCAGCACAATGGTTTCACCGCTGGCCTTTTGCTCCCACCCATCAATCACTGCCTGCATACGCGTGGCTACCGCGCTTACTGCTTCTACCCGATGGTGAGTGTGCTCGGCATCTTCAGCGTCTAACGCCCATATGCTGGAGTAGCGATCATCACTCTGCCCCTCAAACTCGCCAAAATAACGCTCTCGCAAGCGCGTCTCTACGCTTGGGGTGAGTCCAAACGCGGCGGCGATGTGGGCAGCCGTTTGCGTCGTGCGCAGAAAATCCGAGTGTACGACAAGCGTTGGTGTCGGCCACTGCCAGTCGGCCACCCTCTGGACAAGCTGTTGCTCGCCCAGCTCGGAAAGGCCGAAGTCCGCCACACCGCGCTCCGGCGAGCTAACAATCACGCCCTGCTGATTGGCTTGGCTATGGCCGTGGCGCATTAGTAAATAGCGGTTGCGCCAATGGTCGGAGAGTGGCCGTAAAGTATTTGACATAAGTTTGTCACAAACCCTAGATTGAAGGTGTCTGCTTTCGAAAATAACCATCCTGGACGCGGAATGTCCACTTACGAAACATTTTTTGTTTTCAGTAGTGGCAAAACGCAGCAAAGGCAACACAGCTCGATGCATAGAAAGAACACAACAATAACGCACAAACGAGGCTTACCATGGCAACTTCGCTCTTCCGCAAGCGCCCGCTTGCGATGCTTACCGCTGCATCTCTGCTACCGCTCGCTCTGCTCTCTTCCCACGCTTATGCGGAATGTGAACGTGGTGACTTAGATACCATTTATTGCGATGAAAACGGTGACATGGTCGCTGACCGCCCCGCCGATGAATCCGAGTGGGACAACCCCGACACCCTTATCTTTGCTTACACCCCGGTCGAAGACCCGGCGATCTATTCAGATATCTGGCAGCCCTTTATCGATCATTTGTCTGAAGTTACCGAGCGCGATGTGCGCTTCTTTGCAGTGCAGTCTAACGCTGCCCAAGTAGAAGCGATGCGCAGCGGGCGGCTGCATATCGCCGGTTTCTCCACTGGCCCCACGCCGTTTGCGGTGAACTTGGCCGGTGCAGTGCCGTTTGCGTTAATGGGTTCTGATGACGGTCAATTTGGCTATACACTGCAACTGTTTACCCACGTTGACTCTGACATTCATGAGGTTGAGGATCTCAAAGGCAAACGCGTTGCTCACACCTCACCCACCTCTAACTCGGGCAACTTAGCCCCCCGCGCATTGCTGCCTGAACTCGGCATTACCCCCGACGAGGATTACGAAGTGGTCTACTCAGGTAGCCACGACCAATCCATGCTGGGCGTCGTGGCCCAAGATTACGATGCTGCTCCGGTCGCTTCCGAAGTGGTCGAACGGATGGCGGCACGCGGTCTTTACGATGAAGAAGACGTGCGCCTGATCTACGAATCAGACCGTTTCCCGACTACCTCGTATAACTACGCGCACAACTTACACCCAGATCTGGTCGAAAAAATCGAAGAGGCCTTTTTCAGCTTTGATTTTGTTGGCACCGAGCTAGGTGAAGAGTTTGAAGGCGTCGAAAAATTCATACCCATCAACTACCAAGATAACTGGCAGGTGATTCGCACCATCCAAGCAGCCAATGACGTGAGCTATACGCCCGAAAACTTGGAAGAGTAAAACGTAGCGCACCGCTTTCGGCGGTGCGATTATTTTCTCGACGATGGAAGCGAACACATGCTGGAAATTACCAATCTGGTCAAACGCTATGGCCACGATGAAGCCGTGCTGAAAGGGCTCGACCTCAGGGTAGAGGGAAACAGCGTTGTTTCTATCGTAGGCGCTTCAGGCGCTGGTAAAAGCACCATGCTGAGGTGCATTAACCGCTTGGTAGAACCAACGTCCGGCTCTATCAAACTCAATGGCAATGAGCTGGTTAACCTTAAAGGCGCTGAATTACGCCGCGCGCGACGCAAAATCGGCATGGTATTCCAAGGTTTTAACCTGCTGGATCGCTTAACCGTCATGGAGAACGTGCTCGCCGGGCGGCTAGGCTACGTAAACCTGTATCAGGCGATTTCACGCCGCTACCCCCAGGCTGATATTGAGCGTGCGTTCGTGCTGATGGAGCGCGTGGGCATCGCTCACTACGCCAACA
Source organism: Halomonas sp. TG39a (assembly GCF_000744395.1). Lineage (NCBI taxonomy): Bacteria > Pseudomonadati > Pseudomonadota > Gammaproteobacteria > Oceanospirillales > Halomonadaceae > Halomonas > Halomonas sp. TG39a. The sequence goes on from NZ_JQLV01000001.1 coordinate 3,336,541, forward strand.
AGCGCGCTGATGAGCTTTCCGGTGGCGAGCGCCAGAGGGTAGGTGTGGTGCGCGCCTTGATGCAAGAGCCTGAGGTGCTGCTTGCCGATGAGCCCACCGCCTCGCTTGACCCTCGCACCTCTGAGCAGATCATGATTCTGCTGCAAAGCCTGGCCAGCGAGCTCTCGCTGCCGGTGCTGATTAATATCCACAACGTCGCTCAGGCCAAAACCTATACCGAGCGCATTGTAGGCCTACGCCACGGCAAGATGATCTTTGATGGCCTACCCAAGGACTTCAATAAAGACGCGCTGGATGCCATCTACGGGGGGATTGACGCACCGGACGATGCAATCACGGATACACCAGCGGAGGAGCACACCCATGACTCCACCTGACGCTCATTCCACAGCACTCCGTACTTGGAAAAAGCCGCCGTTTATTGCCAACCCGCTACTGCGCTACGGGCTGATTATCGTCGCAGGGGCCTATTTGGTCTGGGCGTTCGGATCACTGCCGTTCAACTGGGCGCGTATCTCTGAAGGTTTGCCCCGCGCCGCACGTATTTTTAGCGGCGGCTTCCCGCCCAATCTGGAGCGCTACGAGCTACTGTTAACAGGCTTTAAAGAGAGCTTCCAAATCGCCATTTTGGCGACGCTACTGGGGGTCTTTCTGTCGATTCCATTTGCTGTGATGGCTGCGCGTAATATTGCTCCCATGCCAATTTATATTATTGGCCGGGCGGTGATTATCATATCGCGCAGTTTCCACCCGGTGATTGTGGCGATTCTGTTTGTGGCCGCCGTGGGCTTTGGCCCCTTAGCGGGTATTCTTACCCTAACGCTCTACTCAATCGGCTTCGTCGGCAAACTGCTTGCCGAAGAAATCGAAGAGATTAACTGGGGGCAAGTGGAAGCGATGAAAGCCGCTGGCGCGGGTTATGTGGCAATTCTGTATTACGCTGTATTTCCACAGATATTGCCTCGCCAGGTCGGGCTTTCCATGTACCAACTGGACAGCAACCTGCGCGCTTCCGCAGTGGTCGGGATTGTTGGGGCGGGCGGCATTGGCGGCACGCTGATGAACGCCTTTGGCCGCTACGACTACGACTTCGCCTTTGCGATTCTACTTATTATCATCGCGGTCATTTTGCTCAGCGAAGGTATCAGCGGTTGGGTAAGGAAAAAAATATGGTAGATCACGCACAGCAACTCGCCGACCGGGTCTGGCAACGCTACGACCGCACACAGCGCCTGATCCGTTATGCCGTACTTTTAGTCACATTGATCGTGGTGGTATGGGCGGTGCGCGACATTGATATCTTCTGGCCCTGGGTATGGGATGCACCGAATCAGATCTCCGGGCTTGGGGCTCGCATGTGGCCACCCAGTGCAGCGGGGCTTAACGGTATTATCGCCGCACTGATTGAGACCGTGCATATCGCCACTCTAGCCACCTTTCTGACGATATTTTTGGCGCTACCGGTAGCCTATATTGCGGCTCAGAACACCACGCCTAACCGTGCTTGCCTATGGTTGGGGCGCTTCATTCTGGTCTCCAGCCGTTCAGTCAACACGATTATTTGGGCGCTACTGTTCGTGGCGATTTTCGGCCCTGGGGTACTAGCGGGTATCCTCGCCATCGTATTTCGCTCGATTGGCTTTATCGGCAAGCTGATGGGAGAGGCGATTGAAGAGATTGACCGTAACCCAGTGGAAGCGATGGAAGCCACCGGGGCCTCCAAGGCCAAGGTGGTCGCCTACGCGATTGTGCCGCAAGTGATGCCGGCCTTTTTTGCCATTGTCATCCTACGCTGGGATATCAATATCCGCGAATCGACCGTGCTTGGTTTAGTGGGCGCCGGGGGTATTGGGGTCATCCTACAGGGTGCGATTGATACCTTCGCCTGGCCAACCGTGGCGACCATTTTGATCGCTATCATTGTGTTGGTATTGATCGGCGAAGCCATTACCAGCCTGCTGCGCAGTAAGGTGCTTTAACCCCGTGGCTTAAACCGTGGCAAGTGTTTGACCTAACGCCAAACGCTTGCCATGGTTAATGAACCATCAACGACATGGAGTATGCACAGCGATGACAACCTATATCGTGGTAGCCGACGCCGCTCGCGCACGTATCTTTACTCGTGATGCCTTAACGCTGGCGGAGCAGGAGAGTCTGGTTCACGCAGAAGGGCGACTGCATGAAGGTGACTTGATCACCGACGGCCGAGGCGATGTGCACGAGTCGATGTCCAGCACGGCACGCTCGGCAGGCGAAGAGGGAACTGCCACTAAACATGAAAACGAGCTGTTCGCGAAAGAAGTCGCTCAGCGTCTTTATAGCGCGCGAGTAGGTAACAGCATGGAGAAGCTAATCATGGTAGCGCCACCCAAATTTTTGGGCCTGCTACGTGACAAACTCGATGGCCCCACGCAAAAACTAGTCATTCACTCCCTTTCGAAAGACCTAAGTAAAGCCTCGCTGGCAGATATTCAAACTGCCGTGAGCGATTTACGCTAGTCGTTTTAACCTTATAACCTATTAATTATCCTAAAGTAATGGTCGCTCTCGCCGATAATTTAGAAGCTATTATAAACGGTACTTCCCCCTGAGTACCGACATGCACTTCGACGTCGAGAGCGACCATGTTATCTTCCCTCCGAGCACGCATACTATTAGCCGCTCTAGTGGCGATTACCCTCGCCCTAGTGATTAACGGCATTGCCAGTTACACCACCGTAAAACACCATAATAGCCAGCAAATAACGCGCAATCTTAGCGCCGTGGTTAACGGTAATACGCAAGCTATCAACGAGTGGTTTAACGCACGCTATACCATGCTTTCCAGCATGGATGATGCAGCCAATAGCGATGACCCACTTGCCGCACTACGCCAACTGGCTGGCTCAGGCAGCTTTATGACAGCCTACATTGCTTACCCTTCCACACCAGACGCTATTTTTTCCGATGGATGGCAGCCCCCCAGCGATTACGACCCGCGTCAGCGGCCCTGGTACCAAGGCGCAGCCGAAGCGCAAGAGACCATTATTACGGCACCTTACACGGATGCCCAAACGGGGGGCTTAATCGTTACCTTTGCACGCCCTTTCTACCGTAATGGGCAGCTGGCCGCAGTCATTGGTGCGGATATTACCATCGAGGATGTGATCGAAATTGTTACCGGCATTGCCCCTACGCCTTCCAGTTTTGGTTTTTTAACCACAGAAGACGGCACCCTGATCGCGCATCCTGACGCTGACATGACGCTCGAACCTTCCACACGTTTGAGCGATGAACTGACCAACACCCGACTTAGCGAAATCGCCCAAGCCGATGAACCCCAATCACTTTCACTGCAAAACAGCGATACGTTGCTAATGGGCAATAACGTGGGTGGTAGCAGTGGCTGGCAGTTGATTGTGGCACTGGACGAACACGAGGCAACAGCGGGCCTGCGCGCCATCGCCACTACATCGATAGTCACGCTACTGATTGTGGCCGCAATCACGGCAGTGGTCTTCGGTTTGCTGCTTTCTCTGCTGCTACGCCGCTTGCTGGGAGTTCGTAATGCGATGGATGATATCGCCTCGGGAGAGGGCGATTTAACCCGACGCTTGCCCGAAGAGGGTAATGATGAAGTCACTCAAATTGCCAAGGCCTTCAACCGTTTCGTAGGTAAAATGGAGGCCGTATTAATCGATGTACGCACCAGCAGCGAGTCGGTTCACCACGCGGCCAACGAGATCGCCATGGGTGGTCAGGATTTGTCTCGTCGTACCGATAACGCTGCCGCTAGCCTGCAGCAGACCTCTGCATCGATCGAGGAAATCACCAGCACGGTTCAACACACGGCGGCCTCCGCAAAAGAAGCCAACAAGCTCTCCCAAACCGCCTCAGAGGTAGCCAACGAAGGTGGGAAGGTTGTCGCAAATGTGGTGACCACCATGGAAGACATTACCCACGCTTCGGATAAGATCGGTGAGATTGTCACCTTGATGAACAGTATTTCGTTTCAGACCAACCTGCTGGCGCTTAACGCCTCAGTGGAAGCCGCTCGGGCTGGCGAGCATGGCCGTGGTTTTGCCGTGGTGGCCGATGAGGTACGCAAGCTGGCTGGGCGTAGCAGTGATGCCGCCAACGATATTCAAAAACTGATTGAAGACTCACAAAGCAAAGTGAATAACGGCACCAACTTGGTGCGTAATGCCGGAAACACTATGCAGGATATCGTGGCGCACATTACCCGTGTGACCGACGTGCTGGAAGAAATCAATGCGGCCACCAGCGAGCAGAGTGATGGCATTAATCAGGTCAATATTGCCGTCGCAGAACTGGATCGCATGACCCAGGAAAACGCGGCCATGGTCGAAGAGTCCACAACCGCTGCCGAGCAGCTAAAAGAGCAGGCCGACCACCTGGCAGGCACGATTAGCAGCTTCAAGCTGTCTCAACATCCGCCCGCGCCTCTAACCTCAAAATCGGCCAAGGCGTTACCATCATTTTAACCGCTTAAGGAATTGGCGGCAGCGCAATATCGTCGCTGCGCTTGGCTCCTGCGGTCATTTCACGGCACAGCCGCAGGAACTCGCGCACGCCAGTGGTGAGGTATTTATGCCGGTGCCAGATAAACGTGAACTGACGCTTTAGATCCAACTCCGGCGTGGGCAGCGGCACCAAGCTGCCGCGCCGGAAGGCATCACGCAGCGCCAAACGCGAGACACAGCCAATCCCAAGCCCTGACTCCACAGCACGCTTAATACCTTCCGTATGCTCTAGTTCCAGCAGGGTGTTAAACCGGCTTCGGCGGTGGCGGGCGGCGTGCTCCAGGGTCATGCGCGTGCCAGAGCCCTCTTCGCGCATAATCCAATCCTCACGCAGCAACTGTTCTAACTCAAGATGCTCACGGCCCGCCAGCGGATGGCGTGGCGAGCAAAACACGCACAGCTCATCTTCCACCCAGGGCTGGCTGATGATCATGTCATCGTCGCACTGCCCTTCAATCAACCCCAGATCCAGCGAGTGCTGGCGCACGCCTTCGATAATATGGCGCGTATTGCGCACTGCCAAGCGCACCCGGCTACCGGGGTGGCGCTGCATAAAGTCGCTGATAAGCAGTGTGGCCAAATAGTTACCGATGGTCAGCGTGGCGCCGACATCCAGCGACCCCACCCCTTTCTGCCCACGTAGAAGCTCTTCGATCTCTTCACCACGGTCAAGCAACGCGACCGCTTTGGGCAACAGCTGAAAACCCAAGGCGTTGAGTTTTAAGCGCTTGCCGATGCGGTCCAGCAGTTGGCAGTCGAACTGCCGCTCAAGCTCCGCAAGCGCCGTGCTGGTCGCTGATTGCGACATGGCCAACGCCCGCGCCGCATGGGAGACGCTCTCGTGCTGGGCGACCGCCACAAAGACTTCCAACTGCCGCAGAGTATAGTGCATAGCGTCTGACCTTTATTTGATCTATATCTATTTTTCAGATAACCGTTATCAATATAATTCGCTTAACAGATATACCACCCTTTGCTTAGACTTGCTGGCAACAGATTTAATCATTTTTATTCTTTTTAAGAATATGACCGATGCGATCAGCGCCAGCATCGGCTAATGGAGACAATGGCATGAGTAAGTTTGCTCTGGAAGAAGTGCTTAGCGTTCATCACTGGAACGAGACCCTGTTTAGCTTCCGCACTACCCGCGAGCGTAGCCTGCGCTTCAAAACCGGCCAGTTTGTGATGATTGGTTTGGAAGTGAATGGCAAACCGCTGATGCGCGCTTACTCTATTGCCAGTCCCAACTACGAAGACCACCTGGAGTTCTTCAGCATTAAAGTGCCCGATGGCCCGCTCACTTCGCGCCTTCAGCACCTGAAAGTGGGCGACCAGATTATGGTTAGCCGCAAGCCCACTGGCACGCTGGTATGCGATGATCTACTGCCGGGTCGTAACCTTTACATGCTTTCAACCGGCACCGGCCTGGCACCGTTTATGAGCTTGATCCAAGACCCGGAAGTCTACGAGCGCTTTGAGAAAATCGTGCTGGTTCACGGTGTGCGCGAAGTCTCTGAATTAGCCTACGCCGACTTTATCACCAAAGAGCTGCCAGCCCATGAGTACCTGGGTGAAGACATCGCTGAAAAGCTGGTCTACTACCCGACCGTTACCCGGGAAGAGTTCCATACCATGGGGCGCCTGACCGACCATATTCGTACGGGCAAGCTGTTTGAAGACACTGGCCTGCCGCCCATCGACCCGCGCCAAGACCGTGCGATGATCTGCGGCAGCCCCGCCATGCTGGACGATACCAGCGCACTGCTCGACGAGCTGGGCCTGAACATCTCGCCGCGCATGGGCGAGCCAGGCGACTACGTCATCGAGCGTGCGTTTGTCGAGAAGTGAGTGGTGAGTGGTGAGTGGTGAGTGGTGAGTGGTGAGTGGTGAGTGGAAAAATTTTAGCCGCTATAGTGATGTATCACTAATACAAAGCCCCTGCTGGAGATGATCCACAGGGGCTTTGTGCGACTTACGCCTTACAATTCACAATTCACAAACCTAAACCGCATCTTTGCCCGTTTCGCCGGTACGGATACGGATCACCTGCTCTAGCGGCATCACAAAGATTTTGCCGTCGCCGATTTTACCGGTGTTAGCTACCTGGGTGATGGCATCAATCACCTGCTCGGCCATATCGTCGTCCACAGCAACTTCCAGCTTCACTTTAGGCAGGAAGTCCACCACATACTCAGCACCGCGATACAGCTCGGTATGCCCTTTCTGGCGCCCAAAGCCCTTCACTTCCGTCACCGTAATACCCTGTACACCGATATCAGAGAGCGACTCGCGCACATCGTCGAGCTTAAACGGCTTGATAATAGCTGTGATCAATTTCATTACCATATCCTCTAACTGGGTGGCCATGATGGGGTCGGGTTGCATGGCTGCGCGTGTCGCAACCGATGACCGCTAACTACCAGCATACACCGCTATTGGCAGAGAATAAAAAAGCCTCCCACTAAGGGGAGGCCGTAAGGAGCACGCCAGCTCACTTGATCAGCATTAAGTTATTTCTTCATACCGCTGTTTATTTCTTAATGCCGAATTCGGGATAGGCTTCAAGACCGCACTCGGCGATATCCACGCCTTCGTACTCTTCTTCTTCGCTAACCCGGATGCCCATGATGGCTTTCAAGATCAGCCATACCACCAGGCTTGCCAGGAAAACCCAAGCGAAGATACCTACGATACCGATGATCTGAGCACCAAATGATGCACCGTCGTTGGTCAATGGCACCGCCAGCACACCCCAGATACCCACAACACCGTGTACTGAGATCGCACCGACCGGGTCATCCAGTTTCACTTTATCCAGCGTCACGATGGCAGCCACTACGATGATGCCGCCAACCGCGCCAATAATAGTGGCACCCAGTGCGGTCGGAGAGAGCGGATCAGCCGTAATCGCTACAAGACCAGCAAGTGCACCGTTCAACGCCATGGTCAGGTCGGCTTTACGGAACCACAGTTTGGCCAGAATCAGTGCGGCAATCACACCACCTGCCGCCGCAGCGTTGGTATTCACAAACACTTGCGCCACATTGTTAGCAGAATCAACCGCCGCCAGCTTGAGCTCAGAACCGCCGTTGAAACCGAACCACCCCATCCACAGGATGAAAGTACCCAGCGTTGCCAACGGCATGTTGGCGCCTGGAATAGCGTGGATTGAGCCATCTTTACCGTATTTACCTTTACGTGGGCCCAGCACAATCACACCTGCTAGCGCTGCAGCCGCACCGGCAAGGTGCACAATGCCTGAACCCGCGTAGTCAGAGTAGCCCACTTCAGACAACCAACCGCCGCCCCAGGTCCAGTAGCCAGACACCGGGTAGATAACCGCGGTCATGACCACAGCAAAGGCCAGAAACGCCCAAAGTTTCATACGCTCGGCAACCGCGCCCGACACAATCGACATAGCGGTCGCAACGAAAACTACCTGGAAGAAGAAGTCGGAACGCATGGAGTAGTAAGGTGCGTCGTCGCCACCTGCGGTCACCGCATCCACGCTGTTTTCAGCGCCAATCAGGAAACCCAGGTTGGGTAGGAAGCCGCCCGCGCTGCTGGAGTACATGATGTAGTAGCCCACCAATAGATACATGGTGCAGGCAATCGCAAACAGCGCGATGTTTTTAGTGAGGATTTCAGCGGTGTTCTTGGAGCGTACTAAGCCCGCTTCTAGCATGGAGAAGCCAGCGGCCATCCACATGACGAGCACACCACATATTAGAAAGTAGAACGTATCGAGCGCGTAGCTCAGATCAGTCAACTCATTCATTGTAAGTTCCCCGTTGAACTATAGAAATGATCCGAAAAAACAGCTTTAAACGGCGTCTGCACCGCGTTCGCCTGTCCGAATCCGAATAACGTCTTCAAGCGGTGTCACAAACACCTTGCCGTCACCGATCTTGCCGCTATTAGCCGCACTGCAAATAGCATCTAGCACGCTCTCTAGGCGAGCATCGTCCACGGCCACTTCCACTTTTACCTTGGGTAGAAAGTCGACGACGTATTCCGCGCCACGATACAACTCGGTATGCCCTTTCTGACGGCCAAAACCTTTAACTTCAGTGACCGTAATGCCCTGAACGCCGTTGTCGGCTAATGCCTCACGGACGTCGTCGAGCTTAAATGGCTTGATGATAGCGGTGATGAGTTTCATCCCGGATCTCCCCTGCTGGATAAGTCCTGCTAGATTGGTAGCGGCACAGCCGCCAGAATAAGCACCTGAACCGATAATGCGCATACTGTGCCAGCTGACTTTTTTTTCTTATAAGTCAGCTTATTAGCCAACAATTGAAGCGCACTACAGCGCTAAATCTGGGCAAACTCATTCTCTCAGCACGGCTATTGCACCAAAAAAGAGCGTAAGCAAAAGTCGCCTGCTCTATTTCGATGCAAACCACGCGCTTAACAGGAAATGCACGCGGCGCATGCGAATTCGCCAACTGTTGCGTATCCTTACCGGTAAGCAATTTTTATAGATGTTCATTTAGCGAGTTATTAAGGAGAGAGCAGCGATGGCGCCTCAAGACCGCATTAGCCGACTGGCCCAGCAGATTGGCGACCGTTTACAAAACGCCTCCCAGGCACCGGAAGATATTCAAAAGGGCGTGCAGCAAGTCGTGCGCGGCGCATTTGATCGCCTGGAGCTTGTCTCACGGGAAGATTTCGACATTTTAATGGACGTACTGCAGCGCACTCGGTCTCGGGTAGAGGCATTAGAGCGCCAGGTCGCCAACCTTGAAGCCGCCGTTGAAGCGTCAACGACCTCCACTGCCACACCGGTAGAAGCAGAAGTGCCGCCGGTGTCTACTCCCGAACCAGATACAGGTACAGAGCAAAAAGAATAAGCCTGCTTAACGTTTTGGCTTCATAAGCAGCAATAGGGCAATGGCCTATTGCTGCAATTATCAGCAAACATTGACCTCCGCATAAACACGAATCACTATCGTTGACTTTGTGTTTCCTGGTGATACTCTCCGCCTCCTAACTCCTCACTGTTCGCGGATTGTTCACCATGTACGCGCTGCCCTTTTCAACATCGCCTTTTCCCAAGTCACCGTCTTCAACTGCTGCGCTTATTGGCACCGGCCTGTTACTGGGTTTCTCCAACAGCATTTTCGCCCAAAACGCCTCCTCTGGGGCGGGCGCAGGCGACACCATGGTGGTCGTGGGGTCTCGTACGCCCACCCAGATCAGCCAAATCCCCGGTGCGGTATGGGTAATTGACAAAGAGATGCTGCAACAACAGACCCGCAATGGTGCAGACCTCAAGACGGCATTGGGGCGTCTGGTTCCGGGGCTAGATCTGGCACCGCAAGGGCGCACCAATTATGGGCAAAATATGCGCGGTCGTGGTGTGCAGGTGCTTATCGACGGTGTGTCGCTGAACAGTTCCCGCGGGCTTTCACGCCAATTCGACGCCATCGACCCCTTTAACATTGAGCGGGTGGAAGTCCTCTCCGGCGCCAGCAGTCTTTATGGCGGCGGCGCTACCGGGGGGTTGATCAATATCATTACCCGCAAGGGCGAAGAAGGCCTTAACTGGCGCACCGAAGCCGGCATCACCACCGGCTTCAACAACAGCGATGATATGGATCGGCGCCTGTCGCAATCGATCAGCGGCGGCAACGAGCGGGTTCAAGGCTACCTGGGCACTGCCATTGGGGATAATGGCCGCCAGTATGACGGCAGCGGCCAAGAGATCTTCCCCGATATCGCCCAAACCGACCTGCAGGATAATCGCAGCATTGATGTACTGGGCAACCTCTCCTTCCAATTGAGCGATGAACAGAGCCTGGAGCTGGGCGCCCAGCTGTATCGTTCCGGCTACGAGGGTGATCGCGGCGTTTACTTTCCCAACCTCGACGCGGCGACTCCCAACTTGAACAATGCCGAGATTCGCGACGGTTACCGTTCAGAACGCGACCCAGAAACCGACCGCAAGTTGGTCAACGTCAACTATCATCACGCCAACCTATGGGGGCAAAATTTCTACTTACAGGCGTTTCACCGCGAGGAGGAATCCAGCTTCCAGGCCTTTCCCTACCCTGTCGACGACGGCCTGCAATTTCGCGCATCGCAACAAAACACCGATTTAAGTGGCATTAAAGCGCTCTTCGAGTCGCGCCTGGGTGACGACGTTTCGCTAACCTACGGCCTCGATATGGATCGAGAAACCTTCGATGCCAGCCAGATGCTGTTCGATACCGACATCTCGGACGCCTCCGGCGGCCTGGTTCAGCAGGCATCGGGAGTTGAGCCTCGCTACCCCGGTTATCAGGTGGACGGGCTGTCAGGCTTTGTGCAGAGCGACTGGCAAGCCACTCAGGGACTCAAACTCTCTGCCGGTGTACGTCAGCAGCACATGGATGTCCAAGTGGATGAGTTCCAGGGGATCCCTGGCGGCGAAAATGACTACGAAGCAACCCTCTTCAATGCCAGCGCCCTCTATGATCACCGCAACGGTCACCAGAACTGGCTGCAGTTTAGTCAGGGCTTCGAACTGCCAGATCCCGCCAAGTACTACGGCAAGAGCCCTGAGGTGAGTGTCGACAATAACCCCCTGTCTGCCATCGAGACGGACCAGGTAGAGCTCGGCTGGCGCTACCAAGGGGGCAATTGGACGGCCCAAACGGCGCTTTACTACGCTTGGTCGGACAAAGCAGTTGAGAACGCCGAGGATCTAAGCGTTAGCGTAGTGGACGAAAAGAAACGCGACTTCGGCCTGGAAACCGCCGTGACCCGTTACTTCGATAATGGCCTGGAGGCCGGGGGCACGCTGCACTTGGTGCGTTCTGAGCAAGAAAACGATCAGGGTGACTGGGAGAAGCGTGACGCCCGCTATGCATCGCTCTCTTCTGCCACCGCCTTTATCGGCTGGACAGATTATGTTCGCTCGGCGCGCTTGCAGGCCAACCATAACTTCGACCTGAAAGACGATGCCGACCGCGAGATCGATGGCAATACCACCCTCGATTTATCGCTCAGTCAAGACACAGACTTCGGCACCCTAAGCCTGGGCGTGCAGAACCTGCTGGATGATCAGTACTCCACCGTTTGGGGCCAGCGAGCCGCGATGTTTTATTCACCCTACTACGGCCCAGAATACCTCTACGACTACCAGGGCCGCGGGCGTACTTACACCCTGAACTGGTCGATGGCTTACTGAGCACTGGTTCACTAACCGCTGATAACCGAGCAAGGGCGAGATAATGGTAATGGAAGTGGGAATGGCAGCACCAGACTCGATAACGTCCTATGGCGCGCCACTCACCACCCATGACCTGCTGGCGCTTGGTCAGCGCTTCGGGATTGACTACCGCTTTCCCGAAGCGCCCGACCGCGCCCAGCCAGCGCCGTGCGTGGCCCGCGGTCGGGTGATGGATGTCGAGATAAACCCCTCGCTGCGGGTGACCCACTCGGACCTTGACGTCCTGCACGCCTACGCCTCCACCTCCCGGCGTTCCGCTGCGTGGTTTCTCAGTGTCATCCTTGAGGGCCGTATCCAAGTGGGACTCGGTCACCAGTCGTTTCAGTTGCAGGCTGGCGACGCCTTCAGCGCGCATTTCAACGAGCAGACCGGGCTTGAGGTCTTCCAGCCCGCACCACAGCGTTTGCGCATCCTGAATATATCGATACTCGCTTCCACCGGGCCTCTCTCTTCCTTGCCCATCAACGTTGCGCCTCCAGCAGCCCCCATGCTGCATATCTGGAAAGTACCGCAGCTCCTTCACCATAGCCTGGAGACGGCACTGGCTTCGAACTGGCCTGCAGAGCGGCAGCGCCTGTTATGGCAGGGTCTAGCGCTACAGTTGTTAGCACATGGGCTGCCTGCCGCTTGCCTTTCGCCCAACGACGAAGAGCAAGCAGTCAGCTTCCCATCGGGTCTCTCCCATCGCGACCAACAATGCCTGGAACGCTTGCGCCAGCAGCTCGAAGAGTACCCCAACCAGGCGTATCGGCTGGAGCAGTTGGCCAGCAACGCCGCCATGAGCCCTAGTAGCCTACGCAGCAAGTTTCAGCGCTGTTACGGCTGCTCAATATTCGACTATCTACGCCGTTGCCGTCTGGCCCAAGCGCAGGCGTACTTGCGCAAAGGTTACAGCGTGCAGCAAACCGCTCACGCCTGCGGTTATCGCCACGCCACCAACTTTGCCACCGCTTTTAAGCGCGCCTTTGGTATCGCGCCCCATGAGGTGCACAACCGCCACTAAGGTCGCTGCTGTAGCAGCGGTAAGTTCCTTTGATTGACGCTTTTTGGCAGCGCGCATACGCCTTTTATCATTGCACATACCTTTCACAGGCGAATAAGCGCAATAATTCTCATTAACACTTTGGTTAATTGATTCTTATTGCAGGTGCTCCCCATGCTCATCCCCCATCATCGCTTGCTACGCTCGCCACACTTTTTACGCTCTCCAATCAGAGCCGCCATTATCGCCTCACTGGCCGTTTCCCCGCTGTACGCTCAGGAAAGTACCGAACTGGAAACGGTCACCGTCACCGCCCAGCAGGCTGCCACCAAGGTAGAAACGCCGACGATCGAAATCCCCCAGAGCGTATCCACCATTACCCGCGAACAGATGGATAACCGCGGCGTAAGTACCGTGCAGCGCGCCACCGACTACACGCCCGGTGTTTACAGCAATCAGGTAGGCGCCTCCAATCGCTTCGACTACCTGGTACTGCGCGGTTTTTCTGACGGTAGCTTGAGCAATACCTTCCTGGATGGCCTGAAAGTCATGGGCGATGCCAACTCCCATAGCAGTATGCGCATCGATCCGTGGTTTTTGGACAGCATAGAAGTCGTCCGCGGGCCCGCCTCGGTGCTCTATGGGCGCGCCTCCCCTGGCGGTGTGGTCGCCTTAAACAGTAAGCGTCCGGAATTTGAACAGGGCGGGGAACTGCGCTTTCGAGTGGGTAATAACAACCAACGCAGCGCCGCTTTTGACCTCACCGGGCCTATTGGCGAAGAGCAACGGGTGGCCTTTCGCCTGACCGGTATTGCCAGCGCCGCGGATACCCAGTTTGGCCCGGCAGAAGAGGAACGCTATGCCATTGCGCCCCGGCTCACCTGGGATATCACCGATGACACCAGCCTCACCTTAGAAGCCTACCTACAGGATGAACCCGAAGGCGGTTACCACTCCGGCGTACCCTATGAGGGGGCCGTGGTCGCCCATAATGGCCGCAAGATCAGCAACAACTTCTTTGATGGTGAAGAGGATTACGACACCTACGAGCGCACCCAGCGCATGTTCGGCTACAGCCTGGAACACCGCTTCAACGACCAGGTGACCGGCCGTCAATTGATGCGCTATCTCAATTCAGACGTAGTGCTCAATCAGGTCTACGGCTATGGCTGGGTATCACCGGACTCTGACGAACTCACCCGCTACTACTCCGGCAGCAATGAATCGCTGGAGGCCTGGACCCTCGACAACCAGCTGGAAGCGAACATCAGCAGTGGCTTTATGGATCACACCCTACTGTTCGGGGCAGATTACCAGCAGCGGAAAAACGACGTGTCGTGGCCCACGGGGTATTTCCAGCCGCTCAATGCGTTTGACCCGGTTTATGGCAGCGACCCCATCGAGTTTTACGCCCCCGTGCGCGAACGCCATGAGATCGACCAGACCGGTGTCTACCTGCAGGACCAGATAGCCATGGATAACTGGCGCTTCACCCTGGGCGGCCGTTACGACTGGGTCAATATCGACAACGCCAACCGCGATAGCGGTGACATCAGCTCCCTCAGCGATACCCAGTTCAGTGGCCGCGCCGGGGTGGTCTACCTGTTTGATAACGGCGTTGCTCCCTACCTGAGCTACTCCACCGCCTTCACCCCCACCAGCTTCGTGGATGAAAGCGGCGATTTGCTATCCCCAATGGAAGGTGAACAGTGGGAAGCGGGCTTGAAGGTTCAGCCTCACGGCAGCGCCAGCCAGTACAGCGCGGCACTTTTCCATATCAGCCAGGAGAATGTGGCGACCAAAGAGCAGCCCACCGATCCTTACCGCGCCGTGGGGGAGATCGAATCCCAAGGGCTGGAGCTGGAAGCGCAAACCCAGCTAACGGATACCCTCTCGCTTCAGGCAGGCTATAGCTTCACCGACATCACCTACGCCAAAAGCGATGATGGTAACCAGGGCAACAACGCGATTTACGCCCCTCGCCATCAAGTGCAGCTATGGGGCCACTACCAGGCCAACAAGGGCTGGCTAAACGGCGTAGATATGGGTGTGGGCGTACGCCACTACGCAGATATCGCCGCAGACCGGGCCAACACCGAAACCGTGCCCGACTATACCCTGGTGGATGCCACCATTGGCTACGACCTAACCCAACTCGGCGTTGAAGGCGTCGAAACACGCTTAAACGTGAACAACCTGTTGGACAAAGAGTACGTGGCCTCCTGCAACTCCCTGGAGTACTGCTACTTCGGTGCCGAGCGCGGCGTAACCGCCAGCGTTCACTACCGTTTCTAAGCGCCGATTCTAAGGCTCTTTACAAGTCCTTATGCTAAGCATCGTTAAGTAATCGTGATCTCACCTGCCCAGGCCACTACGCCTGGGCATTTTTTACTTAAATGCCCGTTTGCAAACAATAAATATTATCGTTTAAATGTATCTCTTATTTTTCCGGATGGCCTCTCACCACCATGCGCCACACCTCCCTGTTCTGTTTGCTCGCGCGCTGCGGGCTGTTTGCCGCCTGCCTGCTGAGCATTTCTAACGCCCAGGCCCAGTGGGCCACGGTCGACTGGACGATCGCCGAAACCTTGCTGGCTATTGACGCGCCTGTAAGCAGCGTCGCCCAGCAGAGTGACTACCGTGCCTGGGTAGGCGAACCGCGCATTCCTGATAATGTTAGCGATATGGGGCTGCGCACCCAGCCCAACCTGGAGCTGCTAGCCCAGGTGCCACCAGAGCAGACGCTGATTTCGCCCATGTTCGCGGGTTTAACGCCACGCTTGGAGAAAATTGCGCCGGTCACTTTGTTCTCGCTCTACTCCCCTGGCGCCGATACCTGGCAGGAGATGCAAACCCTGACCCGTGAGCTGGGTGAGCTAACCGAGCACCAGTCCCAGGCCGAGCAGCTTATTGAAGACACCCAAGCCTTGATGACCACACTGCGTGAATCCCGGCCCCTCTCACAATCCGAAATCTCACCGCTGCTGATGGTGCAGTTTATGGATGCCCGCCACGTGCGCGTGTTTGGGGAGAACAGCTTATATAACGCCGTGCTGGAGCAGCTCGACCTCCCCAATGCCTGGGATCAATCCACGAATGCCTGGGGATTTGCGCTGGTAGGGATTGAAGCGCTGGCACGCTACCCAGAAGCAACGCTGGTGATCATCGACCCACTGCCCGCTGGGGTCGAAGAGCAGTTGGCAAAAAGCGGCCTATGGCAGCAGCTCCCCAGCGTCAGGCACGACAGGGGAGTTCGCCTGCCGCCGGTGTGGAGCTTCGGCGCACTTCCCTCCGCCCAGCGCTTTGCCCGTGAGCTGACGATGGCGCTAGAGGCAGCGCCAGCGGTTACCCATCGAAGGCAATGAGTAGAAGAGCGTGAAGCTACCAAAGCGTTCTTAATTACGATAGGTTAGGCACTTAAGGTAAAGTAGAGTTCGCTTACATTGGGGTTAGAGCTCTTAGCAAACAACAGCGAGGGAGTGCAATGACGCTAGCCATCGTATCCACGCGTGCAGGCGTAGGTTTAGATGCACCGGCGGTGCATGTTGAGGTGCATCTGGCCAACGGTTTGCCGGGCCTAACGCTAGTGGGCTTGCCGGAAACGGCAGTAAAAGAGAGCCGCGAACGGGTGCGCAGTGCGCTAGTGAATGCGGGCTTTGATTTTCCCAATACCCGCCGAATTACCTTAAACCTCGCCCCCGCTGACCTGCCTAAAGAGGGTGGCCGTTTTGATCTGCCCATTGCCCTGGGCATCCTCGCCGCCTCCGGGCAAATTCCCGTGGAAGCGCTAGAGGGCATGGAGTGTGCTGGTGAGCTGGCCCTGGATGGCAAGCTGCGCGCGGTGCCGGGCATACTGCCTTTTGCTCTAGCCACCCGGCGGGCGAAAAAAGCACTGATCATTCCCCGCGACTGCGCAGATGAGGCCGCCCTGGCAGGCGATTTGCCGGTGCTGCCTGCCGATACTCTCTGGCAGGTAGTGGCTCACTTACTCGACCAAGAGAAGATACCCCCACACAAGCTCAGCGCCTCGGTGAAAACCACCGCCCCAGTGGAAGACCTCGCCGATGTGCGCGGCCAGCAGCAGGCCCGCCGGGCGCTGGAAGTCGCAGCGGCCGGTGGCCATAACCTGTTAACGTCATGGATTTAGAGACCTATATAAGAATCAAAGAGATACGTGGTCTATTGGTATGCTAGTACAGTCGGTGCCATACTGAAGGCGCTCACAACGAACATGCAAAAATATACGGAAAGGGAAGCCAGAAATGGTAATTATTAGAGGGATGGCTTTTATTGCAAACTTCGCACTCCTAGGGTTTGTCTTAATTGAATTAGTTGATCGTGGGTTTGGTAGGAGTATAGAAAACCAAGTGTTTATGGCCTTGCTTCTCCTTCTTCCAGTCTTGAGTATCGCTGCTTTAGCTTCTTCAAAAGTGAGGAGTAAAGAAGATAAGGCTAAGTATAAAAGAGACAATATTTTTACCTTATATATGCAAAGAAAGGCATTGGAAGAGAAAGCTAAAATTAAGAAATTTAAGGAAAGTGAGTGAGGAGGGTTTGAGGTGCATAGATTTCTACATTTATTAATGGCTGTTTGTCTTTTTCAGCTTTTCCTGGTGGCGAGCAGTGTAGTTGCAAATGAAGACGACTCTTGGAAGGTGGTGGAATATCCCTATTTTTCTATTAGGTGCTCTGAGGGCCCATTTAAAAGATCTTTGGGTAGTATTGAAAGCGAGTGGAATGAATTTATTTATTTGAAGTGGGATGGTTATGAGTTAAGTCACCTCCGTTACTCGGCTACTACTGATGAGCCTCACCATTGGCACGACGATGAAAGTAGACTATCTCTGATGGATGAGTCTCAAGGTGGGGATAGTGTCATAAGTGTTTCTGCTATGAGAAACGAAGACTTAGAAGTTCTCAACATTGATATAGATGTAGATGCTACTAAAGAAAGCGGTCTGCTTAGATTTGTTGGTGATTTCTTTACTCACGGGTCTTGGAAAATTGTTGCGGAAGAGGGAGGTGCACCAACTCTAGAAGAAACTACAGCTGACTTTTATGATGATAAGCTTGTGGGCAGTGGGAGTCATAACTGGAACGATTGTAGGCTTATGGATGAGTTCGGTCGTGATGATGGCATTGGATATTCCTATTGAAGCTGATAGATAAAAAGGATGCATATAGCTTTCAGTTCTAGAGTGTTGGGCAGCTCGCAAGGTGTACCCTGTGAGCTATGCAAGTGGCTGGCGCTCAGAGTGGATCATTACTGTTGACTTGCTTTGAGCCACCCCTCATATTATGAGCCATGCTTATTGAGCCACCTAGGAGAAAGAAATCATGGCTTGCATTGCTTATGTCAGGGTCAGCACAGAAGACCAGTCAACTGGTACCCAGCGTGCCTGTATCGAGGAACGTCATAAGGTAGACCGTTGGTTCTGCGATGAAGCCACCTCAGGGGCCATCAAGGCCAAGGGTAGGAAAGGCCTCAGTGAGCTACTGGGCTATGTCAGAGAGGGGGATACCGTCATCGTGTACGCCATCGACCGACTAGGCCGTAACACCATTGACGTTCTGGAGACTGTCGAGGCTCTTGGTTCTAAGGGAGTGGCTGTCCTGTCTCTCCGTGAAGGCTTCGACATGAGTACACCGATGGGCAAGGCCATGCTAACTATGCTGTCTGCTATGGCAGAGCTAGAGCGTTCCAACATCAAGGAACGTCAGATGCAGGGCATCAAAAGAGCCAAGGCAGAGGGCAAGGCTCTAGGAAGAGAGAAGATCATCAATGACAGCGATGTAGCTCTGTGGCGTCAGGAGAACAGCGCCAGCATCAAGGCTACAGCCCTGCACTTCGGTATCTCCCCGGCATCGGTCAAACGAGCCTGTCAGGCAGTGAAGGAGGCCAGCTAAGAGCATAAGCTATCGAGGGCAGGGTATAGTCCTAGTAGCCCTCACCCTTCTCATAAAGCTCTGTGCGCCTCTCAGAGCATTGCAAGCCTTGATGCAGCACGGGTAGCACTTATGGCAGTGCAGTCCCTTAGGGAGCCTGTGCAGGCGCTCTGGGCGATGCAGGGTTAACCCGGACTATAGAAGCGATGATGACTCAGGGGCTTGTCCCTAGATCATTGGAGCGATGCCAGCCCTACTTCCTACCTCCGGTAGACAACATAGGGTGTCCTAGGATTACTAGGACGTCACAGGAATACTAGGACGTCACAGGGGGTGCTTTTGCAATTACCATAAAATCCATCCTGATGCAACTCATTATAGAATTATAGGAACCTTTACCTTTTCTCTCCTTAGAAAAGGGATGTCCTGTAACGTCCAAGGAAGTTCTAGTCTTGCCACTTTGGTATAACCAAAGGTAAGAAATGGGCTATATGTCGAAGGTAGCCCTTTCCTTCTGGTTGTCAGGTCGTGTCAGCCTTAACAGCTTTGAATAGCTTTGCATCAACCAAGGAGGAATAACCATGCCATTAACTGGTGATCTAACTAAGAACAAGTCATTCGATACTACTGCTACTGCCTTCCCGTACACCAAGATAGCTATAGTAGACCTCAGTGATTCAAGCCATCCGGTCAATCAGGCTTACCTGTCTGGCAAGCAAGACGGTGCTGGTGTCGTTGGTGACGACTACGCCCTGTACATCGCTACTGGCTCAGCAAGTACGGATACATGGGTATTAGCTGGCGGTGACAGTACAAGTGACATTACCCCGGCCTAGTAGGCCTGCCAGTGTGTACCGACCTATAAAAGCCTGCAAGCGCTTGTACCGACTGGCACAGAATCTCTCAGCCCTGCCTTAATTGGTGGGGCTTCCTTTTGCCTAGATGAGAATTATTATCGACATGTGGAATAGCCCTATCAGGACTCAGTAACCCTATCCGGTAGCTCAGGAAGGCGGCTCTCCTTGAAAAGTACAGCACTTGCAGGGGCTATGCCCTGTGGATTTCAAGCACAGGCTAGGTATGCTGGCGCTTAGATGATAATGCCTATCAACAACTCAAAAGGAATACAGGAAGTAGGCTACAAGCACTATATGCCCTGTGCACCCTCCTCAGCCTGTACAGAACATAGCAGTATAGATGGGCGCATAAAGGGTAGATCGTCCAGCAGAGAGGCTGTGCAGGCCTAGCAGTTGCGCCAGCAGGGACGCAAGGACTTGCAGTTAAAGATACCAGATGCAAAATCCTGTAAGAAATCCTGTGTAGGTATCTTCGCTTCCTGAAGGTGCTCTCTTCCCCGTTGCCCTAGGCTCGATGAAAGCAAAGGGGGGTATGACTAGTCGGTCTTGCTAGCTGGCTTGCATCCCTTGGTATCTGTCCTAGCCAGCCCAGCCTTGCTGTCATTTACTAGCCTTGTACCTTAAGGAAGTCCAGCCTCCTTGCTTCCAGTGGAATACCAGCTTAGCAGACTCGAAATCTACAACCACCTTGGAGAAGCATTCGCGCATCTTTGTGTTAATCAGTGTCTTGTCTTCTGGATGCTCAAGCACAGCAGTTCTTAGACTCTCTGCACGATGCCTAGCTAACTCAGTGCTTAGCATGTTCCGTTGCTGGTACAGCTCGGTAAGCCTAGCCTTTGCTTTGTCCTCTTCGCTCTTGTGCTTGTAAAGCTGTTTCTTTACGAAAGGTGTGTCCTCAGTGAGCATGCCTTGCTCTATTGTAAGCATTATTCTTTCAACACTCTGTTCATTGGACTCAAGTTGTTGCTTGGCTTCAGTGATCTTTTCATCTAATGAATCATCGCCAGAAGGGCAGGCATCTATGAGTCTATTTATCTTACTGTGGATCACTGGCTCAACACTGTCATAGCGAACAGAATTGTACTTACAGCCTGCCCCCTGCCTTGCTCTCTGACATGCAAGGTAGACCCAGCCCTTCGCCTTATTCTTGGATACCCTAGCCATAGTGCTGTCACATAGAGGACAGGTAGCCAGTCCTCCTAATATGTTCTGCACCTGACTATCGGAGTGCCTTCCTCTCCTTGGTGACTTGCTGCTCAGTAAAGACTGGAAGTTCGCGAAGGTCTCTTTGTCGATGACAGGAGGATAATAACCCTCTATAGGATCACAGGCTTCTCTGTCAGACTTTCTCTCTGGTCTACTGGTAAAAGGTGTAAGGGTGCCATAAGTAGCAGGGTTACTTAGTATCTTGGCAACATAACTAGAGTGCCAGTACTTACCGCGACCAAATACAGGTACGCCTTCGGAGTTCAGCCTTTCAGCAATGGCCTTCTTACCTACTCCTTCCAAAGCTGCCTTGAAGATACGTCGGACTACCTCCCCCCTTTCTGGAATGATCTCGAAGGAGACTCCATCGCCAGCAGGCCGAAGCCATTGAGGGCCGCGAGATGTCAGCCGGACAGGCTCTCCAGATGCTATCTTCTTTCGCTTCTCTTGCCAGACCGAGCGAAGGCGGTAAGCCTTGGTTGCCGACTCCTCATGAGCGCGCTGAAAGATCAGGATAGCCATAATGAAGGCCACCGGGTCACTGTCTAGGCTGTCGGCATCATAAGCCTTGCCATCGAACAGGGTGACTACCGTTATGCCCATGTCGCAGATTTCACCCAGCAAGTTTGATGCCTTCCTAGCAGACTGCCGGGAAATCCTGTCCAGCGACTCAACCAGCAGATAAGAGCCCGATGCTATATTCCCATCTTCCACAGCACGGAGGAATAGGCGTAGCTTGCCTGTCTCTTGGTTCCGGCCTTGGTACGCAGACAGCCCGAAGTCGTCAAAGCTGTGTTCGTCCAGCTCCAGTCCATGGTTCTCGGCGTAATCTCGTGCTAGCTGTGCTTGCCTCCTAGTGCTGTCTCCCTGCCTCTGCTCAGGGGTAGAGAAACGAAGGTAGCTGTACGCCTTTGGCCTTTGCTGCTGGTTCTCCATGTCTCTGGCTCTCACTGTCTGTATCCGTTTAGAAGCGTCAGCATAGCTTGTGGGTCTTCAATAACACAACCTGTTATTTGCCGGCCCGCCGGGCACCGGCAAAACCATGCTGGCCAGCCGCCTGCCGGGCATTCTGCCGCCGCTTTCTGAGGAGGATGCTTTGGAAGTCGCCGCCGTGCGCTCGGTTTGCGGATTACCGCTGGAAGCGGACTGGGGTAAAAGGCCGTTTAGGCAACCCCATCACAGCGCCAGCGCTGCGGCCTTAGTCGGTGGCGGTTCAAAACCCAAACCCGGCGAGATATCCCTTGCTCACCACGGCGTACTGTTCTTGGACGAACTGCCGGAGTTTTCCCGCCACGTGCTAGAGGTACTTCGGCAACCGCTAGAAACTGGAGAAATTCATTTAGCTCGCGCCAGCCATGAACGCCGATACCCAGCTCAGTTTCAATTGGTAGCCGCAATGAATCCCTGCCCCTGCGGCCACTTGGGCGACCCACGCCAGCGCTGTCAGTGTACCGCCAGCCAAATCCAGCGTTATCAAGCACGGCTTTCCGGGCCATTGCTAGACCGTATCGATCTACAAGTGGAAGTGCCCGCGCTGCCGCCAGAGCAGCTCACCGCACAAACCCAAGGCGAGTCGTCAGAAGCAGTGCGCGAGCGGGTGATGGCCGCCCGAGAACGCCAAATGGCCCGTGGCGCGCTGAATAGCCAGCTAAGCGGCAAAGCCCTGGAAGCCGCCTGCGCGCTTAACGATGAAGAGCGCGCTTGGCTGGCGGGCGTGCTGGAAAAGCTCAAGCTCTCCGCCCGCGCCTATCATCGCGTACTGCGCGTAGCCCTTACCCTTGCCGACCTTCAGGGCGAACCCAAGCCCACCCAACCGCACCTGATTGAAGCAATTGGCTACCGACAGCTGGATCGGATGCTAAAGGGGGCGTAAGCCCCCGAAAGCCACTGGACGGTTAGTGGGTGGAGGCCAATGAGTTCACTAGGCGCTGACACAGCGCATCCAGCTTCTGCCCCGTGGTTTCATCGTGTAACGCGCCACTATCATTGAAGGCGCTGCCCGCTTTCGCCAGCGACAATGGCTGTGGCAGCACGATCAGCCCCAGATTGGCTAACAGTTGCTGACCAAGGGGCAGCGCACGGATGCCGCCTAGCCCACCAGGGGAAGCCGATACCAGCGCTGCCCACTTACCGGCAAATAACTTGAGCCCCGGCGTATCCTGATAGGGACGTGATAGCCAGTCCAGCGTGTTTTTCAGCAGCGGCGTGATAAAGCCGTTGTACTCCGGCGAAGCGATCATCACCGCTTGGTGATCCGCCAGAATCTCACGCAGCTTCAGCACATTCTCCGGCACGCCCTGGGCTTCGATATCCTCATCAAACAGTGGGCAGGGGTAATCTTTTAAATCGATAAAGGTTGCTTCCCCGCCAAGCGCCTCAATACGCTTGGCGGCCAGCTTGGCTAGCTGCTTGTTCAGTGACGCTTCTCGGGCACTGCCTGCAAAGACCAGTACCTTTTTGACCGATGATCCCATTGTCATTTCCTCTTTGAATAATGTATTTGAAAGCCACACTATTTATTAATATTTACGCCTGTTGAGCAAGACGTATTTTACGACTCAGGGCCAGACTCGACGTGAAACCCTGCTGCCATTAAAACGTCTGCTCTTTGTCATTCAACTATCACTATTACGGATGAAAATTAGCAAAAGCTGCACCTGCTCTAATTTTTCTTCCTAAATGGTGAAATAGTGATGACAAAGCCGTTACTAGCGACTGCTCTACTCGCCTTTGCGTTTACCAGTGCGGCACACGCCCAGCAGAGCTTTCCCGCCACATTGTCCGGCCATGCCCAGCTACCCGGCAGCACCTTTGTGGCGGCTCCTTCCGGCGCCGCTGAGCATTACAACGTCTCCGGCCGTTTTACTGGCCAAGAGGGCCGTGTTGAGCAGTTATATACGAATATGCAAGCCACCGGCTTAGCGCTACCCTTCCCCAGCCAGCCTCTGCAGGGTTTTTCTGGTATTCGCTCGCTTGGCGATGACCGTTTCCTGGTGTTGACCGATAACGGCTTTGGCTCCAAGGCGAACTCCTCCGACGTCATTCTGATGTTTAACATCATAAAGACCGACTGGGACACTGGGCGTGTCATCATTGAGGAAACCGTTCAACTCTCGGATCCAAACCGCAAGGTGCCCTTCCCGATTATGAATGAAGCCACTCCTGGTCGTTTTTTAACCGGGGCTGATTTCGATATTGAATCGATACAGCCGGTGGGCGATAGCTACTGGATTGGCGATGAGTTTGGCCCGTGGATTATCCAGGTCGATAATCAGGGCGAAGTGCTGCAAGTGCTGGCCACCAATCCTGGTGGGACGCTGATGCGCTCCCCCGACAATGCCTTTGCCCTCACCCCGAACCCTGGCGCGCCTCTCGCTGATGATGTGAGAGTGTTTCGCTCCGGTGGTTATGAGGGCATGGCGCTCTCCGAAGACCAAACAACCCTCTACCCCTTACTGGAAAAGCCCATCTGGGATAGCAACGCCAACGCCCCGGAAACGATTGATGGCACCCCCGTATTAAGAATGTTCGAGCTCAACACTAAAACCGGCGAATGGGGCGACACAACCCGCTACTACCCCTTGGAATCAGCGGATCACGCCATCGGCGATTTCAACCTCATTGGCGGAACTCGCGGCTTAATCATCGAGCGTGATAGCCGCCAGGGCGACCCGCGAGAAGAGTGGGCAGACAATCCTGCCGAATTCAAACGCATCTATCTCGTCGATCTCGAACGTACGGACGAGCAGGGTGTGCTTGAGAAAATCGCCTATATCGACTTGATGGACATCCAGGATCCAGAGGGCCTTGCACCGCGGGGCACGATCAACGGCACCTTTAACTTTCCCTTTGTGACCATTGAGAACGTGGATCGTGTCGATGAGCGCACCATCGTGGTCGCCAACGACAATAACTACCCGTTTTCTATTGGCCGCCAGCAGGGGCGCGCCGATGATAATGAGCTGATACTGCTCGATGTGGAGGCATTCTTGAACGCTCAGTAATATACGGGGAAACGTGCACATCGGAAGGTGAAAGCACTGAATAAATCCATAGCGGAATTTATTCAGTGCTCGTGACGTCTAGGAATTCATCTCACCAATGTGTTTTATACCCCCTTTTGGCAACAATCCCTCACAAAAACGAATTACAAAAACTACTTACAAAAACTACTTACAAAAGCTGTCTACAAACGCATCCAGCGCTTCAAACAGCACTTCACGGATGGGGTCTGCCTCATTCACCAAGTGGTGGCGAGCTTCCGGGTGGCGATGAATTTCGGCATTGGGAAACTTCTTCGCCAGAATCGCTAAATTCCACTCCCAATCGACGGTCAAATCCTGCTCGCCCTGGAGTATCAGGGTAGGCAGTGGGTTGGGCTCCTGCGCCAGCAGCCGGGGCATCCAGCGGCGCATCGCACTTACCCAGGCAACGCTTAATCGCTCGGGCTGCAGCGGGTCACCTTCGCGTAGAAACTCGGTGAACTGCTCGTCGGTGGAGTTAGGTCGATATTTGCGCGGCAACTCTTTTAAGAACGGGCTGGCAATCAAGTGCAACCAGCTTGTTTGGCTCCATCCCCAAGGCCGCACCAGGGGCGCCAGCAGCACCAAACCTGACCAGCCGGAAGCCTCACGGCGAGTGAGCGCATCGGTGGCCAGAATCGCCCCACCGGTACTCTGGCCCACGCCTAACCACGGCTCAGGCGCCATGCCTTGGCTCTTTAGGGTCGTCTGCAGATGGGCCAGACAGTGTTGATAATCATCGAAGTCTTCTATTTCCGCCCGCGCCCCGCTGGAAAGGCCGTGACCGGGAAGATCCCACAGCACCACCCGCCAGCCCTTAGCCAGCAGGCGTTCAAGCAAATGGCGATATAACCCCATATGATCAAAATAGCCGTGCACCACAAAGGCAGTACCCACTGGCTGCGAGGGGCTCCACACCTGGCACCACAGCGCAAAGCGTCCCGTATCGATAAAGCCTGCGTGCACTTCACTGGTATCTAACAGCAGTGCTTCTAAGCCATAGTGGTGGAAATAGCCTTGCATGGCGTCTGCCAATATTTCCCCTGGCAACAAGCGGCTAAGGGCGGTATCGCCCGAGGCGTGGCGAAACAAGCCTTCCAGATGTTGGAAATCACGCATCGTTGTTTCTCCATAACGCCATTGTCCGTTGGCCTAGGCGCGGCAGATGGGTCGCGCTCCCAACACCTAATGCCTAGTCATTTGGTCGAGCATTTTAGCGCATTAGGGTCTACGCTGTTTACATGCCCGAGCAGGTGTGGAATTATTTTCCATAAATGCATTTTAATCTGCCCGTGGCCAACCATGTTCTAAAGAACAGAGTGCCCACGGGCATCCTCACAGGAGAAACCCCATGAGCGAGCGTATCACGCGCCACCGTTTACAGGTGGCAGCCGATTTAGATCGTTTTATCAATGAGCAGGCGCTACCGGGAACAGGCGTTGATGAAAATGCCTTTTGGGCCGGTGTGGATGCCCTGTTTCATGATTTGACCCCGAAAAACCGTCAATTACTTGAAGAGCGCGACACGCTGCAAGAGAAACTCGACGTATGGCACCGGGAAAACCCCGGCCCGGTGACCGATATGCCGGGATACCGCCGCTTCTTAAAAGAGGTTGGCTACTTGGCAGAAGCGCCGGCTAACGTCAAAGCGACCACCGCCAACGTTGACCGGGAAGTCGCCGTTCAGGCAGGCCCGCAGTTGGTCGTACCGGTTAGCAACGCACGCTATGCGCTGAATGCGGCGAACGCCCGCTGGGGCAGCCTTTACGACGCCCTGTACGGTACCGATGCCATTTCCGAAGACGACGGCGCCGAAAAAGGCACCAGTTTCAACCCGAAGCGCGGCGCCAAAGTGATTGCCTACGCCCGGGGCGTGCTTGACCGCGCGGCACCGCTGGCGACTGGTTCGCACCGTGATGCGGTGAACTACGCCATTCGTGACGAGCACTTGGTAGTGACGCTGGAAGGCGGTCGTGAAACCGGCCTTAAGGATTCCGGCAAGTTGATTGGTTTTAGCGGCGAAGCGGCCAAACCCGACGCGATTCTGCTGGGTAACAACGGTCTGCACCTGGAAATTCAGATTGACCCCAGCGACTCCATCGGCAAAACCGACCCGGCAGGCGTTAAAGATGTCGTGGTAGAAGCAGCTCTAACCGCGATCATGGATTGCGAAGACTCCGTTGCCGCCGTGGACTCAGAAGACAAGGTCGGTGTTTACAGCAACTGGCTGGGTCTAATGAAGGGCGATCTGGAAGAGAAAATCGAAAAAGGCGGCAAGACGTTTACTCGTAAACTTAACGCCGACCGCACCTGGCAAACCACCGATGGCAGCAGCGTCACGCTACCCGGCCGTTCGCTGATGTTCGTGCGTAATGTGGGTCACTTAATGACCACACCAGCGATTTTGGATGAGAAAGGCAACGAGTTACCGGAAGGTATCCTGGATGCGGTGGTCACCTCGCTGCTCGCGCTGCACGACCTCAAGAAAGACGCTGACCAGCCGCGCAATTCGCGCACCGGCTCTGTGTATATCGTCAAGCCGAAGATGCACGGCCCTAAAGAAGTCGCCTTCGCCAACGAACTGTTTGGACGCGTCGAAGATATTCTAGGCATGAGCCGCGATACCCTGAAAATGGGCATCATGGACGAAGAGCGCCGCACCACGGTTAACCTCAAGGCGTGTATTGCCGAGGCCGCTTCACGGGTGGCGTTTATCAATACCGGCTTCCTCGACCGTACCGGCGACGAAATGCATACCGCCATGGAAGCCGGGCCCATGGTACGCAAGGGCGATATGAAAGGCGCCGCGTGGATTCAGGCCTACGAGAAGAGCAACGTGCAAGTGGGTCTTGCTTGCGGCCTACGTGGACGCGCTCAGATCGGTAAAGGCATGTGGGCCATGCCTGACCTGATGCACAATATGCTGGAGCAGAAAATTGGCCACCCGAAAGCGGGTGCCAACACTGCTTGGGTGCCCTCTCCTACGGCGGCGGCGCTGCACGCACTGCACTACCATCAGGTCAACGTCACCGACGTTCAGCGCGAGCTGGAAGGTTTAGGTGAACCTGACTACCTGGATGACCTACTCACCGTGCCGGTGGCGGAAAACGCCAACTGGTCCGATGAAGAGAAGCAGCAGGAGCTGGATAACAACTGCCAGGGTATTCTCGGCTACGTAGTACGCTGGGTAGAGCACGGCGTGGGCTGTTCGAAAGTGCCGGATATCCACAATGTGGGCTTGATGGAAGACCGCGCCACGCTGCGTATCTCCAGCCAGCACATTGCTAACTGGCTGCTCCACGGCATTGTCGATGCACCGCGGGTGGAAGAGACCCTCAAGCGCATGGCCAAGGTAGTGGATGAGCAGAACGCAGGCGACCCCACCTACACCGCCATGAGCGCCGATTTTGAAGGCTCCACCGCTTTCAAAGCCGCCTCCGACCTGATCTTCAAAGGCCGCGTCCAGCCTTCCGGCTACACCGAGCCGCTACTGCACGAGTGGCGCCAGGTGCATAAAGCGAAGTAAGATCGTTTTACGGTGTAATCAGCCTCGAGGCTTATGCCTCGGGGCTTTTTTATGAAAGGAAAAAAACAATGACCGTCATGACTGCCGAGCAAATCGAACACTTTTTAGACGAAGTGTTTCCACAGCGGATGGGTAAGATAGAGAGCGTGGGTGAAATGACGGCCACCCTGCGCTTGAAGATAGGCAACGAGCACCTGCGACCCGGCCCGCGGGTTTCCGGGCCCACCATGATGGGCTTTGCGGATGTGGCTATGTACGTGGCTATTTTAGCGCAAATTGGCCCAGAGCCGATGGCGGTGACCAGCGATTTAAACTGCCACTTCCTCCGCGCAGCCTCCGGCGATCACGACATTATCGCCCACGCCAAGCTGATCAAACTCGGCCGCCGCTTAGCGGTGGGCGAAGTACAGCTATTCTCAGCCAGCGATGAAACGCGCCCCGTGGTGCACGTCACCGCCAGCTATGCGCTGCCGGATAAGACTTGAAGCGAACGCCACTTACGGTGCCAACGTCATAAACGGCTCATCTTGCTGGTCGCTAAAGGCGTAAACGTTATAGGGCTCACTCTGAGGCCCCGGCATACCCGGCGTACCGATGGGCATCCCCGCCAGGCCAATGCCATCTATGTCAGGCTGCTCTTCAAACAGCTTGGTAACCGCTTCCATCGGCACATGGCCTTCAATCCAGTAGTCGCCTATTTCGATGGTATGGCACGACCCTAAACCATAGGGGACGCCTGCCTGCTGTTTGATCTCACTTAGCTCAACGTCATCAACGATCGTTACATCCACACCCTGCTCTTCAAGGTGGCGGGCGTACTCGTCACAGCAGCCGCACTGCGGATTCTTGTACAGCGTGGCTTCATCCGGCAACGCAGCCTGAGCCGAGGCGGCTCCTAGGAGTAAAGCACTAGATAAAACCGTAGCGGTAAAACGCTTCATGAGCGGTCTCCTTGAGGTGTGTGGCTAAACAAATACTTGCCCAGCGAGGCAATAACCAGCCCTATCAACAGTAAAAAAGTTAGCGGCATTAACCAAGCCAACCAACCCATCGAACTCATAAAAGCAAAACAATCTGCGTTCATCATGGTAAGCCTCCTACCAAGTCAGCTAGCAATAACGCTTTAAGCTTACAACTCTGGGGCTACCCTCAGGTCAAGCCTTGCAACCTTGCGGACAACAGTAAGGTTGCTACAGATCATGTTTTGACCGCTGGGTTCAGGCTCGTTTCAGGTTAACACCGTATAAAGAACGGGTGACAATAACCTCTGAGGTAAATGACCATGCGCTACACTCTTTTAACAACGTCTTTGTTTGCCCTTTCATTAAGTCTGATCACGGGCGCGGCGCTGGCTGCACCCGGCCACGGCGGTGGTGGCAATAACCTAACCGAGGCTGACGTCGACCGCACGATCAGCCTTGAGGCTGGCGATATGTGGTTCGACCCTGAAGAGCTAGAGCTGGCTGCTGGGGAGGTGGTTAGATTTGAAATCACCAACACCGGTAATTTAGAGCATGAATTTGTGATTGGCAGTAAAGAAGCCCAGGAAGAGCATCGTCAAATGATGCTAGATATGGCCAATGGTGACCACGATATGTCTAATATGGCACACGGTGAAAGCCACGATATGGCCAACATGAGCATGGCAGGCGTCACCATTGCGCCTGGTGAGACAGGGACTCTACTATGGAGTGTTCCTGATAATGCTAACCAGCTAGAGTATGCCTGTAACATCCCCGGCCATTACGAATCCGGCATGTACGGCAATTTTTCTTTCTAACCTGATGTTTACCCATGAAACTGTTGCTACTCGAAGATGATGACCTGCTAGCAGAAAGCTTGGCAGAGAGTCTTAAAGACAACGGTTACCTGGTTGATTTGGCCGCTTCATTGAAAGCGGCCAAGTCGCTTATGGCAACCGAGCATTACGAGCTGGCTATCTTGGATATCGGCTTGCCCGATGGCTCGGGGCTGGATCTGCTCGCCCAGTGGCGCAAGCAAAAACGCGCCACCCCTATTTTGATTCTGACGGCCCGCGACACCTGGGAAGATAAAGTCATTGGTCTTGAAACAGGAGCCGATGATTATCTGACCAAACCCTTCCATGAAGCCGAGCTCATGGCCCGCTTGAAGGCCCTACTGCGTAGGCAGTCTGGTCAGTTATCGCAGGTGGTCACGCTTAACGGCGTATCGTTGGATGGGGGAGGCCAACGGGTTTTCAAAGAAGGGGAAGCGTGGCGCTCGCTCACGGCGACTGAGTTTCGACTACTGCGCTATTTAATGCTGCATCCGGATCGCATTCATTCTAAAGAGCAGCTACTAGAGCAGCTGTATGCCTTGGAGCAGGATGCTGCCGCGCCCAACCTGGTCGAAGTCTATGTCGCTCGTCTGCGCCGTTATCTAGGCAAATCAATTATCCAAACTCGCCGCGGTCAGGGGTATTACTTTGCTTCACATTGATCGGCGCAGCTTACGTTTTCGACTACTCGCCTGGCTAGGTGGCGTGGCGCTATTCGTGGTGATGACGACCTGGCTACTACATGGAATATTGCTGCAGAACCTTGCTCGGGATTTCTTGAGTGAGCGTCTCCAGCGCGAAGCCGACCATGCCGTCACCCAGCTTGAGCAAGGTGAAGCCGCCATGCCTGCCGCGCTTGACTCGGTTAGCCGTGGCTATCAAGTCTTTCACCATTTATACGTGCTGCGCCTTAACGGCTCGGTGAGCGCCTCTAATCCCCAATGGCAGCAACAGTTGGCGCCGCTGCTGGAAGAAAACGGCGATGCTCTTTTAGATGTTAAACAGGGCGATCAGCACTTGCTGGTCTACCGCCGCCATTTTGAGTGGCAGGGTTCTAACGGCGTATTACTGGTGGGGGAGGATTTTTCCCAGGTTGAAGCAGGCCTGGCTACACTGCACTGGTGGGTAGGCGGCATTGCCGCAGGGCTTTTAGTAATGCTAATCACGCTCAACATGCTGGCCGTTAACCGTAGCCTGACGCCTTTATGGCAACTGCGTGGGCAATTGGCCGAACTGCAAGCGGGGGAGCGCGAGCGCCTTTCGCTAACCGCGCCAGCCGAGCTGGACGCCCTGGTCGCACAGCTTAACCGCTTCATGGATGACATCGACCTGCGTCTACAGCGCTCTCGAGAGTCATTCGCCAACCTTTCCCATGCCTTAAAAACTCCGTTGGCAGCGGTTACCCAAGTACTGCGCGGCAACCGGCCTATTGATGAAAACCGACGACAGAAACTGCTCAGCCGTATTGAGGCTATTAACGCCCAGTTAGATGCGGAGCTGCGTCGTTCGCGTATTGCAGGCCCTAACGCGGGTCGAATGGCCAACGTCACGCGAGATAGTTCACGACTCATCGAGATGTTCCGCAGCCTTTACCCTGAGCGTATGTTCAACCTCACCCACTCGGCACACGAGAAAGACCAAGTGCCTATTGAGGCTCACGACTTTTCTGAAATAGTAGGCATCGTGCTCGATAACGCTGGCAAATGGGCGAGTAGGCGCGTTCATTGCGATATTGCCGTCTCCGCTACCACACTCACGCTCACCATTGATGATGACGGACTCGGCGTTGCAGAAGAGGATCTTTCGCGTTTGGGTGAGCGTGGCACACGGCTGGATGAACGCCGTCCCGGCTATGGCTTAGGCCTTTCGATTCTTGCGCAGCTAATTGCCCGCTACTCAGGACACTCGCATTTTGAACGCAGCCCACTGGGAGGCTTGCGCGTTACGATTATCCTGCCACTGGCGGGTGAAATGGCTAATTAATCACTATTCAGCTTTGTTTCAGCTTCTTCCATCAAGATGGTGCCATTCATCATTGATGGGAGTTCCACATGGCACGCTCAAGCATCATTTCTCACCCGCTCTCTCGCCGACAGATCCTAAAAGGCGGCGCTGCCTTAGGCTTAGGTTCCGCTGCCGCAATGGGACTAACCCCCGCCTGGGCAACCCCCTGGGGCCGCACCAATGTCTATGCGCAGGGCGTCGAAGAAGGCCCCGAGGTATCGCTAGCCATTCGCCGCGAGTCACACCCTATTGATGGTCAAGATGCGACCCCCATCACCATCAATGGCACCAGCCCAGGCCCGATGATTCGCTTGCAAGAGGGGCAGGACGCAGTGCTTCGCGTCACTAACCTGCTGGATGAGCCCACCTCTATCCACTGGCATGGCCTCATCCTACCGCCGGAAATGGATGGCGTGCCTGGGGTTAGCTTTGCAGGTATCGCCCCTGGTGAAACCTTTACCTATCGCTTTCCTGTTCGTCAGAACGGTACCTACTGGTACCACAGCCACTCAGGTATGCAGGAACAGCTTGGCCATGCGGGGCCGTTAATTATTGACGCCGCCGAACGCGAGCCATTCCGCTACGACCGAGAGCACGTGCTACTGCTCACCGACTGGACCTTTGAAGACCCCATGTCGGTGTTCCGTAATCTGAAAACCATGGAAGGCTACTACAACCTCCAAGAGCGCACGATTGCTGACTTCTTCGCCGATGTTCGCGAAAAAGGTTTCGCACAAACCGCCGAAATGCGCGGCATGTGGGCCCAAATGCGTATGAGCTCCCGGGATATCGCCGATGTCACTGGCAGCACTTATACCTACCTGCTCAACGGCCACTCCCCCCAGGAAAACTGGAACGCGCTGTTCAAGGCAGGAGAGCGGATACGGCTACGCGTGATTAATGGCTCAGCCATGTCATTCTTCGATGTCCGTATACCCGGCCTGAAGATGACCGTGGTAGCCGCTGATGGCCAGCCGGTGCAACCCGTTCCCGTTGATGAATTCCGCATTGGCGTGGCGGAAACCTACGATGTGCTTGTTTCACCTGAAGACGACCGGGCATACACCATCTTCGCCGAGTCCATGGATCGCAGCGGCTACGCCCGCGCTACCCTGGCACCGCGTGAAGGCATGCAGGCCGACATTCCTGAACGCCGTCAAATTGCCGACCGCGGCATGGAAGCCATGGCTGCCCACGGTATGGGCGGTATGGATCACTCCAATATGGCAGGGATGGACCACTCAGGCATGTCAAATATGGAAGGTATGGATCACTCCAATATGGCGGGGATGGATCATTCTGGCATGTCGAATATGCAAGGCATGGATCACTCCAACATGGCGGGTATGGATCACTCTAATATGGGCGGCATGTCGGGCGAGCAGGCGAAAATCGGCGAAAATGGCTTGCTCGTTGCCGGTGAAGCCCAGCCCGGTTCTCGCTACGACCAGGCAGGCATAGGCATCGACCCCAACGAACGTCGAGTACTCGTCTACCGCGATCTTAAAGCCTTCACGCCATGGCCTGACCGCCGCGAACCAGGCCGTGAGCTTGAACTGCACCTGACCGGCAACATGGAACGCTACATGTGGTCGTTCGACGGTAAGAAGTTTAGCGAAGTGACCGGCCCTATTCACTTTGTGAAAGATGAGCGGCTGCGCCTCATCCTCGTCAACGACACCATGATGGAGCACCCCATTCATCTCCACGGCATGTGGATGGAGCTGGAAAACGGCCAGGGTGAATTGATTCCGCGCAAACACACCCTGAATGTGAAGCCCGGCGAGCGCGTGTCTGCGCTGATCACCGCAGACGCCGAGGGCAGTTGGGCGTTCCACTGCCACCTTCTCTATCACATGGATGCCGGCATGTTCCGCGTTGTTCAGGTTTCTTAAGGAGGCAGTATGAAAACCAAGCACTACTTAACCCTCGCCAGCGTGGCCCTCGGCGTGGCCGCCGCTACTACCGCTCAGGCCGACGATGGCTATGCGGCTCCAGACAACTGGCCAGCGCCCACGATGGAACACAACATGGGCATGGGGCTGTTCGACCGGCTTGAATACACCGTGCCCGACAAAGGCCAAGACGCTGTGGTATGGGACTTTCAAGGCTGGTACGGCGGTGATATCAACCGCGTTTACCTGAAGTCAGAGGGCGAAAACGTCCAGGGCGACGGTGAAGATGCTGAGTTCGAGTCCCTGGAACTACTCTATAGCCGCCTAGTGGCAGATTTTTGGGAGTTACAAGGGGGTATCGGTTATCAAGGCGGTGTGTTCTCCGATGACCACGCCGAACGCACCTATGGGGTGGTCGGCCTGCAAGGTGTGATGCCCTACGGCATTGAAACCGACGTTGCCATGCAAGTGAGTGAAGATGGCGACGTGGCTGCCAGTTTTGAGGGCGAATACGATCTGCGACTCACACAGCGGCTCTACCTACAGCCGCGCACCGAAATCGCCGTGGCCGCCAGTGAAGTGGAAGAATTTGGCGTCGGTGAAGGGCTTAACTCGGTTCGTGCTGGCCTGCGGCTAGGCTATGAAGTCACCCGCCGCTTCGCCCCCTACGTCGGTGCTTATTGGGAGAAAGAGTATGGCGACACGGCGGATCTCTCCCGCGCTAGCGGCGATAACACGGAAGACGCGGGGGTCGTTGCTGGTGTGAAGCTGATGTTTTAACGAAGATAAGTGCGACTGCCCCTTCGCAGTCTGCGCAGGGGCGAGCTTACACATTGGATCGATTGGCCCAACCTCAATGCAGCGATTGCCGCACTGTTGCCGGGCACCCCAGAATCGCCTGACATTTACCGGCAGAGCATTCAACAACAGTGCGGTTCTCTGGTGCATCTAACGGTGGAAGTGCTGTTAGATTCGAGGTCTTGATCCGAAGACAAGCCAAGCAAGCTAATCAGTGAGCTTGTTGCTGGTTTTGTTCCCACGTAACGCTTACCGCTAGCCCATTGGGCATGCGGTTACTAAGTGTAAGGCGTGCATCCTGGCGCTGAGCCAACTCCGAAACAATCGACAAACCCAATCCGCTGCCAGTAGTGCCCTGACCAGACGCGCGCCTAAAGCGTTCAGTGACTTTATCCAGTAGTGTCTCAGGCAGTCCAGGGCCAGTGTCTCTCACAATAAGTTGAGGCGCTCCCTCCCAAAGTGCCAACTCTACCTCTACATGACCGCCTTCCGGGGTATAGCGCAAGGCGTTATCCAGTAGGTTACGAAAGAGAATCCCCACTTCGACTTCGTCGGCGCGAACCTCCAGCCGGGTTAACCCTGTTAGCCTCAGGTGCTGATCTCGCTCTTCAGCGAGGGGCCACAGCTCGGCTACCAATTCAGCAATAATCGGGTAAAGATCGATTGTCGCTGGTGAGGTTGTGGCCACTTGATCCAAACGCGCTAAAATAAGCAGCTGTTCTACCACACGCTGAAGCCGTTCCACCCCGACATAAGCCTTTTGTAGTGATTGCTCTCCCCCCGCCTGCGCGTTATCTAGGTGAATTCTTAGCGCTGCTAAGGGCGTGCGTAACTCATGGGCCGCATCTGCTGTAAAGCGCCTCTCGCGCTCTAACGTTGCTTTCAACCGGGCGATAAAGTCGTTTAGCGATTGGCGTAATTCATTAAGCTCTTGAGGAACCGGGTCATCAATTTTACGCAGGTCGTGGGCGGAGCGGCCTTGTACCTGGTTGGAAAGCGCTTGAATGGGCGCAATACCTCGCCGAATAATACGACTCATCAGCCAAAGGAGGAGTGGCAGCAAAAAGAGCATCGGCAATAAATTGTTCCAGGTGATGCGCTCCACCACTTCATCATGAAACGAACCTCGCAGCCCCATGCTGATCCAGGTATCGCTGGCAACATCGAACATGCTGAACACTCGCCAACGATGACCATCGTAGCTTTCCCAGCGAAACCCCTCTTCTAAAGGCGCGGGGAAAGGCCCGGCATCATTCCATTTGCCCCCTAGAAGCCTGGGTGAGCCATCGGCATTCCAAAAACCCAGTACTAATTTAAGCTCTTCCTCGTGGTAAAGCTTGATACCTGATTCAAAGCTGCTGTCGGGCACTGTGCTACCGTCGCGATATAGCTGAGCCGGATGTTCTGGAAGGCCCATACGCGAAGCCAGTCGAGCATAGTCGTCAATGGTCGCGTTGGGATCGAGTTGGCCAGCCACAATCCGGCTATGCAGACTAAGCTGTGTATCGAGAATTTCTTCTAGCTCGTGATCCGTAATTAAGTAGGCCGCGGTAACCGCGACTCCCCCGGCGACAACCATGGTAATGGCCAGGGTACGAAGTAGATAACGCCGTATCGATATCATCGTGCTTGGCTATCCAGCCGGTAGCCAATTCCGCGCACATTAATGATCACATGTTTTTCAAGTTTTTTACGCAGATGATGAATGTGAACTTCCACCGCATTGGACTCTATCTCATCGCCCCAGCCGTAAAGCAAACTTTCTAAACGTGGACGAGATAGCACTCTGTCGGGATGCCTAGCTAGCTCTAACAACAAGGCATACTCCCGTCGGCCCAACTTTACGTCTTTGCCTCGCCAACTCACCACATGACGAGCCTCATCAATACTCAGTGCCCCCAGCGTCAATATCTGCGAGGCGCGTCCCTCAGCGCGTCGCATTACGACACGCAAACGGGCAAGTAACTCCTGCAAATTAAATGGCTTGAGTACATAGTCATCCGCCCCCGCATCTAAACCACCAATACGGTCTTCCATCGCATCGCGGGCCGTCAAAATCAGAATAGGTAGAGTGGATTGCTGACGGAGTAACTGCAGTACCCGCATGCCGTCCATATCAGGCAGACCAAGATCCAAAATAATCACACTGAAGGTCTCGCTTCCGATAGCGCGGATTGCCTCGCGGCCAAGCATAAACCAATCGACCGTGTACCCCTCGCGTTCCAGTGCCGTTTTAATGCCATCCCCAAGCAGGGGATCATCTTCTATCAGCAGTGCGCGCATGCTGCTCCCTCAAACTACAAACCGCTATCTTCGCTACCAAAACTTAAGCTTTTCTTAAATACGGCAACTTATTCCCCAAAAAGCATACGCATCTGAACTCAACCAGTAAGCCAGCCACCTTTTTTGCAAACCTCTTACGCAGCTTAACTCTTCTTTAAGTTATTTAGGCTCAAGCTGCCTCTTTCGCCATGGGCAAAGCCAAAGCAGCGCCTTCAATGGCGGTCATTTTGAATCTGCCTTGTCGCTGCCATGGGCAGAACATTGTCTATTAATTGAACAGAGCGCCATAGTATGCACTTACTAACACTTATTAGAACAAACTATTATTTAAAAATAATGGCCCGTTTTTTAGAAAAAAGAATGAAGCGATATTTACTGGGGGGCATACGCTATATCCTCAAAGCACCGGCACCAGAAACCATCGATAGCCTTGTGGGCATAGAGAAAATTTTAATTATTCGCCCCAATTTTCGTCTGGGCAACGCACTAATCAGCACCCCGGTCATCGATGCTTTTCGTAAACGCTTTCCTTCCGCGCGCATAGACTATTTAGCAACTGATAAAACATGGCCACTATTGCAGCAACGTCCTGTTGATCATTTCCATTTACTGTCGAGAGCCGCCATTCTCCGTCCCTGGCAGTGTGTGACACTATTACGCCGCTTACGAGCACAACGCTATGACCTGGCGGTACAAGTGAGCGGAGGATCAACGAGCGGCTTTATAGTGACCCGGTTAATAGGGGCGCGGTACAGCATGGGGTCGCGCAAAGGTCACCAGCGGTGGTACAGCATTGAGGCTGAAGGTAAGTCATCACACGCCTATGATGCCATCGTCAATTTGACACGCCCGCTTGGCGTTACTTGCCGTAATCGGCCACTGCTCCAGCTAACGGAGCAGGAACGCTATCAAGCCATCACGAAGATACGACAGCTATTCAGTCTGCATAGCGACCACTCATCAGATACAGACTTTATTGCGATCTTCGTAGGCGGGCATCAAAACAAACGTTGGCCGTTGGCATTTTGGCTAATGCTCATCGATGCCATGGAAGCCTGCAAAATACGTTATGTCGTTTTCCTTGGGCCGGAGGAGTTTAGGCTTCTAGCACCGATTGAGCAGCGCTTGATGTCATCGCAGTATGGCAGCTTATGCCCACCGCTTCCTATCCGTCACTTTGCTGCGGTTTTAGAGCGTGCGAGTTTACTCGTGACACCCGACTCAGGGCCGATGCACTTAGCAGCAGCACTCGATGTCGCCACCATTTCCCTGGTACGTCAGAAAAAATCACTCGCCTTCGTACCACGAGAACCCTATGACACGATCCTGTGGCGTCCAGAGATCAGCACCATAGTAGAAGCCATACAAGCTAATCTTGAGGGTCGAGCCTCAACGACACCCGTTCATGCGAACTCGGCAGCAGGCCAACCAAAACAGTGCCTAACACCTTCCCCTAATACAACCCATACGTACGCCAGCTAATGAATGAAAGCACATAACTGTTCGTTAAGTATTCGGTGACAAGATAGGTTCAACCTCATCACGATTCGGGTGCATCGGAATGTGCATATCGCTCTTATCAACAAAAAAGATCGCTTCTGATAGTTGGATGCCGCTTGGTAATAAGAGTCTCATTGACTGGCAATGGTTTTCTTTTCGGCTATGCCTATTTTTAACTACCTTGTTAACCATTTTCCTTGTGCTATTTGGGTTAGAGACCATCGAAATCATTATCGCTACTTTCAGCATGGGGATCAGCAGTACCTCTCAACTATTAAGGTTAAGCAGTGCAAGAACCGCTATGTGTCACCTCCTTCATCCTGAAGAGCGCGAGGTTTTAGATACGCTGGACGCGATAGGTATGGCAGGCGTGGGGACTTTGGTTGTTTTATATCTTTTA
Organism: Halomonas sp. TG39a; assembly: GCF_000744395.1. Classification (NCBI taxonomy): domain Bacteria; kingdom Pseudomonadati; phylum Pseudomonadota; class Gammaproteobacteria; order Oceanospirillales; family Halomonadaceae; genus Halomonas; species Halomonas sp. TG39a. The sequence continues at coordinate 3,375,437 of NZ_JQLV01000001.1, forward strand.
GCCTAATCGCTCGTTGCGAAGGCCACTACCTGATTTATTCGGCTATGGAAAATATACCAACACTTGACCTATAGGCGACCCCAGGTACTACGCTGTTAGCCTTGATAAGGCAAAAAAGGGAGGTTGCCATGGCATCATCAACACAGCAAAGCGCGCGGGTTTACCGGATGAAAACCGCCGAGCATCTGTGCCCGTTTGGCCTGAAGACGGTTGATCTACTCAAACGCAAGGGCTTTAAGGTCGACGACCACACCTTAACGTCCCGCGATGAGATCGACGCGTTCAAGCAACAGGAAAATGTCGACACTACGCCTCAGGTGTTCATCGGTGACCAACGCATCGGCGGCTACGAAGAGCTGCGTGAGCATCTGGGAATGAGTGTTCCCAATGCAAAAGAAACCACTTATCGGCCGGTAATTGCCATTTTTGCTACTGCGCTACTGATCGGTTTGGCGATTAGTTGGGCGTCCCAGGGCACACTGTTCACTGCACGCATGCCGGAGTATGCCGTTGCTACGGCCATGGTGCTGCTGGGATTGCAGAAACTGCAAGATGTCGAAAGTTTTAGCAGTATGTTTTTGAATTACGACCTGTTAGCTCAACGCTACGTCCCCTATAGCTATTTTTACCCCTACGCCGAGACGCTTGCAGGTATTTTAATGCTGGCCGGGGCGTTGATGTGGCTGGCCGCGCCGCTGGCGCTGTTTGTCGGTACGGTGGGGGCGGTCTCCGTGTTTAAAGCCGTGTATATCGACAAGCGTGAGCTTAAATGCGCCTGCGTCGGCGGTAACAGCAATGTGCCGTTGGGTTTTGTGTCGCTAACCGAAAACCTGGTAATGATCGCCATGGGGCTGTGGATGCCGCTACGGATGTTGTTGTCATAAATAGCAAAATGGCAGAGCAACGCGTGGCATAAAAAGGTCTTAGGATCGTGCCGAGGATCCAAATGCTTCCGACCCTCGGCATAGAGTTCAGACTAGCAGCCACATCCCTGAGGTTTTACGCGGCAGGTAACTGGGCAATTATTCGATCCAATGTCATCGGGTATTCGCGCACCCGAACACCAGTAGCATTGTAGATCGCGTTGGCAATCGCGGCGGCTACGCCACAGATGCCCAGTTCCCCAACACCTTTTGCTTTTAGCGGCGATGAAGCAGCATCGGTGGTGTCTAAAAAGATGACCTCCTGCTCGGGGATATCCGCATGCACCGCCACTTCGTAGCCTGCCAAGTCGTGGTTAACGAAGAAACCGCGCTCGGTATCCACGCTCATGCCCTCGGTCAAGGCAGCCCCCACGCCCATGGTCATACCGCCAATCACCTGGCTGCGCGCCGTGATGGGGTTGAGGATGCGCCCTGCATCGCACACGGCCAGCATACGCCGCACGCGGGTTTCCCCGGTATAGGCATGCACGGCCACCTCAACAAAGTGTGCCGCGAAGGTGCCAATCTCCAGCTTGTCCTTAAAGTCGCCAAAGTTGATCGAATCTTCAGCCATAATCTCTTCGCCATCGGCCACGTCGGCCAGCGCCAGATCTATCTGCCCGGCGGCAACGCGGCCATTTTCAAAGCGCGCCTCGTCAACGTTCAGGTGCTTGGCGATCTTCGCCTGAAGCGCTACACAGGCGGCGTAAACGCCAGCGGTAGAGCTCGCTGCTCCAAACTGCCCGCCTGAGCCGGAGGAGGTCGGGTAGGCGCTATTGCCAAGGCGTACCTCTACGTCCTGCATCTCCATGCCCATGGTTTCTGCGGCTGTCTGGGTCAGGATGGTGTAGGAACCGGTGCCGATATCGGTCATATCGGTTTCTACAATCAGTCGCCCATTCTGCAAGCGCACCCGCGCGCCCGAGGTCAGGGTGGGCGCACCGCGGTAGGCACCGGCCATACCGTGGCCAATCAACCACTGGCCTTCGCGCTGGCCGCCCGGTTTATGATTACGTTCAGCCCAGCCGAAGGTGTCGGCGCCCTTTCGCAGGCACTCCACAAAGTGGCGTTCGCTGAAGGGCTTTGATGGCTCTTCGGGATTGACCTGGGTGTCGTTGAGAACTCTGAACTCCACCGGGTCCATGCCGAGCTTCTCCGCCATCTCGTCCATGGCGATCTCCAGCACCGCGAGCCCCGAGGCTTCGCCAGGGGCACGCATATCCGCCGATTCAGGAAGGCCCATATCGATAGGATGGTGGGCCATGCGACGATTTTCGCCCGCGTAGAAGCAACGAGTCTGATTGACCGCATCTTCACCGCTGCCGCCGGGCAGCGTATGGGAAACGGCGGCATGGTCGAAGGCGGTAATCTTGCCATCTGACCCGGCCGCGATGCGCAGGCGCTGAATGGTGCCGGAGCGGTGCGTGGCGTTGTTGAAGATCATTGGCCGCGGCAGAGCCACCTTGACCGGCTGGCCGGTCGCGCGCGAGCCAAGCGCCGCCAGCACCGCATCGGCGCGTAGCCACAGCTTGCCGCCAAAGCCACCGCCCACGTAAGGGCTTTCCAGGCGGATTCTGTCGGCGTCGATATCAAAGGTGGTAGCGAGCGCCTGGCGCGTCCATTCGATCATCTGGTTCGAGGTCCATACCGTCATCTGCCCGCCGTCTGACCAGTCAACAATGGAAGAGTGAGGCTCCATCATGGCGTGGCTTTGCGAAGCAGTGCGGTAGGTTTCATCCAGCGTCACCGGTGCGGCGTCAAACGCACCATCCACATCGCCTACGTTGGCGATCGGCTCACCAGTGTTTTGCAGACGCGTCCAGGCATCTTCAAGATCGAACACCCCCGGCGCCTCTTCGTAGCGCACGTCGATCAATGACGCCGCACCACGCGCCTGCTCCAAGGTGTCGGCGACCACTACAGCAATCGCTTGGTGGTAGTGCTCAACGGTGGCCCCCCCGAACAGGTGGGCCACATTGCTGTCGGCACGCGCCAGCGGCTCAAACTCCAGAGTGGTGATAACGGCGGCTACGCCGGGAGCGGCGCGGGCGGCCGAGGCGTCCATATGGGTGATTTTTCCCCGGGCAGTTGTTGCGCCCACGGGATAACCCACCAGCTGGTTGGCCACGACGGCATGCCGCTCGTAAGCGTAGGGCGCGCTGCCGGTTACCTTAAGGAGCCCGTCGATTCGTACATGCGGCTTGCCGATAATACGGGCACGGTCGAACAGGTTATCTTCCGTTGATTGATTAAAATCCATGGGTCACTCCTGAGCCAGCAGCGCGGCGAGCGTTCGCTCTGCGAGGGTAAGCTTGTAGGCGTTCTCATGCGTTGGACGAGCCCCGTCCAGTAAGCGGGCCATGACGGCGGATGCGCCCTGGGGTAACAGCGCATCGGCTTCAGCACGGCGCCAAGGCTTGGGCGCCACGCCCCCCAGTGCCACACGCCCGGTGCCATCGGGGGCTTGAATCAGCGCAACGGATACCAGCGCAAAGGCGTAAGAAGCCCGGTCGCGCACCTTGTAGTAGGCATGGCGACCTTTAACAGGGGGCGGTAGCCGCACGGCGGTGATCATTTCACCTGCTTGCAGCGCGTTCTCTATCTCCGGGGTATCTCCGGGCAACTGGTAAAACTCATCCAGCGTCAGGCGGCGCGTTTCACCCGATGACGTCACGGTTTCCACTTCGGCATCCAGCACGCGCAGGGCAACGGCCATATCCGAAGGGTGCGTGGCAATGCACGCGTCTGACGTGCCGATGACGCCCAGTTGACGCGACGTTGCGCCATCACCCAGTGCTGCACAGCCAGCCCCAGGCGAACGTTTGTTGCAGGGCATACCAGTGTCATAAAAATAGGGGCAGCGCGTGCGCTGTAAAAGATTGCCGCCGGTCGTGGCTTTATTGCGCAGCTGGCCCGAAGCACCCGAGACAAGCGCCCGACTCAACACCGCGTAATCCTTGCGGATCCGGGCATCCGCCGAGAGCGCGGTGTTGCTGACCAGCGCACCAATGCGCAGGCCGCCCTCATCCGTCGGGGTAATATCGTCAAGACCCGTGCCCGATACGTCGATCAGGTGCCCGGGGGTTTCGATCTCATGCTTCATCAGATCCAGCAGGTTAGTACCGCCCGCAATAAACTTGGCGCCCGGCACTTCCGCCGCACGCGCTGCCGCCTGGGCCGGGTCGCTGACGCGTTCATAAGAAAAAGCTTTCATGAGCGCGCCTCCGCCACCTGGTTAATGGCCTTGAGAATGTTGGCGTAGGCGCCGCAGCGGCAAAGGTTGCCCGACATCCGCTCGCGAATTTCCGCATCGCTTATCTCAATAGGCGCATTCAGATCGTTGGTAACGTGGCTTGGCAGCCCCGCCTGGATCTCGTCAAGCACTGCCTTGGCCGAGCAGATTTGCCCCGGCGTGCAGTAGCCGCACTGGAAAGCGTCATGATCGACAAAGGCTTGCTGCATGGGATCAAGATGGTCGACCTCAGCCACCCCTTCGATAGTCGCAATATCATCGCCTTCATGCATCACCGCAAGAGACAAGCAGGCGTTGATGCGTTCGCCGTTCACCAGCACCGTGCAGGCACCACATTGACCGTGGTCACAGCCTTTCTTGGAGCCTGTAAGTTGCAGGTGCTCACGCAGGGCATCCAAAAGCGTTGTGCGGTTATCCAGCGTTAACGGATGGTGTTCACCATTGACGGTCAGTGTAAAGGTGCTGCTATCAGGGTTCTCGGTCTTGGGGTGTCTTTCGACATTATTAGAGGAGTTCATTGCTATATGCCTTCCTTGCGCGTTGCTATCGCTTATTTAGTGCCATAAGACCTTTAGCATAGTCACGATTACCCCAGGCAGCCCAAATCTCTGACCAACCCCTGTAAAACAAAGCCTCTACATACCTCAGGTGCGCTACGCTATGACACGTCTATCCATGCAAGCGAGGCAATGGATGCCGCTTGCTCACTACTGGAATCGTTTGAAATGCAGCATTTGGACTTGCAGGTTATCGATCAAGCGCTTACCTGGTCCCGGGAGGGCGAAACGGTCTGGCTGTGCACCGTGCTCGCCACGTTTGGCTCATCGCCCCGCGCCCCCGGCGCCTGGATGGCGGTAATCAGGGACGGCAGCCACCTGGGGTCGCTTTCTGGCGGCTGTGTGGAGGATGATTTCATCAAGCGCCTAGCAGAGGGGCAGTTTGAAAACCCAATGGTCGTTATACGCTACGGCGATGCAGACAATACGCAGGCCGGGCATATCACGCTGCCCTGCGGCGGCATTCTTGAGGTGCTGGTTGAGCGCCTACCCGCCACGCAGGAGATACGGGAGCACCTTGGCACGCTGAAGGCGACGCTTGAAGGCCATCACCAGCTGATGCGCCATGTCGATATTCAGACGGGCACCCGCTACTTTACCGACGATGCCACGCTGGGGCCTCGCGTGATCTGGCCCCGTGAAGAGGGCACACCAGATCGGGTAAGCATGCGGCTTGCGCCCGCGCGGCGGCTAATCATCGCCGGCATTTCGCCCGTTTCCAGCGCCTGCGCCTCGTTTGCCGCCACGTTAGGGTTTGAGGTGATTGTCTGCGACCCCGACGAGGCCGCCTGCCAAGCGTTTGGCGTTGCGGGGGTTACGGTCAAGACGCAACTTCCTTCCCTATATCTAACTGCCAACGGCTGCCACGGCGCCACCGCCATTGTTGCGCTCAGCCATGACCCGCGTATTGATGACTTAGCCATGATGGAAGCGGTGCGCACGCCCGCGTTTTATATAGGCGTGATGGGATCAAGACGCACCTCAGCGGAACGGGTAGAGCGGCTGATTCGCTCAGGGGGGCTGACCGAAGAGCAAGTCGACCGACTGCATATGCCGATTGGTCTAGCATTAGGAAGCAAGACCCCAGCGGAAATTGCCCTCTCGATCATGGCGGATATCGTACGGGTGCAGCACGGAAAAGCACTCCATGAGCTCTAGTAATGTCGTCGCCTTGGTGATGGCCGCTGGCTACTCACGCCGCTTTGGCGAAAGTGACAAGCGCTGCGCCCCCTTAGTCGACGGACGCTCGCTGTTGGCCGCCTCTGTCGCGAATGCGGAGCAAGCCTTTCCGTTACTGCGCGTGGCGATACGTGAAGAGGATGATGCGACGTTGCTAGGCCTTGCAGACAACACGCCCCTGATTCGGCTTCATCAGGCGCATCTTGGGCTGGGGGCAAGCCTCGCCGAGGCGGCACCCAACGCTACCCCTGACGAAGCGTAATGCGGGTTAACTCTGATGGTTTGCCGAGGCGTAGCGCAAACCCTGGCCATAATCCTGTGCCGTTATTCACGTAAAGCGCCATTTCCTGGACATCATAAAAACCAGACACAAACCCATTATTGGCACGGGCAACGAGCCGATCAAAGCCCACGATCATCCCCCCGTGGGTATGCCCGGAAAGCTGAAGATCCACCCCGGCGGCGGCCGCAACAGCTGCGTTTCGGGGCTGATGATCCAACATAATAATCGGTGCGTCATCCGGCGCCCCTGCTATCGCCTCCTCTACATTTGGCGCAGGAAAAGCGTGCCTGCCTGCTGTAAAGTCTGTAACCCCCGCCAGAACTAAATTCGCCCCCTCGTTTTCAATTGCCACGTGTTGATTCGCCAATACCTGCATGCCGAGCGTCTGGTAATGCTCTATCCACTGCGGGTAACCAAAATAGTACTCATGATTACCCGGAATGGTGTAGACACCGTCTGGCGCTGAGAGCGCTTGAAGCGGCGCCACATCTGTGCGACGCACATCAAGGTCGCCATCGATCAGGTCGCCGGTGATGACAATTAAATTTGGCTCAAGCGCATTGGCCTGCGCTACCACCGCTTCAACCCAAGGAGCTTCAAACAGCCGGCTGATGTGCAGATCGGTTAACTGCACAATCTCATACCCATCAAACTCCGCTGGAAGCCCTTGAATGGCCACCTCGATATCCTTAACCGCAGGAACCCGCGCTGCTTGGCTGACAGCGAAAGCAGCCACGCCTAACGCCAATGCTCCCATGCTGTAACGCAGCACAGGAGGGATGGCGATACGCCGCCGCTTAAACACCATCAACATAAGCACTATCAGATCAACGGCTATCTGGAGTACCGCTAGAAACAGCATCGTGCCGAAAATCCAATTAACGGCCAGCACGATGACTCTTGGCACCTCGGGAGAAAACATCGAGCCAAATGCCAGTAACGTCAACAAATGGTGCTGAGCAACAAACAGCAGCACAGCGCTGAGCAGGAACTTAAACCAGAGCGGCCACTTAAGGGGTATTAAATAGCGGAAAATGACAATTAGGCAGGGTATTGCAACGACAAAATGAAACATAGAGATGCTCGTAAAATGGGAGAACCGCGGCACAGCCACGCGTATTTTCGGCCTAGGGGATGGTGCTTATTCCTTGGCTATGAGTACTACGACAGCTAGCGCCAGCCACCCGGCCATAAGCAACACGCCGCCAATCGGCGTCACAATACCCAGACTTAGCCCCGCCAAGGCCATTAAGTAGAGCGAGCCGGAAAAGCCCACAACCCCCAGCGTCCACAGCGCCAACACCCAACGCTGACCCGCTAGCGGATTTACTTGACGCCACACCAGTACGATCATCATGGCTAGCGTGTGCCACGCTTGGTAACGCACGCCGGTTTCCACGGCACTTACCATCGCCTCAGTCGTGTGCGCGGCTAAGCCGTGGGCCGCGTAGGCACCCAGCATCACCATTATGGCGCCAGACAGCGCCGCTACGCACCACCACACTTTATCTGTCCGCTGCACGCTGCTCTCCTGCTCCGATTATGGTTGATACCCATCACGCTGATTGCTGCTACGGCTTACCTTGCGCGGCGCGAAACCGCTACAATAGAGAATACCTGAGAGCACGAACTGCCACGACGAATGAGACGCGCCTATTTATGTCTATCCAGATACGTCTAAACGGTGAACCCCATACGCTGTCCACCGGCCTCACCGCCGCTGACTTAGTTGAACAGCTGGGCCTTAGTGGTCGTCGTATCGCCGTCGAAATTAACGAAGAGATCGTCCCCCGCAGCCAACACGCCGACACCCGCTTGGTCGATGGCGACCACGTAGAGGTTGTCCACGCGATTGGCGGCGGCTAAAGGAAATACTATGACCCAACTAACTGATACACCGTTAACCATTGCTGGGCGCGATTTTCACTCGCGCCTGCTGGTTGGCACAGGCAAGTACAAAGACTTTACCGAAACCGGCGCCGCCATTGCCCAAAGCGGCGCTGAAATCGTCACGTTTGCCGTACGCCGCACTAATTTAGGTCAGGACGCCGACGCGCCCAACCTATTAGACGCCATCTCCCCCGAGCGCTACACCCTGCTGCCCAATACCGCCGGGTGCTACACCGCTAAAGATGCCGTGCGCACCTGCCGTTTGGCCCGCGAGCTGCTCGACGGCCACAACCTGGTCAAGCTGGAAGTCCTCGGCGACGACCACACGCTCTACCCCAATGTGGTTGAGACGCTCAAAGCTGCGGAAACGCTGCTGGCTGACGGTTTTGACGTCATGGTGTACACCAGCGACGATCCCATTGTGGCACGCGAGCTGGAAGCCATGGGCTGCTGCGCCATCATGCCGCTGGGCTCGCTGATCGGTTCTGGCCACGGCATTCAAAACCCACACAACGTGCGCTTGATTGTTGAACAGAGCAAGGTACCGGTACTAGTGGATGCGGGCATTGGTACGGCGTCAGACGCTGCCATGGCGATGGAGCTAGGCTGTGACGGTGTACTGCTCAATACAGCCATTGCCCACGCCCGCGAGCCGCTGCGCATGGCCAACGCCATGAAGCTGGCCGTGGAAGCCGGCCGCGATGCGTTTCTAGCCGGCCGTATGCCGCGCCGCCAATCCGCCGATCCTTCTTCACCTTTCGCTGGCCGTATTAACGGTTAATTGATTCGAGACCCCATGACTGAACCCAACGATAGCGTACCCGAACGTCACGCCGCGCCCGAAAGCAACGCCACCACAGGGCCGGAAGGTACGGATGCACCGCTGCATCGCCGCGGCATTAAAAGCTATGTGATCCGCGCGGGCCGTATGACCCAGGCGCAAAACCGTGGCTTAGAAGATATTTGGCCGCGTTTTGGCCTGACCATCGCAGACGGCCGCCAAGATTTGGACGCGCTGTTTGGCCGTCAGGCACCGCGGGTAGTGGAAATCGGTTTTGGCATGGGCAACTCGCTGATAGAACAGGCCGAGACTCACCCAGACACCGACTTTATCGGCATCGAAGTCCACGCTCCTGGCGTTGGCAAACTGCTCGATGAAGTTGATAAGCGCGGCCTGACTAACCTGCGCGTTTACCGCGAGGACGCCCTGGCAGTGCTTGAGCAGTGCCTGCCCGAAGGCTCGCTAACCACGCTACAGCTATTCTTCCCCGACCCCTGGCCGAAGAAGAAGCACCACAAACGGCGCATCGTACAGCCTGCCTTTGTTGAGTTGATCCGCACTCGCCTGATGCCTGGCGGCACCTTCCATATGGCCACCGACTGGGAAGCCTACGCAGAGTGGATGGCCGAGGTAATGGAAGCGGCCCCCGGCTATGCCAATACCGCCAGCGCGGAAACCGCCCCGTATGTGCCGCGCCCGGCGTTCCGCCCATTGACCAAGTTTGAAGCCCGCGGCGAGAAACTCGGCCATGGGGTTTGGGATTTGATTTATCAGCGGGAAGGCTGAACCGTTCTGCCAATTGGTGCTAGTTAGCTATAGCACTCTCATCACAATGCTCGCGACGGTCTTCATCAATCCGTCGCTGAGTAGATTTAGAGCAGTGTTATTTCGCTAAAACGACCCGATAAATCTCTCCCATCCCACTTTCAAAAGCGTCAATATTAGCCAACGTCGTCTCGGCGATATTGGTTAGCGCTTCGGCGGTGAAGAAGGCTTGGTGTCCGGTGATCAGTACATTATGGAAGGTCGTCAGGCGCATAAACTGGTCATCGTTAATCACGCCTTGAGAGAGGTCTTCGAAGAACAGCTGCTCTTCCTCTTCATAGACATCCAGCCCTAAGCGGCCGATTTTGCCGCTTTTCAGGCCTGCTATGACGGCTTGGGTATCGACCACCCTTCCGCGGCCGGTATTGATCAGCATGACGCCTTCCTTCATTTGCGCGATGGCATCGGCATCAATCAAATGGTGAGTCTCAGGCGTCAACGGGCAGTGCAGCGAGATAATGTCGGCGCTGGCAAACAGCGTTGCTAGCGGCACGTACTCAACAAAGGATTTAGCATCCGGGCTGGGAAACGGGTCGCTGGCCACTACCCGGCAACCAAAGCCGTGCATAATATCGGCAAAAATCAGCCCAATATGCCCAGTTCCAATAATGCCTACCGTTTTACCGTGCAGGTCGAACCCCAGCAGGCCATCCAGGGCAAAATTACCCTCCCGCACACGGTTGTAAGCGCGATAAGTCATGCGATTAAGGCTCAGCACTAGGGCGACCGCGTGTTCTGCCACTGCGTGGGGGGAGTAGGCAGGCACCCGTACCACTGTGATGCCTAACCGTTCGGCGGCAGCCAAATCAACATGGTTGAAGCCCGCCGAACGCAGCGCCACTAATCTTGTGCCACCGTTATGCAGTTGCTCTAACACGGCGGCATCAAGGCAGTCATTCACGAAGGCGCAAATCGCGTCAAAACCGTTGGCTAAGGTCGCCGTGTCTTCAGTTAAACGCGCCTCAAAAAAGCTTAAGTGGTGGCGTTGCCCCGAGTTGGCGCGTGTAAGAAAAGTGCGGTCGTAGGGTTTAGCACTAAACACGGCGATGCGCATGGGCTTTACTCGTTGAGCGGTTTTAGCGGCTCCCAATCCGAACGATTAGCTAGAAATTCCGGCCTGGGCCGGTTACCGCAGTAAGGGTCGTGCAGCGTGTTTTCAACACTGTTGTAAACAAAGAACAGATTACTTCTCGGCCAGCAAGACATATTTATGTTCGAGCCGTGCATGGTATTGCATTCAAAGATCACCAGCGAACCGGCAGGCCCCTTGGGAGCTTCGATATCGTTTTCTAGCATTATCTCGCGAAGGCTACTGGCTGGGGGCACGCCCACCTCTTGGCTTTTCAGCGACTCTTTATAGTTATTTTCCGGCGTTCGTCCGACACACGGAACAAAATAATGATGCGAGCCAGGGATCAACATTAATGGGCCGTTAAATTCACCGTTGTCAGTGAGTACGATGGAGCAACTTAACCCACGCATACGTGGCATGCCGTCTTCGCTATGCCATGTTTCAAAGTCGGAGTGCCACTCAAACCCTTTGCCTTTAAAACCTGGTTTATAGTTAATCCGTGACTGATGAATATATACATCGCTGCCCAGCAGTTGCTTAACAATCGCCAATAGCTTGGGATCCTGGGTCAAGCGCTGAAAGCGTTTTGAAACATCGTGGATGCCGAAAATAGTACGAATCTCTTCACGCCCAGGTTCAAGAATAGTGCCTTCTGAAAGTTTCAGATCAGCATCGTCTTCATACTCGCGCAGTTCTTTAAGAAAAACCTGCATGTCATCAGCGTCAAAAAATCCTTCAAACGACAGAAATCCTTTTCTTTCGTACTCATCAATTTCTGATTTGCTTAAGGGGCCATTCGCAAGCTGTGACTCATCGCCGTATACCACTGGATCGATGCGTTCAAACATTCCCAACTTTCGTTCCAAGCGAGTAGGGAATAAGTCTTGTGTATCGTTCATGGCAAACTCCTCCGTTAGTATCCATGTCAAGTAACGCTTTTAGGGGCTACTTATAAAACGTAGACGCCAAAACGCACCACAGCAATAACGCTATGTCAGCCGGCTCATCGTGCCAGCAATCATCGTTTTTAAATTCATGTTTTTAAAACAAGAGACGGAAAGCGAGGAGCGGGAGTCGAAAGGCAGTATAGGAAGCGAGAGGGTAGCAGGGGCTAAAAAAAGAAAGCCGCTCCAATGGAGCGGCAAAAAAGACCGTGACTAGCAATGAGAGGGAGAAACCATGACAGGAAACTGGCGGTTTCTGTCGTGGTTGCCAGCGTCTCATTAAACGCTGACAACCACATTGTAATAGTTCTCATTTACCCCGTCAATACAAATACGAATATTTTTTATTACCGCTTGTCGAAGGCAAAGATCACAATCGCCTACACAGGAGATAAATAAAAAATTGGCACGCATAAAAAAAGAAAGCCGCTCCAGAGGAGCGGCAAAAAGACCGTGACTAGCAATGAGAGGGAGAAACCATGACAGAAAACTGGCGATGAATGTTATCCAAGCAGCTGTCGTGGTTGCCAGCGTCTCATCAAACGCTGACAATTACACTGTAATAGTTCTCATTTACCTCGTCAACACAAATACGAATATTTTTTATTTAGCATTCCAGCCTCGCCGTCAGCTAACCAACTGCAGCCAAAACGGCAGGGTAAGCATGGCCAACAGGGTTTGGCCGGTAATGATCGCGGCCATGAGCTCGGCATCGCCCCCCAACTGACGGGCTAAGATATACGCAGAGGTAGCCGTAGGGAGTGCTGCAAACAGTAGCGCTACGTCGCGGCTTACCGGATCCAGCTGTAGTATCCAGGTTAATGCCAATACCAGCGCGGGCATGAGCAGCAGTTTAACGCCATTGGTGGCCAGCACTCCGCGATCAATACGCAGCAGCGCCGCAGGACGCAGCGCCACCCCGACGGCCACCAAACCCAATGGCAGCGCCGCACGCCCCAGTAGCTCAACCGTATCTTGACTCCAGCCAGGCAAACCAACGCCCGACAGGTTCAGGCCAATACCCGCCAAGCAGGCCAGAATCAGCGGATTTTTAATCAACGCCATGGCACTTTTACCTACGCTAGCACCGCCTAGAGTGCCAGCCGCGACAAAGCTGGCCACACACATCACGTTAACCACTGGCACCATTAGTGCCACGGCGACGGCTGCGGTGGTCGCTCCTAGGCTGCCGTGTAGCGCGGCGGCGCCAGCAACGCCTACATAGGTATTAAAACGTACCGCGCCTTGAAATACCGACGTAAACGCCGCAGGTGTTAGCTTTAGCCAGCCGCGTAAACGCCAGAGCAGCAGGCCAAACAGCACCATCGCGCCGAGTAACACCATTGCAAGGCGGCCGACCGGAACTTGGCTCACATCGGCAGTCGCCAAGGTGCCCACCAGCATGGCGGGAAACAGCACAAAGTAGATCAGCCGCTCCATCTGCGGCCAAAAAGTGTCGCTAGGCCAACGCCAATAGCCCAGCACGGCGCCCAGTAAGATCAACAGAAATAGTGGGCCTAAAGCGCCAGTGATACTCTCCATTTATGTCCCTTTTGCCTGCGACATCCCAGCACAGCGATATCGGCGCGATTACTGTTACCATGATCAAACTTCCCGCCTCACGGCTCGCGTAGCGATTATTCTGCCATGAAGATGATATCAAAACCTGCACACCCGGCGGGCTTCCCCGTCTTAAGGGTACTGATACTGGTCACTGGCTTGGCGCTGGCGGCCTGCGCGTGGTATGCCTTTGCCCATTGGCTGCACCGCGACAGTGATGTGACATGGTTTCCACCCACTTCAAACTGCGACTTGCATGCCGCGCCCTGCTCCGCCACCCTGGGCGATATAGGCCGTATCACGCTTCACATTGCGTCCATTGGACGGATTGATGCACTGGAGATATTACCACTGGAAGTAGAAGTCGAGGGTGTAACGGCCACGCAGGTCGAGGTAGATTTTATTGGTCGAGATATGGATTTGGGGCTACACCGTTTTGCCCTTAGCGCCGGTGCGCCCGGCCACTTTCAAGGTCAAGGCCAAGTGGGAATTTGTACGCAAAGCGTTATGCCCTGGCGGGCACGTGTCATACTGGAAACCGCAGAAGGCAAGGTAGGCAGCTGGTTCGATTTTGACGTGATTCGGAGTTAACTCACATGGCAAGAAAACCGTTATGGCTAGGCGCGGGGTTGGTGGCGCTTTTGCTGGTGGCCAGCGGGATTGGCCTCTATCAGTATGCTTTCGCCCCCAAAGAGGGGGAGCCTGTAGGCGGCCCAATCGAACTGCCCTCTACCCAGGGTGATTTTTCGTTGACCCAACTGGACGACGATCAAGTTGCGATTGTTTCGTTCGGCTATACGTATTGCCCCGATATTTGCCCGATGACCCAATCGGTAAAGCGCCAAGCCCTGGCCCAACTCTCTGAGGAGCAGCGCGAACGTGTGGTGCCGGTGATGATCACCGTTGATCCCGAACGCGACACCATCGCGCGCATGCAGGAGTACATGGGCTTTTTCGGCGAGGCGTTTATCGGCGCGGTGGGCAGCCAGGAACAGCTTGAGGATGTCGCCTCACGCTATGGGGTGATATGGCGAAAAGTCGAAGCGCCAGATTCAGCAATGGACTACACCATTGATCACAGCGCCTCGCTCTTTTTGGTTAATCACGAGGGCGATATTCTTCAGCGAGTGCTCTACTCACCGACCCCGCATGGTTTAGTTTCCGCATTAGAGAGCGAACTAGGCAGTTAATCGGCGCTTCTTAATCGGATTCAGGTGCGGATTGTAAACGATCCAACATGGCCATTAACGCGCTAATTTGAGTGCCGCTACGGGTATCGTGCTGCGGGCTTAACTGCCAGGTACTTTCAGCAAACCCCCACCAGTCCCAGCAGCCCTGCGGGTTCGCCATACTGCTTTCTGCCTGAGGATAGAGCACGATTTGCTGATGCGCCGACGCCCAGGCATTTAACCCGGTGTAGCGTATAAACGTATCGCCAATGGCCTCTGCGGTCATTTGGCAACCGTGCAGTGCCAACGTGACCGGGCACTCGCCCGCTTCGCAACCTTTGGGTATAAACACATAGCCCGTATCGGCTAGGCCTTTTACCGCAAACTCTGACTGATCAAATGCGATTAGTTCGCCATCTTGCTCACCCTCTTGCTCACTACCAGGCTCGCCAGCGGCCGAGACATCGCGTTCGGGGTAGAGCCAATCCAGCATTTCTCCGGCAATATCGTCGTCGCAGGATAATAGGAAACTACCGCCACCCTGACGACAATCGCCCCACTCCTGAGGGCCTGGGGCAGCTTCACTGGGTAACCGTACCGGCCAGCCATGCCCTGCATTTTCACTGCGCGCAACGCGCAGTTGATCAGGCGAGGCTAGCCACTGCTGCCACTGCTCTGCAAGCAGGTCGCCGAGCAGTGGCTTCACTACTTCATCCTCTTCGCCGTGCCACAAATAGGCCCTGAGCTGGCTAAGCGCTTGTTTACTACCTATCTGTTCAAGCTCCCTATAGCGCTGGTAACGAGCCTCCAGCTCATCTAATGAAGGTTCCCCCCGGCGGGTCATCATGCACTGATTAAGCGCCAAACTCAGCGAACCCTGCGCACAGCTCCAAGGCCCCGCCGCTAGAACGCCCAAGCCACTAAACCGCTCGGGCCAGGCCACCGCAAGCTGGGTCGCCATATAACCGCCCGACGATACCCCCACCACGCTGGCCTGCTCACTGGCAGCACTTAAGGCAGGTAAATCCTCAGGCTCGTCGGTCGTCTCCGCTTGAGCCATCAGCGGGACACATACACCAACGCAAAGCAGCGCGTAAGCGATGGGGTGCACAGTGAAGTGGGGGGCTGAGCGCATCGCTTATTCGACGCCTAACAGTTCAACGCGGAAGGTCAGTACTTCGTTAGGCCCAATCGGCCCTTGGCCATTCTCGCCGTAAGCAATATCCGCGGGGATATAGAGCATCCAGCTATCGCCAACGCTCATCATCTGCAGCGCTTCCTGCCAGCCTTCGATCACCTGATTGGTCTGGAAGCTGACGGATTCACCGCGCTCAAAAGAGCTATCGAAAACGGTGCCGTCCAGCAGCATGCCTTCATAGTTCACTTCGACGGTATCTTCAGGGCCAGGCGTGGCACCATCGCCAGATTCAAGCACTTCATACTGAAGGCCAGAGTCGGTCACGGTCACTTCATCGCGCTCAGCGTTTTCAGCCAGGAAGGCTTCGCCCTCTTCGAGACTCATTTGTGCCATCTCTTCAGCTTCGGCTTCACGCGCTTGCATTGACTGCTCTTGGAACGCCATCAACGCCTCGGTCATCTCTTCTTCACTGAGCGCTAAGTCATTGCCTTCAAACACATCGCGCATGCCATCTGTGAACGCATCCAGGTCTAGGTCTTCGATGTCTGCCTGCATACTTTCACCCAGGGTGACACCCAAGCTATAAGCCAAGCGCTGTTCATCGGTTTCTGGCGCTGCTGCGGCAAACGGGGCGACCAAAAGCAAACCTGTCAGAGCCGTGGTAGAGAGCAGTCGTTTCATGAAAGATCCTTTTATCTTGTATATAGCGGCGTCGAGCGCCAATAGTGTTATGCAAAGACTAACACCCACCGCCCCGAGCTGCATCTTCGGGACGGTGGGTGTTAGTAAGACCACAACATGAGCGAGAGGTTTAGCGGATTTAGACGACCAGCGTGGGGCAGTGGGCGGCTCCCGCCACACGCTGAGAAACGCTTCCCAGCAACGGGTTCTTCTCACCATTGGTACCCTGAGCACCAATCACAATAAGGTCGCACTCTCGCTTACGGGCGAAGCGGACGATGATACGCGATGGTCGGCCGCCTTTTACAAAAGCGCGTACGAGCGCGCTGTCCGCGCCCAGCTCAATAGCGTGGGATTTGGCATGCACGGCGATCTCGGTGGCGTACTCTTTTAGCGCATCATCCGGGATATCCAGCTGGTTGGGCCGCACCATCGAGAGTGAGGCTTCCAGCAAACTGTGGTGTTTAAACACGCACAGCAGATAAAGCTCAGCGCCGGTCAGCATATGCAAGCCCACCGCTTTTTCCAGCGCCCTTAAGGCGCCTTTAGAACCATCCACCGGGACTAAAATGCGATTAAACATTCGCGTACTCCTTGTGGCTGTTTAGCGGAAGGCAACATCGCGCAGGAACAGCGCAATTTGCGGGAACATGATCAGCAGAGCGGCGGCTAAAATCAGCATGAAAATAAACGGCGGAGTGCCTTTGATCACATCCCAATAGGGGCGCTTGAAAATCGCAATCGCCGTGAAAATATCGCACCCGAAGGGCGGGGTTGCCGAGCCTATCGCCACCTGCAAGGTGATCAAAATACCCACCAGTACCGGGTCGAGCCCAGTGGCCTCAATGGCAGGGGTAAAGATAGGCGTCAATACCAGAATGACCACAATCGGATCGACAAACATACAGGCAACGAAGAAGGCGATACAGATAGCAATCAGCACGCCCGTGGGACCTGCTTCATTAACCCCCACCGCCTCCAGAATCATTTGTGGTATTTGTGCAAACGAAATGATCCACGAGAAGCCATTACCCACCGCCACCAGGATAAACACCACGGCGGTAATTAAACCGGTAGATTTGGCGATGGCATAAATGTCATTCATCTTAAGTGAGCGGAAAACCACGAACTCAAGCAAAATGGCATACAGCACACAAGCCGCTGCTGCTTCAGTCGGACTGAAGATACCGCCGTAAATACCACCGACAATAATCACCGGAAAACCAAGCGGCCAAAGCGCCTGCTGAACCGCTACTGCGCGCTCTTTCCAGCTCGATTTTGCTTCAGTAGGTACATCTT
Organism: Halomonas sp. TG39a; assembly: GCF_000744395.1. Taxonomy (NCBI): domain Bacteria; kingdom Pseudomonadati; phylum Pseudomonadota; class Gammaproteobacteria; order Oceanospirillales; family Halomonadaceae; genus Halomonas; species Halomonas sp. TG39a. The sequence continues at coordinate 3,392,991 of NZ_JQLV01000001.1, forward strand.
TAACGATGGCGTAGATAATGCAGTAAGTCGAGAACATAAGCAGGATCATTAACCCTGGCCCAATCCCGGCAATAAATAGCTCACCGATGGAAGTACCCGAGATCACCCCGTAAATAATCATGCCGATACTGGGGGGGATCAAGAACGCAATATCGCTGGCATTGATGATCAACGCCAGCGTGAAAGAGTCCGAGTAGCCCGCTTTAAGCATCTTGGGCCGCAGCGGCGAACCAACGGCCACCACGGTCGCCTGGGTAGAACCGGATACAGCACCAAATAGTGTGCACGAAGCTGCCGTGCTTACCGCTAAGCCGCCTTTAATATGACCGATAAACGCCATAACCATATCGATCAAGCGGTTAGCGGACTGACCACGCGTCATAATATCAGCAGCAAGAATAAACATGGGTACGGCAATGAGCGAAGCTGGCCGTATGCCCGCCATCATCTGCTGGATCAGCGTATCCATCTGGCCGAAGCCGTTAAACATCATATAGAAGCCGATTACCGCAGCGGTAATCAGCGGAATCATCATTGGAAAGCCCAGCAGCAGCAGGGCAATCATGGTGGTGACCATTATTGTCGTCATAGCTGTTCCCCTAGGGTGCAGTGCCCCGCGTTAAACTTCAGTTTCCGTATCTTTATAACCATCCACCACGCCCGTCGAGAGATAGACATCGCGGGACGTTAAGTTTTTAACGGCGGTTAGCAAGTATTGAATACCGGTGATGAAAAAGCCCATCGGCACCCATAGGTAGATGATCCACACCGGTAAGCCCAAGGAGGGCAACACGCGGCCTTTGCTCTGCAGATCAAGGATATAAACAACTGAATAGTAGAGGAGGAAAAACATCACCAGCGAGGTAAACAGCGCAATGCAGATCATCAGCACTTTGCGCCCGCCTACCGGCAACGCATCATAAATAGCCGACATGCGTATATGGCGGCCATGGCGGGCGGCATAGCCAACCCCCGCAAAGGTGATCATAATAATCAAAATGCGGTTTAACTCACCGGAAAACATAATGCTGTTGCCAAATACAAAACGAGCTACCACATTGGTGACCGTATTCAGCGCCATTAGCAAAACACCCATCGCGAGAATCACGGCTTCTATTTTGCTAATTGCAGTGTCGATCACGCCCAGTACCCCCGGCAAACCGGAGCGGTAACTCTTTTCCATCTCATCATCGGTCATGGCCGGACTCCTTTTGAACGGCTCTAACGGCACCCGTTAAGTGCCGTTGGCACAATAAACACAGCGTTATTCCAGGCCTATCTAATGCACACCTGTCTAGCCCACATCTACTTCGTACCACTGGCGAGGAGTGAAATCTAGCGTAACGGCATGCAGCTGCCGGTGATTCAACGCTAGATGTACGTAACCCAACAGTAACGACGTTAAAACAGCCCCGAAGGGCCTACGCCTTACCAACACAAAATAAAAAGGGGCAGCCTTTGCTGCCCCTTGATAATCACTCGTGCGCCAGTGTGGCTTGGAGGGTGATTACTCGTTGGTTACGGCTTCAAGGTCAGCTTTAAACTGCTCAAGTAGCTCTTCACCACCTTCACCGGTCATTTCCAGGAAGGCTTCTTCGACTTGCGGGGCGCGGTCACGGAAGGCTTGAATTTGCTCTTCGTCGAGACGTGTCACGGTCACTTCATCAGATGCTTCCTGAATCTTCTCTAACGACTCTTCGGCCAAGCCTTGGATATGCTCGATGGTATGGTCGTAAGCCGCTTGTGAGGCTTCATTCACCAACGTTTGATCTTCTTCAGACAGGCCTTCGTAGAAGTCCTGGTTGGCCATCATCGCGGTGGTGAACCAGCCGTGGCCGGTAAACGTCAGGTGCGGAGACACCTCATACAGACCGCCGGACTCGATCCAGAAAATCGGATTCTCTTGCCCGTCAATGATGCCGGTCTGCAGGCCACCGTAAACTTCGCCCCAAGGCAGCGGCGTCGGCGTCGCACCAAAGGCTTCATAAGTTTCCGACAACAGCGGGTTGGTCATGGTACGGATTTTCTTATTATCCATATCTTCCGGCGAGCTGATCGGCTCGTCGGTGGTCACGACCATTTCGCCTTCTGGATACATCTTCAATAGCTCTAGGCCTTGCTCGGCGTAAAGCTCAGGAAACATTTCGTTGATCGCCTTACTTTCGTCAAAGAAGGTCAGTACGGTTTCTTCGTCGGTAGGCAGTAGGTAGGGAATGAAGAAGATTTGCGCTTCAGGGATCAGCGCACCAGTGAAGCCAGGCGACTGGTTAACGAACTGCAGAATGCCGTTCTGAGTCTGCTCCATAATGTCGTCAGACTCACCCAGCTCACCAAAGCGGTAAACTTGTACGGTGTGGTCTGAGTTGTCTTCAATATACTCTTTGAAAGCATAGGCGAAGACGTCTTGAACGTCGCCTTCATACTCTTCGTGAGCGTAGCGCCAGTTGTCTGCTTGAGCAGCGGCGCTGAGACCGAACAGCAGTGCACCCACACTGGCCGTTGTCATTAATTTAGAGGTTACAGAACGAGTAGAAACGGATTTGCTTGCCTTCATGCGGTGTTCCCCTTGCAGTGGTAAGCGCGCTGTACGAATGCGCAACAACCTAGTTTTTAAAACCCTACGGTTAAAATTCAATGCTTTAAAAGTAGGGTAGCCTCGCGCTTCTCAACACGACGCTGTTGTTCGCCAACCGGGGTTAACTAACCCATATTCCGATATCCACTAACAGGCAGTGATGGTGTTCATACTGCATGCTAGCAGGCGAATAACGCTAGGTATTTCAAAAACAGCTTAAATTCAGGCTAGCGCGCTCCTTGGTGAGGGTCAAGCTGGTAAGTAAGCGTTTGTAGCGAATAAAGCCATGCATTTTGGGTCTTTATACTGCCGCCGGAGGCATGATCACTTTGGCTATAGAGCAGCTGTTTTCGTAGCCAATTCGCCGCATCTGGCGGCATTTCGGCAATATTTCTCACACGTTTTTCATCGCTTGGCGCCTCACAAACCCACGTTTGCCAACGTTGAAGGTTCTCACGCTCAGCCATCAACTCTGCCTGTTTGATGGTTTCGCGCAGCGCTGTTACGGACTCACTTGTCGCCGCCATAGCTTTTAAATCGCGGCGTAATCCACGCAAAACCTCCGTCACTTGGCACTGCCACAAGCGGCGCTGCTCTCGCTCACGTTCGAGTGCAGCAGGCATGGCTTCTAAACCGCACGAATAGAGCCAGCAATGCAGCAGCACCTCGCAAACGTCAAGCCCGGCATCGTCTTGCAGCGTTAGGCAGGCGGCCTCAACGCCGGGCTTGGTATAGAGCGCCAGGGCAAAATCCCATAACGGTGTCTGCTGTAGGCGCTGCAATCGGGTAGAATCAAGCGCAATAGAGTTTCGCATCAAATGACCCACTTTCTTCGGGAGAAGGCATGATCGCACTGCGCCAAGTCGCCCTGCAACGCGGCACGCAAACGCTACTCGACAACGCGGACGTTACCCTTAATAACGGGGTAAAGGCCGGGATTATCGGGGCAAACGGCGCCGGTAAATCGAGCCTATTCAAACTCTTGCTCGGCGAGCTTGCCCCCGACCAGGGGGATGTCGAGATGAGCGGCGGCCAGCGCATTGCGCATATGGCCCAGGAAGTTGACGCCCTCGACCGCCCGATTATTGAGTATGTACTCGATGGCGACTTGGCGCTACGCAAGGCTGAAGCCGACTTGTTGGTTGCCAGGGAAGCCGGTGAAGCCCACCGAGAAGCCGAACTGCACGGTTTAATTGAAACCCTGGATGGCTACCGCGCAGAATCACGTGCGGCGCAGCTACTGGTGGGGCTGGGCTTCGTTCAGTCTGACCTTACTCGACCACTCTCGGCGTTTTCCGGCGGCTGGCGGATGCGGGTTAATCTGGCCCGCACGCTGTTTATGCCTTCTGATCTACTGCTGTTGGATGAGCCCACCAACCACCTGGATCTGGACGCCTTACTGTGGCTGGAGCAGTGGCTGACCCGCTACCCGGGCACCCTGCTGCTGATTTCCCACGACCGCGACTTCCTGGATGCGGTGTGCGACCACATCGTGCATATGCATCACCAAACCCTGGAGCTTTACCGCGGTAATTACTCCCAGTTTGAGCGCACCCGCGCTGAAAAGCTGGCCCTGCAGCAAGCGGAAGCCGCCAAACAGCAAGCGCGCCGGGAAGAGATCGAGCGTTTTATCGCCCGCTTCCGTGCCCAGGCAACCAAGGCGAAGCAGGCGCAAAGCCGGGTCAAAATGCTTGAACGGATGGAAGATATCGCCGTCGCCCACGTGGACTCCCCTTTTCACTTTACGCTACCCGCCGCCGACAAAACCTCGCACCCACTGCTGGTGCTGGATCAGGCGCAGCTAGGCTATCCGGGCGAAAATGGGGGTGATGACAATGTGCAGTTGGATAAGGTCAACGTTACGTTACTACCCGGCAGTCGCATTGGCCTGTTAGGCCCCAACGGGGCGGGTAAATCGACGCTGATTAAGTCGCTCACCGGGGAACTGGCGCTGCTTAATGGCAAGCGCGTACCCGGTGAGCACTTGGCGATTGGTTACTTCGCTCAGCATCAGCTTGAAGGGCTGGATGTCACCTCGACGCCTTTTGTGCACGTGCAACGCCTTTCGCCCACCGCCAGCGACCAAGATATCCGCAACTTCCTGGGCGGCTTTGGCTTTAAGGGCGACGACGCCTTCGGCAAAGTTGCCAACTACTCCGGGGGAGAGAAAGCGCGGCTGGCGCTGGCGCTCGTCGCTTGGCAGAAACCCAACCTGCTGCTGCTCGATGAGCCCACCAACCACCTGGACTTAGAGATGCGCGAAGCGCTGACCCAAGCGCTGGCCAGTTTCGAGGGTACGGTTATTCTGGTCTCCCACGACCGTCACCTGCTGCGCGCCACAGTCGACGAGTTCTGGAAAGTGGCGGATAACCGCGTCGAGCCCTTCGATGGCGATTTGGAAGACTACCGGGTTTGGCTCAAAGCGCGCTTGGAAGAGAGTCGCCGGGATTCCCGTGGCGAAAAAGCCGAGCGCCAGAACCAGCAACCCAGCGGCGACAGCCGTGAAGCACGCAAAGCGTCACGCAAAGCAGCCGCCGAGCTGCGCGAAAAGCTGCGCCCGCTGAAAAAACAGCGTGATCAAGCCGAAAAAGCCATGGAAAAGGCCCAGCAGGAACTCGATAAGGTAGAGCAAGTGTTGGCAGACCCAGAGCTCTACACCGACAGCGCCCGCAAAGCCGAACTGACCAAGACGCTTAGCCAACAAGCGGAAATTAAAGCGCGTTTAGATGAGTCGGAACGGCAGTGGCTGAGCGCCGAAGAGTCACTAGAGGCAATGGAAGCAGAACTGCTCGCCAGTGAAGGTGTAGAAAGCTAGTCCTCGAAAGCTCATTCTCGAAAACAGGGCTAGCTTTCCAGCAAGAACGTTACCGGGCCATCGTTGATTAGCGCTACCTGCATATCGGCGCCAAATTCTCCGGTAGCAACATGCGGCCAGGCAGTTTTCGCTTGGCTAACCAGCAAGTCAAACAGCTCTTCGCCTTTGGCTGGTGGCGCAGCGCTGGAGAAACTGGGGCGCAGCCCTTTGTGGGTATCTGCCGCCAGGGTGAACTGGGAAACGAGCAGCAAACCGCCGTTCACCTGCTGAAGGTTGCGATTCATTTTGCCCTCGGCGTCGCTGAAGACCCGGTAGTGGAGCAGTTTATGCAGCAGCTTTTCTACACCAGCGGCGTTATCATGCTTCTCCACGCCCACCAGCGCCAGCAGCCCGTGATCAATACTGCCAATCACCTCGCCTTCCACCTCTACGCTAGCGCGCCTCACACGCTGAATTAGTGCCTTCACTCAGCCTCTCCCGAACTAACAAACGGTCATTGTAACCACCGTCTGTTAATTTTTCCTGAGTTAACTTCCCCCTAATAGCGCATCGCGAAAATCTTCACCCAGCGGCCGCTCGCCTAGCCAAATGCCGAACATGGCGCTGGCCAGATCTGCGTTACCACCCTCAAATAGCGTGTCGCCGTTGAGTGCCAGGCGCAGTGTGTCACCGTCCCAACTCAGCACATAGCGATCCTGCGGCTCGACATCCTGATAGCTTTGATTAAAGGCGTTAATGTCTGCTTCCAACTGGGAAAACTCGTAGGCGGTAAGACTCTTTTGCAGCGTTTCTGTGGTGGCTTCAGCGAAGTCGGGGGCGTCGATGGCATGAAAATAAGCGAGCTCCAGGCGCCGTGGTACGTCGCCCAACGGTTGCGGCTGGGTTTCTCCCTCAAGCTGATAATAGGCGCCGGCGTAGGCCGTCCAGATCATGTAACGAAACACGCCGCTCCCAATAAGGCGATAGCGTTGGCCGTGCTCCTCGACTGTGCGCTCAAATGCTTCGCCTTTTTCGGTCACGCTGCTGGCCATCACCCAAGGCATGAGCAATAGGCCAGCTAACAGCAATGACAACTGGACGGTGCGCCTAGCACCCAATAAGCATGTGTACATAGAACCTCCTTATGGCAGATATCTATACATACCGATACGCCAAATAAAGGTTCCGTACAATATTTATTATTATCAGCACAGCACTTTTTCTAATAGCACTCGCTTACCAGGCTCGACAGAGCATCAGATCGCAGTGAGGTTCACATAGCAGCATCTCGGTTAGCTGGCTGGTGTGATGGGGTTGTCCACGGCTGCCGATCATCACCAGATCAGGCGAGTGGCGCTTCAGATACGCCTGCAGTACGTCGCAGGGCGCGCCTTGCTCTAGCACTAATTCAACATCGGGAACGCCTTCAAGCTCTCCCATCAGGCTATCAATTTCGTTATTCAACTGCTCGCGCAGCCGCAGCACCTCATGCTCCCGCCAGTGGGCGTAATAGGCCTGCGATCCCAATTCGCGTTCGCCGGGCAGTGTCCAGGCGTGTAGTAGGGTGAGCGTGGCTTCGGGAAAGCGAATCAGCGCCTCTTTCAGGGTGTGTCGCGCCGTCAGCGAAAAATCGATAGGTACCAGGATGTGCTGCCAGGGCTGAGTGGGCTGGTGAGAAGAGACCACCACCGGGCAAGGCGCACTGCGTAGCACACGCATGACGGTGGTACCCGCCAGCAGGTCTTTTTGCCCACGCTTGCGATGCATGCCCAGCACAATCAGCTCGGCGTTGCGCTCGTGGGCTTCGCGGACAATTTCAACGTGAGGTGAGCCTGTCACGGTCTGAATCAGCGTTTTAGGCGCCTCTAGGGCGTAGTCTTCGCGTAGATCCGTCAACATGGTGGTGATGTCTTCTACCACCGCGCTTTCGACATCACGCAGAACACGCCGCGGCAGGTAAGCATCCAACACGTGCAGTATGTCCAGCTGAACACCTCGGGCGTAGGCCAAGCGTAACGCCCGGGCAAACGCAGCGCGATTGTCAGCAGAAAGATCGGTGGCAAACAAGATCGTACGAGGCATGGCGAAACGCTCCTCGGCTGAGCAGCCCAGCCTTACAAGCCGTTAAGCAAACACTCCTTAGCATGGTGTGCAATGCGCTTTCTCGCAAGCGACCGATGACCAAAATCGATTAAAGCACTACACCCAATCACCACCAGGCGTGAAAATGGTGCACCGGGCCGCGCCCTTTACCCACGTTTAAGCGCACGCTCGCCTCCAGCGCTGCATGCAGCCACTGCTTGGCATCGCTGATGGCGGCTACCGGGGCATCCGTGTCGGCATTTACGGGTAGCTTCGCTAGGCAGGCGGCAATCGCCGAAGAGAGCGCACAGCCGGTACCGTGCAAATTGTCGGTATCGATACGCGAGGCGGGCAACCACTCATGGCCATTGGGGGTTGCCAGCAAATCCGGGCAGGTCGCCCCACGCAAATGGCCGCCTTTCAACACCACATAGGGAGCGCCCAACTGCGTTAAGCCCGGCAGCATCGCCTCCATGGCGTCTAAACTGGTGGGCGACGGCATGTCGAGCAGCACCGCGGCTTCCGGCAGATTAGGGGTAATCACATCGGCCAGCGGCACGAGAATATCGCGTACGGCGCGAATGCCGTCATCGTCAACCAGAATATCGCCGCTCTTAGCGACCATCACAGGGTCGAGCACAATCCAGCGTGGCCTGCGCTGGCGCAGCACGTCGGCGATCACCTCAGCAACCTCGCGGCTGGCCACCATGCCAATTTTGACCGCCTCTATCGCTACATCATCCAGCAGGTGTTCCAGCTGCTCGCGAATAGCCTGGGGAGCGACAGGATACACCGAGGCCACCCCGCAGGTGTTTTGGGCAATCACCGCGGTAATCACGTTGGTGCCAAAAACGCCAAGGGCTGAGAAGGTTTTCAAATCGCCCTGCAGACCAGCACCGCCAGAAGGGTCGGAACCTGCGATGGTAAGCACATTGCGAAGACGGGGATGGGTAGACATGGGGCTCCTTCACGGCAAAATCGGCAACAAACGCTACTGTGTGCCTAGGATACCCAAGCTGAGCGCCTTATGCTGCTGAAAACGTACACACCAGACACACAAAAGCCGCCCGCAGGCGGCCATTGCGTTCGTGTGCGTCAAGCATGACAAACTATTGAGCAGTGTCACCTTCCGGGTTGCGGGCGTTGTAGTACGCCTGCTCGGAGATGGCGTGGTAATCCTCGACTTTTTCCTGGAACGCTTGATAGGAGTCATAGATACGCGTGGCTAATTCGCTCGATTCCGCCAACTCGGCGACTACATCCTGGGAGTGCTCACGGGCCTGGGCCAGTACGTCGTCGGGGATGCGGCGTAGCTCAACATCGTGCTCGTTGACCAGAGTTTCCAACGCATCGTTGTTACGTGCGGTGTACTCATCCAGTACGCTCTGGTTAATGTCGCTAATAGCAGTACGCAGGATCGCCTGCAGATCCGCGGGCAGCTCTGCGAAGGCTTCTTCGTTAACGATCGCCTCGAACATGACCGTCGGTTCGTGCCAGCCAGGATAGTAGTAATAATCAGCGGCTTGATGCAGGCCGAATGCTAGGTCATTATAGGGGCCAATCCACTCGGTTGCGTCAATCGCGCCCGATTGCAGCGAGGTAAAGATCTCACCGCCGGGCATATTCACAATGGCGACACCCATGCGGCTCATTACTTCGCCGCCCAGGCCCGGCATGCGCATTTTCAGGCCGTTCAGATCGTCAACGGAGTTGATCTCTTTGTTGTACCAACCGCCCATCTGCACGCCTGAGGCACCGGCGACCATTACGTCAACGCCGAAGTCATCGTAAAGCTCGTTCCACAGCTCCATACCGCCGCCATAGCTTAGCCAGGCATTCATCTCTTGAGCATTCATCCCAAACGGCACGGCGGCGAAGAACTGTGCAGCGGGGGCTTTGCCCTTCCAGTAGTAGGAGGCAGAGTGGCCGAGTTCAGCGGTGCCATCGGAAACGGCGTCAAATACCTCAAACCCTGGTACCAATTGGCCAGCCCCAAAGACCTCAATGGTGAGGCGGCCATCTGACATTTCATCGACCAACTGCGACAGGCGCTCGGGGCCTTGGCCAACCCCTGGGAAATTCTTCGGCCAGGAGGTCACCATTTTCCAACGGAACTCCTCCTCTTGAGCCTGGGCGTGGTTATCAAAGCTTGATACCACCAGCAAACTGGCGGAGAGAGCGGTCACCATAGCGATGGCAACGGGGAGTGTCTTGGCTTTCATACCATAATCCTCTTACTTTCTATTATTACTATTATTGAGTAGGGAATACTCCGCCTAGCGTAGAACACTAGGCGGTTTGCTGCAGGCCATGAATGGCTCTTGACTGCTTTTTAGTTAGGTTGCCACTTCTTAACGTTGATAGCAGCGATGTTTTTCAACTAACCCTTTATTAGCCAAACTGCGCGGGCAGCCATGTGGCCAACTGTGGGAAAAACGTCAGCATGAGCAACATACCCAGCTGCATCAGGATAAACGGAATAACCCCACGGTAAATCGCCGACGTGGACACAGAAGGCGGCGCCACACCGCGCAAGTAGAACAGCGCGAAGCCAAACGGTGGCGTTAAGAACGAGGTTTGTAGGTTGATCGCGATCATAATGCCCAGCCAAATCGGGTCGAGCCCCATGGCGAGCAGAATCGGGCCGACAATCGGCACCACCACAAAGGTGATTTCGATAAAGTCGAGAATAAAGCCGAGCAGGAAAATCACCAGCATGACAATGAGCGTCGCGCCAACCACGCCGCCGGGCATACCCTCGAACAGTTCGGTGACCATATGTTCGCCGCCATAAGCACGAAACACCAGCGAAAACAGCGCCGCGCCAATCAGGATCAAAAACACCATGGTGGTCACGTGCGTGGTCGAGCGCAGCACGTCTTTCAGCGTCTTCATGTCGAGCTGACGATAAGCCAGCGCCAACACCAGAGCACCGAAGGCACCTACCGCAGAGGCCTCTGTGGGCGTGGCAAAACCGCTTAAGATTGAGCCTAATACCGCTACAATCAACACCACAGGGGGCACGAGCCCTTTGAGCAGCAGCATGCCAATCCCTGAGGTATGGCCAAGCTCGGCCATTAACTCTTCACGGTCGGCAGCAGGCGCCATATGCGGGCGCAACCACGCCACCAAGGCGACGTAAATCATATACATCACTACCAGCAGCAAGCCAGGCACTAGCGCGCCCATAAACAGGTCGCCCACGGAAACCGTTTTAGGGCTAAAAATGCCCATATCCAGCTGCGCTTGCTGATACGCCGATGACAGCACGTCACCCAGCAGTACCAGGGCAATGGAAGGGGGAATGATTTGGCCTAGGGTGCCGGTAGCGCAAATGGTGCCGGTGGCCAACGATGTGCTATAGCCACGCTTGAGCATCGTCGGCAGCGACATCAGCCCCATGGTGACCACGGTGGCCCCCACAATACCGGTTGAGGCCGCCATCAACATACCCACCAGCGTCACCGAAATACCCAACCCACCGCGCATAGCGCCAAACAGCAGGGCCATGGCGTCCAGCAGCGTCTCAGCCACTTTGGATTTTTCCAGCAACACGCCCATCAACACAAACAGCGGTACCGCCAACAGCGTTTGGTTGGTCATTATGCCGTAGAGCCGATTGGGCAAGGCGGCGAGATAGCCACTATCAAAGTTGGCGTCGATACCGATGGCTTCCAGACCCAGCCCCATTCCAGCAAACAGCAGCGCCGTGCCCGCCAGCGAGAGCGCCACGGGAAAGCCGAACATCAACACAATACAGATAACGGCAAATAAAATAATCGGCATAAATTCCAGCATCAAACACGCTCCTCAAGATGATTGCCACCGGCAGCAGAAGGCACTATCCGCCCGGCCATCACGTAGCCATTGCGCACAAGCTCAATCACGCCTTGCACGATCATCAGCACGGCAAACAGCGGTATTAAGGTTTTCAGTGCATAGACGGCCGGAATACCGCCGTAATCAGGGGAGGTTTCCAGAATACGCCAGGAGTTGACAACGTAGCCCAGGCTGGAAGCAATGATAAAGAGCATCACTGGAATCAATAGCGTGATAATACCCACCACATTGATTAACGCTTGGCGGCGCGGGGTCATGCCTCGGTAGAAGATATCCACCCGCACATGGCCGTCGTGGCGAAAGGTATAGGCGGCCGCCAGCATAAACACGCTGGCGTGCATATACATCACGAGCTCTTGCATAAAAATGCTGTTCACACTGAAGGCATAACGAAGCAGTACAATCGCGAACTGAATCAACATCATAATGATGATCAGCCACGCAAGGGTACGCCCGAACCACTCTGAAGCGCGGTCCAGCGCACCTATAAAGGCGGGTAGTTGTGTTGTATCCGACATGGAAGTGTCTCGCGTAAAACGGCTAAGGGGGAATCAGCGCCCCAGACAATAGCGCATATACGCGGACAATGCAGCGCCCTCTCACGGCAAGACAAGCTAATTCTTAAACGCTTGAACGAATAGCCGCCAAACAGGCTTCTGGGAGGGGTAGATCAACGGCGATGGGCAGGTGATCCGAAAACAGGTGGTCTAACACCCGCACTTCGGCGACCTCCAATGATTGCGACAACAGGATATGATCCAGTGCATGGCGCGGCTGCCAGGAGGGGTAGCTGAGTAGGGGTTTAACCGGATGCAGCGGTAGCGACGCACTGAAACGCTCATGGGCATGCAACTGGTCAGGGGTGCAGTTGAGATCCCCCATGACCACCACATGGCGCAGCGGCTGAATAATCTCGCTTAAATAGTTGAGCTGACGCACCCGACCACGATGACTAAGCGCTAAATGGGCAACAAATATATGCAGCGCATCCGGCCCTTCACCAAAGCGTGCGTGAATCGCGCCGCGGCCTGGCATGGCACCTGGCAGACGGTGCTCTTCTACTTGGCTAGGCACCAAACGCGAGAGCAAACCGTTACTGTGTTGAGCAATACGCCCCAGATTGCGGTTGAGCTGCTGAACGTGGTGGGGAAATCCCGCTTTGGCAGCGAGATACTCCACTTGGTTGACGCGGCTTGAGCGAAAACTGCCACCATCGACCTCTTGCAGCCCCACCACGTCAAACTGGCTTAGCACTTCACCCATTACATCCAGCCGCTTCTGGCGACGTGGGTGAGGCAGTAGGTGCTGCCAGCTACGAGTGAGGTAGTGATGGTACGCCGAGGTCTGGATGCCAACCTGCAAATTAAAGGTTAGCAAACGCAGATGCCCATCTTCCAACAACCTCGTGCAAGTGCCGCTTAACGCTGCCTCATCACGCTCTCTGGCTTCGCGTAACACGATTATTCTGCGCGCTCTTCACGCACCTGCTCAACCAACGCTTCAGCGATTTTCGGCATGTTTTCAAGGCTACCCGCTGAGCTCGGCGTCACCAGAAAACGACCATCAATCACCAGGGCAGGCACACCCATTAACTTCATTTTGCGCATACGGTTATTGGCATCATTCACTTCGCTGCGCACACTAAAGTCAGTCAGCGCTTGCTTAGCTTCTTCTTCGCTGACGCCGTAGTTGGCAAAGAAAGCTGCAATCTCATCGGGCTCTGTGAGCGACTGATTTTCCTGATGGATGGCGTTAAAGAAGTCAGCGTGTAACTCCTCTTCGATGCCCAGCGACTCAGCTGCATAGAATGCTGTAGCGTGGGTATTCCAATCCCCGCCCATGGTGGCAGGCATTTTGACGACACTAACGTCATCGTCCAGGGTCTCGTACCACTCGTTAATCGGCGTTTGCAGGCGGTAGCAGTGCGGGCAGCCAAACCAAAATATTTCTGTGACTTCAATTTGCCCGTCGTCAACCTGTGTTTCTACTGGCGATTCAAGCACCTCATAGTGCTGACCTTCCACCACTTCCTGGGCACTCACTGCCGCAGAAAGCCCCAAACCGGCCAGTGCGACCATTACCGTTTTAAACATCGCTCGCGTTTTAGACATTGTAAAAGCTTCTCCATGGGTAAGCGAAAAGTGAGACCGTGGATACATTAGCGGGTTCCCTCAGCTAGCAAACGTTGCCAAGAACGTTGCCTAGTGAGAACCCGCAAACGGCATAAGGAAGTATTTAGGCTGTCTATGTGTGGTTTTAAACGCTAGGGGTTAAAATGTTAGTTCAAGCCCAACACTTAGTTTAAACCCAACACATAGTTAGCCACTGCTTCCATATCGTTGTCGCTCATTTTTGAAGCGATGTCGCCCATAATGTTGTTGGGGCTGTTATTACGCTCGCCTGCCGCGAAATCCTGCAGCGTTGAAACCGTGTACTCGGCGTGCTGACCAGAAAGGCCCGGGTATACGGCGCTACCGATACCAACGCCCGTTGGCGTGTGGCAGGCAGCACAGGCGGGGATGCCTTTAGACATATCGCCAGCGCGGTACAGCTCTTCACCGCGAGCCAGTAATTCAGCGTCTTCGTCGCTGGTTTGCCCCAGGTTGGCGTCCTGGCGGGCAAAGTGGGCCGCCACATCCCAGGCGTCTTGGTCAGAATAGTCATCCACCTGGCCAGCCATTTGAGCAACCACCCGGTTGCCGTCGCGGATATCCATAATCTGTTTCGCCAGATAGGACATCTGCTGGCCCGCTAGGTTAGGAAAAGCGCCCGATGGACTAATGCCCTGCTGCCCATGGCAGGCGGCGCAGGTTTGGGCCATTTCCTGGCCAGCGGATGCGTCTGCATCGGCTTGGTAGTCCGTTTGAGCGTGGGCGGTGCCAACGGCGCCCATGGTAATTGCTAGGCTTGCCAGTAACTTTCTCATTGCTATTCCACTATGCCGTTTTATGTTTGACTGGTACGCACCCTGGGCGCTTCCCAGGTTTCACAAGTTACCAGGGTTAGCTCCGCCAATACCAACAACGTATCTCAATGGTACACTAGCGCCCCAGGTCGCAGATATAAACCGCTTGCATTATAACGAATCACCCCAGCGGCGGGAATGCAAGTGCTGGACTGCTTTAGGGGTAATTCGTCGCGGTACTGCTCTCAATTCTCTATCATGAGTCGCTATCATGCGCTCTACTTTACCTGATGGTGAGGCGATAAAGAGGTGATAGTGCGCAGAGTAGGCCGTTTTTTATGTTCGTTTTTCAGGATCAACTCCATGACTACCCCCCATGATAGCCCAGTCCCTCGGCTGAACTACCCGACGGCAAGTTTTCTTATCAGCGCCCCTACCCTGGCCCTGTGCCCGGATGATACCGGCGCAGAAGTAGCCTTTGCCGGTCGCTCGAACGCGGGCAAATCAAGTGCTATCAACGCCTTAACGCAACAAAATGCGTTAGCGCGCACCTCGCGCACGCCAGGGCGCACCCAACTGATCAACTTTTTCAGCGTTATGAACGACGAGGCGCGGCGTTTGGTCGACCTGCCGGGCTACGGCTACGCCAAGGTACCTGAGGCGGTCAAACTAGAGTGGCAAAAGCACCTTGCCGAGTACCTGCGCAATCGTTTTAGTCTGCGCGGCTTAGTACTGCTAATGGACGTGCGCCACCCGCTCACCGAGTTCGACCAAATGATGCTCGACTATGCCGACCAGCGCGGAATGCCGGTGCATATTTTGCTCACCAAAGCCGACAAGCTGAAAAAAGGGCCTGCCAGCGCGGCGTTGCAAACAGTACGCTCGCGGTTAAAGGAGTGGGAAGATCTGGTCTCCGTTCAGCTGTTCTCTTCACTCAAGCGCGACGGTGTCGATACGCTGTCACAGAAGCTCAATCAGTGGCTGTATACACCGCCTGAATAAAGCAGTTCTAACTTCTCTAGCACCCTGGGCAGCTCTTTAATATGCGCGATGCGGTGCACCCGCTGTGGTAGCGCATGATCCTCCGTCGCGGAAACCCATACCGCGTGCATGCCCAACTGCTGGGCGGGCAACACGTCCTCCTGCCAAGAGTCACCCACGTGCATGGCGCATTCAGGGGCCACGTTTAAGCGCGAGAGCGCGGTGAGAAACGGCGTGGGGTCCGGCTTGGGCGCCAGCAACTCCCCCGCGGCAATGGCCACTGGAAAGTAGCTGGCCAGCGGCTGACGTTGAAGATGAATATTGCCGTTGGTGATCGCCGCCAACTGATAGCGCTCCGCCAAGGCAGCCAGCAAACCGGCCGCTTCCGGGTGGGGGGTTACCTGCACGCGCAGACGGTGAAACTCATTCATCGCCGCTGCCGCCCACATCATCGCTGCACTGCGGGGCAGGCCTTCGGCTTCTAGCTGCGCCTCCAGGGCACGCAAACGCAGCCAGGTGAAGTCACCGCGCCGTTCTGGCACTTGTTTGGCTAACTGTTGGCGACGCTGAAGGTAATCTAGCCCGCCGCCCTCGTAGGACAACCCAAAGGTAGGCTCCTGGCGTGCCGCTCGCCATGCTTCAAGGGCTTCTAACAGCCAGCGATAGTGCCCCTCTTCGGTACGCGCCATCACCCCGTGGTTATCCCAAAGCGTGTCATCCAAATCAAAGGTAATCGCCTTCAGCATCGTCATGGTGTGCTCCTGGGGCTTTTCGTACGGTCGTCGGGGCTTCGCTTGGCCCGGGGGTGCGCGGCATCGTAGCTGGTGGCCAGATGCTGCCAGTCAAGCCGGGTGTAGATTTGCGTGGTCGACAGATTGGCGTGCCCCAGCAACTCCTGCACGGCGCGCAGATCCTGGCTTGATTCCAACAGGTGGCTGGCAAAGGAGTGGCGTAAACGGTGGGGATGCAAATGTTCAGGCAGGCCCCGGGCAAGCGACAGCTGGGCTAAGCGCTTTTGGATGGCGCGATGGCCCAAGCGCGTACCACGCTGCCCTACAAATAGCGCCTGCTCATTAATGGGTGCGAGCGCGGAGCGACACCCCAGCCACTCGGCCAGCGCTTGCTGGGCACGGCGCCCTACCGGCACCTGACGCGGCTTGCCGCCTTTGCCGATCACCCTTACCCGGCTGTTTTGTAAATCGCCCAAATCAAGCGCCGCCAGCTCCGCCAAGCGCAAGCCGCTGGAGTAAAACAGTTCAAGAATCGCCTGATCCCGCACGCCCAGGGGTGAACCGTCATGGGGAGTATCAAGAAAGCGCGCCAGGGCGTCGACATCCACCGGGCGCGGCAGGTGGCTGGGCTGCTTGGGGGTGCGCAGTAAACCCACCGGGTTATCCACCAGCACACCCTGCTTGACCAAGTAATCGGCAAAGCGTGAGAGGGCCGCCCGACGCCTGGCCAAGCTTCTAGGCGCCAAGCCACGGCTGCGCTCCGAGCCCAAAAACGCCCGCAGGAGCGCGGTATCTAACGCCGCCGGATCCGTCACCTCGCGGCGCTGGGTAAAGGCACAGAGCGCCGCCAAATCATGCCGGTAAGCCTCAACGGTGGCCGGGCTTGCGTGGCTCGCCAAGGCGCTCAAAAATGCCTCAACGCGCTGGGCTAAGGCCGATTCCGCCAAGAAGGGTTCAGCCATGATCGCCCAGGCGCACCAGCAAGCGCGCGACGATATCACCCAAGTACTCGGTAAATAGCGTATCCATACTGGCCCGGTAAGCGTCAGGGCTGGGGCTGGCTAGCAGCAAATAGCCTAAGGGGTCGCCCGCCGAGAGGCGCGAAATAGCGCAGGAGCCCGCTTTGCGGGGCGCTTTGACATGGGGTAGCAGGCACTTCCAGTCGCTGACGCTAAGTTTCACGCAGCGGCTGGTGCGGCCATCTAACAGCGCCGACAGCCGTGTGCTGGCGTACTGATCCAGCACATGCCGGGGCGGCTGGGGCGGCGTCGGCTCACTATCGCTTAACGTGGCCGGACACCACAGCGCCATGGCAGGGGTTTCAAAGCGTTCGCTCAACTGGGTGGCCAATGCTTGCGCCAGCGCATCGCGGTCTTGCGCTTCCACCAGCGCGATTAGCGTTTCGCGCAGCCGGCGGTACTGGGACTCGTTATGGCGGGCGGTCTCCAGCAGGTGCTCCAGGCGGCCTTCAGCGGTTTCAGCGCGCTTGCGCAGGTCTAGCACCAAGCGCTCGAGCAATGACACCGCCCCGTCGATATGCGGGTGGGGCACCTGCAGTTGCTGGAGCAGTCCTTCGCGGCCGACGAAAAAATCGGGATGACGCGCCAGCCAGAACGCCACTTGATCAGGATCGAGCGTTTTGCGGGGTTCGGGGGCTTGAGACATCGCCGTTCTCCTCGAATTAATTGAGTGCTACGCGGCCATCAAAAACGCGCGTAGCCGGTCCCACCATCGTTAGCGCCCCTTCAGGGTCAGGCCATTCAATGCTGAGCTCGCCACCAGGCAAATGGACTTTTACCGGGCTTTTCAGCAGTCCTTGGCGAATGCCGCTGGCCACCGCGGCGCAGGCACCGGTACCGCAAGCCAGCGTTTCGCCGCTACCACGTTCATACACGCGCAAGCGAATTTCACTGGGCGAGAGTACCTGCATAAAGCCCACGTTAACACGCTTGGGAAAGCGCGGGTGCGCCTCTACTAATGGCCCGAGGCGTTCGACCGGGGCATCATCCACATTGTCGACCTGAATCACCGCATGAGGGTTGCCCATGGAGACCACACCGATCTGCAGCGTTTCGTCGCCCACGGCTAGCTGATGCAGAGGTTGATCCCCAGGCGCATCGAACGGCAGCACCACAGGGCTAAACCGCGGGCGGCCCATATCCACCCGCACCATACCATCGTGCTGAACGGTGAGTACCAAAGGGCCACCGGCGGTTTCCACATGAATTTCATGCTTATGGGTTAGCCGCTGATCACGCACGAAGCGGGCAAAACAGCGCGCGCCGTTGCCGCAGTTTTCCACTTCACTGCCGTCGGCATTGTAAATGCGGTAGCGAAAATCCATCTCGGGATCGCGAGGCGGTTCGACAACCAACAGCTGATCAAAGCCAATACCGAAACGCCGGTCAGCCAGCGCGCGGATTTGTGCTTCGTCCAGCCGGGCGCGCTGAGTAACCAGGTCCACCATGACAAAGTCGTTGCCCAGGCCATGCATTTTGGTGAAGTGTAACAGCATCAGCTCCCTCCTTCGGGCAGCAGCGCTTCACCCGCCCATAGGCTAGCAACGGTTTCCCGCGCGCGCACCACGTGGCAGCTGTCGCCATCGACCATTAACTCGGCGGCACGCGGGCGGCTGTTGTAGTTTGACGCCATAACAAAACCGTAGGCACCTGCCGAGCGCACCGCCAGAAGATCGCCTTCGGCAATCGCCAGTTCGCGCTCTTTACCCAGAAAGTCGCCGGTTTCACAAACCGGACCGACCACATCGTAGAAGGCGCTATCCCGAACTTGGCGAGTATCCACCGGCACAATCGCCTGCCAGGCTTGGTACAGCGCAGGGCGAATCAAGTCGTTCATGGCCGCATCGACAATGGCAAAGTTCTTGGTCTCGCCGGGCTTGAGAAACTCTACCCGAGTAAGCATGACGCCCGCATTGGCAGCGATCGAACGGCCCGGTTCAAACAGCAGCGTAAGCGCTTCGCCACCCTCCCAGCGGGAAAGCCGCGCCAGCAGCTGGCTAGCGTAATCAAACGGCTGTGGCGGCTTTTCATCGCGGTAAGGCACGCCCAAACCGCCACCTAAATCGAGGTGCTCGATTTCGATACCGCGCTCACGCAGCCGCTCCATAAGCATCAACAAGCGGTCTAACGCATCCAAAAACGGTGCCGTTTCGGTGAGCTGCGAACCAATGTGGCAATCAAGCCCTTTCACCTGCACATTTGGCAGGCTTGCGGCCAGTTCGTAAACCGCCAGCGCTTCATCCACCGGGATGCCGAACTTGTTGTCCTTCAAGCCGGTGGAGATATACGGGTGGGTGCCCGCGTCCACATCCGGATTGACCCGCAACGAGACCGGGGCCATTTTGCCCAGCTCACCGGCAACGCGATTCAAACGCTCAAGCTCGGGGCGCGACTCAACGTTAAAGCACTTAATACCCACGTCCAGCGCGCGGGCCATTTCATGGGGCTGCTTGGCAACCCCGGAAAACACTACCTTGGCCGGATCGCCGCCCGCTTTAAGCACCCGCTCAAGCTCGCCGATGGAGACAATATCGAACCCGGCGCCAAGCGTGGCCAACAGGCCCAGCACGGCCAGATTGGAGTTGGCCTTCACCGCGTAACAAATCAGGTGCGGGTGGCCACCCAGCGCTTCAGTATAGGCGCGAAAGTGGCGCTCAAAGGTGGCTTTTGAGTAGACGTAGCAGGGCGTGCCGTACTCGTCGGCAATCCGTGACAGCGGCACGTCTTCGGCGTATAGCACGCCATCCCGGTAGTTAAAATAATCCATGGTGCTCTCCCCTTCTCCTGGGCCTGCAGCTATCTATTCAGACGCCTGGGCAGATTGCTCGTCAGCGGGCGCATCTTCCGGCAGATAAAGCGGCCCTTTTTGCCCACAGCCAACAACCGCAGTTAACAGCAGCGCCGAAAGGGCCATGATTGCCAGCGTTTTCATGCGCCCGCCTTGAGCGCACTCAGCGCCTCGCGCGCTCGCTGGGCGGCTGCCCGCACCTGATTCGGCGCGGTACCACCAATGTGATTACGGGCAGCGACCGAGCCTTCCAGGGTTAACACCTCGAACACATCCTGCTCAATGGTATCGGAGAACTGTTTGAGCTCATCCAGGCTCATCTCGGACAGGTCTTTTTCGGTTTTAAGGCCATAGGCCACCGACTGCCCGACGATTTCGTGGGCATCGCGGAAAGCCACGCCTTTGCGCACCAGGTAGTCGGCCAAGTCCGTCGCGGTGGAGAAACCACGCCGCGCCGCTTCATACATGCTGGCTTTTTTGGGCTCAATAGCGGGCACCATATCGGCGAAGGCTTTTAGGCAGTCGCGCACGGTATCCACTGCATCGAACAGCGGCTCTTTATCTTCCTGATTGTCTTTGTTGTAGGCCAACGGCTGCGACTTCATCAGCGTTAACAACGACATCAGGTGGCCATAAACACGACCGGTTTTGCCGCGCACCAGTTCCGGTACGTCGGGGTTTTTCTTCTGCGGCATGATGGATGAGCCGGTGCAGAAGCGGTCGGGCAGATCGATAAAGTTGAACTGGGCGCTGGTCCACAGCACCAGCTCTTCGCTCATACGCGACAGGTGCATCAACAGGATGCTGGCAAAGCTGGTGAATTCGATGGCGAAGTCACGATCGGAGACCGCGTCCAGGGAGTTCTCCGTGGGGCGGTCAAAGCCTAACAGTTCTGCGGTCACGTGGCGGTCGATGGGATAGGTAGTGCCGGCCAGGGCGGCGGCGCCCAGCGGCATGACGTTGACGCGCTTGCGGCAGTCCAACAGGCGCTCGTGGTCGCGAGCCAACATCTCTTGCCAAGCTAGAATATGGTGGCCAAAGGTGACCGGCTGGGCAGTTTGCAGGTGGGTAAAACCGGGCATAATCGTCTCGGCTTCACGGTCAGCCAGTTCGATCATGCCTTCACGCAGGCGCTTCAATTCCACTTCGATAACGTCGATTTCATCGCGCATAAACAGACGGATATCGGTGGCTACCTGATCGTTACGCGAACGCCCGGTGTGGAGTTTTTTACCGGTAATGCCGATCTTTTCGGTCAGCCGCGCTTCGATGTTCATGTGCACATCTTCCAGCGGCACCGACCAGTTAAATTCGCCGCGCTCGATTTCGCCCTGAATCTCGTTCAGACCGTTAATAATCGCATCACGTTCGTCATCGGTCAGCACGCCCACTCTGGCCAGCATAGTGGCGTGGGCGATGGAGCCCCGGATGTCCTGGGGGGCCAGGCGCTGGTCGAAATTAACAGACGCGGTGAAGCGTGCAACAAAGGCATCGGTGGGCTCGCTAAAGCGACCGCCCCAAGACTGATTCGTGGCTTGGCTCATCGAAGATATATCCTGCTGACAAAACAATGGAGTCGTTAGCAGAAAGTGTACCAGAGTCGCCCCGGTCAGCGGCACGCCGTTTTTATTTATGCGCGGGCTAAGAGCACGACGTTATGACGGCAGGCGGTTTGTGCAAAAATTCACGCAGGGCGTCGAGGGGCATGGGGCGGGCAAAGTAGTAGCCCTGGAAATAGTCACAGCCGCGCTGCTGAAGGTAGTTAAACTGCTCGGCTTCTTCTACGCCCTCGACCAGCACCTCCAGCCCCATTTTGCCTGCCATGGCGACCACGCCGTCGATAATGGCAGCGTCGCGGCGGTCGGAGATTACGTCGCGCACAAAGGAGCGGTCAATCTTGATGCGATTAATCGGCAGGCGCTTTAAGTAGCTCAAACTAGAAAAGCCGGTGCCAAAGTCGTCTAGTGCAATCAGAACTCCCAGCGCTCGCAAACTCTTTAACGCCTGGATCGCTTGCTCGGCGCTGTCCATCAGAACACTCTCGGTCAGTTCCAGCTCTAACAGCGAGGACGTTAGGCCACTGCTAGTCAGCACCTGCTCAATTGAGGCTAAAAAACCAGGGCGTTGAAACTGCATAGGCGAGATATTGACCGCCATGGTGATTTCACCCAATCCCAGTCCATTGAGCTGCTGAGCATCGCGACAGGCGGTGGCCAACACCCACTCGCTGATGGGAATGATCTGGCCAGTATCCTCGGCAAGGCTAATAAAATCACACGGCGGGATATTACCACGCTCAGGATGCTGCCAGCGGATCAGCGCTTCGACCCCCACCACGCGCCCACTTGGCGCGTGGATTTGCGGCTGGTAATGAAGCGCGAACTGCTGCTGCTCAATGGCTTGCTGTAGAGCGCTGCGTAAGCTGACCCGTTCGCTAACCTTGCGATTCAAGTCTTCGGTATACCAATGGTAGGTATTCCGCCCCCTCCGTTTGGCCTTGTACATCGCCAAATCGGCCTGCTGGATAAGCTGGCGAGGGTTTTTCATGCTGCCATCGTTGATGGCAATGCCGATACTGGCGGTGATGCGCAGTTCGCTGCCACGATACCAGTAAGGTGGCGAAAGCCCCTGGAGAACCCGCTCGACCACCTGTATCACATCATCTTGGTGGGCCAGGTCCGGCAGTAGCACGACGAATTCGTCGCTGCCAAATCGCGCAACGGTATCCCAGGGGCGCAGTTCATTTTCCAGCCGCTTGGCAACCTCGACCAGAATAAAATCACCCACCTCATGGCCAAGCGTATCGTTGATCGGTTTGAAATCGTCCAAATCAATAAACAGCACGGCTATGTAGCGCTGGTAGCGGCGCGCCACCACGCACCCTTGCTCTAAACGTTGACCTAGCAGCAGGCGATTGGGCAATCCCGTAAGGGCGTCATGGTGGGCGTTATGGGCGAGCTGGGCCTGATATTCGCGCTGTTCAGAGATATCGTTCTGGACGCCAATAAAGTGGGTCACGTGGCCGCTCTCATCGAGAACAGGTGAAATATACAGGTCGTTCCAAAAAACCGTGCCATCACGCCGATAGTTGCGGATAACCACGTGCACTTCGCGCTGTTCGACAACCCCCACTTTTAGCTGCTTGATAGTCGCGGGATCTGTCTCTTCACCCTGCAGAAAACGACAGTTGCGCCCCAGTGCCTGGCTACGCGAATAGCCGGTAATTCGCTCAAAAGCGGCATTGACATACACAATAGGCCAATCAGCACGCTGCGCATCGACAATGATGACGCCATTGGTGCTTGACTCAACGCTACGCTCCAGCAGTTTTAGCTGATGCTCGGTCGCTTTGCGCTCGTTAATATCGCGGAAATAGACCGCTAGCCCTTCGGGCGAAGGGTAGACGTGCACTTCAAGCCAACTATTGAGCCGGGGATTGAATGCTTCAAAATGTACCGCTATCTGTTCGCTCGCGGCGCGCTGATACTCTTTTTCAAAGCGGCTACCCACGGCATCAGGAAAGCTCTGCCAAATATGCTGGCCTAGCAATTCACCCTCGCGGCGCCTCAAAATACGCTCAGCCTCGCGATTAACGTAGCTAAAACGCCAATCGTTATCCAGGGTAAAAAAACTGTCGGTAATGCTATCAAGGGTCATGGTAAGCCGGTGCGCAAGCTGAGTGAGGTTTTCGCGCAGCTGCTTTTGTTCGGTAATATCCTGCGACGCTCCCTGCACCTGAATGATGCGGCCCTCGTCATCGCGTACCGCTTTGCCAATCGCCCGCACCCAAAGATGCTTACCTTGGCGGGTAATCACCTCATACTCACTATCAAAACTTACGCCGTGTTCACAGCAGGCATTGAATGCCGCCAGCAGGCGTTCCTGCGACTCAGGCGCATAGAAAGCGAACGCCTCGTCAACGCTGGGTTGAAACCCAGCTGGCATACCGTGGATATGGCTGAGTTCATCCGACCAAATGGGCTTGCCATCCGCCATGTCGACATACCAACCACCAATCAGCGCAGTTTCACCGGCAATTTTGAATAGCCGTTGGTTGCGCAGCAACTGCTCATCGGCTGCCTTACGGCGCGTAATCACCCGGGCGATTACGTAAATCACCCCCTCGCCAAATGAAGCAGTCACTTCTAGCCAGTGCTGTTTGCCGGTTACTGAAACGGCGCGCACCTCGAAGGGAGCGATCTTTTGGCCTTGATTCAGTCGCTGTAACGCCCCCTCGATGACGGGATGATCAAGGGGATCCACAACGACGCCACAGGCGCGACCAATTAATTTTTCGGGCGAGTACCCCAGCAGCGTCTCGAAGGCTGGATTGACTTGCAGTAGCGTGCCTTCAAAGTCGATACAGCAGAACAGGTCCCGTGAGAGCAGGAAAAACTGGTCAAGCTGGCCGTGGGGTAACACTAAAGACATAAGATTTCCTAGGGAACGAATAAAACACGTTACGTGAGCATAATTAGTTCCGTTATTTTTACTGTGGCGTTCGGTGCTTTATGATGACACTTATCATAGCTTGACTCGCCGTGTCTGCGGTATAGGGAGAATAACGTGCTATCAATCACCAAACTGCGCATTGCCACGCGTAAAAGCC
Source organism: Halomonas sp. TG39a (assembly GCF_000744395.1). Taxonomy (NCBI): domain Bacteria; kingdom Pseudomonadati; phylum Pseudomonadota; class Gammaproteobacteria; order Oceanospirillales; family Halomonadaceae; genus Halomonas; species Halomonas sp. TG39a. Next base: position 3,417,315 of record NZ_JQLV01000001.1, read on the forward strand.
AATTGGCCATGTGGCAGGCTGAGTACGTTCGCGACCGCTTAATGGCGGCCCACGACGGCCTTGAGGTCGAGCTTGTGGCGCTGTCTACCAAGGGCGACAAAATTCTCGATACGCCGCTGTCGAAAATTGGCGGCAAAGGCCTGTTCGTAAAAGAGCTGGAAGACGCCATGCTGGATGGTCGCGCCGATATTGCCGTTCACTCGATGAAGGATGTGCCGATGCACTTCCCTGAAGGGTTGGGCCTTTCGGTCATTTTAGAGGGCGCTGACCCCACCGATGCGTTTGTGTCTAACCACTACTCTAGCATTGATGAGCTTCCCGAAGGGGCGCGTATTGGCACCGCCAGCCTACGCCGCGGGCTGCAGATGCGTGAAGCCCGCCCCGACCTACAGATTCTTAATCTGCGCGGCAACGTACAAACCCGGCTAGGCAAATTAGATGCAGGCGAATTCGACGCCATCATCCTGGCGACCTCAGGCCTTAAGCGTTTAGGCTTGGATGAGCGGATTGCCCAGGCACTGCCGCCGGAAGTGTGCTTGCCCGCCTGCGGCCAAGGTGCTCTAGGCATTGAGTGCCGCCTGCATGATCCCGAGCTGATTGCCTTGCTAGCCCCGCTTGACGACGCAGACACCGCAACCCGAGTACGCGCCGAACGGGCCATGAATACCCGTTTAGAAGGCGGCTGCCAAGTGCCCATTGCAGGCCACGCGGTGCTGGACACCGCCAATGAAACCCTGTGGCTACGCGGCTTGGTTGGCAACCCTGAAGGCACTGAAGTGCTGCGTGCTGAAGGCAGCGGCTCGATGCATGAGCCCGAAGCGCTGGGAATTCGCATTGCTGAAGAACTGCTCGACCAGGGCGCTGGCGATATTCTGGCTGAGGTTTACGGCCGCGCCATATGAGCCAACCGGTACTGATCTGTCGCCCCGGCGAGCGCGGAGAGGCGCTCGCCGCTGCGCTACGCGAACGGGGCGAGAGCGTTGAATCGCTGAACGTGATGCAACTTGAAGCCTTGCCAGAGGATCCCGCGATGCGGCAAATCTGGCTGGATATTGATCAGTACCACAAGATAATCGTCATCAGCCCCTTTGCCGCCACTTGTTTAAGCGAGGCGCTGGATCGCTTCTGGCCGCAACTGCCCATTGGCATTGATTACTACAGCGTTGGCAGTGCCACCGCGGCGACGCTTTATGATCAGTTGGGGGTACGCGTGCATGTCCCTTCGCCCAGCGCAGGCGAAGATACCAGTGAAGCGCTGCTTGCGCTTGCCTCGCTACAGCAGTTAAAGCACCAGCGCATTCTACTGGTGGCGGGGGAAGGTGGCCGCCCACTGCTTGCAGATACGCTTGCCGAGCGGGGGGCAACGGTGACCCGTGTTGCCGTCTATCGACGCATGTTTCACCCACTTACACCCGCCCTGCAAGCGCGCCTTTCTTCAGCTAATTATCGGGCGTTGATCGTCACCAGCAGCGAACTGCTGGAACATCTGGCAAAATGGTGTAATCAGGCGGCCTTGAACCAACCGCTAATCGTTTCCAGTCGCCGTTTGGCTACACTGGCTGGCATACTAGGTTTTTGTGACCTCAAGGTGGCGTCCGGAGCAACGCCAGCTGCGTTGATAGCGGCGTTGGAGACCTGCGACCCACAGGGTGCCGATGTCGATCAAGGAACTTACTAAGGGCTAGCGACAGATGAGCAAACAAGTAAACGATCAGGATGACGTACAACCGACGTCCGCCGATGCCTCCCAAGGCGTCTCTAAAACGACCGACAAAGCAGCTTCCACGACCGACGCGACTGAGCCCAGCACGCCGAGCTCAACAGCACCCGCTCAAAGCGGTGCTAAAAATAGTCGGTCGCGCCGGCGTGGAAAGGGCTCTTCTGCTGCAAGTTCAACCGCTGCCAGCAGTCCTCCTACGGCTCAATCGGCAGATACGCCGTCTAGCAGCTCCAGCACGTCTAAACCTAAAGAGAGTGCAACTAGTGCAGGCTCACCGAGCGCTGCCGCCTCTTCAAGCCCTTCTTCCTCAAGCGGGTCAGCCTCAAGCTCATCCACTTCAAACGCCACCTCGTCCAAGCCGTCCAGCGACAAGTCATCGGCTGGCACACCGCCGCCCACCGGTCACAAAGATAGCGGCAACGGCAAGAGTACCGGTGGTGGCGGCAAAAGTGGCGGCCTCGCAATTGCCCTGGTGATTATCCTGGCGGTTGCCTTGGCGTTCGTCGCTTGGCAAGGTTGGCAACGCCTGGATAGTCAGCAGCAGCGCCTCGACGAACTGGCGCAACAGGCTGAAGGTAGCGCCTCGCAACAGGCGGTCAGCGACCTTGAGTCACGCCTGGATAGCGGCGAAGCCGAGCGCGATGAGGCCCTGCAAAACACCATGGGCGAACTGCGCGACGAATTTGATAGCTACCGCAGCGATGTCGATGAGACCCTGGGGCAAGTGCTGGATCAGCTCTCTCAAGAGCAGGACACCGACGAACGCGAGTGGCTGCATGCTGAAGCGGCTTACCTGCTGCGTCTGGCCAATCAGCGCCTACAGCTTGAAGGCGACGTAGACGGCGCGTCGGCACTGCTGCGTACTGCCGACGCCCGTCTGGTTGATGCTGATAATCCTGCGTTGACCCCTGTACGCGAAGCGATTGCCAACGAGCTAGCCGCCCTTGACGCCGTACCCCAGATTGACCGCACCGGCCTCTACTTAGCACTCAATGCCCAACAGGAGCGCATTTCCAGCCTACGTCTTTCCCAAGAAATCGAAGCGCAGGCGGTCACTTCTAGCATCGAAGAGCCGCCCACCGGCACTTTCCAACGCCAGCTGGCACGCTTCGGTGAAGAGCTCAAAGACCTGGTGGTGGTTCGTCATCACGACGAAGCCCTGGAAGCGCTGATCACCCCAGAGCAAGAGTCCTACCTGCGCCAGAGCCTGCGCCTGGTACTGGAGCAGACGCAGTTAGCTCTGCTCAACGAAGAGAAAGAGCTTTACGACGCGAGTATCGACAAAGCGCTACAGCTGCTGAACGACTACTACGACACCGCTCGTGAAGAGACCCAAAGCGTTATTACGCGCCTTCAAGAGCTCAAGGAAGCAGAGGTAAAACCAGAGCTGCCGGACATCAGCGCTTCACAGCAGGAACTTGCACGCTTTATCGAGAACCGCTACGAGACGCGTGGCCAAAGCGGAGGTGAATCATGAGAAAGCTTGTTCTCCTGATTGTCGCAGGCCTCGCCGTCGGGGCCCTATTTGGGCACCTGATGATGTCTGTGCCCGGCTACTGGTTGATCCGCGTGGGCGACTCCTCCATCCAAACCTCGTTCTGGTTTGGTCTGGTGCTGCTGTTTGCCGCCTTTATCGTTCTACACTTTGTACTGCGTTTGCTCAGCGGCATTATTCGTCCCATGGGGCGCTTTCGTAGTTGGAACAGCCGCGCCCGCAACCGTCGCGCCATGCAGCGCACCGTGCGTGGCCTGGTAGCGCTGACCGAAGGGCGCTGGAAAAAAGCGGAAAAGAGCCTGCTTAACGCCGCTGATGACTCCAGCACACCGCTGGTCAACTACTTATCGGCAGCGCTGGCCGCCCATTATCAGGGCCACCACACCAAATCCCAGGAGCATCTGAACCAGGCGCAGCTAACCACCGATGGAGCCGATACGGCCGTTGGCTTGATGCAGGCGCAAATGATGATTGAGCGTCAGCAGCCGGAAGAAGCGCTGGCGATTCTTAATCGCCTGGATAAGAAGCTCTCCAACCACCCGCAGGTGCTCAAGCTACTCAAACAGGTGCACTTGAGCGTCAATGATTGGGAAGGTTTACGGCGCTTGATTCCACGCCTCGCGGCGCAGAAGCTCATCACTCAGCAAGAGCGTGAACAGCTGGAGTTTAAAGCCTACCGCGAGCTCATCGTATTCGAGGCGCAAAACCCCACTAACATTGAGCGAGTGCGCGGTCTTTGGGCCGATATGCCCGACTACCTTCGCGGTAATACCGAGCTGATCGTGCTCTATACCGAGGCGCTGATTCAAGCCAACGAAGAACCGATCGCCGAGCGACTGCTCAACCATTCGCTGGATAACCATTGGGACGCACGTTTAGTAAAACGCTACGGCCTGCTGAACGTGGACGCGGGTCGCCAACTGGTAAAAGCCGAAAAGTGGTTACAAGAGCGCCCCAACGACCCCGAGCTACTGCTCGCCTGTGGCCGCCTTTCACTGCGTACCGGCAAATGGGATAAAGCGCTGGAGTACTTCGAAGCCAGCCAGCGCCAGCGCCCCAATGGCGAAGTCTGTGCAGAACTTGCCCGTCTCTATGCAAGCCTTGGCGAGCATAACAAGAGCCAACTCTACTACCGTCACAGCGTCGAAATGCTGGCCAAGTCGCTACCTTCGTTGCCCCAACCCAGCGATGCTAGCGACAGCAAAAAGCCCGAAAGTAAGCAAAAAGATAGCAAAACCATTAAGAAAAGCGCCTAGTGGCGCTTCTGGTATTACTTTTCAGGGCGCCTTTATAGGCGCCCTTTTTAGTGGTTCAAGGTTTGGCTGGCGGCATGTGCGGCGGGGTGATGGCCTCATCCGCCGCTTCAGCCACTGCTGGCGAAGGAAGTGTTGCTGTGCAGTGACCACAGCGGGTGGCTTTGATCGGCACCACCATTAAGCAGTAAGGGCATGGCTGCTCTGCTGGGCTTGCAGGCGCTACCGCCTCTTCGCGTTTTAACCGGTTAATGGTGCGTACCAATAAGAAGACCACAAAGGCAACGATCGTAAAGCTGACCACCGCATTGATAAACAGCCCCACATTTAGCGTTACCGCCCCTGCCGCCTGGGCATCCGCCAGCGTTGCATAGGGGCCAGCCACACTTCCTGGCCGCAACACCACAAACAGATTGGAAAAGTCGACCCCGCCAACCAGCAAGCCAATCAGCGGATTCATTACATCCGCCACCAGGCTCTGCACAATCAGCGTAAACGCCCCGCCGATAATAATCCCCACCGCCATATCGACGACGTTGCCTTTTACCGCAAACTCACGGAATTCCTGAAAGAACTTTGCCATTTCCCAATGTCCTAACGTTGCGTTTTAGCCAATACCCAGCGCCACTTCATTCAATTAAGAGCATGGGCGACGGTACGTTAGGCGGCAAGTAAATTTATTCAGGTTGAGGGCTGGCCACCAAGGCTTAAATCCACTCTATAACCCAAGCATCTCACGGGCCTGCTGCCACGTCGCCACAGGGCGCTGGTACTTTTCACACAGTGCGACAGTACGCTCGACCAACGCTGCGTTAGAAGGCGCCAGCGTATTACTGTCCAAGCGCACGTTATCTTCTAACCCAGTGCGGGTATGGCCGCCTGCCGCAATCGACCATTCATTAAGCAGATATTGATTGGCACCAATACCTGCGCCACACCATTGGGCTTCCGGCGCCAGCCGCTTGAGCGTCTCAATATAGAAATCAAAGGTGGGCTTGTCCGCTGGCATGGAGTTTTTAACGCCCATGACGAACTGAACATACAGCGGAGTTTTAAGCTTGCCCTGCTTGGAAAGTGCCACCGCTTGATGGATATGCGACAAATCGAAGGCCTCGATTTCGGGTTTTATATCGTACTTGAGCATTTCCTCTGCAAGCCACTCCACCAACTGCGGCGGATTCTCGTAAACACGATTGGGGAAGTTATTGGAGCCCACCGAGAGACTAGCCATATCAGGCTTCAGCGGCAGCATGCCACCGCGTGCCTCACCAGCGCCGGAACGCCCACCGGTAGAGAGCTGAATAATCATGCCAGGGCAGTGCTTCTTAAGCCCTTCCATTAGGCGACCAAACTTCTCTGGGTCAGAGGAAGGCGTTTGGTCATCGTTGCGCACATGGCAGTGGGCAATGCTAGCTCCCGCCTCAAACGCAGCCTGAGTGCTTTCCACCTGCTCTTCAACCGTGATGGGCACGGCAGGATTGTTCTCTTTGCGTGGCAGGCTGCCGGTAATGGCGACACAAATAATGCAGGGCTGGGACATGGAAACCTCTTTTTGTTCGCATAACGAATACTAATTTGTAATACGAACAAGATAGGCCAGATATTTACCAGCGTCAAATTCAAATCATCGCGAAAAGGCGAAAAAAAAGCCCAAGTATCCGCTTGGGCAAGGGAGGAAAGGTTGCAACACTTAAGCGCTACTCAAGCGACTCGTAGGGCAGGCACTCAAGCCAGAGGCGGTGAACTGGGCTGAGAGTGTTAGGCCACCGCCAAACAAAATCAGCCCCCCCAGGGCACGTCTCGGGTAGCCGACCAATCCAGCAACGCCCCTTTTCCTTTAGAGGCGGGAATCACAAACATCAGAATCGCCACACTGGTATCGTTGATGTTACCCAACCAAGGCAGCGCACTCTGCACTACAGGAATTCTCGCGATTAACGGCACGAAAACCCAGCAGAACACCGCCCCGGCAAAGACCATCAATACACGCGACTCTTCAGGCGACAGTCGGCCCATCCCCTTGAGCTCTGTCTCGATCATAGCCCGGCCACCCTGGATGTTCTCAACTTCCGAGCGGAACACCAGCTTGTTGAGAACCAGCCAAGCCAATATCAGCATGGTGAATGAGAAAGGCACACCCACCAGCATCCAGTGGCAAAATCCGATGCTAAGCCCGTGGGTGTCTTCCATGTAGGCGCGCATTAGCGCCATCGGCGGCTGGCCGATCAATGTGGCCATGGAGCCGATGGTGATGGCATAGGCAATGCCCAGTAGCACACTTGGGCGTGTCATCACCGTTACCCAGTGACTTCACTAGCGCAATGATCGAGCCTCCAATGGGCACCATAATCACTGCGGTGGCGGTATGGTAATAGCCACAAGGAATACGGAATATCCGCCTTAGTTACGACGTATAGCTTACGACTAATAGATGAACTGGCTCTTTCACCAGTGTCAGCTACGTATGAGTAGTCGCAAGGAAAAGCACCGTACGATTCTGTTAAGGGGTGCTCACATGCCGGCAGTTTTCTGGACTGCGGTATAGTGCTGGGATACGAGGATCACACCTTTACTACCGAGCGAGAAAGCGCAGAGAGCTTTGGTAGGAAAGCAAAAAAACCCAAATATCAGCTTGGATAAGGAGGCCAGTTGAGAAAAGTGAGGGCCTATTCCAGCGACGCATAGGGCAACCAAGCCTCGTTTTCCGCGATGGTGGTCAGCCCCGCCATTCAACTGATGCGGTCGTCAACTATATACAGTTACTAAAGCTCTCTTGAACAGAGAAAGAGAATCGATCATAGCGCACCTTGGATCAGTCGCCGGATGCCAGTGTCTTCTCCGTGAGGTAGTCTTCTTTAATCATCAATATTCCGCTGCCATCTGGAAGTATTACAACGAGTTTAAGTTGCGGAACATCTTGCTTAGGCATCGGTTAATATAAATGATTTCATCCTTATGCAAGTCGGTAAAAGCCTTTTCTACCACACGTCCCATAAGCTCTCTGACCACAGTCAACTTGGCTTCACCACTCTCAGTCAACTCCACCTCAGTGACACGGCCATCCTGGGGAGAAGGAGAGGTTTTGAGCAATCCTATCTCTTGCATTTTATAGACGATTTTAGTGATGGTGGAGAGCTTCGCCGCCGCATGAGTGGCAATATCCGACATACTCAGGCGGCCTTGCTCACGCAGGATCATGAGCACCCGCCATTTGGAAGAACTCAACCCATGAGGCTTGAGTAGAGAATCCACATCGGCACTGTATTTAGCATTCAATCGAGCTACCCAGTAGAGGGGAAAGTCTTGTGCCCGATACTCATCAGAAAGAGGGAAGAAGGAGGAGGCAAGTTCATCCTTGTCGACCATAATGGGAGGCGCTCCCAGCGCTACGAAAATAGTAGAATATTCTAGCATGTATTCTCTATAACGAAAGCGCTCAACGAATGCTTCACTACCTCACTCAAGTCGCTGTGTCTCAGAAGGGTACTCACCAAACAATTTGTAGTAACTTGCCGAAAAATGGCTCAAATGACGAAATCCCATTTCATACGCGACATCACCCACCGTACTTTCCATTAAGGTAGAATTTGCTAACTTTCGTCGTACGGCATTCAACCTAATACATCTTAAAAACTCGATCGGGCGCATCCCCACGACTCGCTGAAAACTATTTTGTAATGTCCTACGACTGACGCGTAAGCCCTCACAGAGATCAAGCACACTAAGCGGGCCGCCCGGATCGGCCAGGGCTAACTCCTGGCTTTTCTTGACGATATAGGCACTCACAGCAAGCTCGCTGCGTTTCTCCTCGGCATGCGACTGCAAGAAAATATCGAGCAGCACAGACATCAAGGTATCTTCGACGTCCTTCTCAAGGGCGGGAGCTTCGTGCTCCCCCTGCCTGATGGAGCCATCGAAACTCCGACACACCTGAGCTTTTATTTCTTTCAGCAGCCGCATCGGGACATGCATGCCCGGCAGCGAGACGAACTGGGAAAACCGAGCTGATCCCAGCTCAATGTCCGCCAATCGGGTTAATCTTTCGAGATCGACACTCAACGACAAGAACGCCGTTCGTTCCGGAGCATGTAGCAGGAACTCTTCTCCGTCGCGGAGTAGTAGAACGCTATTAGATCCTACTTTGCCCCTCTGGATAATGGGTGACTTTCCGGTAGCAAAGGCCATGCAGAAGCGTTGTTTAGGTGCGTTTCCATGCTGGACGACTCGCTTATCCAGCACTTCATGAAAAACTTGAAAACGCTCTCCTGAGACCTGAAAAAGCTCACTCGAAAGGCGCCCTGAGCCCAGTTGGTCATAAACCTGCTGCCATCCCTGGATAGCAGCAGCATGCTGTTGAGAGTCATGAAAAGAACGAACTTCGTATCGCATAATCGGCCCTCTGAAAATACTGCATCGCCCATCGCTCAGCAGCATGGTTCACTTCACAGCGCCGACCACCCCCATGGGTCAAATAGTCAAAAGAACGCCGCCAAGACGAGCTGCGCGTACACATTGGTCCCATTGCCATCCACTTGGGTCCCTCCATCGTTCTCACTTCTCTCTGGCTTGTAAAAGCCCAGCAAGGGAGTGATGACAATGTTGTCGTTCACGGCCCACTCCGCATACAGATCCAGTTCTCGGCCATCCAGGTTCAACGTATTGCGCCCTCCCAAGGTGCTAAAGTCAAAGAACAGTGCACCAAGAGTAAGATTCTCCATAGGGCTAGCTCTCAAGGCGAGATGGTGGACATCGTTATTGCGCGCATAGGGCCCCGCATAGTTGGCCGCGACTTCGCCTTGGAACCAAGTACCCAGAGCAGGACTGTTCAAGCCCGTGAACAGCGAGTCCCAGTCCCTCGAGTAGCGTGTATAGCGGTACGTTAGGCTCGGGGTCCAAGGGGCTTCCATGAAAGTGTAGCCAGCCTCGATATACCAAGCATTTTCTGTGCCAGAATCTTTGTCCTGCCAGGCATATTCGAACTCGACGTTGGCGTTCTCAATACCGGCATCACTGCCACCCCGTACGCTGTAGACATCCATTCCATCACGCTGCTGAAGAAAATCGCTGGCCCACTCGCGGTTGACATCAAGACCATGTACCCAGGTCAGGCCGACATTACCGGCATCACTGGCGTAGTCGATGGTGGTAGCGGCGAGCTCAGTTTCTGCTTGAGCAAGATTATCGGACTTTAGCCAGGCAGCCGTCCCGTGCAGGCCCTGTTCACCTCCGATGCGCACCACTGCGGTGCGATCAAAGGCATGTCTGGCCGCCAAATAATAGGCGCCGCCTCGATTGAGTGCACCGTCGGCCGGTCCCCTGCCTAGATTCAAACCATCGTCATTAATGATGAACCCCTTGCCGAGTTGGACGACCTGTCGGCCAAACGAGAAATCCAGCCCATCCTGCCCAAGAGCGGGGAAAATATCCGCAGAGCGCCACCCCAGATAGGCATCCTCAAGCGACGTTCTGCGCTCTGTGCCGTCACTGTTACCACCGGCATCACCATCCCCCCAAGTGGCGGAGCTGACCCAGTTGAGGCCACCATACAAGGTGCCAGATCCTGCCAACCCCTGATAACCGCTGAAACCGTACTTAATGAAACCCTCGCGCCAATTCGAGCCATCTTCCCTGCCGTCGTAGTTCTTGCGGCTGTTCATCCAGCCATGGACGGCTAACAGATCGGCATTCACTTCCCCATCAGTACTCGTAAACAGTTCGTAGGCTTGAGCCTGACCTACCTGACCAATGGCGATTGCCAGCGCCAAAGCACTACTTGTAACCCAGGTTGTCTTAAAGGAGTTCATATCTGCACCTTGATAATCTTTTTCTTATTGGCTCGCTTGTTGTGAACTCACGAGCTGTTCGATTAGAGCATGCGTCATCCTTATGAAGATGGAACGCGCTCGTTTAAAGCACCTAGCCCTGGCGCGAAAGGGCCGTCTCAAGCGCCTGAACGATCATATCGGCCTCATCGTTCGTCAAGGTCAACGGCGGGGAGAGGATGATCTTGCTGCCCACCGGGCGCACAAGTACTCCTTGCTGGCGGGCCTCCTCAGCAATACGAGTGGCATGCCCCTCGGCAGGATTCAGCGGCTGACGGGTGCGTTTGTCGGCGACCAGGTCAAGTGCGACCATCAGGCCCTTGCCACGCACTTCGCCAACCACGTCGAAACGCTCGCTCAGAGGCTTCAAGCCCTCGATCAGGTGCGCGCCCACCTTTGCCGCGTTGCCTGGCAGGTCTTCCTTCTCAACAATGTCCAACACTGCCAGTGCTGCAGCACAAGCAACCGGATGGCCGCTGTAGGTGTAGCCGTGCATGATCACGTTGGCGAAGCTGGGGGCGTTTTCGATGGCATCGACGATGCGCTGATTGAATACCGTGGCACCCAGCGGGATATAGCCAGCAGAAATCCCCTTGGCCAGACACAGAATGTCTGGCGCCACGCCCCAGCCACGGCTGCCGAGCATGCAGCCGCTGCGACCGAAGCCGGTAACCACTTCATCGGCGATCAGCAGGATGTCGTGCCGGTCGCAAACTTCACGCAGGCGCGGCCAATACGCGGACGGCGGCACGATCACGCCGCCAGCGCCCTGCACCGGCTCGGCAACAAAGGCAGCGATTGAGCCAGCACCGAGGAAGTCGATCTGCTCCTCGAGTTGACGAATGCAATGCTCGACCAGCTCCTCTGGATCGCGGCAATCCCAGGGGTTGCGATACAGCCAGGGGGTGTCGAGCAGGTGGCAACCGGCAAGCAGTTGACCATGGTTGTAGTGATAGACGCCGTTGCCGCCAATCGAGGTGCCGCCAATGTGCACACCATGGTAGCCATTGCGTAGCGAGAGGAAGCGGGTACGCCCGGGCTGACCGGCCGCGATCCAGTATTGGCGCGCCATTTTCAGTGCGGTTTCCACCGCATCGGAGCCGCCGGAGTTGAACAGCACGCGGGCCATTTTCTCCTGAGCGAACATTGAGGTCAGCCGCTCGGCCAGATCGAACACGCGCGGGTGAGCGATGCCGTCAAAGGTCTGGTAATAGGCCAGCTCGTCGAGCTGCGCGGCAATGGCGTCTTTCACTTCGGGGCGGTTGTGGCCGACATTGACGTTCCACAGGCCGCCGACGCCATCGAGCAGGCGGTTGCCGTCGATGTCGGTGATGTAATTACCGTCACCGCGGGCGATGATCAGGGTGTTAGCACGGTTGGCTGGCGCCGAGGCGCTCATTGGGTGCCAGAATTTCTTTTCCGTTGTCTTGTATTTTGCGTACATGGCTTCGCCCTGGGCTGCTTCTGGGGTTTCGATGTGCTTGAGCACGGTATGGGTCGACATGGTGGTCATCCTCACGGCTGAGCGGTGGGCTTACGAACGAACAGCAACTGCTGGGTGGTGAACTCCAGCAGCCCTTCCAGGCCAAACTCGACGCCAAAACCGGACATCTTGCAGCCTCCAAAGGGGGTGTTAGGTTGAATCTGGGCATGGCAGTTGACCCAGGCCACGCCGCTTTCCAGGCGCGCTGCGATAGCCTGGGCCTCGGCCGTATCAGGGCCCCACACCGAGCCACCCAGGCCCATGGTGCTGGCGTTGGCTCGGCGCAATGCGTCTTCTACGTCGTGGTAAGCGATCAACGGCAGCACCGGGCCGAACTGCTCTTCGTCTACCAGACGGTGACCATCTGTGGCCCCCGTGACAATAGTGGGGGGATAAAAGAAACCTGGTTGGCTTAGACGTTCGCCTCCGCACACCACCCGTGCACCCTGGGCACGAGCATCATCAACAAGCTCGCCCACCAACGTCAGTTGCGCCAGGTTCTGTATCGGCCCAAAGGTCACACCGTCCTCAAGGCCGTTACCGATGACTTGTCTCTGAGCAATAACCGTCAAGGCCTCGGCGAGTGCCTGACACTGTGATTCGTGCACGTAGAGTCGCTTGAGCGCGGCACAGGTCTGCCCCATGTTGAGGAAGGCCGCCTGAAAGATATCCTCGGCGACTGCCTCGACCGGCGTGCCGGGCAAGACGATAGCGGCATCGTTGCCACCGAGCTCCAGAGTCAGCCGCTTAAGGTTGCCGGCAGCGGCTTGCATGACGCGCTGGCCAGTTTCAGTGGAGCCGGTGAAGACGATCTTGTTGATACCCGGGTGAGAGGTAATAGCGTGTCCAAAGCCATGCTCCCCAATAACGACATTGGCGACCCCCTTGGGCACATGACGGGCAATTATCTGTATCAAGCGAATCGTACTCAGGGGCGTGAGACTGGAGGGCTTACTGATGACACAGTTTCCGGCACGCAAAGCGGGCATGATATGCCATACAGCAATCATGAAGGGCCAGTTCCAAGGGGTGATAGAGGCCACCACCCCCAAGGGTTTGTGATGCATTTCAATGCGTTGAGTGGGTGTCTCTTCGATCAGCTTGACCGGGATTTCCTGGTTGGCAGCATAACGTGTCCAGGCCACTCCACCTCCCACTTCGGCGTAAGCCAACGCCAGCGGTTTTCCTTGCTCCTGGACAATCAGCCTCGCCAGCTCATCTGCCTCTCGCTCCATATCATTGGCAATACGATGCAAAAGCTCACAACGTTGCTCATGGGAGCTGATACCCCATTGAGTGAAAGCCTCCCGAGCAGCCTTGACGGCTTGATCCAACTGATCGGCTGAAGCAGTCGAGCACTGCGCAAACGCGATCTCGCTGGCAGGGTTAACAACCATGAAGCTGTCGTTTTCCCCGGCCACATCTTCGCCATTTATAACCAGGTGGTAATTTTCCATAACGATTCCTTTTAACTCTCATCCACATATTTAGTGTTGTAATGAACGTTTTGATGAACGCTTTAGTGAACTTAAAGCTTATGAAAACCAAGCAATTGATATCTTTCGGGCGAAGATCGACGCAGGCGTAATGCCCGAGTGACGCCGACCATGAGAAACAGGGGAATGAGCATGCAGAGACCATACGAAAGAACCTTGCTTGAGCCCGTCAGGACGTCAAAATGCATCACCGCAATCACGAGTATGAATAGCAGGGCCACACAGGATAGTGCCGGGAACAGGCGTGTTCGCCACATGGCCTCTTTTAACTCGGGGTGACGGATAAAAAAGAACAGCACCGCCAAAGAGGTAATGGCCATCAATAGGATTAAGGAAAGGGTCGCCAAACTGGAGAACCAAGCGAAGAGCTGCAGAATGGGATCGCCACCGAAAGCTGCAAAAATCGACACCGCACTGGCCGCTATCAACGTTTGGAGTAGCGATCCGATGTGAGGGCTCTGATGAACCGGGTGGGTCGTTCCCAATACGCTTGGCAGCAGACCATCACGGCCTATGGCGAAGAAATAGCGAGCGGCGGAGTTATGAAAGGCGAGCAAACCAGCATAGATACTGACCAGAAACATCACGCGAATAACGCGTGTCAACTCAGGGCCAACATAATGATCGGACAGGCCATAAATCAATGTGGTTGGGTCGTCGAGGCCTTGAAGCACGGCAACAATTTTATCCGCTCCTGTACCCACCACCATCGACCATGTGGACAGGGCATAAAAGCAGCCAATTAGAAGTATGGATGCATAAGTTGCTAGAGGAATATCTCGCTTGGGTTTTTTGGCCTCCTCCCCATAGATGGTCGTCGCTTCAAAACCAATGAAAGCCGCAAAGCAGAACAGTAGGCCTATGGCCGGGGCACCGCTGAAGACATGCTCAGCATTGAACGCGTCGAGGTTCACGCCGCTGTCCCCGCCACTCGACAGGATAGCAATGTCCAATATTAGGATAACCAGATACTCTGCCGTGACAACGAAGCAAAGCACGCGGGCAGAAAGATCAATTTTTCGATACCCTAGCAATGCGATACTTCCCATCGCCAGCAGCGAGTAGATCCACCATGGGTGATCCAGGCCAAAAACTTGACTCATGGTGCCTGCCGCAACACCACCAAACATCCCGTACAACCCTATTTGCAGGATGTTATACGCAAATAGAGCCAGTCCACCGGCTGCACCGCCAGCCACTCCGCCCAGCCCTCGCGCTGAGAAAGCATAGAAGCCCCCGGCGTTCGTCACATAGCGGGCGATAGTGGTGTAGCCCACCGAAAACATCAAAATAATCAACAGTGCGCAACCAATTAGTGCAGGTGTTCCCGCACCATTTCCCAGCATCATGCCAATCGGAAAGCCACCAGCCAGAACACTGAAGGGACTGGCAGCGGATACCACGAAGAAAATAATAAAACCAACACCTAAGGCACCGTTTCGTAGTTCTGTCGAACTAACAGTCGGGGAGGAAATAACGCTCATTGTTTCAGCCCTTTTCATTATGCTTATTGGAATTAACAGAGTTACAACCTACATACTATGCCCATCTCTCCTTGACCGTTATCCCAAATCGGCATCAATAAGTTTTTTAAAAACAATATCTTATAAAAAACCAAAGATATCGACCAACTAACTTGTCAGCATTATTCATGGCTGGAAAAGCAAACATGCCTAAGCAAAATCCAGCAATAAAAAAGCCACTATCGTAACTAACAAGGGAGCCCTTATTTCGGTGCCATGACAAAGTCAAAACTTGTCTGCCACTTCACCTTTCCGGTATTAACCGGAACATAATCCACAATAAGGGAGTCTTTAACGCCGAAGACCGCATCTGATGTCAGGTAAGTGTCACCGGCTACGAAGGTGTGGGTGACAATCCGTTCATAGTCAGGATGAGTAAGCAAAAAGTGCATATGTGCTGGCCGCCACGGATGACGCCCGAGACTTTCCAGCATTTTGCCTACCGGGCCGTCATCTGGGATCGGATAAGAAACTGGCTTAATGCCAATAAATTCGTAGTGACCATCGGCTGCCGTAACGAAAACGCCGCGATTGTTCCACTCTGGCTGCTGATTGGGCTGCTGAATGTCGTAAAATCCGTCACTGTTGTCTGACCACACATCAATGCTTACGCCTTCGATGGGATGGCCCTCCAGATCAAGCACTCGGCCCTGATAACGGCACGGCTCGCCTTTGCCATCTAACGAGATGGAAGCGCCCATGGGCAGCGTCGGCGCCCCATCCACATGAAAGGGACCAAACACCGTATTCTTGGTCGCGCCCGCCGGCCGTCGATGCTGAATGGCATCCACGAGCATGGAGACCCCGAGAGTATCGGAGAGCAAGATGAACTCCTGCCGCTTGTCATCGCACAGTTGTCCCGTACTGGTCAGGAAATCGATTGCCAACTCCCATTCAGCCTGGGTGAGCTCGACCTCCTTGACGAAACCATGCAAGTGCTTGACCAGCGAGCCGATGACATCACGTAGCCGGGGGTCGATATCCCCCCCCATACGCCTATTGACCGACTCAACGGAGCGCTCTTCAGTGAAGTAATCAATCTGGGACATGGTTAATTCCTGGGTGAGGGCCCTGTCGCCAGGGCCATGATGGATTAGTCTGGGCGGTCACCGTTCCAGGCACGCTGGAGCAGCTCGCGGATGGCGTCGCGCTCCACCGGCCGTGGGTTCCAGTACGGGTTCAGCACCGCCTGATCGGCAACGCTGTCCAGCGCCGACTCGCTCAGCCCTAAAGTTTTGAGGGCAAGAGGGGCGCCGAGCGAGACCGCAAAGTCGTAGAGGCCACCACCCAGCTCACCGCCGAAGAGCGCCGCTGCAGGGGCCAGAGCCTCCGCGGCTGATCGAGCGTTGTAAGCCGCGGTATGCGGCAGCAGGATGGCGTGGGTATCGGCATGAGGCAGGTCGAAGCTGCCTCCCAGGGTGTGGCAGAGCTTGTGGTGTAAAGCCATGCCTACGCTGCCCAACACAGTGCCGCACAGCCAAGCACCATAGAGCGCGTCACTGCGCGCCTGTAGATTGTGCGGATGTTCAACGATGGCCGGTAACGCCTGCTTGAGACTGCGAATACCCTCAAGGGCCATAAGGCTGCTGATGGGGTTACGATCCTTGGCATAGAGGCCTTCCACGGCATGCGCCATGGCGTTAAGAGCGCTGGTTACACTCACTGCCACCGGTAGCCCAATGGTGAGTTCTGGGTCGTAAATCACCACTTCGGGAAGAATGGAGGGATCCTTGACGGTGGTTTTTAGGCCGTTTTCAGTTTGCCCTAAAATCGGCGTGACCTCGGAACCCGCATACGTTGTCGCTACCACCACCTGCGGCGCATCGTTGCGATAGGCGATCGCCTTGCCCAGTCCGATGGTCGAGCCGCCACCCAGTGCGACGATGCAGTCGGCGCCTGCTTTATCAAAAGCCGTCATGGCCTGTTCGGTTACCTTCACAGGCGTGTGCATGGCCGCCTCGCTGAAGACGCCGGCACCCAGCTCACCAAGCTGCACGTTGAGATGTTCAGCATCCTCTCGGCGGGAGGGCGTCGATAATACCAGGGCTCTGGTGCGCCCCAATTGGCGCACCTCGTCGGCAATCCTGGCCTGGCTACCCGGGCCAAACACAACCCGTGCAGGGTTGGCCGTATAGAGAAAAGCGTGTGGCATACTTTTTCTCCCTCAGGGTTTGAGCAATACCGATTGCGAGGGGTAATCCGTTGCCCACCCCTCCTGTAGAGGAGCAACGAAGACATTCTCCGTACGCGTTCTGGTGATTTTCCACTTACCATCAGGCTCCTTGCGGAAGGCGTTGTTGAGTCGCGACGAACGCAGCAGCGCCTTGCCATTGGAGAAGATCCAGGGCTGGCAGTGCACCCACTGCCCCTCCGCAATGTCGCCATTAACGTTGATCTGCTCCGAGGTCAGGTAGTGGACGTTGAGCAGTAGCTTGGGATCCTGATCCTTCTTCCAGAACCCTTGGAAATGGCGCCGGATGGCCGCCGCCCCTTCGGCGCGGCCGAACTGGTTGTCGTAGTACTCGCCCACGCCTTCCCAGACGGCGTCTTCCGTATATAGCTCCATGATCAAATCGATACGCTCTTCATCGCTCGTCACACCATATTCGGGAATTGGCGTGTCGCACAGAAACATGTAGCGTGCCTGAAGACGGCGTATTTCGGCCTCGGCCTCCAACGTTTCGATGCGTGTCACCAACGCTTTCAGTTCGCTATTTGTGACTTCTGACATTTTTCACTCCTTTTCTTGTTTGCCGGAGGGACAACACCGACGTTAGGTTTGCCCTTTTGCTCACAGAGGCGTAGGGCACTTAAGACCATCTTCAGCACTTACTTAGCTTTTTAAAGCGAAGCACCAAGACGCTCGATCACGCGCCCCAACCCTGACTTGATCGCCCCGACTTCGGACGGCTCCAGGTTCTCAAACAGGCGCTGTTCGTAGTCGTCAGCCATGGACAGCAGACGCCGTGCCAATACCTGCCCTTGCTCGCTGAGCTGAACGCGACCATTGTCGTCTAGACCCACCAGTGCGCGTTCACGGAGCCCAGCAAGGGTATCCTCAAGGTCTGCCTGGGGTTGAGCCACACGCTGGGCCAGGGCCTCCGCAGACAACGGGCCACGATCCGCCAGCAGGGTAAGAATTCGCCACTCGTTGTCGTTGACTCCGAGGCTGCCGAGCCGCGGATAGAAATCGCTTCGATAGGCGGCTAGCGCCTGACGCATCAGGTAAAGCAAGTGCTTGCCCAAGCGACCATCCAGTGCCGTTTGCTCGTCAACGTTCAACACCATGGGATGAGGCTCGGGTACGGCATAGCGCCCGTTGTGGAACACCAGGGCACTGCCCTCGTTGCGATAGGCGTAGCGCACCACTTCGCCAACGATGATCAGGTGATCACCGCCCTCGTAGACATTCCACGTGCGGCATTCGAAATGCGCCGCGGCCCCCTTCACTTTGGCAACACCGCCAAGGCCCTCCTCAATGGCAATGCCAGCGAACTTGTCCTCCCCCCGCCGTGCAAAGCAATTGGAGATATCGACCTGCTCATTGCTGAGCACGTTGACCACGAAGTGCTCGGCATGGCGGTAAGCACTCAGGCTGTAGGCCCCCTTGTCGATGCTCCACAGGATCAGCGGCGGATCCATCGACACCGAATTGAAGCTGCTGGCGGTGACGCCGTGGTTCTCTTCACCGCTGCGCGTGGTGACCACCGTTACGCCGGTGGCGAACTTGCCCAGCGCGCTACGGAAATCTCTCGTATCGAAGCTCATAAGCGAATCTCCATCCCCAAAACGGGGTCGTTTTCAGCGCCCTAATTTCTCACCGGTCGTACCGGCGATACCGTAGTCGCTCTTGGGTATCTCACTGATGATGACCCGGACATTCGCTTCGGGCGCATCGACCGACGACACGACGGCATCGGTGACCTTGCGGATCAGTGACTCTTTTTGGGCCTGCCTGCGGCCCTCCATCATGTAGACGTGAACTGTTGGCATTGTTTTGTCCTTTTCTTATCGTTAGAGATCTAGAACGAGCCGCTTACCCTTGGCCCGGGAGCAACAGACGCACATCATGTCGCCTTCCTGTTTTTCGTCTTCGGTCAGAAAGTGATCGCGATGATCTATCTCGCCTTCGAGGACGTCGGCCACACAGGTACCGCACACGCCCTCCTCACATTTCACCTCCACTTTTACGCCAGCTCTTGAGAGTGCTTTCGCGATGGTATCCCCAGCGCTCACGGAAACGCTGACGCCAGACTTCTCGGCGACCACCTCGAATACGTCACCAGACACATCGACGCTCGCGGAGAAGAATTCGCGATGAATGCGGTCATCGCTGATACCAAACGCCTGGGCATGTGATATCACCCAATCCATGAACCCCTGTGGGCCACATACGTAAATGTGTGGTTCCTCCCTGGCCCCGGCGAGCTCGGCATGCAGATCCAGTGTTGTCCCGACGTCGTCGTCATAGTGATAGACGACAACGTCGGACAGACCAGCCGCCTCCACCTCGCTCTGGAAGGCCGTTAAGCTGCGTGAGCGCGTGCAGTAGTGCAGCGTGAACTCCTTGCCCAGCGCTTGCAGGCGCCGCGCCATGGCTATCATCGGCGTCACGCCGATGCCGCCGCCGAACAGCAGGCTCTGCGGTGCCTCTTCGTGGAGCGGAAAGTGGTTTCGCGGCCCTTCGATCTCGAGCGTTCCCCCCTCCCTGGCGATTCTGTGTAGGGTCTCTGATCCTCCTCGGCTATTGGGGTCGCGCAGTACACCGATCTCGTAGAACGCATTGCACGCCGGGTCTGAGCAGAGCGAGTACTGACGCCACAGGTCGATCTCGCCATCACATATATGCACGTCCAGATGTGCCCCGGCAGTGAAAGGCGGCAGGGGGCTTCCGTCGGGCGAGCGCAGCCGCAGCCGGGCGATACCGCCTGGCTCATCGATTCGCTGATCAATGACTAATGGGTAGGTTTGATTATCGGCAGTCATATCGGCATCACCTCATGTAGATTCCACCGTTGACGTCCCAGCAGGCGCCGTTGACGAACGCTGCCCGTGGGCTCGCCAGCAGTGCCACTAGATCGGCAACGAAGTACGGGTCACCCAGGTGGCCTACCGGGATATTGGCAATGGCTTTCTCGGCGTCATTGCCCAGCACGGAACGCACCATGGGGGTATCCATGGGCCCAGGCGCGATGGCATTGCAGGTCACCCCAAAGGGGGCCAGATCCCGTGCGAAAATTTTCGTCAGCGTCAGGATGGCGCCCTTGGAGGCGGCATAGTGGGCCCCCGTTGCAGTGCCACCATTCTGCCCCGCCAGGGAAGCGAGATTGACGATTCGGCCATAGCCACGCGCCTTGAAGTGGCGGCCGAATACCTGACTGCCCGCGAAGGTGCCACCGGCGTTGGTGGCCAACACGGCATTGAAATCTGCGGGGTCGATATCCAGCACGCCCTGGACGGCAGTGCGCGCGGCGTTATTGACCAGTACCTCGACCGATCCCCACCGCTCAATGCACTTACCGAGCACGCTCTGGAAGTCGTCATGGTTGGTTACGTCGAGGGTGGCGGACACGGCGGTGTCCCCCGCCAGATCGAGTTCTGCGGCCAGCGCTGCGGCCGGTTCGGGTTCAATGTCCGAGATCACTACTCGGAAACCGGCTCGATGCAGGGCACGCACGGCTTCGGCGCCGAAGCCACGCGCTCCGCCAGTCACCACGGCCGTTTGGATTTTGTCGGGTGCAGGCATATTCATCAGAACAAATAGCTGAACGAGTTCAGCATTCCATCGGAGTTGAGCAGACGTACCACCTTATGGCGGATCATGAAGCCGCTGGGCGTGACGACGAGGGTGTAGGTCAAGTTCGCGGCCCAGATCCGCTGCCGCCCGAACTTGTCTTCGATCAGGTGCTCGGCGCAGCGAACAGTCACGCCATCCCCTTCGACCTTATCAATGACAAAGCGCGACACCGTTCTCACCGTCTGCGCAGGGGGGGCCGATGAAATCGAAAAGCCTTGCTGAAAGCGCGTGATGCGATCACGGCGCATCTTGGCATCGTCGTGGCAGAGGTTGAGCGCGTTGTCGAAGTCATCGCCATCACCAATGGGTAATGTATAGAAGCCTTCGTCGCTCCACAGGGCGAGCCAGGCGTCGTACTCCTGGCGATCCAGCATGTCTGCCTCGGCCCAGATGAAAGCTTCCGCATCGCGCAGGAGAAGTTCTTTTTCCTTTTTGATCATCTCGTTCATGCCTGCATCATCCTTTTCCACATGTCGTACGCCGCCCGCATCCCGGTTTCAGCACTCACATGACCGCGTGGCCCCACTTCACCCGGCTGCTCGTCGTTAAGGCCACGATTGAGCAGAATGGGTAGCTCCGCGCCCCCTTTGACGCCGCGCTGGATCCGCTCCCAGACCTCGGCATCATCGGGCGAGCCGAAACCCATCGGCCCCTGAAAGTGCTCGTGCAGCCGTAGGCGTACCTGGTTGGCTGCCTCGGGGCCACCCTCCATACCGATAGCAATATGACGAATGTCGGTTTGCTCGACGCTCACCGGCGTCAATACTCGGAAGAAAGCCAGCGAGAACGACACATTGGGAAACAGGTTGAGGTTGAAGCCCGCGCCACCCACGGCCCGCACGATCCGTTTTACTTGATCCTCGGGATAGCCTTCGCCGCGCAGCTGTTGAGCAAGTTCTTCAAAGCGCTCCGGGATGGGTGCTTCAAGGTTGTCGTCAAGATCCACCAGCTCGGGAATCATGACCATCACCGAGTGTCCGTTGCCGAGATCCTCGACGTAGCCTTTGCCCTGTTCCAGGAAGGAGAAGGCCGCCTCGGTCTCGCCATCCAACGACTGCAGAAAGGATTTATGGACGACGGGAAAGTGGTAAGCGTCGGTGGTGTTCTCAAGCTGGACTTTCCAGTTCATCGGTACGCTGAACTGGTGTTCGCCCAACACCTTGACGGGATACCCCGCTCCCTGCTTCATAAACAGGTCGATCCACTTAGTGACCGGGCCGAGAAAATCGACCAGCGGTTCGGCCTCTTCGTTGAAGGTGGCGAAAACCATGCCTGCATAGGACTCGGTACGCAGCTTGAGCAGGCCATGCTGCGCCTTGTCGAAGTCGTCACCATATTGCTCGGGGTAGGGCAGCGCCCGCAGCGAGCCATCGAGTCCGTAGCCCCAGCCGTGGTAAGGGCATTGAAACGAGGAAGTTTTGCCCTTTTGCACTTCACACACGGTGGCGGCGCGATGGCGGCAGCGGTTCACCATGACGTGGATCACCCCCTTCCTGTCGCGTACCACGATCACCGGCTCAAGGCCCACCTGGGAGAGCTTGAACGAGCCCTTGTCGGGAAACTCGCTTTCGTGAGCGACCCAGACCCAGGTTTTCCTAAAGATCTTCTGCATCTCCTCCTTGAATAACTGAGGATCCTCGTACATGGGGGTCTGAATATGATCCCTGAATACGAGCTCGTGAGGGGTGATGTCGATTTTGTTTTCGATATTCATGATGACCTCTAAATCTCTGTTGTCTTCCTTGTTCTTAATGGATTATTGATGACTTATTCATCACTCGGGCACGACGAGCTCACGCCCAACTCGCGCCTCGACACGACAGTATTTCCAGAGCTTGTAGGTGCCATCCCCTACCGGTGTGGTGCGAAAGAAGTTGCAAGCTTCGGCGACAGAAGCGTAGTTCTCTACATCCGCCATAATGTAGAAAGTCCAGGGAGCAGCGATGGAGGGGCCTACCTGAATACAGTCGTCATCCATGATGCCCAGGATCGTGAGGCCGGGCAGGCCGTCAATGCCCTGCAGCATTTCGCGGGTGGCCTCCCACACCTGCTTGGCCTCCTCCGCGGTAGCGTTCATGAAGCTCTGGTTAATGCCGCAGCAAAAAAGTACGCGATGCATAGTGATGGTCTCCGTTTGTTAGATGGTGTCGCCAGTTCACAAGTAGCCCGGCAGAGGGTCGTGGTTAAAGAAGATGGCGCCGGCGTTCTTCCAGGTGATTTCGCCCATAAAGGCGTGTTGAGTGCACAACATAGAGTCGCGCAGAATGCGTGATAGGGGATGTCGGTTTTCGGCGCCTGTCATGCCGCTGATTTGGTAAACGTTGCGAATGGCCGCGGCGCACTCCTGGGTCAGATGGGTGGTGGAGAGGCGCAGCAGATTAGTCTGATCGCGGCTCGGTTCCCCTCCCGCCTCGACAGCATTCCAGGCGGAGTCGGTGCACTCATAAAAGAAAGCACGGGCAGCGCGAACCTTGGCCTCGGCCTTCGCCAGGGCAATCTGGGCGTACTCGCGCTCGCCCAGATTGGGCGCGCCGGTGACCGACTTGCGCCCTCCCGCCATGGCACGCATAACATCCAGTGCTTCCCGAGCCAGCCCCAGGGTAGTCACCGCCAGCACCTGGGCAGCGAAAGACAGTGCTGGGTAGCGGAAGAAGGGCGCATCGACGTTGGCCTTGGCACCACGCACAAACGTCCACTCCTCAGCGACATAGGCATCCTCCACCACCAGGTCGTGGCTGCCGGTGGCGACCATGCCGACCATGTCCCAGGTGGGGTCGATGCGAACCTGCTCACGTGGCAACACCGCCATGCGCGGCAAGGCGCCAGGCTCATCCGGCTGGATACCGACGCCACACAGCGAGGCGCCCATGCAGCCGCTGGCGAATTTCCAGCGGCCATTGATGCGAAAGCCACGATCGACGCGCTCGGCGGGATGGGGCGGAAAGATGCCTCCCGCGAACACGACATCGGGAGAGTCTTTCCAGATTTGCGTAATAGTCGCTTCAGGCAGCGCCGCCAGATAAGCGGGGTTCATGCCGAAGCTGGCCACCCAGCCGGCGGAGCCATCGGCCGCCGAGATAGCCTCGACCATTTTCAGGAACTCGGCAGGAGACTTCTCATCACCGCCGTATCTGGCTGGCACCATGGCGCGATAGACGCCGATCGCCTTGAACTCCTCGACAATATCTGCCGAGAGGTGTCGCTGCGCTTCGAACTCATCACGCCGTTGACAGATACTATCGAGCAACGCATCGAAGCGCTCCTCTCCGCCCCATTGGGATTTATCGACCTGGCTGTGCATAAATATCTCCTATTTTTGTATGGTCTTGTCATGCAGAGCCTCGACCAGATAGCGCGCGGCTCGGCAGACACCGGCGTCGTCGCCTCGCCTGCCAATGAGTTGCAGGCTCACTGGCTGGCCCCGGCTCGGAGGCAGTGGCAAGCTCAAGGCCGGGTGTCCCGAAAGATTAAAAGGTCGTACAAGGGAGGAGATGGTCAGATCCTGCTGTCCCTCCTCGGCTGCCGCGCGGCTCAGTGGAAAGTGCGGCAACGTCGGCAACACCAGCACATCGCACGTCTCGAGCAGCCGATCCACCTCGGCAGTGAATGCCTGGCGCACCGCTTCGGCCTCGTGCAGCTCGGCGTCGGAAATCTTGGCGGCCGCGCGCAGGCGGCGCTCCACGTCACTCCCTAAGCGGCCGCTATCGAGCCAGGCACCACAAGCGCTATAGGTTTCACGGTTGATCAGCGCCATGGCGGCATCAAAAGCCTCACTCATCATTGGCAAGGCGCACTTTTCAGTGGCCAGCCCAGTACCTTCGAGATACGCTTCCAGCGTGCCGAGAATTGCGCCATCGGCCTCGACGTCTAGCCTGCCTAGGCGTGGCATCGCTGCGCCGCTTACGACCGTAAACTCCGCATCCACGGCTGACATGAAGTCGATCAAATCCTCGAGATTGGCACTCAGCGGCCCTACGCAGTCCAGGCTGCTGTAGGCGGGCATAACGCCGCGCCGACTAAGCCGACCGAACGTAGGCTTCAAGCCGACCACCCCGCAGCAGGCCGCGGGCACCCGAATCGAGCCGCCGGTATCGGTACCGATGCCTATCTCCGCCAGCCCCGCTGCCACCGCCGCTGCCGAACCGCTGGACGACCCGCCGGGAATCAACGCCGGAAAGCGCGGGTTCTCAGGGGTGCCCGTCAAGGCATTGAGCCCGGTCATGCCAAACGCCAGTTCATGCAGATTGGCTTTGCCGACGATGCGATAACCGGCCGCCAGCGTGCGCTCGACGATCTCGGCATGCCTCTCTGCCGCCGGCGCATCGGCCAGCGCCGCAGAACCTGCACGGGTCGGGTAGCCGGCGATATCGATGCTGTCCTTAACCACGACTCGCTTGGAGCCTGTGCCTAAGCCGAGATGCTGGATGAGAGATGGCATGGCATTTTTATCCACTTATCACATGAAATTTCAAGTATTTGATGGTGCTTTATTACTTAGATTTTCTTCAAACTAAAGGACGAATAGCACGATGTCGGGCACTAGCAGTAGCAACGCGATACACAATAAGTAAGGCGTCATGAAGTAGCCTACGCCAAGAAAGATATCGCCAAAACTAAGCTCAGGGTCGAGGCTCTTGACGATGAAAGCGTTAACCCCCACCGGCGGCGTGATCGCTCCCATGCTGGTAACGATGCAGACCATGATACCGAACCAGATCGGGTCATAGCCCAGCACCAGCGCTACCGGAAAGAAAATGGGGATCGAGATAATTAAAAAGCCCATGGCATCCATCAGCGCCCCGCCGATGACATAGATAAGCAGCACGCAAGCCATGACCAGCACCGCAGGTAAGGGCAGCGCAGCGGCCCACTCGCCGACTATGTAAGGCAGTCGTGTCACTGTCAGGAAGCGGCCAAATACCACCGCGCCCGCCACCAGCATCAGAATCATCGCGGACGTTCTAAGAGTGTTGCTTAATGATTCCCGAAGCATCTCCCATGATAGCTTTCTACGCAGAGCGATAAGGGTGATGGCCCCAACACAACCAACCGCCGCCGCCTCGGTAGAGGTGAACCAACCGGCGAACAGGCCGCCCAGCACCAGGATAAAGAGGACGAATATCTCCACCACCCCTTTGAGAGAGGCCAGGCGCACTCCCCAGGAGGAGCGTTCGCCAGCTGGCGCCATGGCCGGGTTTCGCCAGCAAAGGTAGGCAATGGTCAGCACGAACAGCGTCATCAGGATCAAGCCGGGCAGGATGCTGGCGATAAAGAGATCACGGATGGCGAGCTCGGCCTGCAAAGCGATCACGATCAGTACCGCGCTGGGTGGAATGATGACCCCTAGGGTGCCCCCAGCCGCCACACTGCCAGCACTCAGCGCCTTGTGATAACCGAATTTCTTCATTTCCGGTAGAGCAATAGTCCCTACCGTGGCGGCTGTCGCCGTATTGGAGCCGCAAACGGCGGCGAAACCAGCACTGCTTAATATCGTTGTCGTGGCCATGGAGCCCCGGCGGTGCCCCGTCCAGGCATAGGCAGCCGCAAACAGCTTCTCGGTAATCCCAGATCGGAATAGCAGCTCGCCCATAAAGACGAACAGCGGTATGACACTCAAAGAGTAGGAGGAGAGCTGCTCCCAAATACCAGAGCTGATGATGTTATAGGCCGCCATGGGGCTGGTGATATGCAGCATCCCAAAGAAGCCGACAATGAACATGGCAAAACTGATCGGCACCTTCAGGATAATCAGCAGAAAGAGCGCCAATACGCCAATCATGGCCACCAGTGTGAAGCTCATGTCTCTCTCCCCTGCGTCAAGCAATCCCGCACATCCATCAACAACACGAGGCAGAATGCGGAGAAGTCGAAGGCGACCAGATAGATAATTGGATAAATGGTCAGGCGAAGGGATTGCGATAGCGTGCCTCGCTGCATGGCAAAAGTGCCATACTCCCAAAGCTTGAAAGCCACCATGGTAAAGAAAAGCAGGCTCGCCACCGCGACCAGCAGTTGAATGAGACGCTGGAGCCTCTGAGGCAGGCGAGCTACCAGCATATCTAACTCAATGTGCGCCTTGGACAACTGGGCATAGGCCAAAGAAGATGACACCATCACCGCCGTCAGCCAACCTACCACCTCGGTAGTTCCACCGAACGAAGACGCCACCTGGCGCATAATGATGTTGGACACCACCAAGAACATCATCGCCAGCAAACTCATACCAGCGAGTACAAGCAACAGCCGACTGATTAGGAGTGTGAATCTATTCATGGATGCTCTCTCTTTAATGCCGAATACCTGCCCGACCCAATTCCCTAATTACCAACAGCTATTACGGCTGTTGGTAATGCTCGAAAAGCTCATGCATTCGTTCATTAAACTCGTAGGCGGGAAGACCTAGCTCGGCAGCGCGGGCCAGACGCCCCTCATTAAGCGGCATCAGGCGTTCGGTCCAACGCGCTGCTTCCTCGTCGCTCAGCGCTACGACCTCCACCCCCTCTTGCTCATGCGCCCACTTCATAGACTCCTCAACGTGAGAATCGAGATAGTCACCGGCGAAAAAGGCCATTTCAGCACCCAACTCATCGATAATCTGCTGAACGTCTTCGGGCAGCGACTCCCAGCGCTGACGATTCATAACCGCCACCAGCACCGCATTGGTCAATGGATAGTCAGTGATGGACTTAACGGTGCGCGCATAGCCCAGATCCATCAGCACTTCCCGGGAACTCACGTAGCCATCAACGACTCCCGCCTGCAGTGCCTCGCCCGTATCCGCCTGGGAGAGCGCTATAGGCACCCCGCCCAGCGCTGCCATCACCTCGGTACTGTCACCAGGCACACGAATCTCCTGGCCTTCCAGTTCTTCCAGTGAAGTAACTGGCTGCTTGGTCTGTAAATAACCGGGCTCAGAAGTAAACGCGGTGATGACCTTAAAATTCTCAAGGCCCAGTTGCTCGGGGGGAAACTCTTGAATCAAGTCATAGAGTGACTGGCTTGCGACGGTCGAATTGACGTCCATCCCAGTCAGGCTACCGGCCAGATTGAGCAGCGGGAAACGGCCCGGCTCATAGGAAGTGATCGAGAGTCCGATATCCGCAACGCCGCTCAGCACGCCGTCATACATATTGTTTGCCGTCAGAAGCGTACCGCCGGGGAAGGTGTTGACGGTCACTCGTCCATCAGTGCGGCGATGGAGCTCTTCCGCCCAACGCTCCATCTGCACACCTGGGAAGGTGCTGGCAGGCGAAATGAACGCATAACTAAGGGTGATATCGCTGGCAGATACGAGCGGACTAATCAGCATGCCTGCTAGCCCAATGGCACCCGCCAAGCGCCGAATGCTTGACACTTTTTTCTTCGTCGTCATGGGTCTTGTCTCTCTTTATCGTTGTTGTTAGGTGCTTCTCATCACCTAATACATTCAATATCACATGAAAATTCAAGCAATGCAACAGCCTCATTAGTCACAATGAGAACTCACCGCGAGAGATGGCTTACTGCACAGGATCCAGCGTCACCAATCGCTGCTGCCGTTCGAGCAACACGAACGAACCTACCGTCTCAGCCAGACGCAGTGACTGACTCTCGAGCCTATCAGCCGCCGTTGCGGACTCTTCGACCAGTGCGGCGTTCTGCTGGGTCATTTGGTCGAGCCCAGCCACTGCTTGATTGACTTGACCGATACCCTGGCTCTGCTCGCTGGTTGCCGCACTAATTTCGCCAAGCACATCGGAGACCCTCGATACACTGGCAACGATTTCGCTCATGGTAGCACCGGCTGCGCGCACGAGCTCTGAACCCGCCTGGGTCTTGGCGTTGGCATCCTCAATCAGTTCCTTAATCTGCCGAGCAGCGGCGGCGCTGCGACCAGCCAATTGACGCACTTCGTCTGCGACTACCGCGAAGCCTCGACCATGCTCTCCAGCGCTAGCCGCCTCAACCGAGGCGTTGAGCGCCAGTAGGTTGGTTTGAAAGGCAATGCTATCCATCACTGAGACGATCTCTGCAATCCGCTGCGACGCGCTATCAATGTCATTCATGGTTCGCACAGCTTGCGACACCACGTTACCGCCCTGGGAGGCGACTTGCGAAGCAGAGTGGGAGAGCTCCTCTGCCTGCCGAGACGCTGCAGCGGTATGCTCAACGGAATGGGTCAGCTGCTCCATGGAAGCCGACGTCTCCTGCAGGTGGGAAGCCGCCACCTCAGTTCGGGCCGACAGATCCTGACTTCCCACGGCAATTTCACTCGCCGCGGCACGCACTGAGTCGCTGCTGTCACGCACATCGAGCAGTACATCGTTTATTTTATCTACAAAGGCATTGAACTGGATCGCCAACCTGGCACTTTCATCGCGGCCATTGGCGGGCAGGCGGCGGGTCAAGTCGCCATTGCCGACAGCGATGTCATGCATGCGCTCAGCCAACCGACGCAACGGACGAGCAATACTCTCCCCCACCAACCATGCTGCCAATAACCCCAGGCCTGCAATGAAAAGCCCGATCAGCGTCATGCCTAGAATGTCTCTATCAAGCTGTTCCTCTGTTTGCCGCTGCAGTCCATGCATACCAGCAAGCACCGCATCTTCAGGCTGTCGGATCATCAGCACCCAAGTGTTGTCGCCGCCCCCTCCAATAGTGAACGGCCAGTACAATTCGATTACGCCCCGCTCGGCATCATGGATATACATAGGCTGGCCTCCTTGAGCCTGCTGTATGCGCTGCTGCAAGGTGGCATCAAAAGCCTCATTAAAAGGCACCCCCAGCGTGGCTCCCTCATGCGTATACGCTACCAGCCCCCCTCTCGGCGCCACCAAGGCCATGTCTCCCGATCCCTCATAGAGTTCTCTATTTTCCTCCAAAAGCATGGACTGGATAAAATCTACCGTCAGATCAACGCCGGCAATACCGCGAAACCCGCCGTCGACAACGATCGGGGCGACGAAAGAAGTCAACATCACTTCCTCCTCCCCCACCTGATAAACGTCAGGGTCTGTAATACATGGCCTCAACGTTTCTCGTGGGCAGAGGTAATACTCGCCCTCGCGCACCCCATTGGGCTGAATAACCTCGCTCTCCATGATGGCTGCTTCCTGAGCCATGATGTCGAGATCTCCGTTCTCTCCTCGATACCACAGGGGCATGAAGCGCCCCTGCGGGCTATGTCCCGGCAGGCCACTGCCCGAGTAAACGTCATCCTGATCGAAGGCATTAGGCTCCCAGGCAACATAAGCGACAGAAACATCCTGATTGACTTCCAGGTACTTTCGAATGGCACCGATTATCTCCTGGCGATTAAAATCAAGAGTGGGCCCACCTTTATAAGCCACGTCACCCTGCATGGAATTGACAGCTGCCAACCCCTTGGCCATCTCAAGTGCCTGAGTAAATTGAACCTGTATGCTCTCGGCTTGATAGGACGCAATGGCATGTAAACGGCCTTCAGTCTCGTCCAGCAGTATGTGCTGTGCTCCCACCTGAGTGGCTTCCTGCGACCTTGTATTTGCCATTACGAAGTAGGCAGACAAAGAAAACACCGCCAATATTGTTGAGATGCCAGCCAGCAACGTGACAAATGTACGGAGGGATTTGAATTTCATATTATCAACCTGAGCAGGGGTTTAATTTTTATTTGTCCAACAGCATGGTTGCGGTAAAACACAGAGATAAAGCGGCGGTTTCCGCTCAACCGGTATGACACAAGCGACCATCTACTATCAATATCACATGAAATTTCAAATAAAAATACCCAATCTGCATTTGGATCTACCCACTTACTCCCTGACAGAACTTCACGAGAGCCTGCTCAGGCATGGCAAACAATAAAAAAAGCCCAAGCGTCAGCCTGGGCAAGGAGGATAAATGGACAAAGGGTAGAGGCTATTCCAACGGTTCGTAGGGCAAACCCACATAGTTTTCCGCAATGGTCGTCAGCCCCGCTTTTGAGCTGGTTACGTAGTCCAGCTCGGCCAACTGCATGCGGCTGTTGAAATCTTCCTCATCAGAGAAATTGTGCAGCATGGAGGTCATCCACCAGGAGAAGCGCTCCGCCTTCCAGATACGCTTCAGGCACGTTTGCGAATAGCGCTCGATCAAATCCGTGCGGCCTTCTTGGTAAACCTTCACCATTAGCCGATAGAGCGTGTTCACATCGCTGGCGGCCAGGTTAAGCCCTTTGGCACCGGTGGGCGGTACAATATGCGCCGCATCGCCGACCAGGAACAGCCGCCCGTACTGCATTGGTTCGACCACATAGCTGCGCAGCGGTGCGATGCTCTTCTCGATGGAAGGCCCGGTGACAAGCTTGGCGGCCACCTCGTCTGGCAGGCGGCGTTTGAGCTCTTCCCAAAAACGCTCGTCCGACCAATCTTCTACCTTTTCATCCAAGGGTACTTGAAGGTAGTAACGGCTGCGGGTGGCGGAGCGCATGCTACACAGACTGAAACCACGCTCGTGGCTTGCGTAAATCAACTCATCAGAGACCGGGGGCGTGTCCGAGAGCACCCCCAACCAGCCAAACGGGTAAACCTTTTCAAACTCTTTAATGCGCTCTTGAGGGATCGATTGGCGGGAGACACCATGATAGCCATCGCACCCAGCGATGTAGTCACACTCCAGCCTGACCGTTTCGCCGATGTGCTCAAAGGTTAGATAGGGGTGGTCACTATCCAGGTCGTGGGGCTGAACGTTTTCTGCCTCGTAGAGCGTTGTCGCGCCAGCGGCAGCGCGGGCCTCCATCAGATCCCGCGTCACCTCGGTTTGGCCGTATACCATCACTTTGCTGCCACCGGTCAGCTCATCCAGTGCGACCCGCACACGACGGTTGTCGAAAACAAGCTCAAAACCGTCATGGGGTAGGCCCTCTTCATCCATGCGCTGGTCAACACCCGCTTCGCGCAGCAAATCCACCATGCCTTGCTCAAGCACACCGGCGCGGATACGACTCAATACATACTCACCGCTACGCCGCTCAACAATCACATTATCAATGCCTTGGCGATGGAGTAGCTGCCCCAGCAATAGGCCTGAAGGCCCTGCGCCAATAATCGCGACCTGTGTCTTCATAGGGGATGCCTCATCATTGTCATTATCTAAAACTTATGACTTGTATTTTTCAATGAAACACGCCGCATAATAAGGCATGATCTAGATCAATTATTGGACATTTAGCGTTTTATTACCCAACCTTAGTCGTAGAGGAGATATAGGTGATGACAGCCTCGTCGGCAACCTCCGTTCCGGTATTTAAGCTCTATGGCGAGACACAGCACTGGCCCACGCCCGACTTGCTCCACTGTGAGTCCATCCCCGAGCGCAGTCGTCTGCACGACTGGCGTATCCGGCCGCACCGCCATGCCGACCTCGTGCATATTCTGTTTATTTCTCACGGTAGCGTTGAGTTAGAGCTGGAGGGAACAAGCCACCGGCTGCAAAGCGCTAGCGCTATCGTTGTGCCCGCAATGGCTATTCACGGCTTTCTCTTTTCACCGGATGTGGAAGGACACATTATTACTCTGGCCAAGCCGCTGGCCGACCACTTACATGCACTAATGGGTGAGAGCAGTACGCTAAAAAAAGCCGACTTCTACTCTCTATCCCAGGCAAATCAGGCTGAACGAATTGCCACGCTGGTGGCTCAGATCGACCAGGAGTACCGCCAACCCGCCCCCGGACGCAACAGCCTGCTCGAAGCGCTTATCCAAGCCTTGGTGGTAGAGCTATCACGTCTTTATGCTTATACAGGCAGCATGGCAAAACGCTATGGCCCCCACCAAAGCGACAAAGGGCGGCAGCATTTAGAACACTATCAAGCGCTGATCGAGACGCACTACCGCGAACAGCCGAGTATTGAGCAGTTAGCCGAGCAGATCGGGGTGAGTAGCGCGCACTTGAACCTGCTCTGCCGACAGCTCGCCGGGCGCAGCGCCCTGCAATTGCTGCATGAACGTTTGCTGCTGGAAGCCAAGCGCCAGCTCACCTATACCAATATGACCATTGGCCAGATCTCCGACAGCTTAGGGTTTTCTGAACCGGCTTACTTCACGCGCTTTTTTAAGCGTAATACCACGTTTCCGCCGCGGGAGTTTCGGGTTCGCCAACATGCTCAGTCATAGGAGGAAACTGTTTTACTGCATATATAGGAAACAACAAAAGCAATCATAGCAGCGATGAGAGATAACCAACACTGAAGCCAAAATCCTAAAGACATAAGAAAATAGTTGTGAATTAACAAAGAATGGAGTGTTATAAACATTAAACGTGATGATTTTTTATACTCCTTTTTTGATGAGCAATTTTCTTATTATTTTAAAAAAAACACACGCCCACATTATTAAAAACAAAAGTCCCAAAGATATGAGAGTATAACCATGAACAGCGCCCCTACTTCCCCCAGAAAAATAATCGAAAGGCCCCACTTTTCCTGCCCAAATACCCCCCCAAACACTCCAAAAACCGAATGGGATAGCTATAAACGAGAAAAAAAATAGGTATTTCAGCAGTTTTTTTGTCGATATCCCCACAGCATAATTTTCTTTATCACTTTTCGGAAAAAAACTTCTTAAAATATAAAAGCACATCAAAAAAATGGCCACTAAAAAAATTAAATCCATTAAAGTAACTGGCACCCCATACTCAACCCTTGCAAACTCTAAGAAAAAGCTAATAGAAAGAACAACTACAACCAACATAAAAAACTTTAACAAAACCATAAAAATTCTCTTTACTTAACGACTTATATTTTAATACGCGACATAATTACTGCTAATATTAAAATTAATCGAATGCATCATTTTTTCAAGTCTTCTTCTACTTAAACTTAGAAAGTTACTAATAAGGCGATTGCACCTAAATCATTTTCCTCATGTTAAAAATATCACCAATATCAATCTTAACAGTTCCTTTCTTGTTCAGACAAACGCCCTCTAGAACCAACATCCAAAAAATATTGATTTAAAATATAACTTACGACCTCTGTCCAGACTGATGCATTCGTACTGACGCGCGTCCATCAACTCAGCAGCTTTGAGCGATTTAGCGCGCCATAGTGGCCATGCGGCAAAGGCCTGAACCGCTGCCTAGACGGCAGCGCTAGCCGCTCCAACAATCAGCATTGGTAATGTCGACATCTTATCTACTTATAACAGGAAAAAAGTCGAGAGCACCGGAAAGAGAATTAACAGCGCCAGACGTATTAAGTCAGACACCACAAAGGGAGTTACCCCTTTAAAAATCTCCCCCAGCCCGACATGCGGCGCCATCGCTTTAATCACAAACACGTTCATCCCCACCGGCGGGGTCATCAGTCCCAGCTCAACGGTCAGTACGGTCAAAATACCGAACCATACCGGGTCGATACCCATCGCCTGAATAATCGGATAAACCACCGGTACGGTGATTACCAGCATGGCGATGGAGTCCATAAACATTCCCAGCACAAAGTAGAGCGCCAGAATGCACAGCACCACGACAATAGGAGTGAGATCCATGCCGTAAAGCAGGTCAGTGATAGAGAACGAAATGCGCGACACCGAGATGAAATACCCCAGCGTTTCTGCCCCTACCAGCATAAAGAAGACTACCGCAGACAGCGCCAACGTCTCCTGTACGCTGTGCCATAGCTGGGCACCACGCATGCCTTTTACCAGGGCGTAAATCAGGGTGGCGAATGCCCCGACACTTGCCCCCTCTGTGGGTGTAAAGGCACCAAAATAGATACCTAAAATCATCACCAGAAAAACGCCAAAGAACGGCACTAAGCCGGTCAACGAGAGCAGCTTCTCTTTCCAGGCAGTAGGTTCGCCCGCTACCGCCAGGGAGGGGCGTAGGTACATCACTACCGTAATGGTCAGAGAGTACATTACCAACCCTAGCAAGCCAGGAATCAGCCCCGCCATAAACATATCGCCAACGGACTGTTCGGTAAGAATGGCGTAGATAAGCAGTGCGATACTGGGCGGAATCATAATACCCAGTGTGCCGCCAGCAGCCAGCGCGCCGGTGGCTAAGCCACGGTTATAGCCGTAACGCTCCATCTCTGGTAACGCCACGCGGGTCATGGTGCTCGCCGTCGCCAGCGATGAACCGGAGATCGCGGAGAAAATGCCGCATGAGCCCACCGCGGCAATCGCCAGGCCGCCCTTCCAGCCCCCGCAAATAATACGCGTGGAATCAAATAGCTTACCCGCCATCCCCGAGTGGGCAGCCAGTACGCCCATTAAAATAAACATGGGCACGGCGCTGAAGCTGTAATTGGAAAGCACTTCGACCGGAACGGTTTTTAACTGTGCTACAGCCGCGTCCCAACTGATGATTTGAGCAAATCCCACCACCCCTACAATGAGCATGGTTAAGGCGACCGGTACACGCAGAATCATCAGTACCAATAAAAGCCCTAGCCCCATGGCACCGATTACTTCACTCCCCATGAGTCGCCTCCTCACCCGCCGCATAAATAACGCCTAACAAGGCGTGAATAAAGCTGCGTATTCCCAATAGCAAACTGAGCACCGCTGCCAACTGGTAAATCGGCCCCATGGGCAGTCGCAGATCTTGGGTTATTTCGCCGTGCCGACTGGCCGCTGCGGCCGAATCCAGCAAGCCCACAAATAGAATCAGCCCCAGCGCCGTAAAACCGAGGAAAAAGAGACCCTGTAAACGGTTCTTAATCGATTGCGGCAAGCCGTGAGAGAACGCCTCTACCACCACTTGGCTTTTTTCGACATTCGCCGCCATCGCCGCCAGTAGCGCGAACAGCATCAAATAGCTAACCAATTCCACGCTTCCTGACACGCGCAGAGCAATTGCGCCCTCCGTTACCCGGGAAAGATAGCGAGTGCTGACATCCGCAATGGTAACCGCCAGCAGGCCAATCAAAGCGACCCCGGCCACCAAGCGACAAACAAGGGCCAACCAATGGCTGGCCCGGTAAAAAGTAGACTGCATGACACATTACCCCTATTGGGCGCCACAAGACTCGCTAGCCGCCAACGCCGCCTGATAGACGTCGCGCGCCTGATCCAGACCGCGCTCTTCCAACTGCGTTAGGTAGTTCTCAATGCCCGTTTCCAGCGGCTCCTGCCAGTCAGGATGCTCTAACGGATTGGCAATTTCACGAATGGTATGGCCAGCGTCGGCCGCCTCTTGTTTACCTTCCACATCAAGCCGATCAAACACCGCACCGGCGTTTTCAGCCCATTTCATACCGGAGTTATTATCGATCACCGCCTGCTGTTCAGGGGACAGGCTGTCATAGCTACGCTGATTCATGGTGGCGACAAAGATCAACGTGTAGAACGGTACTTCGGTGTGATAGTTGACGAGTTCGTTGATACGGAAGCCTTTTAGGCCTTCCCAGGGGAAACTCAGGCCATCAATAACGCCGCGCTGCATGGAGGTATAAATATCGGGCGCAGGCATACCCACGGGGCTTGCGCCCATATTTTCCAGCATTTCACCCGCGACCGCAGTGGGACGACGAATGCGCAGCCCTTCGAGATCAGCAGGCGTTTGCACATCGGTGTCGATGGTATGAATACCGCCAGGCCCAGTGGTGAACATAAATAGCGGGCGAGTATCTTCGTATTCGCTATCTAAATGTCCATCATCAAAAAGCGTCTGAAGTACGCAAGCACCTTGCGTTGCCGTGCCCGCGACCCCGGGTAGTTCAACGATCTGTGAGAGCGGGAACCGGCCTGCCGTATACCCCTGCGCAGTGGCGCCAATATCGGCAATACCGTTGGCGGCGGCCTCATAAATGGAATCTGGTTTGGCTAAGGTACCCGCGGGAAACATTTGAATGGTTAAATCGCCATTGGACTCTTCGGCAATAGTGTCGGCCCATGCCTGCAAAACATCCTCATTAACGCCTGAAGGGCCAGGCCAAAAGTGGGCCATGCGTAGGGTGGTCTCTGCCTGAGCCGAGCTAACGGCAAGGCCTGCAATAGCAGCTGCCAACACGCACCGGGATAGGGACATTTTCATAGGAGTCTCCAGGACTTTCTTGGATTATTATAAGTTCGTATAGCGAATACTAGTTCGCTCTAAGTCACCACATTAGTCCACTATCAGGCGTAGAGCTAATCGACATTCGTCTATGTTTAAGCATAGCAACGCGACATTCTAACCCCATGCTTAGAGTCTCCAGTATTGCAGGCTAGAAGGCATTCTCAAAAAGGTACAATGGCATTAAAAAATTGGACTTTTCCAATATTCACTCGCCACTATGGTCGAATCGGCGACCAATAGGGCAATCAACGACCGTCTGAAGCACCCAGAAAAAAGCCGCCTTCAAATACACCCAGGCGGCTTCAGAGTGAAAAATACGATTACTTTGTCTGCTCGGTATACTTCTCTACCAATCGAGTCGCATCGTCATAAAGCAGTTGACCATCAAAGCCTCGGTTACCCATGTCGTCAATCCACTGAGCCGTGGCCGTCTCAGCTGCTGCCTGCCAGGGTGCCAGTGAATCTTGAGCGATGTAGAACATTTCACCCTCACCCGTCGCTTCAATAGCTTCAATCGCGGCTACTTCCGCTTGATCCATGACCTGGCCGATTCGTTGCGCCTCTTGAAGCCCCGCATTATCGTCGATTACCTGTTTCAGCTCTGGTGAAAGCGCATCGTAACTAGCTTGGTTTAAGGCCAGCACCATCATTGCCGTATATAAACCATGATCGCCCTCGAAAAAGGTGTGGTTCTGGGCAACATCCAGCACGCCCAAAGCCGCAGCGCTTTCAAAGGGCAATGTCAGGCCATCGATTACCCCGCGCGAAATTGCTTCTGGAATTTGCGGCATCGGCATACCCACCGCTTGCGCCCCCAGAAGCCCCAGATATCGATTCATGGTTTTCGAAGGGGCACGAATAGCCAGCCCATCCAGCTCATCAGCACTCTCAATCGCCACGTCTCGGGTATGGATTTTACCCGGCGTATGCGCGAATACGGCGATGGGGTAAACACCCTCGAAGGCGTCTTGCATATGCGTTGTCGCAAACTCATGGGCTGCCATGCTGGTGGCTTCCCCCGTTGTGGGCAGGAAGGGTTGATCGAATGCCTCGGATTCCGGGAAGCGATTAGGCGTATAGCTGAGCAAGGTCCAGGCAATATCCACCACCCCGTCCTTGGCTTGATCATAGAGCGATGGTGCTGAGCCCCCTAGTTGCATGGCAGGGAATATTTCCACCTTGATAGCCCCCTCGGACTGCTCTTCAATACGCTTAGCCCAAGGTTCCAAATACTCGGTCTGCACAGGCGTGGCCGGGGCAGCAAAATGGTGCAAACGCAGGGTCACCGTGTCCTGGGCGTAGCCACTACTGCTGAGGAGCATGCCAGTTAACAACGTGAGGCTGGCGAGTGTGGGTTTTATTGTCATTGTAGTAACCTCCTTACTTATAGCCTTATTAAAAGAAATAGTGTCAGGCGCTTATCTAAATAGGGTAATGGCGCGGGCCAAGCTGCATGGTCATCCAGCGTAGGTCGGTGAATTCCTCAATCCCGGCCTTACCGCCAAAGCGTCCATAGCCGCTTGATTTAACGCCGCCAAAGGGCATCTGTGGCTCATCGTGCACAGTGGGGGCGTTAATGTGGCAAATACCCGACTCAATGCGCTGTGCAAACTGCATTGCGCGGGCGGTGTCGCGGCTGAAGACGGCGGCCGAAAGACCATATTCGCTATCGTTTGCCACGCGCAGCGCTTCCTCTTCATCCTTAACACGCATCATCGCGACTACCGGGCCAAACGACTCTTCGCCATACAAACGCATCGCCTTAGTAACACCATCCACCACGGTAGGCTGCATAATGACGCCTTCGGCCTTGCCGCCACAGGCTAAGCGAGCGCCATGCTGTTGAGCGTCGTCAAGCAGGGTGTTGAGCTTCTCGCCCGATTCGCGGTTGATCAGCGTACCCAGCGCGTTACCTTCACCACGTGGATCGCCCGCGCGCAGCGTTTCCGCCTTGCGGGCCAGTTTTTCGACGAAGGCATCGGCGACCGCATCCACCACAATCAGTCGCTCGGTGGACATACAGATCTGACCCTGATTGAAGAAGGCGCCAAAGGCAGCGGCCTCTACGGCAGCATCCAGGTCGGCATCTTCAAGCACCACGAACGGCGCCTTGCCGCCAAGTTCCAGCAAAACCGGCTTAAGATGGCGCGCCGCTTTTTCGGCAATAATGCGCCCCACCGGAGTCGAGCCAGTGAAATTAATACGGCGCACGGCTTGGTGCTCAATCAAGGCCTCGACGACCTCGGCGGCCTGCGGGGGCGCATTGGTCACCACGTTAACGATGCCATCGCCCAGGCCCGCCTCAATCAGTACCTCCCCAATCAGGTGATGCGTCGCGGGACACTGTTCAGAGGCCTTAAGAATCACCGTATTACCACACGCCAGCGGCGTCGCAATGGCACGCGTGCCCAGAATAATCGGCGCGTTCCAGGGAGCTATCCCCACCACCACGCCGCAGGGAACCCGCACACCCATCGCTAAACTGCCGGGCACGTTAGAGGGAATTACTTCGCCGCCTACCTGCGTAGTCAACGACGCCGCCTCGCGCAGAATGCTGGCAGCGACCATGACGTTAAAGCCTGCCCAGCCTGGCGTAGCGCCGGTTTCATCTACCATGCGTTCGATAAAGTCGGCTTGCCGCGCCTCCATAATCTCTGCCGCCTTGAGCAGCTTGGCGCGCTTTTCGCCGGGGCCCGTCGCTGACCAGGCAGGGAATGCCTGTGCAGCCGCCTCAACCGCCCGAACCGCATCGCCAGCGGATGCCGCCGCGGCCTGGGTGACAACATCACCGGTGAGAGGGTTAGTTCGAGTAAAGGTCGCGCCTTGGTGAGCAGCACACTGCTCACTACCAATTAAAAGATTAAGATCCATGATCTGACTCTCCTCAAAAGGGTGGTCGAATATTGGTATAAAGCCCTTACCGCTGGTAGCTCTCCAACCCCGGCTTGATGCTCTTTTCATCGAGGAACTGTTTAAGCCCTTGGGCGCGACCCTGCTCAGGATCAAGCTGCTGCGCCTGATCGAGCTTGGCGTAGAGGTACTCTTCGTTCTGCTCCCAGGTCAGTTCGCGGCACATTTTGAAGCCGATCTTGGCAGCACGCAGCACAACGGGGTTCTTGTCACGCAGCGTAGCGGCCAACTCGCGGGTGGCTTCGCGTAGCTCGGTCAGCGGTACACTTTTATTAACCAGCCCCATTTTGGCTGCCTGGGGGCCGGTAAATGTTTCCCCGGTCATGATGTAGTAGAGCGCTTCCCGGTGGCCCACGGTATCGGCCATGGCTTTACTCACCAGGTTGCCGGGAGGGATACCCCAGTTGATTTCGGAGAGACCGAAAACCGACTCATCGGCGGCAATCGCCAAATCACAGGCCACCAGCGGCGAGAAAGCCCCGCCAAAGCACCAGCCATTGACCATGGCGATGGTGGGCTTGGCGTAGTGGCGCAGTAGCTTCCACTGCCAGGTAGAGGCGTCGCGGCGCACCTTGACCTGCACAATCTCGGGGCTGGCATCGATCTCGCGGAAGTACTCTTTGAGATCCATACCGGCCGAAAAGGATTCGCCTTCGCCGGTCAACACTAGTACATGAGCCTCTTGATCCAGCTCAATAGTCTCCAGCACATCGATCATTTCACGGTTAAGCGTTGGGCTCATGGCGTTGCGCTTTTCAGGGCGATTCAACGTCACCCAGGCAACGCCCTCTTCGACGTTAACTTTTACGGTTTGCCAGCGATCTTGGTAGTTACTCATCTCTTGCTCCTTGGGTTTATCAAACGGCTTATTCAAACGTTAATGTTTAAACGCCTACTCGGCGGTGAACTTGTCGATTAACTGTCGGGCGTCGTTATATAGCGCTTCACCATCGAGCCCTTTCTCTTCGGCATCGGCGATCCACTCATCAGCCACTTCCTGACCCACGGCTTGCCAACGGGCTGTCTCTTCACTATCCAGCTGGGTAATCGTGCCGGGCTGTTCGCCATCCTGAATGGCCTGGATCTGCACCTGGTCAGCGTCATCCATGATTTGACCTATTTTGCGGGCCTCTTGGATGCCGGAGTGAGCGTCGATAATCGCTTGTAGATCGGCGGGCAGCGCGTCATATTTACGCTGGTTCATGGCGACGATCATCATCGTGGTATAGAGCGCATGATCACCGCTGAAGACCGTATGTTCTGTCGTAATATCAGCTAACCCCATGGCGGTAATCGCTTCAAAAGGGATTACCGTTCCATCCAGCACTCCCCGTGATAACGCCTCCAGTGCCTGGGCAACGGGCATACCAATAGGCTCAGCACCCAACTTGGCTAGATAGCGATTCACCAACCGGCTAGGGCCACGCATCTTGAGCCCCTCTATGTCGTCGAGTGATTCAATACGTGTCTCTTTGGTGTGCAGTGCGCCAGGACTATGGGTATGGACGGCGATGGGGTAGACACCGGCTAACTCATCCTGCATGTACGTCATTGCATACTCATGGGCGGCCTGGCTTGTTGCCGCACCGGTGGTGGGTATAAACGGCAAGTCGAAGACCTCTGCCCTAGGGAAGCGACCAGCGTTATAGCCCAGCACCGTCCAGATAATATCCACCTGACCATCTTTCGCTTGGTCATAGAGCGACGGGGGCGTACCGCCCAGCTGCATTGAGGGGTAGAGCTCAACCTCCAAGCGCCCGTTGGACTCCTCCTCAATGGCCTCTTTCCAGGGAATAAAATACTCCTGGTGAACGGGCGCTGAAGATGGGAAGAAATGATGCAGCCTAAGCGTATACTCGGCCTCCTGGGCGCTGGCCTGCCCAACGCCCAAGACAAGAGGTATGGAGATGGCAAGGGCGAGTAAACGCTGGCGTAGCTTTGGGGTTGCTTGCTGTGTCATAAAAAGTACCTCGTTGTGTTTGTTATGTTTGCTGTGGCCAATGGCTAAACGACTGAGCACGGAGCCTTAATTCACCGCGAATAAATCAATCAAAACGTTCTCACGGGTACGCTCGGCAGCGCCGATAAAGATCGTGCGTGTTAGCCAGGCGTAGTCCGGGCTGGAGGTATAAAAGCGCGGCGTGGTGTGAAAGTAATACTCATTAGGAGCAACGGGCTCCCCGCGCTGAAGGCGCTGCATAACCTCAGCCGAACCATGCCGAAATCCGGTGTTCTCCACTTCGATGCGCTCGCCACTATCGGTTTCTAGAAAGTAGCGGGCATGCAGTTCGGCCACCCCATCGGTACGCAGGGTCTGCCAATCGCCACCGCCAGGCAGTACCACGCCCTTCAACCGTTCACCACACACTTGGCCGCCGGTGATGGCAATGAAGCGACGCTTGCCTTGAGCGTTTTCACCCAGCTCCAGCGGGGCATCGACGTCAACCGTTAAGCGCGCGATAAAAGCTGCTGTCGGCATTCGTTGAGTCGCGTCTTGGGACATGTCCAACTCCCTTGGTCAATTGATTAAGTAAACGAAGCCAAGCGAGATGGCGGGGAAGAGCACCAGCAAAATAATGCGAATAAGATCGGCCGCTAAAAAAGGCAGAATGCCTTTAAAGGTTTCCGTTAAGGGAATGCGGGGAGCCATGGAGTGGATAATGAAAATGTTCAGCCCTACCGGCGGCGTGATCATGCCGACCTCGACGACCACCAGCGCTAAGATGCCGAACCATATCGCCACATCGGTGGCGGGCATGCCGAAGTCCATCCCGGTGACGATGGGCAGAAAGATAGGCACGGTAAGCAGGATCATCGAGAGGCTGTCCATAAAGCAGCCAAGCACCAAATAACAGAACAGAATGCCCGCCAGAACCACCCAGGGACTGATCTCAAGCCCCACAATCCAACCAGCGGTAATCTGGGGTAGCTGAGTCAGAGCAAGGAAGCTATTGAAAACACTAGCGCCGAGCACGATGAAGAAGATCATCGCCGAGGTCACAGCGGTTTCAAGGACGCAGTCCCGCAGGCCGTTCCAACGCAGCCCGCCTCGCGTTATTGCCAGGGCACCGGTGGAGGCCGCACCGACGGCGGCGGCTTCGGTAGGCGTAAAGATGCCGGTATAGATGCCCCCAATCACCACGATAAAGATCGCCGCTCCTGGCCACACCTCCAGCAGCGAACGCCAGCGCTCACCGCGAGATGCTTTTGCCTTACTCGGCGCACTGTCAGGAAAAAATCGCACGTAAAGCGAGATGGCCAGCATATAACTGAACACCGCTAACAACCCCGGCACCAGGGCGGCGGCAAACATTTCGTTAATGTTCTGTTCGGCCAGGATGGCGTAGATAACCAGCACCACAGAGGGGGGAATCAAAATACCCAGGGTGCCGCCAGCTGCCAAGGCACCGGTCGCCAGGCTGCCGCGGTAGCCCTGGCGTTCCATCTCGGGCAGCGCTACCTGGGTCATGGTCGCGGCGGTCGCCAGCGAAGAACCACAAATGGCCCCAAACGCACCACAGGCGCCAATCGTGGACATCGCCAGCCCACCACGACGGTGGCCCAGCCAATCGTTGGCCGCCTGGAACATGGCTCGGGAGAGCCCCGCTCTCGCCGCGAACTGCCCCATAAGCAGGAACAGCGGAATGATGGATAGCGTATGGCTGGAAAAGTGCTCGTAAGGAAGTGACTTTAAGCCATTTAAAATGCCCATCGGGCCGGTGATCAGCATCATCCCTACGGCACCCACCACCAGCATGGCCAGGCCGATAGGAATACGCGTCGCCATCATGAACAGCAGCACCACAAAGCCGCTAGCGCCCAAAGTGAGAGGTGTCATCACAGGTCTCCTTGGGCGGAATTTTCTTTAACTTGAGCTTGAGTCGAATCGGGCTGTTGCGGGTTGTAAGTAAACGCATCGCAGGTGCGATACAAGCAGACAAGCGTCAACAGCGCGAAACCCACCAGGCCGCCGACATACCCCCACCAGAGCGGTATATCCAGCAGCATGCTGGTTTCCATATAGCGTCGTTTATCGAGCAAGCCGTGATAGAGGCGCCAGGTCATTAACCCTGCGACTACCAAAAAGAGCGTTTCGGCGACAACGGCGAGCAGGCGTTGAACCATGGCCGGCGCGTGCATGACCAGTAAATCCACCGTGACATGCCCACCGCGAAGATGGCAGTAAGGTAAAAACAGAAAAACGGCAA
This sequence comes from Halomonas sp. TG39a, assembly GCF_000744395.1. NCBI lineage: Bacteria > Pseudomonadati > Pseudomonadota > Gammaproteobacteria > Oceanospirillales > Halomonadaceae > Halomonas > Halomonas sp. TG39a. Next base: position 3,461,030 of record NZ_JQLV01000001.1, read on the forward strand.
TGGCAGTCCCCATTTCCACCAGCTCATAATCGCCAGTGATGGGGCCCACCCACGCCAGCATGGTTGTATCGCTTAACACTGGTGCACTGGCTACCCACCGGCCAAGAATGCTAACGACGGTGATGATAGCGAGTGCTGTGATCAATAATCCGCCGCTTATCGCGGCAACCCTACAGGGTATCTCAAGGCTACGGCGCATCAATGCAGTGCCGATTGTCGGTACCGTCGCTAAGCTGCTCATCGTTTCGTCTCTTGTTTTTGGAGTTCGCTGTATGGCTGAAACCTACCTTGCGCTATACACCGCGAGACCGTCACAACCAAACTAGTTACTTAATATAAGTAATTGTCTTTGAGAGAGCATGCAAGCGTTGCCGACAAAAATACGCCTAAAGTTTTATTCCTCGATGGTGTCCGCTGCGTATATTTTCACTAACAGAGATAGCAGCTGACGCCGTTCAATCTCACTAAGTGCTTGAGTTGCATTGATATCGCTCTGCTCAGCCAGCTCCTTTAGCTGTTCGGTTAAGGCTTCGCCTTTTTTGCTAAGAAAAATCCCGTGGGAGCGCTTATCTCGCTTACAGCGCACCCGCAAAGCCAGCCCTCTTTCCTCTAGATTATTAATTAAGCTAACGATTCTGGGCGGATCAATGTCCAGCACCTTGGCTAAATTGGTTTGAGTGATGCCAGGATAGCCTTCAATCACCACGAGCGAAGAGAACTGGGCAGGGCGTATCTCATGCTCCTGCATGGCCTCATTAAAATGTTTAAAAACAGCAAGCTGAGCCCTTCTCAAGGCGTAACCAAGGCGATTTTCAAGCACCAGACCGGCGACAGAAGTCGGCTCTTTTTCGTCAGGCTCAACTTGCTGAATAGACGTACCCTTTTTAGATATGGCCATGCGTTAATTCCTATCTCATTTAAATAATTACAACTATGGTCTTAAATCAGCATCCTAGCCAATCATCTAGTTAACAACTATAACTATATTCGCCAAGATGACAGCACACAACAAATCCAAGATTTTTCGCTATGGAGCTATTCATGTCACTCCCCCCTCCGCTGACTAACACCACCTTCCATGAGTACCGGCTACACGGGGGCGATGTTCCCAGTTATCCCAGCAGCATGACCCAGCGCCTAACCCATTGGGCAAGCGAAACACCACTGAGCCCCTTTTTAGCTGAGCGAGAAGAGGGCCGACACAGGTGGCGAACGCTAACCTTCGGCGAAGCAATGCCACAAGTGATCCGCCTGGCACAAGCACTGATTGATCATGGTCTGTCGACGGAGCGACCGCTGATGGTGCTGTCGGGAAATAGCATCGAACATGCTCTCCTTGCCTGTGCCGCCATGCATGTGGGTATTCCTTACGTGCCGGTGTCGCCCTCTTACGCCCTGCTGTCGGAAGATTTCGTTAAGCTGCAGCATGTGGTGGAACTGGTGACCCCAGGGATGCTATTTGTCGATGAGGAGGCGCGCTTTATCCGGGCACTGACGGCCGTTTGCGATGATGGCGTTACCTGTGTAGCCAAGATACCCGCGCAGCGAGCCCTGGCCTTTGATTCACTCGCCGCGGCGCCAGCGACTGCCGATGTGGAGAGTGCCCACGCCCGCGTAACGCCTGACACTATCGCCAAACTACTCTTTACCTCAGGGTCGACAGGGCTGCCCAAGGCAGTGATCAATACCCACCGCATGCTGTGTAGCAATCAAGCCATGCTAGCGAAACGGCTAAGCTTTCTAGAGCAGCACACCCCGGTGTTAGTCGACTGGCTACCCTGGCACCACACCTTCGGTGGCAATACCATTTTGGGGATGGCGATCCACAACGGGGGCGCTTTATATATTGATGATGGCAACCCCACCGCTCAAGGGGTGCAGCGAACCATCGAGAACCTACGCGAAGTGTCGCCCACGTTTTACTGCAATGTCCCCAAGGGGTTCGAGGCGCTGGTCGAGCATTTGCGCAACGATGACTCCCTGCGCGAGGCCTTTTTCCGCGATCTGGAAATGCTGCACTTCGGTGGTGCCGTGCTACCCGCCCATGTACGCGCTGCTCTGGAAGCGTTAGGCGAACAGACTCGCGGCACCCCCGTTCCCATGTTAACGGGCCTGGGCTCCACCGAAGCATGCCTGGCATTTTGCACCGAAGAACCCAGCGATACACCGGGACTGATCGGGAAGCCCGTGCCAGGCATGACGCTGAAGCTAGTGGCGACGGACGATAAATGGGAGGCGCGCCTTAAGGGCCTCAATATCACACCAGGCTACTGGCGCGACACACAGCGAACCAGTGAGGCGTTTGACCACGAAGGCTACTACCGCACCGGGGATGCTATGCGCCTAATTGACCCCGACCACCCCGAGCGTGGGCTAATCTTTGATGGCCGACTAAGCGAGAACTTCAAGCTGGTGACCGGCACCTGGGTCAATGTGGGCACCCTGCGCCTGCAACTTGTGGAACACTTCGCCCCGCTGGTACAGGACATCGTGGTAGTCGGCGAAGGGCGCGACTACCTGACGGGCATCGTCGTGTTGAACCTGCCTGCCTGTGAACATCAGTTTGGCAAAGCGAAGCCCACCCTTGACGCTCTGGCCACAGACGCCAGCCTGCATCAGTGGTTCGCCCAACGCCTGGCGACCCACTGCCGCGGCCAGTCAAGCTCCATGCGTTTAGAGCACCTATTACTGCTCGATCAACCACTTTCCGTTGATCGTGGCGAACTGACCGATAAGGGCTCGGTGAATCAGCGCCTAGTTCGCGAGCGCTACTCGGATCTCGTGGCTTGTCTCTATGCTGAGCCACCCCACGATCCACGCATCATCCTACCCTCGACTAACTCAGCGTCTTAATAGCGGGACTTTTTAACATCAAGACAGCAGCCATTACCACTGGAGCGCATGGGCGGCCCTATGCCGCTCGCTACGCTATTCTGGGAGAATAACTATGACACGCGGGCACTACACGGCATTTGAGGATACCCATTTAGTTGCCGCTGTACGCACACCGTTCACCGACCTGAACGGTGCGCTGGGGGCGATCTCGCCCACTGACCTGGGCATCAAGGTCGCCAAGGAAGTGCTCAACGTGAGCGGTGTGGCACCGACAGACGTTGATTCAGTGATCGCTGGATCCGTGGCCCAAGCGAGTTTCGATGCCTATTTACTTCCTCGTCATATTGGGTTGTATGCGGGCGTCCCCCAGGAGGTTCCTGCCCTGCACGCGCAGCGCGTCTGCGGCACCGGCTTTGAACTGTTGAAACAAGCCGCGGAACAGATTGCGCTCGGACAAGCCAGGTGCGTGCTGTGTGTCGGCACGGAATCCATGACCCGCAACCCGATTGCAGCCTACACGCATCGCGGCGGATTCAGGCTTGGCGCACCGGTGGCCTTCAAAGACTTCCTATGGGAGGCGCTAATGGATCCGGCACCCAATGTATCGATGATTCAGACCGCCGAAACCTTAGCGCAGCGCTACGTCATCACTCGCGAGCAGGTAGATGCCTACGCCGAGCGCAGCTTCTCCCTAGCGGTCGAAGCCCAATCGCAAGGTGTCCTCTCTGCGGATATCATTGCGGTTGGAAACGAAACCTTCTCCCTCGCCGGCTATAGCGATAGGCGCATTCAGCTACCGCGTAAAATCATCCGCGTAGACCAGGATACCCATATTCGGCCTTCGCCTCGGCAGGTGTTGAGTCAATTATCGCCGGTATACGATGGGGGCCTTCAAACGGCAGGTAACAGCGCCGCCGTTGTCGACGGCGCAGCAGCAGCGCTGGTGATGGCAGGTTCGCACGCAGCCAAGTCATCTCTGGCGCGCCTCTGCGCCACGGCCGTGGTTGGCGTAGCGCCCGAAATCATGGGTATCGGGCCCGCCCCCGCCATTCGGCTACTGCTAGAATGCAGCGGCCTCACTCTCAATGATATCGACCGCCTCGAAATCAACGAGGCTCAGGGTGCACAGGTGCTCGCAGTCGCCCGTGAGCTGGATCTCGACCTAACCAAGCTCAACGTTCATGGCGGAGCTATCGCCATTGGCCACCCATTGGCCGCAACGGGTTTGCGGCTAGCAATGTCCTTGGCCCGACAACTCAAGCGAGATGGCTTGCGCTATGGCATAGCAGCAGCTTGCATTGGCGGCGGTCAAGGCATGGCCATTCTGCTTGAGCACTCAGCCGAATAAACCGCTCGTTCACGTCTTTAATCTACTCCCTTTTGTGCCTGCCTGAGGAAGCACTCTCTTCCATACGTGACCCAAAAAAGGCTGGCAAAGCGCCAGCCTAAAACGTGATCGAAACAGCGGTAAATCACTTACACATCCACATCACTGCAAAACGTAGAACGCTAGAACTGGAAGGTGGCACTCGCCTGGAGGCGACTCGCATCATTGGAGACCCCATTCACCTGTTCGATATCCGCATGCTGGTACTCAAGACCGACTGACATGCGCTCGGTAACATCCCAAATCACATTGGCAAACCCATAGTCGAGCGTTTCGAAATGGTCGCCATAGCCTGCGGGTAGGTCTTGCTCAAGACGCGAAACGCCCACAGAGCTGAACCAGCTATCCGTCCAGTAGTGATTCAGCGAGAGACCAAACGCCCGGGTTTCAATAGCTTCAAGACTGTTACCCTGCACATAGACGTCAGGTGCGTTACGGTGACCTACGTTGCCAGGGTTACCCATATAGTTACCGATACCCTCACCGAAGGTGGCACTGCCGCGCAAACTGGTGGAGGCATTAAAGGGCAAATTAAACTGCGCCTGCACCCCATAGCCAGTGACTTCGTCATCAATGGTATTGGTGATGTTATTGGTCGAAAGTTGACGCGCTATCCCCGATAGCGCAAATAAACGCTTATATTCGTAGCGCAGCGTCAAATCTGGAAGCTGACTCTCCCCATCGGCCACTGAAGCATCATTGCGGGCAATAACCGTAGTGGGGTTTTCCAATGCAACCGAGAAACTCCCTTCCCCAACAGGCTGCGTATAGCGCAACTGAGCCTGCCGCTCGAAGGCGTAGCCCTTAGGATCCCCTAGTGCCAGGGTGCGTGTGCCGCCCACGAAGCTCATAAAATTTGACCACGTTTGCCCAGCGAGAAAACCGTTCAGTTCGCCATACGCATGGCGCAGCCCGAACTTACCATCGGGCACAAAATGCCCTTCGAAGTAAGTGGTTAAACGCCCATAGTCAGTGGCGGTGTGGGTGCGGAAATTCAGGCGGGACTCATAGGCCGTAAAGCTGGTTCGACCATCGGTTCGATTGCCTGGGTTCATAACGGCATAAGGATCCGTTGATGTGCCCAGGTCGTAGTCGAAGTCGTAAAACGCATCGAGCTTAACGTACCCACCAAAAGCGATATCGGTTTTGGTGCCTGGAATATTAATCGTTGAGCGATGATTCCAGGGTGGGCCGACTCGGCTTGGCTCACCGGTCACGACAGGCTGTCCGGCTTCTACAACATCAAACGCATGGGCCTGGGCAGCAAGCGCACAGGGAGCGAGAAGGGCGCATGCAACAAAGTGGTTAATTTTCATTGTTTGTCTCTGCTTTTGGTCGTAGTGGCTAGTTGTAATTGTTCTCAATGCGAACTCTGATCCGCACTACGTACTAAAGCTGCAAAAAAAACCTCCATCTGTCAATTACATTGGAGGATATGCATCGCACTAATAATACAAGATACTGAATATAAACAATTTTATTAAGTTAATACTTTGGTTTAATTACACAATATAACTAAATTATCAGGTATTTTTATTCCGAATCGGCCAGGAGCTCAGGGTATCGCAGCCCGATCAGAGCATGCTCGCGCATCAGCATTTCTGCCCTCGCCCCCTCTCCCCGTTTAAGTGACTGAAATATAAGCTCATGATGAAACTGTGCTATCTGCAGCTTTTTAAACTCTCGCTCTAAATCATCGCTATCAATAATGATTGAGTCGGCGGCAGCGAAGGGCAGGTGATTATTTCTTGCAATAGCATCCGCCACGACACCGCTACCGATAGAATGAATAATAATGCCGTGGAAATGAGCATTAAGCTCACTCCATTGATTGATATCGGACTCTACAAGATATCCTTTGGCGATTAGCTTTTTCCCTTTTTGGATCCAAAACATCAATTCCTTATCGACACTAAACGGCAGCCCTTGCTCCGCCAGATGCCGAGCGGCCAGCCCCTCCAGCACCCCACGAACCTCAACCGCGCAGTGCACGTCTGCTTGGGTAAATTCACGCACCATAAACCCGCGTTTGCCCGCCTGCTGCAGCAACCCCTCCTGCTCCAGAGTGCGAAAAGCCAGCCTTACCGGCGTTCGCGACACACTCAACTGCTCCGCAACCGCGACTTCACCAAGCCGCTCCCCTGGAGCGTATGCACCCTCACTGATCAATTTACGCAGCCTACTGACGACACTTTTATCGTTGTTACTCATTTATTTTTCTCTCATATCAACACTGTGTTGCTATTCATTGACGAGCTCTACGAAAGTATAGGTTGACTGCAAAAACCTTCCTAGCCTTTACTTTGGATCCAATAATCATAATTACAACACTAAACCAAAAAGGAGTTAACCGTGACTCAACAAACACCCTTTCCAATGAACACTTGGTACGTCGCCTGCACCCCTGATGAGCTTACCGAAAAGCCACTCGGGCGAACTATTTGCAACAAGCAACTAGTTTTCTTCCGTGGTGACGAAAACCGCGTGGCCGCCGTGGAGGATTTCTGCCCCCACCGTGGCGCGCCACTTTCCCTGGGCTTTGTACGTGATGGCAAGCTGGTTTGCGGCTACCACGGCCTTGAAATGAACTGCAGCGGCAAATGCGACAGCATGCCCGGCCAGCGGGTTCGAGGTTTTCCAAGCAATCGCGCCTACCCCGTTGAAGAACGCCACGGCTTTATCTGGATCTGGCCCGGAGACCCCGATAAAGCTGACGCCGACCTGATTCCCGAGCTGCACTGGGCCAACAACCCCGATTGGGCTTATGGCGGCGGCCTCTACCATATTCAGTGTGAATATCGCCTGATGATCGACAACCTCATGGATCTTACCCATGAGACCTATGTGCATGCCTCCAGCATTGGCCAGCCAGAAATAGAGGAAGCCGCACCGGAAACGGCGGTTAACGGTAGCGAAGTGATCACCAGCCGCGAGATGGAGAATATCTCTGCACCGCCTTTCTGGCAGGCCGCCCTTAGGGGGAACGGGCTTGCCGACGACGTCCCTGTAGACCGCTGGCAGATCTGCCGCTTTACCCCTCCCAGCCATGTCTTAATCGAAGTCGGCGTGGCCCACGCGGGCAATGGCGGCGCTAAAGCACCGGCGGATGTGAGAGCGTCCAGCATCGTGGTCGACTTTATCACTCCTGAGAGCGACACCTCTATCTGGTACTTCTGGGGAATGGCCCGCAACTTCAAGCCAGAAGACCAGGCGCTCACCGACAAGATCCGCGAGGGCCAGGGAAAGATCTTCGAAGAAGACCTTGAGATGCTCGAGGCACAGCAGCGTAACCTACTTCGCTATCCCGACCGCCAACTGTTGAAGCTCAATATCGACGGCGGCGGCGTACAAGCGCGCCGCATTATTGATCGCATCTTAAAAGAGGAGCAGGCCGAGCAACCCCAGGAGGCAACGGCATGAGCCACCCCTCTCTATCGCTTATTGTCGAGGTAAAAGCTCGCCATGAGGAGGCGCTTGGCATTGCCACCTTTGAACTTGCCGACCCGCATGGTCGACCGCTGCCCCCCTTTAGCGCTGGCGCCCACATTGACGTGCAGGTGAAAGAGGGGGTAATCCGGCAATACTCGCTGTGCAACCACTCTGAAGAGCGGGATCGCTACTTGATCGGCGTTTTGCGTGATGAGGCCTCCAGAGGAGGCTCCATCGCCATGCACGATGAGGTTCAAGAGGGTGACCTCTTACTCATTAGCGCCCCTAAAAATCACTTCCCGCTCAAGCCAGCTAAACGAACTTATCTGCTGGCGGGTGGGATTGGTATAACCCCATTGCTGTGCATGGCAGAGCGTTTAGCGCGCACTGAGGCAGACTTCGAGCTGCACTACTGTGCGCGCTCCGCCGAGCGCATGGCCTTTCGCGAACGTATCAAGACATCAAGTTTTGCCGATAGAGCGCACTTCTACCTGGACGACGACACCGCGGCCCCAACTCTCGACCTGGAAGAATTGCTTAGTGAGCCAGAGGCTGACGCCCTGGTCTACGTCTGCGGCCCTAGCGGATTTATTAACGCCGTCCTTTCCACCGGCAAGCAGTGTGGCTGGTCAGCCAACCAACTTCACACCGAGTACTTTGCAGGCGCGGAAACAGCCAGCGAAGACGACGGCAGTTTCGAGGTGCGTATCGCCAGCAGCGGCGCTGCCTTTACCGTGCCCGCCGACAAAACGGTTTACCAAGTGCTGGCTGAAAACGGCATCGACATCATGGTGTCCTGCGAGCAGGGGGTCTGTGGCACCTGCCTCACCCGTGTGCTCGAAGGCGAACCCGACCATCGGGATTTATACCTGGATGACGATGAGCACGCGGCCAACGACCAGTTCACGCCCTGCTGCTCCAGAGCCAAGAGCAAAACCCTTGTGTTGGATCTTTAAATAAACATAAAAACAGTTACAAAAACGTACCCCGTTGACTAGCCATCAGGATAACGACAATGAATAAAATACCCACACATCTAGCCAAGGCGACTCTATTTGGCGTGTTCGCCGTTTCATTCGCGGCCCCCGCCGTGGAAGCCAGTACCACACTTCGAGTGGCGCACGTTTGGCCGGGTGGCTCAATGATAGATCGTGAGCTGTTTCAAGCCTGGGCTGAAAGCGTCGAGAAGGCGTCAGATGGGCAGCTGACAGTAGAAGTTTTTCCCAGCCAGACGCTAGCGAAATCGGCTCAAACCTACGAAAGTGCTGTCAGCGGTATCGCCGATATTGGCGCCTCTGCCCAAGGTTATACGGCGGGCCGCTTTCCCCTCACGCAAGTCGTCGAGCTACCGGGCGTGTCATCCAGCGCCCGCCAAGGAGCCTGCATACTCCAGTCGCTTTACGATCAGGGATACTTTGAACAGGAGTACGCCGACACGCGCCCTCTGTTCTTGTTCACTACCGGCCCAGGTTATCTGCATACCAAAGATCAGCTGATTGAAACACCAGCTGATCTTGAGGGCCTTCGCCTACGCCGCCCCACGCCGGTGGTGGGCGATATGTTCGAGCGCCTTGGCGCACAAGCGGTGGGTATGCCAGCGCCGGATGTGTTTACCTCCATGCAGCGTGGTGTCGTCGACGGTCTCAGTTTCAACTGGGAAGGCATGAAGACCTTCCGGCTGAATGAACTGGCGCAGTACCACACCGAAGTCCCCCTGTATGACCTTTCCCTGTTCGCCACCATGAGCCAGCGCAGCTACGACAGCCTGCCAGCCGATTTGCAGCAGGTGATTGATGACCACAGCGGCTTGGAGTGGTCGCTTCGCGCGGCGGAGGTTTACGACGAGATGATACGCCAAGGCCGTGAAGAAGCCGTCGAAGCCGGACATGAGTTCGTCGTCATCGAAGACGCGCTCGAAGATCCTGAATGGGGCCCTGTGTTGCAGCAAACCATTGATGATTACTTAGATGACATTGGCGGCTCTGCCAACGACATCTACAAAGCCGCGATGGATTTACAGCAAAGCTGCTCGGCTTAGGTTAAGAAATAGAAGTAACCATCGCTATCGACATACTATAAAGGCAACCGATTGGCTGCCTTTATAGCTGTGTTAAAAACCCTGCATGCTCAGATCAAAAATCAAAAAACACCGTCTCGCCTTCGCCCTGCAGGCGGATATCAAAGCGATAACGCACCTTACCATCGACCTCTTCGCGCTTGGCGATCAGGGTCTGGCGGCGTGCCGGTGATTCGATGCGCGTGAGCACCGGGCACTGGGCGTTCGCTTCTGTCTCGTCGTCAAAATAGAGCCGCGTTTGCAGGTGGATATTCACACCCCGGGCAAACAGCGTCAGGTTAATATGCGGCGCCATTAAATGCCCGCTGGGGTGCTTCACCGCACCGGGCTTGAGGGTGGTCAACGACCACTCGCTGCCGTGATCAAACGTCGTCGCGGTGCGGCCAAAGCTATTGAACGGTTTGCTAAGGTCGTAATCGGCTTGGTAGTCACCGTTAGCATCGGCCTGCCACGCCTCAATAAAGGCATCGCGCACCAGATCGCCGTTGCCGTCGATGACAATGCCGACCACTTCGATATGCTCACCCTCGGCGTCAGGCTTGGCCATCTCATTCCAGATCTCTTCGTCCCGCACGGGATTACCGGCAGCGGCCAGGGCAAGACCAATATGCACGTAGGGGCCCGCGGTTTGCGAGGCGGTTTCCCGCAGCATCAGGTCGCTGGTCGGCTGGCTATTAGGCTGATTCATGATTTATCCCCTGCCCTTATTGGTTTTCGAAGAAGGTTTGCAGCTCACCGCGCACCACCACATCAAAACGATAGGCAAGGAAGTCCATCGGCTTACTGTGGGCCATATCCAGCCGTCCAATCATCGTCTCAACCGCGAGCGGGTCTTTCAGTGTATGCACGATCGGGCAAAGCGGGATCAGCGGGTCGCCTTCAAAGTACATCTGAGTGATTAACCGGGTGGAGATTGAAGGACCAGTTACCGAGACGTGAATATGCGCAGGCCGCCAGCTATTCATATCATTCGGCCAGGGATAAGGGCCAGGCTTGATAGTACGGAAGCGGTAAAAGCCCTGGTCATCGGTCAAGCAGCGGCCAACGCCACCGAAGTTGGGATCTAACGGTGCTAGGTACTTGTCGTTTTTATGCCGGTAGCGCCCGCCCGCATTGGCCTGCCACATTTCTACCAGGGTGTGCGGTATTGGCTTGCCAAACTGGTCGACGACTCGGCCAAACATCATAATCCGCTCGCCCTGGGGTAACCCGCCCAGGCTCGCATCCTGGCGGAAGTTTAGCAGCAGGTCATTATCGTGGGGGCCCATGCGCAGGTGGCTAAAATCCGGGCCGGTCAGTTCAGACACTGTCGGTTGCTGCATACTTACCAGCGCCTGCTGGGGGGAACGCGCTACCGAGGTTTTATAGCCCGGCGCATAGGCGGGCGGATGCCAGTTGCGGTCGCGTGCCACAAAGCGTTTGTTATCGTGGGTCATCGCCCTTACCTCTTATCAATTATGTTGATTCGCTACTCGCCCCAGCCAAGCTCTTTGGCGAGGGCAAAGGCGTGATTGGCAGCCGGAACGCCGCCGTAAATCGCCACATGCATCAGCACTTGGCGCAGCTCAGCCTGGGTTAGGCCAATCCGCTTGGCGGTTTTCAAGTGCAGCGTTAGCTCTTCACGGCCAAGCGCGGCGAGAATGCCGGTGGTGATCATGCTGCGCTCACGCCGCGTGAGATCATCATTGCTCCACAGCTCGCCCCAGGCTAAGCGGGTAATCATCTGCTGGAAGGGAGCATCCAGGCTGTTGGCGTTGGCGGTGGAGCGCGCCACATGCTCCTCGCCCAATACTTGTTTGCGGGTCTCAAGACCGGTGGCGTAAGCCACACCGTGGTTCGCCACATCGCCTAAATCAGCCGCCAATACGGCGAGTAGTTTTTCAGCAAATAGCCCTGGGGCTTCTACCGCAGGCACATGACCCACACCGTCAAATATCTCCAAAGGTGCGCCGTCGAGTTCCGCAGACAGGGCTTCCAACGTTGCGGGCGGCGTGGCCATATCCTCACTGCCGCCAAATAGCTGCACTTTGGCCTGCTTAGCAGCTAATTTGCCAGTGAAGGTATCTCGGCCAAGCATTTCGCACAGTTGGGCGTAGGACTCATCGTCACCACGGCCCATCTGGGTGCACCAGCCTGCTTTCAGCGCGGGGCTTGCCTCAAAGGCCGCGGGAGCAAACCAGCGCGGCACGATCTCTTGGGACATCGCCGCCAAGCCTTCTTGACGCACCCGCCCTGCGCGAGTGTTCCAGAGATCCGGGTTGCCGATCACCGCGCCAGTGTTGGTCAACGTGACTGAGAGTAGGCGTTCGCTATGCTCGGCTATCAACTGCTGGCCTACAACGCCACCGATTGAAGTCCCGGCAAAGTGGAAGCGCTGTGCGCCCGCAAGTTCCACCAATGCCAAGGCCTCGGCGGCTAGGTCTGGGGGAGTGATTTGTTCACCGCTTACCGCTTGACTGGCACCGTGGCCAGGCAGATCCCAGGTCAATACCCGGTAACGAGACAGCAGCGCGGGAATCACGTCATCCCACACCGCTTGGCTCATGCCCAGGGGGTGCGCCAGCACCACCAGAGGATTGCTTTCAGCGCCGAGCAGCCGGTAGGCCACGCTGCGGCCATTGATTGTGTGAAATGCCATAAAGCCTCCGTTAAACCCGCTCAATCAGCGTTGCGATACCTTGGCCAACACCTACACACATGGTGCACAGCGCGTAGCGCTTGCCGCTGTTTTGCAGCTCATGAGCAGCGGTCATTAACAGACGCGCACCGGACATGCCCAGCGGGTGACCCAGGGCAATCGCGCCGCCGTTAGGATTCACTCGGGGGTCGTCGTCTTTAAGGCCGAGGTCGCGCATACAGGCCAGCGCCTGGGCGGCAAAGGCCTCGTTAAACTCAAACACATCGATATCGTCCATGGCGATACCGGTGCGCTTAAGCAGTTTCTGCACCGCCGGTACCGGGCCATAGCCCATAATGCGCGGCTCTACGCCTGCGGTCGCCATGCCGATGATTTTCGCCATCGGTTTAAGACCGTGCTGTTTAACCGCCGCTTCGCTGGCCACCAACATCGCCGCCGCGCCGTCGTTAACGCCCGAGGCGTTGCCTGCGGTCACGCTGCCGCCTTCACGGAAGGGCGTAGGCAAACCTGCCAGTTTATCGAGAGTGGTCTCCCGTAAATGCTCATCCTGATCAAAGATTAGTGGATCCTGTTTGCGGCGGGGAATCTCAATGGCAGTGATCTCTTGGGCAAAGCGCCCAGCCTTTTGAGCGGCCGCGGCTTTCTGCTGGGAGCGCAGGGCAAAAGCGTCCTGATCTTCCCGCGAGATAGCGAACTGCTCGGCGACGTTTTCTGCCGTTTCCGGCATGGAATCAATGCCGTAGGTTTTCTTCATCAGCGGGTTGACCAAGCGCCAACCAATGGTGGTGTCTTCAATTTTTTGCCCGCGGGCGAAGGCGCTGTCGGCCTTGCCCATCACATAGGGCGCACGTGACATGGACTCCACGCCACCTGCCAGTGCCAGCTCCATCTCACCGGCTTTAATGGCGCGAAACGCCGTGCCGACGGCGTCCATACCTGAGCCGCAGAGGCGGTTCATGGTGGTGCCAGGTACCGAGGTCGGGATGCCCGCCAGCAGCGACGACATACGCGCCACGTTGCGGTTATCTTCACCGGCCTGGTTGGCGCAGCCCATAAACACCTCTTCGATGGCGGCTGGGTCAAGATTCGGCACTTCGGCTAATACGGCTTTAAAGATTGTCGCGGCGAAATCATCCGGGCGCACGCTGGCCAGGGTGCCGCCAAAGCGGCCTACTGCGGTGCGGCGGGGATGACATAAATAAACGTCACTCATAGCAAACTCCTTATTCGCCCGCGTGGGCCCGCTCGGTGCGGGCTTTGAGCTCGCGCAAAATCGTCAGCTCGTTTTCGCTGGGCTCTGGGGTGCTCTCAAGCTGCTCGGCAAAGCGGATTTCCCAGCCGGTCGCGTCAATAACGTCTTCGCGGGTAACGCCAGGGTGCAGCGATACCACCACCAGCTCTTTAGTCTCCGGATCAGGCTTCATCACGCACAGGTCGGTAATCACCCGGGTGGGGCCTTTGCCGATATTGGGCACGTTGTCGCGGCCTTTGCCGTCGCGGCCAAAGCCTAGCGTGGTGACAAAGTCGACATCTTTCACAAAGGCCCGCTTGGAGTGCTTCAAGGTGATAAACACTTCACCGGCATTGGTGGCAATTTCCGGCGCGCCGCCGCCGCCCGGTAGGCGCACCTTAGGCGCTTTGTAATCGCCGATCAGCGTGGTGTTAAGGTTAGCAAAGCGGTCGATTTGCGCGGTGCCTAAAAAGCCCACGCTCACTTTGCCGCCCTGTAGCCAGTAGCGGAACATTTCGGGCACTGCCACGGTGGTCAGCGCTGACTCACACAGCTCACCATCGCCGATGGAGAGCGGCAGCGTATCGGGCTTGGTTTGCAGCGTGCCGGACTCATAAATCAGCACCACATCAGGGGCGTGAGTCAGCCGCGCCAGGTTGGCGGCTTCCGAGGGCAGGCCGATGCCCACAAAGCAGGTCATGCCATTTTCAAGTGCCCGCGCAGCGGTCACCGACATCATTTCAGAAGAGGTATATTCCAGATTCATTAGGCTTTCTCCCCTGCATGATGTTGGGCAACGTTAAAGACGTTGTCATCGAGCCACTGGGTGAAGGTGTCGCGGTCGCGAGCAATCGCATCCCACTCTTTATAAAAGCGGTTGCTGCGGCCGTAGTAGCCGTGGGTGTAGGAAGGCAGCGCGCCTTTCTCCGCTACCGCAACGGCGCTGATGGCCCAGCTAGGAATCACGCAGGCGTTGGGGGTAGCCCCCAGGTCATCAACAATCTCTTCCACCGTGACAATACTATGCTTGGCGGCGAGTACGGCTTCCTTCTGTACGCCAACAATGCCTTCTACCAGTACATTGCCTTGGCGATCCGCGCGCTGGGCGTGAATGATCGAGACATCCGGGCGCACTGAGGGCACTGCGGCTAAGCGCTCGCCGGTAAAGGGGCACTCGATGAATTTGATTTGATCGTTAACGCTGGGCAGTTCGCTACCGATGTAGCCGCGAAAAACCGCCAGCGGTAACCCCGCGGCGCCCGCTTCAAAGGCGCAGGCCATCGCCGCGTGGCTATGCTCAAGAATCTCGATCTGGCGCGGCCAGCCCTTCTCAACCGCATCGCGCAGGCGGTGCAGCGAGCCCACTCCGGGGTTACCGCCCCAAGAGAAGATGACTTTTTTCGCGCAGCCTGCACCAATCATTTGATCGTAGATGATATCGGGGGTCATGCGGATCAGGGTCAGGTCGCGCTTTTTCTGGCGGATCACTTCGTGACCAGCAGCAAACGGAATCAGGTGGGTAAAACCTTCCATGGCCACGGTGGCGCCGTCTTCGACGTAGCGCGCTACCGCGTCATGCAAGCTGAGAAACTCGGCCATGATGGGTGCCTCTTAACGGTTAGCAGGATGTTCGTTAAGCGAACATAGATCCTCTATACGAACAATCTACTGCTGAACGTTATTGGGGTCAAACGCATCGACGACCACCAAACGCCCCTGCCGAGCCCACTACCCACTCCAAAGCTGAACATAACGTTTTGTTTTTAAATAGGGTTACTGCGCTTCCAGCCATTTTTTGCCACGCGTTACCTGGGCTGCGCTGCTACCAAGGTATAAAGCAGGGTCACAGGCATTACACAGCGCATCAGGGTCTACGGTTCCTTTCACATCAGGATGCTCGGCAAGCACCTCTGAATAGGGGCGTGCTTCCCGGCGTGCGGTCTCTGCCGCTTCCGCGCTAATCGCTTTGGCTCTCTCAACGCCTAGTTTAGGCGCCAGCAAACGTGCGACAGGCTCGGCCATAATGCCACCGCCGGTAGCGGCTAAGTTGCGCTGCATTTTTTCGGGATAGACCTCAAGCCCTTCGAGCAGCACGGCCACTTGCTCCAAGGCACCCTCCACCAGCAGAGCACTCTCCATTAGCGGTGCCCACTCCGCATGCCACTCACCTAACCCGCGCTCAAGGGGCTGGGCGGCAGCGTTGATCAACACGCTCGCATGCCCATGCACTTGCCGAGCGGCGCCGCGAATCAGCGCGCAGCGCACCGGGTTACGCTTATGCGGCATGGAGGAAGACTCGCCCATTCCCGGCGCCGAGGGTTCCGCCACTTCGCCGACTTCGGTTTGGGTGAGCAGCGACACATCCAGGGCGATTTTTTCAGCGGCCCCCGCGACGGCATCTAACGCCGTGCCAAGGGCATGAATGGGGTAGCGGTCGGTATGCCAGGGCAGCACTGGCACCGCCAATCCTAGCCGCGCAGCCAAGGCGTCCATCCACTCAAGCCCTAGAGTGTCCCAGCCCGAGTGCACGCCCACCGCGCCACCAAACTGAACGGGCAGTTCCACCTCACCCAAACGGCGGCGGCTCTGCTCCAAGCCGATTGCCCAGTGGGCCACCTTCACCCCAAAAGTAATGGGGAGTGCCTGCTGCATTAACGTTCGACCCACCATGGGCGTATCAGCGTGAGCGTTCATCAACGTGAGCGCCGCTGAACGGCAGCGCACCAACAGTTCATCCAGCGCTGCCAAGCGTGGTTTAAGTAGGAGCATCAGCGCGGAGTCGACGACATCCTGGCTGGTCGCCCCTTGATGCCAGTAACGCTTGATGTCATCGGAAAGCAGCGAGCGGCTCTGCTTTACAAACGGAATCGCCACATTGCCACCGCTGGCAATGCCCGCCGCGATCTCTTCGTTATTGAAAGCCGCATTTTCCAACTGTTCGTGCATTTGCTGGCTAACCCCAGCAGGTACCGCGCCGCTGGTTTCCTGTACCTCGGCCAGGGCTAATTCAAAGGCCAGCATGGCATTCACCATGGCGTCATCGTCACACTCAGCGACGGCGCGCTGGCTCATAAAAGGATGCTTTAAAAATCCAGCAGGCATGGGCGTTACGCCTCCTATTAACGTTGTTCAGAACCAGCAAAACAGTTCATAAAGGCACGACTCAGAACAGAATTGTACATATGTTCGTCATTCGAACCATACGCTAAATAGGCCGGTACTTACGATTGCGACAGCGTAGCGTCAGTGCCCACGTAGCGCAGTACCATCTCGGTAACGTGATCTTCTAGTTTGCGCTGGTTCTCAGGCGCGGCTTGTTGCCAATCAAAAATCCGCGAAAAGGTGTGCTGGTTTGAGACATTGAAAAACGACAGCGCGCTAATCAGCCAGTGCAGTTCCCGTGGATCCAAGCCTTCGCGAAAACAGCCCACCTCTAAACCGCGAGCATAGACGTTGGTGAGCGCATCAATCACCCCGGCGTTGAGTGATTGAATCAACTCTGACTGCGCCAAAAAGCGGCCATGATGAATATTTTCGATCATTACCAGGCGAATAAAATCGGGGTTTTTGGCGTGATGGCAGAAGGTAAACCGCACTAGTCGGCTAAGCGCCTCAAGGGGGGCTAAGTGGTCAAGATCAAGCTCGGCTTCCTGAAGGCGCACTTTCTGATAGGCGGCTTCCAGGGTGTGCAGATAGAGCGTCTCTTTATCATTAAAGTAGTAGTAAATCATGCGCTTGGAGGCGCGTGTTTTTTCGGCGATCTCATCAATCCGGGCCCCTGAGAGGCCTTTTTCGGAAAACTCGCGAGTGGCCACCGCAAGAATATCGGCGCGTACGGATTCGGGGTCATTTTTACGCCGTCGCCCTGCGGCAGGGGGACTGGCCTTGGTAGAAGGAGCTGTCATAGAGCATGCCTTTTATTGTCGTGGTCGTCTTTGGTCTAGTATGCCATAGCTTGACTGAACGTACCATTTCGTACATTGTTGATTGTGACAGGATGGAACGGCTAAACACGCCACTGCTTTAGGCTTTTCCAAACCTTATAACAACGGCCCGACAAGAGGACAACAACAATGTCTCTGACCCCTATGTTTACAAGCCCTATGTTTACAAGCCCTATGTTTACCAACCCCAAGTTTATGACCCCAAGGTTTACATTGAAGCAACTGCCTTTGAAACGCGCGCTGACGGCGGCCCTCGCGACGGCTACGCTGGTTGCCGCAGCGAATGCTTCTGCCCAAACGCTACGCTTTGCCCACGTCGACCCCGATGACTGGACCACCTCCAAAAAAGGCGCAGCGGGTCAGGTGTTTAAAAATCTGGTGGAAGCCGAAACGGATCTCACCGTAGAGCTCTACCCCGCTGGCTCGCTCGGCGGTGAAACCGAGCTTATTGAAGGTGCTCAGGATGGCACCATCAGCATTGCGATGGTCTCCGGTGCCTACGCCAACTTCTGCCCGGCGGTCGCTGTCACGGATATCCCGTACACCTTTCCGTCAGCGCCCGTTGCTTGGCAAGTAATGGACGGCGAGTTCGGTACCGCACTCGCCGAACACTGCTTGCAGGAAACCGGCCTACGCACGCTGGCTTACGGCGAAACGGGCTTCCGCCACTTCACCAACTCCGTGCGCCCGATCAACTCGCCTGAGGATATGGAAGGCCTGAAGTTCCGCGTTCAAACCATTCCGCTCTACCTGGAAATGGTTAGCGCTTTGGGTGGCGAGCCCCAGGGTATTGCCTGGGGTGAAGTACCCACAGCGCTGGCTACCGGCGTAGTCGATGGCCAGGAGAACCCGATCTCCGTGATCTACGGCAATAATTTCTATGAGTTTCAGGATTATTTGACCCTGGATCGCCACGTTTACGGCGTCGATCACCTGCTGATTAACGATGAGATCTTTCAGTCGCTAAGCGAGGAAGAGCAAGCTGCCGTTAAGCGTGCCGCCGTGGTTGCGGGTACCACCGGCCGTGCCATTCAGCAGTTCAACTCGGCTGAGGGGATCACCAAACTGGAAGCAGAGGGCATGGAGATCACCCAGCCCACCGCTGAGCAGATGGAGGCCTTCCGCGAAGCCGCCCAGCCGCCGGTGCAGGCGTACCTGACCGAAGAGCTTGGCGATGATGCAGAGTGGATCGAGCGTCTCTCTTCCGCTGTGGAAGAGGCGTCCGCGCGCTTCTAACCCCTGCCTAAACAAAGCGCGTTGCGAGTGGGCCTTAGGTGGCCCACTCGCGACCCTGCGTGCCTGACTATCGATCGAAGGTGCTCTTATGTCTCATCTTCTCGCCCGGCTACACCGCGGCCTGATCCTGTTCAATGGCAGCTTGGCAGGGCTTGCCATGGTGCTTATTTTCCTGCTGGTCGCGGGCAATGCCTTTGCGCGCTACACCTATGGCGGCTCCATTACCTGGGGAGAAGATACCGCCATCTATTTGATGATTTACGGCCTAATGTTTGGCATGTCCTGGGCGTACTTGCAGGACAAACATATCGGCTTTGACCTTATTCGTCGTCTACTGCCGCCGCGCTGGGTGCGTTGGCAGGCCGTGGCCGTTGACCTAGTAGTGCTTGTGGTGGGCATTGGCTTGATGTGGTCAGCCGTTGAATTCCTCGCCTCCCGCGGAGGCCGCACCTCATCAAGCACGGGGATGCCGATGTGGCTGTTTCAAGCCTCCATGCTAATTGGCGGCGGGTTGCTCAGCCTCTCTGCACTGGTGATGGCGGGCCTGCGTCTGAGCAATCAACAGGACGAGGAGACATCCGCATGATCTTTATACTGCTTCTAGCCCTTATTCTGCTTGGTGTGCCGTTTGCCTTTGCCATCCTCGGTTCGCTAACGGTGCTGATGAGCACCGGCGATTTGCCCTACCACATCCGTATCGTCTCTCAGCAGTTTTTCGGCGGGATGGAGTCTTTCCCGCTGCTGGCCATACCGCTGTTTATTTTGGCTGGCGAGCTGATGAACGAGGCGGGTATCACGCACCGGATTATTAACTTGGCCACCGCCATTGTCGGCCGTCTTAAAGCCGGACTGGCACACGTGAATATCTGGGCCTCGGTGATTTTTGCTGGCCTTTCCGGCTCGGCGATTGCCGACACCTCCGCGCTTGGGCGGGTGTTTATACCGTCAATGGAGAAAGAGGGCTATCCCCGGGATTTTGCTGCTGCGCTCACCGCTGCCTCTTCGGTCATTGGCCCGATTATTCCACCCAGTATTCCGGTGATTATCTACGCGCTGACGGTGTCGGGGGTGTCGGTACCGGGGCTGTTTTTGGCTGGTATCGTGCCGGGCTTTTTGCTGGCATTGGGGCTTTCCATCTACGTCTACTTTTTTGCCGGTGACCTTGGCGCTGCACAAACCAAGAAACAGTCACGCCGCCATGCCCTTTTGCATGGTTTGCTGCCGGCCCTCATGCCGGTATTTGTGGTCGGGGCGATTCTTGCTGGTATTGTCACGCCTACTGAAGCGGCGGCCTTTGCCGTAGTCTACGCGCTGCTTCTGGGTGTGGTGCTCTACCGCAATATCAAACTGGTTAATCTGCCCGCTATCTTCGCCCGCGCCATGCGCGATAGCGCGGTGATTATGGTCATCATGGGCGCGGTCGCTGCGGCCAACTGGGTGTTAACGTTCGAGCGCGTACCCAACATGCTCACCGAGTGGGCGCTGATGAGCATCGATACCCAGTGGACCTTCCTGATCGCCGTGATTCTGCTCCTGCTGGTGGTGGGACTGTTTTTAGAGGGTATAGCGGCCATCTTGGTGCTCGTGCCGATCCTCCACCCCATTGCCATGGCGCTGGGTATCGACCCGCTGCACTTCGGCATCGTGGTGATCTTCAATCTGATGATGGGGCTGATCACGCCGCCCATGGGACTCTGCCTATTTGTCGCCGACTCCGTCTCCGGCGTGGGTATGGGGCCGATTATCCGCCGCATTCTGCCGATGCTGGGCGTGCAGTTTTTGATCCTGCTGCTGATTACCTTCGTCCCCGCGCTGGTCACCTTCCTGCCGCGTCTGGCGGGTTACTGATATTCCTCAATGCAAGGAGCGTGATGCCATGTACTCATCCATTGCTACGGTTTGCCTAAGCGGCTCGCTGGAAGAGAAGGTAGACGCCATCGCCCAGGCTGGTTTTGAGGGGCTTGAGCTATTTGAAAACGACCTAACGGCATTTACTGGCACTCCACGGGAGGCCGGCGAGCTGATTCGCTCCCGCGGCCTTAAGCTGGTCACCCTACAGCCGTTTCGGGACTTTGAAGGCCTGCAGGGGCGCGCCCGGGAGCGGGCGCTCGACCGAGCCGAGCATAAGTTTGACCTGATGGAGGAGCTCGGCACAGATCTACTTATGGCGTGCAGTACCGTCCACCCTGATTCACTCCCGGGTTTAAGCCGCGCCGCCGATGACTACTATGAGCTCGGCGAGCGTGCCGCGCGGCGTAACCTGCGCGTGGCCTATGAGGCGCTGGCCTGGGGCCGCCACATTCACGACTACCGCGACAGCTGGGAAGTGGTGCGCCGCGCTGCACACCCCAATGTGGGGCTGGTACTGGATACTTTCCATATTTTCTCCCGCCAGACGGAGCTGGGCACCATTGGCCGCATCCCCGGGGATCGCATCTTTCTAGTTCAGACCGCTGATGCGCCGCGTCTCTCTATGGATCACCTGTCGTGGAGCCGCCATTACCGCTGCTTCCCCGGCCAGGGCGAGCTGCAGATGGATAAGTTTATGGCCATGCTGGAGGAGACCCGTTACGACGGCCCGCTCTCCCACGAAATCTTTAACGATGTCTTCCGCATGGGCCACAGCGACCAGACCGCCCGCGACGGTCTGCGCTCGTACAATTTGCTGCGCAGCATGCAGAGTGAAAGCGGCATTCCCGCGCCCCAGCCGATTGAGTCGGTCGCCTTTCTGGAAATCGCCGTTGAGCCTGCCGATTTAGCACCGCTGCGCGAGTTGCTCAGCGCACTGGGTATGGCCTGCGTGGGGCGCCACCATACGCTCAACGCCGAGCGTTGGGCCGCGGGCGACGTTAATCTGGTGCTCAACACCGAGTCGAACTTCACTGGCCGAGTACCGGGTCGCGATGCCACTGCCATCACCGCCATTGGCCTGCGTGTGGGCAACGCCTATGAAGCGTTTAAGCGGGCAGACAAGCTGGGCTACGATATTGTCGAGCCCGAAGAGGTGGGTGCCAGCCACCGTATGAGTGCACTGCGCAATGTGGATGGCAGCCTCTCCTATATTATTGACGACTCACAAATAAGCCGTACCTGGGATCGTGAGTTCACTGTCGATGTTCAGCCCGTCCCCCAGGGGGCGTTGGTGGATATCGACCATATCAGCGTAGCGCTCTCTTACCACGACTACCTCTCGCTGATGCTGCAGTACCGCGCTATTTTTCAGCTGGCGCCAACGCCCTCCTTCGATGTCACCGACCCCCGCGGGTTGATCCAGAGCCAGGTGCTGCAAAACTACAATGGCCGCTTTTGCTTGGCACTTAACGCCAGTGCCTCGCCGGATACTGCCAGTAACCGTTTCGTGCGCCAGTACGGCGGCTCGGGGATTCACCATGTCGCCCTGCGCACCAACTCCATGCGCGACACCAGTGCAGCGCTTCAGCAGGCGGGCACTCCGGTGCTGCCGATTCCCGGTAACTACTACCGCGACCTGGCCGCACGCGTTGACCTTCCTGCGCAAACCCAAGCATGGATGCAGGCGCACCACATACTCTTTGATCAAGACAGCAACGGCGACTTCTATCAGTTATATACCCAGCCCGGCCGCCAGGCGTTCTTCTTTGAGCTAGTGCAGCGTGATGGCTACCAAGGGCTTGGCGCGCCAAATGCCTTTGTGCGCGTCACCGCGCAGCAGCGTCTAGAAGCAGAAATTGATGGCATTGCTCAAAAAACGCCAAACCATGACACAGGAGAGAGCCAAGCATGATCAAACTCGGACTGGTAGGGGAAGGCATTGCCAAATCGCAATCCCCGGATTTACACGAACGCCTGGGTGCCTCGTTAGGCGAGCCAGTACGCTACGATTTAGTTGATAGCCTGGGGGTAGCAGATTTTGACTTTCCCAACGCCATACAAAAGCTGCGTACCGAGGGCTACCGGGGAACCAACGTTACGTTTCCCTTCAAGGAACAAGCCGCGCAGTTGGCTGATATTCGCGGCGAAGGCGTACGACGGGTAGGCACCGCCAACACACTGCTGTTTGACGCTGACGGTCTGCGCGCTGAAAACACCGATTACACCGGTTTCATCAGCGCCTACCGTCACTCCTTCGGCAGTCAGTCCGCAGGCGATGTGCTGTTGATCGGCGCCGGGGGCGTGGGCCGCGCAGTGGCGTGTGCGCTGGGGGAGCTTGTCGTGAGTCATATCCACATTCTCGAACACGATGCCTCGCGAGCAGAAAGCCTTTGCCATGACCTTAACGCCATGGGTATTAACGCGGCATGCGTAACGGCTGAACAGGCACAGCGAGAACTGCCGCATTGGCAGGGCGTGGTCAACTGCTCACCCATTGGCCACATCAACCACCCTGGCTGCCCCATTGATACCAGCGGGCTTAGCGATCAGCACTGGGTCTTTGATGCGGTTTACATCCCCGCTCACACCGAGCTGTTAAACGCCGCCCACCAGGCGGGCGCCAAAACGCTTTCGGGTGTTGATCTGTTTGTGTTTCAGGGCGTGGATGCATTTCGCTTTTTCACCGCGGATTGTATCGCCCCCGAACAGATCGACCCGCATGTGATACCGCTACGTACACACTACATAGAACAGCTCGTCACGCCTTCTGCTCGCTCCGTATCATAACGTTCGGGCCTCGAAGCGCTTGTCGTGAAGTTCTGATCGTGAAGCTCTTATCGTAAAGTTCTGGCAAAATAACGTACAGTTATTCGCCATTCGAACATAACTATTTGTCTTCATGCGCTGAAGAGGCACAGATGCTCGCTATTCTTAGTATTACCACCCCCATATTCCTACTGATTGGTTTAGGGTATATAGCGAGATGGAGCGGCATTATCCAGCGTGAGCAGATGCAGGGAGTCGGCGTATTCGTGCTCTACTGCGCACTGCCTGCGCTAGTGATTCGTGCGTTAAACCAGCAATCACTGGAAGAGATTTTCAAGCTCAACTACCTGGTGGCTTACGGCCTGGGCTCTATCGCCGTGTTCAGTGGGGGATTGCTGCTCTGCTTAAAACGACAGCGCCAGCCCCTTAACGCCAGTGCCATGCAGGCCCTAGGTATGGCTGCGTCCAACAGTGGCTTTGTCGGCTACCCGGTGGCGGCCATGGTCATTGGCTCCCCAGCGGCGGTACTCTTGGCGCTGAATATGGTCATTGAAAACCTGCTTATTATTCCCGCCGCGCTGATTTTAGCTGAAATGGGCAGCCATCAAGGTTCCAGCGTATGGAAGACGGTCAAACACACAGCGCTTAGCCTAATCAAAAATCCGGTGCTGATTGGTTTACTGGTCGGCATTAGTCTCGCGGTATCCCACGTACAGATACCTGGCCCGCTGTTTAAAGCCATTGATATGCTAGCCGATGCAGCTGGCCCTGCGGCGCTTTTCGTCATTGGCGGGGCGCTATTTGGCCTGCAGGTAAAAGGAATGGCCAGGGACGTTGGCCAAATAGTGGCCGGCAAACTCCTCTTTCACCCGCTGGCTATATTCATCGCCTTTTATCTTGTCCCAGGTATCGACCCACTTTATATGGCCGGTGCGCTGCTGTTTGCTGCCGCACCGTTGATCAGCATTTACCCCCTACTCGGCCAGCGCTATGGCTTAGCCGGGGTGAGCGCGGCGGCTCTGCTGGTGGCGACTATCGCCTCCTTCTTTACGCTTAGCCTAATAATTTGGTTGATGACGATGTCGGGACTGATGACGTTTTAACGTTTGGGTTTATACAAAAACAAAGATTGATGACCGCCAAGGATAACAAAAATGCATCCACACTCTGATCAAAGCAGAACATCTCAGCATCACTGCGCCGTGGTGACCGGCGGGGCTAGAAACATCGGCCAAGCCATTGCCCTGCGTCTCCAGCAGGAGGGTTACCAGGTTATCGTGGTGGATATTGTTGAGCCGGAAGCAGCGTCTTTGCAAGCTGATGCCGTCCTGGTCGACCTTGCCGATGCCGATGCCTCTCGCCGGGTGATGGCGAAAATAGCCGAGCGCCATACGGTGACCCGGTTGATCAATAACGTAGGCATTGTCGCCCCCGCGCTGCTTGAAGAGACGCGGCTTGAAGACTTCGACACATTAATGCACCTGAACGTCCGCTCGGCGCTGATATGCACACAGGCACTGCTGCCTTCCATGAAAGCAGCCGGTATGGGGCGCATCGTCATCAATGCCAGCCGCGTGGTGCTCGGCAAAGAGGCGCGCACCATTTACAGCGCCACGAAAGGAGCGCTGCAGTCTATGGCGAGAACCTGGGCGTTGGAGCTGGCGGAACACGGCATTACGGTTAACTGCGTTGCCCCAGGGCCCATCGCTACCAGTGCCTTTTGGGAGAATAATCCTCCCGATTCTGAGCGCGCCCGTCGCATCATCGATAATATTCCGTTAAAGCGTATGGGCCAGCCCGAAGACGTAGCCCAGGCCGTCAGCTTCTTTTGCGACGACCGAAGCGGCTTTATGACCGGCCAAACGCTGTTTGTTTGCGGCGGTGTTACGGTCGGATAGGCCAACCAAGGGCTGCGCGCTCAGCGCAGGAATACTCCCCCTTATGCGCCGCCCAGCTCGGCAAGCGCCTGGGCCAGCGAGTTGGCTTGGCGACGCTCATACAGCGCAATTTCATCCGTCACGGCGGTGCCCAGGGCCTGCTCAAACGTCTGCTGGCTGGAATGGCTGCTGTACTCATCGCGCGTCCCATCGCCCAGGTTAGACTGGAAGATGCCCGCCGCACTCACCGGTAGAAAATCTTCGTAGATCATGGGCGTTGCCACCAGCGCACCCGTTGCTAAAAGCCGTTCGATGTTATCGCTAGTGGCGTCCTCTGCCGTGGTAGCCCCCGGCACTGCACGGTAATGGAAAAAGGCCAGCTCTTGGCGGCGCAGCGCGTCTTGATCATCAGGAAACTCAACAAACGCTTGGGCTAAATGAGCTTGATGGTCAGCATTAGAAACGGCTGGCTCGCCCTGACGTGAGGCAGCCAGCAACTGGTCGTAAAGCATTCGCCCTTTACGGGTCAAGGCAACCCCGCGCTGCTCGATTTCACCAAAGCGCGCCGTATGCTGGCCTTCTGCCTCATCCGCAAAGTAGATGGACTCCTCCAGTGCTTTAAAACTGGTTTGCCGTAATAGAATCGGGCAGTGGCGCCTAGGCGGCCCTTCAATAATCGCCTTCGGGGTAATACCTTTTGTCGGCATACGCTGCTGCACCGCGTCTATGTCCAGGGTTCGCGGGGTCAAGTGGTTGATATGCGGCCCGCGGAAGCAGACCACATCCGCGATCAGGCGATGCTCTTGGTGTAGCGCTTGATACGTCGCTAAATCGACAGTGGCATCGCGGTGCCAGCGGAAGGTTTCCAGCGCCTCAACCACAAAGGTTTCGGCCTCGGCTTCGTTGAGCCCACCCTGAGCCTCAAAGCGTTCGATCAGGGCGACGGCCTGCGGGGTGACGATCTCTCGCGACGCTATAATCGCCGCCGCCCGATCGCGCAGCTCGGCATCCGCAATGAGCTCAAGCCGGAGTAACGACGTGAACAAACGGAAAGGGTTTAACTTCAGGGCTTCATCGTCAATGGGACGAAACGCCGTTGCATGAACAGGCACGCCAGCGACTGAAAGGTCATAGTAACCCACCGGGAACATGCCCATAACGGCAAACATGCGGCGCAACAGCGCCAATTCTTCGGGGCTGCCCACCCGGATAGCGCCGTGTCGCTCAACGTGCAACCGCTCCATCTCACCGTTTGCAGTGAGCGTGTCCGCTAGCCTGACATCGCGCTCAATGACCTCTCGATTAACGTCCGCCACCAGCGAGAGCAGCGTGCCGTACTGGGGTACCTCTTGCTGATACATATCGGACATCGCTTGGGAAAAGCGGTCACGGATACGATCGGCACTATAAAAGTGGTCACTCATTGACTTGTTCTCTTGTCACATTCAAATGTTTGTAAAGCCTTAGCGGTTTAGGAGGTCTTAGACGTTATAGGGCGCTTCCTGCGCGCCTCCCAAAAGCGATAAAACGCCAAGCCAATCGAGCCCACTGTCAGGGCGATAAAGAACCAAGTAATCGGGCCACGTACAAAAATTGATAGGTCATTGGAGCCGATTAAAAGGGAGCGGCGCAGGTTATCTTCAAACATCGGACCCAGGATAAAACCGATCAGAAAAGGGGCTGCGGGTATCGCCGCCCGATTGAAGATATATCCCAGCACACCGAAGGCCAACATCAACCCAACATCGAAGGTATCGTTATTGACCGCATAGGCGCCGTATACGCAAAACATCAGGACGATGGGAAACAGAATCGGCTTTGGAATATCAGCAATTAATGAGAAGTACTTAATTGCCACATTACCCACCACCAGCAAAATAACGGAGCTGAGCATGATGCCCATAAACAGCGCATAGATCAGTGATAGGTTCTCTTGGAACATCAGCGGGCCAGGCGTCAAACCATGCACCATAAAGGCGCCGAGGATAATCGCGGTAATCACATCACCAGGAATACCTAACGAGAGCAGAGGGATCATGGTAGCGCCCGCGACGCCATTATTGCCCGCCTCCGCGGCCGCAACACCCTCGACTTCACCTTTACCGAAATTAGCCTTATTAGGCGAGCGCCTACGCGCATCGCTGTAAGAAATAAACGCCGCCGCGGTGGCGCCAGTACCCGGTATCGCGCCGATGATGACCCCAATTAAACTGCCCCGTACGATGCTCGACATGCAGCGCTTCAGTTCGGAAAACGCCAAGCCAGCACCACTGGCCTTAGCTTTAATATGCGGCACCGCTTTTTTGCGATAAAACTCAATAATCTCCGGTATGGCGAACAGGCCAATCAACAAAGGAATAAAGGAGATGCTATCCATTAAGTTGTAGCTGCCAAAGGTCAACCGCTGAGAGCCAAAGACATCGTCAAGCCCTACCATGGAAAGCAGAATGCCCAGCAAAGCCGCCATTAAGCCTTTAATCATCGAGCCACTGGCCAAGGAAATAATAATGGTCAGCGAGAAGCAGATCAGCCAGAAAAATTCCGGGGCGCCGAAATTAAGCGCGATCTTAGCCAGATAAGCGGCAAAGAAGATAAGCGCGATGTTGGAGATAAAATCGGCGATAACCGAAGAGTATAGCGCCGCCTTGAGGGCTTTCTTCGCATGCCCCTGCTGGGCCATGGGATAGCCGTCAAGCAGCGTACAGGCAGAAGCAGGAGAGCCTGGCGTGCGTATCAAGATCGCCGTAATCGAACCACCGTACATCCCCCCTTTGTAAATCCCCACCAGCAGCAAGATGGCGGCAATCGGCTGCATTGAGAAGGTAAAGGGCAGCGCTAATGCCACCGCCATTGTCGCGGTTAATCCTGGGATCGAACCCACCACCACACCGATGACAACCCCCACGGCGATCGCCAGGAAGTTCTCCAGGGTAAAGAATAGGTGTATGACTTCCGAAAAATTTTCCATAGCTCACCTAGTACGAGAATCAGTCAATCAGAGCCAAAACGGCATTATCGGAAGCGGTACATTCATCACTTCAACAAATAAGAATGTAACGACGATGGGAAACAGGAAGGCCAAGCTATACACCCACCATGTGCGCACAGGGTGGGCCACAAACAAGACGAGCGTTGCAAGGATGCCACAGAACACCGCGCCCATCGTTTCAAACAGGGCAACGTAGATCACTAACGCAACGACCATCATAAAGAAACGCCGCGGCGAGCCCTTTTCAATCGCTCGCTCATCTTCCTCGCGAGCACCTGTTACCAGTAAGCCTTGGAGGATGAGCAGAATGGAAAACAGCAAAATCAACCAACCCACGATCGTAGGCAGCCAGCGGGGCGACATCATCGGGTTTTGCAGAATGGGCGGCTCATTGATGTAGTTGGGTACCAGGTAAAAGACCAGCACAAGGGCAAATCCCAGCAGGACAACGCCTGCTATAACATCGCCGATGTCCTTTATCTTCACCCTGCGATGGGAATCCGATGTCGTCATCGCTGCCTTCTCCTAACAAATAAGAGAGGCGAGGACATAGCCCTCGCCTTAACTTATTGGGGGTTACTGAACTTATTGACTGATACCAGCCTGCTCGGCAACCTCTTCCCAGCGCTGCAGGTCATCGGCGATAAACTGTTTGAACTCATCACCGGCCACTTGGCCCGGCTCAGCACCCAGCTGTTCGGCGAAATCCAGAAACTCTTCGCGCTCCATGACATTGGCTAGCGCTTCTCGCATTGTGCTCTGGGCCTCTTCAGGGAAGGAGCTGTGCGCAATCAGGCCGAACCAGGCAGTCGTGATGAACTGGTCGAGGTTATATTCACCGATTTCTGACAACGTCGGGACATCGGGAAGGTACTCGGAACGCTCGGCAGAAGTAACCGCCAGCGCACGTAGATCACCTGAACGTATGTGCGAGAGCACCGCTGGCATGTTCTCAAACGAAACATCCACATCGCCGCTCAGCAACGCAGGAAGCGCCGCGCCGCTACCCGCAAAAGGCACTGCCGTCATATTCGTTTCGGTCAGCGTTTTGAATAACTCACCCGACATATGAATGGAGCTACCTACACCGCTGTGGCTGAAGGTCATGTTGTCTTCTTTCGCAGCTTCGATAAACTCAATAACATTCTCATAGGGGCTGTCTGCGGGCACCACCATGACATTGGGGATATCGATCATATTTTGTAGAAAGACAAAATCTTCAACGGGGTCATAGGCCAGGTCTGGGTAAATCGCGGCACCAATCGTGTGTCCTGGGGATGCCATCAGGATGGTGTGGTCAGCATCACGGCCACCGCGGGCCAGCCTGCCAGTGCCGACAGTGGAGCCCGCGCCTGGGCGATTTTCTACAATGACATTGGCATCGAGTTCTTGCTGAAGGAGATCAGCAACACGACGGGACAAGACGTCGGTAGTGCCACCCGGCGCATAAGGAACGACCAGGCGAATATCGCTAGTCGGCCACTCATTGGCGCTAGCGGAGGAAACAGTGAGACCGAGAGCCAAGGCGCTGCTGCAAACGGCGAGACAGGTTGCGGCAAAGATTTTTTTCATTTTAACTTCCTATTATTGCTTTGTTTTTATGTTCGCATTTCGTACATCTATTCGCGCTACATACAACGAGATTACTCTTTTACTTTAGTCATAAAAAACACGACTTTAGTATAAATAACTGAAACTAAAGTGTATTTAACTTAATAGGCTAATCAACAGACACTGCTTTATATATTAGAGTTGGCAGATGTTCATAGGGCGCAGCAGGATTCTCATCGCTGACAGCTTCCGGCTACGCCATAACAACTTTCCCCGTTATTGAAGTCTCACCTTATGAAGTGCTTGCCGACTTCATAAGGGCGTCTAAAGCCGCCTGATATCCCTGTGTTCCCAGCCCAGCGATAACGCCATCGGCGCGCAGCGATACATAGGAGTGGTGGCGGAAGCTTTCGCGCTTGTGCACATTAGAAATATGCACTTCGATAACCTGGCCCTCAAAAGCGTTAAGCGCATCCAGAATAGCCACCGAGGTGTGGGTATAGGCAGCGGGATTGATGATAATCGCCTGAGTGCCATCCAGCCGTGCCGCATGAATAGCGTCAATCAGCGCGCCTTCATGGTTGCTCTGCAGGCAGTTAAGCTCCCAGTCAGCCATAACGGCTTTTTCCCGCAGCGCGTTATTGACGTCTTCCAGGGTCTCGTAGCCATAGATTTCCGGCTGGCGAGTGCCGAGCAGATTCAAATTAGGGCCGTGCAGCACTAACACTTTACCTTGGCTCATGTATCGTTTTCCTTGAGCAGTTCACGATGGTAGTGGGCAAATAGCGTAGCGGACTGCTGATCAGCCGCTGCGCGCTTGGAGGCGTCGACGCCTTGAAACACAAATAGGCTAACACCGCTAACCGCCGTAGTGCCCGCTTGCTTTACCGCGCAAATAAATTCGGTCACTGTTCTCCACGATGATTTCGTGTTGCTAATTAGCGCTGGGCGGCCTGAGCGGCCAAGCGAATGCCCGCGTTAGCGGCGCCAAACTGCTGATAGGCGCCACGCCGCTCAACGATTTCGAAGAAAAATCGGCCCGAGAAAGTTTCCGTATAGGCGTGGAAGAAGTCGCCTTCGTCGTTGCGGTCAAACAGAATATTGCGTTTACGCATTGCCTCTAACAGCTCTTCTTCCAGCCCGTAACGCGCTTCAAGATCGTCGTAGTAATTCTGCGGAATCTTCAGCAGCGGCAAACCCCGCGCTTGGAGTTCATCCACCGTGGCGAAGATATCGTGGCTCTCAAAGGCGATCTGCTGCACGCCACCGCGAAACTCGCTCAGAAAACGCCCTGGCTGGGTATCCTGGGCCTGTGAAACCGTCAACGGGATGCGAATACTCTGCTCTGGGCTAATCACCGCTTGGCTGATCATCATGCCCCTTGGGTCGATAATCTCGTTCTCCGTGGCCGCATTGAAACCAAACACAGTGCGGTGAAAGAGCTGCCAACTGAGTAGCTGCGTCGCGGGGAGTACGTAAGAGAGGTGATCGACCCGGGCAAGACCAGCCTCATTGCGGCTCTCTTGGTCAAACAGTTCAAAATCGGTTCGCCACTGCAAGTCTTCAGCGGCCTGGTCATCCACTAGGTACACAAGGCTGCCTTCGATACCCCGAAGCGCTGAGATTTCCATCTCGCCTTCGCCCACCTGGCCACGGAATGTCTGTGCCTTAAAGGCTTTGGCACGGGCCAGCCCGCGCTCAACGTCATCAACACGGAAACCTACCGCACACACCGAGGTACCGTGAAGCAGCCGGAAAGTATGGGCAAAGCTGTCCGTTTCAAAATTGAGCACTAAGTGAATTTCGCCCTGCTTCCAGAGTTCGACATTTTTGGAGCGATGGCGGCCCACATGGCGAAAGCCCAGTGCATCGATAAACTCGCCCAGCGGCGCGGCGCTCTCTTCATCAAGGGTAAACTCAATAAAATGGATGCCGTTATAGCTGGGTGCCGGGGGAATAGGGCTTGCCCAGGGGCCATCCTCAATAAGGTTATCGAGCAAAATTAGCGAGCGAAGACCATCTAGAGCAGTGATTTCAGTTGGCGCTGCGCGGAAGGCGTCGCTAAAAATTTCCAGCGACAGCGGGCCGTCGTAACCGGTTTTGGCAAGCTCAGCCATAAAGGCTTTCAGCGGCAGGCGCCCCTGGCCGGGGAAGCAGCGGAAGTGGCGACTCCACTGGAGTACATCCATATCCAGTAGCGGCGCATCGGCCACCTGGACGAAGAAGATTTTTTGTTTAGGGATTTTGCCGATGGCTGAGAGATCGTGACCACGGGAGAGAATATGAAAGCTATCGAGCACTATGCCCAAATTAGGGTGATCAACGCGGCGCACGGCTTCCCACGCATCGCGATAGTCCGAGATGTGGCGCCCCCAGGCCAACGCTTCAAACCCCACCCGAATATTACGCTTTGCTGCCAGTTCAGCAAGTTCGCGCAAATCGGCCACTACGCGATCCATATCGTCCATGGCCTGGGGGGATACATTGCTACACACCAGCAAAAAATCCGTGCCTAGCTGCTCCATCAGTTCAAACTTACGCTCGGCGCGCTTCAAATTACGGCTGCGCTGAGGTTCTGGCATTGCCTCAAAATCGCGAAACGGTTGAAAGGCAACAATCGCCAGCCCAAGACGCTCACATAGCGCACGTACTTCTTGCGGTGAGCCATCGAAGGAGAGCAGATCATTTTCAAATATTTCTACGCCATCAAAACCGGCACGGGCAATGGCTTCCAGCTTCGTCCGCAGGTCCCCGCTTAGACAAACAGTAGCAATTGCGCGCATAGCATCCTCCCAGGTAGTGCTCTCAAGCAAATGCGCTCTAGCACTACGACGATATTATGTGTCGCTATAACTGAGCCAATGGCTTTCAGTGCAGGTGCCAATTGTTCGCATAGCGTTCTTTAGTTCGCATTATGCACGATAACGTAGGGTGTGTGGCAACCTGTTCGCTATACTACTAATAATACGCCTAGCGCACTCCTTTACTATGCGAATGCTAGAGGGGTTTATTGTGAATAGACACAACGGCTAATGCATTCATACTGCTATTGCCACCGGCTAAATAAGCACGCTTCACATTGCTTTGTATCAGCCATCGCACACTATTCAACCTTGGTCTTATACGAAGGCTTGTTGATTGACAGCCGCCATACCGACCTCTAGTGTTCGCCCTAAGCACTTAAGTTCGTAAGGCGAACTAATATCGCCAATAGCAGCACTAATATAATAATTTGTTGGAGGATAAACATAATGACTAAGCCACTTTTCACCCAGTTGGCCATCGCTATCGGCTCTTTGGCAGTCGCTAGTGGAGCCCTCGCCGATTACCCTGATCGTAACATTCAAGGCACGATTCAGTGGGGAGCCGGGGGCGCCACCGATAACGTGGTACGCAGCCTGACACCCCATGTTGAAGAGGTTCTGGATACCACTATTGTTCTCACCAACCGCCCTGGTGGTACCGGCGTGATTGGCATGAACCATGTCATGCGCCAGCGCCCTGACGGCTATAACCTCCTTTTTGGTGCGGAGAACCCCCAGCTCTACCCACTGATGGGCTTAGCCGATTTCACCTACGATGATATGTACCCTATCAACATTATCGGCCAGGGCCGGGTTGTCATCGCTACCCATCCTAATAGCCCATTCGATACTTTCGCTGAGCTGCTTGAGTACGCCCACGAAAACCCCGACGAGCTCAAAATGGGCGGTACCGGTGCCGGTGGCTTGCCCAGTACGATTCACGCAATGATCAACTCTGTCGACGAACTTAATGTTCGCACAGTGACCTTCGGTGGAGATGGACCTGGTGTTACGGCACTGCTGGGTGAACATATCGACTTTATGCCGCTAAGTCTTTCTGCTGTGGCCGAACAAATCCGCGCGGGCCGCCTGAAGGGCCTGGCCGTGCTGGGTAGTGAAGAACTGGAGGATCTGCCGGACGTTCCGCCGATCACCGATGCTATCCCAGAGCTTGATTCATTCTTGCCTTGGGGCCCGTTCTGGGGTGTCTTTGTGCGTGAAGATACACCCGATGACGTAAAAGCTACCTTGGAAGATGCTTACGAGCAGGCCGTTGCCAGCGATGGTTTCCAAGAGTTCTTGGCTAATTTTGGTGGCGAATCGCTCAACCTCAACGGCGAAGAAGCGCAGCAATACCTGGATAACTGGCAATCCGTCACAGCGTGGTCAATGTTCGAAGCGGATGCGGTCGAAAAATCTCCAGAAGAGTTAGGTATTCCACGCCCCTAACGCTATCTTCCTATGACTTAGGGGACAGGATTACCACCTGTCCCCTTGGAGTCTCTGTATGACTAAAAAAATTGAGCGCGTTCGGGCGGGAGAAAAGGTCTTTGACTGGTTGCTTCTGCTGTTTAGTGTCGGCGTCCTCTACGAGGCTTATCGTATCGATAATGGGGTGCAGCTGAACTCCGCTGGCTCATTTCCTGTCGGGCTCGCCTTGATAATGCTCGCTTCCTCAATAGCCATTCTCTTCAGCCATCGGCGCAAGCAGCGAGATCCCCAAATTCACAGCGCTAGCCAAGAGTTTAAAGTGTTTTTACATGAGCATTTTAAAACTCATATTGTGGTGTTCTCGATAGTATCGATGCTCTATTTGGTAGCTATCGTATGGACAAGCTTCTATGTCAGCACCTTTATCTTTTTAGCCGCTATGTTCATTTATTATCGTCAAGGAAAAATCATTAGTTCTTTAGTGATTGCTTCGCTTGCCATTGCGGTAATTTATGTACTTTTCACGATAGTGTTTCGTGTCTATCTTCCTTGATAATGAACCCCGAGGCATCCAATGAGTGATACCTTCTCCTATCTGCTCATGGCTTGGCTTGATCCAGGTCTATTGGGCTTAACTGCCCTGGGCGTTATCGCCGGTATTTACATCGGCGCTATTCCCGGCCTCTCGGTTACGATGGCCGTCTCCATTCTGATTTCATTTACGTTTTCCTGGGACATTAATAACGCGCTAGCGCTGATGGTGGGCATTTACGTCGGCGGCGTTTACGGCGGTTCGCGCACGGCCATCCTGCTCAATATTCCTGGTGCCCCATCAGCGGTCACCACTGCTTTCGACGGCTACCCGCTAGCCCAAAAAGGTGAAGCGGGCAAAGCAATCGGCCTGAGTACCGTAATGTCGGTGATCGGTGGCTTGATTGGTGTTGCCGTACTCGCAGCCACGGCCCCACACCTTGCCGACCTTGCGCTTAAATTTGCCCCCCGCGACTACTTTTTAATCGCCGTCATGGGCTTGCTACTGGTCAGCTCGCTATCAGGTAAATCGCTCGCACGGGGTATTTTCTCTGTCGCCCTGGGTGCCACTATTGGGTTGGTCGGGATGGACATGGTAACCGCCCAGCCACGCCTCACCATGGGCAGTATGGAACTGCTGGGCGGGATTCATTACGTGGTGGTCATGATTGGCCTGTTTGGCGTCGCGGAAGCGTTTTACCAGCTGCACAATATGGCCAAAGTGCCCGTTAAACAGAACGTCGATAAGATCGTTCCGCCTCTTAATATGGTGCTCAAGTTCTTACCGCTCTCTTTACGTACCTCTATTATCGGCGTCGTGGTTGGCGCGCTCCCCGGTACCGGTGGCGATATTGCGTCACTGTTTGCTTATGATCACGCCAAGCGCACCGTTAAAAACCCTGAAGTGCCTTTTGGCGAAGGCGCCTATGAAGGGCTTGTGGCACCTGAAACCGCCAATAACGCCGCAGTGGGTGGCGCTTACGTACCTATGCTTACCCTCGGCATGCCGGGTGACGCGGTCACCGCCGTGATTATCGGTGCCCTGGTTATTCATGGCCTGAATCCAGGTCCGATGCTGATGATCGAAACACCCTATATCTTTTGGTTTACCGTCGGCAATTTGGCATTGGCCAATATCTTTTTGCTCATCTTTGGACTAACCGGTATTAAGCTTTTTTCAAAGATTGTTGAAGTGCCCAAAGCGATTATGATCCCGCTGATATTGGTGCTGTGTGTGGTAGGTACCTACTCGCTTAACAGCAGCATGACAGAAGTTTATTGGATGCTAGGCTTTGGCATATTGGGCTACTGGCTGAAGATGTTTGGCTTTCAGATGGGCCCGATTATTCTAGGCGTCATCCTTGGCCCGCTGCTGGATGAGTCTTACCGGCAGGCCATGTCATCGGTCGGTGACAGCAGTGCAGACTTCCTACTCGCGCTGGTGATCAATCCGCTTTCGTTGGTACTTACCTCCGTTATTGTGCTGGTTTTACTAGGTAATACTCCCCTCAAAAGTTGGTTATATTCACGCTTCAAACGTAGCTAACGTTCGTATAACGGTACTTACCGCCTGGGTATAGTGCCGTTTTTTGCTTGGAACCGAGCCAGCGGAGTAGTTCCGTGAGTGATGACAATACGATCCCTTCTTATGCATTGGTGTTTGACTTCGATGGTGTTGTTCTCGACTCAGCAACCCTAAAACGCCAGGCGTTTGCCGACGTATACTGTCAAGCGCCGGAAGCTGATTACCGTGCCATCGTGGCCTACCTTAGCCGTCGCGGCGGCCAGCCTAGAGAGGTCAAGTTTCGCCATATTGAAGAGCACATCCTGGGCAAACGAGCCAGTGACGCGCGTATTCAGGCGCTTTGCAGGCAATTTAAAGATAGTGTCGAAGAGCGCTTACTGGCCGCACCGCCCATTCCTGGAGCGCTAGAATTTTTAAGCGATTGGCACCACCGCCGATTGCTATATCTACTCTCTGCCACACCCGAGCAGGAACTCACGGCCATTGTGGAGCAGCGTCAGCTGGCGCCTTACTTTAAAGAGGTAGTGGGGGCGCCCCCGGACAAGGCCACAGGCTTGCGCAACTTACTAACCCGGCACCAACTGGCACCGAAAGCCGCCGTAATGATTGGCGATTCGTATAATGACTATCGCGCCGCACGATCAAATGGAACGCTGTTTGTTGGTGTCACGGCGAATCCCGCTCAATCTCCCTTCCCAAACGATGTTGTCACGATTAAAGACCTCTGCACATTGGTTCAAGCTCTCAACCTACTATAGCGATCAGCGCATATATGTTCGCTATTCGAACAATATGCTATATTGGTCTTTTAAATTTACGCCTATTCCGATGAGTGGACACCGATGGAAGAGCAGCTTCTGGATGAAATGTTAACCCCCGATGACCGCGACTTCGTGACAGCGCTGGCAAGCGGTTTGGAAGTGATTTTAGCCTTTGATGAAAGCCATCCACGCATGACGCTTAGCGAAGTGGCCGCGCGCACTGGCATGAACAGGGCCAAGGCCCGGCGCTTTCTGCTCACGCTGCACGCGTTAGGCTATGTACGCAAACAGCAGCGCTACTTTGAGCTAGCGCCGCGGGTGCTTCAACTGGGTTACTCATTTTTGTCTGCTAATAATTACCGCAGCGCTATTCAGCAGTATCTGGAGGAGATCACCAACGAGTGTGGTGAGTCATCTTCCTTAGGCGTACTGGATGGCGATGAAGTTATCTATGTAGCCCGTTCAGCGGCGCGCCATAGACTGATGGCCATTACGCTATCGGTAGGGACGCGCTTGCCAGCAGCACATACCTCAATGGGCCGCGTTCTGCTCGCTCAGCTTCCAGAAGCAGAACTGGATGCCTACTTAGAGCGTCTAACGTTAGAACGCTATACCAGTAAAACGTTTACCTCTAAAATCGAGCTTAAAAAGTGTATTCACAAGGCGCGCCAGCAAGGCTACGCCATTGCCGATCAAGAGCTTGATTCCGGCTTGCGCTCACTGGCGGTACCGGCGTTTGATGCCAACGGCAAACTGTTGGGCGCCATCAACATTAGTACCAATGCGGCACGTATCGATTTAGACACGCTGCTCAAAGAGTACTTACCGCTGCTTCAGTCCAAAGCACGTCTTATCCGCACCACTATTAGCTGCTAACTCGCCTAGTGCGCCAGCGCTTGTTCACGCAAGGCTTACTGGCGCATCTTTAACTGCTCAAAAGCCCCCTCTGCGCTTAGCGGGCAAGCTTCTGAACCTGTTACATTAGTGCTTGATTTTGTTGACGTAGGCTGGCTCCCATGACGCTTCCACTTTACCTAGGCTTGCCCATGTGGGCCAATCAAGACTGGCTGGGCAACCTTTACCCACGCCATGCCAAAACCGAGCTGTTAAGCGATTACGCGGCTGTGTTTTCCAGCGTTGAGGGCAATACAACCTTTTATAGCGGCACCCCAAAGCCGGAGACCATTGCCGCCTGGGCGCGCCAGGCTCCACCCCACTTTCGTTTCTGTTTTAAATTACCGGCCAGCGTAACCCACGATCAACGGCTAACGCGATTAGCGGATGCCTGGGCATTTTTAGCCGCGCTTGAACCGCTTCATGATCGCCTGGGGCCAACCATGGTGCAGCTACCGCGGGATTTCGGCCCCCAAGAGCTTCCTCAGCTTGAAGCGCTGCTCGCGGCTTGGCCTGCCCATCTACCTTGTGCAGTCGAGGTTCGCCACCCTGAGTTTTTCCACAAAGGAGCCGCCGAAACAGCCCTTAACCGCCTGTTGATAACTTATTCGGCCAACCGCGTAATGCTCGACGTGCGCCCGCTCTTCTCAACCCCGGCCAATAGTCATATGGGCCTGGCCCACGCTCAGCAAGAAAAGCCGAAACTCCCGCTACACGTGCTTTCCACGGCAAATTATCCGGTGATTCGCTTTATTGGCCATATTGACAAAACGATTAATAGCAGCTACTTCACTGCTTGGAAAGCCCGCCTAAAGCTGTGGATAAATCAGGGGAAAACCCCTTTCTTATTTGTGCATACTGCGGATAATCGCGAGTCTCCCCACTTGGCCCGTTTACTCTATAACGCGCTCGGAGAAGTGACGCCTTTACCCCCACTTGGCCCCTTCGCCGAAGAAAAGCAAAGCCAGCTGTTTTAACCCACCTTTTTAGGTCAGCTAACTGGCATGCAGGCTTTTGATCGGATAAATTGCGCTTACTTTCGGAAAAGTACGCTGGCAATAACGCTTCTTTCCGAAAACTAGCGTGCACCGCACGCAGTGACTTACACAACAATCGACTTAATGGGTGATGTATGGCGAAGCTTGCACATGCGCAGTGGTCATCGCGGATGACCTTTGTGCTGGCCGCCGCTGGTTCAGCGGTGGGTCTGGGGAATATCTGGAAGTTTCCCTATATGGTGGGTGAAAGCGGCGGCGCTGCTTTCGTATTTGTATATTTACTCTGTATCGCGCTGATTGGCTTGCCCATTCTCGTCTCCGAGTGGCTATTGGGTCGTCGCGGCCAGAAGAACCCCGCCAGCACCATGTCTGAACTGGCACGCGCGGCGAAAAAGCCTAAAGCATGGGCCATCGTGGGCATCAGCGGGATTGTTGGGGCCTTTTTGATCCTGTCGTTTTACAGCGTAATTGGTGGCTGGTCGCTCTATTACACCGTTAACTCGGTGAGTGGCGCTTTTAGCGGTCAAGATGCCGATGGCATTGGTGCGCTGTTTAATGGCATGTTGAGTAACCCTGGGTTGCTACTGCTGGGTCACTCCGTGTTTATGCTGCTGGTCATTGGCATTGTCGCCCGCGGCGTTACCAAAGGCCTTGAAGGCGCTGTACGCATTCTGATGCCAGTCCTCGCACTGCTGTTGGTCGTGCTGATCGGTTACGGCATGACAACCGGCCACTTTGGCGAGGCGTTGACGTATATGTTCAACCCGGACTGGAGCAAGCTCACAGCAGAAACCGTGCTAGCCGCCTTGGGCCATGCCTTTTTCACGCTCTCGCTGGGCATGGGCATCATGATGGCTTACGGCTCTTACCTGGGCAAAGATATCAACCTGCTACAAACCGCCCGCACGGTCATCATTATGGATACCGTGATCGCATTAGGCGCTGGTTTAGCCATCTTCCCGATTGTATTTGCTAATAATTTGGATGTCGCTTCGGGCCCTGGGCTGATTTTTGTGACCCTGCCGCTGGCCTTTGGCAATATAGATGGAGGTTTACTGCTGGGATTGATGTTCTTTTTACTGCTGACGTTTGCGGCATTAACGTCGGCGATTTCACTGCTGGAGCCAGTGGTGGAGTTTATTGAAGAGCGTACGCCGCTAAGCCGTGTCACCGCAACCATTGTGGCCGGTGTGGGTGCTTGGTTATTGGGTATTGCGGCGCTGCTATCGTTTAACGTGTGGAGCGAACCGCTGCTGTTTGGATTAGGTGTGTTTGACCTACTGGATACGCTGACCAGCAAAATTATGCTGCCGCTAACGGGGCTGGGGGCGATTCTGTTCACCGCTTGGTGCTTGGAGCGCAACAGCGTGGAAGACGAGCTGGGCCTTTCAGCGACCGGCAAGAGTGTATGGAACATCATCGCACGCTATGTAGCGCCCGCTGGCGTTATTGCTGTGTTCGTAACAGGGCTAATCTAAGCCACCAAGGCCCTGCTAACTAACCGGCAGGGCAGCGTGGTTCTGCGCAGATAATAGTTGCGCCCCTAACCTCTTGGCATCCTAAAACTTAGTGCAATTCGCTCTCTTGCCGATCTTCATCGGGCAAGGGGGCGATATCCCG
Organism: Halomonas sp. TG39a; assembly: GCF_000744395.1. Classification (NCBI taxonomy): domain Bacteria; kingdom Pseudomonadati; phylum Pseudomonadota; class Gammaproteobacteria; order Oceanospirillales; family Halomonadaceae; genus Halomonas; species Halomonas sp. TG39a. The sequence continues at coordinate 3,501,405 of NZ_JQLV01000001.1, forward strand.
CGATAACTTTTGAAACTCACGATGAAGCTCAATACCTCGCCGCGCTCTTAAGCTGCGTTGGGCAGCGCTGCGCTGGCGTTGAGCGTGCTCATCGACTTCCATACTCATAAAGATGTCGAGCAATTCGCTTTTAACCGAGGTGATTCGTTCGACGTTTCTCATAATCGACGTTCCTCCAGATGAATATGCCTTCGTCCACCTGCATCCGTGACGACTGTTATGATGCAGTGCGGCACTTCAATTATTACTATACCCTACTTGACAAAATGATGACCAATCTTAAAAAAACTGACTAACGACCTTTAAACGCTGTTGGAACGCTGCCTAATAGTTCGTGGCCCTATGGACTCATTGAGGCATACTGTAAATACCACATTGAAGCACTACGAAGCATTACAGTGAGCAGATAGGCAGAAACGGTCGTTTAAAACGATCGTATATTGGCGTACTGTTGACTACCTGCTGGCTGAGCACCCAAGGAGCTGAACGTGAGTCGCGCCCTGTTCGATGAAATGAGACGCCGCATGGAGCACTTTCGACGCTCCGAGCAAAAAGTGGCGCGGTTTGTACTGCGCAACCCAGAAGAGGTTATCCACATGCGTATTGTGGATTTAGCCACCGAAGCCACCGTGAGCGAACCCACCGTGGTGCGCTTTTGCCGTGCACTGGGGTGCAATGGCTTTCAGGACTTCAAGTTACAGCTGGCGCAAATGCTGGCCAGCGGCAGTCAGTTCGCGCAGTTTTCCATGAATGATAGCGACTCGGTCGCTGAGTTTTCCCACAGTATTTTTGACTCGACCGTGGGCACGCTGCTCTCAGTGCGCGACCGGCTTGATAACGACGCCCTGGGCCGTGCAGTTAACGCCCTGGCGATGGCCAACCGGGTCGAGTTCTATGGCTTTGGGGCTTCCGGTGCCGTGGCCTTTGATGCCCAGCACAAGTTTTTCCGCCTGCAGATCTCCACTTCTGCCTACGCCGACCCACATATGCAGAATATGTCGGCAGTGACGTTGAATGATGGCGACGTGGTGGTGGCAATTTCACAAACAGGCCGTACCAAAGCGTTAGTCGCCAGTGTGCGCCTGGCTCGTGAAGCGGGCGCGACAGTCATTGGCCTGTGCCCCAGCGGCTCGCCGCTCGCCGAAGAGGTTAGCCTGCCGCTGTATATCGATGTCCATGAAGACACCGAGATTTACACCCCGCTTAGCTCGCGGATTGCCCATCTAGTGTTGATTGACGTACTTGCCGTCGGCGTGGCCAAAACCCGCGGGCCGAAACTCGCCGAACAGCTCAAAGCGGTTAAAAAGAGCCTTAATACGCTGCGCTTTCCTGAAGAATAATTAGCTTCTTAGCGCTGCCATAGCTATAAGCCTCGGTGCCGAGGACAGGCTTACGCGAGGGCGCTGTAAACCCGTCCTTGGGCGCTACTTTTGCCATCCATGGCAAAAGACCCTCGCTTCAGCCTGCCCTCGTCCCCTGTTAGAAAGTTTTTAAAGGTAGCAGTTGCGAATAACTGCAATCACTACACCTGTATACACAGCCAGTTCGCTGGCTGTGCTAGACTAGCCGCCTATTTTTTGATCCGGCAGCGGCTATTATGGACGACGTCACGGCGATTCTCGATCAGCTCAACTCCGCCCAGCGCGAAGCAGTGAGCGCCCCTCAAGGTAATCTGTTGGTGCTCGCAGGCGCAGGCTCCGGTAAAACCCGCGTGCTGGTGCATCGCATCGCCTGGCTGATGCAGGCCGAAGGGTTGTCTCCCTACGCTCTGCTGGCGGTTACCTTTACCAACAAAGCCGCCAAAGAGATGCGCACCCGCCTTGAGGCACTGCTTAGCATCTCGATGCGCCATGTGTGGGTAGGCACCTTTCACTCCATCGCCCACCGCCTGCTGCGCACCCACTGGCAGGATGCCAAGCTGCCGCAACACTTCCAGATTATCGATTCTGACGATCAGCTACGCCTGGTCAAACGGCTGCTGAAAGATTACTCCATCGACGACGAACGCTACCCGCCGCGCCAAGTGCAGCACTTTATTTCCGGCTGTAAAGAAGAGGGACTGCGTCCGCATCAGGTCAATGTGGATGGCGATGCCTACATGGGCCAGATGGTCGAGCTCTACGAACGCTACCAGCTCACCTGCGAGCGGGGCGGACTGGTCGATTTCGGCGAGCTGCTGTTGAGAAGCCTGGAGCTACTGCGCGATAACCCCGCGCTGCTGAAACACTATCAGGAGCGCTTTGGTCACGTACTGGTGGATGAGTTTCAGGATACCAACACCCTGCAGTATGCATGGCTAAAACTGCTGACCGGCATGCAGACGCCGATGACGGCAGTAGGCGATGATGACCAGTCGATCTACGGCTGGCGCGGCGCCAAAGTGGAGAATATCAGCCGCTTTGAGCAGGAGTTTCCGCAAACCCATACCGTGCGGCTTGAGCAGAACTATCGCTCCACCAGCGCGATTCTTGAAGCTGCCAATACGCTGATCAGCCACAACAGCGAGCGGATGGGTAAAAACCTCTGGACCGACGGCATCGAAGGCGAACCGATCTCGATTTACGCCGGGTTTAACGACCTGGAAGAAGCGCGCTATATCGTCGATACCATCAAGGAGAAGGTCGACGAAGGCTTCAACCGCCGCGATGTCGCCATTCTCTACCGCTCCAACGCCCAATCGCGGCTGCTGGAAGAGACGCTGATTCGCCAAGGCATGCCTTACCGTATTTACGGCGGTCACCGCTTTTATGAGCGCCTGGAAATCAAAAATGCCCTGGCCTATCTACGCCTGATGCTTAACCGCGATGACGACGCCTCGCTAGAACGGGTGATTAACGTGCCCACCCGCGGCATCGGCACCCGCACCGTGGAGATTGTCCGCCTGCGCGCCCGTGAACAAGGCATTCAGCTGTGGCAGGCGCTCCACGATTCAATTAACGACGGCACCTTGAAAGGCCGAGCGGCCAATGCAGTGCAAACCTTCGCCAACCTGATTGAGCAGCTCGATAACGATGCTTCCGGCATGGCGCTGCACGAGATTATCGATCACGTCACGGTTCATACCGGTTTGATCGAACATCACAAGAGTGAGCGCGGCGAGAAAGGCCAGGCGCGGGTCGAAAACTTGGAAGAGCTCGTCACTGCTGCCCGCGCCTTTACCCAAGGCGACGTTTTTGAAGCCCCTGAAGCGGGCGAAGGCATGGCCGCACTGGAAGCGTTTCTCTCAGAAGCCGCGCTTAATGCTGGCGACCATGAAGCCGAAGAGTTTGAGGACAGCGTACAGCTGATGACGCTGCACTCCGCCAAAGGCCTGGAATTCCCCGTGGTGTTTATTGCCGGTGTCGAAGAGGGGCTGTTTCCGCATAAGATGTCCCTTGAGGAACCGGGCAGGCTCGAAGAGGAACGCAGACTGTGTTACGTCGGTGTCACCCGCGCCATGCAGAAGCTCTACCTGACCCACGCCGAAACCCGCCGCCTACACGGCAAAGAGGTGTTTCCACGCCCCTCGCGCTTTCTGCGCGAGCTGCCCCCGCACCTGCTGGAAGAAGTCCGCCTGCGCGGGCATATTTCCCGCCCGGTGACGGCATCGCGCACTTCCTTTGCTCAGCAAAGCGTCGAAAGCGACGGCGACATACCCAGCCTGCACGTCGGCCAGGGGGTTGAGCACCCGGTATTCGGCGAAGGGATTATCCTTAACGCGGAAGGCGAAGGCGCGCGTGCCCGGGTTCAGGTCAGCTTTGAAGGCGAAGGCGTCAAATGGCTAGTCCTCGGCTTTGCCAAGTTGACGCCGCTTTAAGCCCAACGCTGTCACTCAACAGGTAGACGATCATGAAACAACGCTTAAAACGCCTATTCCCCGAAGTTAGTAACGGCTGGCAGACACTCAGCGGTTACCAGCGTTTTGAACGCTTGGTATCGATGGTTCTGACGCTCGCCATTGGCGGCGCTGTGCTCGTCGCCATGTATTATCTGGTCATTCATGTGGTGCAACTGCTGTTTATTCAAAGCCGCGACCCGTTTGACTACCGGGTGTTTCAAGCTTTATTCGACATGATTCTTACCGTCTTGATTGCCATGGAGTTCAACAACTCCATCATCCGCACGATGACCAGTGGTAAAGGTTTCATTCACGTTGAGATCGTCGTACTCATTGCCATTATGGCGCTGGTGCGTAAGTTTATGGTGTTGGATATGGAAGTCATCGACCCCTGGCAAATTGGCGCGCTTTCGATGGCGGTCTTAGCGTTAGGCGGCTGCTATTGGCTGGTACGCCATGGCAACAGCATGAAAGACGCAGCAGATGATTAATCAAGCTTGCGGGCTAAATTCGCTATACAGCATACTAACTAGCGAATACCGCGCACTCAGCGCCTTATAACAACAGTACGTTTAACTCTGGAGTTTCGCTCACTATGCAACGCCGTAACTTTCTCAAATCCGTCGGCCTGGGTGCCGCCGGTGTCGCTGCTGCCCCTTTTGTCACAACCTCTAGCGCGCGCTCAAGAGACCTATACCTGGGACATGGTCACCTCGTGGCCAAAAAACTTTCCCGCCCTGGGCACCGGTGCGAATGATTTCGCCCGCCGGGTAGAGCAGCTTTCCAATGGCCGCATGCAGATTCGCGTCCACGGTGCGGGTGAATTGGTTCCCGCCCTGGAAGTGTTCGACGCGGTGGCTGCTGGCACCGCTGAAATGGGCCACTCTGCCTCTTACTACTGGCGCGGCAAAGTGGCTGCCTCGCAGTTCTTTACCGCCGTGCCGTTCGGCATGACCACCACCGAAATGAACGCCTGGTTGTACCATGGCGGTGGCCAGGAGCTGTGGGATGAGATCTACGCCAATCACAACCTGAAACCGTTTGCCGTCGGCAACACCGGCACCCAGATGGCAGGCTGGTTCAAGAAAGAGATCAACTCGCTAGACGATATGCAGGGGCTAAAACTTCGCCTGCCAGGCCTAGCCGGCGAGGCGATGAACGGCATTGGCGTCAGCACCGTGAATATGCCGGGCTCGGAAATTTTCACCTCGCTGCAAACCGGCGCACTGGATGCCGCTGACTGGGTGGGGCCGTATAACGATTTGGCGTTTGGTTTGCATCAGGTGGCTGACTATTACTACACCTCGGCGTGGAACGAGCCCTCGGCGGTACTGGAAGGCACGATCAATCTGGATGCCTGGAATGAGCTACCGGAAGACCTGCAGGACGTGATCCGCGAGGCCGCACGGGCGTCTAACCTTGCCATGATCAGCGAATTCGCCTTCCGTAATGCCCAGGCACTGGAAGCATTAGTCGATGAGCATGGCGTTCAACTGCGTACTTTCCCCGAAGACGTCATGGCAGCGCTTTACACCTCTTCCCTGGAAGCCATCCAGCGCCAGGTCGACAGCGACGAGGAGTCTCGCCGCGTGTATGAGTCTTACTCGGCCTTCCAGAAGCTGCTGCGCCCGTTCAGCGATGTGGGTGAATTCGCCTATCTCAAGAACCGCGATAACGTCGATGGCTAAAGCGCTAGGCTAAACGACAAGCACAGCAAAAGGGCGCACTATGCGCCCTTTTGCTATTTGAGGCAGGATCTGGATGGATGAACTAGTCGCTATGCACCGCGCGAATGCGTCCGTTATCGTCCAGGGCGACCATCACAAAGCGTGCTTCAGTCACTTTTTGGCGCTCCTCTATGCGCTGCCCATGGGGCGGGCGCACCCAGACCTCTACATCAATTTTGATTGAGCTATGGCCAATCTCTTGTACCTGGGTGTAAACACTGACCATCGAGCCCACGCGCACCGGGCTTAGGAAGTCCATGGCCTCAATGGCCACCGTCGCCGTGCGGCCACCCGCTTCACGCCCGGCAGCAAGCTCAGCCGCTTGATCCATTTGATTGACCAGCCACCCCCCGGGTATATCGCCATAAAAATTGGTATCTTGGCGGGAAGCCAGTAATTTTAAAGTAAGCTGCCCTTGTGGGGCGGGAGCGTCGTCCAAATCGGTTTCCAGAAGAGTCATGAGTTCGTCGCTTAGTCAGTTTATTGTTGTAAACGTTGCAGGGCGCCTGCGTTGTTAATGGCTGTTGCTGCATCGCAACACCAGAGAATGGATTCAGTTAACCATAAGAGGACGCTTGTTTGAATACTCATTTGCATACTCTTTCAACTCACAGGGGCGCCTCTTTACCTCTACAGCGCCTCTTATTACGCTTGGTAATGCTGCTTATGGTGCTGATAGCGCCCCAGGCCTGGGGGCAACCTGCCGCGATTAGTGGCACCTTGGGCGCTGTGGGCTCAGACACCATGGCGGGGCTAATGTTACGCTGGGGCGAAACCCTCACCACCCGTTATCCTGATGTAAAGCTGCAATTTCAAGCCAGCGGCTCGGCCAGTGCGCCAACCGCCCTGGTAGCAGGCACCACACGGCTTGGCCCAATGTCTCGCCCAATGACGGCTGACGAGCGTGATAACTTTATTGAGCGCTATGGCTATCCGCCGCTGGAATTAAAGGTCGCCCGTGACGCGCTTATCGTTGTCGTACACCGCCATAACCCACTGCGTGCACTAACCCGCCAGCAGGTCGACGCGATCTTCTCCACCTCTCGTGCCTGCGGTGGCGAAGCACCGATCAGGCGCTGGGAGCAACTGCCAGCAACCCGTGACTGGTCATTTGGCGGTATCGCGCTGCATGGGCGTAACCTTGCCTCGGGTACCCACGGACTATTTCAAGAGCGGGCATTATGCGGCGGTCAATTTCGCAACGATATCAGCGAACACCCAGGCTCATCGGCGGTGGTCGCCGCGGTAGGGGAGTCCGCCAATGCGATGGGCTACGCCGGGTTTAACCACCTCACCCCAGCCGTGCACGCAGTGAGCCTCTATAACGATGACGGCACCGCCATACCGCCCGATGAAGCGGCGATTCAAAGCGGTGATTACCCACTGTCGCGCTACCTTTATCTCTACGTAAACCTGCCGCCGGGCGAGGCGTTGCCACCACCTGAGCAGGCACTCTTAACGCTGATTCTATCCGCGGAAGGTCAACAGATTGCTCGTGCGTCCGGCTTTGTTCCGTTAACTCAGAAGGTTCTTCGCGAGCAGCAAAAGCGCCCTTAACGCTCAATAAAGGTGGTCAATCACTGTCATCTAACTGACACATAATTGTCTTAGGGTAGGGAACCTATCTATGCACTGTTTTTCACTACTTATCGGTCAGCGCTATGATCACCTCGGTTTTGCCATGCCTATTTTTGTCATGATAGCGACATGATCCCACCTCGTTTAACCTCTTCTCGACAGCCGCTGCGGCTGCTGCAGGATCGCGTGGCCACCGGGTTAATTACCGCGGGCGGCGTGGGTGTACTGCTGGCAATTTTGGCTATCGGCATCTTTTTGGTGTGGGAAACGCTCCCGTTGCTGGCGATTGGCGATACCTTTGCCCTGGCTAAACTCTCTCCTCTGGCGTGGGGCACCCTCAAAGCCGCGTTAGCCGCGTTGCTGTTCGCCATTCCCGTTGCTTTGGGGGCCGCCATTTACTCAGCGCTGTTTATGTCTGCGCGCCTGCGCTCGCGTATCAAGCCCGCGCTCGAAATGATGGAGGCTATTCCCGGGGTGGTGGTGGGCTTTATTGCCGGGCTTATTTTGGCACCCTGGGTAGAGCGTCATCTCGCCAGCGCTTTAGTGCTGATCATTTGGCTGCCGCTTAGTGCCGCGCTTGCCGGCTTACTCTGGCAGCGGGCTCAAACACACCTTCGTCGCCGTTTACCGCTTTCCTGGGCGGGCCTGTGGTTAGTGCCCTGGCTTGTCTTCATGGTGGCGATAGCGCTATGGCTCGCGCCATGGATAGAGCAGCAGTGGCTAGGGGGTGACCTGCGCCAATTGCTCGACCAACGTTTTGGCATGGATTACGCCACCCGTAACGCGCTGATTGTTGGCATTGCCATGGGGTTTGCGGTTATCCCCAGTATCTACTCACTGGCAGAAGACGCACTGGCCGATGTGCCCCCGACCCTGATAGAGGGCGCCCAGGCGCTGGGAGCCAGCCGCTGGCAGGCACTGTGGAGAGTGGCACTGGCGGCGGCGGGCCCAGGTATTTTCTCGGCGGTAATGATTGGTGCCGGTCGGGCAGTGGGCGAAACCATGATTGTGCTGATGGCCAGCGGCAATACCGCCCTGTTTAGCGCCAGCCCCTTTGAGGGGATGCGCTCCATGGCCGCGGCTATCGCCATTGAGCTACCTGAAGCGTCACCCGGTGGACAAACCTACCATCTGCTGATTTTGGCCGCGCTAGTGTTATTTATATTTACATTTCTGGTCAATACCCTCGCCGAGGTCGTCCGCCAGCGTTTGCGCCGCCGTTACCACCAGATAGGGGGTACAGGATGACCTCTGCCTTGCACAACGCCGCCTCTCGCCGCCCTCGTTTTAGCCGGCTCAATGAGCTATGGCCTTGGCTCTGTGCGGCCAGCGTAGCGCTTTCCCTGCTGATGCTGGGCGCCCTACTGACGCTGCTGCTGGTGCGCGGCCTAGGGCACTTCTGGCCCGCCACGCTGGAAGAGATCACCCTTAGCTCGGGTGAAACCTTTGCAGGCCAAGCCGTACGCGAGGTCGCACTGCCACAGCAGGCGGGAGATGAGCGCCTCTACTTCACCGGCAATCAGGATATCGATGGCGCTCGCTGGCACTGGGTGGCCATTGAGCAAATTGTCGAGCGCACCCAACCCAAGGACCTGATCCGCATCGAGCGCAGCCCCTGGGGGGATTTTATCGGCCGCTTGGTGGCCATTGAGCAAGGCGACCAGCGCTGGACGGGAGATGCGGCCTGGCAGCAGCTGACGGCTCTCTTGGCACTTCCCGCTAACCAGCGCCAGACGGGACAACTGCTGCTTAGTACCGTGGACGGCCAAACCCTGCGACAACCACTCGCCAGCGTGATTAGCGCTCAAGCACCCAATGCCATGAGCGGATGGCAGAAAACCCGCGCCTGGGGCGAGGGTGTTTGGCTATTTTTAAGCGAAGGCCCACGGGCGGCCAATACCGGTGGCGGCGTATGGCCCGCTATTTTTGGCACCGTTCTGATGGTGATTTTAATGTCGGTGATCGTCACTCCGTTTGGGGTGCTGGCGGCCATTTATCTTAATGAAATCGCCCACCAGGGAAGACTGACTCGCCTCGTGCGCATCGGCGTGCGTAATCTGGCGGGCGTGCCGTCGATTGTGTATGGGGTATTTGGCTTGGGGGTGTTTGTTTACGGCATTGGCGGCTCGCTGGATGAGTGGTTTTTTAACGATACGCTACCCTCGCCCACCTTTGGCACCGGCGGCCTGCTATGGGCGTCACTCACCCTCGCGCTGCTGACCCTACCGGTGGTGATTGTGGCAACCGAGGAGGGCCTAGCGCGCATTCCCGATGCTCAACGGGAAGGTGCCGTGGCCCTTGGCGCTACGCGCTTAGAGATGCTCACCCGCATCGTACTACCCATGGCTGCCCCCGCCATGCTGACAGGGGTGATTTTAGCGGTCGCCCGCGCGGCCGGGGAAGTGGCGCCGTTGATGCTCGTGGGTGTCGCCAAACTAGCGCCCCAGATGCCCATTGATGGTGAGTTTCCTTACCTACATTTAGAGCGCAAGTTTATGCACCTTGGCTATCATTTATTTGATACCGCCTTTCACGGCGAAGATGTGCAGGCCGCCATTCCACTGGTTTACGCTACGGCGCTACTTTTAGTGTTAATTGTGCTGGTGCTTAACCTAACTGCCATATTTCTGCGTCATTATCTTAGGCGTCAACGGGGAAACGAATGCTAGCGTCATTACATTCAGCCAATACCTCTCAGGCACCAGTGGCGCACTTTTCGTCCGAGCACAGCTGCCTGAGTATCGATCACTTTAGCCTCGCCTACGCGGGGAAAGAGGCGTTGCGCGACTTAACCCTCAGCGTTCCGCGTCATCGTGTAACCGCTTTCATTGGTCCGTCGGGATGCGGTAAGTCGACGCTATTACGGGCGATTAACCGGCTGCACGACCTCAATGAGTCGGCGACCCACAGCGGTCAAATCACCCTGGAAGGGCAGGATATTCATGATCCGAAAATGAATGTCACTGAGCTGCGGCGACGTGTCGGGATGGTGTTTCAAACGCCTAACCCCTTCCCCATGTCGATCTATGAAAACGTGGCCTTTGGCCTGCGACTGCAGCAGCGCCTGCCCAAGCGCAAAAGGGACGACATTATTGAGTGGGCATTAACCTCCGCCGCGCTGTGGGATGAAGTAAAAGATCGCCTGCACCGCTCCGCCTGGCAGCTTTCTGGTGGCCAGCAGCAGCGCCTGGTAATTGCCCGCACCTTAGCCGTACAGCCCGATGTGCTGCTGCTGGATGAACCTGCGTCAGCGCTCGACCCCATATCAACACTCAAAATTGAGGAGTTGATCCGTAACCTCAAGTCAGAGCTGACGCTGGTACTGGTCACCCACAATATGCAGCAGGCGGCGCGTGTATCGGATTACACCGCCTTTTTGCATCAAGGTGAGCTGGTTGAATACGGGCCTACCGATCAGGTCTTCACCAATCCCCGTTTGCAACGCACCGAAAACTACATCACCGGCCGCATCACCTAGGCCTTAGCGACTGAAACGTCAGGAGTGCTCCATGGATATTACGAGCGATACCCACAGCCAGCATATCTCTCGCCAGTTCAACCAGGAGCTGGAAGAGCTGAAAACCCACCTGATGGCCATGGGCGGTCTGGTGGAGAAGCAAGTGCAGGACGCCGTCTTTGCCCTACTGGAAGGCGACACCCGGTTGGCCGAACAGGTGCGTGATAATGACCGTCAGGTCAACGATCTGCAGCTGCAAATCGACGACGAATGCACCCGGGTACTGGCGCGCCGTCAGCCTGCAGCGTCCGATTTACGTCTGGTGCTGGCCGTTATCCGCGCCACCTCAGACCTCGAGCGGATTGGCGATGAAGCCAGCAAAATTGCCCGCAACGCGCTGCTACTCAGCGAAAATTCCAGCACTATTCGCGGCTTGGTAGAGGTGCGCCACATCAGCGAGCACGTGCGTAAAATGCTCCGCGATGCGCTAACCGCCTTTGCCCGCTTCGATACCGACCTTGCCATGCAGGTTGTGCGCGAAGACGAGCTGGTAGACGACGAGTACAGCAGCGCGATGCGCTCGTTAATGACCTTTATGATGGAAGACTCGCGCTCTATTACCTCAGTACTCAGCATTATGTGGGTACTGCGCGCGCTGGAGCGGGTTGGCGACCACGCCGACAATCTCGCCGAGTATGTGGTTTATCTCGTCAAAGGCCTGGATATTCGCCACAGCGACACCGACGACCTCGATCCGAAGGTGCTAAAAAAGTCTTGACCTGGTAAGGGTTTCCTCCTGCAATACGTCCAGGCTGCCAAGCGGCCTGGACGTTTGAATCACAAGGAGTTCACCCCACATGCTGGATGCTGTCACTGCGCTTAGCCGAGGTACACGCTGTGTGTATCAGCCGGGTATGCGCCGCTATATTTTCCTGCCGATTTTAGTCAACCTGATTGTCTACGTGAGTATGTTCAGCTTTGTGCTCAACCGCTTCGATGGCTGGTTAGCTCATTGGATGAGCATGGTACCCGCCTGGCTGGATTGGCTATCCTGGCTTATCTGGCCGCTGTTTGTGATTAGCTTGTTGGTAGTAGTGTTTTTTACCTTCACGCTGGTGACCAGCTTGATTGCAGCCCCTTTTTACGGCTTTTTGGCCGCCAAAGTTGAAATCCAAGCTACTGGCCGTGAGCCTATTGATGACCGAAATCTGGCTAAAACAGCCATTGATGCCCTGGGTCGAGAGTTTGTTAAGCTCGCCTATATTCTGCCGCGTGCCGCTGGCCTGTTTGTGATCAGCTGGATTCCAGGCGTCAATATCGTTGCCCCACTACTCTGGGCGCTGTTTTCTGCCTGGGTGATGGCCATCACCTATTTGGATTACCCCATGGATAACAACAAGGTAACGTTTGTTGATATGCGGCAACGACTCGCTAAGCGCTGGTGGCAAAGCCTCAGTTTTGGGGGGCTGGTCACGCTAATCACCTGGATTCCGCTCGCCAATCTATTTCTGATTCCCGGCGCTGTAGCGGGTGCCGTGCTGCTTTGGGATGACCACTATAGGGACGGCATGTAATGACGCATGTAATGAGGCACGTGGCATCACGCCGCAGTAGACGCTTATTACCCAGGCTATGCCGCTTTGCTACCTTTACGTTTTAGCTATATTTCCCTTCATTCAATAAACAATAAGGAATAAACGCATGTTAAAACCGATGGCTTGGCTGGGTGGCGTGCTCGTGATTGGCGCCATGTCTATTTCAATGGCGTCTGGGGCACTCGCCCACGACGTAAAAACAGACGCTCTGCGCATTGCGCACCCTTTCGCCACACCCACCCCACCGGGTGCTGAAAACGGCGCTGCCTATGTAGATATCACCGCCTTTTCAGACTCCGTTACCCTGATTGGCGCCAGTAGCCCGGCAAGCAGCAACGTTGAGTTGCACGACATGCAAATGGACGGCGATATGATGCAGATGCGGCATGTGGATGAGATTCGTGTCGAGGCTGAGGAAACCTATAGCATGCGTCCTGGCGGCGGCTTTCACTTAATGCTGCTTGGTTTAACCGAACCGCTAAAAGAGGGCGAGCAGTTTCCCCTCACGCTAACCTTTGCTGAACAAGGCGATGTGGAGATTGAGGTCTGGATCCAAAACGCTCAAGAAGGCAGTGAAGCCGCTGATGGGCACCACCACTGATGACCGTTGCTTTTAACGCAAAGCAAAAACCCCCGCCGAAGCGGGGGTTTCAACGAGAAACGGCTAAATTAGCAGTTACACTTATTTTATCGGTTACCAGTCAGTGCTATCGCCTTCATCTCGGGTCAGATCTTCTGGGCTGATATTAGCACCACGCTGCACTCTTTCCCCTTTATCAGAAGCACTGCTAGATGGCGAGAAATCCAGGCTATCGCCATCATCACGGTTCAAATCGTCAGCCGATACGTGAGCTGCATGTGACGTTGCATGCGTTTCAGGCTTGTCGATGACACCTTGACCAGCGGAACGGTCTTGGTTCAATTCAATGGACGAGTTCGCCATTGCCAGCGGGCTCGCGACTAGACCAAAAGCAGTCGCTACGATAGCAACCTTCTTGCTCGTTTCTTTCAATAACATGACGTGCTCCTCAATATTTTTGGATACCGCTCAATAACAATAAGAACGGTCATTACTGCTTTAACAAGGCATACTGAATGCCAAAGCTCATATATAAACAATAAGAACTTACAAATCAGTCACATAAAAAATAAAATTGCGCACAAAAAAAAGCAGCACTAGCTTATTTTGCAAAATATAATTGTGCAACAATTACACATGTGACGATTTATTTATAGCCAATACGGCTGGTTCAGACATGCCTTCCGGAGAGCTGATGGAAAAATAGCGGCGCTGATGGAGATAGGAGCCGTTAGAAAACAGCACCCAAACGAAGAGGATAGTAGCTTAAGAGCGTTTTAAGTGTCACAAAAAATCAGACCCCGCATCAGCAGGGTCTAAGGACACAAGATTATGACAATGACTAGCGCTAGCTTCCTTTCCGTTTGCGGGACTCCAACCTTGGAATTTAACCCTGACCAGCGCTCTGATTGTCGTTTGATTCATTCCTTGAATCGACGTGCATCCCTATCGGTGTGACACGTTTTTACGCTTTTAGCTCACAACCTAATCGTAATATATTTTCTCGAAATTGCAAACTTTTGTTACCAAACGTTTCCATCACCTACGTCTTGGGTCAAATCTTTAGCGGTGTAGTCCGCTTGACCACTAGTGCGATGAGACTCTGCCTTGACGACATTAGGGCGGTCGCCTTCGTCATACATTAGATCAGATGGGCTAAAATCTGCTTGGCCGGATGTGTGATGAGACTGCGCCTGGATGGGCTCGTCATCAACCGTGAAGTCTTGATTGGCATCGATGGAGATATGGGCAAAGGCTAGCGGGCTGGCCAGCAAACCAAATGAAAGACCTACAACGGCTGCTTTTTTCACAAATGCGTTAAACATACTATTTACTCCTGGCGACTGTTTGATACCGCTGAAGTGAAGTGAGAGGGGCACTGTGGCTGATATCTCACTGCGGTTAGCTTCACTGCCTTGAGATTGCATATGCAATGCCAAAAACAAAAATTAAAAAGTTAATAACCAAAAATCAAATACTTAAACAATTTAAATTGCGCGCAATCATATGCCGCTAAAAACAAAAGCACGCTAATTACATGTGCACTAATGACACATGCGCAAAATTGTCTGTGCCTTTATGACACACTCAGCAAAGCAACCCAGGCACAGCTAATAGGCCGCTAGACGCTAGCGTTTATAGAAAAACGAAAAAAGTACTGTAAAGGGAGTGGCAGCGAAGGCGGGTGGGCAGAAGTAATAAGGAAAAAGCAGGAGGCGAAAAAGCAGACAGCAAAAAATTAGGCCCCGCACAGCGGGGCCCGATATCAGAATAGGTTATAGGTAATGACTAACGCTAGCTTCCACTCCTTGTGCGGGATTCCAACCCTGGAATTTACCCTGACTAACGTTTTGATTTCCTATTGATTCATCCTTGAATCCGAAGCACATCCTTGTCTGTATAACATCCTGTTGATCGCTTCCTCATCCTATGAAAAAGCATTCAATGATATCTAAAAAATCATCAATAATTAGCTACCGCCATTTTCTTCAACAAGTTCATCTTCGTCATATTCAGCGTCATCTGAGTGACTGCTTGATTGAGGCTCCATGTCGCTGGCATCATCGCCTTCGTCATGGGTTAAATCGTTACTCATGCTATCACTGCTAGAGCTACCAGTACCCTGTGCATCCATTGGCTGCTCATCAGCCGTGATGCCTTGGTTCTCATCAATTGCAGTGTTTTCATCTGTTTGTGCAAACGCCAATGGGCTTGCCATCAGGCCAAAAGATACACCTAAAATACCAGCTTTCTTGAGAAAATCCTTGGACATCATATTCCACCTCCGATCGCTGTTTGTTACCGCTTGGTTAAGAAAGAAAGGCTAACCAGTAGCCAGCAATTCCTGCGGTCATCTTCCTTACTTAATAAAGTGCAGCTGGCATGCCAAAAGTCACAATAAAAATATAAAACAAATAAAATCAATGACTTAACAAATAACCGCTATACCAAAGAAATACTACCCAAGCCATCAATTGGCGCTTAAAGCTGTATAAAAATGACACATGAGTAAGTTTTACCAACCTTGCATGCCAATATTGCACACTTCTACAAATGTTGTGCGTTGGATCCTTTGCTTAATTAAACCAGACGCGAGGAGGGGAAGGAGCAGCGAAACAGCGCGCCCTTGCCGGGATGAGATTCAATTTGCAGCTGTGCATCGTGACGCAATAGCACGTGCTTAACGATCGCCAAGCCTAAGCCTGTACCACCGGTCGCAGTGCTGCGCCCCTTATCGACTCGGTAAAAGCGTTCGGTTAAGCGGGGAATATGAACGGGATCAATCCCTTCACCATTGTCTTCAACATCTATATAGCCCCCGCCAGTAGCGCTAGCTTTCCAGCGCAGTGTGATTTGGCTGCCTGCTGGCGTGTAGCGCACCGCATTAAAGGCCAGATTAGAGACGGCGCTGCGAATTTCCTGTTCGCTACCTAACAGCCGCGCATCGCTTTCAAGCGCCACTGTGATGGTATGCCGCTGATGCGACAGGGCCAGCGCATCATCACAAACGCTTTGTAGTAAAGGCCCAAGTGGCAGCGGGTGATGATCTTTACCGCCCTGATCAATCTCCAGACGCGAAAGCAGCAATAAGTCATTGACCAAATTCTGCATCCGCTGGGTCTGTTCCTGCATTTGCTGGATACTACGACCTAATCGCGGCGGCAACTGATCGGCAATATCACTGTAGGTTTCCAAATAGCCGGAGAGCACGGTCAAAGGAGTGCGCAGCTCGTGGGAGACATTGGCAACAAAGTCGCGCCGCATCTGCTCAAGGCGATGCAAGCGGGTGATATCGCGCGCCATCACCAAGCGTTCATCGTCACCGTACAGGGTAATTTGATACTGCAGAATTCGCCGTTCATCAATCGGCGAGGTTAGCGTTAATGGCTCACTGTAGTTACGCGCATTAAAGTAACTGATAAAGCTTGGATCGCGCAGCAGATTGGTAATGTGCTGACCACGGTCATGGGCGGTTTGTAGCCCTAGCATGGCGGTGGCAGCGCTGTTCCACCACTCCAGATCACCGTGACGGTCAAGCATGACCACGCTGTCGCGCATCGCTTCAGACGACTCTTGAATACGCGCTAAGGTAGCGCGCAGACGGCTTTGGGTAATACGCTGGCTTTTTTGATAGCGGTATAAGCGGTCAAATAACTCGCCCCACATTCCGCGAGCAGCAGGCGGCTCATCGTGTGGGTGAAGGGTGAGCCACTGGTAGAGCTCGCGCAACTGACGTAAATGGTAAAACAGGCATACCGCTAGCCCTGCCGAAAGCCCTAGCCCAGCCGAGCCCAATAGCCAACCTAAGCAAGTACCCAGCGTGGACAGCCACGCTATTCGCCACAGCTCACGACTCCATAAACGCACATTTACACCCGTGCAGAGAAACGGTAACCGGTACCCCGAACCGTTTGAATCAGGTTTTGATGCACGTCGCCCAGCGCTTTGCGCAAGCGGCGAATATGCACATCGACCGTGCGTTCTTCGACGTAGACGTTGCCGCCCCACACTTGGTCAAGCAGTTGGCTACGCGTGTAAGCGCGCTCTTGATGGGTCATAAAAAACTGCAGCAAACGGTACTCGGTAGGCCCCATTTCCAGCGCTTTGCCGTGGGCGCTGACCCGGTGGCTTACCGGATCAAGTAGCAGACCGTTAATCTCTATCGGGTCTTCAACCCCACGCGGGGTCGCACGGCGCAGCACCGCCTTTAACCGAGCCACCAATTCCCGGGGTGAAAAGGGCTTGGTGATATAGTCATCGGCACCGGCTTCAAGCCCTTGAATTTTATTATCCTCTTCGCCTTTAGCGGTGAGCATAATAATAGGAATTTCGGCGGTAGCTTCTTCACGCTTTAAGCGCCTTGCCAGCTCAATTCCGCTAGTGCCCGGCATCATCCAGTCCAGCAGCAGTAGATCGGGTTGGTGGTCAACCACCATAGCATGAGCATCTTGGGCATTATCCGCTTCGAGCACGCGATAGTCAGCCATTTCCAGCGCTACCGCGATCATCTCGCGAATCGACGCTTCATCATCGACAATCAGAACGGTCTTGGCGGTCATACCAGAGCCTCACGGTGTTCGAAAAAACTAGTTCAAAGAAAGCGAATTCAAAGAAAAACAGTTCAATGACATGTCAATGACGATAACACCATGACTTGATGACAGTTACATGACAACCGCCGAGATTACCCAGTGATAGGCCACCAACTTAGCGCGATACCGGCAAAAATCAGTAGCCCCGACCAGTGATTATTGAGAAACGCCTGGAAGCAGGGATCCCGCTCCTGATAGCGAATTAAGCGCTGCTGATGCAGGAAAGTCGCCGCCATGGCCGCAAGCCCTAACCAGAAGAATCCACCTAAACCAACCCGCCAGCCTACCCAGGCCAACAACCCCAGAGTGGCTAACTGGAGCAGGCCGATAATCAAACGATCCGCGTTTCCAAACAGCACGGCCGTCGATTTAATGCCAATTTTTAAATCGTCGTCGCGATCGACCATGGCGTACTGGGTATCATAGGCCACTGTCCAGCACACATTAGCGCAGAATAGCAGCCATGCTTCCAGCGGCACGTGGCCAAGCACGGCGCCAAAAGCCATCGGAATTGCCCAGGAAAAAGCCGCGCCCAGCACCACCTGGGGAAAGTGGGTATAGCGCTTCATAAACGGATAAATAATCGCCAGCAGCACCCCGCCCAGCGAGAGCAGCACCGTAAACCAGTTGGTTAGTAGTACCAGAATAAACGCCGCGGCCACCAGGGCAATAAACAGCAGCTGCGCCTCGGTTTCGCTGATCCGGCCCGTGGCTAATGGACGGTTTTTGGTACGTTTCACATGGCCGTCAAAGTGGCGATCCGCATAGTCATTGACCACGCAGCCCGCGGCACGCATCACGTAAACACCGGCCACGAAAATCAGCAGCACATTTCGCCCGGGCACGCCTTCTGCAGCGACCCAAAGTGCCCACAGCGTCGGCCACATCAAAAGCCATGTGCCTATCGGCCGATTCAAGCGCATCAGCTGTAAAAAATCTGCCACGCGAGCCCATCCCTTCGGCCGCAACAGTGAACGATCCATGCTTACCTCACGAAGAATAAGATGCAGGCGCTAGCCTAGCGCGAAGGCAGGCCAAGATCATCCGCCATCGCCGTCAAAAAATACTCTTGCACTAATAACGACAGACTGCCGTGCTTGCAGCCGTGATAAAAAACGGAGCGCCTTCCCCAGGCACAGCCTTCCCGTATGCCGTTGACGCTAGCAAACTGGGGGGAATGCGTCGTTACTTCCAATGGCCCACGCACTAAACCCGGCTGGCGAAATAGCCAACTACCTAGCGAGCGCTCGCCCAAGCTCTCTAGCCGTTGGCCCTTTACCTGCGTGAGCGGGGCGACCGAGCGCGCCACCACCCACGGCGTTTCATCTAAACACAGCGCCACTTCCCGCAGCCAAGCGTAACGCTTAGCACCAATGCCCAGCGCCTGAGCCTCATCCTGTCGCGGCCAACCGACGCCCTGGCGTAGCAGCCGTACTCGAAAAGGCTTATCGCCCCCCGCGGCCATTAAACGGGCGGTTAATGAGTCGGTAGAGGCAACCCACTGCCACCAGGGGGCACTCATCGCCGGGCGGGCCGCATCAATCTGGCGCCAGCGCGAAAATAGAGGGGTTTGCCGAAAAGCAGCAGGCGTCACCAAGTTCTCCAGGGCAATAAACGGGTCAGCTAGTGTAACATGGGGCAATGAAAGGCTTTTGTTTCAACACCTTTTTTAGCAGCTCTAGTTTAGCGCCTCTTTCTTAGCAACTTTTTGGTGTCTGCATGCCCGCCACCCAAGCACAAAAAACATCTTCACACGCTGCGCTGGTGATTATTGGCACTGGCATGGCAGGGGTTGGCCTTGCCCGCGCCTTGCGCCGCCTGGGCGACCAACGCTCGATTACGCTGGTAAGCGCTGACAGCGGCGATGACTATAGCAAGCCGTTGCTCTCCACCGGCTTCGCCAAGGGCCTGAAGCCGGATCAATTAGCCCAGCGCAGCGCAGCGCAGCTTGGCGAAGAGCTCAACGCCCAGGTGGTTATCCACACCCAGGTAAGCGCTCTGGATGTGGATAACCAATCAATACTGCTCAAAGAAGGCCAGGTGCTCGGCTACGACACACTGGTATTAGCCACTGGCGCCGCGCCACGGGTGCCCTTCAGCATCGACGCCAGCGTGGCCCCACGTTGCTTTACGATCAACGACCTAGACGACTACCGCCGCTTTTATACCGCGTTAGGCCACGGCCCCGCACAGGTAGCGATTATTGGCGGGGGACTAGTGGGCTGTGAATTTGCCAATGATCTTCACGCTGGCGGTCATCAAGTCAGCATCGTCGCCCCCGAGGGATCCCTACTTCCTCGCTTGCTGCCACCACCCTTAGGGAACGCCCTGGGTGATGCCTTTAGCGAAGCGGGTATCCATCTTCACCTTGGCCGCTCAATTGAGTCTATAGCGCTCAGCAGCGGTGAAAATACTGTTCTGCGGTTGGATAGCGGCGAGGCCGTCAACGCTGATCTCGTGCTAATGGCCACCGGCCTCGCACCCCGCACAGCGCTCGCCGAAGCTGCTGGTTTAAGCGTGTCGCCTAGCGGCATAGCGGTTGATCGTCAGTTGCGGACTTCGCACTCCAATATCTACGCCCTGGGCGATGTAGCCTGCGTAGACGGCGTTAATGCCATGTACGTTCAGCCGCTGCAAGCCAGCGCTAAAGCGCTGGCGGCAACCCTTTCAGGCACCCACACCCCGGTTAGCTTTGGCGCTTGGCCGGTGGTGGTTAAAACGCCGCTGCTGCCAGTGGTTGCCTACCCACCGGCGACCACCCCCGAGCGTTGGCGAATTGAAGGCGAAGGCGGTGATATCAGTGCCTTGGCTGAAAATAAATACGGTCGTTTGATTGGTTTTGCGTTGACAGGGGGCTGCGTGAGAAGGAAAGTGGAGCTTTCCAGAGCAGCCCCTACGCTGCTAGGCTGATTTTCGTCGCGTTCACGACTAGGCTAGAAAAGCTAACCTAATCGGCTACGCACTCAACAACATGCATTTATTTGATGTTTGATTTCTTTTCAAAAGGGGAGATTCCTTTATGCGCAAACCTGAACTCGCTGCAGCCATCGCTGAAAATGCCGACCTTTCTAAAGATAAAGCTGGCCAAGTGCTGAACGTGATTCTGGATGAGATCACCAACAGTTGTGCTAAGGGCGAAGATGTCGCTCTGATTGGCTTTGGTACCTTTACCGTTCGCGCGCGCGCAGCGCGTACCGGCAAAAACCCGCAGACCGGTGCACCACTGCAAATTCCGGCCAGCAAAAACGTTGCCTTTAAGCCTGGCAAAGCACTTAAGGACGCCGTTTCCTAATGAAGCTCAAGCTGACGCTGTGGCTGCTGGGCGTAATGCTCAAACGTGCCCTGCGCCGCAAGCCGCGCTTTCGTGAACAGTTAGAGCGCATGCGCGGCTTGGACTGGGGGATTGCCACGGAAGATCTAAGTATTGCCCGCCACTACCGGATGACACCGAAAAGTGTCAGTACCGGTAAAGGGCTGCCCGTCGACTTAGATCTAGAGCTACGTTTCCGTGATCAGGATACCGCCTTGAAAGTGCTCAAAAAGCCAACTCAGCAGGCCTTTCTCGACGGTATGATGAATGGCAGCGTGCGCTTGGTGGGTGATTCCGCCGATATGAATAAGCTGCAAAAACTGCTCAAGTATTTGTAGCGCCTCACTATCGATGGACATACCTCATCAACGCTTAGTGTACTTCCGCGTTACCCTGGAGTCTGGCTCAGTGCGCCGCGCAGCGGCGCGCTTGGACATTGCTCCCTCGGCAGTGAGCAGGCAAATTGCGCTGCTGGAAGAAGCCTTGGGAGCCACCCTCATGGAGCGTCAGCGCGATGGCATTTCGCCTACCCCTGTAGGCGAAATGCTGCTTGAGTACTGCGAACGGCGCGGTGCCCTTGATGAAGGCTTTATCGCCTCGCTTGAATCCTACCAACGCCTGGAAACCGGCAGAATATCACTCACCGTAGGTGAGGGTTTTGTCAGTGATTTAGTGGCTTCCCCGCTGCACGAATTTACCCAACTTTATGCGGGCATCCAGCTCAATATTCATATCGCTGGCACCTCGGGCATTATTGAAGCCGTGGTTGATGATCACAGCCATATCGGCTTAATGTTCCACGAACGAACCCACCCTCAGCTTCGCTTCTGGGCCTCCAGCCCCCAGCCGCTGATGGCGATCTTGGCACCCGACCACCCCTTGGCTAACCACGCCACGCCACTTACGCTTACCCAACTGAGCGCCGAGCCGATGGCCATGTGGGATCCCAGCCACGGGGTGCGCCAAATGGTCGATCAAGCGTTTCAGCAGGCTCGAATTGCCCCACGTCTGGCAATGAACACCAATTCCATGGTGGTGTTGGCGCAGTATGTGCGCAGCGGGATGGGCATCACGCTGCTCCCCGCCTTTGCCGTCGCCCATGATTTAGAGCTCGGCACACTGGTAGCACGCCCGGTGGACAACCCGCTCTTTCAGCGTTCCCATGCGCATATGGTCACCCGCGTAGGCCGCCAGCAGCCCAAGGCCTGCATACTGTTGCTACGCCACTTGCAGCGCTGGATGCAGGCCTTCCGAGAACCCGGTTCGGTAAGCGATCAACCAACGCCGCTACCGTAACCAAACGCCACGCTGGCCTCTGGCGCCGTTTCCACCCAGACGCTTTGTGGCACAGTATATTCGCGCAGGCCATCCAAGCCGCTGGAGCGACCAAAGCCGCTATCGCCAAAGCCACCAAACGGTGACATGACGCTGATTGCTTTATAGCTATTGATCCACACGGTACCCGCACGCAGTTGCCCGGCGACACGATGAGCCCGGGCCACATCCTGGCTCCATACCGCACCGGCCAAACCAAAGCGTGTTTCGTTAGCGAGTTGAATAGCCTCAGCTTCATCGTCAAAGGCCATGGCTACCAGCACCGGGCCAAACACCTCTTGCTGGGCAATTTCCATATCTGCGGTGACATCGACCAGTACGGTAGGGGCGATAAAGTAGCCTTGGGCCTCGTCAGGCAGTCCTACCGGGCGCTTGCCGCCGGTCAATAGCCGCGCTCCAGCGGCTACCGCCGCGTCAATCATGCGCGTTACCTGCTCAAACTGACGGCGATTCTGCAGAGGGCCCATACGCGTCGCTTCATCGCTGGGCAGGCCGACCGGAATCTGTTCTGCTGCGCGCGCTAGGCGGGTGGTAACCTGCTCAAATACCGCGCGCTCAATCAGCAGCCGCGAACCCGCCACACAGCTCTGGCCGGCCGCGGCAAAAATCGCCGCCTGGGCTCCTGCCACGGCCTCATCCAGCTTGGCATCGGCAAATACGATGTTGGCTGATTTGCCCCCCAGTTCTAACACGCTGGGCACCAACCGTCGTGCACCCGCCTCGGCAATCAGGCGGCCACTTTGGGGCGAGCCGACAAACACCAGCTTGCTGATGGTGGAGTGATCGGTCAGCGCCGCACCAGTCGTTTTGCCCAGCCCGTTGACGATATTGATCAGCCCTTTAGGGAGCCCGCCGCTTTCAAGTAACTTGGCAATCACCACTGATGAGAACGGGGTTAACTCAGAGGGCTTCAATACGGCTGCGTTACCTGCGGCAATGGCCGGGGCCAGCTGCCAGGCACAGGTAAACATCGGCGCGTTCCAGGGGGTAATTTGCCCCACCACGCCATAGGGCACGTGGCGCACATAGTTAAGATGCGAAGTGGGCACTGGAATCACTTCGCCGTGCTGCTTGTCGCACCAGCCTGCATAGTATTCAAACATCTCGCGCACTTTGCCAACTTCGGCCCGACAGTCGCGAACCGGCTTACCGGCAACGACACTTTCCAGCTGCGCCAGCGCCTCTTCATGGCCCTCAAGGCCGCGAAGTGCCGCATTCATGCGTCGCCCTCGCTCGCTGGCGGTTAATGTCATCCATTCACGCTGGCCTCGCTGGGCAGCGTGAGTAGCTCGCTCAATCAACGCAGCCCCCGCATCGCGGTAGCTCACCAGCGTTTCGCCTGTGGCCGGGTTAGTCAGGGTGATCGATTCCCCTTCTCCCGCGACTAATTCACCGTTAACCCAATTACTCAGTGGCGTGGCAGCGGCTAATCCGAAACCTTCGAGCAGTTCGGTAAGATGATCACTAGCGTGTTGGCTGAGTGCGTTCATTGGTTGCCCTCCGCTTGAGTGGCGCGCGCTAAAATCGGCGTGGTGATATGGTTAAAGTCGTCGCTATCGGCGGGGTTATCGGCGTTGGCGTGCCAGGCATCAACTACGGCTTGCAACAGGATCGCCGGAATTCCCAACTGCTCGGCGGCATCGCGCGCTAAGCGCAGGTCTTTTCGCATCAAGCCGGTGGTAAAACCTGAATCAAAACGCTCGTTCACTATCCACTCGGGGAAATTCACCTCGCTTATCGCGCTGCGCCCCGAGCCGCTATTGATGCCCGCCAAACAGGCAGTGGGATCAACGCCCGCCTTGGCTGCCATAGCAACGGCTTCGGCGGTGGTCAGCAAGTGCGCCGCACACAGGTAATTATTGGCGAGCTTGACCACATGGCCACTGCCTGGGCCACCCACATGGGTGCGCTTGGCTGACATCGCCTCTAGCATCGGCATCACCCGATCAATAGTGGCCTCATCGCCCCCTAACAGCATGCCCAGCTTGCCGCTGGCAGCACCTTTCGGGCCGCCGCTTACCGGCGCGTCTAGCCATTGAAGGCCCGCTGCGGTTACTTTTTCGGCCAGTTCTCGACTAACCTGAGGATCACTTGTCGACGTATCAACAATCACGCTGCTTTTTGGCGCCAGCGTAAGTAAGCCCGGTGATTTCTCAATCACTTCGCGCACATGGGCGGAAGTAGGCAGCGACAGCAGGTACACATCGCTTGCAGGCAGTTCTTCGGGTGCCACTACGGCTAAGCCTTGGGCAGCAAGCCGCAAACGCGCTGGCTCAAATAGATCGCTACCCGTTACTTCAAACCCTGCTGCTTTAAGGGTGAGCGCCATATTGCCACCCATCTGCCCCAGCCCGATGACGGTAATGGTTAAAGGCTCAGTTATTAAAGACATCCTAAAACTCCCTAAGCGCCTTTTTGATAACGAGACGCTATGTTTGGTATAGATATTTGGCGTAGACGCTCCCCTACCCGTTGGGCATCAGAGAGCGAATAACGCTGGTTGTTTAGGTTTAACGTTCGATTTAGGCGAGCAGCGCCCTTACCAGCTCCACCCAATAGCGCGCCCCTAGTGGCAGCAGCGCGTCGTTGAAGTCATAGCGCGGGTTGTGCAACGAAGCGGACTCCTCGCCGTTGCCCATCCAGATATAAGCACCTGGGCGCTCGGCAAGTAGAAACGAGAAATCTTCTGAGGCCATACTCGGCGGTGGGTTACGCCGCACGTTATCGCTACCGAGTAAGTCTTCCAGCACCGTGGCGCAGTGCTGAGCATGTTCCGGCGTATTGATAGTGGCGGGGTAGCAGCGCTGGTAGTCCAACTCAACAGTTAAACCGTGGAACTCAGCTAAGCTGGCAATCGCCTGCTTAAAGCGTGCCTCTAAGTGCTCTTTAAGCGCCATATCGAAGCAACGCAGCGTGCCACGCAGCGCTACCTGTTCGGGAATCACATTGAACGTATCCCCCGCATTAATGCTGGTAATACTCAACACCGCGGATTTATCCGGCGGCGTTTCGCGGCTCACCAATCCTTGCAGTTGGCTGATCAGTTGGCAGCTCGCCAATACCGTATCAGTCCCTAAGTGCGGCATCGCCGCGTGGCAGCCTTTACCGGTCAGCGTCAGGCTAAAGATATCAAAGGCAGCCATTACGTCGGTATCGTGCACGGCTGCGACACCGACGGGCAGGCCCGGCCAGTTGTGCAGCCCGTAAACCGCATCCATGGGGAAGCGTTCGAACAGGCCCTCTTCGACCATCACCCGCCCGCCACCGGCGTTCTCTTCGGCAGGTTGAAAGATAAACACCACCCGGCCTTTGAAATCCGGCTGCTGCTTTAACGCCCAGGCGGCGCCCAATAGCATGGTGGTATGGCCATCGTGGCCGCAGGCGTGCATCTTGCCGGGCGTTTGCGAGGCGTACGCCAGCTGGGTCTCCTCGCGGATATCCAGGGCATCGATATCAGCCCGCAGGCCGATAGTTTTGCCTTCCCCCAAGCGGCCATCCAAGGTCGCCACTACGCCGGTACCGGCAATCCCGCTAGCCACCTCAAAGCCCCACTCATTGAGCAGCGTGGCAATGCGCGCGCTGGTGCGGTGCTCCTCAAACGCGGTTTCCGGGTGTTGGTGAAAATCGTGGCGCCACGCGGTTAATTCTGAACTATCCGGTAAATGAACTGGGGTAGCCATCGGCCTATCCTTAAAGCATTACATGGGCGACAACGGCAGAGCCGATAAAGGTACCGGTGAAGACCAGCAGGGCAACAATCACCAGCTTCCAGCCGGTTTGCTTGAACATAGCAAACTCGCGCCCGGTAAGCGCTAGCCCTGCATAGGCCAACACGGGGGTTACCACTGCCAGGAAATCCACCTCGGCTAATCGCGCAATGATCCAGCCGTTGCCAGGAAAAAACGGCAGCGTGGCGATAATGCTAATCAGCGACACCCACGCCACGCTGGGCAAATAAAAGGGGCAAAAACGCCCGATCACCAAGCCGATGATGACCATCACA
The DNA here is from genome assembly GCF_000744395.1 of Halomonas sp. TG39a. NCBI lineage: Bacteria > Pseudomonadati > Pseudomonadota > Gammaproteobacteria > Oceanospirillales > Halomonadaceae > Halomonas > Halomonas sp. TG39a. The sequence goes on from NZ_JQLV01000001.1 coordinate 3,527,399, forward strand.
TACAAAATCAGCATGCCGGGCAGCGCGTCTAGCAGCGGCGAACCGTTGACGATATTGCTAAACCACGCAGCGATACATACCGCTGCCAGAACTAAAGCTGTTTTACCGAGTTGGTTTTCCGGGCGCAGCTCTTTCAGCGCTTCGGCATCAAACTGATCGACCGTGCTCTCATGAGTTTTCATGGCTAACCTCCTGACGTGAGCCTTTTAAGCGCTTGTACATCCACTCAGTGACCGGCAGCGCGATAAACAGCGAGATATACAGGCCGGTGGCATAGGTAAGCAGGTTGCTAGCCCCGGCGAAGGCGAGCAGTTCATCTTTGGAAGCCGGTACCGCTTCGGCTAAGGCTGCCGAACACGCCGCCACCATGCTGCCGCTGCCCACGCCGCAGGCCATGGCCAGAGCACGAATATCGAGAATATCCAGCGAGGCGATATAGCCCGCCATTAAGGCAAAGTAGAGCGTACCGAACATGGTGCCCACGACGTAAACGCCCATAATGCCGATACCTTCAGGGCTTCTGAGGCCATAACGGTCTGAAATAATGGCAATATTGGGTTCGCGGGCGATAGAGTAGGTAGCACCAATCGCTTCCCTGCCCATTTTGAGCACTAATACCGCAAAGGGTAGCGCGATCAGCATGGTGCCCAAATTACCCAATTCCTGGAGTATCAGCGCTGGGCCAGCGGCGATAATTTGCTCAATGGCGGGGCCAATGGTGGAGCCGAACTTGGCAATAAACGGCAGGATAGCGATCAGAATGATAGGCCCTGCGGCATTGCTGACCGGTTTGGGAATGACCTTACCCATGGCCGAAAAAAGGTGAGGGTTAAACAAAACGCCAATCACAAAGGCGTAGAGCAGCGGTAGTAACAGTAGTGTTCCAGGCCCGAGGGGGATGCGCACGATGCCGATCCACTCGGCAAACATTGACGTCACAATCACCGTGAGATGAAGACGCCAGTCCAGCAGCAGTTTGAGATCCATAGGAGTGTCCCTGTTTTTTTTAGAGTCACTCTGAGTATCGAAAGGTTACTGTTTCAATCATAGGGCTTTAGTGCGCTATTTTTTAGAACACTTAAACGTTGTAGGTTATAGAGGAATCTGTGCAGCACCGCCAAAGTGGTCAAGCGTTGATAGCCGAGTAGCGACATCCAACGCCTACGCCTATATACTAAAGTCTAATAACCATTCATAAGAGCCTCTATGCCGATTACTTTGCCGCTACGGCGCCTTTGGACGCTGGATAAATTCGCCTATAGCCTGCGCGTTTTTATAGCGTTCAGCGGAGCTCTGTTGTTCAGCGGCTTGATGGGCGATGTAGCGCTAGTGATTCCACTTTTCCTGGGCATTATTGCCTGCGCGCTGTCTGAAACTGACGACAGCTGGCAAGGCCGCTTGCAAGCCCTGTTGGTAACGCTGGTATGTTTTACCTCGGCATCATTTATTGTCCAGTGGCTGTTTCCCTGGCCGTGGCTGTTTGTAGTCGGGCTGGGCCTTTCGACCTTTACCCTGATTATGCTCGGCGCCATCGGCCAACGGTACGCCACTATTGCCTCTGGCACGCTGATACTGTCGATCTACTCGATGATCAATATCGAGCAGCACGGCGGGGTCGATGAAGACGTGGCGGCACGCCAACTGCTGCTATTGGCGGGTGCGGTGTGGTACGGGTTAATTTCGGTGGTGTGGTGCGCGCTGTTCTCCCGCCAGCCGGTCAAGCAGAGCATGGCGCGGGTGTACAAAGCGCTGGGCGAGTTTCTGATACTCAAATCAGCGCTATTTGAACCGGTACGCGGTGTGGATGTGGAAGCCCGCCGGGTGGCCCTGGCGCGCCAGAACGGCAAAGTCGTCGATGCGCTCAACCAAGCTAAAGAGATGATTTTCAGACGCTTAGAGGGCCAGCGCGGCGACCAAAAACTCAACCGCTACCTGCGCATCTACTTTATCGCCCAAGATATTCACGAACGCGCCAGCTCCACCCACTACCCCTACAGCGCGCTCAGCAAAGCATTCTTTCACCACGATGTACTGTTTCGCTGTCAGCGGCTGCTGGATCAGCAGGGTCGCTCATGCCGTCAGTTGGCCAAATCGCTGCTACTCAATAGGCCGTTCGACCACCAGCAGAGCGAAGAGGCGCTGGCTGATTTACACGCTTCAATTGAGAACTTGCGCGACCGGGGCAAGCCCGAATGGCGCCCGCTGCTATACCCCTTAAGCGCCCTAGCTGACAACCTGGCCACGCTGGAAAACCAGCTCGCCAGCGCCCACAACCCTGGCGTCAGCGATGAGCGGCGTGACAGTTCGCTGTTTGATCGCTCGCCGTCGAGCTTGCTGGAAGCGTGGAAGCGGGTGCGCTTGAACTTTACCCTAGGCTCGCCCACCTTTCGTCACGCGGTGCGGCTCTCCATCGCGCTAATGACCGGCTACGGGATCATGCAGTGGATCGACCCGGCGCAGGGCTTTTGGATTCTGCTCACCACGCTGTTTGTCTGTCGGCCCAACTTTGCTACCACGCGACGATTTTTGTCACAGCGGATTATTGGCACGGTATTAGGCCTGGTGGTGGGCTGGGCGTCGATCAGTCTCTTTCCGCATCCGCTAGTGCAAAGCATAATCGCCGTGGCCGCCGGGGTTTCGTTTTTCGCCAACCGCGAAAAACACTACGTGATCGCCACGGCGTCCATCACCCTGCTGGTGCTGTGCAGCTTCAACCAAGTGGGCGACGGCTATAACCTAATCCTGCCGCGCCTACTCGATACCCTGCTGGGCTCGCTGATTGCGGGCTTGGCGGTGTTTTTTATCCTACCCGACTGGCAGGGCCGGAGACTTTACCGGGAGGCCGCCAACGCGCTGACCAATCACCGCCGCTACCTGGACGAGATCATCCACCAGTACGAGGAGGGCAAGCAGGATGACTTGGCCTATCGCCTAGCGCGGCGCAATGCCCATAACGCCGACGCGGCGCTCTCCACCTTGCTCACTAATATGCTCCACGAACCAGGACACTACCGAAAGCTGGATGCAGACAACGGCCTACGCTTTCTGGTGCTCTCCAACACCCTGCTTAGCCACCTCTCTGCCCTGGGCGCCCATCGCCACCAGTTAGCAGACGATGAAGACGACGCCACACTGGTGCCGGTAGCAAAACGTATCGGTGAGCTGTTGGGTCAGATTGCGGAACGATTACGCCAGCGCCAGCCGGTTGAGGCGCTAACGGATCAAGCCGCTGAACTGTTAGCCCAGTTAGAAGAGCAGAATGCGGTAGCAGCAGACGAACAAGCGGTCACTCTCTACCGACCTATCCAGAGCCAGCTACGTTTGATTACCGAGCAATTGGCCCCGCTGGGCGAAGCCGCTAATCGATTGGTGGGAAGCGGCAATGAAGATCACACGCCAAACAGTGCCACCGCTAACGCCTAAACCTGCCCATAACGCCCTGCCGCTTCGCCCAGCCAACGACGCACCAGCACAGCGGTGATGTCTGCGTTGCCCTGTAGCGTTTGAGCGAGCGCTGTGACTCGCTCTAACAAATCGGCATCGCGCTCCAAATCGGCAATTTTCATCTGCGCCAAGCCAGTTTGTCGAGTGCCGAGGACTTCGCCGGGGCCGCGAATTTCCAGGTCTTTTTCGGCAATGCGGAAGCCGTCGGTGGTTTCGCGCATGACCGCTAAGCGCTGGCGGGAGCTTTTCGACAGCGGTGGATGGTAGAGCAGTACGCAGAAGCTCTCTGTGCTGCCACGCCCTACCCGGCCACGTAGCTGGTGCAGCTGGGAAAGCCCCAGCCGCTCGGGGTTTTCGATAATCATCAGGCTGGCGTTGGGGACATCCACCCCTACCTCGATCACCGTAGTGGCCACCAATAAGTCTAGCTCGCCCGCTTTGAAGGCGGTCATGACTTCGGCTTTCTCGCTTGATTTCATCCGCCCGTGAACCAACCCCACCGCCAGCTCAGGCAAGGCAACAGTTAGCTCGTCGCGGGTGACCTCGGCGGCCTGGCACTGCAACACCTCGGATTCATCAATCAAGGTACATACCCAGTAGGCCTGGCGGCCTTCGCTGCAGGCTAACTGTATGCGTTTCACGACTTCAGGGCGGCGCTCGTCGGGCACTACCACGGTTTTTACCGGCGTACGGCCGGGGGGTAGCTCATCGATCACTGAAACATCCAGATCCGCGTAGGCACTCATGGCCAGAGTGCGGGGGATCGGCGTGGCGGTCATAATCAACTGGTGCGGCGTCAGCCCACCCGCCTCGCCCTTCTCGCGTAGCGCCAAGCGTTGATGCACGCCAAAGCGGTGCTGCTCGTCAATAATCGCCAGCCCCAAACACTGGAAGTGCACATCGTCTTGAAACAGCGCGTGGGTACCCACCACCATGCGCGCGCGGCCATCGGCGATCGCCGCCTTGGCATCCAGCCGCGCTTTGCCTTTGAGCTTGCCCGCCAGCCACGCCACTTCGATGCCCAGTGGCTCAAACCAGGCTTTAAACGAGCGGTAATGCTGCTCTGCGAGGATTTCCGTCGGCGCCATGATTGCCGCCTGGCAGTTGCCCGCCAGGGCGCTCAGCGCGGCCATGGCGGCCACCACGGTCTTGCCCGAGCCGACATCGCCTTGAATCAGCCGCAGCATAGGCGCCGGGCGGCTTAAATCGTGGCCGATCTCCTCCAACACGCGGCGCTGGGCACCGGTTAAGGCAAACGGCAATTGGGCCAAGAAGCGCGCCTGCAGGCTGCGCCCAGAGGGCAGCGTTGGCGCGCCATCCGCCTGGATACGCAGGCGCACTTCGCGCAGGCTTAATTGATGGGCGAGCAGCTCTTCCAGCGCCAGCCGCCGAGTGGCCGGGTGCTGACCGAAGGTTAACTGCTCGATATTCACATCGGGCGGTGGCTGGTGCAGTAAATGCAGGCTGGCGTGGAGGCCCGGTAGCTGAAAGCGCTGAAGTAGGGCATCGGGTATTACATCGGGCAAGGCCTCGGGGGCGTCGTCCAGTAAACCCAGCGCCTGCTGCGCCAGGGCGCGTAGCCGCGGCTGGTTCAAGCCTTCGGTGGTGGGGTAAATGGGCGTGAAGTACTCCTCCACCGGGGTTTCACTACCGCCAATGAGCCGGTATTCCGGGTGGTAGATCTCTAAACCGGTCGCCCCAGCCCGCGCTTCGCCAAAAGCCCGCACCGTGGCGCCAGGGCGCATCTGTTGCTGCTGGGCCGGTGAGAAGTGAAAAAAGCGCAGGCTTAAGATACCGCTGGCATCGCGCAGGCGCACCAGCAGGCTGCGGCGTCGACCTTTGACCACGTCGCAAGCGGTCACTTCGCCCTCTATCACCGCCTCCTGCCCCGCACGAAGGAGGCCTATGGGCGTCAGCCGGGTACGATCCTGATAGCGTAGCGGCAGGTGAAACAGCAGATCGCTCACCCGCTCGATCCCCAACCGGCCAAGTTTCAGCGCCAGCGCTTCGCCCACGCCCTTCAGCGCGGTTATTGGCGCGGAGAGATCGCTCATGGGGCGCTTTTCACGGCTTTGGTAGGTTGGCGGCAATGGCTGATCGCCTGAATCAGCGCTTCAATGGCTTTGGGCCGGGGAAAGCTCGCCCGCCAGGCGATCGCCACGGTACGTGACGGCGCTGGGTCAACAAACGGTCGACTGACCAGCATGGCATTTTCATACTGGTCGGTGCCCAGCGCTGACTGCGGCAGCACCGTGATACCCAAACGAGAGGCCACCATATGGCGAATAGTTTCCAGCGAGCCGCCTTCGGCGATCAGCGTATTGTTGGGACTATTGAGCTTTTGGGTAATCGCCGGGCAGGCTTCCAAAATTTGATCGCGGAAGCAGTGACCTTCGCCAAGCAGCAGCAGCCGTTCTTCAAGCAAGTCCTCTTTGTTAATCGCTTCCCGCTCGACCCAGGGGTGGTTGGCGGGAATTAATACTTCAAAGGCTTCGTCGTAGATCGGTTTGGTTACCACATCGGTTTCGGTAAACGGCAGCGCGACAATAATCACATCCAGCTCGCCGCTTCTCAGCTTGGCGCGCAGCGTACCGGTCATACCCTCTTCAATATACAGCGGCATTTGCGGTGCTGCGTTAGCCAGGGCTGGCACCAGATGGGGAAACAGATAGGGCCCAATGGTGTAAATCGCGCCAATGCGCAGCGGGTTGGCCAGCTGATCTTTACCTGCGCTTGCGAGCTCAAAAATCAGGCTGCTCTGCTCCAGCACACGCTGGGCCTGGGCAACGATTTTTTCACCCAGCGGGGTAACCTGTACAGTGGACTTGGAGCGCTCAAATAGCGGCGTTTCGAGCTCTTCTTCCAGCTTTTTCACCGCCACCGAGAGCGTGGGCTGCGAAACATGGCAGCGTTCTGCCGCCCGGCCAAAGTGACGCTCCTGGGCAAGGGTTACGATGTAGCGAAGTTCTGTTAAAGTCATAGCGGTGCCAGTGGCATCCTCTCGTAGCAGCTCGTGACTAGGGTTTGTATAAAATAGGATGTGTATGCAAGACCTAGCATCATGACCGTCAGCGGGATGGAAAAGGACAAGCAAGCTCTGCCGTCGGTCTTCTCATCGACAATCTCATATTTGGTAGAGACTTTGTATCTAATAGGGAATATTAATCAAGAGGAGTAAGCACGGTGAAGCTAACCGTACTGATTATCGGCTGTGGCGATATTGGGATCAACCTTGGGCGCGAACTGCTTGAGGAAGGACACCAGGTGATTGGCTTACGTCGCAACGTAGAAGCTTTACAAGGCACCGGGATTAAACCGCTAGCGTTAGACCTGGAGAGCCTTGAAGACGCCGATGCCAAAAGCTTGCCCCAAGCTGATTATGTGGTGTATACCGTCAGCGCTGACCGTTTCGAAGAGAGCGCCTATCAAAGCGCTTATCCTGACGGCTTAAAGCGCGTGTTGAGCGTGATGGAGCAGCACAAAACGCCGCCGCGTCGGGTGTTTTTTGTCTCATCAACCAGCGTACACGGCCAGCAGGAAGGCGAAGTGGTCAACGAAGAGACCCCGCCCGATTCGACCAGCTTCTCTGGCACCCTAATGTGCGAAGCCGAACAGGCGCTGATCAATCATGCGCTACCCGGTACAGTGGTGCGCTTTTCCGGCATTTACGGCCCAGGCCGCGACCGGCTGATTCATCAGGTGGCTGAAGGTCGTGTGGCTGCAATCACGCCTGTGGTCTACTCCAACCGCATCCACCGCGACGATTGCACCGGCATTCTTGCCCACCTGATTCGCTATCAGGAGAGTGGTGAAACGCTGGCAGATATCTACCTGGGTAGCGACTGCGAACCGGTCACCATGCATAACGTCATGATGTGGCTGGCCGAGCAGCTTAAAGTAGAGGCTACTGAGACCATGCAGTCACCTTTACGCCGGCGAACTAGCAAGCGCTGCGATAACCAGCGCATATTGAGCACTGGCTATCAGTTCCGCTTCCCCAGCTACCGCGAAGGTTATGCCCAGGTGCTGAAAGAGGGTGGTTTTCTAGAGCTCAATAAGGTTTAAGAAACAACCTTAATCACCGATGACCATGACCGCTTCTGCTTCCACCTGGCTGCCTTTGGGCAGCGCTTTCACGCCGACCGCGGCCCGGGCGGGGAAAGGAGAGGTGAAGAACTCTTCCATCACTTGGTTAACAATTGCAAAGTTATCCAAGTCCACCAGATACAGGTTCAGCTTGACGATATCGCTGAGTGAGCCCGCCGCTTCTTCACATACCGCTTGCAGGTTGGTGAAGACTTGGCGCGCCTGGGCTTCAAAATCCTCAGAGACAATCGCCATGGTGGCGGGATCCAGCGGAATTTGGCCGGAAAGATACACCGTGTTGCCCGCTTTAATGGCCTGGGAGTATGGGCCGATAGCCGCAGGGGCTTTGCTGGTGTTGATAACAGCCTTATTGCTCATACGTTGGTTCGCTCCTGTAGTAGGTAACACTTAATTATTTGATACTGAAAAATAGCGATCGCTGCCGATTTTTATCGGCATATCGTGATAGTCGCCGTTAATTGGCGAGTCGGGTTATCTTGCCAACGTTGGGAAGATTACGGATGCGTTTAATGATGCGTGCCAAGTGCACGCGGCCTTTCACCGAAAGCGTCAGGTTAACGGTGGAAAGGTGGGCATCGCGTTCTTCAATGCCAATCCGTTCAATGTTGGCATCGGCATCGGTAACCAGCCCGGCAAGCTCTGCGACCAGCCCTCTCCGGCTCTCAATTTCTATGCGCAGCGCAACCGGGAAGTCTTCATCAATGGTATCCGACCACTCCAGCGCGAACAGCTTATCGGGGTCGTTTTTATCGGCAAAGTTCTTATCAATCACGTTTTTACACTCGGCGCGATGCACCACCAAGCCTTTACCCGTAGAGAGATGGCCGACCACCGGGTCGCCCGGCAGCGGATGGCAGCAGCGAGCAAAGTTGACCACCATGCCTTCACTGCCGCTGATCATCACGGCTTTGCTGCCTTCAACGTCCACTGAATGCTCGTAAGTATCGCCGTGAGCGGCAGCCACTAGCCGCCGTGCCACCACATGGGTCATGCGGTTACCTAGCCCCAGCGACTCCAAGAGTGACTCTTCGGAAGAGACATCCAGCTCTTTGAAGGCCCGTTTAAGGGCGCTCTCATCCAGCTCTTCCAGGCTGGTATCAAACGGTGCCAGGGCTTTGTTGAGCAAGCGCCGCCCTAACATGACCGCTTCGGTCTGCTGCTGATACTTCAGCGCGTGGCGTATCGCCGAACGCGCCTTTGCGGTGGTCACAAAGTTCAACCAGGCAAGATTGGGCTTGGCACCGGGGGCGGTGATAATTTCCAACGTCTGGCCGCTCTCTAAGCGCGTCGAGAGCGGCGCCAAATGGCGGTCAATACGGCAAGCGATGCAGTTATTACCAATATCCGTGTGCACCGTGTAGGCGAAGTCGATCACGGTCGCGCCTTGTGGCAACTCCATAATGTCGCCTTTAGGCGTGAACACGTAGATATCATCGGGGAACAGGTCGTTTTTGACGTGTTCGATAAATTCCAATGAATCCCCGGCGTGGCGCTGCATTTCCAGCAGACCTTTTACCCAAGCGCGGGCCCGGGCGTGGCTGCCTTCGGCAATCGGATGCGAGGTCTGACCCGCCTTGTAAAGCCAGTGGGCGGCGATGCCGTTATTGGCCATGGCTTCCATTTCGCGGGTACGTATCTGCACTTCAATGGGCATACCGCGGGAGCCAAAGAGGGTGGTGTGCAGGCTCTGGTAGCCGTTGGCTTTGGGAATCGCGATATAGTCTTTAAAGCGCCCGGGCACTGGCTTATAAAGGTTATGCACCACGCCCAAAATACGGTAGCAGCTGGCCACATCTTCGGTAATGATGCGAAACCCAAACACGTCCATTATTTCCGTAAAGGGCTTACGCTGGTCGCGCATCTTTTTATAGATCGACAGCAGATGCTTCTGGCGCCCAATTACCGTGCCATTAAGCGCGTCGTCGTCGAGGCTTTTTTGCAGCGACGACTGAATCTCACGCATGGCACTGCGCCGGTTCCCCCGCGCTTTTGCGACAGCGCGCTTAATGCGCTCGGAACGCATGGGGTGGATCGCTTGAAAGGAGAGATCCTCAAGCTCAACGCGAATAGTGTTAATACCCAGCCGCCCGGCAATACGGGCATATATTTCCAGGGTTTCACGGGCAATTCGGCGCTTCTTATCCGGGCGTAGGGCGCCCAGGGTGCGCATATTGTGCAGCCGGTCGGCCAGCTTAACGATGATGACGCGAATATCCCGCGACATCGCCAGCACCATCTTTTGGAAGTTTTCCGCCTGAGCAACGGCTTTGTCTTCAAAGGTGATTTGGGTAAGTTTAGATACCCCATCCACCAATTCGGCTACCGGTTTGCCAAACTGTGACTCCAGGGCTTTTTTGGAAACGCCGGTGTCTTCGATAACATCGTGCAGCATGGCGGCCATCAGGCTTTGATGATCCATGTGCATATTGGCAAGAATATTCGCCACCGCCAGCGGGTGGGTAACATAAGGCTCACCGGAACGGCGCCGCTGGCCGTCGTGAGCCTGCTCAGCGTAGTAAAAGGCGCGTTTGACCTGCTGGATTTCATCCGAGGGTAAATAGCCGCCGAGTCTATCGGCCAGGTCATCAATGGTGAACATCTACCGCGCCTCTATCGGTTTCGTTGAAAACGTTAGTCGTCGATATGAGTAGGCGCCATAGCCGGGCGCGGACGGACAGCGGCTTCAACGGGTTCGTCGAGCACGGTGTGATCGACCAGACCTGCGGCAATTTCACGCAGCGCCATCACTGTGGGTTTATCGTTTTCCCAAGGTAGCAGGGCATCGCGGGAGCCGCGCGCCAGCTGGCGAGCACGCTGGGTGGAAATCATTACCAGCTTGAAACGGTTTTCAACATTTTCAAGACAATCTTCAACGGTTACGCGAGCCATGGGAGCCTTCCTGTTATGACGGAACCGGGCCGACGCCGTTTAAACGTTGAAAACGGCGTCGACCCAGTGAAAAAAAGATGTAGAACCAGATAGATTACTCGACCGTAGGCGCCTGTGACAAGAGCGCAGCCAACAGCGGCGCATGGCGCTCGCTCATTACCGGTCGACTCAAACGGCGACTGATCACCAGCGACTGTAACTCCTGCAGCGCCGTGGTGAAGTCATCGTTAACAACGAGGTAATCATATTCGTGGTAATGGGACATTTCACTAACCGCATCGCGCATGCGACGAGCAATCACTGCATGCTCATCGGTACCGCGGCTAGCAAGGCGTCGCTCAAGCTCGTTGCGCGACGGCGGCAGAATAAAAATCGATACCGCATCCGGCATTTGCTCGCGCACCTGATGAGCGCCCTGCCAGTCGATTTCCAGAATCACGTCCTGCCCTGCCGCCAGCAATACCTCTACCGCCTGGCGTGAGGTGCCGTAGTAATTATCAAATACTTTGGCATACTCAAAGAACTCACCCCGCGCGATCATCGCTTCAAACTCGGCCACATTGGTGAAATGGTAATTCACGCCATCCACCTCACCCTCGCGCTTGGCACGCGTAGTGTGCGACACCGACACTTGAATCCCATCCAGGCTTTCGATTAGCTCACGCACCAAGCTAGTCTTGCCAGCACCCGACGGGGCAGAAACGATAAACAGCGTACCTTGGGACATGAAGTACTTTCCCTTCAGTTAGCGAAAATAAGCAGCGGAAAACGTAGTAAACGCTAGTAAAGTGACTGCAGCAGAGCAGCAAGGCTGCGCAGTATCGCACACCCAGCGCGACGACTGTAGCGTTGGCGGTGACATACAGGGAGGTAGACATGCGCAGTACGCTATTTATTTTAGCCCTGATCGCAAAAAGGCCTTATAGAGATTCCCCGCCACTGGGCGCCCTGGGCACCGCTGCATATTGATGACCCCATCACGCCAGTCACGCAACTTAAGTTAAGCCGCTTGGCGGATGACCGAGCAGGCTGTTTAGCTGCGTTAGATACCGCTGCCGAAGGCGAATTACGCTACACGCCACTAGCCGATTACAGCCCCACGGCGAGTTGTCCACTTTCCAATGTCGTGCGCATGCAATCAAGCGACGTCGCGTTTAACCAAAGCTTCGTGGCTTCCTGCCCCATGGCGCTGGCCTGGGTCATGTATGAGCGGCATACGTTACAGCCTGCCGCCGAGGAGATTATGGGCAGCCGGGTAAGCCAGGTTAACCATGTGGGTAGCTTTGCCTGCCGTAACGTTTACGGCCGAGAAACCGGCAGACGCAGCGAACACGCCACCGCCGAAGCGCTGGATGTGGTGGGGTTTCAGTTTGATAATGGCCAGCGCATCACGCTAATCAATGATTGGGATGATGAAGGCAAGGCTAGGGAGTTTTTACGCGCTGCGCGGGATGGCGCCTGCGACACCTTCGGAAATGTATTGGGCCCCGATTACAACGCCGCGCATGCCGATCACTTTCATATGGGCATGCGCGGATTTAGGCTGTGCCGCTAAGAGATCAACCATTACTTATTCGAGGTTGATGTCATCTGCATCCGTGGCGGCACCGGTGGCAGCACCAACGCCACCGCCGATGACGGCGCCTTGAACGACGCTACCACCGGTTACGGCTGCGGCACCCGCGCCAATGGCAGCCCCGACACCCGCGCCGCTAGTAGCGCGCTCGCCCGTGGAAGTACCGCAGCCCGCCAAGCCAATGGTTAATGCCACCACCGCGCCGAGGGTCAATATACGTGTCGAATTCAATACCTGAATGTGCATGGTCATCTCCTTATGGGTTACTACTCTTACACAGTAGAGAGAATTCGACTTTTTAGCTATGTTAATTATCACTGTTCGATAACTAGGCAACTGATCAATAGCGATACAGCGCTAGGCGCGCTGGGCCACGGCGCCATAGGTGCGCTTTTCCAACCAGCGCCCAGCGGCAAAAATCACCAAGCCACAGAGCGCCAACCCAGCACCGACCAAGCCCGTGCTCGACCAGCTGAAGCCTGCGCTGATTGCCAGGCCTGCAAGCCACGCCCCTAGCGCATTGGCACCGTTAAAGGCCGCGTGGTTCAGTGAGGCCGCCATGGTTTGAGCATCCTCTGCCACATCCATTAAGCGTGTTTGTAGCGAAGGCGCCAGCGCCATGCTGGTGCCCACCAAGCCAACAAACAGCAGCCCTGTCCAAACGTTATTAGCGGCAAAGTAAAACAGCCCCTGAACTACCCCACACCAGAGCAGGATGGTCGGAATCGCGCGCATCAGGTTTTTATCAGCCATGCGCCCACCGATTAAATTACCGGCAATCGAGCCCAGGCCGAAGATCACCAGTACCAAAGGCCCCAGGGCTTCGCTCATACCGGCTTGCTGGGTCAATGTCGGCATCACATAGCTAAAAATAGCGAACATGCCGCCGCAGCCGATGCAGGCGAGCGCCAGCGTGACCAAGACGCGCTGCTTAAGCAGCGCTGTTAGCTCACGTACTGGGCTTGCGAGGTCATCAACGGGCTGCACCGGTACATATAGGCGAATCAACGCGGCGGTAAGCAACGCAATGCCCCCAACGCCGGCAAAGGCGATCTGCCAGCCAAACAGATTGCCCGTCCAGGTGCCTAGCGGTGCGCCAATCAAAATCGCCACGGTTAAACCCATCATCACCCGAGAAATAGCCCGCGCCCTTTGGTCAACCGGTACCGCCCCCGCCGCCACTAGCGCCGCGATGCCAAAATAGGCGCCATGGGGCAGACCCGCCAGAAAACGCAGGCCCACAAATGACCAAAAACCCGGCGCCATAGCACTGGCGATATTACCCACGGCAAACACCAGCATCAGAATAATCAACAGCATCCGCCTGGGCGCCCGCGCGGCCAGCGCTGAAATCAGCGGCGCGCCGACCACGACACCCAAGGCGTAGCTGCTAATGGCATAACCCACTTGAGGCACCGTCACGTCTAAATCACCCGCGACACGGTTCATCAAGCCCATAATGACGAACTCGCTGGTGCCAATCCCAAAGCCACCCAGCGCCAACACAAATTCGGCCAAACGCGGGTTGCGCGCTAGCCCTTGAGACGACGGTGCTGTCGAATCCTGCATGCTTATCTCCTTGGGATACCGCCCTGTTGGTATCTCGATTAGCGCTAAATGATCGCAGGATTAGACGAAAGTAGAAACCAGCTGTGTTTAAAAAGTTAGCGGGCAAAGAAGATAATTGAGAAGGCACCCGAGTAGTTAGTCGTCAAGGTTTCACGCTTTCACTCGCGCTTTGCTAGTGTGGCGCTTTTACCAAGACACGTGAGGCAATAATGACGCCCGAAACAATCGACCAAGCCATGCAAGCGTTGGCTAAGGCAGACCCGGATATCGCGCGCGCATACCCATTGGTGGGCGCCCCCCAGCCCCGGGAACGTGACCCGGGCTTTGCGACGTTCTTCAGCACTATCGTCAGCCAGCAACTTTCCACCGAGGCCGCTCGTGCGATTATGGGCCGCGTCAATACGTTGCTGCCCGAGCTGCACGCTAAAGCGGTCATGGAGATAGAGGGCCAAGCGCTGCGCGATGCTGGGCTCTCCTGGCGTAAAATTGAGTACGCCAAGGGCCTAGCAGAAGCGGAGCTGGCAGGCACATTTAGCGCTGATGGGCTTGAGCAGCTAAGCGACGACGAGGCGATTGCCGCGATTACTGAGCTGCGCGGCTTTGGCCGCTGGAGCGCCGAAATCTACCTGATGTTCTCGCTGAAACGCCCGGATATCTTTCCCGCCGACGATCTTGCCCTACGGGTAGCCTTGGGCCGTTTAAAAGGCATGGACGACAAGCCCACGCCCAAGCAAGCCCGTCAGTTGGTGGAAGCCTGGGCTCCCTGGCGCACGGTGGGGTCACTGTTTTTGTGGCACTACTACCGCGGCGAGCCGTTATAGCAACTCTCTTTACCCAAGCCCTGTCTTTAAACAACCCCTGTCTTTAAATAATCTTAGGCGTCGAGCCCGCCAAATTTGCCGTTCTGATAGTCATCAACCGCCTGGACAATCTCTTCGCGGGTAGTCATCACAAAGGGACCGTGGGAATACACAGGTTCGTCTATTACTTCCCCATGGCCAAACAGCAGGCGTGCGTCGCTGCTGGCTTCGATTTCGAGGCTCTCGCCATCACGGTCTACTTCGATCAAATGGTGAGGCTGAACGGGTTCACCGCCTATCTCGACGTCACCACTCACTACGTAAAGAAACACCTGCCGCCCAGGTGAGACGGGCAGATGCGCGTACGCGCCCGCAGGCAGCTGCAGGGTCGACATAAATACGCCGGTTAGCGTGTCAATTGGCCCAACGCTACCCTGCCACTGCCCGGCGATCAGGTTCAGCTCACCGCCGCCCGGTAGTGCAATAGCGGGGATGGACGCTTCCTGTAGTCCCACGTAGCGCGGCTCACTCATCTTCAAACGCGCCGGTAGATTGACCCACAGTTGAAGAATCTCCAGCGGGCCACCGTCGCGCAGAAACTCCGGCGGCGAAATTTCCGCATGCACAATGCCACTGCCCGCGGTCATCCACTGCACGCCACCTTTGTGGATGATGCTTTGATGGCTAGCGCTATCAGCGTGGGCAAGCGACCCTTCCAGGATAAACGTCACCGTTTCAAACCCGCGATGCGGGTGCGGGCCAAACGGCAGGCCACGGTTGTTGGCCGGGTACGTTTGCGGGCCGTGGTGATTCAAAAACAGAAACGGGTCGAGCTGATCCAAACCAGGCCCTGGCAGCGGCCGACGAGTAGTTAAATCACCGATATCATCGCGCTTGGCCGGGTGCTGGGCGATCACGCGGCGCACTGACTGGGTAGTGTCTATTGTCATCATTTACTCCTTATCAATAATGTATAGCGTAAAACCTACAGCCGCGGATAAGGAGCGAATAATTTGCCACGTTTCATTGCAGGAAATTGTTATTAAACGGCTCAGCGGTTTCCTTAAAATTTGGTCACCACAGTCACACCCGCCCCTTCAAATTTATCCATGTTCATCAGCGCATCAATCGACTGCTCAAGGGTGATTCGTTTGCCGATAAGCTGCTCAGGCGCCAGCTTTCCAGACTGAATCATCGCCAGCATGGCGTCATAACGATGCGCCTGCATGCCATGGCTGCCGAGTATTTCAAGCTCGTTGGCAATAACCTTACTCATGGGAATAGCTGGTGTGCTGTTCTCAGCCAACATCAACCCGACCTGAATATGCTTGCCGCGTTTACGCAGATTGCTGATCGAGTTAAAGCAGGTCGTCGGGTGCCCTAGCGCATCCAACGACACGTGAGCACCACCTCGGGTTATTTCCGCAACTGCTTCAACCACATTGGCCACCTTGGCGGCATTCACAGTGGCAACGGCGCCCAGTTGACGGGCCAGAGTAAGCGCCTCCTCCGAAATATCGATGGCAACGACGTTGGCACCGATGGCGTTGGCAATCATTACGGCGGATAGACCAACACCTCCGCAGCCGTGAATGGCCACCCACTGCCCAGCCGATGTTTGGCCCTGATCGACGACCGCCCGAAAGGAAGTGACAAACCGACACCCCAGGCTGGCCGCCGTCGCGAAGTCGAGTGTCTCTGGCAGCGCAACCAAGTTCACATCGGCATAGTGAATACTCACATACTCAGCAAATGAGCCCCAGTGCGTGAAGCCGGGCTGAAACTGGCTATCGCACACCTGATGGTTGCCCGAGTGACACTCTGGGCAAGTGCCACAGCCACCCACGAACGGCACCGTAACGCGGTCGCCAATGCGCCATTGCGTTACATCTTTACCAACGGCTTCGACTACGCCTGCCAGCTCATGGCCCGGCACATGGGGAAGCTGGATATCGGTATCATGCCCCACCCAGCCATGCCAATCGCTACGGCACACCCCATTAGCCATCACTTTCACCACCACACCGTGAGGTTCAGGCGTCGGATCGGGCAACTGCTGGATACTCGGCGGGGCGGAAAACTGCTCAAAAACAACGGCCTTCATCAAGGTCTCCTAAACCGTATTGCTGTTTTTACTTTATAACTGTTTAAAGGGTTAAGAAGCGAATTAGTCACCGCTAACATTTAACCGCCCCACTACTTGAAACGAATTATCCGTGGGACGCACCACAATCATCTCGCCAGAGCCTACGCCGCTGCCAACCAACGCGGTGATATTCACCTGATGGGTAACCAGCAGCAAATTGCCCGGCCCTTTCCATGCGGCGATCTGCTGCTGGGCGGTTTGGGTGATTGACGCTTGATCACCGCGCCCGCGAAAGAAGGAGTCTAACCAGGGTGTAGGCTCTACAGGCCCCAGCGCCATCAGTTCAGCGGTATCCATTGCCCGGCACCAGCTTGATGAATACACCGCCGCAATGGGGATCTCCCTCTCCCGAAATGCACGACCAACGGCTTGCGCCTGAGCACGGCCACTCGCAGAAAGATTGCGCTGAGTCTCGCAGCGGCCACGTTCAAAGCCCGGCGGGTCACCAATGCCAGGGGCCAGGGAGTGGCGCATGAAAATTACCAAGCTGCCTTCTTGCAGTGCTTGCCAGGTTGTTTCGTTTGCCTGGGTGCTGATGGGCAGGCTGCTCAGCACAGCGAGCAGTAGGGTTAAGGTGATGTGGCGTAGGGTGGGCATGGGGAGGCGTCCTTAAATCGGCAAAATTTGCTTTCGTTAGGCCTAAGCCAACTGCCATTACTACTCTATGACACCAGGGGTTAAGCCGATGACGGAGCAAAACCCAATCGCCTTTAGCAGCCTTGTTAGCGCGATTACCCAACAGATAGAGTAGGCACGCGGGCAGGTTCGCCAAGCCGTGAATACGGCCATGGTACAAAGTTACTGGGAAATAGGCCGTTTAATTGTCGAGCACGAACAGCAAGGCAATCGTCGTGCTGAGTATGGTAAGCAGCAGCTACAGCAACTCTCAAAACAGCTTACCGAGCGGCTGGGAAAGGGCTTTGATGTCACCAACTTGCGCAATATGCGCCGCTTTTATCAAGCCTTTCCAATTCGGGAGACAGTGTCTCTCGAATTGAGTTGGTCGCATTACAACCTGCTAGCTAAGGTAGAAAACCCAAGTGCGCGAGCTTGGTATCAACAAGAGGCGGAACAGCACAGCTGGAGTGTTCGCGCTCTAGAGCGCCAGATTAGCACCCTCTACTACGAGCGCCTGCTGGCTAGCCAAAACAAAACGCCGGTTGAACAGGAAGCAAAAGAAAACACTCAGCCGTTGGCGGAAACCGCCAAAGACTATCTGCGTGATCCCTACATTCTGGATTTTCTAAATCTACAAGACAAAACCTATCAAGAAAGCCAGTTAGAGCAGGCCATTATCAGCAACCTGCAGCAGTTTCTGCTAGAACTGGGCAAAGGCTTTGCCTTCGTTGAGCGCCAGCAGCGTATTCGCTTTGACGACGAAGATTTCTACATCGACTTGGTGTTCTACAACTTCAAACTGAAGTGCTTTTTGCTGGTGGATCTAAAACTCGGCAAGCTCAGGCATCAGGATATTGGCCAGATGGATACCTACGTGCGCTTATACGATGAACAGCGCAGAGGCAGCGACGATAACCCCACCATCGGCTTGGTTCTGTGCAGTGAAAAAAGCGAGGCCGTAGTGAAGTACTCGGTACTGGCCGAACAAAAGCAGCTGTTTGCGGCGAAGTATCTGCCTTATTTGCCCTCAGAGGATGAACTCAAGCGCGAGCTAGAGCGTGAGCGAGCTCAAGCAGTGGAACAGCTTCAGCAGCAAGCACTGGGCAATGAGTGACCGAGGCCACAACCCAAAAGTAGACTTAGCTAAGCACACCCTATTTCATTAGTATGGGTGGTAATAAAGCATTCGCGACAAAGAAGCCTTGGATGGCATAAAGCTGGCCCGCGAACTGACTATCTGGTTTCACAGCTCGTTTGGCAAGGCAGGCACCGCCTTCAACCCCGGCCCTTTTGTACCGCCCGGCACCAAGCCCGTGGGCAAAAAAGAGCATGCCGATTACGTGCTGTTTATTGGCCTGACGCCTATCGCCGTGGTGGAAGCCAAAAAGAGGACGTCAACTTGACGTTCAAGTCCGAGCGCTATGGCCGTGAGGTTCAGATGACACCACCTTTGATGGACTTTGACGCCCTTGGTGAAAGACGCTTCGCGACACTCAAACCTATGGCCAGTTCGGCAGCTCGGTGATCGTGCCAGTGTTTCAGGCTGTGGCGGAGGCGATGAAGCCCCGGATGCTGAAGGGAAAAGCGAGAAGGCTAAGTGGCATCAGTGCGGCGATCCATAAAGTGTTATAAGCCGCTAGATATGCAGTTTTAGAAAACAGTTTATGACGAGTTCTAATATTAGTTACCCTTCGTCATTTCAGGTAGCCTAGCGGAAACATGCGTCACACTGTTTAATGACAAAAGGTAATTACACGTGGCCAGCAGTAACTTCGATTTCCTGAAACATCACGATGAGCTTCTGGTGCGTTTGGCACAGACCGCTGAAGCCTGCTTTGTTTCTGATCCCAACACCACGCTGATTAAAATGCGCCAGCTTGGTGAAGAATTGGCGAGAACCATCGCTTCACGTCTGGGGGTAGCATCAGGAAGTGATGTGAAACAGATCGATTTACTGCGAGAGCTCGATAATACTCTCCGTCTGGATCAGCAGATAAAAGATGCTTTTCACAGTTTGAGAAAGCTGGGTAATTGCGCTGCCCACGATTTGACCTCGTCTAATCACCGGGATGCGCTGAAAGCGCTTCAGTTGGGACATGCGCTGGCCATGTGGTTTCATCTCCAATTTGGCGGTGCAAAGGCCCTGGGCTTTAAAACCAAGGCTTTCATAAAGCCCGAAGATCCCTCTTCCAGAGTCCGTGATCTTGAAGAAAAGATTCTGGAGCTGCACAAACAGCACCATTCAACGACAGACCGTCTTACCAAGACTGAAGCATTGAAAGAAGCCGAAGCTCTGAAAGCCGAAGCGGAAAGACAGCGTGCTGAGCGTATGTCGACCGAAAGCAAGGTGTGGGAAGAGTTGGCAACCGAGCATGAAGCGACCCTTGAGAAATATCGGGCCAAAATGAATGAAGCAAACGTTCTATATTTTCAATCATTTACTCAGCAGGCCCCTGAAGCGCAGGCAGTACAAATCAGTAACGTTGAAAAGTCCACACTGCAGCTCAACGAAGCGGAAACACGTGTCCTAATCGACGAGCAACTCATTGAGGCAGGCTGGGAAGCTGATAGCGTCAATCTCAAATATTCCGCTGGCGCACGGCCAATTCCCAATCAAAACCGGGCTATTGCTGAATGGCCAACAGCTTCCGGCCCCGCCGACTATGTCCTGTTCATTGGCCTGATGCCTGTAGCCGTTGTAGAGGCCAAAAAGAGCGCCAGAAACGTTTATGGCAGCATCGATCAGGCCAAGCGTTATGCCAAGGGTCTACAGGAGAAAGGTGCGTTTACCGTTGAAGAGCTTTATGGAGAGTTTCGTGTGCCGCTGGCCTTCGCAACCAATGGCCGTCCTTACCTGAAACAGCTGGAGCAGGAAAGTGGTATCTGGTTTTTGGACGTGCGCGACGATACCAACCGACGTCGAGCGCTAAACGGTTGGTATTCGCCACAGGAAATAAAAACCTATCTCCGGCAAACCCCTCAGCAAGCTGAAGATGAGCTGGAGGCCATGGGGTTTGATTATCATCTTGCCTTGCGCGACTACCAGATCGAGGCCATTCGAGCGACTGAAACCCGTATCAAGCAAGGAGAAACCGCGGCCCTGATAGCCATGGCAACCGGGACAGGCAAGACCAAAACAGCCATCGCCATGGTCTATCGATTTCTCAAGGCTGAGCGTTTTCGCCGCATCCTGTTTCTGGTGGATCGCTCTGCACTGGGCGTACAGGCAACCGATGATTTCGGTGAGGTTCGGCTGGAAAACCTCAATACCTTTGCAGAAACCTTTGATGTCATCGGTATGGCGCCAAACAAGACTCCCAAGGCGACACCGGATGATGCCACCAAGGTTCACGTTGCCACCGTGCAGGGTCTGGTCAAGCGAATCCTTTACCCGACTGATGGCACGGCGCGGCCCGGCGTTGGCCAGTATGACTGCATCATTGTCGATGAATGCCACCGGGGCTATCTGCTGGATCGTGAGCTTAGCGATACCGAGCAAATGTTTCGTGACCAGAAGGACTACCAGTCAAAGTATCGCAGCGTCATCGACTACTTCGATGCTTTCAAGATCGGACTGACCGCTACGCCCGCCCTGCACACGACCGAGATTTTTGGCGCCCCTGTTTTTACCTACAGCTACACAGAAGCCGTGCTGGACGGCTATCTCAATGACCATCTTCCACCCATTCGGATACGTACAAAGCTCTCTGAAGAGGGTATCTCCTACAAGGTAAATGAACAGGTAACGGTTTACGACGTCGCCAATAACACGATCGATACCTATAACACGCCCGATGAATTGAACTTTGATGTTAGCGATTTCAACCGCAAGGTGATTGCTCCTGAGTTCACGAGCGTTGTCACCCGATGGTTGATCGAAAGCGATTCGATCAATCCCTATTCACCGGCGAAAACACTGGTCTTTTGCGTAACAGACAAGCACGCCGATGATGTAGTTGAAGCGTTCAAGACCGCCATTGAGCATTATCATGGTGAAGTTGAAGACGACGCCGTACAAAAGATCACTGGTGCCAGTGACAAGCCGCTGGAAAAGATTCGCAGCTATAAAAACGATCGACTGCCTAACATTGCCGTCACCGTTGATTTGATGACGACAGGAATAGATGTTCCCGCCATCTGTAATCTGGTGTTTCTACGTCGAGTGAACAGTCGAATTCTATTTGAACAGATGCTGGGGCGCGCCACTCGGCTATGCCCTGATATCGGCAAGGGGCCATTCCGAATCTATGACGCCGTAGATATCTACACGCAGCTGGAACACGTGAACACCATGAAACCGGTGGTCACCAAGGTTGACCTTGCCTTCAAGGGTCTTGAAGACGACATGAAGCAAGAGAGCGCTCCAGAGCTCCAGGACCTTGCCAGGAAGCAGTTTATTTCAAAGCTTCAGGTCAAAAAGAACTACCTGCTGCCAGAGCAGGCTGACAAATTTGAAATCATTGCAGGCAAGTCTCCCGGTGAGTTCGCTCGTGAGCTCAAGAACATGCCTGTCTCGCAACTCGCCGAATGGTTTACTAACAATCCTGGACTCGGTGAATTGCTTGATACCACCGTTACCAATGGTGGTGGGGGCTGGAGACCTAATGTAGTGATTCATGATGGCAGTGATAAGATAGCGGGTATCACTACGGGCTATGGCGAGGGGCAAAAACCGGAAGATTATCTGAAAGCCTTCAAAGCCTATATCAACGCCAACAGTAACCGTCTGGCGGCGCTTCAGACCGTGATCAACCGCCCGTGGGAGCTCACCCGTCAAAGTCTGAGAGAGCTCGCCGTCGAACTTGAGCGCAATCAGTTTCGTGAGCAGGACCTTCAGGTCGCTTGGCGTGAACTGACGCAGGAAGAGATCGCTGCCAAGATCATTGGGTTTATTCGGCAAGCAGCGCTAGGCGAGCCTCTGGTCCCTTGGGATCAACGAGTTGATAATGCGCTGGAAACGATTCTCCAGAGCCAGCCTTGGAAGACCCCCCAGCGTGATTGGCTTAAGCTGATCGCCAAGCAGATGAAGGCCACCATCATTGTGGATGAGGCCGCGCTGAATCAGGGGCCGTTCAAGGCCCAGGGCGGTATCAAACGCGCTAACAAGCTCTTTGATCAGCCCGTTACCGATATCCTCACACAGTTTAACCAAGCGCTCTGGGCATGACCCAGAGCGCCAACCACATGAAGTAGACACCAACCATGAACACCCCGAACCTCGTCGCTAAACTCTGGAACCTTTGTAATCTGTTGCGTGACGATGGCGTGACCTATCACGAATACATTACCGAACTGACGTATCTTGTCTTTCTCAAGATGGTGGAAGAGACCGGGCAGGATGAACTGTTGCCGGCCAATAATACCTGGACGGATCTGGAGAACCAGAACTCGGCCAGCCGGCTGGAGTTCTACAAGAAAATGCTGGTCGATCTTGGCGGCCACGGCTCAAGGATCACGCAGGCGATCTATAACAATGCCCACACCGTAATCCGCAAGCCAGCGACGCTGGATAAACTGATCACTGAAATCGACAAGCTCGATTGGTACAGCGCCCGCCAGGAAGGCCTAGGCGATATGTATGAAGGGCTACTGGAAATCAATGCCAGCGAGAAGAAATCCGGCGCAGGTCAGTACTTCACTCCGCGTGTACTGATCAATGCCATGGTCAAGCTGATGAAGCCGACCCTGGACGACGTGATTGTGGACCCGACGGCCGGTACTGGTGGGTTTCTGATCAGCGCCCACCATCATATTGGTGCCAATAACGATGTCGAGGCATTGGATGAAGCGGCCTATGATCGTTACCAACACAAGACCTTTTATGGCATGGAATTTGTGCCGGATACCCGCCGTCTGGCATTGATGAACCTGATGCTGCACGACATCGCCATCGATGATCATCACGCTGGCATCCTGTTTGGCGACACCCTTAGTAATGAAGGTAAGCAGCTCCCCAGAGCGTCGCTGTTGCTCGCCAACCCTCCCTTTGGCACCAAACAAGGCGGCGGTATCCCGACCCGGGATGATCTGCTGTTTTACAGCAGTAACAAGCAGCAGGCCTTCCTGCATTTGATGTATCACGTGATGCTCAAACCCGGCGGCCGCGCCGCGGTGGTGCTGCCGGACAACGTGCTGTTCGAGGCCGGCCAGGGTGCCCAGGTACGCCACGACCTGATGGAGAAGTGCAACCTGCACACCATTCTCCGCCTGCCCACCGGCATTTTTTATGCCGCGGGTGTTAAAACCAACGTTTTGTTTTTCTCCAAGCCTGAAGACCCCACCCAGGACAAGGGCAACACGCAAAACGTCTGGGTCTATGACCTGCGCACCAACATGCCGAGCTTCGGCAAGCGCACGCCCTTTACTGACAAATACCTTGAACCATTCGAGACCGTATTTGGTGACGACCCCAACGGTCAAAGCCCGCGGCAGGAAGGCGAGTGGTCGTTCAACGCTGACGAGATCGCCGTTGATCCTGACGCCACGGACGAAAACCAGGGCGTGATCGATGACCGACTCGCCAAATCCCGCTGGCGCTGCTTCTCCCGCGAGTGGATTCGCGACACCAAGGGCGACTCGCTTGATATCAGCTGGCTCAAGGACAAGGACAGCGTGGATGCTGCTGACATGCCTGACCCCGAGGTGCTGGCCGGCGAGGCCATGAGCGAGCTGGTGCAAGCTCTGGGCGAGCTGGACGGGCTGATGCGTGAACTAGGAGCTGAGGAAGAGGCCGATGGGCAACGGGTATTGTTGAAGGAAATGATGGGTGGGGATAAATAAATGATGGAAGTATCGATCCCCGATGAATGGGCTGTCATCGAATATGGTGATGTGTTGACCTCCGTATCAAATGGTATAGGAGGAAAACAAAACAAAGATGGCTCAGGTATTCCTGTTAGTCGTATTGAAACTATTGCTCATGAAACAATCAACTTTAGTCGGGTTGGTTTCATAGAGATATACGATACTAATAAAGTTGAAAAATATAAAATTAATAAGGGCGACATCTTATTTAGCCATATAAACAGCCCGACCCACCTTGGAAAGACTGCCATTTTCGATAAGAATCGCGAACTTTATCATGGAATAAACTTACTTCGGTTAGTTGTGAATAAAAAGTGTATGATTGCGCGCTTTTTTAATTATCATTGCAAGTTTTCGAGGAAGGCTGGCATCTTCTCACAAAATGCTCAGCATGCAGTAAATCAATCGTCCATAAATCAGAAGAAGCTGTCTAGGTTTAAGGTTCCGCTTCCCCCCCTTGCCGAACAAAAAATCATCGCCGACAAACTCGACACCCTGCTGGCGCAGGTGGACAACACCAAAGCCCGCCTTGAGCCTATTCCCAAGATCCTCAAGCGCTTTCGTCAATCCGTACTGGCAGGGGCGATGAGTGGGCGGTTGACGAAAGAGTGGCGAGCCACTAATCACCAAAACATTGGAGATGTGAAGCCATTATCTGTAGCAGGAAAAATAATTGCAGGACAATCTCCCAGTAGATCAGAGGTTAACTTTGATGGGAAAGGCGAACCGTATGTAACCGGTCCTGAACAATGGGATGGAAGAAAAATATTACATAATAAGTGGACAGAGTACCCTAAACGTATGGCCCCGGATGGCTCGATATTTGTCACAGTAAAAGGTGCTGGTGTGGGAACTACTTTTCCGGGCTGTTATGCAGCGATCGGTCGT
The DNA here is from genome assembly GCF_000744395.1 of Halomonas sp. TG39a. Taxonomy (NCBI): domain Bacteria; kingdom Pseudomonadati; phylum Pseudomonadota; class Gammaproteobacteria; order Oceanospirillales; family Halomonadaceae; genus Halomonas; species Halomonas sp. TG39a. Next base: position 3,552,240 of record NZ_JQLV01000001.1, read on the forward strand.
GATGTGTATGCGTTTGTCCCTAACGAAAAGATGAACTACACCTACATTCTTTTTGCCATTCAGGCTTCCGCCGCAGATGTTGTTTTAAAAGCTAAGGGGTTAATCCCTGGCTTGACGAAAAGTAATATAATTGACCACGAAATATACTTGCCGCCACTCAAAGAACAAATCGAAATCGTCCGCCGCGTGGATCGACTCTTTGCCCACGCCGACCGTATCGAGCATCAGGTGAATCAATCGCTGGCGCGGGTGAACAACCTCACCCAATCCATTCTCGCCAAAGCTTTCCGAGGCGAACTCACCGAGCAGTGGCGTAAAGACAACCCTGACCTGATCACCGGCGAGAACAGCGCAGAGGCGCTGCTGGAAAGGATCAAAGCAGAACGGGCGGTGAAAGCGCCAGCAAAACGCCGCAAACGTAGTGCATAAGCGGCTGACTCCATTATCAATTAGAAGTGACAAAGGTTAGGCAAGAAAGCGAAACATGAACTTTTAAGCGGTGGGCACATCAAATTGATTGGAAAAAATTACCATTATGGTAAACAATACAACCAACGTTAGCGTCTATTCAGGGCAACCGCCTAGCGAGGCCGGTAGCAAACGAATTCACATTGAAGACGAGCCGCTGTACGCCGTAACTGACGTACTAGCGCTGCTGGACGCAGGTGACGAACAGACGGTGCTATGGACACGCAAGTGCATAGCAGATGTTCAACAGCTTGCTTATGAAATATCAGACGTCCGCGCATTGCTGAAACAAGCGCTTACCGGTGGTCAGTATTTAAAATCTGAATGGTGTGTGCAGAAGCCAACAGGCCCATGGGCTGCATGCGATAGCTACCGCTTGCAGCGAATCGAGTGGATAGAGCATGCACACAAAGAAATGCACATAGAATACTACGTAAAATTTGCGATTGGTAAAACAGGCAAGCTACTGCTGCTGGTTTCTTGCCATACTTAGTACCGAGGAGTGTCATGGCTAATCACATTTGTCCGATCTGCGAATCTGGGCAGCTTCATGCCCGTAGCGAATGGATAGACGTTGAGCACATGGGCAAACATAGCCGCATTGAAAGCCACTTTTTGGCTTGTGATGGCTGTGGTAGCGAGCAGGCAGGAACAAAAGAAGCACGTGATAATAAGCGCGCAATGACTGCTTTTAAGAAACAAGCGCAGGGGCTACTCACTGGCGCAGAAGTGCTCGCATTACGTAAGCATTGGCAATTAAATCAACAAGACGCTGCTCGCATCTTTGGCGGTGGCCCTGTGGCGTTCTCTAAGTACGAATCAGATGATGTCATGCAATCTGATGCTATGGATAAGCTGTTACGCGTCGCCGATCAGGTGCCAGCCGCGCTGGAGAAGCTGAAAGCCGATGCTGGAGTAACAAACAGAGAAACTCGCCTTTGGAAAACGACCTCTATCGTTGGGCTACGCTCACTCCCACGCAAGGTAAATACTAAGGTGATCCAGTCTCATGAGATCGAGCGCGAGGTCTGTTATGGCTAAAGCTAAAGTCAGCAAAAAGCTGCAACAAGCGATTGACAGCTTGGTCATCAACGACGTTTATCTCAAGTCCGCGCAAGCTGAGTGCGAAGACGATTTTGATCCCAAGTCAGCCGATAGTTTAGAAGTGCTGTCGGTGCAGCAAATGCACATTGTGCGTAAAAGTGAAGTGATACAAGTGGATGGCGACGGCCAACTGGTACGCATCTATATTCGCCTTGGGGCTCGTTGGGTTTCACAACAACAAGAGGATGAAGAGCCTGATATTAAAGCGCTTATAGAAGGGGAGTTTATTGCAGAGTACCTAGTAACCGACTCAATAGAGCAAGAAGCAATAGATGAGTACGCGCTTAAAAACGCCAGTTATCACGTTTGGCCCTATTGGCGCGAATTCTTGAGCTCACAATGCGAACGCTTGCGCTTACCGCGAGTGGTTTTACCCACCGTTCAGTTTAGCAAGCAACCCGATCCTATAGCCGATTGATCGGCCTATAACATATTGGGTGCTGTGCACGGTGCTGCTAGACTCACTTGATCTACGCAAATCGTTACTAGGAAAGCCCCCGTATGACCAAGGCAAATATCAACACCCAGATGCTGACCTGGGCGCGCGAGCGCTCCGGCATCCCGGTGCCTGAATTTGCACATAAGTGCGGGGTGAATGAAGAAAAACTGCTGGCATGGGAAGCGGGTGAAAAGCCCATCACCTTCCGCCAAGCGATGCAGTTTGCCGAAAAAGCCTACGTCCCTTTTGGGTACCTGTTTCTTACAGAGCCGCCCGAAGAAGTGTTGCCCATTCCCGATCTTCGAACGCTGGAAGGCCAAGGTGTTACTCGGCCGAGCGCTGAGCTTCTTGATCTGATCAAGCTAATGCTTCAGCGCCAGGAGTGGTACCGGGACTATTTAAAGCAGCACTTTGCCGAGCCCAATCCAAATGTTGGCCGCTTTTCTGCCAATCACTCTGTCGCTGAAATCGTCGCCGACATGCGCTCCCAGTTAGGCGTTGAGGATCACCCTAAGCGCGGTAAATGGGATGACTATTACCGCGATTTAACCCAGCGAATCGAAGCACAGGGAATCCTGGTGATGCGCCAAGGCGATATGGGCCACTACACACGCCCTTTGCGAGTTGAAGAGTTCCGCGGGTTTGCCATTGTAGATGACTATGCGCCTATCATTTTCGTCAATCATGGCGATGCGCTAGGTGCGCGCTTATTTACTCTGATCCATGAGCTTTGTCATATTTGGATTGGGCAGTCTGGCATTTCCGATGGAAACGCTAATACGCACCGCCAACAAGAAGTGCTTTGTAATGCCGTCGCGGCAGAGTTTTTAGTACCAGAACAAGAATTCAGCTCTCTTTGGCAACACGATTTAGTGCACTGGCAAGATAACTTACCGACGTTGGAAGCCCACTTTCACGTCAGCACCTGGGCATTGGCGCGCCGTGCGTTGACGCTCAATTTTATTTCTCAAGCGCAATACGGCCATTATATTGCTGAACAGCAGGCGCAGCACAAAGCAAATGAGAGCAGTGGCGGGCCAACCTACTACCAGACTAAGAAATCCCAAATCAGCCAATCATTTTCTAGGGCGGTGGTCAGTGAAGCACTGAGTGGTCAGTTGATGTTACGCGAAGCGAGCGACCTGCTAGGCGGGGTCAAACCTAGTAAAATAGAGCGCTTTGCTCAATTTCTGTGTCCAAACTGAATCTACTCTCGTCTCTGGCCAGCCCTTTGACCTTCCCTACCTGACACACAGAGCTTGTCGTCTTATAAATTGCTTTTAATAAAAATAGCAACTAATGTGTTGCTGTAAACTAAAAAAGCAACTTATTTGATGACACCGCCATGCCGTTACTGGATCAGATCAAAAAGCGCCGTGTTGCGCTAGGCTTCAAACAAAGTGACATGCAGATGCGGGTGGGAATGTCGCGCCAGCAGTATCAACGGCTTGAAGCCAGTGGCAACCCGCGCCTTAACACGTTAGAACTGGTGGCTAAGGGGTTGAACAGCGAGATTATGTTGATCCCCCAAGAGAAGCGCGACGCGGTGTTGGCCCTGCTCGCAGGTCATACGGTGGGCACACCTTCCTCTGATATGGAGGATAACGGCGATAGCGTCATTGATGACCCGTGGAAAGGCTTACTAGAGGATGATTAACCGTACAAAGGGGGCTAAATGGATCGATTGAGCATTCTGCAGCTCTCTTTGCATGGGAGCGTGGTGGGTCATCTTGCGGGTTATTCCCATGGCAAGAATATCCTGCTGTTCGATGATGAGTTTCGCCACAACCCTGAGCGGCCAACGCTTAGTCTGATTACGCACCCTAATTTCCCTAAATCTGAAGAGATTTTAGCGAGAGACTGGTCGAGGCACCAACGGTTGCATCCTCTGTTATCTAATCTGCTGCCTGAAGGTGCGCTGCGTGAACTGCTCGCGCATAGTTTGAAAACCCATATTGACCATGAGTTCTCTCTTCTAGCATGGCTTGGTCTTGACCTTCCCGGCGCTCTCATCGCACGCCCACTCTCACCAGACAACATCCCGGCGAAGGTACTGTCTCGGTTGCCACACGCACGACCTGAAACAATTGAGTATCCACCGGTACTAGCGTCCGGTAATAAGTTCTCGTTGGCTGGCGTACAGATGAAGTTCTCTATGAAGGAGAAAGATGGCCGTTATAACCTGATCCATAGCGCCGTTAGTGATGGCAATGAGGAGTTGGGTGAGTGGATCATCAAAACGCCCTCCACCCAGCATGCTTACGTTCCCTTAAACGAATTTTCGGCAATGCAACTGGCGGCCCTTGCTGGCATCGATATGCCGGAAACTCGCTTGGTCGCACTCGATACGTTAGACAATCTGCCTGCTATCCGATTGCCAGAAGAGCCCATGGCGTTTGGTATCAAGCGTTTTGATCGCCAGCGCGGCTTGCAGGGTACCGAGCGCGTTCACATGGAGGATTTTGCTCAAGTCTTGGCGAAATATCCCCATGAAAAGTATGGCTCGGCTAGCTATGATCAAATCGGCCGTATTCTGTACCAGTTTTCCGGTGATGCCATTGCGGATGCCCAGCAGTTTGCCCGACGCCTGCTGGTAAACATTTTGCTTGCCAACGGCGATGCTCACTTAAAAAATTGGAGCCTTTTGTACTCTGATCGCTACACGCCACGGCTATCACCCGCTTACGATATTGTGACCACCAGCGTATATATGGACAACGAACGTACTACTGCGCTTAATTTGGCTGGCCAAAAAGCGTGGTATCAAACCTCCATGGAAAGCTATCAGCAGTGGGCTAAAAAAGCCGACATTCCTTGGCGTTTAATCAAGCCCCACCTAGATGACACGCTTGATAAAGCCCGCTCCTTGTGGCCTCAAGCACTGGCGGAGCTACCAATGCATGAACCTCATAAGCAGGCACTGCGTGAACATTGGCAGCGTCTCCATACTGATTTTCGTCTGCTTGGCGGTTAACAGCGGTTTTTAGTAGCTGAAAACATCACTCAATATTCTGGATTTGCTCCCTCATCTGCTCGATCAACACCTTCAACTCCACCGCACAGCGGGTCGTCTCTGCCACCACGGATTTTGACGAGAGCGTGTTGGCTTCGCGGTTGAGTTCCTGCATCAGGAAATCCAGGCGGCGACCTTTGGGGCCTTTCTGGGCGAGCTGGTGGCTCACTTCTTCTATATGCGCGGTCAGGCGGTCTAGTTCTTCATCCACATCAGCTTTTTGTGCCACCAGCACCAGTTCGGCCTCCAGGCGTTGGGGATCGAGTTCAGTTTTGGCAACCTCCAAGCGTTCCAGCAGTTGGGCGCGTTGGCGTTCCAGGATCTGCGGTAACAGGCTGCGCACTGTGGCTACCTGCTCACTTGCCGCCGCCAGGCGGGTGGTGATCATTTCGGCCAGCTTGTCGCCTTCACGGGCGCGGGCGTCAATCAGCTCATCCAGCGCTTGGTCAAACAGCGCTTTGGCGGCGGCTTTGATGGCGTCTTGATCCAGGTGCTGGGTTTCCATTACGCCGGGCTGATTGAGAAGCGCGAGCGTGGTGGGCGGCACGGCGCTGGGCACCTGCTGCTGAATGGCGGCTAGGGCGTCGGCAATCTCTTTTAACCGCTGGACGTTCACCGCCGGCGCTTGAGCGGTGTCGGCGCTCTCGAACCGCACGCTGCACTCCACTTTGCCACGGGCCAGGCGAGTACGCAGTGCTTCGCGCAGCACCGGTTCTAAATCCCGTAGGCTTTCATGTAGGCGAAAATGTGGCTCTAAGTAACGCTGATTCACCGAGCGAATTTCGACCTGCAGGGTGCCAAAGGGGGCGGCCTGCTCGGTGCGGGCGAAGGCAGTCATGCTGTGCGTCATGGAAAAACCTGTAGAGAGATTAGCGTGTTGGAAGTGTAGAGCATTCGCTAACACTCTTGTTTGAATTGACGCGTCTATTTATTCGATACGTTGAATACTGAGCCAAAGTACGGAAATCAAACACCCATGATGTCTGGCTGCACCTCAATAAGCAGACTGGCATCCGGCGATGGCGTATCCATCACCTCGAAGACGCGGTCGATCATCTCGCCCACGTTTTGTCGTGCCATGATCAGGTGAGGGTGAAACGCAGCGGCCAGCGGGTCCCAGTCAAAGCAGCCAACAATCATATCGTCAAGCTGATAGCCGCCCCGCTGTAGCCAGCGCACGATTCCCTCAAGCGAAATCGTTGAGTTGACGAACATCGCGCTGGGAAGCGTAGCGCGGTGGCGCATATACGCCTCTAGCGCGACCTGGGCCTTATCGGCGGCATAGTCGCAGGGAATGATGTCTGCCTCCGAGGTGGAAAGCCCGCGTTCAGCGCGAGCCTGGGTAAATCCGGCAATCCGCTCGCGGGTATTGTGATCCTCCGCACGGCCACCAATAAACAGGATGGCGTTGTCACTTGGCGCTTGGCTGGCTAGCTGATCGAGAATGGCGTGGGTCAGCTTTTGCGCGCCCTCCCTGTTATTGGAAATAATCGAGGGGGCCTTACCGCCGGGCAAATCCAGGTTAATACTCGCCACTCCGCTCTCATCGCACATCGCTGAAATCGTGTCGGGATCAGTGGCCCCGGTACTGACTAAACATTCGACCCGGTAGGCGAGCATCATGCGCGCCGCCTCGCGCTCTTGGGTCGGGTCGCGGTTGGTACAAGCGACAATCGCAAACAGCCCACGGCGCCTCGCCTGGGCTTCGAAATGTTGGGCAATCGAGCTGAAATAGCGGTTGTCGTAGAGCGGCAGAATCATGCCAATAATCCCCGAACGCTCCCGGCGCAGCGCACGGGCCTGCATGTTGGCTGAATAGCCTTCCGCTTGGGCGAGGGAAAGAATTTTGCTAGCCAGTTTTTTGCTGATGCGACGGCGCTGCCAAGTGCCGTTGAGCACGGCACTGACGGTACTAGGCGACGTTTCTGCCAACCTCGCTAAGTCGTAAATAGTCAGCCGCTTGGATGAAGAGTCGCTAACCACGGGGCAGCTCCTTGCGATTAGATAAAAGTAGCATTGACGTGATGAAGGAATAGATCAATCCTACATATTGCACAACCGATTGTGCACGCTCGGTTAAATGACAATAACGATAGCGATGATGCATCGCTTAGGTACCACTCACCGTATCCAGCACTGTGTAAAGTTTCTGTGCATTAAATTCCTATGCATTGTGAGGCTCCAAAGCGTCTGCGTCATTTCATTTGACCATGGCGCAACGTACAGCAGCACTATTAAAGCGCTTCAATGCACACTATTCCACTGACTGGGTTAGCCAACAGCAAGCAGGAAATCACAATGAAATACAAAGCACTTCTTACCGCGGCTACGCTAACAGGCATTATCGGCAGCACCGGCGCAATGGCTCAGGAGTCTCCTACTATCGCCGTGGTCGCGAAGGTGGGTGGCATCCCCTGGTTCAATGCCATGGAGATGGGCATTGAGCAGATGGGTGAAGAGCTGGGTGTCGAGGCCTATATGGTGGGCCCCACCAGCGCAGACCCGGCCCTGCAGGTACGCGCGATTGAAGATCTGATCAGCCGCGGTGTTGATGTCATCGGCGTGGTGCCCAACGACCGTGAAGTACTGGAGCCGGTGCTTGAGCGCGCGCGTGAGCAGGGCATTATTGTGCTGACCCACGAAAGCCCTGAGTCAGTGAATATCGATTACGACTTTGAAATGATTTCGGCGCAGCAGCTCGGCGAAGAGCACGCCAAACTGCTTGCTGAGACCACAGGCTGTGAAGGCTCCTACGCCGTCTATGTGGGCGGACTGAGTGTGCCTGCACACAACGCCTGGGCGGATGCGGCGGTGAACTGGCTGGATGAAAACTGCGCAGGCTTGACCCAAGCGGCGGAACGTTTTGGTGTGGCCGAGAGTGTCGACGATAGCCGTAATACCACCCTTGATCTGCTGCGCGCTCATGATGACCTGGCCGGTATTATGTCGTTTGGCAGCCAAGGCACCATCGGTGCCGCTCGTGCGGTTAAAGAGCGTGGCTTAGAGGGCGACGTCGCCGTAATGGGGCTTTTCTCACCGGGTCAGGGGCGTCGTTTGGTGCATGAAGGAGTCATTACGGGTGGTTTCCAATGGAGCCCGCTGGAAGCAGGTAAAGCGTTCGTCGCCCTCGGTGAGATGCTCTATAACGGCGAAGAGATTACCGATGGGGCTGAGCTTCCGGTGCTCGGCGAAATCACCCTGGACGGCCACACAATCTTTGCCTCCCAGCCACTGGAGCTCAATAAAGAGACCGTGGATGAGCTGGCAGAGCTCGGCCTGTAAAACCACGCTTATTCATTTGGTGTAAACGCTGCCGCGCTCAATGAGCGCGGCAGTTATGTTAAGAGAGCCGTCATGTCTAGAGAGGAGCCGCCGATGAGCGAGATCGCGATTCGAGCGCGTCATGTTAGCAAGGTATTCGGGCAAAGCAGGGTGCTGGATGATGTCGAATTCGAACTTCGCCGCGGTGAGGTTATGTGCCTGGCGGGCGAAAATGGCTGCGGCAAAAGTACCCTCATTAAAATTATCAACGGCGTTTACAAGCCCGAGCCGGGTGTTGAGTTCACCTTTGGTGATGAAACCCTCTCTGCCATTAGCCCGCTGGAGGCGCGCGGCCGAGGCATCCACGTCATCTGGCAGGATCTGGCGCTCTTTCCACACCTCACTGTCGCGGAAAATATCGTCTTTGATGACTACGTTTCTAAGCCGTGGCAGCCCATTTCGTATAAAAAGGCGCTGCAGCAATCACGTGAGATTATTCAGCAGTTTGGTTTGAAACTGGATCCCACGGCCCGTGTTGAAGACCTTTCGATTGCCCGCCGCCAGTTGGTCGCCATTTGCCGCGTGCTGCGCGCAGGGGCCAGCATTATTTTTATGGATGAGCCCACCGCCTCGCTCACCTACAAAGAGGTGCAGGCGTTGTTGGCGATTACCCGCTCGCTAGCAGAAAAGGGCATTTCTATTGTGCTGGTCAGCCACCGCTTGGCGGAAGTGCTGGAAGTGTGCCAGCGGGTAACCGTACTGCGTAACGGCCAACTGGTGGGCACTTATCCCACCGAGGGAATGACCCAGGCGCGGCTCTCCACGCTGATGACCGGTCTTGAACTGAAGCTCACCCCCCGGGCTGAAACGCATACAGGCGCAACAGTACTGGAGCTTAAGCAACTGACTCGTGAAGGCGAGTTTGCAGATGTCTCTTTTACCCTGCACCGCGGGGAAATTCTCGGCTTAACCGGCTTGCTGGGCGCGGGACGCACCGAAATCGCCCACACCATTTTTGGCATGACAAAGCCCACATCGGGCGAGATTCACAAGGATGGTCAACTGCTCAAGCTGCGCTCCAACCGCGACGCCGTGCGCCATAAGATCGCTTACCTCTCGGAAGACCGGCTCCATCTTGGCCTGGTGCAAAACCAGTCGATCAATATGAATACCGCTGTGACAGTGCTGCCGATGCTTGAGCAACCGCGCTTTTTTCTCTCTCCCCAACGCATTAAGGCGCTCACCGCGCGCTGGATAGAGCGGCTTAAAACCAAGGTAAGTGATGCTGAACTGGCAGTCTCGTCGCTCTCTGGCGGCAACCAACAGCGCATTGCGCTTGCCAAGTGGCTGGCGACCGAGCCCGATGTGCTGATTCTCGATTGCCCAACGATTGGCGTCGATGTGGGAGCTAAAGCGGGGATCTTCGAGATCATCCGCGGTCTTGCCGACCAGGGCGTGGCGATTATTTTGATCTCCGACGAAGCGGGGGAAATCTGGATGAATACTGACCGCGCGCTGGTACTGCGCGAGGGGCGCATCGCTACCGAGGTGATCCCCTCTGAAACCACGGAAGAAGCGCTGGAGGCGATCATCAATGCGTAACCTGTTATCACGCCAACGTATCAGCACTGAAGGGGTGCTGCTGGGCATCATTTTAGCGCTCTCGGCGGTGCTGGCACTGATCACCGACAGTTTTTTAACTGTTCAGAACCTGTTTGACCTACTTAACAATCAGTCGGTCAATATCATTTTTGCCGTGGGGTTGGTGGTCGTTCTCATCGCGGGGGGCATCGATATCTCCTTCGCGGTGGCGGCTTCGGTGGTGCAGTACGTGGTGATGACGCTGCTCATTGACACCCTGGGCGGCGGCAGCTGGCCGCTAGGCATCCTACTCTCAATGCTGGTGGGCACTCTACTGGGGTTGTTTAATGCGCTGCTCATCCACCGTTTTCGTATTGTCTCGATTATCGTCACCATTGGCACCTTTAACCTATTTTTCGGGCTATTGATGTACTTCACTGGCGGGGTATCGATCTACGCTATTCCCGACTGGCTCTACTACTCAATTCCTCTGCTCGACCTACCCGCCGAGCGCGGTTCGGCCACGCTCTACTTCCCCGCCGCCGTCATGGCAGTAATGGTCTTACTCACTTGGTTCATTCTGGCTCGCACTGGCTTCGGGCGTGCTGTGTATGGCTTTGGCTCAAGCCCCGAGGCCGCCCGCCGTTCGGGCGTGAGTGTGTGGAAAATTCACGCCTTCGCTTACGGCTGGCTGGGGCTATGCGCAGGCGTGGCAGGCCTTATGCAGGCGCATATTGTGCAAGAGGTGGTGCCCAACGCCTTGATCGGCCAGGAACTGCCGATTTTAGCCGCGGTAGTGCTCGGAGGGGCAACGTTAGGTGGTGGGCGCGGTTCGGTGCTCGGTGCGGTGCTTGGCGTGCTGCTGCTCGCCGTGGTGCAAAACGGCCTTAACCTGCTGGGCGTAACGCCCTACGCTTTCCGCATGATTGTCGGGTTGATTATTTTGATCGCGATCACGACCAGTAATCTGGGCAACCTGTTGCCCCGTTCAACCAGGGCGCAAAACGTATGAATAAGCCGCTGAACACGCCATCCAGTGCTGGCATACGCCTGGGTGGCGATACCATCGAAGTGATGGCCATGACGGCCCTTTTGATCATCAGCATCGTGTTTTTCTCGCTTCTGGCCCCGGGGTTTCTCTCCGCGACTAATTTCAGTTCCATGTCGATGCAGTTGCCAGAGCTTGGGCTACTGTCGCTGGCAATGCTGGTACCGATTATTTCCGGCGGGCTCAACCTCTCGGTTACTTTTACCGCCAATATTGCCGGGCTCACCACCGCCTGGCTGGTACAGGGGCTGCTGGCGGGGTTGGGCATACTCAGTGTTCCCATGGCGATTATGGTCGGGCTCGTCGTGGGCGCTGCCGCCGGCTTTTTAATCGGCGTTATCGTCGCCTATGTGGGTGCGCATCCCATTCTGGTGTCGCTAGGTGCGATGATTTTTCTCCAGGGTGTGGGCGAGTTTTTAACTCGCGGCGGCGGTATTTCAGGTATGCCTGAGGTATTTCAAACCATCGGTAGCGGAAGCTTTCTGGGCGTGCCAATTCCCATGCTGATCTTTCTCGCCGCCGCCGCTGGGCTGATGTACGTGATGCACTTTACCCGCACCGGGTTCTCGATCTATATGCTCGGCTCCAATCCCCGCGCTACCGAGTACTCGGGTATTAACGTCAAGCGCGTGCTGATCACCGTCTACACGATTTCCGGTCTGCTCGCCGGCCTCGCAGGTATGGTGATGCTCGCCCGCTTTAACTCCGTACGCGTAGGCCACGGCGAGAGCTACCTACTGATTACCGTGCTGGCCTGTTTTCTGGCCGGGGCGAACCCATTTGGCGGCTTTGGCCGCGTACTCCCCCTGGTGCTGGGTTTGATGAGCCTGCAGGTAATCGCCTCGGGTATGAACCTGATGGGCGCCAGCCAGCATTTGTCCACAGCGGTGTGGGGAGCTTTTCTAATTATTGTAATGGCAGTGCGTATGCCATTTATTAAACAGTCTTGAGTAAGGTTTTCCATGAGTCATCAAGAACATGTTCTAGGCATCGATATCGGCACTGGCAGCGCCCGGGCGGGCATTTTCACGCTTGATGGCGTGATGCTGGCCGAAGCGAAAACCCCTATTGCGATGCATCGCCCTGCCGAGCACCACGTTGAGCAAAGCTCCACGGATATCTGGCGCGCGGTATGCAGCGCGACCCGGCGCGCCCGCGAGGCTGCCGGTGTAGCGCCCGATTCCATCACCAGCATGTCGGTAAGCGCCACCTGCTCGCTCGTCCTTCTGGATCAGCAGGGTCAACCGCTTGAGCTCTCACCCGGTGATGAAGCGTGGAATATCATTGTCTGGATGGATCACCGTGCAACCGCCGAAGCCGCTGAGTGCACGGCCACCCACGCCGCGCCACTGGCTAACTTGGGTGGCTTCATGTCCCCCGAGATGCAGATGCCCAAACTGATGTGGCTCAAGCGCCACCGTCCAGAGCTTTATGCCCAGATTGGCTACGCCGGTGATCTTGGCGACTGGCTGGGCTTTAAATGCACGGATTCCACCGAGCGTTCGGTGTGCATGCTCGCCTGCAAGTGGACGTTTGATCCTCGCCCTGGTCATGGCTGGGATAAAGATTTTCTAGCTCAGATAGATATGCAGGATGTTCTTGAGCGCGCACGGCTGCCTGACCAAGCGCGGCCCGTTGGGGTAACACTGGGGCAATTGACAGAAGCAGCGGCGGCAGAGCTGGGTCTAACCACCGGCTGCACCTTTGCAGTGGGCATGATTGATGCCTATGCCGGAGCGCTCGGCACGTTAGGAAGAAGCCTCTCTGATGCTCCCGAGCGTCGTCTTGCCGTGATAGGCGGCACCTCCACCTGCCATATCGGCGCCCAGCCCGAACGGCGCGAGGTGCCCGGCGTGTGGGGCCCTTATCCCGGCGCGTTGTGCAGCGGTTTTGTCGCCAACGAAGGCGGGCAGAGTATTACCGGCGCGCTGCTAGATCACCTGGCAGCGCTGTTTTCGGCAGGCAATGAGTTTGGCGAGGATATTCACGGAGCGCTCTCCGAGTTGCTGCTTGAACGCCTGGAAAACGGCGACCCTGCGCCACATACCCACGTCTGCCCTGACTTTATCGGTAACCGCTCTCCGCTAGCAGATCCGGACATTCGCGGCGCGATTACCGGGCTCACGCTAGATACGCCGCGGGAGAGCTTTATTAAGGTCTACTGGGCTGCCGCCACCGCGCTGGTGTATGGCACCCGTGCGATTATCGAGCGGCTGAACGCGCATGGTTACGCCATTGATACCTTGCACTTAAGCGGTGGTCATGGCCGCTCGGCCTTGCTACGCAAGCTCTATGCCGACGGTACCGGCTGCCGAGTTATCCTTTCTGATGCGCCCGAACCCGTGCTGCTTGGGGCAGCCGTGGCGGCGATGGCGGCAAGGACCAATGGCGACGTCTTGAGCGTTGCGAACGACCTATCCCCGGGCGAGCAGGTATTAGAGCCTGATTCAGGTACATATGAACTGCATGCGGCTCGCTATACTGCCTTCAAAGCGCTCTACACTGGACGCCTCAATTGACATAAATAAAGTAATGCCTTGACGCTAGCTGGGCGTTAAGACAATCAGCGCACTCCCAGACGTGTACAATGAAGGGCTTTTCCTTGTTACGCGTTTATTGAGAGGTACTATTTGTGAGCAGTGCTAAGCGTCCTGATGTTGTGCGCCCCAGCGGCCGCGAGGCCGACCAGCTCCGCGACATTCGCTTAACCCGCGACTACACCCGCCATGCGGAAGGCTCGGTGCTGGTGGAGTTTGGTGATACCAAAGTGCTGTGCAATGCCAGCGTAGAAGCCACTGTACCGCGCTGGCTGCGCGGCAAGAATCAGGGCTGGGTAACCGCTGAGTACGGCATGCTGCCCCGCGCGACGCACTCGCGCAGCAACCGCGAAGCGACTCAGGGTAAGCAAGGCGGCCGCACGCTGGAAATTCAGCGATTGATTGGTCGCAGCCTGCGCGCCGCGGTGAATTTGAAGAAGCTCGGTGAGTTCACCATTACCGTGGATTGCGATGTAATCCAGGCCGATGGCGGCACCCGCACCGCGGCGATTACCGGTGGCTGCGTGGCGCTGATGGATGCCGTTCGCTATCTGCAGCGTGAAAAGAAGATTAAAAGCGACCCCTTCAAGCAGTTGGTCAGCGCCATTTCCGTAGGCATTTATAAAGGCGTGCCGGTGCTGGATCTGGACTACCCGGAAGACAGCAAAGCCGATACCGATTTGAACGTGGTAATGACCGAAAGCGGCGAACTGATCGAAGTGCAGGGTACCGCCGAGGCGGGTGCGTTTACCCGTGCCGAGTTGAACGCGATGCTGGATTTAGCCGAAAAAGCCGGTGATGAGCTGCGCGAGAAGCAGCGCGAAGCGCTGGGTATTCGAGGGTAATGAAAGTGAGGTGTGAGGCGTAAAAAAACAACAGGCCAGCATTTAGCTGGCCTGTTGTTTATCACCCCTGCTAATCAGCAAGGGTGACTGGCGACGCGGGAAAAGTGCGTTGTCTAGCGCTTAGAGCGCTAGGTCGTACTCAATGATTAGCGGTGCGAACTCGGAGAAGGTCGCATCGTAATCAATCCACGCGTCGACCACGTGGCGGCGGAAGTTGGGGCCGACTAACTGATAGTCGATCCGCCAGCCTTCCTGGCGCTCACGGGGCACGTCTTGGTCAAGCTTCGGCCACCAGGTATATTCACCTGCATCACGGTTAATTTCGCGGAAGGTGTCGATAAACCCGGTGGGGCCAAGCACCTGATCCATCCAGGCGCGCTCTTCCGGGCGGAAACCTGAGGTCAGTTGGTTATCCGACCAATTAGCCAAATCGACGGTTTTATGGGCAATATGCCAGGTACCGCAGAGGATGTATTCACGCCGTTTGCGCGACATCTTGGTCAGGTACTCTTGGTACTGCTCCATAAACGCCTGTTTGGCTTTTTGGTCACTTCCATCAGGCATCAAGAAAGAAACGATACTGAAGCGTTCATAATCCGCCTGCAGAAAACGTCCTTCATGGTCACACTGAGGAAACCCAAGGCCATACATAATCGCCTTGGGGATTTTGCGGCAATAGAGTGCCACACCGGAGAAACCATCTTCTTCGGCATCCAGGAAGTAGCCTTCATAGCCTTCCGGATACAGAATATGATCACCCAGTTCAAAACTTTTTGCCTTGATGTTCTGCACGCAGACCACGTCGACATCCTGCTGAGCCAGCCAGTCCAGGAAGCCACGATCGACGGCATCACGAATACCATTGACATTGATGCTGGCAATTTTCATAAATCGTCCCTTTTGCGTCGCTGCTGTATGATACCCGACGTTTAGACGTTTGGGTAAAGGCAGCGAGTAAAACTTGCCATTTACCCTACTTATATTGTTGCTTTCGTGCCGATTTAAACCTAACGCCTAGTGAGGAATGCCGTGGCCACCACTCTACAACCCTACCAGCGCGATTTCATTGCCTTTGCCATTGAGCAAGGCGTGCTTAAGTTTGGCGAGTTTACGCTGAAATCTGGCCGCGTTAGCCCCTACTTTTTCAACGCCGGGCTATTTCAAACCGGTCGGGCACTGGCCAAGCTAGGGCGCTTTTACGCCCAGGCGATTGTCGATAGCGGCTTAAACGCCGATGTACTGTTTGGCCCCGCCTATAAGGGCATCCCGCTGGCAGCGGTCACGGCCGCGGCGCTGGCCGACCATCACGACCGGGATATGCCCTATGCCTTTAATCGCAAAGAGGCCAAAACCCACGGTGAAGGCGGCAATATTGTTGGCGCAGAGCTTGCCGGGGATATATTAATCATTGATGACGTGATTACTGCAGGCACCGCGATTCGCGAAGTAATGACGTTGATTGAGCAGAGCGGTGCCCATGTCGCTGGAGTGATCATTGCCCTTGATCGCCAGGAGCGCGGCCAGGGCGAGCAGAGCGCCATTCAGGAAGTGCAGGCCCAGTATGGCATGGCTGTGGTCAGTATCGTCACCTTAGAGCAAGTACTCACTTACCTTGAAGAGCATGCTGGTGGTGAAATGCTCGCCTACGCCGAAGCGATCAGGGCGTACCGTGACCGCTACGGAATTGCTAACTGATTAGACCGAACCTGCGCCAGCAAACCCTTGCTGGCGCCACGCTTCGTAGCTCACAATAGCGACGGCGTTGGAAAGGTTCAGGCTACGGTTATTGGGTTGCATGGGCAGGCGCAGTTTATGCTCGGCAGTGAGCGCTTCATGCACCTGGGGTGAGAGGCCAGCGGTTTCCGAGCCAAACAGCAGTACATCGCCTGGGGCAAAGTCCGCATCGCTGTAGCTGCGCGTGCCTTTGGTAGTGATCGCCCAGATGCGCCGCCCCTGCATGGTTTGCTGAAAGGCGCTAAAATCCGCGTGGCGAGTGACATTTGCCAGGTCGCGGTAATCTAGCCCAGCGCGACGCAGCTTTTTCTCTTCCAGGTCGAAGCCCAGCGGCTCAATCAGGTGTAACCGGCAACCATTATTGGCCACCAAGCGCATGATATTGCCCGTATTGGGCGCCATACGCGGTTCAAAAAGCGCTACTTCAAACATCTCCACCTGCCTGTTTATCATGCATTCGCCGATTGTAATCGAAAACGCCTAGCAACACTCGTAGAGGACCACCGACGCCATGACGCCTGCCACGCCCAAGAGCATCCTTAGCCGCATTAAAGGGCTAAACCCGCGCCAGCAGGAAGCGGTGCGTTATATCGATGGCCCCTGCTTGGTATTAGCGGGCGCAGGTTCGGGTAAAACCAGCGTGATTACCACCAAGATTGCCTATTTGGTGCAAGAGTGCGGGATGAGCGCGCGCAGAATCGCGGCGGTGACCTTTACCAATAAAGCCGCCCGGGAGATGAAAGAGCGCGTGGGCCAGATGCTCCACGGCAAAGAGGGCCACGGGCTGACGGTCTCCACCTTTCACACCCTGGGGCTGAATATTATCCGCGGCGAGCTGAAAACCCTGGGCTACAAGCCGGGCTTTTCACTTTTCGACCCGGAAGACGCCAAGGCGCTGCTGCGCGATTTGATGAACAAAGATGCCCAGGTGGATGCCGAACAAATCAACGCCGTGCAGAGCAAAATCTCCACCTGGAAGAACGACTTGGTGCTGCCCAGCGATGCGCTCTCGTTCGCGGCTGATGACGATGAGCATTTTGCCGCACGGGTGTATGAAGCCTACGTACGCCATTTAAAAGCCTACAACGCGGTGGATTTCGACGACCTGATTCTGCTGCCGGTGGTATTGCTCAAGAACGATCCGGAAGCGCTCGAGCGCTGGCGGCGCAAAATCCATTACATGCTGGTGGATGAGTACCAGGACACCAACGTCTCCCAGTACCTGTTGGTGAAACTGCTAATGGCGGAGCGCTCCACCTTTACCGTAGTAGGCGACGATGACCAGTCGATTTACGCCTGGCGCGGCGCACGGCCTGAGAACCTGATTACCCTAGGGGAAGATTTCCCGCGCCTGAAAGTGATCAAACTGGAGCAAAACTACCGCTCTACCGCCACGATACTGCGCGCCGCCAACACACTGATCGCCAATAACCCCCACGTTTATGAGAAGACGCTGTGGTCGGATATGGGCGACGGCGCGCCTATTCGGGTGATCGTGAACCGCCATGAAGAAGCGGAGTCTGAGCGGGTCGCCAGCGAAATGCTCACTCGGCGCATCAAAGAGAAAGCCGAATGGCGTGACTTTGCGGTGCTGTATCGCGGTAACTTCCAGGCCCGTTTGCTGGAGCTTAAGCTGCAGCACTACCAAATTCCTTACAAGCTCTCCGGTGGTACGTCGTTTTTCTCCCGCAATGAGATTAAAGACACCATGGCTTATCTGCGGTTATTGATTAATCCCGCCGACGATAACGCCTTTTTACGTATCGTGAACGTACCCCGCCGTGAAGTAGGCCCTGGAACGGTAGAGAAGCTTGCCAACTACGCCACCGAGCGCTCGATATCACTATTTGCCGCTTGCCACGAACTGGGCTTGGAGCAGGTGCTGCCGACTCGGGCCGTAGAGCGCTTAAGCCGATTCACCCACTTTCTCGACGGCGTACGTAAGCGCATGGATCAAGGCGATGCGATTGCCGCCATCCGCGATATGCTGCGGGATATGGATTACGAGGCCTGGCTGTACCAAAACGCCAGCGCGCCCACCGTTGCTGAACGGCGTATGGCCAATGTGTGGATTCTAATTGATCAGTTGGAAAAATCGCTTAACCGCGAACCAGAAGACGATACTGACTCCACCGATACGGAAACCGACGGCGTGGAAGCGGCGATTTCACGCTTGGTACTGCGCGATATTCTGGAGCAGCAGGCGGAAGAGGATGACTCTGATCGCGTGCAGCTACTCACTATGCACGCCTCCAAAGGGCTGGAGTTCCCCCACGTTTATTTGATGGGACTCGAGGAAGACCTGCTACCCCACCGTAACGCCATCGAAGTAGGCACAGTGGAGGAGGAGAGGCGGCTCGCCTATGTGGGCATTACCCGGGCGCGGCGCACGCTAACCTTGACCCTTGCCCGCCAGCGCAAAGCCTACGGTGAGCTGATGGACTGTGCGCCCAGCCGCTTTTTAGACGAGTTACCTGGGGAGGATCTAGAGTGGGAAGGTCGCGCGGATAAAGAGGATCCGGATAAGAAACAGGCCCGCGGCAAAGACGCCATTGCCGGGCTGCGTTCGCTACTGGGGTGAATAATGAACCTGAGGTTATAAAAAATATCCACAGGGCGTTAGCAAAAACACCCTGTGGATAAGATAGCTCAACGTCTCAATTAACTGCGCGAATAAGATTTTTAGACTTACTCGGCTCCAGCGATCATGTGATCGACAATCGCCATGACTTCTTCATCAGAAAGATTGGGGTTGCCGCCTTTGGCTGGCATGGCACCAATACCGTTAATCGCGCTGGCATAAAGCTCGTCAGCACCTTTTTCTAAACGCTCAGCCCAGGCATCCGCATCGCCTATCGCCGGTGCTCCTGCAACGCCGCTGTCGTGGCAAGCGGCACAGCCAGAGCTCGCATAAAGTGCTGCACCGTCTAAGTCGCTACCACCACTCTCGCCTTCGCTTGCCGCCGCGTCTTCTTCACTTGCCGCGTCATCATTAGCGGCGGTTTCTGCTTCGCTAGCCGATTCATCTTCGGAAGCCGCTGTCTCTTCAGTAGCGGCTTCGTCTGTGGTTTCTTCATCTTCAGAAGCCGCCTCGTCGCCACCGCCTAGTTCAGGCACTTCCATGACTGGCTCAACCATGTAGGCAGTTGCTGCTTCCATCTCTTCATCAGAGAGATTGGGGTTACCACCACGAGCAGGCATTGCACCAATACCGTTAATCGAGTGCTCTAGCAGCGTGGCAAAGCCTTGCTCAGTGCGTTCCGCCCAGGCCTCTTCATCGCCACGGATAGGGGCACCCGCAGCGCCGGATTCGTGGCAGGCGCTACATACGTTGCCGTAGATACCCTCACCATCGATATCGCCATCACTGCCGCTATCGCTAGCAGGCGCAGCCGCAGTGCCACAGTCCTGGCCTTGTAAACAGAGTTGCCCTACCGGCGCCAAACGCTCGGCAATCGCATCACGTGCGGCGTCTTGAGCGTAAGCACCTGATGTGCCCGCCATGACGCCGAGGGCCGCCAGCCCGCTCATGATCAGCTTAGCTTTCACTCTCACCACCTCTTGAGTATTGTCATAAATCGTTTTTTTCTTAATCTCTGTCTCAAGCTATCTCAAACGCTCTCTCAAACACTGTCTCAAACCCTATGTGTGGCAGCGCCAACATCAACGATGCACCGCAGAGACGCCAAGACGTGCCTATAGAACTAGTATACCGGCAACGTAAAGCGCAAGAAAATGCTACTAAGCGCGCTTATATGATCCATAGGTACTATCTAGGCTTTATTTTGGCGCTTCGCCCTTCTCGCCATCGCCTTTCCACGCTAATAAACGCTGTTGTGCGTAGCGCACAAAACCGGCCTGCTGATAAAGACGTTTGGCCGGTAAATTGACGTTATCGACTGCCAGCATAACCGCCTGCACACCTGCCTGCTGGGCAAGTTCAAGGGCTTTATTTAATAGCGAACGGCCCAAACCTTGGCCACGCCAACCCGGTATTAGTCCCATGAGCATTAGCTCCCAACGGCCTAGCGCCGGGCGCGGCGCCAGCAATAGCACGCCCACCACACCGCCTTGATAACCAACGGCGTACCAATGCTGCGGTGCCTGGGGATCCTGCTGATAAAACCCCGCCAGTAGCTCCTTAATGGAGAGTACGTCGCGCAGGGGGCGGCTATCCAGTGAATCCTGCCCCACCGCGGCCAGCAGGGCCAACTGTTCTGGTTCTGGAAGTTCTCCAAACGGCTGCAAAGACAGCGGCATCGCTTCATTCATCGCTAAGCGGCGGTGACTGTTGCCGGTTAAATGCTCCAAGCAGGCCAAACGCAGCATGCCATGCTCAACTAACAGCGCTTCTGATACGCATGCCTGGGGTGGAAGCTCCAAGTGGCACAGGCGAATATTGTGCGTTTTTACCCATGCGTGGGCGGCACGCAACAGCGCGTGGATTTGCTCTGCTTCCACACCGGGCAATGGTAACCACAGCTGCGCCATGTTTTCTGGCAGAGGCTGTACCCAGATCGCGCCTTTTATTTGCCCTTCCTGATAGTTTACCAATAGCCCCTGCCACTCTTCGTCTGAGGCCGTCGACATACTCTTTAAAGCAGTGCTGAGCGCCGCCTGCTGCTCAGGGTCATGAGCAGCAGCCAACTGCAGTAGTGCTTCGCGTCGCTTATCGGGTGGGCAAAGCATGACATCTGGGGTGCTTGAGGGGGAATGCGTCATGGCTGATCAATCAAATGCAAAGCTCCGAAGGAGGTGTAAAGCGTGCTACGTTATTAACCTATAATTTATAACCTCATCCTGACTGCCTAAGCCTTTGCACGCCACCCTTATCAGTGCTTATTTCAAGGTTTCATGATGGCGATTGTTTTGAAGGAATTGATTTGAAGGAGTAAGCAACCCGCCATGCGTATATTGTTGGTTGAAGACGATCCGAGCTTAGCCTCGGGCATTCGCTTGGCATTAAAGCCCGAGAACTTCACGGTGGATCATCTTAGCGATGGGGTTACCGCCCTGGCTGCATTAAAGGAAGGCGAACCCTTTGATGTGGTCATTCTCGATCTGGGGCTGCCGCGCATGGATGGTATGCAGGTACTGGAAGCCGTGCGGCGGCAGGGCAATCGCGTCCCCATTTTGGTGTTAACCGCCCGGGACGCCGTTGACGAACGCATCGCGGGATTAGATGCGGGTGCCGATGACTATTTAACCAAGCCGTTTGAAGTCGCTGAATTAAAAGCACGCCTGCGCGCCCTGTTGCGGCGTAGCAGCGACCAAGTCAACAGTGCCTTGGAGTGCCGAGGTATTCGCCTGGATCCTTTGACCATGCAGGTTAGCTACCAGGGGAAGCTTGTGCTGTTATCACGGCGTGAATTGACCCTACTACAAGAGTTTATGAGCCACCCTGGGCGCGTGTTCACCCGCGATACGCTAACGCGCTTGGTCTATGGCTGGGATGAAGATGTAGAGAGCAACGCCATTGAAGTCCATGTGCACCATCTGCGGCGTAAATTCTTTCCTCACCTGATTCGCACCCTGCGCGGCATTGGTTACGTCATGGATAAAGCCGATCAGGATGACTCCCCATGAGCTCTATTCGCCAACGTACCCTGGGGCTAGCGCTGCTGGTGTTTGGTATTAGCATGCTGGCGATTGGCTTTATCAGCTACCGCTACGCTGCCCATGAAATTGAAGCGTTGTACGACGCCAGTCTTGAGCAAGACGGGCGCTTATTAGCAGGCTTGCTGCAAACCCCACTGCCGGAAGAGACGCGCGGCGAGCTGCTCAGCAGCCTAGAAAATGCCCTCGGGGGTGCGGCGAGATCCAATCGGCGCTTTGCAGGATACCGTGCGGATAGCCAGTTGGGTTTTCAACTCTGGGAAGAGGACCGCCTCCTGCTGCGCTCGGCCAATGCCCCCGAGTCGCCGCTGGCCGAGATCCCCTCGGGTTTCACCAGTCGGTCTATCGATGAGGTGGAATGGCGCATTTATGTACTCGAAATAGCCAACGCCACCCAGCGGATTGTAGTGAGTGAGCGGGAAGACGTGCGCGGCGAACTGATCAGGGCGGTAGCGCTACGCACCCTGTTGCCCGACTTAATCGGCCTGCCACTGCTCACCGCCCTGCTGTGGTGGTCAATTGGCTGGGGCTTGGCACCGCTATCGCGCATGGCCGAGCAAATCCGCAGTCGCGATCCACATAATTTGCAGCCCTTAACGCTTAGCCCTCTGCCCCAAGAGTTAGATACCATTGCCGGCGCGCTCAACCGGCTGTTAGAGCGAATCCGCATAATGCGCGTACGCGAAAAGCGCTTTATTGCCGACGCCGCCCATGAGCTGCGAACGCCCTTAGCGGTACTCGACCTACACGCTCAGAACGCCCTGACTACCGACAGCCGCGAAGACCGTCAGGAGGCACTCACCCACCTGCGCGATGGCGTATCAAGAGCTACCCGTTTGGTCACCCAGCTATTGACGCTGGCTCGCCTGGAACCCGAAGAGGAGGCACTCCCCGAGTACCGCACTAGCCATCTGCTTAGCGAAGTGCGTGAGACCCTGGCCAAACTTTCACCACTGGCCGCTGAGCGCAAACAGCAGCTGCTGCTCAACGCCGATGAGCCGGCGGATTGGTTAATGCTAGAAGAGCCCGGTGCCATTGAAACGCTGGTGCAAAACTTGGTCGGTAATGCCATCCAGCACTCGCCTAACCAGAGTGTGATCAGTATCACACTGGCGACGACACCATCAGGCTTTCAGTTAATAGTGGATGATCAGGGGTCCGGTATCCCCATCAATGAGCGTAAAAAGGTCGTTGAGCGTTTTCAGCGCGCAGGCCCCAGCGCCGGTTCAGGATTAGGGCTTTCCATCGTCGAGCGGCTGGTCACACGTCACGGCGGCACCCTGCAGCTTGATGACGCTCCCAGCGGAGGGTTGCGCGTACTGATTGTTCTACCGCCTCTCAGTAAGCAGCCGTAGCTGCTGTCGGCATGATAACGCTATTTATGGATCTCTTAAGGTTGCGATAAGAATTGCATGCAACTGTGGAGTTGCATGGTGAGCCAGATATCAACGACTCACCCTTTTCTCCACATGGAGGTACCCTGATGAACCAAGTCACCTTTTCAGCTAAACCCTTAATTCAACTAGGCTCAGCACCACTGCTGACCAAGCCTGCAACACGTCGGCTACAGCCCACTAGCCCTGCCATGACCGTGCTGACCGATTTTTCCCAAGTAGCGCCCCAATCGGTTGATGCCGATACCCCCATCGACGAGACGCACCTTAAGATGCGTTATAGCGGTGTAAGGCTGCTATTCGTCATGGATCACCAAGCGCACTGTATCGGCATTATTACTTCAAAAGAGATGATTGGCACTCGGCGTATTAATTTAGCCATGCAGCAGCGCAATCTCTCGCGTGAAGATATAACGGCGGAAATGATTATGACCCCGTGGCACAAGCTTAGCGCCATGCCCGTCGCCCAACTGGGCTCGCTGACAATCGAAGATTTGGTGATGTCGATGGAAGCCTTTACCGAGCAACACCTGTTAATCACCGAGCAAAACGATAACCATGAGCTTAGAATTCGCGGCATTATTTCAGCCAGCGATATACAGAGTGCGGTGGATAAAGAGATTAACCCAGTGCCCAGGGCGAAGAGCTTTGCGGAGATTTGCCAGGTCATTACCGGCCACGACCTCTAACGGCCCAGCGAAAATATCGTTAAGTTAACCGCCTTTAAATCCTGAACTCATAAAAAGTAAACGCCCTTCACTGATTACTCGGTGAAGGGCGTTTTCGATGTTAGCGTACTAACTTCTAATCGGAACAGTCCGCCTAGAACAGAGCGGCGTTGATCCATAGATGCACGGCAATGCTGGCAACATAGCCTAATAAAATCGCGGGCACCCAGCGCAGGTGAACGGCAAAGGTATAGATGCCGCGTGCCTGGCCCATAAGGGCAACCCCCGCAGCAGAGCCCATCGAAAGCAAACTACCCCCCACACCGGCGGTTAGGGTAATCAGTAGCCAGTTACCTTCCGACATATCCGGCGCCATGGAAAGCACCGCAAACATGACCGGTATGTTGTCGACGACCGCAGAGATAAGCCCCAGCACTACGTTCGCCCACACCGGATTCCAACTGCCGTAGAGGGTTTCGGAAAGCAGGCTGAGATAGCCCATAAAGCCAAGGCCACCGACGCACATCACCACCCCGTAGAAGAACAGCAGCGTATCCCACTCGGAGCGCGCAATACGGCTAAAAATATCAAAGGGAACGACACTGCCGAGCTGTTCCAACTTCTTCCAGTCACCCCGGCGGGAGTAGCGCTCGCGCTTGCGTTCAAGCGAACGAGGCAGGCTGCGGCGCAGGTAGTAGCCAAAGAACTGCAGTAGGCCCAAACCAAACATCATGCCCATGGCAGGCGGTAAATACAGCACTGAGTGACACAGTACCGAGATGGCCACGGTGATTAAAAACAGCACGATAATGCGCCGCGCACCACGCTTAAGCCAAACGTTCTCTTTAAGCGAGGCAGGCTGACGATTGACGATAAAGAAGTTCATGATGACCGCAGGTACCATGAAATTAACCACCGCGGGAAGTAACAGCGCGAAGAAGCCTTCGAACGGCACTTGCCCTGCCTGCCACACCATTAGCGTGGTGATATCGCCAAACGGACTGAAGGCACCGCCCGCGTTAGAGGCGACCACCACGTTGACGCAGCAAAGGCCGATAAACTTATTATCCCCCTCGGCCACTTTGAGCACCACGGCGCACATCAACATGGCAGTGGTCATATTGTTGGCGATCGCCGAAATACCGAAGGCCATCACCCCGGTAATCCAGAACAGCGTGCGGTAGCTGAAGCCTTTGCGCACTAGCCAGGAACGCAGCGCATCA
Source organism: Halomonas sp. TG39a (assembly GCF_000744395.1). NCBI lineage: Bacteria > Pseudomonadati > Pseudomonadota > Gammaproteobacteria > Oceanospirillales > Halomonadaceae > Halomonas > Halomonas sp. TG39a. Next base: position 3,577,171 of record NZ_JQLV01000001.1, read on the forward strand.
AATACCCGGCGCTCTTCCATGGCGTTGATATAGGTCATCGCGACCAGCAAAAACAGCAACAGCTCGGCGTACTCAAGCAGCGTTTCACGGAAGGCGGTTTCCGCCTCTTCCGGCATCCCCGCTTGTACATAGACCCAGGCCACTAGCCCCCAGATAAGACCTGCCGCGACCAGTACCGGCTTAGACTTACGCATATGCAGTAGCTCTTCACTCATCACCAACGCATAAGCGAGCACGAAGATCACGACAGAAGAGATACCGGCAAGCGAAAGAGTAAGATCGAGCGGCCCGGCGGCGGCATAAGAGAGGGAGGGGAAAACAAAAAGACAGCAGGCAAGCAACAGCCAAGCGACCCGGCTAGCATAATGCCGGGTTACGAGGACGTTTGGTGGTTTCATAGCAATGTTATCCAATTAGAAGGGAGGAAAGACCGCCACGATCATAAGCACCCTAACCACATGCTGCAACGCAACGGTTGCGCATAAGATGCGACTGATTGCCGCATCTTGTAAAGCGTTTTTATGGGTTTAACTCAATCTAAAGTCTGACGCCTCAATCACTCCACCGTGACACTTTTAGCCAGGTTGCGAGGTTGGTCGACATCGGTACCTTTGAGCACCGCTACATGGTAACTCAACAACTGTAACGGCAGGGTATACAGCAGCGGTGCTAGCGCTTCGTGCACATGGGGCAGGGTTAGTACGCGAATATCTTCCTGAGTATCGATACCCACGCTCTCATCAGCAAATACAAACAGCTGGCCGCCGCGGGCACGGACTTCCTGAAGGTTGGATTTTAGCTTTTCCAGTAGGTCATCGTTGGGTGCTACCGAGATCACCGGCATTTCGCTGTCCACCAGCGCCAGCGGGCCATGCTTTAACTCTCCTGCGGGGTACGCCTCGGCATGAATATAGGAGATCTCTTTAAGCTTAAGCGCGCCTTCCAGAGCAATCGGGTAGTGGGCACCGCGCCCCAAGAAGAGTGCATGATGTTTTTCTGCAAACGCTTGGGAAAGCGTTTCGATCTGGCTGTCTAGCGCCAGCACCCGCTGGCACACCTCGGGCAGCGTGCGCAGCGCGGCGATAATATCCGGGTATTCGGCCTGATCTTTGGCTTTACTGACCGAAAGCGTTAGCAGCATTAGCGCTACCAGCTGAGTGGTAAACGCTTTGGTCGAGGCGACGCCAATTTCAGGGCCTGCGCGGGTCATCAGGGTAATGTCAGACTCACGCACCAGCGAACTACCCGGCACGTTACAGATCGCCAGTGAGCCCACATAGTTGAGGGTTTTAGCAAAGCGTAGCGCGGCCAACGTATCAGCGGTCTCTCCCGACTGGGAGAGGCTGATAAACAGCGTGCCGTCAGGCACGACCGGGTGGCGGTAGCGGTACTCAGAGGCAACCTCGACCTGTACCGGTACGCCCGCGTAGCGTTCTAGCCAATAGCGCGCCACCAGCCCCGCATGGTAGCTAGTGCCGCAGGCGATAATATGTACCTGTCGGGTACGCTGGAAAAGTGCCTGGGCATCTGGACCAAAGCTCTCCACCAACACGCTATTTGCGCTCAGCCGTCCCTCTAATGCTGCCTCAATAACCGTCGGCTGCTCAAAAATCTCCTTAAGCATATAATGGCGGTACTCGCCCTTACTGGCCGCACCATCGCCATGCTCAAAGGTATGAATAGCGCGCTCCACGTCGTTACCGTGGCGATCCACAATACGAATCGCACCCTGCTCGCGCAGTTCAACCAGATCACCCTCTTCAAGGTAAATAAAGCGATCCGTCACCGGCAGCAGCGCCAGCGGGTCAGAGGCTAAAAAAGCCTCGTTAATGCCCACACCGACCACCAGCGGACTGCCCTGGCGAGCGCCAACCACCACGCCCGGCTCTTGAGCGCACATTACCCCTAGCGCGTAGGCACCGCCTAAGCCGTTTACGATCTGCTGCGTGGCAGCAAATAGCGTTAGGCCATCAGCCAATTTTTCGGAAAGTAAGTGAGCAATCACCTCGGTATCAGTTTCGGAGCTAAACCCGTGACCATTGCGCTGCAGGCTCTCTTTTATCGCCTCGTAGTTCTCAATAATGCCGTTGTGAACCACGGCAACCTGGTTTTGATCGAGATGGCTACCACTGTGATGTGGGTGCGCATTGGCTTCAGAGGGTTTACCGTGAGTGGCCCAGCGAGTGTGGGCGATCCCTGAAAAACCCGGTAGCGCGGCTGCATCCAGCTGTGCAGCCAGCGCCGCGACTTTACCAAGCGCCCGGTGGCGAGTTAATACGCCATCACTGAACACCGTCATACCGGCTGAATCATAGCCGCGATACTCCAGGCGCCTTAGTCCTTCTAATAGAATTTCTTGGACGTTGCGCTGGGCAACGGCGGCCACAATGCCACACATAACGACTCTCCTGAGTTTTACGAATCTATCAAACACCTAAAACGGTATTACCTTGGCGGTGAGATAGAAATACGGCTTTTTAATGATTCTTAGCACCATGTTTAGGGCTATGTTTAGAGCTATGGCTCTATGCGTTTGCTGGGGCGCAGCCAATCAATTTTTTCTAACTGGCGGCCACGGGTGACTGCCAAGGCGTAATCGGTGACATCTTTGGCAATCGTGGAGCCAGCCCCGACAGTGGCACCTTTGCCTACCGTTACCGGCGCTACCAAGGCGGTGTTAGAGCCGATGAAGGCGTTATCACCAATTTCTGTGAGGTGCTTGTTAGCCCCGTCGTAATTGCAGGTAATGGTGCCTGCTCCCACATTCACGCCACGTCCTAAGCGAGCATCACCAACGTAGCTTAGATGATTAATCTTGCTACCTTCACCCACATCAGCATTTTTGGTTTCGACAAAATTGCCTACCTTGGCTTTTACCGCTAGCCGCGTGCCGGGGCGTAAACGCGCAAAGGGGCCAATCTGGTTTAGCCCCGCTGCCACGGTGCCCTCTATCACACTATGGGTATCTACCCCGCTCTGCGCACCAATGGTGCTGTTTTTAATCACACAGTAAGGGCCAACCCGCACGCCTTCGCCTAGCTCAACCTCGCCTTCAAACACGCAGCCCACGTCGATAAACACATCGTGGCCACAGGTTAGGCGCCCACGCACATCGAGTCGTTCAGGGTCGGCAAGAGCCACCCCCTGCGCCATTAACTTGTCGGCCAGTTGGCGTTGATAAACACGTTCCAGGCGGGCCATTTGCGCCCGGTTGTTGACGCCTTCCACTTCGACGGCGTTGGCTGGCTGGACAGTGCATACCTTGGTACCTTCCGCTGCTGCCATGGCAATCACATCGGTCAGGTAATACTCACCCTGGGCATTATTTGATGAAAGCTGCGGTAACCAGCGTTTCAGCTGGGCGCTGGTCATGGCCATAATGCCGGTATTGCATTCGGTGATGGCAAGCTGGGCACTGCTGGCATCTTTTTGCTCAACAATTGCCACGGCATCGCCTGCGTCATTACGCTCGATCCGCCCATAGCCGGTGGGGTCAGCTAGCGTCACCGTTAATAGCCCTATGTGCTGCTCATCCACATAGGCTAACAGTTCGCTCAGCGATTCCCGCTGCAGCAAGGGGACATCGCCGTAAAGGATTAATACCTTGCCGCTCCCCAACTGCTCCAGCGCTTGAGCTACCGCGTGCCCGGTCCCCTTCTGCTCAGCCTGCACGGCAAACTGCACAGCATTGCCTGCCAGCGCCTCACGCAGCTGTTCAGCGCCATGACCAATCACTACATGCGTCCGGTCAGGCTGTAACCCAGAGGCTGTGTCCAGCACATGCTGCACCATAGGCTTGCCCGCCAAGGGGTGAAGCACCTTAGGCATTTGCGAATGCATCCGCGTGCCTTTACCCGCGGCGAGAATGACAATATCCAGTTCTTGCATGTTATTCACCTGTTCCCGATTGGCTAGCGGGCACTGCCTCGGTGGCTGGTAATGGAGGGGTTGAAAATTGTTCAATGCCCAGCTCATCAACCAGTGTTTCGCCAAAGTAGTTAACAAATTCAGGGCTAGCAATGCTACGCCACTGCTCTCCATCACGCACCAGCAGGAGTACCTTGAGATTGTTCTCAATGGCCAGTTGCATAGCGTCCTGTTCGCCCACCACCAGTAGCGCTGTCGCCCAGGCATCCGCCCAGGCATTGGAAGGATGGAACACCGACACCGATGCAAGCTGATGGGTTACCGGCCGGCCCGTACGTGGGTCAATGGTGTGGGAATAGCGCTGGCCATCGACTTCAAAATAGTTGCGGTAATCGCCGGAGGTAGCCACCGACATGCTCTCTAACGGAATGATGTGCTGGGCACGCTGCTGGCCATCTTCAGGTACCTCAATGCCAATTCGCCACGGTGTCTGTTCGTCTTCATCACGCACTCCACGCGCAATTAGGTCACCGCCTAAATTGACTAAGTAGTGCTCTATACCCTGCTGATTCAGGTAAGCGGCTACCCGGTCAGTAGCGTGGCCTTTGGCCACCCCAGACAGGTCGACAAACACATCGCGGGTACGCCGTGCCTGCATATTTTGCGTATCGACCTCCACCGCATCAAAGCCTACCTGGGCAAGCTGCTCGGCCAGGACATCATCGGCGGGCACTTCTTCAGGCCGTGCGCCAGGGCCAAAGCTCCACAAATTAACCAGATCGCCGACGGTAATATCAAAGGCGCCGTGGCTGGCTTCGGCCACCGACAGGCTGATCGCCAACACCTCAATGAGCTCATTGGAGAGCGGCTGCCACTCTTCCAACGGGGCCTCGTTAAACGCGATCAGCTCAGAGTCATCCCGATAGGTGGACATCGCCTGGTCAACACTCTCCAGCTCGGCTTTGAAACCCGCTTCCAACTCAAGGGATTCGCCTTGTGTAAGCGGATCCATGATAGTCACCTGATAGAAGGTGCCAAAAATATTGCCTTCAAAGCGTACCGGAGGCTCCAGCGGCCGATCGCTCTCTGAGCAACCGGCCACGCTGATCACTAAGCTCAACAGAAGGCCCATCACGGTCAGTGCACGTCGCCACCTTGTACTGCGTTCAACACACAATTTCTGTTTAATTTTTTGCATCGTTGCCTTGCCTAAAAATGAAAGAACCACAGCAGCCAGGCGCCGAACAGCACGCGGTAAATCACAAAGGGCTGCATTCCCAATTTTTTTATAATTACCAGGAAATAGTGGATGCACAAGTAAGCGCTTACTCCTGATAGTAGCGTACCCACTAGCATGGCGACCCAATCGATAGACTGCGGCGCGTTAACAAGACCGATGGCTTCCAAACCACCGGCCAACACAATCACCGGAATCGACAACAAGAAAGAGAAACGCGCAGCACCTTCCCGGCTCATGCCCACCATTAGCGCCGCCGTAATAGTAATCCCCGAGCGCGACGTACCAGGGATCAGCGCCAACGCTTGAGCGCCGCCAATAATCAGCACATCCTTTAAACGCAGCTGGTACTCGCTTCGCGTACCCTGCTTGCGCCAGTCGGCATACCCCAACAATAGACCGAAACCAATTAAACTGAAGCCGATAATCAGCGTAGAGCGCATATAGTGAGAAATAACATCGTGCAGCAGTAAGCCAATAATACCCACGGGGATAGTGGCCAATGTCACCCAGAAGGCGAGCCGCGCATCCTCGTTGACGCCTTTCCCCCCGATGGCGGCCAGGCTGCTGGTGATCATTTGCCAGATTTCGTGCCTGAAATAGATGATGACCGCGGAGAGACTGCCTAAATGTAGTGCCACATCAAAGGCTAAGCCTTGGTCTTCCCAATCTGTAAGAACGGGCACCAAAATCAGGTGGGCAGAGCTTGATACGGGTAAAAATTCTGAAATTCCCTGAACAATCGCTAATACCACCACCTGAAGCCAATCCATAAAAACACCCTGTGTGTAGAAACAATTTGATGGTTTGCAATGGCGCTTAAGGATACACATCCGCTAATTCGTTGTCCGCCACTGCTTTTGCTGACACGCTTTTACTGACACTGCCCGCCACCGACACGCAAAAATGCCGTTTCACAGTTTGAACGCAGTGGAGGCTATAGAGGATATAAGGAGTGCGCTACAATAGGCGTCTATTGAATGCGTGCGTCCTTGCAAGGTACCCATGACTCAGACCATCGAAACGCCAGTGGTTCACGACCAAGCGCGACTTAGCCAAGATGCCAAGCGTGTTACCTACATTGGTGCGTGGTTGGATGCCCTGTTGAGCATCGTCAAAGTCACCATCGGTTTTATGGTCGGCTCAGCGGCGCTGATCGCCGACGGCATTCACTCACTGTCTGATTTAGTCACCGACGGCTTTGTCCTGGCAGCGATCCATTACGGCCGCCAGGAGCCCGATAAAGACCACCACTACGGCCACGGCCGAATCGAAACCCTGACGACGCTGTTGCTGGGTAGCGTGCTGATTTTTGTGGCGGGCGCGATTGCCTGGTCGAGCCTGGATCGCTTGTTTAGCGGTGCCGATGTTAACGCTCCTGGCGCGGTGGCGATCGTTATTACCGTCATTGCACTGTTTAGCAAAGAGTGGATTTTTCGCTACACCATGCGGGTCGCCAAGCGGGTAAAGTCGAAATTACTCGAAGCCAATGCCTGGCATTCACGCAGCGATGCGTTATCTACCGCCGTGGTGTTGGTGGCATTGGTGGGCGCCCAGTTTGGTTTGGGATGGTTGGACGCCGTGGCCGCCATTATCGTGGGCTTATTGGTCGGTAAGGTTGGTTTGGACTTGCTGTGGGAGTCGGCGCGGGAGCTGGTGGATACTGCGCTACCGGTGGATGTACAAAATCAGATGCACGACGTTGCCTGCAGCGTGCCGGGTGTGGATAGCGTCCACGACCTGCGCACGCGCCAATCGGCAGGCTGGGTGATGGTCGATCTACACGTGGTGGTTGGGCCTAAAATTACCGTCTCGGAAGCCCACGAAATCGGTAACGAAGTAAGCCGCCGCCTACGCCATGAATTCCCCGCGCTTACCGATGTGATCTTCCACGTTGACCCCGAAGACGACGCCGGTGCGGGTGACCCGAGCCGCCTACCCGGCCTACCACTACGCCCTGAAGTCGAGGCCGCGCTGGATGCACGCTGGTATAAGCACCCGGTGTGGCGCACGCTAAACGAGCTTCAGTTGCACTACCTGGACGATAAGGTCTCGGTATCGCTGATCATCGATGACGCTGTGCATCAGCCTCCTCAGTGCCTTGCCAGCCAGCTAAAAGCGCTGGCGAGCGATATTGAGTGGCTTGGACACGTAGAGGTGCTGTTTATTACCCGCGCCGCCAGCAGTTCAATGCGCTAGGTTAACCGCTTGTTACAACCCGGATAGCATGAGGGTGGCGATACTGAAGTAGATCACTACCCCAGAGGCATCAATCAGCGTGGTCACTAGCGGTGCCGAGGCGGTTGCCGGGTCGACATTAAAGCGCTCCAGCACAAACGGCAGACACATCCCCAACAGGCTGCCGAACAGTACAATAACCACCATGCTAAAGGCGACCACCATGGCCAGCGCTTCCCCACCGCGCATGATGCCAATAGGCGTTACCGCGATGGCCATGGTGATACCCAGTGACCCGGCGACAAGTAGCTCGCGGCCGAGTAGTTTGCCCCAATCTTTAACCCCTACGTCGCCAGTCGCCATACCCCGCACCATCAGTGTGGCGGCCTGCGCCCCGGCGTTACCGCCACTACCGATCAGCAGCGGCAAAAAGAACACCAGCGCCACCTGGGCGGCAATGGTCTCTTCGAAATAGGCAATCCCGGCGCCAGAAAACAGGTTTGCGAATACCAGCAGTACCAGCCAAAACACCCGCTTACGGTAGAGACTCCAGAGTTTTACACGGCTAACTCCGTCTTCCAACTGGCCGATCGACATCCCCTTGTGGAAATCCTCGGTGGCCTCGGATTCGGCTACGTCCATGGCGTCATCGTGGGTCACAATACCTACCATCCGGTCATCGGCATCGATCACCGGCAGGGCTAACAGGTCGTACTTCGCCACAATACGGGCAACATCTTCCTGGGCATTATCAACCCGTGTACTGATGACATCCTTGATCATAATGTCATCAACAATGGCACCGGGGCGTGCCACCATAAGCTGACGCAGCGACATGGTACCGATCAGTTGGCCGTCACTATCGAGGATATATAGTTGGTAAACCGTTTCCGCATCAGGGGCGGTTTGGCGAACTCGCATCATCGCTTGCGACACCGTCATGCCACTGGCTATGGAGACATAGTCAGAGGTCATGATGGCGCCGGCGGTACCCTCTTCGTAACTGGCAAGCCGCTTCAGGTCTTCCCGCTCGCGGTGGGCCATGCGACGCAGCAGCGCTTCACGGCGGTCTTCACTGAGTAGATTAAACAGGTCAGCGCGTTCGTCCGAGCCCATCTCCTCCAGCAGTTTAAGTACCTGGCTGTCATCAAGTTGCCCGACCACCTCAAGCTGGCTCTCACCGGGCAAATAGCCCAGCACGTTGGCGGCACGTTCGGCAGAGAGGATATCCAACAGCAAGAGCGCAGCAGACAGCTCTTCGTCATCTTCAATCATCTCTTCGAGCACTTCACCGATATCCGCGGAGCGGGTTTCGGCCAAACGCAAAGAGAGCACCGTTTTACTCGGGGCTTCCTTGGCCAGCTCGTCGAGCAGTTCGGCTTTTAATTCCTGCAGGCTTTCATCATTCAGTGCCATGGCTCTCCCCTTCACACTTACCCACGTTATGCTACCGAGTTAATTTCTCATACGGCTTAATTCCACCTACTTACTAGCATACTGCCCAACAAAAAAACGCCCCTTAAACCCTGGTACGGGTTTAAGGGGCGTTGGACACACGCTAAATGCGTGGGTGTTAGCCTTTACCCGCCTTTTTACGCAACTGCTGAATCGTTCGCAGCTGAGCAACGGCTTCGGCAAGTTCAGCGGCAGCGCGAGTATAATCGAGCTCCGATGACTTCTCATTAAAGGCTTTCAGCGCCTGCTGACGCGCTTCTTCGGCAGCGGCTTCATTGAGGTCGCTGGCTCGTGATGCAGAATCAGCCAGAATCGTCACCACATCCGGCTGAACTTCCATGAAGCCACCCGAGACAAAGAAGTTCTCCTCCTTGCCATCATCGTGAATCACGCGAACCGGACCCGGCTGAAGCTCGGTCAGCAGCGGAGCATGACCCGGCAAAACGCCCAGGTCGCCCATAATCCCGGAAGCAATCACCTGCTCAACGGTACCTGAGTAGATCGATGCTTCAGCGCTGACGATATTGCAAGTAAAGCTATTCGCCATAGCGAATCCCCCTAATGGACGGGATTACTTCTTCATCTGGTTGGCTTTCTCGACGGCTTCGTCGATAGAGCCGACCATGTAGAAGGCCTGTTCCGGCAGTTCGTCGTACTCGCCAGCAAGAATGCCCTGGAAGCCACTGATGGTGTCTTTCAGAGAAACATACTTGCCTGGTGAACCGGTAAATACTTCGGCCACGAAGAACGGTTGCGATAAGAAGCGCTGGATTTTACGCGCCCGGGAAACGGCCAGCTTGTCTTCATCAGACAGCTCGTCCATACCCAGAATGGCGATAATATCCTTGAGCTCTTTGTAGCGCTGAAGAACGTTCTGCACACCGCGGGCGGTGGCGTAGTGCTCTTCACCGACAACCAGCGGATCCAACTGGCGCGAGGTGGAGTCCAACGGATCGATCGCCGGGTAGATACCCAGTTCGGCGATAGAACGCGCCAGTACCACGGTGGCGTCCAGGTGCGAGAAGGTGGTCGCTGGCGACGGATCGGTCAAGTCATCCGCAGGCACGTAAACGGCCTGTACGGAAGTGATTGAACCGGTTTTCGTCGAGGTAATACGCTCCTGCAGAACGCCCATCTCTTCGGCCAACGTCGGCTGATAACCTACCGCTGATGGCATACGACCCAACAGTGCCGATACTTCGGTACCCGCCAGGGTGTAACGGTAGATGTTATCGACGAACAGTAGAACGTCGCGGCCTTCATCACGGAATTTCTCAGCGATAGTCAGGCCAGTCAGCGCCACGCGTAGACGGTTACCCGGAGGCTCGTTCATCTGACCATAAACCAGCGATACCTTATCGATAACGTTGGATTCGGTCATTTCATGATAGAAGTCGTTACCCTCACGGGTACGCTCACCGACACCGGCGAATACAGAGTAGCCGCTGTGCTCGGTGGCGATGTTGCGGATAAGCTCCATCATGTTAACGGTTTTACCCACACCGGCGCCGCCGAACAGGCCGACCTTACCACCCTTGGCAAACGGGCAGACCAAGTCGATTACCTTGATACCGGTTTCCAGCAGCTCGTTAGAGGCTGCCTGGTCAGCATAGCCCGGTGCTTTACGGTGGATCGGCATCCGCTCTTGCTCGCCGATCGGTCCCGCTTCGTCAATCGGCTCGCCGAGTACGTTCATAATGCGGCCCAGCGTTTCCTTACCTACCGGTACGGAAATCGCGGCACCTGTGCTGGTCACATCCATGCCACGCTTCAAGCCCTCAGTGGAGCCCATGGCGATGGTGCGCACCACGCCGTCGCCCAGCTGCTGCTGGACTTCGAGGATGGTCTCAACATCGGAGACCTTCAGCGCGTCGTAGACCTTGGGCACAGAGTCCCGCGGAAACTCTACGTCAATCACCGCGCCGATGATTTGTACGATACGTCCGCTCATCTTGGTTCCTCTCTAAAACCTGCAAATGAAACCTGTCTGCCGGGAGCCGCTAAAAGTGTCAGCTCCCTAGGCGTTATACGGCAGCAGCGCCGCCGACGATCTCAGAAATTTCCTGGGTGATGGCGGCCTGACGGGCCTTGTTGTAGACCATCTCCAGATCGTCGATAAGGCCGCCTGCGTTGTCAGTGGCACTTTTCATAGCGATCATTCGGGCAGCTTGTTCACAAGCGCCGTTTTCCACTACCGCCTGATACACCTGCGATTCGATGAAACGAACCAGCAGGCTATCGAGCAACGCCTTGGCATCCGGTTCATACAGGTAGTCCCAGCTTCCGGGACGGGCGTTTTCGTCGTCTTGCTCAGCGTCTGCGCCCATATCAGGCGACAGCGGAAGAAGCTGACGAACCACTGGCTGTTGCGTCATGGTGTTCACAAACTCGTTGTGCACCACGTAAAGCCGGTCGAGACGTCCTTCATCGTACGCTTCGAGCATGACCTTAATACTGCCAATCAAACCCTCAACGGTCGGGGCTTCACCTAAACCGCTCTTCGCCGCCACCAAATTGCCACCGTAATTGCGGAAAAAGGTGCTGGCCTTGGCGCCCAGGGCGCAGAAATCCTGCTCAGCGCCCTGCTTTTTCCACTCACTGGCCTGTTTGAGTAAGGCTTTGAAGAGGTTGTGGTTCAAACCACCGCACAGACCACGGTCTGTAGAGACCACAATATAACCAACGCGCTTAACCTCGCTACGCTCGACCATATAGTCGTGCTTGTATTCGGGGTTGGCGTCGGCAATGTGGCCGACCACATTACGGATCTGCTTAGCGTAAGGCTGACTGGCTCTCATCAGATCTTGCGCTTTACGCATTTTCGATGCAGCCACCATTTCCATGGCGCTGGTAATCTTCTGCGTATTTTTAATGCTCCCGATCTGGGTGCGTATCTCTTTTGCAGCTGCCATAGCGATCTACCCTTCGTTCGTGGCTCTCAGAAAGCATGCAAACCCGCCCGTAGGCGGGCCAGACATTACCAGCTCTGAGTCGCCTTGAACTTCTCGAGACCCGACTTCAAGCTGTCTTGAATCTCACCGTTGTAGTCGCCGCTCTGGTTGATCTTGTCGAGTAGATCACCGTGCTCAGACTTCATGTAGTCGTGCAACGCACGCTCGAAGTCCAGCACCTTGTTCACGTCGACGTCGTCCAGGTAGCCTTCGTTGGCGGCATACAGCGACAGCGCCATTTCAGCAACCGACATTGGCGAGTACTGGTTCTGTTTCATCAACTCGGTGACACGTTGACCGTGCTCAAGCTGCTTACGCGTGGCTTCATCAAGATCAGAAGCAAACTGCGAGAAGGCCGCCAGTTCACGGTACTGAGCCAGCGCTAGACGTACACTACCGCCGAGCTTTTTGATGATTTTGGTTTGCGCCGAACCACCCACACGAGAAACCGACAGACCTGCGTTAATCGCCGGACGAATACCGGAGTTAAACAGGTTGGTTTCCAGGAAGATCTGACCGTCGGTGATTGAGATCACGTTGGTCGGTACAAACGCGGAGACGTCGCCACCCTGGGTTTCGATGATCGGCAGCGCGGTCAAGGAACCGGTTTTGCCTTTCACTTCGCCGTTGGTGAACTTCTCAACGTAGTCGACGTTAACCCGCGCAGCACGCTCAAGTAGACGCGAGTGGAGGTAGAAAACGTCACCGGGGTAAGCTTCACGACCGGGCGGACGACGCAGCAGTAGCGATACCTGACGGTAAGCAACGGCCTGCTTGGAAAGATCGTCGTACACAATCAGCGCATTCTCGCCGCGGTCGCGGAAGTATTCGCCCATGGTGCAGCCAGAGTACGCTGCTAGGAACTGCATCGGTGCCGGGTCGGCAGCGCCAGCAGCGACGATGATAGTGTGCTCCATGGCGCCATGCTCTTCGAGCTTGCGCACCACGTTGGCAATGGTCGACTGCTTCTGGCCAATCGCCACGTAGACACAGGTCACGCCCTTGCCTTTTTGGTTGATGATCGCATCGATGGCAATGGCGGACTTACCGATCTGACGGTCACCGATAATCAGCTCACGCTGACCACGGCCAATCGGCACCATGGCGTCGATCGACTTCAGACCTGTTTGGATCGGCTCATCAACGGATTGACGGGTAATAACGCCCGGCGCCACTTTCTCAACGGCGTCGGTCATTTTAGCGTTAATCTCGCCTTTGCCGTCGATAGGGTTACCCAGCGCATCGACAACGCGACCAATCAGCTCTGGGCCTACCGGCACTTCGAGAATACGACCGGTACACTTGGCGGTCATGCCCTCTTCGAGCTGCAGGTAGTCACCCAGCACTACGGCACCCACGGAGTCACGCTCCAGGTTGAGTACCATTCCAAAAATGCTGTTGGGAAATTCAATCATTTCACCAAACATCGCGTCTTCGAGGCCGTGAATTTTCACGATACCGTCGGAAACGGTCACAATGGTGCCCTGATTATGGGCTTCGGATGCGACGTCAAGCTTCTCTATTCGCTGCTTGATGATGTCGCTGATCTCGGAAGGATTCAGTTGCTGCATGCCATGTCCCTCAGACTCAAGCGGTTAGTGCTTCGGATAGACGGTTCAATCGACCACGTACGGATCCGTCAATAACGGTATCCCCAGCACGTAGGATGACACCGCCAATAAGCGACTTATCCACCTGAGTAGTAATGGAGATTTCGCGATTCAGACGTTTCTTAAGCGCATTCGCTAGCTTGGTCTTCTGCGCAGCTGTCAGCTTATAAGCAGACGTTACTGCTACATCAACGCGCTGCTCGTGTTCGGCACGTAAGTGCTCAAACTGGTCAGCGATTGATGTCAGCGCCATTAAACGACCTTGGTCCGCCAGCACAGTCAAAAACCGCTGTAAAGCTTCATCCTGTTGCTCTGGAATCAGCTCGACAAGCAGCGACACTTTTTGCTCGCTGGCTAATTTTGGACTGTTTAACCGATGGCGGACGTTGTCGTCTGCTACCGCAACACTTAAAAAACTCAGCGCTTGTGACCAACTGTCAAGCGCCTCATGATCACGCGCGTATTCAAACGCTGCCTTAGCGTAAGGACGAGCGACGGTCAGTAATTCCGCCATGATTCACCTCCTTACAGTTCAGCAGCCAGCTCATCGAGTAACTTGCGATGGGCTTGTTCGTCGACCGACGCTTCAAGAACACGCTCGGCACCCATAACGGCGAGATAAGAGACCTGGGCACGAAGTTCGTCTTTTGCACGATTCACTTCTTGCTCAATCTCTGAACGTGCGCTGGCAACTAGGCGTTCGCCTTCAGCTCGGGCCTGTTCGCGGGCTTCTTCAACTATTTGGGCAGAGCGCTTATTGGCCTGCTCAAGAATTTGCGAAGCTTGCTCCTTGCTTTCACGCAGCATCTGCTCTGCACGTTCCTGAGCAAGCTCAAGATCGCGGTTCGCACGGCTGGCTGCGTCTAAGCCATCAGCAATTTTCTTTTGACGCTCGTGAAGCGCGTTGCTGATCGGAGGCCACACATACTTTGTGCAAAACCAGACAAAGATCGCGAAGGCGATCGTCTGCCCGATTAGCGTCATGTTGATATTCACAGGAATGTACCTCTGACAAGTTCGTGGCGACCGGAGTGAAACAAAACCGAGCGTTTAACGCTCGGCTCAGCTGTCATTAACCGGCAACAACGAAGATCAGGTACATTGCGATACCAACACCGATCATCGGAACAGCATCCAACAGACCTGCCATTAGGAAGGTTTTGGTTTGCAGTTGGTCACCCAGCTCTGGCTGACGCGCTGTAGATTCCAACAGTTTGCCACCCAAAATGGCGAAGCCAATGCCGGTACCTAGCGCGCCGAGACCGATCATGATGGAAGCGGCAATGTAGATAAGTTCCATGGTAATGCTCCTAGTTTTTCAAGTTAAAGGTCGAGGGTTGAGGTTAAGGGTTAATGTGTTTCAAGCATTGCTCGGATTAGTGATGCTCGTGTGCAGCGCTTAGATACACCACGGACAGCACTGTAAAGATGAAAGCTTGGAGTACGACGATCAAAATATGGAAAATGGCCCACGGCACATCCAGTACCCAGATAGCCCAGAACGGCAGCATGGCGATCAAGATAAAGATCACTTCGCCGGCAAACATGTTGCCGAACAGACGCATCGCCAAACTAAACGGTTTAACCAACAGCGCGACGATTTCCAACACAAGGTTGAAGGGAATCAATGCCCAGTGATTAAACGGAGTCAGTGACAGCTCCTTGGCGAAACCACCCACGCCTTTAACCTTAAAGCTGTAGTAGAGAATCAGTCCGAACACCCCTAACGCCAAACCTAGCGTGGCGTTGACATCGGTGGTGGGGACAATTTTCATATAGTCCACGCCCAACTTACTAAACAGCACAGGGAAATAGTCGACCGGAATAATTTTGAGCGTGTTCATGAACAGAATCCACACGAACAGCGTTAAGGCCAAAGGGGCAATGATCGGGTTATGCCCTTTAAATGTTCCTTGAATCATGTTTTCGATAAATTCAAACACCATTTCAACCGCATTTTGCAGTCCCGACGGCACACCAGTAGTGGCCATTTTGCCTGCTTTGCGGAAAACCCAGATAAACAGCAGCCCCATAGCGATGGACCAACCCATGGTGTCCAAGTGAATAGCCCAGAAGCCCATTTCACTTGCTTCTTCCGCAGAGTGCGCCAGCGACCAGCCATTTTCAGGGTGGTTGCCAAAGGTCAGGTTCTGCAAGTGGTGCTGGATATAGTAAGTCGTTGAGACTTCGTTTCCTGCGGCCATGGATGTGTCACCTCAATAAGTTGTGCAATTTTCTAGGCATTAGCGTTTTTTGGCATTAACCAAGGCGTAAGCCAATGCGTTAGAACAACCGCAACATAAGCATAAAAAAAGAAAGCAGGGTTTGAGGGGGGCGCTGCCACGAACACTGCCACAAACAGTGCCACCGTCAAACCAAACTTGCCTGCTTCGGCGCGAAATAGACGCATCGCGACCTTTGAAGGACTACTAGCGCGCAAAACACCCATTCGTTTGATAAAAAAAGCATTCGCTAATAAAGCTATTAACGCTCCTTTAAAAACCGATGTTATGCCTTCCATATCTGCGACCAAATAGGCTACCAGCATGCCCATTAACGTAATTATCAGCTGCGCGATCGTGAGCCGAACAATATAGGCTTTTCGCCGCTGGGTTTCGTATCGCTGCATACCGCCCAGCCTCGCTAATGAAAACCGTTAGCTCATAAACGAATAATTCGACAAACCAAGTCTACTTGCACAAATCTTGCGCGATTATAGGGAAGCGCTATCACACCTTCAACCGAAGTCGCACCGATTTTGCCCGCTTAAGGGCTGATTTGCGACCAAAGGGGGAAAACGTGTCCACTTCTTACGCGATATTGAATAGCCTGCTATTTAATATGATTTAAGATGCCATCCAATTCTTCAAGGCTGGTATAACGTATTGTTAATTTACCTTTGCCTTTTTGTCCATGATCAATGGAGACAGGTGCACCGAGCAACTCGCCAAGATGGGTTTCCAACTTTGCCACATCAGGCTGTTTGCTTTGACGGCTAGGCATTTTGGTCGGCGCTTGGCTGGTTTGGACTTTTTTTACCAGCGCTTCGGTGGCGCGCACGGTCATATCGTTGTTAACTACTTCATGGGCGACTTGGCGCTGTTGGCTACTGTTCAGCGTTAACAGCGCTCGCGCATGGCCCATATCCAGGTCGCCCCGTTCAAGCAGGGTTTGTACTTCAGGGTCCAGCGCTAGCAGGCGCAATAGATTAGCCACCTGGGTGCGCGATTTACCCACCGCGTCGGCAATCTGCTGCTGGGTAAGCTCAAACTCGTCGCCCAGCCGCTTGAGCGCCATGGCTTCTTCGATAGCGTTGAGGTTTTCACGCTGAATATTTTCGATTAACGCCAGTGCCAAGGCGACTTCATCGCTGACTTCGCGGATCACTGCCGGAATGACGTCCAGCTCAGCAAGCTGAGCGGCCCGCCAGCGGCGCTCACCAGCAATGATTTCGTAGCGATCTACGCCAATGGGGCGCACAACGATGGGCTGCATCACGCCCTGGGCGCGAATGGAGTCCGCCAACTCCTCTAATGCTTCGGGTTGA
Organism: Halomonas sp. TG39a; assembly: GCF_000744395.1. NCBI lineage: Bacteria > Pseudomonadati > Pseudomonadota > Gammaproteobacteria > Oceanospirillales > Halomonadaceae > Halomonas > Halomonas sp. TG39a. Next base: position 3,594,016 of record NZ_JQLV01000001.1, read on the forward strand.
ATATCCCGGCGCGGCTGATATTTACCTCGAGTGAGTTGCCCTAACGGCAGGCGTTCAAGGCGATCCTCGGTCACTTCATCGGCCGCGGCACTACGCGCTGCGTCAGTAAGCTCCAAAGGCGTGCCGCTACCGGCAAGTTCTAAGCTGTCACGGCGACGGGCACCGGCACCAATCAGGGCATCCAGGCCACGTCCCAGCGCGGGTTTACGCGTCATTCGCTTTTCCTCATTTTATAACGCTAGGCGACGAATCATCTCTTTCGCCAACACACGATAGGCCTGGCTACCCCGGGAGAACCGGGCATATTGAGTCACGGGTAATCCGTGGCTCGGCGCTTCGGCGACTTTTACGTTGCGCGGAATGGTCGTTTTTAACAGCATGTCGCCAAAATAGTCACGCAGCTGTTTGTCTACTTCCCGGGTTAAGCTGGTGCGCTTGTCGTACATGGTGCGCAAAATGCCCGCAATTGCCAGATCAGGATTCACATTTTGCTTAATCTGCTCAACCGTATCGAGCAGTGCCGATAACCCTTCTAGCGCGTAAAACTCACACTGTAGAGGGATCAGCACGCTATCGGAAGCGGTTAACGCATTGACCGTCAGCATGTTCAAAGAGGGCGGACAGTCGATCAGCACTACGTCATACGCATCCGAAACCGAAGCAAGCGCGGTGGTTAAGCAGCTCTCGCTTTTATCGCGATCCAGCAGCTCGACTTCGGCGGCGGTGAGATCACCGTTACCCGGCAGTACGTCGTATTTGACCGCCAGCTTTTTGACAATTGCTTCAGCGGCCGTTGCTTCACCCAGCAGAACGTCAAGCACGCTTTTATCGAGCTCGTATTTATCGATGCCGCTGCCCATGCTGGCATGGCCTTGGGGGTCAAGATCCACCAGCAGTACGCGACGGTCGAGCGCAGCGAGACTGGCCGCCAGGTTAACGGCCGAGGTGGTCTTGCCCACGCCGCCTTTTTGGTTGGTCAGGGCAATGATCTGGCTCACTTACTCAACTCCTTCTGGGGGTCAGAATCAACGTTCAGCTTTCAATCAACATTCAAGATCAGCAGCTGCCGCTGGGCTGCTTCAAAGGGGACTTCCAACAAATGACGCTGGTGTAAACGTATACCGGCGGGCAGGTCGCGCAGTTCATCATCCGCCCCCGGGCCTTTCATGGCTAACCACTGGCCGTCGGCGCTGGGTAGCTGGCGGGTCAAGGTGACAAAATCGACCAAGCTGGCAAATGCTCGGGAAATCACCTGATCAAAAGCGGCGGCTTCAAACTGTTCCACCCGCGCCTGTACGGGAGTTACGTTTTCTAGCCCTAGCTCCATTACCGCCTGGCGCTGAAAGCGCACCTTTTTGCCATTGCTATCCAGCAGTGTCACATCAAGCTGGGGGGCTAATATCGCTAAAACGATGCCAGGAAGCCCGGGGCCCGCGCCTACATCCAGTAGCCGCGGTCCCTGGACATAGGGCAACACAGCGGCGCTATCCAACAGGTGGCGCGACACCATGTCATCCACCTCGCGTACCGCTGTGAGGTTATAAGCCCGGTTCCACTTGTGCAATAGTGCCAATAAGCCTAGCAGCTGTTCGCGTTGATGTTCGTCAACGACGATGGATAGCTGGCTAAGCCCTTGATCGAGCCGCGGCGCAACGCTTGCAGGTAACGTTTTCAACAGTGGGTTCAACGAACTCATCCGTTAACCACCTCTGCTGCGGCTACCAACCGGCGCTTTTTCAGATGCACCAGCAAAATAGAGACGGCCGCCGGGGTGACGCCTGAAATTCGCGCCGCATGGGCAAGCGTTTCTGGCCGCGCTTCAGCCAGCTTTTGGCGAATTTCGTTAGACAGACCTTCCACTTTTAAATAATCCAACTCCGCTGGCAGTGGCGTGGCTTCGTGGCGTTTGAGCTTGTCAATCTCATGTTGCTGGCGGTCAATATAGCCTTGGTACTTGGCCTGAATTTGCACCTGCTCAGCCACCGCGGGATCGGTAACCAGAGTACCCTCGATACCAGGCAGATTAGCTAAATCGCTATAGTTCAGCTCGGGCCGTTTAAGTAGATCACTCAGGCAATATTCTCGCGACAGCGGAGCACCGGTTTTTTCGGCTACTTGTTTAGCCGCCGGGCTGCCCGGCTGAATCCAAAGTGTGCTCAGCCTTGCGGTTTCTTGCTCAATGGCTTCGCGTTTTTGACTAAACGCGGCCCAGCGGGTGTCGTTAACCAGACCCAGTTCACGACCGGTTTCGGTCAAGCGCAAATCGGCGTTGTCTTCCCGTAGCAGCAAGCGGTACTCCGCACGGGAAGTAAACATGCGGTAAGGCTCTTTGGTACCCATGGTAATCAGGTCGTCGACTAGTACACCGAGATAGGCTTCATCGCGGCGGGGATACCAGGCGTCCAGCTCCTGGGCACGGCGAGCGGCATTCAAGCCTGCTAGCAAACCTTGAGCACCGGCTTCTTCGTAGCCGGTAGTGCCGTTAATTTGACCGGCAAAAAACAGGTTGTGGATAAATTTGGTTTCCAACGAGTGTTTTAAGTCCCGTGGATCAAAAAAATCATACTCAATGGCGTAGCCAGGCCTTGTGATATGGGCGTTTTCCAGGCCTTTGATCGAACGCACCACCTGAATCTGTACGTCAAACGGCAGCGAGGTCGAAATACCGTTGGGATACAGCTCGTGGGTATCCAAGCCTTCGGGTTCGATAAACACCTGATGGCTGGATTTATCAGCAAAGCGATGAACCTTGTCTTCGATCGATGGGCAGTAACGCGGCCCAATACCTTCGATCACGCCAGAGTACATCGGCGAGCGATCAAGATTGGCCAGAATCAGATCGTGAGTCTGCTGATTGGTGTGGGCAATGTGGCAGCTCACCTGCTGCGGGTGCATTTCCCGTGACCCCAGGTAAGACATCACTGGCGTCGGGCTGTCACCGGGTTGCTCTTCCAGCTGAGAAAAATCCACTGTTTTGGCATCAATCCGCGGTGGAGTGCCGGTTTTCAGACGATCAACGCGAAATGGCAGTGCGCGTAGCCGTTCGGCCAGCGCATTGGAAGGCGGATCACCGGCGCGGCCGCCCTTGCTTTGATCCAAACCAATGTGGATTACGCCACCCAAAAACGTTCCTGTACACAGCACGACGCTTTCGGCATGAAAACGGATACCGGTTTCAGTGACGACTCCGCGGACGGTGTCGTTATCCACAATCAGATCGCCAGCGGCTTGCTGGAAAATCGTCAAGTTGGGCTGGTTTTCCAGCATTCCGCGGATCGCTGATTTATAGCGGATGCGATCAGCCTGGGCACGGGTGGCCCGAACCGCAGGCCCTTTGCTGGCATTGAGCACGCGAAACTGGATACCACCCAAGTCCGTGGCAAGCCCCATGGCGCCGCCCAGTGCATCAATTTCCTTGACCAAGTGACTTTTGCCGATGCCGCCAATGGCGGGATTACACGACATTTGGCCCAGGGTTTCGATGTTGTGGGTGAGCAGCAGGGTCTGACAGCCCATGCGAGCAGAGGCCAATGCGGCTTCAGTTCCCGCATGGCCACCGCCGATGACAATCACGTCAAAGCGGTCGGGGTAATTCAAGAGACACCTCGTCTTGTGCCTATTGGCACGGATGATGTGGCCAGTGCAGTCGATTCTAGACGCAGCCACCTTAGATCAATGAGGCGGCAAGTATAAACCCCCTGTGGGTAACCGTCAGGTTTTTCCACACCCCAAATCGCCAAACAGCCTCTATTAATAACAACATAAATATAAAATAAGAGAAGTTCTGTAAATGTTGTAACTACTAGTGTGGACAATTTCTGTGCATAAGCGATTAATCATTAATTATTTCATCAGCTTATATTGTTGACTTCTACATGCTTGAAGGCGGGAGTGCCTGGGCAGAAAGGGTGTTAAGCCTGTGGATGAAATAGCGCCTTATCCACCGATGTAATTGGCCACGGCTTATCCACCGGCCAGTACCTGGGTTGTTACCGCAGCTGTGAACAACCACCGTTGGGTGTGGAGCTAACGCTGAAAGATGCCCATGGTAGGCCTTGCGGAGATAAAAACGATCAATGTAAAAAAAAGTTTATCCACAGGCAAAAAAATGGCCTGTCGTGTCGACAGGCCGGTAAAAAAAGCGCTATTTCGCATTAGCGAACGAGTTATTTAGGTGCCAAGCGCAGGTCTACGCGAGGGAATTGAGTGATCACATCTAGTGTTTAAGCACCCTCGCAAGGAAGGATTGAGTACGTTCATGCTGCGGTGAATCAAACAGTTTTTCCGGGTGTCCCTGCTCGGTAATCTCGCCTTTATGGATAAAAATCACCCGGTCGGCAACCTCACGGGCAAAGCCCATTTCATGGGTCACAATCACCATGGTCATGCCCTCTTTGGCCAGTTCACGCATGGCATCGAGCACTTCACCGATCATTTCCGGGTCAAGCGCCGATGTGGGCTCGTCAAATAGCATCAGCCGGGGTTCCATGGCCAAGGCACGAGCGAGCGCCACACGCTGCTGCTGGCCGCCTGAGAGCTGGCTGGGGTACTTATCGGCCTGGTCGGCGATACCCACCCGGTCAAGCAAACGTTTGGCATTGCTGACCGCGTCGTCACGGCTTAAACCGCGCACTTTCATCGGCGCCAGGGTGACGTTATCGATGACGCTGAGATGGGGAAAAAGATTGAACTGCTGAAATACCATGCCGACTTCGGTGCGGATAGTTTGCAGCGCTTGGGGGCTCTTGCCATGGGGCAGAAGCTCGTTGCTGTCGACCACCAAGCTACCCGATTGGAACTCTTCCAAGCCGTTAATACAGCGAATCAGCGTCGATTTTCCTGAGCCACTGGCACCTATAATCACCACCACTTCACCGGGCACTATTTCGAGGTCAATACTGTTGAGCACGTGCAGGCTGCCAAAGTGTTTATTGAGCTGCTGCATACGCACAATTGGTTGCGTTGTGTTGTTCATTGCGCGTGTCCTTATTGTCCGGCCAAACCTCTGATCTCAAGCTGGCGTAGGATGATGGATAGGGTCCAGGTGATCGCTAGATACATCAGCGCGACCATAAAGTAGACCTCAAGAGCCGTGAAGGTGGTGGCGATATAGATTTGCCCCTGGCGCACCAGTTCGCCGACGCCAATCACTGAGAATAAGGAGGTGTCTTTGATACTGATAATACCCTGGTTGCCGAGAGGTGGAATCATGCGCCGAAACGCCTGGGGCCAGATAACGTAGCGAAACGCCTGGGTGCGCGAGAGCCCCAGGGAGAGGGAAGCTTCACCTTGGCCGCGTTCAATGGACTGTACGCCGCCGCGGACGATTTCTGAGATGTAGGCGCCGGAGTTGACCGCAATGGCGGCAATACCGGCAACCAGAGCGTTAATTGGGCTACCTAAGAGCTGCGGTAAGCCGTAAAAGATAAACAGCACTTGCACCAGAATAGGTGTGCCGCGAAACACCTCAACGTAAACGATGGCTGGCCAGCGTAGCCAACGCAGACGGCTAATGCGTAACAGACCAAAGAATATGCCGATAAAAAAACCGATAGCCAAGCCGCCAAACGAAATAAGTAGCGTCCAGGGAATACCCGGCAGCAGGTAAGGGATAGACCCAAACGCCGCCGACCAATCAAACTGAAAATTGACGTCCACGCGTAGACTCCTGAAACAGCAAACAGCTGACAAAAAGTAGATAAGAAACGCAGCAGGGCCGGGGGTTGTGGCCACCCGGCCCTGTAACGGCGTTACGCTATTATTGAGTGTTTACACTCACTCTTCGCTAGGCGCTTCACCAAACCACTTGGTGTAGATCTCATCGTAAGTGCCGTCTTCCTTCATCGCAGCCAGTGCTTCGTTGGTGGGTTCTACCCACTCACTGCCCTTATGGAACACGATGCCATACTGCTGGCCTTCATACAGGGGCCCGACAACCTTAGTACGGCCTTCACCGCGGGTTTGCGAGAAATAGGAAACGTTGGGTGCGTCGTAGAGCACGGCGTCGACGTTGCGGCCTAACAGCGCCATGTACATATCAGCAGTGCCCGGGAAGGGGGTAATTTCTGCATCTTCGCCGAGTTCTTGCTGTAGGTAGTCATAGCTGGTGGAACCAATTTTGGTGCCGACGGCGAGGTCTTGAAGATCTTCTAGTGTTTCGACGCTGTCATTATCGGCGCGGACAATAATGCGCAGACCTGAATCGTAGTAGGGGTCAGAAAAATCGACAATTTCGGCACGCTCTTCGGTAATGGTGGTACCGGCGATGGCAATCTCTTGGCTGCCGGTTTGCACGGCGGGAATAATGCCGGAGAACTCCATGGTGGTGAGGTTGACTTCAAAACCTGCGCGTTCGGCGACTTCGTTAATGATATCCATATCGAAGCCGACCATTTCGCCGGTCTCCTGATCCATCATTTCAAACGGCACAAAGCTTGGGTCAGTGGCCACGTTCACCGATGGCGTCTGTGCCATGGCGGCAGTGGCGCTGCCCAATCCCAGTGCGAGAGCCAGCGTGGTTTTAGTAAGGCTGAGTGGTAGTACTACTTTCATAAGTTTCCCCGTGCTTTATGTGGCTAATGGCGGGTTACAAAGCGGTTTTTACCGTTTGATGCTCTTTATAAACCGTTATTTAAGCCGTTGTTGACCTATTAACCTTGGCGAGAAACCGTCAGGGCGTCAAGTCACGGGGAGCGCTGCGGGCCAACGCTGTTTAGACCATAAAGGAGGCGCCGCAGCCGCAGGTGGTGGTGGCATTGGGGTTTTGCACGCGAAAACGCGCGCCCGCCAGGCCCTCTTCGTAGTCGACGGTGGAACCTACTAAATATTGGTAAGAGAGCGGATCCACCACTAAGGCAGCGTTGCCGAACTCAATCACGGTGTCGTCGTCGGCGACGTTATCAGCAAAGTCGAAACCGTACTGAAAACCTGAACAGCCACCACCGGTCACGTAGACCCGTAATTTAAGGGATGGATTATTTTCTTCTGCAATCAGCGCATTAATACGTTTACGTGCGCTATCAGAGAGCAGTAGTGGGGTAGGAATAAAGGCTTCTGCACCGCTCATGGGTACCTCCCGCGAGCTTAAAGAACGAATAAATCGGCATTGGGGGGTGATTATGGGTAATTCCCAGCAAATTGGTCAACTATTGCTGGGAATTAGTTAGGAATGTCTAGGTTAACTACCGATCCCCTCGGTGGCGAGGACAGGTTTGCGCGAGGGCGCTGTGAACCCGTCCATGGGCGCTACTTTCGACATCTGACCGCCATGGATGGCGGAAATGCCGGGAACATTATTCCGGCCCTGGAAAAAGACCCTCGCTTCAACCTGTCCTCGCACCATGTGATTGGCTTAAGCACATCCTCCTAAGGCATCAGGGCCGGTGCAGTTAGGCCGGTGTTCTCGTCAAAACCGAACATCAGGTTGAGGTTTTGAATCGCCTGGCCGGAAGCGCCTTTGACTAGGTTATCAATCACCGATAGCACGACAACCGTGTTGCCATTGTTAGGTCGGTGCACTGCCAAGCGGCAGGTGTTGATGCCTTTGACACTGCGCGTTTCAGGGTGGCTTCCCGCAGGCATTACATCGACAAAGGGTTCGTTGGCATAGCGCTGCTCAAAGAGTGCCTGCAGATCACCGGGGTCAGCAGTTAGCTGGCCGTAAAGGGTGGAGTGAATACCGCGAATCATCGGCGTTAAGTGGGGCACAAAGGTTAAACCAACCGCAGATTGCTGGATATCCCTAAGCCCCTGGCTAATTTCCGGCAGGTGGCGGTGGCCCGAGGCGCCGTAGGCCTTCATCGACTCGCTGGCTTCGGCAAGCAGTGAACCCACTTTAGCGCCGCGGCCTGCGCCGGTAACGCCGGATTTACAGTCAGCAATGAGTTGGCTTGGGTCGATCAAACCCGCTTCCAGAAGCGGCAGGTAGCCCAACTGAACGCTGGTGGGGTAGCAACCGGGAACCGCAATTAAACGTGCGTTTTTGATTTTCTCCCGGTGCATTTCCGGCAGCCCGTAGACCGCCTCTTGCAACAATTCCGGGGCGCCATGGGCCTGACCGTACCAGCGGCTCCACTCGTCGGCATCGCGTAGCCGGAAGTCGGCCGATAGATCAATCACCCGAGTGCCATTTTCGAGTAGCTCCCCCGCCAGAGCGTGGGCAACGCCGTGGGGGGTGGCAAAAAATACCGCGTCCATGGCGCCTAGCTGTTTTGCATCCGGCTCGCTAAACGCCAGGGTGTCGTAATGGCCGCGTAGGTTGGGGTACATATCGCACACTTTGACGCCCGTTTCCGAGCGCGAGGTAATCATGGCGACGTTGACGTGGGGGTGTTGGGCGAGTAGCCGCAGTAATTCAACGCCGGTGTAACCGGTACCGCCAACAATGCCGACCTTAATCACAAATCACTCCTTGCGGGTTCCGCAGAACGGTTTTCACATTAGCTTCAGTTATTACAGCCTAAGCGGATTGCTGCGCGCTGTCGAAGCTTAGCGGTCTATGATACACAAGGGAGTGTAGAGATAAGAACACTAGAACTGATAACCAGGAAGGTCGCTGTGGCGCGTTTTTCCCGATCGGATTTTACCTTAGAGAGTTTTCGTCGCCAGTTGGCCAACGTCGACGCCTTGCCGCAACTTTGTTTGCTGGGCCTTGTCTCGGGGATTATTACCGGTGCTGTGATGGTGGCGTTTCGACTACTGCTGGAAGCGGGCGCCGCCCTCTATATGACGAATGGTGACCCCGAGGCGTTTGAAAGTATGGCGCCTTGGCTGCGCGCGCTGCTACCCATATTGGCGGTTACGTTAGTGGGTGTACTGCTTTACCGGCAAAAACCGGCAGCGCGCAAGCTGGGGGTTGGCCATGTCATTGAGCGGCTGACCTACCATCAAGGCCGTTTTCCGTTACGCAACTGGCTAAATCAGTGGTGGGTTGGGGTGCTCGTGGTGCTAGGTGGTCTCTCCGCGGGTCGTGAAGGTCCGGCGATTCACTTGGGAGCAGCGGCGTCCAGCGGACTCGGCCAGCAAATGCGGTTACCTAATAATAGCCTGAGAGTTCTCGTGGCGTGCGGTACCGCAGCGGGCATTTCTGCCTCCTTTAATACGCCTATTGCGGGGGTGATCTTCGCCATGGAAGTGGTGATGATGGAGTACACCTTGATGAGCTTTATGCCTGTCATCTTGGCCTCGACCATGGGGGCGCTGGTGGCGCAGTTGGCCTACGGTAATGAACCTGCCTTCCGCATTCCTGAGATAGCGCTTGGCTCGCTTGTTAACTTGCCCTGGATTGTGGTCACAGGGCTGGTAATTGGCTTACTCGCCGGTCTGTTTATCCATATTTCACGCAGTCAGCGGATTATTCAGTGGCCGCTTTGGGTGCGGCTTGGATTAGTGGGCGTGGCAACGGGCGCGGTGGCCTGGTGGTTCCCTCAGATTCAAGGCATCGGCTATGACAGCGTGGCGGCGGCACTCAATAATCAGTTGGAAATTAAAGTACTGCTGGCGCTGATGATTGCCAAACTGCTGATTACCGCGTTGACCGTTGCCGGGGGCGTTCCCATCGGTATTATTGGCCCGGTACTGGTAGTGGGGGCTGCCACGGGCGCGCTGTTTGGTTTGCTGGGGGGGTGGCTTTGGCCAGCTAAAGCCGCCGACCCAGGTATATACGCAATGCTAGGTATGGCCGCGATGATGGGGGCGGTGCTACAAGCGCCTCTGGCTGCGCTAATGGCGCTTTTGGAGTTAACCCACACGCCGAGTATCATGCTGCCTGGAATGTTGGCGGTGGTGGTGGCGTGTTTGACCTCGCGTCAATTGACCGGCTGTGAAGGGTTTTTTATCAGCACGGTACGCTACGGGCTGCATCCGCTTCAACAACCGTTGATGCAGGCACTCTCACGGGTTTCGGTGCCGGCGGTGATGGAGCGGCAACTGGTGCGTACTGAGCGAATGATTACCCCTGAAAAGGCCCGGCAGCTACTCGAAACTAACCCTGTCTGGCTGGTGATTGAACGCTCGAGCGAACAAAAACCGGTGCTGGGGCTCAAAGCTGCTGAGTTGGCGCGCTGGCTGCTGGAACACGATGAGGCGCTAGAGGGAGAAGAGCCGCCTGCGGATGAGCTGATTGACCTACTGGAAATCCCTGGGCAGCGTTTGGAGCTGGCGCCGATTGGTTTACAGGCGACGCTTTCCGAAGCGTTTCTAAAACTTCAGGATGGCGCCCTGGGAGCGCTCTACGTTGTGCACGGTTATCGCCCGAAGCAGCGGCGTATTTCAGGTATTATCACCCGTGGCGCCATTGAGCGTTATTATCATTACACAGATCCCCGTAGCGCCGACCTTCCTGACAATGATCTGCAAGAGAATGATGCACGTGAGAAGGATTCATCACATTAAGGAGCGACAATGTATCTATGGGTGAAGGCTATTCACTTAATGGCCGTAGTGACCTGGTTTGCCGCGTTGTTCTATTTACCAAGGCTGTATGTGTATCACGCCACTGCGCGGGATAACGGCGACGAACAGGCCATTAGCTATTTCAAAACCATGGAGCGTAAGCTTTACCGTGGCATCATGACGCCGTCGATGATAGCGGTGCTTATTTTTGGTGGCTGGATGCTCTATCTGGTGCCCGAATGGTTTAGCCAGGGTTGGATGCACGCCAAGCTGGCGTTAGTGGTGTTGCTGATCGCCTATCATCACGTTTGTTTGATCTATTTGAAGCAGTTTGCCCAGGATCGCTGTACCAAAGGCCATGTGTTTTTCCGCTGGTTTAACGAAGCGCCGGTGATTGCGCTGGTGGCAATTATTCTGCTTGCCGTTGTGAAGCCCTTTTGATGCGCCAACCGCTTCCTCCCGTGGTGTTGGTACTTGCCGGGCATGACCCGACTGGTGGCGCAGGGTTAATTGCCGACAGTGAAGCCATTGCGGCCTGTGGTGGTTGGGCGGTAACAATTCCCACTGCGCTGACGGTACAGAATTGTCATAATGTGACCCGCGTGATTCCTGCTGAGCCGACCGCGATGCGCCAAATGGCCGAGGCAATTAGCGAGATGCAGATCGCGGCGATTAAGATTGGTCTACTCGCTGACGAAGATACTCTGCGCGCTGCGGAGCAAATCATTCGCCGTTTTCCAGGTATTCCCGTGGTGGCCGATCCGGTCTTTAAGGCCGGTGGCGGAACTGAGTTATCCACACCCGCTTTGCGTCAATTGTTTATTGATCGCTTGCTACCGCTTGTGGATATCTTAACCCCCAATCGCGCTGAGTTGGCCCAACTTACCCCCGATATCATTACTCCTTTTGATGATACCGCGCGCGCGGTGGTACTGATGTCACAGGGGTGCCAAGCAATCCTGGTAACCGCTACAGATGAGCCGCTGCCCGGTAACGATCAGCAGGTAGTGCACACCCTGCACTCGCCCGATACCACTCGCCAGTGGCAGTGGCCACGTTTGCCTGAACGCTTTCATGGTTCTGGCTGCACGCTGGCATCGGCGCTTACTGCACGTCTTGCAGTTGGTGAGCGCTTACCAACTGCTTGTGAGCAGGCGCAGCACTTTACTTGGCAAAGTTTGTCTCACGGCTTTCAACCGCCCAGTGGACAGTGTTTGCCGCATCGTTTATCACGGGCTGTCCGTTTTTAATCCTATCTTCTGTATGCCATTGACCGAGAGGATGCCATGACTACATCAGCTGAACTGTTTGATCTTGCCAGTCGCCATATACCGGGCGGGGTGAACTCACCTGTCCGAGCGTTTAAAGGGTTACACCGTCCGCCGGTCTTTATGGAGCGCGCCCAGGGTGCCTTTCTGTTTGACGTGGAAGGCAATCGTTACGTGGATTATGTCGGCTCCTGGGGGCCAATGATCACCGGGCATGCTGATCAGGACGTACTGGCAGCCGTGCGTGCGCGATTAGATAACGGCTTGTCTTTTGGTACCCCTACCGCTGTCGAAACCACCATGGCGGATTTGATCTGCGAGATGATCCCCTCCATGGATATGGTGCGCATGACCAGTTCTGGCACCGAAGCCACCATGTCGGCGATACGCCTGGCACGGGGTACCACCGGCCGGGATAAGATCGTTAAATTTGAAGGCAACTACCACGGCCACTCCGATTCATTGCTGGTAAAAGCGGGGTCTGGCGCCCTCACCCACGGCGAGCCCAGCTCACCGGGTGTACCCGCCTCGCTGGCTGAACACACCATTACCCTGTCGTTTAACGACCCTGAAGGGGTAGAAGCGTGTTTTAGCGAGATTGGCGATCAAATTGCCTGCATTATCGTTGAACCCGTTGCTGGCAATATGAACTGTATTCCGCCTCAGCCGGGCTTTTTGGAAACCCTGCGCCGGGTATGTAACGAGCACGGTAGCGTGCTGATTTTTGACGAAGTGATGACCGGTTTTCGCGTGGCATTGGGCGGTGCCCAGGCCCACTACGGCATAGTGCCCGACCTAACCTGCTTGGGAAAAATAGTTGGCGGTGGCATGCCCGTGGGCGCCTTCGGCGGCAAGCGCGAGATAATGCAAAATATTTCGCCCCTGGGACCGGTTTATCAAGCGGGCACATTGTCGGGTAATCCGCTGGCCATGGCGGCGGGTGTGGCGCTGCTGACCAAACTGCAGGTACCAGGCTTCCACGATGCGCTCACCCAGCGGGTTAACACCCTGTGTACGGGGCTTCAGGAGCGAGCCAATGCGGCACGGGTGCCGATGATGACGCAGTCGGCAGGTGGCATGTTTGGGCTCTTCTTTACTTCGCAAAGCCGTGTGGATAACTTTGCTCAAGCCACCGCCTGTAACCCGGATGCCTTCCGGCGCTTTTTTGGTGCGATGCTTGATCATGGCGTTTACTTGGCGCCTTCTGCCTACGAGGCAGGTTTTATGTCCAGCGCCCACACTCCAGAAGATATTCAGTTCACCCTGGACGCTGCAGAAAAAGCCTTTGCCGTTATGTAACGGCAAGTAACTAAAAGCCCGCTATACTGCAAGAGCCGCTCACCTTGAGCGGCTCTTATGTTAGAGAGCTACACTCATGACACGACCAACGGCTTGGCGATACGTGATCTGCGCAGCGGGGCTGCTAACCTGCTTCCCGCTGGCTGCACAGTCGCCTCAGGAGCAGGACATGACTCAGATCCACATCACTATGAGCGGTTCACCGGGCGCTGAGTTTTCCGCCCACTGGCGGATTACCCACGAAGGAGAAACCACCGAGCACGTTGAAGAGAGCGGAACAGTACCTGCTGAGTACACCTTTACTGGCACGGAGCTGGAAGGCACGGTAAAACTGTTAAGTGATGATGAGCGGCTGGAAGTCGATATTCAAAAAGGCAGTAACCGGTCGCGTTCATCGACTCAGGGGGCAGGGGGAACACTGACGTTGATGATTCGTTAATTTTTTGCTCTCTTTCAGCAATAAAAAACCGCCCCCGTTGGGGCGGTTTGCTTGTACTCAGTGAGTTACCACTGAGTGGAGATAGCAGAGTTGCCGTTGCCATATTGCAGATGTGTTGCTGATGCGGCACTCGCATTTTGACGGATAGTAGATACGTTCTCCATACCATACTGACCCACAGTAGCCACATGGCCATCGTCTTCTTGATAAATGTAAGATGCGCTTAGGTCAGCATTGAGCTGGATTACATTCGCCTCGTTGTCATATCCGTTTTGGCTTACTAAACTCCAGGTTTCATCGGTGCTAAATGCTTGGTAAACATCAGCTGAGTTGCCATCACCAGTTTGCTCAATGATAGAGTCGCTGAAATTGGAGTTCTTTACTTGCAGCACTTTAGCGCTATTGTTATGGCCTTCTTGAGAAATATAAGAATCATTTAACTCCCCTCTTAATTGGGTGACAGATGCATCATTGCCAGTACCAATTTGGTAAACAATTGATTCATGCTGTGCACCGGTTTGGTATACCGACGAAGTGTTATCATCACCCACCTGTCCAACACGTGAGTATTGTTGGCTACCGCCTTGGGTAGTTTCAGCTGCGTTATCATTACCAGCTTGAACGATTAATGAGGTACGTGTCTGATCACGGTCAAACCCATTTAATCCAGAGCGAATATCCAATTGCGCATCGAACACGGGCTCAGTCGTAGTGTTCGCATTAGGCGTTGTAGTTGAGTCTTGGTAGTCTCGTGGATCAGCAGAAGCTGAGAACGCGCTGACTAGAGCAATGGCGGCAGCGATAGTAGTAATTTGAGTTTTCATGGTGTTTCCCCTTGGTTTCGATCTACTTGCTTTGGTTTTAACTGAGAAGCTGGATGCGACTCAGTTGGTATCGATAGTGACCGGCCGCGCATAGCCCGAATAATTTTGTTGTTCGACACTTATGCTGCGAAGGCCACTGCCCGATTGAGAAAGAGCAATATCACTATTTTGTCCAAATTGAGTTACTTGCGCTTTAATTTCAAATTGGCCGCCAGTTTGACTTATATTCGCGACGTGATTTGAACCTACCTGTTTCACTAAACCAATGTTAGCGCCATTATTTTGAGAAATACTGGCTTGATTGTTATATCCATTTTGATAGATATAGGCGATGTTACCCATTTGATAACTCGCTGAGCGAGACTGTGTAACATTAGCTTGGTTGTCATTGCCATTTTGACTAATAATGCTAACGTTACTTTTTAATAGATTGTTATGGTATGTACCTGCTGCATATTGAGTTATTCGTGCGTTTTCTTCAGACAAACGTGTAAAGTCATTACCAGCGGCTAATAAGGTGGAAGCGTTGGTTAAAGAAATAGCGGCCACTAACGCAGTAAAATAGATTCGCATGTGCTTATGGTAACTGAACGTTTTCATATTTTGCCTTTTGAAACTTTTCGTATCAGTTTGTATTCATGCGTTGAGTTTGGCTTGTTTTTAGAAATTAACCATAGCGAATTTTTTTGAGATGACTATTGTTTTTTTAACAATTATTAAAACAATAATAACTATTAAAATCGCCATAAGAGAATTAGTTTTTTAGTCACTTTAGGTATTGCTTACGTATGCAACGGCCACTTTTAATGTGGCCGTTGTTACTTTTTTATATAAGAAATATTAAAGCATGGGTGTTGGGGAATTTAGGTAGTCATTAAGTACAGTATCTTGAATATTCGTACCTGGTGCGAGGTTCCACAGTCGGTTTTCAACGCCTCTGGCGATAAGATGAATAACCGCCGACTCAATCGCTGACATGACCGCCAACTGTACAGGCTCATTCGTGGTAAGACCTACTTCGGCCTCTAGCAAACGACGAAAATCAATAAAACGATAGACACCCGCTCGCATCTCTTTCGAGTAGATCGTTTTCGTTGTGGTTACGTTAGCCAGTACTTCGCCGGTGGATATTTCAACCGCGCGTAAATTGACCGTTACCTGGTCAACTTGGTACTGCCCTGAAGCACCAATACCAAAATACTCAGCGCCAGCGCCGCCAGTGCGCACGTTGGATTCGTAGGCGATAATACCGCCTTCCAGCATCACCGAGGCAGCACGCAGCGATGGCAACGTATCGGGCTGGCCAAAGCGTTCAAATTCAGCGCGTATAATGCGTCTTTCGGTAAGCAGGTTTTGTAAACCGACACGCTCAAGCGGTATAAACCAGCCTGAATCCGCCAGCGCACCGGTCAGCATTGCTGCCGCACCTTGGGTGACAGCGGTTGAAAAAGTACTTGCAGGCGCAGGGCGGTATTGGCCTGTTTGATCGCGAAAGTCATAAACAGACACAAAAATTTGCCCAGCTGTGGGGGGGAGTGAAATTAAATCTTGGTAGGTAGCTCCACGGGGGGTAAGCGTTGCGTCTGCACCTTCTAAATTTTCCGATGTAGCGACCATGCCGGCGCAGCCGCTTAGTAAACTAGCGACGATAAGTGATGCGATAATTTTCATGGTGTTCCCCTGAGATGACGAAAAATATTTTGTGAGTTATTTTTTTGTTTTAAGGGTTGAACAGGCCACCCACGCTTATTTCGGTTACATCCCCTGTTAACTTATCGACTACCCTCACTACTAATTGTCCGCCATTGTCGCTAACCACCACGCCGAACTCATCACTATCAAAACTTCCTTCGCTAACATCGCCCGAACTGACATCCGCTATTAATTGAGAGATGAGCCGACTCTCTAAACTTTGTAGTAATCTTTCGGTAGCGGAAGTGGGCGTTGCTCGGCTATTTCTGGAATCGGTATTTGTATCCTGCGCTTGAGCTTTGCCTAATAGATAGCTGCCCACAAAGGGATCACCCCCAAACGATGGGTTCAGTGGCTTGTATATCAAATCACCCGCTTGAACTGTTGCGGATAGCACCAAGGCCAATCCCATTACGACTAAGCCATTTCTGTTTATGGGTTGCATTAGAAAATCTCCTCTTTTCCCAAGTCTTTGTCGGAAGACACCGCTGCGGATATTTGCCGTTCAATCAGTGCTCTTTCGACGGTCTGCACGGCTTCCCCAGCCGCCCTATCGGCTTCATTTATTCTTGGGGAGAGCTGTGTGCGGAAATACATACGATTGCCTTCCATTACCCATATTTGGCTACCCCAGCGGGCATCTGGGCGCTCTTTAATGGTGATGGTGGCATTGCCAATAATCAGGTTATCCATCGCCCGTTGGCTAAAGGCACGATAAAAGGTTTTACCGGCCATGGTGATCGTGCGGTC
The DNA here is from genome assembly GCF_000744395.1 of Halomonas sp. TG39a. Classification (NCBI taxonomy): domain Bacteria; kingdom Pseudomonadati; phylum Pseudomonadota; class Gammaproteobacteria; order Oceanospirillales; family Halomonadaceae; genus Halomonas; species Halomonas sp. TG39a. The sequence goes on from NZ_JQLV01000001.1 coordinate 3,610,680, forward strand.
TACCATGACGCCAGTCAGCTCACTTCCCCCGTTAGCGTTGCCGCGCACTTCAGGCCCATCAGGGCTTGAGAGCTGATTAATCGCGTCGATGGCCGCTTGTTCGTTAGCGGGCAACGCTTCGTCCGAAGGAACTGGCTCGTTGGCCAGTACTAAAGACGACATGATCCACATCGCTATGGTTAAAGAGCCGATGGTCAAACGGCGTATTGATGGCATGACAGCTACCCTTGCGTTTTGGCTTTAACGGTGGCGTTGCAGGCTACGCGCGGTTTCAATATTGGGCAGAATTGGCCCCAAGTTTTGATGAATCCAGTTGAGGGCCTGAATGCGGTTGTGGACGTTAATTTTGCGAAAAATGTTGTAAAGGTGAGACTTAACGGTGTGTTCACTAACAAACAGCTTTTCGGCAATTTGTTGATTAGAAGAGCCTGCACTAAGCAGTGAAATAATCTCCATCTCCCTGTTAGTCAGTCCACAGGCTGGGCGGAAAGCATTACTTTGGTATTTGCGATAAAACAGAATCAAACGCGCCATTAAATCTCGTGACATCCACAGCTCCCCTTCAAGCAGCGAGTGGATGCCTTTACAAATTACCTCAAGGCTTTCATTGCGATAAAAAACGCCTTTTAACTGAGCGCACGAAAGTGCTTCAAGGGCGTGATCCATATCATGAATATTGAAGGCCGCTAGGGGAGTTTTAGTTAACGTGTCGGGTAACTTATCTTGCCACTCTGGCAGTGCATCAATGCCAATATGATCGCTGTCAATGAGAATCAGCAAGTTGCCCGATGCGGAAATAGGTAACGCTGTATGAGGAGAATGGATACTAATTTGACAGCCGGTGTGTTTGTTCAAGTACTCAGCGAACAACTGAACCTGGGGACTTTTTTCGGTAACGACATACACCGTTCCGGTAGACTTTTCCTGCGACATTGGGTGGCCCTCGTGGAAAGAAAGAGTGAGCAGGTAACCACTGAAGTGTTGACCATAAGATACGTTTCGTAAAGTTTTGTTATTAAATATATGGTAAAAATATTTTTCATCCCTTCAAAATTTTCATTAATATTAAAAATATTGTTATTTAACAAATGTTTATTGTTATTTAAGTAATAAATTAATTACCTAATCATTAGATACGTTATGTAACATTTTGATGGCTTTTGATACCAGCAGTGAGCGCGTAAACTGCAGCTCTACTGTTTGGAGTGCGTACTATGGCCGCCGTCAATACCCTTGTTCTTGCCAGTGGCAACACAGGAAAATTAAGAGAATTCAACCAATTACTTTCACCTTTGGGGTTCGATGTGCGCCCACAGGCAGATTTTGGCGTCACTGATGTGGAAGAAACGGGGCTCACCTTCGTTGAAAATGCGCTATTAAAAGCGCGTGAAGCGAGTCGCGTCAGTGGATTACCGGCATTAGCTGACGATTCTGGGCTTGAAGTGGACGCACTGAACGGAGCGCCCGGTATCTATTCCGCTCGGTATGGCGGTGAGCCCAGAAGCGATGAGAAAAACAATCAGACGCTGTTAGCCGCATTAAGCGACTGTGCTGAGGGGCAACGTAGTGGCCGTTACTGGTGCGTGCTGGTTTATTTGCGCCACCCGAAAGATCCGGTGCCGGTCATTGTGCAACGCAGTTGGGAAGGCGAGATTCTAGCTCATCCTCGGGGTAAGGAGGGATTTGGCTATGATCCGCTTTTTTGGTTACCCGATCAGGGCATGAGCGTTGCCGAGCTACCCAGCGAAAGTAAAAATCGCCTTAGCCATCGTGGACGTGCGCTGCAAGGCTTGGTGGAGCTACTGAAGGTGGCACATGGCTGATACGCTGCCGCCGCTATCTCTCTATATCCACACGCCGTGGTGTGTACGTAAATGCCCGTACTGTGATTTCAATTCTCATGAGCCGGGGACGCACGGTTTTACGCCACGGGATTTACCTGAAGCCGCTTATCTTGATGCGTTGTTACAAGACCTGGATGGAGATCTTGCCTTATCGGCTGGGCGAGAAATCCAGACTATCTTTATAGGCGGTGGGACACCTAGCTTGCTCTCGCCCGCGTTTTATGACCAATTATTGAAAGCGATCAAAGCCCGGTTACCCTTTGCGAATGATATAGAAATTACCTTAGAAGCGAATCCAGGTACCACTGAGCAAGCGCGTTTTATTGGTTACCGCAACGCGGGCATTAACCGTCTCTCTTTGGGGATTCAAAGTTTTCAGCCTGCACAGCTGCATGCCCTGGGGCGTATTCATAGCGGAGATGAAGCGATCACTGCGGTAGCGCAAGCACGCCAGGCGGGATTTACCAATATCAACATTGACCTTATGCACGGTTTGCCCGGCCAAACGCCTCAGTTAGCGATGGATGATATTGCCCAAGCGCTGGCATTAGCGCCTGAACACCTCTCTTGGTATCAGTTGACCCTTGAGCCGAATACGGCCTTTCACTCCCACCCACCCACGTTGCCTGAAGAAGAGGCACTTTGGGATATCCAGGACAATGGTCATCAACTCCTGGAAGATGCCGGGTTCATGCGTTATGAAATTTCGGCTTACGCCCGTGTTGATCATCAGAGTAGGCATAACCTTAACTACTGGCAGTTTGGTGACTACCTGGGGATTGGCGCTGGTGCCCATGGCAAGCTTAGCCGTATTGACTCAAATGGGGAGTGGCACATTGAACGGCGCTGGAAAACTCGCCAGCCAGACGCCTATCTAAAGCGCGTAGATGATCTGCGTGGCTTTATAGCCGGTAAACAGCCGATAAAATCGGATGAGCTACCGTTGGAGTTTGCCATGAACGCTTTACGGCTCACCGACGGGGTGTCGCTTGAGACATGGAGTGCTAACTCCGGTGAAGCGCCTGCAATGTTACTCACGCATTTACAATCTGCCGAGAAAAAAGGACTTTTGATGCAAATGCCTGAAAAACTGCGTGCATCGCCTCAAGGTCTATTATTCTTGAATGAGTTGCTAGCTTTGATCAGCGATGATTGACCAGCAATCTACAGAAATTCTTTTTTCTGAAATAACAGACTTGAACCATCAAGCTTGACGACTTACAAGGAGTGAGTGATGCGTATTTCTCGACTACTGACACCGTTGGCGGCTGCTATTCTACTGGCCGGTTGCGCTACATCGGATCCTTACGGTGGCCAAACGCAGCGCTCTAGCACCGCTATGGGCACCGGGATTGGTGCCGCCGTGGGGGCTGCTGCAGGTGCTCTGTCTGGTGATGGCAGCACCAGCCGCCGTGACCGTGCACTAATTGGTGCTGCCGTGGGCGCAGCAGCGGGTGCTGGCATTGGTGTCTATATGGATCGCCAAGAGCAGCAACTGCGAGACAACCTGCAAGGTTCACGCATTGAAATTGACCGCCGTGGCGACGATATTGTGCTCAACATGCCCAGCGGCGTGACCTTTGGCTTTGATTCTGCCGATCTTACCAGCGAAGCACGCAGCTCTCTTAACGAAGTCGCTAATGTACTCACCGAGTACCAAGACACTCGCGTCAATATTGCCGGCCACACCGATAGCACCGGGGATGCGAGCTATAACCAGCGATTGTCTGAGCGTCGTGCTCAATCCGTGGGTAACTACTTAACCCAAAATGGAGTTTCATCTTCGCGACTTAACACCTCTGGGTATGGCGCCACTCAGCCAGTCGCCAGCAACGATAATGAACAGGGACGCGCTCAGAACCGCCGGGTAGAAATTACCCTAACCCCCACTGGCAATGGCCAAGGTTAAGATTCGCGCTAAAGCTAACTAATCTGGCTATTGCTGCTCAAAGCCCGCTATGCTCATGTAGCGGGCTTTTTTTCATTCATTTGCCGATGAGTTTCCATGCTGTCTTATCAACATGCTTATCATGCCGGTAATTTTGCCGATGTACATAAACATCTAACGCTTTACGCGGTGATTGATTACTTATTACGTAAAAAAACAGCTATTACATATGTCGATACTCATGCGGGGCGAGGCCTCTATCCTCTGAATGCTCAAGAGACTCAGCGCTTGCAAGAGTATCGACAGGGTGTATGGCCGCTCTGGCAAGCCCACACGGGGTTTAGTGACGGGCTGCTAAGCGGGTGGCAAGCAGTGCTAACAAGCGCTCAACCTACGCCAGAGACACTGACCCACTACCCAGGGTCTCCCTGGTGGCTCAGTCATTCATTGCGTGAGCAGGATCATCTGCGGCTATTTGAACTGCATCCCGGTGAGCATGAGCAGCTAAGTGGTCAAGGGTTATCGCCTCAAGCGCAGCGCGTGTTTGGCGATGGGCTGATGGGGCTAATGGGGATGCTGCCCGTTACATCGCCGCGGCTATGTGTCCTGATCGACCCCAGTTACGAGCGGAAAGTGGAGTATCAGGAAGTTGCCGAGACAGTGGCTTATACGCTGGAGAAAGCGCGCCACGGAGTGGTATTGATTTGGTATCCGCTGTTGCCAGCCGGCCATCATCACACCTTATTAACCAGCCTCAAAGAGAGCGGAATACGTAAGATATGGCGCAGCGAGTTGCTGTTGCGTGAACCTGGAGAGCAGGCTCACGGCATGTTCGGTAGCGGTATGCTGGTGGTTAATCCGCCATGGGGGTTGGATCAACGTTTGGCAACTGCGATGGCGGAGATTTGTCCACTGCTTGGCGCCGATAGCCGCTACCAGGCGGATTGGTGGGTGGGGGAGTAGAGAGATATTGAGCCGCTCTATTATTTACCGATACAAAAACTGCCAAAGATCTCACCCAATAAATCATCGGCACTGAATTCGCCGGTGATCTCGCCTAAAGCCTGTTGTGCGTCGCGTAAATCCTCCGCGAGCAGTTCGCCCGCGCCATAGCCGTCGAGCTGAGCACGACCGGTATCAAGGGCTGCCATGGCGCGATCTAGGGCGTCCAGATGCCGTCGGCGGGCTGAGAAGCGGCCCTCAGTGGTGGTGGCAAAGCCCATCACGTCTTTCAGGTGAGTTTTTAAGTTATCCACACCCACCCCGGTTTTGGCGGATAAGCGTAGCGTTGGCGGAGTTGTGGATAAATCAATGCCCGCCGGTTCGGCACTGGTATCGATTTTATTCCGCACCAGGGTTAAACGTGCCTGGTCAGGCAAGCGAGCAACGAACTCTGGCCAGATGGCCATCGGGTCGGTGGAGGCAGTGGTGCTGGCATCTACCAGTAGCAGTACCCGATCGGCTTTCTCTATCTCGGCCCATGCCCGGGCGACACCTATTTTCTCAACTGCATCGGGCGTATCGCGCAGCCCAGCAGTATCGATAATATGCAGCGGCATACCGTCGATATGGATATGTTCGCGGAGTACATCCCGGGTCGTGCCAGCGATATCCGTGACAATGGCGGTATCTTGTTCGGTCAGCGCATTAAGCAGGCTCGACTTACCCGCATTAGGTCTTCCTGCGATGACCACGCTCATCCCTTCACGAAGCAGTGCGCCTTGGCCTGCGGCCTGGCGTACGTCACTCAGCGCTTGCTGGACGCTGCTTAAATGCTGAGCCACATGGCCGTCGGCTAGAAAGTCGATCTCCTCTTCGGGGAAGTCGATTGCCGCTTCTACGTAGACGCGTAGTTCGATCAGCCGCTCCACCAGCGCAGAGACGCGCTTCGAGAATTCGCCCTGTAATGAGCGTACGGCGTTTTCTGCTGCTGAGCGTGAGGTGGCATCGATGAGATCGGCAATTGCTTCCGCCTGGGCCAGGTCGAGCTTATCGTTTAAAAACGCCCGCTCGGAAAACTCCCCTGGCCGTGCCAAACGGGCACCCAGAGCCACACAGCGCTCCAGCAGCATGTCCATGATAATCGGGCCGCCATGCCCCTGGAGTTCCAGTACGTCTTCACCGGTAAACGAGTGAGGGCCATTAAAGAACAGCGCGATACCTTCATCAATGCTGCCTTCAGTGCCCTGAAAAGGGCCGTAGTGAGCGAATCGCGGGTTAGGGCAGTGCCCAACCATGGCTTCAGCGATCTCGCGGCAGGCAGGGCCTGAAACGCGTATAATGCCTACCCCGCCGCGCCCAGGAGGGGTTGCCAGTGCCGTAATGGTGTCAGGGGTGTAAAGGCGTTCGGCCATGGTGAATCTCTTTGTTAATTGGCTGAAGTATCAGTTGAATAGTCGTCATAGTGTGAGTTTGTCGACCTTAAAACGCCAGACCCCCGCACAGGGCGGGGGTCTGAAGGTGTTACTCAAACGGCGGACTTATTTGGTTTTCATGCCTTTGCCGATGCTTGGGTCGTTTTCGATTTTGCGCGTAATGTAGTACTGCTGCGCCACCGAAATGATGTTGTTAACCACCCAGTAGATAACCAGACCCGCTGGGAACCACAGGAAGAAGAACGTAAAGATGATGGGTAGCATCTTCATGATCTTCGCCTGCATAGGATCGGGAGGCGTCGGGTTGAGCATCTGCTGAACGAACATCGAAATGCCCATCAGAATCGGCAGAATGAAGTAGGGATCCTTCACCGATAGATCCTGAATCCAGAAAATAAACGGTGCGTGGCGAAGTTCAACCGACTCCAGCAGCATCCAGTAGAGCGCGATGAAAACGGGCATCTGGATCACAATAGGCAAACAGCCCCCCAGTGGATTAATCTTCTCCTTCTGGTAGAACTTCATCATCTCTTGGGACATTTTTTGCCGATCGTCGCCATACATCTCTTTCAGGCGCTGCATTTCCGGGCCGAGTTTACGCATCCGACCCATGGATTTGTAAGCTTTGGCGGAAAGCGGGAAAAGCACCGTCTTGACCAGTACGGTCAATAGGACAATCGACCAACCCCAGTTGCCGACGATTTCATGGATGTGATCCAGCAGCCAAAACAGCGGGTTAGCAATGAACCATAACCAACCGTAATCAACGGTTAAGCGCAGATTGGGAGCGACCTGCTCCAGGTAATCCTGCACTTTTGGCCCCATATAGAGGGTAGCGCCCAGCGTCGCTTCACTATCGGCTGCAACCGTACTTGTGGGGCCAGCAAAGGCGACGACGTTACGGTTACTGGAGTCTGTGGTGACGTAGTAAAGATTTTGTTGATCCTGCTGGGGCGCCCACGCTGACACAAAGTAGTGTTGAATAATCGCTATCCAGCCACCTTGTGCTTCACGATTTTCAAAGTTGCTACCTTGAATATCTTCAAAGTCGATCTTCTCATAGCGCGCATCAGGCGTTGAGTAAGCGGCGCCCAAATAGGATTTCATCCCCATCGAGACACCGCTTGACGGATCAGGGCTATTGTCGCGTGCCAACTGGCCAATAAAGCGCGCGCTGACGGGTGCGTCGGTATTATTGGCCAGGTAGTGATTGACGTTGACCGCATAGCTACCGCGCTCAAAAGTAAGCCGTTTAATGACCTCTACGCCGTTAACATCGGCGGTTAGGTCAACGCTTAGCTCGTCATCATTATCGCCTAAACGATACTCGGAGTTTTCTGGCGTAAAGGTGATACGACTGGCTTGACCGTCGAGCTGGAGGCCGGAACGAGCCACGTAGCTGCGGCTGCTATTATCGGACAGCAGGACATAGTTACGGTCTGAATCGAGGGATAGTTTGTGCTGCGGTAACGCTGCATAAACAATATCGCCCCCGTGTGGATCAATGCGTACATCGAGAACATCGGTTGTAACCGCAATGAAGTCGCGGCTTGACGTCTCGCTTTCGGTATCAGGGATACCTTCATCAACGGCGTTTTGCGGTGATGACGTGCTCGGAACCGCTAAGCCGCCCTCTTGATCTTCACCATTGCTAGGAGACGCTGAATTGCTGCGTTGGGTTGTTTCAGGCACTGAATCGTAATTCGGTTGCCCGTAATCCTGATTCCACTGGACGACTAGCAAGTAGGCGAGTACGGCTAGTGGAATCAGTAATAAAAGTCGTTTTACGTCCATGAGGGTTCTGCCCGCTGGGTGGTGAACATGCTAATGGCGCAGTGTCATTTACTCGACTCTTGACACACGAAAGCCTGCCAGTTGGCAGGCCGAGGTCGAGCGGCGAGAGGTGCACCAAAGGTCACGTGTCACGCTTAGGCGTTGGTGCTGCGATCACCGCCTGTGCGTCACGCTGAAGTCGCTTCCACATGCCGTATAACTGGCGATGCAAGGTGTCGTTGTCGATATCCTGAACGCCGCGTCGAGCAAGCACCACTATATCCACAGAGGGTAAGTGATGTTGACGAAGGCGAACGGATTCTCGAACCAGACGCTTGAAACGGTTGCGATCTACGGCGCGTTTAACATTTTTTTTGCTGACCACCAGTCCAAGGCGGGGATGTCCCCGAGTACTCAAGCGGACTAACGCCATCATACCTTTGCCATGCACTTTCAGGTCGGCTTGCTCAAACACGTGACTAAAATCCCCAGCATTTAGTAACCGTAATTGCCGGGGAAAGCCTTGCTGCGGCACACGCAATCCGAGATCAGGCGCTCAGACGCTTGCGGCCCTTGGCACGGCGACGTGCGAGGACGGCGCGACCGTTTTTGGTTGCCATACGAGCACGGAAGCCATGCGCGCGCTTGCGCTTGAGAACGCTAGGTTGAAAAGTGCGTTTCATAACTCGTTATTCCCACGTGGTTTAGGACGGAAAGTGAATTCCAAAAAGCCCGGTCCAGTGAGGAACTAGCCGGGGAGATTCAATTCAAGACCGGAAATTGTAGAGACTTCCTCTGCTGGGTGCAATTTTTCCTTGCATAAAAAGCCTTATCACACCACCTACAGCTTGTTCGATACAGCCAGGGTAGCCATCAATGAAGTCACTATTATTACTAATAGGTAGTTCTAAACCTGTTGTTATTAATAGTGGGGATACTATTTGTGGATAAGTAGTTTTATTGATGATTTTTCAATAGGATATAACAATAAAAAATCTGTGTGTAAGTCCCGTATAAGCGGTCAACAAGGTGTTGGTTAGATGTGATTAAGCGTTGTGTAAGGTGTATTTTTAACGATTATCCCCATCCCTCCACAAGGTTTTCCCATAGGCTCATTGCAAGTTGTCCACAGGCCAATATTGAGGGTGAAACCCGTGTGGATAACCGCGGCTTTGGGCGCTACAATGGTCGGCCGTTTTCAACCGATGGTGAGATGAGTGTCACTGACGCTTTGGCAACAGTGCCTGGACAACCTGCAGGATGAGCTGAATTCACAGCAGTTCAATACCTGGATACGCCCGCTGCAGGCAGAAGAAGGAGAGTCCAACGAGCTGCGCTTATTGGCGCCGAATCGCTTTGTGCGCGATTGGGTGAGCGATAAGTATGCCAAGCGGATTAGTGAGCTGATGCGTGAACTCGCACCGGCCAAGCCACCTAAAGTCAGCCTGACGGTGGGAAGTCGCCGCTTGGCAACCCAGGCCCCTCAGCACCGTGATTTGGGCAATCCTGTATCGGCTTCACCTTCGCGACCAGCATCGCCTGCGGTACACACACCGCCACGCGGTGATATTGCCGATGAGCGCGAAATAGATAGGCTGCGCGATGAGGCGCCGAGTCGGCGTAATAACGAACGTCAGGTACAGGTAGAGGGTAGCTTGAAGCATGGCAGTGGGCTAAACCCTAATTTTACTTTCGATACGTTCGTGGAAGGTAAATCGAACCAATTGGCCCGGGCTGCCTCCCGCCAGGTCTCTGAAAACCCTGGCGGCGCCTATAACCCTTTGTTTTTATACGGTGGTGTAGGTCTTGGTAAAACCCACTTAATGCATGCGGTAGGGAATGCTTTGGCAACTCGGCGTGAAAATGCCCGGGTGGTGTACTTGCATTCAGAGCGGTTTGTCGCCGATATGGTCAAAGCGCTACAGCTTAATGCGATAAACGATTTTAAGCGTTTTTATCGTAGTGTCGACGCGTTACTCATTGATGATATTCAGTTCTTTGCTGGAAAAGAGCGTTCGCAAGAAGAGTTTTTTCATACGTTCAATGCGCTCTTGGAGGGGGGGCAACAAATGATCCTCACCTCTGATCGCTATCCAAAAGAGATCAGTGGGGTAGAGGAGCGTCTTAAATCACGCTTTGGTTGGGGCCTCACGGTAGCGATTGAACCGCCGGAGCTTGAAACCCGCGTGGCTATCTTGATGAAAAAGGCCGACCAAGCTAAGGTCGATTTACCTCACGACGCGGCGTTCTTTATTGCTCAGAAAATTCGCTCCAACGTGCGCGAATTGGAAGGCGCATTGAAAAAAGTCATCGCTGATTCGCACTTCATGGGTAAAACCATTACCCAAGACTTTATTCGTGAATCGCTGAAAGACCTGTTAGCGCTTCAGGATAAGCAGGTAGGGGTTGATAATATTCAGCGCACGGTGGCCGAATATTACAAGATCAAGGTGGCGGATCTGCTTTCCAAGCGCCGCTCACGCTCAGTTGCTCGGCCTCGTCAGGTGGCGATGGCGCTTGCTAAGGAGCTAACCAATCACAGCTTGCCGGAGATTGGCGATGCCTTTGGCGGACGTGACCATACAACGGTCTTGCACGCTTGCCGAAAAGTGAAATCATTGCAGGAAGAGAGCGCGGATATTCGTGAGGACTACAAGAATTTACTGCGCCTGTTGACCAGTTAATCATCCCATGGAACGGGCCTGTTACGCGCAGGTCTTTCAGGATATAGAACCGGAGTATTGATGAAATTTTCGATTTCCCGAGAGGCGCTGCTACGTCCGCTGACTCTGGTCGCTGGTGTAGTTGAGCGTCGCCAAACGCTACCTGTACTGTCTAATGTGCTGATTCAAGTAGAGGGTGACCAAGTGTCGCTCACTGGCACTGATTTAGAAGTTGAGCTTGTTGGCCGCACTGTGGCCAGCCAAGTCGATGAGGCGGGATCTGCCACAGTCCCTGCGCGTAAGCTGATGGATATTTGTAAATCGCTGCCCGATCAGTCTGATATTCAACTTGCCGTTGAAGAGGGGCGCGCAGTACTCCGCAGTGGTCGTTCACGTTTTACCCTATCGACGCTCCCTGTTGCTGAGTTTCCCAATATCGAAGATGCGGATGGCAGCCAGGAGATTAGCGTACCCCGCGGTACGCTAAAGCATTTGATTGAAGCCACCTCGTTTGCCATGGCACAGCAGGATGTGCGTTATTACCTCAACGGTATGCTGCTGGAAATTCAAAGCAACCTGTTACGCACCGTAGCAACGGATGGCCACCGTTTGGCGATGTGTTCACGTCCAATCGAAGTCACCGTCAGCCAATCTCAAAAGCTGATTGTGCCGCGTAAGGGTATTTTAGAACTGTCGCGCTTGTTGGACGATAGCGATGAGCCTGTCAGCCTAACGCTCGGTTCTAGCCATGTGCGTGCCCATACAGGTGATTTTACCTTCACCTCAAAGCTTATCGACGGTAAATTCCCTGACTATGAGCGTGTAGTGCCGCGCAATGGCGACAAAGTATTGATCGCCGAACGCGCAGCACTTCGCCAAGTGCTTTCACGTACAGCTATCCTTTCTAATGAGAAGTACCGTGGTGTACGCCTTTATCTTGAGGAGAATAACCTCAAAGTAATGGCCAACAACCCGGAGCAGGAAGAAGCCGAGGAGAATATCGCCGTCGAGTATAATGGCGGGGCGATGGAGGTTGGTTTTAATGTTGGCTACTTGGTTGATGTGCTGACAGTGCTTAATGAAGATCGCGTGCAGATTACCTTGGCTGACCCGAATAGTAGTGCGTTGCTTGAAGAGCCCGGTGGCGGTGATGCACTCTATGTCGTTATGCCGATGCGCCTGTAATTTTTTGGTGCTTAGTATTATATTTTCAGGCCACGTTAGCGGCGCTTCTGGTAACAGAGCGCCGCTAACACGTTTGAATACTGCCTTTTTCCGAGGATGTTTTAAGTGGTGATAATAGGATGAGCCTGACACTGCTTAATTTCCATGCGTTGCGTAATCTCCAGCCAGTTGAGATTCGCCCCTCTTCGCGTATCAATGTTATTAGTGGTGCTAATGGCAGTGGAAAAACCAGCCTGTTAGAAGGGGTGCATATTTTGGGTATGGGGCGCTCTTTCAGAACGCGTCAATTAAAGAACGCGATCCAAAAAGATGAGCCGTATATGACGCTTTACGGGCGTTTAAGCGGTGAGCCTGAGGTTACCCTGGGCGTGCGCCGTTTACGTGCCCAGAGAGAGCTAGAGCTACGTTTAAAGGGGGATAAAAATGCTCGTCTGGCGGAGTTGGTAGAGGCGATGCCGCTACAGTTAATTAACCCAGATGCTTTCCGATTGCTTGAGGGCTCTCCTGCTGGTCGTCGTGAGTTTCTCGACTGGGGGGTGTTTCACGTGAAACATGATTTTTTAGTCATCTGGAAGCGCTCCCGGCGTGCGTTGAAACATCGGAATGCACTGCTCAGGCGTGGTAGAATACAACCTCAAGAAATGGCGGTGTGGGAGCAAGAGCTAGCCACGTGGGGCGAACAGATGGATACATTGCGTCGCGCTTGGTTTAGTGACTTTCTGCCTGTCTTTGAAGAGACGCTTAAAGTGTTACTCCCTTTGCCGGGTTTGTCGCTCCATTACGCCAGAGGTTGGGATAAAGATCGATCGCTTGCGTCGGTGTTAAACGACAGTCGGCTAACCGATCAGCAGATGGGTTTTACTCAACAAGGCCCACAGCGTGCTGACTTACGTATTAGGATAAACAAGCAGCCTGCGGTAGAAGTACTTTCCAGAGGCCAGCAAAAATTAGTGGTGAGCGCTTTAAAACTCGCCCAAGGCCGGTTTCTGGAAAGAACAGCACAGCGGCACTGTATTTACCTTATCGATGATTTGCCAGCGGAACTAGACGAGCATAATCGTCATCAGTTTTGTGGATTACTCGAAGATATGCAGTGCCAAGCATTTATTACCAGTGTCGAACCTTCCGCGTTGAGAAATACATGGCGGCCTGAGACCGAAGTTAAGATGTTTCACGTGAAACATACCGAGCAGGGTCTCAGCCATTTAGAGCCAACCTGCTAGCGCTGATTAGTTAGAACGGTGTCAGGTTTAGCCGGTTAAATTGGCGTAGAAGGGGTGACAATACGGGATGAGACAGACTTCACGACGGAGTGGTCAATGAGCGAGCAGGCTTACGATTCATCAAGCATTAAGGTGCTCAAGGGACTGGACGCGGTACGTAAGCGACCAGGAATGTATATTGGTGACACCGACGACGGTACTGGGCTGCACCACATGGTCTTCGAATTGGTGGATAACTCCATCGACGAGGCGTTGGCAGGGCATTGCAGCGAAATTCGCGTTGTCATTCACCCGGATGAGTCGGTCACCGTTAGCGATAACGGCCGTGGCGTTCCCACCGAGCTTCATGAAGGGGAGGGGGTTTCCGCTGCTGAAGTTATCATGACGGTTCTGCACGCAGGCGGTAAATTCGACGATAACTCCTACAAGGTTTCCGGTGGGTTGCACGGCGTCGGTGTTTCCGTTGTCAATGCGCTTTCCGCGGAACTGCGCTTAACGATTTGGCGACAGGGGGAAGTGTTTGAGCAGATGTATCGCCACGGTGTTCCCCAGGCGCCATTGGGCGTTGTGGGTAAAACCGAAAAAAGCGGTACCCGTGTTCATTTCCGTCCTTCTCCAGAAACCTTTGGTAATATCGAATTCCATTTTGATATTTTAGCCAAGCGACTGCGGGAACTCTCCTTTTTGAATTCCGGCGTGGCTATTCGGCTGCTGGATGAGCGCAGCGGTAAAGAGGAACTGTTCCACTACGAAGGCGGTTTGCGCGCCTTTGTTGATCACCTGAATACCAATAAGAGTGTGATTAATCCGGTATTCCACTTTAACGCTGTGCGTGAAGATGGCGTTGAAGTAGAGGTGGCGATGCAGTGGAGCGAAGCCTTCACCGAAAATATTTTCTGCTACACCAATAATATTCCGCAGCGAGATGGTGGCGCGCACTTGGCTGGTTTTCGTGCCGGTCTTACCCGCACGCTCAATAACTATATTGAAGCTGAAAACCTGCTCAAAAAGGCCAAGGTCAATACCACCGGTGATGACGCCCGTGAAGGCTTGACCGCAATTATTTCGGTCAAAGTGCCGGATCCCAAGTTTTCGTCTCAAACCAAGGATAAGCTGGTCTCCAGCGAAGTGAAGACCGCGGTTGAGCAGGAGATGAGCCGTCTGTTTTCCGAGTATCTTGTTGAAAAGCCTAACGAAGCCAAGGCGATCGTTAATAAGATGCTGGATGCAGCGCGTGCTCGTGAGGCCGCTCGTAAAGCGCGGGATATGACCCGCCGCAAAGGCGCGTTGGATATTGCTGGTTTGCCAGGTAAGTTAGCGGATTGCCAAGAGAAAGACCCAAGCCAGTCAGAGTTATACCTGGTGGAGGGTGACTCAGCAGGTGGCAGTGCCAAGCAGGGGCGTGACCGTCGTACTCAGGCTATTCTTCCGCTTAAGGGTAAAATCCTGAACGTTGAGAAAGCGCGTTTCGATAAAATGCTCTCCTCTGCAGAAGTGGGCACGCTGATCACTGCGCTTGGTTGCGGTATCGGCCGGGAAGAGTTTAACCCCGATAAGCTGCGCTACCACTCGGTCATTATAATGACCGATGCCGATGTCGACGGCTCGCACATTCGCACGCTGCTGTTGACGTTCTTCTTCCGTCAAATGCCGGAACTAATAGAGCGTGGTCATATCTTCATCGCTCAGCCGCCGCTATATAAAATCAAGCGCGGTAAGCAAGAACTCTATCTGAAAGATGAGCAGGCGATGGTGGATTACTTAACCACCACAGCCTTAGATGGCGCAGGCCTGCATGTAAACGCCAACGCACCCGGTATTTCAGGTTCACAGCTTGAAGCGCTGGTGAATCAGTACCGCAACGTAATGAAGCGGATTGATCGTTTGTCGCGGGTTTATCCCAATGAAGTGCTTAAGCAAATCATTCATGCCTCTGCGCTCAAAGGCGAGGAGAGTTTGAAAGACCGTGTGACCATGGAGAATTGGATAGCCGAGCTGCAGAAGATCATGGACGATATGGTGGCTTATGAAGGCGGGCCGCGCTATCACTTCCATCTTCAAGAAGATTCAGAGCGCGGGCTGTTCTTACCTACGGTATCGCTGGTTGCTCACGGGGTCACGACTGAATATATGTGGGGTCTCGATTTCTTTGAAAGCGCAGACTACCGTGGCATTGCTGAACTGGGCGAAACCCTGGATGGCTTCCTGGAAGAGGGCGCTTTTATTGCCCGTGGCGAGCGTCAGAAGCCGGTATCTCACTTCTCGGAAGTGCTGGCGTGGCTAATGCAGGAAGGCCAGCGGGGTCTGTCCGTACAGCGCTATAAGGGTCTGGGTGAAATGAACCCGGATCAGCTTTGGGACACCACTATGGATCCCGATAGCCGCCGTATGCTGCGGGTAACGATCGAAGACGCCGTGGGTGCCGACATGATGTTCAACACCCTGATGGGTGACGACGTTGAGCCCCGCCGTGACTTTATTGAAACCAATGCGCTGGTGGCGAATCTAGATGTGTAAGATGGATTGCGTTCGTTAAGCTGTTTCACGTGAAACATTGCCTTAACGAGCCTAACCTCGACATTACTTAATGTCACTACGAAAGCGCCGCTATGGAATCCATAGCGGCGCTTTTTAATGCTTGATAGTTAGGAAGAGTTGTGGGGGAGAGTTGTCTTTCAGCCGAAGCTTCTCATATAAGAAGAGCGATAAGACTCTCCACTTTATACCGGTTATCTATTCATTAACCACTCAACAAATTGCGCTAAATCATCGAAGATCTCAGCCTTTTCAAGACCGGTGCCTTTTTGTTCAGTTTTAAGCCCTTTTCCGGTTCTTACCAGCGCCGTTTTGCAACCTATGGCTTCGCCCGCCTGTAGGTCCCGCAGGCTATCACCAACCATCCAACTCCCTGTTAAATCTTCTAGCCCTAGTACCTGCTGGATCTGTAGCAGCATCCCAGGCAGCGGTTTACGGCATTGGCACTTGTCATCTGGACCATGCGGGCAGAAAGCAATATGGGCGATACGCCCGCCTTCAGCCTCAACCAGCGCATTTAAGTGATTGTGCATGGCATGGAGCGTTTCTTCACTATAATAACCGCGGGCAATACCCGACTGATTAGTCGCTACAGCAACGCTGTATCCCGCACGGGTAAGGTTGGCAATGGCGGTGATTGAAGTGGGGTAGGGCACCCACTCATCAAGGGATTTAATGTAGTTATCGGAATCATGGTTGATAACGCCATCACGATCCAAAATAACCAGCTTTGCAGCTTTTAGCATAGCAACCCTATATCCTGAAATAACGTCAGACTATATTAGCTGACCAGAGATGAATGTTTCACGTGAAACGCGTCTTTCCGTGGATCGTAAAAAAGCCCAGCAGCTAAGGCTGTTGGGCTTGAATGGGAGTAAAAACGGGATAGCTACTGAGGAAGCAGTGAAATATCTGCCACTTCCAAAAACAGCGCTTGAAGGCTAGCTAGTAACGCTAGTCGATTACGCTGAATAGACGGATCGTCCGCCATCACCATTACTTGCTCAAAGAAGGCATCCACTGGATCGCGTAATGTGGCAAGTGCGTCGAGCGCTTGCTGATAGTCACCCGCAGCAAATAGCGGTGCAACCTGCGCCTGACTACCCGTTACAGCATCGTACAGCGCTCGCTCGGCATCTTCCTGGAGCAAGTTTTGATCGACATGGGTGCTGCCATCATGGGCTTGTTTGCTCAAAATGTTTGAGACCCGCTTATTAGCTGCCGCTAACGCTGCGGCTTCATCACGCTGGGCAAAGGCCTTAACCGCGCGCAGGCGGCGAGCGAAGTCGAGCGGGTTAGTCACCGGGCGTGCACGCACGGCAAGGTACATTTCAGCGCTGATGCCCTCTTCCTGGCCCCAGGCGCGGAAGCGATCAAGCATATAGGTCAGCACATCCTCAACTAGCCCATCGGCTTTAGGGAGGCCTTGGTGTTGTTCTGCGGCAACGGTGAGTAGCTCACGCAGGTCAAGATTGAGCTCACCTTTAACCAAAATATTAAGCACGCCAATAGAGGCGCGACGTAGAGCGAAAGGATCTTTTGCACCGGTAGGGCGCTGGCCAATCCCGAAGATACCTACCAGGGTATCCAAGCGGTCAGCCAGGGCCAACGCCTTGCCTGTACTGCTGTGGGGAATCGCATCGGTCGCAAAGCGCGGCAGGTACTGCTCTTCAAGCGCCTGGGCAACCTCCGCTGGCTCGCCATCCTGCTGGGCGTAGTAGCGGCCCATAATGCCCTGAAGTTCAGGGAATTCGAGCACCATCTCCGTTACGAGGTCACATTTGGCAAGCGCCACGGCGCGCTGGGCGTGAGCCACGTCTCCATTGATGCGCTCGGCAATAAAGGTCGCAATAGCGGTACTGCGGCGAGCTTTATCCGCCAGGGTGCCCAACTGCTGTTGGAAAACAACGCTCTCTAACTGGGGGATGCGTGAAGCCAGCGTGCGCTTACGGTCGGTGTCGTAGAAAAACGCTGCATCGGCCAAGCGTGGGCGAATGACTTTTTCGTTACCGGCAATGACTTGATCAGGGTCAGCGCTGTCGATATTGGCAATGGTGATAAACAGTGGTTTCAGCTTGCCAGCGTCATCCAGCAGGTGAAAGTATTTCTGGTTAGCCTTCATTGAGGAGATCAAGCACTCGGCGGGCACTTCCAGAAAGCGCTCATCGAAGCTACCGGTCAGTGCTACCGGCCATTCAACCAAGCCGCTCACTTCTACCAGAAGGTCTTCGTCGATAACCGCATTAGCCTCCTGCACTTCAGCCTCTGCTAACACCTGTTCACGGATACGCTCACGCCGTTGCTCCCGATCCACTAACACATAGGCATTTTCCAGCGTAGCCACATACTCATCGGCGTGGGCCAGCTGGATAGCATCAGGCGCGTGGAAACGGTGGCCGTAGGTGGTGCAGCTCGCCTCTAGGCCAAGCGCCTCAGCGGCAACGACGTCGCTACCGTAAAGCGCCACCAGCCAGTGCACCGGGCGTGAAAACTCAACACGGGAAGCGCCCCAGCGCATGTTTTTGGGGACGGGGAGGGTAGCGATGGTTTTGCGGATAATCTCGGGCAGCAGTGCTTGAATAGTTTCACCCTGCTGCTGTTCACGAAAACCTAGCCAAGTGCCTTTATCGGTTTCTAAATGAATCAGCTCGTCTACGCTCACCCCGCAAGAACGGGCAAAGCCCTCCGCTGCTTTAGTGGCTACGCCGTCTTTAAAGGCAGCCGCTAACGCCGGGCCACGGCGCTCCACGTCACGGTCGGGCTGTTTATCGGCCAGTTCTCGCACTTGTACCGCTAAACGCCGTGGGGTCGCAAAAGCGCTAACGCTGGCAAAGGGCACGTCGGCTTCTTGCAGGCCTTTTGCGATGCCTGCGGCAAACGCATCAGAAAGCGCGTCCAGGGCCGTGGGCGGTAACTCTTCAGCACCCAGTTCTAGTAAAAGCGTATTAACAGCCATTAGTCGTCTCCCTGATCGGCGAGTAGCTCTTGTAACAGTTCTCGGCGAAGTGTTTCTGGCGCCATGGGGAAACCTTCGGCCTTACGAGACTCAAAGTATGCAGTGGCGACGTCTCGCGCCATTGTGCGAACGCGTAAAATAAAACGCTGACGCTCGGTGACCGAAATAGCGTGACGGGCGTCTAACAAGTTGAACGTGTGCGATGCCTTCAGGACTTGTTCGTAAGCTGGTAGCGGTAGGCTGGCGGCGAGTAGTTTGCCGCACTCTTGTTCCTGGTGATCAAAGTTAGCAAACAGCTGGTCGACATCAGCGTGCTCAAAATTGTAGGCGGACTGTTCGCGCTCGTTTTGCAGGTAGACATCGCCGTAGGTAACTTTGCTGCCATCGGGGGCAATGGCCCAGACGAGGTCGTAAACGCTATCGACGTCCTGCAGGTACATGGCGATACGCTCAAGCCCATAGGTCAGTTCGCCGGTGACCGGGTAGCATTCTATGCCCCCGGCTTGCTGAAAGTAGGTAAACTGGGTGACTTCCATGCCGTTTAACCAAATTTCCCAGCCCAGGCCCCAGGCGCCCAGGGTAGGGGATTCCCAGTTATCTTCGACAAAGCGTACATCGTGAATCAGCGGATCAAGGCCAAGCCGCTTAAGCGAGCCCAGATAGAGATCCTGCAGATTGCTTGGCGATGGCTTCATCACTACCTGAAATTGATAGTAGTGCTGAAGGCGATTAGGGTTCTCGCCATAGCGGCCGTCAGTAGGACGGCGGGAAGGCTGTACATAGGCAGCATTCCAGGTTTCGGGGCCAATCGCCCGCAGGAAAGTAGCGGGGTGGAAAGTGCCCGCGCCGACTTCCATATCGAGCGGCTGAAGGATGACACAGCCCTGTTCTACCCAGTACTGCTGCAGAGCAAGGATCAAGCCTTGAAAGGTCGACACATCGGGTGTCGATTGGTTTGTCGAGACACTCATCGCGGAAAGCACCGTTGGCCATGAATTCATAAGGCGTCAAGTATACAATCCTAGGCAGATGGGTTATAGGCAAGTATGCCAACAAGCCGCTTTAGGTAAGGAGAACAGCATGATTGTGGTAACAGGCGGTGCCGGTTTTATCGGGGCCAACATAGTTAAAGCATTGAACGCCCGCGGTCGAAACGATGTGATGGTGGTCGACGATCTTCGCGATGGCACCAAATTTATCAATTTAGCCGATTGCACACTGGCGGATTATCTCGATAAAGATGATTTCCTCACCAGGGTAAAAGTTGCGCTAAAAGGCGAAAGCGTTGACCTGCCCAAGATAGATGCGATTTTCCACGAGGGCGCCTGTTCGGATACCACCGAGTGGGATGGTCACTACATGATGGAAAATAACTTTGAGTACTCCAAAGTGCTGCTTAATTACTGCGAGCAGCAGGGCATCCCCTTCTTATACGCCTCGTCAGCCGCTACCTATGGCGGCAGCGAGGTGTTTAAAGAGGTGCCCGAGTGTGAAAAACCGCTTAACGTATACGGCTACTCAAAGCTGCTGTTTGATCAGCACGTGCGCTCGCGCTGGAGCGAGTTAACCACCCAGGTGGTGGGGTTTCGTTACTTTAATGTCTACGGCCCCCGTGAACAGCATAAGGGCAAAATGGCCAGCGTGGCCTATCACAATCATCTGCAAATTCGTAATGGCGAAACGCTCAAGCTGTTTGGCGGTTATGACGGCTACGAGGCAGGCATGCAGAGTCGCGACTTTGTTTATGTGGGCGATGTAATCGATGTGAACCTATGGTTTTTAGATCATCCTGACAAGTCAGGTATCTTCAATCTTGGCACCGGTGGTGCTGAGCCTTTTAAAGCGATTGGCGAGGCGGTTATCGACTTTTACGGTAAAGGTGAGATCGACTACATTGCCTTCCCCGAAGAACTGAAAGGTCGCTATCAGAGCTATACCCGTGCTGATATTGGCCAGCTACGCGAGAGTGGCTGCGATGTTGAGTTTAAAACCGTTGCTCAAGGGGTGAAGGCCTACCTGGAGTGGCTAAATGGCTAACTCAGCTCGGCGTCTGCTGGTGATTGGTCCTTCCTGGGTGGGTGATATGGTAATGGCACAAAGCCTGTTTATGACCTTAAAAGCCCGCCAGCCAGACGCAACGATTGGCGTGGTTGCGCCCCAGTGGTCACAGCCTATTTTAGAGCGTATGCCTGAAGTCGATGAAGTGCTGCCGCTGGCAGTGGGCCACGGCGAATTTGGCTTGGCCAGTCGCCGCGAACTGGCCAACCGTTTGCGTGGCCGTTTTGACCGAGCCATTGTCTTGCCACGCTCTTGGAAGGCAGCGCTGGTGCCCTTTATGGCGCGCATTCCTGAACGCATAGGCTTTTTAGGCGAACACCGCTATGGGCTTCTCAAGGAGCGCCGCAAACTCGATAAACAGGTGCTGGATCAAACGGTAAAGCGCTTTGTATCGCTCGGCCTGCCTCTGGAAGAAGCGGCTAGCGGCGCCTTTGCGCTGCCCAAACCGAGACTGCAGATTGACCGTGATAACTTGGTCAATTTGCGGCTAACTCACTCGCTTTCTTCGCGCACGGCGATTGGTATGATGCCGGGCGCTGAATACGGTCCCGCCAAGCAGTGGCCGGTCAGCTACTTTCACAGCTTAGCCAAACGGCTGGTGGAAGAGGGTTTTGAAGTACGCGTACTCGGTGGGGCAAAGGATCATCCGGCGGGAGAGGAGATCACTCAGGGACTTTCCCATGCCCATAACCTGTGCGGTAAAACGCAGTTGGCCGATGCGGTTGATCTGCTGGCAGATTGTCGCCAGGTAGTCACCAATGACTCGGGATTAATGCATGTGGCCGCAGCGGTGGGCGTTCGTATCCACGCGCTATACGGCTCCTCATCACCCGCCTACACGCCGCCCCTGACCGATAACGCGGTCATCCACTACCTGGCACTCTCCTGCTCTCCCTGTTTTCAGCGTACCTGCCCGTTAGGGCATACCAATTGCCTTAATCAGCTCAGCGTTGAGCAAGTTTATCAACAGATTCACGCGGCTCATCAGTGGGAGAGCGTCATCGTTAATGGGTGAGCTCAACTTCGTCTGCCTCGTCAGCAGGCGTCTCTAGGGTTTGCTCTTGAGGGGGTTGTTGAGAAGGCTCATCGGGATCATCGCGCCGCTGAGGGGAGATGCCCTCCCAAAGGCGGTGTTGAAGCGCCGTTTCTTCCCGCAAGCGCTCATTAAGCACTTCAATGCCATGCGCCTCTACCAGCGTGCGATTACTGCTGAACAGCGAAGTACCCAGTCCGGCGCGGTCACGCTCTAAAGGAAAGCCCAGCGCATCTAATAATGTGGGGAAAACATCCAGCATGGTAGCGTCGCGGCGAATACGCTGGGGCTCAATACCGTTACCCAGCATAATCAGCGTGTTGTCGCGGTCTAATGCGGTCAATTGATCCCACACTGAAACCCGCATCGTCAGATGATCGCTGAGTATGACCACTAAGGTATTGTCGAGCAGGCCCTCTGTCCTTAAACGCTCAATCAAATCTCGGGCAAGCCATGTCGCACACTCCACCGAGTATAGAATATCCTGCCCATCGAATTCACCCTGCCGTTCCACGCAAGACTGAGAGGGATAGCCATTGGGCGCATGGCCTGCCAAGTTCAGACTAACCACGCCCCAGGGGCCATTATCCCGTTTATCTAGACGCCTGATTTCATCAGCGGTGATGTCGTATAAGGTGTCGTCATACAGTCCCCAGCTATTCACATACTCAGGATCCTCTAGCAGGGGCTCTAACTCTTCACGTCCTTTCACCGTATTGAATTGGTGGCCGCGGTAGAACAGCCCTTTACCTGCGAACTGCGAGCTAGCACCGCCTAAATAGCTCAGTTGGTAGCCCTGTTCAGCCAGGATGTCACCAAGGCAGTCGACACCAGGAACGACCTTAGACAGGGGATCAAACTGGCTGTCGTGAAGGAGGCCTGCGGGCATTAACGGTACACCGCACTGGCTGGCGATCATGCCGGCCATGGTCCAGCCCGTGTTATCCATTTGGCGCACGCCTTCAAAGACGGCACCTTGTTCACCCAATGCATCGAGGTCGGCGTAGGCATCGCCAAATAGCTCGTTGGCGTAGGTGCGTTCAATGCTTTCCAAATACAGGATGAGTAAGTTAGGGGCGTTCCTTAGCTCCTCAGCGGGGGGCGGCTTGTAGCGACGGTCCAGCCAGGCGCCGTCATCGGTGACTATCGAGGCGCTGCGTTGGCCTAGGCCATAAAGCAGCGGGTTGCTAGCCAGTAACAAAATAGCGAAAAAACGCTCGGCTAACCGCCAGCGTTGGTCGTGGCGTGATAGCCATGTCACGGCAGCCAGCACGCCGATCATTATCAGCGTATAGAGCACCGCGATAAGCATTTTGCCTGCGCCACCATGTTCGGCCATGCCTGCCTGGAGGTGAAAAAAAACCGCCCCTAGATCGACAATGCCAAAGCTATCTGCCAGATAAACGTAAACGCCCCACAGACTTAATGGTAGCAGCGACCAGGGCCACATTTTGCGATAACGAGCGTTGGCAGGCCGACCCCAGCGTAGCTTAAGCCCCACACCAATCCATGCCGTCGCTACAAAAAATAGCGTCCACCATGGCAGGCGGGTCATTACCGTGACGGTATAACCCAGGCAGAGGCCGATGAGCATCAATGCAATGGTGGCCAGCCTAGCGGTATCCAATGCAGTGAAAAAGCGATAACGTATGATGATATTTACCTAATATAAATAGTGAAAAAGGGTGCACTACAGAAAAATTGATTGCTTTGATGATAACGGCTACTCGGGGGGAAGTTGATAGGTGCGCTCGAAATATTTCTGCATAACCAAAAGACCAATCATACGCTCTTGATCGGTATTCATAAATTGAGCAAAGTAGCGGTTCGCATTAGCGATAATTTTTTTTGCCGCAGCGGGGTTTTCCCGGTAATAGGTGACTTTCTCCTCAAGGTCTGAATAATCATCCTTGAGCTGTACATAGTGGTAGTCGGGTAACAACGTGCCTTCCATAAACCATGTTTCAAAGCGCGGTTGTCGCATAAAACAGACTGAATTAGAGGCCATTATCCATTTGAGGTTTGTGGCAACATCTTTGCCTTCAATACTGAGCACGAATTTATATTTCAGTTGCTCCAGTACCGACATAAAATGGCGATGCCAGGGCTGTCCATGCGCATTTTTGTGAATATCGCCCACGTTGCATAGCGGGTGATCATAAAAGTCTCGAATGAATTGACGCCGATGCTCTTGATGACAAGAACCACGCCATACCACTAGGTCAAGCTTGTCATCATAGCGGTGAGGATCTTTCACCGTGTAGTAGTGGCGAACTTGGTTCAGCTTAAGTAAAATTGAGTTTTGGTTGCGGTCATTAATGGGCCGGCTTTTCACTAGGGTAGGCGCGTCCGGCACGGTGGTTACATCACCAAACCGATGGCAGAAGCGTAGTTCAGGCGGAAAATAGCGCAACACGCTGAGTAAGTCTAAGTAATAGGTGCCACTTTTTTCGCGCTTGAAACTAGATAAACTTATAGCCTCTTCAGGCAGTTCAACGTTTTTCTCCAGTTGATTACAGTAGTTAACTCGGAGAAGTAGCTGCTGCTGTTCCGCTTTTGACAATCGTTCTAGTGATCGAAGTAAATTTAATCTTTGCCGTTGCAGAAGCGTACTGGGAATCAGGCGGTGAACGGTATGTTGCGCATAAAAGCCTAGCTTATGGAGGTTCTTATGCGCTTTTGCAGTAGCCGCAAGCATAATCGTTAACTCACTATTGTTTGATAGAGGTGCCAGTACGCTGCAGTCATTGACTGAGGGCTATAATGATCTAAACGCTCAGTGGCTCCTTGGGCCAAGTGTTGCCGAAGAACGGCGTCCTGCCTTAATCGCATAATGCTGTTAGCCAGCGCATCGGCATCGCCGGACGGGATCAGTAATCCCGTCTGCTCATGCTTGACGATATCGGGGATGCCGCCAACCTTGGTAGCAATGACAGGAACGCCTAGCTGCATGACATCCAGCAATACGGAGCCCAAGCCTTCATTGCGTGAAGGAAATGCAAACACATCTAGGCCCGCCAGATAGTCGGCAATATTGCTTTTAAACCCCAGCCAGGAGACATTGGTAAGTGACGAGGATTCTGCTTTTAGCGTTTCTGCATCTTCGCCATCGCCTAGAAAAATAAACTGTATATCAGGTGCTTGATGCTCAAGCTTCTGCGCAGCCTGTAACAGCAATCGCTGACCTTTATGACGGTCTACCACGGCGCCTGCATGGCCCACCAAAAATTTGTTGGCAAAGTCATTGCGAAAATTTTTGATCGCCTCAGGCGAGGGCGTTAAGCGCGCATAGGCACTGGGTATCAAGGTAACGTCGCCACACTGATTGTCTTCCAGAAGACGCTTTATGACGTGGGAAAGGGCTACTCTGGCGGATGCATGAGAGTAACACTGCTGGTTGAACCACTTACGTTTGACGGGCGAATCGACACGGCGCGTAATTAAATAGGGCGTGCCTTTTAAACGATAGTGTAAGTAAGCCCAATGAACGCCTTTTGCATCGTGGGCATGTACCAAATGAGTATTACCCTGCTGTGTCTTACCGAACGATGTCTCGCCGAGATGAAAATGTCCGGCTAACTGATGATTGGCTGACTGAAATTTGAGACTCGCTACACCTTGCAGATGTTGTCGCATGGGGGAGTCATTACGGCAAATCAGTGTTTGTGTAATCTCGTTTGATGTCTGCTCTGCTAATGTTTTAATTAATAACTCAGTTTGGCGTTCGCCACCGCGAAAACCACGTGCCAAATTTACATGAGTGATATGCATGGATCACCAAACCTTATTAAAATCTTCCGCTTCAAGCACTTTTGGATCACGCTGATATTCGAGTAGCTTGGCATACTTTAAGTAGCTATTGAGTCCTGCGCTGATCGCAACGGTCATGCCATCAACCCCACCCATGAAGCCTCGCTGAAATATATATTTGCGTACAAAGGCATTCAGACCATGTGCAAACGGTGAAAAAGCGTTGGCTCGTTTCCCTTTCTGAAACATAATCTTGGCCGCACGACCGCTGAAATTGCGACCTGGCTTGGCGAATAGCTGGCCTAAGTTGGCAAAGGAGTAATGCACTATATCGGCGTTAAGTCGCTTGGGGTTGGTAGCTCCTATGCTAGCGTGCTGTTTTACCTCAGCAAAGCTAGCCTGGTGCCGGTTGTAGAGTCGAATGCAGTAATCTGGATACCATCCACAGACTTTAATCCAGCGTGAGCCAATCATATTGCGACGACGAAAGGCAAAAGCGTCATGTTTGGTTGTCGCAAGGTCGAGCTGACGAATCGCTTCGACCATCTCCGGGGTTAGGCGTTCATCGGCGTCTAAGCTGAGCACCCAGTCATACGTTACATGCGCTAGCGCGATATTTTTTTGAATGCCGTCGCCTAAATAGGCCTGTTGAACCACCTTGGCACCTAACTCACGCGCGATAGCGATGGTTCGGTCCTGGCTGCCTGAATCCACTACAACGATGTCGTCACATACTTGGCGAGCAGACGCAATGCAGTCCGCAATATTGGCTTCTTCGTTAAAGGTAATAATATTAGCCGATATCATGAAACAGGCATCTCTTGCAGAAAGGCGGAAGTAATGTGTGCTGGAGAAAAACGTTCCAGCCAACGTTCATCAATAGCGTAGCCGTCCGCTTCAAGAATACTATCAACACGGGCCGCTAACGCCTCCGGTGTCATTTCACAAAGGTAAGCTTCCAGCTCATCGGCCATAATATCACGCACCCCGCCTGGGCAATCGACCGAGACAATGGGTGTTTGGCAGGCCAGTGCTTCGAGCAGTACGATGCCGAGTCCTTCGTGGGCGGAGCTCAAAATGAAGAGGCGCGCATGATGCATCCAAGGGTAAGGGTTTAATTGTCGGCCCGCAAAAGTAACGCGTGCCGCAATACCCAGTTCAACGGCTAGCGCCTCCAGCTCTTTGCGCAGTGGCCCCTCGCCGACAATCACCAGCGGAAGGGTGGTCTGCATCTTGGCATACGCCCGCAGCAGTAGGTGATGATTCTTCTGCGGTACCAAGCGGGCTACGTTGAGTAAATAGGGGAAATTGGGCTGCTCGGGGAAGTCTTCGAGCATCGCCTTTCGGATGGCCGCTAAAGGGCATGGATTGGTGATGGTTCTCAGTGATAATGGCTGCACCTTTAGCGCCTGCATGGACGTTGCGATCTGTTTTTCGACGCCGTGAGATACGCTAATCAGATGTTTATTATGAAACAGACAGCGTGCTTTTAATCGCTCTAGCCAAGGCGTATGACCGGCGGGCGCTTTGACGATATTTTCCAGTACATAACAGGCGCGCGGGTCTTGGAAAGACCATAGCGTTTCAAAGGTGCCAATGCCGCGGAAAATAATGCGGTCGAAAGCACCATGTTGGCGCTCAAGGCGACGTACTTCGCGACGAAAAAGTTTTCCGCCCCACCAGCCTGACAATAAAAAATAGCTTTTCCGAAACGCGCTATTGAGCAGGCGAGCTACCACCTCAATGATACCGCCCACACCCGATGTCCACATGGCACGTGAAAGTGCGAAATGGTGAACATTGACCCTCTCATTGTTTGGTGCTAACTGAGGAGGCCGTCGCTTAAAGTACATCAAATGGCTTTCATGGCCCTGCTCGGCAAAGGCATCAGCAAGGTTCACTGCTACCCGTTCCATGCCACCAATTTTTAACGTACGCACGACAATCAATACCTTCATGTGGGCGAGTCCTTTTGGTGAAAGGGAAGTTGTAGCACCGGCTTGCACTGCAACTGCTGACGCCGCCGCCGAGTCTTAAACCACGCCAGCATTTGCTTGAGGCTCTGTTGTAGGGGCGGGCGGGGAACGCTAACGGACTGCGGCCAGGGGGTTAATGAAAGATAGTGCTGATATAAATAGGCAAGCGGGTGGCGGTTGTCGGCGTGCCATGGTTTCCTTGCGCCAATAAAATGTACGATCGCTGGTTCACGGGTTGCGTGTTCAAGTTCCTTCTGCCAATGGGCATAATGAGCTACTTTTTTCTCCACTGCTGGATAAGCGTATGGCTGCATATTCCAACGCATGGGTAGACGATACCAGTCTTGGAAAATAAGATTTAAGGCGTCCTGATCGGGATAGCTCAAGGTGTAATCGTGCTGCTTTAATATCTGATCGACTTGGTCTAGCACATTACGAGCTTTCCACCCTTCTAGATCCACCACAAGGACGCCGGAGTTAAAATAGTGTTGATAACCCAAGCCCATTCGACTCTGTTCGGTTCCCTGTAGATTAGCCACACTGGCTATGGGAGCGCCCTGCATGTCGAATGACAATACGTTGGCAACATCATCTAGCACCACTAGGTCGCAATCTAAATAAATAACTTTGTGGCAGCTTGATGGCAACCAATTGTGCATGCCTAGGCGTAGCATGGCAGCAGGGCCAAAACGGCCCAATGTTAACTCAGGCCAACTGCTGTTCTCATCTTCAATGACCGTTAGTGATGCAGGCAGTGTCGTAAACCAGTTGTGCAGCCGTTGATGGGTATGGGTAGATAACTGGTAGCCTAATAAATAGAAATGCAGCTTTTCAGGTGTCTCGCTATGGCAAATAGTGGATGCCATGACCGCTGCTGCCTTGTCTACATACCCTTCATCGGCGCACAGGACAATAGTAATCATGGGAGATCCTTTTCGATGTGAGTAATGGCTTTTGAACGGTTAGCTCGTAATTCGGGTTTCCATATATGAGCAAGGCAGCCCGCCATAACAACATTAAACAGAAACACACCTGTCCAGAATATCAAATATGATTCAAAAAGATTAATCACACTCCAAAAGCATAAAAAAGCATAGAAAAATAGCAGTACATCTCCCGGCATGTCGCCACGCTTCCAAGCAATCCATGCGTTTTTTATAAACCATATTAATAGATAGAAGTAAGTAGCTAGGCCCAGGAGACCATACTGTAGCGTGATTTCAAGATAGAGGTTATGTAAATGACCAAAGTTTAAAGCTTGATAGTGTGCTTGATTATATTGGATGTTGTTAAATAAATAATCAACGCCTTGCTCACCCCAGCCCAGCAAGGGGCGCTGGGCAATCATATCCATCGCGGCGCGCCAACTGTACAGTCGCTCTCCTACACTAGAACGTACTTCGCTGGTTGATAGGGGAACAGAGCTCCAATCACCTCTTAGTAATGCCTGAATGGTATCCAACTCTGCAGAGGCTCTTTCAATGACTAAAGAGCTATTGGTAACGATAAGAATAGCCAAACACGTTGATAGAAGGAAGATTAAGAGTAGATGTTTATTTGAAAAACGCTTCCGGTGTTCGATAAAAATGAACATAGAAGCCGTTAATATACCGGCAATCACACCGAGCCAAGTGGCGCGAGTTTGCGAAATGATAACGCCAGCTATAATGATAATAAAAGAAAGCACCCATAAACTTAGTTTGCCATAGTGTTGTAGAGGGGCCCTTAACAGCCGTGGTAAAAAAATAAGCAATCCAAGCAGTACTGTGCCGAAAAACATCGCTGAATGCTGAACGTTACGAATACCAAACCCAATGCGTTCGCCGAGAAAACCACGCTGAAAATCAGCGAGGCCATCGCCAGCGATCCATGGCGCCAATACGACAGCTGCGCTAGCAATACTCCAGAAAAGTAGCGTGTTCTGTGTGCTGCCAGCAAGCCACCATGCAAATATAATAAACACAAACAGTCGGGCAATGTGATCCAGTTTAGGGTAGTCACCTGCCAGGTCAGGAAGTGCCAATGTTAAAAAAAACCAATGACACACTGCTAACAGTAAGGCCCACCAAAACATATGAAAAACGGGGTGTTTCCATACTGGTGCGGCATAAATTTTAATGCTAATTAAACCAGAGAGAGATAGTACTAATTTATTGAAGTCGCTAAAATCATCAAAGTGAGGCTTTGAAAAAACGTAAAACAACGTAGTTAATACGCCTATCGCTATTAAGGGTAGGGGCGTTTTTCCAAAATAATGTGTTTCCCATAAGCTTGAAGGGATCTTTCTTAGCATATACTCAGTTTCTCAGTTGTTTGCTGCATCTATGAAAAATTAATATTCATTGGTGGGCTGACAGGTATTTTAAAAGCTGTTTTAACGAGTCGCGATTAACATTTAACTACAGTAACCTTGTCGAATGCTGCCCATTAATTCTGAGCTGTGGGAGATGGCAGAAAACTTTCCTAGCGAGCGCTCTAAGCGAGCTAAATTCTTTTCCTGCCACCTTCCCGCCGCACGGAGGCGGCAGCGATCAAGGTCAATCAACCAAGGTGCGCCACTGGGGTCGATCAAAATATTGCGGGCGTTCAGGTCAACATGATCAAGCCCTGTTTGATGAAAGCGGTAAATCATAGCACCTACACGCTTTAACAACGCTTCATCCACCAGATCGTTGACGAGTAGTTCAGCGAATGCTTTGGCGCCGGCAATGCGCACGGTAATCAACGCGGCTTCATACGTAAGTCCATAGCGGGTCACACAGCTCGCTACGGGGCGGGGCACCGGCAGCCCTTGCTTAAACAGCGTGGCGGTCAAGCGCAGTTCACGAAATGCCCGGGTTCGCTCAGCGCCAGTCCATAAGTAGCGTTTTTCACTGAGCTTGGCTGCCATACCGCCGCGACGGTAGGGTCTTAGCACCCACTGCTCGGTTGGCGTTGCCTGTAAAAACAGGCTGCTGCCCCGGCCAGGCGCTTCGCCCACAATTAATCCGCGTTCACGCCAGTAATCGCTAGTGAATAGGTCGGGATCAATTTGGTGTGTTCCCGGCGCGTCACATAAACTGTCTACATCATGTAAAATCAGCCAATTTCTCTGCCGGAGTGCCGCTAAGCGCATGAAGCCCTCTCTGCCTGTTCAGCCTAACCACATTGCCATTTTGCGCCTCTCCGCCCTAGGAGACGTGTGCAATCTTGTGCCCGCGGTGCGGGCGTTGCAGCGCCAGTGGCCCGATGCGCGCATTACCTGGATTATCGGTAAGGGGGAGCACAGTCTACTGGCGGGGCTTTCCGGGGTCGAGTTCGTTGTTTACGACAAGTCGACCGGTCTTGCCGGTATGCGCGCGTTATGGCGTCAGCTTGCCGATACGCGCTTTGATGTGCTGCTGCATATGCAGCAGGCCATCCGTGCCAGCGTGCTGTCGTTAGGGCTGAAGGCTGACGTACGCGTGGGCTATGACAAGGCGCGCGCCAAAGATGCTCAGCACTGGTTCACTCAGCATCAGCTTGCGCCGCACCCCAATGCCCATGTGTTGGAGTCGTTTATGGACTTTGCCCGAGTGCTTGGCGTAGAGGATGATCGCTTAACTTGGGACTTGCCGGTGCCTGACACGGCACGTAACGAAGCACGGGTTATCAGCGGTGACGCCCCGTACCTAGTGATTAACCCATGCAGTAATGTACGCCTGCGTAATTTTCGCAATTGGTCGGTAGAGGGTTATGCCAGCGTGGTTGAACACGCTTGGGTGCAGCACGGTCTTAAAAGCGTGTTGACCGGCGGGGGCAGCGCCCTGGAGCGGGAAATTGGCGATCAAATTGAAGCGCATTGCCAGCCTGGTAGCGTGATTAATGCCATTGGCGGCACCTCGCTAAAAGGGGTTTTAGCGCTGATCGATCAAGCCCAAGCAGTGATAGCGCCGGATACCGGCCCTATCCATATGGCCAATGCGATGGGAACGCCTGCTTTGGGGCTTTATGCGTCCACCAATCCCCAGCGTGCTGCGCCCTATTTATGGCGTGATTTTGCAGTGAACGCTTATCCTGAAGCGGTGCGTACCTATCTGCATAAGTCAGTAGACGAGGTGAGTTGGGGCCAGCGGGTGCGTCACCCCAGCGCCATGATGCTGATTAAAGCAGACGACGTTATCGCTAAACTGGATACACTGCTGGCGCATTCCGTCTCTGCCGCCAGCGCAGGGAGCAACGATGAAAATTGATTTAACCGCCTTAGAGCATGCCCGCGTGCTAGTGGTCGGCGATGTGATGCTAGATCGCTACTGGCATGGCGGTACCTCACGGATTTCCCCCGAAGCGCCGGTGCCGGTGGTGCGGGTGGAAGATGTCGAAGATCGCCCAGGTGGGGCGGCCAATGTGGCATTGAACATCACTTCGCTAGGCGGCCATGCAGTACTGGCGGGTGTGATCGGCGACGATGACAACGCGCAGATTCTACAAGCCAGTTTAAATGCCGCAGGTGTAAGTACTTACTTTCAGCGGAGTGCTGAAATACCCACGATCACTAAGCTGCGTGTGATGAGCCGTAACCAACAGCTGCTGCGTCTGGATTTCGAGCAGCGGTTGGACAGCGTTGATACTAGCGAGCTAGTGACGCAGGTAGAACTGGCGCTACCCGACTGCGACGTCGTGATTCTTTCCGACTATGGCAAAGGTACCCTGAATCAGGTGGAAAATCTGATTGCCAACGCAAGGGCCCAGGGCAAGCGAGTGCTGATCGATCCGAAAGGGCAAGATTTCAGCAAATATCGTGGGGCTAGTTTAATCACCCCCAATCTCACCGAGTTTGAAGCGGTGGTTGGCCCCTGTGCGACGGATGCCGAGTTATCGAGTCGTGGCGAAGCACTGCGCGCGGAGTTGGAGCTGGAAGCGTTGCTGATTACTCGCAGCGAAAAGGGCATGACGCTGATCCGCGAAGGCCACGCGCCGCTGCACTTACCTACCCGCGCTCAGGAGGTCTTCGATGTAACAGGGGCAGGGGACACCGTGATTGGTTTGATGGGGCTTGCGCTGGCGGCGGGCCACGCCTTTCCCGAAGCGATGATGCTCGCTAACTTAGGGGCCGGATTGGTAGTGGCCAAACCGGGTACAGCCACGCTGTCGATCGCCGAGCTCTACACCGCGCTACACGGCGATAAGCTGGCCGAGTTTGGGGTCATTGAGCTAGACGTGCTGATAGAAGCGGTAAGGGCCGCTCAGCTACGTGGTGAGCGGGTGGTAATGACCAACGGCTGCTTCGATATCCTGCACGCAGGCCATGTCGCTTATCTGGAGCAGGCCAAACGGCTGGGAGATCGTTTAATCGTCGCGGTTAACGACGACGCCTCCATTGGTCGGCTAAAAGGGCCTAAGCGTCCAATCAACCCCTTACATCGGCGTATGCAGGTATTGGCGGGGTTAGGCGCCGTCGATTGGGTCGTGCCGTTTAGTGACGACACCCCCCAGGCGCTGATCGAAGCGGTATTGCCGGATATTTTAGTCAAAGGCGGCGACTACCGGCCAGAAGATATCGCAGGAGGCGCGGCCGTTATGGCCAATGGTGGCGAGGTTAAAGTGCTGGGCTTTGAAGACGGCGTCTCGACCTCGGCGATGATTAGCTCCATTATTGATCGCGAGCGCTAATGGCTGCACTTGCTTGGCCTCGGCTTGCCTACTCAGCGGCGCTGTATGCGCTCTCACCGCTGATTGGCTGGCGCGTCTGGCGTGAGCAAGTGCCCACTTACTCACGTCTCCAGCGGCTGGGGTTGCGCCTTGAGCCGCTTCCACCCACACCGCGCATTTGGCTGCACTGCGCCTCGGTGGGAGAAATACGCGCTGCGCGTCCGCTGATAGAGAGTCTATTAGAACGCTATCCAGCCCATAGCCTGCTGCTCACCACCATGACTGCCACCGGTGCCCAACAGTCCCAAGCGCTGATTGGCGAGCAACCCCTAGCCGATCAAGCCAGGCTTGCCCATCACTTCCTGCCGCTGGACTTTCCAGGTGCTGCTAAACGCTTTGCGCACCGTGTTAAACCCGAGCTTGCCATCCTGTTTGAAACCGAGCTATGGCCTAATCTGATCCACGCCTGTCGTCAGCAGGGGCTACCCGTAGCGGTAGTGAATGGTCGCTTATCGCCACGGGCTTTTAAGCGTTACCAACGGCTGCGCCCGTTGATGGTCAACACGCTTGCCGAGATTAGTTGGCTAGCCGCCAAATCACCGGCAGACGCAGAACGCTTTATTGCCCTAGGCTGTAGTTCGGATATCACGCATACAGTCGGCTCGTTAAAATTTGAACTAGTCAGCCCAGGAAAAGCGATAAAAGAGGGTGAGCACTTACTTCAAGAATGGGGCGAGCGTCCTGTTTGGGTAGCGGGTTCCACTCGCGAAGGCGAAGAAGCGTTGCTGCTTCAGGCCCATCGCCGACTGCTGCAGCGCTACCCTGATGCGCTGCTAGTGCTGGTGCCCCGCCACCCCCAGCGCTTTGACGAGGTGGCCAAGCTGTGCCAAACAGAGGGGTGGACATTAAGCCGCCGCAGCCAGCAGCAGCCCGTCACAATGCAAACCCAGGTTTACCTGGGGGATACGCTGGGTGAACTGGCGATGCTTTATACAGCGGGCCGTGTGGCCTTTGTCGGGGGCAGTCTAGTGTCGCTGGGCGGGCATAATGTACTTGAACCGGCGGCTTTGGGACGCCCGGTGCTCAGTGGCTCTTCAATTGAAAATTTTGCCGATGTGGCAGAGCCGCTGCAAGTAGCAGGTGCGCTCACCTTGGTCGACACCCCTGACGCCTTAGCAGAGGCGGTGGCGGGCTACTTTGCTGCGCCTGAGCTTGCCCAGCAGGCTGGGCAAGCAGGGCGCGCGGCGATTGAGGCACACAAAGGCGCCCTGGCCCGCACTCTGTCTGGGCTGGAGGCCCTGCTGCCCCGGTAACGCAGCAGCGTTATTTAAGTGCGATCCTTTCTACGCCATCTTCTTTGCCTAGCAGCAGAACATCCGCGCCGCGGGCAGCAAACAGCCCATTGGTCACCACGCCGACGATAGCGTTGATGCGCGCTTCCATGGCCACCGGGTCTGCGATCATAAATTCATAGCAGTCGATAATTTGGTTGCCATTGTCGGTGACCACTCCCTGGCGATAGACCGGCTCGGCGCCAAGCGCGACAAGCTCGCGGGCGACATAGGAGCGTGCCATAGGGATGACTTCTACCGGTAGCGGAAAATTACCTAACTGGGGCACGTACTTTGAGCCATCGGCGATGCAGATAAAGCGTTTGGCGCAGGCAGCTACGATTTTCTCGCGGGTAAGCGCAGCACCACCGCCTTTAATCATATGTAAGTGAGCATTTACTTCGTCTGCGCCATCTATGTAAAAGGGAACTGTGCCAACGCTATTAAGCTCAAATACCTCAATGCCCAGTTTCTCAAGATGTTCGGCACTCGCCTTAGAACTCGCTACCGCGCCTTTAAAGCGGTCACGCAACGGCCCTAGGCGATCGATAAACAGGTTCGCCGTGGAGCCGGTGCCAATCCCTAAGATGGTATCCTTTTCCAGCTGAGCTTTAATTTCTTCAATCGCTGCGTCCGCTACGGCGGCCTTCAGTTCGTCCTGGTTCATAGTCAGCCTAGTGGGTCAAAGTATGGTTAGTGATAAGAGAGTTAGTCAGAGAAGTGCTCGTGGCGCTAGTATAGCGGTCTAAACGCCGCCTGCCGATGGCAACCCGGCTAGACGCCGCTAGGCGTAATCTGCTACCAATAAAAGCTTTGTCCGTTCACGTTCTTCCCTTGGGATACTCGCATGCTAGAAGCAACCGTCAAAAAGATCCTCCAAGCCCGCGTTTATGAAGCCGCTTGTGAGACACCGATTTCGCCTGCCCCCTTTTTGTCGCGTCGTTTCAACAACCAGATTTTGATTAAGCGCGAAGATCTACAGCCAGTGTTTTCGTTCAAGATCCGCGGTGCTTACAACAAAATGGCGCAATTAACGGAAGAGCAGAAAGCCAACGGTGTAATAGCTGCCTCCGCTGGCAACCACGCCCAAGGGCTGGCGATGGCCGCCAAGCTAATGGGTGTGAAGGCCGTCATTGTCATGCCGCGGATTACACCGGACATTAAAGTGCAGGCGGTGCGCGCCCGGGGCGCCAAAGTCATCCTCAAAGGGGACGCCTTCGCCGCTGCCGCAGAGCATGCACAGGAATTGATTAAAGAGCACGGCTACACCTACATTCCGCCGTTTGACGATATCGACGTGGTGGCCGGTCAAGGTACCATCGGCGTGGAAATTCTGCGCCAACACGCTGGGCGCTTAGACGCCATCTTCGTACCGGTCGGCGGCGGTGGATTAATCGCAGGTGTAGCAGCCTATGTGAAATACCTGCGCCCGGATATCAAAGTCATTGGCGTCGAAGCCGAAGACAGCGCTTGCCTTAAAGCCGCTTTAGAGGCGGGGGAGCGCGTGGTACTTGACCAAGTGGGCGTCTTTGCCGAGGGCGTCGCGGTGGCGCAGATTGGCGAGGTGCCTTTTTCGCTGGTCAAAGACCTGATCGACGGCGTTATTACCGTCAATACCGATGAAATGTGCGCAGCGGTGAAAGATATTTTTGAAGATACGCGCGCGGTGGCGGAAACCTCCGGCGCGCTATCGCTGGCGGGGCTGAAAAAATATATCCAGCAGACCGGTGCCGAAGGCGAAACGCTGATATGCATTAATTCCGGGGCCAATACCAACTTTGATCGTTTGCAGCACATCGCCGAGCGCACGGAGCTAGGCGAACAGCGCGAAGCAATTCTGGCGGTGACCATTGCCGAGAAACCCGGCAGCTTTAAAAAGTTTTGCCGCACGCTAGGCAAGCGCATGGTGACCGAATTCAGCTATCGCTATGCCGACAGCAATGAAGCGCATATTTATGTAGGCGTCCAGGTTAAGCCCGGTGGTGAAGACCGCCAGGCAGTCATCGACAAACTGCGTGAAGGCGGCTACCAAGTGGAAGATCTCACCGATAACGAGTTGG
The DNA here is from genome assembly GCF_000744395.1 of Halomonas sp. TG39a. Classification (NCBI taxonomy): domain Bacteria; kingdom Pseudomonadati; phylum Pseudomonadota; class Gammaproteobacteria; order Oceanospirillales; family Halomonadaceae; genus Halomonas; species Halomonas sp. TG39a. Next base: position 3,646,940 of record NZ_JQLV01000001.1, read on the forward strand.
CGAAGCTGCATATTCGCCACTTGAGCGGCGGTCGTCCCAGCGAGCGTTTCGAAGAAGAAGTGTACCGCTTTGAGTTCCCCGAGCGTCCAGGCGCGTTGATGAACTTTTTGACCCAACTGCCCCACGACTGGAATATCTCACTGTTTCATTATCGCAACCATGGTGCGGCTTATGGTCGAGTGCTGGTGGGTATGCAAGTGCCTAACGGTGATCGCACCCATGTGGCTGAGTATTTAGATGCCATCGGTTACCGTTACTGGCGCGAGAGCGATAATCCAGCCTATCGACTGTTTATGGCTTAATCATTCACTACTGTATGTAAGTGCTTGCTCACCTTAAACGTCAGAGCTGCTAGTAACGCAACGAAACTTAATCCTCAGAAATGAGGCTAAAAAATGTCGTTAAAGCAGTTGTCAACGATGGCCTTATAGCCCTATAGTCGTGAGTGAAATTAAGCAAATTCGCCATCCTGTAGAAAACAGTAAAGAGTGGCGGGTTTGGCACATTCGGCAACAGCAAAGGTGTTGGAGAAGCGGCATGCGGCGGAAGAAGCCTGATATGGTAATGGCGTTGATGGTGGTGTTTGCATTAGGGGTGCTGGCTACCGGCTATGCACAGGCGCTATCGGGAAGCTAATCCCTATAAGCCAATCTCTATATAAGTGAGCACCTACAGCGATAACGCTGTTAACCCGCAAGGCGATAGATATTAGACAAGAGGGGCTGATCCTTTATTGGGTCGGCCTTTTTTTTTGGCGACGTACGCAGCCTTGGTCACTGACCACCGCTTGTAAGGGCACATCCCAGGGCTCTACAGGCAGTGAAGCCACTTGCTGGCAGGCATGGGCGACACCAATCAACGTAGGCGCCGGGCCGGGGCGATGCATGAATGCCAAGCTGCGGTCATAAAAACCGCCCCCCATGCCCATACGGTTAGCATTAGCATCAAACCCGACCAGCGGCACAATTAACGTATCTAGTGCCCAGGCGGATATGCGGTTGCGTCGCTCAGCGCCAAAACGTAAGTCGGGTTCCCAAATGCCAAAGCGATTTTGCACCATGGGGGTGTCAGGGCGATAGGCGACAAACCACAAGCGGTTAGCGCTAAACGGGCGTAAAACCGGTAGGTAAATAGCGACGTTACGCTGGCGCAGCCAGGGAAGTAGCGGGGTAGGGTCAATTTCGCCGTTGACAGGCAGATAGAGACTTAAGCGTCTTGCGCGGCGGATTTCAGGCAGGGTTTTCAATTGCTGGCATAAGCGCTGGGCCGCAAGGCGCTGCTCATGCTTAGAAAGGGCTCGGCGTTGGTGACGTAAAAAGCGCCGCAGCGTGCGCTTATCGGCGTCCTGGTGGAGGCTTTCCATGCAGATATACTCTTATATCCTATGTTCTCAAATACCCGTTGCTTTGTAAGACATAGGTGTTCTCCAGAGTGCCGCTGTCATTCTGGCCCTGAACCTACTGGTTCAGGTGGGTGGCCGCAGCCAGACCGTCAGGCTTTCCGACGCACGGACATGCACACGGGCCTGGCTAGCATTTGGCCCCCTGGGTATTACGCATAGGCTCGAGGGACTATAACGACTGGCGTACACCCCAGAGAACTCCGCCATCCTAACAGAGCGAGGGCCAATGCCAAAGTGCCGGGTTAAACGTTCGCAGAGCTTTCAGACTACGCGTTAGGGCTGGCGTGTTTTGGCCAACGCCTTTTCAAGGCGGTCATTTAATCGGTTAAGGTTCTCTTCACCGGCACGATGCTCATCCATGGCTTCAAGCAGCTCGTGGGTGATATTGAGCGCCGCCATAATGGCCACTCGTTCGCTGCCTAGAACGCTGCTTTGGGCATTGATACCCTGCATGGCACGGTCTAAATAGCGTGCTGCGCGGTCAAGTTTGGCTTCTTCGCCCGTGTCGCAGGCAATGATATAGCCGCGCCCTAACAGGGTTATTTCTTTGGTTGGCCGCTTGGCGTTACTCATCAAAGACTCCAGCACGGGCCAGCAAGGCGCCCAATGCGTTAACATCACAGCATAGGAAGATAGGTGTCACTCACTATAAGAGAGGCGCTTGTGCGCGGTCAACGCGCAGAGACATCCTTTACTAATATCCGAGATACCCTACACACCCAGTGAATACGAGGTTATTAACGACTATGTCATTGATTGATGAGCGTCAGGACTTTTCTGACGTGGCGGATGTTTTTCTCCTGCATGGCAGCATGCAGTCACCGGCTTTTCTGGATGGCCGCCTATGCGCCCTGTTGGCGCTACGCGATGTGAGTGCAGAGGCTTGGTTGGACGAAGTCTGCCAGAGTTTAGGCGTTGAGCAGCCCCGCGATCAGGCAAGTGGTGAGCGACTATTAGGCTGGCGGCGGCAAACCGTAGAGGCGCTCAGCGCTAGCGACCTGGACTATACACCGCTACTACCCGATGAACTGTTCTCGCTTGGCGAGCAGGCGCAAGGCCTGAAAGAGTGGACGCTGGGCTTTATCGAAGTCGTCGACGAAGTGGCGGACAACGAGCTGCGCGAACGCTGGTCCCAAGCGCTGCGTGAGGCGATTAGTGACTTAGAAGGGTTAGGCCGAATCGATACCGATATCGACGATAGCCCAGAAAACGAAAACGATCTGTTCGCGCTGACCGAGCATGCCCGCATGGCTGCGATGTTGCTGTATACCGAGCAGCACCCAGGGATGCCGCAAGTCGAGCAAACCGACGCGCCCGTTCACTAATCACGCTGCTTTGATAGGAGTCGCTATGCTGCCTGACCCTGAGTTGCCAACGTTGTTACCTCGCCCCCCTGCGATCAGCGTGGCCGAGTATCGCCAGCGCCGCGATGCTCTTATGGCCCAACTGCCTGATAACGCTGTGGTGGTGCTTCCCGGCGCCGGGCTGATGACCCGTTCACGTGACAGCGAATTTGCCTTCCGCCAAAACAGCGATTTTTACTACCTGACCGGCATTTGCGAGCCAGATGCGCTATTGGTGCTGCTCCCTGGGCGCGTTGAAGGTGAGAGCGTGGTGTTCTGTCAAGATCGTGACCCCACCATGGAAGCGTGGACAGGGCGTCGTCTGGGTGCCGCTGGCGTGGTGGCCGAGTACGGCATTGATCAAGCGTTTGAAAACGCTGATCGCGATGAACGGCTACCCGAATTGTTAGCGGGGCGTGAGCTGCTTTATCTGCCGCTAGACAATGGCGAAGCCGTGGCAATTGCCGAAGATGCCTTGGCTGCGGCCCAGGCGGGGCTGAGACGCGGGCGGCCGCCGCTAAAAGGTTGGCTGGATATCAGCCCGTTGCTTCACGCTATGCGGTTGATCAAAAGCGATGCTGAAATTGCTCTGCTTAGCCATGCGGCGCTGATATCTGCCCATGCTCACCGGCGCGCTATGCAGGTCGCCCGCCCAGGCCTGAGTGAATTTCAGCTCCAGGCTGAGTTAGAGCATGAGTTTGTGTGGCAGGGCGCCAGTGGCCCCGCTTACAGCACGATTGTGGGTAGCGGTGCCAACGCCTGCGTACTGCACTATATTGAAAACAGCGCACCGCTATGCGAAGACGGCTTGGTGCTGATTGATGCGGGCGCCGAGTTTGAGCTGTATGCCGGTGATATCACCCGAACATTTCCGGTAGCTGGGCGGTTCGATGACGCCCAGCGAGCGCTCTATCAAGTGGTGCTCGATGCACAAGAGCGTGCCGTTAGCGCTATCCAGCCTGGTGTGACACTGGTGGATATCCATCAAGGCGTGGTGCATGACTTAACCGCCGGGCTAATTAAGCTTGGTCTGCTGGAAGGCAAGGTTCAGGCGCGCATTGATGACGAGAGCTACCGGCGCTTTTACCTGCACTCAACGTCACACTGGTTGGGGTTGGACGTCCACGATGTCGGCACTTATAAGCTAAATGAGCAAACGCCCCGACCACTGGTTGCAGGCATGGTGCTTACCGTAGAGCCGGGCCTGTATATTCCTAGCGATGACGATATTCCTGACGCCTATCAGGGCATAGGGATTCGTATTGAAGATAATGTGGTCGTCACTAATGACGGTCATGCAGTGCTGACCGCCGACGTACCCAAGCAAATCGTTGAAATCGAAGCATTGATGGCTAAAAAGTAACCAGCCATAAATCATTTGCAATGACCTTTATGTAAATTACGTTACGAAATTATTATTGCCTCTTTGTGAAGCGGCGCCGTGGTCGGGAGAAGCCAATGCAGCAGTCTAATCAGGCGGTTAAGGGAGCACTGACCCATGACATCGTGATTGTGGGCGGTGGGCTGGTAGGCGCCAGCTTAGGTTGCGCTCTGGCGCCACTGATTGAGCGCTACGGCTGGCGTGTGGCAATCATTGAATCGGCACCGATGGCCGTTCAGCCGCAGGAAGATGCCTGGCAGCCCAGTTTCGATGCCCGAGCCAGCGCTATTGCAGAGGGTTCGGCACAGCGCTTCCAACAGTTGGGTGTGTGGGAAGCGATGCGTGATGAGGCCACGCCGATCAAACGCATTCATATCAGCGAGCGTGGGCGCTTAGGTGCGACACGGCTGAGTGCTGATGAACTGGGCGTCGCGGCGCTGGGCCATGTCATCCCCAATGCATGGATGGGGCGTGTGCTTCATCACCGGCTTGCTCAGCTACCGCTGGAGTGGCACTGCCCGGCAAAAGTCGAACAGCTCACGCCTGTGGCCGGAGGACATCACCTGCAGCTCTCGGACGGTAGCCAGCTAAAGGCTGGGCTTACGGTATTGGCGGATGGTGGGCGCTCTGGGCTCAAAGAGCAGCTAGGCATAGGCAGTCGCCGTGAGTCTTACCAGCAGACAGCGCTTATTGCTCATGTCGGTGTCAGCCAGCCTCATCAAGGCATCGCTTATGAGCGCTTTACCTCGCAAGGGCCTATGGCGTTGTTGCCATTGCCGGGCCAAGCCATGGAGCTGATCTGGACGCACCCCAGTGGCAGCGAGCAAGCACGCATGGCGCTTCCCGAGCGTGAATTTCTGCTACAACTTCAGCGTGCGTTTGGCGATCGGGTGGGTCGCTTTACCCGGGTCGGCACTCGCCATACGTATCCGCTGTCACTGGTCACCGCTGAAGAGCCGGTGCGGGCAGGGCTGGCGGTATTAGGTAACGCTGCCCACGCTTTGCATCCGGTTGCGGGGCAGGGGTTTAACTTAGCCCTGCGTGGGGTAATGGATCTTGTGGAAGCGCTGGAGCAGGGCGAACAGGCCAAGCGTCCGCTGGGCGATATGACCACATTGCAAGCATTTGAGAAACAGCGCTCACGAGATCGTGCCAACGTAATTCGCTTTAGCGACGGTCTAGTGCGTCTGTTCGGGCTCTCCTTCCCGCTGCTGCCCCACGCCCGTGCAGCTGGCTTAATTGGCTTGAATCTGGTTGGGCCGCTACGTCGAGGGTTGGCCCGTCGCGCCATGGGCTTAGAGCGTTAGCTTGCTGGCTTTTCAGACAAAGCCTCTGATCATTCAATAGCTCACTTGCGCGACTTAAGAGGTTTTACTATGTATACGGATACATCGATTGCGAAACCGCCGGTGGAAAGCTTTGAGGCAATCATTGTGGGTGGTGGCATGGTGGGCACCGCGCTCTGTGCGCTGCTGGCCCAGGCGGGGATGCAGGTGGCGCTGGTTGAGGCGACGCCTGCACCGCTACGCATTGAACAGGCCGCTAGCAAGCTGCCAGCCCCGCGGGTGAGCGCGTTAACGCCGGTTTCCCAACGCTTGCTCACTCACTTGGGCGCTTGGCCGGCCATGCAGAACACTCGGGTAACGGCCTACCAGGGCATGCAGGTATGGGATGCCGAAGGCAGTGGTGAAATTGCCTTTTCCGCCGACGAGGCGGGGGTAGCCGTACTGGGGCATATTGTTGAGAACTCGGTCACGCTGGCTGCACTGAATAGCCAAGTAGTCGATCACCCCAACGTCACCACGTTTTTTGGCGCTCGCTTACAGGCGCTGCAGCGTGCCAGCGGCAATACATCTAAGCGTGTATTAAGTGGCGATTGGTTAATACTTGACGACGGGCGCCAACTACAAGCGCCGTTAATCGTTGCCGCCGATGGCGCCCACTCAACACTGCGTGAAATGGCCGGTATTGAGGTGGTCAGCGACGACATGCAGCAGGAGGCCGTGGTGACCACCGTTAAGTGCGCCAAGCCCCATGGTGGCACGGCGCGGCAAGCGTTTATTGACGGCCGACCGCTGGCATTCCTGCCTTTAACCGTGGAAGGTAATGACCATTACTGCTCCATTGTGTGGTCAACCACGCCAGCGCACGCCGCTGAACTGAGTGAATTGCCTCGCGGAGCTCTTGGCGAGGCGCTGGGGGTTGCGTTTGGTCACCGCTTAGGCGACGTCACTGCCTGCGATAAAGCCCACCGCTTTCCGTTAGTGCAGCGCCATGCCCGCCACTATGTGCAGCCGCATTTCGCACTGGTAGGGGACGCTGCTCACAGTATTCATCCGTTGGCAGGTCAGGGCGTTAATTTAGGGCTGATGGATGTGGCGGTGTTGGCAGAAGAGGTGGTGCATGCCTGGCAGCGCGGTGCGCCCTGGGGAGAACTAAGCACCTTGAGACGCTATGAGCGTCGGCGGCGCTTTGACAACAGCGCCATGCTGGGACTAATGAAGGGGTTCAAAGTGCTGTTTGGCAGCCACGACCCGGCGTTGACGTTGGCACGTAATGTGGGGATGAGCGGTATGAACCAGTGGGTGCCCTTAAAGCGGGTATTGATGCGACAGGCGACCGGGGAGCGCGGCCGCCTACCGCTCAGTTGTTGCTAAAGCAGGTTGTCGTTAACGCCGCTGACGGTCGACTACATTGAGTGCTTTAAGCAGATTAAGCGCTTCGCTGAGTTGGTAATCATCGAGTAGCCGCTCGGTCATTTCCTGGCGATCCCGGGGCGCCTGCTGAGCGCTTAGGTGGCCCTCAAGATCGGCTTCGCGAATCTCTCGGCGGCTTTCGGCTACTTCCAAGCGACCGCGTACGACGTCCACATCGGGCTCAATGCCTTGGGCCTGAATTGAGCGCCCGTTGGGGGTGTAGTAGAGCGCAGTGGTGAGCTTGAGCCCTTCGCCGTTACCTAGCGGCATAATCTGCTGCACTGACCCCTTGCCAAAACTATCGGTGCCCATAATCACGCCGCGCCGTTGATCCTGCAGCGCACCGGCGACAATTTCCGCGGCTGAGGCACTGCCGCCGTTGATCAGTACCACCAACGGCACATCGCGTGCAGGTGTGGTCGTGGAGGCGGAGAACGACATCTCCGTATCCGAGAGGCGCCCTTCGGTATATACGATCAAGCCTTCATCCAGAAACAGGTCGGCAATGCCGACGGCGGCTTGCAGGACACCACCGGGGTTATTACGTAAATCGAGTATCAACCCTTCTAGGGGCTGTTCACGCGCCATACGTTCAAGCGCTTCGCGGGCTTGTTCGGTGGTGCGCGATTGGAACTGGCTGACACGCAGGTAGCCGTAACCGGGCTCGAGCAGCTCGTGCTTAACGCTCTCGCTGCGAATAATTTCGCGCGTCAGCGTGAACTCCCGCGGTGAATCTTCGCCTGAACGCAGCACACTAATGCGTAGATCGCTGCCTGGCTCGCCGCGCATTAGGGTCACCGCTTCTTGTAGCGACATGCTATCGGTGGGAGTGCCGTCGATGGCGACGATAATATCGCGAGAAAGCAGCCCCGCGCGGGAAGCCGGCGTGTCATCAATAGGCGTAATCACCATAAGCTGGCCATTCTCGGTGCCCACTTCGATGCCAATGCCGCCAAATTCGCCCTGAGTAGACTCCTGCAGGCTTTGGTACTCTTCCTTATCCAAGTAGGCGGAGTGGGGATCCAGTTCGCTCAGCATGCCGCGCATAGCGTTACGCAACAGCGTGCTGTCGTCGACCTCCTCAACGTAGGCACGCTTAATGCGCTCAAATACCTCGGCGAAGGTCTGAATATCTTCCAGGGGCAGTTCGTTATAGGCAGGCTCATCCGCCATGCTGTTACCGGCTGGTTGGGCAAGCAGCGGTAGCGGCGCCGACAGTAAAGCAATTGGCAGCAGGGTCGCCAAGAAGCGCTTGGCGGGGGCTGGTACCCCGGTAACAGATAGCGTCATGCAAACTCCGCAAGGCGATAGGTAGCGTCGAAGCGCGCCACCCTGTAGTTAAAATACTTAGTTAAAACATTAGCTGAGACATTAGTCGAAACAACAATAAAAAAGCTGAAACCTTATTAGTCATGCAGCTTATCCCGTCAGCGGCGCGCAATCCAACGCTGGGGATTAATTGGTTCACCGCCGCGGCGAACTTCAAAGTAGAGCGCGGCGCGGGTTTGCCCTCCACTATCACCTACACGACCTATTTCATCGCCGCGACTGACCTGCTGACCAGGCCTGACGCTGAACTGCTGCAGGTGGGCATGTAGCGTCATAATCTGGTCGCCGTGGTCGATAATCAGCAAGTTACCAAACCCGCGCATCCAGTCGGCGAATACCACGCGCCCGGTGTGAACCGCTGTGACAGGCGTACCTGCGCTGGCTTGAATCACAATACCGTTATAGTGCACGCCGTCGCGGTGATGGAAACTGCTACTGATTGAGCCCTGTACCGGCCAAGGTAAATCGCCTTGGGTACTGACAATATGCGTAGTGGGCGTAGGTTCAGCAAGTCTTGCCATCTCCGCCTGGATATTGCGCAGCACGCGCTCGGCCTCTTCGCGGCTCTGGTTGAGGTCCGCCAGCCGTTCCTCTTCACTGCCGTAGCGGTCATCCAGGTTGGAAACCACGCCGCGTCGTTCGGTGGTGCGTTGGGCAAGCAGCGCACTTTGCTCTTCCAGCTCATCGGCTAATGTATCAAGACGCGCTTGGCGCTCGCTTAGCTCCTGCTGGGTGTCGGCCAGGGCGGTATCCAAGCGTGCTATATCGCTTAAGCGGCGATTGCGTGCTTCGGTCAGCCGATTCATATAGGCCTGCATACGATCCAGCTCGGCAGGGTCACCCTGGTTAAGCAGTAGTTTGAGCTGCGGCGTAGGGCCAAGTCGGTAAAGCGCGGAGAGCTGTTGGCCTAGCGCTGCGTACTGATCGGCGCGCTCGCTCTCCAGGCGGTCACGGTGCTGGCGCAGTTGGGTGGTTTCATCATTCAACTGGCGGCGCTCAGCTTGCAAGGTGTCCAGGCGCTGATGCGTTTCGGCAAGCTCGGTTTCGACTTCCTTTAGCTCGCGTTGGGCGCTATCGCGGGCCTCGCCAGTGGCGCTGAGACGTTGGGCAACAGACTCGATCTCTTGGCCAATGGTATCCAATTGCTGGCGCGCCGCGCCTTCATCCTGCTGAGCGAAGCCTGCTGGCGCATAACTTAACGCCAGCAAGAGTGACAGGGCTAAATACGGCCGCATGGGCACTATTTATAATGAATCAGTGGTTGACCGGTCATTGCCTCGGGCTGTTCTTGATCCATCATGGTCAGCAGCGTGGGTGCCAGGTCGCATAGCTTGCCCTCTTCAAGCGAGGCTGGGCGTTCACCAACGTAAATAAGCGGTACCACAAAGGTGGTGTGGGCGGTTTGCGGTGCGCCGGTTTCGGGATGAACCATCTGTTCGGCATTACCATGGTCGGCGGTAATTAAGCAGGCGCCGCCTGCACGCTCGATGGCTTCAACGACACGTCCCACGCAGGTATCGACGGTCTCAATGGCTTTTACCGCGGCGTTGAAGTCACCGGTGTGGCCGACCATATCACCGTTGGCGTAGTTGCAAACGATCAGATCAAAGCTGCCGCCATCAATGGCGTCGACAAGCTTGTCGGTAATCTCAAACGCGCTCATCTCAGGCTTTTCGTCGTAGGTGCGCACATCGCGTGGAGAAGGCACTAAGATGCGCTCTTCGCCGTCATATTCAGCTTCATTGCCGCCTGAAAAGAAGAAGGTGACGTGGGGGTACTTCTCGGTTTCGGCGATACGCAATTGTTTCAAGCCGCGCTTAGCCACCACTTCACCCAAGGTGTCGTTAAGATCCGACGGTGGAAAGGCGGCTGGTGCAGCAATGTCAGCGGCGTACTGGGTCATCATTACCAGCCCTTTACCCGCAAGTTTAGGGCATGTACGCCGCTCAAAGCCTTTGAAGTCTGACTCGGTAAAAGCGCGGGTTAACTCACGGGCGCGATCAGAGCGGAAGTTTAGGAAAATAGCCGCATCGCCATCTTGTAAGGTAATCGGGCTGTCATTGAGGGGTATGCTGCTGGCGCCTACGAATTCGTCGGTTTCGCCACGCTGGTAGGCATCGCGAAGCGCGGTTTCAGCGCTGGAGGTGTAGTACTCCGCGTGGCCATCGGTGAGCAGGCGGTAGGCTTGCTCAACGCGCTCCCAGCGGTTGTCGCGATCCATGGCGTAGAAGCGGCCAATAATTGAGGCAACAAAACCATTATCAGCGCCCACTAGCTCGGCCAGGCGAGCATTGGCGCGCTCTATTGAGGCCAGGGCGCTTTGCGGGGGCATATCGCGCCCATCGAGAAAGGCGTGAATAAAAATGCGCTGGGCGCCGCGGCGGGCGGCCAGTTCTGCCATGGCAATAAAATGCGCTTCATGGCTGTGGACACCGCCGGGGGAGAGCAGGCCAATTAAATGTACCGGCCGACCATTGGCGACGGCTTCGTCAATCGGCTGGGTAAGGTTGTCATTAACATCCAGGTCGCCGTCTTCAATCGCCTTGCTGATACGGGTGAAATCCTGATAAACGATACGGCCGGCACCAATATTCATATGCCCGACTTCAGAGTTGCCCATCTGGCCGTCGGGGAGCCCTACGTTAAGCCCATCGGTGTGAACGAAGGCGTGAGGGCGGCTCGCCCACAATTTATCCATCGTTGGCGTGTGGGCAGCGGCGACCGCATTATGGTCACTCTCAGGGTTGTGGCCATAGCCGTCGAGAATAATCAGCGCCACGGGGCGCGGGGTGCGAGACGTATCCATAAAAACCTCGTTAAGATTGGCTAGCCGTGCGACTCGAAAAATTCGGGGTCGCGACGGGCGCACGCTTGGGGCATCATAACGCAGGCAACGGCCAGGCGTCATGATCAAGGCCTGCGCGGGAAGCTATCTGACGTGTATACTTGTCGCGTTTTAACGGTGGCAACGCCGCTTTTTTCCGTATTTACCAAGAGATTGTGTTCGCGATGATCGATCAGGTGTTCGAATTCGTACAGAACCACCCCCTGCTGGTTGGGGCATTTTTGCTGGTGCTGATAGCGTGGATTATTTATGAAACGCGCAGCGCCGCTACTAATGCACTGACCGCCACAGAGGCCACTCAGCTTATCAACCGCGAAGACGCGGTGGTGCTGGATATCCGTGAAAACAAAGACTTCAAAGCCGGGCATATCGCGGGGGCGCGCAATATTCCGCAAAGCAACCTCGATAGCCGCATGAACGAACTGGATAAAGTGAAAGCCCAGCCGATCATCGTGGTATGCAAGCACGGCCAGAGTTCGGGTGCCGCACAGGCCAAACTCACCAAAGCAGGCTTTGAGCGTGCTTACAAGTTGAGAGGCGGCATGGCGCAGTGGCAAGGCGACGGCCTTCCGGTGGTTAAAAAGTAACCAACGCTAGCTTTATTTAATAAACAATCAGGAGTTTTCTCATGGCGGAAGATAACAACACCCCGCAGGCGGGTGCCGCGGCAGACGAAAAACCGCAGCTGAAATTCTCGCTGCAGCGTATTTATGTAAAAGATATTTCGTTTGAAGCGCCCAACTCACCTTCGGTGTTCAAGCAGGCGTTCAAACCTAAGGTGAACCTGGACCTGAATACCACCAGCACTAAAATTGCTGATGACCAGTATGAAGTGGTGGTCAAGGTGACTGCTCAGGTGAATGACAGTGAAACCGGTACGACCTCTTTCCTGGCGGAAGTCGAGCAGGCGGGTCTGTTCCGTATCGCGGGTATTGAAGGGGCGCAGCTGGATCAAACTCTGGGTGCCTTCTGCCCCAATCTGCTGTTCCCTTACGCCCGTGAGTGCGTGGATAACCTGGTCAACCGTGGCGGTTTCCCGCCGCTGATGCTGGCGCCGGTTAACTTCGAAGCGATGTACGCCCAGCGTAAGCAGCGCGAAGCCAAGCAAGCCGAAGAAAGCACTCATTAAGCGATGCCTGAAACGCTGCAAGCCACTGAATGGTATGCCCAGCATGGCAAAATGCCGCGCGTCTATGTGCCTGCTGCCTTCGTAGCAGGCAGTGACGTTGTACTGCCTGAAGGCCCCGCCCGGCACCTCACGCGCGTGCTGCGCATGAGCGAGGGTGCACCGCTGGTGCTTTTCGACGGCGACGGTCTAGAGGCCGGTGTCCGTTTGGCGGAGGTAAGCCGCAAGCAGACGCTGGTTCGCGTTGAAGCAGTATGGTCGGGCAGTGGCGAGTCGCCGCTGTCCGTTCATTTGGGTCAAGCGATCTCTAAAGGCGACCGAATGGATTACGCCATTCAGAAGGCCGTCGAGCTGGGCGTTGCGGCAATCACCCCGCTGTATACCGAGCGCGGTGACGTGCGTTTGAAAGGCGACCGGGAAGAGAAAAAACTGGCTCACTGGCAGGCGGTGGCTGCCAGCGCCTGCGAGCAGAGTGGCCGTGCGGTGGTGCCGCCGATACATTCCCCTGTGGCGCTTCAAACATGGCTTGCTCAAAGAGAAGAGCCGCTGCGCTTGATGCTGCATTTGGCTACCGGCAATGCCTTTGATCGCCAGGAACGCCCCACTTCGGTTGCGCTGCTCATTGGTCCGGAAGGTGGTTTGAGCGAGAGCGATATTGCTGCCGCCCAAAATGCTACCTTTACACCGCTAACCCTCGGCCCGCGTGTGCTACGCACCGAAACCGCTCCGGTAGTGGCACTATCGCTGTTACAGCACTACTTTGGTGATTTGTAAGTACTTACTATCCCTATTGCCCCCGCTATTCCCAGTTATTTATTATCTCCTCGTTGCACGCTTAACGCTAGGCGCTGTGCTTCTTTGTGCGTTTGCTGAAGACCCTTTAAAGCGATGGGTTTGAGCATCGGCAGCGGCTCACCGGATAGTCCGCTGATCACCAACAGACGATGCTGTCGGCCATACGTATAGCCCAGCCAGCAAGGCAACCATAATGGCGTGGGAGCGCTATCCAACACCTGTATTCGCCAGTGGCGGGGTGTCGCCATGCGTTCCCATAACCATAGCCGGTTGAGTGCTTCTGGCGTCGGCGGTAAGCCACTATCAATGAGAAGATCTGAGCAGGGTTCTGCGACCTGGACAGGTAGTTCGGTACCCACCAATAGCAGACCGCGGCGGATGCCTTGAGCGTAGAGCAGCCAAGCGCCTGGCATGCCATTGGGCAACCCTAAACCCGCTGCCCACAGACTGACCCAGGCCGGCTCACAAGCGGATGCGCCCAGACCCTGAAGCCGCCGTTTGGCAGTCTCTTCGTCAACTCGCCTTGTTAGCGTTAAGCGCTCAGCCATTCGCCCACCCCTGCAGCGCCGCTAGCATTCCCAGCATTACGCAGAACCAAATCATTAGTCCGATACAGCGACGGCGCGTCAAGCGTGCCTCTTTGCCAATTATCTGGGCGTTTTCGGCTCTGGCCGCCAGCACGGCCTGCATATCCGGCGCGGCTTCGGCCATCATTACATCGCTTAATTGATCGTGGCTGGGCGCGGGAGCCGTTAAGCTAACCAGATAGCCAACGCTCATCGAAACCGCTACCCCCACTGTGTTGTTATACAGCCAGGAGATATCGAGTAGCGCAGTGACGGCCCATACGGAGAGCATACCGGCAATCAGCCCGGCCATAGCCCCCCGGGCGTTTGAGCGATGGCTGAAAATAGCCAGTAAGAAGGTGCCCAGCAGCGCACCGTAAAACCATGAGCCGATTTGGTTAACCGCTTCAATCACGGGGCCAAGGTTGCCCGCAAAAAAAGCAAACAAAGTGGCATATAGGCCCCAGAACACGGTGGCTATCCGCGATGCTTTTAGATAATGGGCATCGCTGGCATTGGGTTTGATATAGCGGCTATAAAAATCGCGCACGGTCACTGCTGACAGCGAGTTAAGCGCCGAGTCGAGACTTGACATCGCCGCCGCAAACACCCCGGCAATTACCAGCCCGGCCATCCCTGAGGGGAACGCGCTGACAACATAGCGTGGCAGTAACTCATTGAGATCCTCGGGGGGCGTTAGCCCATGCTGTTGATAGTAGGTGGCCAAGATAACGCCAATAAATAGAAACAGCAGCATCTGGGGAATTAGCAGATAGCCGCCAATCAACAGCGAGCGCTGGGCATCGAGCACTGAAGGGCTGGATAACACTCGCTGAATTTGGCTCTGATCGGTGCCGAAGTAGGCTACATGGAGGAAAAAGCCGCCGAAGAGCCCGGCCCATAGGGAGTAGGTGACGCTTGGGTCGAAGGACAGATCGATGGCATTGAACATCCCGCTGGTGGCGCCAAAGCTGAAGACATCGCCCCAACCGCCGGGCAGGCTGGTTACCAAAAAGAAGATGCTTAACAGCGCGCCTAGCCAGAGCACGAACATCTGCACCACATCCGTCCAAATTACCGCGCTGATACCGCCCATCACGGTATAGCTGATCGCCAGTACCGCCATAATGATAATGGTGAGGTTAACGCTCCAGCCGGTCACTACCGCGAGTACCAGCGCAGGTGCATAAAGCACCACGCCAGTGGCGAGACCGCGGGCGATGAGAAACAGCAGAGCGGTAAGGGTACGCGTCGCCGGGCCGAAGCGGTGCTCCAGCAGTTCGTAGATACTATAGATGCCTGCGCGGTGGAAAATGGGCACCAACACCAGGATCAATACGATCATGGCCAAGGGCACATTGATAAACGTCACCAAGCGCTCAAGGCCACCCTCGAACCCCCAGCCCGGCGCACCGATAAAGGTAATCGCGCTGGCTTGGGTTGCCATAACCGAAAGGCCTATCGCCCAGCCGGGAATTTTGCGGCCGCCTAAAAAATAGTCCTCTGGATTGTGCTGATCTTTCCCGAATCGGGAACCGATCCAGGCGATTAAACTGATATAACCAATCAAAACTACCGTATCAAAAAGCGTGAACCCTTCCATGTTCGCTCCCCTACGCCTAATTTTGTCTAGTGTTTTGATAGTAGCAGGTTGTGCGCTGTTTGCTTTATTAGGCGGTGAACATGCTTTCAACTACTAAAAAGCGCCATCCTGCTTTGCCCTGCGTGTGCTAGGCACCATAATGTTGTTCTATTTTTCTTGAAGGACGTTACCCATGGTGCGTGAGTCACACTCATCCCCGCGATCCGCTAGTGATGCGACTGCCCTGTTGGGTGAAGTGGCGTACCTAACGGTTACGGCGGTTAATAATATTGGCGCTTTTTTGCAGTGGGGGCAGCCGAAAGATGTGTTGCTACCCTTCAGCGAGCAACATTTTCGCCCTGATGCTGGAAAGCGTGTATTGGTGATGTTGTATAGCGATGACCAGGGGCGGCCAGTGGCGTCGATGAAGCTGGATCGCTTTCTAACCGATGACGCCTGGGCATTGGAAAAGGGTGATGAGGTTGCCGTGGTGGTGGCGGAACGCACGGATTTAGGTATGAAGGTGGTGGTCAATCACCGCTACTGGGGGCTTATTTACCAGGATGACGTTACCCAACCATTGCGCCGGGGCCAATCTGTTAAGGGCTATGTAAAGCAGCGCCGTGAAGATGGCCGCCTAAATATCTCGCTGCTACCGCCAGGTGCCGCCCGTCTAGATGTGGTAGGCGACAAGATCTTGCAGGCACTGCGTGAAAGCGGTGGTTATCTGGCACTGGGCGATAAAAGCCCAGCCCATGAAGTTAAAGCTCGCTTAGGGGTAAGTAAAAGCGCCTATAAACAAGCTATTGGGCGGCTTTATAAGCAGCAGCTGATTACCCTAGAGCCTGGAGCTATCCGCTTAGTGCCCGGCGCGCTTAGCGAGTAGTTAGTTAGGGCCTGTTGACATTTCACTCGCGGCCGCGCTGGTGCCCGTTTTTATTCGCGGCAAGGCAGGAGGAGAGAGGTTTGGTGGTTCCAAATGAACGACGACTAACGTCGCCGCGGATAAAAACGGGCCCAGCCCTTCGGGTTGCCCCACAAAGCGCGCCATACGGCGTTGCAAAACTTGAAAAGGGAACCACCCTTCCCAGCGTTTTGCGCCTTGTCTGACGCGCTTTGTGGGGCAACGCGGTTCGCGATGAAACGTCAACAGGCCCTAGGGCAGTTGGAGCCGGGCGAGCAGTGCGGCATACTGAGCATCAATTGTTTATGTTTGGATAGTGCCCCCGATGAGCCAATCAAATCTGCACCTCGGCGTTGTGATGGATCCCATCAGTGACATCGCTTACAAGAAAGACACCACCATGGCCATGCTATGGGCTGCCCAGGAGCGTGGCTATACCCTGCACTATATGGAGCAGGAAGATCTTTTCTTGAACGCGGGGCAAGCCTACGCGCGTATGCGCCCGCTAAACGTGCATCGTGATCCAAATCACTGGTACGACCTAGGCGAACCTTCCGCGCGTCCGCTAGTCGAGCTGGACGTTGTGTTGATGCGCAAAGACCCCCCCGTCGATGCTGAGTTTATTAACGCAGTGCATCTGCTGGGCTTTGCCGAGCGGGAAGGTGTGCTGATCGTTAATCCGACGGCAGCGCTTTTGCAATGTAATGAAAAGCTGTTTGCCCAGCAGTTCCCCCAGTGCTGCGCGCCTACGATCGTCGCTAGTCGTGATGATGTGCTGCGCGCCTTCCATGCAGAACACGGCGATGTGATCTTTAAGCCGCTGGATGGTATGGGAGGCACCGGTATTTTTCATATTGGCCCAGAAGGTCGAAATATCGGAGCGGTGATTGAGCAGCTTTCGCTGCGTGGCCAGCGACAAATCATGGCCCAGCGTTATCTGCCGGAGATTAAGGATGGCGACACACGCATTCTGTTGGTGGACGGTGAGCCCGTTCCCTTTGGACTAGCGCGGATACCTTCGGCGGGCGAAACCCGCGGCAATTTAGCCGCTGGAGGGAAGGGCGTTAGCCGTGAGCTCACCGAGCGCGATCACTGGCTTATTCAGCAGGTGCAGCCGATGATTCGTGATAAAGGCTTAATGTTCGTCGGACTGGATGTAATCGGTGACTATATTACCGAAATCAACGTCACCAGCCCCACCTGTGTACGTGAAATTGACGATCAGCGGGGCACCAATATTGCCGGTTTACTGCTCGATGCCATTGAGCGGCGCTTAGCGCTTCAACCCTGAATTTAACTAATAAGTGCAGAGCTTCACGAGCCTTCTTACCGATAACGACACCTATTACGCTATGCCTGCTGAGATGCCAGCAGGCAGTGGGAGACGCATGCAAAGTTTGAAACATCACTTTCTAATGGCCATGCCGCACTTAGAAGACCCTAATTTCGCCGGTAGTCTGATCTATCTTTGCGATCATGATAACAACGGCTGCATGGGGGTAATTACTAATCGACCGTTAGAGATCACCCTCGAAGCGTTATTTGATCAACTGGAGTTGGGGGGGGAAGCCAGCCCGCACCGCAATGCACCGGTCTATTACGGCGGGCCGATGCATAAAGACCGTGGCTTCATTTTGCACGTTGGTGATAGTCAGGAGTGGGACTCTAGTATCCAGGTGGAAGATGGCATTGCGCTGACGACGTCGCTGGATATTCTCCAGGCCTTCGCAGCAGGCGAGGGGCCTGAGCACTTCTTAGTCTGCTTGGGTTGCGCTGGCTGGGAAGTTGGGCAACTGGAAGAAGAGCTTAAAGAGAACAGCTGGCTAACGGTAGAAGCCCAGAGCAGCGTGCTCTTCAATACCCCACCTATCGAGCGTTTAACCGCGGCGGCTGGCTTGTTAGGTATTGATCTTAATTTAATGACCCGAGACGCGGGGCACGCCTGATGGCCGAGGCGGGGCAACGCTTAATCCTGGCCTTTGACTATGGCACCCGGCGTATCGGTGTGGCGGTAGGCAACGAGCTACTGCACAGCGCTCGGGAGTTGACTCCCTTGACGGCACGGGATGGGATTCCCGACTGGGGTGTCGTCTCACGGCTACTTAACGAGTGGCAGCCGGATCTGTTAGTGGTGGGGTTACCGCTGAATATGGATGGTAGCGAGTCAGAGATGAGCGCTCGCGCTCGCAAGTTCGGTAATCGTTTGCATGGCCGTTTTGGTAAACCGTGTGAAATGGTCGATGAGCGTGGCACTACGCGAGAAGCCAAGCTAATCGCTCGTGAGGCGGGCCATAAAGGCAACTATCGTCAAGACAGTGTCGATGGCATTGCGGCTATTCTTATTCTTGAGGGCTGGTTCGCCCACCAGGAAGGCTTGCCTGGCGGGCGCCTTTCTCTATAAGTCCTACCTTGAAATTCCTACCCTTAAACTTTTGCGCTTTAACGATCCAGCGTGCCCGTTTGGGTGGGTACGTACCAGCGCACGGGGCGTAGCTCTTTTTCGATTAGCTCATCGACATTGAGCAGTGTCGCGAAAATCGCCATTCGCATGGGGATACCGTTATCGGTTTGGCGGAAAATCGCCAGACGCGGATCGCCGTTAAGGTCGACGTTTAAATCATTCGCGCCGGGGCGGCTATCCCTGGGTAGCGGGTGCATCACAATGGTGCTTTGGCTGCAGCGGTGATCGAGAAAATCGCGGTTAACCATAAAGTCGTCAGAGAGCCCCTGAAAGCTCTCATTCATCTCGTCGGTAAAGCGCTCCTTCTGTATTCGTGTGGTGTACACCACATCTAAATCGGCAAAATCACTAGCGAGAGAATCGCGCTGCTCAATGCGGTGGCCGCGAGAGGCTACTAAGTCAATCAGCTTGGAAGGCATCTCAAGGCCCGGCGGTGACACCAGGGTAATGCGCAGTGGGTCATAGAGTGATAAAAGCTTAATCAGTGAATGTACGGTACGGCCGTACTTCAAGTCGCCGGTGAGTAATATGTGCGCACCTGTCAGCGATTTACCCAGGCGCTGAAACTCTTTATCAATCGTATAAAGGTCAAGTAGTGCTTGGCTGGGGTGCTCCCCGGGGCCGTCGCCACCATTAATAACCGGTACATTCGTCGCCGCGGCAAACTCAGCCACCGAGCCCTGGTCGGGGTGGCGCATTACAATGGCGTCGCAGTAGCCACTCATTACACGGCTGGTGTCATATAGTGACTCTCCCTTCGCCATAGAGGAGAAAGTGAAGCCCGTGGTGTCACACACACTGCCACCTAAACGACAAAAGGCAGCATTAAAGCTTACACGCGTACGAGTGCTGGCTTCAAAAAACAGGTTGCCGAGTACCGCCCCTTCCAACACTCGTGTCACTTGGCGCCGTTGAGCAATCGGCTCCATGCGTGCAGCCACACGCAGTAAATGATCAACGCTTTCACGGTTTAATGAGTCGACTGTTAGCAGGTGGTGGCTCATGGCGGACCTCAGCAAAGTGGTAGATGAGTCTAGTGTAACCGCCAATGAGGGTACCGCCGAAGGGGTTTAATCCACTCAATATGACGAATTTGTAATTTTTCTACAAAACCGCTTGCCAACCCGTCAGCGAATCCGTAAAGTACGCATCCGCTGCCGGGGACGCCAAGCGTTACCAGCGGTGCATAAGGTGTAAAAGCCTTGGTTTGTCAGGCAGTTAACGCTTTTGCAAAAGCAAGCGGTTTTGGATGTTGATTGATCCGCATCGAAAACAACGCCCTTGACAAACGCCAGGAAATGCGTAGAATACGCCTTCCTCGCTGAGGCAGGCCAGTTCAACGGCAGCCCGGTTACTTTCACAGTAACCAAGCAGCGAAACAGCTCTTTAACAATTTGATCAGGTAATTCATGTGGGCGCTTGCTGATGTTGGTGACAAATCACCAAATATCAAGGCAAGCGACTCAAGCAATAAGGTTTTTCGAAACCTGTTTTGAATGAATTCGTTTGAACCTTGAGCCAAGTTTGGTTCGCTTCTGTCACTTTCGAGTGGCGGGTAAGAACCGCATAGATCTTAAACTGAAGAGTTTGATCATGGCTCAGATTGAACGCTGGCGGCAGGCCTAACACATGCAAGTCGAGCGGTAACAGGGGTAGCTTGCTACCCGCTGACGAGCGGCGGACGGGTGAGTAATGCATAGGAATCTGCCCGATAGTGGGGGATAACCTGGGGAAACCCAGGCTAATACCGCATACGTCCTACGGGAGAAAGGGGGCTCCGGCTCCCGCTATTGGATGAGCCTATGTCGGATTAGCTAGTTGGTAAGGTAATGGCTTACCAAGGCAACGATCCGTAGCTGGTCTGAGAGGATGATCAGCCACATCGGGACTGAGACACGGCCCGAACTCCTACGGGAGGCAGCAGTGGGGAATATTGGACAATGGGGGCAACCCTGATCCAGCCATGCCGCGTGTGTGAAGAAGGCCCTCGGGTTGTAAAGCACTTTCAGCGAGGAAGAACGCCTATCGGTTAATACCCGGTAGGAAAGACATCACTCGCAGAAGAAGCACCGGCTAACTCCGTGCCAGCAGCCGCGGTAATACGGAGGGTGCAAGCGTTAATCGGAATTACTGGGCGTAAAGCGCGCGTAGGTGGCTTGATAAGCCGGTTGTGAAAGCCCCGGGCTCAACCTGGGAACGGCATCCGGAACTGTCAGGCTAGAGTGCAGGAGAGGAAGGTAGAATTCCCGGTGTAGCGGTGAAATGCGTAGAGATCGGGAGGAATACCAGTGGCGAAGGCGGCCTTCTGGACTGACACTGACACTGAGGTGCGAAAGCGTGGGTAGCAAACAGGATTAGATACCCTGGTAGTCCACGCCGTAAACGATGTCGACCAGCCGTTGGGTGCCTAGAGCACTTTGTGGCGAAGTTAACGCGATAAGTCGACCGCCTGGGGAGTACGGCCGCAAGGTTAAAACTCAAATGAATTGACGGGGGCCCGCACAAGCGGTGGAGCATGTGGTTTAATTCGATGCAACGCGAAGAACCTTACCTACCCTTGACATCTACAGAAGCCGGAAGAGATTCTGGTGTGCCTTCGGGAACTGTAAGACAGGTGCTGCATGGCTGTCGTCAGCTCGTGTTGTGAAATGTTGGGTTAAGTCCCGTAACGAGCGCAACCCTTGTCCTTATTTGCCAGCACGTAATGGTGGGAACTCTAAGGAGACTGCCGGTGACAAACCGGAGGAAGGTGGGGACGACGTCAAGTCATCATGGCCCTTACGGGTAGGGCTACACACGTGCTACAATGGCCGGTACAAAGGGCTGCGAGCTCGCGAGAGTCAGCGAATCCCTTAAAGCCGGTCTCAGTCCGGATCGGAGTCTGCAACTCGACTCCGTGAAGTCGGAATCGCTAGTAATCGTGAATCAGAATGTCACGGTGAATACGTTCCCGGGCCTTGTACACACCGCCCGTCACACCATGGGAGTGGACTG
Source organism: Halomonas sp. TG39a (assembly GCF_000744395.1). Classification (NCBI taxonomy): domain Bacteria; kingdom Pseudomonadati; phylum Pseudomonadota; class Gammaproteobacteria; order Oceanospirillales; family Halomonadaceae; genus Halomonas; species Halomonas sp. TG39a. Next base: position 3,668,364 of record NZ_JQLV01000001.1, read on the forward strand.
CACCAGAAGTGGTTAGCCTAACGCAAGAGGGCGATCACCACGGTGTGGTTCATGACTGGGGTGAAGTCGTAACAAGGTAGCCGTAGGGGAACCTGCGGCTGGATCACCTCCTTAAACGATGCGTCACAGTCGGTAAGCGTCCACAATGAATTACCTGATCAGATAGCTGTTGATGCGCAGTGATAAGCCAGCCGCCTACGGCGTTGCCTTATCACTGCGTATAGCAGTCGCTCTTTAACAATGTATATCATGCTGACAAGAACATACCGCAAGGTATGGTCTTAAATTGTGATACGTCTCAAGCGTATCCGGCAAAATGAAACGTGATCATTGCGACATCCAGACTCCTTCGGGTTATAGGGTCAAGCAATGAAGCGCACACGGTGGATGCCTAGGCAGCCAGAGGCGATGAAAGACGTGGTAGCCTGCGATAAGGCTCGGTGAGGTGGCAACAACCTGTGACCCGGGCATTTCTGAATGGGGAAACCCACTCATCATAAGATGAGTATCGTGCACTGAATACATAGGTGTACGAGGCGAACCAGGGGAACTGAAACATCTAAGTACCCTGAGGAAAAGAAATCAACCGAGATTCCCCTAGTAGCGGCGAGCGAACGGGGACCAGCCCTTAAGCATGTGACTGATTAGGCGAACAGATTGGGAAGTCTGGCCGTAGCGGGTGATAGCCCCGTAGTCGAAAATCTGATCATGTGAAATCGAGTAGGTCGGGGCACGAGAAACCTTGACTGAAGACGGGGGGACCATCCTCCAAGGCTAAATACTCCTGGCTGACCGATAGTGAACCAGTACCGTGAGGGAAAGGCGAAAAGAACCCCGGAGAGGGGAGTGAAATAGATCCTGAAACCGTGTGCGTACAAGCAGTAGGAGCAGACTTGTTCTGTGACTGCGTACCTTTTGTATAATGGGTCAGCGACTTATATTCAGTGGCGAGGTTAACCGTATAGGGGAGCCGTAGGGAAACCGAGTCTTAACTGGGCGACACAGTCGCTGGATATAGACCCGAAACCGAGCGATCTATCCATGAGCAGGGTGAAGATTGAGTAACATCAATTGGAGGCCCGAACCAGGATCTGTTGAAAAAGATTTGGATGACTTGTGGATCGGAGTGAAAGGCTAATCAAGCTCGGAGATAGCTGGTTCTCCTCGAAAGCTATTTAGGTAGCGCCTCACGTAGTACCGCCGGGGGTAGAGCACTGTTTCGGCTAGGGGGTCATCCCGACTTACCAACCCGAGGCAAACTCCGAATACCGGTGAGTAACGCGTGGGAGACACACGGCGGGTGCTAACGTCCGTCGTGAAAAGGGAAACAACCCAGACCGTCAGCTAAGGTCCCGAAATCCTGGTTAAGTGGGAAACGATGTGGGAAGGCTCAGACAGCTAGGAGGTTGGCTTAGAAGCAGCCATCCTTTAAAGAAAGCGTAATAGCTCACTAGTCGAGTCGGCCTGCGCGGAAGATGTAACGGGGCTAAACCAGGTACCGAAGCTACGGGTTCATCCTTAGGATGAGCGGTAGAGGAGCGTCGTGTACGCCAATGAAGGTGGATTGAGAAGTCTGCTGGAGGTATCACGAGTGCGAATGCTGACATGAGTAACGATAAAGGGAGTGAAAAACTCCCTCGCCGGAAGACCAAGGGTTTCTGTTCGACGCTAATCGGAGCAGAGTGAGTCGGCCCCTAAGGCGAGGCCGAAAGGCGTAGTCGATGGGAAACGGGTCAATATTCCCGTACCGGACATGGTTGCGATGGGGGGACGAAGAAGGCTAGGTGAGCCAGGCGTTGGTTGTCCTGGTGAAAGTGAGTAGGCTGAGGGTTTAGGTAAATCCGGACCCTTTCAAGGCCGAGACACGAGATGAACTGACCACGGTCAGGAAGTCACTGATGCCACGCTTCCAGGAAAAGCCTCTAAGCTTCAGATCATGTGCGACCGTACCCCAAACCGACACAGGTGGTCAGGGTGAGAATCCCAAGGCGCTTGAGAGAACTCGGGTGAAGGAACTAGGCAAAATGGTGCCGTAACTTCGGGAGAAGGCACGCCGGCGTAGGGTGAAGAGACTTGCTCTCCTAGCCCGAACCGGTCGAAGATACCAGGTGGCTGCAACTGTTTATTAAAAACACAGCACTCTGCTAACGCGCAAGCGGACGTATAGGGTGTGACGCCTGCCCGGTGCCGGAAGGTTAAATGATGGTGTTAGCCGCAAGGCGAAGCTCTTGATTGAAGCCCCGGTAAACGGCGGCCGTAACTATAACGGTCCTAAGGTAGCGAAATTCCTTGTCGGGTAAGTTCCGACCTGCACGAATGGCGTAATGATGGCCACGCTGTCTCCACCCGAGACTCAGTGAAATTGAAATCGCCGTGAAGATGCGGTGTACCCGCGGCTAGACGGAAAGACCCCGTGAACCTTTACTATAGCTTCACACTGGACGCTGATGTTGCCTGTGTAGGATAGCTGGGAGGCTTTGAAACTCGGACGCCAGTTCGGGTGGAGCCAACCTTGAAATACCAGCCTGGCATCATTGGCGTTCTCACTCAGGTCCGTTATCCGGATCGAGGACAGTGTGTGGTGGGTAGTTTGACTGGGGCGGTCTCCTCCTAAAGAGTAACGGAGGAGCACGAAGGTACCCTCAGCACGGTCGGACATCGTGCATTGAGTGCAAGAGCATAAGGGTGCTTGACTGCGAGACAGACACGTCGAGCAGGTGCGAAAGCAGGTTCTAGTGATCCGGTGGTTCTGTATGGAAGGGCCATCGCTCAACGGATAAAAGGTACTCCGGGGATAACAGGCTGATACCGCCCAAGAGTTCACATCGACGGCGGTGTTTGGCACCTCGATGTCGGCTCATCACATCCTGGGGCTGAAGTCGGTCCCAAGGGTATGGCTGTTCGCCATTTAAAGTGGTACGCGAGCTGGGTTTAGAACGTCGTGAGACAGTTCGGTCCCTATCTGCCGTGGGCGTTGGATGTTTGAGAAGGGCTGCTCCTAGTACGAGAGGACCGGAGTGGACGACCCTCTGGTGTTCCGGTTGTCACGCCAGTGGCATTGCCGGGTAGCTATGGTCGGACGGGATAACCGCTGAAAGCATCTAAGCGGGAAGCCCCCTTCAAGATGAGACATCCCTGAGGCCTAGAGCCTCCTGAAGGGCCCAGCGAGACCAGCTGGTTGATAGGCACGGTGTGGAAGCGCTGCAAGGCGTTGAGCTAACGTGTACTAATGGCCCGTGAGGCTTGACCCTATAACACCCAAGGGGTCTGGTCGTAATGATGACGCAACATTCAAAGCCGGATACGCAGCGTGTGGCCCAAGCGACATAACGCCAGGGTGACAGGCAATGAGACGATCACAAGATAGCAAAAACGCTAGTCAGCATGATGTACATTAACAGTTACGCCTGACGACCATAGCACGCGTGAACCACCTGATCCCTTGCCGAACTCAGAAGTGAAACCGCTTAGCGCCGATGGTAGTGTGGGGTCTCCCCATGCGAGAGTAGGTCATCGTCAGGCACTTATTATGAAAAATCCCCCAGGGCTGATGCCTTGGGGGATTTTTTTTGTGTTGGGTGAAGGGTAAGTCGTGAATCGTGAGTAGAAAACGTTGGTTAATGGGGGTCTCCCCAATATCCTGTTCCGCCTCACGCCTCACGCCTCACGCCTCACGCCTCACGCCTCACGCCTCACGCCTCACGCCTCACGCCTCACACCTCACGCCTCACACCTCACGCCTCACACCTCACCACTCGATAGGTTGGCCATCCCAAGCCCAGAAGGTACCGCTATCGTCGGGCGTGCGCTGAGCGATGACGGCCAGCAACTGCTCTGCTACAAATGAGGGCGTGAAAAGCTTTTCGTTAGGCACCCGGGCTTGAAAGGGTTTGGAGAGAGCGGTATCGGTGGTGCCAGGATGCAGGCATAGCACGGTGGACTGCTTATTAAGCCTCTTGAGCTCTATGGATGCTGTCTTCATCAGCATATTGTGAGCAGCTTTGCTGGCACGGTAGCTGTACCAGCCGCCTAGCTGATTATCTTCGATTGAGCCAACCCGGGCGGAGAGGCTGGCAATCACTGCCGGATGTGTCCCTTTGAACGAGTCCTGCAGTGTCGCTAGCAGAAGGATCGGTACAAAGGCGTTGATGTTCATTGTTTGGGCTAGATTCTCAGCGCTAAGCTGATCAAGGCGTTTCTCGGGTAGCAGCTGTAAAGCTTCATCATGCAGGATGCCGATGGCATTGAAAAATAAGTGAATCGGCTGGGCAGCCAACTCTTTCTTAAGCGCCTGCCTATCCTGCTCTTGGGAAATATCAAGTGTTAGATGAGTAAGGCGAGGGTGATCAAGTTGTTGTGGTTGGCGGCTTACCGCAATAACGTGGCCGACCTGAGGGGAGGATAGTAGCTGCTTAATGATGGCAGCTCCTATCCCTCCCGATGCACCGACAACCAGCGCTGTATAATGATGAGGCAGTAAATTGAACATGAGAAGCCTTTGAAGTCCTGCTAATGAAGGCTTTCATTGAAACGTCATGTGGAGAACTTGTCGAGAGAGATTAGGCGGAAGCGTTGATTTTGCCTGGTTGGGCGCTGTTACGACCATCTGGCTTATAAAGCGTTTTTTCTGCGATTTGACGAATATAATCGAGCATGTCTTGATTATGCTTCATCCTTACTGAGAGCATTTGGCCGGTTAGCTCATTCATACGCGAAGCTCGCTCACTCTTTTCTAGCAAGCGTGCCCACGCTGTAAGACAACCCGCATCCTGGGCTGCCGCTCTGGCGCCGTTAGCACCTTCGGCATATCCAAGACGCTTTTGCACATTGCGTCGCACAGCCTCAATACGCTCTAGCTCAGCCAATAATGACTGTTTTTCTAGTGCGATTTGAGATAGTGCATCACCGTCAATGTCTCCTTGCGTCAATAAATTTTGCTCACTGGACAGCAACGAAGTAAGCGCATCAAGGCGCTGTTGTTGATCGGTAAGCAGGGATGCAAGGCTCATTACAGTGCCCCCTTATAGGTCTTTGAGATTGGCAATTAAGCCCTCAGCGATGCGATCAGCACGCATTTCAAGGCGTCCCTCACGAATGGCGTCGCGAATCTCTTCAACTCTAGCGCTATCGATATCCTGAGATTCGTCGATATTTGATTGGCTTAACTGAGTTGATTCGCGAGCCGTACCGCTTGGTTCAGCGGGTTGTACGCTATCAGCTTTTTGTGTTTCATTGCGCTGCTGGGCTTGGTTGGAGCGTAGCAGCGGATTAATATTATCAATATTCACGTTGTCTGCCTCATCGTCAACGTCGATGCGCTTGGCGCTTAATCTAGCCTGTATAGCAATATATCGGCAGTGCTCGGTATAACTTTAGGCGTTGAGTTAAAAATCCACCACCAATACACCGCGCTCAGTGACACGCGCAGTCATGATTTCCCGTGAACCAAAACGCACCCGAATTTGCTCGCCAAGAGCGCCATTTTCAAGTGCTTCGCCCTCCCGTGAAACGCGAAAGGCAGAGCCCTGTGCTATGACAGTAACGCGCTGCCCTCGTTCAACTAAGTGGGGGGCTTGTAAATAGTGCGCTAAAAAGGCGCTGCCACTACGAATGGGACGCTGAGTGATTTTACCCACAATATCTTCTTCATCGGTCAACGCCTGAGCCGACAGGTCACCAAGGTTACCATCGCGCTCGCTGAGCATGTTTGGCTTAATCAGTGTGCCCCGTTCAATATCCCTTGCTGCCACCATGTAACTGCCAATGACATCAATTTGGGCCTGCAAGTAGCGGACTTGTCGACCGTTTTCACCGCAACGCACCCCTACGGACACACGGCCTAAGGGCGCCTGATTTGCATTGGGCAAAAAAGGCTCCGGTTGAACGCATTCAGGCAAATGTGGGGAAGGCGGCTGTAGGTCAATCACCACTTCCTCACCTAGTGCCTGTGTCTCTGCATACAAAAAACTGTGCACTTGCTGGAGAAGGTTGTCGTCATCAGCCTGAGCTGTGGTAAAGGAAGTGACGCATAAGATTGCCAACAAGAGGACTACCTGCCAAAAGCGAAGAGTGCTTGGCTTAGTAAAGCGCTGTCGTAGCATGTTGAGGCCGCTTGTTTGGGAACTGGAGAAAGGAGAACAACGAGGAGAAGTCATCGCTTAGTGTAGCGAAAAGGTAGCAGGCGTATCACGCGAAATGCTGGTGGAAACGCCAGCTGTTCCATGCTTTAGGCTGACAGTTCCAGACGTATTCTTCATCATCAACAAAATCCATTTTATTTTTTGCCTCAAAGCGAGGGTCGGCATGATTGATCAACTGGAATCTGCCTTTAATTTTCATCAGCAAGCCGTGGGTTTACGCCAGGCACGTCACGAGGTGTTGGCAGCTAATATTGCTAATGCCGATACGCCTAACTACAAAGCGCGTGACATTGATTTTGCTAGTGAGCTGAAAAAAGCAGTAGACGGTACTCAGAGTGCATCTAGTAATGCTGGCGGTGGTCTGACACTGGCGCGCACCGCTGGACACCATATTGCTGGAGAAGGCCCCGCATGGCGTGGAGCGGGCAACGCCGATTTACTTTACCGCATTCCCGACCAGCCTAGTTTGGATGGAAATACGGTTGATATGGATCGTGAGCGCACGCAATTTGCTGATAACGCTGTGCGTTATCAAGTCGGAATCACGATGCTCAACAGCCGTATTCAAGGACTGAAAAATGCCATGCAGCCCGAATAATCCAGGCCAAATTAGTGAGGAGCTAACCAATTATGTCAATGTTCTCTACGTTTGATATTGCCAGTTCGGCAATGAGCGCTCAGTCCCAGCGCATGAATGTTACCGCCAGCAATATGGCCAATGCCGACAGTGTTGCCGGTCCGGATGGGGAAACCTATCGAGCGAAGCAGGTAATGTTTGAAACTCAGGCGCAGGGCAATCGCTATGGCGTTGGCGGCGTGCGGGTCACCGAGGTGGTGGAAGACGATTCGCCGCTGCGTATGGAGTATATGCCTAACCATCCGGCGGCGGATGAAGATGGCTACGTGGCAAAGCCCAACGTTGAACCGGTGCATGAAATGGTCAACATGATTTCTGCCTCGCGCTCCTATCAAGCCAACGTTGAAGTATTTAACACCAGTAAGCAGATGTTGATGCAGACGCTTTCGCTGGGTGAGGGGTAAACCATGAATGTCGATACGAGTGTATTGAATAACATAAACGGCGGCGGTTCTAATGGTCTCTCTGCCCGCCAATCCGATGAGCTACGTGAAAGTTTTATGACGTTGCTGATTACGCAACTGCAGAATCAGGATCCGCTCAATCCGATGGAAAATTCGGAGATGACTTCACAGTTAGCGCAAATTAATACGGTCAGTGGTATTGAAGAGCTGAACAGCACGCTAGAGGGCATTACCAGCCAGATGGATGCCAATCAGGCGCTGCAGGCGAGTGGCCTAATTGGCAAAGGTGTCATGGTGTCCGGCAAGGATGTTTTAGTAGAGCAAGATGACGACGGGAATTCTTACACCACGCCCTTCGGTATAGAGCTGGCCGAGCCAGCGGCAAACGTTAAAGCGACGGTTGTGGGTGAGGGTGGACAAGTCATTAGAACTCTTGACCTTGGGGCGCTAGATGCCGGTGTTCAATCTTTCCAGTGGGATGGTCTCAATGATCAGAAAGAGGCGGTTGCCAGCGGCCGATATTCGGTTCAGTTAGAGGCAACCGACGGTGAAGGTGAAAAAATCGAATCCACTGCCTTGCAGTACGCGGTAGTAAATAGCGTGACGCCTAATGATAGCAGTGGCGGCGTTCGGCTGGATCTCGGCGCTATCTATGGCCAAATCAGCTTGAACGACGTTAAACAAATTCTTTAACCGTTCATTAAACACAACATTTGATTAAACACAGCTTCTTCAGGGGAACGTTATGAGCTTTTCACAAGCACTTAGTGGTCTAAGCGCTCAGCAGCAGAAATTAGGTGCCGTTGGTAATAATATTGCCAACTCGCAAACGGTTGGATTTAAAAGCTCCAACGTCCAGTTCGCCGATGTATATGCCGAATCACGTATCGGGCTTGGCGTTCGTACCTCTACGGTACAGCAGAATTTTAGCCAGGGTAATGTTGAATCCACCAACCGCAATATGGATTTGGCGATAGCGGGTGAAGGCTTCTTCCGCTTTCAGCAGCCCAATGGCGAAGTGGGTTACTCGCGCAATGGCCAGCTAACCATGACAGCTGATGGACGTCTGGTGAATGCTCAGGGTGCTCAGATTATGGGCTACGCTGCCGATGCAGAGGGGAATGTGCAGGCGGGTGGTGATGTGGCAGCTTTAGAAGTAGATTCCGCTGGGCTTGCTGCTAATGCCACTACGCAGCTAGCGGCTGAACTTAACCTGGATTCGGGTGAGGAGGGTTTAGAGCCAGCTGATTTTGACTCTGCTGACTCATCTACCTATAACTACTCCACTAACGCCACTGTTTACGACTCACAAGGTAACGCCCGCAATCTGACGATGTACTTTATTAAGGATCAAGGTGAGACGAATGAGTGGCAGATGCGAGGGCGTCTCAGTGGGGGGCCTAATGATGCCCAAACCTACGACGACCTGGATTTAGGCTCATTGACCTTTACTCAAAACGGCACGCTTCAAGCTGACGATTCTGCTCCTATCACAATAGCTGCTGGTGAGTTTGGTGCCGGGAATGTTTTTGAAGAGCTAAATATTGAGTTTGATTTCCAAGGAACCACTCAGTTCGCGGAAAGCTCCTCTGTTAGTGATATTTCTCAAGATGGCTACACTTCTGGTTCTTTAGTAGGTGTCACTATCGAAGACGATGGCACCGTTATGCGTAACTACTCTAACGAAGAGTCGCGTGCCGCTGGTCAAATTGCGCTGGTTAGCTTTCGAAATCCTGAGGGTTTACAGCCCGATGGCGATAACCTATGGACTGCTACCGGTGCTTCGGGCCAAGAGCTTGTGGGCGCCCCTGGTACGGGGCAGCGCGGCTTAATTGAGCCGAGTGCGGTTGAAACGTCCAATGTCGATATGGCTCGTGAGCTAGTCGATATGATTGTTGCCCAGCGTGCTTATCAGGCCAACTCGCAAACGATCAGTACCCAGGACGAGCTCCTGCAGACCATTATTAATCTTTAATAATCGGTCAATACGTTAAGGAGTAAGTAGCGTGGATCGAATGCTCTATACCGCCATGAGCGGTGCCAAGAACAGCATGGATCAACAATCGGTAGTGAGTAATAACCTATCGAATGTGAGCACTACTGGTTTTCGTGCCCAGTTACAGGCGGCTCGTTCTGTGCCCGTGCAAGGTGAGGCGTTACTGGCAACGCGGGCGTCAGCGGTGACGACCACGCCTGGCAGTGATTTTTCTCAAGGCCCTGTTGAGTATACCGGGCGCACCCTTGATGTCGCCATGCAGGACGACGCTTGGATGGCGGTACAGGCGGATGACGGTACTGAAACCTATACACGCCGTGGTGACCTGCAGATTGACAATGATGGCGTGTTGCTTAGCGTTGGACGACCAGTGATGGGCGAAGGCGGCCCAATTGCCGTGCCACAAGGGGCGCAGATATCCATCGGTGCCGACGGCACGATTAGTGCCATCCCTGAAGGCGTAGGACCGGAAGCGCTGGTCGAAGTGGGGCGCATTAAGCTGGTGACACCTGAAGATGGAGACTTAACGCGCGGTGAAGACGGCCTGTTTCGTGCGCCTCCTAATGAAGAAGGTGAGCCTGGAGCTCTGCCTGCTGACGAAAATGCCAAGTTGGTTAGCGGTGCGCTTGAAGGCAGTAACGTTAGCGCTGTTGATGCCATGGTATCGATGATTGACGTTGCACGCCGTTACGATATGCAGATGAAAGTACTCAGCACCGCTGACGAAAACGCTCAGCGCGCCAACGGGATTCTATCTATTCAAGGTTGATGTTGGCCATTCAGAGCTGACGTGAGTCAGTTGGTCAAGGGAGCATAATTATGATTAAGTCCTTATGGACAGCTAAAACCGGCTTGGAATCTCAGCAAACCAAGCTAGACGTGATTTCGAACAACTTAGCTAACGTGAGTACCAATGGTTTCAAGCGCTCGCGTCCCGTTTTTGAAGATCTGCTGTATCAGAACATGCGTCAACCAGGCGCTCAGAATAATATTCAGGATCGTCTACCCTCCGGCATGCAGGTGGGTACCGGTGTTCGTGCCGTTGCCACAGAGCGTTTGCATACCCAGGGTGGGCTAGAGCAAACAGAGAACTCCCGCGATCTTGCGATCAACGGTGAAGGGTTCTTTCAGGTGCTGATGCCCGATGGTACGACGGCTTACACCCGCGACGGGAGTTTTCAGCTAAATGAGAATGGCCAAATGGTGACTGCCAATGGCTACCCCGTTGAACCTGCCATCTTCTTACCGGCCAATGCGCTGTCAGTGAATGTAGGTGAAGACGGCACCGTGAGCGTTCGCCAGCCAGGTGTTGCGATTGATAATGAGGTAGGGCAAATCACTGTTAGTACCTTTATTAATCCAGCAGGCTTACAAAGTATCGGTGGCAACCTTTATTTAGAGACGGGAGCTTCTGGGGCACCCAATGAGAATATGCCTGGTATGAATGGTGCCGGTCGGCTGTTCCAAGGCTACGTGGAAACCTCCAACGTCAACGTCGTTGAAGAGATGGTCAATATGATTCAAACCCAGCGCGCCTATGAAATTAATAGCAAAGCGGTTTCCACCAGCGATGAAATGTTGGCACGCTTAAGCCAGCTGTAACGGCTGTTGCTCATCGGGCTTACTTATAGGTTGGGTTATGTTGGAGTTGCACCACATGTCACGTCGTATTGCGCTAGCGGGGCTGGTGCTTTTAATGCTAGTTGTTGCCGGGTGCGCTCAGATTCCCAGAGCCTCAGTCGTGGGTGAGCAAGAGCAGATCAGTATTGTTGATCGCCCGCCTCCCATCCCCAATGGCTCTATTTACCAGGCCAGGCAAGGCTATCAGCCACTCTTTGAAGATCGCCGTCCGCGTTCAATAGGCGACATTTTGACCATTGTGCTGGATGAAGAGGTTAGTGCGAGCAAAAACTCGCAATCCAATGCAGGTCGTAGTGGCAGCGCTAGCCTTGAACTCGCACAGTTGCCAGACATTCTCGATGTGCTTGCAGAGTATGGCTACGATATTTCCGGTGAAAATGACTTTACCGGCAGCGGAGGGTCGCAGGCTAATAACTCCTTTACCGGCACCATTACAGTATCGGTATTAGAAGTAATGAATAACGGCAATTTACGCGTGCGTGGCGAAAAGCAAATCGCCATCAACCAAGGTACCGAGTTTATTCGTTTTTCCGGTGTCGTTAACCCGCGCACGATTACCGCACAAAACACTGTGCCTTCCACTCAGGTGGCAGATGCGCGTATAGAATATGTGGGCGACGGTTATATTAATGAGGCGCAGCATATGGGTTGGCTACAACGTTTCTTCTTAAACGTTTCGCCGTTCTAGCTCTATGGGGAGCCACCAATGACAGAGCTACTACTGACAGGCCCCGCAATAAAAGGCCCTTCAATGAAAAAGCGACAGCGGTCAATAGTGATGCGTTTAAGTAGTTTGTGGATAAGTAGCCGGAGAATAATCAATAAGGGGGCTCTCCAACTGAGTGCTTTAGTGTTGATGGGCCTATTGGCTTTACCTGCTCAGGCAGAGAGCGTTCGGGAGCTGGCAAGCTTTGCCGGTGTCCGCGATAACCAATTGGTAGGCTATGGTTTAGTGGTTGGTCTTGATAGTACCGGTGACCAAACGACCCAAGCGCCGTTCACTAGCCAAAGCCTGACCAACATGCTGTCCCAACTGGGCGTGACTGTTCCTTCAGGTACGAATTTGCAACTACGTAACGTCGCTGCGGTGATGGTGACGGCTGACTTACCACCGTTTTCAAGACCTGGCCAGCGCTTAGATATCGTTGTTTCATCGATAGCCAACGCACGCAGTTTGCGAGGCGGTACGCTGTTAATGACGCCTTTAAAGGGGGCCGACGGTGATACATATGCCATTGCCCAGGGGAATATGCTGGTAGGAGGCGCGGGTGCACAGGCTGGTGGTAGCAGTGTACAAATCAATCAGCAGGCTTCGGGGCGTATTCCCAACGGCGCGCTGGTTGAAATGGAGGTGCCGCTTAACCTGGGCAGTAACGGTGGCATGCTTGAATTACAGCTCAACGATTCCGACTTCGGCACCGTTCAGCGCATGGTGACGGCGATTAATAACGAATTTGGCCAGTCGGTGGCTTACGCACGTAATGGCCGAGTAATCGCCCTTGACGGCCCTACAAATGATAATGCGCGGGTCAATTTTATGGCGCGTGTTGAAAATGTTCAGGTAACGCCAACTGAAGCACCGGCGCTGGTTGTGCTGAATTCACGTACCGGCTCGGTGGTCATGAACAGTGCTGTCACATTGCGAGAAGCGGCGGTGGCCCACGGCAGTCTATCGATCATGATTGATAACCAATTTGGCGTTAGCCAGCCTAATCCCTTTGGAGAGGGTGAGACGGTAGTGGTACCCGACGCGGATATTGATATTGAGCAGCAAGAGGCTTATCTGCAAATCGTAGAGGGTGCGCAGCTCAACGAAGTGGTCAATGCCTTGAATGCGTTAGGCGCCACACCTCAGGATTTAATGTCGATTCTAGAAGCGCTGAAAGCATCGGGTTCGCTGCGTGCTGAGCTGGAGGTCATCTAATGAATGCTACTGATATGAGCAATCAATTTGCGCTTGATATGCAGGGCTTTCAGCGGCTTCAACACACCGCACGGGTTGATCCCGAAGAAGGCGTGCAGTCGGCAGCCCAGCAGTTTGAAGCACTGTTCGTACAGATGATGATGAAAAGCATGCGCGATGCGATCCCAACGTCCGGGTTGATGAACAGCAGCGCGACGGATACTTACCAACAGATGTTGGATCAACAGTGGTCACAGGTCATTTCGTCTAAAGGGGTTGGGCTTGCGGATGTGCTGATTGAGCAACTAAAACGTGAGGGGGCGATTCCAAAAGGTGAGAGCGCATCGTCCTCCGCTGATCAACAGACGCAGGCATTGATTGCCGGTATCCCGCGGGGAACACCGCGTATATTGGACAGTCCCCTAAACCCGGGTGATAAAACAGTCCCCGCAGTGCCCTCAGCGAGTCGTTTCTTGGCGGAGCTAGATGCTGAGCGCCAAGGCCAGGAGGCTGAAGCAGTATCTGCGCAATCTGCCACTAGCCGAGAGCAGTCGGAAAGACAGCTGCCGCATGTAGATCAGTTCATGCAAACACTGGCGGCACCCGCTCAGGCAGCTAGCGCTACCAGTGGGGTGCCTGCTGAGTTAATCCTGGCCCAAGCTGCGCTTGAAACGGGCTGGGGCAAGCACGAAATTGCGACTCGAAATGGTAATAACAGCCATAATTTATTTGGCATCAAAGCGGGTAGTCAGTGGCAGGGCGAAACAACCGATATTGTGACACACGAGTATATTAACGGGCGGCGGACGCAGGTGGTTGATACCTTCCGCGTCTATGACTCGTATGAGCATGCCTTTACTGATTATGCCAATCTGATTGGCAACAATCCCCGCTACACGGGTGTGACACAAGCGCCAACCGCTGAGCAGGCGGCGCAAGAACTGCAGCGTGGAGGGTATGCGACTGATCCACTCTATGCCGATAAGTTGGTAGCGGTGATGAATACTATTGGGCCACTTAACGCAGCTGGCAGCTTCCTAGCTGATTCTCGTTAACCCTTTCCTCAAGTTTTTCTGCGCAGTGCCGATACTTAAATCATATATAGGTATTGGCCTAAGGAATTGAACCATGAGCATGTTTTCGATCGGCTTAAGCGGCCTCAATGCGGCGCAGAATGCCCTGAATACTAGCAGTAATAATATTAGTAATGTCTATACGCCTGGCTATAATCGAGAGTTGGCGCAGTTAGGCGAGGGGAGCGTGGGAGGCGGCGTTCGCGTCAATGACATCGAACGCCAGTTTAATACGTACGTGGCTGACCAATTAAATAGCGCCAGAACCCAGTCGAGCGCACTGGATACCTACTATAATCAGGTAACACAACTTGATAACCTACTGGCTGACCGCGAAGCAGGTTTAGCCCCTCTGATGCAGAATTTTTTCTCATCGTTAGAAGATCTAGCGGCCTCACCCTCTGATCCCGCGGCTCGTCAGGGCGTGCTTGGCCAAGCCAATACGCTGAGTTCCCAGTTCCGCTCCTTTGATGGCTACCTGCAAGATATGCAGGGCAATATTAATGGCCAGATTAAGGACGAAATTACCCAGATTAATAACACCACCGAGCAAATCGCTGGTTTAAATAAAGAGATTGCTCTGGCTCGTGCTCGCAGTGGGGAGGCGCCCAATAGCCTGCTCAACCAGCGAGATCAATTGGTATCTGAGCTTAACGAGCGTATGGATTTGCGCCTGAATATTCAGGATGGCAAAACCTACAACATCAGTCTGCCCAATGGTCAGCCGCTGGTAACAGGCACCAACTCGTTTCAACTTGAAGCAGTGCAAGCCGATTATGACCCTCAGCGAACGGTGGTAGGGTATCGTGATGGTGGTGGTAATGTCGTTCAACTAGATGAGTCCACCATCAAAGGCGGCGCGCTGGGCGGTTTAATGAGTTTTCGTTCAGAAACCTTAGATAAAACCCAGAACCAAATTGGTCAACTTGCTGTGTCGCTGGCGACAGCTTTCAATGAGCAGCATAAGCAAGGTGTAGATCTTAACGGTGACCAGGGCGAAGACTTCTTTGCAGTGCGCGCACCGCAAACCTATGGGTATGAAGGAAATAGCGGCGTTGATATTACCAGTGCTCAATTTGACCCTGAGCAGATTGATGCCCTTAGGGCGGTAGATTATACCGTCAGTTTCGAAGGTGCAGCGCCTTCGGTTCCTGTCGTGACGCGCAACGACAATGGCCAAGAAGTCGAGTTTGATCAGGATGCCTGGGATGATGATGGCGAATTAAATTTTGGTGGTGTCAGCATTGAGTTCAGCGGTGTGCCGCAAGATGGTGACCGCTATGAAATTCAGCCGGTGCGGCGCGCCGCCAATGGTATGGAAACCAATATTGCTGACGTGGATAAAATTGCTGCAGGTGACGCAGGTTTTATTAATGTAGGAAATAACACGGGCAACTCGTTTGAACGTGAGGGTGATTTAAACGTCAGCGATTTAGGTATATCTTCAGACGCTTTCGCGGATAACAGAAAATACCAATTTGAGGTAGATTCGGATGGTAGCCTGACGCTGACTCCGGCAGCGAATATAACGGTTAACGGTACCAATGTTGATGCAGCAGACTTATCAGACGTTGAATTGGAAGCGGGCGATGAGATTGAAGTTGATGGTATCAGCTTTACGGTTGGCGACCTTCCAGATGCGGGTGAGACGTCGTCATTGACAGTTAGCCAGACTATTTTTGCCAGTGGCGATAACCGTAATGCTTTAGCGCTGCAAGACCTGCAGTCCCAATCTATTGTTGGTGCTAGCGCAACGGTTACCGGTGCCTATGCATCCATGGTTAGCGATGTTGGTAACCGCACTAATATCACCGAGGTGAATTTGGATGCTCGTCAAGGCCTTACCGATCAATTAAGTGCCGTACAGCAATCAGAGTCTGGAGTTAATCTAGACGAGGAAGCCGCTAATTTAATCCGTTACCAACAGTACTATCAGGCCAATGCGCGTGTGATTGACACCGCAGGAACGCTGATGGATACCATCTTGAACCTGCGCGGTTAATTCGGGAGCTTAAGTTATGCGTATTAGTACCGTTACCATGTTCGAGCAGAGCACGGCGTCTATGAACCGCCAGCAGAGCGACTTGATGAGAGTGAGTCAGCAGATAGCTAGCGGCCGACGCGTGGTTAACCCATCCGACGACCCACAGGCCGCTTCACGGGCGATTGGCGTTGACCAAGCCAAGTCAGTTACTGAACAATTTTCAGATTCACGCGTATCGGCGCGTAATTCGCTGTCGCAGACTGAAAGCATCATTAATAGCGTTAGTGATGCGATAACAAGTGCGAAAGGATTGTTGATTCAAGCGTCTAGCGACACGCTAACTGACGAAAACCGCGAGTCCATTTCTAGTGAGCTCAAAGGCGTTTATGAAACGCTGCTGGGCCAAGCCAATTCAACTGATGGCAATGGGCGCTACTTGTTCGGTGGTTATAAAGATAATAATCCCCCCTTTGTGAAGTCTGCCAACGGTAGTGTGGAATATAGAGGCGATACGAATACACGCGAACAGCGTGTGGATTCTACGCGCTTGATGCCAGTAGCTGATAATGGCGTGGCTATCTTCCAAAGTGTACCCAGCGGTGCTGGATATGTAGCAGAAGCGAAGAAAGAAGATGGCACCCTGAATGAAGGTAATGTGACATTTCGAGGCCCCCAGACCCTTGACGTCAATGATGCTGATTATGGCAATGATTATCGTGTTAGTTTTGACGGAACTGCTGCTGACCCTACATATCAGGTTCAACGATTTGATAATGAAACGGATACTTGGGTGGACAACGACACGGATGGTACAGCATTAAGCTCTGGCATCTGGGCAGATGATATTAGCGAAGAGGGGTCTCTTTCATTAGAATTCGGTGGCTTATCCATTAGCCTTGAGGGCACACCTGCGCCGAATGATGAAATACTGGTTGCTAAATCAGGTGGGGATGTTCGTGGCGCTGACCTGTTTCGCACTATGGAAGAAGCCATTCGAGTATTAGAAAATCCTGCGGACAATGACACCAAGAAAGCCGATCAGCGCAATACTCTGAACACTGCCATGCGCGACCTGGACAATAGTTTAGATAATGTTCTGACCGTGCGCGCTTCCGCAGGTGCTCGTTTGAATGAGCTCGATGTTATCGATTCCGTAAGCAGTAACCGAATGCTGAACTACGATCAAACGCTATCGGATCTAGTCGATCTGGATTATACCGAAGCGATTTCAGAGTATAGTTTGCGCCAAGTAGGTATGCAGGCAGCGCAAAAAGCGTTCGTAGACATTAAAGGATTATCGCTATTCAACTATATGTAACTGCTTGGGCTATGCCTGGGGCTTAAATGCTGCTCGCAAGCCCTAGCACACCTCTAATTATCCCCATGTTTTTTGTGAAATTTTGTTCATGAAAAACATGGGGATTTTAGTTTAAAGGCGCCAACGTTTCGATTAGCTCCTGCATAAATCCCAATCCTTGGGTAAATAAACGCTGTAAAAACCGATTAATGTCGGTCATCAGCACCATCATTAATATTAGCCCCACAATTAGAGAGGTCGGGAAACCGATATTAAACACCGTGAGCTGTGGAGCTGAACGGTTTAGTATGCCCAAAGCCAGGTTAATGGTGAGTAGGGAGCCCACCAGCGGCAGGGCTAATAACATACCCGACGCAAAAATCGTCCCCCCGTAGCGAGCAAGCAGCACAAAGGCATCCGGATTAAAGGTTCCGATGCCGATGGGCAGCGTTTGGAAGCTCATAATCAGGGTTTCAAGCACCATCAGGTGACCATTCATCGCCAAGAACATCAGCAGAGTGATCATATAAAGAATACGTGATAGCACCATAATATTGGTACCGCTCGACGTATCAAAAAAGCTCGCAAATGCCAGGCCCATTTGCAGGCCGATAAAATCCCCCGCTGCTTGAACAACTGCAAACATGATATGCATAACGAGACCCATCGCTAAGCCGATCAGGATCTGTTCGATCATAACCCCAACCCCAGCCCAAGACATGATGGCAATATCAGGCATGGCCGGTAAAATTGGCGCAATGACAATGGAAATTAGGGCAGCCAGGCCCACTTTGGCCTGGTTAGGTACACTGGAGTGGCCCCATAGAGGCGACGCCGCCATGAAAGCAGTAATGCGCGCAAACGGCCATAAAAAAGCCACCAACCACCCCTGTAGTTGTGCGAAAGTGACTTCCACCATAGCGTTACATCACCATACTTGGGATGTTGGTAAATAGGCGGTGAGTAAAGTCGGTAATCAATCCAAGCAACCAGGGGCCAGCTAATACCAGTACTGTAAACACGGCAAGAATTTTAGGAATAAACGTCAACGTCATTTCGTTAATTTGCGTTGCGGCTTGGAATAGGCTGATGATAAGGCCAGTGAAGAGGGCTGCCAGCAGCATGGGGCCAGCAAGGAGAAGCGTTACACGCATACCTTGATAAGCAATGCTCATCACCATTTCGGGTGTCATAGCTGGGATCCTTTGTGCTGTATGAACGATGTGCTGTGTAAAGCGCTATATCATGTAAAAGCTTTCTGCCATCGAGCCAATAATAAGCTGCCAGCCATCCACCAGAATGAACAGCATCAGTTTAAAAGGTAATGAGATCGTGATGGGTGGAACCATCATCATCCCGAGTGCCATCAAGGTGCTGGCCACCACGAGGTCAATGATCAAAAACGGAATAAAGATTGTAAAGCCAATTTGAAATGCCGTCTTTAGCTCGCTCGTAACGTAAGCAGGCAATAACACTCGCATCGGTAACTCTTCCGGGCCTTGCATCGGCCCTATGTCTGCCAAGCGAACGAACAACGCCAGATCGGGCTCGCGAGTTTGGGCGAGCATAAATTCCCTAAATGGATCCTGAGCAAGTAGCAAAAACTCTTCAAAATTAATCGTCTCATTCGTCAATGGCACCCAGGCGTTGTCATACACCTGTGCCAATACTGGTGACATAATAAAAAAAGTCAGAAAAAGCGCTATTCCCAAGAGTACTTGATTGGGCGGTGTTGCCTGGGTGCCCATTGCCGTTCGCAACAGGCTAAGCACAATGATGATGCGCGTAAAGCTCGTCATCATCAGTAGCATGGAGGGTAAAAATGCTAGCGAGCTGAGGAAGAGCAGTGTTTGCAGCGAGAGTGACCACTGCTGGCCACCATCTTCTAGTGGCTGCGAAGTAATCCCGGGGATCTGCTGAGCATGGACAGGGCCTGCCACCAAAATTAAACAAACACCAAGGGCCAATGCCAGCCAAAGCCAGCGCTGACCATCCGTGCCAGCCGTCTTGTTATTAAAAACACTGCCTGGAAAAAAATAGTGCATAGAAAAAAAGGCTTTAAAAAAAACGGGCCAAGAAAAGTGCATCCGTTGCCTCATGGCGTCTGATGTGGATCGGAGGGCGCGGATGAGTCACTGCGACGGGTAGCGGCCAGCGCTTTTGATAAATGCCGGGAAAAGCGCGATGAAGGGGGCAACGGCGTCGTTGGCGTGCGGTTTTCGGGGGCTGGGCGTTCGTGCAATTTAGTAATTCGCCCCCCACCCACGCCAACTACCAACCAGGTATCTTCCACTTCAACAATGACGACACGCTCACGATTGCCAACGGCTGTACTGCCTACAATGCGAAGGTTGGCGCCATGGCGAGTGGTGTGGTTGCTCCAGCGCTTTAAAAGCGCTGTGCAGATTAAAATAATCGCAACAACGAGAGCCAAAGCGGCGGCTGTTTTGCCTAAAACGGCCATGCCAATCAACGCCTCACCACCGTTACTTAGTGCATCGAGCGAACCGTTCTGCGTCGAAGAGGTTGCAACGCTCATCGGTTCAATTTATGAATACGTTCAGAGGGCGTGATGATTTCAGTAATACGAATACCGTATTTATCCTCGATGACGACGACTTCACCTTGAGCAATCAAGTAGCCATTAATTAATATGTCCATCGGCTCGCCGGCGAGGCCTTCAAGCTCAATAACAGAGCCTTGGGCTAACTCCAGTAACTGCTTAATGGTTAGCTTTGTACGACCTAGCTCCACGGTGAGTTTCACCGGGATATCCATAATCATTTCTAGTTCGCGAGCCTGTGAAGAGCCGCTATCAGGGCTTAATGGCCGGAAGATATCTTCACTCGCGGCTTTAGCGGCAGGTGCTTTACGCTCTGGCTCTGATGCCTGTTGTTCACTTTCCTCAACGGCCTCCTGTTCGGCCATAGCAGATGCCCAGGGGTCTTCCTCTTCGCTAGCATCAGTACCTGAAGAAGCCTCCTCTTGCTCCGCCATAGCGGCTGCCCAGGGATCTTCCTCTTCACTAGCGGCATCGGCACTTGAAGAAGTTTCTTCCTGCTCAGACATGGCATCCGCTGAATCATCGTCAGAGACATTATGATCAGGCTTGTTGGGATCAGTCATGCTTTGGATTCCTTGGCTTTCTGTCGCGTAGACCCTTTAGTAAAGTCCTTGGACGATGCGTTATTCATAGCGGCATGGTCAATCATGTGTAACACACGCAGTGCATGCTGCTGGCGTTGACTACCGTATTCACACTCCATGACTGGCACACCGTCAACGCTTGCTGTGATAGAACTCGGAATGTCTAACGGTAGCACGTCGCCTTTCTTTAACCCCATTACATGGGCGATACGACTAGGTATTTGAGCAAATTCAGCGATTAACTCAACTTCCGACTGACGTAGCTCACTCGCCATACGGCGTGACCAACTGCCGTCCTGGTCATGGTTGCTATCATTGATCGGGTTGGCCAGTAAATCACGCAACGGTTCGATCATGGCGTAAGGCATGCATATCTGAAAATTGCTTGATAGGTTGCCAACCTCGATATTGAACTTGGTATTCACCACAATTTCATTGGGCGAATTGGTGATGTTGGCGAACTTTGACTGCACCTCTGAGCGTAAAAAACTGACATCCAACGGGTAAACGACTTTCCAGGCTTCCTGGTAAGCATCAATGGCGAGATTAAGCAGGCGCTGGATAATGCGCTGTTCAGTGTTCGTGAATTCTCGACCATCTGACTTGGTGACAAAGCGACCGTCACCACCGAAGAGGTTATCAACCACCATAAAAACGAGGTTAGGCGGGAATACCACGAGTGCGGAGCCGCGTAGCGGCTTCATCGACACGATGTTCAGGTTAGTGGGTACAGGCACATTGCGAGAGAATTCGCTAAAGCTCTGATAACGAACGGATTCTACGGTAATGTCCGCGCTACGCCTTAATAGATTGAACAGGCCAGTACGAAAATAGCGCGCAAAGCGCTCATTAATGAAATCTAGCGCGTGTAAACGCTCACGAATGACGCGATGTTGGGTCGACGGGTCGTAAGGACGGATACGCGCTTCATCTTGCGCTTGGGAAGATGAAGCCGATGGTTCATCGTCTCCGCTAACGCCCTTAAGCAGGGCGTCAATTTCTTCCTGGGACAGTAGATCGTCCTGTGACATGAACGGCTCCAGTTCCCGGGGTTATTGCACAATAAATTCGGTGAATAAAACTTCACGCAAATCAAGCGGCGGCTGATTTTCAGTCAGCGGTACGCTAAGGCGATCAACGATCGCCTGCGCAAGCTGTTGCTTACCTTCCGAGGAAGTAAGTTCATCAGCCTGTTTTCCAGATAGCAGCAGCAGCAAACGACTACGCACTTGGGGCATGTGTTCTTCTAGAATCGCTTTGCTTTCCTCATTCCCCACACGTAAGGTCACGCCGGTGTAGAGTAATCGCGAGCCATAGCTGTCATCGGCAAGGTTGACGGTAAAGGGTTCAATTCGCATGAAAATAGGCGGTTCGCGCTCCATTGTCTGCTGCATTTCTGCATCTTCTGAACCGTCATCACGCTGATCCATTACCATATAAATAGCTGCCGCTGCGCCTGCTGACGACAGCAAGACCAGGATAATCATTATCCAGAGCAGTTTTTTTGACCCGCCACTTTTTTCTGCCATTTGCGATTCCTGTGAACTCCATGCGTACCACTAGCAAGGTATTATGCCTAAAGCGCATGCTTGTGATGAAATGAACAGGCTCATTTGGCGAGCCTATCTTTTGGTTTAGCTATCTTATATGCGTATTTATGTGCTTAGTTCTATCGCAGTGCCAGAATGATCAGACAAATTCAGGCGCCACCGCTAAGCATAAAGATCGACTCTTCCGTCCAGCATCAACGAGCTGCTTTCGGTGCTCTGAGTGGGTGCTTCACCCGAATCGATACCGCTGTTGTCACTACCGCTACCAGTACCTTGTTTGCCACCTGATTGGGCAAATGCCTGAGCATTGGGGTCACCTTGTTCGCCAACCGATGTCTCACCAAGCGATATGCCTTGCTCAGCCAGCGCTTCCCTTAGCTGGGGAATCGCTTGTTCAAGTACTTGCCTCACCTGTGCATGAGCTGACAAAAAGTGAGCCTGGGCCCCTTGCTCGCCAAATTTTAGTGAGATAGACAGCGGGCCTAACTCCGCGGGATTAAGCTGCATCTGGACATGCTGCTCGCCACCGCGCTGAGAAATCTGCACCAACTGTTGGCTTAGCTGTTGTGGCCAGGCGGGGTTTGTCAAGGGCGTTGATAAGGTCGCTGGTGTCGGTGTGACAGTCGGAGCAAAATTTTGACCTTGTGAGGATTGTGTCAATGAACCGCTGTTGCTTAACGAGAAACCTGTGATCAAGTGCTCACTGGTCGGATTACCTTTAGAAGATGCCTCTGAAGTCAGTAAAGCACCGATAAGTGCCTCACTGCTAATCTGGGGTGCTGCTCCGACGGGATTAATCTGTGGAGTTGCAGTAGTGGTGTTAACTTGAGCAATGAAATTGTCAGGCTGTGGCCTTGTGGCTGTCTGGAGCTCGAGGGCAGGCGAATGGGCACTGCTGGCTAGGTTAACTGTATTAACAGGCTTAGCCGTATTGATAGTCAGGCTCTGAGCATTTTGTTGCTGTCCTACCAAGGTATTGAGCGCGGAAACAAGTTGCGCTGCTTCCGTTTGATTAATATTTAGCTGTTCAGCGATCGCATTGATTGCCGCGGGAGCGATTGGAGACTTCAATTGCGCGTCATGAGAACTTTCAGTAAAGGAAGCCATTAGAGCCAGACGACTCGCTATTTCATCAAGGGGGGGGGAAGCCTTATCGCTATTTAGCCCTAGCGTGTCCACGCTTATATCTGAGTTCGGCAGTTGCAGCTGAGCCAATAGTTCAGATAAGTCGCTCTCACTGACATCAAGTCCCAGTGTTTCGAGGGCGGCGCTCAAATTGTCAACGTCGACTTCTAATGAGCCTGACAAAAAAGTGCTGAGCGCATTGAGCTGTGATTGTGGCAAGGATGCCTGGGAAGCACTAGCATCACTTAACGCTGGTGCGGTCAAGCGCTGAGCATCAGACGCTTGTAGCAGCGTCTGATGAAATAAACCGTTGGCTGAGTTTTGTCGGCTAAAAGCACCTTGAGACTGCGTCTGAGGTGAACTTTGGCTTACCGAAAGCAACTGGTGAATATTCATGTTCAGTTCCCTGGCACCGCTAATGCGGAGTGTCTTTATGCTGACGAGCCAAGCGGCTTGTCACTAGATCATCATTCGTTTTTTGTTCCTGACGCTCACTGCGGCGGTGCTCTTCTAACAGGCGACGCGATGTCAGTGTATCGTAGGAAGAGAGCTTTCGCTGCTCTTGTTGCCAGTTCTTTTTACTCTGCTCAACGCTTGCCTGTTGAGAAGCTAACGCTTGGCGAGCGCGGCTTAGGGCCGCATCCAAAGAGGCCAGGAACTGTTGGTAGTTGTACATGGTGGCAGGGTCAATGCCGTCACTCATCGCTTTTTGCAAGCGCTCGGCGTACTCCGCCCGATAGCTCAATAGTGATTTTAACTGAGCGGTCGTTTGCTGCTCCGTTTGTCGCTCTTGAGCCAGTATCTTGCCTGCTTGATCGCGTGCGCCTCTGGCTAAGTCGGTTAACATTTCGAGCTGTGAAGTGCTCATGCGCGTCCCCCTACTAGCGTGTACAGCGCTTGGCGTGCATCCGCAAGCGTTGCACACTCATCAATATTCTGTTGCAGGAAGTTTTCTAACGATGGAAAGCGTTTCACTGCCTCATCAAGCTGCGGATCATGACCTGGGCTGTAGGCCCCCACGCTGATAAGGTCCCGGTTCCGCTGGTAGCGAGAGAACAGCTGCTTGAAGACCCGCGCTTCCTGGAGTTGCTCTGATGAGACAATCGATGTCATCGCACGGCTAATCGAGGCTTCAATATCGATTGCCGGGTAGTGGCCTGCTTCTGCTAATGTTCTCGACAGCACGATATGCCCATCTAGAATGGCGCGAGCAGAGTCGGCAATAGGATCCTGTTGGTCATCGCCTTCTGTTAGCACGGTATAAAACGCCGTAATGGAGCCTCCGCCACGCTCGGCGTTACCTGCACGTTCCACAAGGCCAGGCAGTTTAGCAAACACGGAGGGTGGATAGCCTTTCGTAGCGGGTGGTTCTCCAATCGCTAGGGCAATTTCCCGTTGTGCCATGGCATAGCGTGTCAGTGAGTCCATAATCAGCAGAACATCGCGACCTTCATCACGGAAGCCTTCTGCCAGGCGTGTCGCATAACTGGCACCCTGCAGGCGCTGCAGCGGTGATGTATCCGCGGGAGCGGCGACGACGACAGCACGCCGTCGGCCCTCAGGGCCTAAAATATTATCGATAAAATCCTGTACTTCACGGCCCCGCTCACCTATCAAGCCAACCACAATCACGTCGGCTTTGGTGTAGCGCGCCATCATGCCTAGCAGTACTGATTTACCTACCCCCGAGCCGGCAAACAGCCCCATTCGCTGACCTCGACCTACGCAGAGCAGTGCATTAATGGCACGAATGCCGACGTCAATTTGTGCATCGATCGGTGCCCGTGAAAGCGGGTTGAGCGGCGGCGAGTTGAGTGTTGCCCGAGGTATCTCTTCAATGCTTTCACGATCATCAAGCGGATTGCCGTTGCCATCCAGCACCCGGCCCAGCAGGCTGTCGCCCATAGGGAAACGACGGGCACTGTTGCTACCGCTTTCATCCAGAGGTGCTACGCGCGCACCAGGCATTAGTCCGATGACCTCTTCCAGTGGCATCAGGAACAATTTGTCACCGGAAAAGCCGACAACCTCTGCTTCAGCATGTTTATCGCTGTCTGATAGGCGTCCGTCGCTGCCGGGTAATTCAATACGACAGGCGCTGCCCACGGCGACGCGCAAGCCAACCACCTCAATCACCATCCCCGTCGCGCGAATGACGCGGCCGCTATTGCGGTAGCGCGGCAGGTGACTGACACGCTGTTGCGTGCGTCGCAATGCCTTATTCCAGCGATGTCGATGAGGACAGGTGGTATCTGCCATAGCGTATCCGCCTAGGATGAAGGAACGTTAGAAGAGGGGGGCGAATTAAGGCCGCGTTTGCGCGATTGGGCTTGAATGGCATGCCATCGGCTTTCGAAGGTCGCGTCAATTTCACCCTGGGCACTGGTTACCCGACAGCCACCCCGGGCAAGCTGATCATCAGGTTGCAGCTTCCAGTTAGCGGCCCTTAGCTCATTGCCTAAGTGCTCTTCTACCAGTGTGTGATCGTCCGGGTTGAGCCAGAGACGCTGATGACCCACCAAGGGCGGCTCGGTGTGCAAAAGTTCTCGGACAATCACCAAAATTTGTTCAGGCGTATCCTGCAAAGCATCGCTAGCAAGCTGCCTGCCTGTGGCTAGTGCTAACTCAACAAGGTCGTAGGCGATGGTGTCATCAAGGTGTTCAAGCGCATCCGCAAACTGTTTACCCAGTGTTTCCAGCGGCGCGACGGTCTTGCGAATTTGCGCTTCTAGCTCGGTTTTTGCCTGCTCGGCAGCTTCCTCTAAACCCTTTTCAAGCCCCTCTTTACGACCCTTCTCAAAGCCTGCGTTATACCCCTCTTTTTCCGCTTGCTGACGAATACGTTCGTGCAGTGCCTGGCGCTCACTCTCTTCACGCTGGCGCGCCTGCTCGGCAGCTTTTTGTGCCGCCTGCACTTTGCGCTGGTGAGCCGTAGGCACTTCGCCATCCGCAGCGTGGTTGCTCTGCGTGGTTGCCAGCTCTTCCATTTGCCAGCGACGCCAATCGCCATGGCGATCAAATTTAGGCGAGTGAGTATTAGACATACTCGTCGTCTCCACCTGCCAGGACGATTTCACCTGAATCTGCTAAGCGTCTTACGACCTGCAAGATAGCCTTCTGCTCGGTTTCAACTTGAGAGACACGGATAGGGCCGCGGGCTTCCATATCTTCGCGAACTAAATCGGCAGCGCGCTGTGACATATTGCGTAGGAACTTGTCCACCAAGGCGTCCTGCGCCCCTTTGAGAGCCACCACCAGAGAATTGGTCTCGACTTCTTGCAGCACCATTTGAATGGCGCGGTTGTCGAGGTCCAGCAGATTCTCGAACAAGAACATTTCGTCGATAATTTTCTGGGCCAAATCTTCGCTATGCGCACGCACGGTCTCAATGGCGGTTTCCTCCTGGGAGGAGTTCATCAAGTTGAGAATCTCAGCAGCCGTTCTTACGCCGCCCATTTTGCTGCGTTTAAGGTTCTGACCGTCCAGCATGCTGGTAAGTACTTCGGTCAGCTCTTGTAGCGCGGCAGGCTGAACGCCGCTGAACGTAGCGATGCGCAGCACCACATCATTACGCAGTTTCTCTTCAAATAGTTCTAGAATATCGGACGCTTGATGGCGATCCAGGTGAACCAGGATCGTCGCAATAATTTGCGGGTGTTCGTCGCGAATGAGCTCAGACACCATGGAAGCTTCCATGAGGTTGAGGGCATCGATACCTGAGTTGTTACCCGTTGTTTCAAGAATATCTTCAATCAGGCTGGTCGCGCGTTCACTGCCCAGCGCTTTGGTTAACACCGAGCGAATGTGATCGCTGGAGTTAAGATTCAACGCTACAAACTCTTCGGTCTCTTTATGGAATGCTTCGAGTACCGCCTTCATATCGTCATGGGAGACCTGGTTCAGCCGGGCCATCTCCATACTGATTTCTTGTACCTCAGCGGCGCCGAGGTATTTAAACACCTCTGCGGCACTGTCTTCATCGAGTGCAAGCAATAAGACAGCGCTCTTGCGAGCACCGCTCATTTCAGCAATTGAACTACTCATTAGCATTCATCCAGCTACGAATGATCATCGCGACCATGCGTGGGTCTTCCTGAGCCATTTCACGCAGGTCGTTGAGGTTATGTTCGTAAAGTGATGTTTTGCGTTTCCGCTTCGGCTTGGCGTAGGTTTCACCGCTCTCATCACCCGCTTCTTCTCCTTCCTCGTCTTCTTCGCCGCCGACGCTAGCGGCCAGCGTCCCGCCAGGTGCAGCCGTGGCCATAACCGGCGTTTGGGTATAGCGCTTAATTAAGGGGCGCAAAATCAGCAGGTAGAGCAAGAGAATTGCCAGTGCAACCAGCAGGTAGCGACCCGCAGTGGCAGCCATTGAAAGGATGTCGGGGTCTTTCCACCACTCGACCTCCTCGGTTTCCTCGGTACTGCGGGCGAAGGGAGAATTGACGACTTCAACTTCATCGCCGCGCAGCTGTGAGAAGCCCATAGCTTGGCGAACCAGGCGTTCAATTTGAGCGACCTCATCCTCTGTTAGAGCGACATCAACCCATTCTCCGTCGTCGTTCATTTCCGAGCGGTAATTCACAACCACCGCAGCGGATAGCCGCTCTACCTGGCCAAGACGGTGCTGCACATGCTCGATGCTACGGTCAACTTCGTAGTTGATAACGTCGTCTTGACGCAAGTTGCGCAACGCTTCAGGGGGCACATCTTCTTGCTGGTCGGCTTCCTCTTCATCACCTTCCGGCTGGTTGATAGGGGAGGGTATCGTGCCCGGTGGTGTATTGCTTAACGCGCCTGGAATGCCTGTGGCCAATGGGTCTTCACCGTCAAACGCAAGGCTTAGCTGACGGCTACGTACGGCGGCTTCGTTAGGCGGCTGATTGGGCCCGTAACGCTCAGAGGTTTGCTCTCGCCGCGAGAAATCGATCTGTGCAGCAACTTGGGCACGCACGTTATCGCGACCCAAAATGGGCGTTAGAATATGCTCGATGCGTTGCTGGTAAGAACGCTCAACCTCAGCAATATACTCAAGCTGCGAGCCATCCAGGTCATTGCCATTACTTGTCTCGGCAGACAGCAAACGACCATCCTGATTTACCACGGTGACATCTTCAGCGGCAAGCTCGGGCACACTACCCGAAACCATATGGACAATCGCGCTGACCTGCCCTTCACCCAAAACACGGCCAGGTAAAAGAGTCAGCACAACGGACGCTTTGGCTGGCTCACGATCACGAATAAAAACCGATGGCTTGGCCATGGATAGGTGAACTCTCACCCCTTCCACCGGTCCCAGCGATTCAATTGAGCGCGCAAGCTCACCTTCCAAGCCCCGCTGGTAATTGACCTGCTCAGCAAACTGGCTAATCCCAAACGCTTGGCTATCCATTAGCTCCAGGCCAAGATTGCCGCCGCGGGGGAGGCCTTGCTCAGCAAGCTGTAGGCGCAGGGTGTGGACTTGGTTGCTAGGCACCATTAACGCCTGTCCACCTTCACTGAACTGATAAGGAATGCCGCGGGTATCTAGTTCATTGATGATACTGCCACCATCAGCTTCACTTAGGTTGCTGTAAAGCACACGGTACTCAGGGCTGCTGGCCCACATAAATAGAGCCGCCACAATAGCAATTGAGGCGGCACCAGCGATAAGCAGTGCGACGAGCGGATTGCCACGCAACTGCTTCAGCGTTCGATCAAAAGCCGAGCCGTTGGCGGTATCGCGTTCAGCATTTCCACTGCCTGTGCTTCCACTATTTATATTTCCACTGCGGGGAGTGGATTGATTCGTACTGTTTTGACGGCCTGCCGTTGCACCAGTTTCGCTCATGCGACCCTCCAGAGGGGCAGGCTAAGCTGGCGTCGGCCCAGGCTCATCACCAAAGAAGGCATAGGCTATATCCGTCAATCGCGGTTATCCGCCTAAAAGATGAGGCGGAATTGTGATGACGGCCATTATCCGGTGACTAGTCGAGCCTAAAGGAACGATAAGCTTCGCTTTTTATGCGCATTTGTCCGTATGAGGCGGGTTGCTTTGGTGTTAGGCTTTTCGCATTAGATATTTTTTGTGAATTGAGGTGAGCGTATGAGTACTCCCGCAATACAGGCTGCGCTACAGCAAATGCAAGGCATGGCAACCCAGGCGGCATCCACCCAGCCCCTTAGCGGTGCCCAGGCGTCAGCAGTAGTCGGACAGGGAGGTTTTGGGGGTGAGCTTCAGGCCTCGATTCAACGCATTAACCGACTTCAGCAAACGGCTAACAGCCAAGCCATGGCTTTTCAGGCGGGTGATCCTAATCTACAGCTCAATGACGTAATGGTCGATATGCAGAAAGCAAGCGTTGCGTTTCAAATGGGGCTTCAGGTTCGCAACCGCTTAGTTTCTGCCTATCGTGATGTTATGAACATGCAGGTGTAGGGGGCTGTGTTGATCTTTAGGCTTCTATAGAGATTATACGTCCTTGCATTTCTTCTAGTCGCTCAGCAATAGCGAGCACTTCTTCTGCCGGGATCTGGCGTATTATTTCTCCAGACTCTCTGTCTATGACCCGCGTAATCACGCGTGAGGTTTTTTCACTTAACTCAAACTCTAAGCCATGTGGACGCATTATCTCGTTAATGCGCTGGATAGGCTCAACGAGTTCTTCGGTAGAGATTTCACGCTCGGTGGAATCTGTGTTTTTAAGCTGTGTGTTCGTTGTCGCTAGCTGGGCTAGTGTGTTTTCTAACCGCTGACGTGGGTTTAAGTGGGTTAGGACTGACGACGGCGGCGTTATTGCGTCGGTGGGTAGTGAGCTCATGGTGCACGTTCCTCTTTAAAGTCAGCTTTGGCAGCCAGTTAGTGGTGCAATAGCGTGAAACGGCAGCCATAGCTCGAATTTTAACTAATTTAGTAAGCGTTTCTATACTAATATCGGCAGGCCGCAGAAAAACTTTACATTGATCAGCTTGGTGTTGTGTTTGCTTGTTATTGATAGCTCCGACTATATAACCTCCTGCCTCTGCAAGCTATAGCTCGCCTAATAAGCATGAGAATGATGGCTTTTTGAGCATACGCCGCATTGCCGGCATCTGATATGCTTCCCCGCTTTGCGGTTAACTAATTAACGCATAAGAGTAAGTGAGGCGAGAATTGTGGCGGAGCAGGATGAGTTTGAAACAATAGCAAGTACAACAGTGATCGAGTCTCTGCTGAATACCTTGATCGAAACGGGGGGAGTGTCACTCTGCCTTGCCGCGGCTGGCGCGCGCCCTGAGCCTATCGTCTTGATGGAGCAGTATCCAGGGCAAGCATTAGTGATGGATCTCTCATCTGTTGATTATTTGCTCCACCATCTTCAGGGCGGCGCTGATTTTTACTTGCGTGGGCAGGCGCAGGGTAAGGTGATGCAAACGCCGCTGCTGCACTTGACGGAAACGCGCCAGGCCGGAGGGCGTTTTTTGTGTTGCAGTGATTACCCTGCTTCATTGGAAGTGCTGCAGCGCCGTGAGTCTTTTCGCGCTGAGCTGCGTATGGGGATGGTGGTATCGGCGAGTTTGTATGATGGCGATGTCAAGATCGAGGGGGAGCTGAGAGACTTATCCCAAGACGGCTGCCAGCTTGAATTGCCGTTGGCAGCCAGTGGTCTGTTGGCGAAGGCCGCTATCTCTCTGAAGCTAGCATTTACCTTTCCCGATGGCACCTATTTTGAGGTGCTAGGAGAGGCTCGCCATCAAAAAACAGACGCTGAGCGCCATCTACTGCGCGTCGGCTTTAGCTTTGTCGATTGTAGTGCGGAGCAAGAGCGGCAAATTTGGTATTTCGTGTGTGAAATAGAGCGCGAAGCGGCCCGCTATAAAAAAGAGCAGCAGGGCGAGCGCCAGCCCTCTCCGCTATTCGCGTTGGTCAATAAGCGTTCTGGTGCCAGAGAGCTGCTTGGGCGGCGTGATGTACAGCGCTACGCGACGCCCATGGCGCGTCGGCTGGTAAAAGTGGCCGCTTATCTGGATGCGCAGCTGCTTTCGCTACAGCAAGGTAGCGATATCGATGGGCGTCAACTCTCCCGCTATGCTGATCGGGTATTAGATCTTCACGAGGAGGATCGAGAAGCGCTGCTATTTGCCTCGCGATGCTTATCTCCAGAGCCTTTGATTGTGCGCCACGGTATTGCAGTGGCCATTCATTTGCTCGATTTTGTGGGAGCTAGCATGCCCCGCGAGCTGCGCAAAGCGATAGTGGCCAGCGGCCTCATTCACGATCTTGGCAAAGCCTTGGTTCCTCAAGTGCTGTTTAAGGCGCCGCATTTTGAGGTTAAGCATCGAGAGGCGGTCGGTGAGCATGTCCAGCTGTTGCTAGATCGCTTGCATGCCTGTCAGTGGCTGTCGGTGGGTATTG
Organism: Halomonas sp. TG39a; assembly: GCF_000744395.1. Classification (NCBI taxonomy): domain Bacteria; kingdom Pseudomonadati; phylum Pseudomonadota; class Gammaproteobacteria; order Oceanospirillales; family Halomonadaceae; genus Halomonas; species Halomonas sp. TG39a. Next base: position 3,699,632 of record NZ_JQLV01000001.1, read on the forward strand.
TGCAGGCAGTGATTGGGGGGATTAATGAGCGCATGGATGGCAGTGGTTATCCTGGAGGCTTGAGTGGGGCTGATCTTAATGAGTTAGCCAAAGCCAGTGCTATTGTCGACGTGGTCGAGGCAATGCGGCGCGATCGCGCTGATCGTCCAGCTAAAACCGTACAGCAAATTTACCGCCATTTATTACAGCATCCGCACCAATTTGATATGCGTTGGATTAAACGTTATATCGAGCACTTTAAAGGCCTACCAGTGGGCTCGTTGGCGCGTTTTTCCAGTCAGCAGCAGGGTTGGGTCTTAAGCATTGATGCTAAAGGTAACCCTACGGAGGTACTGCTTGCGCCGCAGGTAGAGCCGCCCATGCGTGACAATGTGGGAGTGGTCGTGCGGAATAATATTACGGAACGGCTTGGGCGAACTGTTAGCGAGATTGCCGTGTCTACTTAATGGACAAAATGTTCATGCGTGATAAGCCGCTAGTGGATATCATCGCTAGTGCAGAAAAAAGCGTTGTAAGCCATTAAAGTCCCCCAGGCTCGCGCCGATAGATACTGTTAGTGCAGTTTGTTTTTGTCTTTTAATATTCGTGGTTTCTCCCTCTCTAGGGTGAGCATAAAGCCACGCAAAGGAGTTCCGCTTATGACTTACTCTCGCGGTGGCGCCGCCTATGGGCGGGGAGCTAACGCTTATGCGCGTGTCGGCGTAGAAAGTGGAGTGATGTCGGCAGACCCGCATCAGCTTATTGTGATGCTGTTTGACGGTGCTCAGGCTGCTATTCGTGCTGCGCGTATTCATATTCAGGCGGGCAATACGGCCGAGAAAGGTAAGTCGATATCGAAAGCGCTGGATATTGTTAATAATGGCCTTGCCGCTGCTCTGGATCAAGATAAAGGTGGCGAGATTGCCGAGCGATTAGCATCGCTTTATGACTATATTGCTCGCCTGCTATTGACGGCGAATCTGCGTAACGACGAAGAAAGCTTAAACCAGGCCGAGCATCTGCTCGAAGATATCGCCTCAGCGTGGCGTGATATTGGCCAACAGCAGAGCGCGTGAGGCAATAATGTCATCTACATCTGCTCATAATAAAAGTGCTCAACAGGCGCTGCTTACTAGTTATGAAACGCTATTAAGTCGCGTCGAACACATGCACGAACTTGCTAATGCCGAGCAGTGGGCAGAGCTGATCGATCAGCGTACAAGCTATGTACTGCTGGTGGAGCAGTTGCGTGAGCTGGATACGACCGTTGTACTTGATGCCGCTGGGCAGCAGCGTAAAGCAGAGCTGCTTGAGCTTATTCTTGAGCACGATGTGGATATTCGGCGTCGCTTAGTGTCGCGTCGTGATGAGCTCGGTAAGCTAATTGAGGTTTCGCAACGACAGCGAGATCTGCATCGCGCTTATGCGCCCCATCAAGGCGCTGAGGTCGCTTATGAAGCAGATGATGCTGATTCTACGAGGTCGTCGTGAGCGGTATTACCCCGCTTATTGATACGCTCTTGCACCAAGTGCTGGGGCGGCAGGGAGAGTTGTCCTTGCAGCGGGCGCTGGATCAGCCCGTAAAGCCTATTCCTCCGGGCCAAGGGCCGCGTGCAGTGATGGGCGATGCTAATTTGGATGGGCGAGCATCGTCTTCACCGTTGAGCGATTTAAAACGGTTGCCTCTTCCCGCAGATGGGGGGCGCACATTACCCCGTGGTGATGCGCTGCCATCTCCGCCAGGGTCAACGCAGACCCATTTTAGTCCTGCAGCAAGGACTATTGCTGATGTTTTATTACGGTTTCCCGCGCCCCCCTCGGTGATGCGACCAGAAGCGCCGCTAATCACCAGCCAAGAAACGCCAGCGGCTAGTACAGTCGCAACGCGTTTAGAGGCAAGTATTCGCGATAGTGGTTTGTTTTATGAGTCGCATCTAAAACGTTGGTTTCAGGGCGAGGGAACTCGCCAGCAGCTAATGAACCAACCGCAAATGCAGCCTGGCCCTCGCCCACTTGCTCCTCTTTTACCGACAGGCCTAGCGGCTGCTGCGTCACCAGCTGCAACCTCTGCTACGGCACCCCTAATTGCGCAGGCGCCTGCGCAATTAGGGGTGGGGGGCATGGCTATTTTGCCCAACGTCCCACTAGTGCCAGTAACTCATGAGCAAGGCTTAGCTGCTCGGCTGACGGGTGCTTCCCATTTTTTAGCAACTGGCTCGACGGCTGCTACCCCCGCTCAAGCGGCTGCTACTCCCGCCCAGGCGGGTGCTGCGCAGATATTGAATAATCCTGCCCCGCTTTCCACACATGGCGAGGCGCGAGACAGTGTTCAGGCTCGTGCAGAGTTAGGCCATGCTAGGGAGATCACCGAGCTGATCGCGAATCGCCCCGCTCGCGAGGTCGTTCACGAAAGCCTGCAGAGCCTCGTGCGACAGCAACTCGAGATGCTGGTAATGCCGACTATTCGTTGGGAGGGCGATGTTTGGGCCGGTATTTTTATGGCCTTAGTGATCAATCTGCCTGCTCGCGGTGAGGGGCAGGAGGGGCAGCAACCAGAGGGCGAGCCGGATGGTGGGTGGCGTTCTGATATGCAGTTAGACGTTCCCAATTTAGGGTCATTCAACGCGTCGCTGTGGCTCTATCGAAATGTGTTAAGTATCGATTTTACTACTGAAAGTACCCAGGCTTATCAGCGCATCGACGCTGGTCTGCCCGCATTAGAGAAACGACTGAGCGCTTTGGACTTACACAAAGTCCAGCTGCGCGCACGCTATGTCGAAGCGGAGGCCACCTATGGCAACGCCGGGTGAGCGCCGTCGCCAAGCAGTTGCTTTGGCTTATCAAGAGAACGATCGTGCGCCCCGGGTGGTGGCTAAAGGCTATGGGGACTTGGCCGAGCGCATTATGGCAGAAGCCCAGCGACAGGGTATTTATGTGCACGATGCGCCCGAACTGGTAGCGCTTTTGATGCAATTAGATTTGGACGCAGAAATCCCGGCAGGCCTTTACCAAATCGTTGCGGAGCTCCTGGTGTGGGTGTTCGAACTGTCAGAAGAAGGACTGACTCATCGTGAGATGCCTGAGTAGCCATTTACAGACGTTATATGTAACCATGAGGGTAGGTAATAAAAAGTCATTAATGGCGCCAGTACAATGGTCACAACATCGCGCCTGAGTCGTTTAATGGGACATCATGAGTCAAACCAACTTTCTCGATGAAATTCAGGAAATAAATTTAGCTTATTTGCTTCTGGCGCAGCGCTTACTTGATGAAGATCGTGAGGCTGCTATGTTTCGCTTAAAAATAGACAGCGATGTCGCCGATCTGATTGTGTCACTGAGTGCTTGCCAGCTGACCAAGTTGGCGCGAACAAGCCAGTTGTTGTGTCGGTTTAGTCAAATGAGCGCGGAGCGCCTTGGTCAGCTCACTGATAACCCGCGCGATCAGGGACTGGCTGGTTTGCACGCTTCACTGCTTTTGGCCGGAGAAGCATTTGAGCCAATGCCGCCAGGGGAAACGAAGTGAGCCAGAAAAGCTTGATCGACGAAATGCACCAAGTGCAGTTGGCAATCGAATTGATTGAGCTGGGCGCGCGTCTGCAGGTACTGGAAACAGAAACGGAATTAAGCCGTACGCGTTTGATCAAGCTGTATAAGGAAGTGCGCGGCATGTCGCCGCCAAAGGGGATGCTGCCTTTTTCCACTGACTGGTTTATTACCTGGCTTCCCAATGTTCATTCGTCACTGTTTTACAATATTTATTTAAGCCTGAAAGAGGCGGCGGGTTGTGATCGAATTGACGCCTTCGTCAAAGCTTATCGCCTCTATGACGAGCAAATGTCGCTGGAAAAGGTGGAGCCGGTGCTTGGGCTGACGCGTGCTTGGACCCTGGTACGATTTTTTGAGAGTGATTTGCTTCAACTCAATCAATGCACACGCTGTGGGGGGCAGTTTGTGGCCCACGCCCATAGCCCCGCTCAGCACTACGTGTGTGGCATATGTCAGCCCCCATCACGGGCGGGCAAAACGCGCAAAGCAAGGGAGGAGAATAGTGAAAAAATGTAACAATTTCAGCTCCTTTGTCACTGATAGCCAGAATTAGGGTATAACACTTAGTGATGAGTGCTTAGTCATAAAATCTCAGCGTATCGGCGTAGATAGCTGCAAAAGTCAGCGATGCTTTTTAATTAGACAATAACTTAGCCCTAGTATGATGGGCATAAGTAATGCTTGGGATGGAACGACTCTTATACATCAGAACAGGTGGCTAAGTTTTGGTTCCCTTACATTAATACTGAATACCGCAAGGACCCTGCTTGTGCTGATACCTCTAGGCTATGTAATCGTATTGCTATCTGTGTTTGGTGGCTATGTGCTGGCAGGTGGCAGCTTAGGCCCCCTGTACCAACCGCTTGAGCTGCTGATTATTGGCGGCGCAGGTGTTGGCGCATTTATTGCCGCGAACAATGGCAAGGCTATTAAAGCGACATTTAAAATTCTGCCCCGCCTCAAGCGCGCAAAGAAATATAACAAAGCCCTTTATATGGAGCTGATGGCACTGCAGTTCAAATTACTGTCCAAAATTCGCCGTGAGGGAATGTTAGGCATTGAACGGGATATTGATAACCCGCAAGAGAGCCCTATGTTTCAGGAGCATCCTACGGTACTGGCAGATCCCCATATCATGAATTTCCTTACGGATTATCTACGCTTAATGGTAAGCGGCGGCATGGAGCCGATGGAAATCGATGAGCTGATGCTGCATGAGATTGAGGTTTTTGAGCAGGAAGCTCATATCCCCATCGATGCCATCGCCAAAGTTGGCGATGCGATGCCTGCCTTCGGTATTGTGGCGGCAGTAATGGGGGTAGTTAAAACACTCACCTATGCTGACGCTACGCCGGCCCAGATGGGCGTTATGATCGGGCAGGCGCTAGTGGGTACCTTTTTGGGTATCTTAATTGGCTATGGCTTTGTCAGCCCGCTGGCAAGCTACATTGACCGGCAGGCTAAAGAAGCCGAAAAAATGCTCCAGTGTATCCGTATTACCCTGCTGGCAAGTTTGCATGGTTACGCGCCGCAGTTGGCCGTTGAGTTTGGTCGCAAAGCACTATTTGCCGCCGAGCGCCCGAGCTTTACGGAGCTTGAAGAGTACGTGAGGGATGCAAAAAAGGCCGGTAACGCATGAGTAAGGGTGGTGACAAGCGCCCGATCGTCATTCGGCGCAAAAAAGTCGTTCATGCCCATCACGGTGGTGCTTGGAAAATTGCCCTAGCGGATTTTATGACCGCTCTGATGGCCTTTTTTTTGGTGCTATGGCTTTTGAGTGTTTCCAGTGAAGAGACGCGCAGGGGCGTAGCTGAGTACTTTAGCACCCCCCTGATAACGGCGATCACTGGTGGAGACCGTTCGGGCAGCACCAGCGCGATTCCTGGTGGTGGGCCGGATCCGACCCATAGTGATGGGGAGCGGGCGCGAATTGATAGCCTTCAGCGTACTCGTCCAAGCATGCAGGAGCGTAACTTCTTCAGGAATTTGCAAGAGCGTATTGAGCGGGCTATTGAGCAAGATCCCGAGTTACGCCAGTTACGCAGTCAGATGCGTTTTGACTTAACCCGCGAAGGGCTACGTATACAGCTTTTGGATACCGACCAGCGGCCCATGTTTGAGTTAGGTAGCGACCAAGTCGCCCCCTATATGCGTAGCCTGCTACGTACTATTGCACCGCTGTTAAATGAGCTTCCCAATGAGCTAAGTATCAGTGGGCATACCGATAGCGTTCCCTATGCGGGTGGCTATCGCGGTTACAGTAACTGGGAGCTCTCTAATGACCGTGCGAATGCGTCGCGTCGTGAGCTTATTGCGGGTGGTTTTGATCCAGATCAGCTATTGCGCGTATCAGGCTTTGCGGATCGCGTATTGTTACCCGAGACTGAGCCAACCAATCCGATCAATCGGCGCATAGAGCTGGTGGTGCTCTTTCCTGAAATTGCAGAGGCGATTCGCAATCCTGCCGTGATGGATTCGGGGGCTGAAACGCCGGAAGCTTCAATCGAAGCAGTAGAAGCGTCAGCCGAAGCGCAAATTGAATCAACACAACAAGACGAGCCTCAGGTGCAAGCGCCAGAGTGATCTGAGCCTGTCAGAGCCTTTCACATAAAAGCGACGTTAAGGTGGAGCGGTGCATGGATATAGCGGATTTTTTTGACACCTTTTTTGAAGAGGCTGAAGAGCTGCTTTCGGATATGGAACAACATTTGTTGGAATTGGATGTTGATGATCCTGACAGTGAGCAGCTCAATGCTATTTTCCGTGCCGCCCACTCGATTAAGGGGGGAGCGGGAACCTTTGGTTTTACCGTACTACAGAAAACCACTCATATTTTGGAAAACCTCCTCGATTACGCACGTAAAGGCGAACTGACGCTGCGAGCCGACCTCGTGGATACCTTTTTAGAGGCTAAAGACATCATGCATGAGCAACTCGATGCCTACCGCAGCGAAGAGGAGCCCAACCAAGAGGCATTTGAGCGGATTTGCCAAACGCTGCAACAAATTGCCCTGGATGAAATCGGCCAGCAGCTAGATGGTCCGGCTACCCCCGCAGCTCAGCCCAAGACTTCACCTGCGCCTGACGCCAGTACGGACAACAGCGCAGAAGCAAAGAGTGGCGCAGGCGGCCATCTGTTAGTGGCACTGCTTAACGTTGCAGATAAAGACCGCGTCTTGCTGGTTGAAGAGTTAGAGCAGCTTGGCGAAGTACAGTCTCAATCCGGCGACGCCAAGCGCTACGAAGTTATCCTCAAAAGTAGCGACAGTGCTGACGATATTGAAGCCGTCATGTGCTTTATTATCGAGCCAGATCAGATTGAAATTTCGGTCGTCGAGGGCGTTGCTGCTGAACCAGCCGCCCCCGAGGCAGAAGCTCCGGCGCCGGCTTCCCCAGTGCCGCAAGCACCTGCGCAAAGCACCGCCTCTAAGGCGAGCCCGGCAAAAGAAGTTGCCAAAGAAAAACCTAAGAAAGCCGCCGAGTCGTCATCCATTCGCGTATCTGTCGATAAAGTTGATCAAATTATCAACTTGGTGGGTGAACTCATCATCACTCAATCGATGCTCGATCAAACGGTTAGCGATTTAGAGGATCAGTCGGTTGGCAATGCCTCATTGCAAAATGGCATGAGCCTGCTGCAGCGTAACGCACGGGATCTCCAGGAAGCGGTGATGTCGATTCGCATGATCCCAATGGAGTTCGTTTTCAGTCGTTTCCCACGGGTTGTGCGCGACACAGCTGGCAAGTTGGGCAAAGAGATTGAGCTGATCACCGAAGGCAAGTCGACTGAACTGGATAAGAGTCTGGTTGAACGGATCACCGATCCGTTAACGCATTTGGTGCGTAACAGCCTTGATCACGGCGTAGAGATGCCTGATGTACGCGAAGCCATTGGTAAGCCGCGTATTGGTAAGTTAACGCTATCGGCGCGCCATCAGGGCGGCAATATTTTGATTGAAGTGCGCGATGACGGTGCGGGTATGGATCGTGATCGCCTGCTGGCCAAAGCGCGCGAAAACGGCCTTAACGTGTCTGACACCATGTCTGACGAAGAGGTGTTCCAGCTCATTTTTGCCCCCGGTTTCTCAACCGCTAACGAAGTCACTGACGTATCCGGTCGTGGCGTGGGCATGGATGTGGTGAAGCGCAACATTCAGAGCATGGGCGGTCGCGTTGAAATTCAGTCGAAGCTGGGCGAAGGCACCAATACGCGTATCGTACTGCCGCTCACGCTGGCTATTTTGGATGGTATGTCGATTAAAGTCGGCGGGGAGACGTTTATCCTGCCGCTTTCCACCGTGCTTGAGTCGCTTCAGCCCGCTAAAGAAGACATGTACGCAATGGCCGGTGACGACGTAGTGATCAAGGTGCGCGACGAGTATCTGCCAGTGATCGCCATTCACGAGGTGCTGAACGTCGAGAATGCAATTACCGATCCCACCAAAAGCATCGCCGTTATTGTGCAGGGCGAAGGGCGTCGCTACGCCATGCTAGTCGATGAGTTAATCGGCCAGCAGCAAGTGGTGGTCAAGAATTTGGAAGACAACTACCGCAAAGTACCCGGAATCTCGGCCGCCACCATTCTAGGCGACGGTAGCGTTGCGTTGATTCTGGATATTACCGGTTTACACCGCCTGAGCCGATATAAAAAAGAGGCAGGCAGAAAAGTAGTAAACAATCAAAACCTTTCATCTTTTAAGGAGGCTGAGCCGTCATGAGTCAAGCCAACAGTGGTGCGGTGCTAGCCGCAGAAGCCGAAAATCGCGAATTCCTAGTGTTCTCATTAGGCGACGAAGAGTACGCCATTGATATTTTGAAAGTGCAGGAGATTCGTGGTTATGAAAACGTAACGCGAATTGCCAATGCGCCAGATTTTATCAAAGGGGTCACCAATCTACGTGGCGTGATTGTACCGATCGTTGATCTACGCATTAAGTTTCACTTTGATAAGGTCGAATACGGCGGCCAGACAGTGGTGATTGTGGTTAATGTTGCTGACCGTGTGGTCGGTATCGTTGTAGATGGCGTTTCCGACGTAATGACATTGACTCCCGATCAGATTAAGCCAGCACCGGAATTTGGCGTCACCCTCTCGTCTGATTTCCTCAGCGGACTGGGTAGTCTAGATGACCGCATGTTGGTACTAGTGGATATCGATAAGTTGCTCACCAGCGACGAGATGGCGCTAGTAGAAAGTACCAGCAGCCAGTAAGGCGATCCAAGCGTGGCACAGGGAGCGTGCCAGATCCGTTTCACCTAATGATGCATTCGTGCGCTATGGAAAGTGCTTGCGAGTGTCGGTTGTGCGTGGAGAAAAGGGCGTGACACAGCGAATGCGGCAATTAATGAATAATATGACAGTGCGCTTAAGTTGGGGCTTGGTATTAGCGACGCTTTCGGTACTTGTCTTAATTGCCAGTGGTATCGGCCTTTATGCCCTGCATCACGGGGCGTCAATTGTGCAGGCATCGGACGATGTCCAGGCGCAGCAAGCCGCTTTCAGCGCGTTTGCCGCGACGATTCGCTGGGCACTGCTTGGCATTGTGTTGATGACCATCGCTACGGTTATCGTTGTGATCTGGGGGGTGACGGCCAATGTGCTGCGCCCGCTAGACCGCTTGGTGGGCTATTTTGAACGCATGGCGCAGGGGGATTTAAGCCAGGCGATCACCTCTCCAGGCAACAATGAGATCGGGCGGCTTTATAGCGCTATGGCACATATGCAGTCCTCTCTCTCGCAGACGGTAGGCACTGTGCGCACCAGCGGCACGTCGATTTATGAGCGTTCACAACAAATTGCCAGTGGCAATAACGACCTCTCTTCGCGCACGGAGCAGCAGGCGACCTCGTTAGAAGAGACGGCTTCCAGCATGGAGCAGCTAGCTTCCACGGTGGGTCATAACGCTGAAAATGCGCGCCAAGCCAGCCAACTGGCCGGGAGTGCGACCCTGACGGCCCGTCGCAGCGGTGAAGAAGTCGGTGAAATCGTGAGCACCATGCAGGATATTAGTGCAAGCTCGCACCAAGTCGCTGATATTATTACTGTTATCGATAATATTGCGTTTCAGACCAATATTCTCGCGCTGAATGCTTCGGTGGAAGCGGCGCGTGCCGGTGAGCATGGCCGGGGGTTTGCCGTGGTGGCCCAGGAAGTGCGCAGTTTAGCCAGTCGCAGTGCCGCTGCTGCAAAAGAGATCCGTACGCTAATTGATACCTCGCTCAGTAAGGTGGATACCGGCACCCAGCGCGTCAATCAAGCCGGTCAAACGATGCAAGACCTGGTGGGCGCTGTTCAGCGCGTTAGCGATATTATGGATGAAATCGCCGCAGCTTCTGAGCAACAAAGTAGTGGCATTGGTCAGGTAAACCAGGCGGTGGCGCAAATGGATCAAGTGGTGCAGCAAAATGCCCAGCTTGTTCAGCAGGCCGCGCGAAGTGCCAATGAGCTCGAAAGCGAAGCGGGCCGCTTACGCGAGGCCGTAGAGCGTTTTCGGGTCACTGAAGCTTTAACTCCGCGCTCACCGGCTGTGGTGCCAGCGGCGGCAATATCTTCGACAACGCCGAGTCTCCCGGCAAGGCATAAACAACCAGCGGAAGAGGCAGAAGAGTGGGCGTCGTTTTGATTTGCTTGGTAGGGCAGGCAAATTTTTTCTAAAAAATAAAACATTATAAAAAGGTAGATTATGCGTAATAACCAGCCAGTCTCTCAGCGTGAAATTGAGCTAAAAGAGGACGACTTTTTAGTTTCGCGTACCGATACCACGGGGCGCATCACCTATGCTAACCCTGCGTTTATCGATATTAGCGGCTTTGAACACGCGGAGTTGATAGGCGCGCCGCATAACCTGATACGCCACCCAGATATGCCGCCAGCAGCCTTTGAAAACCTCTGGCAAACCGTTAAGACGGGGGAGACGTGGCGCGGGCTGGTTAAAAACCGCTGTAAAAATGGCGACCATTACTGGGTTAACGCCAGTGTGACGCCGATTATCGAAGATGGCCAAGTCGTGGGTTACACCTCGGTGCGCGTGCAGGCAAGTCGCGAAGCCATTGCGCAGGCGGAGCAGGCGTACGCTGAAATACGCGAAGGCCGCAATAAGCGGTTCTATTTGGATAAAGGTCGGTTGCGTCAGAAAGGGGTGATCAAGCGTTTGGCTCGGGTACGCCTGGATACCATTCGTGCCAAGTTGGTCGGCATGATTGTTGTGGCAGGACTGCTGCTGTTAATTAGCGGTGGGCTAGGGTTGTATGGCCTGAATGTCTCTGGCGAGCGTTTGGGCCAACTGAACAACGATGGCCTGCGTGACGTTATTCGCCTGCAGCAAATCGACCAAACCATTGCCCAAACCCGCCAAACGATGATTGAGCCAGAGCGTATGGAGCTGATAAACCAACGCTTCGAGATGGGTGAAAGCATTGAGGAGAGCGCAGCAGAGGTTGCTGAGGTGTGGCAGGAGTACTATTCCCGTGAGGTCAATGCGACTGAGCTTGCCACCGAGTTTGACCAGCAGCTACAGACCTTCCTGCAGAACGGCATGGGCCAGGCGGCCAGCGTGCTTCAGGCAGAAGAGACCTACCAAGCCTTTACCGGTCTCGATGCTGTGATTAGCGTCATGACCAGCGATGGCCGCATCCTGTCAGGCATGGTTAATCAACTGATTGCCCAGAAGCAGCAGGCGGCTGAGGCCATGGCCGTTGACGCTCGGCAAGGTCAAACCACGATGCTGGGCGCTCAAGCCATAGTACTTGGAATTGGTTTGCTGCTGCTTATCTTGATCGGCATGGTTACCCTGCGGGCGATTACCAGGCCGCTAAAAAGTGCCGCAGGTTTTACGCTGCAAATTGCTGGCGGTAATTTGGCCGCTAAAGTCCCCGCCCAGAGACGTGATGAAGTGGGTCAATTAATAGACTCGCTGAATACTATGCGCAAAAGCCTCAGCAGCATCATCGCCGATGTAAAAAGCGGTATTGATGTGGTCACTCCGGCTGCCCAGGACATTGCCAGCGGCAACGAAGAGCTGTCGTCACGTACTGAACAGCAGGCGGCCTCTTTGCAACAAACCGCCTCCAGCATGGAAGAAATGACCGCTACCGTGCGGCAAAACAGTGAAAACGCTCAAGAAGCCCGTCGTCTAGCCGATAACAATGCTATCCAGGTAACCAATACCGGCGAGTTGATGGCGCAGTTGGTCGACAATATGCAGCGGATTACGCAAAGCTCTCAACAGATGGCTGATATTATCAATGTGATCGATTCGATCGCCTTTCAGACCAATATTCTGGCCTTGAATGCATCGGTAGAAGCGGCGCGGGCAGGTGAACATGGGCGTGGTTTTGCCGTGGTGGCTGAAGAGGTGCGTAATCTAGCGGGCCGCAGTGCTGGCGCCGCTCAAGAAATTCGCGGCCTGATTGATGGCTCTAACCGTGAAGTTGGCGAGGGTGCCAGTTTGGTGACCAAAGCCGAAGCGGCGATTAGCGAAGTGGCAGAAGCAGCGCGCAGTGTGACGCAAATCATGCACGAGATTTCGGCCGCCTCCGAAGAGCAGAGCCATGGCATTGCCCAGGTTAACCAGGCAGTCGCAGAGATGGATCAAGGCACCCAGCGCAATGCCGTACGGGTTCAAGAAACCGCACGTGCGGCGGTCTCGCTGGAGAAGCAGGCGGGGCTATTAGCGTTATCAGTGGAAGCGTTTCGATTAAACAGTCAGGGGGCGTTACGTCCGCCGGTGGTAACAGCATCTAAACCCGCTGCCCAACTGCCTAGCGCTACCACGCCAAATCCGCCCGTTAAACGGCAAGTATCCTCAGCAGAGGAGTGGGAAGAGTTTTGACCGAACAACGTGAACGGGCTTTAGATGCTGGACAGTGGACATCGGGCAGTCAGATCGAACGCGATCTGGTATTGACGGATGCGGATTTTACCCGCATCCGCGAGCTGATCTATCAGCGCGCCGGTATCGTGCTGGCTGAGCATAAGCGTGAAATGGTCTATAGCCGCTTAGCAAAGCGGCTACGCCACCACGGTATGACGCGCTTTACTGATTATTTGGTACGCCTGGAGCGTCAGCCAGAGGCCAAAGAGTGGGAGGCGTTTACCAATGCGCTGACTACTAACCTCACGGCCTTTTTTCGTGAAGCGCACCATTTTCCGCTGCTGGCAGAGCACATAAAGAACAAGCAAGACCCGGTCACCATTTGGTGTTCGGCTGCCTCCACTGGTGAGGAGCCTTACTCGCTGGCCATGACGTTGCTGGAAACGCTGGGCGCTAAAGCGTCGCAAGCCAAAGTGATTGCCACCGATATTGATACCGATGCCTTAGCCAGAGCACGCGCTGGTGTTTATCCCTTGGAGCAGGTGCGTAAGCTCGATGAGACGCGGGTAAAACGGTTTTTTCAAAAAGGTACCGGTAACCATGCGGGCTTTGCTCGGGTGCGCCCGGAAGTATCCGCCTTGGTCGAGTTTTTGCCACTTAATTTACTGGCGCCGCAATGGCCAATTAAAGGCCCTTTTGATGCGGTGTTCTGTCGAAACATCATGATTTATTTTGATAAAGATACACAATCAAAAATTCTTAAGCGGTTTGCGCCACTGATGAAACCCGATGGCTTGCTGTTTGCAGGTCACTCAGAAAACTTCTCGTACATCAGTGACGCCTTCAAACTGCGTGGTCAGACCGTCTATAACCTGGCCAAGAAATGAACAATTATCGTGTCTTTATGATCGCTTTAGGCGCTGTGGCTCCGGCGGTTGCAATCACACATCAGGCGTCTACAGCAAGAGGAGGCGTGCTTTGAGCGCAGCCAAGATCAAAGTTTTGTGTGTCGATGATTCGGCACTAATTCGCGATTTGTTAACAGAAATTATTAACTCCCAGCCCGACATGGAAGTCGTCGCAGTCGCGCCTGACCCCATTGCCGCCAGGGATTTGATCAAGCAGCACAATCCTGATGTGTTAACGCTCGACGTGGAAATGCCACGTATGGACGGCTTGGATTTTCTTGAGCGTTTAATGCGCCTGCGCCCTATGCCGGTGCTGATGGTATCGTCGCTCACCCAAAGTGGCTCGGAGATCACTCTGCGCGCCCTTGAGCTCGGCGCGCTGGATTTCGTCGCCAAGCCAAGCCTGGGAATCCGCAATGGGATGATGGAATACGCCGACGAGATTGCCGAAAAGCTGCGCGCCGCGGCGCGCTCACGGCCCCGCCAGGCACGGCATAAAAATACGCCACCGCCTGCGGCCTTGAAAGCCCCGTTAGTATCGAGTGAGAAGCTAATCATTATCGGCGCGTCTACGGGGGGCACCGAAGCGATTCGGGCGGTGCTGGAACCGTTACCCGCTAACGCTCCAGCGATTTTGATTACCCAGCATATGCCCGGCGGCTTCACCCGCTCATTTGCCGAGCGCTTAGACCGGCTGTGTCGGATTACCGTTAAAGAAGCAAGTGATGGCGAGCGGATTCTACCGGGGCACGCTTACATTGCCCCAGGTGATCAGCACCTCAAGTTGGCACGTAGTGGAGCTAACTACGTGGCGCGATTAGATGATGGCCCGCCGGTCAATCGCCATCGGCCGTCGGTAGACGTGCTATTTCACTCAGCGGCGCAGCACGCCGGTAAAAATTCCATCGGCGTAATTCTGACCGGTATGGGTAAGGACGGCGCGGCAGGGCTGCTTGAGATGCGTCAAGCGGGCGCCCCCACCATTGCCCAAAATGAGCAGTCCTGTGTGGTTTTCGGTATGCCGCGAGAAGCCATCGCTGTGGGCGGGGCAGTGGAAGTGGTGTCACTGGATGATATCCCCTCGCGGATGATGGCGTTGATTGCCGCTTCTGGCCGCGCCCAGCGTGTGTAGTGCAATTCATCAGAGCTTAGCTTAAAAACTAGACATAAAAACTTCAATAAGCTTACAAAGGAATTTCCAATGAATCGTTTACTGCGCAATTTGAGTATTCATGCCGCTGTAGTGGTGGCGCTCGTTTGCTTTGTCGCCCTGATTTTAGTGATTGCAGGTTTGACCGTTGTCTCAGATCGCAACTCACAAAATAATTTAGCGACGCTGAGCAGCATCAGCGATGCGCAGTTAAATGAGATTAACCGTGCCGATTCGTTGTTAAATCAGGCCATGCTGGCGATGGAAACTGCCTCCAACTACCTAATGGTGGGCCAGACTCGGCAATCCAATGAGCAGGTCGATACCGCGGGTGATCGCATTGCGCGTGCGGAGGAGCGTTTTGAGCGCTTTGCAGCAAATTCATTTTCTCCGCAAGGTGAGGCATTGGCAAACGCTCTGATTGAAGATTTTAATACGGTCATGGGGCTGGTTAAACAGCAGCATGAAACCTTCGAATATATGGATTTAACCAGCTATAACAACCTGCGCGATGAGTTGGTTGAGCCCTTAAGTAGCATGGCTACCAGTATGACTGCGTTTGTAACTTACGGTTTCCAGCGGGTAGCAACCATTCGTACTGACGCGCAGGCCCAGGGCAAGTTGTTTACCATGATCAATTTGGCTGTGGTGGTCTTTGCCCTATTGTTGACCCTGATTATTTACTTCGGATTGCGCCGTACGGTGATTGCGCCGCTCAGAGGCGCTATTCAGCGCCTGGATGCGATTGCCGATGCCGATTTAACCGATCCCGTACCGGAAGCCGGTAAAAACGAGATAGGCCGTTTGTTTGGCGCCATGGGCACCATGCAGCTGAACCTCACCAATATCGTTAGTCGGGTGCGCGAAGGTAGCAACGAGATTCACCACGGTACCCGCGAAATTGCCAGCGGCAATGCGGATCTCTCCTCGCGTACTGAACAGCAGGCGGCGTCGATCCAACAAACCGCAGCCAGCATGGAAGAGATGACCGCGACGGTAAAGCAAAACGCCGACAATGCCCGCCAGGCCAGCACTTTGGCCGCAGATGCCTCTACCACGGCAGAGCGCGGTGGGGACGTCGTTGCGCAAGTGGTGCAGACCATGCACGGCATTTCCACTAGCTCGAAAAAAGTCGCTGATATCACCAGCGTGATTGATTCGATTGCTTTTCAAACCAATATCTTAGCGCTTAACGCCTCGGTAGAAGCCGCGCGTGCCGGCGAACAAGGCCGAGGCTTTGCGGTGGTGGCAGGAGAAGTACGCAATCTGGCAAGCCGTAGCGCGGATGCTGCCAAAGAGATTAAAACCCTGATTGATGCCTCGGTGACGCAAATTCAGCAAGGCTCTACCCTGGTTGAGCAGGCCGGTACCACAATGTCGGATGTGGTCACTGCGGTGCGCCGAGTCACCGATATCATGGATGAAATTTCGGCCGCTTCCCAAGAGCAGAGTGACGGCATTGAGCAGGTTAGTCAGGCCGTGGGCCAGATGGATCAAGTCACCCAGCAAAACGCCGCGCTGGTTCAGCAAGCCACTGCGGCGGCCGCCTCGCTTGAGGAGCAAGCTAACCGGTTGGAGCAAGCTGTCGCCGTGTTTAAACTGTTAGGTATGCAGGAGGCGTCGCGTCAGGTGCTTCCTGCCGCATCGCCAACTACCCATGCTATGCCTGCGCCCAGGGCCGCCCAGCAGCAAGCGAGTCAACCTGCCGCTAAGCGTAGCGACCACGAAGAGTGGGAAGAGTTTTAAAGAACAGTTTTGAAGAACGGTTTTGCAGAACAGTTTTAACCCCCTGACTGTACTTTCCAGTCACCCCCGAGCCATATACGGATTGATTAGAGGATGACCCATGGCAGATAAGAATATGAGCTTTCTGGTTGTAGACGACTTTCCCACCATGCGTCGGATTGTGCGCAGTCTGCTTAAGGAGCTGGGCTTCACCAATGTGGATGAAGCAGAAGATGGTCAGGATGCGCTTAATAAGCTGCGCGCTGGCAAATTCGAGTTCGTCGTTTCCGATTGGAACATGCCCAACCTGGATGGTCTGGAGATGCTCAAGGAGATTCGCCAAGACGATGCCTTGAAAGACCTGCCCGTGTTGATGGTGACCGCAGAAGCGAAGAAAGAGAACATTATTGCGGCTGCTCAGGCGGGTGCTAACGGCTATGTCGTCAAGCCGTTCACTGCCGCTACCCTGGAAGAGAAGCTCAATAAGATCTTCGATAAATTGGGTATGTGAGTGACTGAGCCCATGTGCTTGGTTAACGAGGAGACAACATTATGAGCCAGAATGAGCAGTCCGATTCTGCCCAATCGTCCGAATCCGAACAAGCCGCTGAAGACCTAATTCATCGCATCGGTAAGTTAACGCGCATGTTGCGCGAAAACATGCGCGAGTTGGGGCTAGATAAAGAAATCGAAAAAGCGGCTGAAGCCATCCCTGATGCACGCGACCGCCTGCACTATGTCGCCACCATGACGGAGCAGGCTGCAGATCGAGCGCTCAATGCCGTTGACCGTGCGCAGCCGCTGCAGGATCAATTGTCAGACCGAGCGGAAGCGCTGGATAAGCGCTGGGCCGAGTGGTTTGAGGCGCCGAAAGAGCTGGATGAGGCCAAGGCGTTAGTCGTCGAGACACGCACTTATCTCAGCGATGTGCCCGATGTGGTATCAGCGACCAATAAAGAGCTGATGGAAATCATGATGGCTCAGGATTTCCAAGACCTGACCGGCCAGGTGATTAAGAAGATGATGGACGTGATCCATGAGATCGAACATCAGCTGGTGCAGGTACTTATTGATAACGCGCCGGGCGCCCATGCACGAGAAACGCTGCAGCGCAAGGCCGAGGATCAGTGGAAAAACGACAGTGCACGGCGCAACGAAGAGCTTTTGAATGGGCCGCAAGTGAAGGATAATGTCCCCGATACCGTCTCTGGGCAAGACCAAGTAGACGATTTGTTGGATGAATTAGGCTTTTAAAGCGCGTTATTAAACGCCCTCTGGGCGCACAAGCACGCTATTCAGCCGTCCCTATGGACGGCTGAATACGTGATACGCTTCGCTTCACCTGGCCGGATAACCGTATGGCAGATAACGATAGCGACCAGGAAAAGACCGAAGAGGCCACGCCCAGGCGGAAGGAAAAAGCCCGTGAAGAGGGCCAAGTTGCCCGTTCCCGCGAGTTAAACACTTTCTTACTTCTGCTGGGCGGGGTGATTGGCCTGTATAGCATGGGCAATATGCTCTATGACCAGTTGGGCGCGGTGATGGAGCAGGCTTTTCTGTTTGAGCGTCGCCAAGCAATGGAAAGCACACCGATGCTGGCCAATGCGCTGGATCTTGGTCAGCGCACGCTATTTGCCATGATGCCGTTATTTTTGCTGTTAGCCGTTATCGCGTTAGTCGCCCCAGGGCTGATGGGCGGCTGGCTGATATCGGGAAAATCGATGCAGCCCAAATTTTCCAAGTTAAATCCCATTAAGGGCGTAAAACGAATTTTATCAACCCAGGCGCTGATTGAGTTGGCCAAAGCTATCGCCAAGTCAGTCCTGGTGGGTGGCGTCGCCGCGACGTTTTTGTATTTCAACATCGGCAAATTTATGGCGCTAATGGATCAGCCTATCCAGCAAGCGCTTACCAACGCTTTAAGCATGGCCGCTCAGGCGGCTGGGCTAATGGTGCTGGTGTTGATCGTGGTCATTTTGATCGATGTCCCTTTCCAGCTCTGGGATAATGCCAAGAAATTGCGCATGAGCCAGGAAGAGATTAAGCGTGAGCATAAAGAGTCCGAAGGTGACCCGCATGTGAAAGCGCGCATTCGCCAGCAGCAGCAGGCCATGGCGCGGGGTAGGATGATGAGCAAGGTACCCGAGGCGGACGTTATCATTACCAACCCCACGCACTATGCGATAGCACTGACTTATCAGGAAGGCAGTATGGGCGCCCCGCGGCTGGTGGCAAAAGGCGCCGACGCAGTGGCTGCACGCATTCGCGAAATCGCTGAAGAGGCAGGCGTGCCTCGCTTGCAGGCAGCACCATTGGCGCGGGCCCTGTATCATCACGTCGATCTAGATGCAGAAGTACCTGCCGAACTGTATACCGCGGTGGCGGAAGTAATGGCCTGGGCCTACCGCCTCAAGCAAGTATCACAACAAGGAGGCGAGGTGCCCCCAACCCCCGATAACCTGCCGGTTCCGCCGGAGATGGAAAGCCCCGGGCATGACGCCGGTGGTAATGAGGCGCAACCATGAAAGGCTTGAGTCAGCTAGTAGGGCGGCGCGACTGGATGAGTGATGTGCGCATGAAGCTGCTGGTCGGGCCGCTGCTCATCCTCATGATCTTGGGCATGATGATTGTGCCCTTGCCCCCTTTCGCGCTCGATTTACTCTTCACCTTCAATATTGCCCTGGCCATTATGGTGTTAATGGTCAGCATGTTTACCCAGAAGCCGCTGGATTTTGCGGCATTTCCCGCTGTGTTGCTGTTTACCACGCTGTTGCGCCTGTCGCTCAACGTCGCCTCTACCCGTGTGGTGTTAATGGAAGGTCACCAAGGCGGCGCCTCTGCGGGTAAGGTCATTGAAGCATTCGGGGCGTTCCTGGTCGGCGGTAATTTTGCTGTGGGTCTAGTGGTCTTCCTGATTCTGGTCATCATCAACTTTATGGTTATCACCAAAGGTGCTGGCCGTATTGCCGAAGTCGGTGCGCGCTTCACCCTGGATGCGATGCCCGGAAAGCAGATGGCCATCGATGCCGACCTGAACGCTGGTTTAATCGGCGAGGAAGACGCCAAAAAGCGCCGTGCTGAAGTCGCTCAAGAGGCTGATTTCTTTGGCTCGATGGATGGTGCCAGTAAGTTTGTCCGGGGTGATGCCATTGCCGGTTTGGTGATTATGGTGGTCAATATCATCGGCGGGCTGATGATTGGCATGCTGCAGCACGATATGAGCTTTGGCGCTGCTGGTCAGACCTATATGTTGCTGGCGATCGGCGATGGCCTGGTGGCGCAAATTCCCGCCTTGGTGATTTCCACCGCGGCGGGTGTCACGGTATCCCGGGTGAGTACCGACACGGACGAGGATATTGGCCAGCAAATGCTCAGCCAACTATTCGTTAATCCCCAGGTACTGATATTGGCCGCCATCGTGATGGGGCTACTGGGCATGGTGCCCGGTATGCCCAATTTAGTGTTTCTACTCTTTACCGCGCTGCTGGCGGGTTTGGCATGGTTTATTATGCGCCAAAAAGAGCAGTTGTTGGTCAAGGAGGAAATTGCGACTGCGCCTGTACCGTTACAAGAGACCCCCGAAGCGAGTTGGGAAGACGTGCAACTGGTCGATACCCTTGGCCTGGAAGTGGGCCATCGCTTAATCCCGCTGGTCGACTCACGCCAAAAAGGTGAGCTGCTGGGGCGCATTAAGAGCGTGCGGAAGAAGTTTGCCCAGGAAGTGGGCTTCCTGCCGCCAGTGGTGCATATCCGCGATAATTTGGAGCTGCCGCCTAACGCCTATGTGCTTTCAATGAAAGGCGCCGAAATTGGTCGCGCCGAGGCGCAGCCCGGCAAGTGGCTGGCGATCAATCCGGGGCAGGTCTCCGGCGAGCTGCAGGGCACCCATACCCAGGATCCCGCCTTTGGTTTACCCGCCATTTGGATTGATAGCAACCAGCGCGAACACGCTCAGGTGTATGGCTACACCGTGGTGGACGCCAGCACCGTCATAGCAACCCACTTGAACCACCTGTTGCACCGCCACTCACCCGAAATGCTGGGGCGTCAGGAAGTGCAGAAACTGCTGGATAAAATGGGCGATGATCAAAAAGCATTGGTCGAAGAGGTGATTCCCAAGGCTATTTCGCTGACGGTGTTGCAGCGTATCTTGCAAAACCTGCTTGACGAAGATGTCTCTATTCGCGATATGCGCACTATTCTGGATACCCTGGCGGAGTACGCCGCCCAGCAAAAAGATCCTAACGAGCTGACAGCGCTGGTGCGAGTCTCACTGGGGCGTGCGATTGTCCAGCAGTGGTTTGCAGGGCAGGAGACGCTCAATGTGATGGGACTGGATGCCCAACTGGAACAGGTGCTGGTGCAGGCGATGAACGGCAACGGCGCCATGGAGCCTGGCTTGGCAGAGACGCTGATGACCCAGGCGCAGCAAGCGCTGGAGCGTCACGAAAGTTCCGGCGAACCGCCGGTGCTGGTCGTGCAGCATTCGCTGCGCGCGGTACTATCACGCTTTTTGCGCCGCCGTTTACGCCATATGTCAGTGTTGTCGCAGGCTGAAATTCCCGATGACCGCACATTAAGAGTGACCACAATAGTCGGCGGACGTTAATGATGGCCCGCCGTGATAGGCTAGCGTCGACCATTTCCAGAACAGACAAAAGGTAAATCATGAGCGTTAGACGTTTCGTGGGAGCCAACAGTCGTGATGTGATGCGCCAAGTGCGCGAAACGCTCGGTGAAGACGCCTTGATTGTGGCTAATCGGCGTACCGAAGGGGGCGTTGAAATTTTGGCCATGGCGGATGAAGCCATCGACCACTTTGAACCTTCACCGGAACCCGCACCTCTCGAAACGCCGACAGCACCTCCGCCGCAAGACCCCATGCAGGCGATGAGTGAGCGCTTACTGCGCGAAATGCAGGATATGCGCGCGCTGCTAGCAAATAGCCAGCCAGCCCCTGCTGCTTCACCAATGCCAGCAACGCCCACCGGAACGGCCGCGCGACTGCGCCAACTGCTATGGAACGTCGGTTTCGGCAGCGAGCTTGCCGATGAACTGCTGGCAGGGTTGCCCGAACCATTAGCCCGGTTAGACAGCGATAGCGAAGCACCGCTGCAGTGGCTGCGTCAGCAGTTAATGGATCGCCTCTGCGTGCTGAGCGATGAGCCTAGTTTCTTTGATCAAACCGGCATTGTCGCTCTGGTGGGGCCGACCGGGGTAGGGAAAACCACCACCACCGCCAAGCTGGCGGCACGTTTTGTGATGCGTCACGGTACGCGCCCGGTGGCGCTGGTGACCACCGACAGCTTCCGGATTGGTGCCCACGAGCAGCTGCGCATCTATGCGCGCTTGCTGGATACGCCGATGTACGCGCTGGATGCCGAGCAGCCCATCGACGATTTGCTGGGCCGCTTGCAGGGCAAGCAGTGGGTGATTATCGACACCGTGGGCATGAGTCAGCGTGACCAGCGGGTGATTGAACAGATCGCCCACCTCCAGGGCGGACGCTCGCGAGTGCGCTTGGTATTGCTGCTGAATGCTGCCAGCCAGCCAGAAACCCTCGAAGAAGTCGTGCTGCGCTATCGCCAAGCCGCGCGAGCGGCGGGCGCAGAGCTCGATGACTGTATTATTACCAAGCAGGATGAAGCGGGGCGGCTGGCGCCAGTGCTAGATATTATTATGCGTCACGGGATGCGTGTGCTGTTTGGTTCCAATGGCCAGCAGGTGCCCGAAGATATGGCCATTGCCACTCCCGACGCTTTAGTCGATCAGGCGCTAAGCACGGCAACGCCGCAGCGTGAACGGGCCCACAGTGCTGAAGCCCCGATGGCAATGCCGCGCTGGTCCCGGGATGTACTGGGCCAAGGGCGTCGCTTGTCATCACTACTGGCGAGGCTGCGCCAACGCGTCACCGGTTTTGCAGAACTAGAAGAGACCTGGAACCTAGCCTCGCTGCCGAGCCGTGTGCAGGAACAGCGTTTGGACGCACTGCTCGCCGGCTATCCCGCGGCGGAAACCACCTTAGGGATGGCGTGGTCGGCGCGGCGCAATGAGCGCGGCTGCGACTGGGCAATGCCGGACATAGGGCTGGACACAGATGGCGCCTGGCTGGCGCTACCCTGGCTGCAGCATCGCCACGTCGCGGGATGGCAGCCGCGCTTAGCCGCGCTGTCAGAGTCAACCGGCGTCGCGGTACACCTACTGCCGCGCTTTCCCGAACCGGAGGCGCTCGTCTGGCTGGAAGCCGAGCATTTGACCTGGGTCAGCCAAGTAGCCCCCAGTCATAGGGTACTCTTTCACCATGAGCGCCAGACCCTCCGTCAGTTGTTTGATGACAGTGTGCTAACGCATCATGTAGGCGTGCGTTTTCGTGGCCAATCGGTGCAACTTTGGACGGTCTACGCCGAGGTTGAGGACGCCAGTGGCACTGCGCTGCTCGCCTGGTACGGGGAAGTGCGCGACCCGGAAAGTGCCAAAGTGGTAGCGCGCCGCTACTGGCTAACCCCTGCACGGCTGGGGGCTGAGGTGCTCTCGCTACTGTTAACACAGCTGCAAAGTGAAGGCTTGGCCGCCTTGACGCGGCGCGCGTGGCAGCAGTTAAAAGAGGCCGATAGCGGTGATCTCAATGCCGAAGTACGGCTGTTAATGGCCAGCGGTGTGGCGTCGGTCGCTGGGCATCTCGATGTTGCCGATGATGAGGAGGCGCAGACGCTGCGCGGCGATCTGCTCAACCTACTAGGCGCCAGCCGTCGCCGCCGCGATACCGGTATGCTTGATGCGCTGGTCTACGCCTTTATGGCGCGGGATGCGATTCGTCAAATGGGCAGTGTGAGTCGAGAGGGTGTGGCGTGAGCGAACAAGATCAAGCCTCGGGACTGCGCAAGTGGGCAAACCTGCAGCGCCAACAGCAGCAGGCTGAGGGGGCGGTTGATGTTGCGGCGGCAGAACCTGTGGCCGAACACGTTTCACCCCTATCAACGCCGACGCGAGCGGCGCTGGAAGAGCCCAGGACGGTGGCGCCGCCCAGGCCCAAAATTCCGCTTATAGTAGTTGGGCTGCCCGGTCGCGGCGTAGTTCAGGTGAGTAAGGTCAAAGCACGTCTGGGGCAGTGGTCAACGCTAGGTCGAAACTGGGCCGGTGAGCCTGATGACTGGGATATTCGCATCGTCATGGCGGAAACGTCTGAGCTTGCGCAACTGAGCGACCAATACAGCCGCTGGGCGCTGTGGATTAGTAGCGATGCCGATGCGTTTGCGACCATGTTCCGTACGTTGCGCCAGTTGCATGAGGGTGGTGGGCCGCGTCGTTTGCTGGCACTCCATGAGCCGCACTTGCCGCGCCAGGGGCTACTCGATAACTTGCGTGAGGCTGCTGATTACTACTTAAATATGGAGTTACTGGTACTTGCACGATGAGCGCACTCTGCCAAGGAGACCAAGCATGCTAAGCTGGCCGTTAACAGGGCGGCTGCCGTTGATCGCGGCGCTGCTGACAGGGTGTCTATGGGCAGGTTTAACGGGGAGCGCCCAGGCAGCGCCCGGTAGCTGGAGCACTCAGATACCGGGACTGATGGTGGCGATGAGTGATCGGGCAAGCAGTAGTCAGGCGGCCACCCCACCCGACGTCGCCAGCCTGCAGTCAGGCCAGCTTGGGCGTATACAGTGGCAGTTTCACTACCCCCCCAGTGCGCACTTAAACGCTTGGCTGTGCCATCCTGAGCAGTGCGTTGCGTTAACGGGTATGCGGGGTTCTACTACCGCGCTAGCGGGACGAGACGCCGATGCGCCGTTGCATTTTCGCTTCGCCTTACGTCCAGGTCAGCGGCCTGTTCGGGTGCAGGGATTGCAAATGATTGTGAATTATCAGTGAAGGCTGGATAGCCGCGAGGCGAGAATATGTACACAGCACAGGGCAGAATTAAACAAAATGAGCTGTTGACTCAATACATGCCATTAGTGCGACGTCAGGCCTTGACGCTACAGGTTCGATTGCCAGCGAGTATTGAGCTCGACGACCTTATTCAAGCCGGGATGGTGGGGCTGCTGGAAGCGCTGGGGCGCTTCGACGCTACCCAGGGAGCCACCTTCGCGACCTTTGCCAGTCAACGTATTCGCGGTGCGATGATGGACGAGTTGCGCACCCGCGACTGGCTGCCGCGCAGCGTACGCCGCTCAGCGCGGGCGGTTGACCGCGCCGTTCGCCAATTAGAGCAGCAGCTCGGGCGAGCGCCGGAAGAGCACGAAATTGCTCACCACCTAGAGATGCCGCTGAGCGACTATCAGCAGCTCCTTAACGACACCAACAGCGGCCAGCTATTGCCGTTTGAAGAGCTAGTCGCCGATGGCGGCGAGCCTATCAGTCATGAACTGGGCAATTCACCGTTCGAGCAGTTGCTGGATGGACAGCAGCGGCAAACGCTGATTGATGCGATTGAAGCGCTGCCAGAGCGTGAAAAGTTGCTTATGGCGCTGTACTACCAAGAAGAACTCAACCTCAAGGAAGTAGGGGCTGTGTTGGGCGTAACGGAGTCACGCGTTTCTCAACTACACAGCCAGGCCGTAAGTCGTTTACGCGCTCGCTTACACGACTCGGCATAACACCTCTTTTTACTCACTTGTGACCGGCAAGGAGCCGTGGATGAATCCTTCGACGCTGATAGGCATATTTGCCAGCATACTGCTGTTGGTGAGCGTGCTGTTTTTAACCGCAGAGTCCCCTGAAAGCTTTATCAATTTTCCGGGTCTGGCCATCGTGGTGACCGGTACCCTGGCGGCGACCTTTATCAGCTATCCGCTGAAAGAGGTGCTGCGTGTCGTACGGCTGGTGGGCTTGGTATTTCGGCGCGAAAATACCTATATGCGTGACGATATCCGCGAATTGGTCGATATGTCACGGCTGTGGTTTAAAGGCGATGTGCGCGCGGTCGAGCGCGAGTTGGAGCATACCCGCAATCCGTTTCTGCGCACCGGGATCCAACTGGTGATCGCCAACACCAAAGAGGACGAAATTTTTGACATGTTGCGCTGGCGCATCGCCCGCCTTAAAGCGCGTGAGCATGCCGAGGCACAAATATTTCGCACCATGGCCACCTATGCGCCTGCGTTTGGCATGATCGGTACCCTGGTAGGGCTGGTCAATATGCTGGAAGTCATGGATGCAGGCGACTTGCAGGTGATTGGGCCGCGCATGGCGGTGGCCCTGCTGACTACCTTCTATGGCATTTTACTCGCCAACTTAGTGTTTAAACCGATTGCGGTGAAGTTAGAGCGCCGCACCGAAGAGCGACTGATTACCATGAACATGGTGCTGGAAGGTATTTCGCTGATTACCAAGCGTCGCCTGCCGTCGTTTATCGAAGAGACACTCAACTCCTTTGTGGCTAACTACCACGATGAAATTCGTGATAACAGCGTCAAACCCAGGCCTGACTCGTCGGTGAGTTCGGCGGCCAAGGGGTAGGCCCGATGCTAGACCGCGATACACGCCACGCGCTGGAAATGACGCCGTCGCCAGGCGATGGTGAAGAGGGCTGGTTAACCAGCTATCTGGATGTATTGACGCTGCTGATCACGCTCTTTGTACTGCTGCTTTCACTGACGCCGCCGGGCGGCGGTGAAGCGGCTGATACTGCTTTCATGCGTTCGGCCAGCGCGGTATCATCATTGCCGCTGGCGTCTCTAGCCACCGGGATTCAGCCCCGCCACGCTGGGGTGCAGCCGCAGTTTGACGGGCTTGATATTCCTGGAGTCAGCGTTTCGCAAGGCCGCGAAGGGGTGACGCTGCGGATTGATACCAGCCTGCTATTCCCCAGCGGCCAAGCGGTACTAACCCCCCAAGGGCGAGGCGTGGTTGAAAGCCTTATCGGTGTGCTGACGAATTTTGATGGCCAGATATCGGTGGAGGGGCATACCGACAGCGTGCCGATTTCAACGGCTCGCTTCCCCTCGAACTGGGAGCTTTCATCAGCGCGGGCAATCGCCGTGGTGAGGCACTTAGAGCGCCAAGGGTTCAATATTTCACGTATGCGGGCCGTCGGATATGCCGATACCCAACCCATGGAACCGAACGCAACCGCGGATGGGCGAGCTGCCAACCGGCGCGTAGAGCTGCTGCTAAGACAGCAGGTCGAGGGTGAATAGATTGCGAGGCCACGTTTGTGTCCATGTACCACCCGCGATTGCAGTCGTTTGGTGCCCTGCTGGTATTAGATGCTGATTGTCGACGCATCCAAGCCAGTAGCACTAACTTAACCCGCTTAACCGGTGTTGAGCGCCCTGAAAATGGGCAGCTCACCCTTGGCTGTGTGTTGGGGAAACGGCTAAGCCAGCGGGTGCGTCGCGAAATGCACGGGCAGCAGCGGCTTTCCGGCCCGCTAGTGTTTATTCGTTCCAAGCATAGCAACGTGCGTTTTCAGCTCCATGCTTACCGGGTAGGCGAGCAGGTTATCGTCGAGATTGAACCACTAAATCCCCAGGGTAAGCGCCGCTTGCTCTGCACCGTCAATGAGCGGCTGATGCGCTTAGCGGAAGCCACCCATCAGGAAGAGCTGCTCGACTCCTTGGTTAACGCGATTCAACAGCTTACCGGCCATGATCGCGTGACGGTGTGCCATTTTGATAGCGATTGGCATGGTTTGATGGTTGCCGAAGCGCTAGGAAAACAGCTGCCCTCGCTGTTGGGGCAGCGCTTTCCCGCCAGCGACTTCCCAGCTGCCTTGCGCAAAAGTTACCAACACTACCCTGTACGGTTAATTGAAGACGTCGATGCGCCGCCTGAAACGCTGACGCCCGCCTACTCGGGAGCAAGCCTTAGTGGCAGCTTTTTACGCGCGCCTGCCCCGGAACGGCAGCGCTATTTAAACCGGCTGGGGGTACGCGGCTCACTCAGTTTGGCAATGCAGGGTGATACCGGCTTATGGGGGCTAGTGTTTTGCCACTCGGCCGCGCCGCACTCGGTTGAGCCGTCGGCACGTGATGCCGTTCGTACCTTGGTGCAGATGGCCACCCAGCGCTTACTGCTGCTCCGGGCGCGACAAGAAGCCCGCTACCTGCAGCGGGTTCAGGATAGCTTGGCACTGAGTACCCGAGCGCGTAGCGAGCCACAAAGCCCCCAGCAGCTACTCCAGGAGCAGGCGGCTACCTGGATGAAGCTGTTTCGCGCCCATGGTGTAGTGCTATGGGTGAATGGCGGCGCTTATCAAGCAGGCATGACGCCGACCCCAGAAGCCATTAGCCAGTTTGTGCTACGTCTGGAAAGAGCCCACGTGCATAGCGGGCCTTGGTGCACGCGCGAAATCGCCAAAGAGACGTTAACCGCTTCGCTGGCCATGCCCGAGCAGTGCGGAGCCTTGGCGGTGCCGCTGCCAATGAGCTCAACTCAGCGCGCCTGGCTGATATTTTTTCGCCCCGAGCAGGTGGAAACGCTGTATTGGGCGATGCAGCCTGCAACCCATCCTCAACCGGTGGCGCTCGTGACCCCGTCGGTTGCTTGGCATGAGGAAGTGGTGGGTAAGAGCGAAGCCTGGCAGCGGGTAGAGCGCTTAGCGGCGGTCGACCTGGGTGAAGACCTGACGCTGGCCATTTCAGCCTATGAAATTAGCTCGCTGAATATGCACCTGGAGCACGAGCGTAAAGCTCTTGCCGAGGCCAACCAGCGGTTGGAGCAATTAGCCCATTTTGATCCCCTCACCAAGGTGTGGAACCGGTACCGCATTGAAGAGGCGATCAATGCCGAGCTAGTGGCCGCCAAGCGCTACGCGGCCGCCTTCGCCCTCTTGTTGTTTGATGTGGATAACTTTAAGCAGATCAACGATGCCCACGGCCATAGCGTGGGTGACGATGTGCTGGTGGCCCTTGCACGCTTAGTTGAAAACGCGCTGCGTGGCTGCGACCACCTGGGCCGCTGGGGCGGTGAAGAGTTTATTGTGTTGGCGACCCACTCGGATATTGACGCCGCTATTGGCCTGGCCGAACGACTGCGCTCGCTGGTCGCAGAGCTGCGTATAGAAGGGCTTGAACAAAGGATTACGGTGAGTATTGGGGTTGCCGTTTGGCAGACGGGGGACAGCTGCAAAACCATTATCTCACGGGCCGACGACGCTATGTATCGCGCTAAGCATGGCGGACGCAACCGCGTCGAAATGGCGCTAGAGCCCGTGATGTCAATTTAATAATTCATACTTTATTGAATTATTGAGTGGCCGCCCCGTGGCTTTCACACTGCGTCATCATTCGGTTAATCGCGGCGTCAGCGCCTTGCAGGCTAAAGGTCATATACCAAGGCTCGCGCTCTTCCTGGTCAAAGCCGAGAAACAGTTGTTCGCCCTGGCGCATATCGGCCATCAGGGATTCCAAGTCGCTTAAATAAAAGTGGGCATAAAACCCGTCATCGCCGCGCTCGGTGATAAATTCGGCCATGGTGTCGATGACGGGCTGCTCATCGACGCGTAGTCGAGTAGGCACCAGATTAACCGCCCGGCTCTCCCCCTGCTGCTGCTCAAGGGTGACGCGCATCTCCAGCCAGGGTAAATCGCATACTCCCGGCGTGGCGTTCAGGCTCAGCGTCGCGTCTGAGTAGCTGTGGGCTTCCACCGCCCGGTAGTGGCGCTCGTTTCCCAGTGAGAGCGTCATGGAGTGCCAATGATCATGGGTACTGACGTCGTCGGTATTAAATGTGGCTGCGTTAGCCATGGGCGTTGCGATCAGCAATGAGACGGCCATTGCTGTCGTTATTAAGGTAGTTGCCGTCATGATCTGAGCCATCTAACCAAAATCCTTAGACTATTAACCGAAAAACCAGTCTATAGCGTGTAGGTGAGGGACAAAAGTGTAAGGTGCTGATTTTTCTATATATGGTAGAAAAATTTAAAAAAAGTGCCTCATATGGTGTTAAGTCGTGTCTATACTTCACCTCGATACCATCTATAATCGTCCCATTTGAGCGCTATATTCACCCCGCTGTGAAGGAGTTTTGCGACATGAGCACCGCTGCTAAGGCTATCAAGACCTCTAATGACGTCCCGATGCAGGCCCCCTCGCGGGAGATCTGGGATGCCAAATACCGTCTTAAGGATCGTCATAGCCAGCCCGTCGATCAGGACGTCGGGGCGACGTTTGAACGGGTTGCACGTGCTCTTGCTGCGGTGGAAGGTGATAAAGCCGAAGAGTGGCTGCCGAAATTTCGTTGGGCGCTGGAAAATGGCGCCATTCCTGCCGGGCGTATTCTTTCCAACGCAGGCGCTGAGGCCTACAAGCCGGCGGTGAGCCTGATAAACTGCACCGTTTCGCGCACCATTCGTGATTCCATGCGCGATATTCTCGACTCGGTGGTCGATGCGGGCATGACGCTGAAATCCGGGGCCGGTATCGGCTACGACTTCTCGACGCTGCGCCATAAGGGTGCCTTTGTGTTTGGCGCTGGCGCGGGCACTAACGGCCCGCTGGCGTTTATGGATATCTACGACAAGATGTGTTTCACCGTCGCCTCTGCCGGTGGCCGCCGTGGCGCCCAGATGGGCACCTTTGATGTGGGCCACCCGGACGTGCGCGAGTTTATCCAGGCTAAGCGTGAAGCCGGTCGCCTGCGGCAGTTTAACCTTAGCCTGCTGATCACTGACGAGTTTATGGAAGCGGTCAAAAACAATACCGACTGGCCGCTGGCCTTTCCGCTACATCCTGGTGAGAAAGAGGACGTTAAAGCGCAAGACCTGATCTACCGCGACTGGCCGGTGGTTGAAGAGGGCTACACGGTAGATGCCGAAGGCCGCGTTGCCTGCCGCATTGTTGAAGTGATCAAAGCGCGGGAGTTGTGGGACACCATCATGTCCTCTACCTACGACTACGCCGAACCCGGCTTTATCCTGATCGACCAAGTGAACCGCATGAACAACAACTGGTTCTGTGAGGATATCCGCGCTACCAACCCCTGTGGCGAGCAGCCGTTGCCACCTGAGGGTGCCTGCTTACTGGGTTCAGTGAACCTGACCAAGTTTGTGATTGACCCCTTTGGCGCCGAGCCGCGCTTTGATTGGGAACGCTATCGCAAAGTGGTGGCGATCTTCACCCGTATGCTTGACAACGTGGTGGAAATTGCTGGTCTACCGCTGCCTCAGCAGCAGCGTGAGATTGAAGCCAAGCGTCGCCACGGCATGGGTTTTCTAGGCTTAGGGTCGACGCTTACTATGTTAAAGATTCCCTACGGCTCTAAGCAGTCACTGGTATTCACCGATGAAGTCAGCCGTCATTTAGCCATTGAGGGCTGGAAACAGGCGCTGGAGCTTTCTCAAGAGAAGGGCATGGCGCCGGTGCTCGAACAGGAGCACACCATTACCCCCAAAATGCTGCGTGAGCGGCCACAGTTGGCTAAAGATGGCTACGAAGTGGGTGATCAAGTGCCAGGGCGCATTCTGCACGCCCGTTACAGCCAATATATGGCCCAAGTGGCCGAGCATGAGCCGGAGTTGGTGGCGCAACTGGCCGAGCACGGCGCGCGCTTTACCCACCACAGCTCGATTGCGCCGACCGGCACCATCAGCCTGTCGATGGGTAACAATGCCTCCAACGGCATTGAGCCGTCGTTCTCGCACCGCTACTTCCGCAATATTATTCAGTCGGGTAAAAAGACCAAAGAGCAGGTCGAGGTGGTGTCGTTTGAGCTGGCCGCCTACCGTCACTTTATCGCCGCAGACGCAGTAGAAAGCGACTTACCTGACTATTTTGTCACTGCTGACGCGATCTCGCCTGAGCAGCACGTCGCTGTTCAGGCCGCTGCCCAGCACTGGGTGGATTCGGCGATCTCGAAAACGGTCAATGTGCCGACAGACTTTGCCTTTGAGCAGTTCCAGGGGCTCTATTTACAGGCCTATGAAAGCCGCTTGAAAGGCTGCACAACCTTCCGCTTTAATCCTGAGGCCTTCCAGGGTGTGCTGGTGCGTGAAGATGACCTTAAAAACACCACCTACGTGTTTGAGCTGGAAAACGGTGAAACGCTAGAGCTAAATGGCAACGAGACGGTGATTTATGACGGTGAAGAGCATAACGCTGCCAACTTGTTTGATGGCTTAAAAGAGGGCACCTACGGCAAATGGTGATGCCGCGCTAAGCGGCTCTATTCACTAACGCACACCTTTGCTAAACGGAGATATATCCCAATGGCTGTTGAAATTACCTCGAAAATTGTTGGTTACCGTATCAAGCAGCAGGAACAGGCCGCGCCCGCTCCTGAACTCCTGGATGAAGATCCGCTAACGGTGCGTATTCCTTCCCGTCCGGAAGGCACCTTAGAGGCAGTGTCGGAAAAGATTTCATACGTAGGCGCGGAGGGGCGCAAGAAAGTCTATCTGCTAGTATCGTTTATGCCGGTGGAAGGTGTGATTGGTGGCAAGCGCGTGGTGATTGAGCGGCCAGTAGAGTTCTTTTTCCCCTCAGGGCAGCTCTCCAGCGAGCACCAGTGGATCACCGCGACCATGCGAAGCCTGTCGCTGGCGGCGCGCGGTGGTTACGTTACCCAGGCGGTGGCGGATCTACGCAAAGTAGCCTGGGACAAAGGTTTGGTGCGCTGTGGCATGAATCGCTGGAACAAGCCGATGTTCCACGATTCGGAAGTGGCGGCGATTGCCTGGTCGATTCAGCAGATTCTCTACCGCCGCGGCTTTCTGGATAGGGACGGTAACCAAGTGCCGGTTGAACAGCTAGTGGAGCGCTATGCTCACCGTATGCAGCATGGCCATGCCTGGCAGCCGGAAGAGAGCGCAGAAGCGGATTCAGTCGAACAGGGGGCGGTTGAGCCAATTGGTGGAGCAGGAGCCACGGGAAAAAAGTCTGAAGGCAGTGGCCCCGCCATAGTGGGTAACTGCCCCGAGTGCCGCGGTGAGCTGATCATGATGGATGGCTGCCCGACCTGCTATGCTGGCTGTG
The DNA here is from genome assembly GCF_000744395.1 of Halomonas sp. TG39a. NCBI lineage: Bacteria > Pseudomonadati > Pseudomonadota > Gammaproteobacteria > Oceanospirillales > Halomonadaceae > Halomonas > Halomonas sp. TG39a. Next base: position 3,731,670 of record NZ_JQLV01000001.1, read on the forward strand.
GCTGGTCAAAGTGTGGTTAGTTTTCTCAGGTGGAATCGCCTAACAGCGGCCGGACATTGTCGGTGAGGTAGCAATCGTCAAATTCACCTTCGGTGCATAGCGCGGATAAGTCTGGAATGGTGACATGGTGGCGGTCGCGAAATACCAGGCCGTCTTCACTAAGCGCCGTAAAGGTGCGGCTAACGTGTACCGGGCTTAGCCCGAGCACATCGGCTAACTGCTCCTGGGAGAGCGGCAGGCGGAACTGGTTGCTAATATCCGGGTTGGTTTGGCGCAGCCTTAAATACATTTCATACAGAAAATGCGCCATTTTCTTACGTGCACTGCGTCTGGCCAGAGTGACGAGGCGCTCAGTGAGCAGCGCCTGCTGACGGCTGCCAATGGCAAACATCACCGAGGTGAGGGGCAGCGACTGGCGAAATATTTCCAGCATACGTTTATGCGGGAAATGACAAATCACGCCATCATCAATCATGCGCACATTTTCAAGCCGCTGCGAGAAGGCAAACTCGCGCAACCCGATGATATCGCCCGGCAAAAACACTTCGAGAATCTGTCGGTCACCATTCTCTAAGTGACGGTAGGAGTAGGCCCAACCACTTTTTAGTGTGCAAAACTCATTGGCCGCATCGCCCATCTCCCAGAGTAGCGTGCCCGACTTAATATTGGTTGGGCTCTCCTCTAGCGCCATGAGCAATCCCTTCTCATCATCGCTTAATGAACAGTAATGATTGAAGTGCTTAATAATACAGCTGTTTTCCTGACCCACGACGTATCCCTCCAGCACAGGATTGGATAATACTGCTAACGATTATCTGCCCGCCACTATAAACGATGTGGCCATCTACTGCGTCGCCCAAATAGGCTAACTAGCGTACCTATTTAGCCTGGGGTGAGCGCTGCTCACCCCTCGAAAACCAGCGTCAGCGCTTCGTTGCACGCTTGCCTCGCGCGAGCAGCGGCGCTAAGAAGCGGCCGGTATGCGAAACGTCCTGTTTGGCGAGCTGTTCCGGCGTGCCCTCGGCGATGATCTGTCCGCCACCTGAACCCCCTTCGGGGCCAAGGTCGACAATCCAGTCGGCGGTTTTGATCACATCCAGGTTGTGCTCAATCACCACGATGGTATTGCCGTGATCGCGCAGACGGTGAAGTACCGTCAGCAGTTGGCGAATATCCTCAAAGTGCAGGCCGGTGGTGGGCTCATCCAAGATATACAGCGTTTTGCCGGTATCACGCTTGGCCAATTCACGGGCGAGTTTAACCCGCTGCGCTTCGCCACCGGATAGGGTGGTGGCGCTCTGGCCCAAGCGAATATAGGAAAGACCTACATCGAGCAACGTTTGCAAGCGGCGGGCAATAGCCGGTACCGGACTGAAAAATTCCAGCGCATCTTCCACCGTCATGGCCAGCACTTCGTGGATCGTTTTACCCTTGTAATGGATATCCAGGGTTTCGCGGTTATAGCGCTTGCCTTTACACACGTCACAGGGCACGTAGATATCCGGTAGAAAGTGCATCTCTACCTTGATCATGCCTTCGCCCTGGCACGCCTCGCAGCGCCCGCCCTTGACGTTGAAGCTGAAACGGCCCGGCTTATAGCCCCGCGAACGCGCTTCTTGGGTGCCTGCAAACAGCTCGCGAATGGGGGTGAAAATGCCTGTGTAGGTGGCCGGGTTGGAGCGCGGCGTGCGGCCAATCGGGCTCTGATCAATATCGATGACTTTATCGAGCTGGTCGAGCCCTTCTATCTTCTCATAGGGTGCGGCGGTCAGCGTGGTGGCGCGGTTTAATTCGCGCGCGGCAATCGGCATCAAGGTGCCGTTGATCAGCGTCGATTTACCCGAGCCCGAAACCCCGGTAATGGCGATAAACAGCCCCAGCGGCAGGCTTAGCGTTACGTTTTGCAGGTTGTTGCCGGTAGCGCCACGCACAATCAGCTGCTTTTCTGGATTGCCGGGAATGCGGTAGGGGGGCACCGCAATTTCCCGGGTACCCGAAAGATATTGACCGGTCAGCGAGTTGGGGTTGTCCATCACGTCCTGGGGCGTGCCTTGAGCGACAATCTCTCCACCGTGAACGCCGGCACCGGGGCCGATATCCAGCACGTGATCGGCGGCGCGAATGGCGTCTTCGTCGTGCTCGACCACGATCACGGTATTGCCCAAGTCGCGCAGTCGCTCCAGGGTTTTCAGCAGCCGGTCATTGTCGCGCTGGTGCAAGCCAATTGAGGGCTCATCAAGAATATACATCACCCCAACCAGGCCTGCGCCAATCTGGCTGGCTAAGCGGATACGCTGGGCTTCACCGCCAGAAAGGGTATCGGCGCTGCGCTCCAGATTGAGATAATCGAGCCCCACATTGACCAGAAACTCTAGTCGGGCATGGATCTCGTGGACGATTTTATCGGCGATCTCACCCTTGCGGCCGGGCAGGCTTAGATCGGCAAAATAGCGCCACGCTTCACCAATGGGGAAGCGCACAATTTCGGCGATGTTGTGATCGTCCACATAGACATGGCGCGACTCTTTACGCAGTCGTGAGCCGTTACAAGTGGCACAAGGCTGCACCGCGATGTATTTGACCAGGTCATCGCGGACCATGTTGGATTCGGTTTCCCGATAACGGCGCTGCATGTTGGGCAGCACGCCCTCGAAGGCGTGCTCGCGCGTCACTTTACGGCCCCGGTCGCCCACATAGACAAACGGAATCTGCTCATCGCCGCTACCGTTGAGGATAACCTCCTGCTGGTGGTGGGCGAGCTCTTGCCAGGGCGTTTCAAGCTCAAATCCGTAGTGCTTGGCCAGCGCCTGGAGCTGAGTAAAGTAGTAAATATTGCGCCGATCCCAGCCTTTTATCACGCCTTCGGCTAGCGAGAGTTCCGGGTGGCTGATGAGCTTGTCGGGGTCGAAGTACTGCTGTACGCCTAGCCCGTCGCAGGTAGGGCAGGCGCCCGCAGGATTGTTGAACGAGAACATGCGTGGCTCAAGTTCCGCCAGCGAGTAGCCGCACACCGGGCAGGCAAAGCGCGATGAAAAGGCAATATCGTCGCGTTCACCGTCCATAAAGTGAATCATGGCGGTGCCGTCGGCGAGGTTCAGCGCGGTTTCAAAGGACTCCGCCAAACGTTGGGCAAGGTCGTCGCGCACTTTGAAGCGGTCAACGACGACGCTGATATCGTGCTTTTTGCGCTTATCCAGTGGTGCGATGTCATCCAGTTCCAGCACCTGACCATCGATCAAGGCGCGCACAAAGCCCTGGGCGCGTAGCTCTGCCAATAGCTGTAAATGTTCACCTTTACGGCCTTTGACCACCGGCGCCAGCAGCATTAACTTGGTGCCTTCGGCGAGGTTCATGACCTGATCGACCATCTGCGAAATGGTCTGGGCTTCCAAGTCCTCGCCATGTTCTGGACAGCGGGGCGTCCCGGCACGGGCAAACAGTAGGCGCAGGTAGTCGTAAATTTCGGTAATGGTGCCCACGGTCGAGCGCGGGTTGTGGGAAGTGGACTTCTGCTCAATGGAGATCGCAGGTGACAGCCCTTCGATGTGATCCACATCGGGCTTTTCCATCATCGACAGGAACTGGCGCGCATAGGTGGAGAGCGATTCCACGTAGCGGCGCTGCCCCTCGGCGTAAAGGGTGTCGAACGCTAACGACGATTTACCCGAGCCGGAGAGGCCGGTAATCACAATCAGCTTGTTACGGGGCAGTTCCACATCGATCTGCTTGAGGTTGTGGGTGCGGGCACCCCTGACCAGAATGCTGTCCATCAACACCTCGAATCGCGCGGCAAAAGCGTGATTATACGTTTGTCTGCACCCTCCCGGCAAAACCGCTTTGATAACCTGCGTCAACTCGCGACGTTTCCAGTGCCAGTCCAAACCGCTAGAATAGGGAATTGGCGCAATCCAAGCTGATTCACTCCATGTTTAACCACCATAGAAAAGGGCATTATGCGTAAGGTTTCCGCACTATTGCTGGCCTCTGAACGCCGTGCGATCAGTGGTTTGGCCGGGCTATATGCGTCGCGCATGCTGGGCCTGTTTATGGTGCTGCCGGTGTTAGCTCTGTATGCCGACACCCTTGAGGGCTCAACCCCACTATTGGTTGGCGTGGCGCTGGGTATTTATGGCTTAACCCAGGCAACGCTGCAAATCCCGTTTGGCTTACTCTCTGACCGCATTGGTCGTAAGCAGGTGATTGCCATGGGGCTGGTGATATTTGCTCTCGGCAGTGTGGTTGCCGCGCTCTCTGATACCATTATGGGCATTATTGCCGGACGGGCGCTGCAGGGCGGCGGTGCTGTGGCCGCGGCCATTATGGCGCTGCTGGCGGATCAAACCCGTGAGGAAATCCGTACTGCCGCCATGGCGACCATTGGCCTCTCTATTGGCGTGTCGTTTGCCATTGCCATGGTGCTGGGGCCATGGCTTGCCGCCTGGGCGGGGCTTGCCGGCGTGTTTTGGTGTACCGCACTGCTCACGCTAGTAGGCCTTTTGGTGCTATGGCGCTGGGTGCCTGCTGCGCCGCGGCGGCGGCGCCACCGCGATGTGGGTATGGATCGCCAGCAATTTAAAAGCGTCATCACCCGGCCTGATTTATGGCGGCTGGATCTGTCGATTTTTGCCCTGCACTTAGTGCTGATGGCAATATTTGTGGCGGTTCCTTTTCGCTTGCTAAACGTCGGTGTGGCAATTGAGTATCACGGGCTGGCGTATCTTGGCATTATGGCGCTATCGTTTGTGGCCATGGTGCCGTTGATTATTGTCGCCGAGAAGCAGCAGCGCATGCGCTTGATGTGTCTAATGGCGATCGGCGCTATTGTGATTAGTCTGGCAGGGCTAGGGTTGCCACTCTCGCCAAGCTACTGGCTGTTTGTATGGCTGTTTGTGTTCTTCACCGGCTTTAACTTGCTGGAAGCGACGCTACCTTCCATGCTCAGCAAGCTGGCCCCGGCGGGGGCGAAGGGTACCGCCATGGGGGTCTACTCCACCAGCCAGTTTTTAGGCGCTTTTTTAGGCGGTACATTAGGTGGTTTGCTGGCGCATTATGGCGGCCTCAACGCGGTCTTTATTGGCTGTGCTGGGCTTGCGCTATGCTGGTGGATTGCCATGTGGCGGATGCCCTCACCGCCGCCGCTCTCCAGCGAAGTGGTGGCGCTGCACGAGACTCAGGCAGACGCGCTCGACCTGTTGATGGAGCACTTAGCCGATGTGGTCGGCGTCGAAGACGTAATGGTGGTGCCGGAAGAGCGTTTGGTCTATTTAAAGGTCAATCGAAAGCAGCTTGACCAGGCGGCCTTGAACAGGCTGATGGCACCTCCAAAATCTTAATCCAGCCGTGGCGATAAAGTGTGACGGCGGTTGGCAATAAACTCTACTAGGCAGCTATTAAAGGAGCGTCTTATGGCTCGCGGCATTAACAAGGTCATTTTGATTGGCAACCTCGGGCAGGATCCAGAGGTGCGTTTCACCCCCAGCGGCACCGCCGTGGCCAACCTAAACCTGGCCACCACCGATACCTGGATGGACCGCCAGAGTGGACAGCGTCAGGAGCGCACCGAATGGCACCGTGTGGTGATGTTCAATAAAACCGCCGAAATCGCCCAGCAGTACCTGAAAAAAGGCTCTAAAGTCTATATTGAAGGGCGTCTGCAAACCCGTAAGTGGCAGGATCAGAACGGCCAGGATCGCTACTCGACAGAAATTGTCGCCAACGACATGCAGATGCTTGATGGTCGCAGCGGTGACTTCCAGGGCGGCGGCGCCCCGCAGAATAACTATCCCCAGAATGCTCCTCAGAACGCACCAGCTCAAAATAGTCCTGCCGCTAATCACCAAGGCGGCTATCCTCCGCAGGGTGGCGCGCCCCAAGGCGGTAATAATTACCCCGGCGGGCAGAGCCCACAGCCGCCTCGTCCTGCCCAGCCAGCGCCGCAGCAGGGCAATCAACCGCCCCCGCCCAACCAGCAGAACAGCAGCTACGGCGCCCCGGATCCGGGTAACTTCGACGACTTTGACGATGAGATTCCGTTCTAAGTAGCAAAGTGCCAAAACGCGTAACTAGCTACCAATATAGCCCGCTATAAGCGGGCTATATTGCACTAGCGGTCTAGCCACAGCGATTAGAACAGCTGTTCACTGGTTGATGGCTCTTGAACCCCCATGACGCCTAGGGCATCGTCCCCAGCATCAACGTTGAGCGCTGCGGGCTGGCTATCCTCTTGTTCAATGATGAGTGATTGAAGATCCATTGAGCCACCATTAAAGGTTAGCCGTACCACTTGCTCGCCTTCCTGCAAGTTGAGCGTCACCTCCGGCCCTTGGACATAGTTTCCCCAGTCGCCGCTATTGGGAACGCTAAGCGGGGAGGCTTGTGCGTAGAACACGCCATCTTTCTCAGCGGCGACCGTTATGCTGCGGCCAGACCAAGGTGTCGCGGTAATAAACGAGAAGGTGTGTTCGCCAGCTTCAACGACATCGACGGTGTACTCTACCCATTCATTATTGGCGATCCAACCTATGGCCTCACCGCCGCCAACGATATCCACGCCTTCGCCGCGAATGCTGGCGTCACCCAGTTGCGCTTCGCTGCTATCGCTATAGGCAATGCCCGCGCCTCCCTGGTCGTAGTTGATGGCGTCGAGAAACAGACCGCCGTCATCAATCAACCAGGGGGTTTCACTGTCATTGAACGGTGTTTGGTTGTCAGTAGTAGTGATAGGGACGAGTGAGAGCGAGGCCAGATCCTGGGAGCCGCCATTGAAGGTTAAGCGCAGCACCTGTTCTCCAGCTTCCAGATTCACCTGCACGCTGTCAGTAGGCACAAAGGTCGTCCAACTGCCGCTAAAGCCCACGCTGACCGGGGAGGTGGTGGTGTAAGAGCTATCCCCTTGGGCAAATGACGCGGTGATGGAGCGTGCAGCGCCACCGGTTGTGCCTAGCGCCGAGAGAAACGCAAGCTCGTAGGTGCCTGACTGGGCAACATTAATCGTGTACTCGACCCACTCATTGTTTTCGATCCAGCCGATGGCCGTACCATTACCGACAATATCCACGCCGTCGCCGCGGAAATTGCTGCCCTCCTGATTTTCGCTGCTGTCGTTGTAGGCAATGCCCTGGCCGCCAGTATCGTAGTTGACTGCATCCAGCACGAGTCCGTCGTTCTCCACCAGCCAGGGTGTTTGGTTGGTGTTAAAGGGCTGTTGCTCATTTTCCTCTCCCAGGTCAATGGCCTCGAAACTGAACGACTGCAGATCAAGCTGGCCGCCGTTGAAGGTTAGCCGCAATACCTGCTCGCCCGCTGCGAGATCGAACGCCAGTGGGCCCACGGTCTGAAAGCTGGTGAAGCTGCCGGTGTTAGGCAAATTGACGGAGGAGCTGCCTTGGAAACTGCCGCCTTGCTCAAACGCGGCAGTGATGGATTTACCGTCTGACACCGCCGAGGTGAGGAAACTCAGTGCGTAAGTGCCTGCCGTTTCCACATTTAGGGTGTACTCCACCCACTCGCCATCGGCGATATAGCCCAGCGCCTCTGTGCCGTTGGAGATATCCACAGCTTCGTCAGAGCGGAAAGGCGCGCCTTGATGAGCTGTAGTTGTGTCGTTATAGGCCACCCCCTGGCCGCCGTTATCGAACAGCTTGGCTTCCAGCGTTAACCCATCTGCTCCCAGCGCCCACGGTGTTTCGGTGGCATTGTAGGCGGTCTGCTCATCCGGCTCCGCAGGTGCGTCCCCATCCAGAAAGTTGGGGATGCCATCGCCATCATCGTCATCATAGATATCGACACGGCCGTTACCGTTGGCATCCTCGGCCCCGGTGGGGTCGTAGGTCTGAACATTCTCGACCAAAAAGATATTGTCGTTGTAGTCGTAGTTAACCCCCGCGTAGTCCTGAATCACGATATAGGTATTAGGGATCACGTTGCCTTCGGCGTCTTTAGCTATGTAAACACGAATCAGGTGGCCGTCATTTTCGTCCCAATTGAGATTGGTGCCTGGGCTGCCGATGGCATCAATCGTGTCCTCGTAGAGATTGGCGTCCGGGTCGGACCAGGAGATGTAGCCCTGGCGGCCGGTAATATCCGCGAAGAAGCCGAAGGGAGCGTCGCGATCAAGCGTGGTAGTGGTCAGCAGGTCTCCGTTGTTGAGCGTGCGTGGCAGTAGCGTCTGCCCATCCTGCTCGTCGTGGGCCAATATCTCGTCACGGTCACGGCTATCCACGTCGTGGATAAACAGTCGAGCTACGTCGCCTTGGGTGTGATAGGCCGCCAACTGGGTGATTTTGATTGGCGTGCTGCCATCGGCGCGCTGGAAGTAGGGTGAGAGGATTTCATCCCCGTTGGCCTCCACCAGCCCGCCTTTGTTCATCTGACCCTCAGCCACATTGGTCGAGAAACCAAAGGCGTCGACGATCTCTTGCACTAGCGGCTCCTGGCCGCTCTCAGACTGGCCCTGGGCAAGCCCTGCCAGCTGGATCACTTTCTGCCCCTCGTCTCCGTCGTTGGAGTTAATGATCAGCGTTGACTCATACAGCGTGGCGTCGTTGAAATCCTCGGCGATAAAGCGAACCGTGACATTCAACGTGCCACCGACAGGAATCACCAGGTTCTCTGTCGCTCCCACGATTTCAAACAGCGTGGGGTCAGCAATTGCCAGGCTGCTGATCTCCAGATTGGCGAAGCCATCGTTGGTGATGGTAAAGGTCGATTCGTCATGGAATACCTGATTGGCATTAGCTGGATTCTGTATCCGGCTCATCACCAGGCGGTCATCCGACGGTACCCCATCCAGGTTGGTGATCGATATCTCGCCGCCGGAAACCGGTGAGATCCCTTCGATGACAAACATATTATCGTTGTAATCGTAGTTAATGCCGGTGTAATCCATGATCCCCAGGTAGGTATTGGGGATCACGCTGCCGTTAGCATTCAGCGCCTGGAATACCCGCACGGTATAGCCGCGCTCGATGCCTTCTGCATCCGCTGGGACTGTTCCTCCCCCTGCCGGATTGAGCGATGGGTCGGTGGAGAGATTGGCGACTTCAATGCCAAAGATGTCGTTGCCGATCCAACCGTCGGGTATCTGGTCGCGGGTGAAGGTGGCGGTCGCGAACTGGCCGTTAGACTTGATCGGCAGTAGCGACTGGTTGTTATTGCCCGCGTGGTTGGAAAGTATAATGTCCTGATTTTTATTGCCGGGATTATGAATCCCCAACGTAGCCCCCCCGTCGCCATGGTAGGCCGCCAGCTGGGTAATGGTGGCCGATTCAAAGCCATCGGCGATCTTCCAGTAGCGTGACATAACCTCGTCATCGTTGATGGGACGGTAGAGGTCGAAGTCGTTGAGCACCGAGTTCTCGCCGCCGCCCACCGTGGTGAGCCCCTCGATCACGTTGCCGAAACCGAAGACTTCCCAGACCTCATTAACGTTGGGCTCCCAGCCGCCTTCATCACGCGCCTGCCAGAAACCGGCCAAGTGCACCTCGGCCACAGGGGTATCTGCGTCGTTGGTAATCAGGCGCAGCGTACCCTCAAATACCCCATCACCAGCATCGTTAGTTGGCGGCGTATAGGCCGCGCGGTCAAACAGCACCTGCACGTCAATCGATTCACCCGCTGCCAAGGTCAGTCCATCGAAAATATCGGGGGCGACGAGTGTGAAGGGGCCGTCAAGATCGGCGTCAATAAAGGTCAATGCATTGGTGCCAGTATTACTGATGGTGACCGTGGCATCCTCTTTGTAGTCGCGGTTCGGGTTGGAGGCGCTGTCGTTCTCCAGGTAGCTAAAGTGCAGGCGGTCAGAGAAGTAGGCCGCATCATTACTTTGAATAGCGATATCCGCATCGGGGTCGCCGGGGGCAGGCGAGATATCAAGATAGTCGATTTCATTGACACCGTCCGCGCTGGACACAACCCTCAGGTTATAGGTAACCCCTGCCTGTAGTTCGATATAAGCAGATTGCTCACCGGCCTCACCAACACCAGGGAAGCTCATTTGGTCAATTGGTTGGCCATTGAGCAGTAGCGTCAATCCGCCGCCATCCGGCGCCCCAGCATTGGCTGCCAGATCGAGTTTGTAGGCGCCATCTTGATTGACTGTGAAGTAGAAGTCAGCGGTACGCTCATTAACGGCTCGGGCGCTATCGCCGCCTTCCAACTCAATACGGCCACTGCCATCAATGTCGGCGTAGATGGGCTCGAAGGTATCCAACGGGGTATCCGCGATGCGTAGCAGGTCGACGTTGGGGCCATTGGCGTCCGGCGCCGTGACGGTAATCGTATTGCTGCCTGCACCTAGAGTTAACGAAGCGGATTGGAAGAACCAGTTATTCTCAGCGTCGTTACTCTGGCCTGGGAAATTAAGTGTCCCGATCGCTACCCCATTGACTGCGACGACCATGGGGCGGTCGGCCTTGGAGGCTGCCAGGGCATAGCGGAAGCCAACGTCGTAGGTGCCAGCCTCATCGACCTCTACTGTCCAGGTAATACTCTGGTCGCTGGTGCCATTGAAATCGACGAAGCCTTCGCCGGAGGCGTTGCGGTCATCCACACTGTTGGTGACGATTACCGGGCCATCGAGTTGAGCGTTTTCGGCCTCGTAGTCGGTGTAGCCGGGCGTTGTGTCTTCGGGGGCCTGGAGAATCTCCAACTGGTCGATATTGGGGCCCGTATTATTGACGGCTTGGAAGCGCACCGTATTAAGCCCTGATACCAGCGCCGCAGGGATATCCAGCGTGAGCCACTCGTTCCAGGCGGCATCGCCAGTGACGCCAGCAGGGGGGCTGAAACCGAAGGTGCCGACGCTAACGTTATTAACGAACACTTCCAATGGTCGGTCCACTGTGTCGCCGTTACCGTAGCGAACCCGCAGTACTGAATCACCCGCATCGGCGCCTGAGAGCTCGAAGCTGAAGGTGATAAAGTCGCTATTCGTGCTGCCAAAATCGGCATATCCTCCGAGAACGCCGTCGCTATCATTGTTGTTGCCATCCAGACCGAAGGCACCAGGGCGCACACCGGTTGGCTGATTGGGCTCAGGATTGGCGGTGGTTCGAACCTGAATCTCCGCGCCACCTCCTTGGGCAACCGATACACTGGTGCCGTCGTCGGGGGTATTGTCTTCGGCCTGAATAGTGAGTAGCGATACCAACTCTTCACCAGGTTCTTCAGGCTCCTCTGGGTCGACGATCACACCCCCCGGTGCGGGGTCGAGACGAATGATTTGGCTCTGGCCATTATTGCGGTTCAACGTCAGCAGGTAGAGCTGGCCGGTGGCCGGGTTCTCGATAATATCCAGCGGATCTATATAGGTGATGACGTTGCCGTCAACATCGCGTAGCACTTCATCACCGATGACGTTGCCCGCGGCGTCGAGAGTGATAGAGCGTATGTCGTCACCGCCGGAGTATTCGGTGAACAGCACACTACCTTGTAAGTTGCCGCCGAATACTCCGCTGGAGTACTCAGTGACGCCGTTGGGAGAACGGTTCTCGCCTAGCGAATAGACGCCCTCAATATCGTAATTGGGATCAGGCTGCTGGCCGACCGGGTAGTTGCCCACCTGGTTAGTATCGTTGCCTGCGGTTGGGTTACCGCCATTGAGGATAAATTCATCGCGCAGGGGATTGGGATGGCCGTAATAGCCCCCTTCCTTAACCGTAAACAGGTAGTCGTCCTGTTTTTCGACGTTACCTGCGTATTCATTTTGCGGCGTCGAAGGGTCATCCGGTACGTTGCCGCCAGCCGCCGAACCGTTGGTCGGGACATAGAGGTTGCCATTGGAGTGCCAGACCAGGTCGTAGGCATTGCGTACGCCGGTGGCGAAAATTTTAACCACGGCGTCATCGGCGAAGGGGTCATAATAACTTTCGATTAGATTACCATCGGAATCCTCTACGGTTGCAGTACCGTTGGCCGCGAAGACCAGGAAACGGTCATTACCCATAGCAATCGGGTCTGCCTTGAAATCAACGCCGTCATCGTCGGTAAAGCGGCGGTTGAAACCATCTTCAGGCAAGGGCTCGGTAGTCACATCAAAGCCACCTGCTGGCGCTTCACGGGTCGGATCTATTTCCATGACAGCCGCACTGAGCAGTCGCTCAGGGCGGTTACCCCAAGCGCTATCGGGTGCCCCCATTGCCGAGTTCGATCCCTGAAGTAGATACAGCAAGTGGCTTGGTACGTCTGGGTTGGTGTTGGCATCGAATTCGGGGTTGGCGCGGAATTCGAGGCTATTGGTAACGTGGTCGCCGTTGGAGCGCGGCAGCCCGGTGATATAGGCTTCTGCGCTGGCGTTGAAAGCGTCACCTTCTTCCAGGGTAATCTTGGAAATGCGTCCACTGAAATCGGGGACGCCATTATCACGCCCTTCAAGTGGAATTGGATAGTTATCGCTTACCCACAAGACATTGGGGTCAGTAGGGTCGAAGGTTAGGCCGATAATGCCCCGCGGCCCTGCAGAGTCCCCCGCAAAGTAGTCGAGTGCCAACACTTGCTCATTGGAGAGCGCACCGGTTTGCGGGTTAACGTCGTAACGCTTGATCTCGCCCAGCATATTCGAGATGTACATCTTGCTGCCATCAGGGGATAGCTCCAGCGAGGTGAACTGGTAGGCGTTGTCGGCAGCGCCGTTGAGCTCAATGACATCGTTGAATGCTACTTCTCTTGGCACAATTTCAGAGGCTTCACCGGTGATGAAGGTGTTGGTGAATTTTTGGAACTCCCGAGTTGGAGCGTCAGGGTTGTCATTGGCGCCACGATCCTGAAAGCCTTCGATGACCAGGGTGTAGCTGGTGAACTCTTTGAGCATGCTGTTGGGAGAAATCGTCAACGAATCGAAGCCGCCGGTAGTGTTGACGTTGAGAGCTACCTCTTCGCCGCTGACAGTTTCGAAGAGCCGTACGGAGCCGTCACCTAAGCTTTCCAGCAGGGCACCGCCACGGCCATCGACGACCGAGATGCCCACGAAAATATCCGAATCGGGATCGACGCCGGTGGGGGGCGTGCCGTCTTCGGCGTCTAACTCGACCCGAATCTCGTTCTCGCCCACTCCGGCGATAGCACGCGGGTCGGTGAAGAAGGCGTAATCTTCCGGTGCCTCACGGTCATCCTCCGGTGTCAGGTCGGGAATCGACTGGATCTCGATATACTGAATCTCGGTATTATCACCAAGGCCAATCGAATCCAGGGTCAAGCGGCCATCGGTAACCTGTACCACGCGGGTAACCAAGTCGGAGCGGAAGCCTTCGGTGTCGTTGCTGGGGCTATTGTCGGCTGGAAAATCATCGGGCCGGAACGGCGTAAAGGGGGTGCTGAATTGCTCACCTTCGGCGTTGATCAGATTGACGCTGTCGTAAGGCCCTGAGGTATCGCCGATAGAAATCGTGACCTCATAATAGCCGTCGTCCAGTTCCATTTCCCATCCGGCGCGGACATAGCCTTCCGCAGGCTGGTCAAAGTGGGCGTAGGTGCCCTGGCGGGGGTCAAGACCGGCGATGTCGTCGGTACGATCGTTAACGGCGACACTGGAGAGGGTATTGATCGCCATCGGTATAGTGCCATTTTCGGTGCCATCGGCGATGGAGGCCTCGGTAACCCAGCCGTACTGGTAAACTTGGCCATCGATCTCGACGGATTGATCGCCAAACGCTAAGCCGGTATCGGCGATATAGCCTTCCGGGGTGGCAAAGCCATCGGGCTCGAAATTGATCTTGACGGCAAAGCGCTCCCCCGGTTCAACGAAGGGGGGCTCCTCTTCTCCCTCGCGGCTAACACTCAGACTATCGATATTGGGGCCAGCATTACCTATATTCTCAAGTCGTATGGTGTTGTTGCCCGCCATCAGTTCCAGCTCAATGGTGGCGTCTTGCCAATTCACCCAGCCGTCGTTGCCTGCGCCAGTGGTGGGGAAGGCCAGTTCGCCCTGGGGGGCGCCACCTACCAGGAGAGTCATCGGTCGGCTAGCCCCGGCGCCATCACCGTTGGCATAGCGCACATTCAGGGTATAAGTGCCCGCTTCTTCGACGGCTACCTCAAAGAAGGCCGCATCACCGGCTTCGTTGCCCATATCGAGGTAGCCGCTGCCGGTAAAACCATCCCATAGGCCGTCCGGGCCAGCGGCTGCATTGGTTTCTGGATTGCTAGCGTCGCGAACCACTGTATCGGGGGTGGGCTCATCATCATCGATGGTGAGCGCTTCACCTTGAATCTCAAACAGGAAGGGCTCGGTGGGTGTTTCACCGCCGTCGTCCTGCTGGTAGTTGAAGATAATCTGATCGATATTGGGGCCGTTGTTGACACCGCCATCGGCCACTGCCGGTATGGCAAATGAGACGCTGTTGGGGCCAGCTTGAAGCTCCATCTCCACTTCAAGCTCTAGCCAGCTATCCCATGGGTCGTTGACGCCATCATTGACTGCCGGCGGGAAAGCCGCTTGGGGAGCAGGCGTTCCATTGATCATTAGGTCAAGGGGGCGGGGCCCTGCGCTACCGTTGGCGTAACGAATGACCGCGGTGTAGGTGCCGGCTACCTCGGTTTCAACGTTGAAGATAACCTCGTCGCCGGGGTTTGTGCCAAAGTCCATATAGGCACCACCGACGGCGCCTTCGCGGTAATTACCGAAGGCATCATTGTTATTAGGATCTACCACCCGAGTGAAATCGGCATTGGAGGGCACGCCACTATCATTGACGGTGACCAGGGCAGCATCCTCTGCCTGGATAACGATGGGTGCGACAGTGTCTGGAACGGCATCATCCTCGCTTACGCTACCGCTGGCTGTTGCGGCGGCGCTGTCGATGGCGAAGCTGTCACCGGTGGCGCCGATAAGGGCGACCGTGACGGTTTCGCTACCGTTATCTTCGTCGTCGTTGGCGACATCAAGCGCTAGGGTGGCGACCCCGTCAGTGAAGGTGACCGTGCGGGTGTCGGCAACGCCATTAATTTCCAGGGCAAGCTCCACGTCGCCGCTAAAAGCGTTTGAGGCGCTCAACGCAAAGCTCAGAGTAGTGACGCCCTCATCGCCACTCTCTACCATCGGGTCGGCATCGGCGATGCCCAGTAGAATAGTCGGCTCCGGCTCCACGCTGCCCGTGGGCATAAACTCGATATAGTCGATGCGCGCGTACTCCAGCGCCGTTGAGCTGGCGCTGAGCGACAGCGTAGCGCCATCGCCCACGGTCACGTCGGTAAAGGTGGCGGTGCGGAAGTTTTGCGGCTGAACGCCGTTGCCGCTGTCGGCGTCGTCATCGAATGTCCAACTGCCGCTGAAGCTCTCGCCATCGGCGTTACCAATACTTAGCTGGGCAGTACTTTCGCCGTCGTTCTCGTCGACATAACCGACGATGACGGTATAGGTACCGGCGGCCACTTTACCCTCCAGGGCGTAGCTGGCGGTACCTTCGCTGTTGCCGGGCAGGCGAATAGCTTGGCCGCCATCAGCGGCAGCGATGTTCTCGATGGTGAAGGTCGTAGCAGTGTCAAACGCTTCCGCCTGTAGGCGAATTGATTCAACGGGGGGCTCTCCTTCGTCATCTTCGCTTACGCTACCGCTGGCCGTCGCGGCGGTGCTGTCGATGGCGAAGCTGTCACCGGTGGCGCCGATAAGCGCGACAGTGACGGTTTCGCTACCGTTATCTTCGTCGTCGTTGGCGACATCAATCGCTAGGGTGGCGACCCCGTCAGTGAAGGTGACCGTGCGGGTGTCGGCAACGCCATCAATTTCCAGGGCTAGCTCCACATCACCGCTAAAAGCGTTTGAGGCGCTCAACGCAAAGCTCAGCGTGGTGACGCCCTCATCGCCACTCTCCACCATCGGGTCGGCATCGGCGATGCCCAGTAGAATAGTCGGCTCCGGGTCTACACTGCCCGTGGGCACAAACTCGATATAGTCGATGCGCGCGTACTCCAACGCCGTCGAGCTGGCGCTGAGCGACAGCGTAGCGTCATCGCCCACGGTCACGTCGGTAAAGGTGGCGGTGCGGAAATTTTGCGGCTGGACACCGTTGCCGCTGTCGGCGTCGTCATCAAATGTCCAACTGCCGCTGAAGCTCTCGCCGGTGGCGTCACTGATGCTCAGTTGGGCAGTGCTTTCGCCGTCGCTCTCGTCGACATAACCGACGATGACGGTATAGGTACCGGCAGCCACCTTGCCATCAAGAGCGTAATTGGCGGTACCTTCGCTGTTGGCGGGCAGGCGAATGGCCTGGCCGCCATCGGCGGCGGCGATGTTCTCGATGGTGAAGGTCGTAGCAGTGTCGAACGCTTCCGCCTGGAGGCGGATGGGATCGGCAGGCACTACCGCTTCGTCATCTTCACTGACGCTACCGCTGGCCGTCGCGGCGGCGCTGTCGATGGCGAAGCTGTCACCGGTTGCGCCGATAAGGGCAACCGTGACGGTTTCGCTACCGTTATCTTCGTCGTCGTTGGCGACATCAACGGCTAGGGTGGCGGCACCGTCGATAAAGCTGACCGTGCGGGTGTCGGCAACGCCATCAATTTCCAGGGTAAGCTCCACGTCACCGCTAAAAGCGTTTGAGGCGCTCAACGCAAAGCTCAGCGTAGTGACGCCCTCATCGCCACTCTCTACCATCGGGTCGGCATCGGCGATGCCCAGTAGAATAGTCGGCTCCGGCTCCACGCTGCCCGTGGGCACAAACTCGATATAGTCGATGCGCGCGTACTCCAGCGCCGTTGAGCTGGCGCTGAGCGACAGCGTAGCGCCATCGCCCACGGTCACGTCGGTAAAGGTGGTGGTGCGGAAGTTTTGCGGCTGAACACCGTTGCCGCTGTCGGCGTCGTCGTCAAACGTCCAATCGCCGCTGAAGCTTTCGCCTTCGGCGTTGCTGATGCTCAGTTGAGCAGTGCTTTCGCCATCGCTCTCGTCGATATAGCCGACGATGACGGTATAGGTACCGGCGGCTACTTTGCCATCGAGTGCATAGCTGGCCGTGCCTTCGCTGCTGCCGGGTAAGCGAATAGCTTGGCCGCCATCGGCGGCGGCGATGTTCTCGATGGTGAAGATTGTGGCAGTATCGAACGCTTCCGCCTGTAAACGGATGGGATCGGCGGGCTCGGAAGGAGGTGTAACGCTATCTTCAACATTACCAACGGCAATTAAGAATGTTTCGCTGACACTCGCCCCCGCCGGGTCGGTAGCAGTGACCTCAACGCTGACCGAAGTTGCCGTTTCAAAATCAAGGCTATTGCCACTTTTTAGACGCAATACGCCGCTGGCATCTACTTCGAAACGTTCGTCGCTGACAGTAAAACTATGGGTGTCGTCATCCTGGTCTTCCACAATGAGCTGACCAATAACGGCGCCTTCCTGGTTTTCCAGCACGCTGTTGTTATCTAGCAGCAGGGCGGTGGGTGCGGAAGGCTCTGCCGCCACCAACGCCATCTCAATTTTATCGATATTGGGGCCGTTGGCGCGGCCGCCCAGCCGCAGTAAGTTTTCGCCAGCGGCTAGCGTGAATTCGAGTGTTTCTGTCGTCCAACCTTCCCATTGCGTAGCATCGGGCGTACTGGTAGTTACGCCGCTGGGCAGATCATCGAGATCATCGGGCATATAAAGGGCGGGGGTCGTATTTATAAACGCAAAGGTGCCAATAGTCGTTAAGTTACTGCCTTCGACCAGAGACAGGTCAAGCGGCCTGTTATTTTGACTAGCATAAGTAACGGTCATGGAATAGGTGCCCGCGACGGGGGCTTGATAAACAAATTCCCCATAAGCATCTACATTGCCAAATGCCCAATCCAGGTAGCTAGCCTCTTCGGCACCTACTCGGAAGGTGTCGTTGAGGCTTACGATATTGGCGGTAGTCACCGGGCGATTGGTATCGGCGCCATCTGGGGTTAGGTCGGGTTCTGGTGACAAAAAAAGCTCTTCGCCTTGGATCACCTGAGTGCCTAGCGCGGGTTTGCGGATCTCGAGATAATCTACATTGGGGCCGCTGATGCCATTGGAAGTAAAGCTAACACTGTTTGCGCCCTCCTGAAGCTGCACGATAATGGTTCGCTCAGCAAAGGTAGTGAAGTCGCTTGCATTATTATTGCCTTCGGGGCTGGTACTGCGTAGGTCAAACATGCGATCAACCAACTGATCATTCACTTCTAGACGCAGAGGGCGGTTACGTTCGCTGGCGACAGCATCGTTGTTACGGCTTAAGGCATAGCTTACCGCCAGTTCATATTCACCCGCCTCCGGGACATCGACATTGAAGGTAAGAGTTTCACCACTCGGGCCGACAAAATCGGCATAGGCATTGCCATCAGCATTAACGGCATTGGGTTCGCCGACGGCGGACGTGGTCACTCCGCCCGTCATAACAGCATAATTGCCCTCACCATCTGTATTATCAGTATCTTCTGCCTGAATGCGGATAGGCGTGAAAACGGGCGTTACGGGGATACTATCAGTAACTTCAAAAACCACTGTATCGTTCCCAGTCTCAATGGTATTACCAGCATCATCTAGTGCGGTGATGAGTAGCTGGACAGTACCACCGGTAAAATTGGGGAGGCCGTCAAAGATAAAAGGAGGTGCCGTGCTCGTTAGGGTTATTGGCTCTCCATCATTATAAATAATGGTTAGTTCTATTGTATTAGTAAGATAAAGTGGATCAAGGGAGCCATTAATAATAGGAATAATGCGGATAGCACCGTTTTCTATTTCATCTGTAGTAACTGTTTGTGCGTTGTTTAAGCCACGCTGGATTTCACCCGTTGTTGCATTGATCCAAGTAATAGAGAACATAGGACACCCCCGCGATGTATGTGCTAATTGCAAGCAACGACTGACAAATTAGGTTTTTTTGGTGTAGAAAAGGTGCTGCGCATCTGATCTCTATGAGTTACGCATGGCTACGCCTCGTCACTCATCATTACAATTTTTTACCTTAGCTGTTTTGGCACAGCCCACAAGAACTAAATATCTAGTGCTAATAGGCTGTTGTATTATTTTTTTTAAGATTTTTTTAAAAAATAGGTGGTTATGTATGAGTCTTTCGAGTGGCACTTGAAATGGTCGATATCGTGATTAAGAAAATAATTTTTTAGCAGTGTTTTTTTCATCATATGAGTTTGTTTTTTTATGTTGTTTGCAATGCTTTAAAAACCCCATTGATCAGTCTGAGTGTTGGTGTTTTTTAACTTTCTTAGTCATGGTTGGTGGCTCTCTACTAATGAGCTTTATCGTCGCTAAAGCGCTTAAAGCGTAAGGATTCCCTATTGTGCTATTTTAAATTAGCCATTTGGGCTGTTTTTCATTGCGATCAACGTTGGCTAATTCGCTGGGGAGAGCTGCGTGGAGGCTTCCTACAGGGGGCGAGAACCAGTAAAGTGTACCGCTCCTGTCGCTGAGCGACAGCCCATGAGCCATATCTTGTAAGACGGTGTCGAGACCCTGGTGGGTGGCTCTGATGTTTGTAAATTGTGCAGAGGATGGTTGTGAAACTTTTGATATTGGATGCCGGACACTGCTTAAGCTTGGCACTGGCCCGGGAAGCAAACCGTCGCGCCGATACAGAGTTAGTCATAGAGCAAGGGACGACCATCACGCCGTCGCGCCTTGAGGCGATCGCCCCTGACGCCGTGATTATTCCACCATTGGCACACCCACTGAACATGGCGCCAGCGGATGTGACGGCCCATGCCGATGCGGTAGATAGCTGCCTGGATGCCTGCCAATCGCAAGACGTGGCGTTGGTATGGTGTGTCTCTGATCAGCTTTACGAAGACGGTTTGGAAGTCCCCATTGATGAGCATGTGGTGCCTGCGCCGCGAGATGACAGCTTGCGCCGTCTGGTACAAACCGGTGATCGTATCCGTGCGGGGTTTCAGCGCCATTTGATTGTGCGCCTAGGCCCGCTGTTTGCGCTGGAAGGCAGTCATGCGTGGCTCAATGAGATCATCGATAGCTTGGTGCTCGGGAAGGCGGTGCGTGCCGCAGAGGATGTGATTTTTTGCCCGACTTCCGCGGACGCCGTCGCCATGGCGTTGATTGGCATGCTACAGCAGCAGGTCAGCGGCGCTGAGGCTTGGGGGGCCTACCATCTTGCGGGCACCGAACCCGTCAGCGCCTTTACCTTTACCTCCATGGTGCGCACCCAGCTGTTAACGCACCTTGAGGGGCGCGGCGAGCAGATTGCTCTCGGCGAGGTTCAGCCGCTTAAACACCACCATGATGCCAAGCTGCGGCGCGTCTTAAACTGCCGCCGAGTGCTGGACGTGTTTGGCGTTCATCAGAAGCCGTGGCGGTTAGAGGCTGGGCGTATGCTGGATGCGTGGTGTTTGATCCGTGAAAATAATCGTGTCAGCGATACAGGAGCGTCGGCTTGATAAATGTGGTTCGCAGTTTGGTTTTTTATGCCGGCTACTTTTTGGCCATGCTAATGATCGGCATCCTGTTTCTCCCCATTGCGCCGTTTCTCCCGCTGTCTGGCCGCTACCGCTTACTCAATTTGTATAACTACTTTTTGATGGTGTGGTTTCGTATCGCCTGCGGTGTGCGTTACGACATCCAGGGGCGGGAAAACCTGCCTAGCGGCCCGTGTGTGATTCAAGCTAATCATCAGTGTGAGTGGGAAACCGTGTTTCTACAGGTGATGAAGCCACCGGTATGTACCGTGTTAAAGCGCGAATTACTGCGCCTGCCGATCTTCGGCTGGGGGTTGCGCCTGCTTCGCCCGATTAGTCTGGACCGCTCGAAACCAGCACGGGCGATGAAGCAAGTGCTTACTCAAGGCGTCGAGCGTTTGGGAACGGGGCTTTCAGTACTGATTTTTCCTGAAGGGACACGGGTAGATCCAGGCATCCGCAAACGCTATAACAAAAGTGGCAGCGTGGTGGCGTGTCGGGCAGGGGTGCCGGTGTTGCCGGTGGCTCATAATGCGGGTGAACGCTGGCCAGGCCGCCACTGGGTTAAGCGGCCAGGCGTACTGCGTGTGCGCATTGGTAAGCCGATTGAAACAGCCGGGCGTATGCCCGATGAAGTGCTCGCAGACGTCGAAGCGTGGATTGAAGCGCAGTTACAGGAAATTTCAGACGTGCCACGGCCTACCTCTCGGTAACCGTCTTTTGCGTATACGTTACGCCTGTACATAAAAGCCTGAGCATAAAAACGGCGCCCAATGGGCGCCGTTTTTATGCTTATCATGCGAGTAGCCGTACTAGCGTTAGTCGTTCGTTAGTCGTTGAAACGCTGGAAGACTAAACACGCATTGGTACCGCCAAAGCCGAAGCTATTAGACAAGGCACGTTCTATCGTCACGTCATCGCGGCGTTCGGTGACAATATCAAAGCCGTCGGCCTGCTCATCCAAATCGGTGATATTCGCTGAGGCGGCAACAAAGTTGTGTTGCATCATCAGCAGCGAGTAGATCGCTTCCTGTACACCGGTAGCTCCCAAGGAGTGGCCGGTGAGCGATTTGGTCGAGCTCATGGCGGGTGTTGTATTCCCAAACACTTCGCGTATCGCCTTCAGCTCGGCAACATCGCCGACGGGGGTCGAAGTGCCATGGGTATTGATGTAATCAATGCTGCCATCGACCGTTGCCATCGCTTGGCGCATACAGCGCATGGCCCCTTCGCCCGAAGGAGCGACCATATCATGGCCGTCAGAGGTCGCGCCGTAACCCACCAGTTCGCCGTAGATCTTGGCGCCGCGGGCTTTAGCGTGTTCAAGCTCTTCTAACACCAGCATGCCACCGCCACCGGCGATAACAAAACCGTCGCGGGCCTGGTCGTAAGGACGTGAAGCCTGCTCAGGTGTGTCGTTGTAGTGGGTAGAGAGCGCGCCCATGGCATCAAATAGGCAAGAGAGCGTCCAGTGCTCCTCTTCACCGCCACCGGCAAACACCACATCCTGCTTGTTAAGCTGAATTTGCTCCATCGCGCTGCCAATACAGTGCGCAGATGTCGCACAGGCAGAAGAGATAGAGTAATTGACGCCTTTGATTTTAAACGGCGTAGCCAAACAGGCGGAAACGGTGCTGCCCATTGTCCGGGTAACGCGGTAAGGGCCAACGCGGCGCAGGCCTTTGTCACGCAGTACATCGGCAGCTTCAACCTGGTTAGCGCTTGAAGCACCGCCGGAGCCGGCGATCAGGCCAGTACGTTGGTTGGATACTTGTTCTTCGCTCAGCCCCGCGTCTTCGATGGCTTGGGCCATAGAGACATAGGCATAGGCCGCTGCATCGCCCATAAAACGGCGCAGTTTGCGGTCGATGAGTGCGTCAAGATCAATATCGACGCTGCCTGCCACATGGCTACGGAAGCCACGCTCGGCATACTCTTCCTTAAAACGAATACCACTACGCCCAGTTTTGAGCGCGTCCAGGACCTGTCGTTGGTCGTTGCCAAGGCACGATACGATGCCAAGGCCGGTGACTACCACTCGTCGCATGGGAGCCTCCTGTTCAGAAATTCGCAGTGGAGGTAAATAGGCCAACGCGCAGATCATTAGCCTGATAGATGTCGCGCCCGTCAACGGTTACCGTGCCGTCGGCGATACCCAAGATAAGACGTCGGGTAATAATACGCTTAATATTAATGCTATAGGTCACTTTTTGTGCATCTGGCAGAATCTGGCCGCTGAATTTAACTTCACCGCAGCCAAGCGCACGTCCGCGACCTGGATGGCCCAGCCAGCCCAAATAAAACCCGACTAGCTGCCACATAGCATCTAGTCCTAAACAGCCAGGCATAACGGGGTCGCCGGGAAAATGGCAGTCAAAGAACCACAGGTCCGGCGTGATATCCAGCTCGGCGATCAGCTCGCCTTTGCCATGCTCACCGCCTTCCTTATGGATGTGCCTGATGCGATCAAGCATTAGCATGTTGGGGGCCGGGAGCTGTGCATTGCCGGGGCCGAATAGCTCGCCGCGGGAGCAGGCCAGCAGTTCTTCGCGATCAAAGGAGTGTTGCTTGGTCACTGAATCGTTCCGAATATCAAATAGGTTGTTGGGCTAGTCTACTTCCCGAAACCGCTGAATGCACGTAACTGACTTTTTAACGCCCATAACTGGAGATTTTAGCGGTTTGGCCGATAGCACTAAAGTGGGCGGCATGTGTCAATAGCTGCCGATTATGCACAATAAATGTCCTATTGCCGTAATATAGAGTATTCAAATTTCTTCTTAGGCGGCATGATCAGCATGGCACCTAACGCTAATTTTTATCTAGGTTAATTTGTATAGGGTATAGCGAATCGCCATGTGGCTTCCTGTTTCTCTCAATCGTCCGTTAGTTTGGGTCGCACTGACGGCGCTTCCCGCCTGTGTCTGGATCCCCGATGCGATGCTACGCCTAGTAGCAGCTACGCTGGTCGCGCTTGGGCTTTGGGATGCCTGGAAGCAAGTGCGTCAACAGCGGCTTCGGCTGCGACTTTCGCAAGATACGCTCAGGCTCGCTAGCGACGCCATGGTGATTACCGATGCCCAGAACCGCGTGATGGCGGTTAATCCAGCGTTTACCGAAATTACCGGCTACGCCAGCCAAGAGATACAGGGGCTGAAACTGGAGACGCTGGCCGCCCAGCGCCATGACAAAGCCTTCTATCAAACGTTTTGGAGCACGCTGAAAAGCACCGGCCGCTGGGAAGGTGAAATGTGGAGCCGCCGTAAACACGGCGACGAGTACCCCGAGTGGCTAAAAGTCCGCGCAGTGACCGACAAGCGCGGCAACATTACCCATTTTATTCATCTGTTTACCGATATTTCGGCGCAAAAAGCCCGTGAGCGCGATTTGCGCCGGATCGGCTACGAAGACCCTCTCACCGGGCTGCCTAATCGTCGCCGCCTTCACGACCTGCTGGCCTCCCGGCTGCGCCATTTACGTGCCGGGGAGAGTCTGGATATGGCGCTGGTGGATATTGATGGGTTGAAATCAGTCAACGATAGCCTGGGGGTTGAGCAGGGTGATCGCCTGTTAGCGCGCTTTGCCCAGCGGCTTACCGGCTACGTAGCAGGAAGCGTAGTCGGGCGGCTGGGCGGTGACGAGTTTATGGTGATCCGCACCACCACCTTTGACGATCACGACCAGTGGGTGGCAACGCTGCGCGAACATATGAGTCGGCCATTTGAAATTAATGACCACTCGCTGCGCTTAGGGCTGACGATTGGCAGCTGTCGCGTGCCCGAAGATGGTAACGACTCAGGTGTGCTCTTCCAGCGCTTAGAGTCGGCGCTTTACAGCGCCAAACGGCTGGGGCGTAACTTAAGCCAGCGCTTTCGCCCGGCGCTGGATAAGCAGGATAACCCTCAACTGGCGCTGGTCAGTGATCTCCGTGCTGCGCTTATTTCCGGTGACCAACTGGAACTGCATTATCAAACCCAGCATGAGCCTGGCAGCGGTGAACTGGTCGGGATGGAGGCGCTACTGCGCTGGCGTCACCCTAAAGACGGTATGATTTCCCCTGGCGACTTTAT
The DNA here is from genome assembly GCF_000744395.1 of Halomonas sp. TG39a. Lineage (NCBI taxonomy): Bacteria > Pseudomonadati > Pseudomonadota > Gammaproteobacteria > Oceanospirillales > Halomonadaceae > Halomonas > Halomonas sp. TG39a. Next base: position 3,756,095 of record NZ_JQLV01000001.1, read on the forward strand.
TCCCTTGGCCGAGCGGCACGGTCTAATGAGTCAGCTGGGCGCCTGGGTGATCGAAAAAGCCTGTGCCCAGCAGGCGCACTGGCGTAATAGCGCTATGCCCAAACTGACGATTTGGGTCAATATTTCGGCCCTGCAGCTGTTTCAAGGCGATCTGGAAAGCCAACTGACGACCTGCCTAAAGCGTTACCAGCTGAAGCCTTCGCAAATTGGCTTAGAGCTGACGGAGTCGGTGCTACTCGACGAGCGTGCGGGAGATATGGGGCCACGTCTGCAGGCGCTGCGCGACCAGGGATTTGCGATTGCCATCGACGATTTCGGTACCGGCTATTCATCACTTGGCTACTTGAAGCGCTTACCGGTGGACAAAATCAAACTTGATCGCGCATTTATTAAAGAGTTGCCGCACGATCAGGCGGATGCCTCAATCGTTAAGGCCGTCTTAGCGATGGCGGAAGGCATGGGGTTAGGAGTGATTGCCGAAGGAGTTGAAACCAAAGAGCAGTGTCAGTTCTTGGTTAATGCCGGGTGCACATCCGTACAGGGGTTCTACTTTGCCCGGCCGCTAGCCGCAGCTGAATTGGAAAAACGCCTGGTGCCCACGGCAGTTGCCGCACCCTCTGCCTCTTAAGGCTTGTAGAAACGGCTAATACCCAGACATAGCACCGCCCAAACGAGCGCCTGAATGGGGAGCAACCAAGCCGCCATGGTTACCTCTGCCAGTAGTGCGCCGCCATAATAAGAGAGTGGGCCACTAATGGCGCCACACAGCGCGGCTAGCAGTGGATAGCGCCACAGCCACGCCAGTGAGTGATGAACCAGGGTGGCAAACAGCGGCCAAAGCATCCATAGCCACAGCGGTAGAAGCCCTAACACCAGCGTTTGATCGTTAAAATCGAACCCACCCAGCAGCTGCAAACCGCCATCAATCACCAGCCCCAGCAGGGCAAATCCGGCAATAAATTGCCACTCCCCAGGCCGCGCGCAGCGCCACAGGTGCCAGACCAACAGGCTGCCCCCTGCTATGGCGGCAACCCATGAGCCGCCGAGCACGCACAGGAGCCAGCCAGCCTCAAAGCGCAGGGCATTCAACACCAGCGCCCGCCACTTGGGTGATGCCATTTAGAGAGCGCCGGTGAGCGGAATGGGCTTAGCCGCCGGCTTAGCCAGCAGTAAGTGGCAGGTGCCAATGGAGCGCTCGATAAAGCCGCCCTCGCAGTAGCACAGGTAGTAGCGCCACATGCGGATAAAACGCTCGTCGTAGCCTAGTGTTCGCACCTGCTCCAGGCTGGCCTCAAAGCGGTGGCGCCACTCGCGTAATGTGCGCGCGTAATGCGGGCCAATTTCATCCAGTGCGACGATGTTCAGCGATGTTTTACGCATAACGCTGGTTAACATAGCGTGGTGCGAGGGCAGAAAGCCGCCTGGAAAAATGTAGCGCTTGATAAAATCCATGTCGCGCTTAGCCTCTTCAAAGCGCTGATCACGAATGGTGATGGCCTGGAGCATAGCCTGGCCATCATCGGTCAGTAGGCTATCCAGTTTGTTGAGGTAGGTATCGAGATACTGGTGTCCCACCGCCTCAATCATTTCCACCGAAATTAGCCGGTCATAGCGGCCGGTCAATTCCCGGTAATCCTGCTTAAGCAGGGTGATTCTGTCCTCCAGCCCCTCTTCCATGATGCGTTTTGCTGTATGGGCGTGCTGCTCATCGGAAATAGTGGTGGTGGTGACTCGGCAGCCACGGGTTTTGGCTGCATGAATCGCCAGCCCTCCCCAGCCAGTGCCAATCTCTAGCAGGTGATGCTCGGGCTGCACATCGAGCTTTTCCAGCATCAAGTCGAGCTTGTAGGTAGAGGCCTCTTCCAAGCTGGCTTCGGGATAGGGAAACACGGCGCTTGAATACATCCAGTGGTGGCGATCTAAAAACGTCGAAAACAGATCGTTGCCAATATCGTAGTGGGCGGCAATATTGCGTTTCGAGCCAGTTAGGCTGTTGCGCTGAAAGCGGTAGGCGGCACCCAGCAGCCAGCGGGCAATGCGAGCGCTGCCGTTCTCCATTTTCCCATTCACATGCTCAAGGTTGGCAGCGAACAGCCGTACCAGGGCGACCAGATCGTCGGCGTCCCAATCGCCGTCCATATACGACTCGGCAGCTCCTACCGTACCGCCAAAGGCGAGACGTTTCCAAGCGCGGGAGTGGCGTATCACCACGGTCACCTGCAGCGGGCCTTGCTGACCCAAGTGATGACACTGATTGCCCTCAATCAGGGTGATACGTCCGCCGCGAAAGGTGTCCAGTTGGGCCCTTAGGCGTGGCTTTAGCCACTTGGTTAAGCGGCTTTCGGCAACCGGTTGAAGGTTAGGGGGCGTGGAACGCAGGGTCGTCACTTTGAAGTCTCCTTGCGCTTGGGGTGGTTATAAACGGGGACGCGCTTAAGCCACAGGCGAAGCGCTTCAAAATGAATACCCGCAATGGTTTTCAGGCTTATCCATGGCTGGCGGGCCAAGGTTCTAAGCAACGCGCCACGGGTGGCGGGAGAGGCGTCAAGGGTCAACGTGGCATCAAAATGGCACTGCTGATCCTGCCAATTTTCCATATGCAGAAAGAGCTTTTCGCCGGGGGCATTAAACTTCCAACGGTAAGTCATCTCCATGGGGTTAAACGGCGAGACGTGGAGGTCTTTATCGAAATGCGCTTGGTGACTATGGCGTGAGGGATCCACAGCGCTGGCATAGCGTGTACGCTCACGCCAGGGCATATTGGTGACCTCACTTAATACGGCTGTCAGTCGCCCCAGGTGGTCGTAGGCGTAGTAGACGGAAATAGGATTAAACATGCAGCCCAGCGTGCGTAGCTGGGTAAGCACGCAGATACGGCCATTAGGCGCGCTGCCCAGTTGACGAATAAGTTCTTCGCGCACGGCGGTTTTCAGTGGACGATCAACCGGCCCCAGATAGTCTTCGCGACGAAAACGCGCCAGCGCAGGGCGGCGAGCGCTAAAGCCGGGCACCTTATCGAACAAGTCGGGCAGTTCATCCAGGTCCAGCCAGGCCATCCATAGCTGGTAACTAAAGGCGTGGGATTTGGGCGTAAAGCGCCGGTGGCGTAGGGTGCCACGATAAATACGCGAGCGTGGCTGGGTGGTTATCCCAGCTGTCATTTCAGTCAGCATGCTAGCCATCAACCCAGCCCCTCGACACCTTGCGGTGATAGCAACTCATGGGCAGGCAGCGCGGAAGGTTGTGCAGGCGGCGGGGCAGCTTCATCACAGCCTAATGCCTGCGCCACCCGTAGCGCACTCCACACGCCGTCTTCGTGGAAGCCGTTACGCCAATAGGCGCCGCAAAAGTGGGTGCGATGGGCCGTAGACGAAATGTCGGCGTGTCGTGCCTGAGCCGCTTGGCCAGCCAGGGTGAACTGGGGGTGTGCGTAAGTGTAGCGGCCCAGCACCTTGCTGGGATCGATGCTGGCGCTGTCGTTCAGGGTCACACAAAAAGTGGTGTCGCTCTCTATCCGTTGAAGGATATTCATAGCGTAAGTGACCGATACCCGTGCTTCGCTATCGCGCTGATCGAGGCGGTAATTCCAGCTCGCCCAGGCACGCTTGCGCCGCGGCAGCAGGGCGGTGTCGGTATGTAGCACCACCTCGTTATCCTGGTAGGGCATGGCGCTGAGGATCGCTTGCTCGTCGCTGCTGGCGTCGCCCAGCATGGCCAGTGCCTGGTCGGCGTGGCAGGCGAGCACAACTTGGTCAAAGCGCTGAGTGCCGGAGGGCGTGGTAACACTGACGCCGGTGCTGCTGCGGATAATCCGGGTGACCGGTGTATTGAGATGAATGCGCGATGCATAGGGCGCCGTCAGGCTGGGGATATAGCTTTTCGAACCGCCAACCAGGGTGTGCCACTGGGGGCGGTGGTTGACCGATAGCAGGCCATGATTACGGAAAAAACGCACAAAAAACGCCAGCGGGAAGGCGCGTAAATCACTGATGCTGGCTGACCAGATGGCGGCCCCCATGGGCAGTAAGTAGCGCTGCTGAAAATCACGGTTGTAGTGGTTGAGGTCCAGGTATTCACCCAGAGTCATATGTTCGGGGAGCTGTTGGCTCTCCAGCGCTTTGGTGGTCTGCTTGTTAAAGCGCAGAATGTCGCCCAGCAGGCGGTAAAAAGAGGGATTAAACAAATTGCGTCGTTGGGCAAACAGCGAGCCCAAGGTGTGCCCGTTGTACTCAAAGTCCCGCGCTGTCTCGTGTACCGAGAAGCTCATTTCGGTGGCTTGTGAGGCGACACCCAGAGTGGCCATCAGGCGCTGAAAATGCGGATAGGTCCAGTCGTTAAAGACAATAAAGCCAGTATCGATAGCGTAGGCGCGCCCCTCAACGTTCACATCCATGGTGGCGGTGTGCCCCCCCAGGCGCGAGTCCGCCTCAAACAGGGTGACTTCATGCTGGGCGGAAAGGTACCAGCCGGCTGCCATGCCGCTGATACCGCTGCCAACAATGGCAATACGCTGGGATGCTCCAGAGCTTTGTAATGACCTTTGCGATGCCATGGCGCTCATGACGCCTCCTTTTGGCTGCGAGTCATGCGCAGGCCAATCTGGCGGCGCAGGGCGGGGGGCAAAATGCCCAGCAATTTAACCAAATAGGTAAACCGACGTGGGAAGTGGATATCCAGCCGCCCCTTTACCAGCCCAGCGATAATGGCATCGGCTGCTTGCTCTGCCGTTACCTGCATCGGCATAGGGAAGTCGTTACGTTCTGTGAGCGGCGTTTTCACAAAGCCGGGATGGATCAGGCTGACCTCAATGCCCTCCTGATCGAGGTCTAAGCGCAGTGACTCTAAAAAGTAACTTACCGCGGCTTTAGACGCCCCATAGGCTTCCGCACGCGGTAGCGGTAAATAGGCCGAAGCGCTGGAGGTGGCGGCTAACCGAGCTGGGAGGCCCTCTTTGCGTGCTGCGCGCAGCAGCGGCAGTGCGGCTTCGACGCCGTATAAAGTGCCGAATAGGTTAGGTTTGAAAACGCGCTCGACTAAATCCATATCGAACTGCTGGGCATTCAGGTATTCGCAGGTGCCAGCATTGAAGAACGCCAAGTTTAACACCCCGAGCTGGTCGCGAATGTCGTTACCCGCCTTGAGTACTGCTTGCCGGTCGCTGATATCCAGCGGCAAAGGGTGGGCATTGGGGTGGCCATGGCACAGCCCTTCGAGAGCTTCAGCGTTGCGTGCGCTAAGCACCACCTGGTGGCCTTGGGCGATAAGTTTGCGCGCCAGTGCCTCACCAATACCTGATGTGGCACCGGTTAACCAAATGCGTTGGGGCGTTTCCCATGTACTCATCAAGCCTCCTAGTGCGCCCCGCCGTGATGTTAAAACCTAGGCGAGGCGTTTTTTTAACCAGCGAATGGCGCTGCCCATCAGCGGTAACTGCTCGTAGAGCATGGCGCCCGCATCAAAGTAGTCGCGATGGCGCTGAACGCGCCCGTCATCAGCAAAAGTAAGCGCACTACAGCCTTCAACCTCTACCGGTTTGCCACCTGCCAAGCGCGGATGGATAAACGTCATGGTCCAGGTAACGAACGCTTGCTGACCCTGTAACTGCCGAGCGTGATAATGGAACTGGCACTGCTCAACATTTTCATACATGGTTGAAAAATAGCGCTCTAACGCTTCGCGGCCTTTGATCTTGTGCAGCGGATCGCTAAAAACAATATCATCAGTATATACCTCGTATAGTTTTTCTGTACAGGTATTGTCTAGTTTATTGAAAAAGGCGCAGAACGCCTCTAACGCCGCAGGCTCAGCCATGACGTGTCTCCTTTTTCTATGCCGTAAGGCAGTCGCTAACCAGAGGTTTATTTAGACAGTGATTTAAACGCCTCTAAGGCGCGCTGGCGTGCCGCTTTGTGGTCGACAATGGGGGCCGGGTATTCGATATCGCTGAGTAGGTCTTGTGGTGGCGCATGGCGCGCCTTGGCAGGCAGCTTAGCAAGCTCAGGAATCCAGTGGGCAATAAACTCACCCTCAGCGTCAAAGCGAGTGGACTGGGTGGTAGGGTTGAAAATACGAAAGTAAGGGGCGGCATCGGTACCCGTTGAGGCTGCCCACTGCCAGCCGCCGTTGTTGGCGCAGAATTCACCATCCACCAAATGCTTCATAAAGAAAGCCTCGCCGCGCCGCCAATCAATCAGTAGGTGCTTGCTTAAAAACATCGCCGTGATCATGCGCAGCCGGTTGTGCATCCAGCCGGTCGTCACTAGCTGGCGCATAGCGGCATCGACAATCGGGTAGCCTGTTCGCCCCTCGCACCAAGCTTGAAAACCCTCCTCATCGTCGCGCCAGGCTAATTGCTTAGTGTGTTCCTGAAAGGGTTGGTAGCGGCACACTCGGGGAAAGCCAACCGCTACGTGTTGATAAAACTCCCGCCACACCAGTTCGTTGACCCAGGTGGTAAGGCCGATATCGCCATCCGCCACATGGCCGCCATTTTCAGCCATCACCGCTTGCAGACACTGGCGATGGGAGATCATGCCTAGTGCCAGATAGGGCGATAGTTCGCTGGTGCCGCGCACCTTGGGTAGGTCGCGCTGGGCGTTGTAGTGGCGGCCCCGAAAACGCAGAAAGCGGGCCAGGTTATCCGCCGCGGCATTTTCACCGGCAGGCCACAGCCGCCCATCGATAGGGGCGCTATCAAGTTGGGGCAGTTCAGGCAGCGGATCGCTTTTAAGAGCCAGCGCCGCTTGCACCTTTGGTGTCTCGCGCAGCGCCAGCTGGTCGGCGCTGACCTGCTTGTGCCACGCTTTGGAAAACGGTGTAAATACCCCGTAGTAGTCGCCTTTGCCGGTTAGCAGGCTGCCAGGGGCAAAGGCGACGGCGTCGTGGTAACCATGGGCGGCAATACCGGCCTGCTTAAAGGCGTCCTGCACTGCCTGGTCACGGTGCCGCTCATTGAGCGCGTACTCATAGTTAAAGTGCAGCTGTTCAACGGCATATTCACGAGCGATGTCGAGCAGTACCTCGGGCGCTTGGTCATAGCGTTCAATATCGCGATGCAGTAGCGGGATATTCAAGCCGTTGAGCGCCGCTTTTACGCTCGCAACGCCGCGTGCCCAAAAGTCCAGCTTATTAGCGCCGTGGCCATGTTGTTGCCACTGGGCATTGCTGCGCAAAAACACCGCTATCACAGGGCCCTTAGCCGCGGCGGCGGCGAGGGCACTGTTGTCGTCAATACGCAGGTCACTGCGCAGCCATATCAACTGATGTTTCATACGCTCACCTGTCATAGGGGGCTCCTGCGGCACAAAAAAATGGCCGGTCGCCACATGGGCGAACGGCCAGGATAAAAGCGTGCTGGCTAGAGTACGCCCGACTCGCGTAATAGCGGGCGCAAACGGGCAATGGCCTGGGGCAAATCATCGCCCAACATATGCACTGGGCTATCGCGCAGGTCGCTTTCACGCAGACGCGCCACCTCGCCGCATACGCCGATGGGCACGTTAAGCGCCTCGGCCGCTTTAGGCAGCGCTTGGTGAATATAGCTGTCGCTCTCGCGCTGGCCGCTAGAGAGCAGCACCATCGATGAGTGCAGTCGCGCCACTGCCTGGGGAAGATCTTCCAGCGGCAGTGAGTGGTCAAGCATCTGCACCCGGTAGCCCTGTTCGCTAGCCATCAGCGCCGACATCAACACCCACAGCGGGCCAGGGTCATCGGGCATGGCATTGAGCAGAATCAGCGGGCCCCGAGTAGCCTGATTGGCGTAGTGCAAACGAATGCCCACCTGGCTGCGCAGGAACGCTTCCAAGGTACGGCGAACTAGCTGATCCGCCTGAATGGCCCACTTGGCCTCTAAGGTTAAAATAACCGGCTGCCAGAGCTCGTTGATCGCAATGCTCAGCGGGTAGAGGGCCAAACTCTGGTGATAAAATGCCTCCAGTTTGGCAAGATCCAAGGCTTCGATGATGGCCTGCAGCTGCTGGCGCTGGCTCGCCCAATCACCGGCATCCGGCGTCGGCGTCTCAATTGTTTCTGGCTGGTCAAGCAAGTCGGCGACTTGACTGACCGGCACACCACGATTGAGCCACTGCAGAATGCGTTCGATGCGGGTGATGTCGTCCTGGGCATATAAACGATGGCCTTTCGGCGTGCGCTGGGGGCGAATTAGCCCGTAGCGTCGCTCCCAGGCGCGCAGGGTGACCGAATTGACTCCTGTTAAGCGAGAAACCTCGCGTATCGGATAGAGTGGGGTATCGGGTGGGTGGGTCGCCTTAAGACTCATGGGCGCCAGTACCTCGTTGTTAGCGGCAGCGTGGCGCTGCGGGGGCGTGTCAGTGTTCGCCGCGGCGAAGGTGATTCATGTTCCATGTGAAGGTTTGCCTGATTAAAGAGCTGAACATTAGCATGATACTGTATGCCCATTTGTACAACTTGTCGCTACCCGGTACAACCTTTATAAGAATCCTTCTTAATCATTAAAGCTCCGTGCTTATTGAACCGACCGACCTATTAGTGCCTCGCCTAAACGGTGACCGGATAACCAGGCATCCTCAACGCGTCCGTCGCGAAAGCTGTCGCCGCACAGAGCTAACCCGTTCGTACTGTATAAGTAATCATGCTCGCAGCGGGTTGATGGCTGCGCATAGCGCCAGCGGTGCGCGCCTATTTCAACTAATGGGGGTAGCTCTGCTGACGAAGGCAAAATGCGTTTAAATGCACTTAAGAGTTGCTGAGCCACTGCGTCTGCAGACTGCTCTAAATGGGCCTCGCTCCAATCAAGCTGGGCTAGCAGACTGACGCCTTCAGGCTGAGCGTTGCGGCCAGGTTTGGTTTGATTACGAGATACGATATTAAGGGTCAGATTAAGGAGTGGATCGGCGAGACGCGCCATCTGCCATTGCGGGTCAACGCCGGGTATTGCCGGAAGCGGCCCGTCAAAAATCGCCCATCCCGCCCAACACGCCCGCTGTTCTTGGGTGAGACACGCCGCTGCCAACGCATCGTCCCATGGTTTGACCAGCGGATGGGCCTGTGGCGGCGGGGCGCTAATCACGATCTGGTCATAAGGCCCGTGGCGAGTCTCGTCAGCAGCTAATAGCCGCCAGCCGTTGGGCGAGTGCTCAAGCGCCACGATGGGTGTGCCGGTATGCAGCTCGGCATTGGGCATGGCCGTTAGCGAATCCGCCATATGCCGCGTCAAAGAGCTCATTCTGGGCGCGCCGGTGTAGCGTTTTTGGCCATCGTCGTGCGCCTGCCAGCCGCGTGAACTAGCCTGATAGGTACATGTGGGCCAGGCCGCTAGGCAGCTTGCGGTTAGCCACTCATCGACGGCGCGTTGAAAATCCGCGTCGCGCACGCTAAATGCCTGGGCGCCTAAATCAAGCGTCGCGCTGGGTCTGCGTTTACTCGACATACGCCCACCGGGGCCGCGGGCTTTATCAAATAGGGTGACGCTGGCGCCATTACTTGCCAGTACCTGCCCGCAGGCAAGACCTGCGATGCCTGCGCCGATGATAGCGACCGAGTGATGGGCGGGAAGCGACGATAGCGGTTTGGCCATGAGCCCTCGCAGCGGGTAATAAAGGTCGAATTAAGCGTTGTAGAGGTGCATTGTAGCAGTTGTGTATAAATTCCGTACAATTTAGTCATCGTTTTCTTGATTAAGCTGCGACGCTGTTCGCACAGCCATGAAGGCTTTCAACGATGTCACCTAACAGGAGCAACTCCTATGCGCGTATTAATCACCGGAGGCAGTGGCTTTGTCGGTCAGCGGCTATGTCGTCAGTTAGTCGAATTAGGCCACGAGGTGCAGGTGGTCTCCCGCTCGCCTCACCAAGTGCGTGATCGTTTGCCGAACAATTGCGACATTCGCGATAGCGCCCAGGCGTTTATTGAGTCGCCGCCGGATGCCTTGGTTAACCTGGCCGGTGAGCCGATTGCCGCCAAGCGCTGGAGCGATGAGCAGAAAGCCAAGCTGATTAACTCCCGGGTGGCGGCGACCGAACAAGTGGTGGCGCTGTGCGAGCAGCTGAAAGCCAACGGCCAGCCGCTGCCCAAGGTAATGGTGTCGGGTTCAGCGATGGGCTACTACGGCGATCAGGGTAAGCGGGTGGTGAGCGAAGAGACAATGCCCAACGACGAGTTCGCCCATCGGCTATGCAAGCAGTGGGAGGCTGCCGCCCGGCCGATTGAGGCCATGGGCGTGCGGCTGGCGATTGTGCGCATTGGCTTGGTGCTAGAGGCGGGGGGAGGCAGCCTGGAGAAGATGCTGCCGCCGTTTAAGTTGGGTTTAGGTGGCCGTTTTGGTAGCGGTGAGCAGTTTATGCCCTGGATTCACCGCGATGACTTAGTCGCGGCGATCCTGTTTCTCATCGATCAAGAGGGCTTGAGCGGCGCCTTCAATGGCAGCGCTCCGCACCCGGTGACCAATGCCACCTTTACTAAAACCTTGGCCAAGCAGCTTAACCGTCCAGCGATTTTCCCAGTACCCGCCTTTGTACTGAAAGCGGGCTTTGGAGAAATGTCGCGGCTGCTGCTGACCGGCGCCGATATGCGCCCCGCACGCCTTGAAGAGGCAGGGTTTACCTTCCAGTACCCCACTCTCGACAAGGCGCTTGAGGCCATACTTTAAGCAACAATAGCTTAGCGGTCAGCATCAACGGTGATAATCACCCGCACTGAGTCAAGCCGCAGGCGGGTGTTCTCAATCGCTTCACTAAGCGCCTGGCGCTCATCTTTTAACGCGTCGATTTCGGCGCTGCGTACCGCCGGGTTGTGCTCGGCAAGTGCCGTTAAGCGGGCAATCTCGGCATCCAGCTGGGCGCGCATGCGCGCTTCGGCGTTTTCGACAATGCTGGGCAGCTGGCGCTCGGCTTCGCCTTCACCCTGGGTTAGCAGCTCGCGCAGCTGGTCGTGACGGCTCTTAATCAAATCCCGCGCCAGCGACTTGTTAACCTTCTGCAGGTTCTTGCCCAAGCCGGTAAAGGAGATCTTGCTGGTCAGGTTGGCGCCCGATTCATCCAGCAACAGGCGCACCGCGGTGGGCGGCAGGAAGCGGTTAAGGTGCAGCTTCTTGGGTGCCGGGCAGTGGGTGCGGAAAACCAGCTCGGCCATCAATCGGCCGCTGGGAATGGCGTCGTGGCGCAGCAGGGCGAGCGCCGAGTTGCCCATGGTGCCATCCAGCACGCGGCCCATCATTTCGCGCAGCAGTGGGTGCTCCCAGGAGAGCCGCTGGATGTCGTCACGGGCCAGCGCCTGGGAGCGGCTGTAGGTGGCGGTAAAGCCCTCTTCGCCTTTGACCAGTCCAGGCAGGCCGTCGAGCATATGTTGGCTGGGCTGCAGGTGCATTAAGCCCTTGCCAATCTCCTGGCTATCCACGCCGAAAATATCCAACGCCCGCTCAAGGTAGCGCGGCAGGGCGGTATCATCATCAAGCTCTTGCACCGCGTCGATCACCTGTTGAGCGCGAGCGGGGCGGCAGGCGTTGAGCTCCAGCAGCCGGTTGCGGCCCGCATCGTGTTCGGCCAGTTTGGCGCTAAACATCGTACGGGTTTCGGCGATGATCTCGTCCAGTGCCTCATCATCCAGCAGGGCGTCAGCCAGGGCGTCCCCAAAGGCATCAAACAGGTCGTTGCCAACCCCATGAGGGGCGCTGAACGCATCCATACCTTCGTGGTACCAGCGCAGCAGGCGCTCGCCGGGGCTACCTTCAAAGGTGGGAATATGCAGCTCAATGGCATGGCGCTGACCGATGCGATCCAAGCGGCCGATGCGCTGTTCGAGTTGATCCGGGTGCTGGGGCATATCGAACATCACCAGGTGGCGGCAGAACTGGAAGTTGCGCCCCTCTGAGCCAATTTCCGAGCACACCAGTACCTGTACGCCTTCGTCTTCATCGGCAAAGGCTGCCGCCGCGCGGTCACGCTCGATCAGCGAGAGGTCTTCGTGGAACACCGGCGCATGGTAGCCGCCCAGCACCCGCAGCCCTTCGGCAAGCCCTTCGGCGGTTTCCCGGTGGTGGGCAATGACCAGGACTTTTTCGTTAGCGAAGCCGTTCTCACTGTCGTCGCTGAGCTTCTCCAGCAGCCAGTTAACCCGCGGGTCGATGTGCCACCAGTCTTCGCCGTTGAGCGGATCATTGCTGAGCTCGCGATAGGCCGCGTCGGGATAGATCAACACATCGGGATGATCCATGCCGGTCTCGATCAACAGTTCGTCGAGGTAATCATCATCACGCTCTAAGCGGCGCACGACGCGACGGTAGGCCGAAGGCAGCGCTAAGGGCACTAGATTGAGGCGTCGCTCCGGGAAGCCACCTACGTGGCGGCGGCTGTTGCGGAACATCACTCGGCCGGTGCCGTGGCGATCCAGCAGCGCTTCACTCAATTGGGCGCGAGCGGCGTCCTGCTGCGCTTTGCCTGCTTCTTCGTTACACAGGATAGCCAGCAGCGCTTGGCTGTCGCGGTCATCGGCTACCGCGGAGACGTCGGTACGGGCGCTAGGGTCGTTAGGTAGCGCTTCCAAGGCGTCGATGGCGCGGGCCACTTCGGTGTAGTGGCTCTCTTCGGCTTTGAAGCGCTCAAGATCGTGGTAGCGCTCGCTATCCAGCAACCGCAGGCGGGCAAAGTGGCTCTTGATACCCATCTGTTCGGGAGTGGCGGTGAGCAGCAGCAGGCCGGGTATCACCGCCGAAAGCTGTTCGACGCACCGGTAGCCGGGGCCGCTGCCTTCTTCACTCCAGTCGAGGTGGTGCGCTTCGTCCACAATTAGCAGGTCGAACTGGCTGGCCAGTGCCTGCTCCTGACGTTGCGGGTTGGCAAATAGCCAGCCCTGGCTGGCTAACACCAGCTGAGCGCTCTCAAAGGGGTTTTCGCTGCCGTGAGCCTGGCTCTGGGTTTCATCCAGCAGCGAAACGTTAAGCGAGAAGCGCCGCAGCAGCTCGACCAGCCACTGGTGGGTGAGGCTGTCGGGCACCAGAATCAGCGCCCGCTCAACGCGGCCATTGAGCAGCAGGCGGTGCAGAATCAGCCCGGCTTCGATGGTTTTCCCCAAGCCGACTTCATCTGCTAGCAGCACGCGTGGGGCGTGGCGATTAGCAACTTCATTGGCAATGTAGAGCTGGTGAGGAATGAGATCGATGCGCGGCCCGGAGAAGCCCAGCGCGCTGTGTTGCTCGATACGCTGATAGTGGTGCAAGGTGCGAAAGCGCAAGTCAAACCAATCGTTGCGATCGACCTGGCCGGTCAGCAGGCGGTCGCGAGCCTGATCGAACTGCATGGTGTCGGCGAGTTTGGCCTCGGGCAGTTCGCGCAGATTGCCCTCCTTGTCTTCACCGATATAGGTGATTAGACCACCGGACTCTTTACTGTCATCGACGACGATCTGCCAGCCGTCGGCGGACAGCACGCGGTCGCCACTGCCGAACATAACGCGGGTAAGCGGGGCCTGGCGGGTATTGTAAGTACGGGTTTCCTGACTGGCACTGAACAAAATGGTAACGCTACGGGCGTCGCAGTTAAGCACGGTGCCGAGCCCAAGCTCAGCTTCGCCGTCGCTAATCCAGCGTTGGCCGGGAGAAAAATCGCTCATGATGCCTCGGGGGAGTCTGCAAAACGGGTCGTATGCCGCCGGTCGTGAGCACCGGCGACAACAGGGCGGGGGATTCTAACGCAAAGCAGCGGGGGGATTAAGGTGTATCGGCATCAATCTTGTAACCAGCGATCCAAATGGGCTCGGGTAAGCTCGCCAACGTGGACATCCAGGGTGTTCCCCTGGCCGTCAAACAGCACGGTGGTGGGTAATCCCGGTGCTTGAAAAAGCGCCATCAGTTGCTGGCTGGGGTCACGCAGGGCGTAGCGAAACTCAAGCTGCTGCTCATCCAGGTAGCGCACCATGGGCAGCAGGTCTTCGCCTTGGTTAGCAACCACCACGCTGACGCCATCGCGCTGGGCGGCCTCCTCAAGTAGCGGCATTTCACGCAGGCAGGGCGGGCACCAGGTGGCCCACAGGTTGACGATAATCAGGTCAGCGTTGTCGGTCAGTGAGGGTAGATGCACGTCATTGCCTTCTACATCCTCAAGGGTGACCTCCGGTAAGGCATCAACCGCAAAGTCACTGCCCAGGGGCGCCAGGGTGACCAGCACCAGCCATAGGCTGGAGGCGGCGATTAGCATGGCCATCGCACCGCCCATAGCCAGTAACCGCGTGCGCAGCGTCCAGGCCGTCCATACCAAGCCAGCGGCCATGCCCCATAGGCCGTGGTAGCCGGGTTGCCAGACCTTGAAAGCTTCCAGCGGGGCGGCGCTATAGCTCTCCAGGTTGAGCAGAATATGGCCCACCCGCGCGCCGACTAGCCAAACAATAATAAGTCCGGTAAACCAACGCTGTTGAGCCGGGCGGGGCAGCCCTAATAAAAGCCGCGCACAGAGTAGCAGTAGCAGCGCGCAGCCAACCGCGTAAAGGCGGGGCAGTGAAATCAGTAGCGGGCCGAGAGCAATGGCGTTCATGGATTTCCAGTTCAGGTTTTAACTTAGATTTTTTAACTTAGGTTTCCCGTTAAGCATGCCGCGAAGCAGGTACACTTGCAGACCATATCATGCGAGCTGAAAATTACGGAGACGTTATGCCCCCACCCGCTTTCGATAAGCTGCGCGCACTAGCGATCGGCTCCCAAGCGATTGGCTTAATACTGATTATTACCCTGGAAACTGTCATGGGGAACGCCGCACGCCCTTGGCAGGGTGTGGTGCTGGCCGCCATGCTGGTCACCGCGTTAACGATTGCGCTGGTGCGGCTTTATCGCCGTAATTTAGCTCGCAAGCGTTGGGCCGAGCGCCTTGAAGACGGTGCTCATGACAACGATCATGATGATGCCTAGCCCCTATCGTTGGCTTCTCTGGCTGGGCCTGCTGGTGCTAAGTGGTCTGTTGGCGGGTTGTACCCACGCGGTGGTACGCGAGCATCACACCGCGCTTGCTCCATCAGACGCACGTAATACATGGTTGGGCGGTCAGGCGCATCAGGCACTAGCGGAACAGTCAGCTCCGGATGGCTTTGCGCTCCTGGCCGATGGCAAAGAAGCGTTTGCCGCCAGAGTGAGGCTGATTCGCCAAGCGCAGCGTGAGTTAGATATTCAAACCTACCTATTGGGCGATGGCCAAACCACGCGCTTGATCCTGGCGCAGCTGATTAAAGCGGCGGAAGAGGGAGTTCGGGTGCGCTTGCTGGTCGACGATATAGGCGCGGTTGGCCAAGGGGATCGCTTAGCGGCACTGGCGAGTCATCCTGGTATCTATGTGCGGGTCTATAACCCGCTGCCGGTTGGTCGTGGACATATGTTCACGCGGGTTTTGGCGTCTGTCGTTAATCCGGCTCAGCAACATCGGCGCATGCATAACAAGCTGTGGGTGGCTGATAGCAGCGTTGCCATTGTGGGCGGGCGTAACCTGGGCGACGAGTATTTTGATGCCAACGACTCGCGCAACTTTGCCGATTTGGACTTTGCGACCATTGGCGATGTGGTGCCCGAGCTTTCGCGCAGCTTTGATATGTATTGGAACCACGGCCTGGCACAGCCCATTGAACGCTACCACCGAGTAGCGGATAACGCTTGGCTAACGCTCAAAACTGAGCTGGAGGAGTGGTTAGACGATAATGCCGACTCGCAATATTTCACCGAGCTGCGCCGTCAGCCGCGCGACTCACCGCCCTGGGAGACGCTGCACTGGGGCGAAGGTCGGGCGATGTGGGATATTCCCGGCAAGCTTTCATCGGCAACGCCCGAATGGCGAGAGACCTTGCTCGGTGATTTAACCGAGGGTATTGAGCTGAACGAGCGGCTGGTGATTATTTCGGCGTACTTTGTACCCACTGAGTGGGGGGTGAAAAACCTAACCGAGCTTGCTGACCGGGGCGTGGCCGTCGAAATTATTACCAATTCACTGGAGTCCACAGACGCTGCCGTGGTGCATGGCGCCTACGCACCCTGGCGTGAAACGCTGCTAGCCCATGGTGTCACTCTTTTTGAGCTGCGCCCCGAACAAGAAGCGGGTACCGATGAAGATATGGCGGTGCCTGGGGCCTCTGCCTCGGCGCTGCATATCAAGGCCTTGAGCTTTGACGATCAGCTGTTCGTGGGGTCATTTAACGCTGACCCTAGATCAATCTACTGGAATACGGAAATTGGCGTGCTGGCGCGCAGCGAATCGCTGATGCAGGCATTTAATGATCTGGTTGCCATCGGTCAAGAGCCTTCGCTGAGCTACCGCGTCGATCTCACGCCAGAAAGAGAGCTGAACTGGCACCTAGAGCGCGATGGTGAAATGGAAGTTTTAACCGCTGAGCCGGGTAGTTTTTGGCGCGATTTCAACGCCTGGTTAAGCCACACGCTCAAGTTTGAACGCTGGCTGTAGTACCTGTTGCGAAGTAGCGTTAGAAACCGAGGCTTGTGTTTTTGGCGTTCCAGTTCCAGATTAATAGCAGCCTTAACGATTGTCCGCTGGGGCATACTAAAAAAATGCATACATTTTTATCTCACTGGGAGCGACAAATAACATGATCAACAAGCGCGCATTAGCCACCGCTGTGGCGGCTTCAACTCTGGCAATGACCGGATTAGCCCAGGCAGAGGTCAAAGTTGGCTTCTTGGGCGGCTTTACCGGGGGAATTGAAAGTTTAACGCCACCCATTTTTGAAGGGGCGCAGCTAGCCGTTGAGCAGATCAATGAGCAGGGCGGTATTTTAGACGGCCAAACATTGGTGATGCCGTCCGGCGATACGACCTGTTCCGATGCATCGGCTGCCTCTAACGCCGCCGATCGCATGGTGAACTCTGAAAATGTCACCGCGATCGTCGGTGCGCTGTGTACTGGTGCGACCATTGCCGCGGCTAACAACGCTGCTATTCCCGGTGGCGTATTGATGGTTTCGCCTGCGTCTACCGCCCCTGCGGTATCGGAGCTTGATGACAACGACCTGGTGTTCCGTACCGTGCCGTCAGACGCCTTCCAGGGGGAAATGCTGGCTAAGCTACTGCTTGAAAAAGGCATTGACGCAGTGGCGGTGACCTACGTCAATAATGATTACGGTCAGGGCCTTTCTGACGCCTTCAGCGCCGCGTTTGAGGCCGGTGGCGGCGAGATTGCCGAGAACCTGGCCCACGAAGATAACCGCGCCGACTATCGCTCTGAGCTAGGCTCGCTCTCGGTGAGCGGCGTTGATACCCTCGTCGTGCTGGCCTACGCCGACACTTCGGGGCAGACGGTACTGCGTCAAGCCTACGAAAGTGGCATGTTTACCCAGTACGTAGGTGCTGACGGCATGGTCGGTGATAGCCTTATCGAAGCTATCGGTGCAGACGTGCTGGATGGCATGATCGCCACGCGCCCCGGCAGCCCTGATCTGCCCGGTACCGATATCTTTATCGAAGCCGCCGAAGCTGCTGAACTGGATCCAAGCGCAGTATTTGCCGCCCAGGCCTATGATGCCGCTTTCCTGATCGCATTGGCGATTGAGCAGAACGGCAGCGCTGAGCGTGAAGGCCTTTCAGAAGCGCTGCGCAGTGTTTCCAGTGCCCCCGGCGAGGTCATTCTGCCCGGCGAGTGGGAAAAAGCGGTTGAGCTGATTGCCGCGGGCACCGACATCAACTATGAAGGCGCCTCTGGTTCGCATGAGTTTGATGACAACGGCGACGTGCCTGGCGTGGTGGTCGAGATGGCTGTGGAAGACGGCACCTTTACCAGCAAAGGTCAGGTTGATCTTTAAGCTTCCCGCTGAGCGTTAAAATAAATGCCCGGCTGTTACCAGCCGGGCATTTTTTTATGAGTCAGCAGCTGAGAGGATCAACTGTGGCTTTTGATCTTCTCGGGTAGTAGCCCTTTGGGCGCAAAGCGCAGCACCATGGTGATCAGTAAGCCAATCACCAGCACCCGTGCCTGTAGGGCGCGGCTATCCATATTGCCCGGTGCATCCCAGCCGAACGCACCTTCGCCAAAGGCCACCGCTAACTGCATTAAGAACAGCGCCAGGGGCTCGGACATAATCCAGATGATATACACCGCCACGGCGCCAAAAATGGTGCCCAGGTTATTGCCCGGCCCGCCCAGAATCACCATCACCAGCACTAGGAAGGTATGGTTCAGCGGCAGGTAGCCTTGTGGGTCGAAGAGGCTGTTGAAGGTGCCCAGTATGCCGCCGCCCAGACCCATCAGAATGCAGCCCAGCACGAAGATTTCCAGACGCCGTTTGTTGATGTCCTTACCCATCGCCGCCGCAGACACTTCGTTATCGCGAATGGCCCGAATCATTCGTCCCCAGGGGGCGTTGTAGGCACGATTGAGCAGAAAGAAGATTACCGCAATGATCACCGCGGTAAACGAAAGGTAGATGGCACGCGACAGTGTAAAGCCCAGCTCAGCTGGCCCCGGTGTTGGCCAGGGTAGCGGGGAAACCGTGGCGGTGCCGCGGGTTAGCCAGTCAGAGTTTTTCAAAAACGCCTTGATGATCTCGGCAATGCCCAGGGTGGCAATAGCCAAGTAATCGCTGCGTAAGCCCAAACAGATATGGCCAATAAAGTAGCCGACGCCACCTGCCAAGGCGCCCCCGACAATCCAGCCGATCCAGGGCGGTAAGCCTAGCCCACCGACGAAGCCTGCCTGGCTTTCAATCGCATCAGTGACCTCGCGTAACTGGCTAATAACCACCAGGTAAAGCACGACGCCCAGTACCACCGCGATAAAGGTACGCAGGGGCTTGGGCACACCCAGGCGATCTAGTTTGCTGGCGCCCACGATCAGTAGGGTAGCGGCGGCACCGTATAGCAGCACGCGGCCAAATTCGCCGGGTAGCGCAGTGCCCCAGAAGGCATCATTGACCGGCACGCTAAAGAACATCGCGCAGAAGCCGCCCAGAGCAACAAAGCCCATCACACCAGCGTTAAACTGCCCAGCGTAGCCCCACTGAATGGTTAACCCTAAGGCAAGAATGGCGTAACAAGCTGCTTCTACCAGCATGCGTGTGCTATAGGCGGCGCCCATGATGGCATAGACCGCTAACACTGCGACCAGCAGTGCACCGAACAGGACCAGTTCGCGCAGTGGAAAGCGGCGCTGTTGGGTGGCGTCTTGGGGCGTGTAGGCAGGGTTGCGCGTTTTTTCTGAATGGCTCATTAGATCACCTTGCCTTTAAACAGTCCGGTGGGGCGCCACACCAGAATGGCTACCAGAATGAAAAACGGCACCACAATTTTGTACTCGGTACCCACAAAGGCCAGGTTTGAGGGGAGCTCTAACCAGGTGGGCAGACTGTCGCGGAAGGGGCGCAGCAGCACGTTCCAGTTAAACACCGCCAGTGTCTCGGCAAAGCCGACCACAAAGCCACCGACAATCGCCCCATAAGGGTGGCCCACACCGCCCACGATGGCAGCAGCAAAAATAGGCAGTAGCAGGAAGAAGCTTAAGTCGGGCTTGAAAGTGACATCCAGGGAGAGCAGCGTCCCTGCAATGGCGGCCAGGGCACCCGCAATGATCCAGGTTACCGCCACAATGGTATTGGTATTGATCCCCGATGCCTGGGCTAGCTCAGGATTATCCGACATGGCGCGCATTGCCTTGCCTAGCCGCGAACGGTTAAGAAAAAGGTGCAGCGCCACAACAGCGACGAGGGTAATCACAAACAGGTAGATTTGCGGTTCGGTTACCACAATCGGCGCCCGGGCGCCCTCAAAGGGTAGTGCCAGGCGAAAGATCTCCTTGCGATCATCTACATAGAGGCTCTGCCCGCCGGTACCGGAAAACAGGCGAATCAAACCCTGCAAAATTAACGTGACACCCAGTGAGCCAATCACTAACACGATTGGCTTTACCCCATGGGCGCGTAGCGGCTTATAGAAGGTTTTGTCGATCCCCACCGCTAAGGCGGCAGTAAGCAGCATCGCCAGCGGCAGCATTAAAACCGCCGTTGGCACGCCGATGCTGGCGCCCGCTGCTGGGAACAGTGTGGTAAGCAGCAGCACCATAAAGGCGCCGAAGGTCATCATATCGGCATGGGCAAAGTGGGCAAAGCGCATAATGCTGAAAATCAGCGTTACCCCAATGGCCCCGATGGCATAAATGGAGCCGCTTACACTGCCCGAAATCACCACATTATTGATGAAAAAAACCAGTTCGTTCACGTGTATCTCCCTGGGGCTAGCCGCCCAAAAAGCTTTTGGCGACATCGGGGTCGGCAAGCAGTGCTGCCCCAGTGTCGGTAAAGCGGTTTTGGCCAGCGGCCAGCACAAAGCCTTTATCGGCTATCGCGAGTGCCTGTTTGGCGTTCTGTTCCACCATCAAAATACCCACGCCAGCGGCGTTGATCTGTTTGACGCGGTCGAAAATCTCATTCATATACAGCGGCGACAGCCCCGCGGTGGGTTCGTCCAGCAACAGCAGGCTCGGCTCGGCCATCAAGGCGCGGCCCATGGCGACCATTTGGCGCTGTCCACCGGAAAGCTCACCGGCAGGCTGGCGGCGCTTTTCGTACAGCGGTGGGAAAAACTCATAGATCTGAGCGAGCATGCGCTTGACGTTTTGCGGCTTTAAAAAGGCGCCCATCTCCAGGTTTTCCTGCACCGAAAGGCTGGGGAAAACGTTCTTCTCCTGGGGCACAAAGCCCATACCGCGCTGCACCAGCTGGTTAGGCGGTAGATTTTGGATCGGCTGGCCGTTAAGCAGTATCTCGCCCTGATTAACATGCAGCAGGCCAAAGACGGCTTTCAGCATGGTGGATTTGCCCGCCCCGTTAGGGCCGACGATCACACCGACCTCATCGGCTTCCAGCGTCATGTTTACCCCGTTAAGGATATTCATGCCGCCATAGCCGCCGTGCACATCGCGTGCGTCGATTAATGGCCTGGTTGTTGATGACATAAGCAAAGTATTCCAGCAAGGTCGCTTGGCAGCGACATCATTATATTAATTGGCTAATGGGAGAAAACGTCACGCTTAAGCGGCATCGGTACCGAAGTAGGCCTCAATGACCTCAGGATTATTCTGGATATCGTTGATATGCCCCTCCACCATCACGCTGCCTTGAGCCAGCACGATAACCGGATCGCAAAGGCGGGCAATCATCTCCATATCGTGCTCAATGACCAGGAAGGTGTAACCCATTTCGCGGTTGAGCCGCTCAATATTGCCGATCAAGTCGCCCAGCAGGGTGCGGTTTACCCCGGCAGCGATCTCATCAAGGAGTACCACCTTGGCATTGGTCATCATGGTGCGGCCAAGCTCCAGCAGCTTCTTCTGGCCGCCGGACAAGTTGCCCGCTAGCTCATTACGCACGTGGTGCAGGCCGACGAAATCAATCACCTCCAGCGCGCGGCGGCGCACCTCGGCTTCTTCTTGGCGCACTATGCCTGGCTTTAACCAAGCGCTAAAAAGGCTTTCTCCCGCCTGTTTGGGTGGCACCATCATGAGGTTCTCCAGCGCGCTCATCTGGCTGAACTCGTGGGCAATCTGGAAGGTACGCAGCAGGCCTTTGTGGAAACGCTGGTCGGCACTAAGCGCGGTAATGTCTTCACCATCGAGCAGAACGCGGCCGCTATTCGGGGCTAAAGCGCCGGCAATCAGATTAAACAGGGTAGATTTGCCTGCGCCGTTAGGGCCGATCATGCCGGTAATGGAACCCTTCTCCACCTGAATGGAGCAGTCGTTAATCACCTGTAAGCCGCCGAACGCTTTGTTGACTCGCTGTACATCAATAAGAGGGTTCATGGTGTCTCCACGCGATACAGGCGGCTAAAAAGCCGCCTGCGCACTGTTATTAAGTTGTTTGTTGTGGTTTTTTTAGCCAACGCTGGCTGGCTGCAAAGGCCCCAATCATGAGCAGCGCACCGAGGGTGGGGATCAAATAGCCATCCACCTGAGGAATGGTGCGTAAAAACACAAAGGCCACCGCAGCAGGCGCCACAAAGCGCACCAGAAAACGCCATAGCTTAAACCAGGTGACGCTGCTGCCCAGTTCTTTCATCACTTCACTCTGGGTTAGCGCCCAGCCGGCAAACAGCGCTATCAGCAGACCGCCCACCGGCATAAAGATATTGGTGAGTAGCTCGATAAACTCAAACGCACTGCGCCCAAACAGGCTATGGAATATCGTCCCCTCGGCCCAAATGTTGAAGCTAACCACGGTCAGCAAACCCATTGCCCAGGCGGCGATAACCATGATCGTGACCGCCTGTGGCCGGGTCATGTCAAAGCGCTCCACCAGGAAGGCGGCGACGGGTTCGATCAGCGAAATAGAGGAGCTGATCGCGGCGCCGAGCACCAGAATAAAGAATACGCCGCCGACCAACGCGCCAAAAGGCATCTCGGCAAACGCCAGCGGAAGGGTGACAAACATCAGTCCAGGCCCTTGCCCGGTCTCTAACCCGGCGCCAAACACCAGCGCAAAAATAGCCAGGCCCGCCACCATCGCCACGGCGGTATCGACGATGGCGACAGCAAAGGCGGTGCGGGTCAGTGAGACATCGCTGGGCATGTAGGCGCCGTAAGCCATGATGGCCCCCATTCCCAGGCTCAGGGTGAAGAATGACTGCCCCATGGCCTGTAGCCAGCCCTCAAGGCTAAGGTCGGCGATATTAAAGGTAAATAGAAAGCTGGCGGCGGCGCCTATATCGCCATTCACCACGCCGTAGGCCAGCACCACCAACAAAATCACAAACAGCGCGGGCATCATAATGCGCAGGCCTGATTCGATTCCTTTGTGAATGCCCATACCCACAATTAGCGCGGACGCCGCAATGAAAAGGGTGTGATAGAGCGTCATTAGGCCGGGGGAGGCCAGCAGGGCGTCAAAGCCAGTGCCAATGGTTTGCGCATCGGCGCCCACCAGCGAGCCGGTCAGCATTAGCCAAGTGTAGTGAATCGCCCAGCCGGCAATTACCGAATAGAAGCTTAAAATCAAAAACGCCGAGGCGGCGCCCAGCCAACCAATAGTTTCCCAGGCGCGGGAAGTGCCGTGGGTTTTGGTTAGGTGACGCATGCCCATAATCGGGCTCTGGCGGCTGGTGCGGCCGAGCATGATCTCGGCAATCAGAATGGGAATGCCGACGGCAAAGATCGTCAAGGCGTAGACCAATATAAAGGCACCGCCACCGTTTTCACCGGTCAGGTAGGGGAAGCGCCACAGGTTGCCCAGACCGACCGCGGAGCCAACTGCGGCGAGAAGAAAAGTGCCTTTATGCGTCCAGACGTTATGACCGCTCATGGGTAAGAGTGTCCGTAGTTGGGCGTCAGAATGGGGTGGTATCCAAACGCCTGTATGAATATAGCGATGTCAGCGTGCCTTGGACGCGCTGAATTTAGCGTTACTGTGCGATAGAACGCGCCGCCTTTCCAGCGTATTAGCGTTTAGGCTGCGTTTAGGGAGCTATCTTGGCAAAGGTAGTGGCAAAGGGGTGAACGCTGGGAGCTGATGTTAGCGCAGAAGGGCGAGGACATAAAAAAACCCGCTTTCGCGGGTTTTTGGGTACTTACTGCTTGGAGCGGATTACTTCTTGCTGTAACGCTTACGCTCGGTCTCTTTCAACAGCTTTTTACGCAGGCGGATGTGCACCGGCGTGACTTCGACGAGCTCGTCGGAGTCGAGGAACTCGATGGCCTGCTCCAGGGAGAACTTAACCGGTGGGGTTAATACGATGTTTTCATCGTTACCGGTGGAGCGCATGTTGTCGAGCTTCTTGCCTTTGGTGGGGTTAACCACCATGTCATTAGCGCGGTTGTTGATGCCGATCAGCATGCCTTCGTAGACTTCCGTGGCGTGATCGATAATCAGCTTACCGCGCTCTTGCAGCGCATACAGCGCATAGGCAAGGGCTTTACCGTCAACCATCGAGACCAATACGCCGTTACGACGCTCGATAGAGGCATCAGGCTTCAGCGGGCCGTAGTGATCAAAGCGGCTGGTCAGGATGCCGGTGCCGGAAGTCAGGGTCAAAAACTGGCCACGGAAACCGATCAAGCCGCGGGCAGGAATGATGAAGTCCAGGCGAACCCGTCCTTTGCCATCCGGCAGCATGTTGGTCATCTCACCTTTACGGTAGCCCAGCTCTTCCATGATAGAGCCCTGGTGCTGCTCTTCACAGTCGATGATGACCTCTTCGTAGGGCTCCTGCTTCTCACCGTCGATCTCTTTGATGATCACTTCGGGGCGGCCTACGGCTAGCTCAAAGCCTTCACGACGCATGGTTTCGATCAGCACCGAGAGGTGCAGTTCGCCACGGCCGGAAACCTTGAACTTCTCAGGGGTTTCGCCCTGTTCAACGCGCAGTGCCACGTTGTGAATCAGCTCTTGATCAAGGCGATCCTTGATATTACGGCTGGTCACAAACTTGCCATCTTTACCGGCGAACGGTGAATCGTTGACCTGGAAGGTCATTGAAACGGTCGGTTCGTCGACAGACAGCGGCGGCAGTGCTTCGACCTTGGCCGGATCGCATAGCGTATCCGAGATCGACAGATCGTCGATGCCGGTAACACAGACGATATCGCCCGCGGTGGCTTCGTTGGTCTGCACGCGCTCCAGGCCCATATGGGTCATGACCTGACCGATTTTGCCTTTACGCACATTGCCGTCAACGCCGATGATCGACACCTGCTGGTTCGGTTTCACCGCGCCACGCTTGATGCGACCCAGGCCGATAACGCCCACATAGCTGTTGTAATCCAGCGCGGAGATCTGCATCTGGAACGGGCCATTGAGCTCCACCTGAGGTGGATCAACGATATCGACGATGGCCTGGAACATGGGGTCCATGTTGTCAGCCAACTCTTCAGGATCCATACCAGCAATGCCGTTTAGGGCAGAGCAGTAGATGATCGGGAAATCGAGCTGTTCATCAGACGCGCCCAGGTTATCGAACAGATCAAAAATCTGGTCGATAACCCAGTCAGGGCGTGCGCCGGGGCGGTCAATTTTGTTGACTACCACAATCGGCTTGAGGCCCTGGGCGAAGGCTTTCTGGGTCACGAAGCGAGTTTGCGGCATCGGGCCATCAACGGCGTCTACTAGCAGTAGCACCGAATCGACCATTGACATGACGCGCTCAACCTCGCCGCCGAAATCGGCGTGCCCAGGCGTATCCACGATGTTGATGTGGTAGCCGTTACCGTGGCTGTCTTGCCACTGAATGGCCGTGTTCTTGGCCAAAATGGTAATGCCACGCTCTTTCTCCTGGTCGTTTGAGTCCATGATGCGCTCTTGACCTTCTGCTTTACGGTCAAGGGTGCCGGACTGGCTCAGGAGTTTGTCGACCAGTGTGGTTTTACCATGGTCAACGTGGGCTATGATCGCGACGTTGCGCAGGTTATTAACCGCGCTGGAGTTTTGCTGGTTTTGCATGCTGAGAGAGAACTCTTGTGAACACCCGTTTGTCCACGGGTCGGAAAATGCGGGTCGCAAGGGCTGGCAATTTGCCGACCATCTTGGCTCAGGGCTTGCGTCCAATAACTATTCTACCATGTCGAAGGCTTCGCTGATATTACTGGAGCGCTTATCGACCTTGGTCGCCCCCCGGAAAGTTTTCGCCGCGAACCTTCATCCGCTAGAATAGCGCTTTTCCCACTGGGGCAGGAGCATGACCATCGGCAACCTGATGCGTTTGTTAAGCGATGGCGAGGTTCACTCTGGCGAGCAGCTGGGTGAAACGCTGGGAATTTCTCGTGCGGCGGTGTGGAAGCAGTTAAAAAAACTCGAAGCGCTCGGGGTAGAAGTCGTCGCGGTGAAAGGCCGTGGCTACCAGCTGTCGCAGCGGCTGGAGCCCTTGGAGGGCGCCAAAATCGTTGAGCAGCTGCCCGCTCAGGCGCGCCACCATCTGGCGCGTCTGTTTGTTGAAGATCAGTTACCCTCCAGCAACGAATATCTGCGTCAACGCTTTGAACAGGGCGCCGGACATGGAGAGGTCTGTCTGGTTGAGCTGCAGACGGCGGGGCGTGGGCGGCGCGGGCGTGTCTGGTCGACGCCCTGGGGGCAGAGCCTAATGCTCTCGGTGGGCTGGCGCTTCGAGTCGGGTATTGCCGTGTTGGAAGGCTTGAGTTTGGCGGTGGGCGTTGTCGTTGCCCAGGTGCTTGAGCAGCACGGCGTGGCGCCGAAGCTCAAGTGGCCAAACGATATCCTGCTCTCCGAGCAGGGGGATGAGCCTGACGATGAGCTAGGCAAGCTGGCCGGCATTCTTATTGAAGTGACCGGCGATGCGGCAGGCCCCTGTGAGGTGGTTATCGGCATTGGTATGAATTTATGGCTGCCCGAGGCGCAGCGAGCCGCCATCGATCAGCCCGTGGCCGCGCTTTTCGAGCGGCTGCCGAATATCTCACGCAACCAGTTGGCCTCAGAGGAGGTGGCAGGCCTATTGGCCATGCTGGCTAACTTTGAACAGGAGGGTTTTAGTGCCTGGCGTGATGCCTGGAATGAACGCCACGCCTATGCAGGGCTGCCCATTCGGGTAATTCAGGGGCAGCAGACCAGCGAGGCCGTCGCGGGGGAAGTGGATGAGAGTGGTAACCTATGGGTTACCGAAAATGGTCACTCGCGACGCCTAGCTGGCGGTGAGATTAGCGTACGCAGGCGTTTATGATTCTGGATCTTGATATCGGCAACACGCTGTCTAAGTGGCGGCTAAAGGATGCCGAGAGTAGCGAGATACGTTCCCGTGGAGCGGTGTGGACCCGGGAAGAGTGGCGCCCAGGGGCCGATATCCCCGATCTTGATGTCGTCGAGGCGGTGCGTATATCCAGTGTCGCCAGGGCGGCCGTGCTGGAGGAGACGGTCGCCTTGCTGCGCCGCCGGGTGCGCCATGTGCACGTGGCGCGCTCCACCCATGAGGCGCTAGGCGTGGTTAACGGTTACGAAGAGCCGGGGCGCTTGGGCGTTGATCGTTGGATGGGGGCGCTGGCGGGGTATCAGCTAGCAGGTGGCTGTTGTGCGGTGGATTGCGGTAGCGCGATTACCATTGACTTTGTTTTGCCGGGCGGAAGTCATCTTGGCGGCTTTATTATCCCCGGTCTGCGCCTGATGAAAGAGAGCCTGAAGCTAGGTACTCGCAATGTCGCTATCGACCCGGAGAGTGAGGCCGATGAGTTGCTAGAGCCGGGGCGGCGCACAGTCGATGCCGTGAACCACGGTATTTATATGGCGGCCGTCAGTGCCATCAACCGTATTTATAGTGAAGTGTGCGACCAAGAGGGTGTGGCGTTGCCGATGCTGTTGACGGGGGGCGATGCGCGGGTTGTCTCAAGAGGGGTGCAGGTGCCCCACGCGGTGTGGCCCGATATGGTCTACGGCGGCTTAGAGGCGTGCTTTCCGATGACCCTCGCGGAGCGGGCTGGTAAAATGTCGGGCGCGCCGCGGGTGCCTGAGCCAGTGGCGCTAGAAAAGATTCGCGCTGGGCTTGCATTCTCTATGCTGCTTTGACAAAATGCAGCGCGTTCCAAGGCAGTCAGCAGATGTGCAAGCATCGCAAGCTACGATAAATTAAGTAAATATCTCGCTTGACACTGTTTTGAAGGCTGGCATAATGTGCCGCCACAGTTGGAGAGGTTCCCGAGTGGCCAAAGGGAGCAGACTGTAAATCTGCCGCGAAAGCTTCGAAGGTTCGAATCCTTCCCTCTCCACCAGATTTATCAAGCGCTGAGTTGTTCATCGCTTGGGAATGAAAAGCCGGTAAGCGGGCATTAGCTACTGTTCCTCGTGCAGCGGATCGTCATTCTAAGACAGGTTCTGCGGGCGTAGTTCAATGGTAGAACCTCAGCCTTCCAAGCTGATGGTGCGGGTTCGATTCCCGCCGCCCGCTCCAGTTGATGTGTTTGGCTCATGTAGCTCAGGGGTAGAGCACACCCTTGGTAAGGGTGAGGTCGACGGTTCAATTCCGTCCATGAGCTCCATATTGCGAAATAAGCGAGCAAAGCTCGCTTTTTTTGTCTCTGCGTTTAGGTGGTGTTTTGTAACGCCTAGGCGTAAAGAAGGGGTTGTCAGTGGTGGGTTTCTTCGCTACCATGGCGCCCGCTGTTGTATAGGCGGTTGAAAAAAACGCTTGTCGGCAGAAGTAGAAGCAAATGTAGAAAGTCAGTACGACGATACAGGCCAGTAGCTCAATTGGCAGAGCAGCGGTCTCCAAAACCGCAGGTTGGGGGTTCGATTCCCTCCTGGCCTGCCAACCTTCCCCAGGTTGGTATGTCTTTTTTCCGAAATTATTTTATCGTTCGCCGTACCCTGAGGAGTCTCGTTTTTATGAAGCCTGGTTCTGTAAAACATGGCGCCGAGGTGCAACAGACGCGCCATGACGGGCTCAAGTGGGCGGCGGTCGTAGCGCTGCTTGTCGTTGCTGTTGTTGGTAATACCTATTTCGCCGATATTGGCCTGCTCTACCGCGTACTTGGTGTAGTAGTGTTGTGTGTGATTGCCGGTTTGATCGTGCTAACCACTACCAAAGGTCGTGATTTAGTAGAGCTTGCCAGAAGCGCCAAGAAAGAGATTCAGCGCGTTGTATGGCCGACCCGTCCCGAAACCATTCAGACCACCGCCATTGTGCTGGTGGCTGTTCTGGTGGTCGGGCTATTGCTGTGGTTGATCGACACTCTTCTTGGCTGGGCGATGTCCGGCGTCATTGGTTAGGAGCTTTCATGTCCAAACGTTGGTACGTCGTCCACGCTTATTCTGGCTTTGAAAAGCATGTCATGCGCTCGCTGATTGAGCGCGTGAAAATGTATGGTATGGAAGATCGCTTTGGCGAAATTCTGGTGCCAACCGAAGAAGTCGTTGAAATGCGCGACGGCAAGCGACGCAAGAGCGAGCGTAAATTCTATCCTGGCTATGTACTGGTCGAGATGGAGATGGCCGACGAAACATGGCACCTCGTCAATGAGACGCCGCGTGTTATGGGCTTTATCGGTGGCACCAAAGAGAAGCCCGCGCCAATTACATCACGCGAAGCGGATGCAATTCTGCTGCGCGTTAAAGACGGTACCGATAAGCCGCGGCCCAAAACGATGTTTGAGCCGGGTCAGTCGGTGCGTGTTGTTGATGGGCCGTTTGCCGATTTCAACGGTGTCGTCGAAGAAGTCAATTATGAAAAGAGTCGTCTGCATGTCAGCGTGCTGATCTTTGGGCGCTCTACGCCTGTTGAGTTAGAATTTTCTCAGGTTGAGAAAGAGTAGCGGGTGAGTAGTAAATAGTTAGTAGTGAATAGTAAGTAAGCGGTAAGTTTTAATTCGTGTGAAATGGCTGGTTCAGCTGTTTCACTGGTGCCGGGGAGCCTTCGGGCGCTATTACCCAACTGGAGTGTTAAAGATGGCCAAGAAAGTACAGGCTTACATCAAACTGCAGGTTGCTGCAGGTAAAGCCAATCCAAGTCCGCCGGTAGGCCCAGCGCTGGGTCAGCACGGCGTGAACATCATGGAATTCTGTAAGGCGTTCAACGCCGCGACTCAAGAAATTGAGCCGGGCCTGCCGACGCCAGTCGTGATCACTGTCTACTCTGATCGTAGCTTCACGTTCGTCACCAAGACGCCGCCTGCTGCCGTGCTGCTGAAAAAAGCCGCCGGTATCAAGTCCGGCTCTGGTGAGCCGAACAAGAAGAAGGTCGGCACCGTGACCCGTGAGCAGCTTGAAGAGATCGCCAAGACCAAAGAGCCTGACCTGACGGCTGCGAATCTCGATGCCGCTGTACGCACCATTGCTGGCAGTGCTCGCAGCATGGGCCTAAACGTGGAGGGTCTCTGATCATGGCTAAACTGTCTAAGCGTGCGAAAATCATTCGCGAAAAAGTAGACGCTACCAAAGCCTACTCTATTGAAGAAGCAGTAGCGCTGCTTGCTGAGCTGTCTACGGTTAAATTCAAAGAGTCCGTTGATGTCGCCATCAACCTGGGCGTTGACCCACGTAAATCCGACCAGGTTGTGCGTGGCGCTACCGTCATGCCTAACGGTACCGGTAAAGACGTACGCGTTGCGGTCTTCACCCAAGGTGCTAATGCCGATGCCGCTAAAGAAGCCGGTGCCGACATCGTAGGTATGGACGACTTGGCTGAGCAAGTGAAAAAAGGCGTGATGGATTTTGACGTCGTTATCGCTTCGCCCGACGCTATGCGCGTTGTTGGCCAGTTAGGTCAGATCCTAGGTCCGCGTGGCCTGATGCCTAACCCCAAAGTTGGCACCGTAACGCCTGATGTGGCGACAGCGGTTAAAAATGCCAAGGCGGGTCAGGTGCGTTTCCGTACCGACAAAAACGGTATTATCCACACTACCCTGGGTAAAGTGGATTTTGACGCAGCAGCACTTAACGGCAACCTGGAAGCATTGGTTGCTGACCTGAAGCGCCTCAAGCCGAGCGCGTCTAAAGGTATTTACTTTAAGAAAATGACTCTGTCCACTACCATGGGCCCGGGTTTGACCATCGATCACTCTGCTTTTGTTTAAAGCATACGATCGGTAGATTTGTAGTAAGAACTGAGCAAGAACTTTGCGGTCCCCCGTTTGGTGACTATCACTGGCCGGGGCATCGTCAAAGACCGCAGGTGCCGTCCTTAGCTCGTACGTTGTTTGTACTGACAAGGGCGGCTTAATTGCCCCATAAGCGCCTGCGCAGATGGTGTGGCCGCCAGTTGGTTTAGCTTAACGGCTTTCTGGTGAGCACCATCCCCAAGGCTTTCCGCTTTGCAACGCTTTTGCAAGTAGAGCGGGGAGAGATGGTAACCACCGGAACCTTTCTGGGTTCCGGCACGAAGGAGTGATCACTGTGCCACTAGCACTTGAAGGCAAGAAAGCGATTGTTGCCGAGGTCAGTGAAGCGGCCAAGGGCGCACTCTCCGTCGTAGTTGCTGATTCTCGCGGCGTTACGGTTGGTAAAATGACCGATCTGCGCAAGCAGGCGCGTGAGAATGGTGTAGAGCTGCGTGTTGTACGTAATACGCTGGCTCGCCGCGCTCTCGAGGGCACTCAGTGGGAGTGCCTGAACGATAGCTTTGTTGGTCCTACGTTGTTGGCCTTCTCTACTGACCATCCGGGCGCTGCCGCTCGTTTGTTCAAAGAGTTTGCTAAAACGAACAAGGACTTCGAAGTAAAAGCGTTGGCCTACGAAGGTGAGCTGATTCCGGCTGCTGACATCGACCGTCTGGCAACCCTACCGACTCACGACGAAGCAATTGCCAAGTTGATGTCGGTAATGAAAGAAGCCTCCGCTGGCAAGCTGGTTCGTACTCTGGCCGCGCTGCGCGACCAGAAGCAAGAAGCTGCATAAGCAGTTCTTTTTGCTGGTGGCGTGAATGGTTGAACCAGAACGCTGCCTGAACCGAGCAATGAATCCTGAGTCATCGGCTGACCGAGACTCCCGCAAAGTTAGGAATGAAACAATGGCACTGTCTAAAGACGATATCATCAATGCTGTAGCCGACATGACCGTGATGGAAGTTGTCGAGCTGATCGAAGCAATGGAAGAGAAGTTCGGCGTTTCTGCCGCGGCTGCCGTAATGGCTGGCCCGGCTGCTGGCGGCGAAGTAGCTGAAGAGCAGACTGAATTTGACGTCGTTCTGACCGCTGCTGGCGACAAGAAAGTTAACGTGATCAAAGCAGTTCGTGAGATCACCGGCCTTGGCTTGAAAGAAGCTAAAGGTGCTGTTGACGGCGCTCCGGCGACCATCAAAGAAGGTCTGTCGAAAGACGACGCTGAAGCAGCTAAAGCTAAGCTGGAAGAAGCGGGCGCAACCGTCGAGCTCAAGTAAGCCTTGTGCGGACGGCTTTACGCGCTGCGTAAGCTTCCACGGCTGGCGGCGGGATATCCCGCTGCCGGCCTTTTTCTGTTGCAACTGGTGTTTAATAGCAGCATTGCTGTTGGTAAATAGCAGAGCGACAGAAGCGTAAAAGCGTTATTGAAGCGCTATTGAAGATAGTGTTAACGACGACAGTGTTATCGACGACTGAGTTATCGAACTAGATTTTCGACGGCGAGCTACCGATTTAGGAGCTTGCTGTCTGCGTCTGACACGCCCGTAGGGCAGATGACCACGCATCGGTCACCCATGGTGAACAAGCTGGGGAATACAGATGGCTTACTCATATACTGAGAAAAAACGCATCCGCAAGGATTTCGGCAAACTGCCCCAAGTAATGGATGTGCCTTACTTGCTGGCGATCCAGCTTGATTCCTATTACGACTTCCTCCAGCAAGATCGTTCGCCCGACGAGCGTCACGAGATCGGTCTGCACGCGGCATTCAAGTCCGTGTTTCCGATTGAGAGCTTCTCCGGCAATGCAGCGCTTGAGTATGTCAGCTACCGCTTTGGTACGCCGGCGTTCGATGTTAAGGAGTGCCAGCTGCGCGGTGTGACTTACTCCGCCCCGCTGCGCGTCAAGGTTCGCTTGATCATTTATGATCGCGACTCCTCGAACAAAGCCATTAAAGATATTAAAGAGCAAGAAGTCTACATGGGGGAAATCCCCCTGATGACGGAGAACGGTACCTTTGTTATCAACGGTACTGAGCGGGTTATCGTATCCCAGCTCCACCGCTCGCCCGGTGTGTTCTTTGATCACGACAAAGGTAAGAGCCACTCTTCCGGCAAGCTGCTCTACTCTGCCCGAGTGATTCCTTACCGTGGCTCCTGGTTAGACTTCGAGTTTGACCCCAAAGACAACGTCTTCGTACGTATTGACCGTCGCCGCAAACTGCCGGCCTCGGTATTGATGCGTGCGCTGGGTATGAACACCGAAGAGATCCTCGCCGAGTTCTTTGAAACCAGCGTCTTCCACATTGAGAAATCCGGTTTCTCTGTGGAGCTGGTGCCGTCACGCCTGCGCGGCGAAACGGCCACTTTCGACATCAAAGATGGCGAAGGTAATGTGATCGTTGAAGAGGGGCGTCGGATTACCCAGAAGCACATTCGTCAGCTTGAAAAAGCCGGCCTTGAGCGTCTGGATGTGCCGATGGAGTACCTGTTCGGCAAAACCCTGGCCAAAGATCAGATCGATTCCAAGACCGGCGAGCTGATCTGCCCATGTAATACCGAAATCACTCCCGAAGTGCTCGAGCGTATGGCTCAGGGTGGCATCACTCTGGTGGAAACGCTCTACACTAACGATCTTGACTGCGGTTCATTCATTTCCGACACCTTGAAGCTGGACGCGACTAACTCCGCGCTTGAAGCCTTGGTGGAAATCTACCGCATGATGCGCCCCGGCGAGCCGCCCACTAAAGAGTCTGCCGAGACGCTGTTTAACAACCTGTTCTTCTCTGAGGACCGCTACGACCTGTCGGGCGTTGGCCGCATGAAGTTCAACCGTCGCCTGCGTCGTGATACTGACACCGGCTCCGGCGTACTGGATCGTAAAGACATCCTGGATGTGCTGCGCGAGCTGATCAATATTCGCAACGGCTTCGGTGACGTTGACGATATCGATCACCTGGGTAACCGCCGTATTCGCTGCGTTGGCGAGATGGCTGAAAACCAGTTCCGCGTTGGCTTGGTGCGTGTAGAGCGCGCGGTGAAAGAGCGTCTCTCCATGGCCGAAAGCGAAGGCCTGATGCCCCAAGACTTGATCAACGCCAAGCCGGTCGCGGCGGCGGTGAAAGAGTTCTTCGGTTCCAGCCAGCTTTCCCAGTTTATGGATCAGAACAACCCGCTCTCAGAGGTTACCCACAAGCGTCGTGTGTCAGCACTCGGCCCCGGTGGTTTGACCCGTGAGCGTGCTGGCTTCGAAGTACGTGACGTACACGCCACGCACTATGGGCGCCTATGCCCGATCGAAACGCCGGAAGGCCCGAACATCGGTCTGATCAACTCGCTGGCGACCTACAGCCACACCAACAGCTACGGTTTCCTTGAAACGCCGTACCGTAAAGTGGTTGATCGTCAGTTGACCGACGACATCGTCCATCTCTCGGCGATCGAAGAGGGCGATTTCGTTATCGCCCAGGCGTCAGCGGCGGTAGATGAGTCCAACAAGCTAAGCGATGATCTGGTTCAGGTGCGTCACCGCGGTGAGACCACCTTTATGCGTCCCGAGCAAGTGACGCTGATGGATGTATCACCCCGTCAGGTCGTCTCGGTCGCAGCGGCATTGATTCCGTTCCTGGAGCACGATGACGCCAACCGCGCCTTGATGGGCTCGAACATGCAGCGTCAGGCGGTTCCTACCCTGCGTGCCGACAAGCCGCTGGTAGGTACCGGCATGGAGCGCTTTGTTGCCCGTGACTCCGGTGTCTGTGCGGTGGCGAATCGTGGTGGCGTGATTGATTCCGTTGACGCGCGTCGTGTGGTGGTACGGGTTAACGAAGATGAGATCATCGGCGGTGAAGCCGGGGTTGATATCTACAACCTGACCAAATACACCCGCTCGAACCAGAACACTTGTATGAACCAGCGCCCCATCGTGCGGCCTGGCGATAACGTGGCGCGTGGCGATATTCTCGCCGACGGCCCGTCGGTGGATATGGGTGACTTGGCGCTGGGCCAGAACATGCGCATCGCCTTTATGCCCTGGAACGGCTACAACTTCGAGGACTCGATTCTGCTTTCCGAGCGGGTTGTTCAAGAAGACCGTTTCACCACCATTCACATTCAGGAACTGACCTGTGTGTCTCGTGACACCAAGTTGGGCTCAGAAGAAATCACTTCTGATATTCCGAACGTGGGCGAGTCTGCGCTCTCCAAGCTGGATGAGGCGGGCGTTGTCTACATCGGTGCCGAAGTCGGCCCGGGCGATATTCTGGTCGGTAAAGTGACACCGAAGGGTGAAACCCAGCTGACGCCTGAAGAGAAGCTGCTACGTGCTATCTTCGGCGAGAAAGCGTCTGACGTTAAAGATACCTCGCTGCGTGCCCCGACAGGCATGAAAGGCACGGTCATCGACGTTCAGGTGTTTACCCGTGACGGCGTTGAGAAAGACTCCCGCGCCCTGTCGATCGAGCGCACCCAGCTTGATGAGGTACGTAAGGATCTCCAAGAGACTTACCGTATCGCCGAAGATGCCACCTTTGAGCGTCTCAAGCGTACCCTTGACGGTCAGGCCGTTAACGGTGGCCCGAACCTCAAGAAAGGCGATGTGCTGGACGAGGATTACCTCGACGAACTGCCGCGTCAGCAGTGGTTCAAGCTGCGTCTGCAGGATGAGTCGTTTAATGAGCTACTGGCTCAGGCTGACGAACAGCTGGAAATTCGTCGTAAAGAGATGGATGAGCGCTTTGAAGATAAGAAGCGCAAGCTGACCCAGGGCGATGACCTCGCGCCGGGCGTACTGAAGATCGTCAAGGTCTACATGGCCGTGAAGCGTCGCATCCAGCCAGGCGACAAGATGGCCGGTCGTCACGGTAACAAAGGTGTTATCTCGGCGATTATGCCCATCGAAGACATGCCGTTTGACGAGAAGGGCGAGTCGGTTGACGTGGTGCTAAACCCGCTGGGCGTACCGTCGCGGATGAACGTTGGTCAGATCCTTGAGACGCACCTGGGCATGGCGGCGCGTGGCTTGGGCGTCAAGATCGAAGCCATGCTGCGCGATGCACGCGGTCAGCAGGTCGCTGAAATTCGTGACTTCCTGGGGCAGATCTACAATACCCAGGGTACGCGTATTGAAGATCTCGATTCCCTGACCGACGATGAAATTATCGCCCTGGCGAAGAACCTAAAAGGCGGTGTGCCCATGGCAACGCCGGTGTTTGACGGTGCTAAAGAGCACGAAATCAAGCACCTGCTGAAGCTGGCGGACATTCCTGAATCGGGTCAGATGGCCCTGTTCGATGGCCGTACCGGTGACGCTTTTGACCGTCCGGTCACCGTCGGCTACATGTATATGTTGAAGCTTAACCACTTGGTAGACGACAAGATGCACGCGCGTTCTACCGGTTCTTACTCGCTGGTTACTCAGCAGCCCTTGGGTGGTAAGGCGCAATTCGGTGGTCAGCGCTTCGGTGAGATGGAAGTGTGGGCGTTGGAAGCATACGGCGCCGCTTACACGCTACAAGAGATGCTCACCGTCAAGTCGGACGACGTCGAAGGCCGCACCAAGATGTATAAAAACATCGTGGATGGCGACCACACCATGCAGGCAGGCATGCCGGAATCCTTTAACGTACTCGTTAAGGAAATCCGCTCGCTGGGCATCGATATCGAGTTAGAGAGCTAGGAGCCGTCCCATGAAAGATTTGGTGAAAGTACTCAAATCGCAGTCTCAGTCCGAAGAGTTTGACGCGATCAAGATTACCCTGGCGTCGCCGGACATGATTCGCTCCTGGTCGTTTGGCGAGGTGAAGAAGCCCGAGACCATCAACTACCGTACCTTTAAGCCGGAGCGGGATGGTCTGTTCTGCGCCAAGATCTTTGGTCCGGTCAAAGACTACGAGTGCCTGTGCGGCAAGTATAAGCGCATGAAGCACCGCGGCATTATCTGCGAGAAGTGTGGCGTCGAAGTGACCAAAGCCGCCGTGCGCCGTGAGCGCATGGGGCACATTGAGCTCGCCTCGCCGGTCGCCCACATTTGGTTTTTGAAGTCACTGCCGTCGCGTATCGGCATGTTCCTTGATATGACCCTGCGTGATATCGAGCGCGTGCTGTACTTCGAAAGCTTTGTCGTTATCGACCCCGGTATGACCACGCTTGAGCGTGGTCAGCTGATGAACGACGAGCAGTACTTTGAAGCGCTGGAAGAGTTTGGCGACGACTTTGACGCTCGTATGGGTGCCGAAGCCGTTCAAGAGCTGCTCAAAGACATCGATCTGGAAGAAGAGATTAACCATCTGCGTGAAGAAATTCCGCAGACTAACTCAGAAACCAAGATCAAGAAGCTCTCCAAGCGCCTCAAGCTGCTTGAAGCCTTCTACCACTCCGGCAACGCGCCGGCGTGGATGGTCATGGAAG
The DNA here is from genome assembly GCF_000744395.1 of Halomonas sp. TG39a. Taxonomy (NCBI): domain Bacteria; kingdom Pseudomonadati; phylum Pseudomonadota; class Gammaproteobacteria; order Oceanospirillales; family Halomonadaceae; genus Halomonas; species Halomonas sp. TG39a. The sequence goes on from NZ_JQLV01000001.1 coordinate 3,792,969, forward strand.
TGCTGCCCGTGCTGCCACCGGATCTGCGTCCGCTGGTACCGCTGGACGGTGGCCGCTTCGCGACCTCCGATCTCAACGACCTTTACCGTCGTGTGATCAACCGTAACAACCGCCTGAAGCGTCTGCTCGATCTCAATGCGCCGGATATTATCGTGCGCAATGAGAAGCGCATGCTCCAGGAAGCGGTCGATGCACTGCTGGATAACGGCCGTCGTGGCCGTGCGATCACGGGCTCTAACAAGCGTCCGCTGAAATCGCTCGCTGACATGATCAAAGGTAAGCAGGGCCGTTTCCGTCAGAACTTGCTGGGTAAGCGCGTCGACTACTCGGGCCGTTCGGTAATTACCGTAGGTCCGACGCTGCGTCTGCACCAGTGTGGTCTGCCCAAGAAAATGGCGCTTGAGCTGTTCAAGCCGTTTATCTACTCCAAGCTGCAGTCGCTGGGCTACGCCTCAACGATCAAAGCCGCCAAGAAGATGGTCGAGCGCGAGCTGCCGGAAGTGTGGGACATCCTTGCCGATGTTATCCGCGAGCACCCGGTACTGCTTAACCGCGCCCCCACGCTTCACCGTCTGGGTATCCAGGCGTTTGAGCCGCTGCTGATCGAAGGTAAAGCGATTCAGCTGCACCCGCTGGTATGTGCCGCCTACAACGCCGACTTTGACGGTGACCAGATGGCGGTACACGTACCGCTGACCCTGGAAGCCCAGCTCGAAGCGCGTGCGCTGATGATGGCCACCAACAACGTGCTTTCGCCCGCTAACGGCGAGCCGATCATCGTGCCGTCCCAGGACGTTGTACTGGGTCTTTACTACATGACCCGCGAAAAGATCAACGCCAAAGGCGAGGGCATGGTGTTCTCTGACCTTAATGAGGTCGAGCGCGCTTTCGGTACCCAGTCAGTATCGCTCCACGCACGGGTTAAAGTGCGTTTAGACGAGATCGACATTGAAGAAGAGACCGGCGAGCGTAGCTTCCACCGGCGTATTTACGACACCACCGTCGGCCGTGCGCTGCTGTTCCGCATTCTGCCGGAAGGGGTGCCGTTCAAGCTGATCGATCAGCCGATGAAGAAGAAGGCGATCTCCAGCCTGATCAACGAAGTTTATCGTCGTGCTGGCCTCAAGCCGACCGTCATCTTCGCTGACCAGCTGATGTATACCGGTTTCCGTCTGGCGACCTGGTCAGGCGCCTCTATCGGTGTAAATGACTTCGTTATTCCCGAAGCCAAAACCGAGATCGTTGACGCCGCGGAAGCGGAAGTTAAAGAGATCGAAGACCAGTTCTCTTCTGGCCTGGTAACAGCGGGTGAGAAGTACAACAAGGTTATCGATATCTGGTCCAAGGCCAACGATAAAGTCGCCAAGGCGATGATGGTGGGCATCTCCAAAGAGACCGTTATCGATCGTGATGGAAACGAAGTTGAGCAGGACTCGTTCAACAGCGTCTTCATCATGGCTGACTCCGGTGCTCGTGGTAGTGCTGCCCAGATTCGTCAGCTTGCCGGTATGCGTGGCCTGATGGCTAAGCCGGATGGCTCGATCATCGAAACACCGATCGTCGCCAACTTCCGTGAAGGTCTGAACGTACTGCAGTACTTCATCTCGACCCACGGCGCGCGTAAAGGTCTTGCGGATACGGCACTGAAAACGGCCAACTCCGGTTACCTGACCCGTCGTCTGGTCGACGTGGCGCAGGATTTGGTGATCACCGAGGTTGACTGTGGTACCGAAAACGGCTTGACCCTGCACCCGATTATCGAAGGCGGCGACATTATCGTACCGCTTTCCCAGCGAGTGCTAGGTCGCGTCGTGGCCCAGGATGTTGTCCATCCTGGCAGCGGCGACGTGCTGATTGCTAAAGGTACCCTGCTCGACGAGAAGTGGTGTGCCGAGCTCGACACCATGGGTGTCGACGAGATCATCGTGCGTTCCACAATTACCTGTGAGACCGCACACGGCGTGTGTGCCTCCTGTTACGGCCGTGACTTGGCACGTGGTCACCAGGTCAACATCGGTGAAGCGGTCGGCGTTATCGCCGCACAGTCCATCGGTGAGCCGGGTACCCAGCTGACCATGCGTACCTTCCACATCGGTGGCGCGGCATCGCGCTCCTCTGCGGTAGATAGCGTACAGGTGAAGCACGGCGGTAAAGTTCGTCTGCACAACATCAAGCACGTTGAGCGTGCCGACGGTAAGCTGGTAGTGGTATCCCGTTCTAGCGCCCTGGCCGTTGCTGATGACCATGGCCGTGAGCGTGAGTACTACAAGCTTCCCTACGGTGCTGAGCTGTCTGTACGTGACGGCGACGTGGTCGACGCTGGCGCGACGGTTGCCAAGTGGGATCCGCACACTCACCCGATCGTTGCCGAAGTAGAAGGTAAGGCGCAGTTCATCGATCTCGACGAAGGTGTCACCATGCACCGCAGTGTCGATGAGATGACCGGCCTGTCGTCTATTGAGGTTATCGAGTCAGCCGCACGTCCTATGGCCGGCCGTGATAAGCGCCCCATGGTTATGCTGCAAGACGCTGCGGGTGAATACGTATCGGTTTCTGGTTCAAACACGCCGGTACAGTACTTGCTGCCGGGTAACTCGATTATTTCGGTCGACGATGGTGTCACTATCGGTGTGGGTGAAGTGGTTGCCCGTATCCCGGTAGAAGCGTCGGCGAACAAAGATATCACCGGTGGTCTGCCGCGGGTGGCTGACTTGTTCGAAGCACGTAAGCCGAAAGAGTCGTCTATCCTGGCGGAAATCAGCGGTGTGATCAGCTTCGGTAAAGAGACCAAAGGTAAGCGCCGTCTGACGATTACTCCGGAATCTGGTGACCCGTTTGAGGCGCTGATTCCGAAATGGCGTCAAATTGCCGTCTTCGAAGGCGAGACCGTCGAGAAGGGCGAGGTGATTTCCGATGGGCCGAGCAATCCCCACGATATCCTGCGTCTGCTGGGTGTTGAGGAACTTGCCAAGTACATCACTGCCGAAGTGCAGGACGTTTACCGTCTACAGGGCGTAGGCATTAACGATAAGCACATCGAAGTCATTGTGCGCCAGATGCTGCGCAAGGTAGAGCTAACCGATTCGGGCGATTCTGACTTCATCACCGGCGACCAGGCAGAACTGGTTCGCGTGCTGGAACAGAACGAACGTCTGGAAAAAGAGAAGAAATTCCCGGCCAAGTATCAGCGTATGCTGCTGGGTATCACCAAGGCCAGCCTGGCCACCGAGTCGTTCATTTCCGCGGCCTCCTTCCAGGAGACAACCCGCGTACTGACCGAAGCGGCGGTGACCGGCAAGCGCGATTATCTGCGCGGCCTGAAAGAGAACGTCGTAGTGGGTCGTCTGATTCCGGCAGGTACCGGTCTGACTCACCACGCGGAACGTCGTCGCAAGCGCGAAGACGTTGAGCAACTGTTCAATCCTTCGGCGACCGAAGTTGAGCAGGAGCTGGGTGCTCAGTTGACCGCTCTCGATTCTGACGATGAGCTGTAAACGGGCCCATGGCACGACAGTAAGTGGTACGTAAAACGAGTAGCTGACCTGAAAAGCGTCGCCTTGTCGGTAAAACCGCCGGCAAGGCTTGACGTGACCTAGGGTCAGCCTTTAGAATGCGCAGCCTTTAACAGTGGGGTGGGTGCGCCCGCATCCGCTGCCCGTACTTGTTGAAAGGCAAGGCAACCATTGGAGTCAGCTAAACACCATGGCAACGATTAATCAGCTAGTGCGCAAGCCGCGCAAGCGCCCCGTCACCAAAAGTGACGTGCCAGCGCTGCAGGCTTGTCCGCAAAAACGCGGCGTATGTACGCGCGTTTACACCACCACCCCGAAGAAGCCTAACTCGGCCCTGCGTAAGGTTTGCCGTGTGCGCCTTACCAACGGCTTTGAAGTGTCTTCTTATATCGGTGGTGAAGGTCACAACCTTCAAGAACACTCTGTCGTTTTGATTCGCGGCGGCCGTGTAAAGGATTTGCCAGGTGTGCGTTATCACACCGTACGTGGCGCCCTTGACACCTCCGGCGTTCAGAATCGTCGTCAGGGTCGTTCTAAATACGGTACTAAGCGTCCTAAGTCCTAAGGGGTTGGGCTGCTGTGCAGCACTGCCCTGTTAAACGGGCTTGTTGAGTAACGATTATCACGAATTTGACGGTCTGATAAGAGTAAGGTCGGGCGGCGCTTGTTGTATTTACATAGCGTACACAAGTAGCACGAGTTCCGGGTTTACCTGAAAGATCCTTAATTGAGGGCTTATCATGCCTAGAAGAAGAGTAGTAGCTAAACGCGAGATTCTGCCGGATCCTAAGTTCGGAAGTGAGCGTCTGGCGAAGTTCATGAACCACCTGATGGTCAGCGGCAAGAAGTCCATAGCTGAGCGTATCGTCTACGGTGCGTTGGACAAGGTTGCCGAGCGTAGTAAAGAAGATCCGCTGGAGATCTTCGACAAAGCGCTGGAAGCCATCCAGCCGATGGTCGAAGTGAAGTCGCGCCGCGTGGGTGGTGCGACCTATCAGGTGCCGGTTGAAGTACGTCCGTCACGCCGTCAAGCGCTAGCCATGCGCTGGCTGGTAGACGCGGCGCGTCGTCGCGGTGAGAAAACCATGGTGCAGCGTCTGGCTGGTGAAATGCTTGATGCCGCTGAAGGTAAAGGTTCTGCCGTTAAGAAGCGCGAAGACGTGCATCGTATGGCAGAAGCCAACAAGGCCTTCTCGCACTACCGTTTCTAAGGTACGCGTATCTAAGGTCAGTGTTTCTAAAATCGGCGTTTCTAAGTACGGCGTTTTTAAGTATGGCTTTAGGGTTTCAATATGCACGTTGTTCAGCATGGCGAAGTGTTTGCTGAGTCGCTCTGTTGTAATACCTAACCGCTACCCTCAAGGGGTAGCGGCGGTCGCATAAGCCTCGCTTGCATACGCCGCTAAATTAACGAGCATCGCCAACAAACGGGAGTTTCACCGTGGCACGCAAGACTCCACTAAATCGCTACCGTAATATCGGTATCGTCGCTCACGTCGACGCGGGTAAAACCACGACGACTGAGCGTGTACTGTTCTACACCGGTCTCTCCCACAAAGTGGGCGAAGTCCACGACGGTGCTGCGACCATGGACTGGATGGAGCAGGAGCAGGAGCGTGGTATCACTATCACCTCAGCTGCGACTACCTGTTTCTGGCAGGGCATGAGCAAGCAGTTTCCTGAGCACCGTATCAATATTATCGACACCCCGGGGCACGTTGACTTCACTATCGAAGTTGAGCGTTCTCTGCGCGTACTGGATGGCGCGGTGGTTGTACTGTGTGGCTCTTCCGGCGTTCAGCCGCAGACCGAAACAGTATGGCGCCAAGCCAACAAGTACGAAGTTCCGCGTATGGTTTTCGTCAACAAGATGGACCGTACCGGCGCTGACTTCTTCATGGTTGTCGAGCAGCTGAAAGAGCGCTTGGGTGCCAACGCTGTGCCGATCCAGATTAACTGGGGCACAGAAGAAGACTTTAAAGGCGTTATCGACCTGATTCAGATGAAGGCTATCCTGTGGGATGAGGAAAGCCTGGGTATGAATTATGAGCTCGTTGATATTCCGGCTGAATTGCAAGAAACAGCCGAGAAGTATCGCGAAGAGATGGTTGAGGCCGCTGCCGAAGGCTCTGATGAGCTGATGGAAAAGTACCTTGAAGGCGGTGAGCTAACGATTGAAGAGATCAAGGCTGGCCTGCGTGCGCGCACCCTGGCTAACGATATCGTTCTGGTTACCTGTGGTTCTGCCTTTAAGAACAAAGGCGTTCAGGCAGTGCTGGATGGCGTTATCGAATACATGCCTTCGCCGACAGAAGTTAAGGCGATCGAAGGTGAGCTTGACGATAAAGACGGCACCGTCGATACCCGTGAGGCTGATGACAGTGCACCGTTTGCGGCGTTGGCGTTTAAAATTGCCACCGACCCCTTTGTTGGTACGCTGACCTTTATCCGCGTCTACTCGGGCGTTCTGAAATCTGGTGACGGCGTGTATAACTCCGTTAAGCAGAAGAAAGAGCGTGTTGGCCGTATCGTTCAGATGCACGCCAACTCTCGTGAAGAGATCAAAGAGGTTCTGGCGGGCGACATCGCTGCCTGTATCGGCCTGAAAGACGTCACCACCGGTGATACTCTTTGCGATATCGATAACAAGATTGTTCTCGAGCGCATGGAATTCCCGGATCCGGTTATCTCGGTTGCCGTAGAGCCTAAGTCTAAGGCCGACCAAGAGAAGATGGGCGTTGCCCTGGGCAAGCTTGCTCAAGAAGACCCCTCCTTCCAGGTCAAAACCGACGAAGAAACCGGCCAGACGATTATTTCTGGTATGGGTGAGCTTCACCTGGATATCCTTGTTGACCGTATGCGTCGCGAGTTCAAGGTTGAAGCCAATATCGGTAAGCCTCAGGTTGCTTACCGCGAAACCATTCGCGGCAGCATTGAGCAGGAAGGCAAGTTCGTACGTCAGTCTGGCGGTCGTGGTCAGTACGGTCACGTTTGGCTGCGTATCGAGCCGCTGACAGCTGAAGAGAAGGGTGAAGGCGACGAAGAAATCTTCTTCAAATTTACCTCTGAAATCGTAGGCGGCGCGGTTCCTAAGGAATACGTCCCTGCGGTTGAGAAGGGTGCTTACGAGCAGCTCAAAAACGGCGTCATCGCGGGTTACCCGATGATTGACGTTAAAGTATCGCTGTTCGACGGCTCCTTCCACGACGTGGACTCCAACGAGACTGCGTTTAAGATTGCTTCTTCTATGGCAGTAAAAGAAGGTGCCAGGAAGGCCAAGGCCGTGCTGCTGGAGCCGGTGATGAAGGTCGAAATCGTGACCCCCGAAGAATTTATGGGTGACGTCATGGGTGACCTGAGCCGTCGTCGCGGCCTGGTGCAGGGTATGGATGACTCCTCTTCTGGTAAAGTCATTCGTGCGACGGTGCCACTGGGCGAGATGTTCGGTTATGCAACCGATCTGCGCTCACAAACCCAGGGCCGTGCGAGCTACTCTATGGAGTTCTCGAAGTACGACGAGGCGCCCTCCAGCGTCGTTGAAGCCGTCATCAATCAAAACGGTTAACCGTTAGCTAACGTAAAGAGGTTATAGCAGTGGCTAAGGAAAAATTTGAACGTTCCAAACCGCACGTCAACGTCGGCACCATTGGTCACGTCGACCACGGTAAAACGACTCTGACTGCGGCCCTAACCCGCGTGTCTGCTGAGGTTTTCGGCGGCGACTGGCGTGAGTTTGATACCATCGATAACGCTCCTGAAGAGCGCGAGCGCGGTATCACGATCGCTACTTCACACGTTGAATATCAGTCTGAAGATCGTCACTACGCGCACGTTGACTGCCCAGGGCACGCTGACTACGTCAAGAACATGATTACCGGTGCTGCGCAGATGGACGGCGCGATCCTGGTATGTTCTGCCGCAGATGGCCCGATGCCGCAAACTCGCGAGCACATCCTGCTGTCTCGTCAGGTTGGCGTACCGTACATCGTTGTGTTCCTGAATAAAGCGGACATGGTCGATGACGAAGAGCTGCTTGAACTGGTAGAAATGGAAGTTCGCGAACTTCTCGACCAGTACGACTTCCCGGGTGACGACACACCGATCATCACTGGCTCTGCGCTGATGGCGTTGAACGGTGAAGATGAGAACGGCATGGGTACTACCGCCGTTGCTAATCTGATCAAAGCTCTGGATGCTTACATCCCTGAGCCGGAGCGTGCTATTGATCAGCCGTTCCTGATGCCGATCGAAGACGTGTTCTCCATCTCTGGTCGCGGTACTGTTGTGACTGGTCGTGTAGAGCGCGGCATCGTTAAAGCGGGCGAAGAAGTGGAAATCGTGGGTATCCGCGACACCACCAAAACGATCGTTACCGGTGTTGAAATGTTCCGTAAGCTGCTCGACGAAGGTCGTGCTGGTGAGAACGTTGGCGCCCTGCTGCGTGGTACTAAGCGTGATGACGTCGAGCGTGGCCAGGTACTGGCCAAGCCGGGCACCATCAACCCGCACACTACCTTCGAAGCAGAAGTTTACGTACTGTCCAAAGAAGAGGGTGGTCGTCACACGCCTTTCTTCAAGGGCTACCGTCCGCAGTTCTACTTCCGTACCACCGACGTAACCGGTACTTGTGAACTGCCGGAAGGCGTTGAAATGGTCATGCCGGGTGACAACGTGCAAATGGTTGTTACCTTGATCGCTCCGATCGCAATGGACGAAGGCTTGCGCTTCGCTATTCGTGAAGGCGGCCGTACTGTCGGTGCTGGCGTTGTGGCCAAGATCGTCAAGTAAGCAACATGCTTGAATGATGAAGGGGGCTCTGATGAGCCCCCTTTTCTGCGCACCAACAGCAAATGTTTGACATGGGCTTTTGGCGTGCCTATAATGCGCATCCTTTGAATGCGTGGGTAGACGGCTCGCGCCGTCGACATCCATTGGAGTTTAGGGCAAATGCAGAACCAAAAGATTCGCATTCGGTTGAAAGCTTTCGACCATCGCCTGATCGACCAGTCTACAGCGGAGATTGTTGAAACCGCTAAGCGTACTGGTGCTCAGGTTCGTGGACCGATTCCGCTGCCGACCAACCGCGAGCGTTACACCATTCTGATCTCGCCGCACGTCAACAAAGATGCGCGTGACCAGTATGAGATTCGTACGCACAAGCGTGTGCTCGACATTGTTGAGCCGACCGAGAAAACTGTTGACGCTTTGATGAAGCTTGATCTCGCCGCAGGCGTAGACGTGCAAATCAAACTCAACTAATTACACTAGTCACTTTGCGGCCCAGCGCTCATCGCTCTTTGTAAAGAGTTGGCATAAGCAGCAGCCGCCGCGCCGTGAGGCGCCACACAATGTGCTAGTGGAATGCTCTGGAAAGGGCAGCCATAGCGGGTGATAGCCCCGTACACTATAGGAGACTGAGTATGACTATCGGTTTAGTCGGTAAAAAGGCCGGGATGACCCGTGTCTTTACCGAAGACGGCGCGTCTGTGCCCGTAACCGTTATTGAAGTTGATCCTAATCGTGTTACACGCGTTAAATCTGTCGAATCTGACGGTTACGCAGCGATTCAGGTCACATCTGGCTCTCGCAAAGCTAAGCACCTCACCAAAGCGCAAGCTGGTCAGTTTGCCAAGGCGGGTGTTGAAGCTGGTCGTGCACTGATGGAATTTCGTCTTGCAGAAGGCGAGGAGATTCCTGAAGTGGGCGGCGAAATCACCGTATCCCTCTTCGAAGCTGGTCAAATGGTTGACGTGACTGGCACCTCTAAGGGTAAAGGCTTCCAGGGTGCTGTTAAGCGCTGGAACTTCCGTACCCAAGATATGACTCACGGTAACTCTCTGTCGCATCGCGCGCCGGGTTCTATCGGCATGTGTCAGACTCCGGGTCGCGTTTTCAAAGGCAAAAAGATGGCCGGTCAAATGGGTAACGCCCGTTGCACCGTGCAGAGCCTTGAGATCGTCCGTGTCGACGCCGAGCGTAACCTGCTGCTGATTAAAGGCGCCGTACCGGGTGCTCCCGGTAGTGACGTTATCGTTCGCAGCGCCGTGAAAGCAGGCTGAAGGGGATAATTACCAATGAATCTGAATCTTGCTGCAGGCGCGGGTACCGTTGAAGTAGCCGACGCCACTTTTGGCAAAGAATTCAACGAAGCGCTCGTTCACCAAGTGGTCACTGCCTATTTGGCGGCTGGTCGTCAGGGAACTCGCGCACAAAAGAGTCGTTCCGACGTTCGTGGCGGTGGTAAGAAGCCGTGGCGTCAGAAAGGCACCGGTCGTGCACGTGCCGGTACCATCCGCTCTCCGCTATGGCGTAGTGGTGGCGTAACCTTCGCGGCGCGTCCGCAAGACTACACCCAGAAGGTTAACCGCAAGATGTACCGTGCAGCGATGCGCTCCATCTTGTCAGAGCTGGTACGTCAAGAGCGTTTAGTCGCGATTGAAGAGTTCGTCGTCGATGCGCCTAAGACCAAGCAGGTAGCTGCCAAGCTAAAAGAGCTCAACCTTGAAAAAGTGTTGATCGTCACTGAAGAAGTTGACGAGAAGCTCTATTTGGCCGCGCGCAACCTTCCCCACGTTGACGTGGTGGATGTCGCGGCAGCTGACCCGGTAAGCCTGGTAGCCTTTGATAAGGTGCTGATTACCGTCTCCGCCCTGCGTAAATTCGAGGAGAAGCTGGCATGAACCAGGAACGCGTATTTAAGGTTCTGCTTGGGCCGCACGTGACCGAAAAGGCCGCAATGGCAGCCGAGCGCAACCAGTACGTTTTCAAGGTAGCATCTGATGCTACCAAGCCCGAGATCAAAAAGGCCGTTGAAGCACTCTTCGGCAAAAAGGTCGGTAGTGTTCAGGTTCTGAACATGAAGGGTAAAACAAAGCGTACTGCGAACGGCGTTGGCCTGCGTAAGGGTTACCGCAAAGCGTATGTGACCCTGGCTGCGGGTGAAACGCTCGAAGACTTCTCTGGCGCCGAATAAGGGCAGGAGTACGGATAATGGCAATCGTCAAGACCAAACCCACTTCCGCCGGTCGTCGCCACGTCGTCAAGATCGTTGGCGAGGAACTGTTTAAAGGCCGTGCTTACGCACCGCTTTTAGAAAAACAGTCCAAGTCCGGCGGCCGGAATAACTACGGTCGTATCACCACCCGCCACGTGGGCGGTGGTCATCGTCACCACTATCGGTTGATCGATTTCAAGCGCACCAAAGATGGCATTCCTGCCACCGTTGAGCGCCTGGAGCACGATCCCAATCGCAGTGCGCACATTGCGCTGCTGAAGTATGCCGATGGTGAGCGTCGTTACATCATTGCACCGAAAGGTGTCAGCGCGGGTGACGTGCTGGAATCTGGTGTTAACGCGTCAATCAAAAAAGGCAATGCCTTGCCGCTGCGTAACGTCCCGTTGGGTTCTACGGTGCACTGCATCGAACTCAAGCCGGGTAAAGGTGCGCAGATTGCTCGCAGTGCCGGTACAAGCGCCCAGCTGGTTGCTCGTGAAGGTAACTATGCCACCCTGCGTCTTCGCTCTGGCGAAATGCGTAAAGTGTTGGCCGAGTGCCGCGCGACATTGGGTGAAGTGAGCAACTCTGAGCACAGCCTGCGTCAACTTGGCAAGGCCGGTGCGAAGCGCTGGAGAGGCGTGCGTCCGACTGTTCGCGGTGTCGCGATGAACCCAGTCGATCACCCGCACGGTGGTGGCGAAGGCCGCACCAGTGGTGGTCGTCACCCGGTATCCCCATGGGGCGTGCCGACTAAGGGTCACAAGACGCGTAAGAACAAGCGCACCGACAAGCTGATCATTCGTCGTCGTAATAAGACGCGTTGATCTAAATTGCCAAGACATTAAGAGGTAACGGCTGTGCCACGTTCACTAAAGAAAGGTCCCTTCATTGACCTTCATCTTTTGAAGAAGGTAGAGGCTGCAGTGGAGAAGAACGATCGCAAACCGATCAAGACTTGGTCGCGTCGTTCTATGATCCTGCCCAATATGGTAGGCCTCACTATCGCGGTCCATAATGGTCGCCAACACGTCCCGGTGCACGTATCCGAGGAAATGGTTGGCCACAAATTGGGCGAATTCGCTGCTACCCGCACTTATCGTGGGCATGCGGCGGATAAAAAAGCCAAACGGTAAGCCAGAGAGGATTGAGAGATGGAAGTCACAGCTAAGCTGCTTGGCGCTCGTTTATCCGCCCAGAAGGCCCGTTTGGTGGCTGACCAGGTGCGCGGTAAACCTGTCGCCGAGGCACTCGACCTGCTGACCTTCTCACCGAAGAAGGCTGCCAAGCTGGTTAAGAAGGTGCTGCAATCCGCGATTGCGAATGCGGAAGAAAATAACGGCATGGATATTGACGAGCTGCGTGTCTCGACCATCTGCGTCGATGAGGGCATGACGCTCAAGCGTATCAAGCCGCGTGCCAAGGGGCGTGCGGATCGTATCTTGAAGCGCACGTGCCACATCACCGTCAAGGTAGCCGAGAAGTAGGAGTCGACCGATGGGTCAGAAAGTCAATCCAACAGGCATTCGACTGGGCATCGTCAAAGACCATGCTTCTGTCTGGTATGCTGAGCGCGGCGCTTACGCCGATAAGCTCAATAACGATCTCGAAGTGCGTAGCTTCCTGGAAGAGCGTCTTAAAAGCGCCTCTGTTAGCCGCATCCACATCGAGCGTCCGGCGAACAATGCCCGCATCACCATTCACACTGCCCGTCCGGGTATCGTGATTGGTAAGAAAGGTGAAGATGTCGACCGTTTACGTCGCGATCTCACCCAGATGATGGGTGTTCCCGTGCATGTGAACATCGAAGAAGTTCGCAAGCCGGAGCTGGATGCCAAGCTAGTCGCTGCTAACGTAGCGGGTCAGCTTGAGCGTCGCGTGATGTTCCGTCGTGCTATGAAGCGCGCGGTACAGAACGCAATGCGTCTTGGCGCTGGTGGCATCAAGATTCAGCTGTCAGGTCGTCTTGGTGGCGCTGAAATCGCACGTACCGAATGGTACCGCGAGGGTCGCGTTCCGCTGCACACGTTGCGTGCGGATATCGACTACGCCACTTACGAAGCTCACACCACCTATGGCGTTATCGGCGTCAAAGTGTGGATCTTCAAGGGTGAAATCCTCGGCGGTATCGAGGAAGTACGTGCCAAGGCGAAACAACAGCCTGCCGGCAACGCGCCCAAGAAGAAAGGTTCCAGGTAAGGGGAGAGCGAGTCGATGTTACAGCCCAAGCGTATGAAATTCCGCAAGATGATGAAAGGCCGCAACCGTGGCCTGGCGCATCGCGGAAGCAAGATCAGCTTCGGGGAATACGGCCTAAAAGCTACCGGTCGCGGCCGCATTACTGCGCGTCAGATCGAAGCAGGCCGTCGTGCGATCACACGTCACGTTAAGCGTGGCGGTAAAATCTGGATCCGCGTCTTCCCTGATAAGCCGATCTCCAAGAAGCCGCTCGAAGTTCGTATGGGTAAAGGTAAAGGTTCTGTTGAGTACTGGGTTGCCCAGATCCAACCGGGTCGGGTCCTGTATGAAATTGAAGGCGTGTCGGAAGAGCTCGCTCGTGAAGCGTTTGAGCTTGCCGCACAGAAAATGCCCTTATCCACCACCTTTGCGAAACGGACGGTGATGTGATGAAAGCCCAGGAAATTCGTGAAAAGTCCGCAGGAGAGCTCCAGGAGCAACTCCTCGAACTCCTCCGCGAGCAGTTTAACCTGCGCATGCAGAAGGCCACTGGCCAACTGAGCCAGACTCATCTGCTCAAGCAGGTCCGCCGGGATATCGCCCGCGTTAAGACTTTGCTCAACGAGAAGGCAGGTGATTGAGATGGCCGAAGAAAACACAAAGCGTACGCTTACCGGTAAAGTGGTGAGCGATAAGATGGACAAGTCCATCGTCGTCATGATCGAGCGGCGCGAGCGTCACCCGATCTACGGAAAATACGTTAAGCGCTCCACCAAGCTGCACGCCCATGATGAGGCGAACCAGGCTAAGGCAGGCGATACGGTCTCTATTCAAGAGTGCCGTCCGCTTTCCAAGAAAAAAGCTTGGACGCTGGTCGAGGTGGTTGAACACGCCAAGGGTTAATCCCTGGCTTGTCAATCAGTGCAGTCAGATTAGGTTTGGAGAAAACCGATGATTCAGACTCAGACAATGCTGGATGTCGCCGACAACAGCGGAGCGCGCCGGGTGCAATGCATCAAGGTGTTAGGCGGTTCACACCGTCGTTACGCTCGCGTTGGTGATATCATCAAGGTCACGGTTAAGGAAGCGATTCCGCGTGGCAAGGTCAAAAAAGGCCAGGTGCTAAAAGCGGTCGTGGTCCGGACCCGTAGTGGCGTCCGTCGTCCCGACGGTTCGCTCATCCGTTTCGATGGAAATGCGGCAGTTTTGTTGAATAACACCAACGAACAGCCCATCGGTACCCGTATTTTTGGGCCGGTGACTCGTGAACTTCGTAATGAAAAGTTCATGAAGATCATTTCCTTAGCGCCTGAAGTGCTGTAAGGAGCGAGGCGGATATGCAAAAGATCAAACGTGACGATGAAGTCATCGTCATCGCCGGGAAGGATAAAGGCAAGCGTGGCACCGTTAAGCGGGTATTAGAAAACCGCTTTTTGGTGTCCGGTGTGAACATGATTAAACGTCACACCAAGCCAAATCCCATGGCGGGTAATCAGGGCGGTATCGTCGAGCGTGAGGCTCCGATTCACGCGTCCAACGTAGCCATCTTCAATTCGGAGACCGGTAAGGCGGATCGCGTCGGCTTCCAAGTGAAGGAAGACGGTACCAAGGTACGTATCTACAAGTCGACGCAGACGCAGATCGACGCCTAACGCGAGTCGGGTAGCAAAATGGCGAACTTGAAAGAACGTTATCAAAACGAGGTAGCAGCTCAACTCAAAGAAGAGTTCAGCTATGCCAACGTTATGCAGGTACCACGGATCACGAAAGTGACTCTGAACATGGGTATCGGCGAAGCAGTCAACGATAAAAAGTTGATTGACAATGCCATCGGCGACCTAGAGAAGCTCTCTGGTCAAAAACCGCTGGTGACCAAAGCACGTAAGTCCATCGCGGGCTTTAAGGTGCGCGAAGGTTGGCCAATCGGCATCAAGGTAACACTACGCGCTGAGCGTATGTGGGACTTCTTGGACCGTTTGGTGTACATCGCGATTCCCCGCGTGCGTGACTTCCGTGGTCTCAACCCGAAGTCTTTCGACGGTCGTGGTAATTACTCCATGGGTGTGCGTGAGCAGATCATCTTCCCGGAGATCGAGTATGATAAGATCGATCGTATCCGGGGGTTGGATGTCACTATCACGACGACCGCCAACACTGACGAGGAAGGTCGTGCGCTGTTAACCGCGCTGAACTTCCCGTTCAAGAAATAGGGCTGGGATCATGGCTAAGAAAAGTATGGTAGAGCGTGAGCTTAAGCGTACTCAGCTGGTCGCGAAGTATGCGACCAAGCGCGCTGAACTCAAGAAGATCATCTCAGACGTGAATACGTCTGAGGAAGACCGCTTCGAGGCGACGCTGAAGCTGCAGCAACTGCCGCGCGACTCAAGCCCGGTGCGTCAGCGTAACCGCTGCCGTATTACCGGTCGTCCGCACGGTTTTTACAACAAGTTCGGCCTCGGCCGTAACAAGCTGCGTGAAGCCGCCATGCGTGGCGACGTTCCAGGACTGAAAAAGTCCAGTTGGTAACGCCACGTAGAATTATCAGGAGCGCACATTAAATGAGCATGCAAGACACTCTGGCGGATATGTTTACCCGTATCCGCAATGCGCAGATGGCCACCAAGGAGACGGCAACCATGCCGTCCTCCAAGCTGAAAGTGCAAGTGGCCCGAGTGCTAAAGGAAGAAGGCTACATTGCCGACTTTGCGGTAGCGGAGGGTGTTAAGCCCGAGCTAACCGTAACTCTCAAGTACTTTGAGGGTAAGCCGGTCATTGAGCACATTCAGCGGGTTTCCAAGCCGTCCCTGCGCCGCTACATGGGCAAGGACAACTTGCCTAAGGTTGCCGATGGCCTGGGTATCGCGATTGTCACCACATCTAATGGTGTCATGACCGATCGTGCCGCGCGCCAAGCGGGTGTCGGTGGCGAAGTCATCTGCACCGTATTCTAGGAGGCTGGAATGTCCCGCATAGCGAAATATCCGGTTAAAGTGCCTGCCGGCGTTGAGATTAAAATCAATGCTGACCAGCTGACCGCCAAAGGCGGCCAGGGCACGCTATCTATGACCATCCACTCTGATGTAGTGGTCGGTCAGGAAGATGGCCAGCTGACCTTCGCCCCGAGCGAATCTGCCAAGAGCTGGGCAATGGCCGGTACTACCCGCGCCTTAGTTCAGAACCTGGTAACGGGCGTATCCGAGGGTTTTACACGGACTCTCGAAATTGTTGGCGTCGGTTATCGTGCCCAAGCTAAGGGCCAGACGCTCAATCTTTCACTGGGCTTCTCGCACCCGGTCGACTATGAACTGCCTAAAGGTGTCTCAGCGGAAACGCCGAAGAACACCGTTATCGTGCTGAAAAGCGCGGATAAGCAGATGCTCGGCCAGTGCGCCGCGGAAATCCGCGCCTTCCGTCCCCCCGAGCCGTATAAAGGCAAGGGTGTTCGGTACGCCGACGAGCAGGTGCGTCGCAAAGAAGCCAAGAAGAAGTAAGGCAGGGTTATGAACGCGAAGAAAGAATCTCGTCTCCGTCGTGCCCGCCGCGCTCGCGCAAAGATCCGCGAGCTGGGCGTGTATCGCCTGTGCGTCAACCGTACCCCGCGTCACATCTATGCGCAGATTATCTCGCCGGATGGTGGCAAAGTGCTAGCCAGTGCTTCTACGCTGGACAAAGCACTGCGCGAGGGTGCGACCGGCAACTCAGATGCGGCCTCTAAAGTAGGTGCTCTGATTGCTGAACGCGCTAAAGAAGCAGGCATCACCCAGGTGGCCTTCGACCGTGCTGGCTTTAAGTATCACGGCCGCGTCAAGGCGCTGGCCGACGCCGCACGTGAAGGCGGCCTGGAATTCTAAAGGGTTTTACGATGGCGAAGAACGAACAGCAAAGCGGTGATCTGCAAGAGAAGTTAGTGCAGGTCAACCGCGTCGCCAAGGTGGTCAAGGGTGGTCGTATTTTCGGCTTCACCGCACTGACCGTCGTTGGTGATGGTAAAGGTCGTGTCGGTTTCGGACGTGGCAAGGCGCGTGAAGTGCCTGTCGCAATCCAGAAAGCGATGGATCAAGCTCGTCGCAACATGGTCAAGGTGAACCTTGCTGGCCATACGCTGCAGTACCCCATTAAAGCCCGTCACGGTGCTTCCAAGGTGTACATGCAGCCGGCTTCAGAAGGTACCGGTATTATCGCCGGTGGCGCCATGCGCTCTGTACTAGAGCTCGCCGGTGTCCACGATGTACTGGCCAAGTGCTACGGTTCCACCAACCCGGTTAACGTGGTGCGAGCGACTGTTAAAGGTCTCTCTTCCATGCAAGCACCGGAAGACATTGCCGCCAAGCGCGGTCTGTCTGTCGAAGCGATCACGGGGTAAGACACCATGGCAGCAACGATCAAGGTTACCCAGATCCGCAGCACCATCGGCATCATGCCCAAGCACAAGGCTACTATGAAAGGCTTGGGCCTGCGTCGCATCGGTCATACGGTTGAACTGGAAGACACCCCCGCCGTACGCGGCATGATCCACAAGGTAACTTACCTTGTGCGCGTTGAGGGAGAGTAATCCATGAAGCTTAATACCCTAAGCCCGGCTCCGGGCTCCAAACACGCTGCAAAGCGCGTTGGTCGTGGCATCGGTTCCGGTCTTGGTAAGACCGGTGGCCGTGGTCACAAAGGTCAGAAAGCACGTAGTGGTGGCAGTGTTAAGCCCGGTTTCGAAGGCGGTCAGATGCCTTTGCAGCGTCGTTTGCCGAAATTCGGTTTTACGTCTGCAAAATCTCTGGTCTCTGAAGAAGTACGCCTGGCTGAGCTGGCCAAGGTTGCCGGTGGTGAAGTTACCCTGGCGTCTTTGAAAGAAGCCAACGTGCTGAAGGACTCTACGCTACACGCGAAGATCATCCTTTCTGGCGAACTGAAAACAGCAGTTACCGTTCGCGGAATCAAGGTCACCAAAGGTGCCCGTGAAGCGATCGAAGCTGCTGGCGGCAAGGTAGAGGACTAAATGGCCAAGTCAGGAAACATGCCGGCGATGGGCAGCGGTCTGAGTGAACTGTGGGCGCGTTTGCGCTTCGTGCTCCTCGCCATCGTGGTGTACCGTATTGGTGCCCACATTCCCGTTCCCGGTATCAATCCTGACCAGCTTGCTGCCTTGTTTAGGGAGCAACAGGGCACCATCCTGGGCATGTTTAACATGTTCTCGGGTGGCGCCCTGGAGCGCATGAGCGTTCTCGCCCTGGGTATCATGCCCTATATATCGGCGTCGATTATCATGCAGCTCATGACTGCGGTCTCCCCTCATCTTGAGCAGCTCAAGAAAGAGGGTGAGGCTGGCCGCCGCAAGATTAGTCAGTACACCCGCTACGGCACGGTGATACTGGCGTTTGTCCAGGCTACCGGCATGTCCGTCGGTCTGGCTAGCCAAGGCATCGCGTACACTGCTGACTTCAGCTTCTATTTCACCGCCGTGATTACGTTTGTGTCGGGTGCGGTGTTTATGATGTGGCTAGGTGAGCAGATTACCGAGAAGGGGATCGGCAACGGTATTTCGCTGCTGATTTTCGCCGGTATTGTCGCTGGACTGCCCAGTGCCGTGGGCCAAGCCTTCGAGCTTGCCCGTAATGAAGGGGCCTGGAATGTTCTGCCGCTGTTAGCGCTGTCAGTGTTAGGTATTGCGACTGTCGCCTTTGTGGTCTTCATTGAGCGCGGCCAACGCCGCCTCAAGGTTAACTACCCAAGGCGACAAGTGGGCAATAAGATGTATGCAGGGCAAAGTAGCTACCTGCCTTTGAAGGTTAATATGGCCGGCGTTATTCCGGCGATTTTCGCCTCCAGTATCCTACTCTTCCCGGCCTCTATTGGTCAGTGGGTAGGTGCCGGTGAAGGTATGGAGTGGTTGCAGCGTGCATCTCAGGCATTAGGTCCAGGTCAACCGCTTTACATCTTGCTTTTCGCGGCGGCAGTGGTATTCTTCTGCTTCTTTTACACAGCGCTGGTCTTCAACCCCAAGGATGTGGCTGACAATCTTAAAAAGTCAGGCGCTTTCCTGCCGGGCATTCGCCCCGGCGAGCAGACCGCTCGCTATATCGACAAGGTCATGACACGTCTGACCCTGTTCGGTGCCTTGTATATCACTGCGGTTTCCTTGATGCCCCAGTTCTTGATTGTGGCGTGGAACGTGCCGTTTTTCTTCGGCGGTACCTCGTTGTTAATCGTAGTCGTGGTCATCATGGACTTCATGGCCCAGGTGCAGTCGCATCTCATGTCGCATCAGTATGACTCAGTGATGAAGAAGTCCAACCTGAAAGGCTACGGTAGCGGCGGTATCATGCGCTGAGGCGCCGTCCACCCTATTAAGTTAGAAGGGCGCGCCGCGAGCCGGTTTTTGGAGAAAGATCGATGAAAGTTCGAGCTTCCGTAAAGAAAATGTGCCGTAACTGTAAGATCATTCGTCGCAATGGCGCTGTCCGCGTCATCTGCAGCGAACCACGGCACAAACAGCGCCAGGGCTAATACCCCTGGGTTGTATTAAGCGGGTGCCAGCATACCCCTTGCCTTAGGGCACTAAAAGGGGTATGCTGTTGCGCCTTTTGTAGATGAATAAACGAGCAAGCCGCTCAAATTTCGGAGTAAGCTGATGGCCCGTATTGCAGGCGTCAATATCCCGGACAACAAGCATGCGGCGATCTCGCTGACCTATATCTTCGGGATTGGCCGTACCCGTGCTGAGCACATCTGTGCAGCAGCCGGTATTGCCATGAATGCCAAGATCCAGGACCTGTCTTCTGAAGAAGTCGACACCCTGCGTTCTGAAGTTGGCAAGTACACCGTAGAAGGCGACCTTCGTCGTGATGTTACGCTTAACATTAAGCGTCTCATGGACTTAGGCTGCTACCGTGGTCTGCGTCATCGTCGTAGTCTTCCGCTGCGTGGTCAGCGGACTAAGACTAACGCGCGCACCCGTAAGGGCCCGCGTAAGCCGATCCGCAAATAACACGCACGTTCTGGCGTAAAGACAGGAATAGACATCAACATGGCTAACCCGCGTAGTAACCGTAAAAAGGTTAAAAAGCAGGTAGTGGATGCGATTGCACAT
This sequence comes from Halomonas sp. TG39a, assembly GCF_000744395.1. Classification (NCBI taxonomy): domain Bacteria; kingdom Pseudomonadati; phylum Pseudomonadota; class Gammaproteobacteria; order Oceanospirillales; family Halomonadaceae; genus Halomonas; species Halomonas sp. TG39a. Next base: position 3,812,734 of record NZ_JQLV01000001.1, read on the forward strand.
ATCCATGCCTCTTTTAACAACACGATCGTGACGATCACAGACCGCCAGGGCAATGCTCTTTCTTGGGCAACTGCCGGTGGTTCGGGTTTTCGTGGTTCTCGCAAGAGCACCCCGTTCGCTGCTCAAGTGGCAAGCGAACGTGCAGCAACTGCTGCAGCCGAGTATGGTGTGAAAAACGTAGACGTACTGGTTAAAGGCCCAGGTCCCGGTCGTGAATCCGCCGTGCGCGCACTGAATGCCGCCGGCTTCCGCGTGCAAAGCATCGTAGACGCGACGCCCATTCCCCATAATGGCTGCCGTCCGCCGAAGAAACGCCGCGTTTAAGGAGACAGATTCATGGCTCGTTATATTGGACCGAAGTGCAAACTGTCTCGTCGTGAAGGCACCGATCTCTTTTTGAAGAGTGGTGTGACTCCCTTCGAGAAAAAGTGTAAATCCGAGCAGATTCCGGGTGTACACGGCCAGCGTCGTCAACGTCTTTCAGACTACGGCTTGCAGCTTCGTGAGAAGCAAAAAGTACGTCGCATGTACGGCGTACTCGAAAAACAGTTCCGTAACTACTACAAAGAAGCCGCTCGCCTGAAAGGCGCGACCGGTGAAGTATTGTTGCAGTTGCTAGAATCCCGACTGGATAACGTCGTCTACCGCATGGGCTTCGGCTCGACTCGCTCTGAAGCGCGTCAGCTGGTCAGCCACAAAGCGATTTCCGTGAACGGCCGCACCGTTAACGTAGCTTCTTATCAAGTGAAGCCGGGTGACGTTGTTTCCATTCGCGAAAAGGCGAAAAACCAAGCACGTATTCAAAGCGCGTTGTCCATTGCGGCAAACCGTGGCGATATCGCTTGGATCGAAATCGACGCCAAGAAGATGGAAGGCACTTTCAAGGCTCTGCCTGAACGCGGTGACCTGTCTGCCGACATCAACGAAAACCTGATCGTCGAGCTGTACTCCAAGTAAGCAGTTTTCTGTTTCTTGTCGATCTGGTGCCGGTTTAACGCCCGCACCAGGTCGTACCGAGTATCAAGTATCCGTTTGGCAGCCTGAAAGGTGTTCATATGCAGCGTTCAGTGACAGAGTTTCTCCGTCCTCGCGACATCAAGGTCGAAGAAATCAGCGCACATCACGCCAGAATCGTGCTCGAACCGTTCGAGCGTGGCTTTGGTCACACCCTGGGGAATGCACTTCGTCGCATTCTGCTTTCATCTATGCCCGGCTGTGCCGTGGTAGAAGCTGAAATTGCCGGCGTCGAGCATGAATACAGTGCGCTCGAAGGGGTGCAGGAAGATGTCATTGAAATCCTCCTGAACTTGAAAGATGTTGCGATCAAGATGCACAGCCGCGATGAGGCGGTGCTCACGCTGAACAAGCAGGGCCCAGCCGTCGTCACCGCTGGCGACATTGCGCTTGATCATAGCGTCGAAATCGTCAACCCGGATCACATCATTGCGCACGTCAATGAAGGTGCCGAGCTGAAAATTCAGCTTAAGGTAGCGCTGGGTCGTGGCTACGAGCCGGCTGACGCGCGTGGCTCTGATGAAGAGACGCGTGCCATTGGCCGCCTGCAGCTGGATGCCACCTTCAGCCCTGTCCGCCGTGTTTCCTACTCGGTTGAAGCCGCTCGTGTCGAGCAGCGCACCGATCTCGATAAGCTAATTATCGATCTGGAAACCGACGGTACCCTGGATCCGGAAGAGGCTATCCGTCGCAGTGCGACCATCCTGCAAGAGCAGCTGGCCGCCTTCGTCGACCTGGAAGCTGATAAAGAACAGGAAGTCGAAGAGGAAGAGGATCATGTTGATCCAATTCTATTGCGCCCCGTAGACGATCTTGAGTTGACCGTTCGCAGCGCGAACTGCCTAAAAGCCGAGAATATTTACTACATCGGTGATCTGATTCAGCGCACAGAAGTTGAGCTGTTGAAGACACCGAATCTCGGTAAAAAGTCTTTGAATGAAATTAAAGACGTATTGGCGGCTCGCGGCTTGTCCCTTGGCATGCGGTTGGAAAATTGGCCACCGGCAAGCCTGAAGGACGACAAAGCCTCCGCGTGAGCGTCGACTTGAGTCCCAGTTTGGTAAGGAATTACAACCATGCGTCATCGTAAGAGTGGTCGTCATCTGAATCGCACCAGCTCGCATCGTCAGGCCATGTTCAAGAACATGTCTGTCTCGCTGGTCGAACATGAAGTCATTAAGACAACCCTGCCCAAAGCCAAGGAGCTGCGTCGCGTTATCGAGCCGCTGATCACCTTGTCTAAGCAGGATAGCGTTGCAAACCGTCGTTTGGCGTTTGCCCGCACGCGCTCTAAAGAAGCCGTCGGCAAACTGTTCAACGAACTAGGTCCGCGTTATGCCGAGCGTCCGGGCGGTTACGTCCGTATCCTTAAGTGCGGCTTCCGCACCGGCGACAACGCGCCTATGGCGTTCGTTGAGTTAGTTGACCGTCCGGTTGTTGAAGAAGCAGCGGCAGAAGAGTAATCCTCTGCGCTAGGCCTCTTTGGTAGCGAATGAAAACCGACCCCCAGTGGGTCGGTTTTTTTATATGCGCATTTATCTTCTCTTTTCTAAGCTTAACTGTGTATATACTCTACTTATCATCATAACTATTCAGCGTTGGCCTGTGGTGAGCCGATAGGAAGCCTTGCGTTGCACCCAGAGTGTGGCATGGTAGTTAAGTCGTTGATCGTCTAGCGCATTGATAACAAGCAAGGGGTAGGTATGTATGCAAGGTTAAACAGCGCTGCGGCAGGAGCGGCCACGATATTGAGTATGCTAGTGCTGCTTGTACTGGCGATGACGACCAGCGCGCATGCCGACAATCCACGCTATGCGGGTATTGTGGTCGATTTGGATAATGGCGAAGTGCTCTACGCCGAGAATATTGACGATCAGCGCTACCCTGCGTCGCTTACTAAGATGATGACGCTCTATCTGACGTTTGAAGCGTTAGAAGAGGGGGCGCTACGTTTAGATCAGCCCCTGCCTGTTTCCCCTTATGCGGCCGCCAAGCCTGCCGTCAAACTGTGGTTGGCTGCAGGCAGCTCTATCCCGGTGGATACTGCTATTCGTGCGCTCGCGGTTCGTTCTGCCAATGATGTTGCTGCCGTGGTCGCCGAAGCGCTGGGTGGCAGTGAAGCGCACTTTGCGCAAATGATGACCACCAAGGCGCGCGAGTTGGGCATGCACGCCACCACCTTTCGCAATGCCTCCGGCTTGCCGGATGAGGGTCAAATTACCACCGCACGGGATATGCTAACGCTCTCGGTCAGAGTGATGCAGGACTTCCCCCAGTACTACCACTATTTTGGTCTGCAGGAGTTCACCTACCGTGGGACCCGGCATACCAGTCATAATCGGTTGGTGCGCGATTATCCGGGGGCCGATGGCTTAAAAACCGGCTTTATTCGCGCCTCTGGGTTTAACGTAGCGACCACCGCGATGCGCGGTGATCGGCGGTTGGTGGGTGTTGTGATGGGTGGTTTTTCCTCCCAGTCCCGGGATACCCATATGGCCAACCTGCTAGATCGCAGCTTTCTGCGTGCCTCGCTGCGCGACCAGCAAAACTGGATGGGCGACACTGATTTCTCGCGCGAATTTATGGCCTTCGCGCCACCTGCTCAGCCTGTTGCGCCACAGCAGCCTGCGCCACGCCAACCCTTACTTGCCGTTGTCGAAACCACCACCTTGTCACCATCAGCGAACGCGGCGCCTACCGCGCCTGCTGTAGACCTTGAAGAGCAGCTTGCAGGTATTGCCGCCATTCAGCGTCCCGCTGCCGAAAACGAGGCCTCACAGCCCGACCCACTGCAGGCCTTTATTGAGCGCGAGCGGCAGCTAGCTTCTGCCAACCAAACTGGCGGTGCCTGGGGTGTGCAGGTAGGTGCCTTCAGTCAAGAAGCCCAAGCGCGGCAGTTGGCCCAACAGGCGGCACAGCGCCTCGCCCAGAACTTAGGTGGGCGTGTCGCCGTGGACACCGTAGAGGGCCAGAACCCGGTTTATCGCGCCCGGCTAATGGCGCTAGATGAACAGCGTGCCCGCCAAGCATGTCGAGAGCTACACTCTCAGGGTATGGACTGCATGGTGGTTAACGCTAGCCTGTAAGGCGGTGTGCGGCAATAACCCCGCCAATGCAAGTTGGCGGGGTTTTTTGCTTTTAGCGGCTAACAAAAAAGGAGACTGTGGTGACAACGTCACTCAAAGGCATACTCTGCATGTGTCTGGGCGTTCTGTTTTTAGCCCTAGGCGACGCCGTTTCCAAATGGTTAGGCGAAGTGCATTCCCCGCTGCAGATTATTTTCTTCCGTGCGTTAGTCTCGCTACCGATGATTGCGCTGCTGGCCCATTTTGCCGGTGGCTTGCGTAAGCTGCGGACTAAACGGCCGGGCGTGCATTTTTTACGCGGGTTAATTTATACCGCCACCATGGTCTGTTTCGTATGGGGCTTAACGCTGCTACCCCTGGCGGAAGCCACGGCAATCGCTTTTGTGGCACCGCTGTTCGTAACGCTACTTTCGGTGCCCTTGTTGGGTGAGCGAATTGATCCGCCGGTACTCATCGCATCGTTAGTGGGGTTTGCGGGGGTACTGATTGTGGTTCGCCCCAACGGCGATGCCTTTCAGGTGGGCGCATTAGTGCTTGTGGCCGCCGCGCTATTTTATGCGCTGATGATGATTACCGCGCGCCGCTACGGCGCCCGCGAGCACTTATGGGCAATGCTGTTTTACATGACCTTTGTGCCATTAATCGTCACTGGATTAACGCTGCCGTGGGTGTGGCAAACGCCGTTACCGTGGCACTGGGTGGGGTTTTTCGCGTCTGGTGTGCTTGGTGTCGCGGCCACTGCTTTTATCACCCTGGCTTTTCGGTTTGCGCCTGCGGCTATCGCCGCGCCGTTTGATTACACCGCCATGCTGTGGGCGGTGCTGTTGGGCTGGTGGTTCTGGGGCGAAATGCCGGATCTCTGGGTCTGGGTAGGCAGCGCCTTGATCATGGGCAGCGGATTAGCGGTGGCGTATCACGACCGTAGAACCACACTTAAGCGCCGTCCCACCGCTTAAGCGAACTGATAAACGTCCATGGCAAGCACGCCGTGCTCCACGCTGTGGTGCAGCTGGCTAGCTTCTCCTCCTGCCCCCATTGCCACTAACAGCGGCAGGAAGTGCTCTGGGGTCGGGTGGTTCTCCCGGGCATTTGGCGCGTGCTCCCAGTTAAGTAGAGCCTCACGCTCATTGGCGATAAGGCGTTCGCTGACCCAATTGGCAAACGTATCTACCCAGGCGGGCATGGGGCTATCCTGGGGCATGAGTTCATGCAGGTTATGGGTCAGGCTGCCCGAGCCGATAATGAGCATGCCTTCTCCCCGCAGTGCCGACAGGCGCTCGCCCAGCGCGACCAGCTCTTGATTGCTCCAGCGCACCGGTAGCGACAGGGATACAACCGGCACCTTGGCGTCAGGAAACATCAGCGAAAGGGGCACCCAGGCGCCGTGATCAAAACCGCGCTCTACCCGTTCGGCGTCCAGTAACTCGGCTAGCCGTTCCGCCAGTTCAGGCTCGCCGGGGGCGGGATACTGGCACTCGAACAGCGCCTGTGGAAAGCCGCCAAAATCGTGTATGGTCTCTGGCTTGGCGCTGGTACTGACCTTGAGCGACAGGCTCTCCCAGTGTGCCGACACCACGATCACCGCCTTGGGTGAAAGCCGTTTGCCCAGTTCGCGTAGAAAGGCGTGAGCCGGGGTTTTATTAAGCGCCAGCATGGGCGAGCCATGGGAAATAAACAGGCTAGGTAACATGGGTGAGTCTCCTCAGCAGCATTGCCAGCGCTGGCGGTGAGGCAAGCGCTGGCGATAGGATTGGGTGTTAGGTGTTAGGTGTTAGGTGTTAGGTGTTAGGTGTTAGGTGTTAGGTGTTAGGTGTTAGGTGTTAGGTGTTAGGTGTTAGGTGTTAGGTGTTAGGTGTTAGGTGTTAGGTGTTAGGTGTTAGGCGAAGCGGCGGCTTAACACCCAGGGGCCGCTGCCCAGGCCCGCTTGCACGATTAACGCCAGCGCCCAGAACACCGGGAATTCCCAACCGCCGCCGGCATTTGAAAACATCCAGCCGTTGCCAAGATGCACCCAGGCAGCGCCAAGCAGCACTGGCACCAGCGCCAGGCTCACCCAGCGGGTATATACGCCAAGCAGCAGGGCGATGCCGCCGCCGACTTCGGCAGCAATGGTCAAGTAGGCCAGAAATCCAGGTAAACCCAGTGATTCAAAATAGCCGACGGTGCCCGGCAGGGTAAACACAAACACCTTGAGCAAACCGTGAGCGAGGGCCATTACCCCCAAGGCAATACGCAGTAGCGAGATAGCATGGGGCTGTAAAGAGGGCTGTAGAGAAGGAGTGGCGTGAGTAAGGGTTGTCATAGAAGTAGCTTCCATCGAGTGGTTGATGGCGCTACTTTACCGCCGGATCATATCGAGATAATCAGCATATTTTGCACATCACTATTGCGTAATTGGCGACAATCCGATGTTCTGCTCCCAAACCGGTGGATCGCCCCACGCCTCGGTGAGCAGGTCGATAAAGCGCTCCACCTTGGCAGGCAGGTAGCGCCGGGCGGGGTAGAGCGCGTGAACATCGAGCCGCACCGTTGGCTCATGGGTCAAAATGGGCACTAAACGCCCGCTGGCGATACTCTCCGTGACCAGAAAGCTGGGCTGCTGAGCGATGCCTAAGCCCGCTTCTGCGGCGTGGGTGAGTACATCGCCGTTATTGCTTTCCAGCGGGCCACTGACCGTCAATGACTGTGTGGCAATCTGCCAGTCAGCGCTGTGCTGGCCGCTGCGATAGCGTAGGCAGTGGTGGTCGGCAAGGGCCTTAACGCTGCGGGGTTCACCGTGGATGGCAAGGTATTCAGGTGATGCGCAAAACAGCAGGCGGCAACGGGTTAGGCGGCGTGCCACTAAACTTGAATCAGGCAAGCTGCCGATACGAATGGCGACATCATACCCCTCTTCCAACAGATCAACGCGGCGGTCGTTCAGATCCAATCGCACTTCAAGCGCTGGATGGGTCTGCATAAATTGGGCAACGAGAGGCGCCAGGTAGCGAGTGCCAAAACTCATTGGCCCATTCACGCGTAGCCGTCCACGCACATCGCTGGTGCCTTGGCCTACTTCGGCGGCGGCTTCATCGAGCGCTTGCAGCACCCCTTGGGCGCGGGCTAAATAGCGCTCCCCGGCTTCCGTGAGATGCAGCCGTCGCGTAGTGCGCTGTATCAGTCGCGCACCCAGTGTCTCTTCCAGCGCCATGACCTGGCGGGATACGCGGGTGCGCGAAATATCCAGCGCTTCGGCAGCCCGGGTATAGCTACCCAGCTCGGCTACCCGCACAAAAGCGACGATGTGCTCTAACTGGTTCATGACGCCGAAACAGCTTGGAAAACCTGAAATGTCCGTGCCGCCTGGTAGGGGTCGGGTTGGCCACAAATGGCCGAGATCACCGCTAGGCCGTTCGCTCCCGCGCGCTGCACGCTAATCGCATGGTTGGCTTTCAGCCCGCCAATGGCCACGCTGGGCAGCGGGCACGCCTTGACCAACGACGCCAGGCCGCCAAAGCCGATGGGCTGGGCATGATCCTGCTTACTCACGGTAGCAAACACCGGGCCAATACCCACATAATCGAGTAACTCCACCGGTGCAGCTTCTAGCTGGGCGAGGGTGTTGATCGACAGGCCAATAATCGCCTGCTCACCTAACAACCGACGCGCCTCTTGAACGGCAGCGTCGCTCTGGCCAACATGCAGGCCATCCGCTTGGCTTTCCAGCGCCACCTGTAAACGGTCATTAATGATCAGCGGCACACCGGTACCCGCCAGCACCGCTTTAAGCCGTTTGGCTTGGGCTATCATCTGTTCATCGCTGGCGTGCTTATCACGCAGCTGCACGATGGTGACGCCGCCTCGTACCGCTGCCTCAACCGTCTGCTCCAAGCCAATGGCGTCGCACAGCGCAGCGTCGGTGACTAAATAAAGCGATAGATCAAACGGCATGGATAGCCTCCAACTGGGCATGGGTGGTGAGGTCGTCAGGGGTGAGTTGATAGAGCGCATCCAACAGTGCGACCTGGAAGCTTCCAGGCCCCTGGGCGCTGCTGCCCGCCCGCTCACCAGCGACGGCAAAGCAGGCCAGCGCGGCTGCCGTTGCGCCCAGTAGGGCATCGCGATTGGCAGCCACAAATCCCGCCACTAGTGCGCTCAGCCCACAGCCCAGCGTTGTTACACGGGGCATCAACGGGTGACCACCGTTAATACGGTAGTGTTGCGCACCGTCCGTTACCCAATCACTTTCGCCGGTCATCGCGACAATACAGCCGTGTTTTTGCGCTAATGCTACCGCTGCATCTACGGCTTGGTCGGTGGCGGCGGTAGCATCCACGCCGCGCCCTTGGCTGGCTAAACCGTTAAGGGTAAGAATTTCTGACGCGTTGCCACGAATCACGCTGGGTTTAGCGGCGAGCAGTTTCGCGCACAGCGTTTGGCGATAGCGCGTGGCGCCAACGGCGACGGGATCCAATACCCAAGGAATTGCGTGTTGATCGGCAGTCGCTGTGGCGGTCAGCATCGCATCGGCCCAGTGGGAGGAGATCGTGCCAATATTGATCGAAAGCCCCGCGGAAATAGCCGTAAACTCGGCGACTTCTTCAGGCGCATGCAGCATGGCGGGCGACGCGCCGGTGGCGAGCAGCAGGTTGGCAGTGCTGTTCATGGCCACATAGTTGGTTATGCAGTGAACCAGAGGTGTCACTGCGCGCAGCGTCTCTAGGTAATCGCCAAGCGGGCGTAGGGTCATAGCATCCTCCCGGCAGGGAGGTGGTAAGCGTTACCACGACTCCCTACGCCGGTGTTATCCGGTTCAGGTTCAAAGGGTGCTTCTCAGCCCGCCGGTAACGGAGGGCGCCCCTGTCGAATGATTACTATCCTTGCCTGGAGTAGCCCTGTAAAGCCCCGAATGCGGACGATGGCCCTCTAGCGAAACGAAATACGTGTACCGTAGGTGAGCATTTCGTCAGGCGTTATGGCTTTCCCCTCTACCCCGATCATCTCGTCGCCGCACTGGTCAGCGAAGGTCAGTACGCCGTGGGTCAGGCCCAGTTGACCTAGGGTGTCGCGTATCTCGCCCGTGCCCAAAAAAGTGCTGACATGGCCCTTGTTGTCGCTCAGGTCAGACACGCCGTTGGCGTGATGAAAACGCACTTTGTAGATGCCATCCATGGATTCAACCTCCACAATCGGCGAAAAGCCGTTGTGCAAGGCATTAGAAAGTTGCTTTAGCGTCAACTGGTCACCCAGCGTCATATCAATCGAACTCATGGAAAACTCCTGGACGGCGCCGTCAATGTGAAGCGTCGCTCATGTGGCAGGAACTGCTTTTTGTAAAGCTTATGAATAATAAGTGTAGGGGTTTTGTTTATGATTGCCAGTACGCTTATGGATAGCGTAATACGACGCTGCCTATGTACTTGTAAGGGCTGGTATTATGACCCTAAAGACCCCATGGTAAGCGGTATGTAAGGTGCAATGATCGACATCAACGACAGGAGGGCGAAATGAGTTTTCAAGGCGAGCAGCACCCCGGCGTCGTCGCCACCCCACCCCAAACCCAAGGGTTTCGCTTAAACCACACCATGCTGCGGGTGAAAGACCCTGAGCGCGCGTTGGCATTCTACTCAAACGTGTTTGGCATGCAGGTAATGCGGCGGCTGGATTTTGAAGAGATGCAGTTCTCGCTGTATTTCCTGGCTAGCTTGGAGCCCAGCGACAGCGTGCCGGAAGATGCGCAAGCGCGTACCGCCTGGACCTTCAGCCAGAAAGGGCTGCTGGAGCTGACCCACAATTGGGGCACCGAAGACAAGGATGACTTTGCCTACCACGATGGTAACGCCGAACCCCAAGGCTTCGGGCATATCTGCTTTAACGTGCCGGATTTAGCGGCGGCTCAAGCGTGGTTTGACCAGCATGATGTCACCTTTGTGAAACGCGCCGATCAGGGCAAGATGAAAGATGTTATCTTCGTTAAAGACCCGGACGGCTACTGGATCGAAGTGATTCAGGCAGACCTGATGGTGGGGAAGAGCGACTCTTGAGGCACGCCAATGGCTGAACTACTGTTCCGGCTGCGCCACGTTACCGACGAAGAAGCCATGGAGGTGCGTGACCTGCTGGCCGCCCATGGCTTTGATACCTACGAAACCCAGGCGGGGTTTTTCCGCCTGGGGGTCGATGCTATTTGGCTGCGCAACCCGCATCAGCACGACGCAGCCATCGCGGCGTTAGAGGCCTATCAGGCGGAGCGCCTGGAGCGTGTCCAACGGGAACATCAGGCGGTGGTTGAGCGGGGCGAGCAGATGACGCTATGGAAACGCCTAGCAGCCCACCCCCTGCAGGTAGTGCTGGTGCTATTAGCGGTGACGCTGATTGTCGCCCTCACGCTTTTGCCGTTCCTGGGGCTGTCGCGGGCCTAAGCTGCTGGCAGGTGGCCGCGCTTGAGGTACATCATCACACCATCATCACCGGCGGTTAATGCCGGTGCCGCACCGCTGGGGTAGCGGCACCAGGTGCCCGCCGTGTAGCTTTGCTCTCCATCGCTCAGCGTGCCTTCCAGAACCAAAAACTCCAGACCGCCCAGCAGCGTGGGGTAGGCAATGGAAGTGCCCGCCGACCAGCGTTCCAGGCTGGTACGTTCCTGCTTGTAAGTGTGCAGCATTTTGTAGGCGATGCGCGGGCGCCGGTCTGGCTGCCAGGGCAACCGGTGGGCAGGTACCGCCAGTTGGAGCGTGTCGTTGGGGTCAAACTGGTGCAGTTTGACAAAAATCAGCGCGCCTTCCTCGCCAATGTTTGGCGTATGGCCGGTGCCGATGGGGTTTCTGAGGTAGCTGCCCGCCGCGTAGCGCCCATGTTCATCGGCGAACACGCCTTCCAGTACCAGAATCTCTTCGCCACCGCCGTGGGTGTGCCGCTCAAACTGGGTGTTAGGGGCATAGCGAACAAGGCTGGTGGCGCGGGCAACTTCATCGCCAATGCGGTCAAACATCATGCGCTCTACCCCCGCACTGGGGGAGGCAACCCACTGATACTCTTCCGGGGTAACACAGGCAAAGTGGCTAAAATCGGCGTTTAAACGCATGGGAAAGGGCTCTTCGCAGTGAAGGTTAGTAACGGGGAGGGGTGATAGTCTCCTTATCGACAGCGAAAATTGCAACAAAAAAGCCGCCCGAAGGCGGCGCCGGTTATGGGGTTTCAGTTAATGCGGTCAGGATATGGTGGGCAGCTTCGATACGCGCCTGGTTGGGGTAGTTGCGGTTGGCCAGTAGTACAATGCCGATTTGTTCGCTGGGCACAAAGGCCACATAGCCGCCAAAACCGTTGGTGGCGCCGGTTTTGTTGTAGAACGCCTCCTGCCTGGGGGCGAGCGGCGGGGTTAAGCGGTTGGCGGCGTTGGGCTCCAAAATCATCTCAAGGGAGTTGCCCGCCAGTAACTGCTCAAGCGTCACCGGGTAGGCGTAGCTTTCCCAGCCCAGCCCTTGGGTCATATCGCCGAACTCAAAGTAGCCTGTGCGCGTGGCTGCCAAGGCTTGGCGGAGTGGCTCGTCGTCGAGCCCTGGCGCCTCCATGTGCGCCTCCACAAACGTCAACACGTCGGCGGCTGTGGATTTCAAACCGTAAGCTTGGGCATCCATCATGCCTGGGTTGACCCGAATGGGCTTATCCTCTTTTGAGTAACCGTAGGCGTAGTGATCCTGCTGCGATTCCGGTACCTGGTAATAGCTATGCTCAAGCCCCAACGGGGCGAACAGCGCTTCTTCCATCAGCATCTCGAACGGTTGACCAAGGCGTTGGGCAGTTAAATAGCCCATCAGGCCTATGCTCGGGTTGGAGTAGAGCCGATGGCTGCCGGGGGGAGATTCAGGCTGCCACTGGCGATAGTAGTCGAGCATTTGCTCTTCGTTTTGTACCGCATCGGGGAACTGCAGCGGAAGCTCACCTGCCGTATAGGTGCCCAGTTCCAGCAGCGTGATCTCATCGAAGGCACTGCCTTCAAGGGCGGGCAGGTACTGGCTGGCCGGGTCGGAAAGCGAAAGCACACCGCTGGACTGGGCATAGCCCGTTAACGCCGCCGTGAAGATCTTGCTGATCGAGCCAAGTTCGAACAGTGTCTCATCGGTGACCGGAGTACCCGCTTCTTGGTCGGCTTCTCCATAATTAAAGTAATGCTGTTGGCCACCGATACTCACAGCGACCGCCATGCCTGGAATACGGTGCTCCGCCATCAAAGGCGCAATAGTGTCGTTTACCAGCGCCTCGATGTCTGCGTTTTCAGTCGCATCAGATGCCCAGGCAAAGCTGCCGATGAGAAGAGAACCCGTCATGATAAGCCCGGAGTTTGCTGCTAACATCTTACCCATACCAGTATCCTGTTGTGATTAGCATTGAGTGAAAGCTGGGTGGTCTCACCCGCCGTAAAGAGCGTGACAGTGGTTAATTTACGGCGTGCTGTGTAGATTAACAAACAGCGATATTTTGCCCGAGCCATTAGAAAAATTTGGGGGTCAAGGTGGTGCGTCCCTACCTACCGTTAAAAGCACTGCGCGCCTTTGAAGCGTCGGCCAGGCATTTAAGCTTTACCCGAGCATCTGAAGAGCTTTACGTCACCCAGGCCGCGGTTAGCCATCAGGTGAAGCTGCTCGAAACGCAGTTGAAGGTGCCGCTGTTCAAGCGCTTGCCTAGAGGGCTAATGCTGACTCAGGAGGGTGAGCTGCTGCTGCCGGTATTGAAGAGTTCATTTGATCAGATCTCCCACACACTGGAACGGGTGGGCGAGAGCAGCTACCGGGAAGTGTTAAATGTTGGAGTGGTCGGGACCTTCGCTGTCGGCTGGCTGCTGCCAAGGCTGGCAGATTTTAAGGACCAATACCCGTTTGTCGATTTGCGCCTTTCCACCCATAACAACCGGGCGGATATTGCGGGTGAAGGGCTCGATTTTGCTATCCGCTTTGGCACCGGGGCCTGGCACGCTACCGCGGCGCAGCCGCTGCTACCGGCGTCACTTTCGGTCATGTGCACGCCGACCATTGCTGCCCGGCTTAACACGCCAGCCGATCTATTAGGCGAGACCTGGCTGCGCTCTTACCGTGCCGATGAGTGGACAGAGTGGCTATTAGCGGCGGGGCTGCCGCGCAGCTTTGCGATGACTAACAGCATTGTGTTCGACTCTTCCATCGCCATGGTGGAAGCCGCGATACAAGGGGCAGGCGTGGCGCTGGCGCCACCGCTGATGTTCCCCCGTCAACTGAACAGCGGCGCGCTGGTACAGCCTTTCGACACCGCTGTCAGCCTGGGAGGGTACTGGTTGACTCGCCTGCAGACACGCCCGGAAACCCGCGCTATGGCCTCTTTCCGGGAGTGGCTACTCACCGCGATTAACGCCTGAGCAGCGCTTGGTTATCCGGCCCGCTTAGTGGCTATGCTCGTCATGGTCATGGTCATCGTGCTCGTGACTGTGTTCATGATCGTCATGACCGATCTCTTCATGGCCATGCTCTTCATGATTGCCAGGCTGGGCCAACGCATCGTGCAGCACCTGGGCATTGTGGCGCATCATCCCCAGGTAGGTGCTGGCTTCGCCTTCTGTTGCCAGCGCATCCGCGTAGAGCGTGCCCGCAATCGGCAGGCCGGTCTCTTCGGCGAGCTGGGTGATGATCGACTGATTGGTCATGTTCTCATGGAACAGCGCCTTCACGTTCTCCTGCTCAATCACATCCACTAGCGCCGCCATGCTGGCGCCACTGGGGTCAGCTTCCGTAGAAAGTCCCACCGGCGAGAGGAAGGTCACGCCATAAGCGCTTGAGAAGTAGCCAAAGGAGTCGTGGCCGGTAATGATGCTGGTGGAGGACGGGATCTCGTCAATCAGCGCACGGATCTCGGCGTCTACTTCAGCCATTTCGTGTAGATATTGCTCCGCATTGGCGCGGTATTCGTCCGCGTTGTCGGCATCTGCAGCGATTAAGCCATCGCGGATATTGGCAATATACACCTCGGCTTGGTGCATATCCTGCCAGGCGTGGGGATCTTGATTGCCATGTTCGTGACCCGCATGCTCATCGGCATGGTCGTCCTGGCCATGCTTTTCATGACCGTGTTCTTCATGACCGTGCTCTTCATGCTCAGCGAAAGAGTGTGGCTCGATACCATCTGTCGCGGTGACCAAGCCACCAGAGTAGTCGCTGGCGCTAATCAAACGCTCCATCCAGCCCTCAAACAGCAGGCCGTTGAAGACCACCAAGTCAGCGTTCGCCAGGGAGCGGGCATCGCCGGGGCTGGGGGAGTAAACGTGGGCATCGCCATCAGCAGCGACCAGGGAGGTCACGTCAACGTGGTCGCCGCCTACGTTTTCCACCATATCCGCCAGGATAGAGAAACTGGTCACCACCTGAACGCGCTCATTAGCCATGGCCGCAGGCAGCGCCAGCATAGCGGACACCCCCACTAACCAACGCGACGACCGATGTGATAAATAGGCAAGCGACATACAACACTCCTTACGATAAGCATGAAGACTGATAATTAAGCCCCTTGCTCCACTTCAAGCGGCGTGGTTTTACGCCGTAGCTTGGCGGCCAAGCTGTGGTAGCGACCAAACAGGGCCGAAAAAAGATAACCGAACCCGGCCAGCAAAATAATGCTTGGGCCCGAAGGTATATCCAGGTGAAACGAAAGCAGCAGGCCGCCGGTGCTCGCCACCATCGCCAGCACAATGGCGATGCCGATTAAGCCCTCTAAGCGTTTGCTCCAAAAGCGCGCTGAGGTGGCGGGAAGCATCATCAGCCCCACCGCCATCAGCGTACCCAGGGTTTGAAAACCAGCGGTTAGGTTCAGCACCAGCAGCCCTAAAAACACGCTGTGTACCCAACCGCTGCGGCGGCTCTGTCCACGCAAAAACAGCGGATCCAAGCACTCCACTACCAAGGCACGAAATACCACCGCCAGGGTGACGACAATCAGCGTACTGATACCCGCAATCAGCAGCAGCGCGGTCGAGTTGATCGCCAAGATCGAGCCAAACAGCACGTGGGTAAGATCAACGCTGCTACCGCCCAGCGAAATCAGCATCACACCGGCAGCCAGCGAGATAATAAAAAAGCTCGCCATGGCGGCATCTTCCCGCTGGCCGCCCATTTTCGAGACCGCCCCCGCCAGCAGCGCCACCATCAAGCCAAACAGCACCCCGCCAATGCTCATAATCGGCAGCGAAAACCCTGCCAGCAGGAAGCCCAGCGCCACACCGGGCAAAATGGCGTGGGCCATAGCGTCGCCAATCAGGCTCATCCCGCGCAGCACCAAAAATACCCCTAGCGGTGGGGCAGCCAGGGAAAGTGCCAAACCACCTACCACCGCACGGCGCATAAAGCCGTAGTCGAAGGGGCTGACAAACCAGGCGTTAAGCAGATCCAGCATGGTGTCCTCCCAGCAGGGTAAGTGGCACTACCTGGGCAGGCGCATGTTGATGATTAAGCGCACTGGGCGCGACCCAGCGGCCATGGCCGCCGTTTAGCATCAGCACTTCATCGGCCAGGCGGCGCAGGTGATCCATATCGTGCAGCACGACAATGATCGTCGCGCCATCGTCCGCCATCTGGCGCAGGATGCGGATCAAAATATCCACGGTTTCGCTATCCACATTGGCAAACGGCTCATCGAGCAGTAACAGCTCGGCTTCCTGCATCAGCGTGCGGCCAATTAAAGCGCGCTGGCGCTGGCCGCCGGAAAGCTCGCCCAGTGGGCGGTGGGCCAGGTGGGAAATACCCAGCCGCGCCATAATCTCGCGGCCCTTGCGGTAGTGCGCTGCGCAGTAGCCGGTTAACGCACCGTGGCTAGGCCAACTGCCGGTCATCACCAGCTCTTCCACGCTCATCGGGAAGGTCAGGTCTAACGCCAGCTGCTGGGGTAGCCACGCCCGGCGCTCTTTCGCGACGGTGCACACCACTTCGCCGCTAATAGGCCGAAGTTCACCCATAATGGCCTGAATCAGCGTGCTTTTACCGGCGCCGTTAGCACCGATCAGCGCGGTAATGGCCCCCGGCTTAAAGTCACCCTCAAGGTGCTCCAGCACCGTGCGGCGCGCCTGGGCCAGGTGCAGATTGTGCAGCTGCAAGCGTGATAAAGAGCGCTGACTCATCCTAACCACCCGCCAGCCCAAACCACCAACCCCCAAAGCGCCAACAGCGGCACGGCAACAAACAGCAGCCGTTTAACAGCCGATAGCGACATCAAGGAGAAATGGCAGGGGCCCTCCTTGTTATGGCGGTGCGTATGCTCACTCATCAAGCGGCCTCGTATAAAGACGAATAGGTTATAACATAACGTTTGGCAAAGCCAAAAAATTGCTGTGTATTTTACGCGTTCACGCCGCACTGGCAAAGATAAAGCGCTGGCGGAAAATCGCGCCAGCGCTTTAGAGGAGTAACAAGCAGAGAGAATCAGTAGCGCCAGGTAGCACCCAGCTGCTGTGGCCCCACGTTGAACGCATATTCACCGGGGATGGTAATCGGCCCTAGCGAGAGGTTAGCGGGCTGGAAGCGATTAATCGCCGAAGACGCCTGATTGGGCTGCGACCAAATTTGCAGCTCGTTAACCAGCATGCCGGTGGCAAAGTTGATAGCGCCGTCACTTTCCCGGCCATCGGCGGCAATCACCGCACCCGCCACGCCATTGACCACCAACGAGCTCACCCGGGCACCCCAGCCGCGCCGTTCGCGTTCGGCTTGGGCGAGCTGCAAGCCCAGCGCCTGCACACCGCTTAAATCGCCGCTGGCTTTCAAACGCTCATACTCGGCCAATGCCGCCGGGTGTGGCTGGCGATCCGTCAGCATACCGGCCACGGCCAGGGCTGATTTCACCACGCCCACCCGGGCATCAAAGCGGTCATCCGGATCGCTTGCCTCACTCGATTGGTACGCATTCACCGCCAGGCTGGTGCCATAAATGCCTGTCCAGCCCCACTGCCAAACGTTGGCGTGGCTGGCGCCGTTCTCAAATACCTCATCGTACTCACTCCACTGCCCATCTGTTTGTGCCTGGGCTTGTAGAGAGACAGGCATAACGACCACCAGGGTGGTCACCAACGCGGCGAGAAGACGAAAAGCATGCATGAAGAGGTGCCTATATAGGGGAGCAGTAGCGCTAAGCGTAGCACGCAAATCAAATCAGACGAGGGTGGATTCAGGGTTGGCGAAGTATGACTAAGGTCAATGGCGTGGTGGGGTGAAGAATGGTTAGATGGGGTATTGGTAAAACGGTGGAGGGGAGGCGGTGATTTACTATCACTACTGGGGAAAAGCGCAAGCTAAGGGGCAGAGTGTAGAGTGTCATCTATTGCCGTATCACAACCTAGATGTTGCTGCGGTGGGCTGGTTGCTGCTTTCGCCGGATAGACCGCTGACACAACGTCTGGCAGCGCAACTGAGTCTTGAACCTGAAGCGCTACGTCAGCTATTGGTTTTTTGGTTGGGTCTGCATGATATTGGTAAATTCTCCCGCACTTTTCAGGGGCTTTTTCAATCTTCGTCCGCGCATCTTGTTCCTCCCATTTCGCAATATATTTATAAAGTGAAGCATGACTGCTTGGGAGAAGTGTTGTGGCAAGCTAAGTCTGACGACTGGTTTATGGATGGTACATTAAAATGGCAGCATCCCTTTGGTCGCAATGAACGAAGAGCTTTGCGTGAATCTCAAGTGTTCTCTGTGCTATCCGCTCCGTTTTTTGGCCATCACGGGAAACCCGTAGCGGCAGGAAAGCATAGATTAGATGAGTTTTTTGGTAGTGACGAACACGCTGATGATGTAGAGGCAGCGCGGCAGTTTATTGCCGATTGGGCTCACATCGCTCCGCCAGCGTGGCCAATTGAGCAGCTGTCTTCTGAACAGTGGGTGTATGCCCTGCAGACGCTAAGCTGGTCAATCGCAGGCTGGGCAACCTTAAGCGACTGGCTAGGCTCTAACCAAGATCACTTTCCCTACTGTCAAAAGAGAATGCCGCTTGCCGATTATTGGCAAATTGCATTACACAATGCTGAGAAAGCATTGGAAGAAACAGGGTTTAACAAGGTTTCCCAGCCGTTGCTTTACGCTGGCATGTCATATTGGTTTGGCACGCAATCCATCACACCAACGCCCTTGCAGCAGGCTGCCGAGACAGTAGAACTCACGGATGGGCCGCAGCTGTTTATCTTGGAAGACGTCACCGGGTCAGGAAAAACCGAGGCCGCCTGTATTTTGACTCAGCGCCTATTAGCGGCAGGCCTCGGCGATGGCCTCTATTTTGCACTGCCTACCATGGCGACTTCTAACGCCATGTATTCACGGCTGGGAAATTTGCATCGCCGATTTTATACCGCTGACTCCTCCCCCTCTTTTGTCCTTGCCCACGGTGCGCGGGATTTAAACGACGATTTTATCGCCGCCGTTGCCGCGCCTCAGCCTGCTGATTTGGATTACATCGCTAGCGAGCTGTCTGCCACCAGTCGTTGCAATCAATGGCTAGCGGATTCGCGTAAAAAGGCGCTACTGGCGGAGGTGGGCGTAGGCACCATCGACCAAGCCTTAATGGCCATTTTACCGTTTCGCCACCAGTCGCTGCGTTTGTATGGGCTGGCGCGCAAGGTATTGGTGATTGACGAAGTTCACGCCTACGACAATTACATGCAAACACTACTCAGCCAACTACTGGCCTACCATGCCCGCCAGGGCGGTAGCGCTATTTTGCTGACTGCCACGCTCCCCCGTGCCATGCGCAGTGCCTTAATGGCTGCTTGGCAATCAGGGCTTGGGCAGCCAGCAACGAAACCACAAAAAGATGACTTTCCGTTACTGACCCATGTGAGCGAAGGGCAACCATTGGAGCTGCCGCTAGGATCGCGCAAAGAGGTGTCCAGAAGCGTTGAAGTCGCTTGGCTAACCGAAGAGGAGCAGACGATAGAAGCGGTGATAGAAGCAGTGGAGGCAGGTGAGTGTATCGCTTGGGTGCGCAATACTGTTGATGACGCTATTCGCGCATTCGAAGCTATCGCTGCCCGCCACCCTGATCCTGAACGCTGCCTGCTGTTCCACAGCCGCTTTGCCATGGTGGATAGGCAACGCATTGAGTCCCAGGTCATTGAGCGTTTAGGCAAAGACTCAACGCCTGAAATACGTAAGGGTCAAGTGTTGATCAGTACCCAGGTATTTCAGGAGTCTCTCGACTGCGATGTCGATGTGATGATCAGCGATATTGCACCCATTGATCTGCTTATCCAGCGTGCAGGCCGCTTACAGCGCCACCAGCGTGGGGAGCGCTGTAAGCCACGCCTGCTGGTACTAGCGCCGCCATGGGCGGATGATCCCGATGAACATTGGCTCAAGCGCACGCTGCCAGGCACCCAGGCGGTTTATCGCGACACATCGTTAAGCTGGTTAACCCAGCGAATGCTGCGTCGTTTGGGAGCAATCCGTATGCCCGAAGAGGCGAGAGATCTTATTGAAGGCGTTTACGGCCAAGGCATAGACGATATTCCCGATACATTGCAACAAGGCCGCATTGAGCAAAGCAGCATACAGAGAGCGTCTGGTTCACTCGCCACTTATAACGCACTCGATCTTGCTGAAGGTTACACAAAAAGTGATCAGTGGCAGGAAGAGCAAGAGATAGGAACACGGCTGATGGATGAGCCCACGGTTAATGTCGTGCTGCTGTTACTCACCGGTGATAACGAGCTGGCGCTATGGGCGAGAGGGAGTAGCCATGCCGATATGCTCAGCCAAGTGAAGCTTCGCCAAAGCCAAGCCTCCAAGTTAGCACCGCTGCCGGGCCGATATGAAGGCCAGTGGGTAGCCATTCAAGAGCGTTATAAAGCATTGAAATATAGCCAACCCTGGCTTGCCAGTGATGATCCTGATTGCAGCTACGATGCCGAATGGGGGGTTAGGCTTGGCAATAAGGAGCAGGCGCCTTGAGGCGTTCAGTGCTTTTTGGTTAAAGGCACAGGCTCCTTTAATTCTTCTAAGTAATCCCCGCAGGTGCGGGGAACGTGCTTCGACTCTGGACAGAACCGGTTGATCTCCGCTGGCGCAGAGAATGAGCATCTTATATCAAAGTTGACAGTTTCCGCATGGGGAGAACATACTGCTCAAGCATTCAGAGTTTCAATCCATCGAATCTGGATAGAACCTTATTTTTATGAATGCATAGAGCGGCGACATATCACCGAACCATGCATTGTTACTCGCACCAACAAGTTACGGTTTTCGGTGCTGCTACGCAAGCAGGTGTCGCTTAATTCGGACTTAACTCCTTCGAAGGGAGACAGAAATGATTTTTCGACGCTACCGGAAGACAAAAAGCGGAAAAGTTCTAGATGCTCATGACTACGGATATCAAGCATGGCCAATTACCCCTCGGCCAGCACGAAAAGGTAAAAAACCAAAGAAATAGTTGATTGTATCGGCTGGTCTCAGCAATGAGATCAGCTTTTTTAATTTTGAGCATTTCTGAGGTACTAATGAATCTACTTAATGACCCGTGGTTGCCCTTTCTACTGAGCAATGGGGAGGTGGAGTATCACCCGCCTTCGGCGATAGCGGATCCTGACGTCATCAATCTTGCTCTTCCGCGAGCAGACTTCCAGGGGGCGGCCTACCAGTTCCTGATAGGCCTGTTGCAAACCGCACTGCCGCCGAAAACTCATGACGACTGGCTTGATTGGTTAATGGAGCCACCCAGTGTGAATGCGTTGGATAAAGCATTCACGCCTTTCAGTAGCGCTTTTGAAATGGACGGCGATGGCCCTCGCTTTATGCAGGACCTTGATCCGCTGGACGATGTCAAAAACGCCACTATAAGCGGTCTATTGATTGATGCCCCTGGTGCCAATGGTATCAAGAATAATACCGATTTCTTCGTGAAACGGGGCCGCGTTGATGTGATGTGCGAGTCTTGCGCGGCCATAGCGCTTTACACCATGCAGATTAATGCTCCTGCGGGCGGTGCCGGTATTCGGGTAGGGCTTCGGGGCGGTGGCCCGCTGACCACACTGGTCATGCCGGAGTTATCCACAGCTAGCTTGTGGGAAAGGTTGTGGCTAAACGTCATTACGGTGAAAGAAACTACCCAGAAGGGACAGCAGTGGACAGCGCCACATCCTGAAGAGCCTTCGCTATTTTTCTGGATGGCTAATACTCGGGTAAGTGACAAAAAAGGCACCGAAGTGCTGCCTGAAAATACCCACCCACTGCACTCTTACTGGTCAATGCCGCGTCGTTTCCGGCTTCTATTTGAAGAAGTGGACGGTTGCCCGTGCGATATATGCGGGCGGAAAACGCAGCGAGTGGTGCGTGAGCTCCGCGCTAAAAAACAGGGAGCCAACTACGATGGCCCTTGGCTGCACCCGCTGACACCTTACCGACGTGACCCCAAGAGACCTAATGAGTTGCCGCTTTCCAGCAAAGGCCAGCCTGGTGGCCTGGGTTATCGGCATTGGTCCGGCTTCGTGCTCAATGACGAAGATAACAGTGGTGCTATAGCGGCAGCAGTGTTGAAAAGCTATATCGATGGCAAGCAACCGCTAGTGACACAAGAGCGACGTTTCGATGAGGACATCCAGGCGCTGCTAAGAGAGGCGCGTCTATGGGTGTTTGGCTACGACATGGACAACATGAAGCCGCGTGGTTGGTACAGCGTCGAAATGCCCCTGGTAGACATTCCACAGGGTCAGCAAGAAAGGCTACGTGCCTGGGTTCACCAACTGAACGAGCTGTCGCGCAATGTCGCCTGGATGGTGCGTACTCAGGTTAAAAACGCTTGGTTCTCACGGCCATCGGATGCCAAGGGCGATATGAGCGCTATTGATAACCAATTTTACGATGCAACCGAGCCTGAATTTTTTAAAGCGTTGCTAGCCCTTCAGCAGATGCTGCAACAAGACTCGCCACCACCGCATATCCCTTCCGACATTGCTGAGCGTTGGTACTTAGCCCTTAAGCGTGAAGCCATGCGTGTATTCGAAGACCTAGCTCTAAGCGGTTCCCAGGAAAGCATGAACCTTGAACGCGCTACTGCTGCCCATCGGCAGTTGCAAAGCTTTCTTAGTGGCAAGAGCAAAGGTAGCAAAGTGGTGAGTGACTTTATCCAACAGGGTGATTTTGACCCCTCCGCTAAGGCCAAGATTAATACGGCCTCTGCTGCAACAACGACAGGAGACGCCTGATGAGTGATGTGGAGACGCCGGAAACAATCGAAAAAGAAGATATTTTGTCCGAGGCGGAGAAAAAAGCGCTAGTTGCTTTGAAGTTGGATGAAGCCGTTGCCTTACGCCGTTGGTGGCAGCGGTTGACGCTAACCCCACAGACTTTGAAAGCATTGACCCCTCAGCCATCACTGCCCCGTGGTGTACGAGCGGTACTGCGCCGCTGTGATACCGCCGAGGCCGCCATGCTAACCCAGGGTTTTCGTGAGCTATGGGCGATGCTGCCTGAGACGACGAAGCAAACGGATTATCGCGATGAAAAGCTACAAGTGTGGTCATGTATTGCGTTAATAGCTGCGGAGTTGCGTGAAGAAAAGAAGGGCGCATCGTTAGCCTCGCGTCTTGGCCAGCAAAAAGAGCAAACCGTTAAGCCCTTGATGAGCGAGCTGCGTTTTCAACAGCTACTTTCCTGCCGAACGCCGGAAGAATTTATTCAGCGCTTACGCCGAGCGCTGGCGCTTGCGGATAAGAAAGATATCAGTGTCGTACTGCTGGCGAGTGTTATCGCGCTCTGGTGGCGCGAGCATCGTGGACGTTTATCTGCCAAGCCTACTCACCGGCTTGGATTTGTACTGGCAAATGACTATTTCGCCGCAACGTCTCGCTATAGCCATCGCAATGACTGATTTTTACGACTGACTATCACCCTTTCTAGCTTCATATAGACATCACGAACGGAGTTATCTATGAGCCACTTTATTCAACTGCACCTGCTGACTTCTTATCCGCCAGCCAACCTGAACCGCGATGATTTAGGCCGCCCCAAAACTGCTTTGATGGGTGGGGCAAAGCGCCTACGCGTTTCGTCACAAAGCCTCAAGCGCACGTGGCGTACCTCTACGCTCTTTGAAGAAGTATTGGCTGGGCATGTGGGTACGCGTACCAAGCGTTTAGGTTCAGAAGCCTATAAAGAAATGACAGATAAAGGTCTGGATGAAAAAATCGCAGCGGCCAGTGCAGAAAAAATAGCCAGCGTGTTTGGCAGTTTGCGCAAAATAGAAAAAGGCCAAGCAAAAGAGTTTGAAATTGAGCAGTTGGTGCATGTTGGCCGAGAGGAACGTCAAGCGATCAGCGATCTAGTGACGACGTTGGCGAAAGAGAATCGTGAGCCCAACGAGGACGAGCTGGATCTTCTACGCCATAATCCCGCTGCTGCCGATGTGGCTCTATTTGGCCGAATGTTAGCCTCTAAGCCTAAATATAACGTCGATGCCGCCTGCCAAGTCGCCCACGCGATTACTGTGCATGCTGCCGAAGTGGAAGACGATTACTTTACCGCTGTTGACGACTTAAACACGGGTGATAAAGACCGCGGCGCGGCACATATTGGTGAATCTGGCTTTGGGGCCGGATTGTTCTATCTGTATATCTGCATTGACCGCCAGCAACTGGTTGAGAATCTGCAGGGAAATAGTGAATTAGCCGACCAAGCGATTGCGGCATTGGTGGAGGCTGCGGTTAAAACGTCTCCCAAGGGCAAACAAAACAGCTTTGGTTCCCGCGCCCACGCGAGCTATGTACTGGCGGAAAAGGGCTACCAGCAGCCGCGTTCACTTTCTACTGCTTACCTGCGGCCCGTGACAGGCCAGGATCAAACGCTTGATGCGATCAAGAGCCTGGAGCGCCAAGCTCAAGCCTTTGATGATGCTTATGAAGCAGGCGCTGACAGCCGCTTTGTAATCAGTGCCGAACCTGACTATGAAAAACCGCAGTTGAAAGGCGACATTAAGAAAGGGAATCTTGCTGAACTGATCGCTTTCTTAAAAACCGACCAGTAAGGGGGCGGCATGACCGACTATCTTATTTTTCGGCTCTATGCGCCGCTTGCCAGTTGGGGGGAGGCTGCCGTTGGTGAAACGCGCCCCACGGCAACTTATCCTGGCAAAGGCGCCGTGCTTGGTTTGCTCGGCGCAGCGCTGGGAATTCGCCGAGACGATGATGCAGGCCAGGCGCAGCTGCGTGACAGTATTGCCATGGGAGTAAAGCAGTACACGCCTGGCTTACTGATGCGGGACTACCACACGGTGCAGATGCCCGCCTCGCAGGCAAAAGTGAGCTATCGCACTCGAAAAGAAGAGCTGAGCGCGCCGCGTGATGCGCTGAAAACTATACTATCCAGCCGGGACTATCGCTGTGATGGTCTATGGACAGTGGCCGTCTGGTTAACGCCAGCGGCAACCCTAACGCTTTCTGAGCTTGAGCAAGCGCTCAAAACACCCTATTACCCACTTTATCTAGGGCGCAAATCCTGCCCGCCCGCTGCGCCGCTTGCCCCTCAGCGGCGGCAGTGCAGCACGCTTAAAGAAGCGCTTGATATGGCATTTCCTGCACTGGCGTTCAACGGTCGAGAAGACAAAACGGTACTTCGCTTTCCTGATGAAGCCTTATATGCCTGGGAAGGTGAAGCCGGTAGGTTAGATGGTAATGATCAAACGGCAGAGTACAACGATGTGTGGGATTTGCCGCTAAATCGACGCCGCTGGCAGTTTGGCCCCCGGTTAGAGTTTCGCCGGGCCATAGCAGCAGAGGAGGCGCGCTAATGTATCTCTCACGCGTACGTGTTGACCTGAACGGGCTCTCCCGAGAAAAGCTGTTTGATGTTATGAATGCTGAAGCCTATACGGCTCACCAGCTTTTATGGCAGCTATTCCCCGACTACGAAGGGCCGCGACCCTTTATTTTTCGGCAAGAGCTGGAAGAAGTCGAAGAGAGTAAAGGCCCTAAAGGACTACCACTATTTTACGTTCTTTCAGATCGTGAACCTGCATCAGTGGCAGGCTTACTGACTGCAGAGAGCAAACCCTACGCGCCAGAACTCAAAGCGGGCGATACGCTAGCATTTCGCCTACGCGCTAACCCCACAATGGCGATTTCCGTGCCTGGACAACGTGGCCAGCGTGCCGATGTGTTGATGGCGGCCAAAAAGCCATTCCCTCCGGGGCAGCGCACCAGCCAAGCCTGTGTTGATGCGATGAATGGCAAAGCCCGTGAGTGGCTCGAAAACCGCGCTGAAACATGGGGCTTTAGCTTGCCGGTTACGCCAGAGTTGGGTGCCTACCGCCAGCATGTGCTGAATAAAGGGAGCGGCAAGCCGGTTCAGTTCTCAACGGTGGATTACGAAGGCCTGCTGGAAGTTACCAATCCAGGAAAGCTAGTCGAAACAATGGCCCACGGCATTGGGCGGGCCAAGGCATTTGGTGGTGGTTTGCTACTACTGCGCCGACCTTAGGAGACCAACATGGGCTTTATTCCGCTAAAGCCCATTCCCGAAAAAGACCGAATGTCGATGATTTTTATCGGGATGGGGCAGATAGATGTACGCGACGGTGCTTTTGTCGTCATAGATGAAGTGAATGGCGAGCGCATGCATATCCCGGTGGGTTCGGTGGCTTGTCTGTTGCTTGAACCGGGTACGCGGGTTTCACATGCCGCTATAAAGCTGGCGGCTACGGTAGGAACATTACTGATTTGGGTAGGGGATGCTGGCGTACGGCTTTATAGCGCTGGCCAACCGGGTGGCGCGCGGTCAGATAAATTGCTCTATCAGGCGCAGCTGGCGTTGGATGAAAAGCTACGCCTTAAAGTAGTGCGAAAGATGTTTGAACTGCGTTTTGGTGAAGAGCCGCCTTCGCGTCGCAGCATCGAGCAACTGCGTGGTATGGAGGGCGCAAGGGTGCGCAAAACATATCAACTGTTAGCTAAACAGTATGGCGTTAAATGGAACGGACGCCGTTATGACCCTAAGCAGTGGGATGCTTC
The DNA here is from genome assembly GCF_000744395.1 of Halomonas sp. TG39a. Lineage (NCBI taxonomy): Bacteria > Pseudomonadati > Pseudomonadota > Gammaproteobacteria > Oceanospirillales > Halomonadaceae > Halomonas > Halomonas sp. TG39a. The sequence goes on from NZ_JQLV01000001.1 coordinate 3,838,805, forward strand.
CGATGTTGCCAACCAATGCCTATCATCGGCAACCGCCTGCCTATACGGAATAACCGAAGCCGCTATTTTGGCAGCTGGCTACGCCCCAGCGATTGGGTATCTGCACACCGGCAAGCCGTTGAGTTTTGTGTACGATATTGCCGACATCGTGAAGTTTGAAACCGTAGTACCAGCGGCCTTTAGAGTCGCTGCGCGCAATCCGCCCATGCCGGAAAGGGAGGTTCGTATCGCCTGCCGCGATGCGTTCAAGCAGTCGCGCATACTCCAGCGCTTAATTCCTATGATCGAAGATGTGCTGGCCGCAGGCGATATACAGCCGCCACCGCCAGCACCCGACGCGGTTCCACCTGCCATTCCAGAACCACCATCGGTCGGCAATGCCGGGCACAGGAGCGGATAAATGGCGATGCTCGTGGTAATTACAGAAGCTGTGCCGCCGCGCCTGCGTGGCAGGTTAGCGGTATGGCTATTAGAAATCAGAGCAGGTGTCTACGTTGGCGATGTTAGCAGGCGTATTCGTGAAATGATTTGGGAACAGGTCGAGGCCCTAGCCGAAGATGGCAACGTGGCAATGGCCTGGGCCAGCAACCATGAATCCGGTTTTGAATTCCAAACCTATGGAGAAAACCGCCGCGAACCCGTCGACCATGACGGGTTACGTTTGGTGCGCTTTTTACCGCCACAAGTTAACTAGCTGATTTTATTGGATCTTTAAAAATTTAAGATGGTTAAAAAGTAAGCAAAATAGCTGGTAGAATTTTTATCTGCTATTTTCTTCTTGTAGATCAACTGTCTACGACAAGTCCGATCCCCGCGCCTGCGGGGATGAACCGCCTGCCCATGAGCCTGAACGCCTGCAGCAGTTCCGATCCCCGCGCCTGCGGGGATGAACCGCTGTTCGCGCGGATCCAGGAAGGCGAAGTGAACCGATCCCCGCGCCTGCGGGGATGAACCGTTTGAAGGGCGACCTGCAGGCGACGTCTGCAGCCGATCCCCGCGCCTGCGGGGATGAACCGAACTGGAAGCCGCGATTATAACGGGCCGCTTTCCGATCCCCGCGCCTGCGGGGATGAACCGCGAAACAACGTGACCGACGCCGTTGCGGGTTACCGATCCCCGCGCCTGCGGGGATGAACCGCGTTAGGGGTTTCCAGCGTCCAGTATTCGCGCCCGATCCCCGCGCCTGCGGGGATGAACCACTGCACACACTGCCCATGGAAGCGCTCAGCGCCCGATCCCCGCGCCTGCGGGGATGAACCGATGGCAATTTCAGCAATGCCGCCATCACGGGCCCGATCCCCGCGCCTGCGGGGATGAACCGGCTAACTGATGCCAGAGATCACTAACTTTGAGCCGATCCCCGCGCCTGCGGGGATGAACCGGTTGCCGCGCCTATCGCTATACCGTTTATTTCCCGATCCCCGCGCCTGCGGGGATGAACCGATAGAATTACTGGCGCTTGCTAGTGATTTCACCCGATCCCCGCGCCTGCGGGGATGAACCGCGGCCAGAAGGCACAGCGCGCAAGCGTTTCAACCGATCCCCGCGCCTGCGGGGATGAACCGCGTTATTTAACGCTGCCGTTAACGATGAATTCCCGATCCCCGCGCCTGCGGGGATGAACCGACGGAATGCGCCGCTACGCGGTGTTTAGCGACCCGATCCCCGCGCCTGCGGGGATGAACCGCCGCCGCTGCAGCCATGAAAATGATGATGCCTCCGATCCCCGCGCCTGCGGGGATGAACCGGTTGTGTCGTGTTGGGTGCGGGCGTCTATCATCCGATCCCCGCGCCTGCGGGGATGAACCGGGTGCGTAGCGTTTTGATGGTGTGTTGGTCGACCGATCCCCGCGCCTGCGGGGATGAACCGACGACGTGCTAATGACCTTGATGGTCTGGTGTCCGATCCCCGCGCCTGCGGGGATGAACCGTGCGCGATGAGTCCATCGAACCCCCGATGATCCCGATCCCCGCGCCTGCGGGGATGAACCGCGCCAGCAATAGCAGCAACGAGCCGCCATAAACCGATCCCCGCGCCTGCGGGGATGAACCGCAAATTGTTGAGCGCCGCATCTTCATGAAGCGCCGATCCCCGCGCCTGCGGGGATGAACCGTATTTCAGCCCGCGCTGGATATGGTTAAAAAGCCGATCCCCGCGCCTGCGGGGATGAACCGCATCTGCCTGTGGGGAAATGCCTTTGTAGAAACCGATCCCCGCGCCTGCGGGGATGAACCGGCAAGTGGGCACGTGAAAGAAAGCTGATAACGCCGATCCCCGCGCCTGCGGGGATGAACCGCGCGTTACGTGGCTGCGTCACCCTGCTAGCGGCCGATCCCCGCGCCTGCGGGGATGAACCGTACTGAACGGCCTGCCCGAGAACTACCTCGGCGCCGATCCCCGCGCCTGCGGGGATGAACCGAGTGACCGCTGCCGGTGAACCGCTGTCTAGCTCCGATCCCCGCGCCTGCGGGGATGAACCGCAGCTCTTGCTCATTAGTGATTTGGGCTTTCACCGATCCCCGCGCCTGCGGGGATGAACCGCGGTGGTGCTTCTTCCGCGAGGCCTAGGCGTTCCGATCCCCGCGCCTGCGGGGATGAACCGGCGAGGTGATCAATAAGGGTGATTTTGTGATCCCGATCCCCGCGCCTGCGGGGATGAACCGCGTTAGCCCGGCAGCACAAGGCACATTCCAGACCGATCCCCGCGCCTGCGGGGATGAACCGCTGTTGCCGCCCGAGCTATGGCAATCATGGCCCCGATCCCCGCGCCTGCGGGGATGAACCGAGTTCACGCCGGGCGGCATCCACTATCTGGAACCGATCCCCGCGCCTGCGGGGATGAACCGGCGGAGGAACTGATCCCATTGGCCCGCATTGGCCGATCCCCGCGCCTGCGGGGATGAACCGCGTAACCAGGCCAACGGGCGCAGCGACCGGCTCCGATCCCCGCGCCTGCGGGGATGAACCGTCACCATCACCCAAATCGGCTTCACCGCCACCCCGATCCCCGCGCCTGCGGGGATGAACCGTCGCCACCGCCATCGCCGCAGATTCTGCCGCCCCGATCCCCGCGCCTGCGGGGATGAACCGCATCACTATCGCATTGAGCAGTACCAGTTCGCCCGATCCCCGCGCCTGCGGGGATGAACCGGTGGCGGCATGGACGGCCCCATCGAAGTCGACCCGATCCCCGCGCCTGCGGGGATGAACCGTATTCTTACACTTTCTCACGCTGGTCTAATGGCCGATCCCCGCGCCTGCGGGGATGAACCGTGGGCGCTCGGTGTTCAGAAACTGGGTGTTGACCGATCCCCGCGCCTGCGGGGATGAACCGTATATGGTCATTATCATTACCGATGAAAACGACCGATCCCCGCGCCTGCGGGGATGAACCGTCTTTGGAGTAGGACGTATTGAGGATGCGCACCCGATCCCCGCGCCTGCGGGGATGAACCGCAATGTGTTTATTTCCAGTATGCCGGGTCAAACCGATCCCCGCGCCTGCGGGGATGAACCGCCTGACCATTGGAGCGTGTCAGTAAGACAGCTCCGATCCCCGCGCCTGCGGAGATGAACCGATGGCGAACAGGTCGCGTACGGGTGAGTGCTTCCGATCCCCGCGCCTGCGGGGATGAACCGGATGGGCGGCCGCCTTCTGGGCCCGAGGGTATCCGATCCCCGCGCCTGCGGGGATGAACCGGCGCCATGGGGGTGCTGGGTTCAGCGGTTGATCCGATCCCCGCGCCTGCGGGGATGAACCGCGATGAGCAAAGTGCTTTAGCGTCGAGCCTGGCCGATCCCCGCGCCTGCGGGGATGAACCGCATCTAGCCGTGCCCATGGAATATGGGTGTCACCGATCCCCGCGCCTGCGGGGATGAACCGGCAGAAACGCCCGCCGCCTACGTGTATCTGGCCCGATCCCCGCGCCTGCGGGGATGAACTGATAATGGGTTGGTTTGCCAGTTGCCACCGACGCCGATCCTCGCGCCTGCGGGGATGAACCGCCGATCATCACGCCGCAAATCATTCAGGAAGACCGATCCCCGTGCCTGTGGGGATGAGCCGATCCATGGCTATGAGGCGATAGGTGACAACTTCCGATCCCTGCACGGGCGGGGATGAACCGAGATTGCTTTCGAGAAAGTGCATCGCGATTATCCGCTCCCCGCACGAGCGGGGATGAACCGAGGTGTTCGTAATGGCTGAATTAGCAGGCAATCCGATCCCCGCGCTTATAGGGATGAGCTGCTCATGTGGCGAAAGAACCTCATTGAGATAGATGGTCGTGGTTAGACCTGAGATATGTGCCCGTGGCACCGCTGCGCGGTGCTTTCGCGGGTGCGCCTTAGGCTTACCACGCGCTACTCGAAAGTGCATGATCCGTCATGTGTGGCAAAGTCGGTGTTGCCATATAGGCAGTTCATAAAGCTTTGCCAGCGGCGTTAGCTCCCACCTCAGAGTTCGCTGCCGCCCAGCCAGTATGGCTATAGACTTAAGGTATGTGCACCTGGCACCGCTGTGCGGGTGCGCTGACGATACTCGATGTGTTGCTTGGTTGTTTAGCTTTGCGCGGAAAAGCCACCGTGTTAGTGGCTGGTGTGGTTAGTTTAGAAAATGCTAATCTTTAATCTTCTTGTGTGGGTGTTTCCATGGCGCGTTTGTCGTCGGGTACGCGGACGATGTGGCCGACTTCGAGCTTGTGATGGCTTTGGTGGCGGCCGCCTTTGGTGTCGATGATGGCGGCGACTTCGCCGATGCTGACGGCGTCATCTTCTCGGTAGGCTTCTACTTTGACGCGCACCATGGCGCCTTGATAGCGGGCGGAAATAATGTCGCCTGGGTCGGGGGCGTTGTGATCAGGGTCGTTTTTAAAGTACTCAGCTACGCTGGCGCTGCCGGGTTCGTCCCATTCGATATGCTGGTGCATCGCTGTCTTCCTTGTGTTGGAAAGTGCTTTGAAGGGTATTGCTTTAGTGTAGTGCGCTCAACCGCTTACTTCCTCCTAGTCTTCTTCAGCCTGTGCTTCAACGACCGGCTGGCCCACGTACTGAAATAGAAAGTTGAGCGCTGCCGGTAGGCTGGCGCGCCATACCTGCCATGTGTGGCCGCCGGGGTAGAGATCAAGGCGCACATCGTTGGGCTGAATGCGTTCCATGGCTTGGCGCAGGATGCGGGCGTGAAATTCAGCGTCGTAAACGTCGCTACGCCCGGCGCTGATATACAGCGGTACGGGGGAGAGGTCGCCCTCTTCTTCAGTGCCGCGGGGTGTCACGCGCAGGCGGTACTCTTCCAAATGTTCAACGTAGTTAAGGGATTTCCATAGCTCGCGATCAAATTGCCCCTGGTCATTGCGAAAGGCCGGGTGGCGCCAGGCGGAGGAGTTACGCGGTGGCAGGGGAGCATAGCTTGCGGGGCTTAACGCGGCCACTGCGGCAAACAGTTCAGGCCGTTCCAGGGCAAAATTGAGCGCGCCGTAGCCGCCAGCGGAGAGCCCTGCCACGCCACGCAAGTGGCGCTCTTGTCCCACACGGTAGGTCGCTTCTATGTGGGGCATTAGGTCGTTAAAAAATGCGCTGCGGGCGGGCTCATTGTGGCCATCCACCCACCAACTGCGGCTGCCGGGCATAACGAACACCGCCGGAGGAATATGCCCGGCGCGAATTAACCTATCTGCCACCTGCTGTAAGTTGCCGCGGGAAACCCAGTCGCGGTCGGTGCCAAACGAGCCGTGCAGCATATAAACGACCGGATAAGCGTCGGTCATTTGGTCGTCATAATGGTCGGGTAAATAAACGCTATAGGGGTAGTCGTACCCAAGCGTGGGTGAGAAAAACTGATGGTGTTCAACCTCGCTGGCTAAACTGTGGCCGCTAAACGTTAGCCAGCCAATAAACGCGGTGAGTAGGGCGTTACATCGGTACGAGAGTAGCGGTAGTTTGGGGATGAACACGTTTCCTCCGGGAATTAAAACTGTTCAATAGGGTCGGACAGCGTGAAGGCCCTCATTGTTCATCATAGCCATATAAGACAGTCAGTTAGCATAGTCATTCATCATCGCCATTCAAAATGCCAGGGTAGGAATAGGTAGCGGCGGGAGGCCCAATGCGGAAAATTGAAGAGATCTATTGGTTACGTGCTTACGGCTGTATAGCCGTTTTTTTGTTTCACTTATTAGATCACGTCAATCAACGCCTCGATAACGTTGCCACCGATTTGATGCGCATACCGCTGGTTTTGGGTACGCCGATTTTCCTGTTTATTGCGGTCTTTGTATTTGCCGTTCGCTACGACAAGGCCGTGCCGGAAGGTTTTCTAGCCCAGCGCGTTAAGTATGTGATGGTGCCGTACTTTGTGTATGGCTTTATCTATTCGACGGCTGAATGGGTAAGGCTGCAGGCCTCAGATGAGCCGGTGGGGTTTGTGGCCAATACCATTGAGTATTATGTCTACGCGGGCTGGCATGGCTATTTTTTGATCATCGCGATGCAGTTTTATGTGGCTTATTGGTTGTTTACCCGTTGGCAGCTGTGGCGCTTGAACCCGGTGCCGTGGCTGTGGGGCGCCTGTGTGATCAGCATGGCGTATTGGGGGCTGGCTTACTGGTTTGACGTTGACCTGCCCGGTTATCTGCTCTGGATTGCTCCACTGGGCTGGATCTATGTGTTTTTTCTTGCTCTGGTGCTGGTGCGCTACTACCCGCTAGCCCCTGAGAGCGTTATGTTGGCGCGGCCTGTCTGGATGCAACAAATGGCCCGCCCGTTCTGGTTAGCGCTAATGGTGGCACTGATTATTGCTGCGACCTTCGCTGGCTGGCTGGCCTTCTCTTCCAAAGAGGTATGGGTAATTCCTTTCTTCGTGCTGTTTACGCTGTGCGCCATGCGCTACTTGGCCAGGCGTCCTGCGCCTTTATGGGTGCGCCACATCAATGCGTATTCGTTCGGTATTTACTTGGCGCACCCTATGTTCTTTGTGCTCACCGATCTGGCGATTGAGCCTTTGTCGTTACCGGTTGGGGTGTATGCGCTGGTGCTCATAGTGGTGGGCGCAGTGGGGTCTGTGGGCCTTAATAAGCTGGCCAATACCACCACACTCGGCGCCATGCTATTTGGTAAGCAGTTGAAGGTCAGCTAGGCAGCAGCAAAAAAAGCAGTGACGGTAAGAGATAGTGATAGGGCCCGTGTCAAGGGCGCGTAGTGCAAGCCGCACCGGGCGGGGTAGGTAGCGAACAATCGTCTGGATCATCCATTTGGCTAAGCAGGTGGCCGCTGTAGGTTTTCAAGCGGGTGGGGCAGGCGTGTAAGCGCTGCAAAAAATCGACTATCGTGCTGTCATCGCCCAACTCAGGGTCAAACCCACCCAAGCGTTCAAGCCAGACGCGCCTAACGGCGATGTAGGGCGGCAAAATTAACGCACTTGCCAACAGGCGCCGCAGAATGCGTTCCGACAGCGATGGCCGGGTGAGGCCGATAATTAACGCGTCCAGGGTGTAAGTGTTGAGCTGTGGATAGAGCGCGCCCCAAAGTGCGGCAGGCAGCGGTTTTTTTTGCAGCGCAATGATGAGCCATTCGGCTTGACTGGCAAACGCGGCTTTATTAAGGCGAGCCCCTAGCGTTCGCGTTGGGGTAATCAGCGAGTGGGTGTGGTAGCGCTGTTCAATAGCACTCAGGCGCGCTTGAGCTTGAGTGGCTGTCACTAAAATGGGCAGCAAGTGGTCGGCAACACCTGACTCACGTATGGATTTTAAATGGCGTGGCAACATCTCACCCGTCACCATGGCATCAACGATAAAGCAGACCGATCCCATTTGCCGACTCCAATTGTGAGCTAATCTATCAATTTGTAATTTATTGTAGTATCTGGTTTATTTGGGTAGCAAGTAAAAAAACTTGCGAGCTAAAAAAGAGGGTTCAGTATATTTAGTGCTCTTTAATGGCGCATAAAGCATTATTTTTGTTCTATTTTGGTGCATTGAGGGGTTTTTAGCTGGCTTGAGACACCTTGTTTAGCCGTTATGCGTCATCAAGAGGCATTTAGCTTTATTTTTTATGATATACAAAACAATCATTTATTGTTTTTTTACGCCATATTGGTGCAGTGTTGGCATGAAATGTGCTTTGACTGTGTAGTAAGTTTTGAAGCGGCTAGTGGCCGTAGGCATAAGCCCTGCGGCATGCTAAAACGATAGCCGGTCTGAAATGCTCGCTGAGCGATTTGTTAAAAATGTCAGGCAAACGTTGAGCGAACAAGAATGACAAACGTGCGGTTTAGCACGTAGTTTGTCGAACAACACTTTTATCGGTAGCTTACTGTCGTTAGCTTTAAGCCACGCTCATACCGGAGGACACTATGTCAGCCAAGACCCTCGCGCTAATTGAAGAACATGATGTTAAATGGGTAGACCTGCGTTTTACCGACACTCGCGGTAAAGAGCAGCACGTTACCGTGCCTGCTCGCGATGTGGACGAAGAATTCTTCGAGAATGGCCAAATGTTTGATGGCTCTTCTATTGAAGGCTGGAAGGGCATCAACGAATCCGACATGATTCTGCGCCCGGAAGATGGTACTGGTTACCTGGACCCCTTCACTGAAGATGCCACGCTGGTTCTACGCTGCGACATCATCGAGCCGGCCACCATGCAGGGCTACGACCGTGACCCGCGCTCCATTGCTAAGCGTGCAGAGGCTTACCTTCAGTCTACTGGCCTGGGCGACACCGCTTTCTTTGGTCCTGAGCCTGAATTCTTCATCTTTGACGAAGTGCACTGGAAGTCTGATATCCAGGGCTCCATGTATAAAATCACTTCCGACGAAGGCGCTTGGGCAACCGACAGTGTCGTTGAAGGCGGCAACCTGGGGCACCGTCCGCGCGTTAAAGGCGGCTACTTCCCGGTTCCCCCGGTGGATAGCTTCCACGATATTCGTGGTGCCATGTGTAACACCCTGGAAGCGATTGGTCAGACCGTGGAAGTTCACCACCACGAAGTTTCCAACGCAGGTCAGAACGAAATTGGCGTGAAATTCAACACGCTGGTGAAGAAAGCTGACGAAGTGCAGGAAATGAAATACGTGATCCACAACGTGGCCCACGCGTATGGCAAAACCGCCACCTTTATGCCGAAGCCGCTGGTAGGTGACAACGGTTCAGGTATGCACGTGCACCAGTCGTTCTGGAAAGGCGGTGAGAACCAGTTCGCCGGTGACGAGTATGCTGGTCTGTCTGAAATGGCGCTGTTCTACATTGGCGGTATCATCAAGCACGCTCGTGCTCTGAACGCCTTTACTAACGCGTCTACCAACTCGTACAAGCGTCTGGTACCTGGTTTTGAAGCCCCGGTAATGCTGGCTTACAGCGCCCGCAACCGTTCTGCTTCAATCCGCATTCCTTACACCGCTAGCCCGAAAGGTAAGCGTGTAGAAGCACGTTTCCCTGACCCGACCGCTAACCCCTACCTGGCGTTCTCTGCCATGTTGATGGCGGGTATCGACGGCATCAAAAACAAGATCCATCCTGGCGATGCCATGGACAAAAACCTGTACGACCTGCCGCCAGAAGAAGGCAAGTCAGTACCGACCGTGGCGCATAGCCTGGATCAAGCACTGGAAGCACTCGACGCTGACCGTGCGTTCTTGACCGAAGGTGGCGTGTTCACCGACGAGATGATCGATGCCTACATCGAACTCAAAATGGAAGAAGTTGAGCGTATTCGCATGACTACGCACCCGATTGAGTTTGATATGTACTACAGCTGCTAATCAGCGTTTTTAACCCCTGGCTGTTTATCAGCCAGGCGGCGGAAACGGTGATTATTAATAGAACCTCGCTTCGGCGGGGTTTTTTATTATTGGGGCTTATAAGCAGTGCAAGGGGTGCGATGAGTAGGATCAATACAGTCGCGATGCGCGGCGTGCTGGTGACTCTTTTGGGCGCGACGCTTGCTGGCGCAGCCGTTTTGGCATTCGGGCAGACGGTATATCGAGTTACCGATGAGGACGGCAACGTGACCTTTACCGATGACCCTGGTCGCGGTGGTGAGGCCTTAGAGTTGTCGCCGTTGCCAAGCCTGCCGCCTGCATTAAGCGCGGCGCTCGTCAATTCTGGCACGAATGCGGCCCCATCAGCGCCACAGCGGCCGCGGGACAAGCCGGGGCAGCCCTTTATGCCTTATGACCATTTCTCGATTGCCCTGCCCCAGCAAGGCGCACGGGTGGAAGGTGGCATGACGGCGGTGGAGGTGGCCCTTGCGCCTCCGCTGCGCGACGATCACCAGGTGCGGCTGCTAGTGAATGGCGACATCAGCCAGTCCGCGCTGCACAGCGATGTCTTCTGGCTAACGGGGCTTCCACCGGGGCGCCACGAGCTTCAGGCAGAGCTACTGGATAGTCGTCAGCGTTTGCAGCACCGTTCGGCAGCCGTGACGATTACGGTTCCTTAAAAGCGTTTATACGTAAAGCTCGCGACTAAGCATTCCCTTCCGACGCGTGCGTGCACTAAAGTGGTGCGTGGGTAGGTGCATTTGCCGTCGTGGGTGCGCTAAAACGATTCGCCCGCGCTCCTTACGATGCCCGCAAGCCGTGCAAATGGGCATAAGTGCGTAATTGGCGCGCTTTTTGCAGTTCCCTCATTGATCATCCACCTGTAGGTCTGTATCGGCGATGGAAGACGCGATTTTTCAGGACACCACCATGCATCAGCGTTTGCTTGAACATCTCACCACGGCGGTATTGCTGCTAGATGGCGAGCTGCGTGTGCGCTGGATGAACCCTGCCGCTGAAGCGTTGTTAGCGGTCAGTCTTAGCCGTGTTCACGGGATCAGCCTGGACACGCTGCTCGGCGGGGATGAAAGCATTGACGATGTATTGGCCAAGGCCCGGGATGCCTTTCACCCTTATACCCAGCGTGAAGCGCGCATTACCCCGCTGAACAGTGAACCGCTCACGGTTGACTACACGGTCACGCCGTTATCCGACGATGAGCTGCTGTTGGAAGTGGAGCCGCGGGATAGGTTGATGCAGATTTCCCGGGAAGAGGCGCTCACTACCCGTCAGGAGACGATCAAGGTGCTTGCCCGCGGGCTTGCCCATGAAGTCAAAAATCCCCTGGGCGGCATCCGCGGTGCGGCGCAGCTATTAGAGCGGGATCTAGACGACCCGGCGCTGCGCGAATATACCCATATCATTGTGGAAGAGGTGGATAGGCTGCGCGATTTGGTCGACTCCATGCTCGGCCCTAACCGTATTCTTAAGCACGAGCCGGTCAATATTCACAAAGTGCTAGAACGGGTACGGGCGCTGCTGATTGCCGAGCACCCTTGCGTGACGATCAGCCGTGATTACGACCCCAGCCTGCCCGACCTTTCCGGCGATGAGTCACAAATGATTCAGGCGGTGCTCAATGTGGCCCGCAACGCGGTACAGGCCATGAGCGATGCGCAAACGTCTGAACCTACGCTAATACTACGCACCCGCGCCCGTCGCCAATTTACCCTCGGTGCGGAGCGTCACCGGCTGGTCAGTGAAGTCGCGGTGATCGATAACGGGCCCGGCATTCCCGTTGCGCTGCAGGAAACGCTGTTTTACCCCATGGTGTCGGGGCGCGCGGAAGGCAGCGGTCTTGGGCTCTCTATCGCCCAGTCGATTTTGCACCAGCATCAAGGATTGATCGAATGCGACTCACGTCCTGGACACACCGAATTTCGTTTATTGATTCCCATGGTTATTAATTTCACCGGAGAAGCGTCATGACTGAGGCTGCACGTAATGATGTTGCGCGGGTGGTCATTGTCGATGATGACCGCGCTATCCGCTGGGTGCTAGAGCGCGCATTAGCGCAACCCGACCTGGACGTTGAGTGTATTGAACGCGCCGACGTTGCCCTGACGCGTTTGCTGGAAAGCCCCCCAGACGTGCTGGTCACCGATATCCGTATGCCGGGTATCGATGGGCTTGATCTGATGGCGCGCGTGCGCGAGGCGCATCCCGACCTGCCGGTGATCGTGATGACTGCGCACTCCGACCTGGACAGCGCCGTGGCCTCTTACCAGGGTGGGGCCTTTGAGTACCTACCCAAGCCGTTTGACGTTGACGAGGCCCTGGCACTGGTGCGCCGCGCCGTGGCCCACGCCCGTGAACGCCAGCGTCCGGTCACCGTGCCGGAAGGCTTGAACGCCGAAATTATCGGCGAAGCGCCGGCAATGCAGGAGGTGTTTCGCGCGATTGGTCGCCTTTCCCACTCTCACATCACGGTGTTGATTAACGGCGAGTCGGGTACCGGTAAAGAGCGCGTTGCCCAGGCGCTTCACCAGCATAGCCCGCGGGCGGGTAAGCCCTTTATCGCGCTCAATATGGCGGCCATTCCCCGCGATTTGATTGAGTCTGAGCTGTTTGGTCACGAGAAAGGCGCCTTTACGGGGGCGGCCCAGCAGCGCCAGGGGCGCTTTGAGCAGGCCAATGGCGGCACGCTGTTTTTAGATGAAATTGGCGATATGCCGTCTGAAACCCAAACGCGCTTACTGCGTGTATTGGCCGATGGCGAGTTCTATCGCGTTGGTGGGCATACGCCGGTCAAAGTGGACGTACGTATCATCGCCGCTACCCACCAAAATCTAGAAGTGCTGGTGGATGACGGTCGCTTTCGGGAGGATCTGTTCCACCGCCTGAACGTGATCCGCATCCATCTGCCCAAGCTTGCCGAGCGGCGGGAAGATATTCCCCGCTTAACGCGGCACTTTTTAGCCGAAGCGGCGAAAGAGCTGACCACCGATATCAAGGTGCTGACCAGCGAAGCCGAGGCTCATCTGACACGCTTGCCGTGGCCCGGCAACGTACGCCAGTTAGAGAATATCTGCCGCTGGCTGACCGTGATGGCATCGGGGCGTGAAATTCTGGTTGAAGACCTACCGCCTGAGCTGCGTTCACCCAGCGCTTCCGAAAGTAGTGCCCACGGTGATTGGCGCACGGCGTTTCGCGACTGGGCGGATCATGCCCTGGCCGAAGGCCATACCCACCTGCTGGAAGAAGCGGTGCCTGATTTTGAGCGGATCCTGATTGAGACGGCGCTAAAACATACCGGCGGGCGCAAAGGCGAGGCCGCCGAGCTGCTGGGCTGGGGGCGCAATACGCTCACGCGTAAACTGAAAACATTGTTACCGGCACTGGCTGACGAGTAATCGCTAGTCATCAGCGAGTATATACACCGCATCAGCTAGCGTAGGGTCGGGCAGAGTGCAGTCGCTCATTTGCCAGGGCAGCAGGCTAACGGTGTCGTTAACGCCCAAGGCGTTTAGCTGGTAGGCCACTCCCTCGTTATACGTGACGTGGCCAAGACCCATTAAGCCCACTGCCAGGGCGCCGCCCTCCGTGGCCTCGGCTAGGCGCTGGGCCATGGCGGTATCCCAGGTGAGCTGTGCCTGAATAAAATGCTCAAGTGCATCGGGAGCATCGCCCACGGCGTGCTGATTGAACACCTCGGTGAGCAGTAAGCGATAGGCGGCACTGGCGGGCTTGGGGGGCGAAATTGTATGACGCTCTTCAGCGGGTACGCTGCTCCAGCCATCATTGACCAGCCGCTGGCGTAGGTCGGGGGTGATATTAAGCGCGATTAGCGGTATTTGTGCCATCCGGGCAAACTCTAAAATCGGCATATAAAGCGCTGAATCAAATCCCCAAGTCTCGTCCCACTGAGTTTGTTCAAGCAGTGTGGCCACATCTAACTCATCAGCCACCCAGGCATCCAGGGCAGGCTGAGCGCTGCGCGGCAGCATTTCCAGGCCAATCACTATATCGTCACGTAACGCATGCAGACCCGCTAGGGTATGCAGCTGCCAGCGGTGGTGAGCTATTTCATCGTGCTGTTCACCCAGCAATACCACTTGTTGCTGGGCTGCAGTCGGCAGCAGCTCACTACTGGTGAATGGCTGTCCTTCCTGCCACCACTGCCCTGGGCTTGGGCAAACCGCCAGAGCTACGTTGGGCAGCAGGCTAGCCAGCGCTAAAGCCGCGAGTAGTTCAAAGCGTTGTCTATTGCGGTTATGGTGTCGATTCAATACGTCTGATCTCGGCAAGTAGCGCTTCTGCTTCTTCGGTAAGCGTGGCATTGGCGCGCATATCGCCATTGCGTGAAGCCTCCATTGCGGCTTGAAGTTTGCGTTCATACTCTTGCTGTAGCTTCTTTTTGGGGTCGCGCTTAAACATACCTAACATGAGCAATCTCCGTGCTATCAATGTGCTTGTGTACACTATTTGTATAGGTTTAGAAGGCTCTTGTCGAATGTTTGTTTTAGCTAGGCTGGCTAAGCGTATTGAGTAGGTGCGCCGCACTGGCGTAAAAAGCGCTCAAAATCGCATAAAATCGTATCCAGGCTGGCGTGCAGGCGATGATCGTCGTCTACCATCCGCAGCGATAAGCGCTGTAGGCGGGCACGTTCAATCACCGGTTCCGGGGCGATGACTTCATCCCGCCAGCCGTGAATGATATGGGTGTGCCGGGCCTGAATAGTCGGTGACGTTTCTGGATAGTCGTCTAACCCCAGCGCGGGTGCTAGCAGAAAGCAACCCAATACCGGCTGTTGAGCGCTAACCGCCGCGCTTAGCCAGCCCCCCAAACTTGAGCCTGCCAGTACACACCGGGCAGGGTCGTCACCGCGCTCGGCTAACACCCCTAATAGGTGTTGAAGGCGCAGCTGTGGCGCTGCGATGCCTCGGTAGTCCATGACCACCGGCTCACAGTCATCCAGTTTTTCCGCAACGCCTTTCAGCGCCTGGGTTTTGAGCGCTCCTGGCCCGCTCTCAAGGCCATGGGATAGATACACAGTCATCATAACGTTTAGCTCGCTGCGCGCTGGATGGCTTCGCCACCCTGTTGAAGGTCTTCACCCGCACCGCGAATAGTATTACAGCCACTGATCAGCAGCAGTGTCACCATCATGACAATGCCAAGCGCGATAGTACGTTTCGCGATAGTAGGTTTCATAGTGGTCCCCTTGAAAGTATCCGGCTAGAAATGAGTGGGTAGATAGCAAAATAACCCCTGCGATGACGATTCGCTACGCTTTGTGTCCCAAACCGGTGTGCTTATGTCGCATGTGCCAGTTCTATACATGAAAGTGGTTGCTGGGAGAGTGTTTTTTGACACATGGGTTTGTTTTTAAGTAATTGTTTTTAAAAGATTTAGTTGTTTATTGGCACGAGTTGGCGCAGCGCCTGCAGGTACTATGTAGCTACATAGATGTGAGCTACAAAGAAATGTATTAATGATTCAGTTGTTTAGCGTGTCAGTTGTTGAGAGTCAAACGTACAGATCAAGTGTCAGCAAAAACTGAGTGAGTGGGCTGACGGGCAGAAGGACGGCAGGGAGCCAATGAATTAACAGGACGTTAAAGGACAATCAGCCCACTCACTGGTTACAGCGCAGGGAGGCGCTGTCCATCACACCAAGGAGTGGACTGATGCGAAACGACCATCTCATGAAAATGAGGTGGTTTTTTCGCGTGGGAAAAATAATATAAGCGGTTGATTTTTATGTTTTTTTGTTGATTGGGCTACTTGCATTGTGTGCAACCCCACAGATTAATGCGTTGTTATGGTCTATCCTTCGGTGAAATCAAAAGGCAGCGGTTAGAAAACGTCAACGTAACGACCGCGCACTACCAGGGACAAGATTATGGCGATGGCATTGATGTTATGCATGTTTGTTTTGTTCTTAGGGTTCTCAGGGCTGGGCGTGTATATGATGTTTAAGACATCATTCATGGCTAGAATTGATGAGCGTGATGATATGCCGCCAGATGTTTAAAGTTATGTTTTTAAAGAAAAATAGCAACGCCCGCTGATGCGGGTGTTGCTATTTTGGGATGAAACTTTTGGGTTGTGTTAGCTCTTCCAGCGGCCTTTACCGCGATCAGGCACCATGCGCCCGAAATAAAGCAAGCCAAATGCTAGCCACCCTACTGTTAGCAGGGCGGCAAAGATCAGCACGGCTAAGGCGCCAAATTCGGCAATCAGTGGTAAGGCAGCGGCTGTAAAAAGCCCACCACCCACAATCGGTTCAAACATAAGCTGTTTATACCCAAAGCTCTCTAGCGCGCCAGACTCGTTTTTGGGGTCTGCCATGCGCATCAACAGTAGGCCGGTAACGGTAACCCCCATCGATTGACCAAAATCGCCCACCCCACGTTCAAACCAGTTTTCTGGAATCACTCGGGGGGCTATAACAATCAGCACGAAAAGACCCCAGGCAATACCCGCCACAGCGAGCAGCAAAAAGGGCAGAAAGTACTCGCCTAAGGTAGTCAGCGAGAGGGTGGCAAGCGCTGCCACGATGGTAAAGTCCAGCGCAGTGCCTGCAATGCGCGACATGGTTCGGCTAGATACATGGCGTTCTAGTCCAAACCGCATCACAATCAGCTGCACAATTACCCCACCAATCATGGCAATAGGGAAAAGCGGAACATGGGCGAGGATTTCCAAGCCACCATCGCGCGCCCAGGTGACTTGCTCAATCCATTGCAGACCCGACAGAATTAGCCAGCCGATCACAATGGCGATGCCGACTAAGCCGATATGCAGGCTAAGCGGATCGGTGGTCCCCGCCTCTTGCGCCAAGTCTTTTTTAAATTCGCTGAATTCCGCGGTCGAAGGGCGCTCATCTTCACGCATTAATTCATCGGGATCATCCGGCTGGTTGCTCTCATCGTTGAGCTTGATAATCCCACGGCGCGCGGCAATATTGATCAACACTGTGCCAATCAACACCCCTGAGACGATACCTACCGTTGCGAGCCCTAGGGCTAAGTCGGCGCCTTCTTCGAAACCTAGCTCTTCAAAGGTGTCGGCCATGCCCGCTGCGGTGCCGTGGCCACCCTCAAAGCCGATTTCGATTAACGCCCCGACCATGGGGTTCATATTAAACACCGGTACCAACACCAGCAGCGCCAAGCTCAACCCAACAACATATTGGCCCCATGCCATGGTTTGCCCGACGACGACTTGCGGCCCCGCGCGCAACCAAATAGTTCTTAGTCCAGGTATCGCTTTACCAATAAACAGCGCCGCGAAGACAACATTAATCAACAGCCCTGGCAGCGCTGCCCAGCTCTCCTGCACATAGGCAGGAAACAGCCCAGGGCTTTCTTCGAAAAAAGTAGGCAGGGCATGGCCCAGCACATCGGGGCCCATCAGTAAGAGCAGTAAGCCGCCAATAACGGAGCTAGGTAGGAAGAGTCGTCTTAACCAGGGAAGCCATAGTCGCAGAGCATTGCTGGCTAACAGGACTAACGCAATGGCGACGAGCGCTATAAATAATTCACCAACCGTCATGGTCATCACATCACTCCTTGATGCTGACGCGCCGCTCTTAATGCTAAGCGGGCGGTTCAAAAAGACAGGGTTGAATTAACCATAGCGCCTAGTGACCAATTTCGCGAAAACAGGGGCGTTACCCCATCCAATACAGGCTGGCCAAGGCAAAAGCGTAGCCCATTGCGGCGCCTGCCAGTACATCGCTTACATAGTGCAGCCCTAACCCTACCCGTGAGATCGCTATCAGTAGCGTTAATGGCAACACCACCGGTAGCAGCCAGGGGGTGTGGGCGGCGACTAATACGCTAAACATCACCGCGTGCATGGTATGGCCACTGGGAAAGCTGTAACGGTCGCGGGCCGGTTCGCAGCACTCGATGCCTTCACCGTAAGTGATAAAGGGACGCTCACGGCATAAGCGGGTTTTCACCAGCCGATAAACGGCCACGGCAAACAAAGCGATGACGCTGTACTGCAAGACACGCCAGGCGCCATTAGGCTGGAGCCAGGGCTGGGCGAGAATCAGCAGCACCCAAACCGGCCAATCACCTAAGCGGCTGGCGGCCTGAAGTGTGATGCGCCAGGGGCGGTAGATCGATAGCCGCGATATGCGCTGGCAGAACTGCCACTCAATCAGGTCAAGACGGTCGAATACGACAAGCGGACGCGGGCGCATGATGAGCCTCCTGGGCTTGGTGTAGATAACGCAAAAATTGCTCGGCAATACCCGTCCAGCTCTGCTCAAGTGCGCGTAAGCGCGCCACCCGACCTAAACGAGCGTAGTCAGCGGGGTGCTGGCACAACTCCACCGCGGCTTGTTGAAACGCGGCGCTATTGCCAGCGGGTACGGTGACACCGTTGTGGCCGCTGTTAATGAGTTCGGCGCTGGCCGCATGATCATAGGCCACCACGGCCAAGCCGCTGGCCATGGCTTCTGCCACCACATTCCCCCAGGTTTCGGAAAGCGAGGGGAAAATAAACATATCGGCGCTGGCATAGTGGCGAGCAAGCGATTCTTGCCCCACAAAGCCGGTAAAATGCGCATCGGGCAGCGCCTTCTCCAGCTGTGCCCGTGCGGGACCATCGCCTACGATCACCTGAGCGATATCGGGGCGCACCTCGCGCATGGCTTGAAAGCTTTCATGTAGCAAGGTGAGGTTTTTTTCAGCGGCTAATCGTCCAACATAAAGCGCCACCGGCTGATGCTCGCCAACCCCCCAGCTTGTGCGTAATGAAGGGTCCCGGTGGGCGGGTGAGAAGCGCTCACCATCCAACCCCCGTGACAGCACATGGACATCGCGTATCCCCTGACGCTGCAGCGCTTTTGCTTGCTGGTGGGTAGGCACTAAGGTCAGGTCGCAGCCGTTATGGAAGTAGCGTAGGTAGCGGCGTGTGGTCGAGGCCAGCCAGTTGACGCCGTAATCTTCACAGTAGTGGTCGAAGTTGGT
This sequence comes from Halomonas sp. TG39a, assembly GCF_000744395.1. Classification (NCBI taxonomy): domain Bacteria; kingdom Pseudomonadati; phylum Pseudomonadota; class Gammaproteobacteria; order Oceanospirillales; family Halomonadaceae; genus Halomonas; species Halomonas sp. TG39a. The sequence goes on from NZ_JQLV01000001.1 coordinate 3,857,550, forward strand.
GTGCCAGCCCGCTACCAAGGGAATATTGAGCTGCCGCGCCGCTTGGCGGGCCGCCCAACCGAGAGGACCTTGGGTGGCGACGTAGATGATGTTTGGTCGGTGCTTACGCCAAAAGCGGCGCAGGGTAGCGGGCCTAACCAGCCCCACCTGGACATCGGTGTAACCGGGTAAGGCAAAGCGTTGCACCTGTAGCTCGCGGTTAATACCGGTTGCATTACCCGCGCCCCTGGGACGTGGGCGAATCACATCAACCGGCACTCCTTGCCGGTTAAGTTCACAGCTTAACCGGCTCAGTGTATGGGCTACGCCATTGATATCCGGTGACCATGTTTCACTAACGATGCAGAGCCGCATGAGCGATTCATCCCTTTATCACGTTTTCGAACAGTGTGGGTGGGGCGAATGACACTGCCGAGACAAACAGGTGAATAAGTGATGACACGCTTAAACAAATAGGCTAAGCGATAACGTGCTGAAGCTACCTATTCTAATATCAGTTTAATGTTAAAATTGGATGGCAGTTTTATTTAAACTGCCTATGAAAAATAAGTTCCCAAAAAATTAAAACTTTAAAGTAAATGAAATATAACTCCTTTAAGGTTTGCTGCGTTGAGGCGTTATTCGTCCTTCATTGTGCCTTCGCAAAGCGCAAGTATTAACTACTTCAATGGGAACGATCATGTTTAAAAAAACGACTCTGGCATTAGCCGTTAGCGGTTTATTGGCCGCCTCTGCAGCACAAGCTGCCACTGTTTATGACCAAGACGGTACCGATCTGGAAATCTATGGCCGCATCGCTATGGGGATTGATGGCGGCGGTGTTGATGACGGTGTTGATAACGGCGAAGAGTTCCGTAATTTCGGCTCCCGTCTGCGGATTACCGCCGGCCATCAGATCTCCTCTGACCTGCGTGCATTCGCCCGGGTAGAGTGGCGCTTTACGGGTGATGAGCGTAATACATCTTCTGGTTTCGATGAGGTGCGTAACAGCTACCTGGGTCTGGAAAGCCAGCAGTTCGGTACTTTCATGGCCGGTAATTACAACAGTTTTTACGATAACTACGTTATGACGCCGTTCGATGTCTACGTTGAGCGCGGCTACGAGTTTGCGGGTGGTGGTACCCAGGCACGCGGCGACTCTATTGGCTATAAAACGCCTGAAATGAGTGGTTTTCAGGCGGTTATTTCTGCCAAGCACTTCTCTGAGCGTGGTTTGACTGAAGCCGAGCAGACTTCTGAAGGATCCGTTATCGCCACTCAGGGTGGTGTTGTCTACGAAACAGGCCCAGCTCGTTTAGCGCTTGGCTATGTGGAAGATACGGTACGTGGTGGCGGTAACGGTGAAGTGCGTTATGGCGCTACGGGCGAGTTTGCTGTTACAGACGCTTTCGCTGCTCGTGTAGGTTATGAAACCCGCGGTGATGACGATGTTAACGGTGGTGGTTTCGATAAAATCGGCGTTGGTGCTACGTACGCCATCGATTCCTGGAAGTTCTTCGCCGATTACTACAACATCGACGTAGACGGCGCTAGCGATGAGCGTAACGCTTGGGCGCTAGGGTCAATGTACAAGCTGTCTAGCAATTTCGATATGTTCCTTGAGCTGAACGATCGTAACCTGGATGCTGTTAATGACTTCGAAGAAGATATGTACTACGCATTAGGCGCTCGCTATCACTTCTAATTAATAGAGTGATGTTAGCGGTAGTGTTGCATTAGTTTTTGTATTAGTTCTTTAGCTTTTAGTTAGCTCGCATGTTTCGATCTTTACCGGTGTGGATAATTCCACACCGGTTTTTAGCGTATTTATACGTTAATATTTAAATGACGCGTTTTCTAATTTGCGATGAGAGTTGCTCAAAGCCAATCACCACAATCAGAATTACCAGAATAATGGTTAACGCGCGGTCATAGTTAAATAGGCGCATAGCGGCAGCCAGTTCAACCCCGATACCCCCTGCGCCCACTAGGCCGAGCGTAACCGCTGAGCGCAGCGCTTTTTCAACGCTATAAAGGCTTGTTGCCGTCATGGATGCCAAGGTTTCCGGCAAAATGGCACCGCCAATCACCGATAATCTGCCTGCGCCAGTGGCGCTAAGCGCCTCGGAAGGGCCTGGGTGAACCTCTTCAATACGTTCCGAAAAGAAGCGGGCCGCAAAGCCGATGGTGTCCATTACAATCGCCAGCACCCCGGCGATTGGTCCTAAGCCAACGGCCACTACAAAAATAAGCGCCCAAATCAGGTCGGGGATGGTGCGCATGGTGGCAATCATCAAGCGCGTGATGGAGCGAACCCAGGGGGCTGGCGAGGTGTTGCGAGCCGCCAGTAGGGCAAACGGCAGGCTTAAAATAACCCCGATGGTAACGCCAACAATGGCAATGTTGAGGGTTTCGTACATTGACCACGCCAGGACGTCGAGATCGGAAAGATCAGGGGGAAAGGCGCGTCCTATAAAGTGCACCAAATTGACGGCACCACGGAGCAAGCGTTCCACGGTTAAGTTGGTGGCCATTATCCCTTGTACAAAGAGCGCTAAAAAAATCACCACCACGCCCCAGGTAAACGGGGAAGGATTGGCGAAACGCGGCGGTAAAGGCGTTGTGGTTCGGCGGAGATTCGACATAGTTTCCTCGTTAACGTATCAGGCAGTGGGTAGGGCGGCGTCATCAACAGCAGGGGTGGAGGCTTGGTCAACCCGGACATCGCCCTGGTAGAGCTGCTGCATAGTAGCTAGCGCGACTTCTGGCCGTGGCGTATCAAGGACTATTTGCCCCGCTTTCATACCGATAATACGGTCGCCGTACTGTTGGGCTAACTCCAACTGGTGCAGCGTGCACAGCACGGTTAAACGTCGCTCCGACACCACGTCCAGCAGCAGATCCATGATTTCCTTACCGGCTTTCGGGTCAAGGCTGGCCACTGGCTCATCGGCAATAATGATCTCGGCGTCTTGCATCAGTGTGCGGGCAATTGCCACGCGCTGCTGTTGACCGCCGGAGAGCTCACGGCAATCCGCGTGGGCCTTATGCGCTAACCCTACGCGTTCAAGCGAGGCCATGGCGCGCTCGCGTAACTCATTAGTGGCAAAGCAAGCGAGCGAGGAGAGCAAGCCAAAACGTTGCTGACCCATAGCGCCATACAGCACGTTTTGAAACACGCTGACGTTCTGCACCAGATTAAATTGCTGGAAAACCACACCCACTTTGCGTCGTAGCTGGCGTAATTGTGGTTTAGAAAGGTGAGTGAGGGAGTCGCCCAAAATAGTGATCTCCCCTTGATCATGGGATGTTAGACCATTTAGGCAGCGCATTAACGTCGATTTACCGCAGCCGTTCGCACCCAACAAAATGACGCACTCGCCTCGAGTAATCTCCAGCGTTAAGCCACGCAGTACGTGCAACTGCCCGTAGTGTTTATGCAGATTGTGAACGCTGATAGCCTTCATAAAAAAACCTCCTGCGTTAGCGGCAGGAGGTGGATAAATTGAATGTTCATGGACAGACCTGCTTATTAGCAGCACATCCCTGTGCCGTTGTGGAGCGAAAAGAGGGAAATGTTTACAGATCGATACCCGCTGCTTCGTAGGCGCGGCGTACTACGTCGTAATCTGCGTTGGTGCGCTCAAAGCCTAGCGAAGAGTCCCGGTTTAAGAACTTATCTTCGTTGCGATCCGTTGCAACCAATGCGTTCCATAGCTTGTCGGCATTAGCTTTGAGCGACTCGCGTAGGGCGGTTTTGCAGGCGTCATCCAGAGAGCCGCGCATCACCACCGGATCGCCGGGCAGTACATCGCTTTTGGCGATTACGCGGTATTCGCCATCGGGATCCATCGCCTGAATTTCGTCGATATCCCGGTTGCCACCGCCCATGGCGTCTACATCACCATTAACGAGTGCCGCAATGCGTGCATCACCGGCCATAATGATTTCTAGATCACGATCGATATCCAGGCCGGCGTCTACCAACATCTGGCTGGGGAAGATATGCCCGCTGGTGGAGCCCACATCTTTCAGCGCTACGCGGTGGCCTTCTAGGTCAGCTAGGGTTTCGATATCGCTGTCGGCGGGTACAAAAAAGCTGCTGCCGTAATGCGGGCGCTCAATGGCAAACAGGATTTCGATATCGCTTTCACGATCGAACAGCACAAACTCAGAGGGGCCAGCGAAAACCAGGTCTACATCGTCGTACTGAAGCGCCGTGCCTGCGGCCGTGCGGTTGCTTAGGCTAAACATTTCCAATTCAAGACCAGTAGTTGTTGTAAACGCTTCGGCGAAGGGGCCGAAAGCGTCTTCTAGCGGCCCCATGCCTTCAATGCCGGTATCCGCCATGCGAATCGGATTAGGGCAGACATTGCTCAAATCATCATTGGCGAACACGCTCGATGACGCAGCGAGAGAAATCCCTGCGATCGCGAGGCTTAGCGCTAGTTTTACGGGCGAGGTTTTTACGGGCACTGTTTTTATGGACATAGGCTTTATGCATTAGTCGTTATCCTGTCGGCGAAAGAAGGCTACATTGAAGTGCTAGCCAGGGTGGCAGCCGACGATGACGGGAACATGTAATGAAGATGACGATCTCGTCACGGATTAATGACAGCTCCGCCATTGGCTTGCTTTACTGCTAAGGTGTCTAAACACCGATATGAAAGGAGTCATTTAAATGCGTTTTCACCGCTATGGCATGGCGCTAGGGACAGCGTTATTCGTCACCGTTCCTCCCGCCTTGGCTGATAACTTCACCTTGACGCTGTTTCACACCAATGATCTACACGGGCGTACCGATCAGTATCCCTATTTGATCACCACGCTGAATGAAGCGCGGGAGACTTACGGTGAAGGATTACTGCTGGAAGCCGGTGATATCTTTTCGGGCACGCTCTATTTCACTGAGTTTCAGGGCCAGGATGCTCTCGAATTCATGAATTTGATGGGCTACGACGCCTTTGTGCCGGGTAATCATGAGTTTGACTTGGGTGACCCGGAACAGGGGCATCAGGCGTTAGCGGCATTTTTTGCAGGCGCCGAGTTTCCCATATTAGGGGCCAATCTAGACTTTTCAGCAGGCCCTGAGTTTGCTGACATGCTGGGTGAGTCTGTCAGCGTAGATCCGCAAGCCGGGCAGCTCTATGACGGCATTGTGGTTGAGCACAATGGCGAACAGATCGGCATTTTTGGGTTAAGCACCCAGGATAGCGAAACGATCTCAAGCCCCGGCCAAATAGCCATCAGCGATTATCGTGAAGCGGCTGAAGCCATGGTGGCAGCGTTTGAAGAGCAGGGCGTTAACAAAATTATTGCCCTTACCCATCTTGGTTACGACAGCGACCCCAGCGTGGGTAACGACTTGCTGCTAGCGGAGCACGTCGAAGGTATCGACATTATTATTGGCGGACACAGCCATAGCCAGGTTTCGCCCCCCAGGCTGCTAAGCGAGAGCCACGCTGGTGAGGGGCTCCCATCGCCGACGGTGATTGGCCAGGCAGGCGAGTATGGTCAGCACCTTGGGGTTATGCAGGTCACCTTCGACGAGGAAGGCGTGGTGGTGGATACTAGTGGCGAGCTGCTCGCCGCCGACGATCGTGAGGCGGATTCCGACGCGGCTCAGCGGCTTGAACCCTACACCGCTGAGATTGAAACACTGCGGGATACCTTGATCGGCGCCAAGGCGATCTCAGAGTTGCCCAACCCCCGCCACGGCAGCGGCGATGAACACAGCGTGCGTGCCAATGAAACAGCGCTGGGCAATTTAATCACCGATGCCCAGCTGCATGCCGCGCAGCAGGTAGCGCCCGACACGGTCATGGCGATCCAAAATAGCGGTGGTATCCGCGAAGCGATTGAGAGGGGCGATGTGTCCGTAGGCGATCTAATCGCCGTACAGCCGTTTGGCAATCGCCTGACGTTGGTCGACGTTACCGGCGCCGAGCTGCTGGAAACCTTCGAGATCGCCCTGGCTAATGCTCCCGGCGAAGACGGCGGTTTTCTGCAGGTGTCAGCAGGCGTTGAGTTGATGTATGACAGCAGCGAGCCGCCAGGTGAACGGGTGATCAGCCTAAACGTTGTCCAGGAAGGTGCGATGCAGGCGATTGATCCAGAGCGTACTTATACCATCGCCACCAACAACTTCACCGCCGCCGGTGGCGACAGCCATACGGTACTCGGTGAAGCCTACGCCGATGGCCGTAACACCATTGTCGGCAATACCGATTGGGAAATGCTGCGCGACTATATGGTGGAACGCAAAGAAGTGTTCTACCAGGTTGAAGGGCGGATCACTGATGTAACTCAACAAGATGTAGTTGAAGAGAATGGGGCCCAGGACGATTCGGATTAAATCTCTGGGCCACTTGTTCACGCTTACTCATTGATGATGCTTGCAAAGCCTCCATAAATGAGTCTCTTACCATCAAATGGCATCGGGTTAACGTCCATCTGCAGGCGAGGGTCCTGCATGGCTTTGGGCATGGCTTCATCGCGCACGGCGCGGGATGGCCACTCTATCCATGAAAAAATAACCGTCTCGTCATCCTTGCGCTTAACCGCCATGGTGAAGGAGGTCACTTCCCCATCGGGCACATCATCGCCCCAGCACTCCACCACGCGGAGCGCCCCGTGCTCCTTGAACACAACGGCCGCGGCACGGGCATGTTCAATAAACTCAGCTTTATTAGCGCTAGGCACGGCAGCGACGAAACCATCCACATAGGGGTAGGCGGCAGTATTCATGATTGTTCTCCTATTTCTGTTTTGGGTGCTGCTTTAGGTGGCAGTTCTCGAACCGGGCGGACTTCAATGCTGCCCAACCGGGCGGGCGGAATGCGGCTAGCCAGCTGCAGTGCCTCGTTCAGGTCGTGGGCTTCCAGCAGATAGAAGCCAGCCAATTGCTCCTTGGTTTCCGCGAAGGGGCCATCGGAGATCAGCGTTTCGCCATCGCGCACGCGCACGGTGGTGGCGGTCTCCGTCGGTTGTAACGGCTGTCCGGCCAGGTAGTGGCCGCTGGCGCTCAGGCGCTCAACCCCAGCAATGCATTCCTGGTTGAGGTCGTGCCACTCCTGTTCGCTCATGGCGTTGATAATCTGTTCCTGGTAATAGACCAGCGCAACGTACTTCATGGGGAGTCTCCTTCTGTGGCCAAGGGGCAGTTGTCTGATGGAACGTTTACCATCCAGCCGACGCCAAAACGATCTACCGTCATGCCGAACCCTGGTGACCAGAAGGTCGCTTCGAACGGCATGATAATCTTTCCACCCTCCGCTAGCTGAGCAAAGGTTCGGGCGGCCTGCTCGATATCCTGATACTCCAATTGAACCTCTATCCCTTGCGGTGGTGTATAGCAGTCAGCTGCCAGATCCGCGCCCATCAAGCGGCGTCCCCGTAGATTCAGTGAGGCATGGATGATGCGGTCATGAAGGGCGGGCGGCGTGTGTTCAGCGGCGGGTGTGTCAGCATAGGTTAACAGGCACTCCAAATGCCCTCCGGTTACATCAGCATAGAACTGCATGGCCTCCCGGCAGGTGCCGGGAAAGGCAACGTGCACGTTCATGGCATCGGGTACACGAGCAAGGTTACGGTGCTGCTCAATTCCGGCACCGGGCTCAAAATCCTCCAGTGAAAAGTAGCGCCGTAATTCAAGGGTCACGTTGCCATCGGCATCCTGAGTAGGCCATTGCTGGGCCCACTCAATGGCCGCCTGCAGAGAAGGGGCTTCCAGCACGCTGTAACCGGCAATACGCTCACTGGCTGGCGACAAAGGCCCGGGGATGATGGTGGGCTCACCGTTTTTGAAACGGATCAGACATCCGTCACTGGTCGGATGTAAGCCATCGCCGCTCAAAAACACGCCAGCCTCGGTCATGCGCTGGTTATAAGCAGCCATGGCGGCAAACATTTCCTGGGATGGCATAGCGCCATTCTCGGTATTGGCATCGGCACGGCGTATCAGCATGAATTTCATTGAGAGCCTCCTGGTTGGTCAGGGTAGTGACTCTCTGTAGTCGTTTGACGTGCTCACGAATCGACACAGCCTAGATATTATTTTTGGTAATCGGAATATCTGGTTGATTTCCTTCTGCCATCGGATGCAGGTTAAATGATCTTATTACGTAGCAACGACTTTCCGACTGCACGCCATGACATGATCGAGGAACGCCCGAAGTTGCGGAGTGACCAGTCGGTTGCCTGGGTAGTAGAGGTAGAACCCTGGCTCCCTTGGACACCAAGACGCCAGCACCTCAACGGCATCGCCGGCCGATAGCAAGCCCCTCACCTCCGGCTCAAGGAAATAACCAATACCAAGTCCATCCTTGACCGCACGCAGTCGCGTTGCCACATCGTTGGTACACAGCGGGCCGGTCACAGCCACCCGAACGGACTGACCTTCGCGCTCGAATTCCCAATGGAATAGGTGTCCTCCGCTGGGCCAGCGCATATTGATACAGGTGTGTTCCTTCAAAGCAGCGGGATGCTCCGGTGTCCCCGCCCGAGCCAGATAGAGCGGCGATGCCACCGCAATCCAACGTAGCGGCTCGCTCATTGGCACTCCCACCATATCCTGTTCCAGGCTCTCACCGAGCCGCAGCCCGGCATCACACTCACTAGCCACCACATTTTCTAAACGATCAGAGATGACGATTTCGACTTCAATTCCAGGGTAAGTCTCGGCAAAGCTAGCCAGATGTGGTGCCAGCGCATAAGCAGCCCCAGCGCGTGACGCATTGATCCGCAACCGTCCGCCAAGCTCGTCCTGTTGCTCCAGCAACTGCGCTTGAGCCGCTGAAATCTCCTTCAGAGCGGGCCGAACTCGCTCATACAACTGTTGGCCCGCCTCCGTTGGCCGCGTGGTTCGGGTGGTTCGGTTCAAAAGGCGCTGTCCTAAGCGTGCCTCTAACCGCTGGATCGTCTGACTGAGTGCCGAGGGCGAAACACCGAGCCATCCCGCCGCTCGTGCGAAATTGCCATGTTCAACGATTGCCACGAAGGCACCCAATTCCGCCACATCGCTACCTTTCATTGTTCATTTCAGCTTCATAGTCCATGAATATATCGGTGTATTCTGTCAGTTTAAGAACAAGCCTACCATTGCGGAAACCAACAGCTTAGGGAGAATCCCATGCAGCTCGACCACTACCGCTTGCTGGGCCGTTCGGGCCTGAAAATATCGCCGATGGCGCTAGGCACCATGACTTTCGGCACGGAATGGAGCTTCGGCGCCGACGAGTCGACCTCCCGCGCGCTCTTTGATCGCTACGTCGATCATGGCGGCAACTTCATTGATACGGCGAATTACTATACGGATGGCACTTCCGAGTCCTTTGTCGGCCGTTTCGCCCAGGGGAAACGGGATCGCCTGGTCATTGCCACAAAATACACCTTGCCGATGCACAGTGATGACCCCAACTCTGGAGGCAACAGTCGACGTAGTATGGTTCGTTCGGTAGAAGACAGCCTGACGCGCCTGGGCAGCGACTATATCGACCTGCTGTATCTGCACGCCTGGGATTTCACCACTCCCGTGGAAGAGATTCTGCGCGCCATGGATGATTTGGTGGCAGCAGGAAAGGTCGTTTATCTGGGGCTGTCGGATATCCCTGCTTGGCAGGCTTCACGGATGCAGGCTATCGCCGATCTCCGGGGCTGGTCGCCAATGGTTGCAATGCAGCTGGAATACAATCTGATTGAGCGCAGCGTGGAAGGTGACTTGGTTCCGATGGCGCGTGAAATGGGGATGGGTATCATACCCTGGTCACCGCTGGCGAGTGGACTGCTGACGGGGAAGTACAAGCGTGCCGAACTCGCACCCGAAAACGTGGTCAGCGGCAGCCGTGCCGCCATCGTGACCGAGGCGGGGCCCGTCCCCGAACGCAGCTTTCGCATTATTGACGAAGTGAAACAGGTCGCTACGGAACAAAATACATCACCTGCCACGGTGGCTTTAGCATGGCTGCTCACCCGTCCTGGTATGGCTGCACCGCTCATTGGAGCGCGATCGATAAGTCAGCTTGAAGCCAATCTGGCCGCACTCGAACTGGAACTGACAGGTGACCAATTGGCACGGCTCGACGAGGTCAGCGCAGTGCCTCTAGGATTTCCCCATGAGTACCTGCGGCGCCCGGCGGTTCAGGCAAATATCTATGGCGATATGTCGATCTCTATGCGGGGCTAATGAATGTTTATGGAGCTGGCTCTAGTTCGTTTAACCGCTTTAGCAAAAAGCGTTTTTCGGGCGTCAGGGTGGCCAATTGCAGCGCCTGGTGATAGGCACTGCGCGCGGCCTCATGCTGACCTTGGCGCCGCAGTAAATCCGCTTTAGCGGCATAGAACAGATGATAGCGGCTGATTTGCGGGTGATGAGCGATGTCATCGAGTAACTTCAGGCCGGTGTCGGGGGCACCGTTCATGGCAATGGCGACCGCACGATTCAGCGCCAGGATGGGGGATGGAAAGCGTCGGCAGAGAGCATCGTAGAGCCTGACGATGCGCCCCCAGTCTGTTTGCTCGGCGTGGCTAGCCTGGGCGTGTACGGCGGCAATCGACGCCTGCAGGGTGTAGTACCCGGCGGGGGTGAGCGCCAGCGCCTGTTCCAGCCATGCAATGCCGGTCTGGATATCCTCTTGGCGCCATAGGCGTCTGTCTTGAGCATCCAGGGTTACCAGTTCTCCGTCGTTATCCTGGCGCGCATCCCGGCGGGCATCGTTAAGCAGCATCAAGGCCATCAGCCCAAATACCTCACCCTTGGGTAGTAACTGTGCCAGCTCATTGCCCAGCCGCATGGCTTCTTGGGTCAGGCTGATATCGACCACGCTGGCGCCCGTGCTGCGTGAGTAGCCTTCGTTGAAGACCAGATAGATGACTTGGAGCACATCGGGTAGGCGCTCGGGCAGTTCTTTCTGGGTAGGGACTGCATAAGGGATATGCGCATCGCGAATTTTGCGTTTGGCTCGTACGATACGCTGTGCCAGCGTCGTAGGCTTCATCAGTAGCGCGCTGGCTACTTGCTCAGTGGTCAAACCGCACATCTCGCGAAGCGTCAGGGCAATCCGTGCTTCCATGCTCAAACTTGGGTGGCAGCAGGTGAATAGCAGCCGCAAGGCGTCATCTTCGATGGTGGTGGGCTCAAGATCCAGCGCTTCATCTGTGGGTAATAGCAAGTGAGCCCGACGGCGAGCAGTACTGCGTTGGCGAATTTGGTCTATTCCGCAGTGGTAGCCGGTGCGAATTAGCCATGCCGTGGGGTTGTCAGGTTTGCCGTTAACCGGCCACTGTTGAACCGCCGCCACAAAGGCATCCTGTATGGCTTCTTCGGCTAGTTCAAAATCCCCCAGCAGGCGTATCAGCGTCGCCTGCACGCGCCGGGAGTGCTCACGATACAGGTCATCGACGTATGAAGGTTCAGTACTCATCAAGGGAGATCCGTAAGCTTTATCTCAAACGTAGCGCATGGTTTCTCCGTTGACTTGTTTTTCTTGTTTTGTCTTTCGGGGGATAGGTATTCAATCCCCGGTGCGTTTTCCCGTGGCGCTGTTGAAAGGATGCAGGGCGTCGCGGGTCACAAAAAATCGCAGGGTTTCGCCTTCGGCAACGGGCGGCTGCCCTGAAACGCGGATGACTGTAGGCTGGTCGCTATCGGCGAGGGTCACATATAGGTGGCTTTCGGCCCCCGCGGCTTCAAACAGCGCCAGCGTTGAATCGACAATTAGGTGAGGCGCGGCAGGCGGGGCTAAGTGCATATCATCCGGGCGAATGCCGACGACATCGGTGCCGTCGGGCAGGTTGTCCAGCAGGCCGTTGGCGCCTTGTTCGTTCAAGTAATCCACCGGCAGCATGTTCATAGCGGGGGAGCCGATAAACCCGGCGACAAACATGCTGGCGGGGCGGGCGTAGATTTCCATGGGTGTGCCCACTTGCTCAATCTGCCCGGCGTTAAGAACCACTAAACGGTCACCCAGTGTCATAGCTTCCAGCTGGTCGTGGGTCACATACAGGCTGGTAGTCTTCAGGCGCCGCTGCAGCTGTTTGATCTCCACGCGCATCTGCACGCGCAGCTTGGCATCCAGGTTGGAAAGCGGCTCATCGAATAGAAAGGCTGCCGGGTCGCGCACCAACGCGCGGCCCATGGCGACGCGCTGGCGCTGACCACCAGAGAGCTTGCGCGGTTTGCGCTCCAGAAACTCTTCGATCTCGAGCATTTTGGCGGCAATTCGCACGCGCTTTTCAATGTCTTCTTTGTTAAACCCGCGGTTCTTGAGGCCGTAAGCTAGGTTGTTGTACACCGTCATATGCGGGTAGAGCGCGTAGTTCTGGAACACCATGGCGATATCGCGCTCGGCGGGCTCTAGCTTATTGACCACCCGGTCACCGATTTTGAGCGTGCCTTCGGTAATGGTTTCAAGCCCCGCCACCATGCGCAGTAGGGTAGATTTGCCGCAGCCGGAAGGCCCCACCAGCACCACAAACTCGCCATCTTCAATCTGTAAGTCGATGCCTTTGACGGCATGAACATCGCCGCTATAGGTTTTCTTTAGCCCTTCCAAGGTAATGCTGGCCATCTTATTTCTCCGTCTCGGTCAGGCCTTTCACAAATAGGCGTTGCATAAACAGAATCACTAACACTGGCGGCAGCGCTGCCATGACCACCGCGGCCATCACCAGTTGCCACTGTGGGTTCTCTTCCGAGGTCATGCGCTGAATGCCCATTACGATGGTGTAATAATCAGGGTCGGTAGTGATAATTAACGGCCAGAGGTACTGGTTCCAGCCGTAGATAAACATGATCACAAACAGCGCGGCGATATTGGTCACCGACAGCGGCATTAAAATGTCTTTAAAAAACTTCAGTGGCCCGGCGCCATCGACCCGGGCGGCTTCGAGCATCTCTTCGGGAATGGTCATAAAGAACTGGCGGAACAAGAAGGTTGCGGTAGCCGAGGCAATCAGCGGGATCGATAGCCCGGCAAAGCTATTGAGCATTTTAAGATCCGCAACGACCTGAAAAGTCGGAATAATGCGCACTTCTACGGGCAGCATCAACGTGACAAAGATCACCCAGAAGAAGAACATCCGAAAGCGGAAACGGAAGTAGACGATGGCAAAGGCGGAAAGCAGCGAAATAGACAGCTTACCCACCGTGATCGCCATGGCCATGATAAAACTGTTCCAGAGCATTAAGGCGGCGGGTGGTGCGCCGGCATTGGAGACGCCCGACTGCCACATGCGCGTGTAGTTTTCGATCCCGTGGCCACCGGGGAGCAGTGGCAGCGTACCCTGCAGCAAACCCGACAGGGAGTGGGTAGAGGCGATGATCGCGACATACACCGGAAAAACCACCAGCGCGACACCAGAGATCAAAACAATATGGGCTATCAGGTTAGCCCAAGGGCGGTTTTCAACCATTAACGTTCTCCCTAAGGCTTAGTAATTGACTCGGCGCTCAATAAAGCGGAATTGAATCATCGTTAATGCCACCACAATCACCATCAGAATCACCGACTGAGCTGCCGAGGAACCGAGGTTGAGGCCCACAAAACCATCGGCGTAGACCTTGTACACTAAAATATTGGTCGCCTGAGCTGGGCCGCCTGCGGTGGTGGCGTGAATGATCGCGAAGGTGTCGAACATGGCATACACCACATTAACCACCAGCAAGAAGAAAGTGGTCGGCGTGAGCAGCGGGAAAATAATCGTCCAGAAGCGCTTAGTCGGGCTGGCGCCGTCAATGGAGGCGGCTTCAATCAGCGATTGCGGGATTGACTGTAAGCCCGCCAGGAAAAACAAAAAGTTATAGGATATCTGCTTCCAGGCGGCGGCAAAAATCACCAGCAGCATGGCGTCACTGCCTGAGTTACGGTGGTTCCACTGGTAACCCACCATTTCCAGCATATAGGGCACAATGCCGATAGAGGGGTTGAAGATAAACCACCACAACACGCCCGCAAGCGCGGGGGCGATGGCGTAGGGCCACACCAGTAGCGTGGTGTAGGTGCTGCGTGAGCGAATCATCCGGTTGACGGTACTGGCCAATAAAAGCGCCACTGTCATCGATAGCAGGGTAGTGCCCAAGGCGAATACCACCGTCACCGATAGCGAATTGACATAACTGCCGTCACGAAATAGACGGGCAAAGTTCTCAAGACCCACAAACGTTGAGCGCAGCCCAAAGGCGTCTTCGCGCAGTAGCGACTGATACAGCGCCTGGCCCGCAGGCCAGATAAAGAAAATCAGTGTCACAATCACCTGGGGCGCCAGCAGCGCGTAGGGCAAAAAGCGACCAGGGTAGGTCATGCGTTTGGTTTGCATGGGCAGCTCTGCAAATTGTTAGCAAAAATAAGCATCAACAAACGAAATCGCCGCCTACCCAGAAGGGTAGGCGGCGAAGTGAGTGCTTATTTACTGGTTGGCAGCTTCAAAATCACGGAGCAGATCATTGCCGCGTGCTACTGCTTCATCCGCTGCTTCCTGACCCGATTTGTCACCGGTCATCACCGCTTCCATCTCTTCGGAGATGATGTCGCGAATCTGCACGAAGTTACCAAAGCGTAGGCCTTTGGAGTTCTCGGTCGGCTCGTTGAGCGTCATCTGTTTCAGCGAAATATCCGCGCCTGGATTCTCTTCGTAGTAGCCCTGCTCTTTGCTCAGATCCCAAGCGGCCTGAGTGATGGGCAGGTAGCCGGTTTGCTGATGCCACTGCGCCTGTACTTCGGGCTGGGAGAGGTACTCAAAGAACGCTGCAACGGCTTCGTACTCTTCGTCGCTATGGCCCTGCAGTGCCCACAGGGTGGCGCCACCGATAATCGAGTTTTGCGGTGCGCCATCTACGTCGTCGTAGTAGGGCTGCATGCCAAAGCCAACTTCAAATTCTGAATTGGCGGCGACATCCGCACGTGAAGCAGAAGAGCCGAAGAAAATCGCGCAGTCCTGGGAGTAGAACATCGGCTCAGAGTCGGGGCCGGACCCGGGGCCACCCCATTTAAAGACACCTTCTTCCTGCCAGTCGTGGAGGTTGTCCCAGTGGCGAGCGACTAGCTCATTGTTGAAGGTGAACTCGGTTTCCATACCGCCAAAGCCGTTTTCCAGCGTACCTAACGGCACGTTATGCCAAGCGGAGAAGTTTTCCAGCATGACCCAGCTAGGCCAGGAGGTGGTAAAGCCACAGCTGGCCGCACCAGAGTCGACGATTTGGCGTGAAAAATCGGCCACTTCGTCCCATGTTTGTGGGGGCTGCTCGGGGTCCAGGCCCGCTTCTTCAAACATATCCCTGTTGTAGTACATGATTGGCGTAGAGGAGTTAAACGGGAAAGAAAGCATATTGCCGTTGGTGTCGGTGTAATAACCCACGACGGCGGGCAGGAAGGCTTCTTTATCGAAAGCGCGGCCATGCTCTTCCATCAGCTCGTACACTGGGTAGATGGCGCCTTTGGCGTTCATCATGGTGCCAGTGCCGACTTCAAACACCTGCAGGATATGCGGCTGCTCATTGGCACGGAAGGCGGCGATCGCGCCGGTCATCGTTTCGGTATAGGTGCCGCGATAGCTGGGGGTAACGTGGTAGTCGTCCTGAGACTCGTTGAAGTCTTGGGTCATCTCTTCGAGAATTTCGCCCAGTTGGCCGCCCATGGCGTGCCACCAGCTAATCTCTGTTGCCGCCTGAGCAGACAGGCTTAGGCTGGCCGTCGCCACCCCTACGGCAAGCGCGTGCAGTGTGAAACGAGACATAACAAGCTCCTTATGGGCCTGAACTTAGTCAGGCGTGCAATGCGTTTGTTGAGATTTTTAGATGCACTGAACAGTAAGAAGTGTAGATGACGTTTTAGTGAATGCACGATGAACCTGCCGTGACAGTCAACATTGCGCTGCCAGCAGGCCTACTGAGTAGGAAAAGGAAGAGGGCGGTGATAGTGTGATAGGAAGAGTCCAACTAACGAGAGCAGTATGACTGACGTGACCACTTTACTGATGAAGCTGGTGTCATTCGATACCACTTCCAGTGAATCCAATCTGGCGCTGATTGAGTATGTGGAAGGCTATTTGGCAGAGTATGGCGTTAGCGCCGAGCGGGTGATGAGCCCCTGCGGTACCAAAGCCAACCTGATCGCAAGAATTGGCCCAGAGGCGCCGGGCGGTGTGATGCTTTCCGGGCATACCGATGTGGTGCCGGTGGCGGGTCAGCCCTGGTCGAGCGACCCGTTCACCCTGCGCGATGGTGGCGATGGCCGCTTATACGGGCGCGGTACCTGCGATATGAAAGGCTTTATCGCCTGCGTATTGTCGATGGTGCCCACTTGGACGAAAGCGCCTCTGCAGCAGCCGATTTATCTGGGTTTCTCCTATGACGAAGAGATTGGCTGCGTGGGTGCGCCGAGCCTGATTAAGCGCTTCTACGAGCACTACTCCACCACCGCCCATGTGATTGTCGGCGAGCCCACTAGCATGCAGCCGGTGGTGGCGCAGAAAGGCGCAACCAATTTACGCACCACGGTGATTGGCCGCGAAGCCCACAGCAGTCAGGTTAATCAGGGCACCTCGGCGATTCATGTGGCGGCAAGGCTAGTCACCTTTATAGAGGACATCATGGCGGCGCTGGTAGAAGAGGGCCGCGTTGATGAAGCCTTTAACGTGCCGCACACCAGCCTGCACGTCGGTAAAATCAAAGGTGGTACGGCGATCAATATTATGGCCCGGGAGTGCCAGTTCGAGTGGGAGATTCGCCATCTGCCCACGGACACCTTCGACGAAATATACGCGCGCTTTGAGGCCTATTGCGCCCAGCTAAGCGCTGAGCTGCAGGCCAAAGGCAAGCACGTTGAAATCATCACCGAGCCCCTTAACGTTACCGTGCCGGGGCTAGCAGATCTCGATAATGATCAGGTGCTGCGCCTGGCCAAAGATCATTTGCCCGCAGGGTGCTGCGACCACGCGGTGGCCTATGCCACCGAGGCCGGGCAGTTCCAGGGGCAGGGCCTGCAAACCATTATTCTTGGCCCCGGCAGTATTGCCCAGGCACACCAACCCGATGAATATATTGATATTGAGCAGCTTGAAGCGTGCGAGGGTTTTCTAACGAAGATGGGTAGAGCGTTAGAGAAGACTGTCTAACTAGCTAATAACTGCCCCAAAAAAATCCCACCCGGTTAATGGGGTGGGATTTTTTGTAGTGCTTTCATACCATGTCGCTCTTTCAGTGCTGAGGGTGTTGTTCGAACAGCTCAGCTTTGGCATGGCGCATCACATCTTCGCACGCCTGCTGTTGGGCTAACTGCGTTAGCAGGCGTTGAGTTACTTCGAAGCCCTTGCCTAAGCAAGTGTCGACTTCCTGTTGGCTAACCGCTGGCGTCACTCGGTAATCGATTTTTACCGTGCGCCCGCCACCTTCCAGCCGATCCGCAACTCCCCTGAGTCGCCACGCGATTTTCTCTTTCCAAGTTGCTGATTCTTCCGCGCCTTCGTTTACGCTAAACGTGCACTGCCATTCCGGTTTAAAGACCTTCATAGGAGAACCTCCAAAAATTTTGGAAAGAATGATCGATCGTGATTCGTACCCCATCGTCTGAATGTATTGCCCTACCACTATATACCTAACACCGCACAAATATCGAAACAATAGTCATACACGCCGGGCGACGCGCATAGGACGTATCGGTTAGGCTATAAAAGATGTGACTAACGAGCTGGTTTATGACCCCTACGACTGATCTAAGTTGCCCCTGTGGCAGCCATTTAACGCTTGAACAATGCTGCGGCCGTTATCATCAAGGCGAACTTGCGCCTACGCCTGAAGCCTTGATGCGCTCGCGCTATGCGGCCTTTGTGTTAGGGCTTACCGATTACCTGTTGGCAACATGGCACCCCTCCACTCGGCCTGGAGAGCTTACGCCTGACCCTGAAGCCGAGTGGAAGTCCCTCTCTATTGTTGCCGCAGAACCGCCGCGCGAAGATACCGGTTATGTCCATTTTAAAGCCTGTTTTTATGAACGCGGGCGTGAACAGGGCGGGGCAAAAAAACGCTGGCATGTGTTAGAAGAGGTATCTCGCTTTGTTAAAGAGCAGCAGCGCTGGTGGTATATTGATGGGACACCCACGCTTAGCCGCTTAAAGCCCGGCCGAAACGATCCGTGCTTATGTGGTAGTGGGCGTAAATTAAAGCGTTGTTGCGGTGGATAGGCGTATGACCCAGCCGCTGAATACCGAACCACAGTGGTATCTCTATTTGCTGGAGTGCCAGCGCGGTACCTATACGGGCATTACCAATAATCTGGCGAAGCGCTATCAAGCACACTGCACCGGCAAAGGGGCGCGTTATACCCGTGCGAATCCGCCCGTTGCGCTACTGGGTGCCGAACCTTTTAATGATCGCGCCGCTGCAAGCCGTGCTGAATACCAGTTGAAGCAACAAACAGCCAGCCAAAAACGTCGCTGGGCCAAGCAGTGGCCTATCCAGTTAGAGGCCGATTAAGGAGCCGCAATGCTGACATTTTACTCAGAGGATAGCCGTTTGCGCCAAGCGCGCACGGAGTTACATGACGGCGCGCTGGTGACCCCGTTTGAGTGTCCTGAACGCCTTGATCTAGTGCTGAAGCATCTTCGTCAGTCCGGGCTTGGCGAGATCCATTCCCCTAGCGCTTATGGGTTAGCACCGGTACTGGCGGTGCACGACAAAGACTACGTGTCGTTTTTAGCCAACTGCTGGCAAGCGTGGGGCGCCGCCGGGCATGAGGGTGAGGCAATTCCCAATATTTGGCCTGCGCGAAGCATGCGTAGTGACCGCATCCCGCGCTCCATCGGCGGCCAGTTAGGCTACTACGCTTTGGCGGCGGAAACCTCGATCTCAGAAGGCACCTTTGAAGCTGCCATGGCGAGCAAGGATGTGGCGTTAGGCGCGGTAGAACATACGCTGCAAACGGGTAAACCCAGTTTTGGACTGTGTCGGCCGCCGGGCCACCACGCTGCCTATGATCAGTTTGGCGGTTACTGCTTCTTCAATAATGCCGCCATTGCCGCCCAGCGAGCCTTAGATACAGGCAAGCGCCGAGTGGCGATTCTTGACGTCGATTTCCACCACGGCAACGGCACCCAGCAGATATTCTACGGCCGCGACGATGTGCTGTTCATTTCGTTACACGGCGACCCCGAGGTCACTTTTCCTTACTATTTGGGCTACGCTGATGAAAACGGCGAGGGTAAAGGTAAGGGCTTTAACGTTAACTACCCGTTACCGCCGGGCACCAGCGTTACCACTTGGATGGCGACATTGGATCAAGCATTGGCGCAGATTAACGCGGCAGAGTGCGAGTTACTGATTGTATCGCTAGGGGTCGATATTTTTGAGGATGATCCGATCAGTGCCTTCACCTTTACCAGCGCAGATTTCACCGTTTTAGGTGAACGCCTGGCCCAAGCAGGCTTACCCAGCGTATTTCTGATGGAAGGGGGCTATGCGGTAGATGAAATAGGTGTCAATGTAGTCAACGTGTTACAAGGTTTTGAGCAGGCCCTTTAACAAGGTCTGGAACAGCATCTACACAAGGGTAAAGGTTAACCGTGACAGCGGCCCCTAAATCGGGCAGGCTATTGCCCTTTCAACGGGGCAGGGAGCTCAAGCGTGGCAGTGTATGGTGGAATTCAGGCACATGAACTGGAGCGTTGGCTTAATGCGTTAACCAACGCCGCCTACGACCGACGCTGCCCGCTGGTAAAAGTACACGGTGGCAACGCCCGTGCGCGTACCGCCCGTCAAGATCTCCTCCATCTGGCTAACGACTACCGCTGCGGCGACTCTAGCCGCGAAGAGAGCGCCGTCGCCCTTGGCCGCTGGTGCGAAAGTTATCTGAGTGAGGCGGAGTGGTACGTGCTGGCCGGTACCCGCCAAGCGCCTTCCCAACCGCAAAGTGAAGAAGAGAGAAGCCTCACCGTGCTTAAGCAGCACCGGGTGGGGTGATGTTAAAATAAGTAGTGCTAATCAACATCAACGGTACCAAAAGCTCTCCTCGTGGGAGCTTTTTTGTGCGCTAAGCGTCTTCCTCAGCGGTTAGCAGCGTTTTTAAGCGTAGGTGGATTAGTGGGCACTTAATAATGATGTGTTGACAAAAGTTTAACAAGATGAGTAGTTTGAAGTGGCCTGTATACACGACTAACGTTGTATGAAGGCTCGAAGCTTGCCGGTGGTTTCAAAAGCAGTCGGTATTGAGTGTCCGATCTATATAAACGCTATTCTATCCACAAAAACGCTATCTAGGTGCAGGGGGCAATACATCTTGTGACAACGGTACCAGCGCTATCGGTTCGCTCCTTGAGCGTTAATTTTGGCTCCAATCCGGTTGTTAGAAATCTGAGTTTTGACGTTTATCCAGGTAAAACAACGGCGATCGTTGGTGAATCTGGCTCGGGAAAATCGGTGACTTCTCTGGCTATCATGCGCTTGGTAGAGTACATGAACGCCGAGATTACCAGTGGCTCGATAATGTTTCATCGCGATGCCAACGGCTCTCAGCCACTGGATCTTACCCAGCTTTCCGATAAAGCGATGCGCAAGATACGTGGCAAGGAAATCGCCATGATCTTTCAGGAACCAATGACGTCGCTGAATCCTGTTTACACCATTGGCGATCAGATTACCGAAGTGCTGGTATTGCATGAAAAGCACACCCAGGCTTCGGCACGCGCTGAAGCGGTAAAACTGTTAAAGCTAGTTCGGTTAGCCGATGCCGAAGCACTGTTAAAACGCTACCCTCACCAGTTATCCGGCGGCATGCGACAACGGGTGATGATCGCCATGGCGCTGGCGTGTCGGCCTAAGGTACTGGTGGCGGACGAGCCTACAACCGCACTGGACGTCACCATTCAAGCGCAGATTTTAACCATCATGCGCGACCTGCAGCAGGAACTGGGAATGGCGGTCATTTTCATTACTCACGATATGGGAGTGGTGGCCGAAATGGCTGATCAGGTGGTGGTCATGCGCCATGGCGAAAAGGTTGAGGAAGCCTCAGTGGAGGAGATATTCGCCCGCCCCCAACACCCTTACACCCAAGCATTGCTGGCGGCAGTCCCTAAACTGGGAAGCATGCAGGGCGAAGACTTACCGCGTATGGATCCACTGGTCGAACTGGAAGGTGATATTGCGCGTACGCGTGGTGTAAGCCGCAAGCAGGATACCGCAAGAACTGATGCCGCTCCTGTCGTGGAAGTAGAAAATTTAGTCACACGCTTCGACATTCGCAAAGGGTTCTTTGGTGGTGTCAGTCATCGTGTGCATGCGGTGGAAAATGTCAGCTTTACTATTTTCCCTGGAGAGACGCTGGCGCTAGTAGGGGAGTCGGGTTCCGGCAAGTCGACCATCGGGCGCACCATCCAGCAGTTGCAGGAAAGCACCAGTGGCACGCTACGTTTTGGCGGTAAGGCCGTGGCGGATATGTCGCGAGCAGAGAAAATGCGTCTACGCCAGGAAGTGCAGTATATTTTTCAAGACCCGTTTGCATCCCTCGATCCACGCAAGACCGTCGGCTTTTCGATTGCCGAGCCTATCCGTACCCATAGCTTGCTGCACGGTTCGAAGGCCATTCGACAACGAGTCGAGCAGTTGCTGGAGCGCGTTGGCCTAAGTGCCGACCAAGCTGAACGTTACCCCCACGAGTTCTCTGGAGGCCAGCGCCAAAGAATCTGTATCGCTCGTGCCCTAGCCTCCAAGCCGAAGTTAATCATCGCCGATGAGGCGTTGTCCGCCTTGGATGTTTCCATCCAGGCGCAAATCATTCATCTGCTGATGGAGTTACAGCAAGATGAAGGATTAGCCTATTTGTTTATTAGCCACGATATGGCCGTAGTAGAAAAAATGAGCCATCGCGTGGCGGTATTGCACCTTGGCCAAGTCGTTGAGTTAGGCGAGCGCCGAGCGGTGTTTGATTCACCTCAGCATTCCTATACCCGCAAGCTCTTGAGCGCTGTGCCCGTGGCGGACCCTACTCAGCGGCAGGCGCGTGCTTTGCTACAGGGCGATATTCTCAGTCCCATCCGCAAAGTGGGAGACGAGCCCCGACATCTACCCTTAGTGCAGGTGGCTGCGGGTCATTTCGTTGCTCAGGAAGAGGGCAGTGTCGAGCGGTTGGCGTCATAGTTGGTTCCCAGCTGATACAAAAACAGGAGTAATCCCATGAAGAAAAACAAACGCGTTCTCAATGGCGCAATCGCAGGAATAGCACTGAGCGTTGCCTTCTCTGCCTCCGCTCAAGCAGGTTCACTAACGGTTGCTTCGCCGCAAGATCCCGGTAGCTGGGATCCAATCGACACTTTTTTGGTGAATTGGGCCTCGGTTGCCACCAATATTTTCGATGGTTTGACTTATCGAGGCCCTGATTTAGATCTAGTGCCCGGTCTAGCAACCGAGTGGGAGGAACTGGATGATGGTACCCGTATCCGTTTCACTCTGCGTGAAGGCGTCACCTTCCATAATGGCGAGCCCTTCAATGCTGAAGCGGTAAAGTTTACCTTTGATCGCTTATTAGGTGAGGAAGGGGGGCAGGGGCCCCAGCGCTCTAACTACACGGCGATTGAAAGCGTGGAAGTCATCGATGATTATACAGTCGACTTCCACCTGAATGAGCCCGACCCAGTACTGCTCACTAAGCTAGCAGGCTACGGGGCGATGATTGTGCCACCGGAGTACCTGACCGAGCATGGTGATGAGCACTTCAATACCCATCCGGTAGGCACCGGCCCTTTCAAAGTAGTGGAATATAATCCTCGCGAAGACGTTCAGCTTGAGGCCTTTGCTGACCACTGGGGCGGCGCGCCGAAACTTGACGAAGTGACTTACCGCTTTATCTCTGAGCCATCCACCGCCGTGGCTGAGCTACAGGCTGGGCGAGTAGATATCGTCATTCCGCCGACGATTCCTATTGGCATGATCGACACCATCAATAACCATGACGGGGCCAGCATCGTCAGCGTGGCTTCGCCGACGGTGGAAGCGATTCGCTTCAACACCCAATCAGGTATTACCGCCGATGAACGCGTGCGTAAAGCCATGATTATGGCCGTGGATCGCCAGGCGATTATCGACTCCATCCTGGCTGGCGAGGGCGAAATGATCGCCAGCTTCCAGGGCGCTCAGTCCTTCGGTAACGACCCTGATATGGAGCCCCTGCCGTATGATCCGCAGCAGGCTCGCGAACTGCTGGATGAAGCGGGCGTCGAGCAAGGCGCCACGGTACAGATTGATGTTCGCGGTAACGACGCCACCTTTGGTGAGGTGGCCCAGGTGGTGGCGTCTTATCTACAAGGGGTGGGGATTACCGCTTCGATCCAACCTTACGAGACCAATGTGCTACTTAACGACATTATTCCGGCAGGCCGCACAGGTGAGATGTTCCAGCAGAAATGGGGCGGCTGGACCTTTGACTTCGACAATACTGCTTACCTGATGTACCACACTGGCGAACGCTGGAATCCTTATGACAGCGACGCTGAGTTAGATGAAATGCTCGAAGCCCAGCGCAGCATTACTGATCAGGCAGAGCGTGAAGAACTGCTCCAGGCTATCGCCCAGTATACTCAGGATCGCGCCTTGGAAATGCCGCTCTATAGCATCAATGCACTGTATGGCGTGCGCGACCGGGTGCAGAATTTTGAGCCCGCCCCAGATAACCGTATGCGTTTGACCGACGTCGATGTTACTGACTGATTGTGACCAATACCGGCCGTTCGAGAGAGCGGTCGGTAGGTGTTACGACAGACTCTTATTATCACGGCGATATGGACTTTAGTGCGCAGAGGTTATAGTGGCAAAATTTCTTCTCTACCGAATACTGCAGGCCATCTTTGTGGTCATCGCCGTAACGCTGATTGTCTCTTTTGCGATTCGGTTAACCGGCGACCCAGCGGTGATGCTAGCTCAAGGTGCGGGCAGTATCACCGAGGCGGATCTGGAAAGGATTCGTGAAGCGCTGGGCTTGAATCAATCTTTCCTGGCCCAGTACATAGGCTTCCTGCAAGGTCTAGTAGTGGGTGATTTTGGTCGCAGTTTTATGGGCGGTACACCTGTCAGCGACCTAATTGGACGGGCCTTACCCGCCACTTTGGCGCTAGCTTTCGCTTCGCTATTTGTCTCTATCGTGGTGTCGATACCGCTAGGTATTAAGGCGGCAGTATCGCGAGGCAGGTGGCCCGACCAGATGATTAGAATTTTCTCACTGCTTGGGCTCTCTTTTCCCAACTTTTGGCTAGCCATCATGCTGGTGCTACTGCTTTCCATCACCTTCAATCTGCTGCCGCCCAGTGGCATGGAAGGCTTCTCCAGCTTCATTATGCCCGCCGCGACCATGGGGATCATCCTAACCGCGACCAACGTGCGCCTAGTACGCACCACCATGCTGGATACTCTTCGATCCCAGTACATTATGGTGGCGCGGGCAAAAGGTCTTTCCAACAATGTGGTGCTCTACAAGCACGCGCTGCGTAACTGCTCTATCCCACTGATTACGTATTTTGGTTTGCAGTTCGGTGGCCTGCTGGGCGGTATTGTCGTTGTCGAGCGAGTGTTCAACTGGCCGGGGCTTGGCACCTTGGCCTTTGAAGCCGTGTCAGCCCGGGACTATCCGGTCTTGCAGGGCGTTATCACCGTGCTCTCGTTAATGATCATCTCTATCAACCTTCTCGTTGATATCGCTTATGGCTTGGTCGACCCCAGGGTGCGTAAGGAATAACCATGACGGCAGCTATCAAAACCGACAAATTGAAACGCTTTAAGAACCTGGAGTTTATTCTCGGTGTGCTGCTCGTCGGGGGGATTGGCTTTGCCGTGATCTTCTCCGGCTGGCTATTCCCCGGCGGTGGCTCAGAGCTAAATCTAGCCTATCGGTTAACGCCGCCGTTGGTGGAGCCTGGCTTTCCCTTAGGCACGGATCCGTTAGGTAGGGATGTGCTGGCGCGGGTGATTATTGGTGGAGAAATCTCGCTAAAAGTCGGGGTCTATTCAGCCCTTGGTGCCGTGGTGATCGGTATCATTATGGGCTTGGTGTCCGGCTACTACGGCGGGTTTCTGGATATGATCGTGATGCGCTTTGCCGATGTGCAGCTTGCGCTGCCCTTTATCCTGCTGGCGATTACCTTTATCGCCGTGATTGGTGGCGGGCTGACCAATATGATTATTCTGCTGATTATCTCCCAGTGGGTGCAGTATGCCCGCTTGGTGCGTGGCTCGGTGCTCTCCTTACGCGACCGCGAATTTATCCTCGCGGCCAAAGCGATCGGAGTAAAAGATATCCGCATTCTGTTTCAGCATCTGCTGCCGAATTTGATCGGCCCGGTGATCGTGCTGATGACGCTCAATGTGGCCAACAATATTCTGCTGGAGAGTAGCCTTACCTTCTTGGGGCTTGGCGTCGATCCAGTGATTCCCAGTTGGGGCGGCATGCTGGCAGAAGGGCGCACTTACCTGCAAACGGCGTGGTGGGTTAGCGTATTTCCTGGTGTGGCCATTTTGTTAACCGTGTTAGGGCTGAATCTGCTCGGTGACTGGTTGCGCGACGCCCTGGATCCCACTGGACGTACTTCCCTATGACCAACGGTGCTCAAATTGAGGCGTTGCTAGAGTGCTCTTTCCCGCGCACCACGCGCAGTTTGCTGGATGAGTACGCGACACCTGCCTATCAAGGCTACCAGTTGGAGGCGTGGGTTTTCGATGACGAGGCCGAACGCCACGCGACCGAAATGGCGTTTAAGGCCGCTGGCATTAACGCGTGCCTGCGCAGTGCCTATAAGCCCTTGGTGCATTTCTTTTTAGAGGAATTCTCCTGGGAGTCGCTGCAATCACTGGTGATTGAGTACCCAGTGTTAGCGCCCGCACCGCGCCGCTTTCTGCTAGAAGCCTACCCGCTGGCAGCGCTGGTGCCAGAAGATGTCACCCTGAGGTGGGAGGGAGTAGAACCCATCGCGATCACTTTCCCTCTCCAATACCGTGTTCGTGTGGAGCGAAGCACCGGGGAGCTGGAAACGTATGCTGTTGAAGCGCCTAATCGCCAACACCTAGACCATGTAGATGAGGCACAGTGCTCACCCTGCGGTTGGCTTCGGCTGACCTCTCCTCAGGGCGAGATCAGCGAGACAATTGTTGAGACCGACGTTGAGGCGCTGTTTCAAGCGGCCATGGCGACGTTAGCCTCAGCCCAGTGGCAGGCAGCATCGCCTTACTTCGAAGAACTTAACTTCACCGTGCATTTGCCGAGCAGTGACCGCCGCTTAGCCTGGGATGATGAACATATCAGCCTTGCCGAAGCGCTCCATGAAGAACTCTATTTTTCTAGCCTGGAGTATTTCCAGCGACGCGCAGGGTTGGCGCTGGGGGATCGTTCAATTCAGCCGGGGCAGATTGTGCCGGAAGTCTTCACCCAAGGAGAGCGCGCCTATTTGAAAGTAAGCATGCGGTCTTTGGATGCTTCCCAACCGCAGCGTGATCTAGTCGAGTTGGACACCGCGCAGCAGGCCATCGGCGTTACGCAAATAGGGCAGTTATTGGCAGAACTGGGGGGGCAAGCATTCCGAAGCAATACGCGAGCAGGACGGTCAGTAGGCGCACGTTATATCGTCGGGAGTGACCGCGCCGTCATGGTTAGTGCGGGCCAACATGCCAACGAAACTTCCGGTGTGGTGGGGGCTTTGCGCGCAGCCCAAGCACTTAGCCGCCAGCCAGACGCACACTTTGTTATTTCGCCGCTAGAGAACCCTGATGGCTACGCGTTGCAGGGCAGGCTAATCGCCACCCAGCCGCGTCATATGCATCACGCGGCGCGCTACACCGCGTTTGGCAATGACCTGCAGAGCCAACCCCTGGGCCAGTCTTTTGAACACGCTATTCGTGAGCAGGCATTCGCCCTGAGTCATGCAGGACTGCATATCAATCTGCACGGCTACCCCGCCCATGAGTGGACACGGCCGTTAAGCGGTTACGTACCCCGGGGCTTCGAAATGTGGACGATTCCCAAAGGTTTCTTTTTGATTCTGCGTCATCAACCAGGCTGGGAAGCCGCGGCAGAGCAGCTAGCTGGAGCCGTTACCCACGAACTGGCTAAAGTGCCTGAGTTAGTCGAATTTAATAACACGCAAATTGCACTATTTGAGACCCATGCGGGCGCGTTAACCTTCCCGGTGCTGAATGGCTTCCCCTATCTAATTTCGCAAGATGCTGACCAGTTAACGCCGCTGATGCTGATTACCGAATACCCTGACGAAACACTCTCTGGTGACGCCTTCATACAGGCGCATACGGCGCAAATGGCCACCGTCGTGGCAGCCTATAACGCCTTTCAGACGCTGGCGCTACCTGGTTAATCTCAATGACGGGATCGTGCGAGCACTGTTACAATGGATAAATGAACAGTGCTTTCGCGACGTCTACCGCCTCCCTTGATGACCCCTTCTATTACCTAACGAACTTTCGCTTCGTTTTGGCCTGGGTGGGGGAGCGCCACGCTGACCTGCTTTCGGCGGACGAGCGTGAATTCCTCAATCAATTCGATAACTTGCCGCGCGCTTCCCAGGCGCTGCTGGTGCGCATGGTGATGCGCAAAGGCGAGCTGTTCCGGCTTGGCAAACTTAGCTATACCGAGGTCGGTGACAGCGGCGATGCGATGGCGCCCTTGATGACGCTGGGTTGGGTCGATAATGCGCCCGCGCTGAGTATCGATGAGCTGTTTAACCAGCTGCGCCTCGCCGAGTTGCGCCAGATATTGGCGGAAGAGATACGCGCCGCTGGGCTTAGCGTATCGAGTTCCAAAACCGTGCTCTACGCCACGCTGGTTAGCCGCTTAACGCAAGCCGCGCCGCTGCAGACCTGGTGGCCCGAGGCACCTGACCGGGTGGTGCGCCTCACCGTGATGAATATCTGCGACCGTTTGCGTCTGATGTTCTTTGGCAATCTGAGGCAGGACTGGGCGGAATTTGTGCTGACTGAACTTGGCCTGCAGCGGTTTGAGGTGGTGCCGTTCACGCCGCAGTCCCGCGCCTTTCAAACGCGCCAGGAAGTGGATACCTACTTAGCGCTCCATCATTTGCGCCAACGCCTCGATGAGGGCGAATCGCCCGTTGACCTGCACCGTGAAGTGCCGCCGCCCTCGGATAACCGCTGGTTGGCCACCCGGCGCGCACGGTTACTGCTACAGCTGGGCCGTGAGGCGGAGCGCAGCGGTGATTCAGCGCTCGCGCTGGCGCTGTATGGCGATGCTGGGAGTAGCGAAGCGCGCATTCGGCAGCTGCGACTGCTGGAGCGCTTGGGCGAGCATCAAACAGCTTATGAGTTGGCTGCCCAGGCGCTCGATAGCAGCCCCACTGAAACCGAGCACCAGGCGTTGACGCGGATTCTGCCCCGCTTGCGGCGACGGCTTAAATTGCCTGCGGTGGCGAGTGACCCCGAGCCGGCCCATGTGCGTTGGGATCTCTCTCTGCCAGGGCCACAAAGCGTCGAGCGGGCGGTGGTTGCAGCCCTTAGCGAACCCCAGGCGCCGGTCTGCTATGTGGAAAACAGCCTGATCACCGGGCTGTTTGGCCTACTCTGCTGGCCAGCGATATTTGCGCCGTTGCCCGGCGCCTTCTTTCATCCTTTCCATAACGGCCCGGCGGATTTATACCGCGACGATTTCGTCGCGCGGCGGCGTGATGCCTTTGATGGCTGTTTAGCGCGCCTGGAAGACGGCAGTTACCGGGAGGTGATTCGAGCGGCCTGGCGGGAGAAGCAGGGTCTTGCCTCCCCCTTTGTCCACTGGCCAATTGTCGATGAGCCGCTGGTTGAGCTGGCGTTTGAGTGTATCCCCGCTGAGCATTTACGGGCCTGTTTTGAGCGGCTGCTGGGGGATCTAAAAGCCAACCGGGCTGGGCTGCCGGATCTTATTCAGTTGTTGCCCGATGCACCCGCGGGCACGCCACGCTACCGGATGATCGAAGTCAAAGGCCCCGGCGATCGACTGCAGGATAATCAACGCCGCTGGCTGGCTTTTTTTCACCAACAGGCTATGCCCGTTGCGGTTTGCTATGTGCGCTGGCAACCAGAAGAGGCCAAATGAGCCGTTATCGCTTGGCAGTGCGGGCGCTGTGCGATTTCACCGCTCGTGAAGGCGACCTTGATCACCGCTTTACCCCTGCCCCCAGTGCTCAGGAGGGCATACAAGGGCATACGTTGGTGGCTAGCCGCCGCGGGGCAGGCTATCTTGCTGAGCTGCCACTCTCTGGCAGCTATGAAGGAGGCCGTTTTGAAGGGCTAAGGGTCTCGGGCCGTGCCGATGGTTTTGACCCATCGGCCAATCGCCTGGAAGAGGTGAAAACCCACCGCGGCAGCTTGGAGCGCATGGCGGATAACCAGCGCGCGCTTCACTGGGCGCAGGTAAAGGTATATGGCGCGCTGCTGTGTGCCGAGCGTGGCTTGGAATGTATTACCTTAGCGCTGGTGTATCTGGAGATTGCTAGCGGTAAAGAGACCGTGCTTAGCCAAGAGGCCTCTGCGGCCGAGTTGCAGGCGTTCTTTACCGACCAGTGCCAACGCTTTCTGGCTTGGGCGGAGCAGGAGGCCGAGCATCGCCAACGCCGCGACAGTCAACTGCAAACGCTACGCTTCCCGCACGCCACGTTCCGCCCCGGCCAACGTGAGCTCGCTGAAGACGTTTATAAAGCCACCAGCACTGGCCGCTGCCTGCTCGCCCAGGCACCCACGGGCATTGGCAAAACCGTGGCGACGCTGTTCCCCATGCTCTCAGCCATGCCGCGCCAGCAGCTCGATCGCATCGCCTTTCTGACCATGAAAACCCCCGGCCGCCGTTTGGCGCTGGATGCTTTGGCCGCGTTGAACTCTGAAGCACAGCCGCTGCGGGTGTTGGAGCTTGTGGCGCGGGACAAAGCCTGCGAATACCCGGACCGCGCCTGCCATGGCGAATCATGCCCATTGGCAGCAGGTTTCTATGACCGCCTGCCTGCCGCCCGCCAAGCGGCAGTAGAGCAGGCGTGGCTTGATCGCCAGGCGCTGCGCGAGGTGGCGCTGGCCCATGACGTGTGCCCGTATTATTTAGGCCAGGAGCTTTCGCGTTGGGCGGACGTAATCGTCGGCGACGTTAACCACTGGTTCGATAGCCACGCGCTGCTGCACGGTCTGGCCCAGGCCAACGACTGGCGAGCAGGCGTGCTGGTCGATGAAGCCCATAACCTGGTGGAGCGTGCGCGGGGCATGTACAGCGCTGAGCTTGATCAGCAGCGTTTCAATCGGGTGCGCCGCTCTGCCCCAACATCGCTCTCCCGCCCTTTGAATCGTTTAGCTAGGCAGTGGCAGGCCGTTATTAAAGAGGCAGGGTTGGAGGAGGCAGGTGAGCCGGGTAAGCCAGGCTATCGGCTGATCACGACGCTGCCCGATAAGCTGGTGGCCGCCGCTCAGCAGGTGGGCGCGTCGATTACCGATCATTTGGGTGAACACCCAGAGGATGCGACGCTTGAGCTCCAGGAACTGCTGTTTGAAGCGCTGGCTTTTTGCCGCTTGGCGGAGCGCTTTGGCGAACACTCGCTATGCGACCTTACCCGTCATGGTCGTGGCCGGGCGGTGCTGGGTCTCCGCAATCTGATACCCGCCGATTTTCTGGCCGCGCGATTTAACGCCGCGCACTCTGTGGTGCTGTTCTCGGCAACGCTAACGCCCGCTCACTACTACCGGGATCTGCTCGGTTTGCCGGACAATACGGTCTGGCGCGAAGTGGCCTCGCCGTTTGCCGCCCGCCAGCTTGAGGTGCGTATACGGCGCGATATTTCCACCCGTTTCCGTGATCGGGATGCCTCCATTGAGCCCATCGTAGCGACCATGGTTCAGCAGTATCAGCGCAGGCCGGGCCACTACTTGGCGTTCTTCAGCAGCTTTGCTTACCTTGCGGCAGCGCTGGCGCGGTTTCGCGAAGCGCACCCAGACGTGCCCGTGTTCAGCCAAACCCGCGGGATGCCGGAGGCGCATCGCGAGGCGTTTCTGGCGCGCTTTACCCCCGGTGGCAAAGGCATTGGCTTTGCAGTTCTGGGCGGCGCTTTTGCGGAAGGCATCGACTTGCCCGGCGACCGGCTAATCGGCGCCTTTATTGCCACCCTGGGCCTGCCGCCGTTTAACGACTTCAACGAAGCGCTTAAGGCACGTTTAAGCGCGCGCTTTGGCCAGGGCGACGACTACACCTACCGCATTCCTGGCATGATCAAAGTGGTGCAGGCGGCGGGGCGGGTGATTCGCAGTCCAGAAGATGAAGGGGTTGTGGTATTAATGGATGATCGTTTCGCACAATCTAATGTACGTGCGCTACTACCTTCCTGGTGGACGGTGGACACTCTTACTCAATAACGACGATGGTTAGGCGAGCCAATGACGGATTTACTCTGGTACCAGTACGCGCTGATCGGGCTGATTTTTGCCTGGAGCGGCTTTGTGAGGACGAGCCTGGGCTTTGGTGGTGCCGTGCTGGCGTTGCCCTTCCTGCTCTTGGTGACCAATCAGCCATTGGTTTTCCTGCCGATTATCGCCATTCACCTGCTGATTTTCTCTAGCTGGATTGCTTGGAACGGGCATCGGCAGTTGCAGAAACAGGGGGCAGGAGGCTCCTCGTCGCAGAGTAATATCGATTGGGGCTATCTAACCAAAGCCTTAAAAATCATGATTATCCCCAAGCTAATTGGGGTGGTGGGGCTGTTAACGCTGCCTGCGCAGGTCATGACCAGCATCATTTTCGGCATTGTATTCATCTATGCCATTGGCTATGTGCTCAACAAACCGTTCAAAAGTAAAAACAAATACGTGGACTACGTGCTGCTGGCGCTAGGCGGCTATGTCAGCGGTACCTCACTGATTGGCGCGCCGCTGATTGTGGCGGTGTTTGCCACGCACGTCGCCAAAGAGCAGCTGCGGGATACCATGTTTGTGCTGTGGTTTATCCTGGTGGTGATCAAAATGGTGTCGTTCTTGATTGCGGGCGTCGACCTTCAACTGATTCACCAGCTTTGGCTGCTGCCCTGCGCTTTCATTGGTCATTTAGTCGGCGAGAGAGCCCACCGCTATATGTTAAAAGCGGATACCGGGCTGTTCTTTCGTGTGCTGGGCGCGGTGTTGATTGTGGTCAGCGTGGTGGGGTTGATCCACCCACCCGGGTAGCCAGTTGCCGCCGCCGTCTATAGCTGGCTGTCGGCCTGTAGCGTCGTTTTACTTAAAATAGTCAGCGTGATGGCGAACAGGCAGCAGAGCACTGCCATGGCAATAAAGACGCTGCGCAGTGAATCAAGCCAAATCATCCCAGAGGCGACCACCACTGGAGATATAAATTGGCCGAAAAAGAAGGTTGAGGTAAATCCGCCAAATACCCGGCCACGTACCCTCTGTGGTGTGATGCGCATCAGCCATGTGGTGGTGTTGGGCATAAAGGCGCCAAGGCCCAAGCCCGAGATTGCCGCGCCCACTATGGCCATGGCATAGCTCTGGGTAAACCCAACGATCAAAAAGCCTGCGGCCGCCAGCAGGAAGCCTAAAACGTAGATGGTCATTACCGATAGAAACGGTTTGTAGTAGCCGTAGCAAAACGCCACGATACTGGCCGTTAGGGCTGCCATGGAAAGCGCAATGCCAATCGCCATGCCGCTGACTTGGCCCTGCTGAGAAAGCAAAAAGGGCAGTTGGGCGGGGAACATATAAAACATGGTCATGCTGAGCATGGCGATGAGGTAAGCAAGGCCCGTGCGTCCGATATCCACCTTCACCGGCGCATCGTGGGTATCATGGCTAGCGCTATCGCTGGCTTTGGGCTCTTGAAGAATCGCCCAGGCATAGGGCAGTAGCAGCACGCCAGTCAGGTAGAGTAAAAACGGCCCCCGCCAGCTCCAGTCAGAAAGTATTCCGCCAAGATTAATAAAAATAACCCCGCCCAAAGCCATACAGCTACTTTGTAGCCCTAAAAAGCGGGCGCGTTCGGCGCTATCGAAATAATCCCCTACCAACGTGGTGCTGATACTCAGAATACCGGCTACCGCAATACCCATCAGTGCGCGGGAGCTTAATAGCAGATCCACGCGATCAATGAAAAAGCCCGCGACCCCCGCAAAACCGTAGATGCCCAGCATCATCAGCAGCAATTTCTTGCGTCCAAACCGGTCAGCAAGATAGCCCATCAGTGGACTGAACAGCGTAATCATCAGCGCAGGCAGGGTCAGAATCAGCTGGATCACTACCTGGGGCTGGTCGGGAAAATGGCGGCTGATACCCGGCAGTGCAGGCGCGATAATTGCCCCCGACATCACGGTCATGGTGCTGGCAAACAGCAGTACGGCCTTAATATGTGTTAATTGGCTAATGGTCTTGTCCATATCAAGAGAAGGAGGGAGAGTGAAAAGCATAAACACATATCGTAGCATGTTTGTTAGCATGCTAGTTTGTTTTGCACTCTTTCACTGAGCCATTTTTGACTAGCTTTGCACAGTCACAAACGGTTATGCCGCGTTAGTCGCGGCATAATGAGATAGATGCTGGCAGGTAAAAGGCAAGTGAGCCATCAATAAATCACGTTGCGGCGGCGATTGAGCACCTCCGACACACGGCCACTACTGCTGATGTAAGGCTCTAAATCACGCAGGGTCAATCCTTGCTGTTCTATGCAGAATTTAATGGCTCAATGATGGCTATTGCCAAGTTGCTTGGTCAGCGCGGGTGGCCGCCAGGCGTGCTTCATCAAGTGTGATGCCCAGGCCAGGCTCATCAGAGAGTGCCAGCCAGCCCTCTGCGTCGGGCTTGATAGCGGTCGTCAGCGGAAAGTCGCGCACCTCAGGTGTCCATTCCGGCGGATCGAAGGGGTACTCCAGATAAGGACAGCCTGTTGGGCCAACCGCTCCAGCGGTGAGATGCAGATTGGCGGCAAGACCAATGCCATTGCCCCAAGTATGCGGCGTGAACCATTTGCCCGCTGTGGTGACCTCTTTCGCCAGACGCGATAGGCCGAGAAGGCCTATTGAGCACACTGCGTCCGGTTGATAGACGTCGAGACACTGCTGTCGCAGCATTTCGCGGAATTCATAGGGTTCGCGGGTCATCTCGCCACCGGCGATTTTCAGTCGCTCGCCGGTCAGGTCGTTGAGGGCGCGCATGCCGGGGTAGTCCCCGCGATAGAGCGGCTCCTCCATCCAAAGCACATTATGGCGAATCAACTCCTCAGCCACCTCGCTTGCCTTGGCCAAATCCCAGGGTGCCTGGGTATCCCACGGCATCCGCCAGCCCTGGTTGCAGTCGACCATCAGATCCAATTCTTGTCCCACGGCATCACGCACAGCGGTGAGTACGGCCAGATCATCGTCGAGCCGCTGGCGACCAAAGCGTAGTTTCAGGGCGGGGATGCCCGCGTCGCGAACCTGCTCGGCGAGGGCGACGACCTGCTCGGTAGGGCGATGGGTGCCGCTGGAGGCGTAAGCCTTTAGGCGTGACGAGGTGCCGCCCAACAATTGCCATAATGGTTGGGCCTTGATCTTGCCGATCAAGTCCCAGAGGGCAACTTCCAATGGCCAGCAGCGCCCGGCATGAAAACCGATGTTGTCAATGACTGCGCTGTGACGCTCGATGGCTAAGGGGTCCTGACCAATAAAAAGCGACCGGAAGTCGTTGAAGCCATACATGGCATCACCCGAGCCGATGCCCTCACGGCCTTCGCTGTCGATCACGCGAACGATGGCAGCCGGAAACTTGCGCCTGGGTTGGCTATCCCAGGCTGCTGGGAAAGGTGGGTCGAGTTCGCACTGGTGCTGGCTGATCTCGATGCGCTCGATCACGTTCATGCGCTGACCTCCCTGTTCTGGGTGGCAAGCTCGGCGACGCGACGAACGAACACGGTCACAGTGGCTTCAGCGAGCCATTGCCAGTCATCGCCAGTGGGACGGCGAGCAGCGTTGCGGGCCATGGGCGCGTTCTCTTCTTTTTGCATGGTCAAGGCTAGCGCCTCAGCGTTTAGCGTCAGCTCAGCGAAGGGGGCAAGGGCTTGATTAAAATCGGCCTGATCAGCGAGCTCACGGAATAGCCTGGGCAAGTCTTGGGCTTTGCTGCCGGCTTTCAGGGCATGGGCTGCTGGCGTGAAGCGTGCTTCATTACCTGTCACTGACCAAGCCAATGACGCTTCCAGAGCCAGCGTTACGGCAACACCGTGCGGTAAGTGGTAACAGCTACCCAGGGCATGGCCGATGTTGTGTGCGATGCCGGTGCCACCATTATCGATGGCCTGGCCCGCTAGGCAAGCAGCCTCCTGCATGCGCTGGCGGGCCTCCAGATCATGCGGGGTAGCCACTGCAATGGGCAGCGCCTCGCCTACCTGGCGGATGGCCTGCAGCGCCGGGGCCTCAATAAACGCGTGTCGCCCCTGGCCGGTAGTGGCCTCCAGCGCGTGGACGAAGGCATCTAGGCCGGTGGTGGCGGTGAGTGGAGAGGGCAGTTCACGCGTTAATGCCGGGTCGAGGAGGACGGCGTCGGGTAACAGCTCGTCGCCCCAGGCCCAAAGCTTGCGCCCCTGCGTATCGGTGAGGATCGACGTGCGCGTAACTTCGGAGCCGGTGCCCGAGGTAGTTGGCACCATCACGGCGGGTACACGCCCTGCCCAAGGGGTCACGGCCAGCAGGTAGTTCTCCATGTCACCAGGGCTTTCTGCTAGGGCTGCGACTAGCTTGGCGATGTCTAACGCGGTGCCGCCGCCCAGCCCTATTACCAAGGGGCGGCCGGTCAGGGCACGTACCGCCGCTGCGGCCGCATCGGTGCTAGCCACGCTGGGTTCGCCCGCCGGTGCCAGGAAGGTATCTACCTCGGCATCAACCGCCAGATCGTCGACCAGTGCATCGACTAGGCCAGTCGCGGCAAGACCTTGATCACTGATGACCATATAACGGCTGGCGCCCAGGCGGCAGCGAAGCTCGGGTAGCTGCTTAAGACTGTCAGGCCCCGCTATGATCTGTGTCTGACGTCCGGTGTGAAAATGGTTCAGGGGCATAGGGCTCAAATCTCGATCCAGGTGGTCTTGAGTTCTGTGTACTTATCAAAGGCGTGGAGCGATTTGTCGCGGCCCTGGCCGGATTGCTTATAGCCACCAAACGGCGCATTGATCGATGTGTGGTCGTAACAGTTGACCCAAACGGTGCCTGCTCGAAGCGCGCGGGCGGCGCGGTGGCCGTCGCGGAGTCGATCAGTCCAGATCGCCGCGCCTAGGCCATAGTCAGTGTCATTGGCGATGGTCAGCGCCTCATCCAGATCGTCTACGGTAATCACCACCAGAACGGGCCCGAATATTTCCTCGCGCGCCACCCGCATATCGTTGGTGACATCGTCGAGTACTGCCGGGGTCAGGTAGTACCCGCCGCTCTCGCTGCGTACCTGCTCGCCGCCGAACAGGAGTCGTGCCCCTTCGCGCTGGCCCTGCTCGAGATATCCTTGCACCTTTTCCATATGTGCCTGTTCAATCATCGCCCCCATCTGGACGGCTGGGTCGAGTGGGTCACCGGGCTGTAGTGCCTCGGCCCAATCGCGAAGTTTGGTAAGCAGCGCTTCCTTGACCGCTCGATCGACGATCAAGCGGGTTCCCGCGTGGCAGGTCTCGCCCTGGTTGTACCAGACACCATAGGCGACCGACATGGCGATGGTGTCCAGGTCTTCCACATCGCGTGTGACGATGTGGGGGCTCTTGCCACCGCACTCCAGACCGATGCGCTTCATATTGGAGTGCGCGGAATACTCAAGAAAGGCTTTTCCGACCTCAGTGGAGCCGGTAAAACCGACAGCATCGACGCCGTCATGCAGGCCCAATGCCTTACCCGCTATGTGGCCCAGGCCTGTGACCACCTGAAAGGCGCCCGCGGGAATGCCAGCCCCTTGGGCAAGCTCGGCCACCTTGAGCGTTGCCAGGCTGGACTGCTCCGCGGGCTTGAGTATCACCGAGTTGCCAGCGCCCAGTGCCGGGCCGATCTTCCAACTCGCGATAATCAACGGGTAGTTCCAGGGCACCACGGCGGCGACCACGCCCATCGGCTCACGGTCAACCATGCAGACGCTGCTTGCCCCGTTAGGTGCCGTCTCGCCGTAAAGCTTGTCGAGTGACTCGGCATACCAGCGCAGCCCTCCGACCAGGCCGGGCACATCCACGGTTGTGGTCTGGCCAATCGGCTTGCCGGTTTCCAAGGTCTCAAGTAACGCAATATCGTCCAGCTGTGCCTCAATGGCATCCGCCCAGGCAAGCATGCGCGATTTGCGCTCGGTGGGCGCCAAGTCTCGCCATTCACCACTCTCGAAACTGCGGCGAGCACTGGTGACAGCGAGGTCGACGTCGGCAGCGTCGCAAGCCGCCACATCGGTGAGCACTTGACCAGTGGCAGGATTCTCTGCAGAAAAGGTAGCGCCGCTGCGAGCCGGGACGAATTGTCCGTCGATATAGGCCAGTTGGGGCAGCGGGAGCGTGCTCGCACGTTTCTGCCAGTCGGCGTGGGAACGGTCCGTCATCAAATAACCTCGGCGGTGAGTTGGCATGTCGTCGTGATATTAGGCGCTCAGGTGTGGCCCCACAAACGAGGAAAGTGAACTCCGGGTATTCTAATAACTCATGCAAGGCTGGTATTAGGCAGGCAATTACTGACATTATCTGCTTAGTTTCTGCGAAAAAATCACCCAATGAGGCCCTGGCGCATGTCACGCACTTTACCTCCACTCAATTCTCTCAAGGCCTTCGAGGCAGCCGCCGAGTGTGCGAGTTTTACCCTGGCGGCGCAGCGGCTCTGTGTGACCCAGAGCGCGGTTAGCCGTCAGGTAAAGTTACTGGAGGAGCAGTTGGGGGTGCCGCTATTTCAACGTGGTTCGGGCCACCTGCGATTGACCGACGCGGGGCGGCGGTTGCAGCCAGTGCTGCGCCAGTCCTTTGATCGCATTGCCTGGACCGTAAGAGGGCTGCAAGAGCCAGATGCTGTCCCCCACCTGCGTCTGAATGCGCCGCCTACCTTTGCCAATCGATGGTTAATCCCGCGACTGGGGCGCTTGAAATCATTGCACCCTGATCTGGAGCTGTCCCTGACAACGCGTGCCGATGATGACCTTGTAGGAGACGAAAACCTGGATGCAGCGATTCGTTTTGGAACCGGTGAATGGTCGGATGCCGAGCTTGTGCACTTGATGCAAGAAAGTCATATCGCCGTCTGCGCACCCAAGCTCAGAGGGTCTATGCGTCGTGATGCGCTCGACCTCAATCACCAGGTGCTGCTTCATGTTCTTTGGGGCGAAGATCGCTTTCATACCTGGGATCATTGGCTGTCAGCGGCCGGGATCGAAGGCGTGAAGACCAGCGGTGGTATCGCGTTTGATCTACTGGAATTGGCGATTCATGCTGCCGTCAACGCGGTAGGGGTGACCATCGCTGACCGGCACATGGTTACTCGTGAGCTGGATAGAGGGGAGCTCGTATCATGGCTTGATGTCGAGGTCACTGGGCATCGCTCTTACTGGTTGGCAACCCGGCCGCATCAAGTGGAGTCGGCCAACCTCAAGCTTTTCCGCCAATGGCTGGCGCAGGAGATCGAAGATCCGCCTGTCGGTTTATAAGCAGTTACGGGCAGGTGACCGCAGGGCTATGAGGCGTCGTGGAGGCTGTTATCGGAGAGAAGTTGTTCACGCAGTAGGTCGACGAGCGTATCACCCGCGGGATGCTGGAAACTCGGCGATTTTCGAACCGCCAGCTCGGCAGGGGGCAACGCTGGGAACCCGTCTGCTTCATCAAGGATGCGCCAGTTCTCGGGCATGGCGCGTCGATCAGTGACCGTGACGGCCTTGCCCTGATTAACGGCAACGCGCAGCCCGGTGGGGCTTTGGGTCGTATACTCCAGCGACCATTGTCTGCCTAGGCGCGTAAGGGCTTCCAGGGCGCGCTCTCGATAAGGGCAGTGGTCAGGGAAAAGCGCCAGTGCAAGCGGCGCATTGGGGGCGACACAATAATCTTGATGCGCTGCCCAAACCACTTCCTCATGACCCATTGATACCCCATGCCGTTGGCTCTTGTGTTGAATGGTCAGTACGAGATCAAGCTCTCCCGCTTCCAAAGACTCGATGAGCTCACTCGACATGCGGCAATGAATATGCGGCCGAATGCGAGGATGTAGCTCGGCAAGGCGCGCCAATAGTGCCGGTAGCCAGGCTTCGGCATAATTTTCTGGTAGGCTGAAACGAATGATGCCGTCGTGGTCGCCGTGACCAAGCACGCTCAACGCCTCGCGCTGCAATTGCAACAGGCGGCGGGCATAGACCAGAAACGTTTCTCCATCTTGAGTGAGTGTCAGTTGACGGCTCGTGCGCTGCAAGAGACGCGTGCCGAGCCGTTCTTCCAGGGTGCGTATGCGCAGACTAATGGTCGACTGCGTCTTATGCAGCTGGTTGGCGGCAGCGGTAAACCCATTGTTGTCCACCACGGCAACGAAAGCACTCAGCAGTTCATTGTCGAGCGACGGCGTGCGAGGCGAACTATCGGTATAGCCGATGGAATCGATCACAAGGAATTGTTTCCTCAATAGAGCTGGTTTATCCACTATGCCTCCAGATACGCCGAGGTGCCAAGCCCGGTTCATATTTCTTTCTGGAGGATAATCCAATGCTGAACGCTGATCAGTTGGCGGATGCTGAGCGCCTAGATTTGTCTGCCTTTGTCGATACCCAGCGCTATCCGCTCGATGACCCAGATAGCCCGCCGCTTATTGAGGTCATTGAGTCTGCACGGCGTGATCTTGACCGTGAGGGCTGTGCGGTGCTGCGAGGCTTTCTGCACCCGACTGTGCTTGAGCAAGCACGGACAGAGAGCGCGCGCATGGCCGAGAAAAGTTTCTTCAACACGCGCCAGGTCAACGCCTATTTTACGGCTGATGACCCCTCGCTACCGGATGATGACCCACGTCGGATATTCATGACACGCACCAGCGGTTTCGTCACTCGGGACATGATCACGGCGGATAGCCTGATTCATAGACTCTATGTCTCCAGGGCAATGAAGTCGCTGGTGGCACGCTGTCTTGGCGAAGAGCAAATTTATGAGTATGCCGACCCTTTCGCTGGCCTCGTGCTCAACGTACTGCCCGATGGTACTCAGCAGCCGTGGCACTACGACACCAACGAATTCATCGTCACCATGATGACGCAGCAGCCCGAAGCGGGCGGCGTTTTCGAGTATTGCCCGGGTATTCGTACACCGCAGGACGAAAACTATGCCGGTGTCAGCGCAGTGATTCGTGAGGATGATTCAGCACCGATAAAGCGTCTGGATCTGCGTCCAGGTGATTTACAGATTTTCAAAGGGCGCTTCAGTCTGCACCGCGTCTCAGAGGTGCAAGGTGATACGCCAAGACTGACGGCCATTTTCGCCTATTCGCAGCAGCCCGGCGTGGTCGGCAAGCTCGAACGCACACGCCAACTGTACGGGCGTGTCGCCGAACAGCATATCCAGGCTGAAGCCAGCGATGCCGAGCGTAATGACGGCCTGATCGACTGAGCACCCATCCCTGTAGCTTTACTGAAGAGGAGAGACCATGAAGATGGATCTCGATACCCTCGGTATACTTCCGCCGACTCATGAGCCTAGCGATTGCGAGCCGACGCACGCCGAGATTGAACAGGTACTGCTCGACCGTCTTGGCCGTGTTCGGCATGAACTCGTCAAACATGACCTGGCCGCGGTCGTGCTCTTTGACCCGGCACACGTACGTTATGCCACAGGCTCGCGCAACATGCAGGTCTATAGCTCGCGAAACCCGGCGCGCTATGCGTTCGTCCCCGCTGAAGGGCCAGTGGTGTTGTTCGAGTTTTCCGGCTGCGAGCACTTGGCCAAGCACCTACCTACGGTGGATGAGATTCGCCCGGCGAAGGCAATTTCCTATTACTTCAATGAGAAGAACACCGAGGCGGTGACCCGCGCCTGGGCGGACGAGATCATCGACCTTGTTCGTCAATGTGGCGGCGGCAAGCGTATCGGCATCGAAAGCGCCACGCCGGAAGCGGCATTCATGCTGCAGAGGAGCGGCTTAGAGGTATTGGATGCACAGGCGCCACTAGAGTTGGCACGCGCCATCAAGGTACCCAATGAGATCAAAATGATCCGTTCGTCTCTGCGTGCGGTGGAAGAGGGTGTACATAAGCTCGAAATGGCGATCAAGCCGGGCATGAGCGAGAACGCTGTGTGGTCACGGCTGCACCAGCACATCATCGAAACTGACGCTGACTTTGTTGAGACACGCTTGATGAACTCGGGGCCGCGCACCAATCCATGGTTCCAGGAGTGTTCAGACCGAATCATCCAAGATGGCGAACTGGTGGCGCTGGATACCGACGTGGTAGGGCGCTACGGGTATTATGCCGACTTCTCCCGCACTTTCCTGTGTGGTGATGGCCAGGCAAGCCAGGCACAGAAGGATCTCTACGCCATGGCCTACGAACAGATACGTACCAATATGCAAAACATCCGGCCCGGCATCAGTTTTAAGGAATACGCCGAGCGTGCCTGGCAACTGCCAGAAGCCTACAAGGCGCGCCGTTACTTCGCTTTGGCGCATGGCGTTGGCATGAATGGCGAGTATCCCTACATCGTTCATCGTGAGGATATCGACGACAAGGGCTACGACGGAATTATTGAGCCGGGAATGACGCTTTGCGTGGAGAGCTTTATCGGCCACGAAAAGGGTGGAGAGGGCGTCAAGTTGGAGGAGCAACTCTACGTACGCGACGACGGAAAAGTGGAGTTACTGTCCGATTATCCCTTCGATTCCAGGTTGCTGGGATATACCTAGTGAAAGGGTGCTACATTCTTTTTTCTCATGATAGCTATTCAGTAATGTCGATCGTTATTCGGTAATAACCTGCTACGATTGACTTTTTAGCATGGCTGAATTATTAGAAGGGAGCTTAATATGAATAAAATCTCATCATCGTTCTTGGTGGTAGGGCTGCTCGCAACGACAACTGCCGTTCAGGCGGACAATCACAAGTCATTGGTGATCGGTACCAATAATTGGGCCGAAAACATTGCAGTTGCCAACATGTGGAAGATCATCCTTGAAGAAGAGCATGGCTACGACATTGAACTTTCCGATGTCGGCAAGAGTGTGCTTTACAGTGGGTTAGCCAACGAGGATTTCGACCTTTCCCTGGAAATCTGGTTACCTACCACTGATGCCTCTTTCCTTGAGCCTCACAAGGATGCGATTGACGTGCACGATGTTTGGTACGAAGGCACTGGGCTGGGCCTGGTGGTGCCGAGCTACGTGGATATCGACACCATCCCTGAGCTTGGCGAAAACGCCGAGGCTTATGAGTACCAGGGTAGCCCGACTATTCTTGGTATTGACTCAGGTTCGGCAATTGCAGGCTCTACCGACGATGCGATAGACGTGTATGAATTGCCACTTAAGCAAATCAATAGCTCTGGGCCGGCGATGATGGCGGCGCTAGATGATGCTTATCAGCGCGAAGAGCCGATCGTCGTGACACTGTGGAGCCCGCATTGGGCTTTTGCTGAGTACGACCTCAAATATCTGGAGGATACTGAGGGCGTTTATGGCGAAAGTGACGATATTCACTGGTTCTCGCGCAAAGGTTTCGGTGACGATGATCCCTGGCTAACGTCCGTGCTCAATGATTGGTACATGGACGACGATACATTGGGCGGCCTGATGGCCGAAATCGAGCAAGCCGGTGACCCAGTAGAAGGTGCCCAGACTTGGATCGATGAGAATCGTGACTTGATTGATGGGTGGATAGCGGCTGGTGACGACGAATAATACTTTATTGACTACCTGAGTCAGCATAGCTGAGCTATGTTAGCAGTCGTTCGTTTTGGCGCGTGCTACCTATATGGAACCTAGTGTGCTGCCAACAAAAAACGGCCACTTGCTGAGTTAGCTAAGTGGCCGTTTTTTCTGAAATTTTTGGTCGGAATAGCAGGATTCGAACCTACGACCTCTGCCTCCCGAAGGCAGCGCTCTACCAAGCTGAGCTATATTCCGAATAGGTTGCTGAGGCTTAAGTGTTCGCTCTCAACAACGGAGGTGGATAATACTTAGCCAGAGGTATTTTTTCAAGTCCTCG
Source organism: Halomonas sp. TG39a (assembly GCF_000744395.1). Taxonomy (NCBI): domain Bacteria; kingdom Pseudomonadati; phylum Pseudomonadota; class Gammaproteobacteria; order Oceanospirillales; family Halomonadaceae; genus Halomonas; species Halomonas sp. TG39a. The sequence goes on from NZ_JQLV01000001.1 coordinate 3,900,643, forward strand.
GTGTCGTCAGGCCGCAATTTTTATGCTTGGCGATCAACCGCTAAGCGGGCTAGCTGGGCCATGCTGTCTCGGTAGGCGCTGGGCGGCAGGGCATCCAACTGCTGCAGGGCTTTATCGGCCATCTCTTCGGCCCGCTGGCGGGTGTAGTCGAGTGCGCCAGTGGCGTGGATGATTTCCAGTACGGCGTCGAGTTGCTCAAGCCCGCCATCGCGAATTACCTGGCGAATCAACTTGGCCTGCTCCGGCGTGCCTTGCTCCATAGCGTAGATCAGCGGGAGCGTGGGTTTGCCTTCGGCCAGGTCGTCGCCGACGTTTTTGCCCATGGCATCGGCGTCGCCCTGGTAATCCAACAGGTCGTCAATCAGCTGGAAGGCGAGACCCAGGTAGCGGCCGTAATACTGGAGCGCCTGCTCCTGTTCCGGTGTTGCTTCCGCCAACACGGCACCACTGTGGGAGGCCGCTTCAAATAATTTGGCGGTTTTACCCAAAATGGTCTCGAAGTAGTCCTCTTCGGAGATGCTGGGATTGCCGATGTTGGTCAACTGCAGCACTTCCCCTTCCGCGATGATGCAGGTGGCGCCGGAGAGAATCGCCATAATGCGCATGGAGCCTACATCGACCATCATCTGAAACGAGCGGGCATAAAGGAAGTCACCGACCAGTACCGAAGGCGCATTGCCCCAGGCGTCGTTGGCGGTTTTCTTGCCCCGGCGCATATGTGATTCATCCACCACATCATCGTGGAGCAGGGTGGAGGTGTGCATAAACTCAATCAGCGTGGCCAGCGGGATATGCTTGTCGCCGGTGTAATTGAGGGAACGGGCGGCGAGTAGCGCCAATAAAGGGCGCAAACGCTTGCCACCGCTTTCGGTGATGTACTGGCCGATGGTTTCGACCAGCGGTACTTTGGAGTTAAGCTGTTCGACAATCGTCCGGTTGACGGCTGCGAAATCATCGGCCACCACGGCGTGCAGCGGTGAAGGCGTTGGGCTGACGGGCTGGGCTGAGGAGACGTTAGCGGTCATGGGATTCGTTCATCGCGGCAGATGGAGGCGGTAAGTGTCGCCCGTAATTGTGGCCACGTAGTTGTGGTCATAGGTTGGGGCCATGCTATGGGGCTGCCTGTTGGGCGTCAAGATACGCACAGCGGTTACGGTATCGCATTCGTCATCATTGGCAATTGACATTTGTCGATAGTCTTGTGATAAGAGAAGATAGTCGTTATAATCCGCGACCCACTCATCATGCTCCCTGTCAGATGGCTCCAAAAGGGGCGCCACTCGCAGCAGGTCGATAAGAGCGATTCCCGATGAGCGCTGTTTAACGGTTGAACAAACGGCACTAACGACAGTCCGGAGAGCGACATGTACGCAGTTATCAAAAGCGGTGGTAAGCAGTACCGCGTTCAAGAAGGTCAAACCCTCAAGCTTGAGAAAATCGAAGTCGCTACCGGCGAAACGATTGAGTTTGACGAAGTGCTGATGGTCGCAGACGGCGATGACTTCAACATCGGTGCGCCGATGCTCAGTGGTGCTAAAGTCTCTGCCGAAGTGGTTTCCCACGGACGTGGCGATAAAGTCACCATCATCAAGTTCCGTCGTCGTAAGCACCACATGAAGCGTCAGGGCCACCGCCAGTGGTTCACTGAAGTCAAAATTACCGGAATTTCTGCGTAAGCGGTCAATTCCCTTAGGAGGATTTTGCAATGGCACATAAAAAGGCAGCTGGCTCCACGCGCAACGGTCGCGATTCCGAGTCCAAACGCTTAGGTGTGAAACTCTTCGGTGGCCAAGCGGCGACTGCGGGTAACATCATCGTGCGTCAGCGCGGCACGCGTTTCCACGCGGGCACAGGCGTAGGCCTTGGTCGTGACCACACGCTGTTCGCACTGAGCGACGGTTTTGTGAAGTTTGAGACCAAAGGTCCGAAAAACCGCAAGTTCGTAAGCATCGTTTCTGCCTAAACGGCTAGTGCTATGCTCGCGGTTGCGAGAAAAAAGGCCCCGCTATGGCGGGGCTTTTTTGTCGGTTAAATCTCTTTTCCAATACGGTTACCACGATGTTTTTACCACCATGCCTTTATCAGTATGCTGGTGGCAATAAAGGGCTGGGAACGGGTTTGGGAAAACAGTAGTGCATATTAGGGCGGCGGAAGCGGCCGGGAGAATCCAATGCAGTTCGTCGATGAAGCCTCGATTATTGTTGAGGCGGGCAAAGGCGGCAATGGCTGTCTGAGCTTTCGCCGCGAAAAATATGTGCCCAGGGGCGGCCCCGATGGGGGTGATGGCGGTCATGGTGGTAGCGTTTACCTGATTGGTGACGATGCCCTTAACACCCTGATCGATTTCAAATTCCAGCGCTTCTATAAAGCTCAGAACGGCCAGGGCGGTATGGGCCGTCAAATGAGCGGTAAGGCCGGTGAAGACCTGCACGTCAAAGTGCCGGTGGGCACCACGGTGATCGATGAAGACACCCTGGAAGTCATCGCCGATGTCACCGAAATCGGTCAGGTGGTACTGGTAGGCGAAGGTGGTCGGCGTGGGTTGGGTAATATCCACTTTAAGTCCTCGACCAACCGCGCGCCGCGCCGTACCACGCCAGGCACCGACGGCGACCGCCGCAACCTGCGTTTGGAAATGAAGGTGATGGCCGATGTAGGCCTGCTGGGTATGCCCAACGCGGGCAAATCGACGTTGATTCGCTCGGTGTCGGCTGCCAAACCCAAGGTTGCCAACTACCCGTTTACGACCTTAGTGCCCAACTTAGGCGTGGTAAAACTGGGTATGCACGAGCACTTCGTCATGGCCGACGTACCGGGCTTGATCGAAGGGGCCTCTGAAGGTGCCGGTTTAGGGCTACGTTTTTTGAAGCACCTAACCCGCACCCGGCTGCTGTTCCATGTGGTCGACGTGGCACCGTTTGATGAGTCTGATCCGGTGGAAGCGGCCAAGGCGATTGTCCATGAGTTGGGGCAGTTCTCTCCGGCGCTTTCTGAGCGGCCGCGCTGGTTGGTGCTGAATAAGTTTGACCTGCTGCCGGAAGATGAGCGTGAAGAGCGCGCCCAGAAGATTATCCAGGCGCTCAACTGGGAAGGCCCGGTGTTCCGCATTTCGGCGATTAGCAGCGACGGCACCGATAAGCTGGTGCAGGCTGCTTACCGCTGGTTGACCGAGCAGCGTCGCCTTGAGAACGAAGATGAAGAGGCGCTGGCCCGTGAAGAAGAGATGCGCCGCCGCATGGAAGAAGAGTCGGTTGCGCGTACCGAAGATCGTTTGGGTCGTCGGCGTAAGCGTGACGATGAAGACGACGAAGACTTTGACGACGATGATTACGATGTTGAAGTCGAATACGCCCCTTAGTGGTATTGAGAGGGCGCATTCGGTAGTAAGCTTAAGGTTATAAGCTAAAAGGGGGCTGCGTTCGCGCGGCCCCTTTTGTAAGTGTCTGATTGAGGCGGAATGGCATGGATAGTAACGAGCAAATCCTAGGGCGTAGCGCGCTCAGCCGTGCGCGGCGGGTGGTGGTCAAAATCGGCAGTGCGCTGCTCACCAACGATGGCCGCGGCCTGGACGAACCCGCCATTGGCGGCTGGGTAGATCAGATCGCCGCCTTGCACCAGCAGGGGGTTGAGGTGGTGCTGGTCTCTTCCGGCGCTGTGGCGGCGGGCATGGTACGGCTTGGCTGGCAGGTGCGCCCCAGTGCCGTGCATGAGCTCCAGGCGGCGGCGGCGGTAGGTCAAAATGGCCTAACCCAGTGCTACGAGCAGCACTTCGCTCGTCACGGAATGCTCACCGCGCAGATTCTGCTTACCCATGACGACCTTTCCAACCGCAAGCGCTACCTGAATGCCCTTTCAGCACTACGCACCCTGGTAGAAATGCGCGTGGTGCCGGTGATTAATGAAAACGACACCGTGGTCACCGATGAGATTCGCTTTGGCGATAACGACACCCTCGGCGCGCTGGTCGCCAATCTACTGGAAGCGGACGCGCTGCTGTTGCTGACCGACCAGGAAGGCTTGTTTGACGCCGATCCACGCCACAATCCCAATGCCCAGATGATTGCCGAAGGGCGCGCCGACGACCCGCGCTTAGCCGCCGTCGCAGGTAGCGGCGGGGCACTGGGGCGCGGTGGTATGAGCACCAAAGTGCGCGCGGCGCAATTAGCGGCGCGCTCCGGCGCGGTGACGGTCATCGCCAGCGGCCGCCAGCCTGACGTTATCAACCGGATCATGGCGGGCGAAGCGCTGGGCACGCTGCTGCGGCCTGACCAAGTACCCATGGCGGCGCGCAAGCGCTGGCTGGCGGGGCAACTGCAGGTACGTGGCACGCTGGTGCTGGATGCCGGAGCGGTCAAAGTGCTGCGCGATAAAGGCTCTAGCCTGTTGGCAGTCGGTGTGCGCGATGTGCAGGGCAGCTTTAAGCGCGGCGATATGGTGGTCTGCGTGGATGAGCAGGGCGCGTCTGTGGCTAAAGGCTTGGTCAATTACGGCGTGGAGGAAGCGCGTCTGCTGGCGGGCCAGCCCAGCCACCAGATTGAAGCGATCCTCGGCTACGTGGAAGCCCATGAGCTGATTCACCGCGATAACCTGGTGGTTATTTAACCCCTAGCGCGGGGCGGTAGGGGTACTTGCCGCGGCCAGTCATCGGGTACCAAAAATAGCCGCTCATAGCGCTGATCATCGTGCTCACTCTCTGAATACCAGAGCATAACCTGCTGCGGTGAACGCCACGTTGTCACTCTATCGATAATGCTGGGCAGTACCTCCGCCGCAGGGCGAAAAGCGCTGCGCGGCGGTGGTGCCAGCCAGTGGGGTTTTTCCAGCCATACCATCCTTGGAATGGCGGGAAGGCTGGCGGCCATCTCAGGCCAATCGCGCAAATAGCACCAAGTCCCCCGGCGGTGATCAGCCGTTGCACCCTCCGGGGCTGGCATCTCAGCGTGCCAGGGGTAATACAACACGCCCGGTATTGCCAGCCGCTGGGTTAACTGTTCGCTTAAACTGACGCTCGATACACCCAGATCTCGTGGCGTTAACCAATGGGCGAGCGTTTCCAGCGCGGGTAGTGTGTTGGAGAGTGGCAGTTGATGACGCTGTAGATGAGTGCACTTGAGCGCCAGGCTATCCAGCCCACCGGGGCCAATCCAGCGGCTTTGGCTGGTGGGCGCGCCAGGGCCTTCGGGCAGTCCCAGATAGAACTTAATCGCTACTTCCAAATGCACCGGCGCCGGCTTCTCGCGGGTGCGATAGAGCATATCCAGCTCGCCCAGGGTATTGCGCTTTCGCGTGATGCGTACGTTGCTGGCGAGCAGCCGTGTATTGGGTGCGTGGTCTAACAGCGTGTGCCACAGGCGTTCGTGATAATGGCCCATGCGCGTCGCGCGGCTGCCGTTTAAAGCGGCTAATGGCTGTAACTGGCGCAGCCAGGGCAGCAGGGTATGCTCCAAGCCTAGTTCTTGCAGTGTAGGGCGCCCAGCGCAGGGGATGGGGGGCGGCAGCTCCACCAGGTCAGGCGTGGCGACCAGCCAAGCTAAGTCTCTCAGTGCTGACACCGTGTTGCCGAGTGCTCCATCCTCCAGCACGCCATGAAGGCTTTCGTTCAGCACGGATGTCTCCTCAGCACCTTGGTAAGGTTGGCACTAGAAAATTAGCTACATGATTTGGCAGCCTACCATAAACGCAGCGGGCTCCCCGTAGGGAGCCCGCAAAGCGATTAGCTAAAAATATTAATCGTGGTCAATTTGGGTAACTTCGGAAGAGCCCTGACGCACGCTGATTTCTAGTTCGCGGCCATTTTCGCCACGGCCTTCGATATCGATGATGCCGCTTTTACCAATATCGAGAGATTCAAATTCGACCATACCTTCCTGGCTGGCTACGTCTAACGCTTGGCGGATATCATCTTCGCTCATGCCCCAAGCACCGGTAATCAGGCGCTCACGTTGCTCTTGCAGTGTTTCACCGTTATCGAGTGAAAATTCCACGTCAGCGTACCACTCATCGTCCAACCAGCCTTCTACTTCTGCGCGGCCACGGCTTTCAATGCTAATTTCTTCGTAGTGGCTGAAACCGTAGTCATTGGCGTGGGTCAATACGTCATCAATGCGATCCATCGGCAGTGAATCGTCGGCCTGGGCACTACCGGCAGCTGCGGCAAGTAGCAGAGCAGAGGTCGGGATCAGCAGCATTTTTTTCATGGTGTTCATGGCAAATTCCTTCTTTACGTATTTAAACGTGAATGTCTATACGACAGTGAATAAACGGCATTCAGCGAATGCGACAGGGAATTTATACCACCGCGATACTTTCCTTAAGCTGACAAAACTGTTCATCTAGCGTTCATGTTGCTTTTGGCATGCTTGCATCATGCGTAAATTCCTCCGCCACCCTATGAAACCGCTGCGCAGCTTCCAACGAGGCACTCGTCGCAACGTCACTGGCTTAGCTCTCATGCTACTGCTGGTGGGCAGTGCTGTGGGTGACCAGCACTGGGAATCGCTGCACGGCGAGGTACGCCGCGGTGAGGTTGTGCCTCTTGACTCTATTTTGGATTGGTTGGAAGACCACTATATAGGCGAAGTGCTCGAGGTTGAGGTGGAACGTGAAGGAGGGTATGTCGAGTATGAAATCAAGCTGCTTGGCCCGCAAGGGCAAGTCGTCGAGTTTGAATTTGATGGCCATAACGGCCAGTTGATGTCGATAGAAGGCGTACGTATCAACGATATGCGCCGCTAGGAGCCACTAGCCTGTTGCTATCATTTGCCATACAAAAAGAAGGGTAGTTAGCCAATGAAGTGTTTGTTGGTAGAAGATGACCAGGCGCTGGCTCGTGAGCTAAGCCAGGCGCTGCGCGACGGAGATTGGCTAGTCGAGCATGCGGCCACTGGTCAGGACGCCGATTTTCTGGTGCGCACGGAAGCCTACGACACGCTGATTTTGGATGTCGGGCTACCCGATGGCGATGGCACCCGCTGGTTGGCAGCATGGCGGGAAGATGGTATCGACCTGCCGGTGCTGATCCTTACCGCCCGTGAGCGCTGGGCCGATAAGGCCGCAGGATTTACCGCCGGCGCGGATGACTACGTCACCAAGCCGTTCGAATCGGCGGAAGTCCTCTTTCGCCTACGTGCGCTGGTGCGCCGCAGCCATGGCCATGCCCACCCGGTGCTGAAAGTGGGCGAGCTGAGTTTGGATACCCACACCCAGCACGTTTCGCTTGCCGGTCGCCCGGTGGGATTAACCGCCCAGGAGACCCGTCTGCTGGGTTATTTGATGCACGCCGCACCACGGGTTGTCAGCCGTACCGAGCTTTCAGAGCACGTTTACGACCGCGACCACGAGCCAGACTCCAACGTGATCGATGTTCAGGTTAGCCGTCTGCGCCGCAAATTGGGCAGCTGGCGGATTGCTACCCTGCGTGGCCAGGGCTATCGGCTATTAGCTGAAGAGCCTGCTAGCGAATGAGTCAAGACACCACCGCATGGAAAGACCGCTGGGCAAAACGCTCTATCAGCGTGCGGCTACTGCTGGCCGTATTGGTGATGGTCGGGCTGGCGCTGCCCATCGCGGGTACGCTGCTGTCTCATCATTACCGGACCTCCGCCACGCAGGCCTTTGACGAGCGCCTGGGGGCCACCCTCAACGTCATTATCGCGGGCGTTACCTATGACCCCATTGAGCAGCAGCTCGTCCACGACCGGGCGCTGGGTGACCCACGTTTTGAGACTGTCTATTCCGGCTGGTACTGGCAAATTACCGATGGCGAGGAAAACACCCTGGCCTCGCGTTCGCTGTGGGATCAGCGCCTACCGGTCATCGACAATGACACCCTTAGCGCCCGCTCGATACCTGGTCCCCGGGGCCAGTCGCTGCGCGTGGTGGAGCGCGATATCTATCTGGCGCCGTTAGAAGCGCCGCTGCACATTAGCGTGGCCGCTCGGGACGATGTGTTAGCCCGCGATATTGGCGAATTTCAACGCCTGCTATGGGGCGGTTTAGTAGGCTTGGGCGTGCTGTTGCTCGGCGTATTGGCGCTGCAAGTACGCTGGGGGCTAGCACCGCTTCGGCGTATGCATGCCAATCTACACGATGTGGAACAGGGGCGCGCCGAACAGCTGGATACCCGCTTGCCTGACGAGCTAGCGACGCTAGCGGCCTCGATGAATGCGGTACTGGCCCGCGACCAGCGCTTGATCGAGCGCGGCCGCCATACCGCTGGCAACCTGGCCCATGCGCTGAAAACCCCGCTGAGTGTGATGCGCCTGCAGCTACGCCAACTACCAGAAACGAACCGTGCCGCCTGGGAAGTTGAGCTAGAACGCGTGGATAGCGCGGTACGTCACCATCTGGCGCGGGCATCGGCAGCGGGCGAGGGCGTACGCTTTGCGCCGATTGATTTGCACGCCACCCTAGCGCCGCTGCTCAACGGGCTAGCCAGGCTTGCCCAGCGGCGCGGCATTGCGCTACGCCAAATCTGGCCGCGTGACGTTAAGGTGCATATGGATGAGCAGGATATCCAAGAGCTGGTGGGCAACTTGATGGATAACGCGCTGCGCTGGGCACACAGCGATGTGCAGCTACAGGTAGCGATCGACGAGCAGCAGTTAACCTTAACCGTTAGCGATGATGGCCCTGGTATGTCCGAAGCCGAGTGTCAGCAGGCGGTACAGCGCGGTAAACGGTTGGACGAACAACGCTCGGGTAGCGGTCTGGGTTTGGCCATTGTGACCGACCTTGTTGCTCTCTACAGCGGCCATATGCAGCTGAGCCGTCCTAGCACTAGCGGATTGAAAGTGGTGGTGGAACTACCCGTCATCGCGCGTAATCGCCGCGCGTAACTAATGGAGACCGCACCGAATGAATCGCACAGATACGCTGCCCGATATAGTCGCCGGCCCCCTGTTAAGACGCATCAGCACTACCCGTCTGGTACTTTGGCTTGTTGCTATCCGGCCGCTGAACATGACCTTGGTACTGCGCCCAGGGCGCACCGATAGCCAGTCGATTGGTTTAGCGCACCATCAGCAGTGCATCGCTATCGGTGAGCGCGCTTTTATCTACCTAATCGATTGTGAGCTTGAGTCAGCACTGCCCTGCGACGAGCGCATCGAGTACGACCTGCAGGTGGAAACCCAGCAGGGCGAGTGGCGCTCGCTGCCCGAATGGGCGCCGTGGCTGTGCTATGACGGTGCCGCTTACCCTGCTTTTGTGATTGCCTCGCGGCATCACCGCTTAATGCACGGCTCCTGCCGTAAGCCCCATCACGACAGTGCGGATGGCTTGGTGCGTGCCGACAGCTGGCTTGCCGAACAGCAGTCAGCGCCCACCGAATGGCCCGCCTGGCTCTTGATGACCGGTGATCAGGTGTACGCCGACGATGTGGCCGGGCCGATGCTACGTGCCGTGCATGCGCTGATTGAACGGCTAGGGCTGGTGGATGAGTGGTTGGAAGGGGCGACGGTCGATGATAGCCAGGCGCTCTACCGCTCGCCGGATAGCTACTATCGCCGTGCAGAGCTACTGCCCGATGTGACTAGCAACGTGGCGCTGCGCGAGCGCTTCTTCGGCGGTGTCAAAAAGCCCGTGTTTACCTCGGCGAATGCCCATAACCATTTGATGACGCTGGCCGAAATGCTCTCCATGTACTGCCTGGTGTGGTCGCCGACGCCCTGGCAGGTGATTGCGCCAACGCCGCCTGAGTTAGATGACAAAGATGCCGAGCTGTATCGTCAGGAGCAGGCGGTGATCGATGACTTTGTTGCGGGTTTGCCCCAGTGCGCGCGGCTGATGGCGCATTTGCCCAGCCTGATGATTTTCGACGATCACGACGTCACCGACGACTGGAACCTGACCGCCGATTGGGAGCGCGCCGCCTACGGTCATCCGTTCTCTAAGCGTATTATCGGTAACGCCCTGGTGGCCTATCTGCTTTGCCAAGCCTGGGGTAACGACCCGGATAAAATGAACCCGTTAGTCCATCACGCCTCGACCCTGCTGGGCGATGGCGACCAGCCGCTAGTATGCGCCGAGCAGGATGGGTTGATTGAGCGGCTGCTGCGTTTTCAGGGCTGGGAGTTTCAGGTGCCCGGCACTCCCGCGCTGATTGTGCTCGATACCCGCACCCGCCGCTGGCGCAGCGAGCGCAGCCCGCACCGCCCTTCGGGCTTGATGGACTGGGAGGCGCTAATGGAAATGCAGCAGGCGCTAATGGGGGCCAAAAGTGCGGTGATTGTTTCTCCCGCACCAATGTTCGGCGTCAAGTTGATAGAGGGAATCCAAAAGCTGTTTACCCTTGCCGGTAAGCCGCTGGTGGTGGATGCCGAAAACTGGATGGCTCACCGCGGAGCGGCCAATACGCTGCTGCAAATTTGGCAGCACTCCAAAACCCCAGGCAACTACGTGATTCTATCTGGCGACGTGCACTACTCGTTTGTCTACGACATTGTGGTGCGCCATCAGCGCCGTTCTCCCCATCTGTGGCAGATCACCTCAAGCGGGATCAAAAACACCTTTCCCAAAAACCTGCTCAATACCTTTGACCGGCTCAATCGCTGGCTCTACGCGCCGTGGTCGCCGCTTAATTGGTTCACCAAGCGCCGCAAGCTAAGCGTTCACCCCCGCGATCCTGACCGCGCCAGCGCTGGTGAACGGCTGTGGAACGCCAGCGGCATTGGCTTAGTAACGCTGGATGAGAAGGGCCACCCTATCGATATCCGACAGCTCGACGCCGACGGTAGCGAGGTGGTCTTTCCGGCGCGGGAAAAACCGCTCATTTAACGTCAGTGTAGCGTCAACTGACTGATGTCCTTGATGATTGTCATTATAGCGTCACAAAAATGACGCACGCTTGCTTGCAGCTTATCAACCAACTCCAGGGAAGGTGACACATCATAGGAACCACCGCTGGTTATTAGGGTGGCAGAATAGGGCAGCAGGCAAATGACCGCACAAGAATCGCAGTGGTTGCAAAAGATTATTGCAACAGAAGAGTTGCACGTGCTCTTTCAGCCCATTGTGGATGCCAGCCAGCAGGCGATTTATGGCTACGAAGCACTGATTCGTGGGCCTAAAACATCGCCGCTTCACTCGCCGTTACGACTGTTTGAAGTAGCCACTCAGGCCGGAAAGCTGGTGGAATTAGATATACTCTGCCGACGGTTAGCCATCTACCGCTTTGCAGAGCTTGATCTGCCGGGCCTGCTGTTTCTTAACGTTATGCCGTTGACGATCGTAGAGCGTGATTTTCGCGAAGGCTTAACGCTTGGCTTTATTCGTGACAGCGGCTTGCCCCCAGAGCGGGTGGTGATCGAGCTCACTGAACACGTGCCAATCCACGACTACGAGCTAATGCGCCAAGCGGTGGATCACTACCGCACTATGGGCTTTCAAGTCGCGCTGGATGATCTAGGTGCAGGGCACTCAAGCCTACGCCACTGGTCTGAGCTGCGCCCGGATTTCGTTAAGCTCGACCGTCACTTTATCTCCGGCATCGATCAGGATCCTGCCAAGCGAGAATTCCTGCGCTCGATTCTCGACGTGGCCCGTAGCCTGGACTGCCAAGTGATCGCCGAAGGGGTGGAGACCGCTGCTGAGCATCTTTGCTTGTGGGAACTCGACCGTGGGCTCGCACTACTACAAGGCTTCTATTTCGCCCGACCCAACCAGCAGCCGCCTTTAGAACTCAATATGGTGCTGCCGGCGAGCACCCAATTAAAAAGCCCTGCGGGTCGTACCACGCGCTCGATTTTACGGGCTACCGATGCCATAACGACGGATTGCGCAGTGCCGTATATCTCCGAGCGATTTCGCCAACAACCCAGCTTGCGCTGCGTGGCCGTGCTGGAGAATGGTAAGCCCGTGGCGGTGGTGCGACGCAACTCGTTTTTAACTCTATTTACCAACCCCTATAGCCATTCCCTTTATGCCAAGCGCCGCGTGCTGGACGTTGCTGATGCACGCATGCTGGTGGCCGAAGCGGATACTCCGCTTGAGATTTTGAGTCAGAAGTTGACCGACAGCCGGGATATTGAGCAAGAGGACTTTGTCATCGTTAACGCTAACGGTGACTACCTGGGGATGGGCAATATCGTTGACCTTTTGCGTGAGATTACCGCGATTCAGGTGCGCCAAGCGCGGCATGCCAACCCGCTCACCGGCCTGCCGGGTAATATCCTGATCAATGAAACCCTGGCGGCTTATTTGGCCTCCGGGCATGGGTTTGCCGCGGCCTATGTTGACTTGGATAACTTTAAAGCCTTTAACGATGCCTATGGCTACGCCCGAGGTGACCACATCATCATTTCGCTATCGCGGCTGCTGCAAGCACAGGTAGAGAATGCCGGGGGCTTTATTGGCCATATTGGCGGCGATGATTTTATGATGTTGCTGCCGCTTGAGCACTGGGAAAGTGTTTGTCAGCAAATTCTGCACTCATTCGAGGTGATGGCGCCGGGCTTCTATGAAGAGGCTGATCGCCTTCAGGGCGGGATTCACATCGAAAACCGTCAAAATAGAATGACGTTTTTTCCCTTTGTGAGCGTCTCGATTGCGGTAAAACCCATCCACGATACGACTACCTGCCAATCGCTGGATATCGCAGGCGAGCTTTCTGAGCTGAAGCACCAGGCCAAAAAAATGCCCGGTAACAGCCTGTTTGTAGAGCGCCGCGGCCACGAGGCTTTTCAAACTGCAGATTAACTGTCCTTCGCCAAAACGTCACGAAGCGGTCATATAAGTGTCCCATTTTTGTCATCTGGGGTCGTCAGGATGTTGTCATCTTTTAATAACTCTACAGAACGCTACAGGTGACCCATGCAGACATTATCTTTTTCCCGCACGTTAATTAGCGCCGCCGTTGCCAGTGCCTTCGCCTTAGCCGCGGTGAGCGCCTCTGCGGACCTTTCATCGCGCTATGTGGATAACGATGGCGATATGGTCGCCGATGTCCCCAGCGACGAGTCACAGTGGGTTGACCCGGATACCTTGGTGTTTGCCTACACGCCGGTTGAAGACCCCGCGGTTTACGCGGATGTCTGGTCTGACTTTCTGGATCACTTGAGCGAAGCCACTGGCAAAAAAATCCAGTTCTTCCCGGTGCAGTCCAACGCTGCCCAGCAGGAAGCGCTGCGCGCTGGCCGTCTGCACGTAGCCGGTTTTAATACCGGTGGCGTACCGGTGGCGGTTAACTGCGGTGGTTTCCGCCCGTTTGCGATGATGGCCGCTGAAGATGGCAGCTTTGGGTACGAGATGGAAATCATCACCTATCCAGGCAGCGGCATTGAGGCTGTTGAAGACCTGGAAGGTCGCCAGTTAGCGTTTACTTCCGAGACCTCCAACTCCGGTTTCCGCGCTCCCTCCGCGCTGCTGCGTTCAGAGTACGGTTTGGAAGCGGGTGAAGATTTTGAGACCGCTTTCTCGGGCTCTCATGACAACTCCATTCTCGGCGTGGTTAACGAAGACTACGAAGCTGCTGCAATAGCTAACTCCGTTGGCAAGCGAATGATTTCCCGCGGTGTGGTTAGCGAAGGTGATTACGACATTATCTACACCTCACAAACCTTCCCTACCACCGCGTACGGGCTGGCCAATAACCTGAATCCGGAACTTGCTGAGAAAATTCAGGATGCGTTCTTCAGCTACGACTGGGAAGGCACGGCCCTCGAGTCAGAATTCGCTAACTCCGGCGAAGCACAGTTTATTCCGATTACTTATCAGGAAAACTGGGAAGTTATTCGCACCATTGCCGACGCCAACGGCGTGACCTACGACTGCGATTAATCAGTCGGTTATCAGCAATTATTCGGCCAGGAGGGCTCACCTTCTGGCCGTTTCGCTATACATAAGAGGTAGAACGATGTTGACACTCAGTGGCGTAGGCAAGCGCTACCCAACCGGGGACCGAGCGCTTACCGATATTGAGCTCACCCTGCCCAAAGGCCAGGTAATGGCGCTGATAGGACCTTCTGGCGCGGGTAAAAGTACCCTTATTCGCTGTGTGAACCGATTGGTTGAACCTACCCAGGGCAGCATTCGCCTGGAGAACACCGAACTCACCAAGCTCTCGGGCCACAAGCTGCGTCACGCCCGCCGCTCCATGGGGATGATTTTTCAGGAGTACGCACTGGTAGACCGGCTCACCGTGATGGAAAACGTGCTGTCTGGTCAGCTCGGTTACGTGGGTTTTTGGCGCAGCTTTTTGCGCCGCTACCCCCAGGAGGCAGTGGTCGAAGCCTTCCGTCTGCTAGAGCGGGTAGGGCTGACCCATGCCATCGACAAGCGCGCCGATGCATTGTCCGGCGGCCAGCGCCAGCGGGTGGGTATCGCCAGGGCGCTACTGCAAAGCCCCAAGCTGTTGCTGGTTGACGAGCCGACCGCCAGCCTCGACCCGAAAACCTCCCGCCAGATCATGCGCTTGATTCGCGAGCTATGCGCAGAGCGCGAGCTGGCGGCGATTATCAATATCCACGATGTGGCCCTGGCTCAGCAGTTTGCTGACCGTATTGTCGGCCTGCGCGCTGGAGAGATCGTGTTTGATGGCCTGCCCAGCGAACTCACCAGCGAGATCCTCACCACGATCTACGGTGAAGAGGATTGGGACACCACGCCTGAACCCATGGACGATGAAGTCAGCGGCGATGAGGCGACTAACACTACTCCGATTAATCCTCCCTACGCGCGGGTAATGTCGTCAATTGAAGCGGGAGTGGCACGATGAGCGAGCAGGCACGCCAGCAGGCGGCGCAGCGCGGTCAGTGGCGGCGACTACCGCTAATTGAAAGTCCCCGCTTGCGCTGGGGGCTCGCCATCGGCGCGGTGGTTTATCTGTTTTTAGCGCTTGCCTCGGTAGAGGTGAACTGGGCGCGGGTGGCGGAAGGCGCAGGCCGGGCGGTTAATTTTTTAGGCGCCTTTATGCAGCCTGACTTTGTCAGCCGCTACGACGATATCGTCGCAGGCTTGCTGGAAAGTTTGACCATGACGCTCACCTCCACGGTATTGGGTGTACTACTGGCGATACCCGTGGGCTTAGGGGCAGCGCGGAATATTTCGCCGCTACCGATCTACTTTGTGTGTCGCGCGATTATTGCCGTCTCCCGTACGTTTCAAGAGATCATCATCGCCATTCTGTTTGTGGTGATGTTCGGCTTTGGCCCTTTCGCGGGCATGATCACTCTGGCCTTCGCGACGATTGGCTTTATGGCCAAGCTGTTGGCGGAAGATATTGAAGACTTGGATTGGCGTCAGGTGGAGGCGGTGAGGGCGACCGGTGCGAGCTGGTGGCAGACCATGAATCACGCCGTGCAGCCCCAGGTGATGCCGCGTTTGATCGGGCTCTCCATGTACCGCCTGGATATCAACTTCCGTGAGTCGTCGGTGATTGGCATTGTCGGCGCGGGCGGTATCGGCGCCACGCTGAATACCTCGCTGAGCCGCTATGAGTACGACACCTCCGCGGCGATTCTGTTGATCATCATCGCCATCGTGCTGCTGTGTGAATATAGCTCTAGCCACGTTCGCCGCTGGACCCAGTAACGCTGACCCTGAAATTCTGGAGAACTGTTATGCCCGTATCTACTACATCCCAGGGTCAGCCAGTTTGGCGGCGGCGCACTACCCGCGCTCAATGGTTGCAGTACTTGGCTTGGCTGGCGGGTGTCAGCCTATTTCTGCTCTGCTGGAAGATGATTTCCGACAACACCATGTGGGTGTTTGTGGAAGATGCCGGCCGCCAGGGAGCAGATCTGATCAGCCGCATGACCCCTCCCGAATGGAGCTACGCCAATGTGCTCTGGAAGCCCATGTGGGACACCATCAATATCGCCACTTTGGGCACCGCGTTAGGGATTATGATGGCGTTTCCGGTGGCATTTTTGGCTGCCCGTAACACTACGCCGCATCCGCTGGTGCGCAGTTTGGCGCTGATGGTGATCGTTTCATCGCGCTCCATTAACTCGCTGATTTGGGCAATGCTGCTGGTGACCATTCTTGGTCCCGGCGTGTTGGCGGGGATTATCGCCATTGCCCTGCGCTCCATTGGTTTTGTGGGCAAGCTGCTTTACGAAGCGATTGAAGAGATTCACCCCACCCCCGTTGAAGCGATTAGCGCGACCGGCGCGAGCCGCATGCAGGTGATGAACTACGGCGTGTTACCGCAAGTCATGCCCGCTTTCGCCGGAATTAGCGTCTACCGCTGGGACATTAATATCCGTGAGTCCACGGTATTGGGCTTGGTCGGGGCCGGTGGTATTGGCCTGCAGTTGAATGCTTCGATAAACAGCCTCGCCTGGGATCAGGTCAGCGTTATTTTTATTATGATTTTTGCCACCGTGCTAGTGTCGGAGTGGGTGTCTGCACGGGTGCGCCACGCGATTATTTAACGAAACTATTTAACTGAGTTAGCCGCCCAGGAGGCGAGTATGCGTTTTCCCGAAGCGGAGATCACAACGATTGATTTACTGCGTCATGGTGAGCCAGTAGGGGGGCGTATGCTCCGCGGCTCCACCGACCATCCGCTGAGTGAAACCGGCTGGCAGCAGGTCACCGATGCAGTGATGCGCCATACCGTAGAGGGGCATTTACCCTACGATGCGATTGTCACTTCGCCGTTAACGCGCTGCCGCGAATTCGCCCTATGGTTGGGCGAAGAGTTTGATCTGCCCGTTCAGGTAGAAGAGGATTTCGCTGAGCTGCACTTGGGGCAGTGGGAGGGCAAAACTCACGCCCAGGTGTTTGCCGAAGAGGGCACCGAGCGAATGAGTGCGTTTTGGTACGACCCTGCCACGGTGTCGCCGCCCGGTGGTGAAACCCTGCAAGCCTTTGACGCGCGCCTGGCCGAGGCCTGGCAGCAGCTGTTAAAAAATCCACCGGGCAAGCATGTGCTGGTAGTGGCGCATCTGTTTGTCTGCAATGGCCTGCTGCGCCGGGTGATTGAGCAGCCGCTTTCGCGGGTACTGGCAATGGATTTACCCTACGCGGCCATGAGCCGGGTGCGTCATGAGCGCCATGCGCTGGGTGAAACCAGCTTTGTCGAGTGGATCGGCCGCTAACCATTGGCGGCTAGGCATGCTTTGCGCCATCATGAAGGCACGTTGGCTTATCGGAGAGGCTGCCCATGATATTGCTTCGCCTGTGGTCTCTACCTTGCGGGTTGGTACCCTCTGGAAGGTGGCTGCTTACCTGCCTGTTACTACTGGCACTAGCGGGTTGTGCCAGCCGTGATCTTACCCCCATTGAGGCACCTCCTGACCGTGCGGGACTCTCTATGGAGCGTGCGCTGATTCTCTCCCATGCCCAGCAGGCCATTGGCACACCGTATCGCTTTGGGGGAAATACGCCCGATGGTCTGGACTGCTCTGGCTTAGTGGAAATGACCTACCGGGCGGCGGGTATTCGCGTTCCGCGTACCGCCGATGAGCAGTTTCGCGCCTTGCCACAGGTGAAAGCCCCACGCCCCGGTGATCTGCTTTTCTTTGGAGACCGTCGCAAAGCTACCCACGTAGGGATTTATCGTGGCAATGGCCAAATGATTCATGCGCCTGGCGATGGCCGTGCCGTGGTCAGCGTGCCGCTAGAGATCGATTACTGGCAGGCGCGCTTTTTGGGTGCCGCCAGTCCAGCGCCTTAACTTATTACCTCGTCAGCCGATAAGGTACTTTGTAGTGCAAAGTACCTTCGCCGCCATAGGGTGTTATTATGCCTAGCAACACTACTGTCTTCATAATAACGACTCTATTTACCTAATAACGGCTCTATATAACAACGAACCTATATAGCGACGGCTCTATAAAAACGACGAGGAGAGCAAAGACGTATGTATCAATCCTTGAAGGTATCGAAGGAACAGTCTTTGTCTCAACAGCACTCCCAGCCAACACCTTCACTGCCCCGTTCGAACGTGATGCCAACAACATCCGTCGGCCAAACAGTGTCTCCCGCTGAATCGGTATTTTGTTACGCCAATGAAGCGATCATTATTACCGATGCGGAAAATCGGGTGGTGGAGGTGAATCCCGCTTTTTGTGAATTAACGGGGTTTGCCCAGGGGGATGTACAGGGCAAAACACCAGAAGCGTTCAGCATTTTACCGCTGGATGATAGCCGCACCACGCGATTGATGCGTGAAGAACTGCAGTTGCGTGACCGTAGTAAAAGCCAGGTGAGCTACCGTAGCCACGATGGCCAGTTTTATCCGGGGATGATGTCGATTAATCGCGTGCGCAACGAGCACGGCGAGGTCGATCACCACGTGATTGTCCTCGCGGACCTTTCGGCCATTCCGGCTCATGCCCGCCACCTGAACCGAGAAGTCTATTTCGATGCCCTAACCGGGCTACCCAACCTGCAACTGCTGACGCAATTGATTCAAGAGTCCATGCAGCATGCCGATGCGAAGGAGCTACCCTTGGCGGTGTGCTCGCTGGATATCGATTTCTTCAAAAACATTAATGACCGCCTGGGCTCCACCGTGGGCGATGCGCTGCTGTCGTCTTTTTCGCAGCGGATTAGCCATCTGTTGTTCGGGGATGATGTGCTGGCGCGGGTGGGGGGCGACGAGTTTGTGCTGTTACTCCACCATGGTGTCGACGACGATTTTTTTGAGAAGTTGTTATCCTCCATTCGCCAACCGCTGATGATCGACGGGCAGAGCATTCACCTAACGGCAAGCCTGGGGGTGACGGTCTACCCGAGTGACCATGTTCAGGGCGATGTGCTGTTACGCCATGCCAATCAGGCTATGTACCGTGCTAAGCAGCGTGGCCGCGATACCTTCCACTTGTTTGACCCTAACCATGACCGCTTGCTGCAGGTGCGCCATGAGCAGAGGCAGCGTTTTATTGATGCGCTCAATAACCATGAAATGTGCCTCTATTATCAGCCCCAGGTCGATATGCGCAGCGGCCAGGTGGTCGGCCTAGAGGCGCTAATTCGTTGGCAGCACCCTGAAGAGGGTTTGCTTGCGCCGGCGAAGTTTTTACCCATTATCGATACCACGCCGTTAGAAGTGGATCTAGGCGAGTGGGTTATTGAGCAGGCGCTGCGTCAGTTGACTAAATGGCAGGCTCAAGGCATTGCGCTGCCGATCAATGTGAATATAAGTCCTACGCATTTGCTCGTGGGTAATTTTAGTCAACGTTTAAGCGAGCTGCTGGCACGTCACCCCGATGTGCCGCCCGCCATGCTCAAGCTCGAAGTGCTGGAGAGTGCCGCGATGCACGACATCCAGGCCGCACTGCAAAATATGTCGCGCTGCCAGTCGCTGGGTGTGAGTTTTGCTATTGATGATTTCGGTACCGGGTTTTCGTCGTTAACCCACCTGCGGCAGTTACCGGTCAGCTTGATCAAAATTGACCAAAGCTTTGTCCGCGATATGCTCAGCGATCAGGACGATATGGCGATTGTAGAGAGCGTTATTTACATGGCGAATCGCTTTAAGCGACCGATGCTGGCGGAAGGTGTAGAAACCTTAGCGCATGCTAAAGCCTTGATGGCCTTGGGCTGCGACTTAGCCCAAGGCTATGGTATTGCTCGGCCAATGCCCGCCGAGGCGCTACCTGCCTGGTTGGCGAATTGGCCTAGGCGTGAAGAGTGGAACGCTCTCGCAGTATCGGATAACTAAGCGGCTAGCTCATCAGCGGCTGATTCATCTGCGGAGGGCGTAGCAGTGGATGATGTCGCCGCGGCGCCGTCGCTGCGGGCTTGCTCCATCTCACTACGTTGCATGGACGCTTCGAGTTTGGCTTCCAATAGATACTGACGCGCCTGGGCAGCCACTTGATAATCGGTAGGGGAAGGGTCGGCAGGTGCCATGGCCGCGGCGATCACGGTCTGCATTTTTTCGATAGTCGCTTGGGGATCATTGGGCACCGGGCCGTAGTCGATCGGTACTTCTCCCGCCACCGCGTAGCGCTTGCCATCTGGGCCGACTTCATACTCGTAGCTGGCGCCGCCTGCATAGGCGCCACCCACTGTTTGGTGGGCCATCTCGTGCTGGCGAACTTCGCGATCCGTCTGTTTAAGCTGATCTAGTAGCTGAATCTCTTCCGGCGCCATGGGCGTACCGTCAGCCCGTTTGGGGCCAGCGGCGTCGCTGCTGCTCTCTTCGCTAGTGCTTGTCGCATCGGTATCGTCGCTAGATGCCGTGTCTTCTTCAAGTGCACGGCCCTTTGCGGCTTGCTCAACGCGCGGTGATGTAGCGTTTGCTACAGGATACGCCCAGGCAGAGAGGGAAACGTTGCTAACGGAAGAAACGGCCATAGGAGATTACCGACTAAGTACGAGTTGGGATACCATGAAGTATTAGCGAGCAATGCCGAGAGTGCAAGTTTGCACGATGCAGACCCTATGCAAACCATTGATGTATTCATTAATCTGAACTACGACGAGTGCCTAGCCCATTACGAAGGGCGTATTGCCAACGTACGTACCCGCAGCGTGGATGGCCGTTGGGTGGTATTTCCCGCTGAGGCGATTCGCCGGGTGGTGGGGCGTGATGGGGTACGCGGTATTTATCGATTAAGTTTTTCTGAGCAGGGCCGATTTATTAGCATTAATCCCTTAACCGGACGTTGAATTGCCTATGCACCGCCTTGGAACACCGGTCACCTTACATGACCTCATTTATTCCATTATTCCCAATTTAAACAGCGCTGAAAAGTTAGTTTTTGCGACGCTAGAAAATTTGATCGAAGCTGCTTCGAACCCGTTGGATATCCTTAAACGCACCGATCAGCGCCAGGCGTTTGGGCTGGAAATTCATCGTATACGGATGAACCTTGAGCACCTGCTGGGCCGTTACCGGGCCGAGGTAGATGCCGTGCTACGCAGCGAAGGCGAGTATACCGGCCCGGTAGTAGAACCCGACCCCCAAGAGGCCGATGCCATTCGTAGCGCGGTGGAAATCTATATACACGTATGCGCTTTCCAACGTGGGGAGCGTCCCCATCCTATTCCTGGGCGTGAAACCTCGCCGCGTTATCGGCTATAGCGCAACATTCACAGCATGGCATCAACATTGCTTGTATAATGTGACCATTCGGCTTTCAGGGTTACCCCCTTGAAAGCAAACGGCCTGCCTACCCGGCGCTGGCTGTGGACACATTAGGAGATATACCATGTCTGCCTCACCTGTCACATTGATGGTGGCTCGTCGCGTTGAGCACGGCCGCTACGCTGATTTTAATCGTTGGCTGAACGAAGGGCGCGAGCTGGCGGCCGATTTTACTGGCTACCTCGGCTCCGGCGTATTGGCGCCACCGGCTGACGACGATGAATACCAGATTATATTCCGTTTTAGCAGCAGTGAAACCTTAGCCGCCTGGGAACACTCAGCCTCACGCCATGCGTGGTTGGCGCGCGGTAAGGGCTTGTATGAAGCGCCCCATGAGCACCGGGCCACCGGGCTGGATGCGTGGTTTCAAACCGGCAGCAGCGCCCCGCCGCGCTGGAAGCAGGCCGTGGCCGTGTGGCTGGCTTTCTTTCCTATCTCGCTGATTTTTCAACTGGTATTTGGTGGCGTACTGGCCGATTGGACGCTGGTGCCGCGGGTAGTGGTGAGCACGCTGATGTTGACCCCGGTGATGGTGTTTGTGTTTATTCCGCTCTCTATGCGTTTACTGGCGCCCTGGTTGCAAGGTAAGTGGTCTCCGTTGGATTTGCTGGCGCGTTGGCGCCACGCGCAGCGGTCTTAATGCTCCGGTCTTAATGCACTGTCTTTAATACACAGTTCTTAATAACCACTGATTGCGTTCGCGCTTCCATGGGGTTCGACGTTGCGTTGATACTCACCTGCGTTTATTGCGCCTATGATGATGGGCTTTATGGTACTAAGCTAAATGTGCCTGTAAACAAAGGATAAGTGTCGCCAGTGCAAGCTGGTGCGCAACTCAGCCCCATGGAGAGTTTATGATCCACGTTCACCATCTGGAAAAGTCTCGTTCGCATCGCATCCTGTGGCTACTTGAAGCCCTTGAACTGGACTACGAATTGGTGGTTTACCAACGCGATGGCAAAACACAACAAGCGCCCGACGCACTGAAAAAAATCCATCCGTTGGGTAAGTCTCCGGTGATTACCGATGGCGATCTCACTGTGGCTGAGTCAGGAGCGATCATTGATTACCTTGTGCAGCGCTATGGGCAGGGCCGCTGCCAGCCTTCGTCGGATGATATGCGTGCTTGGGTGGATTACCGCTACTGGTTGCACTATGCCGAAGGCTCATTCATGCCGTTGCTGGTGATGCAGCTTGTGTTCAGCCAAATTCCAAAACAGTCCCCCTGGCTGATTAAGCCGCTGGCGAAAGGGATTAGCGATACAGTCAGCAAGCGCTTCCTGACACCGCAGATTAAACGGCACCTCAACTTTATTAACCAACACTTGTTGGCGGAGGGCAACTTTGGTGGGCCGTGGCCCAGCGGCGCCGATATGCAAATGAGTTTCCCGCTTCAGGCGGTGGCCGCCATCCAGTCGCTGGAAAGCTATCCTGCCATAGCGGCGTTTGTGTCACGCATTGAGCAAGACGCCGCTTGGCAGCGAGTGGTAGAGCGGGCAGGCCCCCTTACCATGCCGGGTCAGTGACCAGCCGCTATGGACTATTTTGCCTCGTCTGCAGCGCTTCCGGCGGAGCTGATACGCAGTATTGATGGCTACCTGGGGCGTTGGGGTATCGCCTTGCTGCTCGTTTTTCTTCTTTTGGCGCTGCTGGGCAATCTGTTGCTCAAGCGGCGTATGCGGCATAACCGGGCGCTACTCCAGTCCAATCAAGAGATGCTGACGACGATTCTGGATAGCGTTGATGCGTTTATTTATATCAAGTCGCCGTCCCTGGAGTATCAATACGTTAACCGTCGTATTAGCGATCTATTTGGTCTGCCTGCCGACAAAATTATCGGTAAGCGCGACGAGGCCTTTTTTGATCCCGGAAGCGCTGCTGAAATCAAGCAGGTTGATCGCAATGTCTTGGATTCAGGAAAAAAAGTGACGGTAGAAGAGAGCAATATCTTGCAGGGCGAAAGCCGGGTAAGAACGTTCTTATCGATTAAAATGCCGCTTGCCATGTCACCCGGCGCTCCTCCTTCCCTGTGCGGTATTTCGACCGAACTCACTGACTACCTCGAAATGCAGTCGCACACCCACTACCTGGCCTTCTACGACTCGCTAACCGGGCTGCCCAACCGGCGGCAGCTGATGGACGCCTTAACGGCCGCGATTGAGCATGATGAGTGGGCTGCGTCCTATAGCGCGGTAATGGTAATCGACCTGGATAATTTCCGTTTAGTGAACGATATCCAGGGCCACGAGAGTGGCGATCAGCTATTGATTAGCGTGGCTGAACAGCTACGTCAGCGGCTTGAGCCAGAGGTAACGCTAGCCCGTTTTAGTAGCGATGAGTTTGTTGTGCTGATCAATGATCTGGGCGAGCAACAGACGAACGCTGCACTAAAAGCCGAGCGTGTGGCGCGCCAACTACTGGAAACCATTGCACAGTTAAGAACCAGCCACTCGTTACCAATCAGTGCCAGTATTGGCATTGCGCTGTTTATCGGAGGAGGCGAGCACAGTATGGATAGCGTGCTGCAACAGGCTGATATGGCGTTGCAGCAGGCGAAAAGCACGGGCGGCAACACGCTGTGCTTTTTTAATACGGATATGCAAACCAGCGTGCTGGAAAGGGCCAGTTTAGAGGCTGACTTGCGTAAGGCGCTGGAGCGCAACGAGCTGGCGCTGCATTACCAAGTGCAGGTCGACCATCAGGGCGTGACCACTGGCGTAGAGGCGTTACTGCGTTGGTACCACCCTCTGCGAGGCTGGGTCTCCCCCGCGACGTTCATTCCACTTGCGGAAGATACTCGGCTGATTGTGCCGATCGGTTACTGGGTGCTGCGGTCAGCCTGCGAGCAGCTAGCCAAATGGTCGCATCAAGCGGCCTACGCGCCATTAAGTATTTCCGTCAACGTGAGTTCCGTGCAATTTCAGCAGCCAGAGTTCGTGCGTGATGTCGAGGCGCTGCTAGCCGAAACTCAGGCGCCGCCTAGCCGTTTGGTGCTAGAAGTCACTGAAAGCCTGTTGATGCGTGAGCCAGTCCGGGTGCGCAATACGATGTTGAAGCTGCGTGCTAGGGGGATCCGCTTTGCGTTGGATGACTTTGGTACCGGTTACTCATCGCTGAGTTATCTGAAGCGCTTACCGTTGGATGAGTTAAAAATTGACCAATCTTTTATTCACGAATTGCTCACCGATAAGACAGACGCAGCGATTGTGGATACCACCATTCTGCTGGCAGTGAGTTTAGGCTTAACTGTGGTGGCGGAAGGGGTGGAGAAACAAGAGCAGCTCGACTGGTTAAGGGGCCACGGCTGTTACCGCTATCAAGGCTACCTATTGGGTCGCCCGACGCCCATTGAGTACCTGTTTGAAAGCTATTAAAAACCCCCTTTTCAGCCAGGTGAAAAGGGGGTTAAGCGTGCTGCTAATATTAAGTGCTGTGCTTAACTGAGCTGTGCTTAACTGAATAGCGCAAAGCTCTCTGCGTTAAGCCACATATGCACCAAAATGCTGGCAATGTAACCGAGTAAAATAACCGGCGACCAGCGCAAGTGGCCCATAAACGTATAGGAACCCCTGGCTTGACCCATCACGGCCACACCGGCCGCGGAGCCAATCGATAGCAAACTGCCCCCGACACCCGCGGTTAGAGTAATCAGCAGCCATTGGCCATGGGACATATCGGGCTCCATGGTCAGCACTGCAAACATCACTGGAATGTTGTCGACAACCGCCGAGACCACACCCAGTGTAATGTTGGCTGCCGTCGCGTTCCAACCGGTATACAGCGCTTCTGAAAGCAAGCCCAAATAGCCCATAAAGCCAAGCCCGCCAACGCACATCACCACCCCGTAGAAGAACAGCAGTGTGTCCCACTCGGCGCGTGCCACGCGGTTAAATACATCAAACGGCACTACGCTACCCAGCTGTTGAAGTTTGCGTTCATCCCCTCGGCGACTATAGCGCTCACGCTTACGCTCTAAAGAGCGGGGCAGGCTGCGACGCAGGTAGTAACCAAAGAACTGCAAATAGCCGAGGCCGGTCATCATGCCCAGTACCGGTGGCAGATGAAGCACTACGTGACATAACACAGCCGTCACAATGGTTAATAAAAACAGCCCCACAATGCGCCTGGCGCCGCGTTTCATCCACACATCTTCATAAACGCTTTCGGGTTTTTCATCCTTGATGAACAGGCTCATGATGCAGGCGGGAATCAGGAAGTTGACCAGGGCAGGGAAGAACAGAATAAAGAAATCCTGGAAGGCAACCATACCCGCTTGCCACACCATCAAGGTAGTAATATCGCCGAACGGACTAAACGCGCCCCCCGCGTTGGCGGCCACCACAATATTGATACAAGCCAGGTTAATATAGCGCTGGTTGCCTTCGGCCACTTTGGTTACCACGGCGCACATCAGCAGGGCCGTGGTGAGGTTGTCGGCAATCGGCGACAGCACAAAGGCGAGACCGCCGGTCAGCCAAAACAGCGTCCGGTAGTTGAAGCCCT
Organism: Halomonas sp. TG39a; assembly: GCF_000744395.1. Lineage (NCBI taxonomy): Bacteria > Pseudomonadati > Pseudomonadota > Gammaproteobacteria > Oceanospirillales > Halomonadaceae > Halomonas > Halomonas sp. TG39a. Next base: position 3,926,189 of record NZ_JQLV01000001.1, read on the forward strand.
TGCGCAGCATCCAGGAGCGCAGGGCATCGAAAACGCGGCGCTCTTCCATGGCGTTGATGTAGGTCATGGCCACCAGCAAGAACAGCATCAGCTCGGTGAACTCCAAAAGCGTGACGCGGAAAGCGTACTCAGACGCGTCCGACATACCGTTTTGGACATACACCCAGCCGATGAGGCTCCAGATGATACCGGCGGCCACTAGCACCGGCTTAGACTTGCGCATATGGATCTTTTCTTCCGCCATGACTAGCGCATAGGCCAGGACGAAAATCGCAACAGCGAAAAAGCCAACGGCAGAGGTGGTTAGATCTAATTCACCGGTTACGGCAAAAGCACTGGGGCTTACGCCTAATAGTAAGGCCGCTAACAAAAAAAGCCAGCGACGATATAATCGTGGCTGGCAAGAGGGTTGGCACAACGTAGGCATGTGACGTTCTTCCTCATGGTTAAGTTGTCAGGAGTGGTGTAAAAACGGACTTATCTTATCAGCCTATATTGCGCCGCAATACCTTATTAAAACGAACGAAAGTAGTTCTTCTTAAGGTAATAGCATCTTTTTTTAGGAAATTAATCTTTTAGGTAATGGTAAATTTCCCAGTATTAGTTCTATAAAAAAGTTAATAGACAGTTCATTATTATACTATCGCCGCATAGCATTGTTGAGTAAGTTTCAGAACATATATCTTTTACAGCTAATGTTTGGATTTAAACTATATGTCCGCGGATGTGGCGAGGGCGGGGTAAGGCGCGATGGCGTCGCGTGCCCGGCTGAGCGCAGTCGTGCTATGTTGAGCAGCGCCATGCTCTCAGCTTGATCAATAGCCAAAACAGCTGGTGACGATAAAACAAGGCCGATTTACGTTAAGGAATAACACAATGCGCAACCCCTTTTGCTTCCTACGCCATGCGCTTGGCGTTTCGGCAGCGACGCTAGCGCTGGCAAGTCTCGCTTTCTCCGCCCAGGCTGAAACCCGCGTGACCTATAAATCAGCCGCGGCGGGTACTTCCTACTATCTAATGGGAGTAGAGCTCTCTGAAGCCGTCCGCAAAGGGACGGATGATGCGATTATTCTCGCCTCGGAAGAGAGTCAGGGGTCTGTACAAAACGTAATGGAAGTATTGGCTCGCCAAGGCAATTACGTGTTCACCTCACCGTCAGCTTTAATTGAGCAGGCCATGGCTGGTGAAGGGGATTTTGCCGAGCGCCCGCATCTTCGTTTCCAAGAGATTCGTGGTTTATTTCCGTTGCCCCCTATGACCATGCACTTTGTGCTTGCAGGCGATAAAGGCGACATTAATTTTTCCGCGCTGGAAGGCAAACATATATTGATTGGGCGAGGCACCTTCAGTGCTCGTGAGGCAACTCGCTACCTGGGGTTGTTTGACCTGGACGAGGGCGTCCGAATCGCTGATGCGGCTATTAACAGCGGGCCCGATGCGCTCAAAAACGGCCAGATTGATGGCTTTGTTACCGCGAGTGCCTACCCCTCGCCCGGTGTGATCGAGGCGGCTGGCAGTCTGCCTATCTCGTTGGTCAGCCTGACCGACGAACAAGTCGAGCAAACCGGGGCGTTACGCCAATTGATACCCGGCGGCACTTACCCTGGCGTTAACAACGATGTCCAAACGACGTCGCTCCCTGTGATTGCCTACACCACCACGGCAATGGACGACGAAACTGCCTATACGCTAACCAGAACGTTTTGGGAGCGCCTCGATGCAATGGCAGAAGAGGCCCCGTGGTGGAGCAGTATTACCCCCGATATGTTGGCAAACATGACCGGGATGCTCCACCCAGGAGCGCTGCGTTACTACCAGGAAGCAGGTATCGAGGTGCCTGACGCACTGCGTTAGCCTTTTAACTAGCTCGTTACACTGATCGCCCCGGTGCTTCTATGTCAGGCGGCGCGCTAGCCGCCAAGGGCGACCAGAGCTACGAATGTCAAAAAATCGTAAAGCTTAACGCGATATAAGCCGCATAACCTGCGAGTAATACGGCGCCCTCCCAGCGTGATAAGCGCATGCCGGTATACAGGAACAGCACCAGTACACCGGCGGCACCTAGCATTACCCACTGATCAAATAAGACGACCCGCTCGACCAGCGGCAGTGGTTGCAAGAAAGCTGAGATGCCCAAAATGCCCAGCAGATTAAAAATATTGCTGCCGAGAATGTTACCCACCGCCACATCAGCATGGCGGCGTAGGGCCGCAATCACCGATACGGCCATTTCAGGCAGCGAGGTACCCACAGCCACAATGGTTAAGCCGATCACCGCTTCGGAAATCCCCATAGCCTGCGCTATGCCAATGGCGCCAAAGAGCAGCAGTTGCGAACCGCCAATGAGCATGCCCAGGCCGATCACCAGCGCCAAGGCAATCATCCACCCGGTGGTGGGTAGCTTGGTCATTTCATCCGCTTCAGCGGTGTGCATATCCGCTGCGGGAACGTGATGGCGGCTTTCACTGATATACGCCCAAATAAGGTAGCCAACCAGCCCCACTAGGAAAATGCCGGCATCTGCGCGTCCTAGAGCGCCGTTAAACGAAAGCCCAATAAACAGCAGGCTGGCGAGTACCACCACCAGGCCATCCCGGCGCAGTGCTAAAGGTTGAACCACCATTGGGCTAATAACGGCGCACATGCCCAAAATCAATAAGATATTGCCGATATTACTACCCACAATATTGCCAACCGCAATATCAGGCTGCTGATTAATCGCAGCATCAATCGAGACAACCAGTTCAGGGGCCGAGGTGCCAAAACCCACCACTACTAGCCCGGTGAGCAGTGGCGAAACCCCGACCCTTCGCGCGCCCGCCACCGCGCCGCGAATAAGCGACTCCCCACCTAGGGTCAGTAGCACAATACCCGCCAACAAACTAAGTCCGTATAGCATGTTCAAACCTCTTCCAGAGTGCTCGCCAGGCCGCGAATAATGCGGGATTCACCGGGCAAGCCAAAGCGCGCCAGGCGGTCGAATTAAGGGTGCCTAGCTTATCGGCAAGATTACGACTATTTTGGCTAATTTGCGCGGTTTAAAAGCGGTTATGAGAGCCAGGACTGCAAATTAAAAAACACAAAGGCTTTGACCTGCTGCTGACTACGTGGCAGGATGAGCCCAGTTAGTAAGTTAGCAAGCAAGCATGGTTCCAGAAACATTCGAATTCTTTCGGTAGTCTGTAATTGTATTCCTTGTTCTACTCACTATTTATCTGGGTAATACCAGGATTCTTACAATTCGCGACTTGCGAAAAGGATTTATATCATGGCAACTGGCACAGTTAAGTGGTTCAACGATTCTAAAGGCTTTGGCTTTATCGCTCCTTCTGACGGCAGTGATGACGTTTTTGCTCATTTCTCTGAAATTCAGTCTGACGGCTTCAAGACCCTGCCGGAAGGCGCTAACGTCTCTTTTGACGTTACCCAAGGTCAGAAAGGCCTTCAAGCTTCAAACATCAAGCTGCTTTCTTAATCCTAGCGATTATGTAAGCTCTCGAATCTTCTAGATTCGATGATCGGGCCCCGCGTAAGCGGGGCCCGATGCGTTTGTGTCTGCTAATTTTATTGTTTCTCTTTCAATGTCTCCTTTCTTGCTGAAGTGCCCGACATCGGTAGGAATGTGTTTGATTAATGGTATGTTATATTATATCTTTAAAGTGGAAATGCATTATTTTGTAATCGACAAAAGGAGAGATCGGAGATGACAGCATTGCCACTTAAGAGCACCAGCGCGCTTGTATTGAGTGCTTTGATACTGACGGGCATTCAAGGCGTTAGCGCCGACGATCATGGCCATGAGCATGAGCATGAGCATGAGCACGATCATACTCATAACGACCACGACCACGACCACGACCACGACCACGACCACGACCACGATAGCGATATCTATTCGGGCTATTTTGATGACGACCAGGTTGAGGATCGCGCGCTATCTGACTGGGAGGGTGATTGGCAGTCCGTTTATCTCTACCTACAAGATGGCACCCTTGACGAAGTGTTTGCGCATAAAGCAGACAATGGTGACAAGACCGCCGAAGAGTATAAAGCGTATTACGATACCGGTTACCAAACGGATGTAGAGCGTATCGTTATTGATGGAAGCGACGTCACTTTCTTTGAAAATGGCCAAGAGCGCACGGGTGAATACCAATACGATGGCTATGAAATTTTAAATTACCAAGCCGGTAACCGGGGTGTGCGGTTCATCTACGCGCTTGAAGAAGCATCCGATGAGCTACCCCAATACATCCAATTTAGTGACCACAGTATTTACCCCACCGATGCGCATCACTTCCATCTCTATTGGGGCGATGACCGTGAGGCGTTGTTAGAAGAAGTTACCAACTGGCCGACTTATTACCCATACGAGTTGAGCGGTGAAGAAATTGTCGAAGAAATGATTGCGCACTAGCGGTTACCGCCTAAGCGAAAAACATCTTTTGATGTGTACCTAGAAAGCGCTGGCCGAGATGCCGGCGCTTTGCTTTATTAGTACAGGGTAAATACAGCTTCGTGGACATGTGCTAACTTTTTCCGGTTCGGATTTAACCAGCATCAAGAGGTGTCACTATGCGCTTATCGTCTCTCTTTCTGAGTGTCGGGTTTTTGCTATCAAGTAGCTTTGCTACCGCGGATGATTCGTGCGCTAGCGCCAATACGCAAACCGAGCTAAACCAGTGTACGGCGCAGGCCTATCAAGCGGCGGATGACGAGCTCAACACGGTTTACCAAACCGTTGTTAGCCGTCTGGAGGACAATTCAGCGTCACTCGAGAAGCTCCGAGCGGCGCAGCGGGCGTGGATCGGCTTTCGTGATGCTGAGTGCGCGTTTGAAAGTAGCGCTGTGGAAGGCGGTAGCGCCCAACCCATGGTGCGTAACGGCTGTCTGGAAACGCTGACAGCGGAACGCACTGAACAACTGCGCGAGCATGCTAGTTGTGAAGAGGGCGATCTCAGCTGCTCTCGGTAAACGGTGGTCAAGCGCTAGAATGCAAACCGTTGCCCCGAGGTACAGGTGTCATCCGTGCTCGGTCAGCCGAGCGAACAGCGGCATAAGCAGCGCGAAGAGCTCCGCCTGGGAGGAGATGCAGCACTTGGCGTAGAGTTGGCGGCGGAAGACCTTAACTGTCTGAAGGCTGACGCCCAGGTGTAGGCTGATCGATAGGGATGAGTGGCCTCTTAGAATAAACAGCGCCACCTCCGCCTGGCGCGGGCTTAGCCGGATGCTGTGTTGCTGATTCAGCGCCTCTCTCAGGCGTTCCTCTACTGGGGCTGGTGCCGCTTTCATCACATTGTCAGAGCGGTAATCCTGCCAATGTTTTTTCAGCAGCGAGCTGAGGGTCATCCCGTACTGCCGCAAAGCCTGTAGTTCTCGCTTGTTGAAAGGCTTGCCGCTGGAGCAGTCTCTGCCCAAGCAGGCGGTTAGTGTGACACTTTCGGTGATGCTAGCGAAAACCGCCACTTCGTCTAGTAGCGTGGTTTGCTGGTAGTAATTTTTATAGTAATGCGTGCGCCTAAAGTGATCGGGCGCCACGTCCATCAATCGACGAATACCCTGCACACTGCCCCTGAGATGCTCGCGGTAAAAGGGGTCCAACAAGTAAGCTCCCCCCAGATATTGGCTATCCATGGGTAGATAGACGACAGGGTCGGTGTACTCTCGATAGAGCACCGCGGGCCGATGTTCACCGTGGTAAGCGATGATGATCAAGTTATCGAATGCCGCTAGGCATTTCACCAGGCTGGAGAAATATTGAGGCAGCTCAGGGGTCGCTAACGCCATGATGGCGTTGGCCAGTTCCTCGTCATGTTCGCTATGCGTCACCCGTTCCACATCCGCAGGCCCATACCACTCTGGGGTTATATACGCTCAAGTTGGCTGCCAATACCGTTCTAAGGAGATCGGCTACCTTTTGTCGCAGTCTAGCTGCATTGCAACAACGTCAGCAACTGTGAGGGCAATTGCCCGATGTCGGTTCCAACGTTTCCTGGAGATGGATCATGACGGATAACAATATCAAACTGGAAAGAACTCTATCACTCAAAGCAGTGGTGCTGTTTGGCTTGGCTTACATGACGCCATTGATCGTGCTGGGCACCTTCGGGGTCATTGCCAGCACTAGCAATGGCGCCGTACCCACCGCTTACCTGATCACCACCGCGGCCATGCTATTCACGGCCTACAGCTATGGCATTATGGCGCGCACCTATCCGGTATCAGGCTCTGCCTATACGTATGCCCGCAGGGCTATCGACTCCAGGGTCGGCTTTATGGTGGGTTGGAGCGTGCTGCTGGATTATTTCTTCCTGCCCATGGTGATCTGGTTGATCGGCGCTGCTTACTTGAATGCGCGCTTTCCTGACGTGCCGAGCTGGATATTCCTGCTCGGCTTCATTGGTATCACCACCTTCCTGAATATCTACGGCATCAAGCTCGCGTCCAAAGTGAACTCGTTGCTGATGGTGTTCCAGATATTGGTGATCGCTTTCTTCGTGCTGCTGTCTATTCGTCACGTATTTGCGACCGGTGGCAGCGATGCGCTTTTTAGCCTGGGGCCGTTCTTGGGTGAAGAGGCTGGCTTTACCGCGATTGCTGCGGGCGCCGCGGTGGCCGCTTACTCTTTTCTTGGCTTCGACGCCGTCACCACACTGACCGAAGAAACCATCGACCCGAAGCGCAATATCCCTAAGGCCATTATGCTCACCGCGCTGATCGGCGGGGGTATTTACGTACTCGTGGGCTACACCACCCAGCTGGTGCATCCTGGCAGCAGTTTCGTAAATTCCGACTCCGCCGCCTTTGAGATTGCCACGACCATCGGTGCGGATCTTTTCGGCGCTATCTTCCTGGCCGGCATGGTGCTTGCCCAGTTCACGTCCGGCCTGGCCGCTCAAGCCAGTGCCTCTCGGTTGCTGTTTGCCATGGGGCGGGATGCGGTATTGCCGCCTAAGCTGTTCGGTGCGCTGCACGCGCGCTTCCACACGCCAGTGTTCAATATCGTGTTAACGGGCGCCATTGGCATCATTGCCTTGTTCCTTGATGTGTTATCGGCCGCATCGTTTATCAACTTCGGTGCCTTTATCGCCTTTACGATGGTGAACCTGTCAGTGATCTTTCTGGTCAGCAAAGACGCCGATGCAAGGCGCCAGTATGGTGTGCTGAGAGGAATGGTGGTGCCGCTCATCGGTGCCCTGGTCAACCTTTGGCTGATGAGTAAGCTGGATATCAACGCCTTTATTCTGGGCCTGATCTGGCTTTCAATCGGTCTCGCCCAACTGGCCTACCTGACCCGCTTTTTCCGTCGCGAGCCGCCGGAAGTGGCCTTTGATGAATCAGAGCCCGCCTCGGTAAAAGCGACCCTTTAAACGGAGATTCACTATGTCCAGAAATTTGCCTGTCCTTGTAGTGCAGGAAGCCTCGCGGCCGCACGGCATTGACTCCGAACTGCTGGACTTTGAGGCCGCGCTGGCGGTGCACCTGAGCGACTTCGGTGCCGATTTTGAACAGCCAAGGATGGTGGTTTATCCGGAGCTCCATCTATGCGGCGCCACGGGTACGCCTCAGCAGCGCAAAGAGCAACTGGAAGCCGCGGCTGAGCCGATCGATGGCCCCCGTCACCAGCACTTGTCACGTATCGCCCGCAACCTGGGAGTATGGCTGCTGCCCGGCACGGTATGCGAACGAGGTGAGGACGGGCATCTGTACAACACCGCGCCGGTGTATTCGCCTGAAGGTGAGCGAGTGGCTGCCTACCGTAAGTGCTTCCCCTGGCGTCCTTATGAGCCCTATCAGCCGGGAGATCGCTTTGAAGTGTTCGAGGTGCCGGGCATAGGCCGGATCGGCCTGGCCATCTGCTACGACATCTGGTTCCCCGAGACGGTACGTCAGCTAGCGTGGCTGGGGGCGGAGGTGATCATCAACCAAGTGGCCACCACCACCTGCGACCGCGCCCAGGAGCAAATCCTTGTGCAGGCCAATGCTATTTTCAACCAGGTGTATATGGTGAGCGCTAATTCAGCCGCGCCTGCGGGAGAAGGTCAGAGTTTGATCGTCGACCCCGAAGGCCGCATCCGCGCCAGTATGCCCGGCGCCACCCCGGGCATACTCACCGATGTACTTAACATTGATGAGGTCGAGCGTGTGCGTACCTTCGGCACCGCGGGCCTAAACCGCATGTGGTCTCAGTTCCGGGAGGATGACCCAGTGCTGGAGTTACCCATGTACGAAGGCCGCATTGATCCGCGTAAGTGGAGGGAAAGGCGTTAAACAGCCGATCACCACTTTCTCCAACCCCGCGTTATACCCACTCCGTGCAACTATGCCATCATCCAGGTGATGGCTATTACCTGCAATAAGTTGATTGTTCAGATCGCTGAGCATCTAACCCGCCCAGCGGTAAATGTTACTTCTTCTCGCATCTGTATCCAGATATCCCGTTCAGTCCGCCTCCACGCAAGGGCAAAGAATGGGGTTGGATATCGCGTTTACTAAGAGCCTTTTTATCCCTAGCAGCTCCCGCTGACCTAACAACGTCGGCGTTGAAAGCCCAACCTAAGATAATCAGCCGTCTTAAGAACACTGTGCTAATCTGGATTCGGTAGGGTGGGTGAGTTCAGCAAGACAGATAATCGCCCAAGGCGGAGGTGCAGGGTAATAAGGGAGGCGCGCGAATTTTGGATATGTAGCCTAATAAAAATTAGCAAAAATACCTATCAATGACTTAGAGTGGATTTTGTAGGCTGCATTTGTCGGGTAAACGTGCCTGCATGTTTATCCAATCATAGGATGGGCAGTCTAATACCTGTTAGTTCTTAATGAATTTTAGGAGAATTCGATGAAGATTAAGTATGGGATCGATTATCAGTATCTTCCAAAGGGCTCAGCCCGCCCGTTGGATGACGGTGAAATAGTTGGTATTGAAGCCACTAGCGAGTCAGGTCAGGTAATATTGCCCAACGTTGGAGACTACGTACACATTGACAATTCTGCTGACGGAGGCCAACGCAGTAAATTCTCAGGGAAGGTTAAGTCCCGGTTATTCAATTATGTTCGCATTAACGACGAAGAGGTGTTTTGCGGAGTTAACATCGTTGTTGAAGAGACAGACGACGACTGGGGTAAGCTTATCAAGGAGTAGAACTAACAATCGCAGGCACCGCGACGGATTTTTCGTTGCGGCTTCGCCTTCACTACAAAGCCGCGCGTGCTGCTGGCGTTAGGGGCAACAATGGCTTCGATAGATGAACTAAGACAAGTGATAGACGAGTTCAATAGGAAGTATCCACGACCGTTCATGGCGCCCATCGAGTTGAACGGTCCTTACAATCTTCGAACTGAATACTGTAATCCCTACCCAAATGGGAATTTGCCAGGCGTATACGTTATCTGTAACAGCGACAGAAGGATTTTGAGAATCGGCAAGGCTTCGTGTCGGAGTACCATAACGGTACGATTGGGAGCATATTTCAAGTGGGGGGATGGTGATTGTGAAGGTAAGCCTAAGCATCCGGGTTATGAAGATGCTACTTTCGTATACACAATTGGCGTCGATGCTGATCGTGCGTTTGAGGTAACAGCAATTGAAGAATATCTGATTGGCCGTCTGGATCTGCCTTACAACTGGATTGGGCGGAAAAAGCCCTAACCAAGCGGTCAACGGGACCGCTTTTCCGCGCCGCCTTTGGCTCTGCTCCAAAGCGGCCCGTTACCTTCAGCGTTAAGCAATGGCGAGTAATAAGGAAAGTCGTTTGAACCAAGATGACAGTTTGATATTTACATGGTGGAATACAAGTCTTGCACCATCAGCGAAATCAAGAGCTTCTCCTGAAGACAGAGAGCTTGTCTGTAATGTTATTCGCTTTCTCATCAATGTGAAAAGATCAACCTTTATTGCATTGGGGGAAATATCTACCGAAGATGCTCAATACTTAATAGAAGCTTGTGCTATTGAGGGGTATGAGTACAAGATCGGGGTTTCGAGTTCTGGACGTTCTTCGTTTGACACATGCTATATTTACGATGTTTCAAAAGTCGCATTGTTAAATGTTTCTAATATTGAGAGCCAAAAGGGTAAAGGTAAAAAGAGGATTGCCCAGCGCGTAGATTTGTTGGTAGGTGAGTGCTTAACGCCATTCTATTTGTTCGTGTCGCATTGGCCGAGCCGATTATGGTGTTCAGAAGGTGACCCGAATAGGCATCTTTATGGAATCCGGTTGCGTGATTCAATTGATGCTCTCATTGAGGAGCATGGAGAGCCTCCATATATAGTTTTATTGGGGGACTATAATGATGATCCATTTGCAGATTCTTTAAGTCAGCATGTTATGGCGACAAGAGATTTAAAGCTCGCATCTAAAAGGGATGAGCTATTTTATAACCCTTTCTGGAAGTGCCTAAGTCAAACTCAGTGGGATTATGAATGCTCTGGGAGCTACTTTTATCGTAATGGACAAGTTACTCAGTGGCATACATTCGATCAGATAATTTTTTCGCATGCATTTATACAAGGAAAGCATTGGCGACTAACAACTGACTTTGAGCATGTTGTTCAAGTACCCGGTGTAGTGGAGGCTATCATAAATAGAAAAAGTATATTCGATCACGTTCCTGTTTCAGGTCAGGTAGAGAAGGTATATTGATATGGTTGATTTCAAAAAATTCCTTGAAAAAGGGTTGAGCGCAGCAGAGAAAGCTGAAGCCAACAAAGCTGAGATAGACTCTGTGTTTGAAGAGCTTAATCAGCAGATGGATGAGGCAACTAATGGAAAAATATATATTTCGCGTGTTGAGTTCTATGTAAATAGCCCTATCGCTGATTTGGCCTCGCTGGCTAACTTAAGGCCTAGGGAAAAATATACGGCAATTGCAGCCAAAAACCGAACCATTCAAGATTGTGAATATAAGCAACTGGCTAAATGGAAAATCGACAGAAACGGATATCCTTGTACAATAATTCTAGACCGCGATGAGATGTACTGTGAGGATAAGACGTCCCTTGAAAAAAATCTGCAACGCTTATTGAGTGACCCAGTCGTGGGTGATCAGATATATAAGCTTTTAAGCATGGTAGCCGCTGCCGAAGAAGATGGGGATGAAAATGAAGATGATGCTTAACAAGGCAATGCACGCGACAAGCGCGTGATTGCGGCGTTATACGTTTCCGAATTTCTCCGACACTCGAACTTTGAGGCCGAAGATTGAAGTCGAAGTTTTGTCTGCCATCATGAGGCTGGACAGAAAGTCGTAGACGCAGGAGGGGGCATGTGAGTAACCGCGCAAAGAAAAAGCGAAATAAGTCAGGGAAAGGGGGCCGACGTAAGGATTCTCGTTTTTCTTCCTTAAATATCAGCATGATCGATCAGCACAAGCGCGACGGAAGCAAGCTGGTACCTCCGCTGGCACAGATCCCGAATATGGCGACATCTTCTTGGTCGGACCACCATATGCCAGAAATGCTTTGGGCCGTCCTCCTTTCTGGTGTTCTCGAACGGCGGCATTATTTAGAGATTCTACGGAAGGTTGCGATTCATTGCCGGAGCTGGTTCCTGATAGAAGATGACGAAATCGCCGAAGAGAAGTCACCTGATCCAGAGGTAGGCCTTAACTTCTCGATTATTGTTGATCAAACGAAGTTGGCTGAAGTTTCAGATGAGGAGTTCCATGATTTCATCAAAATACCTTTAGCTCACCCATCAGGTTATGCGGCCCTTCGGCCGATTCTCCTTATTAATAGTCTTCCTGGAATTGAAAGATGGAAGAAATACCTAGATGAGGAACCAACAGAACATGACTGGAACACGCTTGCCCGAGTCACTGCTAATGTGCTCGATCACCAGTCCGAAGCATCTACCGACATTCGGTGGTTTAAGGTCATCATTGCCATCATCTCGGGTCGAATGCGCTTCCCAGCCTCTTTTGAAGAGCGGCTTGAGGAATTTCGGTTATTTCCTGACAAGGGCGACATGAGATCAGTGCGCCCATCAATCCGCTCTATGGAAATGTCTCTCCGTCGAAGTCATACGGCGGAATGGATTGAGCAATACTGGGAACAAGTACTTCGCGATACAGTTTGTATAGATCCCTCGGAAGGTGAAGGCTACACGTTCAAAGAAACCGAGATTGACCCCGATACTCTCTATGCTGCTCGCGATGGGGTTATTGAAAACTTTCGGCGAAATATTCGAGCGGAACGCGTTGACTCCCGGCTGGACTCAGCTTTCGGGCTAGTGCTTTACGCTCTTGGCATTTTAGAAGAGATTGGGATGCATCGCATCCACACGAGGATCGTTGGTGCTTTAGCGCTTCGGTCCCTAGCTGAGGTTTCCATAACGTTTCGCTATCTTGCAAAAACCGACTCGCCTGAAATGTGGCAGTCGTATCGAGTCTATGGAGCTGGTCAAGCAAAGCTTGCTTTCTTGAAAATACAGCAGACTCATGGCGACCTACCGAATTTTCTCGATGAATCCACGCTTCACTCGATTGCTAACGAGGATATATGGCAAGAATTTGTAAACATCGACGTCGGCCATTGGGCGAGTAGCAATTTGCGAAAACTTGCAATCGGCAGTGGTGCGAAGGATATCTATGACAAGTACTATGATTGGTCTTCGAGCTACATTCATGGAAATTGGGCAGCGGTACGGGACACGAACTTTGTGACCTGCCACAACCCACTTCATCGGCTGCACCGGATACCAAGGGTGGCTCACCGGGAGTTAAATTCGGTGGAGCCAGATGCAATTGAATTAGTTAATGAAATGATCATCGTCCTAGAGCGGCTTTTTCCTGGCGGGGAGAAAGTTTCTCCTGTCACTTTGAGAGAGCATGAAGCGGAATCTACAACACCAAATGCCGCCCAGGATAGTGACTCAACGAATGAGTAAGCAAATAATTGGTATAGAATCTTTCGCTGGACTCGGCTCGGGCTGAAGGGCGTGCCGCATAACAAGTAGTTGCAGTTCGTTCCGGGCCTGAAGGCCCTCCACCGGACAGCCTTGTCGCCGCTTCGCTCTGCCAAGGCTGTCGCTGAACAACGGCGTTATGCAGTAGGGAGAAATTGATGGCAGTGGTGGACGGCCGGATTTGGCCACCTTATGAAGCGTTCTATATCAATGGGATGTTATTTAATGCCCAGTCTGCTTTTCGCTCGATTGCTCGTATTTCCCATGCTTTCGAAGACCTGCCGGAAACAGCGATGGTAGAGGGGCTTGACCGGGTCCTTACTCACAATATTCTAAATGACTTGCAGAATATTATTGTTCATGGTGCGGCATTATCTCGCTATTTCTGGCCAGTTCGAAAAGGGCACGAAGAGCGTGGAGCACATCTACGTGAGTCATTCAATATCAACGAGACTAACCCTCTTTTTTCGCGTGAGCTCAGAAATGCCATAGAGCACTTTGATGAGCGCCTTGATCGCTATCTATCTCAAGGCATCGTGGGAGTAGTGATTCCCGAGTATGTTGGTCCAAAGCCAATCGATGATGGTGTTCCAGGCCACTTGTTTCGTGCTTTCTTCACAGACGTTGGCATCTTTCGTCTTCTAGATAGCGATCACGAAATGGAGCCTATCGTCAGCGAAATCATTAGGATTAAAGACCTATTAGAGGAAGCTGATGCGAGTGGCAGTAGGCTACCAAATGCATAACCAGGCCAAGCAGAGCGACCCATTTTCCGTTCCGCCTTTGGCTCCACTCCAAATGGTCGTCTGTTGGCGGCGTTATGTGTGGTCACGCTGATGGAGAAAAAGGATAACCTTTGTGGATAGACGCTGGGGAATATCGATTGATATTGAAGGGTTTTCTGCTCTTTACGAGAGCGGTGAGACCGGGAAAAGCAAGGCGATATGGGCGTTACATGAGCTGATGGACGCAGTAATAAAAATTGGTCAGCGCGCATACCCAGGTGATATTGCTTTTAATGAAGCTGATCGGATTTTTGCCCACCAATTTGGTGATGGATTTGTTATTGTTTCAAACTGTGAAGAAACCGATTCTAGCAGGTGTATCGCAATCGCAACTGCGATAATGCGCCATATGGCGATAAGAGGATTTTGCACAAAAGCCGCTATCTCCGTTGGTGACATGGCTGACATTAATGGCTGCTACCCCGACTCGGTCAGATTCTCTGACAATGGAACTCTGCGGTTCGGTGCTGGTTTAATGACTACAATACCCGTAATGGGAACGGCTTTGACAAAGGCATACAAATTGTCGTCTCGTGTATCTGGCAACGTACTTGTAGTGGATAAGCTGGCATTTGAGCATATTCCTAACTTTTTGGTTGCTTCATGTAGTGCTGAATGCTGCTTTATCGATTGGCGCAGTGACAAACACGATCTTGCTCGGACGGTTTCGGAGAAGAGTGGCCTAGAATTTGGTGATAGAGATAAACTGTTAGATTTGTTTGAGCAATATATTGAAAAAGACCCCAAGCCGCCAGAAAAATGGATTAAGGGTAGCAGGGCATCAATTGGGGGAAGTCCACCGCCTTACGCTGCGCTCCAGGCGGCAAATTATGGCGGCGTTAGGCAGGTATGATCGTCAGATTAGGGGCTATCCATGTCTCAGAAGCTTTTGGCCAAGATCAATCAGGGTTGCCATGACACTGAGAAGGAGCTTTTGAACCTAATAGATAATGCAACTCGTCTGGAAAAGCAGAAGATATTGAAGGCTGCGCAACAAAGGCTAAAAATCATAGCTCCTGCCAAATACAGGCAGATCGTTGGACCGTTACACGTCCGAGACTCTATGGGTAGCAAAAGTTGCTATTGCTGTAACCCCACCTCTTTGGAACAAATAGCAAACGATATCGTTTCGGGCGATATACATTACGAAGCGCTGTTGTGCGATGCCTGCTGGGATGAGGATATATCGGTAGCATGGGGCACCTATGGCCCGTATGGTAAAAAACTGATAGACAAATGGACGTGGCAGGCTCTATGCACAGAAAGGGGCGACTGGAAGTTTGGAGCATGAGGGGGATTCTTGGATAAGGTTGAGGAAGCGCTCAAGCTATATCGAGATGAGGTTGCCACGGCTACCTGGGCGTTTTACGCATGGAAGCATTTGAACAATATTGGATCAAATGATCGAGCGGTAAGAAGCGGTTTAAATCGAAACGCGGCAACTTGGAACGTAATTACGCATTCCCTGCAGACGACATTTTTTATAACGATTGGCAGGCTCTTCGATATCGATGGCGATGCATTCTCGGTACACGCATTTCTCAGGTTTTGTATCGAAAACATTGATCAGTTCGCCTCTCAGCGTATTCGTGAGCGCAAGATGACTGACCAGAATGGTGTTGAGCCTGAGTGGTTAGAGGGCTACATGGAGAAAGTCTATGAAGCAAAGGAGCGAGATTTCCAGCGTCTGAGAGGAGAAGTAGCCAAACACCAAAGACGTTATGAAGAGATCTACCGACCGATACGGAACAAGTTCATGGCTCATAAGGAAATTGCATCTTTGTCAAATGTAACTGAGATATTTGGTCGGACCAATATTGGCGAAATCCAGAGTTTTTTAGCATTGTTCGGTCAAATTGAAAACATAGTTTTTGATCTAATGCACAATGGGAAGTTACAAAAAATCGGAGATTACGAACTCCGTGCAGAACAAAGAATGGAGCAAGATGTTATCTCTTTGCTAGATCGAATCAAGGCTTAACAATGCAAGTCACGGCGACGGCTACTGCATTGCGGCTTCGCCTCCATTCCGCAGCCGCGAGTGCTCAGCGGCGTTAAACGGTAAGTACAATCAACCATGATTTATGAAAAAACTTTGAAAAAGATTTGTCGCTTACCGAAAGTCACAGAAGATCTGATTCATTCCATATTTCTCAAGCATGAAAATTGCACGGTTCAAGTCGTCTCTAAGAACCTAGGGAAGCCCGGCTTTGAGATAACTACCAATGAGGGAACCTGCTTTGTAACTGAGAGAACCATTGATTATTACAACAAAAAATGGGGTCGAGTCACTGGGCTCCAACAAAGAATGCTTGGCCTATCTATACCTGTCCCTCTTTATATTGGTGAAGGGACCATTTCCAAAGAAATCCATGAGATAAACAAATCTAGCATCCCACTAAGCGACTCTGATGAATGGCTACACAGTAATTTCTCTATAGAGGTGGCATTAACCTATTTCCAACGTTACTTTAGCGTGAGCAATAGCTTCAAAGAATATAAAACAATAATTTTTGAAGCTATCGAAGCGTATTACATGGGAATGGATCATTTGGCAATAATGTCGCTTGTTCCAGTATTTGAAGCCGGATTAAGAAAAATTCAAAATTCGGTGCTGGGAATGAGCGCTCAAAATGTCAGCTCTAAAGAATTTGAAAAGGGTTTAAAAGAGCTATGCCTTGATTGGGGGCGGCGAAGAACTCGAGAATATATTTGGTATCCTGGTAAATCATATAATACCGCTGTGGAAGTTGATTTTCTAACTCACATATGTCCTCAGTCTGATGTAATAAATGCATTTAGGTTATTCTTTTCTAATGTCCTATACAAAAACAGCAATGAGGGGGTTGTTGGTTTAAATAGGCATATCATAGTTCATTTGCTCAGAAATGACTTTAATAACCCTGCAAATTTTTCACGCATCTTCTTGGCAATGACGCACATAACCTTCATAGAAAGTCTAAGCAACCAAGATGTGCCTTTCTTTTGGCCTGGGTACAATGACGATATCCAGGTAAACGAATTAAGTGTTTATATAAGACAATTATCCAAAAGCGTTGGTGAGCCTCGAAGAAAATTATTAAATCAAGCTGGCATTAGTAACTATAGCCATGGCGTTTAACAAGGCAAAGTACAGCGACAGCTATTCCGTTGCGGCTTCGCCTACACTATAGAGCTGCGCGTGTTGGCGGTGTTAGGACTCTTGAGGGAGTCATGGATATAACAAATAAAATTGCCGTTATTGCAGCAGCTATAGCTTTTGGCTCAGCGATGGTTTCAATTCTGGCCATCTATGTTCCTTGGCGAAATGCTCACGACGCAGAAATTTTTAAAGAGTCTGTCTTAGCGCTGGAAAGGGCATTTCGTTCCCTCATGTTGAACGCAGGCGAGGATGGACAGCCTGCACCCGATCGATTGAACTGGTTAACATCAGCAAGGCACATCGAGTCATACAAGTCACTGCGAAGATCACTTAAGACGGCCTTATATAAACGCCTCTCTCAGGAGCATGAAGAGCATTGGCGCTATGAGTTTTATCTAAAGCTCTTCAATAGGGAGCGCATGACTCAGGTTTCCTACTTCGAAGCGGGTCCCATCGAACCACGATCAGCGATTGTTATATACGGATTTGCCGCTTGGTCCCACACAAGGCAAGATCCAATCGACATCTTGAACCTAGAACAGCTTTTTCAGGAGTCCAATATTTTGAAAGGCAATTATGGGCTTCAGCAGTATCTGGCTAAGTTTCCGGAATTCGGTGGCGAAGCCTAACAATCGGCTGTTGTCGCCCCTTCGGGACTGGGAGGGCCTTTCCGCCGCCCCAAAGCCGGGCGTTAAAGCGCTATATCAGTGGCTCCTAAAAGGCCGCCCCTGGCCGATATCTGCCGTCGAAAAACAATCATAATCATAGTGCCGCAAACTCTGCCGAAAACGATATGGGCCTTAAGCGCAATGGCCAATAAACCGGCAGAAGGAGTAGGGCGACGAACCCACTGAATCCGCTCTGGCTAAAAATATAACTGAAAAATGTTGACCAAAAAGCTGACCACGCTATGCCTAAACAGGCCCTTTTCAGCCCATAGACACAAAAAAAGCACCCGTAGGTGCTTGATTTGTATAGTAAGGTGGTGGAGGCGGCGGGAATTGAACCCGCGTCCGCCAGCACGCTCCTATTGGCTCTACATGCTTAGATTCCGTCATTTAGTTTAGCGCGACTGACTCCGACGGTCAGGATTCAGCAACGCGAGCCTTCTAAAGTTTAACGGTTGGCGAGAAGACACCACCAACCGCGGTCCTATCAGCTTTAGCTCATATCCCCGCAGTGATGAATAGGCACATCACCTTGGGGCCAGACAAGAAGCTAACAGTGTTTAAGCTGCTAGCGCGCCTTGAGCGTAGTTTTCGTCATTTGCGACTATTTTTTCGTGATGTGGGATTTACGAGATACATCACGCTCTCGGCATGCACCTCAAGGGTTGTCACCGGCGTCGAAACCATGTCGCCCCCTTAATACAGGTGAACATTCTAACGTGCTCACAGCTGATTGACCAGTTATGCCTTGGTATGTTCCCGCATGATTCGACCTTTTTGACGATTCCAGTCGCGGTCTTTTTCTGTGGCGCGCTTGTCATGCAGCTGTTTACCGGTCACGAGCGCTAGCTCACACTTCACTTTATTGCGTTTCCAATAAAGTTTAAGGGGCACGCAGGTGTGGCCTTTGTCCTGGGTGACCGAAAAGATCTTGGCGATCTCTTTACGATGCAGCAGCAGTTTACGGGTGCGCGTCGGGTCGGCAATCTCGTGGGTGCTTGCCGTGTTAAGCGGCATAACATGACTGCCCAACAGAAACGCCTCGCCGTTGCGCACCAAAATGTAGGTATCGGTGAGCTGAGCTTTACCGGCCCGCATGCTTTTAACTTCCCAGCCAGCGAGTGATAGGCCTGCCTCGAAGGTTTCGTCGATATGATATTCAAATCGGGCCTTCTTGTTTTGGGCAATGACGCTGCTACCGGGACCTTTACTGTTACCTTTCTTAGTGGCCATGGAACCTCATAATTAATCTGTCAGTGGCATCCCCTTCGTTATTAGGGGAGGCGTGATACCATTTAGGGTCTGAAAAATGTTTCCCATGATACGCTTTGGGCACTGTGAAGTCAGCGGAGAGGTCAATGCCAACCGTCAATCGTTCCGCCTTAGTGCGGCACACCCCCCAGAAAATGTTCGATTTGGTTAACGACTTCGAACGCTACCCGGAGTTTTTGCCAGGCTGCCGACAGGCGCGTTTGCTCGAACATGATGATGTGCATCTGATCGGCGAAATGACCCTTGGGCGCGCCGGTGTCGAACAAACCATCACCACGCGCAACGACCTCTTCGCGCCTGAGCGTATAGAGCTGTCGCTGGTCAAAGGTCCTTTCAAGCGACTTAAAGGTCGCTGGCTGTTTATCCCCATGGGGGAGGGCGCCTGTAAAGTGAGCTTGGAAATGGAGTTTGAGTTCGCCAATCGTTTGCTCGGCATGGCGTTTGGGAAACTCTTTCAGCAAATAGCCGGGCAGTTGGTCGATGCCTTCACCAAGCGCGCAAACGAGCTGTATGGGCGCTGAAACGCTAGCCATTGAGGTAGCCTTTGCGCTTCCATCTAAACAGCGCATAGTGGCTCTGAGGGTGCCTGAGGGCACGACTGCGCGCCAAGCCGTTGCCTTGGCTGATTTGCCAACGCTGTTTCCCGAGGTGCCCGGCGATACGTTTGCCGAGGCACCGCTGGGGATCTTCGGTAAGGCGCTACGCAACCCCGATACCCAGCCGTTACGCGACGGGGATCGGGTCGAGGTTTACCGGCCATTAGCCATTGACCCCAAAGCCGCTCGCTTAGAGCGCGCTAAACGCCAAGCGAGCGACCCGGTGCGGTAGCATTAAGGCTGCTGAACGGGCTGTGTGTCCGTGGGTGGCTGTGTACGGGTGCTCTCGGCCGGGAGTGCATCCATGGGATCAACTCCTTCCGTTGCAGGGCCCATGCTGCTCTCGCCTTCAAGCGGCAGCGGTTTGGATAAATCACCCTCTTCCTCAATATTCATTAAGCGCCCTTGAGGGTCAAAGGTAAGGGTGACGCGACGCTGCTCCACATCGCCATACGCTTTGTCTAAACGAAACACGTAATCCCACTGGCTGGCGTCAAAGGGCGCTTCCAGTAGCGGCCTGCCCATGACATAAGTAACCTGCTCTTGGGTCATTCCCGGCTGAAGCTGGCTGACCATCTCTTGTGTCACCAGGTTTCCTTGGGGGATGTCGCGCTTGTAAACACCGACGTAGCTGCAGCCGCTAACAACGGTAAGGGCGACGGAGAGTGTGATGATTCGAGTCAATTTTTGCATTTGGGCCTATTCTTCACTATCGTGGTTTCGGTTGATCATACCCGACCTAACCTGTTACTGCGAAGAGCGACCATGGCCGATCAGAACCATGAATTGCGCAAAGCCGGTCTAAAAGTGACCCTGCCGCGCGTCAAGATACTTCAAATTCTCGAAAATGTTTCGGGTCAGCACCACCTTAGCGCGGAAGAAGTGTACAAAACACTGATCGATGCGGGCGAAGATGTTGGCTTGGCAACCGTATACCGCGTATTGACTCAGTTTGAGTCAGCGGGCTTGGTAATTCGTCATAATTTCGACGGAGGACATGCGGTATTCGAGATGACCCAAGAGGACCACCATGACCATATGGTGTGCCTTGAAAGCGGTGAGATCATTGAATTTGTTGATGAGATCATCGAGCGACGTCAGCAAGAAATTGCTGAAGAGCACGGCTACGAACTAGTCGATCATGCCCTGGTGCTATATGTGCGTCCGCGCGGTTCCGACGTAACGCGCCAGGACAGCGGGCCGACGAACAAGAAATAACGTTCTAGGTCGCCGCTAGTCGAAAACGCTAGTCGCTGTTCGAAATGTGAGCGCCCCTAATCTACTGGGCCGAATTTGCTAAGTGAATTCGTCCAGTGGATCAGGGGCGCTTGTGTTTATCCAGCTATTCAGCGTGTTAATTCGGCGCATTAGTTCAGCGCGTCAGTGGGGCGGACGCTGGCTCGCGTGGAGCATTTCCCGCGCGTGGGCGAGTGTTTGGTCAGAAAGCGTCACACCGCCCAGCATGCGCGCCAGTTCGCTGATGCGGCCCTGTTCGTCGAGCAGTGCCATTTGCGTCAAGGTGGTGTCGCGTTTCGCCTGTTTCTCGATATGCAGATGCTGGTGGGCCTGGGCTGCCACTTGCGGTAAGTGAGTCACGGTCATGACCTGGCCGTTTTCGCCCAGTTTGCGCAGCAGTTGGCCAACGATCTCTGCGGTGGCGCCCGAGATACCCACATCCACTTCGTCAAATACCAGGCTGGGCACCGTTGAGTGTGTCGCCGCGACGACTTGAATGGCGAGACTAATCCGCGACAATTCGCCGCCGGAAGCGACCTTGGTCAATGGGCGTGCGGGCTGGCCGGGGTTGGCGCTAATTAAAAACTGCACCCGGTCGAGGCCTTCAGGGGAGGGCGCGTCTTTGGCGGTGACTTCCACTTCAAAGCGCGCTTTACCCATGGCTAAAAAGCCCAGTTGCTGCTGCACCTCTTTGCCTAAACGAAGCGCGGCTTTTTGACGGTTCTTGGTGAGTTTCTTCGCCTCTAAGCGGTACTCTTCGCGTAGCTCGACTACCCGTGCACTGAGTGCCTCCAGGTCATTGCCACCCTCTTCGAGCTGAGCGACTTCTCGCTGTAGGTCGGCATGCAGGGCGCATAGCTCTTCAGGGGCAACGTGGTGCTTGCGGGCAATTCGGTGGACGTCGGTCATGCGCTCTTCTACCCAGGCCAGCCGGTCGGGGTCTAATTCGGTGGTGCTGGCTAGGCGGTTGAGCTCGCTGGAGGCCTCTTCCACTTGAATACGCGCATCGCTCAGCATGGCAAGCGTATTGGCCAGGGTGCCTTTGTCACTTCCCGGCAGTGCGCTTAAATGAGCGAACGCCTGGTTGAGTAAAGACAGCGCACCCCCCTCATCGCTGGCGCAGCAGTCGGCGGCAAACTGGGTTTCGCGCAGGGTCTCCTCCGCGTGAGCTAGGGTGTGCTGTTCTTCCTCAAGCGTGGTTAATTCCCCCTCCGCTAAAGCGAGCTGATCCAACTCCTCTACCTGATAGCGCAGCAGTTGGCGTTTGGCCTCTACTTCGCTGCCTTCTTCACTGAGCTTTTTCAACTGGCGGCGCGCATTGCGCCATTCGCGGAAGGTGATGGCTAATTGAGCGGTGGCATCGTTTAGGCCAGCGTAATCGTCCAGCAAGGCCAGGTGGGTCTCTTCGCGCATTAAAGCGTGATGAGCATGCTGGCCATGAATTTGAATCAGCTGCTCGCCGAGAGATTTGAGATCGGAAATCGTCGCGGGTTGGCCGTTAATCCATGCTTTGGAACGGCCGTTGGCGGTGACCACACGGCGCAGCAAACACTCTTCTACTGGAAGTTCCCGGGCGGTCAGCCACTCGACGGCGGCGGGTAGGTGCTGAATGTCAAAACGTGCGGAGAGGTCGGTACGCTCGCGGCCGTGGCGCACGCTACCGGCGTCGGCGCGTTCGCCCAGGCACAGCCCAAGGGCGCCTAACAGAATCGATTTGCCTGCCCCGGTTTCCCCGGTAATCGCGGTCATGCCGCCGGTTAAGTCGAGCTCTAAGTGATCGACAATGGCGAAATCTTGAATGGCTAGCTGAGTAAGCATGGCGCCTCCTGAGGCGGTTCAGCGCAGAAGCTGGATACTTATCCAATAGTTGTTGATTTATACAGTAGTTAATAACTCACTTCAATGCACCTCTTGAGATGGAATTTATGGCCCCCATATAGCGTGCATAGTTAGTTAAAGCGAGTGATTTAAAGGCTTACTTCTCTGCGCGCCGCCCGCGTGGCTGCGCCCTACTTTTTAGGAGCACAACATGGCGAAAGAACCGCAAACACCAATGGACGATGAGCTGGCCCGCCACGAGCAAGAAGCCGATGGCGCCGAGCAAGCGGCTGAGAAAGTCGCTGAAGAGCGTTTGATGGAGGGCGAGCTGGAAGGATTGATCAATGACGAAGAGCCCCTAGAAGGCAGTTCCGACAATCCTGAAGCGGAAATGCTGGCCGCCCAGGTGGGCGAGTTAGAGCAGAGCTTGGCCGATGCCAAGGATCAAGCCCTGCGCGCCGCCGCGGAAGCACAAAATGTGCGTCGCCGCGCTGAGCAGGAAGCCGAGAAAGCGCGCAAGTTTGCCCTAGAGAAGTTTGTTAAAGAGCTGCTGCCGGTGGTGGATAGTCTGGAAAAAGCCCTTGAGACCATGGAAGAGGGGGCCTCAGAGGTTCACCGTGAAGGCGTCTCCATGACCTTGAAGATGCAGTTGGATGTGCTTAACAAATTCGGCGTTGAAAGCATTGAACCCCATGGCGAGCCCTTCGACCCGCAGGTGCATGAAGCCATGACCATGGTGCCTAACCCGGATCTTGATCCGAATACCGTGATGGACGTTATGCAGAAAGGCTATTTGCTCAATGGACGCCTAGTGCGCCCGGCCATGGTCGTAGTGAGTAAAAAAGCCGATTAAGCCACTGGCGACACAGAGTCTTAAATAAGAGTGTGAAAAAAAGCCCTTGAAATGTCAGCGGCGGCCCCCAAATAAAGGGCAACCCCGCGGGGAAACCCGCAGACAAGCTTTAAAAAATAAATTTCCAGTTTTGTAACAACCGAATTCGAGGTATTGCTATGGGACGTATAATTGGTATCGACCTGGGCACCACTAACTCTTGTGTGGCCGTGCTCGATGGTGACAGCGCTAAAGTCATTGAAAATGCTGAAGGTGGTCGCACAACACCTTCTATCATCGCCTATACCGATGATGGTGAAACGCTGGTTGGTCAGGCAGCTAAACGCCAAGCCGTGACTAACCCAGAAAATACCCTGTACGCCATCAAGCGTCTGATTGGCCGTCGTTTTAAAGACGACGTTGTCCAAAAAGACATCAAAATGGTGCCGTACAAAATCACCGAAGCCGACAACGGTGACGCTTGGGTTGAAGTAAAAGGCAAAAAAATGGCACCGCCGCAGGTAAGCGCGGAAGTGCTGAAGAAAATGAAGAAAACCGCCGAAGACTACCTGGGCGAAGCGGTGACCGAAGCAGTTATCACCGTACCGGCCTACTTTAACGACAGTCAGCGTCAGGCGACTAAAGACGCCGGCCGCATTGCAGGTCTAGACGTTAAGCGCATCATCAACGAGCCGACCGCTGCCGCACTGGCCTACGGTATGGACAAATCGCGCGGCGACAAAACCATCGCGGTTTATGACCTGGGTGGCGGTACCTTCGATATTTCGATCATCGAAATTGCTGATGTTGATGGCGAAACCCAGTTTGAAGTGTTGGCCACTAACGGCGACACCTTCCTGGGCGGCGAAGACTTTGACCTGGCGCTGATCAACTACCTAGTTGACCAGTTCAAGTCTGACAGCGGCATCGATCTTTCCGGTGACAACTTGGCCATGCAGCGTCTGAAAGAAGCCGCTGAGAAAGCCAAAATTGAGCTCTCCAGCGCTCAACAGACCGACGTGAATCTGCCCTACATCACCGCCGACAACACTGGCCCGAAACACCTTAACGTTAAGGTGACCCGTGCCAAGCTGGAGTCGCTGGTAGAAGAGCTGGTTCAGCGTTCGCTCGAGCCTTGCAAAATGGCGCTGAAAGACGCAGGCCTGTCCGCGTCTGAAATCGACGAAGTGATCCTGGTCGGTGGCCAGACACGTATGCCGATGGTGCAGAAGAAAGCCGCTGACTTCTTCGGTAAAGAAGCCCGCAAAGACGTTAACCCGGACGAAGCGGTTGCCGTGGGTGCAGCGATTCAGGGCGGCGTACTGGGTGGCGACGTTAAAGACGTTCTGCTGCTCGACGTGACCCCGCTTACCCTGGGCATCGAAACCCTGGGTGGCATCATGACGCCGCTGATCGAGAAGAACACCACCATCCCGACCAAGAAGACACAAACCTTCTCAACGGCGGATGACAACCAGACGGCGGTTACCATCCACGCCGTGCAGGGCGAGCGAAAGCAAGTCGCGCAGAATAAGTCGCTGGGTCGCTTTGACCTCGCCGACATTCCGCCCGCACCGCGCGGCGTACCGCAGATTGAAGTTGCCTTCGATCTGGATGCCAACGGTATTCTGAACGTTTCGGCGAAAGACAAGGCCACCGGCAAAGAGCAGTCCATCGTTATCAAGGCCTCTAGCGGCTTGTCGGAAGAAGAAGTTGAGCAGATGGTGCGCGACGCGGAAGCGCACGCTGAAGAAGATAAGAAGTTCGAAGCACTGGTGCAGCTGCGTAACCAAGCCGATGGCATGATTCACGCCACGCGCAAGACGTTGGAAGAGGCCGGTGACAAGGCCACTGACGACGAGAAGCAGGCGATTGAGACGGCCATCAGCGAACTGGAAGAAGCGGTTAAAGGCGACGACGTTGATAACATCCAGAAGAAACTGGATGCGTTGACCGAAGCCTCTGGCCAGCTCGCCCAGAAGATGTACGCCGAGCAGGCAGAAGCAGCGCAGCAAGAGGGCGGCGAAGGTGCTGAAAGCACTTCCAAGCCGGAAGAAGACGTGGTTGACGCCGAGTACGAAGAAGTCAACGACGATCAGAAAAAGCAGTAACATCCTCTTTCTGCCAAGGAAAGCGGTGACGCGGGAGCTTACTCCCGCGTTGCTGTTTCCGAGACCAAGACGCACGTAGTTAGATATATAGCTAGGTATGTAGCTAAATGTGTATCGCCTAAATGTGCAGTTGAGTGCGTAGCTAACCAGGAGGCGTAGGGCCTATGTCCAAACGCGATTATTACGAAGTCCTGGGTGTCGAAAAAGGGGCCGATCAGAAAGAGATCAAGAAGGCCTACCGCCGTCTGGCGCAAAAATTCCACCCTGATCGAAACCCGGACGATAAAACCTCAGCGGAAAAATTCCGTGAAGTGTCCGAAGCGTATGAAGTGCTCAGCGACGGCGAAAAGCGCGCTGCCTATGACCAGTTCGGCCATGCGGGCGTTGATGGCCAAGGTGGCGGCGGTGGTTTCGGCGGCGCAGGTGCCGGCGATTTCAGCGACATTTTCGGCGATGTGTTTGGCGATATTTTTGGCGGAGGCGGTGGTCGTCGCCGTGGGCCCAATGCCCCGGCACGCGGCTCCGACCTGCGCTATAACCTAGAGCTGGATCTAGAGAACGCCGTTGCAGGCACCACAGTCGATATCCGCGTGCCGCGGCATATCGAGTGTGATCGCTGCGATGGCGGTGGCGCCGAGCCAGGCTCCTCGAAAGAGACCTGCCCGACCTGTCACGGTCACGGTCAAGTGCGTATGCAGCAGGGCTTTTTCGCCGTGCAGCAAACGTGCCCAACCTGTCATGGCTCTGGCCAGCACATTAAAGTGCCGTGCCATAAGTGTAATGGCGAAGGGCGCGTACGCGAGACGCGCACGCTGTCCGTCAAGATTCCGCCCGGCGTGGATACCGGCGATCGCATTCGCTTGAATGGTGAAGGCGAAAGCGGTGTGAACGGTGGCCCGCCTGGGGATCTGTACGTTCAGGTGGCGATCAAGCCGCACCATATCTTCCAGCGTGATGGTAAGCACCTGCAGTGCGATGTGCCGATCAACTTCGTCGATGCAGCGCTAGGTGGCGAGCTTGAAGTGCCCACGCTAGATGGCCGCGTGAAGCTGAAGATTCCGCCGGAAACCCAAACCGGCAAGCTGTTCCGCCTGCGCGGTAAAGGCGTCAAGCCCGTGCGCGGTGGCATGCCCGGCGACCTGCTGTGCAAGGTAGTGGTGGAAACCCCCGTCAAGCTCAACGACGAGCAGCGCGACCTACTGCGCCAGCTGCAACAGAGCTTCGACGACAGCAACAGCCACAACCACTCGCCGAAGAAGACTGGTTTCTTCGACAGCGTGAAGAGCTTCTTTGAAGATATGAAGCCGTAAAGCTGCAATAATGGTAAATAATTAGTTGTTTGGTTCAAAAACCCTCGGTTCGCCGGGGGTTTTTGCTGTTTGGGGATGCTGCGCGCAATGGATAACCTTCAGGAAAGGCCCACAAAGGGCATCTTGCTCCGGGTGCTCTCAGGCGCTCTGTTTACCGGCATGCTGGTGTGCATTAAAGCCGTGAGCGACGCAGTGCCGGTGGGGCAGTCGGTGTTTTTTCGCTCATTGTTTGCGCTGCTGCCTATCGTGATTTTTCTGTTGCTGCGGCGGGAGTTCCCCCAGGGGTTGGCTACGCGGCGCCCCTTGGGGCATGCGTTACGCTCGGGGATGGGGGCGGCGGCGATGTTTGCCTCCTTTGCGGCGGTGGCACTGCTACCCGTTGCCGAGGCGACACTATTAGCCCAGCTAACACCGGTGTTTATGGCGATAGGTGGCATATTGCTGTTGGGGGAGCGTTTCTCGCTCTACCGCGCTGGCGGCATAATATTGGCGATTGCTGGAGTGGCAGTGCTGATCTTGCCTGGGCTCAATGCCAGTTCCAGCAATGGGCAAATAACCGGGTACGCGTTAGGAGCGCTGGGTGCGCTGTTAACCGCGGGGGCGCTACTGACCGTGAGACGTATTTCGCGCACCGAGAGTGCTGCCTCCATCGCCTTCTACTTTATTGTGGTGGCAGCACTGGCTGGGCTTGCCACGCTCCCGCTGGGTTGGGCCGCGCTCACACAGGCGGAGTTTGCCCTGTTGGTGCTCTCGGGCCTGTTTGGCGGCGCCGCCCACATCGCGATGACATTAGCGCTGCGCTACGCCGAGGCGTCGCGGTTGGCGCCTTTTGAATATATTGCCCTGGTGTGGCCTGTGCTCGCCGACTGGGTGTTGTTTGGCATACCGGTCTCCAGTGGTTTCCTGCTAGCGCTACCGCTGATGTTAAGCGGGGTAGCGCTAGCGGCGATGGAAGGGCGACGGCTTAGGTTAACGGCTAAATGGCTGCTTCGACGATAAGCTGCGGCTGGCCTTTCGAGCACGGCTCAATTCGGGCCGTGACTTTATATACTTGCTGCAACAGTGCTGGCGTAATCACTTCAGCGGTGGGGCCGCAGGCAATCAGGCGGCCATTTTCCAGCAGCATGGCGGCATCGGCGAAACGTAGCGCATGCCCCAGGTCGTGGAGTGCCACCAGAATCAGCATCTGGCGCTGGTCGGCCAACCGGCGCAGCACCGTCAACAGACTAATTTGCCGGTTAAGGTCGAGTGCTGAAGTGGGCTCGTCCAGCATCAGAATCTCAGGCTCTTGCACCAGGGCCTGGGCAGCGCTTACCAACTGGCGCTGGCCGCCGCTAAGGTCACCAATATCGCGCTCGCCAAGGGCCGTGATCGCCAGCTCGTCCAACGCCCGATCCACTTGGGCTAAATCCTCAGGCTGCACTTTTAATCCACGCCCCTGCATGCGCGCCAAAAGCACCGATTCATACACCGTGAGCACCGCTTTGGCGCCGGTGTCCTGGGGCATATAGCCCACTGGGCGCTCGGCGCTGGTGCCGCTGATGATCACCTCGCCTTCGCCTTTCAATAGTCCTAACACGCGCCTAAAAAGCGTCGACTTACCCGCTGCATTAGGGCCCAGTAGCGCGACGACTTGCCCGCCTTGAAAGCAGGGTGTGGTGATCTCTTGCAGAATAGGGCGCCGCCCATAGCGGGCGGATACGCGGTTCAGTTGTAGCGTTACCATGAGGCCTTCTTGTGGTTAAGCACTAGAAATAGAAAGAAGGGAATGCCCACCAGCGAAGTGATGATGCCAATGGGGATGATAGTGCCGGGGATAATGATCTTGGAGATAACTGAGCCAACGGAGAGGATGAGCGCGCCGCACAGTGCCGAACCGGGCAGGAAGAAGCGCTGATCTTCACCCAGCAAAATGCGCGCAATATGCGGCCCCACCAAGCCAATAAACCCAATGGTGCCTACAAACGCTACCGCGATAGCAGCGAGTAGCGACACCAGTACCAGCACTTCCAAGCGCAGCGCGCGGGGATTGACGCCCATGCTTTCGGCTTTGGCATCGCCCAGGCGCATAGCAGTCAGCGCCCAGCCGTGCCGGGCAAGCAGCGGCATCGACAAAGCGAGAATGCTAAGGGCGATCCAGAACTTGGGCCAGGTCGCTTTGGTCAAGCTGCCCATGGTCCAGAAGACTACCGCGGATACCGCCTCTTGGCTGGCAAAGAACTGAATCAGTGCCATCAATGAGTTGAAGATAAACACCATGGCGATGCCGAGCAGCACAATGGTCTCTACCGTTACGCCGCGCTTTAGGCTTAAGGCATGAATTAAAAACGCGGTGAACATGGCCATTACAAAGGCGTTGATGGGTACCACAAACTCAATGGCGGCAGGCACCAGCGCCACCCCGAAGGCGAGACCCAAAGCGGCACCAAAACTGGCCCCGGCGGAAATCCCCAGGGTAAACGGGCTAGCGAGAGGGTTGCTCAGAATGGTCTGCATCTGGGCCCCGGCCACCGACAGGCTGGCGCCCACTACGAGCGCCATCAGCGCCACCGGCATGCGGATTTCCCAGACAATCACCCGCGCCTGCTGGCTAACGCTGCCCGGCGTGAATAGCGCCGCGATGACTTCGCCCAGGCTGTAGCGGGCGGGGCCGAGGGCCAGATCAACGCAGAGGCTAAAAAACAGCGCTAACACCAGTGCCGCCAATATCAGTTGGCGGCGGAACACCTGGCTATGGTAGAAGGCGCGACCCTGTGAAAGGCGCTCTGTGACCTCCGTTTCCGTTATCCTCGTATCAGTCGTCATGGAGCGATATCCAGTAGCCGGGCTCATAGCCGATGGGCAGGAAGCGTTCGTGCAGTTCTTCCATGGTGGCTTCCGGGTCTAGGTCGGCAAAGAGCTCAGGGTGTAGCCACTTGGCTAACTGCTGCACGGCCACGAAGTAGTAGGGGCTGTTGTAAAACTGGTGCCAAATGGCGTGGAAATTGCCAGATTCAACGGCCTTAATGCCGGTCATCGCGGTGCGCTCGGTCAGCGCTTCCAGCTTGGCGTGAGCGCTTTGCATATCTGCACCAGGCCCTACACCCACCCAGTCGCCGCCAGGTACGTAGGCATCCCAGTTGCCGCCGGTAACAACCACATGGTCGGGGTTGGCGGCAATAATCTGCTCAGGGTTCAGGTTGCCGAAGCTGTTAGGAATAATCCTCTCAGCAATGTTGTGGCCGCCCGCCAGAGTGACATAATCGCCAAAGTTGGCAGGGCCAAAGCTCATGCAGCACTCGTCGGAGTAGCCGCCTGCCCGGTCAATAAACACGCTGGGGCGCTCTGGATTGGCCTCGGCGATGACGTCGGTTACCCGTGCCAGCTGTGCCTCGGCAAACTCGATAAACGCTTCGGCCGCGGCTTCATCGTCCATGATCTGGCCAATGATGCGCATGGAGGGGATGGTGTTCTCAAGCGGATCTTCACGAAAATCCACATAGATGATCGGAATGCCGAGTTGTGCCAACTTGTCGTCGTAGGCGGCGTCTTCTGTGGCGGCTTTAGCTTCGATGTTCATCAGCACCACATCAGGGTTCAGCGCGGCGGCCTGCTCTACATCGAAGGTGCCGTCTTTAAAGCCGCCAAAGGTGGGGATTGCTTCAATCTCTGGGAAGCGCTCTAGATAGCGGGCATAGTTATCAGGGTCCGCCTGAGAAAAGTCTTCGCGCCAACCGACCACATGGGCAAAAGGGTCTTCCGGTTCGAGTAGCCCAAGCAGATAAATTTGCCGCCCTTCACCTAAAATAACCCGCTCGGCAGGGGCGTCCAGAGAGATTTCGCGGCCAGCGACATCGGTAACAGTGATAGCGTCAGCCATAGCAGTGGCGCCGCAAGCAAAGCTGATAAGCGTACCAAACAGGATTTTTAAGCGCGGAGAACTGAGCATTTTTTAAACTCGTTGGTCAATATTGATTAACAGGTCTGGCGTCACTGATGCGCAGTAACGCTTTGATAGCACAGAGATGCAATTGCTATTGTAACTGATTAGCGTTTAGGCGGCATCACTGGGGTGCCGCGCTGAATGGTTCACATGCTACGCTTTGTTTTTGCCATTTATTCTTCGGCGACGGCTTCGCGTATTGGGCTCTAAACGGCAATTGTGTTGTTGTAGCTTTTTTAGTTAGCAAGTACTTACATTTATGGAGAGGCCGCTATGCCTTTATCTCGTGTTGAAATTGCCACGCCTTCCGCCGAGCATTTAATCAATCGCCTGTGCAAACACTGGGCGCATAAGTTGGAGGTCGAGCAGAGTGATCAGCAAGCTACCATTACCTTTGCCACCGGCACCTGCTTAATGGTCGCTGAATCGGATAAATTGGTAGTAGCCCTGGAAACCCTCGAAGAGGAGCATCTGGATGAATTGGAGGGGGTAGTCGAGCGCCACCTTATGCGTATGGCCGGTGATGAAGAGCTGGCGATTGTTTGGGAAAACTAGACCACGACGGGTCTGCTATAATCGCGCTGATTTTGAAAACATAAATCTTATGCACCGAAACGCAGAGCGCAGGAGTTCGCATGACCCGAATTGCCATTGTAGGCGTGGCTGGCCGCATGGGCCGGACGTTGGTAAATGCTGTAGAGCAAGAGGCTGAGGCGACGCTAGCCGGTGGGATTGTGGAGCCAGGCAGCTCCTTATCGGGCGCTGACATTGGCGAACTTGCCGGGGTAGGTAAGCGCGGCGTTGTCGCAGTAGATTCCCTGGCGTCGATTGTCGATGACTTTGATGTGTTGATCGACTTCACTGCTCCGCAGGTCACGCTGGGTAATCTGGCGTTCTGCGCTGAGCACGGTAAGCGTATTGTGATTGGCACTACCGGTATGAGCGATGATGAGCTGGCCCAGCTTGATAGCTACCGCGATAAGGTGGCCATGGTGTTCGCGCCCAATATGAGCGTCGGGGTTAATTTAACCCTGAAGCTGCTTGAAACCGCTGCCAAAGCGTTGGGCGATGAAGGCTACGATATTGAAGTGATCGAGTCCCACCACCGCCATAAGGTTGATGCGCCTTCCGGCACCGCGATCAAAATGGGCGAAGTCATCGCCGATAGCCTGGGCCGTAACCTGAAAGAGCACGGCGTGTTCGAACGAGTAGGGCAGTGCGGCCCGCGCAGCGATAAAGAGATCGGTTTTGCCACCGTGCGTGCGGGGGATATCGTTGGCGAACACACGGTGATGTTTGCCACCGAAGGCGAGCGCATCGAAATCACCCATAAAGCCTCCAGCCGCATGACCTTTGCCAAAGGTGCTGTACGCGCTGCGCGCTGGGTCGCGGGTAAAGAGAACGGCCGTTACGATATGCAGGATGTGTTGGGTCTGGATTAAGCGATCACTCATGCTAGAACAGCCCGGTCATTAAGGGGTAGTCTTAGGCCAAGAATTCCTGTAACATTTCAAAAATTTTGGCCGGGTGGCTTAGAAGCTCTGACTTACAGACCTTAGACGGCGCGCTTGTTGCGTTGGCCAGCCCAAAGCCTGCCCCGAGTCCGCTAGCCAGTTTTAGGTTGTGCCAGCGGCTCAGAAGGCATCGAACAACAAGCGGGATGAAACCGATTCTTTTTTATCGGCTTCGTCCCGCTTTTTTACGACCTCATTATTGATAACGAATCGTTTGATGATGAGGCCGTGGATTAATCAAGAAATTGCTGAGCCTGCGCCCCACAGGCTCCCACCAGCATGGGAGGACTTGTTTTGAATAACCCCGCATTGAGCAAACCCGCAATACTGGCCCTGGAAGATGGCAGTGTGTTCCACGGCATCGCCATTGGCGCGGACGGATTAACCAGCGGCGAGGTGGTATTCAATACGGCCATGACCGGTTATCAAGAAATCCTTACTGACCCCTCCTACACCCGCCAGATCGTGACCCTCACTTATCCCCATATTGGCAATACCGGCGTTAACGCCGAGGACGTCGAATCAGCGTCGATTGCCGCCGCGGGCTTGGTGATTCGCGATTTGCCGCTGATGGCCAGCAGCTTCCGTTCTGAGCAGTCGCTGTCGGACTACCTGAAAAGCCAGAACGTGCTGGGCATTGCCGATATCGACACCCGCCGCCTAACGCGTATTTTGCGTGACAAAGGTGCGCAGAACGGGGCGATTTTGGCGGGCGCTGATGCCGAAGGCGAAGATGCAGTGGCGCGGGCGCTGGAAGCCGCCAAGGCTTTCCCTGGCCTGAAGGGGATGGATCTGGCCAAAGAGGTGTCGTGTAAGGAGTCCTACGAGTGGTCAGAAGGCGAATGGACGCTAGGTGAAGGCTATGCAGATGCGTCTAAAAGCGAGCGCCCCTACCACGTGGTGGCGTACGACTACGGGGTGAAGTTCAACATTCTGCGCATGCTGGCCGCGCGCGGCTGCCGTTTGACGGTAGTGCCCGCGCAAACGCCTGCTGCTGAGGTGCTGGCGATGAACCCGGATGGCGTTTTCCTGGCCAACGGCCCAGGCGACCCAGAGCCCTGTGACTACGCCATCAAGGCGATTCAAGAGGTGCTGAAAACCGATATTCCGGTATTCGGTATCTGCTTGGGCCATCAACTGCTGGCGCTCGCTTCCGGTGCGAAGACGGTCAAAATGAGCCACGGCCACCACGGTGCCAACCACCCAGTGCAGGATCTGGATACCGGCACGGTGATGATCACCAGCCAGAACCACGGCTTTGCGGCGGATGAAGCAACGTTGCCGGCCAACGTTCGTGCCACGCACCGCTCGCTGTTCGACGGCACTTTGCAAGGGATCGAGCTCACCGACCGACCGGCGTTCAGCTTTCAAGGCCACCCGGAAGCGAGCCCCGGCCCGCGTGACGTGGCGCCGCTGTTTGATCGCTTTGTTGCAATGATGCAGACGCGTCGCTAACGCGCTCAGCCCTGTATCGCCGTCTTTTGTCGCTCATCGTCACCATTTTTTGCGGGAACCGTTATGCCTAAGCGTACCGACATCAACACTATTTTGATCATTGGCGCTGGCCCGATTGTGATCGGCCAGGCCTGCGAATTTGACTACTCTGGCGCCCAGGCGTGTAAAGCGCTGCGTGAAGAGGGTTACCGGGTTGTGTTGGTTAACTCCAACCCCGCCACCATCATGACCGACCCGGCCATGGCCGATGCCACTTATATCGAACCGATTACCTGGCAGACGGTAGAGAAGATCATCGAGGCCGAGCGTCCCGACGCTATCCTGCCGACGATGGGCGGCCAGACGGCGCTGAACTGCGCCCTCGAGCTTGAAAAGCACGGCGTGCTGGAGAAGTACGGCGTGGAGATGATCGGTGCCAACGCCGATGCGATTAACATGGCCGAAGACCGCGACCTGTTCGATCAGGCCATGAAGCGCATTGGTTTGGAATGCCCGAAAGCGAAAGTGGCGCACACCATGGATGAGGCTTGGGAGATCCAGGCTGAACTGGGTTTTCCGACCATTATTCGTCCTTCCTACACCATGGGCGGCTCCGGCGGCGGTGTGGCGTACAACAAGGAAGAGTTTGAAGAGATCTGTACCCGCGGGTTTGAGCTCTCCAACAACCACGAGCTGCTGATCGATGAGTCGCTGCTGGGTTGGAAAGAGTACGAGATGGAAGTTGTGCGCGATAAAAACGACAACTGCATCATCGTCTGCGCGATTGAAAACTTCGACCCCATGGGGGTGCACACCGGTGACTCCATCACCGTGGCCCCGGCGCAAACGCTGACTGATAAAGAGTATCAGATCATGCGTGACGCCAGCCTCGCGGTTCTGCGCGAGATTGGTGTGGAGACCGGTGGCTCCAACGTCCAGTTCGGTATGGATCCCAAAACTGGCCGTTTAGTCGTTATCGAAATGAACCCGCGGGTATCGCGCTCCTCGGCGCTGGCCTCCAAGGCGACTGGTTTTCCGATCGCTAAAATCGCCGCCAAGCTGGCTGTGGGCTATACCCTGGATGAGCTGCAGAACGATATTACCGGTGGGCGTACCCCGGCGTCGTTCGAGCCGTCTATCGATTACGTGGTTACCAAAATTCCGCGCTTCACCTTCGAGAAATTCCCCCAGGCCAACGATCGCCTGACCACCCAGATGAAGTCGGTGGGCGAGGTGATGGCGATTGGGCGTACTTTCCAAGAGTCGCTGCAGAAGGCGTTGCGCGGCCTGGAAACCGGTAACGATGGTCTCGATCCGATCATTACCGATTTCACGCCAGACAATATGGCGATTATCCAGGGCGAGCTCCAGGCTGCGGGCGCCGAGCGTATTTTCTACATCGCTGATGCCATGCGTTCGGGCATGAGCGTTGATGAGGTGTTTGCGCTAACCAATATTGATCCTTGGTTCCTGGTTCAGCTGGAAGATTTAGTGCTGACGGAAAACGCCGTCGCCAAGCGCTCATTGCCCGACTTCTCTGCCCGTGAGATCTATCAGCTCAAGCGCAAAGGCTTTGGCGATGCGCGTCTGGCCAAGCTACTTAGCATTAGCGAAAAAGCGTTCCGTGAAACCCGTCAGGCCGCTGGTATTCGCCCGGTTTATAAGCGCGTTGATACCTGTGCCGCGGAGTTTGCCTCAGACACCGCCTATATGTACTCCACCTATGAAGAGGAGTGCGAGGCGGATGTCTCTGACCGCCAGAAAATTATGGTGCTGGGTGGTGGCCCCAACCGTATCGGCCAGGGTATCGAGTTTGACTACTGCTGCGTTCACGCTGCCTTCGCCATGCGCGACGACGGCTATGAAACCATCATGGTCAACTGCAACCCGGAAACCGTCTCTACCGACTACGACACCTCTGATCGCCTCTATTTTGAGCCGGTAACGCTGGAAGACGTGCTCGAAATCGCTGACAAAGAGAAGCCGGTGGGCGTGATCGTTCAGTTCGGTGGCCAAACGCCGCTAAAGCTGGCCCGCGAGCTAGAGGCAGCCGGTGTGCCGATCATTGGCACCACGCCGGACGCTATCGACCGCGCTGAAGATCGTGAGCGCTTCCAGGTGATGATCGACAAGCTGGGCTTGAAGCAGCCGCCCAATGCCACGGCGCGTAGCTTTGCCGAAGCGTTCGATAAAGCTGAGGCGATTGGCTACCCGCTGGTGGTGCGCCCCAGCTACGTGCTGGGTGGCCGGGCTATGGAGATCGTCTACGACGCCTCCGAGCTTGAGAATTACATGACCCACGCGGTGAAAGTCTCCAACGACTCACCGGTGCTGCTGGATCACTTTTTGAGTGCCGCGATCGAGATCGATATCGATGCGGTGTCGGATGGTCAGCAGGTAGTGATCGGCGGCATCATGCAGCACGTAGAGCAAGCGGGCGTTCACTCCGGCGACTCCGCCTGTGCGCTGCCGCCTTACTCGCTGCCCGCTGATGTGCAGGACGAAATGCGCCATCAGGTTAAGCAGATGGCGGTTGAGCTGGGCGTTAAAGGCCTAATGAACGTGCAGCTTGCCTGGCAGGATGGCGAGATTTACGTCATTGAAGTCAATCCGCGCGCTTCGCGTACCGTGCCTTTTGTGTCCAAGTGCATTGGTACCTCGCTGGCGCAGATTGCGGCCCGCTGCATGGCCGGTAAAACCCTGGCTGAGCAGGGCTTTGAGCGCGAAATCGTGCCGCACTTCTATAGTGTTAAAGAGGCGGTGTTCCCGTTCAATAAATTCCAGGGGGTTGACCCGATTCTCTCGCCGGAAATGAAGTCGACCGGCGAAGTGATGGGCTCTGGCGACACCTTTGCAGAAGCTTTCTTCAAGGCGCAGCTGGGGGCAGGCGAGGCGATCCCTGGGCTGACCGGCGAGCGTAAGGCGTTTCTTTCTGTACGCGAACCCGACAAGGCAGGGATTATCGAAGTGGGTCGTTCTCTGTTAGCATTGGGCTTTACGCTATGTGCAACACAGGGAACAGCAGCTGCTTTGGAAGCTGCCGGGCTCGCTGTGGAGCGCGTCAATAAAGTCTACGAAGGTCGTCCCCATATCGTCGATCTGCTTAAGAACGACGAAATCGCCTACATTGTGAACACTACTGAAGGTCGTCAGGCTATTAACGACTCTTCGGTCATTCGCCGTACTGCTCTCGCGCGCAAGGTGCCCTATGCGACCACCTTGGCGGGCGCTAATGCTGTTTGCATGGCGCTTGAGTACGGTAGGGAGATTACGGTGCGGCGCCTTCAGGATCTGCATGCAGGAGCAAGTCAATGAACAAGGTCCCGATGACGGTTGCGGGAGAAAAAAGTCTTCGCGAAGAGTTGAATCATCTCAAAGGCGAAGCGCGTCCGCAGGTGATCGCGGCCATCGCCGAAGCGCGTGAGCACGGCGATCTAAAAGAGAACGCTGAGTACCACGCTGCTCGCGAGCAGCAAGGGTTTATCGAAGGGCGTATTCAGGAGATCGAAGGCAAACTCTCCGTCGCGCAGGTGATTGATGTCACTAAGTTGCCGAAAACCGGCAAAGTGATTTTTGGTGTCACTGTGTCGTTGATAAACCTGGAAAACGATGCAGAAGTGACGTATCGCATCGTCGGGGAAGACGAAGCAGATATCAAAGCCGGGCGAATCTCGGTTACCTCCCCCATTGCCCGTGCCTTAATTGGCAAAGAAGAGGGTGATGTCGTGGTGGTCAAAACCCCCGGTGGTGACGTCGAGTACGAAATAGGTAGCGTCGAGTACGTGTGATAAAAAAACGCCCCTTCAATTGACCTGCATTAAGTCGGTTGAAGGGGCGTTTTAGTGCAACAGCGTGCGGTTAATACCGGCCGTGGTGGTTCTCAAAGCGGGTAACATTAGAAAGCTTCGGGTTCACCTTTGGGTTTCTGCGGTACAGTAGCGCCATTTTGCCAATGGTTTGCACAAGGTCGGCACGGCTGTTAGCAACCAGTTCGGCGATGATGGCAGCGCGATCATCACGCTCAGGAAGGGCGAGTTTCACTTTGATCAGTTCGTGATCGGTGAGTGCGCGGTTAAGTTCTGCGAGCAAATTTTCGGAGACGCCGTTCTCAGAAACGGTGACCACTGGATTAAGATGGTGGCCAATGCTACGAAATGCTTTCTTTTGTGCCTGTGACAAGCTCATGGTATCTTGCGGTATCCCGGTTAGCGCTTAACGCTCCATCTTACGGTGAAACGACACCGAGTGAAAGCGATCGCGTGAATGCGCCCATCTCTTATTCCAGTGTTAGATTCCTACATGCAGCAAAAGCCCCCAAATCGAAAACATTCCGTCAGCAAGACCAGCAATAACTGGAAGAAGGAGCATTTCGACGACCAGTACGTGAAGCAGAGCTGGCAAGATGGCTACCGCTCCCGCGCTAGCTATAAGCTGATCGAGTTGGATGAAAAGGATAAACTGCTGCGTCCGGGTATGACGGTGATTGATCTGGGCGCAGCGCCTGGCGGGTGGAGTCAAATCGCTGCGGAGCGGGTGGGTCCAGAAGGTGTGGTCATTGCCTCTGATATTCTAGAGATGGATGCGCTGGCCGGCGTGGACTTTATCCAGGGCGATTTCACTGAGGAGGCGGTGCTGGAGGCGATACTAAAACGCCTGGATAATCGCCGTGTAGACCTTGTGATGTCGGATATGGCCCCCAATATGAGTGGTATGGCGGCGATTGATCAGCCTCAGGCGATGTATTTAGTGGAGCTTGCGTTAGAACTCGCGCGCGAAACGTTGTCACCTGGTGGTCGATTTTTAGCTAAAGTATTCCAGGGGGAAGGGTTTGACGCCTACTTGAAAGAGTTGCGTGGCAGCTTTAGCAAAGTGGTGACTCGTAAGCCGGATGCCTCGCGGGCACGCTCCCGTGAAGTCTATTTTCTGGCAGAGGGGTTTCGTGGGTAGTTATTCAAAAATAGCTATTCGCGACATAGAACGTCCGTGTGGTTAGATATTGACCGCGTGGT
Organism: Halomonas sp. TG39a; assembly: GCF_000744395.1. Lineage (NCBI taxonomy): Bacteria > Pseudomonadati > Pseudomonadota > Gammaproteobacteria > Oceanospirillales > Halomonadaceae > Halomonas > Halomonas sp. TG39a. Next base: position 3,964,743 of record NZ_JQLV01000001.1, read on the forward strand.
TCATAGCCAAGATTTATCATCGCGATTGCCAGACAGGCAAGCGCAACGTGTGTCACATTAGTCGCCATAAGTGCGCGTGACACAGATGGCCCGAGGCATAAGACGCTTTGGCAATGGTTGAACGCTTGATGCTGATGTAATGTCCTAGTAAAAGGAATTATTAAGCAGCAGGCTTTAACTGACAGATTCTTGTAATGAGGGTAGCCCCTTGAACGATATGGCGAAGAACCTGATTCTGTGGTTGGTCATCGCGGCCGTCCTACTGACAGTGTTCAACAATTTCAGTACCGAAAGTGCACCGCAAAACACAAACTATTCCCAGTTTGTGCAGCAGGTGCAAAATCAACAGGTGCGTAGCGTGACCATTGATGGCTACACCATCACGGGTGAGCGCTCGGATGGCTCTCAGTTTCAGACGATCCGCCCCTCGGCGGAAGATCCGAAGCTGATGGACGATCTGTTGAGCAACAATGTGACGGTAGTGGGCAAAGAGCCAGAACAGCAAAGTATCTGGACGCGGCTGCTGATCGCCAGCTTCCCGATTCTGCTGATTTTGGGCATCTTCATGTTCTTCATGCGCCAAATGCAGGGCGGAGCCGGTGGTGGTAAAGGCGGCCCGATGAGCTTTGGTAAATCGAAGGCCAAGCTACTCTCTCAAGATCAGATCAAAACAACCTTTGCCGACGTGGCGGGCTGTGATGAGGCCAAGGAAGAAGTCGAAGAGCTGGTCGACTTCCTGCGCGACCCAACCAAATTTCAGCGCTTGGGTGGCACCATCCCCCGCGGCGTCTTGATGGTGGGTCCGCCGGGTACCGGTAAAACGCTGTTGGCCAAGTCGATTGCGGGCGAAGCTAAAGTGCCGTTCTTCTCGATTTCCGGTTCTGATTTCGTTGAAATGTTTGTTGGTGTCGGTGCATCCCGTGTGCGCGACATGTTCGAACAGGCCAAGAAGCAGGCGCCGTGCATTATCTTTATCGATGAGATTGACGCCGTGGGTCGCTCGCGTGGCACCGGTATGGGTGGTGGTAACGACGAGCGCGAACAGACGTTGAACCAACTACTGGTCGAGATGGATGGCTTTGAAGCCAACGAAGGCGTCATTGTTATCGCCGCGACCAACCGTCCTGACGTACTCGACCCAGCGTTGATGCGTCCGGGCCGTTTTGACCGCCAGGTCACGGTTGGCTTGCCAGATATTCGTGGTCGCGAGCACATTTTGGGCGTTCACTTGCGCAAAGTGCCGCTGGCGGATGACGTAAAGCCGCAGTTGATTGCGCGCGGTACGCCAGGCTTCTCCGGTGCTGATTTGGCCAATCTGGTTAACGAATCGGCATTGTTTGCAGCCCGTCGCAATAAGCGCCTGGTCAGCATGGAAGAGCTTGAGCTGGCGAAGGATAAGATCATGATGGGCGCTGAGCGCAAATCGATGGTCATGACCGACAAAGAGAAGCTCAACACGGCTTACCATGAGTCGGGTCACGCCATTATCGGTTTGGTCGTGCCTTCTCATGACCCGGTTTACAAGGTAACGATTATCCCGCGGGGTCGTGCGCTGGGTGTCACGATGTTCCTGCCGGAAGAGGATCGCTACAGCCTCTCTCGTCAGCAAATTCTGGGGCAAATCTGCTCGCTGTTTGGTGGCCGTATTGCCGAAGAGATGACGTTAGGCCCGAACGGCGTGACCACGGGTGCCTCCAACGACATCAAGCGTGCTACTGAGCTGGCTCACAACATGGTTGCTAAGTGGGGCTTGTCGGACGAAATGGGCCCGATCATGTACGACGAGGATGAGTCTCATCAGTTCCTCGGCGGTCCGGGTCAGGGTGGCGGTAAGATGAAGTCGGGCGACACCACTACGCGCCTTGATAAGGAAGTCCGCAAAATCATCGACGATTGCTACGAGCAGGCACGCCAAATCCTGACCGATAATCGCGATAAGCTGGATGCCATGGCCGAGGCCTTGATGAAGTACGAGACCATTGATGCCACGCAGTTGAAGGACATCATGGAAGGTCGTGATCCGCGTCCGCCGGAAGGCTGGGACGACGGTGACTCATCCGGTGGCGGTACGCCTGTCAACGATGACAAGCCCCAGGTGAAGGCCGAAGACGACGCTTCTTCCAACGCTTCAGATGGTGATGCTTCTGGAGGCGGTGATTCTGGAGACAATGGTGAAGAGGATGACGACGAGCCGCGTCGCCGCCCTTCAGACCCGCTAGGCGGCCCTGCAGGCCCCTAGTGAATGACTAGATAGTTCACCCCTCGTATGAGCCGAAGGCGCCCCGTCAAGGGGCGCCTTTTTTGATATGCTATGTACATAGCACTGCAATGTTTCTTTTCTTGACCAGGCTGCAGCATGAAATCAATTCTGGACACGTCCTCTACGCAAAACGCTGACAATGCTTTCCAACTGCGCTGTGGGCGTCATCTGCTGGATCTCTCCTTTCCCCGGGTGATGGGCATTCTCAATGTGACGCCGGACTCTTTTTCCGATGGTGGGCAGCACGTGGCATTGGATGATGCTTTGCGCCACGGTGAACGGATGCTGGCCGAAGGGGCGGCGATGATTGACGTGGGCGGCGAATCGACCCGTCCAGGGGCTACCCCGGTCAGCCCGCAAGAAGAGTTGGATCGAGTGGCGCCGGTGGTGGAAGTCCTGGTGCGCGAGCTGGATGCGTTGGTGTCGGTCGATACGAGCTGCCCGACCGTCATACGCGAGGCGAGTGAGCTGGGGGCTGGAATGATTAACGATGTGCGCGCCCTTGAACGGGAAGGCGCGCTGTTGGCCGCGGTGGGCAGTGGCCTGCCTGTTTGCCTGATGCATCGCCAGGGTGAGCCGCAGGATATGCAGCAATCGCCCGCCTATCAGCGCCCCATCGAAGAAGAGGTGGCGGACTATCTGGCGCGCCGGGTGGCCGAGTGCGAGGCGGCCGGTCTGCGCCGCAATCGTCTCTTGATTGACCCCGGCTTTGGCTTCGGCAAAACCGTTGAACACAATCTACGCTTACTCAAATATATGCAAACGCTACAAGCACTGGAGCTTCCCTTGCTGGTGGGTATGTCACGCAAAAGCATGATTGGCAAGGTGCTGGGCCGTCCGGTGGAGGAGCGCCTCTGCGGTGGTTTAGCGCTCGCTGCCATGGCGGTGGAGCGTGGCGCGAATATTCTGCGTGTGCATGATGTGGCTGCCACGGTTGATGCAGTCAATATGGCGTGGGCGGTACTACAAGAAGGCTGCGAGCCGCCGCTAAACAAGGAGTTTGACGCATGACAAGACGCTATTTCGGGACGGATGGCATCCGCGGCACGGTGGGTAAATCACCCATTACGGCTGATTTTATGCTCAAGCTGGGTTGGGCGGCGGGTCAGGTGCTGCGCCGGGATAAAGGGCGAACGCGGGTGCTGATCGGCAAAGATACCCGGATCTCTGGCTATATGTTTGAATCCGCCTTAGAGGCAGGGCTTTCCGCGGCGGGTGTCGATGTATCCCTGCTGGGACCCATGCCCACGCCAGGAATTGCCTACTTAACGCGCACCTTCCGTGCCGACGCGGGGATTGTCATCTCGGCATCGCATAACCCGTTTGACGATAACGGCATCAAGTTTTTCTCTGCCGAGGGCAAGAAACTCCCCGATGAGACAGAAGACCGTATCGAGACGATGCTAGAGGCGCCGCTGACCACCGCGGAAGCTGCCCAGTTGGGTAAAGCAACCCGTATTGATGACGCTGCAGGCCGTTACATCGAGTTTTGCAAATCGACACTGCCTGATCGGCTTAGTCTGCATGGCCTCAAAATCGTGCTGGATTGTGCTCACGGCGCTACTTACCATATCGCACCCAATGTGTTTCGCGAGCTGGGAGCTGACGTTACCACCATTGGCGCCTCGCCGGATGGGTTAAATATTAACCAGCAGGTGGGCTCAACCCATCCCGCCGCGCTGCGTGCTGCGGTGATCCAGCAAAATGCTGATTTAGGAATCGCCTTTGACGGCGATGGTGACCGCGTGCTGCTGGTAGACGGCGATGGCCGCGAAGTCGACGGCGACGATATTCTCTATCTGATTGCCCGCGATCGCCACGAGCGTGGGTTGCTGCAAGGCGGCGTAGTGGGCACGCTGATGTCCAACTTTGGCTTGTCGATGGCGCTTGATAAGCTGGGGATTCCCTTTGAGCGCGCTAAAGTGGGCGACCGCTTTGTGATGGAGCGCATGGCCGCCAATGGCTGGGAGCTGGGTGGTGAGTCGTCTGGGCATATTGTATGTGGGCATGTGCAGACCACGGGGGATGGGATCGTTTCCGCGCTGCAGGTGTTGGCCTTGATGATGCGCGAGCAGAAGAGCCTGCCGACACTGTTAAAAGAGCTGGAAAAAGTGCCCCAGGCACTGGTCAATGTGCGCTTGCCCGCCGATACCCGCGCCAAAGACGTCATGGCATCTGCACCACTTCAGCAGGCGGTAGCGGCGCTAGAGCATGAGTTAGGGGATGAGGGCCGAGTGTTGCTACGCCCATCAGGGACTGAGCCGCTCATTCGTGTGATGGTGGAAGGGCGCGCCCATTTAGATGTCGATCAATTGGCGCGTGGCTTGGCCAGTCAGGTTCAGGCGCTACTTAATTAAATGTGTTCAACTAACCGGGAAAGCAAACCGGTTCAGCAAACTGGTTTAGTAAACCCAGCTTGTGGTTATAACAGCGGTTGTCTTGACAAGGCCGCTCCTATACCATTTCGCTCCACCTTGAGTGAGGAGAGTCGATGCGTACGCCTTTAATTGCCGGTAACTGGAAAATGAACGGTTCCGTGGCGCTGATTAACGAATTCGGCCAGGCCTTCTCCGCCGCCGTATCGCCAACCAACGTGGATGTCGTGGTTATTCCGCCGTTCCCCTATTTGGATGCGGCGCGCCATGCGTTTGAAGGTACGGTGCTGTCATTAGGCGCGCAAACGTTGAACCCTATTCACTCCGGGGCGCATACCGGTGAAGTCAGTGGCCGTATGCTAAAAGAGTTTGCGGTCTCTTATGTATTGGTGGGGCACTCCGAGCGACGCCAGCTCTATAAAGAGAGCGATGAGCAAATTTTCGCGCGTCTTTTGGCAGCCTTAAGTGTCGAGCTCAAGCCAATTCTCTGTGTGGGTGAGTCTCTAGAAGAGCGTGACGCAGGCCGCACGATGGAAGTGGTGCTTCGTCAAGTGGGGTATGTCATGTCCCGCTTAGAGCCTGATCAGCGCAAGCAGGTTGTTATTGCCTATGAGCCCGTTTGGGCAATTGGCACTGGCCGTACGGCTAGCCCTGAGCAGGCCCAGGACGTTATGGCAGGCATTCGTGCCTACCAGGCGGGTTTCGATAAGGGGCTCGCCGAGCAACTGCGTTTGCTTTACGGCGGCAGTATGAACGCAAGCAATGCGGCTGAGCTGCTCGCTCAGCCAGATATCGACGGCGGTCTAGTGGGCGGAGCCTCACTCAAGATCGATGATTTTTATGCCATTTGTCAGTCAGCAGGATAACGCCATGCAAGTTGCAATTCTTATGATTCATGTGGTGATTGCGGTCGCCCTGGTGGTACTCATCCTGCTTCAGCAGGGTAAAGGTGCCGAAGCCGGCGCGGCTTTCGGGGGTGGTGCATCACAGACCGTGTTTGGTTCACGGGGCAGCGGTAACTTTTTGTCGCGCACCACCGGCATTTTGGCGGCGGGCTTCTTCGCCACTTCAATGGCGCTAGCTTACTTTGCTACCCAAGCGGGTCAGGCGCCAGAAGCGGGTATTCCCGATTCGCGCCTGATCGAGCAGCAGCAAAGCGTTCCAACGCTTGACGACAGGCCTGCGGACGTGGATAATGCCGCGCCAGTGCTAGAGGAAAGCAGCGAGTAAGTAGTGCTCGTTGTTTAGACAGAAAGAGTTTCTTTAGCCTCCCCTGATGCCGAAGTGGTGGAATTGGTAGACACGCTATCTTGAGGGGGTAGTGACCGTATGGTCGTGCGGGTTCAAGTCCCGCCTTCGGCACCATCTGTTTTGCTGGCTTGCCAGCTTCCCAGAATGTTCTTTTGTTACCAGTAGGCCAGCGTTGGCAGCTGAGGCGAAAAAACAGCTTTAAGTAGGTGGCTTTTTTCAGTAAGTCGTTCTTGAAGCAAGTAGTTCTTGACGTAAGTGGCTTTAGTGTCTATTATCGTCGACCTAGATTGATGCGGGGTGGAGCAGTCTGGTAGCTCGTCGGGCTCATAACCCGAAGGTCATCGGTTCAAATCCGGTCCCCGCTACCATTTTCTAGTGGCATGTGTTGGCTTGTTATTTTTAAGATATATTGAAAAATAACGGTCATGCTAGGCTTAGCCTGTTACATGTTGCTAAGACGGTACTGGAAGTAGTACTTAAGAAATGGTACACAAGGTTTCTTTTAAAAAGCCCCTTCCAGTGAAGGGGCTTTTTGTTAGCAGCTTTTGAGTAGCAAGAATATCTTAATAGCGGATGTCGTCCGGATAAGCGGAGACACATTCCCGAGTAACGCCAATCAGCCACCTAGCTTTTCTAATAACTCCTGGCCAGGTGCCTGATGCAACGGCTATAGGAGCTTTGTCTGTGGCCACTAAACACGCTGCGCTTCACGCGCTGATCGAACCTGTTGTTGCTGCCATGGGCTTTGAACTATGGGGCATCGACCATCTTTCCCAGGGCAAAAATTCGCGGCTGGTGATCTATATTGAGCGCGAAAGTGGCGTTAGCGTGGAAGACTGCGCAGATATTAGCCGCCAAGTCAGTGCTGTTATGGATGTAGAAGACCCCATTGCCGGTGAGTATCGGTTGGAAGTCTCCTCGCCAGGCATGGCACGTCCCTTGTATTCCCTGGATCAGTTTACCCGCTTTCAAGGTCATCACGTCGCGCTGAAACTGCGCACTGCCTTTGACGGGCGGCGCAAGTATCAAGGGCTTTTGGTCGGTGTTGAGGGGGATGAAGTGCTGCTACAACTGGATGGCGAAGAGTACTGCTTTCCAATTGAGAGTATTGATTCTGCTCACATTGTACCGCAGTTCGACGATTGACCGGGTGGCGGCGCTGCCGGCAGGCTGCCGGGGTGATGCACATAAGGATAGGTTTTCTGGCGAGGCATACGCATGAGTAAAGAAATTTTAATGGTCGTTGACGCGATCTCCAATGAGAAGGGCGTCCCGCGTGATGTCATCTTCGAAGCGGTCGAAGCCGCTCTTGCGAGCGCGTCACGTAAGCGTTTTGAAAAAGAAGAAGCCAATGTGCGCGTGCATATTGACCGTCGTACTGGGGAATATGAAACGTTCCGCACCTGGACGGTCGTCGAAGATGACGAATTCGAAACGCCCGACTACGAAATCAAAGAAAGCATCGCCGAGCAGCGTGATCCGCCGCTTAAATTAGGCGATGTGGTGGAAAAAAGCATCGAAAATGCGTCGTTCGGTCGTATTGCGGCGCAAACCGCTAAGCAGGTGATCGTACAGAAAGTACGTGAAGCTGAGCGGGCAGAAGTGGTGCGCCAATATGCTGATCGCGAAGGCGAACTGGTAGCGGGCATCGTTAAAAAGACCACTCGCGACGGCCTGATCATTGATTTGGGCGAAAACGCTGAGGCGTTTTTGCCGCGCAATGAAATGATTCACGGTGAGCGTTACCGCATGAACGAGCGGGTACGTGCCCTGTTGGTCAAGGTAGACCCAGACGCACGCGGTGCCCAGCTTCAGCTATCGCGGACGTGCCCCGAGCTGATCATCGAGCTGTTCAAAATTGAAGTGCCAGAGATCGCAGAGCAGTTGATTGAGATCAAAGGTGCTGCGCGTGACCCCGGTTCACGGGCCAAAATTGCGGTAAAAACCAATGATCGCCGCATCGACCCGGTCGGTGCCTGTGTGGGTATGCGCGGTTCACGCGTTCAAGCGGTCTCTTCGGAGCTGCAAAACGAACGCGTTGATATCGTGCTGTGGGATGACAATCCCGCCCAGTTGGTGATTAACGCCATGGCACCTGCCGATGTTGGGTCTATCCTTGTGGACGAGGATGCCCACGCAATGGATGTGGCCGTGGCGCAGGATAACCTTGCTCAGGCGATTGGTCGGAGCGGTCAGAACGTGCGTTTGGCTTCTGAACTTACCGGCTGGCGCATTAATGTCATGACCGAAGAGGAAGCGGAGTCTAAGCGCGATCAAGAGATTGATAGCCTGGTGGACTCTTTTATCCAGCACCTCGATGTGGATGAAGATGTCGCTCGCCTGTTGGTGGATGAGGGGTTCACTACCCTGGAAGAAGTCGCCTACGTGCCGATGGAAGAGATGCTCGAAATCGAAGAGTTCGATGAAGATTTAGTCGAAGCGCTTCGTGCACGTGCGAAAGACGAGCTGCTGACGATGGCCATTGCCACGGAAGAAGCGCTAGACGGTGCCCAGCCAGCAGCAGATCTGCTGGAGATGGATGGCATGGAGCGCCACCTGGCCTTCATTCTGGCCAGTCGCGGCATCGTTACCATGGAAGATCTCGCCGAGCAGTCTGTCGACGATCTGGTCGATATCGAGGAGTTGGACGAAGCGCGCGCAGCGGCACTGATCATGACTGCCCGTGCGCCCTGGTTTGAAGTCGATGACGCATCGGATTCGAACACACAGTAAACAGGTCACGGGCTGAGGAGGGTCAATATGTCAGATATGACAGTTAAAGATTTCGCAGGAAAGGTGGGCCGTGATGTGCCTCGCCTACTAGAGCAAATGAAAGAAGCGGGTTTGAAGCACGCTTCAGAAAGCGATGCTGTGTCTGAAGAAGATAAGCAGAAGCTGCTGAGTTTCTTGAAGAAGAGCCATGGCGGTAGCGACACTGCTGAAGCGGGCAAAAACCGTATCACGCTGACGCGCAAAACCCGTAGCCGTATCAATACCGGCGAGCGCGGCAAAACCATCGAAGTGCAGGTACGTAAGAAAAAAACCTACGTCAAAAGCGCTGAAGATGAAAAGCCGAAAGCACCGGAGCCTAGCTACACCGGCCCCCGCCAGCTAGTGGGCGATATGGCGGAAGCTGAAGCTGAGCGCAAGGTTTCCGATGCGCGTGAAGCCGAGGAAAAAGCTGCTGCGAAGAAAGCTCGAGCTGCGCAGGTAGCTGAAGCGACAGCGCGTAGCAATAAAGAAGCTGAAGCCGCCGCGCATAGTAAGCAAGAGGCTGAATCAACGCCAAGAGCCACTAAAGCACCGGCGACGCCTGATATCCCGGTGCCGAATCTTGAAATCGACGACACGCCGTCCGGTGACGATATGCCGCCAGCGCCGCCGAAAGAAGGCCGCTCTGACCGTCGTACTGCGCCGCCGAAGAAGGCTGCAGCAAAAGCCAAGGGTCGTCGTGACGATGAAGATCGTGGTGATCGCGAAGAACGCAAGCGCGGTGGCGGCGGTAAGAAGGTAAAACGTGCCGAGCAGCGTCGTGGTGGTCGCCGTGGTGGCAACCAGACCGGCAACGGCAAGCACGCTTTCCAGAAACCGACTCAGCCGATTGTGCGTGAAGTATCGATCCCTGAATCGATCAGCGTGGCGGAATTGGCCGACAAAATGTCGATCAAAGCCAACGAAGTCATCAAGGCCATGTTCAACATGGGCGCGGCAGTGACCATTAACCAAACCATCGATCAGGATACGGCTGCGATCGTGGTGGAAGAGATGGGTCATACGCCGAAGCTGGTGAAAGATGACGCGCTGGAAACGGAAATGCTTGAAGGCATCTCCTATGAAGGCGAAGAGATCACCCGCTCGCCCGTAGTGACCGTTATGGGTCACGTTGACCACGGTAAAACTTCGCTGCTCGATTACATCCGTAAAGCGAAAGTAGCCACGGGTGAGGCTGGCGGTATTACCCAGCATATCGGTGCCTACCACGTGGAAGATAACCACGGTGGCGTGACCTTCCTGGATACCCCAGGCCACGCGGCGTTTACCGCTATGCGTGCCCGTGGTGCCAAGGCGACGGACGTCGTCATCCTGGTCGTCGCAGCGGATGATGGCGTGATGCCTCAGACGATTGAGGCGATTGAACACTCCAAAGCTGCCGAAGTGCCCATGGTGGTAGCGGTCAACAAGATCGATAAAGATGGTATCGATCTTGATCGCATCAAAAATGAGCTTTCCCAGCACGGCGTGATCTCGGAAGAGTGGGGCGGCGACACCCAGTTTGTTCACGTGTCTGCTAAGACCGGTGAAGGTATGGAAGAGCTGCTGGAAGCGATCCAGCTGGCCTCCGAAGTGCTTGAGCTAAAAGCCGTGCCTTCCGCGCCCGGTAAAGGTGTTGTGGTTGAGTCACGCCTTGATAAAGGACGTGGTCCGGTCGCTACCGTACTGGTTCAGAACGGCACGCTGAGAAAGGGCGATATCGTCCTGGCTGGCCTGCACTATGGTCGTGTACGTGCGCTGACCAACGAACTTGCCCAGCAGGTTGATTCGGTTGGCCCGGCCATGCCGGTAGAGATTCAAGGCTTGGGCGGTACGCCGGATGCCGGTGATGACTTTATGGTCGTTGCTGACGAGAAGAAAGCCCGCGAAGTAGCTAACTTCCGTCAAGGCAAGTACCGCGAAGTGCGCCTGGCGCGTCAGCAGAAGGCCAAGCTGGAGAACATGTTCAGCCAGATGGGCCAAGACGAAGTGGCCAAGGTCAACATCGTCCTCAAAGCCGACGTTCAAGGTTCGCTGGAAGCGATCAAAGGCGCTCTGGAAGAGCTCTCTACGGGTGAAGTTGAAGTCGCCGTGGTTTCCTCTGGTGTGGGTGGTATCACCGGTACCGATGCCAACCTGGCGCTTGCGTCGGAAGCCATCGTGGTCGGCTTTAACGTCCGTGCTGACGCCGCTGCCCGTGAGATCATCGAACGTGAAGGTCTGGATCTGCGCTACTACAGCGTTATTTACCAGCTGATCGACGAGGTCAAGCAGGCGATGAGCGGTATGCTCGCACCTGAGTGGAAAGAAGAGATCGTCGGTATTGCCGAAGTACGCGACGTCTTCCGTGCGCCGAAGATTGGTGCCATCGCTGGCTGTATGGTCATCGAAGGCAGCGTGCATCGTAATAAGAAGATCCGCGTGTTGCGTGATGACGTGGTGATCTACGAAGGCGAGCTCGAATCGCTGCGCCGCTTCAAAGACGATGTGCAGGAAGTGCGCAACGGCATGGAGTGTGGCATCGGCGTGAAGAACTACAACGATGTCCAAGTCGGCGATAAGATCGAAGTCTTCGACCAAGTGAAGGTCGAGCGTAGCCTGTAAGGCTGCGAGGAGCTAAACATGCGCGAATTTAAGCGTACTGACCGGGTAGCCGACCAGCTCCAAAAGGAGCTGGCGGTATTGATCCAACGCGAAGTGAAAGACCCACGTTTGGGCATGGTCACGGTCAGCGGTGTCACCGTTAGCCGTGACCTTGGCTACTCCGACGTCTACGTCACTTTGTTGGGTGAGCAAGAGCCCGAGCGTATTAAAGAGAATCTGCAGGTGCTTAAGCGCGCTGCGGGTTTTCTAAGAAGCCAGATTGCTAAGCGCATCAAGCTACGTCACGTGCCAGAACTACGTTTTCATTTCGATGAAAGCGTGGTGCGCGGTCAGCAACTCTCTTCACTGATTGATGAAGCGGTCACCACTGACCGCGCACGCAATCAAAGTGAAGAAGGGGACGACGCTGCCGAGCAAAGTGAGGAAACTCGCTAGTGGCGCGTCAACGTCGTGGTTTGCCGGTCAATGGCGTACTGCTGCTGGATAAGCCCAAAGGCGTTTCCAGCAACCATGCGCTGCAGCGTGTACGTCGGCTGTTCCAGGCTCAAAAAGCCGGGCACACCGGCACGCTCGACCCGATGGCAACCGGCTTATTGCCGATTTGCCTAGGCGAAGCGACCAAGTTCTCGTCGCACTTGCTGGAAGCCGACAAGGTGTATCGCACCCGGATAGAGCTTGGGGTGATCACCGATACCGGCGATGCGGAAGGCACGATTATTGAGCAGCATGAGGTTCCCAGTTTAAGCGCCGATGACGTGGAAACTGTGCTCACCCGCTTTCGCGGTGAGATTGACCAAGTGCCTCCCATGTACTCGGCGCTAAAGCATCAGGGCAAAAAACTTTACGAGTTAGCCCGCGAAGGCAAACACGTAGAGCGTGCAGCTCGGCGGGTAAGCGTGTATGATGCGCGCCTGCTATCGTTTGAAGGCAGCGCTTTTGAGCTGGAAGTAAGCTGCAGTAAAGGCACTTACATCCGCACGTTAGCCGAAGATATTGGTCAAGCGCTTGGCTGTGGTGCGCACATCAGTCAACTAAGAAGGCTCAAAACAGGGCCCTTTTTAGCCGACGCGATGTGGACGCTAGAGGCCTTGGAAGCACTGGCCGACCAGGCAGCACTGGAAGCTGAGCTAATGCCCGTGGATGTGCTGGTGGATCATTTGCCGTTACTGACGGTAGACGACACCGCCCACGCCCGTTTGGCCCATGGCCAGCCCGCTGCTCTCGAAACCGGCGCATTAGCCGCAGACGAAGTAGCCAGACTTTATTACGCCGAGACGTTTATCGGCCTTGGCGTAGTGAAAGGTGCCCAGGAAGTGGCGCCTAAGCGGCTGTTAAGTACCGTCGCTATCTCGTAATCAGCGTTGCAAGGACGCAGCACTTTACGGGAAAATAGTAGCTTGAGACTGCAAATATGCGTGGTCTCACCCATTCATTTTTAGGCATATTGCTTACTGGAGAGACAGATGGCTTTAACCGCTGAGAAGAAGGCCGAGATCGTCACTGAATACGGCCGCGGCGATAACGATACCGGTTCCCCTGAAGTACAGGTTGCACTGCTGAGCGCCAACATCAATGGCCTGCAGGACCACTTCAAGACCAACAAACAGGATCACCACTCTCGTCGTGGTCTGATCCGCATGGTTAACCAGCGTCGTAAGTTGCTGGACTACCTAAAGCGTAAAGATTTCGAACGCTATCAGTCCCTGATCCAGCGTTTAGGTCTGCGTCGTTAAGCGTTAACGGCAACGATTCGAAACGGGCAGCTCATAAAGAGCTGCCCGTTTTTTTATGTTTCGGGTTTATCTCAATAGTGCTGGGGGCAAGCAGGAACTGGTAGCCCTATCGCGTTCCAGCGCCTAGAATGGTAACCAGTCAAAACGACCTAAACGAATAGACAAGTAGATATTGATAATGCTGAAGGAAGTCGCTGTGAATCCGGTAAAGAAAACGTTCCAGTACGGTCGTAGCACCGTCACGCTCGAAACCGGGCGTATTGCTCGCCAAGCCACCGGCGCTGTCATGGTTACCATGGACGACACCGTCGTGCTGTGTACCGTGGTCGCTCGTAAAGAGGCTAACCCGAGCCAACCCTTTTTCCCTCTCTCGGTACACTACCAGGAGAAAACCTACGCAGTGGGCAAAATTCCTGGCGGCTTCTTTAAGCGCGAAGGACGACCCACTGAGAAAGAGACGCTGACTTCGCGGCTGATCGATCGCCCGATCCGTCCGCTGTTCCCCAAAGGCTTTATGAACGAAGTGCAGGTCGTCTGTACCGTTCTCTCCACCGACCGTAATCACGATCCGGATATTGCCGCACTGCTGGGTACTTCCGCAGCGCTGAGCATCTCTGGCGTGCCGTTTAGTGGCCCGATCGGCGCAGCCCGCGTTGGTTTTAACGAAGAGAAAGGCTACTTCCTCAACCCAACCGTTGAAGAACTGGCCACCTCTGAGCTCGACATGGTCGTCGCCGGTACTGAAAAAGCCGTGCTGATGGTTGAGTCTGAAGCTAAAGAGCTGCTTGAAGACGAAATGCTGGGAGCCGTACTGTTCGGCCACCAAGAGATGCAGGTAGCGATCAGCGCCATCAACGAACTGGTTGCTGAAGCCGGTAAGCCGCGCTGGGAGTGGCAGGCCGCCGAAGAGAACCAGGCGCTCAAAACCGCTATGGCCGATGCGTTTGAGGCTAAAGTGGGCGATGCTTACCGCATCACCGACAAAATGCAGCGCCAGGATGCACTGGCTGAGTTGAAAGACCAGGCGATTGAACAGCTGGCAGCCGATGAAGGCGAACCGGTTAACGACAAGTTCAGTAAAGATGACGTTAAAGGTGCTTTTGCTAGCCTGGAAAAACGCGTGGTGCGTTCGCGGGTTGTCAAAGGCGAGCCGCGTATTGATGGTCGCGACAACCAGACCGTGCGCCCGCTGGCTATCGAAGTCGGCGTGCTGCCAAAAGCCCACGGTTCGGCCATCTTTACCCGTGGTGAGACCCAGGCGATAGCCGTGGCAACGCTGGGCACGCTGCGTGACTCACAGCTAATTGAATCACTGGAAGGCGAGCGTAAAGACCGCTTTATGCTGCACTACAACTTCCCTCCCTACTCGGTAGGCGAAGCGGGCTTTATGGGTGGCCCTAAGCGTCGTGAAATCGGCCATGGCCGCCTAGCGCGTCGCGGCGTACAGGCGATGCTGCCATCCGAAGATACCTTCCCCTATACCATTCGCGTGGTCTCGGAAATCACCGAGTCTAACGGCTCTAGCTCGATGGCTTCCGTATGTGGCTCTTCGCTGGCGTTGATGGATGCAGGCGTGCCGCTAAAAGCACCGGTGGCGGGTATCGCAATGGGTCTGGTAAAAGACCCGGACGGCTTCGCGGTATTGACCGATATCCTGGGTGATGAAGACCACCTCGGCGATATGGACTTTAAAGTCGCAGGTTCTGAAGAGGGCGTTACCGCCCTGCAGATGGACATCAAGATCGAAGGCATCAACGAAGAGATTATGGAGCTCGCGCTGCAGCAAGCACTGACCGCGCGGCTGAGTATTCTTGAGCAGATGAATGTGGTGATCAGCCAGAGCCGTAGCGATGTCTCCGACAACGCCCCGTCCATGGCAACGATTAAAATCGATCCCGACAAGATCCGCGATGTGATCGGTAAAGGCGGCGCGATGATTCGTAAAATCTGCGAAGACACCGGCGCTTCAATCGATCTCGACGACGACGGCACCGTACGTATCTACGCGGAAGATAAAGCCGCCGCCAAGCGCGCCATTGACACCGTACTGGCGATTACCGCTGAAGCGGAAATCGGCAAGCTGTATATGGGTAAAGTGGTACGCATTGCTGACTTCGGCGCGTTCGTGAACATCATGCCGGGTACCGATGGCCTGGTGCACATCTCGCAAATCGTTGCCGAGCGCGTTAACAACGTGCGCGACTTCTTGAACGAAGGCGATGACGTGATTGTGAAGGTACTTGATATCGACAACCGCAACCGCGTGAAGCTGTCGATGAAAGAGATCACTGAAGAAGAGAAAACCGCTTTCGCAGCAGAAGCAGCGGAAACCGAAGCGACGATTTAAATCGCTGGCTAGGTTTCTGATACCGCCCTCGTAGCCTCTGGCTGCGGGGGCTTTGTTTTTGCTAGGTATTTTTTTGCTAGGTACCGTTTTAGCAAAGCACTTTTTTACTAGATAGTGTTTTGATGTTAGCTAAAGCTATGTTCGCCGGGATTTAGACAGTCAACAGTCAGGGAGCAGCAGATGGAGCAGCAACAAGCGCCGCGCTGGTGGGCGGTGGTGGCCGTGATGATCGGCATTTTTTTACTGGTGACCGCGGAGCAGCTGCCGATTGGGTTGCTTTCTCAGGTGGCATCGAGCATGGGCGTTACCCCCGGCATGGCAGGCTTAATGGTCACCGTGCCCGGCGTGGTCGCTGCCTTTTCAGCCCCGCTGCTGCCGGTCGCGGTGGGGCGCTTGGATCGGCGTATTATGCTCACGGTATTGATGGTCGTGATGGTGGCCGGGAGTGTGCTCTCGGCATTGGCCAGCAGCTTTATCCTGTTGCTTGCCGCCCGTGTGCTGGTGGGGCTTAGCATTGGTGGGTTTTGGGCGGTGGCGGGCAGTATTGCCCCGCGCCTTGTGCCGGAGGCACAGGTGCCTAAAGCGATGACGATGATTTTTGGTGGTGTCGCGGCAGCCTCGGTGCTGGGCGTACCGCTGGGCACGCTATTGGGCGATTTCAGCAACTGGCGGGTCGCCTTTGGGGCGCTGGGCGGTTTTAGCCTGTTAACGGCCATTGCGCTGTGGCGTTGGCTGCCGTCTTTGCCACCACGTGAACCTGTTCGTCTGCGAGTACTGGCGCAGCAATTTAGTAATCGTGGTGTACGGGTGGCGGTATTAACCACAGGGTTTGTGGTGGTGGGGCACTTTGCCGCCTACACCTTTATTAGCCCTATCCTGCAGGAGATTAGCGGTATTTCCCAGCGCCATGTGGGCAGCCTGCTCCTGCTCTACGGGGCCGCAGGCATCCTGGGCAACATTGCGGCGGGTATGTTCGCCGGGCGGCACCCCTACCGCGCGGTGCTGGCGATTCCCAGCCTGCTGCTTATCGTTGTAGCTGCTTTCCCGGTGCTGGGTATTCAACCGAGCAGTGGCGTGTTCTTGCTAATGGCCTGGGGCGCCGTGTTCGGCAGTGTATCGGTAAGCATTCAAACCTGGATTTTACGCACCGCACCCAATACCGAAGCCGCCACGGCGTTAATGGCGTTTACCTTCAATATGTCGATTGGTTTGGGGGCAATGGTCGGTGGGCGTATCGTTGATGGCACTAGCTTACCTATCGCCATGTGGGCGGCTTCCGGGCTATTCCTGCTGGGCGCGCTGCTGGTGCTGAGCACACCTGCCAGGGTGGTCGGTGAGAGGTCACGCTAATCATCTACAAGCCAAAAAATACCCCCGTCGCAACGGGGGCATGTTTGGCTGGTTAACCGAAGACGATTGTTAAGGACGCTCTATCGCCAGTGCGACACCCTGACCGCCGCCGATACACAGCGTCGCGAGGCCTTTCTTGGCGTCGCGGGCGATCATTTCGTGGAGCAGGGTGACCAGTACGCGGCAGCCGGAAGCGCCGATGGGGTGGCCTAGGGCAATGGCACCGCCGTTGACGTTGACCTTGCTGACATCCCAGCCAAGTTCTTTGTTAACGGAGAGTGCCTGGGCAGCGAAGGCTTCGTTGGCTTCTACCAGATCCAGGTCATCCAGGCTCCAGCCGGCTTTTTCCAAGCAGCGGCGGGTAGCCGGTGCGGGGCCGATACCCATAATGGCAGGATCAACGCCTGCGTTGGAGTAAGCGGCAATACGCGCCAGCGGCTCTAGCCCCAGCTGCTTGGCTTTTTCGGCGGAGCAGAGCATAACCACTGCCGCGCCGTCGTTGAGCGCCGAGGCGTTACCGGCGGTAACGGTGCCGTCTTTCTTAAACGCAGGGCGCATGCCGCCAAGCTTCTCCGCGGTAACTTCCCGTGGGTTCTCATCGGTATCAAACACCACCGGGTCGCCTTTGCGCTGGGGGATTTCCACCGGCACGATCTGACCTTTGAACTTACCTTCTTTGATGGCGGCAGCGGCTTTCTGCTGGGACGCTGCGGCGAACTCGTCCATCGCTTCGCGGGTGATGCCGTACTTCTCGGCCAAGTTCTCGGCAGTAATGCCCATGTGGTAGTTGTTGAACGCATCCCACAGGCCGTCGTGCACCATGGAATCAATTGCCTTCCAATCGCCCATGCGCTGACCGTTGCGGGAGTTGGGGAGTACGTGTGGCGAGGCGGACATGTTCTCCTGACCACCGGCCAGAATCAGCTCAGCATCGCCACAGCGAATGGCTTGAGTGGCGAGATGCAGCGCTTTAAGGCCTGAACCACACACTTTGTTGATGGTCATGGCCGGTACCGAGTCTGGCAGGCCGCCCTTGATAGCCGCTTGGCGCGCCGGGTTTTGGCCAACGCCTGCGGTGAGCACTTGGCCCAGCAGTACTTCGTCAACTTGATCGGGAGAAACGCCGGTTGAGGCGAGGATATCTTTGATCACCAAGGCGCCGAGGTCGCTCGCGGGAATACCTGCGAGGGAGCCGCCGAAAGCGCCCACAGCGGTGCGGCGTGCCGCAACAATGACTACTTCTTGCATAAGATGACTCCTGGAGTAATTAACAGACAGTCTGATGCCAGATGCCCGATAGGCGTGCTCTGCAGCCGTACTCTTTTATTCGTGCTGTGTCAGCCGTCTCTTCAGCATAGGGGAAGGTGGTGCGTTGCGGCAATAAACCTTTATGGGCAAATAAAAACGGGCCAACATGTGGCCCGTCAGGGGAAAGTAGTAGAGGCGCTAAGATTCGGCCAGTTGTGATCAGGCCAACTGCACCGGGATAATATTGCTGGTGTGGCTGACGTGGTTGCCTTCCTGCAGATACACCAGCGCAGGCTGGTGGTTTTCCAGTTCGGCTTCGGAGTAGTGGGCGTAGCTGCAGATAATGATCCGGTGGCCAGGGGCGGCAAGGTGGGCCGCAGCGCCGTTGATCGAGATAAGTTTGGAGCCTTCCTCACCGCGGATAGCGTAAGTGGTGAAGCGTTCGCCGTTCTCGACGTTGTAAATCTGGATCTGCTCATTTTCACGAATGCCCGCCATATCCAGCAAGTCACCGTCGATGGCGCAGGAGCCTTCGTAGTTGAGTACCGCGTGTGTGACGCGAGCCATGTGCAGCTTGGCTTTGAGCATAATGGTGTGCATTGTGAGTTCCTGTATTCCTCGTTGTTGGTTTATTCACTCATAGTCGTGGCAGCGCTGTTCGGGAGCTGAACCGTGAGGTTGTCGATTAATCGCGCCGGGCCTAGTTTGGCGGCGGCCAGCAGTACTGCCTGGCGAGTCGCTGGGCTGACCGGGGCGAGCGAGGCATCGCGCAATTCCAGGTAGTCCGGTGTAAAGCCCGCATCATACAGCGCGGCTTTACCCTGGTGTAGTACCTTTTCGATAGCGTCGCCATGTTCCAGTGCGTCGCGTAGTGTACACAGCGTTCGGTAGAGCACAGGGGCAATGGCGCGCTCCTCGCGACTTAAATAGCCGTTACGCGATGACAGTGCCAAACCATCTTCTGCGCGCACGATGGGCACGCCGATAATTTCGATGGGCATGTGCAGATCGCGCACCAGCTTACGAATCACCGCAAGCTGCTGGTAATCCTTCTCCCCAAAGCAGGCAATATCTGGCTGCACCAGATTAAACAGCATGCTGACCACGGTGGAGACGCCGTCGAAATGGCCGGGGCGTGAGCCGCCGCACAGCCCTTCGCCCACCACGGGCACATGCACGCGGGTCTGTGCGTCCAAGCCGTTAGGGTAGAGCGAGCTCGCCGCCGGGGCGAACAGCACGTCGCAGCCAGCCTCGATAAGCTGCGCTTGATCGGCATCAAAGGTACGCGGGTAGCCGTCTAAGTCTTCGCCTGGGCCAAACTGCATCGGATTGACGAACAGGCTTGCGACCACGATATCGGCGTGTTGGCGCGCGCAGGCGACCAGCGCTAGGTGGCCTGCGTGGAGATTGCCCATGGTGGGCACCAGGGCAATACGCTGGCCGCGTTGGCGGTAATCTCGCAGCGTGCTGCGGAGCTGATCAATGTCTCGCAAAGTGCGCATAGTCGTTTCGTATGAGTGACAAAAGGTGGTCGATAGACGAGATGCCTTAACCGTCATCTTTAAAAGCAGTGCTCTTGGGCTGGGAAAGTGCGTGTTTTGACCGCTTCATGGTAGCGCTGAAACGCAGTTTGAATGCTGTCCGCCTCAACCATAAAGTTTTTCACAAAGCGCGGCGTGCGTCCGTGGGTGACGCCCAGCACATCGTGCATCACCAGAATTTGGCCGTCGGTATCCGGTCCTGCGCCAATGCCAATCACCGGCACATCCAGCGCGGCGGTGACCGCTTTGCCCAGACTGGCAGGAACGCACTCGAGCAGAATCACCGAAGCGCCCGCCTCGACAAGTACTTTTGCGTCGTTAATGATGCGTTCCGCTTGAGCAGCGTCGCGTCCCTGCACTTTATAGCCACCTAGCTGATGCACGGTTTGCGGTGTTAAGCCCAGGTGGGCACACACCGGTACGCCGCGGCGGGTAAGTTCACGAATGCCATCGGCCATCCACGCTTCGCCTTCCAGTTTGACCAGCTCCGCGCCCGCGCGCATCACGGCACCGGCATCTTCCAACAGGCGCTCCGTGGTGGCGTTGCTCATAAAGGGGAGGTCTACCATCAGCAGGCTATGGCCTTTACCACGCGCCGCGCAGCGGGTGTGGTAAATGATATCGTCAATGGTGACGGGTAGGGTGCTGTTATGGCCCTGTAGCACCATGCCCAGCGAATCACCGACGAGCAGGACATCAATGCCTGCCTGGCTTGCCGCATGGGCAAAGGAGGCGTCGTAAGCGGTTAGGCAACTGAACGTCTCGCCAGCCTGCTTATAGGCCTGCAGCGTGCTTAGGGTGACGGTTTTCATGGCGTGCTCTCATGTTTTACGTGAGGCCGCTGCGACATAGGCAGCCGACCATTATTGATGCTGCATCCCTGCATGCGCGAAGTGGCGTAACCGGTAATTGTTACCTGAATGGGGTGTCGGTGTCGAGATTTGTGTCAAATGGTAGCGTTAGCCGCACACTAGGCGTTAGGTAAGCGTTCCAAGCCTTGGTTCTCAACTTGCTCAAGCCACGTGGATAGCGGCTGTTGGAGAAGGTCTAGAGAGGGGGCGATCTCTGCGAGGGGGAGCAGTACAAAGGCCCGGGCAGTCATTTGCGGGTGCGGTACGCGTAAACGCGGCGAGTTGATGTGGTCATTAGCGTAGAGCAGCAGGTCAAGATCAAGCGTGCGGGGCCCCCAGTGGCGCTGGCGGCGGCGGCGATGCTGCTGCTCTAACGCCTGAAGCTGGTCGAGTAGCGCCAGCGGCGAGAGCTGCGTCTCCAGCGCGGCCACCGCGTTGATAAAGTCCGGCTGATCCTGCGGCCCCACCGGGCGGCTGGCGTAAAGCGATGATGCTGCCACCAATCGACTTAGCGGTAGCATTGCCAGCTCGTTGAGGGCCTCGCGAACCTGCTCGATAGGCGACTCTAGATTGCTACCCAAGCCAATATAGGCGAGCTGGGAAGGCGCACCCACTACTCTGGCGCGCTCGGCTTACGGCGCCGTTTGCGACGACGGTCGCCCTGGCTGGCGGGGTCGCCGCCAACTTTTTGCAGCAGGCGACGCTGTTCGTGCTCATCGCCGCGCTGAAACGCCGTCCACCATTCGCCTAAACCACTGGGTATCTCGCCCGCCTGCTCGCGCAGCAGTAGCAGGTCATAGCCCGCCCGGAAACGAGAATGTTCGCGGGTTTGGAAAGCTTTTTTACCGCGCCGCTGAGGTAGGCGCTGCTGAAGCTCCCAAATTTCCCGCATGGGGATACCAAAGCGCTTGGGAATTGAGGTGAACTCTAACTGACGAGAAACCACCTGCTGAGCCGCCGCTTGAAGCGCAGGAATGGGCGGCATGCCCTCCTGTTCCAGTGCTTCCTGGCGATGTTTGACCGGTGCCCATAAAAACGCCGCCAGCAGAAACGCTGGGGTGACGGGGCGCTCTTCGGCGATACGTTTATCGGTATTGGTCAGCGCCTGTTCAATCAGCTCTTCGGCCCAGGCGGCATCGGCCATGGCTTCTTCGGCCTCGGGGAACAGCATGCCGAATAGGCCGTAGTGGCTAAGCAGCCGGAAGGTGACCAAGCCGTGGCCCGACATAAACAGCTTGAGCACTTCATCGAATAGGCGCGCTGGCGGAATCTGCAGCAGCAATGGCGCCTGGTCGTACATTGGCGCTTCGGTGGCCGGGTCTAGGGTGAAGTCGAGCTTAGCCGCAAAGCGCACCGCCCGCAGCATCCGCACCGGGTCTTCGCGGTAGCGTGTCGCCGGGTCGCCAATCAGGCGCAGGGTGCGGGTCTTGATGTCCTCGGCACCATTGGCAAAATCGGTGATGCTGAAGTCGGCGATATTGTAGTAGAGCGCATTAACGGTAAAGTCGCGCCGCAGGGCGTCTTCTTCAATATTGCCCCATACATTGTCACGCAGCAGCAACCCTTCATCTGACTGGTGGGCTATGTGATCGCCATGCTCGTCTTGGGGTTTGCCACGGAAGGTGGTGACCTCAATGACCTCGCGGCCAAAGCGCACGTGGACAATCCGAAAACGGCGGCCGATCAGGCGCGAGTTACGAAATAGATCGCGCACCTGTTCGGGGGTGGCGTTGGTGGCGACGTCAAAATCCTTGGGCATTTTGCCAAGCAGTGCATCGCGGATGCAGCCGCCCACCAAATAGGCGTCGAAACCAGCCCCGCTAAGGCGATAAAGCACTTTTAACGCGGCATCACTAATATGCTGGCGAGAAACAGGGTGCTCGGACCGAGGGATGTTGCGCGGAGTAAGGGCGCTGGTAGTGCTCTCTTGGGGATCAAGCAAGGTTTTCAATTGCTCCCCCGGGCTGTGTAGGAAACGGGTAAATCCTTTAAACATGCGACGATTTCAACTCGCAGGGTACATAAAAAAGTCAAGTATTGCGTAACATGGCTATGTAAAAAGCACGTCAAATGAGTACCTAACATAGACAGTTAATGTCCGAGTGTATCCGACCCCCCAAGGCTTGCAAAGCATTTGACGCTGGTTTGCATAAACTCAAGTGTCCAGACACGGAAAGGGGAGGCTAAGAGAGCCTCCCCTATTAAGCGATTAATCAGCGTCCCTGCTGCTGTTTTTCTTCATGATGGCACATCGCCCTGAATACGCACCGCAGTCGGTAGGCGTTAGGATCGCAATCGTTCCGACCGCCTCGTATTCAAAACAATAATCCAACCGCGAACTTTTCTCCCCCCGGGGAATTATTATTGGCGCCGGGGTGTACACACTGACAGCTATTGTTGTTGTTAGGATGCCAAGTCACGTTGTACGTCGCGTCCTTATCGGGCCACTTGCTGCTTTTGTTATTGTTCGCTGCGCCTGTGTAGACTGCGCAAGCAAGTAATGAGACTCAAGCCTATTGTTATTGTTAGTACCGTTATCTCTACCTGGCCCTGTTGTTTTTGTTGTGGCTCAGGTTGGGGTGAGGTCATGTTGTTTTTGTTGGTGACCTACCGCTATGCCCAGTTTGTTTTTCTTACCCAGTAATACTGCAGACGCTGTGCCACCTATTTAATAAATTATAAATTTCAGAAGGTTGGCGTTTTTTTGAACGTGGCGGAACTTAGCGGCGCAAAAAGTGTTACCCCTTCTGGGTCCGTTTGTGCGCGGCTTTGTGTGGGAAGGTAACAGTGCCAGGGTAGCAAAGAGTGGGATATTTCTTATTTAAATCAGTGTATTAGACAATGGTCGTAGAGGGCGCGAGGAGTCCGGGTAGCTAGGCGCCCCGGGGGCTTAGCCTGGGCGCCGGGCCGTTTTTTTGCGCGGTATGCCAAGCCGTTGGCGCCGCTCCCAAAGATTTTTACGGCTTATACCAAGCTTTTGTGCCAGTTCGGTTTCACTCATTTGGTCTTGGTGCTCAAGCACAAAATGCTGAAAGTAATCCTCTAACGAGAGGTCGTCTTCATTTTCTTCAGCGGTATTATCTGCACTGCCAGAGGTGGTGGGAGTGGTCGTTGACGGAGCATGAGGGCGAGCGGTAATGGGCGCTAAACCTAAATCATCCGGGTGGATCAGATGTCCCTCGGCAAGAATGACGCCACGCTCAAGGGCGTTCTCCAGCTCGCGTACGTTGCCTGGCCAAGGGTAGTCGCGCAAGTCCTGGCGGGCAGCACGTGATAAACGCAGACCGGTCCGTTCATGACGCTTACATGCTTTGTCGAGCAGAATGTCGGCGATCTCGAGCACGTCATCCTCGCGCTCGCGCAACGGCGGCAGCTCGATCTGCATCACGTTCAGCCGGTAGTAAAGATCGAGACGGAACTCACCGGTTTTTGACAGCGCCCGCAGGTCACGGTGGGTGGCCGCAATCAGCCGGACATTAACGTGACGGGTTTCCACTGAGCCAATTTTACGGATTTCGCCCTCTTGGAGTACACGTAACAGCCGTGCTTGGGCATCCAGCGGCAGTTCGCCAATCTCATCCAAAAACAGCGTGCCGCCATCGGCCGCTTCGACTAACCCGGTGCGCGCGGCGCTGGCGCCGGTAAAAGCCCCTTTCTCATGGCCAAACAGTTCGGATTCGATCAGTGTTTCAGGAATCGCCGCGCAGTTGACGCAGATCAGCGGCGCTTTGGCGCGCTTGCTCTGCTGGTGAATCGCGCGTGCCACCAGCTCCTTACCGGTGCCCGACTCGCCCAGAACCAGTACGGTGACATCGGCGGGGGCGGTTTTACTAATGCGGGTGTAGACCTGCTGCATGGCAACGCAGTTGCCGATCATGGTCTGGCGGCCGCCGCCGGCATCGGTGATATCCGGCGGTGGGCTCTGCTGCATCGACTGCTTGTGCAGAATTCGCTCAACGGTTTCCAGCAGCTCCGCATGGTCGAAGGGCTTGGCAACGTAGTCCACGGCGCCCTGTTTGAGCGACTCCACGGCAGAGCGCATGCTGGCGTAGCTGGTCATGATCAGAACCGGCACGGGGCTTGAAGCCGCGATCAGCGTGGTGCCCGGCTCGCCCGGCAGGCGCAGGTCGCTGATGATGAGGTCGAACCCTTTGAGTTCAAGCTGGCTGGCCTCCTCAGCGCTGCCTGCTTCGCTGACCGTATAGTCGTGGCGTTCCAGCAGGCGCTTTAACGCGCTGCGAATAATCGCTTCATCTTCAACAATCAGAATCCTGGGCATGGGCTGGCTGATCATCCTGTTGGTAAAGCGGCAGCCATAACGTAATGGCTGTGCCGCGAGGCTGTCCGGGCGGTGGCGAGGCCACCTCTATTTTACCCTGGTGCTCATTGATAATCTGATAAGCCAGTGAAAGACCCAGGCCGGTGCCTTCGCCTGCTGGCTTAGTGGTGGTAAAAGGCTCAAATAAGTGGTCGCGCACCCGTGGATCGATACCCTGACCGTTATCGGTTATTCGCCACCAGGCAAGCTGCTGGTGGCGCCCTGCGCTAATATGAACATCTCCCTCCTGGTCGCAGGCATCCCTGGCGTTGCTCAGTAGGTTGACCATCACTTGGGTTAACCGCTGGGCATCGCCGCGCACCACCAGATCGTCGGGTATCTCATTGGTTAAGGTAACATCCTCTCCCGAGCGGGCGAGGTGGATCAAGTGCAGTGCATCTTCGCTAATTGATGCGAGCGCCACGGGGGAGGCGGGGAGCGGCACCGTTTGGCGCCCACCGTGGGCAAAGCCGACCAATGAATTGACGATTTTAGTCACCCTTTGGGTCAACTGCTGGATCTGATCGGCGGTTTCCAGCAGCACAGGGTCGTTGGTGTCGTAGCGCAGGTTTTGCGCCAGCGACGAGATACCGGTAATCGGATTGCCAATTTCATGGGCGACCCCGGCAGCCAACTGGCCAATGGAGGCGAGTCGCGCCGCATGCACCAACTCGTCTTCCAGCCACTTCATTTCGGTATGGTCTTCAATCAAAATCACGCTGCCCCCACGGCTGTCGTGGCCGCTGAGAATAGCTTTGTGCAGGGTCAGAAAGTAATCCTTGCCGTGCAGCGTCACCGCCTGCTTGTAGAGCGGGCCTGGCGTCGCGTCTAACACGCTGCCCAGCAGGCTGGGCCAGGGGGCGGGTAGGCTATCGCGGCGCGAACCGATCACGCTTTCACCGCTAATCCCCGAGAGCTGCGAGAGCGCCTGATTCCACATTAGTAGTTCATCGTCATCGCCTAGCACGCACAGCCCCACGGGCAGATAGGCCAGGGTTTGGCGGTGGTGGCGGCGCAAGCCGTCGAGTTCCCGGGCTAGCCCCGTTAACCGCGAACGGTAGGCCTCCAGGCGACTTTCAACAAAGTGAATATCGTCGGTTTCCGGGGAGTCATCGTGGCGGTAGGGCAGGTAGCGGTCAACAATATCTCGTGCCACTGAAGGCCCCATTAACCCCGAGAGGTTGGCTTGAATACGGTCGCGCAGGCGGCGCAGAGCGTAGGGGCGCCGCTCCTGGGGCGTTAAGTTGAGCGCTTTCAAGGCACGGGCGACTTCGCGTTGGGCGGCTTCGTCGCCCAGCGCTTGGGCTAAATGGTTAGCAAAATCACTCGCCGTCGCGGCTTCCAGCGGAAAGCGCTTCGAGCGGATAACCGCATCCACTGAGCACGCTTCCGCGGCGGACTGCTCCCCTTCAGAAATCCGCGTAAACAGCGATATCACAATCAGCAGCAGGATATTGACCGCCAGCGACAGCAGCGTGACGTTATACCAAACCGGTGCATTGGCGGGCGTAAACGGTGTAAAGGGTAGCGTCGGTACGGGGAGCGAGAACATAAGCGGCAGCCATAGGCCCCACAGCCACACGACGACGCCTGCGATCAGGCCAACAATCATGCCTTTACGGTTAGCGCCGGGCCAGTAGAGCAGCGCCAGCATACCGGGCAGGCATTGGGCCATGCCGACAAACGCGGCGAGCCCTAGGCCGATTAAGCCGTGGTAGCGCCCTACCCACTGGTAAAACAACCAGCCGCCGATAATCACCGCAACGACTAAGCCACGGCGTAGCCATAGCAGCCAACCATAGAGGTCGCTGCGTGCCTCGGGGGGCCTCGCTACCAGCACGATATGGTTCAGCACCATGCCGGAAAGCGCCAGCGCAATCATGATCATGGTGCCGCTGGCGGCGGCTAACCCGCCGATAAACGCCAGCGCCCCGACCCACCAGTGCTCGGTCATCAAGTAGGCGGCATAAGCGGCGATGGGGATGTCGGGATTAACCGATTGAGCGGCCCACCAGATCAGCGGCACCGGCAGCGCCATTAACAGTAGAAACAGCGGCAGTGCCCAGCTGGCTTGCAGCAGGGTATGCCGCGACAGGCTTTCCGCAAAGCTGATATGGAATAGGTGCGGCATCATAAAGGCCGCGGCAAAAAACAACAGCAGTAGGGTTCGCCACTGTGCAGGGTCAAGTTGGGGTGTCTGCTGTTGGAGGATAGCACCGGGGCCTTCCAGCCACAGCTGCATATCGCCTGGGCCGTCAAACACCATCCATAGCGCCACCGCACCAAGCCCCAGCATGGCCAGCAGCTTAACGATGGATTCAAATGCAATGGCGCTGAGCAGGGTGTCGTGACTGCCGTGAGTCTGACTGTGGCGAGCGCCGAAAATCACTGCAAAGGCGGCAATAACGGCACAAAAGAGCAGCGCAACGCTACCCCCCGCTTGGCTGGCGGTGAGGATGTTGATGGCTTCGCTGAGGGTTTGGACTTGAATGCCCAGCAGTGGCAGCACCGCTAGTAGGCTGACGATAGTCACCAGCGTACCCGCCCACCGCGAGCGAAAGCGAAAGGCAAATAGATCTGCCAGCGAGGTCAATTGATAGGTGCGGGTGATGCGCTGGATCGGCACTAACAGCACCGGGGCGAGCAAAAAGGCCCCCGCTGCGCCCAGGTAGTAGGCCAGGTAGCCAAACCCTGCGTGGGCGGCCATTTCCACGCTGCCGTAAATTGCCCAGGCACTGGCGTAAACCCCCAGGGCAAGGGTGTAAACAATTGGGTGGCGGGTAATACGCACCGGAACCCAGCCGCGCTCTACTGCAAAGCCGCAGCCAAACAGTAGCGCCAGATAGCCTAGCCCCAGTAGTAGGACGCCGACTATCTCAACGTGCACCTCAACGTTCATCAAGCTTCCTCTTCTGCTCCAGCCACAGGGTTAGCGCAATCAAGCCGCCCCAAATCGCAAACGGCCGGTACCAGGCAGCCGTAGGGTCGCTCCAGCCGTTCATTAGCAGCGGAGAGAGCAGGTAGCCGCCAAACACCAAAAACAGCATGATGCGATAGACGTACATATCAATCTCCTGGTGGTGAAGAGGGCAGCATGGAAAGCGGTATTGAACGGTGCTTGGTGGGGCGCAGTCGTTCAAGTGACCAGTTGGCTACCGCCCAGTGTAGCTGAGTCGCCGGGGGCTCTGCTGCGAGGTCTTGGGGCGGCGCTTGATCAAGCGCTTGCAGGGCTTGAAAGAGCTGCTGGCGCACACCGTGGTCATCTTCAGCCAGGGCGGGGGCGAGGTTTTGCTTCGATAGCTTCTGGCCTTCAGCGGTGACGATGAGCGGCAAGTGTAGGTAGCGCGGTTGCGCTAGCTTAAGAGCGCCCTGCAACTGGCGCTGCCAGGGAGTGTTATCAAGCAGGTCGAGCCCGCGCACTACATCGCTAATCTGCTGGTCGGCGTCGTCGACGATGACGGCAAGTTGATACGCCCACAGGCCATCCTTGCGCTTTAACACCACATCGCCCAGTTCCGCTGGGTCAAACTGCTGCTCGCCGAACAGCCGGTCTTGCCAGCGAATCGGGCGCTCGCCGCGGTCGCTGCGCAGCCGCCAGGCCAGCGGTTTAGTAGGCTCGCAGACGCCATCGCGGCACCAGCCCGGGTAGATGTCAAATGCCTGCCACTGTTTGCGGGAACAGCTGCAGGGATAAGCAAGGTCTAGTTGGATAAGCCGGTCTAAGGCTTGCTGGTAAGCATCACTGCGGGTGTGCTGCCACAGCACCGCTTCGTCCCACTCCAGGCCGAAAGTCTCCAATTGGCGCAGGATAGTACTCGCCGCGCCTTCAGGGCAGCGGGGTGGGTCGATATCTTCAATACGTACCAGCCACTGCCCCTGGGCTGCACGGGCGTCTAGATAGCTGCCCAAGGCGGCGACCAGCGAGCCAAAGTGCAGCGGGCCTGAGGGCGTAGGGGCAAAGCGCCCCCGGTAGCGAGCAGAATCATTCATGGTAGCGTCATTGTTGAGAGGGGCTGATTATTCACAAAAAGCCATTCACAAAAACGGGCACCCTAAGGTGCCCGCGTTCGAGTAGCACGGTCTTTTAGCGCTCAGCCGCCCAGCTGTTTCTCTTTGAGTTCCGCCAGGGTTTTGCAATCCACGCAGAGGGTGGCGGTGGGGCGAGCTTCTAAACGACGAATGCCGATTTCAACGCCGCAGGCTTCGCAGAAGCCGTAATCGTCATCGTCAATGTTATCCAGCGTCTCGTTAATTTTCTTGAGCAGCTTACGCTCGCGATCCCGAGTGCGCAGTTCCAGGCTAAAGCCTTCTTCCTGGGTAGCGCGGTCGGCGGGGTCGGCGTAGTTGTTCGCATCTTCCTGCAGGTGGCGTACGGTACGATCCACCTCTTCCATGAGATCCTGTTTCCAGTCCAGCAGCAGCTGTCGGAAGTGCGCTAGCTGCTGCTCGTTCATATACTCTTCACCCGGCGCTGGCTCATACGGGGTGAAGGACTTGGACGCTTCCGGTTTCTTTTCTGCTACTGGCATGGGACTGCCCCTTACATATGTGACTACTGATCGACCATGAGCAACTGTCACGATCTCACGCCAAAGGGATGCTTGTTTAGCTGAAAAATGGCTGGGTTGCAAGCATAATGGTGCCTTTTCGATGATAGTCTTGTCTGGAATATGACTAGGGCCATGTTTTAGTTAACTTTTAATAATGCCCCTATTTTACTGATACCTCAGTTTTAATAATGACTAGATACAGGAGCCGTTATGGCCTGGAATTCGCGTGTCGACCACGTTGCCCCTTTTCGGGTCATGCATTTGCTGGAAATGGCCCAGGCGCGGGAAGCCGCTGGTCATGATGTCATCCACTTGGAAGTGGGCGAGCCGGATTTTGCGACCCCTGCGCCGATAATCGCGGCCGGGCAGCAGGCGCTTGCCAACGGCCATACGCGCTACACACCAGCGGCTGGCTTACCCGCGCTGCGCGAGGCCATTGCCGGGCACTACGCTAAGCACTTTAACGCTACTGTGGATCCAGCGCGTATTTTGGTAACGCCAGGGGCTTCCGGGGCGCTGCTGCTGGCCAGCCAGCTGTTAGTCGCCACCGGCTCGCGGGTGCTGATGGCTGACCCAAACTATCCCTGCAACCGTCACTTTATGGCCTTGGCGGGCGCTGCAATTGATGCGGTCTCTGTGGGGCGTGAGAGCGGCTGGCAGTTAGACTCCTCACTGGTAGCGCAGCATTGGCGCGAGGATACGAGTCTTGCCATGCTGGCATCGCCCTCTAACCCCACCGGTCATACGTTGAGCGCGCAGCAGCTTTCTGCCGTGCTGGCAGCGGTCGCCGAGCGTGAAGGCGAGGTGATCGTCGATGAGATCTATCAGGGCCTCAACTACGACGATGCGCCACTGTCGGCGACCTCACTCTCAGCCAACGCCTTTGTGGTCAACAGCTTCTCAAAATATTTTGGTATGACCGGCTGGCGCTTGGGATGGCTGGTGGCGCCAGAGCATGCGGTAGAGCCATTAACGCGGCTAGCGCAAAACATGTTTCTGGCCGCGGCGACGCCTTCGCAGCATGCCGCCTTGGCGGCGTTTACGCCCGAGTGCCGGGGTATTCTTGAACAGCGCCGTGAAACCCTGAAAGAGCGCCGCCAGGTGCTGCTGGAGGGCCTTGCAGGCTTGGGGCTGGCGCCGGATCTCCCGCCCCAAGGAGCGTTTTATTTGTGGCTGGATATCTCCCGCTACAGCCGCGATAGCCAGGCCTTCTGCGAGCGCTTATTGCAGGAGGAGAACGTGGCGATTACTCCCGGCATCGATTTTGCCGTGCGTGGCGGCGAACACCATGTGCGCATCGCCTTTACCAATGACGTTGCCCGGCTGGAAGAGGCGGTAGCGCGGATTGCCCGCTTTGTGGGCAGGCTGTGATGCTGAGCTATCCAGCGCTGGTGCCGGGCACGCTACTCAAACGCTACAAACGCTTTCTAGCCGATGTACGCTTGGATGATGGCCGCGAGGTGGTGGCCCACTGCCCCAATACCGGCTCCATGAAGGCGGTGAACGTGCCGGGGTGCCGCGTGTGGCTGTCGCCCAGTGACAACCCTAAACGCAAGCTTGCCTGGACGTGGGAGTTTATCGAGCTGCCGCAGGCCGATGGGCAGGTAGCGCTCGCCTCGGTGCACACCGGCCGCGCTAACCGCATTGTGGAGGCGGCGTTAGAGGCGGGCGAGTTAGCGCCCTTGGCAGGCTACGCCACGCTGCGCCGAGAGGTAAATGTGGCCGATGCCCGGCTCGATTTTAGGCTGGACGATCCAGAACGGGGGCGGGCGTATATCGAAGTGAAGCAGGTCACCCTTAAAGAGTCCGACGGCCACGGCTACTTTCCGGATTCGGTCAGCGTGCGCGGCACCAAGCACCTGCGCTCACTGCAGGCAGTGGCGGAGCAGGGCGAGCGGGCGGTGCTGCTGTTTTGTGTCGCCCACGAGGGCATTGCAGATGTGGCCGCCGCTGCGCATATTGATGCCACTTACGCGGCAGCTCTGGCGGAGGCCGCTGCCAGCGGGGTGGAAGTGCTGGCCTATGGCATTGAAGTGGAGTGGGAGCAGGGGCGCCCTATCGGCGTAGGGTTAACCCGCCACCTGCCTGTGCGGTTTAGCGATCAATATAAAAACGCTGAATAAAGTTAACCTGCTCGGGGGCGGCGTTGCGGTCGTAGCGCACGCTTAATTCAAAGCGCATACTTTCATCTTCGCGCATGGTGAACGGTGCCAAGTGATAGGTGGCATCGCCGTCATGCACGGTGCGAAAACTGAGCGACTCCTGAACGCCTGTTAAGCCGCTGACGTGGCCCTGCACGCTGGCGTTAACGGGGCGGGTGCTGCCATCTTCCTGGCGCTCGCGAACGCTCACATTGACCAGCCCACGGTTGGCGCTGCGCTGAATACTGTTCGCCTGGGCCACCTCTGGGGTTAAAAAGCTGCTGTTCACTGCGCTGTAGTGAATCTCGTAATCGCCCACGCTCACGAACTGCTCAGCGTGGGCCCCAGCGGCGGCGAACAGCGTGCCGACAAGAGCGGCACCGATCATTAATCTGCGTAGCATGGCGTGGCTCCTTGGGTAATGGTTAAACAGGCTGCAAACCTAGCGGCGGCGTACGCGGAAAATGGCAATTTCACCAAACAGGTTGGGCCATAGCCGCGATTTCCAGTGACCTTGATGATCTCCCACGCCCACCGCGCGATCAACAATCATCAGACCCTTCTCGCGGCACAGGTGCTCAAAGTCGTTGAACGTTGAAAGGTGGATGTTGGGTGTGTCGTACCAGGCGTGGGGCAGCGATTTGGAGACCGGCATATAGCCGCGCAGACCCAAATGTACACGATGGCGCCAGTAGGCGAAGTTGGGGAAGGTAATGATGCCCTCTTCGGCGACGCGCAGCATTTCATCGAGCATCTTGTCGGGCCGGCGCAGCGCCTGCAGGGCCTGGGTCATAATCACCTGATCATAACTGTTATCGCAGAAGCTGCTTAAACCGTCATCCAGGTTGTGCTCAATCACGCTGACGCCACGGGCCACGCAGGCATTAATGCCGTCATGATCGATCTCTAAGCCATAGCCGGTCACGCCTTTATTGCGCGCCAGGGTCTCCAGCAGCTCGCCGTCGCCGCAGGCCAGGTCGAGTACATGCGCGCCTTCGGGCACCCAGTCGTAAATCAGTTCAAGGTCAGCGCGCATCATGGCGTCTCCTCCGTGCCCGGCTCATCTTTGCCCAGCTCTGCAAGACTCAGTTCCCGGGCCGCGCGGTTCATAAAGGCACTGAAGATAGCGTCGTAGCGCGGCGCTGAGAGTAAGAAAGCGTCGTGCCCGTGGGGTGACTCAATATTGGCGTAGCTAACCGATTTGCCTGCCCGGGTGAGCGCATCAACAAGCTCGCGGGAACGCGAGGGCGGAAAGCGCCAGTCGGTGGTAAAGCTAACAATCAAAAATGGGCACTGCGCTGGGGCCAGGGCGTTGGCTAAGTCACCCCCGTGGGTGGCGGAAGGGTCAAAGTAGTCCAGCGCTTTGGTCATCAGCAGGTAGGTATTGGCATCAAAGGCGGTGGAAAAGGTATCGCCCTGATAGCGCAGGTAAGACTCCACCTGAAACTCAACGTCGAAGCCAAAGTTGAGGTCGTCGCTACGCAGGTCGCGGCCAAATTTGCTGCCCATGGCGTCTTCTGACAAGTAGGTGATATGCCCCACCATACGCGCGAGCTTCAGCCCGCGCTTGGGCACGGTGTCGTGCTCGGCATACCAGCCGTCAAAAAACTCCGGATCAGAGCGAATTGCCTGGCGAGCCACTTCGTTAAAAGCGATATTTTGCGCCGAGAGCCGAGGCGTGGCGGCAATCACCACCGCATTAGCTACTCGCTCAGGGTAGGTCATTGTCCACTGCATGACCTGCATGCCGCCCAGGCTGCCGCCCACCGCCGCGGCCCAGCGCTCAATCCCCAGGTGGTCAGCAAGCCGTGCCTGGCTGGCTACCCAATCGCTCACCGTGACCATGGGGAATTCAGGGCCCCACTGGCGGCCAGTCTCGGGGTTGTGGCTGACCGGCCCGGTGCTGCCGTGACAGCCGCCGAGGTTATTGAGCGAAACTACAAAAAAGCGGTTGGTGTCGATCGCTTTGCCGGGGCCGATGTGGGCGTCCCACCAGCCGGGCTTGCGGTCTTCTTCGCTGTGGTAGCCCGCTGCGTGGTGGTGACCGGAGAGCGCATGACAAATCAGCACCGCGTTATTCCGCTCGGCGTTTAGCGTGCCGTAGGTTTCGTAAATCAGCTCGTAGGCAGGCAGCACTTTGCCGCAGGCAAGGGCGAGCGGCGTGTCGAAGCGTGCTACGTGCGGGGTAACCAGGCCGACGGAGCCCGCCGGCCGGTCTGCAAACGCAAGCGTATCTGAATCAGGCATTGAAGGCGCGAGTCCTGCTAAAAAGTACAACTAAATGAATCAATATGAATCGTCATTACAGCCCGACCAGCGCGCCGGAAATGCCCGCCGCGCGGATCAGCGCGCCGACCACCAAACCGTCGATCAGGTTAATAGCGATAAACACCACGATAGGCGAGAGGTCGATCATACCGAGCGACGGAATCACTTTGCGCACCGGAGCCATAATCGGCTCCACCAGTTGCATCACCAGCAGCGCGCCTGGGTGGCTGGCGTTGGGGGCTACCCAGCTCAAAATAATCATCACAATCATGGCGAAGAAGTAGATTTTTAAAATCGCATTCGCCAAGGCCGCCACACCCGCGATGAGCAGCCCGGGAATGGGCGGCATGCCCACGCCAATGACCATAAAGATGGCGATGATACTGACCACTTTTAAGGCAAAACCTGCTGCTAACGTCGCCAGGTCGAAACGGCCCGCAACGGGGCCTAAAAAGCTTTGAAACAGACCCACCACCGGCTGGGTAATCTTAACCACCGACTGGCTTAACGGATTGTAGTAATCCGCCCGCGACGCCTGCAGCAAAAAACGCAGCATAAGTAAAAATAGATAAATATTGATTAGGGTGTTTACCAGCATTAACCCTGCACTGCCCAATTCATTGCCCATTATAGAGTCTCCTTGATGATCCGTTGCTGAACTGCTGCGTTACTGAGCGGTGATCTCAGTCTCCGCTTAGTTCCTTGGCCATTGCCTGGGCGCGGTCGGCGCAGGCCTGCATGGCGTCGGCAATCGTGGTGCGCAATTGTGCCTCTTCCATGTGCTGAATAGCACGCTCGGTGGTGCCGCCCGGCGACATCACGTTCTGTTTCAACGTGGCCGGGTCTTTATCGCTCTGTTGGGCCATGGTGGCGGCACCCAGCGCGGTTTGAATAGCGAGGCGGCGTGCGGTGGCGGCAGGTAGGCCGAGCTTAACCGCGGCTTCCTCCAT
This sequence comes from Halomonas sp. TG39a, assembly GCF_000744395.1. Taxonomy (NCBI): domain Bacteria; kingdom Pseudomonadati; phylum Pseudomonadota; class Gammaproteobacteria; order Oceanospirillales; family Halomonadaceae; genus Halomonas; species Halomonas sp. TG39a. The sequence continues at coordinate 3,999,281 of NZ_JQLV01000001.1, forward strand.
GGCTTCAAACATCAAAAAGAAGTAGGCCGGGGCACTGCCTGAAACGGCGGTGACCGCATCTAACAGCGCTTCTTTTTCTACCCACTCGACAATGCCGACCGCTTCCATGAGCTGGGTGGCCACGTTGCGCTGGGCGTCGCTAACCTTGGCATTGGCGTAGAGGCCGCTGGCGCCATAACCGACCAGCGAGGGCGTATTGGGCATGCAGCGCACCATAGCGTTTTGGCCGCCTAGCCACTGATCGATAGTGTCGGCATCCAGACCTGCCGCAATTGAAATCACCAATGGCTGCTGGCGCTGAACGCTGTCGCGTAGCGCTTCGCATACGCCGCGCATGATTTGCGGCTTCACCGCGAGCACTACCACATCAGACTCAGACACCGCCGCATTGTTGTCGGTGTCGGTATTAATGCCTAAACGCTGTTTAATCGCTGCCAGTTCGTTGTCATTCGGCGCGGTGGCGGTAATAGTAGAGGGTTCAACGCCGCTTTCGATCAGGCCGCCGATAATGGCGCTGGCCATATTGCCGGCCCCAATGAAGGTAATCTTATTCGCCATAATAGGTGTCCCTTTAGTAAACGTTGGCTCAGTGATGTGTAGGCTGCAGCATATCGTTATTTGCCTAAGCCGTCTGGCGGGCGCCGAAAATTGCGGTACCTAAACGCACTAGCGTGGCGCCTTCAAGTATCGCCGCCTCTAAGTCGTCGCTCATGCCCATCGAGAGCGTATCAAGCGGCGCCTCGGGCAGGGCGTTCTGCAGTGCAGTGAACGCCTCGCGCAGCGCGGCCAATGGTTGGCGCTGCGCCTCGATACCCTCTGCCGGGGCGGGAATCGCCATTAAGCCGCGCAGGTTCAGGTTAGGCAGAGTGGCGACTTCCCTGGCTAATGCCTCCAGCTCCTCGGGCAGCACACCTGCTTTGCTCTCTTCGCGGCTGATATTAACCTGCAGGCAAATATTCAGCGGTGCAAGGTGCGCTGGGCGCTGCTCGCTAAGACGCTTGGCAATTTTTAGCCGGTCGACGCTGTGCACCCAGTCAAAGTGCTCGGCCGCAGAACGGGTCTTGTTGGACTGCAGCGGCCCGATGAAATGCCATAAAATGCCGTCAAGGTCGGCGAGTTCAGTCTGCTTCTCCAGCGCTTCCTGCAGATAGTTTTCACCGAATTCACGCTGGCCCAGCTGCCAAACCTGGCGAATCATCGCCGCCGGTTTGGTCTTGCTGACCGCCAGTAGCTGGGCTGCATCCTGGGTGCGCCCCGCGCTTTCTAATGCGTTACACAAGCGTTCGCGGGCCTGATCGTATGAAGAGGCGAGTGACTCGTTAAGCGTGATGTCTGTCATACTCAAGCACCTTACCGCAGCGGGGAAGAGAGATGGATATTACCGAACTGCTAGCATTCTCGGCAAAGCAGAATGCCTCTGACTTGCACCTTTCGGCCGGTTTGCCACCCATGATACGTGTTGATGGCGATATTCGTCGGCTCAATGTGCCCGCCATCGATAATAACGATGTGCGCAAATTGATCTACGCCATCATGAATGATCGCCAGCGACGCGACTACGAAGAGCACCTGGAAATTGATTTTTCCTTTGAAGTGCCGGGGGTGGCGCGCTTTCGCGTTAATGCCTTTACCCAAGCGCGCGGGGCGGGGGCGGTGTTTCGCACTATTCCCATTCAGGTGCTCTCCATGCAAACCCTGGGGCTGGGTGAGGTGTTCGAGCGCTTGGCGATGTTGCCGCGGGGCCTGGTGCTGGTGACTGGACCAACCGGGTCGGGCAAGAGCACCACGCTAGCGGCGATGATCGATTACATTAACGACCATCGCTACGAGCACATTCTGACCATTGAAGATCCCGTTGAGTTTGTCCACACCAGCAAGCGCTGTTTGATTAACCAGCGCGAAGTTCACCGCGACACCCATAGCTTTGCCGACGCGTTGCGTAGTGCGCTGCGTGAAGACCCGGATGTGATTCTGGTTGGCGAGCTGCGTGACCTTGAGACTATCCGGCTAGCGCTGACCGCGGCTGAAACCGGTCACCTGGTGCTGGGAACGCTGCATACGACGTCTGCAGCCAAGACGATCGACCGGATTATCGATGTTTTCCCCGGCGAAGAGAAAGCCATGGTGCGCTCCATGCTGTCGGAATCGCTTCAGGCGGTGGTGTCGCAGACGTTGCTTAAGCGTGAGGGCGGCGGCCGGGTGGCGGCCCACGAAGTGCTGATTGCCACCTCGGCAGTGCGTCACTTGATACGTGAAGACAAGGTGGCGCAGATGTACTCGGCCATTCAAGCCGGCGGTAGCTTGGGCATGCAAACGCTGGACGCTGCGCTGTCTCGGTTAGTAAAAGAGGGCGCGGTGAGTTTAGACGAGGCGCAAATGAGTGCGAAGGGAGCGCTGGCATTAAAAGGTGAGTAGCGACGGCTCAATGCCAGTCGCCAGTTCAAGCTCATAGTTCAGCAAGCATAAATACCACCTAGTACCCGCGGCCCTTGTGCGCCGGTAACCGAGGGCAGGTTGCCGGGTAGGTGGTGCAGGCGTTGGTGAGCCAGCCAGGCAAAAGCTCCCGCTTCAATCCAATCTTCAGGCCAGCCGTACTCGGCTGGCGAAGTGAGCGTTGCGCGCGGGAGATGATAGGCAAGGCGCTGCATTAAGTAGCCGTTGTGAGCGCCGCCACCAGCGGTGATCAGCGTTAGTGAACCGTCACTGATCTGCAGTTGCTCAATGCCTTGAGCAACACTGACGGCAGTGAGTTCGGCCAACGTCGCCTGAACATCGGCGGCGGATTCCTGGCCGCTGAGATGTTGGCGGAGCCAAGCCAGGTGGAAAAGCTCACGCCCCGTACTTCTCGGCGGCGGCTGCTGGAAAAACGGTTCTGATAACAACCGAGCTAACAGCGCTTCATCTACCTTGCCGCTAGCGGCCCAGGCGCCATCTTGATCAAAGCGACCACCCTGATGCAAGGCAAACCAGCCATCCAATAAAACATTTGCGGGCCCGGTATCGAAACCGATCACTGGATCGGTCGGCTGGCTAGAGAGCCAGGTGAGATTGGCAAAGCCGCCTAAATTAAGCACCAACTGATGCGCGTCTGCTCGACCAAATAGCGCTTGATGAAACGCTGGTGCCAGCGGGGCGGCTTGGCCGCCAGCGGCTAAGTCACGGCGGCGGAAATCGGCCACCACCGTGCAGCCGGTGAGTTCTGCCAGCAGGCTGGGGTTATCCAACTGAAGCGTATAGGCCGGGCCGCCTCCGTGACCTTTAGGGGCGTGCTCAATAGTTTGGCCATGACTGCCGATGGCGCTGATCTGGTCTACACCCACTGAAAGTGGCGCTAATAAGTGTTTCACAGCTTGGGCTTGGCAATGGCAGAACGCGTGTTCCGCTGCTGCGAGCTGCGCAAAACTCACCTGCTCCGCATGACACAGCTTAAATAGTAGGCGATGAAGCTCGTCCGGCATCGGTTCGGCATGGGTGGCCAACAGGCGCGGCGGCGAATCACCTTCGATGGTGATAAGTGCCGCATCAATCCCGTCCAGACTAGTGCCGGACATCAGGCCAATATAGTAAAGCGGCGAAGCAGTAGGCGTTTTCATAAGCGAACTCGTACAAAACTGGGCTGAGACTAAACCAGGGTGAGAGCTAAACCAAGGCTCAACCAAGGCGAGCGAGCATGGTAACATCGTCGGTTATTTATCACCTGAGCCCGGTATGGGCGGTTCTTTATAGTGGAGAGAGGCAATGAGTGAGGTGGATCAGGCTTTAGCGCTGTTATCGCGCGGTACGCATGAAATCCTGGTTGAGGATGAGTTAAAAAAGAAGCTGGCTTCAGGCCGCAAGCTGCGTATTAAAGCGGGTTTTGATCCCACGGCCCCTGACCTGCACCTGGGGCACAGCGTGTTGCTAACCAAAATGCGCCAGTTTCAGGACTTGGGGCACACGGTTATCTTTCTGATCGGTGACTTTACCGGTCGTATTGGCGACCCCACCGGTAAAAACGTAACGCGTAAACCGCTCACTGAAGAAGACGTGAAAGCCAACGCCGAAACTTATAAAGAGCAGGTGTTTAAAATTCTCGACCCCGAGAAAACCGAGGTGCGCTTTAACGCCGAATGGTTTGGCGAGCTCTCCGCTGCCAAAATGATTGAGCTGGCTGCCCAAAGCACCGTCGCACGTATGCTGGAACGGGATGACTTTGAAAAGCGCTATAAAGCCAATCAATCTATTGCTATCCACGAATTTCTCTACCCCCTGGTACAAGGCTATGACTCGGTAGCGCTTGAGGCGGATGTGGAGCTGGGCGGTACCGACCAGAAGTTCAACCTGCTGATGGGGCGCGAAATTCAAAAGCACTTCGGCCAAGAACCCCAGGTGGTCATCACCATGCCGCTGTTGGAAGGGTTAGACGGCGTGCAGAAGATGTCGAAGTCCCTGGGCAACTACATTGGTGTCGATGAAGCGCCTGGATCCATGTTCAATAAGCTGGTCTCCATGCCGGATAGCTTAATGTGGCGCTATTTTGAGCTGCTCTCTTTGAAATCGAACGAAGAGATTGACGCGCTCAAGCAGAGCGTTGAGCAGGGCGCGAACCCGCGGGATATCAAAATGGAGCTGGCCCGTGAGCTAATTGCCCGCTACCACGGCGATGAAGCAGCCGCCAATGCGCACAAGTCTGCGGGTAATCAACTGGCCGATGGCGAACTTCCGGAAGACCTGCCCGAAGTCACGGTCGATTTCGAAGGCAGCGAGCAAGCGCCCATTGCGGCAGTGCTCAATCGAGCAGAGCTCGCGAACAACAGCGCCCAAGCCAAAGATATGCTGGGTAATGGCCGGGTCAAAGTCGACGGCGACGTCGTTGCCAAAGACACCATGCTGGCGACAGGTAAGAGCTATGTGATTCAGGCTGGCAAGAAACGTTACGCCCGTGTGACGCTTATTTGAACTTTTTGTGCTTATTTTCAACCTAGGTCTTGCCAACCCGTCAGCGAAACCGTAAAGTACGCATCCGCTGCCGGGGACGCCAAGCGTTACCAGCGGTGCATAAGGTGTAAAAGCCTTGGTTTGTCAAATGGTTACCGATTTTGCGATAACTCGCGGTTTTGGGTGTAATGAGTATCACATCGAAAACAACGCCCTTGACAACCACCAGGAAATGCGTAGAATACGCCTTCCTCGCTGAGGCAAGCCAGTTCAACGGCAGCCCGGTTACTTTCACAGTAACCAAGCAGCGAAACAGCTCTTTAACAATTTGATCAGGTAATTCATGTGGGCGCTTGCTGATGTTGGTGACAAATCACCAAATATCAAGGCAAGCGACTCAAGCAATAGGGTTTTAAAGGATTCGTCCTTTAGGATCTGTTTTGAATGAATTCGTTTGAACCTTGAGCCAAGTTTGGTTCGCTTCTGTCACTTTCGAGTGGCAGGTAAGAACCGCATAGATCTTAAACTGAAGAGTTTGATCATGGCTCAGATTGAACGCTGGCGGCAGGCCTAACACATGCAAGTCGAGCGGTAACAGGGGTAGCTTGCTACCCGCTGACGAGCGGCGGACGGGTGAGTAATGCATAGGAATCTGCCCGATAGTGGGGGATAACCTGGGGAAACCCAGGCTAATACCGCATACGTCCTACGGGAGAAAGGGGGCTCCGGCTCCCGCTATTGGATGAGCCTATGTCGGATTAGCTAGTTGGTAAGGTAATGGCTTACCAAGGCAACGATCCGTAGCTGGTCTGAGAGGATGATCAGCCACATCGGGACTGAGACACGGCCCGAACTCCTACGGGAGGCAGCAGTGGGGAATATTGGACAATGGGGGCAACCCTGATCCAGCCATGCCGCGTGTGTGAAGAAGGCCCTCGGGTTGTAAAGCACTTTCAGCGAGGAAGAACGCCTATCGGTTAATACCCGGTAGGAAAGACATCACTCGCAGAAGAAGCACCGGCTAACTCCGTGCCAGCAGCCGCGGTAATACGGAGGGTGCAAGCGTTAATCGGAATTACTGGGCGTAAAGCGCGCGTAGGTGGCTTGATAAGCCGGTTGTGAAAGCCCCGGGCTCAACCTGGGAACGGCATCCGGAACTGTCAGGCTAGAGTGCAGGAGAGGAAGGTAGAATTCCCGGTGTAGCGGTGAAATGCGTAGAGATCGGGAGGAATACCAGTGGCGAAGGCGGCCTTCTGGACTGACACTGACACTGAGGTGCGAAAGCGTGGGTAGCAAACAGGATTAGATACCCTGGTAGTCCACGCCGTAAACGATGTCGACCAGCCGTTGGGTGCCTAGAGCACTTTGTGGCGAAGTTAACGCGATAAGTCGACCGCCTGGGGAGTACGGCCGCAAGGTTAAAACTCAAATGAATTGACGGGGGCCCGCACAAGCGGTGGAGCATGTGGTTTAATTCGATGCAACGCGAAGAACCTTACCTACCCTTGACATCTACAGAAGCCGGAAGAGATTCTGGTGTGCCTTCGGGAACTGTAAGACAGGTGCTGCATGGCTGTCGTCAGCTCGTGTTGTGAAATGTTGGGTTAAGTCCCGTAACGAGCGCAACCCTTGTCCTTATTTGCCAGCACGTAATGGTGGGAACTCTAAGGAGACTGCCGGTGACAAACCGGAGGAAGGTGGGGACGACGTCAAGTCATCATGGCCCTTACGGGTAGGGCTACACACGTGCTACAATGGCCGGTACAAAGGGCTGCGAGCTCGCGAGAGTCAGCGAATCCCTTAAAGCCGGTCTCAGTCCGGATCGGAGTCTGCAACTCGACTCCGTGAAGTCGGAATCGCTAGTAATCGTGAATCAGAATGTCACGGTGAATACGTTCCCGGGCCTTGTACACACCGCCCGTCACACCATGGGAGTGGACTGCACCAGAAGTGGTTAGCCTAACGCAAGAGGGCGATCACCACGGTGTGGTTCATGACTGGGGTGAAGTCGTAACAAGGTAGCCGTAGGGGAACCTGCGGCTGGATCACCTCCTTAAACGATGCGTCACAGTCGGTAAGCGTCCACAATGAATTACCTGATCAGATAGCTGTTGTATGAGCAGTGATAAGCGAACGCTTTTCTAGCTTAGAAAAAGAAAAAGGTCTTCTTTTTTTAATGTGAAAAAACGCTTATCACTGCTTATAGCAGTCGCTCTTTAACAATGTATATCATGCTGACAAGAACACTTTGTAAGAAGTGCTTCTTAAATTGTGATACGCGTCAGCGTATCCGGCAAAATGAAACGTGATCATTGCGACATCCAGACTCCTTCGGGTTATAGGGTCAAGCAATGAAGCGCACACGGTGGATGCCTAGGCAGCCAGAGGCGATGAAAGACGTGGTAGCCTGCGATAAGGCTCGGTGAGGTGGCAACAACCTGTGACCCGGGCATTTCTGAATGGGGAAACCCACTTATCATAAGATGAGTATCGTGCACTGAATACATAGGTGTACGAGGCGAACCAGGGGAACTGAAACATCTAAGTACCCTGAGGAAAAGAAATCAACCGAGATTCCCCTAGTAGCGGCGAGCGAACGGGGACCAGCCCTTAAGCATGTGACTGATTAGGCGAACACGTTGGGAAGCGTGGCCGTAGCGGGTGATAGCCCCGTAGTCGAAAATCTGATCATGTGAAATCGAGTAGGTCGGGGCACGAGAAACCTTGACTGAAGACGGGGGGACCATCCTCCAAGGCTAAATACTCCTGGCTGACCGATAGTGAACCAGTACCGTGAGGGAAAGGCGAAAAGAACCCCGGAGAGGGGAGTGAAATAGATCCTGAAACCGTGTGCGTACAAGCAGTAGGAGCAGACTTGTTCTGTGACTGCGTACCTTTTGTATAATGGGTCAGCGACTTATATTCAGTGGCGAGGTTAACCGTATAGGGGAGCCGTAGGGAAACCGAGTCTTAACTGGGCGACACAGTCGCTGGATATAGACCCGAAACCGAGCGATCTATCCATGAGCAGGGTGAAGATTGAGTAACATCAATTGGAGGCCCGAACCAGGATCTGTTGAAAAAGATTTGGATGACTTGTGGATCGGAGTGAAAGGCTAATCAAGCTCGGAGATAGCTGGTTCTCCTCGAAAGCTATTTAGGTAGCGCCTCACGTAGTACCGCCGGGGGTAGAGCACTGTTTCGGCTAGGGGGTCATCCCGACTTACCAACCCGAGGCAAACTCCGAATACCGGTGAGTAACGCGTGGGAGACACACGGCGGGTGCTAACGTCCGTCGTGAAAAGGGAAACAACCCAGACCGTCAGCTAAGGTCCCGAAATCCTGGTTAAGTGGGAAACGATGTGGGAAGGCTCAGACAGCTAGGAGGTTGGCTTAGAAGCAGCCATCCTTTAAAGAAAGCGTAATAGCTCACTAGTCGAGTCGGCCTGCGCGGAAGATGTAACGGGGCTAAACCAGGTACCGAAGCTACGGGTTCATCCTTAGGATGAGCGGTAGAGGAGCGTCGTGTACGCCAATGAAGGTGGATTGAGAAGTCTGCTGGAGGTATCACGAGTGCGAATGCTGACATGAGTAACGATAAAGGGAGTGAAAAACTCCCTCGCCGGAAGACCAAGGGTTTCTGTTCGACGCTAATCGGAGCAGAGTGAGTCGGCCCCTAAGGCGAGGCCGAAAGGCGTAGTCGATGGGAAACGGGTCAATATTCCCGTACCGGACATGGTTGCGATGGGGGGACGAAGAAGGCTAGGTGAGCCAGGCGTTGGTTGTCCTGGTGAAAGTGAGTAGGCTGAGGGTTTAGGTAAATCCGGACCCTTTCAAGGCCGAGACACGAGATGAACTGACCACGGTCAGGAAGTCACTGATGCCACGCTTCCAGGAAAAGCCTCTAAGCTTCAGATCATGTGCGACCGTACCCCAAACCGACACAGGTGGTCAGGGTGAGAATCCCAAGGCGCTTGAGAGAACTCGGGTGAAGGAACTAGGCAAAATGGTGCCGTAACTTCGGGAGAAGGCACGCCGGCGTAGGGTGAAGAGACTTGCTCTCCTAGCCCGAACCGGTCGAAGATACCAGGTGGCTGCAACTGTTTATTAAAAACACAGCACTCTGCTAACGCGCAAGCGGACGTATAGGGTGTGACGCCTGCCCGGTGCCGGAAGGTTAAATGATGGTGTTAGCCGCAAGGCGAAGCTCTTGATTGAAGCCCCGGTAAACGGCGGCCGTAACTATAACGGTCCTAAGGTAGCGAAATTCCTTGTCGGGTAAGTTCCGACCTGCACGAATGGCGTAATGATGGCCACGCTGTCTCCACCCGAGACTCAGTGAAATTGAAATCGCCGTGAAGATGCGGTGTACCCGCGGCTAGACGGAAAGACCCCGTGAACCTTTACTATAGCTTCACACTGGACGCTGATGTTGCCTGTGTAGGATAGCTGGGAGGCTTTGAAACTCGGACGCCAGTTCGGGCGGAGCCAACCTTGAAATACCAGCCTGGCATCATTGGCGTTCTCACTCAGGTCCGTTATCCGGATCGAGGACAGTGTGTGGTGGGTAGTTTGACTGGGGCGGTCTCCTCCTAAAGAGTAACGGAGGAGCACGAAGGTACCCTCAGCACGGTCGGACATCGTGCATTGAGTGCAAGAGCATAAGGGTGCTTGACTGCGAGACAGACACGTCGAGCAGGTGCGAAAGCAGGTTCTAGTGATCCGGTGGTTCTGTATGGAAGGGCCATCGCTCAACGGATAAAAGGTACTCCGGGGATAACAGGCTGATACCGCCCAAGAGTTCACATCGACGGCGGTGTTTGGCACCTCGATGTCGGCTCATCACATCCTGGGGCTGAAGTCGGTCCCAAGGGTATGGCTGTTCGCCATTTAAAGTGGTACGCGAGCTGGGTTTAGAACGTCGTGAGACAGTTCGGTCCCTATCTGCCGTGGGCGTTGGATGTTTGAGAAGGGCTGCTCCTAGTACGAGAGGACCGGAGTGGACGACCCTCTGGTGTTCCGGTTGTCACGCCAGTGGCATTGCCGGGTAGCTATGGTCGGACGGGATAACCGCTGAAAGCATCTAAGCGGGAAGCCCCCTTCAAGATGAGACATCCCTGAGGCCTAGAGCCTCCTGAAGGGCCCAGCGAGACCAGCTGGTTGATAGGCACGGTGTGGAAGCGCTGCAAGGCGTTGAGCTAACGTGTACTAATGGCCCGTGAGGCTTGACCCTATAACACCCAAGGGGTCTGGTCGTGATGATGACGCAACATTAAACGCCGGATACGCGCGCTGAGCTGACTGTTTAAGACAGAAAGCTTGGCAATGAGACGCACACAATTTAGCAATAGTCAGCATGATGTACATTAACAGTTACGCCTGACGACCATAGCACGCGTGAACCACCTGATCCCTTGCCGAACTCAGAAGTGAAACCGCTTAGCGCCGATGGTAGTGTGGGGTCTCCCCATGCGAGAGTAGGTCATCGTCAGGCACTTATTTGAAAAATCCCTCAGGGCTTACGCCTTGGGGGATTTTTTTTGTGTTGGGTGAAGGGTAAGTCGTGAATCGTGAGTAGAAAACGTTGGTGAATGGGGGTCTCCCCAATATCCTGTTCCGCCTCACGCCTCACGCCTCACGCCTCACGCCTCACGCCTCACGCCTCACGCCTCACGCCTCACGCCTCACACTAACGTGCGGTTTTCTGGCGTTTTATGTCAGAATGCACTCCTCCAGGAGGAATGCCCATGACTCAGATGCGCTGGGAACAGTTACTTTCCCCACGTCGTCTTCACGATCAACGCTCAACAAGTACCCGTGAAATCGGTCGTAGCCCGTTTCATAAAGATCACGACCGTATTGTTTTCTCAGGTTCATTTAGACGCCTAGGGCGCAAGACCCAGGTGCATCCGCTAACCGAAAACGATCATATTCATACGCGCCTAACTCACTCGCTGGAGGTTGGCTGTGTAGGCCGCTCCTTGGGCATGATTGTGGGGGAGTTGCTGCGCGATCGCCTGCCTGAATGGATTACGCCTGCTGACCTTGGCGTCATTGTCCAAACGGCGTGCCTGGGACATGACATCGGGAATCCCCCTTTTGGCCATGCGGGAGAGTATGCAATCCGTGATTGGTTTCAGCGCGCTCAAAGCAGTGGCCTGTTAGAAGGCCTTTCAGACGCTGAGCGCGAAGATCTGTTGACCTATGAAGGCAACGCCCAGGGTTTTCGGGTGATTACCCAGATCGAATATAACCAGTTTAATGGCGGTATGCGGCTTTCTGCAGCCACCTTGGGTGCATTACTTAAATACCCTTGGACGGTTCGTTATGGTGGACGAGCGGGCAAGTTTGGCGCCTATCAGTCAGAGCAGGTGCTGCTCAAAGAGGTGGCTGAAGCGGTAGGGTTGCTGCCCCAAGCGAGCAGCGCTGGTGCCGCCATCCACTGGCGTGGCTGGTCGAGGCGGCAGATGATATCTGCTATGCCCTATTGGATCTGGAAGATGGTTTGGAGATGGGCATCCTGCGCTATGAAGAGGTTGTCGAAATACTGCGCCAAATTGCCGGAGAGTTTCCGCCCGAGTATGCCGAAATGCAAGATCGTAATGTGTCACAGCGGCGCCGCATTGCACTTCTGCGAGGAGCTGCGATGGAGCGGGCGGTCAATGATGTTGGCACGGTGTTTGTGCAGCACGAGCAGGCCCTGCTGAGCGGCACACTCAGTGAGGATCTGTTGGAGCTGTGCCACCCTGACCTGGGATGGGCGTGCAGGCGGCGAAGCAGTTGGCTCGAGAGCGCATTTTCCAGAATGAGCGTAAGGCGAAGCTCGAGATTGGCGCCCTATACAACGCTGGGTATTTTGCTGGAGGCCTTTATTGGTGCGGCTCATGAACTTCATCACACCGGGCACTCATCGTTTAAACACCAGCGTGTACTGGCCCTGATTGGTGAAAATACGCCGCTGCCTTCATGGTCGCTCTACGATAGCTATCGGCGAATGCTGGACTTTATCGGTGGTATGACAGACCACTATGCGGTGGTCTGGCCCAGGAAATGGGCGTCGACTGCGTGGGGATTGAGCGCAGGGCACTTATACGGAAGGTTGGCTCAGGTGCTTCAATTCCATCAACTGAGCGCGCTCAAGCAGAACATTAATGACCTTGTCATGGGTGCGTCACTGAGTGGGCCTGGCGTTAGCTCGGTTAACTGCTTGGCAAGGGTGTCACCGCTTACCACCAGAATATCCGGGGCGGCTTCGCTATTATCTATTGTCCAGCCCGGCAGCACCAATACGCCCC